>NZ_CP126258.1:0-3758921 GCF_003234225.2 Curtobacterium sp. MCSS17_005
ATGACGATGCCGGCCGACCCCGTCGAGGACCTCTGGTCATCCGTACTCGGACTCCTCGCCGAGGACCCCCGCATCACGCCGCAGCTCCACGGGTTCCTGAACCTGGTCGAGCCGAAGGGCGTGCTCGCCGGCACCCTGTACCTCGAGGTGCCGAACGACCTGACCCGGGGCATGCTCGAACAGCGCATCAGGATCCCGATCACCGAGGCGGTCGGTCGCATCGGTGACGACTCGGTCGCGAACTTCGCCATCACCGTCAACCCGGACATGGCTTCGGAACCGCGGGTGGACCCGAACGTCCCCGAGTACGCCGAGCCCGTGCAGGAAGCCGTTGAGCAGAGTGCCGCTCCGCGCCAGTACATCGAGGCGCCGTTCGTCCCGAGCCAGATCGACTCTCCCGGCACCAGCGGTCGGCCCGAGTCGCGACTCAACCCGAAGTACAACTTCGACAACTTCGTCATCGGCTCGTCGAACCGGTTCGCACACGCGGCAGCGGTCGCCGTGGCCGAAGCACCGGCCAAGGCCTACAACCCGCTCTTCATCTACGGGGACTCCGGGCTGGGCAAGACCCACCTGCTCCACGCCATCGGGCACTACGCCGAGAGCCTCTACCCGGGGATCCGCGTCCGGTACGTGTCGAGCGAGGAGTTCACCAACGACTTCATCAACTCGATCGCGAACAACCGGTCGAACCAGTTCCAGCAGCGGTACCGCGACATCGACATCCTGCTGATCGACGACATCCAGTTCCTGCAGGGCAAGGACTCCACGCAGGAGGCCTTCTTCCACACGTTCAACACCCTGCACGACCACAACAAGCAGGTCGTCATCACGTCCGACGTCGCGCCGAAGCACCTGACCGGGTTCGAGGACCGGATGCGGTCGCGCTTCGAGTGGGGCCTGATCACCGACGTGCAGGCGCCCGAGCTCGAGACGCGCATCGCGATCCTCCGCAAGAAGGCACAGTCCGACCACCTGCAGGTGCCCGACGACATCCTCGAGTTCATGGCGTCGAAGGTGTCGAGCAACATCCGCGAGCTCGAGGGAACCCTGATCCGGGTCACCGCGTTCGCGAGCCTCAACCGGACGGCCGTGGACATGGCCCTGGTGCAGACGGTCCTCAAGGACCTGATCACCCTCGACGAGGACAACGTCGTCGCGCCGACGGACATCATCAACCACACCGCGGAGTACTTCAAGCTCTCCGTCGACGACCTGTACGGGTCGTCCCGCTCCCAGGCGATCGCCACGGCACGACAGATCGCGATGTACCTGTGCCGCGAGCTGACGAGCCTGTCCCTGCCCAAGATCGGGCAGCTGTTCGGCAACCGCGACCACACCACGGTGATGTACGCGAACAAGAAGATCACCGAGCTGATGAAGGAGCGTCGGTCGATCTACAACCAGGTCACCGAGCTCACCAGCCGCATCAAGCAGGACCGCCGCTACCGCTGAGATCGGCCCGTTCCCGGCCGCATCCACCATCTGAGACGGTTCCACGGGCCGGAGTTCTCACAGTGTGGATAGCCTGTGGATAACTGTGGAGGACACGCCGCCCGGTTGTACACAGGTGGGGGGTCACCTGTGGAGACTGGGGATGGAAGTGGATAGATGAGTTTCATTCATCCCGTTAACGCTCACACACCGCTCACAAGTCACAACCGTGTAGTTCCCTACTGCGGAGCGGGATGCACAGGGTTATCCACAGTGTGTACAGGCGTTAACACCATTACTCCTGGTTAACGATCAATCTCCGCGGGACAACCTTGTGGACGGCGGGATGACAAGAAATCCCGCCCCGGTCCGCCTGTGCCAGAATGGGGCGGCCGGACAGTCCAAGCCGATCGACAGGGGTTCCAGCTGTGAAGTTCGAGGTCAACCGGGACGTCTTCTCCGAAGCCGTCTCCTTCGCAGTGAAGCTCCTCCCGCAGCGCACGACCCTCCCGATCCTCTCGGGCGTGCTGATCCACGCCGACGGAGATCGTCTGACGCTCTCGTCGTTCGACTACGAGGTGTCGGCGCAGACGTCCATCTCGGCCCAGATCGACGAACCGGGCACGGTCCTGGTCTCCGGTCGACTGCTGAACGACATCGCGAGCCGGCTGCCGAACGCCCCCGTGTCGTTCACCACCGAGGACGCCAAGATCTCCGTCTCCTGCGGATCGGCGCACTTCACGCTGCTGTCCATGCCGGTTGAGGAGTACCCGACGCTGCCGGAGATCGGCCCGCAGACCGGTGTGATCCCCGGCGACGCGTTCTCCGAAGCGGTGTCCCAGGTCGCAGTCGCCGCCAGCCGCGACGACGTCACCCCCGTCATCACGGGCGTGCAGCTCGAGGTCGGCGACAACGACCTCTCCCTCATCGCGACCGACCGATACCGCGTCGCCGTCCGCACCATCGCGTGGGACTCCGGCCGAGTCGGCTCGGACCCCCTGCACGCACTGGTCCCGGCCCGCACCCTGCAGGAGGTCGGCCGCACGTTCGGTTCGGCGTCCACGGTGTCGGTGTCGATCAGCGGCAACTCCGACCGCGAGCTCATCGCGTTCCACGCCGACGACAAGACCGTGACGTCGTTGCTCATCAAGGGCAACTACCCGCCGGTCCGCCGACTCTTCCCCGAGACCGTCAACGACCATGCGGTGATCAACACCGCGGAGCTCGTCGAGGCGGTCCGACGGGTCTCCCTCGTCCTGGAGCGCGAAGCGGCACTCCGGTTCTCCTTCACGGTCGACGGGCTCACGCTCGAGGCGATCGGATCCGAACAAGCGCAGGCGTCAGAGTCGATCAGTGCGTTGTTGACCGGCGAGGAAACGGTGGTCTCGTTGAAGCCTGCCTTCCTCCTGGACGGGCTGAACGCGGTGCACTCCGAGTTCGTCCGCATCTCCTTCACCAAGACGGAGAACCCCAACAAGCCGGGCCCGGTGCTGATCACCGGCCAGACTTCGCAAGAGGCCGCAGCGACCGATGGATACCGGTACCTGCTGCAGCCGAACCTGCTGCTGCGATAGGCGCAACAGGCAACCTGCGCTGGCGCACACCACCGGCAGCATCAGCGCGACGACGAACAGAAGAGGAAATCATGCACATCGGTCTTGTCGGCCTCGGTCGCATGGGCAACAACATGCGTGCCCGTCTCCGCAACGCAGGTATCGAGGTCACCGGGTACGACGCGAACCCCGCCGTCTCGGATGTCGCCGACCTCGGCGCCCTCGCCGCTGCCCTCCCGGAGGGCAAGCGTCTCGTGTGGGTCATGGTCCCGCACGGCAAGATCACCGACGACGTGATCACCGACCTGGCCAGTGTCCTCGGCGAGGGCGACCTGGTCATCGACGGTGGCAACTCGAAGTGGCTGGACGACACCAAGCACGCCGAGCAGCTCGGTGCGCGCGGCATCCGCTACATGGACGTCGGCGTCTCCGGCGGCGTCTGGGGCAAGGACAACGGCTACGGCCTCATGGTCGGCGGTGACGCCGCGGACGTCGAGTTCGCGATGCCCGTCTTCGATGCGCTCCGCCCCGAGGGCCCCCGCGAAGAGGGCTTCTCGCACGCCGGCCCGATCGGCGCCGGCCACTACGCGAAGATGGTCCACAACGGCATCGAGTACGCGATCATGCAGGCGTACGGCGAGGGCTACGAGCTCCTCGAGGCCAAGGACATCATCAACGACGTCCCCGCCGTGTTCGCCGGTTGGCAGCGCGGGACGGTCGTCCGTTCCTGGCTGCTCGACCTGATGGTGCTCGCGCTGAACGAGGACCCGAAGCTCGACGCGATCGAGGGCTACGTCGAGGACTCCGGCGAGGGCCGTTGGACCGTCGAAGAGGCCATCGAGCACGCTGTTCCGATGCCGACGATCTCGGCGTCGATCTTCGCGCGCTTCGTCTCCCGCCAGGGCAGCGCCTCGCCGACGATGAAGGCCGTCGCGGCGCTCCGCAACCAGTTCGGCGGTCACGCCGTCAAGAAGTCCTAGGACTTCCCGGGGGAACCCGGACTCGGCCCGCGTGCACGTCGACCATCTCCAACTGACCGACTTCCGGAACTACCGGGAGGCGGACGTCGACCTCGCACGCGGGCCGAACCTGTTCGTCGGGCGCAACGGACAGGGCAAGACCAACCTGGTCGAGGCGATCGGGTACCTCTCCACCCTCGGCTCGCACCGCGTCCCCACCGACGCTGCCCTCGTCCGTCAGGGGTGCGATGCCGCGATCGTCCGGGCACGGCTCGCGCACGAGGACCGCAGCATCCTCGCCGAGGTGCAGATCAACCGCACCGGTGCGAACCGTGCGCAGGTGAACCGGTCGGCGATCAAGCCGCGGGAGCTGCCGCGCTACTGCACGAGTGTGCTCTTCGCCCCGGAGGACCTCGCCCTCGTGCGGGGCGAGCCGGCCGGGCGACGCCGGATGCTCGACGAGCTGCTCGGCCAGATCGCACCGCGGATGCAGGGTGTGCTCGCCGACTACGACCGCACGCTCCGCCAGCGGAACACCCTGCTGAAGTCTGCCCGTGCCACCGGCGCGAAGGCGAACGCCCTGTCGACGCTCGACGTCTGGGACGACCGGCTCGTCGGACTCGGCGCCGAGATCGTCGCGGCGCGTGACCACCTGACCCGGCGGCTCGCACCCTTCGTGGCAGAGGCCTACGCGACCGTCGCCGGCGAACACCACGACGCCTCGATCACCGGCGTCCTGTCGATCCGCGGTGGCGACCCCGAGTCCGCGGTGGCCACCGACCCCGTGCTCGGGACCCCCGACGAGCCCGTCACGGTCGCGTCGGCGGCCGAGGCCTTCGCGGCCGCACTCGAGCGCCGTCGCCGGGACGAACTCGACCGCGGGCTCACCCTCGTGGGGCCGCACCGGGACGACGTGTTGTTCCGGCTCAACGGGTTACCGGCCCGCGGGTACGCCAGTCACGGCGAATCCTGGTCCTTCGCTCTGGCCGTCCAGCTCGCGAGCGCCTCGATCCTGCGCGCGGAGTCGAACCTGGGCGACCCGATCATCATCCTCGACGACGTCTTCGCCGAGCTCGACGAATCGCGTCGGGAACGACTGGCGAACGCCGTCGCCGACTACGAGCAGGTGCTCATCACGGCCGCGGTGTTCAACGACGTGCCCCCGAAGCTGGCGGCGCACACCGTGCGGATCGAGGCGGGCACGATCGTGACCGACGAGGCGGACGCAACCCGGGCCTCCAGTCCGGCGACGGACGCGACCGACGCGACCGAGCCGACCGAGCCGACCGACGCGACCGGGCCGACTGAAGCGACGGACGCCGACGGCAAGGCGGACCCGACCGACGCCCCCGACTCCACCCCCGCCGAAGCCGAAGCCTGATGCCGAAGCCCCGCAAGCCCACCGAACCCTCGCAGGTGTACCGCCACCTGCGCGCGGTGTTCGGCGACCCGTCCAAGCGCGGCACCGATGCCCGCCGCCGCCGCGCCCGCGAGTTCGACGCCGACACCGTGCCGTACGGGCGCGGCCGCGAGCCGAAGGGCCTCGCGGACATCGTCGGTTCGCTCGCCCAGGAACTCGGTTGGACCGAACCCCTCGCTCGCTCCGAGCTCTTCGTGGACTGGCCGAGCGTCGTCGGCGAGGAGCTGGCGAAGCACTCCCGACCGGTCACCATCGAGGACGGCGCACTCGTCATCCGGTGCGACTCGACGGCCTGGGCGACCCAGCTCCGACTGATGCGTGCGACGGTCACGACGACCATCGCGGAACGGCACCCCGAAGCCGGGGTCGAGTCGATCAGGGTTTCGGGCCCGGACGCCCCCACGTGGAAACGCGGCCCCAGGACGGTCCAGGGGCGCGGTCCTCGCGACACCTACGGTTGAGGCGACGAAATCATCCTGGAGTGCCAGAAAAGCCCGTCTGAGGGGCAGATGAGCCCTCGAAAGAGGGGGCTCTGCGGTAGACTGGGAGGTGCAGTGCGCGGGCGTTCCGCGCGCAGGCAGGAGCACGCTCGACATGGCAGCAGAATCTGAAGACGACCGGCAGAACCCGCTCGGCGTGGAGACCCCGCAGAGCGAACCGTCCTACGGCGCAGACCAGATTCAGGTGCTCGAGGGGCTCGAGGCCGTCCGCAAGCGCCCCGGTATGTACATCGGTTCGACCGGCCCTCGCGGCCTGCACCACCTGGTCCAGGAGATCGTGGACAACTCCGTCGACGAAGCCCTCGCCGGGTACTGCGACACCATCGACGTGAGCATCCGTGAAGACGGTGGCGTCCGCGTCGTCGACAACGGCCGTGGCATCCCGGTCGACGTCCACGCGGCCGAGGGGGTCTCGACCCTGCAGGTCGTCCTCACCGTCCTGCACGCCGGCGGCAAGTTCGGCGGTGGCGGCTACGCTGTCTCCGGCGGTCTGCACGGCGTCGGTTCGTCCGTCGTGAACGCGCTGAGCTCCGAGCTCGACGTCGAGGTCCGTCGCCAGGGCCACGTCTGGCGCCAGAGCTACACCGACGGTGTCCCCGTCGCGCCCGTCTCCAAGGACGAAGAGACCGACGAGACCGGCACGACGATCACGTTCTGGCCGAACGCCGAGATCTTCGAGTCCGTCGTGTTCGACTACGAGACCCTGCGCACCCGGTTCCAGCAGATGGCCTTCCTGAACAAGGGCCTGCGGATCAACCTCCGCGATGAGCGCGCCCCGGAAGAAGGGGAAGAGGCCCGCAACGACACCTTCATGTACGAGCGTGGTCTCGCCGACTACGTCGAGTACATCAACGCGCAGAAGAAGGCCGACCTCGTCCACCCGGACGTCATCGGCTTCGAGTCCGAGGACCCGGAGCGCAAGATCGCGCTCGAGGTCGCGATGCAGTGGAACACCTCGTACCAGGAGAGCGTCCACACCTTCGCGAACACGATCAACACGCACGAGGGCGGCACCCACGAAGAGGGCTTCCGTGCAGCGCTGACGACCCTCGTCAACCGCTACGCGCGCGAGACGAAGATCATCAAGGAGAAGGACGACAACCTCACGGGTGACGACATCCGCGAAGGGCTGACGGCCGTCATCTCCGTGAAGCTCGGCGAGCCGCAGTTCGAGGGGCAGACGAAGACCAAGCTCGGCAACACCGAGGCGAAGTCGTTCGTGCAGCGCGTCGTCGGCACCGAGCTGACCCACTGGTTCGAGAGCAACCCGACGCAGGCACGCGACGTCGTCCGCAAGGCGATCCAGGCGTCGCAGGCGCGGCTCGCTGCCCGCAAGGCGCGCGAGACCACCCGCCGCAAGGGGCTGCTCGAGTCGGGTGGCATGCCCGGCAAGCTCAAGGACTGCCAGTCGAAGGATCCGACCGTGTCGGAGATCTTCATGGTCGAGGGTGACTCTGCCGGCGGTTCCGCCGTGCAGGGCCGCAACCCGATGACGCAGGCGATCCTGCCCCTGCGCGGCAAGATCCTGAACGTCGAGAAGGCCCGACTCGACCGCGCGCTCGCCAACCAGGAGATCCAGTCGATGATCACGGCGTTCGGTGCCGGCATCGGTGAGGACTTCGACCCGGACAAGGCCCGGTACCACAAGATCGTGCTGATGGCCGATGCCGACGTCGACGGCCAGCACATCACCACGCTGCTGCTCACGCTGCTGTTCCGCTACATGCGTCCGCTCATCGAGCACGGCTACGTGTACCTCGCGCAGCCGCCGCTGTACCGCCTGAAGTGGTCGAACTCGGCGCACGAGTACGTCTTCAGCGACCGGGAGCGCGACGCCCTGATGCAGGCGGGCCTCGCAGCCGGCAAGCGCATCCCGAAGGACAACGGGATCCAGCGCTACAAGGGCCTCGGCGAGATGGACTACAAGGAACTCTGGGACACCACGATGAACCCGGACACTCGCACGCTCCTGCAGGTGACGCTGGAGGACGCGGCTGCGGTGGACAGCGTCTTCTCGACGCTGATGGGTGAGGACGTCGACGCACGCCGCCAGTTCATCCAGCAGAACGCCAAGGACGTCCGCTTCCTCGACATCTAACGGCCAGGAGGCGCGGCGTGAGCCGCGTCGACCAGTCCTGACCACCTGTGGTCGCGCCCGGCGCGACCAACGGAACCACAGCCTCCAGGCTGTCCAGAAAGGGAACGAAGCCACATGGCTGACGACAACGAGAACGGCGCCGACGAGCAGCCCGAGATCGTCCACGGCGACAGCGGGGACATCGTCGTCTCCGGTGACCGCATCTCGCAGGTCGACCTGCAGCTCGAGATGCAGCGCTCGTACCTCGACTACGCGATGTCGGTCATCGTCGGTCGTGCCCTGCCGGAGGTCCGCGACGGCCTCAAGCCGGTGCACCGCCGTGTGATCTACGCGATGTTCGACGGCGGCTACCGCCCGGACCGTGCGTTCTCGAAGTGCTCCCGCGTCGTCGGTGACGTCATGGGCCAGTTCCACCCGCACGGTGACTCGGCGATCTACGACGCCCTCGTCCGCCTGGTGCAGCCGTGGTCGCTCCGGTACCCGCTCGCGCTCGGCCAGGGCAACTTCGGTTCGCCGGGCAACGACGGCGCCGCCGCCCCGCGGTACACCGAGACGAAGATGGCGCCGCTCGCGCTCGAGATGGTCCGCGACATCGACGAGGACACCGTCGACTTCCAGGACAACTACGACGGCCGCACGCAGGAGCCGGCGATCCTGCCGGCCCGGTTCCCGAACCTGCTCGTCAACGGCTCGGTCGGCATCGCGGTCGGCATGGCCACGAACATCCCGCCGCACAACCTGCGCGAGGTCGCCGAGGGTGCCAAGTGGGCGCTCGACAACCCCGACGCCACCCGCGAAGAGCTGCTCGCCGCGCTCATGCAGCGCATCAAGGGCCCGGACTTCCCGACGGGTGCGCAGGTGCTCGGCACCAAGGGCATCCAGGACGCCTACCGCACCGGCCGTGGCTCGATCACCATGCGTGCCGTCGTCTCGGTGGAGGAGATCCAGGGTCGCACCTGCCTCGTCGTCACCGAGCTGCCGTACCAGGTCAACCCCGACAACCTGGCGATCAAGATCGCCGAGCTCGTCAAGGACGGCAAGCTCGCCGGTGTCGCCGACATCCGTGACGAGACCTCCGGCCGCACCGGGCAGCGCCTGGTGATCGTGCTGAAGCGCGACGCCGTCGCCAAGGTCGTCCTGAACAACCTGTACAAGCACACCCAGCTGCAGGAGAACTTCGGCGCGAACATGCTCGCGATCGTCGACGGAGTGCCCCGCACCCTGCCGCTCGACGGCTTCATCTCGGCGTGGGTCGCCCACCAGGTCGACGTCATCGTCCGCCGCACGCAGTTCCGTCTGCGCGAGGCCGAGAAGCGCGCCCACATCCTGCGCGGCTACCTGGCCGCGCTCGACGCCCTCGACGAGGTCATCGCGCTCATCCGTCGCTCGCCCGACGTCGAAGAGGCCCGCACCGGCCTGATGGACCTGCTGTCCGTGGACGAGATCCAGGCGCGCGCGATCCTCGAGCTGCAGCTCCGTCGTCTCGCGGCCCTCGAGCGTCAGAAGATCCACGACGAGGCCGAAGAGCTCGAGCGCAAGATCGCCGACTTCCAGGACATCCTCGGGTCGGAGAGCCGTCAGCGCTCGATCATCCGCGACGAGCTGAGCGAGATCGTCGACCGCTTCGGCGACGACCGCCGTACCGAGATCATGTTCGGCTACGACGGCGACATGTCGATGGAAGACCTGATCCCCGAAGAGGAGATGGTCGTCACCATCACCCGCGGTGGCTACGTCAAGCGCACGCGCAGCGACCAGTACCGCTCGCAGCACCGCGGCGGCCGAGGTGTCCGTGGGGCCCAGCTCCGCGCCGACGACATCGTCGAGCACTTCTTCGTCACGACGACGCACCACTGGCTCCTGTTCCTCACCGACCAGGGCCGGGTCTACCGCGCCAAGGCGTACGAGCTGCAGGAGGCCGGCCGCGACGCGAAGGGCCAGCACGTCGCGAACCTGCTCGCGATGCAGCCCGACGAGCAGATCCAGCAGGTGCTCGACATCCGCGACTACGAGGTGGCGCAGTACCTCGTCCTCGCGACCGAGCACGGTCTGGTCAAGAAGACCGCGCTCACCGAGTACGACACGAACCGCACCGGCGGCATCATCGCGATCAACCTGCGCGACGGTGACAAGCTCCGGCAGGCGCTGCTCGTCGACGAGCATGACGACCTGCTCCTGGTGTCCCGCCAGGGCATGTCGCTCCGGTTCACGGCGACGAACGACACCCTGCGTCCGATGGGTCGCTCGACCTCCGGCGTGAAGGGCATGTCCTTCCGCGACGGCGACTCGCTGCTCGCGGCCCGGGTCGTCTCCGACGACGGCTTCGTCTGGGTGATGACCGAGGGTGGCTACGCCAAGCGCACCGCGGTCGACCAGTACCGGGTGCAGGGCCGTGGTGGTCTGGGCATCAAGGTGGCCAAGTTGGCGCTCGACCGAGGCGATCTCGTGGGCGCTCTCATCGTCGGCGAGGACGACGAGGTGCTCGTCGTGCTGCAATCGGGCAAGGTGGTAAGGTCTGCCGTGGCCGAGGTCCCTGCCAAGGGCCGTGACACGATGGGCGTCGTCTTCGCGAGGTTCGCGGAGAACGACCGGATCATCGCGGTGGCCCGGAACACCGAGCGGAACCTGGACGACCAGGACGACGCCGAGATCGAGCCCGCGGGCCCGGTGGAGACGGTCAGCCCAGCCGAAGCGGCCCCGGATTCCACTGATCCCATCGACACCGAGCCCGTCGCAGACGAGGCCGGAGAGGACCAGTCAAGCAATGAGTAGTGTCGCCGAGAAGCTCCAGAAGAAGGCGAAGCGACCCGTCGGCACCCGCCAGGTGCGGTTGCGACTGGTCTACGTCGACTTCTGGTCGATGGTGAAGCTGAGCTTCCTCATCGCCCTGGCCGGCAGCATCGTGATCGTGGTCGCCACGGCACTGGTGTGGGTCATCCTCAACCAGACGGGTGTGTTCACCCAGGTCGACGCCCTGTTGAAGGACGTCACAGGGCAGAACAGTTACTCGATCATGGACCAGTTCTCGCTGGGCCAGGTCCTCGGGTTCTCCATCGTCGTGGGCATCCTCAACGTGGTCGTCGGCACCGTGCTCGGCGCCATCGTGAGCGTGCTCTACAACCTCAGTGTTCGGATCACGGGCGGTCTGCTCGTGGGCTTCACGAACAACTGACACACCCGGGCCGGATGAGCCCACTGCTCGATTTCGTTCCGGCGGGATCGTACGGTAGGCTTTCATCCGGTCTGAGGGGCTATAGCTCAGGCGGTTAGAGCGCTTCGCTGATAACGAAGAGGTCCAAGGTTCAAGTCCTTGTAGCCCCACCAGTTCTTCGGAACACCACGACAATTCCATCCCGTCGCCGATCACCTCGGTGGCATTCGGGGCCTTAGCTCAGTTGGTAGAGCGCCTGCTTTGCAAGCAGGATGTCGGGAGTTCGATTCTCCCAGGCTCCACTCGCATCAGCCCCTGGTTGCCGACTCCGTCGTCTGCCCAGGGGCTTCGTTCTGTGCCCATGCGCGCCGCCGCCCCTGCGGCGCGATCGTCGCGGGCGGCTCGGTCGTCGTGTTTTTCTGCGCGCCTTCGGCGACGCGCCGCTCCGCGATGGCTGGGCCCTCCACTCGCCGTGCGGCCGGCATCTTCTCGAGTGGTCACGACATGCCGCGTGCGGTTCGCCGAGGTGGCTGGAACTGTCGTCTGCGCGTCCTCCGGACGACAGGTTGTGACCTCTCGGCGGCGTCCCCGGGGCGCGTCGCGTGAGCGCGTGGCGGACGGGAGGCGCGGTGCCAGGTCGGTGCGGGCCTCCAGGTCGGTGGGTGGGTGCGTTCATGGCACGCGGTGCGCCGGTTCAGCGCGTGCCCGGGAACGACGAAGGGCCCCGGCAGCAGCCGGGGCCCTTCGTACGAACCGGGAGGTCAGGCGGCGGGCTTCTCCGCCGTGTCAGCGTCGTCGGCGACCCAGAGGTCGTCGTCGGCGCGGAGCGTCTGGTACGCGGCGTACGCAGCACCGGCGACGGCGACGACGCCGACGATGATGAGGGCGACTCCGCCGAAGCCGAGACCCTTCTTCTGCTGCGACGGGACGTACTTCGCGGCAGCCTTCTTCGCGCTCTTGCTCTTCTTCTGCGCGTTCTTCACGATCTTCTTGACCCGGGGGTCCTTCGCGAGGTCGGTCACGCTCAGCACCGAGCCAGCAGTCGAGACGAGTCCGGGGACCACCTCGGACTGGAACTTGTGCGAAGCGCTCTGCGCTGCCGAGGTGGCAGCGTGCACGCCGGTGGCGAACGCGGGACGGATCCCGTTGTCGATCGCGTTCTGCACGCGGGGTGCGATGTCCTTGCGAGCTGCGTCCGCGGCGTTCGACCGGGCCTCAGCCAGGATCGCGTTCGCGTGCTCGAGGACCTTGCGCTGCTCGCCGAGGAGCGAGGCGGTCTGGCCCTTGAGCTTCTTGATCTGCTTCCGACGCTTTCGCGGGATCTCGATCGTCGTCATCTGGTACCTCCATCGGATCGGCGTGACCCCATCCTGCCACCACACTGCCTGACAGGTCACGGAACCACAGCTGTGCAATCCGTCCGCGGTCAGGAGTACATGCGAGAATCGGAACATGTCTCTGCACACCGCTGTCGCAACGATCCACACCAACAAGGGCGACATCCGCGTCAACCTGTTCGGCAACCACGCACCGAAGACCGTCAAGAACTTCGTCGACCTCGCCACGGGCCAGCAGGAGTGGACCCACCCCGGCACGGGCAAGGTCTCGACCGACAAGCTCTACGACGGCGTGATCTTCCACCGCATCATCAAGGACTTCATGATCCAGGGCGGCGACCCGCTCGGCCAGGGCATCGGTGGCCCCGGGTACCGCTTCGACGACGAGATCTCCCCGGAGCTCACGTTCCAGAACCCCTACATCTTCGCCATGGCGAACGCCGGCATCCAGGGCGGCCGCGGCACCAACGGCTCGCAGTTCTTCATCACCACGGTGGCGACGCCGTGGCTGCAGGGCAAGCACACCATCTTCGGTGAGGTCGCCGACGACGAGTCCCGCGCGGTCGTCGACGCGATCGAGGGCGTTCCGACCGACGGTCGTGACAAGCCCGTCGAGGACGTCGTCATCCAGAGCATCGACGTCGAAGGCGTCTGACCAGCACGTGACCGACCAGGCGTACAACCCGAACAACACCTGCTACCGGCATCCGGACCGGCAGAGCTTCGTGCTCTGCCAGCGCTGTGGGCGGACGATCTGCCCGGAGTGCCAGACGCCGGCGGCGGTCGGGGTGCACTGCCCGGAGTGCGTGCGTGAACAGCGCGCACAGTTCGCAGCGAACCGCCGAGCGTCCGGAGCCCCCAGCGGGTTCACGGTCGCTCGGCGGCGCTTCGCCATGCTCGACCAGAAGGCCACGGTCGTCATCGTGGCCGTCACGGTCGCAATCTGGCTGCTCGATCAAGTGAGCGGAGGCTTCTTCTCGAGCCTGCTCGCCTACAACTCTCTGTTGCTCCCGACGCAGCCGTGGCGCGTGGTGACCGTTCTGTTCGTCCATTCGGGCATCTTCCACATCCTGTTCAACATGTGGGCGCTGTGGATCTTCGGTCGCATGCTCGAGAACATGCTCGGTGCCTGGCGGTTCCTGGCGCTGTACTTCATCACGGGCATCTTCGGGTCGATGCTCGTGACCTTCCTCGCTCCGGGGACCTGGGTCGTGGGTGCGTCCGGCGCAATCTTCGGCCTCTTCGCTGCGTTCTTCGTGCTGCAGCGCAGCCTGGGGAACGATGCCGTGCAACTCCTCGTCATCATCGGGCTGAACCTGGTCATCGGGTTCCTGCCCGGGACGAACATCTCGTGGCAGGCGCACGTGGGCGGGATCATCGGCGGCTTCCTGATGGGTTTCGTCTTCGCACAGACGCGCAACATCCGGAAGCGTCCGCTGCAGATCGCGCTGATCATCGGCGCGGCGGTGCTCGGCATCGCGCTCACCGCTGTGGGGTACGCGGTCACGATCGGCTGACACCGCCACAACGCTCCCCGAACGCCCCGTCGCATTGCGGCGGGGCGTTCGTCGTTCCCAGGGCTGTCCGCGTCCTGCTCATCCACAGCTGTCCACAGCGCTGCTGCGACTTATCCACAGGTGTGGAGAAGTCGGTGAGTTACACCAGTGTGATTATCCCCACTGTGGAATCGGTTGTGGATAACTCCGGGGTCGGGGTGTGGATGACGGTGTGGAGGGTGGGGAAAAGTGTGGAGAACGGCGGGATCCTCGAGGATGTGCGTTCCAGGAGCGCTTGAGCTTGTGGAGAACGACGACGCCCGCCGCACCTTGCGGTGCGACGGGCGTCGGGAGAACAGCGAGCTGAGGGTCAGCGCCAGCGGGTGGTCATGAGGAAGCCGACGAACATGATGCCGAAGCCGACGACGATGTTCCACGAGCCGAGGCTCGGAACCGGCAGCGTGGCGTTCGAGATGTAGAAGACGATCACCCACACCAGACCGATGAGCATGAAGCCGAACATGACCGGCTTGAACCACACCGGGTTCGGGGCGTCCCCCGCGGTGTCGACCGAGTCAGCTCGGGTCGTCCGGGCGGGCTTGGTGCGGTCCTTGTCCTTGGCCATGGCCGGTATCCTACCGTGACCACGTGTGTGGATCGGCCCGCGGACCGCCGCACACATCCCCCACGAGTACGGTGAACCGCCATGACCAGGATCCTCGTCGTCGACAACTACGACAGCTTCGTCTACACGCTCAACGGGTACGTGCAGCAGCTCGGCGCCGAGACCGACGTCGTACGCAACGATGCCTTCCCCGAGTCCGAGATCGCCGACCGCATCGCGGAGTACGACGGCGTGCTCCTGTCGCCCGGTCCGGGAACACCGGCGGCCGCCGGCGTCTCGATCCCCACGGTGCACGCGGCCATCGCTGCCGAGACCCCGTTGCTCGGTGTCTGCCTCGGGCACCAGGCCATCGCTGAGGCACTCGGCGCCACGGTCACGCACGCCGAGGAGCTCATGCACGGCAAGACCTCCGAGGTCGACCACGACGACAGCCCGCTCTTCGCCGGCGTCCCGCACCCCTTCACGGCCACGCGCTACCACTCGCTCGCGATCGTCGACGGCACCGTGCCCGACGAGCTCACCGTGACCGCGCGGACCGAGGGCGGGGTCATCATGGGCGTCCAGCACCGCGCGCACCCCGTGTTCGGCGTGCAGTTCCACCCGGAGTCGGTCCTGACCGAGGGCGGGTACCGCATGGTCGGCAACTGGCTCGAGACCACCGGTCTGTCCGGAGCCGCCGAACGCGCCGCCGACCTCGGGCCGCTCATCGCGACGCACCGCGCCTGACGAACGCCCGGGGCGGCAGACGCCGTCGTGTCATCGAGACGCCGCCGGATCCGGCGGCGTCTCGTGCGTTCCGGGGCGTCGTGCCGACACGACGGCGTCTCCCGGGCACTGGACCGGACCGTCTGCGTGACGTGCGGTCGGTTGCGGGCGTGCGCCGGGCCTCCAGGCCGTCAGGACCAGCCTGGCGACCGGAGGCGACAAGCGGACGCACTGTGGGCACGAAGGACGGACTGGAGGCCGGTCACCCGTCCGTCAGGACGGTTGCGTCAGGAGACGGTCGGCTCAGCGGCCGTCGTCACCCTGGTCGTCACCGCGATCGTCGTTCCCGCTGGTGCCGCCGCTGTCGTTGTTCGAGGTCGGTGCCTTCGACGGCGCCGCGGAGCGTGCGCAGTAGGTGAGCGTGACGGCACTGCCCTGGGCGACGTCGCCGGCAGGGGTGTCCTGCTGGGTGACGAGCCCGCCGGTGCACGAGTACGACGGCGCCGGGTTCACGGTGAGCCCGAGCTGCTCGACGGTGGCCTTCGCCGCCGAGTACTGCTGCTGTGTGACGTCGGGCAGCTGCACCTTGCCGTTGGAGATCGTCAGGTTGATCACGATGCCCTTGGTGTGCAGGGAACCCGACTCGGGGTCGGAGCTCAGCACGGTGCCCTCGGGGACGTCGGCCGAGTAGTCGCTCGAGATCGCGCCGAGACGGAATCCGGCGTCGTCGAGGGCCTGTTGCGCAGCCGCTTGCGACTGCCCGTTGAGCTCGGGCACGGGAACGCGTTCCGGGCCGAGCGAGACCACGACGTTGACGTTCTGGTTGCGCCCGACGTTCACCCCGGAGCCGGGGTCCGTCCGGATGACCGTGCCCTTGTCGACACTGTCGGAGTTCTCCTCGACCTTGACGGGCTTGAGGTCCTTCTTGTCGAGTGCGCTGGCCGCGGCGCTGTAGGTCGAGCCCGCGACGTTCGGCACGCTGACCGAGGACGACACCGGCGGCTTGCCGGGCTGCAGGTTCGCGACGAAGAACACCACGGCGACGATGACCGCGACGGTGAGCAGGATCCCGACCCAGATCCACGCGACCGGGGGACGGTTCTGCGTGCGCTGCGGTCGGTGCTCGGCGGTGTCGTCGTCGAGTTCGCGGAACGCCGATGCGGCGTTGGTCGTCGTGCGGGGATCGACGCCGAAGAGCACGGTCGAGGCGTCGTTCGCCGCGTTCTGCTGCTGCTTCTTCGTGGACGCGGGCACCCGGCCGGCTGCAGCCTGCTGGAGGTCCGAGCGGAACTCGGCCGCGTTCTGGAAGCGGCGCGTGCGGTCCTTGACCAGGGCGTGGAGGGTCACGGCGTCGAGGGCAGGGGACACGTCGGGCGAGATCGTCGACGGTGCGACCGGCTGTTCGCTGACGTGCTGGTAGGCGACCGCCACCGGGGTGTCCCCGAGGAACGGTGCGCGACCGGTGAGGAGCTCGAAGAGCACGACGCCGGTGGAGTAGAGGTCGGTGCGGGCGTCGACGGTCTCGCCGCGGGCCTGCTCCGGTGAGAAGTACGAGGCGGTACCGAGGATCGACGTGGTCTGCGCGACCGTCGCCGAGGTGTCGGTGATGGCCCGGGCGATGCCGAAGTCCATGACCTTGACCTGGCCACTGTGCGTCACCATGACGTTGGCGGGCTTGATGTCGCGGTGGACCACGCCGGCACGGTGCGAGTACTCGAGCGCGGTGAGGATGCCCTCGGTGATGCGCACGGCTTCGTCCGGGGCGACGGCGCCCTCGGCGATGATGTCGGAGAGCGGGCGGCCCTCGACGTACTCCATGACGATGAAGGGGACCTGCACCTCGGCACCCGACGGCTCGGAAACCGTCTCTTCGCCGGCGTCGTACACGCGGACGACGGTGGGGTGCGCCATGCGTGCAGCGGCCTGGGCTTCCTGCCGGAACCGCGTGCGGAAGGCCGGGTCGTTGGCGAGGCTCGGCTTGAGGAGCTTCACCGCGACCTTGCGGCCGAGGCGGGTGTCGTTGCCGAGGTGCACGGTCGCCATGCCGCCCCGACCGATGACGTCACCGATCTCGTAGCGATTGGCGAGGAGCGTGATCCCCGCGGTCACACCTTCTGGCACGTACTCCTCCGTCTGTTCGTCCGGGCTAGTGTACGGCAGCACCGCCTGGTGAGACGCTGGTCAGGGAGGGGTCGACCGAACCGTTACCGAACGGTGTCGACAGTCCCCGTCCGGGGGTCGTTCACAGGTCGTCTTGCGGGGTCTCGGTGGGGTTGATCCCGTCGTCCGGGTTGGTCGTCTCCTGGTCCGTGGGCTCGGTCCACTCGACCTGGGCGCCCGGGGAGGACGCGGAGACCACCGAGGAATCGGACTGCGGCGACTTGCAGGTCACCTTGTACGACAGGGTCACCTTGCCGTACTGAGCACCGGCGACGGTCACCGCGGTGCCCGAGGTGGAGCCGGAGCTGCTGCCGTTCGAGGGGACGGTGCCGTTGTCGATCGTGTACGTGTAGCTCACGTCCGAGTACCCGGCGGGGCAGCTCGTGTACGCGGGCCAGCTGAAGGTCACGCGACCGGACTCGCTGACGGTCCCACCGGTGGCACGCTCGGGCGCCGGTGCGGTCAGCACGTCGCCGAACGCCTTGACGGTGACGAGGGTGCCGGGAGCCAGGCTGCCCTCGGGGCTGAGCGACTCGACGGTGCCGACCTGGTCGGACGACGTCGCGCTCGACCCGGCGACGACCTCGGCCTGCAGGCCCCGGGCGCGGAGCTGGTTCGCGACCTGCTCGGCGTTCTGCCCCTGGTAGTCCGCAGCCGAGACCGTGACGCGGGTCTCGGTCGGCTCGGGGGACGGGGTCTGCGTGGGCGTGCGGGTCGCCTTCGGCGTGCTCGAGGACTTCGTGGGCTCGGGTTCCGGGGCGTTGTTCGCGTTCAGGGCGTACGCGGCGCCGGCGGCGATGGCGAGCACGACGATGATGCCGACGACCCACCAGATCCAGGCGCGCTTCTTCTTCGGTTCCTCGGGCTCGTCGGAGACGGGCGAGCGGGGGGTGCCCGGTCCGCCGGCCATCGCTCCGGCCTGGGTGCCGATGAGTGCGGTCGCTGCGTCGTTGCCCTGGCCCTGGGGCGGGTTGAACGCGACGGTGCCGTTCTGCGCGATCGCGGGGACGGCCACGGTGGCCGCGGCGACGTCACCACGACGCAGCGCCTGTGCGGCGCGGGCGAGGTTCGCGGCCGTCGCGGGACGGTCGGCCGGCTTCTTCGCGATGCACGAGATGACCAGGGCCGAGACCGGCTCGGGGATGTCCCCGGGCAGCGGCGGCGGCTGCTCGTTGATGTGCGCCATCGCGATCGCGACCTGCGACTCACCGGTGAACGGACGACGACCCGCCAGGGCCTCGTACGCGACGATGCCGAGCGAGTAGATGTCGGTCGACGGCGAGGCGGGGTGACCGCTCGCCTGCTCGGGCGACAGGTACTGCACCGTCCCCATCACCTGACCGGTCGCGGTGAGCGGGACCTGGTCGGCGATTCGGGCGATGCCGAAGTCGGTGATCTTGACGCGACCGTCGGGCGTGATGAGCAGGTTGCCGGGCTTGATGTCGCGGTGCACCAGGCCGACCGCGTGTGCGGCCTGCAGGGCGTTCGCGGTCTGCGCGACGATGTCGAGCACCTTGTCGACCGGGAGCGTGTGCTCGCGCTCGATCATGGTCGACAGGGCCTCGCCGGGGACGAGCTCCATCACGAGGTAGGCACTGCCGTCCTCCTCGCCGTAGTCGAAGACGTTGGCGATGCCCTCGTGGTTGACGAGGGCGGCGTGCCGGGCCTCGGCGCGGAAGCGCTCGAGGAAGCCGGGGTCACCGAGGTACTCGTCCTTGAGGATCTTGAGTGCGACGGTTCGGCCGATGACGAGGTCGGTCGCCTGCCACACCTCGCCCATGCCGCCGATGGCGACCCGGGAGGAGAGCTGGTACCGCCCACCGAAGGTGAGTCCGCTGGTGGGTCTCATTTGTTCAGCACCGCCTCCATGACTTTCTTCGCGACCGGGGCCGCGACCGTGTTGCCGACTCCGGACTGCCCGAGCCCGCCGCCGTTGCCGACGACGACCGCGACGGCGACCTCCGGGTCCTTGGCGGGGGCGAACCCCGTGAACCAGAGCGTGTAGGGATCGCCGGTGCCACCCTCGGCCGTGCCGGTCTTGCCGGCGACGTCGACACCGTCGATCTTGGCATTGGTACCGGTCCCCGCGCTCACGACGCTCTGCATGGCCTCGGTGAGGTCAGCGGACTCGGAGGACGACAGCGGATCACTGTACTGCTTCGGGGAGAAGGACTCGACCGTCTTCAGGTCGCTGGTGGTGATCGAGTCGACGAGCGAGGGCTGCATGACCTTGCCGCCGTTCGCGATGCCGGCCGACACCATCGCCATCTGCAGTGGGGAGACCCGCACGCTCGCCTGGCCGAAGGCGCTCAGCATGAGCTGGGCCGTCGAGTCGACGTCGGGGTACTGGCTGGCGGTCGCCGCCATCGGGATCTCGATCGCGTCGCCGAAGCCGTACTTGTCGGCCATGCTCTTGATCGCGTCGTACCCGAGCTTCTGGCCGAGTTCGGCGA
The DNA here is from genome assembly GCF_003234225.2 of Curtobacterium sp. MCSS17_005. Taxonomy (NCBI): domain Bacteria; kingdom Bacillati; phylum Actinomycetota; class Actinomycetes; order Micrococcales; family Microbacteriaceae; genus Curtobacterium; species Curtobacterium sp. MCSS17_005. Next base: position 19,892 of record NZ_CP126258.1, read on the forward strand.
AGGGGATGTTGCACGAGTACTGGATCGCCGTGCGGAGCTTGACCTTGTCGCCGCCGCCGCAGGTGCCGCCCTCGGCGTTGTTGATGTACGAGCTCGTGCCCGGCAGCTGCAGTCGCGACGGGTTCGGGAACGTGGAGTCGAGGTTGTACTTGCCACCCTCGAGTGCCGCCGACGCCACCACGAGCTTGAACACCGATCCGGGGGTGTACAGGTCGCCGCCGATGGCACGGTTCTGGAGCGGGGCGGTGTCGGCCCCGAGCAGCGCGTCGTACTGCCGCTTGACCTCGGCCGTGTCGTGCGAGGTGAGCGAGTTCGGGTCGTAGCTCGGCTTCGACACCATCGCGAGGATCTTGCCGGTCTTCGGCTGGATCGCGACGACGGCGCCGCTGTTGGTGCCGAGCGCGTCGTACGCGGCCTGCTGCACGTCCGGGTCGATGGTCAGGTTGACGTTGTCGCCCTGGACGTCCTGGCCGGTGAGGATCGAGTTGAGGTTCTGGAAGAACGAGGCGTCCGAGTTGCCCGAGAGCACGGTGTTCTCCGCGCTCTCGATGCCGGTGTTGCCCTGCCCGATCGTGAAGTACCCGGTGACCGCGGAGTACAGGTCGCCGTTCGTGTACTTCCGCTGGTACTGGTACTGGTCGTCCACCGGGGTCGACTCGGCGATCGGGCTGCCGTCGACGAGGATCGCGCCACGCTTGGTGGAGTAACTGTCCAAGATGGTTCGGGAGTTCCGGGAGTCGGCGCGCAACGAGTCGGCCGCGAAGAACTGGATCGACGTCGTCGACACGAAGAGTGCGACGAACATGAGCACGATGACGGTCGAGACACCGCGGAGCTGTCGGTTCATCGACGACGCTCCTTCCTGGTCGCGCGCGCAGACCGCCCGCTCGCGGCGGGGATCGCGCCCTGCTGGACGCGTTGTTCGGCTGGGATGGAATCGGTGAGTCGCAGCAGCATCGCGGCGATGATCCAGTTGGCGATGAGCGAGGAACCACCGGCGGCCATGAACGGCGTGGTCAGACCGGTCACCGGGATGATCCGGGTGATGCCGCCGACGACGACGAACACCTGCAGGGCGATGATGAAGCCGAAGCCGACACCGAGCAGCTTGCCGAAGTCGTCCTGCGCCATGAACCCGACGCGGATGCCACGCGAGGCGAACACGATGAAGAGGGCGAGGATCGCGAAGACGCCGATCAGGCCGAGCTCTTCACCGAGCGACGCGACGATGTAGTCGGCGTTGGCGACCGGCGTGATGTACGGCCGTCCCTGGCCGAGCCCCGTGCCGGTGATCCCACCGTTCGCGAAGCCGAACAGGCCCTGCACGAGCTGGTAGCTCGCCTGGGTGTCACGGCTGAAGACCTCTTGGTTGAACGGGTCGAGCCACTGTTCGAAGCGGCCGCGGACGTACTCCAGGACGCTCTGCGCGACGAGGGCTCCACCGATGAACAGCGTGAGACCGATCGCGACCCAGCTGATGCGTGCCGTGGCGACGTAGATCATCACGAGGAACAGCCCGAAGTAGAGCAGGGCGGTGCCGAGGTCGCGCTGGAACACGAGGACGGCCATCGCGGCGCCCCACATGACCAGGATCGGGCCGAGGTCACGGGCACGCGGGAACGTCATGCCGAGGAACTTCTTGCCGACGATCGACAGCGAGTCGCGGGCGGTGACGAGGTACCCGGCGAAGAACAGCGCCATGGTGATCTTCGCGAGCTCACCGGGCTGGAACGAGAACGGTCCGATCTTGATCCAGACCCGCGCGCCACCGATGTTCGTGCCGATCCCCGGCAGCATCGGCAGGAGCAGCAGGACGATCGTCAGCGCCATGAAGATGTAGCGGTACCGCTGCAGGAACCGGTGGTTCCGGACGGCGACGAGCGTGATGATCGCCAGGACCATCGCGAGCATCGTCCAGACGATCTGCTTCACGCCGATGGCGTCCCAGCCGGACAGGCCGTTGTGGACGTCGATGCGGTAGATCTCGGCGATGCCGATGCCGTTCAGGACGAGCGCGATCGGCAGGATGAACGGGTCGGCGTTCTTCGCCACGACGCGCAGCACCACGTGCATGACCAGCGCGAGGCCGAGGATGCCGCCGCCGACCCAGAGCACCGACTGGTCGAACAGGCGGCCCTTGGTGCCGAGCTGCACGAGCACCATCGCACCCGCGCAGATGCCGCACGCGATGACGAGCAGGAAGAGCTCGAGGTTCCGCGCGCGGGCGGGCTCCCGGAGCTTGATCGTGATCGCCTGCGTGAAGGACTGGGCGGCCGTGGCGTTGCTCATCGCGGGCTCCGCGTGGGGCTCGGCGAGGACGAACGGGTCGGCGAGGGCGACGGCGACGGCGACGAGCTGGCATCGCCGTCCCCGCCGGTGCCGGCCTGGTCCTCACCGGTCGCGGCGGCCTTGCGCAGACGGTCGACGATGTCACGGGCGTCGGAGAGCGACTGCGCGTTGATCGTCGAGCGGACGTTCTCGCGGGTGTAGTCCGGCAGCGACGAGACCGTGATGTCGCTGTCCTCGTACACGTCCGACAGCGCCAACGGCCCGATCGACTGCTGCACGCCCTTGTAGATCGCGACGGTGCCCCGGTCGGTGCCGACGTAGTAGTGGTCCTGCGTGATCCGCCAGCCGACGAACACCGCGCCGACGAGCACGGCGACCGCGACCACGAGTGCGACGGTCCAGGACACCCGACGACGGATGCGGCGTCGGCGGTCCTCGGCGATGAGTTCGGCGAAGAACTGGTCGGACTCCGGCTCGAAGTGCGAGTCCTCGGGCGCGGTGGTGACCTTGAGCGGGTGCAGCAGGATCGTGGGGAGGCGGATCGGCTTGCGGCCGGTCGACGCCTCGAAGGTGAGCGGTGCCGCGGCGGAGCCGACGGTGGTGGCCGCGTCGTCGTCGTCTTCGGGTTCGGTGTCCGTGACGTCCATCACCACGACGGTGACGTTGTCGGGGGCGCCGTGGTCGAGCGTCTCCTTCACCAGGCGCTGCGTGACCTGGTTGGCGTCCATGTTCGACGCCAGGGCGTGACGGATGCGCTCTTCGGCGAGGTACGAGGACAGGCCGTCGGAGCAGAGCAGCCAGCGGTCGCCCGGCTGGATGTCCATGATCGCCGTGTCGACCTCGGGTGCGGCGTCGACGTCACCGAGCACGCGCATCAGCACGGAGCGACGCGGGTGGACCGCGGCTTCCTCCGGCGTGATCCGACCGCTGTCGACGAGCCGCTGGACGAAGGTGTGGTCCGACGTGATCTGCTGCAGCTCGCCGTCGCGGTGACGGTAGATGCGGGAGTCGCCGATGTGCGCGATGGCGATCTGCTCGCCGACGCGGATCATCGCGGACACCGTGGTGCCCATGCCGGTGAGCTCCTGGTGCTCGAACACGGTCTCGGTGATCAGCTGGTTCGCCGCGATGAGCGCCGACTGCAGCGCGAACTCGGCGTCGTGCGCCGACGGGAACTCGCGGTCGACCTCGCGGATGCGCCGGATCGCGATCGCGGAGGCGACGTCACCGCCGGCGTGGCCGCCCATGCCGTCCGCCACCGCGAACAGGTGCGCCCCGGCGTAGCCGGAGTCCTGGTTGTTCGCGCGGATGCGCCCCACGTGGGACACAGCAGCGCTCAGCGTGCGAGCGGTCATGCCGGGTTACCGCCGCAGCTCGAACGTCGTCGTCCCGATCGTGATGGGCGTGCCCTCTGCCACGAGGACGGGAGCGCTCACCTTCTGACCGTTGACGAAGGTGCCGTTCGTGGACTCGAGGTCGGTGAGGAGCCAGCCGTCGGCGCGGAGGTCGAGGCGGGCGTGGTTGGTCGAGGTGTAGTCGTCACGGATCACGACGTTGGACTCGCTCGAACGTCCGATCGTGATGGGGCCGCCACCCAGCGGCATCTCCATGCCCTCGCGCGCACCCTCGGTGATGACCAGTCGGGCCGCGGCAGGCGAGGCAGGACGCTGCGCACCACCGGGTTGCCCGATCACGTCGGTGAACGCACCGCTCGAGGCGGGCCCGGGGGTCGCCGCAGCGGGGACGGTGGGGGTGCTGGGCCCGGACGGCGCCGACTTGGGATCGGTCGGGATCGTGCGGACGCGCTGGCCGAAGAGATCGCTGCGCAGGGCGAACACGATCACGAAGACGAACAGCCAGAGCACCGCGAGGAACGCGAAGCGCAGGACGAGCAGGGTCAGGCCTGTGGTCATCGAGCACCTCCGTCGTTCTCCGGGATCACCCGGAACACCATACGGGTACGACCGATCTCGATGGTGGAGTCCGGCTCGACGATCGCCTGCTGGAAGTGCTGACCGTTCAGTTTCGAGCCGTTCGTGGAGCCGAGATCGGTGGCCTGGGCGTGCTTGCCGTCCCACAGCACCTCGACGTGCTTCCGGCTCGTCCCGGTGTCCGCGATGGTGATGTCCGCGTCGCTGCCGCGCCCGATCACCGTGCGCCCGCGGTGCAGTCGGTGTCGCTGCGAGCCGATGTCGAGCACCGGGATCCAGGCCACGTCGCGCTGGACGGTGGTGGAGTCGACCTGCAGGATGCCCGTCGAGAGCGTGCCGTCCTGCTGGAGCCGGATGGTGACCGGGCCGGAGAACGAGTAGTTCTGCGCGACGGCGTGTTGGTGCACCATCTGGGTCAGTTCGTCGATGAGCGGGCGACCGACGTCGTTCATGCGCGTGAAGTCGGGCGGCGCCAGGCGCACGGTGAACTCGTTCGGCACGAGGATGCGTTCACGGGAGACCACCGCGGCCTTTGTGTCGAGCTCCCGCCGCAGGGCGCTCGAGATCTCGACGGGCTGCACCCCGGAGCGGAAGGTCTTGGCGAACGCGCCGTTGACGGCGCGTTCCAACCCTCGCTCGAAGTTGTCCAGCAGGCCCATGCGTCTCCCGTGTCGTCGGTCGTCAACCACTGCATGGTAGTGGTTGGCGTTGACACCCGTCTGTGCGTGGTAGTGTTTCGGGGCTGGCGCGAGTGGCGGAATTGGTAGACGCGCACGGTTCAGGTCCGTGTGCTGGAAACGGCGTGGGGGTTCAAGTCCCCCCTCGCGCACCAGGCGAAGACAGGAAAGGCCCCGGAGGAATCCGGGGCCTTTCCTGTTTCTCGGGCCGGGCCGGGGACGGCCGTCGACGCGTCCGGCCTCAGCCCCGGTCGGCGTCCGTCGTGTGGTCGGCATCCGGCCTGGAGGCACGGCTCGGCCCCGACACGCCGGTTCCGTCGAACCCGTGGTCGGCTCTCCGGGCCGGCTGCGGGGCGAAGAACGGGCGCGCGCTGGGCAGGAACAGCAGGACCGCGGCGACGACCGACAGCGCGATCGTCAGGACCGCGAGTTCGCCGCCGGTGACGCTCAGGAGCGCGCGGAAGGCCGCGACGACGACGAGCACGATGCGCGCGACGCGGGAGCCAGCGGCCGTCCGGAACACCGCCCACGTCACCAGGGCCCAGAGCACCAGGGCGACGATCCCGGCGAGGACCGGCGCCTGGCCGACCGCCGCGTCCGTCGCGAAGAACTGGAGCACCGTGGCCGCGACGCAGGCTGCCACCCACACCAGCCACAGCACGAAGGACACGGTGACCACCTGCGGTCGGTCCGGTCGTCGGAGGATGAACGTCCTGGTCATGCTGCACCGTCCTCTGCCGCTCCCTGGTGCGGCACGTCGAGCGTACCGAGCGGACGGGGTCCTGCCGAGGTGCCCCGCTACGGTGACCGGGTGACCGACGAACGCACGACCGTCCCCCGTCCCGGTGTCGATGTCCCCGACGACCGTGGTCGCACGGGCCTCGACGCCGTGGGCCGTGCCCTCGACCGCAACCCCGACGTCGTCGTGCAGGACGTCGAGGTGGTGTCGAACGGGTGGCACGTGCTCCGCCGCACGACCCTCGACGTCCGGCGCCGTGACGGTCGGTGGGACCGGCAGCAGCGCGAGACCTACGACCGCGGGAACGGTGCGACGGTCCTGCCGTTCGACGCCGAGCGCGGCACCGTCCTGCTCACGCGGCAGTTCCGGTGGCCGGCGTACGTGAACGGACACCCGGACGGCATGTTGATCGAGGCCGCGGCGGGACTGCTCGACGAGGACGACCCCGAGACCGCGGTCCGGCGTGAGGCCGCCGAGGAGCTCGGCATCCGGCTCGGTGCGATCGAGTACCTGGGTGACGTGTTCATGAGCCCCGGATCGGTCACCGAGCGGGTCCACTTCTCCCTCGGCGCGTACACGCCGGCCGACCGGGTCGAGGCCGGTGGCGGCGTGGAGGACGAGGGCGAGGACATCGAGGTGCTCGAGGTGCAGCTCGACGAGGCGCTCGCGATGGTGGCGGACGGTCGGATCGTCGACGGCAAGACGATCATGCTGCTGCAGTGGGTGGCGCTCCGGCGGGTGTCACCCCGACAGGGCTGACCCGTCCAGGCCCACCGCTCGTGCGATCGTCGTGCGGACCAGGCCCTCGCGGATCGGGCGGTCGAGGTAGTCGACCAGGGCGTACCCGTTGGTGGCGTCGACGAGCGCGAAGAGCAGGCGTCCGACGCCGTCCGGGTCGTCGGTGTGCAGTACCCCCGCGCGCACCCCGTCGACGACGACCGTGGTGGCGAGGAGCTGCCAGTCGTCCATGACGTCCCGTGCCGCGGTCGCCAGTGCCGCGTTCGTGCGGCCGATGCTCCACGCGTCGGCCCACAGGGTGGCGACGTCGTCGCGGGCGGGGTCGGCGATGCAGCCGAGCAGGGTGCGGAGACCGGAGACGGGGTCGGGCGCAGCGGTGACGATCGCGCGGACCTCGGCGACCTCGGCGACCGCGACGGTGCGGAACGTCTCACCGACCAGGTCCTCCATGCTCGGGCGGTAGTGGGCGACGAGCGAGGGTGCGACCCCGATCACGGCGGCGACCCCGCGGAGCGTCACCGCCGCGAGGCCCTCGGCACGCGCCAGTTCGACGGCGGCCGCCGTGATCTGGGCTCCGCGTTCGGCCGGGCTCAGGCGCCGGCGGGCCGGTGTCGACGGCATCGTCCCACCGTATCCGCGCGTCACCCGCCCTCGACCACGAAGGCTGCCCAGAGGTCGGCCCGGGTCGAGAAGACGGAGAGGTCACGGTCGAGGAGCCGACCGGCGTGCTCCACCCGGGCGCGGGCGGTGTGCCGGTGGATGCCGAGGACCCGTGCGGTGCGGTCGTACTCGCAGTTCTCCTGCAGCCAGGTCCGGACGGTGCCCGTGAGCTCGGTGCCGACGGTGCGGTCGTGGTCGAGCAGCGGGGCGAGGAAGGCGCGGGCGACCGCACCGGCGTCCACGTCGACGTGGGCGAGGTGGGCGAGCACCCCCTCTCGGGCGAGGTCGCCGAACTCGGTGGTGCCCGGGCGTCCTTCCCGGCGTCGGTCGAGTGCCTGCACGGCCTCGGTGCGGGCGCGTCCGAACGACCGGTACGCGGCGCCGTCGGACAGGCCGGCGCGCAGGTCGAAGCGGTCGACGAGTTCGGCGACGATCCCGGTGTCGTCCGCGTTCACGCAGAGGAACACGGCGTCGTCGACCGCGAAGAACAGGTGCCCCGGCCGGTCCTGCACCCACAGTTCGAGCAGGTCCACCACGGTGTCGAGGTCGTGGTCGGGGACGTCGACGGCCGCGATCCGGACGGGTTCGGCGGGCAGCGGCCCCCACACCTCGCGGGACGTCGCCTGCACCACCTCGGGTTCGCCGACGGACAGCATCGTGAGGAGCCCGGTCCGCAGGAGCCCCCGGGCACGGGCGAGCTCGCGGTTCTGCTGCAGGGCGAGGCCGGCCAGGGCGATCACGGCCGTGACGACCTCGCGTCCGGCCCGGTCGAGGGCTCCGCCGTTCGCGATCGCCAGCACGCCGCTCAGGTGCCCGCCGCTGCCGAGCGTCTGCAGCGTGTACCCGACGCCCCGGTCCGTGGCGACCGGCAGGCTCGCCCGCTGCCCGGAGCGCAGCAGCCGCAGCGCCTCGGTCCGCAGGAGGTCGAGGTCGGCAGCGGGCAGCGCGTCGGCGGGGTGTCCGCGGTCGAGTCGCCCGGAGACGTCGAACAGGCCGACCCACCCGTCGAGCTGCCGGGACAGCTCGGCGATGGTCGCGCCGAGTCCGTCCGGTCGCATCGCGGCGAGCGAGATGGCACGCTGCGCGGCGAGGGCCCAGGCGCCGCGCGCGTTGGCGTCCCGCGCGACCGCTTCGGCGTTGGCCTGCGCGACCGCGATGAAGGACGTCTCGTAGGGCACCTCGAACAGCGGCAGTCCGTGCCGACTGCAGGCGGTGACCAGGGCGTCGGGGGTGCCGGCGCGGACGACCTCGGTGCCGAACCCGAGTGCCACGACACCGCGGTCCACGAGCCGGCGGACGTAGGCCTCGGCGACGTCGTCGCGCACCTCTGCCTCGGCGCCGAACTGCGTGCCGGTCGTGAGCAGCCCCTGTCCCTCGGCGAGGAACGGCGTCGGGTCCTCGAGGTCCGAGCTGTGCAGCCAGGACAGCGGGGCATCGAGGGCGTGCTCGTCCGCGTCCGTGAGCGGGCGCAGGTGGAGTCCACCCCGGTGCAGCAGGGAGCGCAGCGTTGCGGGCATGCCGTCACCCTATCCACCGGGTCGATCCGCCCGGGGGTCGATGTACGCCGCGGACAGTACGAGTGTGCGGTGGTGGCTCCTACCATCGCGGCATGTCCTCCACCGCAGCGTCCGCGACCCGAGCGACCACCGGCGGCCCGTCGCTGCCCCAGGAACGACGGCTCGTCACCGCCGTCCCGGGTCCGCGATCGCAGGAGCTGCTCGCCCGGAAGGCCGGCGCCGTCGCGGCCGGGGTCGGTGTGGCCGTGCCCATCGCGGTCGTCGCGGCCGGTGGCGGCGTCGTGGTCGACGCCGACGGCAACTCGTTCGTCGATCTCGGGTCCGGGATCGCCGTGACGTCGGTCGGCAACGCCCACCCCGGCGTGGTCGCCGCCGTCACCGAGCAGGTCGCCGCCTTCACGCACACGTGCTTCACCATCGCCGCCTACGACGGGTACGTCGCCGTGGCCGAGGCGCTCAACCGTCTGACCCCCGGCGACCACGAGAAGCGGACGGCGCTGTTCAACTCCGGGGCCGAGGCCGTCGAGAACGCCGTCAAGATCGCCCGGAAGCACACCGGTCGGCAGGCCGTCGTCGTGTTCGACCACGCCTACCACGGCCGCACGAACCTGACGATGGCGCTGACCGCGAAGAACCAGCCCTACAAGAACGGCTTCGGGCCGTTCGCACCCGAGGTCTACCGCGTCCCGATGTCGTACCCGTTCCACGACGGGCTGTCGGGCCCCGAGGCGGCGAAGCGTGCGATCAGCCAGATCGAGAAGCAGGTCGGCGCCGAGAACACCGCCGCGGTCCTGATCGAACCGATCCAGGGCGAGGGCGGCTTCGTCGTCCCGGCACCGGGGTTCCTCACCGCGCTGTCCGAGTGGGCCACCGCCAACGGCGTCGTGTTCATCGCCGACGAGGTGCAGACCGGGTTCGCCCGCACCGGCGCGATGTTCGCCAGCGAGCACGAGGGGATCGTGCCCGACGTCGTCACGACCGCGAAGGGCATGGCCGGCGGACTCCCGTTGTCCGGTGTGACCGGGCGCGCGGCGATCATGGACTCCGCCCACGTCGGCGGCCTCGGCGGGACCTACGGCGGCAACCCGATCGCCTGCGCCGCAGCACTCGCGGCCATCGACGCCTTCGAGCACGACGGACTCGTCGAGCGCGCCGGGGCGATCGGCACGGTCCTGCTCGACGCCCTGCGCAGCGCCCAGGCGGACGACCCCCGCATCGGCGACGTCCGCGGCCGCGGTGCGATGGTCGCGATGGAGCTCGTCGACCCCGCCACCGGTGATCCCGACCCCGGGCTCACCGGACGGGTGGTGCGGTACGCGCTCGAGCACGGGGTCATCGCCCTCACGGCCGGCACGTACGGCAACGTCGTGCGCTTCCTGCCGCCGCTGTCGATCGACGACGACCTGCTCCGCGACGGCCTGACCGTCGTCCTCGACGGGCTGGCCGCGTCGTGAGCGCGACCATCCCCGCGACTGCCTGGCCCAGCGTCCCCGACGCCACCGGACCAGCCGCCGAACAGGCGGTGCTCGACCGCGTCCCCACGGGCCTCCTGGTCGACGGTGTCTGGCAGCCGGCGGCCGACGACGCGACCTTCGCCGTCGTCGACCCTGCCACCGGCGAAACACTCCTGCACATCGCCGACGCCTCGCCCGAGGACGGCCGGAAGGCGCTGGACGCCGCCGTCGCCGCACGGCACGGCTGGGCGACCACGCCCCCGCGGCAGCGCGCCGAGGTGCTGCGCCGCGCCTTCGACCTGCTGCAGGAGCGACGCGAGGAGTTCGCGCTCCTGATGACGCTGGAGATGGGCAAGCCCCTGGCCGAGGCCCGCGGCGAGGTCGCGTACGGCGGCGAGTTCCTCCGCTGGTTCTCCGAGGAAGCGGTCCGGATCGGCGGTTCGTACGGCACCAACCCCGAGGGGACCGGCCGCGCCACCGTCGCGCACAAGCCCGTCGGGCCCGCGTTCCTGATCACGCCGTGGAACTTCCCGTTGGCGATGGCGACCCGGAAGATCGCGCCGGCGCTCGCCGCCGGCTGCACCGTCGTCGTGAAGCCGGCCGAACTGACGCCGTTGACCACCCTGCTGTTCGCCGACCTGCTCGTCGAGGCCGGCGTGCCCGCCGGGGTGGTCAACGTCGTCCCGACCACGCACGCGGCCGACGTCTCCGCGCCCGTGATCGCCGACCCCCGCCTGCGGAAGCTGTCGTTCACCGGTTCCACGCCGGTCGGACGCACCCTGCTCGGCCAGGCGGCACAGAACGTGCTCCGGACGAGCATGGAGCTCGGGGGCAACGCCCCGTTCCTGGTGTTCGCCGACGCCGACCTCGACCTGGCGGTGGAGGGCGCGCTCGCCGCGAAGTTCCGGAACACCGGCCAGGCCTGCACCGCCGCGAACCGGTTCCTGGTGCACGAGGACGTCGCCGACGAGTTCACCCGCCGGGTCACCGAACGGGTCGCCGCGATGCGGGTCGGCCGGGGGACCGAGGACGGCGTCGCCATCGGGCCGCTCATCGACGCCCGCGCCGTGGACAAGGCCCACCGCCTGGTCACCGACGCGGTCGAGCGCGGGGCGACGGTCCGGACCGGCGGGCACCCGGTCGACGGGCCCGGCACGTTCTACGCGCCGACCGTCCTGACCGACGTGCAGCCGGGCAGCGCGATCCTCGACGACGAGATCTTCGGGCCGGTGCTCGCGATCCGCACGTTCAGCTCCGAGGACGAGGCCGTGGCCGCCGCGAACGACACCGAGTACGGTCTGGTCGGCTACGCGTTCACCGAGGACCCGGCACGGGGGCAGCGCCTGATGGAGCGGCTCGAGACCGGCATGCTGGGGCTGAACACCGGGGTCGTGTCGAACGCCTCGGCACCGTTCGGCGGCGTGAAGCAGTCCGGCCTCGGTCGCGAGGGCGGCGGCGAGGGCATCGCCGAGTACCTCGAGACCATGTACACGCTGACCCCGGACCCGTTCCGGCACACCGACAGCACCACGACCGCACAAGGAGCAGCTCGATGATCGAGAAGGACGTCGTCGTCATCGGAGCCGGTGTCGCCGGTCTCACCGCCGCGAACCGCCTGCGCGCTGCCGGCCTGCGGGTCGCCGTGCTCGAGGCCCGCGACCGCGTGGGGGGCCGCACCTGGACGAACGACATCGACGGGGTGACCCTGGAGATCGGCGGGCAGTGGGTCTCGCCCGACCAGACCGCACTGCTCGAGACCCTCGACGAGCTCGGCCTGCAGACGTACGACCGGTACCGCGAGGGCTCCAGCGTCTACATCGACGCCGACGGCACCCGGACCGAGTACACCGGCGACATCTTCCCCCTGCCCGAGGCCACGGCGAACGAGATCGAACGGCTCGTCGCCGTCGTCGACGAGTACGTCGCGAAGGTCGACCCGGCGCGCCCCTGGGAGACCCCGGACGCGGCCGCCCTCGACGAAGTCTCGTTCCGCGCCTGGCTGCACGACCTCAGCCCGGACCGGGTCGCGACCGACAACGTCGAGCTGTTCATCGCCGGCGCGATGCTCACGAAGCCCGCGCACGCGTTCTCGGCACTGCAGGCCCTGCTGATGGCGGCGTCCGCCGGCAGCTTCACCAACCTGGTCGACGCCGACTTCATCCTGGACAAGCGGGTCGTCGGCGGCATGCAGCAGGTGTCCGAGCGGCTCGCCGAGCGCCTCGGCGACGACGTGCACCTGAACGCACCGGTCCGGACGCTGCGCTGGAGCGACGACGGGGTCGTCGCCCTCGCCGACGGCGGGATCGAGGTGCTCGCCCGACAGGCCCTCGTCGCGGTCCCGCCGCCCCTGTACTCACGGATCTCGTACGAGCCGCCGCTGCCCCGACGCCAGCACCAGCTGCACCAGCACCTGTCCATGGGCTTCGTGATCAAGGTGCACGCCGTCTACGACCGCCCCTTCTGGCGTGCGGCGGGCCTGTCCGGCACCGCGTTCAGCCCGTACGAGGTCGTGCACGAGGCGTACGACAACACCTCGCACGGTTCCGAGCAGGGGACCCTGGTCGGGTTCGTCTCCGACCAGCACGCCGACGACCTTTTCGCGCTGTCGACCGAGGAGCGCCGGGCCCGGGTGCTCGCCTCGCTGGCGCACTACTACGGCGACGAGGCCCTGTCCCCGGTCGTCTACTACGAGAGCGACTGGGGCACCGAGGAGTGGACGCGCGGCGCCTACGCGGCGAGCTTCGACCTGGGCGGGCTCGTCCGCTACGGCGCCGACCAGCGTGCCGCGGTCGGTCCGATCCGGTTCGCGTCGAGCGACCTGGCCGGGCAGGGCTACCAGCACGTCGACGGTGCCGTGCGCATCGGTCGCGAGGTCGCCGAGGAGATCCTGGTGGCCGTTCCGCAGGCCGCTGCGACGCGGTAACCACCTCGGTGGGTCACGGCTGAGTGACCTGTCCAGGTACTGACGTACCCAGGCGCTCGCGCGTACCGTTCGGGCCATGAGTGACGCAGCGAACGGGTCCAGCGACCCCACGAAGGACCAGGAGCAGTACACCGAGGACCTGCCGGACGGGTCGCCCACGGGCGACGCGACGGAGGACCCGCAGCAGGACAGCGACACGGACTCCGGCGGCGAGCCCGCCGACCCGCAGCAGTAGCGGCGACCGCACGGCGGCGCGGTGGTGCGGCGGCGCGGCGGCGTGAGACGCCGGCGTGTTCGCTCGACGCCTCCACGTCAGCGAGACGCCGCCGGCTCCGGCGGCGTCTCGCGCGTTCCGCGGCGTCGAAGCGTGACGACGGCGTCTTCCGGTGGCGACGTGGGAGCGGCGACCGACGAGCGGACGGGAGGCGCGGTGCCAGCTGGCACCGCGCCTCCCGTCCGTCGTGGGTCCGGCTGCAACACACCGGCGTCTTAATCGGACGCCGTCCCGTCGGCGAGACGCCGGCGGATTCGGCGGCGTCTGGCGGAGACGCCGGCGTCTCCGCGCCGGTCAGCCGATGCGGATCAGCTTCTTGTTCACGAACTCGTCGGCCCCCAGGGGGCCGAGCTCGCGGCCGAAGCCGCTGCCCTTGACGCCACCGAACGGCAGCTCCGGGCTGTCCGCGCCGACGATGTTCACGTAGACCATGCCGGCCTCGATCCGGTCGGCGACCCGGAGTGCCTGGTCGGCGTCGGTGGTGAACAGGTACGAGCCGAGGCCGTACGGGGTGTCGTTGGCCAGCGCGATCGCCGCGTCCTCGTCGGCGACGCGGTACACGGCGGCGACGGGGCCGAAGAACTCCTCGCGGTAGGCGTCGTTGTCCGGCGTGACGTCGGTCAGGATCGTCGGCAGGAAGGCGTTGCCCTGGCGATCGCCGCCGGTCACGACCGTCGCACCCTGCGCGACGGCGGCAGCGAGCTGCTCCTGCAGCCGATCGGCCGCGGCCGGGGACGACAACGGACCGAGTTCGGCACCGGGCACGCTCGGGTCCGTCGGTTCGACCGCCGACATCGCCGCGGTGAACTTCGTCAGGAAGTCGTCGTACAGGCCGTCGACCACCAGGAACCGCTTCGGAGCGTTGCAGACCTGGCCGTTGCCCTCGAGCCGGGTGGTGACGGCGGACTCGACGACGGCGTCCAGGTCGTCGGTGGACAGCACGATGAAGGGGTCGGAGCCGCCGAGTTCGAGCACCACCTTCGTCAGGTTCCGGCCGGCGATCTCGGCGACCGCGGCACCGGCGCGCGCCGAACCGGTGAGCGAGACACCCTGCACGCGCGGGTCGGCGATGACGTCGGCGACCTGGTCGTTCGTCGCGAACACGTTCGTGTAGGCCCCGGCCGGGAAGCCGGCGTCGTGGAAGATCCGCTCGATGGCCAGGGCGGACTCCGGGCACTGCGGTGCGTGCTTCAGCAGGACGGTGTTGCCGATGACCAGGTTCGGTCCGGCGAACCGGGCGATCTGGTAGGCGGGGAAGTTCCACGGCATGATGCCGAGCACGACGCCGATGGAGGCCTTGCGGATGAACGCGGACCCCTCGGACCCGTCCGCCAGGGTGATCGGCTGGTCCGCCAGGAACTCCGACGCGTGATCCGCGTAGTAGTCGTAGATGTCGGCGCAGAAGTCGACCTCGCCCTCGGCCTGGTCGATCGGCTTCGCCATCTCGCGCACGATCGTGGCGGCGAGTTCGGCGTGCCGCTCACGGTACAGGTCCGCGACCCGGTGGAGCAGGGCTGCGCGGTCGGCGACCGTCGTCGTCCGTGACCACTCGGTGTGCGTGCGGTCGGCGGCTGCGACGGCGTCGTGCAGCTCGGCGTCCGTGATGGTCGGGTAGGTCTCGAGGGTCGTGCCCGTGGTGGGGTCGGTGACGGCGTACATGGCGTCCTCTCGTGGTGGCCGGTCAGGCCTGGTCGGTCAGCTGCTTGTTCACACCGGTGACGGGCTGGTTCTCGTCGAAGCCCTTCGGTGCGACCCGGAAGCCCTTGGTGATGACGAGCAGGTAGACGAACCCGATCGCCGCCCACACTCCTCCTGCGATCAGGGCGTCGGCATGGAGCTGTGACCAGAGCACCCCGGTCAGGAGCATCGCGACCCCCGGCAGCACGATGTAGCGCCAGCGGTCGCCCGCCGTGTGCCGACGCCCGTTCCGGATCGCGAAGTGCACGATCACGGTGGCGTTGACGAAGGTGAACGCGATGAGTGCGCCGAAGTTGATGTAGGCCGCGATCGTGTCGAGCGAGAAGCTCATTGCCAGCAGGGTGACCGCGCCGACGAAGACGACGTTGAACACCGGGGTGTGCGTGCGAGGGTGCACGTAGCCGAAGACCCGCTTCGGCAGCACGTTGTTCCGGCCCATCACCATGAGCATGCGGGCGACGCTGGCGTGCGACGCGAGACCCGAGGCGAGCGCGGCGACGAACCCGGCCGACACCAGGACCGCCTGGAACACCGGACCGCCGACGAGCAGGCCGATCTGGGGGAGCGGGTCGTCGGTGAACTCGCCGAACGGTGCGTTGGTGGGGAAGCGGAGCTGGGCGAAGTAGGCGGAGACCAGGAAGATCGCGCCGCCGAGTAGGACGGTCAGCATGATCGCCTTCGGCATGATGCGGATGGACTTCGCCTCTTCCGTGTACATCGTCACGGCGTCGAAGCCGATGAACGAGAAGCACACCACCGTCGCCCCGGTGAGCAGGGCCGACATCGTCACGCCGTCGTGGACGAAGGGTTCGGCGCTGACGATCGTGCCCGCACCCGCGCCCTGGGAGAGCTCGATGACGGTGAAGACCACGAACGCGATCATCGCCAGGACCGCACTGATGAGCAGCACCATGTTCAGGTTCGACGTGCCGCGCATCGACAGGCAGATCACCGTCGTCACGAAGACCGAGTAGACGACGACGGTCACCCACGGGGGCAGCCCCGGGAACACCTGCTCCAGGTAGAGCCGGATGATCAGGGCGTTCACCATCGGCAGCAGCAGGTAGTCGAGCAGCGACGTCCAGCCGACCATGAAGCCGAGGTTCGGGTGCATCGACTCCCGGACGTACGTGTACGCCGACCCGGCCGCGGGGTAGACGCGCACCATCTTCCCGTAGCTGATCGCGGTGAGCGCCATGATGACCAGGGCGATCAGGTACGCGCTCGGCACCGCGCCGTCGGTCTGCTCGGAGACGATGCCGAAGGTGTCGAACACGACCGTCGGGGTCATGTAGCCGAGGCCGAGTCCGACGATCGCCCAGAGCCCGAGGCTCCGCTTCAGCGACCCGCCGCGCACCGGTGCTGCCGGCGCGGTGACCGCGATCGGTGATGCCATGTGACTTCCCTGCTCTTCGGGGCCGGGCAGCGTTGCCCGATCAGTTCGGAGCACCATACCGACGGGTCGGCAGTGGGCGGACCGGCCGCGGTGTACAGGTGATCGGCACCCGCTGTACACCGCGGCAGTGGTTCAGGCCACCGGTTGCTGCTGCGTGATGCAGTGCAGGCCACCACCCCGCGCGAACACCTGTCGCGCGTCGATCGAGCGGACCCGTCGGCCCGGGTACACCTCGGCGAGGATGCCCCTGGCGCGGTCGTCAGCGACCGGGTCGCCGAAGGCGCAGGCGATCACCCCACCGTTCACCACGACGTGGTTCACGTAGTTCCAGTCCACCGGCCCACCGTCGTCCGACAGCGTCGAGGGGGCCGGCAACTCGATGATCGTCGCGTCGGTCGCCTGCTCGAGCGCTCGCCGGATCTGGGGCATGACCAGGTGGTCGGGGTGGCCGGCATCCGGCTGGGCGTGCAGCAGGACCGTGCCCGGGTCGGCGAAGGTCGCCACCATGTCGACGTGGCCCCGGGTGCCGAAGCCGTCGTAGTCGCGCGTCAGACCGCGGGGCAGCCAGACCACCCGGGTGGCGCCGATCGTGCGCGCCAGCTCCAGCTCGACGCGCTCCCGGTCGGCGTACGGGTTCCGGCGCGGGTCGAGCTGCACCGTCTCCGTCACGAGCACGGTGCCGGCGCCGTCGACGTGGATCGCCCCGCCCTCGTTGACGAGCAACGACGGGATCCGCGTGGCTCCCGCAGCACGGGCGACCGTCGCGGCGACCTCGGCGTCACGGGTCCAGGTCGACCACGGGTTCGCGCCCCAGCCGTTGAAGACCCAGTCCACGGCGCCGAGCTCACCGGTCACGTCGTCGACGACGAACGTCGGGCCGATGTCGCGCATCCAGAAGTCGTCGAGCGGCGCCTCGAGCACGTCCACGCCGGACGACAGCAGGCGACCGGCATCGGACCGTGCGACCGGGTCCACGACGACGGTCACCGGCTGGTGCTCACTGATCGTGTTGGCCGTGGTCGCCCACGCCGTCCGCGCGGCCTCGGCGCTCGCCGCGTCGTCGCCGAGCGTCAGGCCGGGGCGCGGGAACGCCATCCAGGTGCGTTCCTGCGGAGCCGTCTCGGGAGGCATCACCCACGTCATGCGCGCGCCCCGCGCCCGGCGGTGGCCGGTTCCACGGCCAGGGCCGCGTCGATCGCGTCGCGTGCGCCGTACGCGTGGCGTTGCTCGTCGACGGGGTCGACGAGCCCGACGTACAGGTCGGGGCGACGGGTCAGGTAGAAGGGGAACAGCCGGAGCCACTCCGTCCGGGCGTCGAGGTCGAGGTCGGCGACGAGCACCACGCTCGCGTCACGGGGCGCCTCGACGAGCACCCGGCCGAACGGGTCCGAGATGAAGGACGAGCCGTAGAAGGTGATGTCGCCCTCGTCGCCGCACCGGTTCGGCACGACCATGAACTGCCCGGCCGTGATGCCGTTCGCCACGATCACCCGCTGCCAGATCGGCGCGGTGTCGAAGTCGGGGAAGGTCGGTTCGGAGCCGATCGCCGTCGGGTACACGAGCACCTCGGACCCGGCGAGGCCGTAGGACCGGGCCACCTCGGGGAACCACTCGTCCCAGCACGTCGGCAGCCCGAGACGCGCGCCGAGTCCGGCGGGCTCGTACACGGGGAAGGCATCGTCGTCGGTCCCCGGGCGGAAGTACGTGTCCTCGTGGTAGCCGGCGCTGATCGGGATGTGGGTCTTCCGGGTCCGGCCGACCAGGGTGCCGTCGGGAGCGACGAGGACGGCGGTGTTGTAGCCGCGGGGGTCGTCGGGCTGGTCGTCGTCGTCCGGCCGCTCGTAGAGCGAGGCGTGCACGAACACGCCGTGCTCGATCGCCTGGGCACGCGCGAAGGTGATGGTCGGACCGTCCTGCAGCGACTCGGCGAGGTCCTTCGGGGTCCCGCTCGCCGGGGTGTCACCCGGGTAGCGGCGCAGCGTGAGTTCGGGCAGGAACACCGCGGTGGCACCGTTCGCTGCGGCGGTCGCGATGCCGTCGGCGAGCTGGGCCAGGTGCTCGTCCGGGTCGGGGAGCCACCGCACCTGCACGAGGGCGACGCGGAGGGACCGGCGGGGTGCGCTGGTGTCGACGTGCAGCGGCGACGGGAGCGAGGGTGCGGTGACGACGTCCATGCGGCCATTGTTGATCACGCGGTCAATTGAAGCAAGACCCCGGCTTGGTCGTCGGATATCAGCATGCTGGTCCCGGGTTCGTGTCGTCGCCGGGACGTGGGCCCGGGCAGAGAAGAAGCCCACCACTGCAGCAACAGTGGTGGGCTTCGATTTGTCCTCCGAGTGGAGAACGAGGGACGAACTGGGTCCCGAGCCTGAAACTCGGAGCCAGTGTAACGCGCTCGTCGAGCGAGTTGCATCCCTCGGCCTGCACTTCTCGTGTCCGCCGGCGCTGACACGAAGGTGGTCCGATGTCGAACGACACCGAACCGCGTCGCGGCCGTCCAGTGCCGTGGCTGGGGATCGCGAGCTTGCTCGTGACCGTGGCCCGGTTCCTGGTCGAGCTGTGGCGCAAGGGCTGAGCCCCAGGGCACCCCGCGCATCTCGCGCGGGGTGCCCGTCGGGTGGGTCAGCTGATGATGTTGACCGCGCGCGAGATGACCAGCGCCAGCAGGATGAACCCACTCAGTGCCTGGTACGCCATGATCATCTTCGCCCGGACGGTCATCGGCATCGTGTCCGTCGGGCTGAACGCCATCATGTTCGTCATCACCACGTAGAGGTAGTCGAGGTAGACCGGCCGCCAGTCCGCGGTCTTCGGGTCGGTCTCCTGGGGGAACTGGAAGTCCGCCTCGGCCGTCGCCCACAGTTCGGGGCGCCGCCGTGCCACCGGACCCCCGCGGTCGAGCTCCCAGTAGACGAGCCCGAACACGATGATCGTGCTCACCCACACCTGCAGTGCGGTGAGCAGCACGGCCGCACCGTCCGCGTGGCCGCCGAGCAGCTCGGTGATGGTCCGGATGACGGTGAGCTGGCTGGCGACGGTGAGCAGGACCGCCAACGTGAACGACAACCACCGGGACCAGGTGGTCTCGCGCGTCAGACGCCGCGGGTTGAAGACGATGAGCGGCGTGAGCAGCAGGACGCCCAGGACGGGCACCACCCACGACGGGAAGAACAGCACCTCGTCGGGCAGGAACAGGCTCAGCGCCAGGTTCACCAGGACCGCGACGGCGACCGGTGCCCGGTGTTCGTGTCTCGGTCGGGTCCTCGTCGGGGTCACGGAGCGAGTGTCGCACGGGCCGACACCGTGGAGAGCGGGTCCGCGAGCGAGAGCGGCTCGACCTCGGTGCCGAGCAGCCGCCCGGCCGCCCGCAGCCCGGACAGCAGCGCACCGTGCACCGTCGCCGGGTCGTCGCTCCACGTGGCCTCGCCGGCGAGCTGCACCCGGCCGGACGGGGTGCCGAGCAGGTCGTGGTCGTCGGGTGACGCCCCGACGTGCAGGTACGAGTACGAGCCCCGCGAGAACGGGTCCTCGGCCCACCGGGTGATCCGGACCGCCTCGGGCTGGGGGACGGACGGGCCGAACATCTTCCGCAGCGCTGCCACCCCCTCGTCGACGACCATGGCGTCCGGCAGGGTCTCGAGCCGACGTGCTCCGGCACCACCGACCAGGGCGGCGAGCACCGGCGCACCGGTCACCCGGGACATGTCGTACCAGGAGTGCCAGTCGACGCCGGCGGACCCCTGCTGCCGGACCACCCACGAGTCGCCCCAGAACCGTGTGGGGAACCGCAGGAACACCTTGTCGTAGGTGCCCATCCCGAGCCGGTCGAGCGCTCCGGTCACCGGCGCGGACAGGGGCGGGTCGAAGACCACGTCGCCGGCCTGCAGCACCCCGAGCGGCACGGTGACGACCACCTGCGGGGCGGCGACGGTGGTGCCGTCGGCGAGCCCCACGGTCACGGATTCGCCGGCCTGGGTCACCGACCGCACGACCGACGACAGCCGGACGTCGAGACCCTCGGCCAGCGCGCGGGCGTACTGCGCGTAGCCGCCGGGGAACACCACCTCGTCACCGGGGACGTGCTCCTCGTCGAGGCCGTGCGCGTCGAGGACGGTCACGGGGGCACCGCAGAGGTCCTCGGAGCGGTGGGCCGTGTACTCGCGGACGCGCGCTGCTCGGTCGCCCTGCCACCGCAGCGAGCGGATCACGGTGTCGACGGCGGCCGCGTAGGTCGAGGGCGGGGGAGCGTGCGCGACGACGGCGTCGAGGACCGCGTCGACGGTGTGCAGGTCCGCGACGAACGCCGATGTGTCCTCGGCGGAGAGTGCGGCACCGGACGGGTCGTGCCACGCGATCGGTCGGCCGTCGAACTGGAAGCTGCCGACCGTGAACTCCACGGTGTCGATGCCGAACGCCGACGCCAGGGCCCAGAGCGGGTTGCCGTCGACCCCGTGGATCCACGAGGCGCCGAGGTCGACCGGCACCCCGAGTGACGAATCGGTCCAGGTGCGCCCGCCGATCCGGTCGCGGGCCTCGAGCACGACGACCCGCTGCCCGCCGAGTGCGAGCGCCCGGGCGGCGGCGAGTCCCGCGACCCCCGCCCCGACGACCACGACGTCGGCGTCGAGACCAGCAGCCATCAGTGCCCTCCGGTCAGCGGTGCCATCAGCCGGGCCGCCAGACTCGGCCGCCCGGTCAGCGCTTCTTCGCGGTCGGCCAGGTCGGTCGCGACGAGTCCCGCGTTCGCGCCGAGGAACCGCAGTGGCTCGGGCTCCCAGTCGGGCGATCGGTGGTTCACCCACGGCAGCGCGGTCAGTGCCGTCGACTCCCCGCGCACGAGGTCGGCGAGGGTCCGTCCGGCCAGGTTCGTCGTCGACAGGCCGTCCCCGACGTACCCGCCGGCGCTGCCGACGTGTCCGTCCCAGGTCACCGAGGCGCACCAGTCGCGCGGCACCCCGAGCGGGCCGCCCCACGTGTGGGTGACCGGGGCGTCCGCGACGACGGGGAACAGGTCGACCAGGGCCCTCCGCAGGTGCTCGAACACCCGCGGCACCCGGTCGTACCCGGGCGTGATCGCGGACCCCCAGTGGTAGCGGGCTCCGCGGCCACCGAACGCCAGCCGGTCGTCGGCCGTACGCTGCCCGTACACGAGCAGGTGCCGGTAGTCGGAGAACGTCTGCCCGTGCTCGAGTCCGATGCGTTCCCACGCGGATGCCGGCAGCGGGGCCGTCGCGATCATGAGCGAGTACAGCGGCAGGATCCGCCGCTTCGTCTGCTCCAGCTGGGCACCGTAGCCCTCGACCGCGATCACCACGGCGCCCGCCGTGACGGTGCCGCGCGACGTGACCACACGCCCGCGATCCCAGGACGAGACGGGCGTGCGCTCCGCGATGCGGACGCCACGGGCCTCCAGGGCGGCCGCGAGGCCACGCACCAACGCGGCGGGCTGCACGCGCGCGCAGTCCGGGGTCCACGCGACCCCCGCCGATCCGGCGGCGTCACCCGGTCGAGCGGCCCGCCACGTCATGTCGTCGCCCCATGTCGCGGAGGACGCGACCTCGTCGTGGGCGGCGCGTTCCTGCACGGCGGAGCGTGCGTAGAGGACGGTCCCGCCCTTCACGTAGTCGCAGTCGACCTCGGCTTCGGACGCTGCGCGGCCGACCTCGTCGACGGTGTCGCGCATCGCTGCGCGGAGCGCGAGGGCGGCGTCCCGCCCGTGCTCCTCGGCGATCGCAGAGGCGGACCGCGGGAACAGCGCCGAGCACCAGCCGCCGTTGCGACCGGACGCGCCGAAGCCGGCGATCTCGCGTTCCAGGACGACGATCTGGAGGCCCGGATCGGCCTGGTGCAGGTACCACGCGGTCCAGAGACCCGTCAGTCCACCACCCACGATCGCGACGTCGGCCGTCGTGTCGCCGTCGAGCGGCGGCCGGGGCGTCAGGTCGTCGCGTCCGGTGGACGCGAGCTGGTCGAGCCAGAACGAGACGCCCCGGTAGCCGCTCACGGTCAGATCTTCGTCCAGGCCTCGGACAGGACACTGCGCAGGATCGACGTCATCTCGCGGAACTCCGGCTGCCCGATCGTCAGCGGCGGTGCGAGCTGCACGACGGGGTCACCGCGGTCGTCCGCACGGCAGTACAGCCCCGCGTCGAAGAGTGCCTTCGACAGGAACCCGCGCAGCAGCCGCTCGGACTCGTCGTCGTCGAAGGTCGTCTTGGTGGCCTTGTCCTTGACGAGCTCGATGCCGTAGAAGTAGCCGTCACCGCGGACGTCCCCGACGATCGGCAGGTCGAGCAGGGTGTCGAGCTCGGCGCGGAAGAGCGGGGCGTTCTGCTGCACGTTGGCGAGCAGCCCTTCTTCCTCGAAGATGTCGAGGTTCTCCATCGCGACGGCGGCCGACACCGGGTGCCCCCCGAACGTGTAGCCGTGGTAGAAGGTCGTGTCCCCCTTGGAGAACGGCTCGAACAGGCGATCGCTGATGATCGTCGCGCCGATCGGGGAGTACCCGGAGGTCATCGCCTTGGCGCACGTGATCATGTCCGGCACGAAACCGTAGGTGTCGCAGGCGAACATCGTGCCGATACGGCCGAAGGCGCAGATGACCTCGTCCGAGACGAGCAGCACGTCGTACTCGTCGCAGATCTCGCGCACCCGCTGGAAGTACCCGGGCGGCGGGGTGAAGCAGCCGCCGGAGTTCTGCACCGGCTCAAGGAACACCGCGGCGACGGTGTCGGGGCCCTCGAACTCGATCATCTCGCGGATGCGCTCCGCCGCCCAGAAGCCGAACTGCTCCTCGGTGCCGCCGGGGAAGCCCATCTCCTCGGCGCGGTACGAGTTCGTGTTCGGTACCCGGAAGCCACCGGGGGTCAGGGGCTCGAACATCTCCTTCATCGCCGGGATGCCGGTGATCGCCAGGGCGCCCTGCGGGGTGCCGTGGTAGGCGACCGCACGGGAGATCACCTTGTGCTTCATCGGCTTGCCCTGGAGCTTCCAGTAGTACTTCGCGAGCTTGAAGGCGGTCTCCACCGCCTCGCCGCCGCCGGTGGAGTAGAAGACCTTGTTGAGGTCACCGGGGGCGTGCTCGGCCAGCCGGTCGGCGAGCTCGATCGCCGCGGGGTGCGCGTACGACCAGATCGGGAAGAAGCTCAGCGTCTCCGCCTGCTTCGCGGCCATCTCGGCCAGGCGCTTCCGCCCGTGCCCGGCAGCGACGACGAACAGGCCGGACAGCCCGTCGATGTACTCCTTGCCGTGGCTGTCGTAGACGTGGTGGCCCTCGCCGCGCACCATGATCGGCACGTCGGCACCGGCCTGGTTCGCGCCGTGCCGGGCGAAGTGCATCCACAGGTGGTCCCGGGACTTCCGCTGCAGGTCGGCGTCGTCGACCGGTGCGAACGGGTCGTAGGAGTGGAGGCGGGGGGCCGGGCCCGTCGTGGTCCGGCCTGTGGCCTGTTCGGAGATGGTCATCGCGTTCCCCAGTCGTAGAGCTGTTTGCGGAGTTGCAGGTAGACGAAGGTCTCGGTGCCGGCGACGCCCGGGATGGCCCGGATGGTGCCGTTGAGCAGTTCGATCAGGTCGTCGTCGTCCTCGCACACGACCTCGACCATCAGGTCGAAGCTGCCGGCGGTCATCACGAGGTAGTCGACCGCCGGCAGCTGTTCCAGGGCATCGGCGACGGTTCGGGTGTCGCCGCTGACCCGGATGCCGATCATCGCCTGGCGGTGGAAGCCCAGTTGCATCGGGTCGGTGACCGCGACGATCTGCATGACGCCGGTCTCGGTCAGCTTCTGCACACGCTGCCGGACCGCCGCTTCACTGAGACCGACGGCCTTGCCGATCTCGCCGTACGGGCGGCGCCCGTCCGCCTGGAGTTGTTCGATGATCCGCTTCGAGGTGTCGTCGATCGGTCCCGGACGTCGTGGTGCTGCCGCCATGCCGGACAGCATGGCAGCGAGGTTCGGGGTGCGCAAGGGATTCCGTTGTGAACACCGTGTTTCGCGACGATTTCCGTTGTTACGGTTCTCCACAACCTCCGGATCCTTCTTCCGCGCCGCCGGAATCCGTGTCAGTATCACCGCCATGCTGGACGCACAGAGCACGGCGACGGCGGACACCGACACCCGGGTCCTGCGGAACTTCGTCGGGGGTGCCTCGGTCGAGTCGACCGCCGACACCACGTTCCACCTGGTCGACCCGACTGACGAGCACGTCTACGGCACGTCCCCGGTGTCCACCCCCGCCGACGTCGACGCCGCCTTCGGTGCGGCCTCTACCGCGTTCGAGTCCTGGCGCCGCACCACCCCCGGCGAACGGCAGCTCGCCCTGTTCCGGATCGCCGACGCGATGGAGCAGCGGGCGTCGGAGTTCGCCGACCTCGAGTCGCTCGACACCGGGAAGCCCCGCGCCACCCTGGTCGAGGACGAGATCCTGCTCTCCGTCGACCAGATCCGTTTCTTCGCCGGGGCCGCCAGGAACCTCGAGGGCCGGAGCGCCGGCGAGTACCTGGCCGACCACACCTCGTTCGTCCGGCGTGAACCCATCGGTGTCGTCGCCCAGGTCACCCCGTGGAACTACCCGCTCAACATGGCGGTGTGGAAGTTCGCGCCGGCGCTCGCCGCGGGGAACACCACCGTGCTCAAGCCGAGCGACACGACACCCCTGTCGACCCTGCTGCTCGCCGAGGTCGCCGCCGAGTTCCTGCCGCCGGGGGTCCTGAACGTCGTCGTGGGGGACCGCACCACCGGCGCCGCGATGATCGACCACCCCACCCCGCAGCTCGTCTCCATCACCGGGTCCGTCCGTGCCGGCATGGAAGTCGCCCGTGCCGCCGCCGGGGACCTCAAGCGCACCCACCTGGAGCTCGGCGGCAAGGCACCCGTGATCGTGTTCGACGACGCCGACATCCCCTCGGCGGTGGCCGGGATCGTCGCCGCCGGGTTCTTCAACGCCGGACAGGACTGCACCGCCGCCACCCGGCTGCTCGTGCAACAGGGCATCCACGACGAGTTCGTCGCAGCGCTCGCAGCAGAGGCACGCGTCAACGCGAGAACCGGGTCGGACGGTCACTACGGCCCCGTCAACAACGCGAACCAGCTCGCGCACGTGCAGTCGTTCCTGGACACGCTGCCCGACCACGCGACGATCGAGCTCGGCGGCGCACGACAGGGTGACCGCGGGTACTTCCACGAGGCCACGATCGTCGCCGGCCTGCGCCAGGACGACCGTGCCGTGCAGCAGGAGATCTTCGGCCCGGTGCAGACCGTGCAGCGGTTCTCGACGGAACAGCAGGCCCTGACGTGGGCGAACGGCGTCGAGTACGGCCTGGCGAGTTCGGTGTGGACGACCGACCACGCGCGGGCGATGCGCTTCGCCCGCGACCTGGACTTCGGCTGCGTGTGGATCAACACGCACATCCCGATCGTCGCCGAGATGCCGCACGGCGGGTTCAAGCACAGCGGGTACGGCAAGGACCTGTCCCAGTACGGCTTCGACGACTACACCCGCATCAAGCACGTCATGTCCTACATCGGCTGAGGCCGACCACCCCCTGGAGGCACCATGGCAATGACCGGAACGTTCGCCGAATCGGGAGCCGATCTCCGGCTCGACCAGATCACGAAGTCCTTCCCCGGCCACACCGCGGTGGACAGCCTCGACCTGACGGTGCCCGCCGGCTCGTTCTTCGCGTTGCTCGGTCCGTCGGGCTGCGGCAAGACGACGACCCTGCGGCTCGTCGCCGGGCTCGAGGAACCCACGAGCGGCACCATCACCATCGGCGGTCAGGACGTCACCGACACGAAGCCGTACCAGCGGCCCGTCAACACGGTGTTCCAGAACTACGCGCTGTTCCCGCACATGAGCGTGCTCGACAACGTCGCGTTCGGGCTGAAGCGCCGCCGGATCCCGGACCCGATGACGAAGGCCAAGGAGGCGCTGCGACTCGTCGAGCTCGAGGGGTCGGCGTCGAAGCGTCCCGCCCAGCTCTCCGGAGGCATGCAGCAGCGCGTCGCCCTGGCCCGCGCGATCGTGAACCGGCCGGCCCTGCTGCTGCTCGACGAGCCCCTCGGCGCCCTCGACCTGAAGCTCCGCCACCAGATGCAGCTCGAGCTGAAGACGATCCAGGCCGAGGTCGGGCTCACGTTCCTGCACGTCACCCACGACCAGGAAGAGGCGATGACGATGGCCGACACGGTCGCCGTCATGAACGGCGGTCGGATCGAGCAGATGGGCAGTCCGCAGGACCTGTACGAGCTGCCGCGCACGGCCTTCGTCGCGAACTTCCTCGGCCAGTCGAACCTGCTCGAGGGCGAGGTGCGCGGCACCGATGCCGGCCTGCTCGTCGTCGCAACCGCGGCCGGTTCGATCGCGGTGCCGGCCGACCGAGCCGTCGCCACGACCGGTCGCGTCGTCGTCGGCGTCCGTCCCGAGAAGCTCAAGATCCGTACCGCCGAACCGACCCCCGAGGCCGGACGGAACATCCTCGGCCCCGGTCGGGTCGTGGACGTCTCGTTCTCCGGCGTGAGCACCCAGTACCTGGTCGACGTACCGGGCGCCGGGCGCGTCTCGGTGTTCGCGCAGAACTCGAAGGGCGGGCCGCGGATCGCGACCGGCACCGAGGTCTGGCTCACGTGGGGCGTCGACCACGGGTTCGGCCTGGAGGCGCACCCCGCGTCCGACGCGACCGTCACCACCCAGGACGACCCGGGCCTCCAGGCCGTCCCCGCCACGGCAGGATCGCTCGCGTGACCGGCGCGGTGCCCGGTCCGGACCTGCTGCGCGGGCTGACGTCGGCTCGCGTCAGCCGACGCGGCCTGCTGGCCGGCGGCGGGGCCGCGGCGCTGGCCGCCCTGCTCACCGGTTGCAGCATCAAGGGCTCCGCCGCCGCCGGCGCCGAGGACACCGTCGACTGGGCGGCGTTCTGGAAGGACGCGAAGGCGACCGGCACCCTGAACTTCGCGAACTGGCCGCTGTACATCGACTCCGACCACGGCAAGTCCGAGTCCCTGGCGCTGTTCAAGAAAGAGACGGGCATCGCGGTCGACTACCAGGCGGTGATCCAGGACAACGCGACCTTCTACGCGACCGTCTCACCGATCCTGCGGGCGCACGGTGCGACCGGGTACGACCTCGTCGTCATGACGAACGGGTTCGAGCTGACCCAGATGATCAAGAACGGGTTCGTGTGCGAGCTCGACCACTCGCGGCTGCCGAACTTCGCCGCGAACGCCTCGGACTCCGTGAAGGACCCCATCTACGACCCGGGCAACAAGCACTCCGTCGTGTGGCAGACCGGGTTCACCGGGCTCGCCTACAACCCGAAGTACACCGGGCGGAAGATCACCTCGCTCAAGGACCTGCAGGACCCGGCGTTCAAGGGCCGCATCGGACTGATGAGCGACAACACCGAACTCGGGTCGCTCGGACTGCTCGCGCTCGGCATCGACCCGGAGACCTCGACGCCCGCCGACTGGCGGAAGGCACAGGCCTGGCTGCGCGAACTGCGGCCGAGCGTCACCGGCTTCTACGACCAGAGCTACATCAACCGGTTGGAGAACGGCGACACCTGGATCACCCAGGCGTGGTCGGGCGACGTCTTCCAGGCGCAGCAGTCCGGGTTCCCCGACCTGGAGTTCGTCACGCCGGAAGAGGGGCAGATGACCTGGCACGACAACATGCTCATCCCACGGCAGGCCGAGAACCCGGTGTCGGCGCTCGAGTGGATGAACTTCTACTACACGCCGAAGGTCGCCGGGATCGTCGAGGACTGGGTCAACTACGTCTGCCCGGTGCCCGCGGCCGAGGACTACGTGCGGGACGAACTCGACGACGCCACCGTGGCGGACAGCCCGCTCGTGTTCCCCTCTGCGGACGTGCTGGAGCAGTCGCACGAGTTCCGGGTGTTCGAGAACTACGACGAGTACTCGGAGTGGAACGGCATCTTCAACGCGGTGGTGCAGTCGTGAGCGCGGTCGGGGTGGCGCCGGGGCTCGGTCCCGGTGGTTCCGCCGGTTCCGCGCCGGCGCGGCGGGGACGCCGTCGGAGCACGCCGTTCTTCCTGGCGCTCGTCGGCACCGCGTACCTCTGCGTGTTCTTCGTCATCCCGCTGGTGTCCGGGCTGATCGTCTCGCTCATGACCGGCAACCCGGACGACGGCTACACGTTCACCTGGAACTTCGGGATCTACTCCTCGCTGTTCGTCGACCCGCAGGTGCCATACCTGACGTTCCTGCTCCGGTCGCTCTGGTACGGCGCCGCCGCCACGATCGCCTGCATCGTCGTCGGGTACCCGGTGGCGTACTTCATCGCGTTCCGGGTCTCCCCGCGGTGGAAGAACCCGCTGCTCATGCTCGTGTTCATCAGCTTCCTGGTGTCGTTCATCATCCGGACCGACATGTGGGCGTTCGTGCTCGCGTCACAGGGGCCGGTCGTCACGACGCTGCAGGCGCTCGGGCTGGCCGGCAAGGACTTCCACATCCTCGGCACCGGCGGCGCGGTGATCTTCGGCGACGCCTACAACGACCTGGCCTTCATGGTCCTGCCGATCTACGCCGCCCTCGAGCGCATCGACCCACGACTCGGCGAGGCCGCGAACGACCTCTACGCCGGCAAGTTCCGGGCGTTCTGGCACACCACGCTCCCGCTGTCCCGCTCGGGCATCTTCGCCGGGGTCCTGCTCGTCTTCATCGACAGCGTCGGCGACCCGGTGAACTCGGCACTGCTCGGCGGCACGAACACGTACACGATCGGTCAGGCGATCCAGGACGCCTACTCCGGCAACCAGCAGTACAACGTCGCCGCAGCCCTGTCGACCGTGCTCATGGTCGTGCTCGGCATCATCCTCTTCATCTACGCCCGCGTCTCCGGCACCGACGACCTCGAGGACCTCGTATGACCGCCGTCGCACCGTCCCGTTCCGCCGCCGCTCCGGCCTCGCCCGTGACCGGTTCCGTCGCCGGCCGTCCGCGTCGCCACGGGGTGAACCGGCGTGGGCCCTGGCTCGCGATCGTGTACTGGGTGACGATCGCGATCACCCTGGTGCCGATCGTCTACATGATCGTGTACTCGTTCAACGACGCCCCCACCAACCGGCTGTCGTTCGCCTGGAACGGTTTCACGACCTACTGGTACGCGAACCTGGTGAACGTGTCCGGGCTCGGGGCCGCGTTCGTCACCTCGGTGCTCGTCGCGTTCCTCGCCGCGATCATCTCCGTCGCGATCGGGCTGCCCCTCGCGTTGGCGCTGGAGCGGTACCGGTTCCCGGGTCGCGGTGTCGTGAACACCGTCGTGTTCGCCGACATCGCTGCGCCGTCGATCGTCGTCGGTTCCGCGTCGCTCTCGTTCTTCCTGTCGGTGGGGCTCGGCACCGGGTTCCTGACCGTGCTCATCACGCACGTGGCGTTCGACGTCGCCTACGTGGTGGTCGTGCTGCGGGCCCGGATCGCGGGGACCTCGCGTGCACTCGAAGAGGCCGCGGGTGACCTCGGGGCGACACCGTTCCAGGCCTTCCGGCTCGTCACCCTGCCGCTGCTGGCGCCGGGCATGCTCGCCGCCGGGCTGCTGGCGCTCGCCATGTCGATCGACGACTACGTGATCACCTCGTTCGTCGCCGGGCCCGCGGTGACCTTCCCGCTGTTCGTCTACGGCGCCGCGAAGGCCGGGATGCCGCCGCAGGTGCTGTGCTTCGGGACGCTCGTGTTCGCGGTGGGGCTGCTCGTCGCGCTGCTGAACGGGGCGCTGAACCGGCGGTTGGCCCGGACGCGGGGGTAGGGCTCCGCGCGCTGGTGCGGGGTGCGCGGGCTGGCACAGGCACGGTGTCGGGTGCGTCGGCTGGTGCGGGGTTGCGCGCGTGGTGCGCGCTTGTAACCGGGCACGGTGCTTGGAAGCTCGCACGGGGTGAATAGGTGCGCACGGTGCGGACGGGAGGCGCGTGGCGGGCTGGTGTCGCGCCTCCCGACTGCGGGTGGTGCGTCCGCAGCACGGTGTGGCTTTCGTGGGCTGGTGCGGGGTTGCGCGCGTGGTGCGCGCTTGTAACCGGGCACGGTGCTTGGAAGCTCGCACGGGTGAATAGGTGCGCACGGTGCGGACGGGAGGCGCGTGGCGGGCTGGCGCCGTGCCTCCCGTCCGCCTGTGCGGGGCGTCCACCGCACGGTGCGGCGTTGGCGGGCTGGTGCGGGGTTGGCGCGGGTCGCACGGTGCGAGGTGCGGGGCTGGTGCGAGGTTGACCGCAGGGTGCGTGCCTGTAGTGGCGCACGGTGCGTGGAACCTCGCACGGGGTGGCGCGGGTCGCACGGTGCGTGCGGGAGTTCAGTGGGGGTGACGCTCGATTGACGTGCGTGTTACGGGCACGAGTCGGGCGGTGTGCCGCGGTGCGCGCCACAGCCGCCGCGCGTAGGTTCCAGCCATGAGTGCAGAGCTGACGCTCGGCGCCGAGGAAGAGCTGCACCTCATCGACCTCGAGTCCGGCCGACTTTCCGCGAAGGCCCCGCGCCTTCTGCCCAAACTGCCCACCGACCGCTTCGGCGCGGAGCTGCAGCGCACGACGATCGAGACGAACACCCCGGTGGTGCGGACCCTCGACGACCTGCGGCGGGTGATCGTCGACCTGCGCAGTGAGCTCAGTGCCGCGATCGCCCCGGCCGGCGTCACGATCGCGGCCGTCGGCACCGCGCCGAGGTCGGAGTACGCCGACTTCGAGCTGAGCTCCGGCGGCCGGTACGGCCGGATGCAGGAGCAGTACCGGATGCTCGTCGACGAACAGCTCATCTGCGGCCTGCAGGTGCACGTCGGGGTGAGCGACCGCGACCTGGCGGTGCTGATCGCCCAGCGGGTGGCGCCGGTGCTCCCCGTACTGCTCGCCCTGAGTGCGTCGAGTCCGTTCTGGAACGGGCAGGACACCGGGTACGCCTCGTTCCGGAGCATCATCTGGCAGCGGTGGCCGTCGGCCGGCAGCTTCGGCCCGGTGGAGGACGCCGCCGAGTACGACCGGGTGCTCGACGACCTGATCGCCTCGGGCGTGATCGCCGACAAGAAGATGGCCTACTTCGACGTGCGGCCGTCGTCGCACGCGCCGACGCTCGAGCTGCGGGTCTGCGACGCGACCCCGGTGGTGGACGACGCCGTGCTCATCGCCGGACTCTTCCGCGCCGCGGTGCGCAAGGCCGAGAAGTCGGTCGTGTCCGGCGCCGAGTGGCACCCGCGCAGCGAACCCCTGCACCGTGCGGCGATGTGGCAGGCCGCTCGCTCCGGGTTGAGCGGCGAGCTCGTCGGTCTCGGACAGCACCCCGAACGGCTGCCCGCCGAGGTCGCGGTGCGCCAGCTCGTGTCCCGGCTGCGTCCGGAGCTCGAGGAGCTCGGCGACTGGGGCACGGTGACGGAGCTCCTCGACGCGACTCTGGCCCGCGGCAACTCCACCGACCGGCAACGCACCGCCTACGCCGAGCGCGGGGAGATGGACGACGTCGTCGCCCTGGTGGTGGAGGACACCGCGGGGCTCCCGTCCGGACGCGACGAGGACCCGGTGGTCCCGATCGCCGGGTACCGCGTCCGTGCCGGCGACGAGGCGGTCGGTCCCGGGGCGCGACCCCGTCCGGCGTTCCGTGACCTGGCGGCCTTCTTCACCGGCTGGGACGCCGAGACCGCGATCGACCGCTGCACCGCCCGCGACGTCTGGACCCGCGAGCACCACGTCGGCTTCGTGGTGGACGGCGGCGCGCAGGAGTTCGGCTGCGATCTGGTTCCCCGGACGATCAGCGCGTACGAGTGGTCACAGCTCGAGCGTGGTCTGGGGCAGCGTGCCCGCGC
Source organism: Curtobacterium sp. MCSS17_005 (assembly GCF_003234225.2). Lineage (NCBI taxonomy): Bacteria > Bacillati > Actinomycetota > Actinomycetes > Micrococcales > Microbacteriaceae > Curtobacterium > Curtobacterium sp. MCSS17_005. Next base: position 51,986 of record NZ_CP126258.1, read on the forward strand.
GATCGAGCTGTTCCTGCGTGACGCGTACGGCGACCGGCGGATCGTGGCCGACGGCGTGCTGGACGCGGACCACTTCGTCGGCGCGAAGGGCTGGGACCCGGACGCCACCCGGCTGCCGGCGACCGCCGTCCGTGCGCCGGTGCTCGGGTTCGACCTGGTGCGCAACGAGTTCGGCGGCTGGCGGGTGCTCGAGGACAACGTCCGCTCGCCCTCGGGTGTCGCGTACGGCATCGCCCTGCGCGAGCTGATGGACGACGTCGTGCCGGACGCCCCGCGGCCGGCGCACCTGCGCGACCCGCACGGCGTGACCGACCGGCTGCGCCGGACCCTCTGCGCGAACACCACTGCGGTGACGGGCGCGACCGATCCCGTGATCGCACTGGTCAGCGACGGCCCCGCCGCCGGCGCGTGGTTCGAGCACCGCAGGCTGGCCGACGGGGCCGGGATGCGCCTCCTGTCCGGGTCGGACCTGGACGTCCGTGACGGACGCGTGGTCGACGCGACGACGGGCGACGTGCTCGACGGGCTGTACCTGCGGATCGACCGCGACGTCAGTGCGCTGACGGCGGAGCACGCTCCGGACCTCGGTGCGCGGATCCTCGACGCGGCGGAGGAGGGACGGGTCTACCTGGCGAACGCGCCGGGCAACGCGCTGGTCGACGACAAGGCGATGTACGTCACCGTGCCGGACCTGATCTGGTACTACCTGGACGAGAAACCCCTGCTGGCATCGGTGCCGACGTACCGCACGAGCATCGAGGTCGAACGGCTGTCGGTCCTGGACCGCGTCGGGGAACTCGTCACGAAGCCGGTCGACGGTGAGGGCGGCCGCGGGGTCCTGATCGGACCGAGCGCGAGCGCCCCCGAGGTGGCCGAGCGACGGCGCGAGATCGCCGCGGACCCCGCCGGGTGGGTGGGGCAGGAGGTGGTGCAGCTGTCCTCGCACCCGACGATCGGACCGGCCGGACTCGACCCGCGGCACGTGGACCTGCGGGCCTTCGTGTACGCGACGGGGACGGGACCGGACGACGTGCACCTGGCCGACGTCGCCCTGACGCGCGTCGCGCCCGAGGGCAGCATGGTCGTCAACTCATCGCAGGGCGGCGGCGCGAAGGACACGTGGATCGTCGGGAACGCCCCGGCGGACACCGACCCCGCCCCGGCGGACACGGACTCCGATGTGGCGGACACCGAGGGAGAGCGCTGATGTGTGGACTCGCGGGCGAGATCCGGTTCGACGGCCGAGCGCCGGACGTCGGGGCGGTCGCCCGGATGACCGGCTGCATGACGCACCGCGGCCCGGACGGCGACGGCCTGTGGGCTCGCGGCCCGGTCGCGCTCGGGCACCGACGGCTGTCCATCGTCGACCTGTCCACCGCGGGCGCGCAGCCGATGGTGCTGGCCGAGGCCGGGCTGACGATCGCCTACAACGGGATGGTCTACAACTACCGGCAGCTCCGCGACGAGCTGCACGGCAAGGGGCACCGGTTCGCGTCGACGTCGGACACCGAGGTCATCGCCCTGGCGTACGCCGAGTGGGGCACCGCGTTCGTCGACCACCTGATCGGGATGTTCGCCATCGCCATCTGGGAGCACGGCAGCGGCCGGCTGGTGCTGGCGCGGGACCGGCTCGGCATCAAGCCGCTCTACGTCGCACCCGTCCCGGGCGGCCTCCGGTTCGCGAGCTCCCTGCCGGCGATCCTGGCCGGAGACGGCGGGACAGACGGGGGGTCGGACGTCGACACGTCCATCGACCCCGTCGCCTTCGCCTCGTACATGAGCTTCCACTCGATCGTCCCCGCACCCCGCACGATCCTGGCCGGCGTCGGCAAGCTCCCGCCCGCGACCGTCCGGGTGATCGACCCGGACGGCACCACACACGACACCGTCTACTGGGAGCCCCGCTTCGAGCGCGACCCAGCCAAGTCCGACTGGTCCGAGCGGGACTGGGAGCAGGCGTTCATCGGCTCGCTCCGCACCGCCGTCGAGCGCCGGATGGTGGCCGACGTCCCGGTCGGGGTGCTGCTCTCCGGCGGGATCGACTCCTCGCTCGTGGTCGGGCTGCTCGCCGAGGCCGGGCAGCAGGACCTCGCCACGTTCAGCATCGGGTTCGAGGCAGCGGGCGGTGAGTCCGGCGACGAGTTCGAGTACTCCGACCAGGTCGCGAAGCACTTCGGCACCGACCACCACCGCATCCACATCCCCTCGTCGCGCCTGCTCGACGGCATCGACGGTGCGGTCGCCGCGATGAGCGAGCCGATGGTCAGCCACGACTGCGTCGCCTTCTACCTGCTGTCGCAGGAGGTCTCGCAGCACGTCAAGGTGGTGCAGTCCGGCCAGGGCGCCGACGAGGTGCTCGCCGGGTACGACTGGTACCCGCCGCTCGCCGACGTGCCGCGCGACCAGGCCGCCGAGGCCTACCGCTCCGTGTTCATGGACCGTCGCTGGCCGGCGCTGCAGGACCTGCTCGGGGAGCGTTGGAAGAGCGACGACGACACCCCGTCGGCCTTCGTGGACCGTCAGTTCGCACGGCCGGGCGCGGAGACGAGCGTGGATGCTGCGCTCCGCAGCGACACCACGATCATGCTCGTCGACGACCCGGTGAAGCGGGTCGACAACATGACGATGGCGTGGGGGCTCGAGGCCCGCGTGCCGTTCCTGGACCACGAGTTCGTCGAGCTCGCCGCCGCGATCCCGCCGTCGATGAAGCTCACCGACGGCGGCAAGGGCGTGATGAAGCGCGCCTCGCGCGGGATCGTGCCCGACGCCGTCATCGACCGCAGCAAGGGCTCGTTCCCGGTCCCCGCGATCCGGCAGCTCGAGGGCCCGTACCTGGAGCGCGTCCGCGACGCGCTGCACGCACCCGAGGCGCGGGAGCGCGGGCTCTTCGACCCCGCCACCGTCGAGCGGATGCTGCAGGACCCGAACAGCACCAGGACCGCGATCGGCGCGAACGCGCTCTGGCAGCTCGGCCTGATCGAGATGTGGCTGCAGCAGCAGGGGGTGCGGTGACCGTGGGTTCCGTCCGGACTGGAGGCGCGCAGGGCGTCGCGTCGTCGGCCACCGTCGAGCCGTCGGTCACCACCAGGGCCGCAGCCGACCTGGGTGCGCGGCTCACCGCCGCCTGGGGGTCGTGGGGACCGACCATGACCCGGAACGCCCGGCGCGTGGCGTTCGTGAGCGACCGGCACGGCACCCCCGAGGTCTTCGTGCAGGACGTCGTCGTCGACGGCGAGCTGCCGGAACCGGTGCGGATCGCGCTCTCCGACGACCCCGTGATCCGGGTGTCGTGGTCGTCCGACGGGGAGTGGCTCGCCGTCGCCATCGCGACCGACGGCGGCGTGAAGCAACAGGTCTGGGTGGTGCGGCCGGACGGCTCCGACGCCGCGCAGATCGCCGGCTCGCGGTACCAGCACGCCGAACTCGGACCGTGGAGCCGGAGCGGCCACCGGGTCGTCATCACGCTGCCCTCGACCGAGCCCGAGCAGCCGGCCCGTGCGTACCTGGTCGACCCGGTGTCCGGTGACCGCGACGACCTGGCCGTGGGGGAACTCATCCACGTCCTCGACCTGTCGGTGGAGGAACGGCTCGTCGTGCTCCGGGACGGCCAGCGCGGCCACGAGTTGGTCGTCGTGGTCGACCGGCTGACCGACGAGAGCCACGCCCTGTTCGCCGACGACCCGGACGGGTCCGCCGAGATCGCGTTCCTGCGACCCTCGCCCGCGAGCGAGACCAGTCCGCTCGTCGCCTACGTCGCCACCGAGGCCGGACTGCCCCGCCGCGGACTCGTCGCGCAGCCGGTCGGCCCGCACGGCTGGCGCGGCACACCCCGGCGGATCGTCGAGCGGGACGACGCCGAGCTCGAGTACCTGGACGCCGACGACGCCGGCCGCACCCTGCTGCTCGTCTGGAACGTCGACGGTCGCAGCGAACTCGACCTCATCAACACGCACGACGCCTCGCGCACCCCCGTGCCGGACCTGCCCGGGTACGTCGTCACCGATCCCGTGCTCAGCCGTGACGGCCGGAGCGTGCTGCTCGCCGTCGAGGGACCGACCCGGCCGCGCGAACTGTGGCGGCTCGACACGAACGCGCTGACCTGGAGCCGGGTCACCGACGTGCCGGTGCTGCCGGACGTGCAGCTGGTCGAGCCGACGCTCGAGCGGTTCGCCGCCCGCGACGGACTGGAGCTGACCGGGTGGCTGTACCGGGCCGTGGAGCCGACCGCGTCGGGGGCGGACGCCGACCCTGGTGCTGGTGCCGTGCCTCCCGGCCGCGCAGCGCTCGTCCACCTGCACGGCGGACCGGAGTCGCAGGAACGACCCACGTTCTCGCCGCAGCACCAGGCGCTCGCCGCCGCCGGGGTGACCGTGTTCGCGCCGAACATCCGCGGGTCCTCCGGGTACGGCCACGAGTTCGTGCACGCCGACGACCTGGCGCTGCGGTGGAACGCGCTCGCCGACGTCGTCGACTGCGCGCGGTTCCTGGTGACCAACGGGTACGCCGATCGCTCCCGCGTCGCCGTCGAGGGGCGCTCGTACGGCGGGTACGCGACGCTCGCGTCGTTGGCGTTCACGCCCGACGTGTTCGCGGCCGGGGTCGCGGTGTGCGGGATGAGCGACTTCGCGACCTTCTACCGGGACACCGAACCGTGGATCGCGGCCGCTGCCGCGACGAAGTACGGGCACCCCGTCGAGGACGAAGCGCTGCTCGCGGCCCTGTCACCGATGCGGGCGATCGACGACGTCACGGCGCCGTTGCTCGTCGTGCACGGTGAGCTCGACACGAACGTGCCGATCGGTGAGGCGCACCAGGTCGTCGCGGCGCTGCGGGAGCGGGCGCACGACGTGGAGTACCTGGAGCTCGAGGGTGAGGGGCACGAGTACCGGCGGGCGGCGTCGCAGGCGCTGCTCGTGCGGCGGATGGTGGAGTTCGTGGCGTCGCGGGTGGGGTGAGGCGGGGCGGGGCGGGCGCTCGGTCTGGTGCGAGGTTCCGTACTCCGTGCGGTGCACGTGCCCCCGCACCGAGTACGGAACCTCGCACGGGCCGTGGGCCCCCTCGCACCGTGCGAGCCGCGGCACGGCGTCACCGGGTGCAACGATGCGTCGGCGGCGCTCGCCGCGGGCGGAGAATGGTGGGATGACGATGACTGCGCCGACCTCGACCGCGCTGCCCCGACCCGGAGAGGTCCTCGTGGCCTCGGCAGCGGACGTCGAGCTGGTCGTCCACCGTGCAACGAACCACTACGCCTCCGGGGTCGTCGCGGACACCGTCGGGTGGGCGGACGGCGATCGTCGGCGGATCGAGGACCTCGGGTTCCGTGGCGGTGATGCCCGCGGCGAGGCGTTCCGGACGCTCGACCTGACGATCGCCGACGACGGGACCCCGACGCGGGTGCTCGACGCGCCCGCGATGGCCGCGCTGAACAGCCACCACGCGCGGTTCGCCGAGCGGCGCGGCGACGTCGTCCGCTACAAGACCGACGTGTCGGTGTGGACGGGGATCCCCGCGCAGCCCACCGCGCAGGACTGGGAGGACGTCCGGGCGCTGCTCGGGTCGGGCGGGATGCTCGGCGTCGGTGCGGCTGCCGTCCTGCCCGAGGGGTGGGAACTCGTCGAGGGTGCCGGCGGCGTGCAGCTGACCGGCGAGGCGATCGAGGGTGCGCCGGACGACGAAGCCGTCGTGCTGACGCCCGACGACGTGCCGGAGATGACCGCCCTGGTGGAGCGGACGAAGCCGGGGCCGTTCCTGCCGCGGACGATCGAGCTCGGCACCTACCTGGGCATCCGGCGGGACGGACGGCTCGTCGCGATGGCGGGGGAGCGCCTGCACCCGCCGGGGTGGACCGAGATCAGCGCGGTGTGCACGGACGAGGCGTACCGGGGGCAGGGGTTCGGGCGTCGGCTGGTGCTCGCCGTCGCGCACGGGATCCGGGAGCGGGGCGAGACCCCGCTGATGCACGCAGCCGCCGGGAACACCGGGGCGATCGGGCTGTACCAGCACCTGGGGTTCCGGCTGCGGGACCGAGGGGCGCCGCGGTTCGTGCGGGTGCCGTGAACTGCGTCCGGGCCTGACGGGTCAGAACGCGGCGAGGGCGCCCCGGAGCATGTCGTGGCCCTGGGCCTCGAAGCCCTCGTCGCCGACCGCGTAGGCCCAGGTCGCCGTCCCCACTGCCTCGCGGAGTTGCAGCCAGCGCCACGCGTCCGGAGTGCGCGGATCGTCCCCGTACCCGTCGAAGAACGCCGCTTCGAGGGCGGGATCATGCTGCCAGTGGAGCACCGCGAGGCGGGTGAGGTCGAAGGACACGGGGCGCCAGCCGAAGCGGCCGAAGTCGATGACGCGGAGCCTGTGGTGCCGGTCGTCGCGGCTGTCGTGGGCGTCGTCGTCCACGATCCAGTTGCGCGGGTGGAAGTCGCCGTGGGTCGGGACGAGGGACTGCGTCGCGTGGTCGGTCGGGAGTGCGCGCAGTGCCGCTCGTGCGCGGGCGACCACCTCGTCGGGGATCCGGTGCGGTGCGTCGAGGGCGGCCAGTGCCTTCGCCTGCTCGTGCTGCAGGAACGTCGGGTCGTGGCGGGTGTCCTGGTCGTGCAGCCGTCGGAGCAGTGCGCCGGCCTGTCGGTGGACGTCGGTGTCGTGCTCGTCCGGGGTCCCGAGGGCGAGGTGCCCGGGGACGCGTTCGAGCACGAGGACGCGGTGCTCCTCGTTCGTGGCGATGAGGGCACCCGTGTCCCCGCTGGCTCGGAGGGCGGCGGTGGCGGTGCGGTGTGCTTCGAGCTCGCGGGGGAAGTGGGTGTTGGTCGGGCCGGAGGCCTTCACGGTGAAGCCATCGACGCCAGTGCGGACGTGCAGGACCCTCGTGTCGAGGAGCCCCCACGACTCATCGGCCACGATGACGGCATCGGGGAGTGTCTGCTGCACGAACGCGATCTGCTCGTCGTCGAGTCCGGTGTCCCCCCAGTGCATGGCGGCACGTTACCGTCCTGCTCCGACCACTGGAAACCCTCGACAACGTCGCGGCCGCCGATCCGCTGCCACCGCATGTTGACGTTCCGCGTGCCGGTTCGTCCTACGCTGGCGGTGTGGACGAGTGGTGGGATCTTGTTGACGCGGCCGGGGCGCCGATGGGTGGGACGTTCCGGCGCGGTGACGCGGGTTGGCCGGGCGGGGCGTTCCATCTGGTGGTCACGGTGTGCGTCTACCGAGCCGACGGAACCGTCCTGCTCACGCAGAGGGCTCCGACGAAGGAGTTCGCCTTCGGGTGGGAGTTCCCCGGTGGGAGCGCGTTCGCAGGCGAGACTGGTCCTGCAGCTGCGTGCCGAGAGCTGCTCGAGGAGACCAACGTCACCGTCGACCCCGAGGCTCTGCGCCGCGTCGGCCGCTTCACCGAGGAGACGGCGCTCGTGGACCTCTTCGTCGTGCAGGAGCCGAGTGGTTCAGCGGTGCGAGCGGATCCGACCGAGGTGATGGATTGGCGTTGGGTCTCCCTGTCGGAGGTCGCCGCGCTTCGCCAGAGTGGGGTGATGGCAGAACCATGGGGGCCGCGGCTGGATGCGCTGTGGCCAGCGGCGATGGCATCGATCCTCGCTGCCCGCATGGCACTCTGATGACATCCGAGAGACGGACCAGAACAGGAGCCCGATGGCGTCCCGCATCCAACGCGCACCGCTCGGCGACCGCGGCGCGCTGTGGAACCTCGTCCTCATCTGGGTCGTCATCGTCGTCGGGCTGCTCGCCGCGATCGGCTGCGTCGGCTACATCCTGAACGAGAGCCTCATCTCGTACAGCACTTGCGCCGCCCGCACCGTTTCCTGCGGGGATGCCGGCTGGTACAGCAGCATGGGGCTCACCTTCTTTGGCGGCTTCGCGGCAGTCATCACCGGCGGTGCGTTCGGGATCCGCCGCCACCACCGCGCCAGCGGCGTCTGGTACCCGCTCGCCGGCCTCGGCGGCGCCCTCTTGCTGACCGCGGTCGCCGTCGTCATCCTCAAGGCGGCGACGAACACGTAGATCGCCGCACCTCGCCGTCGCGGCAGTCGGGATCGAACGGCCGCAGTCCCCGTTTCAGTGAGCCATCGGCACTGCTACCCGATGGTGACCTGCTTGCTGTACGACCGCATGCCCTTGCCTGCTGCGTTCACCGGGGTGACTGAGACCATGTTGCTCCCGGCGGACAACCCTGTGAGCGTCAGAGGGCTCGACGTTCCAGTCACACTGTCTCGGTAATCGGAGAGGATGTAGCTCGTGATGGGCAGGCCCCCATCACTTGCTGGCGCGTCGAACGACACGGTGACGGAACCGGGCCCGGTCGTCGTCCCGGTGATGGTGGGACGCCCTGGAGCCATCACGGTCATCGGCGCGGTCCCGAAGGACGTCGTTCCCGCCTTGCTGACGTTTCCCGTTGCGTCTACGGCGAACACCGCGATGGTGTACCGCTGGCCGGTCGGGAGCCGCGGCACCGCCGCGGAAGCGCCGGTGACCACCAGCGGCACACCGCTCTGGACGGTCGCGCCAGCACCGTCGCCCTGCACGAGACGAGCGACGACTGACGTTGCGTCCTTCGATGTGGACGACGTCCACTTCACCTTCGTCGGTGTTGCTGAACCGACCCGGATCCCGGTCGGGGCTGCCGGTGCCGTGACGTCGGACCGTGCTTGCCACTGCAGCGTGCCGTGCTGTGCGATCTTGTCGACGCAGTACTGCGTGAACGACATGTCGACCGTCTCCGGCAATCCGGAGACCGGGTCGAGCTTGAACTGCTTTACGTTCATCGTGCCGTTGGTGTCGCATCCGTACCCGTCCACGGTGGTGACGATCGAGTACTTCCCGCTGACGGTCGTCTTCGTCGTGCCGAGGGGGAAGGCCTTGCCGAACGGGCCGCCGAGGCGGACGCTGACGATGCCGCCGCTCCCGTCGAGGTCGTCGGCCTTGAACCACCAGTCCAGTGCGGCGTACGAGATCGACATCGCGGTCGAGCCGGAGGTCGCCTTCGTCGTCTTGCCCTTGTTGACCATGTCCTTCCCGGAGGAGGTGATCGTCGTCTTCCCGAGGAACGCCGAACCGGTCAACGCCACCGTCTGCGTTGCTCCGCCGACCGGCACGTTCACCACAGCGGTGGCGGGACCAGCGGTCCTCGGTCGGAAGTTGATGTTGAACGTGCAGGTCGCGTCGGCTGCGAGGGTGGCTTCGCAGGTGCTGTTGCTGACCGAGAACGACCTCGCGTTCACCCCCGTGACAGCCGGCTTCCCCATCATGACCGGTGCTGTGCCGGTGTTGTGCACAGTCTCGACCTGGGTTGTCTTCGGCAACCCGATGAACGTCTTCGTGAACACGACGTTCCGTGCGCCCAGGATCACAGAGCCGGCAGCGTCCTCGCCGAACCGGAATTCGCCGATGCCCGGGACGACCGCGTCGAACCTGGTGATCTGACCGTTCGTCGGGTCGGACGCGAGGTCGAGGATCGAGAACTCGCCGTAGATGTACGTTCCGTCGATCTCGAGCGTCGGCTGCTTCTCGCTGTGCGGGTGGTTGCCGTCGAGCCAGTAGACCCCCGTCGTCAGTGGCTTCCCTTCTGGAGGGCTCAGCGTGAACGAACCGCGACCCGTGCCGGTCGTGCGAGCGTTGATACCTCGAGTGGTGTCGGCGTCGGTCAGGACGACGCTGTCCCCGTCAGCGAACTCGGGTTCGCCCTTCGTCTGGTACCACGGGGACAAGATCTGCAAGACGCCCCCGCTCGCCGTGGCAGCGTTCGCCTCCGACGTGCCGACGGTGGTGAAGAGTCCTGCGGTGAGAAGTGCAACAGCACCGATGGCTGCTGAGCGGGCGATGCGCCGCATTGCGTAGTCCGTTCTGTCCCGAGGCACGCTCCCGGGGAGAGCGGCAAATGAACATTACTCCGCACTCGGGCAGGTACGCGCCGTGAGGTGATGGCATACCGCCTCCCCCTACCGCCAGCTTCCCGCCGCGCTGCTCGACCTGCACTTGTCCGCGCTGCTTCGACGTTCAACAGGGCGGTTCGGCATCGAGTTGAGCGCGGGGCTGGTGGTCGGCACCATCGCCTTCTTCTTCTGCCGTGAGGTACGCGGTGATGGCGAGGGGCTGAGCCGGCGCCGCCGGACCTTTTGCCACAGGTCGACGCTGGCACGTCCTCGTCCCGAACGGTGGTCCGTCGCAGACAGGGCACCTCGCGCCCCTGCTCCACACAGCCGAGTGTCCGGTAGCCGATCCGCCTTCGGACACGTCATCGGAAGCCGACGAAGGTATCCACTTCGCTGGTGCTGCGCATCCACGACCACTAAACAGTGAGCCACGTCCAACGAAGGAGTTGTCGATGCTGGTTCAGGTTTGTGGTCTTCCCGGTGCAGGGAAGTCGACGCTGTCTGCTGCGATCGCGGAGCTGACACCTTCGCTGACCCTTCGCGTTGATGCGATCGAGGGCGCGATGTGGAAGTACCAAATTCCGCCCGAGCAGTCCGGGATCGCCGCCTACTCGGTCATGCATGCCATCGCGGTGCCGAATCTGCGGCGGGGACAGGTGGTCATCGCCGACGCGGTGAGTGGTGTGGAACCCGCTCGCGCTGGATGGGCGTCGACAGCGGAAGCCGCTGGGGTTTCGCTGCGCGTGATCGAGGTCGCGTGTGCGGACGTCAACGAGCACCGTCGCCGGGTGGAGCAGCGTGCGAATGACCTGCCTGGGTTCACCCTGCCGACGTGGGACGAGGTGCAGCGCGTCGCCGACGAGTACGAGCCCCGCACGGACGATCGACTCGTCATCGACAGCACCCGCCCGCTAGAAGACACGGTGCGCCAGGCCCTTGACTACCTCGAACTCAACGCGCGGTAACGGATCGGCTACCGGACCCCGTTCGCTCCGCTGACGGCGAGCAAGTTCTCGAGGTCGTCGTGGAGCCGCGCGGAACTACCCGATCCGCGTCGGGGCACGGACGGAAGCTCCGTGCCCCGACCGACCGCGTCAGCCGACTCGGGTCCAGGTCCCGCAACCACTCGACGAGAAGGCGACCACGTCGTTGGTGATCGTCACGACGGCGCTGCCTCGGCGGTCGAGGTAGTCGTTCGCGATGATCGCGTCCAGACTGCCTGATGCGGAGGACAGGGTCGCCCAGTAGCACCCGCTCGGAGCAGTCGTCTTCCAGGTGCCCTTCGACACCTGCTGGCCCACCTTGTAGACGCCGTCTCCGGTGATCTTCGAGAGCTTCGGGCCGGCGGTGGTCGCGGCGTACCAGGTGCCGCAATCGTCCAGCTCGACGTACTTGTCCGTGCTCGACACCCGGATCATGCGCTGACCCGAACCGATGTCGTTCGCGCGGATGTCGTCCAGCGTGCCCCGTGCGCTGCTGAGTCGTGCCCAGTAGCAGAACTGGTCCTGTCGCGTCGTCGAGTAGTACGTGCCCGGCTTGATCGTCGAGCCGACCTTGAAGGTGCCGTTGCCCGAGAACGATGCCGTGGCTCTCGCGATCTTCGCGGTGGCGACGCTTCGGACTGAACCATTGGCGTAGCCGGCCTTCGACACGGTGACCCGGGACGCGATGGTAGCCCCCACGTCGTAGTACCCGAGACGGTAGGTCCGCGACGTCATGCCTGCGACGACCTTGCCGTTGCGGAGCCATTCGTACCGTGCTGTCAGGCCGGAAGTGTTCCAGGAGCCCTTCGTCGTCGTCAGTACGCCACCGTTCCTCGTCGTTCCGCTGACCGACGGACGAGCCGTGAACTTCGGAGCGTCGCCGCGGACGACGACACCGATCAACTGCGTCCGCGTCGCGGTCGTGTACCCGGTGCGGGAACCGGTGATGGAGACCGAGAGCTTGTGGCCGTGGTCCGAGGCCGTCGCCGTGTACCGCGAACCGGTGGCGTTGCGGATCGAGTTGCCGTCCCGCAGCCAGCGGTACTTCTTGGTCGTCGGGGCCGGCGACCAGCTCGGGAAGGTCGCGGTGAGGGTCTTGCCGACCTTGACCGTTCCAGAGACCGTTGCGGGCTTCGTCGTGAACTTCCTGGGCTGGGGAACCGGTGTCGGTGTCGGGACCGTCGTCGGGGTGGGGCTCGGAGTGAGGGTCGGTTCCGGCGTCACCTCGTCCAGCGGCGTGGTCGGCTCTGCTTGGACGGTCGGCGCGGCGGTGTTCGGAGCGGACGTCACTGGTGGTGCCGTCGGCGCCGTGGTGGTCTCCGTGGGCGCGGAGGCGGCGTCCGCTGGCGCGGTGGCAGCGAGGACCGTCACCGCCGCCAATGCGGTCGCGGTGAGTGCGAGGAGGAGCCGCGAGGCTCTGCGCACGGTCCGTTCGGGTCGGGCCATGGTGATTCCGTTCTTCGGGTGTCGTCGATGACGCAGCGGGTGCCCGCACGAGAATAGGAGAAATTCGCTCACTTACGACAGCCCGTAGGAGCCGGTCGCACAGGATCCTCGTTTCGTGGATTCTCTAGGATCGACCCATGTCCACGACCATGCCCGGCTTCGGGACGGAGCGCATCATGCAGCTCGGCCTGCGTGACCGCGTCTACGACCGGGTGCTCGAGGTCCTGATGGGCCACGACGTCGAACCGGGCATGCGGCTGTCGATCGACGGCCTCGCCCGCTCCCTCGGGGTATCGCCGACCCCGGTGCGAGAAGCCCTGGTGCAACTCGAACGCACCGGCCTCGTCACCCGTGAAGCGAACAAGGGGTACCGGGTCTCCCCGCCCCTGGCCGGCGACCAGCTCGAGGCCCTGTTCGACGCCCGGCTCATCGTCGAGAGCGGCGCGGTCGAGCTCGCGGCCCGCGGCGATGTGGACGGCCTGCGCGAGCGACTCGCGGCAGCGCTCGACGAGCAGGCTGCGGTGGCCGCCGAGGTCGCGTCCGTCGGTGCTGCGCACGCTCCGGAAGAACTGATGGCCCGCTTCTTCCGCAGCGACTGGCAGTTCCACCAGCTGATCTTCGACGCGACACGGAACCCGTTCCTCGAGGAGATGTCCGAGATCATCACGACGCGCGTGCACCGCATGCGGCAGATCGTCGAGGGTGGCGGGGACGACACGGATCGTGCGGTCCAGGAACACCGGGCCATCCTGGAGGCGCTGGCTGCGGACCCGACGTCGGCCGTCGCTGCGATGCGGCTCCACATCGACGCCGTCCGGTTGCGTTCGCGCGCGGACGCGTCCCACACGAGCTGAGGCACAGGGGTTGAGTTCCGGCGTCGTGCGAGTATCTTTCCTATAGGAAAGAGGTTCAATGCTGAACCACCACGACATGCAAGGGAGCATTCCGTGACCACTCCACAGGACTGGGTCGACCAGGATTGGGACCCCACCACCTGGACGTCGGAGACCTGGCCGATCGCCGCCTGCCTGCACGGGTTCGCGCAGGTCACCCGTGACGGGACGGCCTTCCACGACGCCCCCGCCGAGGTGTGGGACGAGGTGTTCGGGCAGATCGAGGCAGTCGGCTTCTCACTCGCCGAACTCGCCGACAGCCACATCCGGCCCGCTGACCTCGAACCCTCGCGCCGCGACGAGCTGTTCGCCGTCGCGAAGGCGCACGGTATCGGGATCCCGTCGGTGCACCTGCAGCGCAAGAGCGTCATCCAGCCCGGGCACGAGGAGGAGAACCTCGCCTACGCCCACCGCACCATCGACGCGGCGGCCGAGTGGGGCATGCAGGTCTTCTCGACCGGGCTGCACCAGCCGTTCACCGACGCCCAGAAGCGGGCGCTGTGGTTCTGGACGGCGCCGGGCCCGAAGGACCCGGACGACCCGGAGGTCTGGGCCGCTGCGGTCAAGCGACTGCGGGAGCTCGGCGAGCACGCTGCGAGCGTCGGGCTGCCGATGGCGCTCGAGCTGTACGAGGACACGTACCTCGGCACCGCCGACAGCGCGGTCCGCCTGGTCGAGGAGATCGGGCTCGACAACGTCGGCCTGAACGCGGACGTCGCGAACCTCATCCGCCTGCACCGTCCCGTCGAGGACTGGCGGGAGCTGTTCGCGAAGACCATGCCGCACACCAACTACCTGCACGTGAAGAACTACACGCGTGACGAGGCCGGCGACGGCAGCTGGGCGACGAGTGCGCCGAGCACGATGGAGACGGGCCTTATCAACTACCGCCAGGTCCTGCGCGACGCCGTCGCCGACGGGTTCCGCGGGATCGTCATGACCGAGCAGTACGGCGGGGACAGCCTCGGCGTCTGCGCCACCAACCAGCAGTACATCCGATCCGTCCTCGCGACGACGAAGCTCGACGCGACGGCGACCCCGACTGCATCCACCAGCACCGAAGGAGCAATCCGATGAGCACCCTCGACATCGCCGTCGTCGGGTCCGGCTACATGGGCGGCGGGATCGCCCAGGTCCTCGCCCTCGCCGGCCACACCGTCCGGATCGCCGACGTCTCGGCCGAGATCGCCGAGCAGAACCTGGAGCGACTGCTCGGCGAGACCGCACAGTTCGTCGCCGACGGGCTGTTCCCCGAGGACGCCGTCGAACGGGTCCGCGCACACCTGAGCGCTGCCGAGTCGATCGAGGCCGCCGTCGCCGACGCCGACTTCATCGAGGAGGCCGTGCCCGAGAAGCTCGAGATCAAGCACGCCACGCTGCGCCGCATCAGCGAGGCCGCCCGCCCCGACGCCGTGATCGGGTCGAACACCTCGACGATCCTGATCGAGTCGCTGGCCGAGGCGGTCGTGGGCCCGGAGCGGTTCCTCGGCGTGCACTTCTCGAACCCGGCGCCGTTCATCCCCGGCGTCGAGCTCATCCCGCACCCGACCACGAACGAGCACGCGATCGAGGTCGGCGAGACCGTCGTCGCCGCGACCGGCAAGCAGTCGGCGCGGGTGAAGGACTCGACGGGGTTCGTCCTGAACCGCCTGCAGTACGCGCTGTTCGAGGAGGCCACGAAGATCGCCGACGAGGGCATCGCGAGCCCCGACGACATCGACACCATCGTGCGGACCACGTTCGGGTTCCGCCTGCCGTTCTTCGGCCCGTTCGCGATCGCCGACATGGCCGGGCTCGACGTCTACGCGTTCTGCTTCGAGTCGCTGCAGACCCGCTGGCCGGAGCGCTTCGCCACCCCGCCGTCACTGCAGCAGCACGTCGACGCCGGTGAGCTCGGCACGAAGTCCGGCGCCGGGTACCTCGAGGTCCCCGCCGACCGCACGCCCGCGCTCGTCGCCTACCGGAACAAGGCGTACGTCGCGATGCAGAAGCTCCTCGACGAGCTCGGCCCGGCGCCGATCCACTGAGCCCGGAGCACGAGCCATGAGCACGCAGAACCAGTCAGCCGGCCAGCCCCAGGACCGCACCGTCGTCCTCACCGGGGCCGCCTCACCGCGGGGCATCGGCCGCGCCACCGCCCACCACCTGGCCGAGGCCGGGTGGGACGTCGGGATCATCGACCTCGACCAGACGTCGAGCGAGCAGGTCGCCGCCGAGATCCGCGAACAGCACGGCGTGCGGGCCGTCGGTGTCGGTGCGAACGTCGCCGACGAGTCCGCCGTCCGTGCGGCCTTCGACACGATCGAGGCCGAACTCCGGCCGATCACCGCACTCGTGAACCTGGCCGGGGTCTCCTCGGCGCACGCCTACCTCGACCTGCCCGAGGGGGAGTGGCACCGAGTGCTGTCGATCAACCTCGACGGCGTGCACTTCGCCAGCCTGCGGGCGGCGGAGTCCATGGTGCGGTCCGGCTACGGCCGCATCGTGAACCTGTCGTCGGTCTCCGCCCAGCGCGGCGGCGGCACCTTCAGCAAGACCCCGTACACGGTGGCGAAGGCCGGCGTGATCGGCCTGACCCGTGGCCTGGCGCGCGAGCTCGGCCCGCGCGGCGTCACCGTCAACGCGATCGCCCCCGGTCCGATCGACACCGACATCATGGGCGGCACCCTGTCCGAGGAGCGGAAGGCCGAGATGGCCGCCGACGGCGTCCTGCCGCGCATCGGCACCCCGCGGGACATCGCTGCCGCGATCGCGTACCTGATCAGCGAGGACGCCGGGTTCGTCACGGGCCAGACGCTCAACGTCGACGGCGGCCTGTACATGCACTAGGGCCAGCCGCCCACGGAACGCGCGCCGACCGGGCGACGCGATCCGTGCCTCCCGTCCGGACGACCGAACCGACCGCCGGACGCCAGAACGACCGCACCGTGCTCGCAAAGGAGCGAACCCGTGTCACTACCCCCTGCCCCCGCGCTCGGGTCGACGAACGACCCCGGCCTCAAGTCCGCCATCGGCAAGGCGACGAAGCACCTCATGCCGATGCTCGTCATCCTGTACTTCGTCGCGTTCCTCGACCGCACGAACGTCGGCTTCGCCGAAGAGGCCCTCCGCGTCGACCGTGGCATCTCCGACGCCGCCTTCGCCCTGGGCGCCGGCATCTTCTTCATCGGCTACGCGATCTTCGAGATCCCGTCGAACCTGCTGCTCAAGCGGTTCGGTGCGCGCTTCTGGCTCGCCCGGATCGCCGTCACGTGGGGCATCGTCGCCGCACTGTTCGCCTTCACGACGAACGACACGATGTTCATCATCCTGCGGTTCATCCTGGGTGTGACCGAGGCCGGGTTGTTCCCGGGCGTGATCATGTACCTGTCCGAGTGGTTCCCGAACAAGGTGCGCGTGCGCATGTTCGCGATCTTCTACCTGGCGCAGCCGTTCTCGCAGATGATCGGCGCCCCGCTGTCCGGTGGGCTGATCAGCATCGGTGACCAGGTCACCCCGTTCCACGGCTGGCAGGTCATGTTCGCCGGCGAGGGGATCCTCGCGGTGCTGGCGGGCATCGCTGCCCTGGTGTTCCTGACGAACAGTCCGCAGCAGGCGAAGTGGCTCGAACCGGGCGAGAAGGCGTCGCTCACCGCGGCCATGGAGCGCGAGGACACCGCCCGCAGCGAGGACGGCCCGAAGGGCATCTGGCGCGCGATGGCGAGCGGGCGCGTCTGGTACTTCACGATCATCTACTTCTGCCTGCAGGTCGCCGTCTACGGCACGACGTTCTACCTGCCGCAGCAGGTGTCCTCGCTGCTCGGGCAGGACGTCGGCTGGCAGGTCGGTCTGGTGTCCGCGATCCCGTGGCTCGTCGGGCTCGTCGCCTGCTACCTGATCGGGTCGCGTGCGGACTCCGTCGGACGCCGTCGTCGCTGGGGCACCCTGTTCTACGTCACGACCGGCCTGTCGATCCTCGGGTCGGCGTGGGCGGGTGCGAACGGGCAGCCGGTGCTCGGCATCCTGTTCATCACCCTGGCCGTCGCGAGCTTCCTGGCCGTCGGCCCGATCACCTGGGCGTACCCGACGGCGTTCCTGACCGGTGCCGCAGCCGCCGCGGGCATCGGCCTGATCAACTCGCTCGGCAACCTCGGCGGGTTCGTCGCCCCGATCATGCGCACCGCGATCAACGAGGTGGTGCCGACCGACAGCGGTGCGTTCGGCATCGTCTCGCTCGGCGTCCTGGCGTTCGTCGCCGCGGTGATGATCTTCTGCACCAAGTTCTTCCGCGGGGCCAAGGCCGACGAACTGCTCGACACCTCGCACGTCCGCACCACCGACCCGAAGGGCAGCAAGCGATGACCAGACTGTTCAACGACCCGGCGGACTTCGCCGACGAGGCGACCGACGGCTTCGTCGCCGCGAACGAGCGGTGGGTGCGCGGGGTGCACGGCGGGGTCGCCCGCTCCACCACGAGTCCCGACGGCACGGTCGCGGTCGTGATCGGTGGCGGCTCGGGGCACTACCCCGCGTTCGGCGGACTGGTCGGACACGGACTGGCCGCCGGTGCCGCGATGGGCAACCTGTTCGCCAGCCCCAGCGCCCAGCAGGTCACCGGGGTCGCGAAGGCCGCGGAGCACGGGGGCGGTGTGCTGCTCAGCTACGGCAACTACGCCGGTGACGTCCTGAACTTCGACGCCGCGGCGCGCACGCTCGAGGCCGACGGCATCCCGGTCCGGACGGTCCGCGTCACCGACGACGTGACGAGCGCCCCGGCCGACGACCGCGCGAAGCGCCGCGGCATCGCGGGTGACCTCTGCGTCTTCAAGGTCGCCGGCGCCGCCGCCGAGCGCGGGGACGACCTCGACACGGTCACCGCCGTCGCCGAGCGGGCGAACGACCGGACGCGGAGCTTCGGCGTCGCGTTCTCCGGGTGCTCGCTGCCCGGCGCCGAGGAACCCCTGTTCACGGTGCCCGAGGGCCGGATGGCGGTCGGCATGGGCATCCACGGCGAGCGTGGCATCGACGAGACGGACGTGCCCACCGCGGACGGGCTGGCCGAGCTGCTGGTGTCCCGGCTGCTCGACGAACTGCCCGACGGCGTGGCACTCGACGGCCAGCGAGTGGTCCCGATCCTGAACGGCCTGGGCTCGGTCAAGTACGAGGAGCTCTTCGTCGTCTACCGCTCGGTGCAGCGCCGACTGGCGGACGCCGGAGCCGTCATCGTGGAGCCCGAGGTCGGCGAACTCGTCACGAGCTTCGACATGGCCGGGGTCTCCCTGACGTTGTTCTGGCTCGACGACGAGCTCGAGGAACTCTGGGCAGCACCCGCGGACACGCCCGCCTACCGCAAGGGCGGTGCGGTCGCCGAACAGCGGGTCGACCCGTCCACCGTGGCGGCGGACGCCGAGGGCGTCGGCATCGGCCCGGCGACCGACGAGTCCCGTGCGGTCGCCGAGCAGGTCGCCGCCGGGTTCGCGGCGGTCCGCGCCGTCCTCGACGAGCACGCCGACGAACTCGGCCGCATCGACGCCGTGGCCGGCGACGGTGACCACGGCATCGGGATGCAGCGCGGATCGCACGCCGCCGACGTCGCAGCCGCCGACGCGGTCGCCCGCGGTGCCGGTGCCGGCACCGTCCTGTTGATCGCTGCGGATGCCTGGTCCGACAAGGCCGGCGGCACGTCCGGTGCGATCTGGGGTGCCGCCCTGGAGGCACTGGGTCGCGTGGTCGGGGACGACTCGCGTCCGTCGGGTGCCACCGTCGCGCAGGGGGTCCGCGCGGCCACCGAGGCCGTGCTCGCGTTCGGAGCCACCGTCGGTGACAAGACGATGGTGGACGCGCTGGTGCCGTTCGACGAGGTGCTCCGCACCCGCCTCGACGCCGGGGCGGCGCTCGCCGAGGCCTGGGGTGACGCCGTCCGTGCCGCCCGCGAAGCAGCGGACGCCACGGAGTCGCTCGTGCCGAAGATGGGCCGGGCGCGGACGCACGCCGACCAGGCCGTCGGCACCGCGGACCCCGGCGCGCTGTCCTTCGCCCTCGTCGTGGAGACGGTCGCCCCGTGATCACCGTCGGGGTGTCGCTGAAGACGTACTTCTCGCACGCCCGGACGCTGTCGTGGTCGGCCGAGGTCGCGGACATCGCCCGGCGGCACCCCGCGGTGCGCTCGGGTGCGGCGTCGCTCTTCGTGGCGCCGACGTTCCCGGCCCTCGTCCCGGTGCGTGAGCTGCTCACCGGCACCGGTGTGCAGCTCGCCGCGCAGGACCTGTCGTGGGCCGACGCGGGCGCGTTCACCGGCGAGGTCTCCGGCGCCGAACTGCGGGAGATCGGTGTCGACCTGGTCGAGATCGGGCACGCCGAACGGCGTTCCCTGTTCCACGAGGACGACGCGACGATCGCGGGGAAGGTGCACGCGGCGTTCCGGAACCACCTGCGTCCGCTGGTCTGCGTCGGGGAGCCGGACCGGGCCTCCGATCCGACCGAGGCCGTGGCGGCGGTGACCGCGCAGCTCGACCGGGCCGTCTCGACCGCCGTCGCGGACGGTCTCGTCGGTCCCCTGACCGTCGCCTACGAACCGGTGTGGGCGATCGGCGCACCGGCACCCGCACCGGACGACCACATCGTGGCGGTGCTCGCCGGGATCGAGCAGCACCTCGCCACCCGGCCCGAGCTGCGCGGCAGCACCGTCCTCTACGGGGGCAGTGCCGGACCCGGCCTGCTCACCCGGGGGCAGGGGCGGATCGGCGGGCTGTTCCTCGGACGGTTCGCCCACGACCCCGCAGCGGTCGAGGCGATCCTCGACGAGGTCGCGGCGCTCAGCTGAGCTGGTCGCGCACCGGCCGTGGGGCGCGACCGAGCAGCTCGCCGAGCAGCGGATCGGTGCCGGCGAACAGGCCCCGCTCGGCGGCCTGGTACATGCCGAGCAGGAACGCGACCATGTGCGGGTCCTGCCCCGCGGCCAGCGCACGGGCACGCCACTCGTCCTCGCCCAGGGCCTCGAACCCGATCGTCTGACCGGACACCTCGGACGCCTGCCGAGCCAGGTCGGCGAAGGTCGGCGCGTCCGGAGCGGTGAGCGTCACCGGCCCGTCGAACGGCTGATCGGAGAGCAGGATCGCGGCGGCTGCCTCGGCGGCGTCCTCGCGGGCGGTCCACGACACCGGGCCGTCGACGGGGACGGACACCGTGCCGGTCTCCTGCCACGGTCCCGTCATCCAGACGGCGCTGTGCGCGTAGAAGCCGTTCCGCAGGCTCGTCCACGGCAGCCCGGAGTCGCGGAGCAGGTCCTCGGTGGCGGCGTGGTGCGCGGCGGGCACGAAGGGCGAACCGTGCGCGGCGCCCTGGTGGCTCGTGTACAGGACCCGGCCGACGCCGGCGTCCACGGCTGCGTCGACCGCGGCACGGTGCAGCGCGACGGCGTCGGCGGCCGGGTCGTTCGACGAGACGAGCAGGAGCTGGTCGGCGCCCGCGAAGGCCGCGGGCAGGGTCTCCGGCTCGGCGTAGTCGCCTCGGCGGACCTGGACGCCACGGTCCGCGAACCGCTGTGCACGGGCTGGATCACGGGTCACCACCGCCAGGTCGGACGGCGCCAGGTGCTCGAGCAGGTGGTCGGCGGTCGCGCCGTTGAGGGCTCCGGTGGCCCCGGTGATGACGATCATGACTTCTCCGTATCGTTGGAAACAGCGCGTTGATAGCGCGGGTAACACAGTGATAGCACACATCCGTTATCGTTGTTCCGTGATCGAGCAGGGAAGCCAGCGCGACGAGACGCGTGCGCGCATCGTCGAGGTCGCCGGCACCATGCTGCGCGAACGCGGTGCCGCGGCGGTGACCACGCGGGCGGTCGCGGACGGAGCAGGCGTCCAGGCACCGACCATCTACCGGCTGTTCGGCGACAAGGACGGTCTGCTCGAAGCGGTCGCCGAGCACGCGATGGCGACGTTCTCGGCGATGAAGGCCGACGCTGTCCGGGCTGCTCGTGACGAGGCGACCGACCCCGTCGAGGACCTGCGCACCGGGTGGTCGATGACGATCGGCTTCGGGCTGGCGAACCCCGACCTGTTCGTGCTGTTGAGCGACCCGGAGCGCGGCCGTCGGTCGGCAGCCGCCCGCGCCGGTACCGCGCTGCTCGCAGAACGCATCCGGCGGGTGGCCGAGGCCGGACGACTGGCCGTGCCGGAACACCGCGCGGTCGAGCTCGTGCACGCGGCCGGCACCGGTGCGGTGCTCGCGATCCTGGCCGCTCCGGCGGACGAGCGGGACCCGTCACTCGCCGATGACGTCCTCGACGCGGTGCTCGGGCGCATCCTCGTGCCGAGCGGGCCGACGACGGACGGCGACGCGGCCCCGGGTGGTCAAGGCCCGGGGCGTGACGCCGTGACGAGCGCGGCGATCACCCTCCGTGCCGCAGCGCCCCGGCTCGATCGACTGTCGGCAGCCGAGCGGACGATGCTCGCGGAGTGGCTCGACCGGATCGCCGCGGACTAGGCCTCCCGGGTGCCCGCCAGCCCGTGGTCGTGGGCGTAGACGACGAGCTGCACCCGGTCGCGCAGTGACAACTTGCCGAGGATGCTCGAGATCTGGGTCTTCACCGTCGACTCGGTGACGTACTCCTTCGTGGCGATCTCGGCGTTCGAGAGCCCACGGGACGCCCACCCGAACACGACGCGCTCCCGCTCGGTCAGGGTCGCGAACTCCGGCGGCTGCGGTGCCGGGGCCCGAGCGACGTCGGTGCCGAACAGCTGCGCGAGGTCGTTCGGTGCGATGACCGAGCTGCCCTCGTGCACGGCCCGCACCGCGGCGAACAGGAACGGCGGCGTGGTGTCCTTGAGCAGGAACCCGCTGGCGCCGAGCCGGATCGCGGTCGCCGCCGCCGGATCGAGCCCGAAGGTGGTGAGCACGACGACGCGGGGTAGCGGGCCCGGGACGGCGCCCGAGTAGAGCTGCCGGACGGTCTCCACGCCGTCCATGCCGGCCATCCGCATGTCGAGCAGCATCACGTCGGGGCGCACCTCGGGGATGAGCGCGAGCGCTTCGGCCCCGTCGGAGGCCTCACCGACCACGCGCATGTCGTCCTGGGCGTCGAGCACCACCCGGAGCCCGGCGCGGAACAGCGCCTGGTCGTCGGTGAGCAGGATCCTGATCGGTTCGGTCATCGGACGGGTCCCCCTTGGACGTCGAACGGGATGCGGGCGCGTGCCGTGAACACGTCGTCCAGCACGGCGGCGTCGAACGACCCACCGAGGGCGCCGAGGCGCGAGTCCATGCCGTCGATCCCGCGGCCCGAGCCGGCGGTGGTGCCGTCACCGGCGACGTTCTCGACCTCGAGCACCAGGTCGGCGTTCCGCCAGGTCTCCCGCACGACGACCGGGTTGCCGGGGGCGCCGTGGCGCAGGGCGTTCGTGAGCATCTCCTGCAGCACGCGGCGGGCGGCGGTGCCGGTGTCCGGGCGCAGGGCCAGCGGGACCCCGCGCACCGTGCGGTCGACGTCGACCCCGGCGTCGCGGATGCCCTGCACGATCTCCTCGAGCGAGCCCGGGCCGGTCGCCTCGGCGGAGCCGTCGATGTGCCCGAGGACCTGGCGGACCTCGACCAGGGAGCTCCGGGCGGTGCTCGCGATGGTGGCACTGACCGCTCGGATGCGCGCCTCGTCGTCGAGGAACGGCACCGAGTCGGCCTGCGCGATGATCACGGCGAGCGAGTGGCCGACGACGTCGTGCACGTCGCGGGCGATGTCCGCGCGGATGCGTTCGGACTCGGCGACGTCGATGGCGCGGGTGGCGGTGGCCTCGGCCTCGGTGGCGACGGCCTCGGCACGTGATGCTGCGGCCTCGGCATCGGCACGGCGCTCCGACTCGCGGTCGCGGGAGCGGAAGGCCCGGACGGCGACCCCGCCCGCCCAGACCCCGAGCAGCGCGGTCACTGGGGCGGCCATCGCCAGGAAGGCCTGGTCGCGCGGACCGTTGATGAGCACGAGGAACCGGAAGCCGGTCGACGCCAGGTAGACCGTCGCACCCGCCCCGGCGACGACCGCGAGCACCCCGGAGACGACGACCTCGGTGCGGGTGCCCACGACGGCGGCGGTGCCGATCACGACGAAGATCGCGAGGTCCACCAGCGACGGGCGTTCGCCGCCGCCGACCTGGATCACCCCGAGGACGACGACCATCGCCATCGCGGCGGACGGGGAGATGCGACGCAGGGCGATCGCCACCGAGGCCGACAGCACCGCGGCGAGGCTGGCGTGCTCGAGCTCGAGGTCGATGGGCAGCAGGAAGACGAACGCCGCCAGGACCGCCCAGGCCACGTCGATGACGATCGACCGGGTGGCGAGCGGCCGGAGGAACCTGCCCCGTTCGGTCACGAGAGCGATCCTCCCATGCCGTACCGGCGTCACGCGGGCGGGGTCATGGCCGTGAGTGCGATGACGGTGGCGACCACGATCGCCGCGCAGAGCAGCAGGGTGGCGATCGTGTGCTTGGTCGAGGTCTGCATGCTCCCAGCCTGCGCAACCGGACGGCCGACGGCATCGGGCGGTCGACCGAAGGGCCTCGTCCTGCCGGGTGAAGCCGACGGTGGACCCGGGTCCGGGGAACGGCGTATGCGGGACATCCTCTGCGTGATCCGGCCACCTTGGACGGCCGCTCAGTGCCCCCAGCGAACCATCGGCCGTGCAATCGCTCGATCGAGACGAAGGAGCACGATTTGTACTTCCACAAGCAGGAACTCCAGTTCAAGGCAACGCCCGACAAGCCCGACGCGATCTACGCCCGCAAGCTGCAGGAGGTGCTCGGCGGCCAGTACGGAGAGATCTCCGTCGCGCTGCAGTACCAGTTCCAGGCGTGGAACATGCACATCCCCGGCAAGTACCGCGACATGGTGTTCGGCATCGGCGCCGAGGAGATGGGCCACGTCGAGATGCTCGCGACGATGATCGCGCAGCTGCTCGAGAAGTCCCCGCTCGGCATCACCGAGGACGCGCTGCAGGACGACCCGACGGTCGCCGCGATCGTCGGCGGCACCGACGTCCAGCACGCGATCGTCGCCGGTGCGGGTGCCCGCCCGGTGGACAGCAACGGCAACCCCTGGCAGGGCTCGTACATCACCGCCAGCGGCAACCTGCTCGCCGACTTCACGGCGAACGAGAACGCCGAGATGCAGGGTCGTGTGCAGGCCGCCCGCCTCTACCACATGACCGACGACCACGGCGTGCGGGACCTGCTGTCCTTCCTCATCGCCCGCGACACCATGCACCAGAACATGTGGGCGACCGCTGCCGCCGAGCTGCGCGAGAAGGGCGTCGAGGGCTTCCCCGTGCCGAGCAACTTCCCGCAGTCGAAGGAGAACCAGGAGGTCAACTACCAGTACCTCAACTTCTCCGACGGTGCCGAGGCGAAGAACGGCCCGTGGGCGAGCGGCCCCTCGTTCGACGGCAAGGGCGAGTACTCGTACCACGACGGCCCGACGACCTCGGTCCCGATGCCCCCGCCCACGCACCCCGACGTCCGGCTCTACGGCACCACCGAGCTGCCGAACGTCGTCGAGAAGACGGCCGGCCTGGTGCAGGACAAGCTGAACAAGGAGTAGTCCCGACGGTCGCCCACGCGACCGACGGATGACAGGAGGCCCGGTGCACGACGTGCACCGGGCCTCCTGTCCGTCAGGTGGTCACCCCACCGACGAGGCGGACCCGCCCACGATCATCAGCGCCCCCGTCTCGGGTTCTTCGTCGCGTGGTGCCTCGAAGATGCCCGAGTAGGCGCGGACCGCACTCCACCCCGCGATCAGCAGGGCCGTGCCGAGGACCGCCGCGACCCAGGGCGCCAGGAGTGACTGCTCGAACAGCCGGGGCGCCGCGACCCAGGTCAGGAACGTGCCGGTCAGGCTGCCGGTGGCCCCGAGGAGCACGGCGGTGCGCCGGTCCAGGCTCGTCAGCGCGAGCGCCGCGGTGACGACGAGGACCGCGACCACCGCGTTCAGCAGGACGGACGTCATCGCTCAGCTCCTCACTCGGCGGCGCCGGAACCGACCGCGAGCTGCTCGGACGCGCCACCGACGGTGACGGCGATCTTGCGCGGCTTCGCGGACTCCTTGACGGGGATCGTGACGCTCAGTACGCCGTTGTCGTACCCGGCGGTGATGCGCTCGGCGTCCAGACCGTCGCCGAGCGTCAGCTGCCGGACGAACGTGCCGGGCTGGCGCTCACGCGTGAGCCACTGCGAGCCCTCGGGCGCGCCCAGGGTGCGCTCGGCGCGGATGGTCAGGACGGAACCGTCCACATCGATGTCGACGGAGCCCGGGTCGATGCCGGGCAGGTCGACGTCGAGGACGTAGTGGTCCCCGGTGCGGTACAGGTCCATCGGCATCGAGCGCGGGCCGGCGGCGGTGCCGAGGAGTGAACCCGCGAGTCGGTCGAGCTCGCGGAACGGATCGAAGTTCATCGTCATCGAAATCAACTCCTTCGTGGTTCTCGTTGAGTCCCCTCGACTCAACTGCCACCGTTTTAGCACTCGACCCTGGCGAGTGCCAAAAGTTCGCTCGGAGGACGCCGAGAACTCAGCCGAGCAGGGGCTCGAGCCGCGCGACCGCCGTCCGCAGGTGCACCAGGGCCTGGCCAGGGGACTCCACCCGGGCCGCGGGCGCGGACAACGTCAGCCCCGCCACGAGCTCACCGCGCTCGCCGCGGACGGGCAGTGCCAGGCACCCGAAACCCCGCACGAAGGCACCGACCTGCGACGCCGAGGCGCCGCCGGCTGCGTGCAGCCGCCCCATCGCGCTCGACCCGGGTGCCGATCGCAGGGCGGTCGCGTCGAGGAGCGGGAAGTCCGGGTCGACGTCGACGTCGCAGATCCCGTCGGCGTCGTACCGGGCCAGGTGCACCCCGGCGCGGACCGCCGAGCGCACGTCGGACAGCACGGACCGGACGGCGCGGGGGAGTGGTGGGACCGGCGGAGCCGCGGCCGGGGCGACGCCGGCGAGCTCCGAGACCTTGTGCCCCAGTGCGAAGCCACGCAGGTCCGGAAGCCGCACCAGGTACTCGTCCTCCACGAGCAGCGTGATGAGCCGGTAGGTGGTCGCCCGCGGCATCCCGAGCGCATCCGAGATCTGCTGGGCGGTGACGCCGGGCCCGGCGTGCGCGACCGCCTCGAGCACCGCGAGGGCGTTCTGGATCGCCTTCGGCTGCCGCGCGCGGAGACCGGGTTCGCTCACCGCACCCCCGTCCCGTGGCCGGGTCCGGGGGACGACCGGGAGGCGCCCAGCAGGTCCGCCTCGACCGGCACGTCGTACACCGCCCGGCTCCGACCCCGTCGCCAGGGTCGCCGACGGGTCGCCAGCAGGAACGCGACGACGACCGCGGTGACCGCCCCGACGGCGAGGACGACGGCCGGCCACCGGGGCGATGCGGCCTCGACCCCGGCGTAGGTGAGCAGCACGGCGGTGAGCAGGACGCCGGTCGTCACCGCGGTGGTCGCCACCCCGGTCGTCAGCTCGCCGATGCGTCGCAGGAACACCGGAGCCGCGAAGCACGTCATCGCGTACGCCGTCAGGTACCCGAGTGCCGCGACGACCAGTTCGGCCTCCATCAGGGACCAGGTCGGGATGCCGGTGAGGAGCCCGAGGACGGGCAGCGCGGTCAGCACCGAGCACGCCAGCACGCCCGCGACGAAGGGCGTCCGGAACCGTGGCGACGCCCGCCCGAGCGCGGCCGGCAGCACCCCTTCACGGCCCATCGCGAACAGCACGCGGACGAGCGCCGTCGTCGAGGCGATCGCGCACGCGGCGAACGAGGCGGCGATCCCGAGGTCGAGCGCCCATCCGACCCACTGCATGCCGAAGGCCGTGGCGAGCTCGTTGACCGGCGACGCGCTCGTGGCGAGGTCGGCGCCGATCGCGGCGAACCCGGTCTGCTGGGCGGCAGCGCTCACGACGTAGAGCACGCCCGCGACCAGGACGGTCCACGAGATCGCACGGGGGATCGCCTGGAACGGACGCCGGGCCTCCACGCCGAGCACCGACGCGCTCTCGAACCCGACGAAGGCGGTGACCGCGAGCGCCGTGCCCACCGCGAAGGGCGCCGGTGCGGTCGGGCCGAGTGCGAGGGCGGACGTGTCGACGGGCTGCAGCCGTGCGACCAGGGCGACGATCAGCACGACGATGACGGCGACGGACAGGGTCTCGACCAGCAGGGTGAGGCGCGTCGACAACCGGACCCCGAGGGCGATGACGGCGAACACCGCGGCGCCCATGGCGGTGATGACCACGACCGTGACCAGGGAGCCGGTGCCGGCCGTCGGGACGAACCGGGACAGCAGGTAGTCGAGGTAGTAGCCGCCGCCGCTGAGCGAGAACATCGCGATGAACCCGTAGCCGAGCAGCAGTGCGGCGCCCGCGACCACACCGGCCGCCGGCCCCAGGCCGAGCGAGACGTAGGTGTAGAGCGAGCCGGTGCCCGCCACGCGTCGGACGAACTGGTTCACGGTGCGTCCGACCAGGAACGACAGCGCCATCGCGGCGAGCAGGGACCACGTCGCGCCCTGCCCGGCGACGGTCGCGACGAGCACCGGGATCGTGGTGGCCGCCGCCGACGGTGCGACCGCGGACACCGACTGCGCCAGCACGTCGACCGGGCCGACGCTCCGCCGGGACAGCCCGTCGACGGGGGAGCGCGTGCCGATGCCCGGCACCCGGGGCGGGTCGGCGATGGCACGGTCGAGCGCGGTCATGCGGCAACGGTACGGGGGCTGCGTTGCCCCGGTGTCTCGGTCGTGTTTCGCGGTGGTCTCGGGCAAATGAGACGCCTCGCCCGGGCCGTCCCATTCGGGTGCGTGCGGGTTTCACACCCGTGGAACGGGGGCGCAACCCCAGCGCGGGACCGTGGTCCCACCCCGACCCAGTCACCCGAACCGGAAGGCCACGATGTCCAGCATCACGAAGGACCCCGCGTCACTCGGAGCCGTACCCGCACCGCAGCGGACCATGCGCGGCTCGCTCGGCGTCACCGCGATCGTGTTCATGGTCGTCGCGGCCGCCGCCCCGCTCACCGTCGTCGGCGGTGCCGCCCCGCTCGGCATGCTGCTCGGCAACGGCGTCGGGTTCCCGTCGCTCTACGCCGCGTCCGCCGTGATCCTGCTGCTGTTCTCGGTGGGTCTGGCGGCGATGACCCGACACCTGCCACGACCCGGCGCCTTCTTCACGTTCGTGGGCCACGGGCTCGGTCGTCCGGCCGGTGCGGGGGCGGCCACCCTGGCGCTGCTGACCTACACGACGATCCAGGTCAGCGTGCACGGCTACATCGGGTACCTGCTCGGAGTGACCGTCACGGGCCTCGGTGGGCCGGACATCCCCTGGTACGTGTGGTCCCTGGTCGTCGTGGCGCTCGTCGGGGTGCTCGGCTACCGGCACATCGACCTGTCGAGCAAGGTCCTCGGCGTCCTGCTCGTCGGCGAGGCCGGGATCGTGCTCGTCCTGGTGGCCGCGATCGTGTTCCGCGGCGGTGCCGACGGGCTCTCGCTCGCGCCGTTCGAACCGACCCACGTCATGTCCGGCTCACCCGGCGTCGGCCTCATGTTCGCCATCGCGGCGTTCATCGGGTTCGAGGCCACCGCGATCTTCCGTGACGAGGCGAAGGACCCGGAGCGCACGATCCCGCGGGCCACCTACACCGCCGTCATCGGCATCGGGGTGTTCTACACGCTGGCGTCGTGGGGACTCGTGATGGCCTGGGGTCCGGACGGCGTGCTCGCCGAGGCCGCGAAGGACCCGGGCGCGCTCATCCTCACCACGGCGGCGCGGTACATCGGCACCGCGGGCGAGGCCGTCATGAACGTGCTGCTGCTCACGAGCATGTTCGCCTGCGTCCTGTCCTTCCACAACGTGATCACCCGGTACCAGCACTCGATGGCGAACGCCTCGCTCCTGCCCGGTCGTCTCGGCACCGTGCACCGCAAGCACGAGTCGCCGCACACCTCGAGCGTCGTGCAGACCGTCACCGCCGCCGTGCTCATGGTCCTGTTCGCCGCCCTCGGCCTCGACCCGGTCCTGCAGGTCTTCAGCTGGTTCGCCGGCGTCGCCACCCTGGGCGTGGCGATCCTGATGGCCGCGACGAGCCTCGCCGTCATCGTCTACTTCCGCCGGAACCGCGCTGACCGACGCATCTGGAACACCGTCATCGCCCCGGTCCTGGGGTTCGTCGGGCTCGTCGCCTCGGCCGTCCTGATCTGGGCGAACTTCCCGACGCTCGTCGGCGACGTCGACGGTTCCGGAGCGAGCGTCTTCGGTGTCGTCAGCACCGTGCTCACCGGCCTCGTCGTGGTCGTGCCCGCCGTCGGCGTGCTGCAGGCAGTGGTGCTGCGCCGGCGCGACCGCCGCCGCTACGACCAGATGCTCGACCGTCTCGCCAGCGACGGCTGACCGACCCACCCGACCCGCGCCTCCAGACCGAACCGAAGGAACCACCAGCATGACCCTCACCGATCCCGTCACCGCCACCACCCACCCGCTCGCGAACCTGAGCCCCGACGAGTTCACCGCCGTCCGCGACGTCGTCACGGCGCAGCCGGACTGGACCGACACCACGCGCTTCGTCTACGTCGGCCTCGACGAGCCGCACAAGCAGCAGGTCCTGGCCTGGCAGGCCGGCGACGGTCCCCTGCCGGACCGCCGTGCCCGCGTGATGCTCCTCGACATGGCGACCGGACGCTCCACCGACGGCGTCGTCTCGATCACCGACCGGATCGTCCTGTCCACCGACGTGCTCGACGGGTCCCGGGGACAGCTGCCCGTCCTCATCGAGGAGTTCGACGCCGTCGGCGAGATCGCGAACGCGGACGAGCGCTGGGTCGCCGCCCTGGCGAAGCGCGGCCTGACGCCGGACGAGGTGAAGTGCGTCCCGCTGTCTGCCGGGTACTACGACTACCCCGAGGAAGCGGGGCGCCGGATCCTCCGCGTGCTCGCCTTCCGCCAGGACCACCCCGCCGACCACGTCTGGGCGCACCCCGTGGACGGCCTGTCCGTGTACGTCGACGCCGCCAACCGCGCCGTGACCCGCATCGTGGACGTCGCGGAGATGCCCGTACCCGCCACGTCCGGCAACTTCGACGACCCGGCGGTGCAGGGCGAACCGCTCGACCTCAAGCCGATCGTCATCACGCAGCCCGAGGGGCCGTCGTTCTCGGTCGACGGCGAGTTCGTCGAGTGGGCGAACTGGCGGTTCCAGGTCGGGTTCGACGCCCGAGAGGGGCTCGTGCTCCGGCAGCTGTCGTGGCAGGACGGTGCGCGGCTGCGGCCGATCGTCTACCGGGCCTCGATAGACGAGATGCTCGTGCCCTACGGCGACCCGTCGCCGGTGCGGTTCTGGCAGAACTACTTCGACACCGGCGAGTACCTGTTCGGACGCTTCACCAACTCGCTCGAGCTCGGCTGCGACTGCGTCGGCGAGATCCAGTACTTCGACGCCGTCCTGGCCGACGAGCTCGGCAACCCGCAGACCATCCGGAACGGCATCTGCATGCACGAGGAGGACTTCGGCACGCTGTGGAAGCACGGGGACATCTACACCGGGTCGCAGGAGGTCCGGCGCTCCCGTCGGCTGGTGATCTCGTTCTTCACCACCGTCGGCAACTACGACTACGGGTTCTACTGGTACCTGTACCTCGACGGCACGATCGAGTGCGAGGCGAAGCTCACCGGCGTCCTCTTCACCTCGTCGTACCCCGGTCGGACGGAGTCCGGTGCGGACTACCCGTACGCCTCCGAGGTCGCGCCCGGCCTCGGCGCCCCGTACCACCAGCACCTGTTCTCGGCGCGGCTCGACATGATGGTCGACGGGCTGTCGAACGCGGTGGACGAGGTCGACGCCGTCCGGGTCCCCGTCGGCCCGGGCAACGAGCACGGCAACGCGTTCACGAAGTCGGTCACCCGGCTGTCGTCCGAGTCGACCTCCGGCCGTCTCGCCGACGCGTCGAAGGCCCGGACGTGGTTCATCTCGAACACCGAGGAGCGCAATCACCTCGACCGCCCGACCGGGTACGTGTTGTACCCGCAGGACGCCCCGGTGCTGCTCGCGGACGACTCGTCGTCGGTGGCCGCACGCGCCGAGTTCGCGCGGAAGCACCTGTACGTGACGCAGTACGACCCGGCCGAGCGCTTCGCCGCCGGTGACTTCGTGCACCAGAACCCCGGCGGGGACGGCGTCGCCCGGTACGTGCAGGGGGACCGTCCGCTCGACGGCGAGGACATCGTGCTGTGGCACACCTTCGGTCCCACGCACTTCCCCCGGCCCGAGGACTGGCCCGTCATGCCCGTCGACTACGCCAAGTTCACGCTCAAGCCGTACGGGTTCTTCCCGCGGAACCCGGCCCTGAACGTGCCGGCGTCGATCGGGGCGTCGGCCGGGTCGCACTGCTCGCACCACGTCTCCGGCGCCGTCGAGGCCGCACACGACGCAGCCGAGCACCAGCACGACCACGGACACGTGGACGGGCACTGACGTGACCGATCTGCTCGGGCTCGCGGCGATCGTGCCGGCGTCGGCCGGGGCCTGCTGCACGGTCGGGGCGTGGCGCCCCGGCCGTGCGGTCGACGTGGTCGCCGCGGTCGCGATGGTGGCGGCGATGGTCGACGGGGCGTTCGGACCCCGGGTCCTGCCGGGTGTCCTGTGGTTCCTGGTGCTGGCGTTCCTCGCCGTGATGGTCGCCGGGGTGCACCGGTTGCAGTCCACGTCGGCCTGGAGGCGCGGGTCGGCTCAGTCGCCGGGTGCGGCCTCCGCACACGGCCGGTACGGGCGACTGCACGCTGCCCTGGGCCTGCTCGTGATGGGCGCGATGGGTGTCGGCATGGCGCACGACGCCGGTGCCGCGGGGATGCACCAGCACCTCGGGGTGGTCGCGGTGACGTGGCAGGTGGTGCTCGGCGGGTTGACCCTCGGGTACCTGGTGCTCACCGTCCACATGCTCCGTGACGGCGTCCGGCGACGATCACGTCCGCTGCCGCTGGTCGAGACCCTGGCGATGGGGGTCGCGGTCGCGGTGATGTCCGCGGCGATGGTCTGAGGCGCCTGCCGTGAGCCGCGTGCCGGTGGTGGTCCGTCCTGCTCAGCGCGCCAGGAACGGGTCGATGACCGCCCACGTCGCGTCGGGGGCCTCGAGGTGGGGCAGGTGCCCAGCCGCCGGGACCTCGGCGAACACCGCACCCGGCACGGCCACCGCCACCGCGCGTCCGTACGCCGGGGTCACGACCCGGTCACTCGCGCCGAACACCACGAGCGTCGGCACCCGCACGGCGCGGAGCCGACCGAGCAGGGTCGGGTCGCTCATCGATCGGCCGGCGACGACCGCCATGGTCTGCCCGTTCGACCGCTGCACCGCCCGCTGCTCCTCGGTGACGGACGCCGGGTCCTGGTACCCCCGCGCGGGATCGTGCCAGGCGACCTCGGCCAGTCCGCGGGCATCGAGGGCGAAGAAGTCGGCGATCGGTTCGCCCTCGACGACCGCACCCACGCCGTCGATGTCGACGACGGTGCCGACGACCCCGGCGAACCGGGCGTCGGCAGCAGCCTGGACGGCCATCTCGAGGGCGATCCAGCCGCCGATGGAGGACCCCACGAGCACGACGTCCTGCTCCCCGGCGGCGAGGAGCTGCTCGAGGTACGCGGTCGCCAGGGCCGGGACGGAGTCGATCCCGTCCGGGCGCGGGGTGCCGTCCCACCCGGGGTGCGTGGGGGCGACGACGTGGAAGGCGGGTGCGAGGTGCGCGACGATCGGTGCGACGGTCCGGGGGCCGCCGCCGCCGTGCAGGACGAGCGCGGTGCGGGTGCGGGTGTCGGTCACGGGTTCTCCGTATCAACATGCTTATGTACGAGTGTTGATACCGTAGCACCATGCCGACCGACCTCGAAGCCCTGGGCCACGCCGTCAAGCGGGCGCAGTACCGCAACCACCGCACGATGGACGCCGCCCTGCGCGACCTCGGCGTGACGCTCGTGCAGTGGGACGCCCTGCGCGCGATCGACCGGATGCCCCACGCATCCGGGCACGACCTCGCCGTCGCGACGTTCCAGAGCGACCAGGCGTTCGGCACCCTCGCGAACCGGATGCTCGACCGCGGGCTCATCACCCGGACCGCCGGTCGGGGCCGCCGGATCGAGCACACCGTCACCGAGGACGGCCGGCGGATGCTCGACGAGGGACACCGCATCGCCGAGGGGGTGCTCGACTCCCTGTTCGCACCGCTCGACGAGACGAGACGGGCAGCGCTCCTGCAGCTCCTGACCACCCTGACGGATGCCGCCGAACCCTTCGGCGCGCAAAACGTACACAGTGCGAATGGTTCGTTGAACTGACCGTTCACTTCGTGAAAGAGTTCAGGCGTCCGCAGGGGACACACGGCAAGCAAGAAGGGCGGGACACGACATGCACAGCACGTACTCCGGGATGCCTCGGACGGCACGGATCGGTGGCAGCCACACGCGCGTCGGTCTCACCGACCCGGCGATCATCGACGCGTACGTCGAGCGTCGCATCCAGGACCCCTCGCTGCTCGCCGGCCGTTCCGAACCGTCCTACGCGGACTTCTTCACCACGCCTGCCGTTTAGCAAGGAGCGCATGACCCCATGCCGTTGACCGTCGTCCGTCGAGAGCACGTCCACCTCTACGCCCGCGAACCCGAGTCCCGGGTCGCGAAGACCGCCGTCGACGCGCTGTTGCGCCTGCAGCACGCCGAGGACCAGCAGATCGAGTCCGCCCGCATCGAGAGCGGCCTGTCGAAGAACGAGTTCCTCGCCGTCCGGTACATGCTCCAGGCGCACCGGGACGGCCGGACGATGGGCCCGAAGGACCTCGCCGTGATGCTCGCCGTCTCGAACGCCTCGGTCACCAAGATCGTCGACGGGCTCGTGCAGAAGGGTCTGCTGTCCCGCACGGCGCACCCCACCGACCGTCGTGCGCAGGTGCTCGCCCCGACCGACCAGGCCGCCGAGAAGATCGACGCCTCGTACGCGCGCTTCCACGCGGCCGTCGTCGAGGTGCTCGAGCAACTCCCCGACGCGGACAACGCCGTCCTCGCCGACTCGCTCACGAAGATCGTCGACGCGCTCGCCGCGGGCACGCCCGCGCCGGTCGACGAGTACACGGTCGACGACCAGGACTGACGCGAGCGCGCCCGGCCGACGCGACCCGGCGGGTGCGACGCGACCCGGGTACGGACTGGAGGCCCGTGGTGCGCCCGCCACGGGCCTCCAGACCGACGGTGGCGAGAAAACCTTCCAGCGGTAAGTTGGGTGCATGACCCACCCCGCGGACGACGCCGACGCGGCCCAGCCGCGCCGCGGCGGGTACCGCAAGGGCGCCGAGCGGCGCACGCAGATCCTGGACGAGATGATCCGCATGGTCGCGGAGCAGGGGGTCGACGCATCGTCGCTCCGCTCGGTGGCCGAGGCCCTCGGGATCACGCACGCGGCACTCCGCCACTACTTCCCGAGTCGCGACGAACTGCTGCTCGCCGTCTACCGGGAGCACGAGGTCCGCGAGCAGGGCGCGCCCGACCGGATGAAGTCGGCGATCGGCGACATGCGCGAGAGCGCGTCGCGCAACCGGGCCGTGCCGGGACTGGTGCAGCTGTACACGACCCTCGCGGCCGACGCCGTGCAGGAGGGCCACCCGGCCACACGCGACTTCATGCGCGAACGCTTCGCCCGGCTGCGCGCCGAACTCGCCGAACTGATCGAGGCGGACCAGGCGAGTGGCCGGATCCGCGCCGACCTGGACCCGGTCGACCTGGCGAGCCTGAGCATCGCGGCATCCGACGGGCTGCAGGTCCAGTGGCTGCTCGACCCGGGCGCCGTCGACGGCGAGCGGGTGCTGCGGCTGCTCGAGCAGCTCGTCCCGCCGGTGCGCTGAGCGGCCACGGGGTACGTGACGCTGCCTCCGGCACAGCCACCGGCCGGTAGAACGGCACCATGACCATCTCCACGCGCACCCCGCTCGGCGTCACGCTCGTCGACGGGGGCGCCAACGTCGCCCTGTTCTCGAGCACCGCAGAGCGGGTCGAGTTCTGCACCTTCGACGACGACGGCTCCGAGCACCGCACCGAGCTCCGCAACCGCACCGGCTACACCTTCCACGACGTCGTTCCCGGCGTGACCGTCGGCACCCGCTACGGCTTCCGCGTGCACGGTGCGTGGGACCCGGCGAACGGCCTGCGCCACAACGGCGCGAAGCTCCTGCTCGACCCCTACGCCACCGCCGTCGACGGCACCTACGAGTGGGGCCAGGCCCTGTTCGGCCACGACATGGACGACCCCGAGCGCCTCGACGACACCGACTCCGCCAGCGCGATGCCCAAGTCGGTCGTCGCCGACCGGTCCTTCGACTGGGACGGTGACACCCTGCTGCGGACGCCGCTCGCCGACACCGTCGTGTACGAGGTGCACGTCAAGGGCTTCACGAAGCAGCACCCGGACGTCCCCGAGGAGATCCGCGGCACCTACGCCGGCATGGCCCACCCGGCGGCGATCAAGCACCTCACCGACCTCGGCGTCACCGCGGTGGAGCTGCTGCCGACGCACCAGTTCGTGCAGGACTCGACGCTCCTGGACAAGGGCCTCCGCAACTACTGGGGCTACAACAGCATCGGCTTCTTCGCGCCGCACGACGAGTACTCGTCCTCCGGCACCGCCGGGCAGCAGGTCGCCGAGTTCAAGGCGATGGTGAAGGCCCTGCACGCCGCGGGGCTCGAGGTCATCATGGACGTCGTCTACAACCACACCGCCGAGGGCAACCACATGGGCCCGACGCTGTCGTTCAAGGGGATCGACAACCAGTCGTACTACCGGCTGGTCGAGGGTGACGAGGCGAACTACTTCGACACCACGGGCACCGGCAACAGCCTGAACGTCGGGCACCCGGCGGCCCTCGGACTCATCATGGACTCGCTCCGCTACTGGGTCGAGGAGATGCACGTCGACGGCTTCCGCTTCGACCTGGCCACGACGCTCACCCGCCAGGACGGTGAGGCCGAGAAGCACTCCGCGTTCCTCGACATCATCCACCAGGACCCCGTGCTGCGCGAGGTCAAGATGATCGCCGAGCCGTGGGACACCGCCGGCTACCAGGTCGGGGGGTTCCCGGCCGACTGGTCCGAGTGGAACGGCAAGTACCGCGACGACCTGCGTGCCTTCTGGCGCGGCGACGAGGGCGCGCTCGGCGACGCCGTGCAGCGGGTCCTGGGCAGCCCCGACGTCTACGAGGGCTCGCGGCGCTCCCCGCTGTGCTCGATCGACTTCGTGACCGCCCACGACGGTTTCACCCTGGCCGACCTGACGATGTACGCCGACAAGCACAACGAGGCGAACGGCGAGGACAACAACGACGGCGAGAGCGACAACACCTCGTTCAACGGCGGCATCGAGGGCCCGACCGACGACGGCGCGGTGAACGACTACCGTGACCGGCAGCGCCGCAACTTCCTCGGCACCCTGCTGCTCTCCGCCGGCGTCCCGATGATCCTGGGTGGCGACGAACTCGCCCGGTCCCAGGGCGGCAACAACAACGCGTACTGCCAGGACGACGAGATCTCGTGGTTCGACTGGGCCGCCGCCGACCAGGACCTGCTCGCCTTCACCACGGCGGCCATCGCGTTCCGTCGGCAGCACCAGGCGCTGCGTCCGGAGTGGTTCCGCACCGCACCGGGTGACTCGGAGTCGACGGTGACCGTGCTCCGTGCCGACGCCGCCGGGTTCGAGGACGGCGACTGGGCGGACGGCGGCAACCGGGCCGTGACGCTCGTGCTGCACCAGGGCGACGACACCGTGGCCGTGCTGCTGAACGCGTCGGACACCACGGTGGAGTTCACGCTGCCGGAGCGTCCGGGTGGGGGCAGCTGGTCCCTCGGGCTGTCGAGCGACCCCGACCAGGCCGTGGTGGGCGACGCTGCGACGCTGCTCGTGCGCGACGCGTCCTTCACCGCGCTGGTCTGACGCGCGGGGGCTCCGCGGCGCGTCAGAACTTCTGGTCGGTCTCCTTCGGGTGCCGGGTCTTGCCCGTCGCCTGGTCGTGGGTGGCCGCATCCGGGCGGTCCATCGCCGGACCCACCCCGACCGGGACCCCTGCCTCGGGGTGGTTCAGGTCGAACGCCGGCGACTCCGACCGAATCCGTGGCACCGACGTGAAGTTGTGCCGGGGCGGCGGGCAGCTGGTCGCCCACTCGAGCGACCGGCCGTAGCCCCACGGGTCGTTGACGAGCACCTTGCGGCCCTTCCGCATCGTCTGCACGATGTTCAGGAAGAACGGGATCATCGACGCCGCCGTCAGGACCGCTCCGACCGTGGAGACCTGGTGCAGCCAGGTGATGTCGTCCTCGGGCAGGTAGCTCGCGTACCGGCGGGGCATCGCGATGACGCCGAGCCAGTGCTGGATCAGGAACGTCATGTGGAACCCGATGAACAGCATCCAGAAGTGCACCTTGCCGAGCCGTTCGCCGAGCATCTTGCCGGTGAACTTCGGCCACCAGAAGTAGAAGCCCGAGAACATCGCGAAGACGACGGTTCCGAAGACCACGTAGTGGAAGTGCGCCACGACGAAGTAGGTGTCGTGGACGTGGAAGTCGAGTGGCGGCGACGCCAGGATCACGCCGGTCAGCCCGCCGAACGTGAAGGTCACGAGGAAGCCGATCGCCCACAGGATCGGCGTCTCGAAGGTCACCGAGCCCCGCCACATCGTGCCGACCCAGTTGAAGATCTTCACGCCCGTGGGTACGGCGATCAGCATCGTCATGAGTGAGAACCACGGCAGCAGGACCCCACCCGTCGCGAACATGTGGTGCGCCCACACCGAGACGGACAGCGCCGCGATCGAGATCGTGGCGTACACGAGCGTCTTGTAGCCGAAGATCGGCTTCCGGCTGAAGGCCGGGAACACCTCGGACACGATGCCGAAGAACGGCAGGGCGATCACGTAGACCTCGGGGTGGCCGAAGAACCAGAACAGGTGCTGCCACAGCAGGGGGCCACCGTTGGCCGGGTTGAAGACCTGCGCGTCGAAGACCCGGTCGAGCAGCAGGCCGAACAGCGCCACCGCCAGCACCGGGAACGCCATCAGCACGAGGATCGACGTGATCAGCACGTTCCACGTGAAGATCGGCATCCGGAACATCGTCATCCCAGGGGCGCGCATGGTGATGACGGTCGTGATGAAGTTCACGGCGCCGAGGATCGTGCTGAAGCCGGTCATGCTCAGGCCGGCGACCCAGAGGTGCCCGCCGATGCCCGGTTCGAAGGTGGTGTCCGACAGCGGTGCGTAGGCCGTCCACCCGAACGCGGCCGCTCCGCCCGGTGTCAGGAACCCGCCCATCGTCACCAGGCTGCCCATCGCGTAGAGCCAGTACGAGAACGCGTTGAGCCGGGGGAACGCGACGTCGGGGGCACCGATCTGCAGCGGCATGATCGCGTTGGCGAACCCGGAGAACAGCGGGGTCGCGAACAGCAGCAGCATGACGGTGCCGTGCATCGTGAGCAGCTGGTTGTACTCCTCGCGGGTCTCGAGCACGTCGAGTCCCGGGGTGAAGAGCTCCGTCCGCATCACCACCGCCATCACCCCGGCAAGGCAGAAGTACCCGAACGACGTCACCAGGTACAGGTTGCCGATCGTCTTGTGGTCGGTGGTGGTGTGCCAGTGCACGAACCGCGCGCCGAGCTTCACCGGACGCCCCGGGCCGACGTCCGCCGGGTGTTCGCCCAGGACGGGCGGGTTCTCGAGGTCGGTCACGGGGTGCTCCCATCGGATCGTTCGGAAAGCGCGAGGCTGATCTGACCGTGATGTGCGGTCGCGTTGATTCTGTCCATCGGGTGCGCAGAGTGTCCGAAGGAACGGGCGGAGGGCAGCAAGATGTGGATACGGGTCGTGTTGCCCCGCGAGGTCCTGGCCCGGAGCCTGCCGGGGGTCCTCCGTCGTGCCTGGGTGGTCGGCTTCTCGACCCGGGTCCTGCCCGTCCGACCGGCTGGCTGCGACGACCCGGAGTGGACCCCGGTCGAGTTCCTGCTCGACGTCGAATCGTCGAGCACCGGCTGGGCCGAGGCGTTCGAGATCGAGTTCACGAGTGCGATGACGCCCCGGTGTCGACGAGCGATCCGGGGGCACGGTTGCCACCTGGAGCCCATCAGCCGACCGCACCGCTGAGGCCCGAGCTCGCCGGGTGGCCCCCGATGACGGAACCGGTGTCCGCACCGGGCCACAGACCGGGCGCGGCGCGGCCGGTCCGTGCGTGCACGTTAGACATCGCGGCAGCGAGTGCGACCTGCCCGAGGTCACCGGTCGCCGCGTAGGCCGCACGTTGCCTCGACGCGCCGGTGCCACGCGCGAACAGGTCGGCCAGGCC
Source organism: Curtobacterium sp. MCSS17_005 (assembly GCF_003234225.2). Classification (NCBI taxonomy): domain Bacteria; kingdom Bacillati; phylum Actinomycetota; class Actinomycetes; order Micrococcales; family Microbacteriaceae; genus Curtobacterium; species Curtobacterium sp. MCSS17_005. Next base: position 91,530 of record NZ_CP126258.1, read on the forward strand.
GCGTTCGACGAGCTGGTCGTCGCCGTTCGCGACGAGCGCCGGCAGCACGTGGGCGAGCAGGAGCGTGACGACCTCGCGTGCGGGTGCGGCGCGGCCCGTCAACGGGTCGACCAGTTCACCGTCCAGGCCCTCGAGCGCAGCGCGCCAGTTCGCGAGCCGGACGGTGCAGGCGGGGGTGTCGCGCTCGAGCGACCCCGAACGCCACTCCTCGGCAGCGGTGTCGACCATCGCTCGGACGAGTCCTGCGATCGTCACGGTGACGCCGGGGTCGAGGGGGACGTCGGCGACGCGGACCTCGACGGTCGGGTGTGCGTGGGACAGGCGCGCGTCGAGGTAGAGCATCCCCTCGTCGAGCAGGGCGCCGGTCCGGAGCATGCCCTCGGTGACGGCGCGGTAGCGCTCCTCCGACCCGAACCGTTCCATCGGGCCGGCCGACTGCCACTGACTCCAGGCGATCGTCCGAAAACTCGCATGACCGGTGTCCACCCCGGCGTGGAAGGGGGAGTTCGCGCTCAGGGCGATGAGGACCGGCGTCCACGTCCGGATCCGGTCGAGCACCGCGACACCCTCGGCGGGGGAGTCGATCGCGACGTGGACGTGCAGGCCGCAGGTCAGCCCCTGCCGGGGGATGGACCCGTAGCGCTGCATCATCCGGTGGTACCGGGCGCCGTCGCTCACGTGCGGGGTCACCGGAGTCGGCGACGTCGCGAGCGGGGCGGCGTGCGCACCGAAGCCGTTCGCGACCTGTTCGACGAGTGCCCGGTTGTCGAGCACCTGCCCGCCGAGCGCGGCGAGCGAGGTGTGCGGGCGGGTGGTGACCTCGATCATCTCGCGCTGCATCTCGCCCACGACGCCGCCGGGGTCGCGCACCCGCGTCGCCCTCGCACCGGCCAGCACACCGTCGGCGACCGGCACGGGCACGCCCGTCGACCGGTCGATGAGGAGCAGCTCCTCCTCCACACCCATGGTTCTCATCACCCGAGTGAAGAAGCCCCCGACTCCGGGCCGCTCCAGATGGCCGCCGAGCGCGGATCCGTTGGCCGAACCGCGCGGTCCGGTCCACGGAGCGCAGGGTCGAGCGATCACACACCCTGGTGAGCAGCAATGGTCGGGTCCCCGTTGGGGACCCGACCATTGCTGCTCACGAAGTGGTGCGCGCGGCGCTCCTGGGCGCTCCTAGGCGTTCGCGCCCGCGGTCAGCACGGCTGCCGCGGGGTCGAAGTCCTCGGGGAGCGGCGGGATCGCGTCCACGGTCGACGTGATGTCGACGGCGGAGCCCGACTCGGCCGCGTCACGGATGCCGAGCAGCACGTCGAGCACGTGCAGCGCGACGGCGCCGGAGGCACGCTCGGGGCGGTCCTCGGCGATGGCGCGGGCGAGCTCGACGACACCGGTGCCACGGCCCCAGGTGGAGCCGACCGCCTCGAGCGTCTCGGGCTTTTCCTGGCCGTAGCGCCAGAGCTGCGACGAGCCCTCGAACGTGTTCGGGTCCGGCAGCGAGATCGTGCCGAGCGTGCCGTTGATCTCGACGAAGCCCATGCGGGGCAGGGCGTGCTGGAACGAGAACGTCGACTGGGCGGACTGCCCGCCGGCGAACTCGATCAGGGCCGCGTGGTGCGTCGGGACCTCGACCGGGAACGTCTCGCCGGCGCGGGGGCCGGACGCGATCGTGCGACGGTCGAGCGACTTCGACGAGACGGCCTGCACGCGCGAGGCGGTGCCGAACGCGTGCACCAGGGTCGTCACGTAGTACGGGCCCATGTCGAACAGGGGGCCGGCACCGGTGGCGAACAGGAAGTCCGGGTTCGGGTGCCACGCCTCGGGTCCGGGGACGTGGAACAGCGTCGTCGCGGAGAGCGGCTCGCCGATGTCACCGCGGGCGATGGCCCGGAGCGCCGTCTGGATGCCCGCGCCGAGCACGGTGTCCGGAGCGGTCGCGACGCGCAGGCCCTTGGCCTTCGCCGACTCGAGCACCGCGGCGGCCGACGCGTGGTCGGTCGCGATCGGCTTCTCGCTCCAGACGTGCTTGCCGGCGTCGATGATCTGCTGGTCGACCTCGGCGTGCGCGGCCGGGATCGTCAGGTTGATCACGATCGAGATGTCGTCGCGGGCGAGGAGTTCCTCGACCGATCCCGACGAGGCGACGCCGTACGCAGCCGCCTGCTCAGCGGCACGCTCGAGCAGCACGTCGGCGACGAAGCGGACCTCGACGTCGGCGAACTCGGTCAGGTTCTCGAGGTACTGGGTGGAGATGTTGCCGGCACCGATGATGCCGATCCCGACACGGCTCACTTGTCGTTGTCCTTGAGCCAGGTGAGGGACTCGGTGATGCCCTCGAAGACGTCGCCCTTGTACGCGTCGAACTCGACCACGCGGATGGCCTGCGGTGCGGCGGCGAGGATCGCGGTCACGTCGACGTCGCCCTGACCGGCCGGCGTCTGGTTCTCGAAGGCGCGCTGCAGTGCCTCGGGCACGATGAGGGCGCTCTCGGACGAGGGCAGCGCGGTGCGGATGTCTCCGTCGACCTTGCCGTCCTTGACGTGGATGGCGACGACGCGGTCGCCCAGGCCCTTGAGCACGGCGGGGGCGTCGGCGCCACCGACGGTCGCCCAGAAGGTGTCGACCTCGAGGACGGTCTCCGGCGACAGCTGCGACACGAACAGGTCGTAGACGGTGCGGCCGTCGACCTTGTTCGTGAACTCCCACTGGTGGTTGTGGTAGCCGAACTGCAGGCCACGGCCGGCGGCCTCGGCGGTCAGCTCGTTGACGCGCTCGGCGATCTTCGCGACGTCGTCGGCGGTCTGCCAGCGGTCGGTCGGGATGAACGGGTCGATGACGGTGCGGATGCCGAGGCGCTCGGCGGCGTCCCAGATCGGCGCGGTGTCCTCGGCGTCGATCACGGCGACGTGGCCGGACGGAGCCTTGAGGCCGGTGGCCGCGAACGCACGCTCGAGGTCAGTGGCGCGCTCGACGAACGCGTAGGGTTCGACGTTCTCGTACCCGATCTCGGCGACACGGGCGATGGCCTTGTCGAGGTCTTCGGCGATGGCGTCGCGCAGCGAGTACAGCTGCACAGAAGTGGTGGGCATTGCAGAGGCTCCTTCGATCCTGTCTGGGTGTCGCGGCCCGTCGAGGAGCGATGCTCCGCGGCGAGATCGATGACGACGCTACCCCAAAAACCACCCGGTGTGTAGTTTTTGCTGCCCCATGTGACGACCCCGGTGTTGCGGACAACACGTGTCGATGTATGCTCGCGTCGGAAAAACCTTGTCAGGCAAGGTTTTCATCGACTCAAGGAGGCGTCATGAGCACACCCGAACCCGGCAGCCCGGCACTGCTCAACCCGGAAGAGGGCATCACCCAGCCCGTCAGCACGGTCAAGGTGGGCATCGGCTACCAGATCGCCCTGTTCCTCGGGCAGTTCGGCCTCTTCGTCGCGCTCATGGCGCCCGTCTACGTGAGCATGCAGCTCAAGGCGCAGGCCCTGGTCGGCGACGACGCCGCGAACGTCATCGGCTCGGTGCTGCCGATCGGCGCGTTCGGTGCGCTCATCATGAACCCCCTCGCGGGTGCCCTGTCCGACCGCACCCGAACGCGCTGGGGCCGTCGTCGGCCCTGGCTGCTCAGCGGTGTCGTGGTCTTCGCGATCGCCCTCGCGTGGATCGCCTACTCGCCGGACGTCCTCAACCTGACGCTGGCCTGGCTGCTCGCCCAGCTCGCCGCGAACGCCACGCTCGCCACCCTGCTCGCGAGCTTCGCCGACAACGTGCCGCAGCTGCAGCGCGGCCGGTCCTCGAGCATCATCGCGCTCGCGCAGAACATCGCCGTGCTCGCCGGCACCTACCTGTCGGTCTTCTTCGTCGCGAACCTGCCCGTGCTGTTCATCGCGCCCGGCATCCTGGCGATCATCCTGGTCGCCGTGTACGCCGTCGTCGCGCGGGACGACCTGCCGACCTACAAGCTCAAGAAGTTCACGTTCCTGAACCTCATCGCGTCGTTCTGGACGAACCCGGTCAAGAACCCGGACTTCGCGTTCGCGTGGTGGTCGCGCTTCCTCATCATCTTCGCGACCTTCATGTTCACGACGTACCGCCTGCTCTACATGGAGCAGCACCTCGGCATCGAGAGCGCGAAGGAGGCGACGGCCGCCGTCGCCTTCGGTGTGCTGCTCTACACGATCGCGCTGCTGGTCAGTGCGGCGCTGTCCGGCTGGGCCTCGGACAAGCTCGGTCGCCGCAAGGTGTTCGTCGGTGGTTCCACGGCGATGTTCGCGGTCGGACTCATCGTGCTGGCGCACGCCGACACGGTCAACGGCTTCTACGTCGCCGAGGTCATCATGGGCTTCGCGTACGGCATCTACTCCGCGATCGACACCGCACTCGTCGTCGACGTCCTGCCGAACGCGGACCGTCCCGGCAAGGACCTCGGCGTCATCAACATCGCCAACGCCCTGCCGCAGTCGCTCGCCCCGGCCGTCGCCCTGTTCTTCCTGAAGATCGGGTCCGGGGACGCCGCCGACAACTACACGCTCATGTGCTGGGCCGCCGGCGCGATCGCCATCATCGGCGCACTCGTCGTCATCCCCATCAAGCGGGTGCGGTAGCGCCCGTCGCGCAACGCGACAAAAAGAAGACTGGAGGCCCGTGGCGATGCCGCCACGGGCCTCCAGTCCGTCGCTGCCACCGACCCACCGCGCCGGGCCGGCGTCAGGGGGTGCCGGGGGAGGGCAGCTCCTGCCGGAGCGCCTCGGCGAGGCGGGAGGCGAACCGGCGGACCGCCGTCGCCTCGTCCACGCTCAGCGCGTCGATGGTCTCGATCAGCGGAGCGTGGATGTGCCCGTAGGCACGTGCGAGGTCCTGCTCGGCGGAGCCGGTCGCCGTGATGATGACGCCACGGCGGTCCTCGGGGTTCGCCCGCCGCTCCGCCCGCCCGTCACGCACCAGGCGGTCGATGAGCTTCGTGATCCCGGCGGTGGAGAGCCGCAACACCCGCGCGAGCTGCGTCGGGTTCACCAGCCGTCCGTCCCGGTCCGCGAGCACGAGGTGCCGCAGCGCGAGCGCATCGACGGGCAACATCCCCAGGGTGCGGAGCGCCTGCTCGTCGGCCTCGTGGACGCTGTCGCTGAGCGCCTGCAGGCTGGCGATGGCGGCGGCACCCTCCGTGGTGCGCGGCTGCCGCTCGAACACATCGAATCCGCGCTGCGGGTGGTCCTCGTCGTGCATCGTCGCCCCGTCCGGTCCTGGCGTTCTGTGGACAAACGCCATGTTCCACCCCCTTCCTGAGAACCCAAACTGGGCGAGTAATCAGCCGAGCGAGACAAATCTCTGCACACGGCGCCACCGAAGCCCGGTGGCGGAGATCAGAAGGAGTGACCATGTCGAACACTGCAGGACGTCCCGCACGGAACGACTCGGTCGTGCGTGCCACGTGGAACGAGACCAAGTCCGCGCTGAAGACCACGGAGTTCTACGCCTGGCTGGTCGTGTCCATCGCGATCCTCGTCGCGTCGGCCGTCGTGGACAACGCAGACGAGGGCCACACCGGCTTCGGCGCCGACCAGGCCTGGCTGTACGTCGCGATCGTGACGGCCGCCTACGTCGTCAGCCGCGGCATCGCGAAGTCCGGCGTGCGCAAGCCCGACTGGAACGACGACGACCGACGCGACGTCAACGGTCGTTCGAACTGACGCCGAGCACCACGTGCACCCGGCTCCCCGAGCCGGAGCGAGGCCGTCCCGATCGCATCGGGGCGGCCTCCGTCACGTCCGCTCGTGTCGTCGCCGCACCGATACCGTGAACCCCATGCTCGACGCCACGCCCGCCCCGTTCGACACCCCCGCCGGCCGCATCGTCGGGACGGTCGACGGCGACGTGGTGCGGGTGCTCGGGATCCCATACGCGCAGGCCGAACGGTTCGCCCCGCCGCAGCCGATGCCACCGTTCGAGGGCGAGCTGCACGCCTCGACGCCCTCGCCCGTGGCACCCCAGCCGCACGCGCAGTTCGTCGACCAGCTGCTCGGCGACGTCGGGGACGTCGTCGTCGACGAGCACTGCCAGCGGCTCTCGATCACACTGCCGGCGGACGCACGTCCGGGGGAGCAGCTGCCGGTGATGGTCTGGATCCACGGTGGCTCGTACGTCATCGGCGGCGGCGATCTGCCGATCTACGACGCCCGCGACCTGGTGACCGAGCAGCGCGTGATCGTGGTGTCGGTCACGTTCCGGCTCGGCGTGCTCGGGTTCCTCGGTGACGGCGAGACGATCCCGGCCAACCTCGGGCTCCTCGACTTGGTCGAGTCGCTCCGCTGGGTGCGCGCGAACATCGCTTCGTTCGGCGGCGACCCCGACCTCGTCACCGTCTTCGGGCAGTCGGCCGGCGGGGACGCGGCCGCGCACCTGATGATCAGCGCCGGCGCCGGAGGGCTCTTCCGCCGCGCGATCATCCAGAGCGCTCCGCTCGGGCTGTCCCGCCGTCGGGCACGGATGAACCGCGCGATGGTCCGGGCGGTCGGCACCGTGCACGCCGACACCCCGCTCGAAGACCTGCTCGACCGTCAGGCGCTCGGCACCCGGGCCGCCGCGCCGTACGGACTCGCCGCCGGCATGCCGTTCGGCACCCAGTACGGGTTCGCGCCGCTGCCCGCCGAGCGCGACCTCGACGCCGCGTGGAGCCGGGTCGCGCCCGACGTCGACGTCCTGATCGGGTCCGGTTCGGACGAGGCCGGCATGTACGTGCCGCTCGTGCCCGGCCTGCGTCGGGTCACCCGGTCGCGGGTGCTGCGGTCGGCCCTGCGGTGGTGGGTCGTGCGTCCGCTGTCCGACGTCATCTACGGGCGCGACGCCCGACGGTTCACCGAGCGGCACCGGTGCGCTGGCGGTCGGGCGACCTCGTACCGACTGCACCGCGGTGTCACGAGCGCCCCGACCGGAGCCGTGCACATGAGCGACCTGCCGCTGCTGTTGGGAGGCCGCGAGGCCTGGGCCGGCACCCGGTTCGTCCCCGAACACGACTGGCCCGAGGTCGAACGCCGCGGCCGGGCCTTCCGGGCGATCTGGGCCGACTTCGCCCGCACCGGCGAGGTCCGGGCCCCCGACGACGAGACGCTGACGTTCGACCGCGGCTGACCGGGAGCCGGCGACGGTGGCCGCGCCCCCTGAACTGGCGGTCGCGGGCCGCTGACCGGCCCCGCACAATCGTCAGCATGCCCACGACCGATGTCGACCTCCGCGCACGCATCGTCGCCGGGGCGATCAGTGCCTACCGAGCCGGGGACTTCCACCGTGTCGGGCCCGACGAGGTCGCCGAGCGTGCCGGGGTCACGACAGACGAGTTCCGCCGGGCGTACCCGATGTGGGAACTCCTGGTCGTCGCGGTCATGGACAAGTGGAACAACGGCAGCCGGCGCCAGCTCTGGCCGATCGCGGAGCGGGACGGCACGGTCGCCTACCTGCGTGCCCGGCTCGCCGCGGGTGTCGAGGACCCAGCCCTCGTGCGCCTCCGGGTCGCCGTGCTCAGCGCCGCCTCGAACCCCGACCACCCCGCCGCCGGATGGTTCCGCACCCAGTACACACGGGCGTTCGAGGACGTCACGCTCGCCCTGGTCCGTGACGTCGTCGCCGGCCGGGAGCCCCGCGGCGCCTCGCCCCGGCACGCCGCCGAGCAGCTCATGGCCCTGTACGAGGGGCTCCAGCTGCAGTCCGTCATCCGGGACGACGGGGAACCGCTCAGCGCCTTCGACCGGGCGGTCGCCCGGATGCGCGTGGGCTGGGCGGCGGCGCGCGTCGACGCCTGATCCGGGTCGGGCGCGCACGTCGGGCCGGTCGGCAGCATGCGGGCCCGGGGCCCCGAGCGGCGAGCGGTCACGACTCCCCGCGCGTGCAGCGTCGCGTGGTCACGTTCCGTCGTTTGCGGGCGGCGGGGCCGACGGTCTGTGACCGCTCGGCGTGCGGGACGCGGGGGGTCGTGACCGGTGGCGGGCTGGTGGAGCCTCCGCCCCACCCCGGTCCACGGCCTGGAGGCCCGGCGCGGCTGGCAGACGTCGGTGCACCCACCTGGCATGGTCGGCCCATGGAGTACACGGACTACGACACCCGGCTCGCCGCCTACGGCGTGATCACGGACGGTGACCGCGTGCTCCTGGCGAAGCTGCGTCACCCCGACGCGGGCACGTGGACACTGCCGGGCGGCGGGGTCGAGTTCGACGAGACCGTCGAGCAGGCCGTCGTGCGCGAGATCCGCGAGGAGACCGGGTACGAGTCCCAGGCCGGTGCCCTGCTCGGGGTCCGACACCACATCGTCCCCGCAGAGCGCCGCATCCACGCCAACGGTCGCCCGATGAAGGCCGTGCAGGTCGTGTTCCGGGCGACCATCACCGGGGGAGCCCTGCGGCACGAGCTCGACGGCTCGACCGACGAGTCGCGGTGGATCCCCGTCGCCGAGCTCCCGCACCACCGCCACGGCCTGCTCGTGCCGATCGCCCTCGGCTGGGCGGGTGCCCTCTCCCGCTGACCGCATCACCCAGCGGTCAGGACGGCGAACTGCGGCGGGACGTGAGCCGGTTGCTGCGCTGCCGACGCGGCCTGCTCGGTCATCGCTCACCGAGCAGGAACGAGATGCTGTCCAGCCAGTCCTGTGCGAGGTACTCGTCGGTGAACAGGTCGCGCCACTGCTCGGTCGGCGCGAACTCCCGCTCGTCCAGGTTCCACTCTGCGCGGACTCGTTCGCGCTCGGCGAGGAGCCCCTCGCGGGTCCAATGCCGTCCCAGCACCTTCGTCATGGCCGTCCTCTCGTCGGTGAGAGGACGGTAGGACGATCAGCAGCGCCGAAGCGAGCTTTCGGAATACAACATGTTCACTCCTCGATGACGCTGAGGACGTTGCCCGACGGGTCGGTGAACCAGGCGATGAGCGGGCCGCCCTTCCGGTTCACACCCCGGTCGTCGGTCATCCCCTCGTACTGCAGGAACACGACACCCTTCGCGGTGAGCTCGTCGACCGCGGCGTCGATGTCCGGCACCGGGAAGTTCAGCACCGTGAAGGCCGCCGGTTCGTGACCCGGGTCCTTCGGGTAGACGAGCACCTGGTGTCCGCCGCCGAGCTGCAGGAAGAGCATGCCGTGGTCCTCGGTGACCTCGACCCCCAGGACGTCCTCGTAGAACGCCTTCGCCTCGGGCACGTCGCGCACCGAGAACCCGCTGAACGCCCTCGTCGCATCGACCATGCGGCAAGTGAACCACCGCGGCCCGGCGTCGGTGCGCTCTGCGAGGATGAAGCCGTGAGCGACTCCGGCACGACCGTCGACCAGGCCGTCGAGCGCGCCGTCGAACTGGCCCGTTCGAGCGAGCGCACGGTGCTCGGGATCGCCGGAGCACCGGGCGCCGGCAAGTCCACGCTCGCCCGCCGTATCGTCACCGCAGTCGACGAACGCCTCGGTGCAGGCACGGCGGTGCAGGTCCCGATGGACGGCTTCCACCTGTCGAACGCGGCGCTCGACGCCCTCGGCCGGCACGACCGCAAGGGCGCGGCGGACACCTTCGACGCCGACGGCTACGTCGCGCTCGTCCGCCGACTCGTCGCCGCCGACGAGGACGTGGTGTGGGCGCCGGACTTCGACCGTTGCGTGGACGAACCCGTCGCCGGCAGCATCGCGGTGCCCCGCGCCGCCCGACTCGTGGTGTCCGAGGGCAACTACCTGCTCGACGACACCGCACCGTGGTCGGCGCTGCCGACGCTCTTCACCGAGACCTGGTTCTGCGCCGTCGCCGACGACGTGCGGCTCGACCGCCTGGTCGGCCGGCACATGCGGCACGGCCGCGACCACGACGCTGCGCGCGCGTGGGCGGTGGAGGTGGACGGCGTGAACGCCGCGAGGGTCGCGCCCACGGTGATCCGGGCCTCCAGGACGGTGTGGACGTGACCACCGACGCGACGCGACGCGACGCGAAACCGACACCGAAACCGACACCGACACCGACACGAGGAGCGACCATGACCATCGCCATCACCGGAGCGACCGGCAACATCGGGGGCGCCGTGAGCGCGGCGCTCGCCGCGGACGCCGTGCCGTTCCGGATGCTCGTGCGCGATGCCTCGCGTGCGCCGGAGCTGCCCGGCACGGAGGTCGCCGTCGCGACCTTCGCCGACGCCGACGCGAGCCGAGTGGCGCTCGAGGGCGTCGAGGTGCTGCTCATGGTCTCGGCGGCAGAGGCCCAGGACCGCCTCGACCAGCACCGGGCGTTCGTCGCCGCGGCCGCCGACGCAGGCGTGCGGCACGTCGTCTACACGTCGTTCCTCGGCGCGGCTCCCGACGCGACCTTCACGCTCGGACGCGACCACTGGGCGACGGAGCAGGCGATCCGCGAGAGCGGGATGGCCTTCACGTCCCTGCGCGACAGCTTCTACCTGGACTTCGTCGAGGACCTGGTCGGTGAGGACGGCGTGATCCGCGGCCCGGCCGGCGACGGCGCCATGGCCGCGGTGGCCCGTGCCGACGTCGCCCGCGTCGCGACCGCGGTGCTGCACGACCCGGACGCGCACCGCGACCAGACGTACGAGCTGACCGGCCCCGAGGCGATCACCCTGGCCCAGGCGGCGGCGATCGTGTCCGAGGTCCGCGGCCGGACGGTCAGCTACCACCCGGAGACCCTCGACGAGGCGTACGCATCACGTGCGCAGTGGAACCCGGAGCCGTGGCAGGCCGACGCCTGGGTGAGCACCTACACGGCCATCGCCGAGGGGGCGCTCGCGCACGTGTCCGGCGACGTCGAGCGCATCACCGGGCGTCCGCCGATGTCCCTGCGCGAGGTGCTCGCCACGAGCTGACCCGGCGCCGTGCTTGGTGAGCAGGCCGTGCTTGGTGAGCAGAAGGTGTCGGGTCGGCCCCGGGCACCCGACCGTTCCTGCTCACGAAGCGGCGCACGTGCCGACGTCCTCGGTCAGGACACCCGTCGCGCGGCGAACGTCCCGACGACACCGAGGGTGAGCACCGCGACGAGCACGACGAGCAGCGGCGCCGTCCAGTTCCCCGTCGCACCGTGCAGGGCACCGGCGACGAGCGGCCCGGCCGACCCGAGCAGGTACCCGCCGCCCTGCACGAACGCGGACATCCGTCGGGCGTCGGCGTCGCTCGAGACGATCCGCACGATGACGATGAAGATCACGGTGATGCCACCGCCCTGGGCTGCGCCGCCGAGCACCGACCACAGCAACCAGAGCTGCGGGGCGAACAGCAGCCCGAGCGGCATCGCCAGCCACAGCGTGCCGACCAGGGCGATGATCGCCGCCGGACGCCACCGGGTCGCGAGCAGCGGGACACCGAGCGCCCCGACGACGGCCAGGATCTGGAACACCGACGAGCTCGCGCCCGACGACGCCTTCGAGAACCCGATCTCGTCGTGCAGCAGCGTCGGGATCCACGCGGTGAGGGCGTAGTACGAGAACGCCTGGCCACCGAACGCGAGCGTCAGGCCCCAGGTGATGAGCCGTCGTGCCGGTCGGATGGGCTCGGCGGCGGCGACCCGTGCGGCCTCAGCGGCACGGGCGGTCCGGATCGCCCCGGTGTCGAGCACCTGGTCGATCGGGCCCGTGACGGGCAGTGGTTCGTCCCGCTCGGAGGGCAGCGGGCGTCGCCATGCGGCGCGAGCACCGACCGCGTAGGTCCAGGCCGCGGCGGCGATGAGTGCGAAGACCGCCCAGATCGCGATGGCGACCGGCCACCCCCACAGGGCGGCCAGGGGAGCGGTGCCGAGCGACGTGATCATCGACCCGACGTTGAGCGCCGACGTGTACACGCCGGTGACCAGTCCGACGCGCTCCGGCGAGGTGTCCCGCCGGATGACCACCGGGATCACCACGTTGCCGATCGTGATGCCGATGCCGATGACCGCGGTGCCGATCAGCAGCGCCGCCGACGAGGGCATCGAGCGCACGACGGTGCCGGCGAGCACGATGACGAGCGACAGCGAGACCGCGCGCTCGGGGTCCGCCTTCGCGATGACCCAGCTGGCGAACGGCGTCGCGAGGGCGAAGCACAGCACCGGGATCGTCGTCAGCAGCCCGGCGATCGTCGCGGTCAGGCCGAGGTCGGCGCGGACGTCCCCGATGACCGGGGCGGTCGCGACGATCGGACCGCGGAAGTTCAGTGCGATGAGGACGATTGCCGCCGGCAGCAGCCAGGCGGCACCGCGGAGGCCCCGGCGTGCGACGTCGCCGCTCATGCGGACGGCGTCGCGGACGGCGTCGCGGACGGCAGCAGGATCGGCAGCAGGTCGAGCGGGGTGGCGGCGCGGGCGATGGTGCCCTCGGCCTCGTCGGGGGAGCCGTAGCCCCACTCGGCGAAGACGACCGGGACGCCGTGCACGGTGGCGCCCTCGACGTCGTGCTTCCGGTCGCCGATCAGCACCGGGCGGCTGGTGTCGAAGCCGTGGGCCTCGAGGCGTCGCAGTGCCTCTTCGACGACGTCGGCCTTGCTCGACCGCACCTCGTCGTCGCTCGCGCCCGTGATGATGTCGATGTCCCCGGTGAGCCCGTAGTGCTCGAGGATGTAGGTCGCCGGCGTCTCTGGCTTGCTCGTCGCCGTCGAGATCGGCAGCCCCGCCTGGTGCAGGGTGCGCAGCACGACGTCGATGTCCGGGAACATCTCGGAGTCGAGCGCCCCGTGCGAGAAGTAGTGCTCGCGGTAGACGGCGAGGGTGCGGTCGGCCAGTTCGTCGTCCATGCCCATCGCGCTCCGGAACGTGTCCATGATCGGCGGGCCCACGAACGACATCAGGGTGTCGTGGTCCGGCACCGGGACGCCGACGGTGCGGAAGGTGTGCGTCAGGCTCTCGAGGATGCCCGGCGCGGAGTCGCTGATGGTGCCGTCGAGGTCGAACAGGATGGCGGAGAACGGGCTGGTCATGTCCTGTCCACCCTAGCCGGGCCGTGGCGGCGACCATCCGGGATCCGTCGGCGGCGGGGCGGGGGTGCGCCGTGCCTCCAGGCCGGACGGCCCGACGCGGGTCAGAACAGGCGGGTGTGGCCGCCCTCGATGCCGCGCATCGCGTCGTAGTCGAGCACGAGGACGCGGATGCCGCGGTCCTCGGCGAGGGTGCGTGCCTGCGGTGCCACCGTCTGCGCCGCCAGCACGCCCTGCACCGGGCGCAGGTGCGGATCGCGGTTCATGAGCTCGAGGTACCGGGTGAGCTGCTCGACCGCGTCGATGTTGGCGTTGCGCTTCATCTCGACCGCGACGCTCGCCCCTGCGTCGTCGCGGGCCAGGATGTCGACCGGCCCGATCGCCGTCATGTACTCGCGGCGGACCAGGGTGTGGCCGTCACCGAGGAGCTCGATCTGCTCGGCCAGGAGCTGCTGCAGGTGCGCCTCGACCCCGTCCTTCACCAGGCCCGGGTCGACGCCCAGGTCGTGGGTCTCGTCGGACACCACCTCGTACAGGGAGACGATGAGCTTGTCCTGCGTCTTCTTCTGCGTCACCGTCCACACCTGCGTGATGCCGGCGACCGACTGCTCCTCGTCCGGCTCGGTGATCTCGATCGAGCAGGGCGGGCTCATCCAGTTCAGCGGCTTGTAGCTGCCGCCGTCGGAGTGCACGAGCAGGGAGCCGTCCGCCTTGAGCATGAGCAGGCGGGTCGCGAGCGGCAGGTGGGCTGAGAGCCGGCCCGCGTAGTCGACGGAGCACCGGGCGATGACGAGACGCACCCCGGAAGCCTAACCGGCGTCGTGGCTCCGGGCCGACGGCACGTCGGTGCGGGCACCGCCACCGTCGACGTCGTCGCTGCTGTCGCGGGCGCTGGCAGCGCTGGCTGCGCTGGCAGCGCTGGCTGCGCTGTCGGCCTGGAGGCGCGGCTCGCCTCCGCCGTCCACGTCGCCTGAACGGCGGGTCGGGCGGGCGGCGGCGCCGGTCTCACGAGCGGCACCCGACGCGAGTCCGGCCGCGATGATGAACACGAAGACGATCAGCAGCGCACCGAGCAGGCCGATCTCCTCGCCGAGGAACCCGATCAGGGGCGGTCCGGCCAGGAACGCCACGTAGCCGATCGTCGCGACGGCGCTGACCTTGGCGGCCGCGGTGCGGGGGTCGTCGGCCGCAGCGGACATGCCCATCGGGAAGCCGAGGCTGGCGCCGAGGCCCCAGAGCACGACGCCCACGATCGCGAGCGGCACGTTGTCGATGAAGATGAGCATGCCGAGGCCGACCACCGCGACGGCGGCGCTGATGCGCAGGATCGGCACGCGACCGAACTTGTCGATCAGCGGGCTGCCGGCGACGCGGCCGGCGGTCATCGCCGCGAGGAACACCGTCAGCACGGCGGCACCGCCGGCGTTGTCGAGCCCGTGGCCGTCGATCATCGCGAGGGGCAGCCAGTCGTTCGCGGACCCCTCGGCCAGCGCCATGCCGAGCACGATCACGCCGATGAGCAGCGTGGAGGGCTGTGCCCAGACCTGCCAGCGGGTGAGCGGGGTCGCGACCGGGCTGGTGTCGGTCGACACCGGCTGCTCGAAGCGGTGCTCGTCCTGGAACTTCGTGACCGCGACGAGCATGGCGGCGCTCGTGATGACCACGAGCACGATGAAGTGCCACGACACCGGGATCGCGAACCGCTCGGCCAGCGCACCGAGGCCTGCACCGGCGAGCGTGCCGAGGCTGAACGCGGCGTGGAACAGCGGCATGATCGTGCGCCCGCCGGCCTTCTCGGCGGCGGCGCCGGAGACGTTCATCGACACGTCGCACAGGCCGTTGCCGAAGCCGAACGCGATGAGCGCGATCCAGATGGCGGCGAAGCCCCACCCGAGCGTGACCGCGACCCCCGCGAAGATCATCCCGACCGCCAGGCACGCCGCAGCCACCTGCACGCCCCGACGGGCACCGAGCTTCGCGACGATGTGCCCGGCGAAGGTCAGACCGCCGATCGAGCCGACGGCCATGCCGAGCACGAGCAGGCCCATCTCGAACGTGCTCGCCCCGAGGGAGTCGCGGACGCTCGGGATCCGGCCCAGCCACGTCGCGATGTCGAGCCCGGACAGGGTGAACACCACGAACACCGCGATGATCCAGGCCTTGGTGGTCGGGACGGTGCGGGTGGACGGCGTCGTCATGGTGGTTCCCATCGTGCTGCGGCGCGCTCGGTGCTGCGCGTTCTGGTGCGTGTCGGTGCTGGTCTTGCGGCTGTCGAATCGATTCGACTGCTCGTTCCGGCTACGCTAACGGGCGATGGACGAACCGGCAACAGGACCCGGCGCGTCGCCTTCCCGCGGCGGCGTCACCCGTTCGTCGCGCCCGACGCTGGCAGCGGTCGCCCGTGCTGCCGGGGTCGCGCCGTCGACGGCCTCGCTCGCCTTCAGTGGTCTCGGCCCGGTGTCCGAGGACGCCAAGGCCCGCGTGCTCGCCGCTGCCGCCGACCTCGGTTACGGCGGCCCCGATCCCCGCGCTCGATCCCTGCGCCGCGGTCGTTCCGGTGTCATCGGCGTCGTGATGGACGAGCGTCTGAGTGACGCGTTCCGTGATCCGGTCAACGTCCTGACGCTCGACGGCATCGCCGAGGTCGCCGGCGCTGCCGGTGCCTCGCTGTTGCTCGTCCGGAGTCCGCTCGACGACGAGCAGGGTGCCGGCCCGTTGGTCGACGCCCCGATGGACGCCGTCGTGCTCGTCGGGTGCAACGTCCGGATCGACCCGGCCGTCGCGGTGCTGCGGCGTCGGCAGATCCCCGTCGTCGCGATCGAGGCGGACGAGATCGAGGGTGCCGTCCCCGTCCAGCTCGACAACCGCGATGCCTCACGCCGTGCTGCGGAGTACCTGCAGGGGCTCGGCCACCGGGACGTCACCGTCGTCACCCTGCCCCTCGATGCCGCGCGCCGCCGTGGACCGATCGACGTAGCCCGGCAGGCCGAGGGCATCGCCTTCACCACGCTGGAACGCCTGCGTGGTGTGCGCCAGGTCTACCCGGACGCCGTCGCGATCGAGACCGCCGGCAGCTCGGTGGAGGAGGGGCGTCTCGCCGGCACGGAGCTCTTCGCTCCGGACGGCCCCCGCCCCACCGCCGTCATCGCGCAGAGCGACCTGATCGCCGTCGGGGTGATCTCGGCCGCCCTCGATGCCGGACTCCGTGTCCCCGAGGACGTCAGCGTCGTCGGCTTCGACGGCATCACGGTCGACGACAGCCTGCTCCACCGCACCCCGATCCGGCACCTGACCACCCTGGTGCAGCCCTTCGTGCAGAAGGGCCAGGCCGCCGCACGTGCCGCCCTGGCCATGCTCGAGGGGGCGGAGCCACAGCCGGCGTCGTTCACGTCGGAGTTGCGGGTGGGGGACACGACGGGGCCGCCGCCTTCGCGCTGATCCCACGTCGTCCGAATCCCGCATACCGAGAACCCGTCGCGTGCTGAACAGGTTCCGTGCGGTCGAGCTGGAACAGCTCGTTCCGGCGGTGAGCCTGTCTGAGTCGTGTAGGTCTGCGTTCGCAACGGACCAGGCGGGGGCTCATCATCTGTCTGCTTGCGCGCTGGTCTGTTCGTCGATCGTGAAGTTCATTTTATCGATCACTTTCAAAATCGCTTTGGACCGTTCAGCAGGGGGCAGCGTCTCGATGAGGCGCTCGATGCCAAGAAGACGCGTGTTCTCCATCGGCTGCGCGAAGAATCTTCGCAACTGAGCGTTGGCCTGGGCCGAGGCTTTCATGAATGTAGCTCCCAGGTACGTGCTAAGCGCCCCGCCAATCACGCCTACTGATGCCGTGGTCACGGAGGCCGCGAACGATGGGGCGGTCGCAGCAAGAACCCCAAGGCCCAGGACGATTGCGAACCCTGCCCCAGCAGTGACCTGGGTGGAGACGAAGCTCCTCCTGGCCTGCTTGGTGACAATGCTGTGGTAGGTGTCGATCCGCTCCTGCGTGACCGGCCAGAGTGCTGCGAGTGAAAGATCCGTAGGTTCGGGACCAACCGATTCGAGCTTCGAGCTGCTTTGGGGGACACTGCCTCCTGGCTCACCCTCGGGGCGCTCTAGAAGCTCCGGTATCTCGATCGCCCGCCGCTTGGTCATGGCGATGGTTTCCGAGTTCCGAACCTGCCTGAGTCGCGCATCTAGCTCTTGAAGCTCCGACTTAGTGCTGCGAACCGAAAGCACTGCCCGAACCAAGCCCAGGACCCCGACCGCGGCCGCGACACACGCCAGTAGACCGCTCGTCGCACCGCCGAGCGAGCCAAGAACGTCGTTTACCTGACTCGCACTCATGACCGGCTCCACAGCTAGACCTTACGGGTAGCGCAGATCACCTGATTACATCGCGAGCGGACATCGTCCCCGCATGGCTGTTCGTGGCGCCGGCGCTCGCGCTCGGCGGCGCCGCTGCCAGCGCTGCGGGGTCAGGTCCCTCAGGCGGGAGGGGCGCTGGCGCGGCAGAGCTTCCCAACACGAGACCCTCCTTTGCGCGAGATAACGGTCGTGTCCTTCACGTCCAGTGCTCGAGAGCATGCGACCATACGCAGGAAGTGAAGGACCGTCAGCAACGACTCGGTCCCCCTATCCGAGATCGAGGAGCACCGTGCGCCTGTCGCGCATCACCATCAAGAACTACTCGCGCGTCGCCGACCTCGACGTTCCTGTTGGGAACCATCTTGTCGTTGTCGGAGCCAACGACGTCGGGAAGACATCCATTCTGCGTGCACTAAATCTGGCGCTCGGTGCGGCTGCCCAGTTGTACCAGTCGCTATCGGTGCAGGACCTCGCGGATGCGGAGCAACCGATGATTGTCAGCGCTCATTTCGTAGCATTTAGCGAGGCAGAGCGCGCGGTCTTCTATCGAGAAATTGACATCGACGCCACGAGCAAAGCGGAAGCGCTCGAGGTCAGACTCGAAGTCCGGGTGGACCCCGACGACCCCGAATCGATTCTGATCACGAGGTGGAGCCCCGGACGTGGCGAGGTGCGGCCCATCACGCGGGAGCAGCTAGCCGCGATCGGATGGCGATATCTGCCAGCCGCCCGTCAGGCCTCCGCAGCTCAGTTGGAGAGCCCTGCGGGGGCGGTAAAGACGTTGCTGCGCGCACTCGAGCCCGAGCTCGGCGACGAGAAGTCGGCGCTTGGAGAGATTCTCAGTTCGTTCAATTCGATGCTGGCGACGAGCGTTCCCTTGGGTGAGCTGCTCTCCGGGGTGGCTGAGAGGCTGTCTGATGCAATGCCGCGAACCATTGCGTCGGAGGACCTCGCTGTACGCACTGTCGCGGACCCAACCGACTCGGTACTCGACGGAGTGTCACTGTTCACCCGTTCGGAATCCGGATTTTCCCCGATATCCGAGCAATCCGACGGTATCCGCCAACTTATAGCCATGACACTGTTCGACTTGGCCGAGGGCGCAGCGAACGTTATCGCGATTGACGAACCGGAAATCCACCTCCATCCATCTAGCCAGCGGACGGTAGCGGACTTGCTTGCCTCGGACCGAAACCAGAAGGTCATCGTCACCCATTCGCCCTACATCGTCCAAAAGTTCGACCCGACGGAAGTCATCGCCGTCGATCCGAACGGGGAGTCGCACTACCTCGATCCGACTCGAACGAGGATCGAAGAACGCGTCCAAGCGCACTGGTGGTCGCCTCGGATGCTCGAAGCACTCACAGCGCGGTTCGTCATCGCGGTCGAGGGGGTCGCGGACCGCCTAATTGTCGAAGCTGCAGCTCGTGCCCTCGGGATCTCACTGGATCGCATCGGGGCGACGGTGTTCGAGCTGGGAGGTGCTGAGAACTTCCCGGTCGTTCACAAGCTGCTCGGCCCATCGGGCTTCGGGATCGATGTCCTGGGCCTGGTCGATGACGCTGAAAAGGGGAAATGGGTCGGTGCGGTCGGCGGTCGTCCGCGCGACGTCCTTGAGCGCACGGTGTTCGTCTCGAAGGCCGACCTCGAAGATGAGTATTGCCGGGCCCTCGGCGCGGAGGCGATGACCGCTCGGCTCATTGACGCGGGAGTGGCCCGGGATGTGCAGACGCTTCTAGCCGCGTGCGGGGTTGCCGACGATGCGGCGTTGACACCGAGCAGCATCGCGAAGTACTGCCGGACGAGTGGTGGACAACCTCGAATCAATCGAAAGGTTCCTGCTGCTTTGGCCGTGGCCAAGCGTCTGAATCGGGATGAGGTCTCGCGGATGGACAGCGTGAACGCGCTACTCGCAGAGCTTGCAAGACGAGCCGTCGAATGATAAAGCGGAACGAGGCCTTCGAACGGGCAGTTCGATGCGACAGACGCAATCTACTCGTGATCGCACCGCCAGGCTGCGGGAAGACCGAGTTACTCGCCCACCGTGCGCATCGAAATGTCGCAGATCTCGAGGCGGGACGTCAAATTCTCGCGCTGACGTTCTCAAACAAAGCCAAGGCGAATCTCAACGGGCGACTTATCGAAATCCTCGGAGTCGAGCGAAAGCGACGCTTCGTCGTTGTGCACAACTTCCATGGACATAGTGCAGAGATCATCCGCTGCCATGGACGCACGCTCGGCATCCCGATCGACTTCGACCCTCCGAACGACCGGACCCAGGACGATGTTGTTGACGTCTACCTCGAGGGGCTTACCGAGCGTGAGGCGAACGACGTCCGGGCTCGGATCAATGGGGAGCTCGGCGAAGCAAAACGCGGGCCGTACAGCGACGCCGAAGTCCTCGAACGACTTCGAGACGGAGGCGATGAGCGAAGCTTGCTCGTGGAAGAGCATCGGCAACGATCGGGCCAGCTGTTCTACGACGACCTGCTGCGTCACGCTCAACGACTGCTCCGGGTGCCGCAGGTCGCGCGTATGTATCGAACACACTTCCAAACGGTGATGGTTGACGAGTTCCAAGACCTTTCGCCACAGCAACTCGACCTGGTGCTCCGTTCCGCTGACTGCAACCGCACGATTGTCGGAGACCCACTGCAGGGCATCTACAGCTGGGCAGGTGCGCGGCCCGTCGAAAACGAGCGGTTGCTCCGTCGGATCAGCGGCGAACCGCTAACCCTCGGAACCTCCTATCGCTCTTCCCCAAACGTGCTCGGACTCCTCGGTGCTGTGGCGTCCGAGGTCGGCGGTAGAACTCTCGTACCTGTAGATCCCGAACACTGGTTCGAAGGTGGCGTTGCGGCCGGGTTCATGTTCGGCACCGGGTCCGATGAAGCCGAGTTTGTCCGGTCGGCTTCCGCAGAAATTCAGCGTCTTGCGCCTGAGACCACAATCGGCGTGATCTGCAGGTCGGGCTGGCGGCGGAAACCCGTCGATGCGGCCTTTGCGTCGTCGGACACGCCAGTGACCAGGTGGGACCTCGCGATTGACGATCCGGCTGTGGTCAAACGAATCCACGATGCTGTTGCTCGCATCGGAGCTAACGCGAGCATGGAGCAACTGCGCACACACTTGCTCGAAAGTGTCAACATCGCTGACTCAGAGACAATCGCAGACATCACCGAGGTGCTAACGCAGGTCGACGAACTTGTCGCGGAATCCGGGTCCCTCGGAGCCGCACTTGCGCGGCTACGAGCCCTCGAGGATGCCACGGACGCTATCTCTCCTGGGATCCATCTGCTGAACGCACATTTGGGGAAAGGCCAACAATTCGACTGGGTCTTCGTGCCTGGATTCGACGAAGGAAACATGCCAAGCTTCCTCGCGCAGCGACCCGCCGACCTGGCCGAGGAACTGCGGATCCTCCTCGTAGTCATTTCGCGAGCACGCCACGGCGTCATCGTCACAGGCGCACGTTCCTTCATCTCGAAAGCCCGTCGTCCCTACGATGTCAAACCGAGCCGCTGGACAACGCTGCTTCGCGGCGCGATGTCGCATACCAGCAGCGACGATGTTTTGGAACACGTTCGACGGATGTACAAGCGGACTGACATCCACGCCGACACTGATGCGCCATGAGTTCCCTTTCGGGGCCATATCACCTCAGGGTCGTCTCCTTCGTTCGGTTGAGTCGACGAACGGTCGCGTCATTCAGCACGAGATGATGAAGTGCTTTGTCGCCCTCTAGCTCCTCCGCGGTTCGTACGTCTTGGCCACATGGTCGCTGGTTCGCGCTGATGTTCAGTTCCCAGGCGGGTAAGGCGACGCCTGCTCACTGGCCAGTCGTTTTCGGTGGTCCTATTCAAACGTCAGGCTCCTGCATCCTGATCAGCGCATTCTCGGGTACCTGGTCGAGAACGACTCTCTTTCCGGGGCGCCAAACGTCACACCGCGCACACGCCGCCCGTGCGCGTCGCGGTCAGCGCCGCCGCACCCCGACCCCCACCACCGCAACGAGATTTACCGCACTCCCCACCAAGAACCCCGTGGTTCCACCCGCGACACCTGCGACGGGTCCGAGCACCGCCATGAGCCCAGCGCCGACGACGAACCCGGCGACCGAGGCCAGTGCGACCTGGCGTGAGCGTCCAGCGGCGAGCAGCAACGCCGCCGGCACGAGTCCAACGGTGAACACCCACACCGCGACCATCAGGTACCGCAGGTCGGCGACGGCAGCGGCACCCTCGGCGGGGTAGACGATCGGCAGGAACCACCCGGCGAGCAGGGCGACCAGGCCGAAGACGACGGCGGATGCCGCAGCGAACCCGACGACGAGCAGCAGTGCCCCACGAGAGCGCAACGATCCACCATCGGTCCGGTGCGCGAACGCCGGCACGAGCACCTGCCCCAACGCCTGCCCGAGCATCGACGCCGGTGTCGCCAGGGTGAAGGCGGCGGCGTAGACACCGGCGTCGTGCGGCGACGACGTCACCTGCGCCGAGATCATCGTCAACTGCAGCAACCCGTTCGAGGTCACCACCGCCAGCACGTTCCACGCTGCGAACCCGAGCACCCCGGTAGCGGGTTCACGCGAAGCTGGCGCGAAGCCGTTGCCCCGCGGCCAGCACGCGATCGCGAACACCGTGTACCCGATGGCCAGGGGCAGCAGCACGAAGGGCTCGAGCCGCGCGACGCACTCCACCACGAGCAACGCGAGCGCCAGCACGCTCGTCAACGAGTCCCACAGGGCGACCCGCGGCGCCCGGTCGTAGCCGAGCTGCGCACCGCGGGCGTAGCAGTAGAGGCCGTAGCCGACGACGACCGCGGCACCACCGAGCACCATGCCGGGGCCGTTGCCCCAGGCCAGTGCGATCGGCACGGTGACCGCCGCGAGCACCGCGCTCGACACCAGCATGGACACCCCGAGCAGCCGGTTCACCGCGGCGTCGGAGCGGCGGCCCCGCAGCGCGATCGCCAGGAACCGTGAGGCGGTGTTGCCTGCGGCGTTCGGCCAGAGCAGCGCGACGAACACCGAGAGCGACAGCAGCGCCGTGGTCTGTCCGAGGGTCTCGGTGCCGAACACCCGCCCGACGACGACGGTCACGAGCAGCTTCGCGACACCCTGCACCCCGATGCCGACCGTGGCGAGCACGGCCGACGAAGCCACCGAAGACGACGGCGCCGCAGAAGCAGGAGGCCCGCTCACCGCGCCAGCGCCTGTTCCACCCAGCCGCGCCGGTGCGCCCGCACCCCGAGCGTCACCGCCCGGACCCCGATGTAGCCGAGGGCGAAGGCGGCCCACAACCCCGCGAGCGTCCCGCCTGCCCACCAGAGCAGCGGCAGGTACACGACGAGGTTCACGCCTCCGGCGATGGCCAGGTACCGCGCGTCCCCGGCACCGATCAGCACTCCGTCGAGCACGAAGACGTACCCGGCGACGGGCATCCCGACGGCGATGAGCACCAGCACGACGGGCAGGGCGTCCCGCACCGCCTGCGAGTCCGAGAACACCGGCCCGAGCACGCCGCTCACCGCCAGGGTCAGCACCCCGAGCAGCACACCGCCGGCGATCCCGAGCAGCACGAGCCGTCGCGTCACCAGTCCCACCCGCTCCGGGTCACGTCCGCCGAGTCCGTGTCCGACGAGCGCCTGCCCGGCGATCGCCAGGGCGTCGAGCGCGAACGCCAGCGTCGAGAAGACGGTCAGCCCGACCTGCGTCGTCGCCAGCCCGGTGGTCCCCAGCCCGGCAGCGGCCCCGACGGTCGCGAGCATCGCGATCCGCAGCGACGCGGTCCGCAGGAACAGCCAGGCCCCCGACCGCAGGGCCCGGGCGACGCCCGAGGCGCCGGGTCGCAGCGGCGCCCCTGACGACCGAGCGGCCCGCACCGCGATGCGCACGTAGACGACGGCCATCGCCCACTGCACGATGACGGTGCCGGCGGCGGATCCCTCGACGCCCCAGCCGGCACCGTAGATCAGGACTGCGTTGAGCAGCCCGTTCGCGACGAACCCGATGGTCGCGACGACGAGCGGGGTCTTCGTGTCCTGCAGCCCACGCAGCAGCCCGGTCGAGGCGGTCACGACCAGGATGCCGGGCAGCCCGATCAGGGAGATGGTCAGGTACGCGGTCGCGGCGGCCGACACCTCGGCCGAGGCGCCGAACAGGTCGACGAGCGGCCCGGCGAGCGGCCACCCGACCAGCGCCAGCACCACCCCCAGCACGAGCGCGAGCCACATCCCGTCGATGCCGGCGTGCACGGCTCCGCGACGGTCGCCACCACCGAGCGCCCGTGCCACGGCCGGGGTCGTCGAGTACGCCAGGAACACCAGCAGCCCGGTCACCGTCGACAGCACGGCACTCGCGAGCCCGACGGCCGCCAGCGGCGTCGCCCCGAGGTGCCCGACGAGCGCGGTGTCGGTCAGCAGGAACAGCGGCTCGACCACGAGCGCTCCGAGCGCAGGCACCGCCAGCCGCACGATGTCGCGGTCGACCGCGCGCCGCTCAGCGGTCACAGCGGGTCGCGTCAGTCGGTGCACCGACCCATTCTGTCGGCGATGCCGAGTGCGCGCGTTTCGTGGCCCGGCCCGGGTCCCCAGGCGCTTGGAAAGTGAGAATCCCTAACATGCCGCCGTGCGTTGTCGATAGGCACATCCACATCGAAGGGAAGCACTGATGGCCGACAACAAGATGACGAAGTCCGCTGGGGAACACTGGGTGTGTTCGATGCTCGCTCGGCAGGGTTGGGGTGCCGCGCTGACGCGCGATGGGCTCGCACGGACGGACATCCTCGCCGTGCACACCGAGGACCTCTCGCGCCCCGCGATCGAGGTGCAGGTCAAAGCGGCTCGAGCAGCCTCCAATGTGAACTACCCACTCGGCTTGAACTCGCAGCAGACGGCGCGCTCGGATCGAGAGTGGTTCGTCTTCGTGAGCCTGCCGGAACAGTCCGACTACGTCTCGGCGCCCCGTTCGTTCATCGTTCCCCGAGACCACGTTGCGGCTGCAGCCTTCATCGCGCATGAAGATTGGCGAACGGACCCCGACGCGGTTCCGGGAACCCGGAACGCGGGTGTCGACAAGTCTCGCGTGCACATCAGCGTGTGGAGCGGGTACGAGGCCCGGTGGGACCTGCTCGCCCAGCCGACCGCTGCTGTGCCGGTCATGTTGCCCGCGCGGTTCGAAGACCTCGCCTTCGGCGATCGCGTCGGACTCCCAGAGGGGCACCCTTGGCTCTTGAACCGTCCAGTTTGGGCGGACGCCTGATTCCGTCGGCGCACCTTTCGGAAGCATCGCCGCACCGATCGGGGCCAGGTCCGTCGTCGGACGGTTCGCTTGATACGTTCGCCACATGGAGAGCGTTCGACATGCTGAGCTGATCGCAGAACTCGAGGCGTCTCGTGCCGAGGAATGGGGTCAGCGGGCTCTGCTCGCATGCCTCCGAAAACTCCGTGACGGCGGCCCAACCGAGGCGGCAAGCGTCGTCGTGCACGACGCCTGGGCCACGGCTGACGAGTTCCGCGTCGTCTACGACTCCCCGTGGCAAGGTCCTCGCGTCGGGATCATCCGCGACCGGTGGACGACGATCGACCGCACGGACGCCTACGCAACCGGCGACCAGTCGACTCCAGAGGAGTTCGGACAGGAGGTCGCGGACTTCAACATCGGCGAACCACTTGGCGCTTACCTCGACATCCTCGATTTCGACGCCGCTGGCCTGGGCTGGTGGGGCCACATCCCGTTGCGCAGCCAACCCTGATCATTCTGCACTCGCTCGACTGTCGGTGACGCTCGAGCGATCACCGGACACTCCAGTCGAGGGGCAGATGGAGCGAAGAACGAGCCGTTCTCACCTAAGCTGCCGGCATGACGCTGAGCTTCGTTGCCCTCGACTTCGAAACGGCCAACTTCGACCGTGCATCGGTTTGTGCCGTTGGCCTCACCACGGTCATCGACGGGGCTGTCCAGTCCACGACGTCCTGGTACGTCGAACCGCCCACTGGGCTGGACTTCACCAACACGTACCTCCACGGCATCGGGCCGGACGACGTCGACGGCGCCCCGACATGGTCCGAGACCCTTGAGCAGCTGCGCACCGTGACGAACGGGCTTCCCGTCGTCGCCTACAGTCCCTTCGACAAGGGCGTCTACAACGCGGCCAACTCGCTCACAGGAGCACCCGACCCGCAACTGAACTTCCTCGATGCGCTCGCCGTGGTCCGGCACCACTGCAAACTGCCCAGTCACCGTCTTCCGCTGGTCGTCGAACACTTTGCTCTACCTGACTTCCATCACCACGAAGCCGGCGCTGACTCGCTCGCCTGCGCGCTGATCATCCTGCGCATCGCTGAGGAGCAGCACATCGAGAGTGTCGACGAACTCTGGGCTGCCGTGCCAATCCGGTCGAAGGGCACCAACCGAGCTGGCCGTGTGTACCAGCGAAAGGCCGACCTTCCTCAACCGGCCGTCGAGGCTGACCCGGCCCACCCCCTGTTCGGAGAGGTGGTGTGCTTCTCTGGCGACCTCGACAGTTACACCCGCACCGAGGCGCAGACGCTCGTCGCTTCGTTCGGAGCCGTCGTCTCGGGCAACGTGACCAAGAAGACCACGTTGGTCGTGATGGGCGGCTTCGACTCCGCAACGCTCCGCCCCGGAACCTCCCTCAGCGGGAAGGTCCAACGAGCGAAGGACCTCGCCGCCACGGGCCAGACCATCGAAATCGTCACGGAGCAGACGTTCCTCGAGATCGTCGCCGTCGCGTAGCCCGAGCTCCGGCGAACTTCCGGGAGATGGGATCGAGCAAGTTCCCGGTCTGGGTGATCAGAACCCGGTTCCCGATCGCGGCGCGCGCCGGGACGGACTGGAGGCCCGTGGCGGCACCGCCACGGGCCTCCAGTCCGGTGGTCCCACGTCGTCAGGCCGGACGCGCGTTCCAGCCGACCACTCGCGTCAGTCGGCGCGTGGTTCCGCGGGAACAGCGCCGGTGGCGGCGTGTGCGGGGTCGGCGACCTCGGTCGATGGTTCGTCGGTGCCGCGGGCCCGGCCGATGACGTCCATCACGTGGTAGACGACGATCGCTGCGATGGTGCCGACGATGATGCCGCCGAAGCTCGCCTGGCCGAAGCGGAACGTGAAGTCGGCGATCCCGATGATCAGGGCGATGCCGGCCGTCAGCTGGTTCTTCGGCTTCGAGAAGTCGACGCGGTTCTCGACCCAGATCCGGATGCCGATGACGCCGATCAGGCCGTACAGCGCGGTGGTGGCGCCACCGAGCACGCCGGCCGGCACCGAGGAGATGACGGCACCGATCTTCGGCGACAGGCCGAGCAGGACGGCCGCGATGGCGGCGACCCAGTAGGCGGCGGTGGAGAAGACGCGGGTGGCGGCCATGACGCCGATGTTCTCGCCGTAGGTGGTGGTGGCGGAGCCGCCGCCGACACCGGCAAGGACGGTCGAGACGCCGTCGGCGAAGAGCGCGCGACCGGTGAGCGGCGTGAGGTCACGGCCGGTCAGCTGCCCGACGCCCTTGACGTGGCCGACGTTCTCGGCGACCAGTGCCAGGACGACCGGCACGAACGCCAGGTAGATCGCGAGCTGCGAGGGGTCGAACGCGGGAGCGGTGAACTCCGGCAGGCCGATCCACGGTGCTGCGTCGACCTTCGAGAAGTCGACCTGGCCGCCGATGAGCGCCGCGATGTAGCCGACGAGCACACCGATGACGATCGACAGCCGGCCGATCAGGCCCTTGAACAGCACGGTGACCAGGATGATCGCCGCCAGGGTGATGAGCGCGATGACCGGGGCCGCCGTGAAGTTGTCGCGGGCCGCCGGAGCCAGGTTGAAGCCGATCAGGGCGACGATCGCGCCGGAGACCACCGGGGGCATCAGCCGGTCGATCCACCCGGCGCCGGCCAGGTGCACGACGAGCCCGACGATCGCGAGCAGGGCACCGACGACGATGATGCCGGACAGGGCGAGCGGGATGCCACCGATCTTGGTCGCCGCACCGATCGGGGCGATGAACGCGAACGACGAGCCGAGGTAGCTCGGCAGGCGGTTGCCCGTGATGAGCAGGAACAGGATCGTGCCGATACCGCTGAACAGCAGCGTCGTCGACGGCGGGAACCCGGTCAGCAGCGGCACCAGGAACGTGGCGCCGAACATCGCGACGACGTGCTGCACCCCGAGGCCGATCGTCCGGGGCCAGGTGAGCCGTTCGTCGGGTGCCACGATCGTCGTCGCGGAGACGGTCTTGCCGTCTCCGTGCAGCTTCCACGGAAGTCCCATGCGATGACCGTACCGGCAGCCGTGTGCCGGTGACGACCCGGATCGACCTGCCCCATGGGGTCGGTGGCTATCGTGGACCGCATGACCGACGTCGCACGTGCCTCCGGCATCCACACTGACGAACTCGACCCCGCGGTGCGCCCCCAGGACGACCTGTACCGCCACGTGAACGGGACCTGGATCGAGGCGACGCCGATCCCCGACGACAAGGCCCGGTACGGCTCCTTCACGGTGCTGGCCGAAGCCGCCGAGATCGCCGTGCGCGACATCATCGAACGCTCGCAGCAGGCCGCCCCCGGCACCGAGGAGCGCAAGGTCGGTGACCTCTTCACCTCGTTCACCGACGAAGCCCGGCTCGAGGAGCTCGGCACCGCACCGATCGAGCACCTGCTCGCCGAGATCACCGAGATCCAGTCCACGCGCGAGGTCATCGCCGCCGTCGGCCGTTTCGAGCGCCTCGGTCTGCCGAGCTTCCTGCAGCTCTTCGTCGACAACGACCCGGGCGACCCCGAGTCCTACGTCGTGTTCCTGGAGCAGTCCGGCCTCGGGCTGCCCGACGAGTCGTACTACCGCGAAGAGCGCTTCGCCGACATCCGCGAGAAGTACCGCGAGTTCGTCGCGGCGATGTTCCCGCTCGCCGGCCTCGACGACGGAGGCGCCCGCACCGAGCACGTCATCGCGCTCGAGACGGCGCTCGCCGCCCAGCACTGGGACAACGTCACGACGCGCGACAGCCAGAAGACCTACAACAAGCTGCCCTGGGCCGAGGTCGCCGCGCTCGCGAAGGGCGTCGACCTGCAGACCTGGTGGCAGGCCATCGACGCCCCGGCCGGTGCGTTCGAGACCGTCGTGGTGCGCGAGCCCTCGTTCATCACCGGCCTGGCCGACCTGCTGAACGACCAGCCGCTCGAGGTCTGGAAGGACTGGCTGCGCTGGCAGGTCATCCGTGGTTCCGCCGCGTACCTGACGAGCGCGTTCTCGGCCACGAACTTCTCGTTCTACGGCACCGCACTGACCGGTGCGCCCAAGCAGCGCGAGCGCTGGAAGCGTGGCGTCTCGCTGGTCGAGGGCGCGATGGGCGAGGCCGTCGGCCGCATCTACGTGCAGGAGCACTTCGACGAGACCTCGAAGGCCAAGATGGACGACCTCGTCGCCAACCTGGTCGAGGCGTACCGGCAGAGCATCACGGCGCTCGACTGGATGACCGACGAGACCCGTGCCCGTGCGCTCGACAAGCTCGACAAGTTCACGCCGAAGATCGGCTACCCGGTGAAGTGGCGCGACTACTCGGCGCTGCCCGTCCTCGCCGACGACCTGGTCGCGAACGTCCGCGCCGTCGCCTCGTTCCAGGTCGACCGCGAGCTCGGCAAGATCGGCAAGCCGATCGACCGCGACGAGTGGTTCATGACCCCGCAGACGATCAACGCGTACTACAACCCCGGCTTCAACGAGATCGTGTTCCCGGCCGCCATCCTGCAGTTCCCGTTCTTCGACGCAGACCGCGACGCCGCCGCGAACTACGGCGCGATCGGTGCCGTCATCGGGCACGAGATCGGCCACGGCTTCGACGACCAGGGGTCGCAGTACGACGGCGACGGCAAGCTCGAGAACTGGTGGACCGAGGCCGACCGCGCGGCGTTCGAGGAACGCACGAAGGCCCTCATCGCCCAGTACGACGCCCTGGTGCCGACCGAGGTACCCGACAGCCACGTGAACGGTGCCCTGACGATCGGCGAGAACATCGGTGACCTCGGTGGCCTGTCGATCGCGTGGAAGGCGTACCTGCTGTCGCTCGACGGCCAGGAGCCCCCGGTCGTCGACGGCCTCACGGGTGCCGAGCGCTTCTTCCTGAGCTGGGCCCAGGCCTGGCGCATGGCGATCCGCCCGGAAGAGGCGGCTCGTCTGCTGAGCATCGACCCGCACTCGCCCAACGAGTTCCGCTGCAACCAGGTCGTGCGGAACATCGACGTCTGGTACGACACCTTCGGCGTGACCGAGCAGGACGCGATGTACCTCGACCCCGCCGAGCGCGTCGCGATCTGGTGATGACGGAGCCGGACGCGGCCCGGTCGTCGCGCCGCCGGCGACCGGACGACCGCCCAGCAGGTGGCGGCCGCGGTCGTGGGCGGCACAGCGGCCGGTCCGACGACCGCTTCACCGCCACCACCGAGGCCCTCGGTGCCCTCGCGCTCGAGGGTGCCGGGGTCAGCGCCTCGGTGATCGACACCTCCAGCGGCAAGGCCCTGCTGGCGATCGACGACACCCTGGTGCAGCCGGTCGCGAGCCTGGGCCGCGTCCTGCTGCTCATCGAGGTCGCCGCCCAGCTCGAGGACGGCCGCCTGCACGGTGACCGCCTGCAGCGCATGGCCCGCGACACCGCGACCGGTGCCGGCCTGTGGCAGTTCCTGCAGGAGCCGACCATGCAGGTGCCCGACCTGGCGACCCTGGTCGGGGCCACCGCCGACGCCTGGGCCATGAACGCACTGCTGTCGACCGTGGGCATCGACGCCGTCCGGGAGCGTGCGGAGTCCCTGGGCATCGAGCGCACGGCGTTGATCGACCGCGTGCGGGACCGCCGCGGCCCGGATGACGCCCCCGACGCCTCCGTCGCACCGACCGGGGAGCTGTCGTGGGTGATGCGCGGACTGGCGCTCGGCGAGGTCGTCGACGAGGCGGTGTCGAACCGGGTGCTCGGCTGGTTGTCCCTGGCGAGCGACCTGAACCTGGTCGCCGGTTCCTTCGGGCTCGACCCCCTGGCGCACCGGGCGCTCGACCACGGGCTGCAGGTCGTCGCGGTCACCGGGTCGAGCACCGGCGTGCGGGCCGAGGCGGGGATCCTGCGGGGGCCCGGGTCGTCGGTCAGCTACGCCGTGACGGTGACCTTCGACGACGCCTCGTTGCAGCGGCGGTTGGCGGTCGTCGAGGCGCTGCGGACCATGGGCACCGAGGTGCTCGAGGCCGTACACGCCCCGGCTCGTCGCTGACGGCGCACGCCGCTCGATGCTCGCCGCTCGCCGTCGCTCAGCGCAGGAGCACGAAGGAGCGCAGCGGCTGCGGTTCGACGTCGTGGGCCTCCACGAACCCACGTGACTCGTAGAACGCCCGCTGCCCCGGCTCCGCGTCGGTGAGCAGGACCGTCTGGCGAACGTCGGCGTACCGCTGCAGGACGGCGTCGAGGAGTGCGCCGCCGATGCCGGACCGGTGCGCGGACGGCAGGACGAGGACGTCCTGCACGTACACGATCGTCACGCCGTCGGAGACCGTGCGGACCAGGCCGAGCAGGTGCCCGTCGTCGTCGCGGGAGGTCAGCACGGTGTGGGAGCCGGCGATCGCCGCCGTGAGGGCTGCGGGGTCCTGCGTGTACGCGGTCCACCCGACGGCGTCGTACAGCGCCACCAGCTCGTCGGTGCCCGGTCGTTCGTCGCTGATCGTGGTGGTCACGGTGCCCATCGTGCCCGACGCCTACGAGGTCGCCTGCCCCTCCGGCACGAACGCCTGCACGGACAGCAGTGAGGCATCGGCCGACGCACACGCCTGGAAGTCGGTGTCCTTCACGAACAGGGACTGCTTCGACCCGGGCGGGTACACGCGGAAGCCGTCCGGGGTCTCGGGCGAGCAGTCGCCCGCCGAGTAGTTCTCGGCCCGGACGATCTTGAGCGGTGCGACGGCGGTCTTGCCGGGCGCCAGGGTCACGGTCGGGTGCGGCGAGCTCTTCTCCGCCGTCGCCGCAGCCCCGATCTGCTTGCCGGTGCCACCCCCGACGAACGAGACGCCGGGCCACCCCTGCACGGTGCAGGTCGTCGACCCGGTGTTCTCGAGCACCAGGTGCACGATGACGCTGCCGGCGGCACCACCGCTGCCGGCCTCGATGCGTCCGGCCAACGACGACACCGCGCACCGGTCGCCGGAAGCCTCGCCGGTGGCACCGGATCCGGCGGACGAGCCGGACCCGGAGGACGGTGCCGCCGAGGCGGACTCCTCGGACGACTGCGGCGTGGACGCCGACGCGGACGGCGACGGCGCGGGCGCCGTGACTGTCTCGGTCGCGGCGGGCTGCCCGTCCGAGGCGCACCCCGCCAGAGTCCCGACGGCGACGAGCCCGGTCACGACGAGCAGGAACTTCGATCGGCTGCTGCGTTGCATGGTGCACAGGCAACCACCGAACGCCGCATCCGGTTCGGTCGGCGTCCAGGGACCACGGGCACACTCCGAGGCAAGCAACCCGAGCAGCGGAGGTCGGACATGACGGGCAAGCACGAACAGGCACGAGGCGACGAGGGTCGCGCGGACGGGGTCGAGCCCCGGGCCGGAGCCTTCACGGACAGCGAGATCCCGGGCGAGGAGCACGTCGAGTCGACGGAGCCCGTCGGCGAGTTCGTCTCGAGCGACATCCCCGGCGAGACCCGTCCCGACGGAGCCGGACCCGACGGCGAGTACGTCGACTCGGACATCCCCGGCGAGACCGAGCCAGCCCAGAACGGCGAGGTCGGGGAGTACACCGACACCGACAAGGCCTGACGAACCCGAGCGGAAGCGAGCCCATGCTCAAGGATGAGTACTCATCCTTGAGCATGGGCTCCTCTGCGTCGTCGCTCTGCGCCTGACGGTCAGTCGATCAGCTCCGCCGCCACCAGGCGGCGGAGCGTCTCCACGCCCGCAGGCGGGCAGCGGTCCGCGTTGACGGAGGTGACCCACTCGACCTCGTCCACCTCGGCCGAGGCGACGGGCGTGGCGGAGTCCAGCGGGCCTCCCGGCCGGACCAGGAACAGCGTCATCGCGACCATCGTCCCCGGAGCCTGCCCGTGGGCGGGCTCGAGCACGACGCCGAACGGGTCGACGTCGTCGGCGGTGAGCCGCAGGCCGGTCTCCTCGTACGCCTCGCGCACGGCGGCCTCGACGTCGGTCTCGTGCGGCTCCGCCTTGCCGCCGGGCAGGTAGAGCACGTCGCGCGCCCGGGCGCGCACCATCAGGACACGTCGGTCACGCACCAGCAGCAGCGCACTCACGCGCAGCGTGGGTGCTTGCGGAGCGGCCTGGAGGCTCAGCTCGCGTCCGCCTGGTCGTCGCGATCCGAGGCGGTCGGGTCCAGTGCCGTGCGGTCGGCCAGCGGGACGACGGGCGACGGCAGCTCCGGCTCGGCCTCCGGCCGGACGCCGTACAGGGAGTCGATCGCCCCGACGAACTCCTCGCCGCGACCGGCGCGACCGAGCTCACGGGCGCGGACCGAGGGACGGTGCAGCAGGACGCCGACCAGGTGCCGGAGCGCCCGCTCGGTGTGCTCGACGGACTCGCCGTCGGCGTCCGCGCGGCGCTTGGCCCGCTCGATCTCGTCGTCGAGGATGTCGAACACGTGCTTGCGGAACGCCACGAGCGCCGGGGTCGTCGACTGCTCCATCGCCTGGGCGCGGAACCGGGACACGGCGTCGTCGACCATCGCCCGGGCCTCGGACTCGGCGTTCAGCTCGGAGATCGGGGCGTGGATGCTGATCGTCTCGAGGTCGAGCAGTTCGACGCCGTCGACGCCGGCGGCCGCGGGGTCGACGTTGCGGGGGAGCCCGAGGTCGATGACGATGCGGCGGACCCCGTCGTCGAGGTCGGCCGGTGCGACGACCGGGACCTCGCTCGAGGTGCAGGTGATCAGGACGTCGCTCTCGCTGATGGCCTGGCGCAGGTCGCGGGCGGCGACGAGGTCGTGCTTGGCGGCGAACCAGGGTGCCCGGCCCGAGGGCGAGAACACCTGGATGTTCGAGGCGCCGCGGTCACGCAGGGCGGCGATGGTGGTGGCCGCGTAGCTGCCGGTGCCGACGAGCAGCACGCGGGTGCGGGCCCAGTCGGTGACCCGCGACGAGGCGAGTTCGAGGCCGAGGCGCACGAGTGACCGGCCGGCGGCGCCGATGCGGGTGCGGGTCTTGACGCCGCGGGAGGTGTGCGCGGCCTCTTGGAACAGGCGCTCGAGGTCCGAGGTGGTGGTGCCGTTCGACCGGGCGTCCTCGAGCGAGCGCCGGACCTGGCCGGAGATCTCGGTCTCGCCGACGACGACGGACTCGAGTCCGCTCGACACGGCGAACAGGTGCTGCACGACGTCCTTGCCGTCCAGCACGTTGACGGAGTCCAGGACCTCGGTGGCGTCCAGGTCGCTCGCGGCGGCCACGGCCTGCACGGTGGCGGAGACGGCCGAGTCGCTCTCGTCGCCCGCGATGTCGAGGTACGCCTCGAAACGGTTGCAGGTGGCGAGCACCACGGCACCGTCCAGGACGCCGGCATCCGTGACGAGTCGGCTGGCTGCCGCGGGTGCACCGATGCTCAGTCGCTCCAGGAGATCGAAGCTGGCGTTGCGATGCGACGCCGTGAGACAGATGAGCACGTAGTCAATGGTAACGCGCTCGATGGGAGAATCATCCGGTGACCGAAGCGACGACCACATCCCTCCCCGACTCCCACCCCCTGGCATCAGGGCGGACGAGTGGTTCCCGCCTGGTACGGGCCCTGCGGGGTGACCGTCCGGAGACGCTCCCGGTGTGGTTCATGCGGCAGGCCGGACGGTCCCTGCCGGAGTACCGGGAGCTCCGGATCGGCACGGCCATGCTCGACGCGTGCCTCGACCCGGAGATGGCGTCGGAGATCACCCTGCAGCCGGTGCGCCGGCACGGGGTCGACGCGGGCATCTTCTTCAGCGACATCGTCGTGCCGATCAAGCTCGCCGGTGTGGACGTGGAGATCGTCCCCGGTCGTGGCCCGGTGCTCTCGTCGCCGATCCGGACCCCCGCCGACGTCGACGCCCTCGAGCAGCTCGACCCCGCGGCCCTCGCCCCGATCGAGCAGGCCGTCCGACGCACGGTCGAGCAGCTCGGCGACACCCCGCTGATCGGTTTCGCGGGGGCGCCGTTCACCCTCGCCGCCTACCTGGTCGAGGGTGGCCCGTCCAAGGACCACATCCGCGCCCGCACGCTCATGCACGCCGACCCCGAGACCTGGTCGCGGCTGCTCGCGTGGGCCGCCGAGGTGTCCGGGATGTTCCTCCGGGCACAGGTGCTCGCCGGGGCCTCGGCCGCGCAGCTCTTCGACTCGTGGGTCGGGTCGCTCTCCCGCGCCGACTACGTCCGGTCCGTCGCACCGCACTCCGCGCAGGCGATGTCGCACGTCGCCGAGCTCGGGGTGCCGCGCATCCACTTCGGCGTCGGCAGCGGCGAGGTCCTGGCCGACATGACGACCTTCGGCACGGACACCGTCGGCGTCGACGCGGTCGGGGTCGACTGGCGCCTGCCGCTCGACCAGGCGGTCCAGCGCGTCGGCACCGGGGTCAGCGTGCAGGGCAACATCGACCCGGCGATGCTCTCGGCGCCGTGGGCTGTCCTCGAAGCGCACGTCCGCGACGTCGTCCGTCGGGGCGGCGCCGCACGGGCCCACGTCGTGAACCTCGGCCACGGGGTCCCGCCCGAGACCGACCCGGACGTCCTGACCCGGGTGGTCGAGCTGGTCCACTCGCTCGGCGACGGCCGCGCGGACGACGGTGCAGCGCAGGACGGAGCCGGCGCGTGACCGACGTCGTCGTGGTCGGCGGCGGGGTCGCCGGGCTCGTCACCGCCCGTGACCTCGCCAAGGGCGGCGCCCACGTGGTGCTCGTCGAGTCCTCGGGTGAGCTCGGCGGCATGATCCGTCGGCACACCGTCGGCGGGATCGACCTCGACATGGCGGCGGACTCCTTCGCCACCCGCACGGACGCTGTCGGCCGTCTGGCGATCGAGCTCGGGCTCGGCAACGACGTCGTCGCCCCCGACCCCCGCGGCGCCTGGCTGATGACCCGCGACGGCCGAACCTCACCGATCCCGGCGACCGGGCTCCTCGGCATCCCGAGCACCCCGATGGCCGCCGACGTGCTGGCCGTGGTCGGACAGAAGGGCGGCCTGCGCGCCCAGATGGACTCGCTGCTGCCGGCACCGGTCGGCGCCAAGGCCTCGTCGCTCGGCGAACTCGTCCGCCGGCGCATGGGGGAGCGGGTGCTCGACGACCTCGTGGTGCCGATCGCCGGTGGCGTGCACTCCACCCACCCCGACCAGCTCGACCCCGACCGGGTGGCTCCGGGCCTGCGCGCCGCACTCCTGCGCGAGGGCTCGCTCGCCCGGGCCGTCCTGTCGCTGCGGGCACGCGCGGCCGCCGGCACCCCGGTGCAGGGGATCCGCGGTGGGACGGTGCGCCTGGTGGACGAGCTCGTCGCCGACATGGCGACCTACGGGGTGGACGTCCGGCTGCACACCCGGGCGACCCGCATCGAGGCGCACGCGGTCGAGATCGTCGGCGCCGACGGCGCCACCGAACGGCTGCCGGCCCAGCACACCCTGTCCTCCGTCGCCGACCCGGAGCGTGCCGCCGCCCCCGACCGGACGGGCATCCAGCTCGTCACGCTCGTCGTCGACCAGCCCGAGCTCGACGCCGCCCCGCGCGGAACCGGGATGCTCGTGCACCCGGACGCGCAGGCCGTGTCGGCGAAGGCCCTCACGCACGCGACGGTGAAGTGGCCGTGGCTGGCCGACGTGGCGGACGGACGCCACGTCCTGCGGCTCAGCTACGCGACCACCGCGACGGACCCCGCGGGCGTCGCCACGAGCCTCCCGGTCGACCCGACCGACCCCGTCGGCAGCCGTGCGCTGCAGGACGCGTCCACGCTGCTCGGTGTGCCGATCACGGCCGACCGCGTCAGCGGTGCCGCACGTGTCGGCTGGTACGGACCGGACCTCACCGCGGCCGGGCTGGCCGAGGGCGTCGTCGGCATCGGCGAAGCCTCGACCGGACGCGGCCTCGCGGGGATCATCGCCGCCGCTCGGACGGCAGCCGACGAGATCATCGGTTCCTGAGCGGACCGCGCAGCCCCTGAGGGCTACTGTTGGTGAGACCGCCGGACGTATTCCGTTCGGTGCATGACCACCGCACAACCAATGCACGGAGGAATCGCACATGCGCGGAAAGCTCCTGTTCGTCGCCGGCGCCGCACTCGGGTACGTCCTGGGATCGCGAGCCGGACGGGCGCGGTACGAGCAGATCAAGACCGTCAGCGGCAAGGTCTGGAACAGCAACGGCGTCCAGAAGGGCGTGCACGTCGCCGAGGACTTCATCGCCGACAAGACCCCGGACGTCGCCGAGTTCATCGGTGAGACGACCAAGAAGGCCGTGCGCAAGGTCGGCCAGAAGAAGGACACCACCACCTCATGACCGACACCCGCGATCGCAAGTCGCGTTCGCTGTTCGGCCTGGTCGGC
Source organism: Curtobacterium sp. MCSS17_005 (assembly GCF_003234225.2). Classification (NCBI taxonomy): domain Bacteria; kingdom Bacillati; phylum Actinomycetota; class Actinomycetes; order Micrococcales; family Microbacteriaceae; genus Curtobacterium; species Curtobacterium sp. MCSS17_005. The sequence goes on from NZ_CP126258.1 coordinate 128,310, forward strand.
GACGTCCCGAAGCTCGTCAAGGGCCTGGTCAAGGGCGAGATCGACCTGCTCAAGGCCGAGATGCTCGCGAAAGCGAAGGTCTTCGGTCTCGCAGCCGGTCTGCTGGTCGGTGCGCTCGTCGTCGTGCTCTACGCGATCGGCGTCCTGCTGACCGCAGCCGTGATGGGCCTCGCGACCGTGATGCCGGCGTGGCTGGCCGCACTGGTGGTGGCCGTGGTGATGCTGATCATCGCCGCGATCCTCGGCCTGATCGGCTGGAAGCGCCTGAAGAAGGGCCTGCCGATCACGCCGAAGCGCACGATCGCCAGCGTGAAGGACGACATCAACGCGGTCAAGGGCCTCGGCAACAAGCCGACCCCGCCGACGCAGTACGGCAGCCGCAAGCCGGACGTCGACGGCCGCTCCTGAGCGCCGACAGCCCCGACAGCCGCACCACCGACGGAGGAACCGTGACCGACCCGCACGACGATCTCGCTGCTCGCGTCGCCGCGACCCGCGCCCAGCTGTTCGACACCCTCGACGCGATCGAGGACAAGCTCAACGTCCCGAAGCAGATCGGGATCGCGGCGTCGAAGTTCAAGCGCGGCCTCGACGAGAAGCCGGTGCCCTACCTGGCCGGTCTCGCAGCCGGCGTAGCGGTGGTCGGGGGTATCGTCGTGATGGTGCTCCGACGGCGGTAGACCGCCCGAGCGCGGTCCACCGGATGCGGGGCGGCCAACACCCTGGCAACCGATAGGACAATGGATCCATGAGCTCCGACGCGCCCGCCCACGCGAACGACCACCCCCACACCGAACCCGCCGAGACCGGTCAGCCGGACTCCGGGATCGACCCGAACCTGCTGACGGCCTACGCCCTCTGGGCAGTGTTCCGCCGGCCCCTCGGTCCGGTCCACCGCGTCGGCGACGACGCCGTGGCCGAACTCGACACCGTGATCGCCAGCGCCGCCGAGCGCGGGGTCACGATCCGTGGCTTCTACGACGTCTCGGCCTTCCGTGCCGACGCCGACGTCATGGTCTGGCTGCACGGCGACGACGCGCAGGCCATCCAGGCCGTGCTGCGCGAGATCCGTCGCACCGGCCTGTTCCAGGACGCCGAGCCGGTGTGGCACGTCATGGCCATGCACCGCGAGGCCGAGTTCAACAAGCGGCACACCCCCGCGTTCCTGCGCGGCAAGGACCCCGAGGCGTGGATCACGGTGTACCCGTTCGTCCGCTCCTACGAGTGGTACCTGCTGCCGGAAGAGGAGCGCTCGAAGATGCTCCGCGACCACGGCATCGCCGGCGCGAAGTACCGCCGCGTGCTCACGAACACCATCGCGACCTTCGCCCTGAGCGACTACGAGTGGATCCTGCCGCTCGAGAGCCCGGACCTCGTCGACCTCGTCGACCTGATGCGCGACCTCCGCTACACCGAGGCGCGCATGCACGTGCGCGAAGAGGTCCCCTTCTTCACGGGTCGTCGCGTGACGACCGCCGAACTCCCGGAGGTGCTGTCATGACCGACACCAGCATGATCACGAACGGCCAGGTCCTCGCTGCCACCCCCGCGGCGGCGTCCGGTCCCGAGCACGTCGAGACGCCGACCGCGTACGACGCGATCCTGCTCGCCGGCTTCGGCGGCCCCGAGGGCCAGGACGACGTCATCCCCTTCCTGCGCAACGTCACCCGTGGCCGCGGGATCCCGGACGAGCGACTCGAAGAAGTGGCGCACCACTACCGCCACTTCGGCGGCGTGAGCCCGATCAACGCGCAGAACCGTGCGCTCAAGGCCGCGCTCGAGGCCGAGCTGGCGTCGCGCGGCATCGACATGCCGGTCCTCTGGGGCAACCGCAACTGGGAGCCCTACCTCGAAGAAGCGTTCACCGAGGCGGCGGACAAGGGCTACACGAAGCTCGTCGCCATCGCCACGAGCGCGTACTCGTCGTTCTCGAGCTGCCGGCAGTACCGCGAGGACTACGCCCGCGTGCTCACCGAGACCGGTCTGATCGACACCATCCAGATCGACAAGATCCGCCAGTTCTTCGACCACCCGGGCTTCGTCCGCCCGTTCATCGACGGCGTCCGCGACGGCATGGCCCGCGCGATCGCCGAGAACGAGGGCCTCGACGTCGCGACCGAGCTGCAGGTGCTCTTCTCGACGCACTCGATCCCCTCGACCGACGCCGCCCGCTCGGGCCCCGACTACCGCGGGTTCGACGAGCACGGCGCGTACGAGGCGCAGCACCTGGCCGTCGGCGAGGTCGTCCTCGACCAGGCCTGGGCCGAGCTCCTCGAGCAGCCCGAGCACGCCCACCTGCAGGGCACGTCAAAGCCCGCCTGGAAGCTCGTCTACCAGTCGCGGTCGGGCCCCCCGACGCAGCCGTGGCTCGAGCCCGACATCAACGACTACATGAACGAGGACCTCAAGGGCGGCCCGACGCGTGCCGTGCTGATCGTCCCGCTCGGCTTCGTCAGCGACCACATGGAGGTCATGTGGGACCTCGACGAGGAAGCCACCGAGACCGCCGGTGAGCTCGGCTTCTGGTCGCTCCGCACGCAGACCCCCGGCATCGACCCGGCCTACGTGTCCGGTCTCGTCGACCTGGTGCTCGAGCGCGTCAACGGCACGCCCAAGGCCGAGCGCCCGCACATGACCGACATCGGCCCCTGGTACGACGTGTGCCGTCCGGGGTGCTGCGAGAACGTGCGAGCGGGGTTCAAGCCCGCCGCCGCGGGCGTCGCTCCGTGACCGACACGACCGTGGACGACCCCGGCGCCACAGGGCCCGACGGCCCGACCCCGATCCGGCTCGGCACCCGTGCCAGCCGTCTCGCGGTCGCGCAGTCGCAGGACGTGGCCGACCGCCTGGCGAAGGCGGCCGGTCGCCCCGTCGAACTCGTCACCGTCACGAGCGAGGGCGACACGAACCGTGCCTCCCTGGCGTCGCTCGGGGGCACCGGTGTCTTCGCCAGCGCCCTGCGTGAAGCCCTGGTCGCCGGCGAGGTCGACGTGCTCGTGCACTCGCTCAAGGACCTGCCGACCGCGCCGTACCCGGGGCTGACGATCGGTGCCGTGCCGAAGCGCGCGGACGCCCGTGACGTCCTCGTCGCCCGGAACGGCGCCACCGTCGAGACCCTGCCCGAGGGCGCGAAGGTCGGCACCGGTTCGCCCCGCCGTGCCGCGCAGCTCCGTGCGCAGCGCCCCGACCTCGACGTCGTCGACATCCGCGGCAACATCGACACCCGACTCGGCCGGGTGGACGACGACCTCGACGCCGTGGTGCTCGCCGCCGCCGGCCTCGGCCGCATCGACCGCCTGTCGGACGCCACGGAACTGCTCGACCTCGGCTTCTGGCCGAGTGCTCCCGGACAGGGTGCGCTCGCGGTGGAGATCCGCTCGGACGAGACCGACCGTGGGCTGCTCGCCGCGCTCCGCAAGATCGAGCACGCCCCCACCCGCCTGACGGTGACGGCCGAGCGCGAGGTCCTCGCCAAGCTCGAGGCCGGCTGCTCCGCCCCGATCGGTGCGACGGCCGTCGTGGACGCCGAGCTGCTGCTCGTGTCCGCGACCGTCTACCGTCCCGACGGCACCGAGTACCGCACGGCGTCGCACGCGGCCGTGCTCGACGGGTCCGCGCAGGAGCGTCTCGACGAAGCACTCGCGGTCGGTGGCCGCGTGGCGACCGAGCTGCTCGAGAACGGTGCCGCCGACCTCGCCGACCTGGCGACCACCGTCGCCGAGGACACCACGGACGGGCCGTACACCGCGGGCCCCGGCCTCGCGACGCCGGCCGAGTAGGCGGTCACCACGGAACCCTCCACCACCGCGACGCGGGACGAGGCGCGACCCCCGGTCGTCCTCGTCCCGCGTGGCGGTGCGTGGGGGGACCGGGTCGCCGCAGCGGCGCGGGCCCGTGGGCTCGCCCCCGTCGTCGTCCCCCTCATCACGGACGCTCCGCCGTCCGACCCCTCCGCGCTCGACGCTGCGGTCCGCCGCCTGGTCGCCTCCGGGGCGGCCGGGAGGAACGGATCGCCGAATTCTGTCGGTGGCCGAACCCCTGTGGCTGGTTACGCATGGGTGGTGGTGACCAGTGCGACGGCCGTGACGGTCCTGTCGGAACGCGTGGCGGGCCTCCCGGCCGGGGTGCGCGTCGCCGCGGTCGGCGAGCCGACCGCCCGTGCCGCGCGCGCTGCGGGCTGGGTCGTCGACCTGGTGCCGGACGAGACGTCCGCGGCCGGCCTGGTGCAGGAGTTGCCGGACACCGACGGCACCGTGCTGTTCCCCCGCTCCGAGATCGCGGCACCCACGCTCGTCGACGGCCTCCGTGCCCGCGGCATCGACGTGGACGACGTGGTCGCGTACCGTACCGTGGGGACCGGCGACGAGCCGATCACCCTCGAGACGGCGCCCGCTGCGGTGCTCGTGACGAGCGGCAGCGTCGCCCGCGAGATCGCCCGCCGGATGACCCCGCTCGACCCCCGCACCATCGTGGCCTGCATCGGCCCCGGGACCGCGACCGACGCCCGTGCGGCCGGACTCCCCGTGCACGCGGTCGGACGCACCCGGTCCGCAGAAGCCCTGCTCGACGCCGTCGTCGAGGCACTGAACCCAACCACCCCCCACCAGGAAGGTCACCCGTGACTGGACGCTTCCCCCAGGTCCGCCCCCGTCGGCTCCGCGCCACCCCCGCGATGCGACGACTCGTGGCCGAGACCCGGCTCCACCCCGCCGAGCTCGTGCTGCCGATGTTCATCCGCGAAGGCGCGACCGACGCCGTGGACATCTCGAGCATGCCGGGCGTGCAGCAGCACTCCCTCGACTCGTTCCGCCGCGCGCTGGTCGACGCCGCGTCGGTCGGTGTGGGTGGCGTGAACCTGTTCGGCGTCCCGGCCACGAAGGACGCCACCGGCTCCGGCGCGACCGACCCGGACGGCATCCTCAACGTGGCGATCCGTGTTGCTCGGCAAGAGGTCGGCGATGCCCTCGTGGTGCAGTCCGACCTGTGCCTCGACGAGTTCACCGACCACGGACACTGCGGTGTTCTGGCAGCCGACGGCTCCGTCGACAACGACGCCACCCTGCTGCGCTACCGCGACATGGCGGTCGCGCAGGCCGAAGCCGGTGCCGAGCTCGTCTGCATGAGCGGCATGATGGACGGCCAGATCGCCGCCGCACGTGACGCCCTCGACGGTGCCGGGCACAGCGGCACCGCGCTGCTCGCCTACGCCGCCAAGTACGCCTCGGCGTTCTACGGTCCCTTCCGCGAGGCCGTGTCGTCGTCGCTCGTCGGCGACCGCCGGACGTACCAGATCGACGCCGCGAACGGTCGGCAGGGGCTCCGCGAGGTCGAGCTCGACGTCGACGAGGGCGCCGACATCGTGATGGTGAAGCCGGCGATGAGCTACCTCGACGTGCTCGCCGAGACCGCTGCGACCTCGCCCGTCCCGGTCTGGGCGTACCAGATCTCCGGCGAGTACGCGATGATCACCGCAGCAGCGCAGAACGGGTGGATCGACCGCGACGCCGCCGCGATGGAGTCGCTCGTCGGCATCAAGCGCGCCGGTGCCGACGCGATCCTGACCTACTTCGCCGTCGACATCGCGCGGAAGCTCAACGAGGAAGCGGGCCTCCGCACCTCGGGCAGCACCGCGGACGTCGCCGGCATCGCCTCGACCGGGAAGGCCCCCGAATGACCACGAACGACCAGCTCTTCGGCCGTGCCAAGAACGCGATCCCGGGTGGTGTGAACTCCCCGGTCCGCGCCTACGGGTCGGTCGGCGGCACCCCGCGGTTCCTGGTGTCCGCGAAGGGCGCCTACGTCACCGACGCCGAGGGCCGCGAGTACGTCGACCTCGTCGCGTCGTGGGGCCCCGCGATCCTCGGGCACGCGCACCCCGGCACGGTCGAGGCGGTGCAGCAGGCCGCCGCGCGCGGACTGTCGTTCGGGGCGTCGACCCCGGGGGAGACCGAGCTTGCCGAACTGGTGAAGCAGCGGGTGTCGGTGGACGGCGACGGCCCCATCGAGAAGCTCCGCATGGTGTCGACCGGCACCGAGGCCACGATGACCGCGATCCGGCTGGCCCGCGGCTACACCGGTCGTGACCTGCTCGTGAAGTTCGCCGGGCACTACCACGGGCACTCGGACTCCCTGCTGGCCGAGGCCGGCTCGGGCGTCGCGACCCTGGCCATGCCGGGCAGTGCGGGCATCACCGCCGAGACCGCCGCGCAGACCCTCGTGCTGCCGTACAACGACCTCGACGCCGTCCGCCGGGCCTTCGACGAGCACTCCGAGCGCATCGCCGCCGTCATCGTCGAGTCCGCCGCCGCGAACATGGGCGTCCTGGCACCGGAGCGCGGCTTCAACCGTGCCCTGGCGCAGATCACGCAGTCGCACGGGGCTCTGCTCATCGTCGACGAGGTCCTGACCGGGTTCCGCGTCGGTGCTGCCGGCTGGTGGGGCCTCGAGGCGTCCAAGGTCGTGCCGGACGGCGCCGGGTGGAAGCCCGACCTCATCACGTTCGGCAAGGTCATCGGCGGTGGCATGCCCCTCGCCGCACTCGGCGGTCGGCGCGAGGTCATGGACTTCCTCGCCCCGCTCGGGCCGGTGTACCAGGCGGGCACCCTGTCGGGGAACCCGTTGGCCGTCGCCGCCGGCATCGCCACGCTGCGAGCCGCGACGCCGTCCGTGTACGAGTCGCTGAACCGCACGGCTGCGGTCATCTCGGCGGCCACGTCGGAGGCCCTGTCGGCCGAGGGTGTCGCCCACACCGTGCAGCGCGCCGGCAACCTGTTCTCGTTCGCGTTCACCGAGCAGGCACCGCGGAACTACGACGACGTGCGGGCACAGGACGTGTTCCGCTACGCGCCGTTCTTCCACGCGATGCTCGACGCCGGGGTGACCCTGCCGCCGAGCGTCTTCGAGGCGTGGTTCGTCACGGCCGCGCACGACGACCGCGCGGTCGGACGGATCCTCGACGCCCTGCCCGCGGCCGCGAAGGCTGCTGCCGCCGCGACCGCGTGACGGGCGCGGAGGCTGTTGCCGCCGCGACCGCGTGACGGGCGTCCGGGCTCAGGAGCAGTCGGCCTTCGTGAAGGTCGTGTCGACGGTCTTCGACGAGCCCTCGAACTTGTAGGTGTACCGCATGTCGACGTCCTCGTCGAGGAGCTTCTTCGTCTCGCTGTTCGAGCAGAGGTTCGGCCCGACGGCGTCGCGGATGGCCCCCTCGGTGATCGAGGCCGGATCGACGTTCGACGACACCGTGTAGACGTAGTGGATCGCGGCGCCCTCGGCCTCGATCCCGGTCCACGTCGTGACGGAGTCGACGTGCTTGGGTAGATCGCTCTGCTCGCGGATCTGCTCGACGGCCTTCGAGACCTTCTCCTCCGTGGAGTCGCTGAAGGCCGCGTTGAGGCCCTGGCGGACGAGGAACGCCACCACCACGGCCACGACGACACCGAGCACCGAGATCAGGACGCGCTTGCCTCGGGAGGACGACGACTTGGGCGGGGGTGCGTAGGGAGCGGCTCCGGCGGGGGCTGCCTGGGCGTACGGCTGGCCTGCGGGCTGCTGCGGGTACGGCTGGCCGCTGCACCTCGTCAGGCGGATCGGCGTGCCGCCCAGCGCCCTTCCGACCGCAGGATCGCGAGCGGGAAGTCGAACGCGTGCGACACCGCCGACGACGTGATGACCTCGTCCGAGGTGCCCTGGGCCACGACGGCGCCGTCGCGGAGCAGCATCGCGTGCGACGTCGAGGCCGGCAGGTCCTCCAGGTGGTGGGTCACCATGACGCTGCCCAGCTCGGGGTGCCGGTGCCGCAGCGCGTCGACGGTCTCGAGCAGGTGCTCCCGTGCGGCGACGTCGAGGCCGGTCGCCGGCTCGTCGAGCAGCAGCAGCTGGGGTTCGGACATCAGGGCACGGGCGATGAGGGCGCGTCCCCGCTCACCCTGCGACAGCACCGGCCAGCGGGCGTCCCGTCGTGCCGTGAGTCCGACGTTGGCGATGTGCTGCTCGGCCAGCGCGACCTGCTCGGCCGAGGGCTCCCATCGCATCATGAGGTCCGTCGTGCCGGTGAGCCCGGTGAGCACCGTCTCGAGCACCGTGAGCGGCGAGAGCATCCGGTGCCGGGGGTCGACGTGGCCGATATGCTCCCGGAGTTCGCGGACGTCGACGCGTCCGAGCCGGCGGCCGAGGACCTCGACCGTGCCGGCGGTGGGGTGTCCGGTCGCGCCGAGGACGGCCAGCAGCGTGGACTTGCCGGCCCCGTTCGGTCCGAGCAGCGCCCAGTGCTCCCCGCGCCGGACGGTCAGGTCGATGCCGTGCAGCAGGTCGCGGCCGGAGCGCGTGACGCGGACCCCGGTGGCGTGAATCAAGACGTCGTCGTGCGGGTCGGTCATGACCCCATCGTGCCCCACCGCGCCGTGACGTCGTCCACGTGCGCCCCTGCGACGTCGACGAACCGGCGGGCCGCTGCCCGGCCGGCACCGACGTTTCGGCTGCCGGCCGCCGTGTCGAGCGCCAGCCAGAGCGCTTCTGCGTCCCACTGCCGGAACGCCGGGGCCTCGGGCAGCGCGTAGGCGAGCCGAGCCATCGCGAGCCGGAGTGCCTGCCGCGTCCAGCGGTTGCCGGACTGCTCGGCCAGGAACCGGGTGACGGCGAACGCGCTCTCGGTGTAGCGGTGGTCGCGCACCTGGCCGTCCGCGCGCGCCCGTTCGACGAGCGCGCGGAACTCCTCGAGGTCGGGTCCGTGCAGCCCGGGCAGGACGTGGACGGCACCATGGGCGAAGACGCCGGTGAGCAGCTCCATCGTGTCGCGCCAGGTCGGGAGCGACGGCTCGACGATGCGGTGGCGTCCCCGGTCGCTCTCGGCGAGGCCCAGGTCGTGCAGCCAACGCATCCCGTGGAGGACCTGCTCGGGTGGGGCACCGGTCCGAGTCACGAGGTCCTCGAGCGTGTGCGTCGAGCCGACCGCCAACGCGCCGGAGCGGACGTCGCGGAGCAGGGCGCGGTCGACCGGGCCGACGCGGTGTTCGGTGGTGTCGTCCGCCGGGCGGCTCGTCCGCGGCACCCCGACGTTCCGCCGGTGGACCTCGAACAGCCCGTCGATGACCTCTGCCGCGGTGGTCGTGACGCCCGGGTCGCCGGTGTCCACGGCGCGGCCGGTGGTCACGAACCAGGCGTGCACGTCGTGGACCGACCAGAGCTGGGTGGGGACGCGTGCCCACCGCATCCGCTCGAACGCACGCAGACCCAGGCTGCGCACCAGGATGTTCGGGCAGTGCTCGAACCAGAACTGGCAGGCGGCGGAGAACGCCGTCGGGTACTCCGGCAACCGGAGTGCAGCGGTGGTGCGGGCCCGCGCGACCCGGCGATCGAGCTCGGCGCGCAGTTCGGGGGTGAGCGCCGGGATCGTGGCACGGAGGGCCGGACCGAGGAGCGAGACCCAGAAGTCCAGTGCGTCGGACAGGTCGGCGTCGGAGAGCTCCTCGTACTGCCACGTGCCGTCCGGCTGGTGGACCAGGATGCCGAGGTCCTCGAGCCGAGCCGCCGCCGATCGGACCTCACCGAGCGAAGCGCCCCACTCCCAGCTCAGTGCGTCGAGGTCGACGGACACCGGTCCGCGGGGGCCGGTCCGGACGTGGGCGAGCAGGGACGTGTAGGCGTCGTCGTTCGCCGCCGCCCAGGGGTCGGCGTCACCCCACTCGCCGACGACCACGGGTCAGCCGCGGTCGGCGCGGACCGCTTCGATGTGCTGTTCGAAGTTGCGGGTGAGGGCGCGTCCGGCCTCGGCAGCGCCTTCACCGTCGCGCTCGGTGAGCGCTTCGCGCAGGATCGAGAAGAACGCCTCGGACCCGTACTGCTCGAACGCCGGCGTGGGGTTGAGCGTGAAGCGGACCCGCTCCATGGCACCGACGGCCGCGTTCTGCACCAGGGGGTTGCCGGAGTGCTCGACCGCGAACTCGATGATCTCGGTGAGGGCGCCGCTGAAGCCGTAGTCCCGCACCTTGCGCATGCGGTCGGCCTTGTCGAGCAGCGCGGTGAGGGCTTCGACGTCCTCGTCGCTGTACTCGGGGACGCCCCAGCGCAGGCTGAGCTCGAAGAACCCGGCGGTCGCGCGGGTCGCGATGACCCAGTCCTCGAAGGTCGGGGTGGCGACGCGGGTGTAGCGGTTCGCCTCCATCTCGACCAGGCCGATGTCGACGAGCTTCGCGATCGCCTCGCGGATCGGGGTGCGACTCACACCCAGCCACTGGACCAGCTCGTCGTCGTTCAGGCGCTCGCCGTGCTGCAGCGTGCCGTCGCGCAGGGCCGCGAGCATCTTGTCGTAGACGACGTCGCGCAGGAGCTTCCGGGGAGAGCTCTCCACGGTGGACTTGGGGACCGGCATGTCATCTCCTCGAGGACGAAATCGACACTCGAAATCCTAGCGTGCCAATATGCAAACGTTTGCTGAATCAACCGCTCGGGAAACATTCCAGATCAGCCCGCGACGGCGACGACCGTCCGACCGTGCACCCGTCCTGCGACGACCTCGGCCCCCACCGCGATGGCCTGCTCGGGCGTGACGGTGCGGGTGACGTCGGCCAGGAGCGCCGCGTCGAGGTCGGTCGCGAGCCGATCCCACGCCCGACGTCGGAGCTCGAGCGGGGCGTCGACGGAGTTGATCCCGAGCAGCGACACCGACCGCAGGATGAACGGCAGCACGGTCGTCGGCAGCGCGGAGTCCTGCGCCAGCCCGCACGCCGTGACGGCACCACCCCACCGGGTCGATGCCAGGACGTTCGCCAGCGTGGCCCCGCCGACGCTGTCCACCGCTCCGGCCCAGGTGGCGCGCTGCATCGGCTTGCCCGGCTCGGACAGGGTGCCGCGGTCGACCACCTCGGTGGCCCCGAGCCGGCGGAGCGAGTCCGTGTTGGCCGCGCGACCGGTCGACGCCGTGACCCGGTACCCGCGGGCCGCGAGCAGTGCGATCGCCACGGTGCCGACCCCGCCGGACGCCCCGGTCACCAGCACCGGCCCGTCGTCCGGCGCGAGGAAGCGCTCGAGCGCCAGCACACTGAGCATCGCCGTGAACCCCGCGGTACCGATGGCCGCCGCGAACGAGTCGTCGATCGCCTCGGGCAGAACGACGAGCGACCCCGACGGCACCACGGCCTGCCTTGCCCAGCCCCCGTGCCGTGTCTCACCCAGGCCGGCACCGTTCAGCACCACCCGGTCACCGATCGCGACCTCGTGCACGCCCGGCCCGAGCCCCGACACCGTGCCGACCACGTCGATCCCCGGCACGAGTGGGTCGAGCCGGGCGACGCCGGGGTTCCGCGCGAGGGCCAGGCCGTCCTTGTAGTTGACGCTCGAGTACGTGACGTCGACGAGGGCCTCGCCCTCTGCCGGATCCGGCAGGTCGACGTCGGTGACGGTGGGCGGGGCTGCACTGGACACGAGGACGGCGCGGGTCATGCGCCGGACGCTACCCCGGGCCTCCCGGCCTTCGGTCCGTTCTTTCCCAGAACGCGTGCGATGCCTGGTGGATTCGGGCGTACCGGGGCAGAACATCCGACCGGGTACGCCCGATTCGACCGGGTACGCCCGAAACGCCCCGGCAGCCCAGCCCACCTCAGCCGAACATGATGGCGGCCTCGTCGAAGCGTGCCTGCGGCACCGTCTTGAGCTCGCCGAGCGCCTCCTCGAACGAGACGTGCTCGATCTCGGTGCCGCGCAGCGCCACCATCCGGCCCCAGCGCTCCTCGACGACCGAGTCGATCGCCGCCAGCCCGAGCCGGGTCGAGAGCACCCGGTCGTACGCGGTCGGCGTGCCACCGCGCTGGATGTGCCCCAGGGTCGTGGCCCGCGTCTCGATGCCCGTCATCTCCTCGATGAGCGGCGCGAGGCGCTCGCCGATGCCACCGAGTCGCGGACGCCCGAAGGCGTCGAGCCCGCGCTCGGTGTGCGCCGTGTCCTCGTGGTCGGGGACGAAGCCCTCGGCAACCACCACGAGCGGTGCGCGACCGCGGTCGTAGGCGGCCCGCACCCACTTCGCGATCTGTTCCATGCTCGTCTTCTGCTCCGGGATGAGGATCGCGTGCGCGCCCGCGGCCATGCCGGAGTGCAGCGCGATCCAGCCCACGTGCCGGCCCATCACCTCGGCGACCATGCAGCGCGAGTGCGACTCGCCGGTGGTGCGCAGGCGGTCCATGGCCTCGGTCGCGATGGCGACGGCGGTGTCGAAGCCGAAGGTGTAGTCGGTCGCACCCAGGTCGTTGTCGACCGTCTTCGGCACGCCCACGATCTTCAGCCCGGCGTCGGTCAGGCGCTTCGCGGCGGCCAGGGTGCCCTCGCCACCGATCGCGACGATGGCGTCGATGCCGTGCCGCTGCAGGGTCGCGGAGATGTTCTCGAACCCGCCGTTGGGGCCCTCGAACGGGTTCGTGCGGCTGGTGCCGAGGATCGTGCCGCCCTGCTTCGCGATGCCCTGGATGTCCTTGCGGCCGAGCGGGACGATGTCGCCGTCGACCACCCCGCGCCACCCGTCGCGGAAGCCGACGAAGTCGTGTCCGTAGATGGCGATGCCCTTCAGGACGATCGCGCGGATGACCGCGTTCAGGCCGGGGCAGTCGCCTCCGGAGGTGAGGATGCCGATGCGCATGGGAACTCCGTCGTCGGGTGGTGGGGATCAGTGCCCATCATGACTGACGGTGGTTCCGCATTACCATCCCCGTGTGTCCCTGCTCGCTTCCACCGCCGTCGACGCCGCTGGTGCGTCCGGCGACGCGTCTCGCGTCGACACGGTGTACCGGCCTGGAGGCGCGGTGGACGTCGCGTCGACCCTGCGGCCCCTGCAGCGCGGCTCCGGCGACCCGGCCTTCCAGGTGGTCGGCGGTGTCGTGTGGCTCGCGCTGCGCACGCCCTCCGGTCCCGCCTCCGTGGCGATCCGGCGGGCCGGCGACACCATCGCGGTGTCGGCGTGGGGCAGCGGAGCCCCGTGGGCGGTCGAGCACGCCCCCGATCTGCTCGGACGCGGCGACGACTGGTCGTCGTTCGACGTCTCCGGCAACGAGTTCCTCGCCGCGGCACGACACCGGCAGCCCGGGCTCCGGCTGCTCCGCACGAACACCGTGGTCGCGATGCTCGTCCCGGCGATCATGGAGCAGAAGGTGACCTCGCGGCAGGCGTGGGGCGCGTGGCGGTACCTGCTCCGTCGGCACGGCACCCCGGCGCCCGGTCCGGCACCCGCGGGCATGATGGTGCCGCCGAACGCTCCGACGTGGGCGCGGATCCCGAGCTGGGAGTGGCACCGGGCGGGCATCGAACCGGGGCGCTCGGCCACCGTCATGCGCGCCGTGAAGCTCGCGCCGGCACTCGAACGGACCCTGGCGCACGGGCGCGGTGGCGAGGTCGTGTCCACCAAGCTGCAGTCGATCCCCGGGGTGGGTCGGTGGACCGCCGCCGAGACCGCGCAGCGCTCCCACGGCGACCCGGACTCGCCGAGCGTGGGGGACTTCCACGTGCCGGCGCTCGTCGGGTGGGCGCTCACCGGGGCCCCGGTCGACGACGACGGGATGCTCGAGCTGCTCGAACCCTGGCGCGGGCACCGGGAGCGTGTCGTGCGGTTGATCGGTGGCTCCGGGTTCCGGAAGCCGTCGTTCGGGCCGCGGATCACGATCCAGGACCACCGAGGGCACTGAGCGCGAGCGACGCTTCCTCAACGTCCGTTCGTGCTGGTCCGCCTACCGTGACCGCCGGTCCGGGGCGCGCCCGGCACGGAGAGGACGCGATGACGACCACCACTGACGAGGACGAGCACGACAAGGTGCCCGGCGTCCCCCCGGAGATCCCCGAGGACACCGGGTCGGCCGAGACGGCTCGCGTCACGAAGCGGCACGTCACCCGGGTCGCGTTCGTCGCGGCACTCGGCGGACTGCTCTACGGCTACGACACCGGCGTCATCTCCGGCACCCTCATCGAGATCGGCAAGGAGTTCTCGATCGGTTCCGCCGTCAAGGAGTTCATCACAGCGTCGATCCTGGTCGGCGCGATCCTCGGCGCACTCGTCACCGGTCCGATCTCGGCGAAGATCGGCCGGCGGCGGACCATCCTGCTTATCGCGGGGGTCTTCGGCCTGGGCGTGCTCTTCGCCGCGGTGTCGCCGAGTCCGGTGTTCCTGATCCTCAGCCGGCTGTTCCTCGGTCTGGCGGTGGGCGGTTCGACCCAGACGATCCCGACCTACATCGCCGAGATCGCCCCGGGTCCGCGTCGCGGCAGCCTGGTCACGGTGTTCAACTGCGCGATCGGCGTCGGCATCCTGTCGGCCGCCATCGTCGGGGTGGCCCTGAACGGCGTCGTGTCCTGGCGCTTCATGATCGGGGTCGCCGCCGCACCCGCCATCGTGCTGCTGCTCGGGATGCTCCGACTGCCCGAGAGCCCGCGCTGGTTCGTGTCGCAGGACCGCATCGGTCCGGCTCGACGGGTGCTCCGCTGGCTGCGCCCGGACCACGATGCCGCCGAGGACGAGCTCGACGACATCCGCAAGCTCGACGAGGCCGAACCGAGCGCCGGTTCCGGGCAGTGGGCCCAGCTGCGCAAGCCGTGGGTCCGGCCAGCCCTGATCGCGGGACTCATCGTCGCCGCGTTCACGCAGCTGACCGGCCTCGAGATGATGATCTACTACACGCCGACGATCCTCACCGATGCCGGGTTCCCGCACGTCTACTCCCTGTGGGCGAACGTCGGGGTGGGTGTCGTCTACCTCGTGATGACGTTCGTCGGGTCGCGGCTGGTGGACCGGATCGGGCGTCGACGGCTGACCCTCGTGATGCTGCCGGGTGCCGCCGTGAGCATCGGCCTGTTCGGTGTGCTCTTCTACGTGCAGGACGGCAAGCCCTCACCGGTGCTCACGCTCGTGCTGATCCTGGCGTTCATGTTCTTCCAGGCCGGCGGCATCCAGGTCGTCGGGTGGCTCGTCGGTTCCGAGATGTACCCGCTGCGGATCCGGGCCGCCGCGACGAGCCTGCACGCGATGGTGCTCTGGGGCGCCAACCTGCTGGTGACCTCGACCGCGCTGACGCTGACCGGCTGGATCAGCCTGGGCGGCACGATGCTCGTCTACGCCGCGCTCAACGTGCTCGGGTGGGTCCTGGTGTTCCTGCGGGTGCCGGAGACGAAGGGCAAGTCCCTGGAGCAGATCGAGCAGTCCCTGCGGGACGAGACGTTCCTGCCGCACCGGGGCGGACGCGAGCGTCGCGCCGTGGACCGGACCGCCTGACGGACAGGAGGCCCGTGGCTGCGTCCGCCACGGGCCTCCAGGCCGTCAGATTGCGGCTCCCGTGCGCGTCACGGGTGGCGGGTGCCCGCACCCGCCAGCACGGCGCGGTAGCCCTCGCGGAACGTCGGGTACTGCGGTGTCCAGCCCGTCGACCGGAGGAGCGCGTTCGACAGGCGCTTGTCGCCGCCGGCCTGCCGCGCGTCACCGTCGCCCGTCGACGGCTCGGCGACATGGAGTTCGTCGGCCAGGAACCGCAGCACGTCGTCCAGCCGACTCGGTTCGTCGTCCGTCCCCAGGTAGAGCGGCGCCGGGTCGGGCAGGGCCGCCAGGTGCACGAGTGCGGCGGCGGCGTCGTCGCGGTGGATGCGGTTCGTGTGCGGTGAGGTGCCCGGCGCCAGCCGAGCGGACCCGGACCGGACTTGATCGATGAGTCGCTCCCGGCCGGGGCCGTAGACGCCCGACAGCCGGACCAGCACGGCGCCGGGAGCGCGCTCGCGCAGCAGGACCTCGGCCTCGACCAGGACCTCGGCGGTCGGGGTCGCCCCGCGCGCGGGTGTCTCCTCGGTGACCTCGCTGCCGTCCGAGACGTCGTACACGGCGGTCGAGGACACGACGAGCACCCGGGCGTCGGCCTCCGAGGCGTCGATGCCGTCGAGCACGTTGCGCAGGCCGTCCACGTAGGTGGCGCGGTACTCGTCGACGTCGCGGCTGCCGGCGGCGAAGGCCACGACGACGACGCTCGTGCCGGCGGGGATCTCGGGGACCTCGTTGCGCAGGTCGACGCTCCGGCCGGTGATCGGTGCGGGGATCAGCTCGGCACGGCGGCGGAGTCCGATCACGTGGTGGCCCAGGTCGGCGAAGCGCAGGCCGGCTTCGGTCCCGAGGTCGCCGCATCCGGCGATGACGACTGTCGTGGAGTTCTGCACTGCTCGACCTTGGCACGCGCAGATGGGCGTCTCTGTCCGCCGCACGCAGCCCCCGGGTTCGCCACCGCTCGGATCATGCCGGAGACTGGTGCGGGTCGCTCACGAAGCTGCCCGCCCCACCACCAGCAAGGAAGGCTCCGCATGCCCGAGCTCCCCGTCGTGTTCGAAGTCGGCTCGATGATCGCCCTGGTCGCGATCCTGCTCGCCGACCTGCTCATCGTCGCGCGCCGCCCGCACGTGCCGACGCTGCGCGAGTCCGGCATCTGGGTGGGCATCTACGTCGGGCTGGCGCTGATCTTCGCGGTGCTCATGCTGGTCTTCGCCGGTGGCGACTCCGCGGGTCAGTTCCTGGCGGGCTGGCTGACCGAGTACAGCCTGAGCATCGACAACCTGTTCGTGTTCGTCATCATCATGGCGCGCTTCTCGGTGCCGAAGAAGATCCAGCAGGAGGTGCTGCTGCTCGGCATCATCATCGCGCTCGTGCTCCGCGGCATCTTCATCCTGGTCGGCGCGCAGCTCATCGAGAACTTCTCGTGGATCTTCTACATCTTCGGCGCTTGGCTGATCTGGACGGCGATCCAGCAGCTGCGCGGCGAGGACGAGGACGAGCAGAAGGACACCTTCATCGTCCGGCTGCTCCGCCGTCGGGTCCGCCTCACCGACACGTACGACGGCATGAAGTTCCGCACCCACCACGACGGTGTCCGGCACTTCACGCCGCTGCTCATCGTGCTCATCGCGATCGGCACCACCGACCTGCTGTTCGCGCTCGACTCGATCCCGGCGATCTTCGGCATCACCGAGAGCCCCTTCATCGTGTTCACCGCGAACGTCTTCGCGCTGATGGGCCTGCGCCAGCTCTACTTCCTGCTGGGCGGACTGCTCGAGCGCCTGGTCTACCTGAAGTACGGCATCGCCGTGATCCTGGCCTTCATCGGCGTGAAGCTCGTCCTGCACGCGCTGCACGACAACGAGCTGCCGTTCCTGAACGGCGGCCACCACATCGAGTGGGCGCCGGAGATCAACACGTGGGTGTCCCTGCTGGTGATCGTCGCCGCGATGGCCGTGTCGACGCTGGCGAGCCTCGTCCGGATGCGCGGGGAGACCCCCGCCGACGCCGTGACCGCGGACGACACAGCGGCGGACGACGACCGATCCGACCAGGACCGCGCCGACCAGGACCGGGCCCGCACCTCCGACTGAAACCCGTTTGAACGATCCGCCCTGCCGTCTCGTCGTTGAGGGTATGGCACTCCGCAAACGCACCAAGGTCATCATCGGGATCTCCGCCTGCGTCGTCGTCGTGGCGGCAGCAGCCGTCATCGCCGGCCCGGTCATCTACGCGAACACCGTCAACGGCCAGGCCGCCGCAGCCCCCTCGCTGTCGGCGTCCTCGTCCGGCACCCTCGACGCGGAGGACGCCGACGGCACCTGGACCAGCACGAACAGCTCGTACGCCGGGTACCGGGTGCACGAGGTCCTGCAGGGGAACGATGTGAACGTGGTCGGACGCACGAAGGACGTCAAGGGCACCGCCGTCGTCGACGGCGGCTCCCTCACCAAGGCGACCGTCACCGTCCAGGTCGGCAAGATCAGCACCCCCGAAGCGGCCCGCGACGAGTACTTCCGCTCCACCGCGCTGCAGACCGACGAGTACCCGACGGCCACGTTCGAGCTGACGAAGCCCGTCGACGTCACGAAGGCGCTCGACGGTTCCACGCAGGACGTCACCCTGACCGGCACGATGGACCTGCACGGCGTCGAGAAGCCCGTCACGGCCGACGCCCAGGTCGCGGTCGGCAAGGGCGGGACCGTCCAGGTCGCCGGCACCGTGCCGATCACCTTCGCCGACTACGGCGTGGAGGCCCCCTCGCTCGGCTTCGTCACCGTGGACGGGAAGGGCTCCGTCGAGTTCTCCCTCGACCTCGGGAAGTGACCGTGACGAGTCGTTCCGCGGACGAGCTGCTCGCGACGCTGTACCGCGAGCACGGTGACGCGCTCACGCGGTACGTCCGGCACCTCACGCGGGACGGCTCGACGGTCGAGGACGTCGTGCAGGAGACGATGGTCCGCGCCTGGCAGCGCCCGGCCGTGCTCGAACGGGCACCCGACAGCGCACGGGCGTGGCTCTTCACGGTGGCGCGCAACCTGGTGGTCGACGACGCGCGGTCGGCACGCAACCGCCGTGAGCACGGCACTGAGCACCAGGTCGAACGGATCGAGTCGGACAGCACGGACGCCGTGCTGGACCGGATCGTGGTCGCCGACGCACTCGCGTCGCTGAGCCCGGACCACCGTCGCGTGGTGGTGGACGCGTACTGGCTCGGGCACACGGTGCCGGAGATCGCACGACGACACGACATCCCGGAGGGCACCGCCAAGTCGCGGTTGCACTACGGGCTGCGAGCCCTGCGGCTCGCACTGCAGGAACGAGGAGTGACCCGATGAGCGACGACCGGTACGCAGAGTGGGATGCGGCGTACGTCCTGGGGTCGCTCCCGGCGGACGAGCGGCTGGAGTACGAACGGCACCTCGAGACGTGCGACCGCTGTGCGGCCGCCGTCGCCGAGCTGGTCGGCTTGCCGGGGCTGCTCGGCAAGCTCCCGGCCGACCAGGCGATCGAGATCGCAGAACCGGACGGGAGGCCCGACACCCGTTCCGAGAGCGACCTCGCCTCGGTCGCGCACCGCGTCCGACACCGTCGCCGCCGTCGCCGGGTCTGGGTCGCCGCCACCGCGGGGCTCGCGGTGGTCGCCGCCGTCCTGGGTGGGCTCGCGGTCGGCGCAGCGGGGGAGCGCACCACCGTGCAGGCCGGTGCCGCTCCGACGGCAGCTGCCACCGCCGACCGCTACGACATGACCGGCGTGCAGGGACTCGACGTCCAGCTCGCCATCAGCGGCGAGCAGTGGGGCACCCGCTTCGACTGGGGGTGCTCGTACGGCGGCAAGGAGTGGTCGCCGGACCGGTCGATCCTCTACGACCTCGTCGTCGTCCGGACCGACGGCACGACGCAGACCGTGGGGTCGTGGACGGCTGCCGGCGCGGACGCCCGAGGGCTGTCGGCATCGACGGACATCCCGCGGGACGAGATCGAGAGCGTGCAGGTCCGGCTGCGCGGTGAGCGCGGCGCGCTCGCCGTCGTCACGCTCTAGCCGACGTCGGCCTCGTCCGAGGCGTCGTCGGGGCCGATGGCATCCTGGACGCGCGCACTGACGGACCGCAGCGTCTCGGCGTCGGTCCCCACGGGCCTCCAGAACAGGTCCTCGAGCGCACCGGTGTGCGCGCGGATGCCGGCGAGCACGGCGCGACGGCCGTCCGCGGTCATCACCACCCAGCTGCCGCGGGCGTCGCTCGGGCAGTCCGCCCGCTCGACCAGGCCGCGGGAGACCATCCGCGTGACCTGATGGCTGACGCGCGACTTCTCCCAGCCGATGCCCGCAGCGATGTCCCGGACGCGCAGACGGTGGTCGGGGTCGCGGTGCAGGCCGATCAGGATCTCGAACTCGGGGACGGAGATGCCGGCGCCCGCCTGGACGGCCCGGTCGAGCGCCCGGTCGAGTCGTCGCCAGACGTCGTGGTACGCGTCCCAGGTGGCCCAGTCGTGGCCACCGTTGCCCTCCGTCGACATGCCGACCAGCGTATCCACCGGGCGGACGGTCGGTCCGCGCAGCGACCCCTTTCATCCGCTCGGATGACTCCTGGCCGACGTACGGCGTGCTCCGAGGTCGCGTCGGACGTGCGGCATACGATCGGAGGATGCCGAGCGCTCGCCTCCAGGACACCACCGATGACGCCGTCGCGCTCGTGCGCCGGTGGCTGGCGGCGTCCGCCGGGGTGAAGCCCGACCCGGGTGCGGTCCGTCTAGCCGAGGTCCTGCGTGACGAGCAGGGCCTCGACTTCACCCGGGGGTTCGTGGACAAGGTCATCCGCCCCGAAGACCCCCGGGTGGCGGCACGCAACCTCGAGCAGCTGAGCCGTGACGTCCCCGACTTCCTCGCCTGGTACCTGCGCGGGGCGGTGACGCTCGGCGGTGGGTTCGCCACCATGGCGCCCTGGGCCGTGATCCCGACCGCACGCCGGATCCTGCGCCGGATGACCGGGCACCTGGTCATCGACGCGAGCACGAGCAAGCTCGGCCCGGCCCTCGCCAAGGTCCGCGCTCCGGGGACACGACTGAACGTGAACCTGCTCGGCGAAGCCGTCCTCGGCAGCGCCGAGAGCGACCGACGCCTGCAGGGCACCATGGACCTGCTCGCCCGCGACGACGTCGACCACGTGTCGATCAAGGTGAGCGCCGTCGTGCCGCAGACCTCGGCGTGGGCGTTCGACCAGACCGTCGAGCGCGTCGTCGACCGGCTCGTCCCGCTCTACCGCCTGGCCGCGGCACCGACGGCCTCCGGACGCCCCGCCAAGTTCATCAACCTCGACATCGAGGAGTACCGCGACCTCGACGTCACCCTGGCCGTGTTCCGGGCGCTGCTCGACCGTGACGAGTTCGCCGACCTGCCGGCCGGCATCGTGCTGCAGGCCTACTTGCCCGACGCCGCCGGAGCGCTCGACGCGCTGACCGCGTGGGCGCAGGAACGCCGGGCGCGCGGCGGTGCCCCGATCACGGTGCGGCTCGTCAAGGGCGCGAACCTCGCCATGGAGCACGTCGACGCGATCCTGCACGGGTGGCCCCTCGCCACCTGGGGCAGCAAGCGCGAGACCGACACCGCCTACCTCCGGATGCTCGACACCGCGTTGACGCCGGAGCGCACCGACGCCGTGCGGATCGGGGTCGCCGGGCACAACCTGTTCGACCTCGCCACCGCGTGGGTGCTCGCCCAGCGCCGTGGGGTCACCGACGCCGTCGACGTCGAGATGCTGCTCGGCATGGCGTCCACCCACGCCCAGGCCGTCCGGGCCGACGTCGGGCAGATCCTGCTCTACACGCCCGTCGTGCAGCCGGACGAGTTCGACTCGGCCATCGCGTACCTGGCCCGTCGCCTGCAGGAGAGCGCGAGCCCCGAGAACTTCATCGCCGCCGCAGCCGACGTCGACCACGACGCCAGCGTCTTCGAGCGGGAGCACAGCCGGTTCCTGGCGTCCGTCGCCGCACTCGACGAGCCCGTCCCCACCACCCACCGCACGCAGGACCGCCACCGCGCGCTCGGCGAACCCGTCCTGCGCGACGCGTTCCGCAACGCCCCCGACACCGACCCGTCCATCGCCGCGAACCGGGCCTGGGCACTCGACGTCCTG
This sequence comes from Curtobacterium sp. MCSS17_005, assembly GCF_003234225.2. NCBI lineage: Bacteria > Bacillati > Actinomycetota > Actinomycetes > Micrococcales > Microbacteriaceae > Curtobacterium > Curtobacterium sp. MCSS17_005. Next base: position 149,718 of record NZ_CP126258.1, read on the forward strand.
CGTCGGGTGCCGCGCTCGCAGCTCGGCGCGCAGACGATCCGCGGTGCGAAGGTCGCCGACCGCTCCAAGCTCGAGCGGATCATGGCGCGCACCGCCCAGGCCGGCGTGAACTGGGGGCGGCAGGACCCGTCCGACCGTGCCGAGCTCCTCGACCTCATCGGGCACGAACTCGAGACCCGCCGCGCCGACCTGATCGAGGTGATGGCCGCCGAGACGGGCACGACCTTCGCCGAGGCCGACGCCGAGGTGACCGAGGCCGTCGACGCCGCCCACTACTACGCCGAGAGCGCCCGCCGCCTCGTGGACGTCGAGGGCGCGCAGTACGTGCCGCCGCGGCTGACCGTCGTCGTGCCGCCGTGGAGTTCCCCCGTCGCGATCCCCGCCGGTGGGGTGCTGGCGGCGCTCGCCGCGGGCAGCGGTGTCGTGCTCAAGCCCGCGCCCGAGGCCAAGCGGTCCGGGGCCGTGCTCGCCGACGTGCTCTGGGACGCCGGGGTGCCGCACTCGCTGCTGCAGCTCGTCGACCTGGCCGAGGACGAACTCGGCCGCGACCTCATCGGCCACCCCACGGTCGACCGCATCATCCTGACCGGTTCGTCCGACACCGCCCGCTCGTTCCGCTGGTGGCGTGCCGGACTGCCGCTCACCGCCGGGACGAGCGGCAAGAACGCCATCGTCGTCACGCCGAGCGCCGACCTCGACCTGGCGGTGCAGGACATCGTGCAGTCCGCCTTCGGGCACGCCGGGCAGCAGTGCTCGGCGGCGTCCCTCGTGATCCTCGTCGGGTCGGTGGGTGAGAGCGAACGCTTCCAACGGCAGCTCGTCGACGTCACCCGCACGCTCCGGGTCGCGTGGCCCGACGACCCCACGGCGCAGGTCGGCCCGCTCATCGCCGAACCGCAGGGCACGCTCCGCCAGGGGCTGACCGAGCTCGGGCCGGGGGAGTCCTGGCTCGTGCAGCCCGAGGCGGTCGACGACTCCGGCCGGCTCTGGTCGCCGGGCATCCGCGACGGCGTCCGACCCGGCAGCGACTTCCACCAGACCGAGTACTCCGGCCCGGTGCTCGGCATCATGCGCGCCGAGACCCTCGAGCAGGCCATCGCCATCCAGAACGGCACCGACTTCGGGCTGACGGCGGGCATCCACTCGCTCGACGTCGACGAGGTGTCCGAGTGGCTTGCCCGCGTCCGCGCCGGCAACCTGTCCGTCAACCGCGGCATCACCGGTGCCGTCGTGGGACGCCAGCCGTTCGGCGGCTGGAAGGGTTCCTCGGTCGGCACCGGCACCAAGGCCGGCGGCCCCATGTACGTCGCGACGCTCGGCCGTTGGCTGCCCACGCCACGCACCGTGCACAAGAGCATCCAGCTGCACGGCCTGCCTCCGCGCGTCACCGCGGTGATCGAGGCCGCGCGCAGCGGGCTGTCGTTCGAGGAGTTCGACCGCGTCCGCGCCGGAGCCCTGAGCGACGTGCATGCACGAGAGACCCTCTTCCGGTCGCGGGACCTGTCCGGGCTCGTGGTGCAGCGGAACGTGCTGCGCCACCGACCCCAGTCCGTCATCGTGCGCCAGGCCGAGGACGCCCCGACCGTGGACCTCGTCCGGACGCTCGTCGCCGCGACCTCGGCACGCGCGCACGTCCTGCTCAGCACGGCTCGGCCGCTTCCCGGCCCGCTCACGCAGCTGCTGGCGTCGAACCGGTCGCCGCTCGACGTCGTCGACCACCTGGTCGAGTCCGACCAGGAGTTCCACGCCCGCGCATCGTCGGGAGCCGTGTTCCAGGCGGACTGGTCCACCGACCAGGACGACCAGCCCGTCGACGCGCTCGAGGCCGTGTTGTCACAGGGGCAGGACCGGCCGGCGCACACGGCGTTCGGTGGTCCCGGTGCCCGGATCCGGTTGCTCGGCGGGGACCCCCTGGCCCTCGAAGAAGCCCTGGGTGCGAGCATCGACGTCGCGATCCATGACGCCCCCGTGGTCGAGGCCGGCGTGATCGAGATGCTGCCGTACCTGCGCGAGCAGTCGGTGTCGATCACAGCGCACCGGTTCGGCGACGTCGACAGCGACTTCTCCGGGCTGCGCGTCTAGGCGTTCGCGCGTTCCGCTTCGTGAGCAGCAGAGGTCGGGTTCCCAGACGGGACCCGACCTCTTCTGCTCACGAAGTGACCCGAGGATCAGTCCTCGGCGTCACCCGCGTCTTCGTCCTCGACGCCGGTCTCGTCCATGCGGTCCCGCAGGTGGTCGGCCATCGCGCCGGCACCTTCACCGGCGTGGTCGTGGTCGACCTGCTCGATCAGGCCCTGCAGCTTCTCGTGGTTCGTGGCATCGGTGGCGCCGTCCATGACGGGCTCGGTCTGCTCGTTGTCGCTCATGCTCCGGACGCTACGCCGCGGTTGCTGCGGAACGGTAGTGGAGCTCGACCGCCCCGCCGTCGAACTGCGTGGTGCCGACGAGCTCGAACACCGGGGTCGGGGCCGCCACCGGCAACAGCGGTGCGCCGGCGCCGAGCGCGACCGGCATCACGGTGACCCGCAGCTCGTCGAGGAGCCCCGCCTGCTGGTACTGCGCCGCGAGCAGCCCGCCGCCGACGACCCACACGTCACGGTCACCGGCCGCGCGCTCGAGGTCGGCCTGGTGGTCGCCGACCTCGCCGGAGACGAACCGCACGTCGGCGCCGTCCGGCACCGGCAGGGTCCTCGAGGTGAACACCCACGTCGGCACGTCCGGGTAGGCCCAGGTGTCGTCGTGGGTCAGCAACCACTCGTACGTGGTCGACCCCATCGCGATCGCACCGACGCCCGCGAAGAACCGGTCGTGGTGCTCCTGGAACGGCTCGAAGCCGAACTGCAGCAGCCAGCCGAGGTCGTCGTCGGGTGCGGCCACGAACCCGTCGAGCGACGAGGCGACCGAGTAGATCGTGCTCATGTCGGGGGACGCTACCGAGCACCCCCGACAGGATCAGCGTCGGCGCTGCCCGCGACCGACCGCGGCGGCCTCGGCGACCGCCAGGACCGTCGCGATCCACAGCTGGTCGACGGCGAACCGACGGCGGTGGGGGTCGGCGACCGCGAGCGGCACCATGGTCACACCGTGCAGCGCGTCGACGACGGCGCTCAGGGTGTGCGCGTTCCCGGTGCCGGAGCGCGTGACGAGCAGCGCCTGCGCCAGCTGCCGGACACCGAGCACGCCGTGCAGGACCGCCTGCTCCCGGCCGCGCAGGGCGCGACTCAGGTGCCACAGCCCGAGTCCGGCCCGACCGATCTCGACCAGCGAGGGCGCTGCCAGCCCGGATCCCCGGCGGCTCATCGTCGGCGTCCCGCGACGAGTGCAGCGGCCCCGGCGGCACCGAGCACGGCCCCGATGATGCCGTTGCCGACCCGGCGGTGCTCCACCCACCAGGTCTGCGGCGACCAGGCGTGGGCGGACTCGTCGAAGACCCCGTGCGCACCGTGGTCGCCCGGCACCGGCTCGTACAGGTTGTCCCGCATCTCGAGGCCGTCCTTGTCGGGGGCCTGCTGCCCGTCGACCAGGGTCTTGGCGGCGTACCAGTCGGCGAAGCGCCCGCTGATCCGGTTGCCGAGGATCGTGTAGACCGTCGACTCGCCCACCCAGGTGCGGCTGCGCGGCCGCTCGGCGACGGCGGCGATGGCGCGGGCGCCGACCTCGGGCTGGTAGATCGGGGCGACCGGCTGCGGGTGGTGCGGCAGCTTCGACTTCACCCACTGGAACTGGATCGTGTTGAGGGCCGGCATGTCCACGCGGGACACCTTGACCTTGCTGCCCTGTTCGCGCAGCTCGGAGACGACGGACTCGGTGAACCCGACGATCGCGTGCTTCGCGCCGCAGTACGCGGCCTGCAGCGGGATCCCACGGAACCCGAGCGCCGAACCGACCTGGATCACGTGCCCACGACCGCGGGGGACCATCCGCGACAGTGCCGACCGGGTGCCGTTCACGAAACCGAGGTAGGTCACGTGCAGCGCCCGCTCGAAGTCCTCCGGGGCGGTGTCGAGGAACTTCCCGAACACCCCGACCATCACGCCGTTCACCCACAGGTCGATCGGTCCGAGCTCCCGCTCGACCCGGTCGGCCGCGGCCTCGACGGCGTCGCGGTCGGAGACGTCGGCGACCAGGGCCAGGCCGCGGCGCCCGGCTGCCTCGACCTCGGCGACGGCGGCGTCGACGCCCTCCTGCCCGCGGGCCAGGACGGCCACGTCCCACCCCCGTGCGGCGAGCTCCCGGACGGTCGCCCGTCCCAGCCCTGCGGATCCACCGGTCACCACTGCCACTCGAGTCATGGCTCCCTTGTACCTGCGCTCGGCCGTGCACCACTCAGCCGCTGTCCCCCGAAGTCGCCGTACCGAACGACGCACGCACCGATCGGACATCATGGCCAGGTGGAGACCCGAGACCCCGATACCGACGACCCCGCCGAGGAGGCGCCGCCCGGTTGGGTGCTCAACACACCGACCCGGCCGCTCGAGGTCTGGACGTACCCGGTCCTCGCGCTGCTCCTCGCCGCCGCACACGTCGTCGTCGGTGTCGTTCTCGGTGGCGCGCTCGCCCTCGTCGTCGGAGTGTCGGCTGCGATCATCATCACCTTCGGCGCCGTCGCCCTGTTCATCACCGGTCGGCATGCGTACGACGAACAGACGCGTGTTGCCTCGTGGCGGAGCCACGTGACCCGCGTGGTCGTTGTTGCGACGGCTGCTGTCGTCGTCGCGATCACCAGCTCGTTGGTCGGGTCACGATTCGGCCTGCTCGTCGGCGTCGGGGCCGCGGTGGGGCTGTACACGACCGCGCGCGCGGCGCCGCGGTTCGATCACCTCGTAGCCGCATGGGCTTCTACGACCGTCGCAGTCGCGTGCGCGACCCTCGCCGTCGTCGGACTCACCGTCGAGAGCGTGCCGGAGTCCCTGCGTGCCGCCTGGATCGCCAGCGCCGTGTTCGCACTGTTCGCGACCCTGCTGGCCGCCGGCCAGTTCCGGATCGCCGCCCGCACACCACCCGGCCAGGAACCCTTCAGCGCCCCCAACCGAACCGCGTCGTGACCCCCGGCGAGTAGAGCACTGAGTCCGGCTCGAGCTCGGTCAGCCCGAAGGGCAGCCCGGCCGCTCCGACCAGGTCGTCCCGCAGCGACACCACCGAGGCCCGGTGCAACGGCCACGACTCGTGCTCGTTCGGCCAGAACCGCGTCCGTCCGGCGCGGTGCACGTGCATGCCCCACCGCGCGGTCAGGAACGTCTCGAGGGGCCCCGGCTCGTCGAGCACCTCGCCCACACGGACGTCGAGCATCGACCGCAGGTGGGTGCCGTGCCGCCGCATCGCGTACCCGACGCGGCCGTCACCGCTGCGCGACTCCGCGATCGCCCACCGGTACGGCAGGCCGGTCGCGACGCGCGCACCGATGGTGGGCAGGAGCTTGCCGGCGTCGAGCGACAGGAACACCACCCCGCGTTGCCCCTGCTCGTCGACCGTGTAGACGCGGACGTTCAGCTCGACGAAGTCGCCGATGCTCCCGGTCGAGAACGGCGGGAACCGGGTGTCCTCGAACCGGAACGCGATGAGGCCCACCCAGGTGGTCACCCCGTCGTCCGTACCGTCGAGCGCCATCGTGTCGGGCCGCGTGCCGGCCGGCAGCAGCGGGGCCACCGCCGACACGTCGACGCGCCAGTGCACGAAGACGACGTCGAGCCAGTCCTGCGAGATCCAGGGGCGGCCCGGCAGGCCGGGGGCGACGGCCTGGAGGCCCGGGGTGCTCTGGGTGGGTCGGGTGTCGGTCACGATGTGGTCGCCTCCGGTTCGATGTGGGCTGCGACGGGCGCGTCGTCCCACCCCTGCTGCGGGGTGTCGCAGGTGCCGCGGAACACGTACTGCGAGGGACGCTTCCGCTCGCTCGACGTCCAGTCGATGGCCGGCCGTCGTCGTTCCGGGGGCAGGTACCCGATCCGGTAGACGGCCATCAGCTCGAGCGACTCGGGCACGCGGAGCAGTCCCTCGATCTCCTCCCACGCGCCGGGGGTCTCCATCGGGAAGGACACGAACTGGATCCCCAGGCCGAGCTCGGTCGTCGCGAGCCAGATGTTCTCCATCGCCGCGCCCATGCTGAACACCGAGTAGAAGCCGGACAGCTCCTCCTTCCGGTACTCGTGGCGGTCGAGCATCACGCCGAGCAGCAGCGGTGACCCGGCGACGAGCTTCCGGTTCTCCTCACCCAGGGTCTGCGGCACCCGGAGCGTGTTCATGAGCAGCTGCCCGCGCTTCGTGAACACCTGCTTCGTGAACGGCCGCAGCGGCCCGGGGAGCTTGTCGAACAGCATGCCGTCGCGCCGCTCGTCCATCTCGGCCTTGGAGAACCGGAAGTACGGCTTGTACCGCTCGAAGAACGTGCCCTCGGCCATGGTGCGGGTCATCGAGCTGCCGCTGATCTCGGCGACGCGGTCGATCGTCTGGCGTTCCTCGATCAGCACGAATCGCCACGGCTGGCTGTTGAGCTGCGACGGCGCCCGGCCGGCGAGCTCCATGAGCAGCCGCTGGTGCTCCTCGGACACCGGGTCGGGCAGGAACGGCCCGTTCGTCGTGCGTCGTCGTCGGATGGCCTCGAACAGCTCCACTGCTCACCTCTCTGATCGCCTGCGGGCGAGCACGGCCCCCAGGTAGGACGGTGCGGCGGCGACCGCGACCTTCCAGTGTGCTCCGGAGCGCGGGTTCGTGCGTGGAGCGACCGCCAGCGGGACGAGTGCCGGCAGCAGGAACAGTGCGGTGCGGTCGCGCGTCCACGCGGGGGTCGTCGCGGCGACGCCGGTCAGGGTCGCGGTCACGACGAACAGGCCGTGGTGCACGACGCGGAGCTTCTTCGTGCGGATCAACCGCACGGCGACCGCGGTGCCCCACAGACAGTTCGCGACGTAGGCGACGCTCGCAGCGGTGACCAGCTGCCGGGCCGGGCGCGATCCCGTGGGCGGTGATCCGCGCCTCCCGGCCGTCTTCCGTCCCATGCGTGGGACGTTACGCGGTCTCTCGACTGACGAGCTTGGAGAGCACGATCGCGGAGCGGGTGTGGTCGACCTGGGGTGCGAGGCGCACCTTGTCGAGCGCCTCCTCGAGCGCGGACAGGTCCTTCGAGCGCATGTGCACGACGGCGTCGGCGCTGCCGGTGACCGTGCCGGCGTCGATGACCTCGGGGACGGTGTCGAGCAGGGCACGCAGCTCGTCGGGCGAGACGGTGCCGCGGCAGTAGAGCTCGACCCAGGCCTCGGTGCCGCGGTCCTCGACGGCGGGGTCGACCTTGATCGTGAAGCCCTGGATGACGCCGTCACCGACCAGCCGGTCGACGCGGCGCTTGACGGCCGAGGCCGAGAGTCCGACCACCGACCCGATGTCGCCGTAGCCGGCGCGGGCGTTGTCCCGGAGCTGATCCAGGATGCGGTGGTCGAGCGTATCCATTTGTCCCCATCGTACGCGGAGTTGTTGCGAGGCCGGTGGGTCTGGCGCACGAAACGTGCGTCACCCGAACGGGTGTCATGGTCCCGCAGGCGGGGGACTGCACTCGTCGGACGGTTCATGCCAGACTTCTGAGTGGCGTCGACCTGGTCCGCTGCGGTGAGTGAGCCTGCATCTCACCGGAGCTCTTCTCCTCGTTCCGTTTCGGTTCCTGGCAGGCTCGGGCCCCGGTCCCTTCCAGGAGGACTGATGTCGAACACCGCACCCGCCCCCGAGTCCGTCGCCACCCCGGCCCGTGTCGCCACCAAGCGCACGATCCTGATGTGCAAGCCGGACTTCTACACCGTGAGCTACCGGATCAACCCGTGGATGCACCCGGAGGAGCCGACCGACACGTCGAAGGCCGTCGAGCAGTGGGAGTCGCTCGTCGCCGTCTACGAGCAGCTCGGCTTCGACATCTCGTACATCGACCCGATCGACGGCCTGCCGGACATGGTCTACGCGGCCAACGGCGGGTTCGTCCTCGACGGCATCGCGTACGGCGCGAAGTTCCAGTACCCCGAGCGCCAGCCCGAGGGCCCCGCGTACATGGACTGGTTCCGCCAGGCTGGTCTGACCGTCGCCGAGCCGGAGCAGACCAACGAGGGCGAGGGTGACTTCCTGCTCATCGGGGACACCATCTTCGCCGGCACCGGCTTCCGGTCGGACAGCACCTCGCACGACGAGCTCGCGAAGATCTACGGCCGCGAGGTCGTCACGCTCAAGCTCATCAACCCGAGCTTCTACCACCTCGACACCGCCATCGCCGTGCTCGACCCCGAGCCCTCCGTCGACGGGACGAGCAACATCGCCTACCTGGAGAGCGCCTTCGACGAGCCGTCGCTGGCGATCCTGCGCGAGCGCTTCCCGGACGCGATCATCGCCACCGAAGAGGACGCCGCGATCCTCGGCCTGAACTCGTACTCCGACGGGTACAACGTCGTGATCGCCGCCCGGGCTGTTCGGTTTGCCGAGCAGCTGCGCGAGAAGGGCTACAACCCGATCGGCGTCGACCTGTCCGAGCTGCTGCTCGGCGGTGGCGGCGTGAAGTGCTGCACGCTCGACCTGCACCCGGTCGGCACCGGTACCTCGGTCGCGCGTTCGCTCGGGGTCAGCTGATGTCGGCGGCAGCGTCGCTCGGGCTCAACACCGCGGCGGCGCTCGCCGTCGAGGACCGCGCCCTCGCGCACAACTACAGCCCCCTGCCCGTCGTCATCGCGTCGGGTGCCGGAGCAACCGTCACCGACGTCGACGGCAAGCAGTACCTGGACGGCCTCGCCGCGTACTCGGCGGTGAACTTCGGCCACGGCAACCCGCGGCTGCTCGACGCCGCGCGGGCGCAGCTCGAGCGGGTGACGCTCACGAGCCGCGCGTTCGTGAACGACCAGCTCGGGCCGTTCGCGGCAGCACTGGCGGCGTTGACGGAGACCGAGATGGTCCTGCCGATGAACACCGGTGCCGAGGCCGTCGAGTCCGCGATCAAGGTGTCCCGCGCCTGGGGGTACCGCGTCAAGGGCGTGCCGGCCGAGCGGGCGACGATCATCGTCGCGTCCGGCAACTTCCACGGCCGCACCACGACGATCATCTCGTTCTCGGACGACCCATCGGCCCACGATGACTTCGGGCCGTTCACGCCCGGCTTCCGCACGGTGCCGTACGGCGACGCTGCGGCTCTGCGCGAGGCGATGGACGAGACCGTCGTCGCCGTGCTGCTCGAGCCGATCCAGGGCGAGGGCGGCGTGGTCATCCCGCCGGAGTCCTACCTTCCCGACGTCCGCGCGGTCTGCGACGAGTTCGGTGCGCTGTTCATCGCCGACGAGATCCAGTCCGGCCTCGGTCGCACCGGACACACGCTCGCGGTGCAGCGCATCGGGGTCCGCCCCGACCTCATCACGCTCGGCAAGGCCCTCGGCGGCGGCATCGTGCCGGTGTCGGCGGTCGTCGGTTCAGCTGCCGTCCTCGGGGTCCTGCGCCCCGGCGAGCACGGTTCGACCTTCGGCGGCAACCCGCTTGCCGCAGCCGTCGGCGCCGAGGTCGTGGCGATGCTCGGAGAGGGCACCTTCCAGCAGCGGGCCCTCGACGGCGAACCGCTGTTGCGCGGCCTGCTCGACGACCTGCTCGGCAAGGGTGTCGTCTCGCACCGGGTCGCCGGACTCTGGGCGGGGATCGACATCGACCCCGCGCTCGGCACCGGCAAGGCGATCTCGAAGGACCTCGCCGACCGCGGGCTCCTGGTGAAGGACACCCACGGGTCGACGATCCGCTTCGCGCCGCCCCTCGTCGTCACCGACGACGAGCTGCGTTTCGCGATCGGGACCCTGGCCGACGTGCTCGCGGCGCGCGCCTGACGGGCTCGCGCGCCCGCGCCGCGCGCTCGCCTGCGCTCGCACGCGCTTCGCGAGTTTCGTGAGCAGAAATGGTCGGGTCGCCACACGGCACCCGACCATTTCTGCTCACCAAGCGCGACTCACACGGCCCAACGCGCCGCCAGCTCGTCCATCAGGGCGTCGAGCCGCTCGTCGACGACCTGCTCCTCGGGGTGCGCCTCGTACCAGGCGATGACCTCGCGCACACCCTGCCGGTAGGTCGTGCGCGGCCGGTACCACGGCACGAGCGACCGGACCTTGCTGTTGTCGAACACCGAGCTGTTCGCCTTGTCGCCGAGCAGCGCCGCGCCCCACTCGGGGTCGACGGCGTTGATCGCGTCCGCCGGCACGTGCACGATCCGCAGGTCCTCGACCCCGGCCGCCGCCGCGATCTCGTGCGCGATGGCGTTCCACGTCGGGGCTTCGTCGCTCGTGATCGTGAAGGGCTCACCGATCGCCTCGGCCCGGTCGAGCAGCCCCGTGAACCCGACCGCGAAGTCACGGCTGTGCGTCAGGGTCCACAGCGAGGTGCCGTCGCCGGTGATGATGACCGGCTTGCCGGCACGCATCCGAGCGACCGCGGTCCAGCCGCCGGTCAGCGGCAGCTTCGTCTCGTCGTAGGTGTGCGACGGCCGCACGATCGTCACCGGGAAGTCCTGCTCCCGGTACGCCTCCATCAGCAGCTCCTCGCACGCGATCTTGTCGCGCGAGTACTGCCAGTACGGGTTCTTCAGCGGCGTCGACTCCGTGATCGGCAGGTGCGTCGCCGGCGTCTGGTACGCCGAGGCCGAGCTGATGAACACGTACTGCCGCGTCCGCCCGGCGAAGAAGTCGACGTCGGCCTGCACCTGGTCCGGCGTGAAGGCGATCCAGTTCACGACCACGTCGAAGCGCTGGTCGCCGAGTGCGTCCGCCAGTGCGCTGCGGTCCGACACGTCGGCCTGGAGGCGCGTCACACCCTCCGGGATCGGCCTGCCCCCGGTGGTCCCCCGGTTGAGCACGGTCACGTCGAACCCCCGCTCGACGGCTTCCCGGACGCAGGCGGCGCTGATCACGCCGCTCCCGCCGATGAACAACACGCTCGCTCCGGTCATGGATGCTCCCTCGCTCTCCGCGGCGCAGCCCTGCGCCGAACCCCTCCGATCCTGCCCCTCAGATGCTGGGTCGGGCACCGAGCACCGTGCCGAGCATCGTCACGTCCTGTGCCCAAGCCGCGGCGCCGGGGTGGATCCATCCGAGCAGTTCGATCGCGTAATCGTGGTCCCGCCGAAGATCACGCCCATGGATCGGCTCGTGGTGCGCGGCGCGGTTCCGCACGAAGTGCAGTTGCTGCATACGTGTCCGAACCTCGCGCTGGCGAGTCAGCGCATCCGCCGGGCCGTGTGGGAACGCGCGGTGGAGTGCCGGTGTCCACAGGGCCGTCAGGTAACGAGACTCGAACAGGTACCGCCAGAACCCGAAGCTCAGTTCGGCGACGACTCGCCCGTGCACTTCTGCTCGTTTCCCCCCTCGCGTGGCACGTCGTCGCGCGACGACCAGATCGTTCTTGCCTTGGGCGTCGAGGGGAACGACGTCGAGCCAGGATGAGCCGGGGTGACGAGCAGTTGCCCAAGCGCAGAGCTGCACGTCTGCGGCGTTGCGCACCACGATCTCGACCGCCCCGGTCAGCTCCATCACGGCAGCTGCAGCTCGCATGTTCCATTCGTAGAGCCCGACAGCGCGTGCGTCGTCGGGCACAGCGTGGAAGTAGGAACGAAGGCGTTCCCGGGTCAGCAGGTCCACTACGTCCGCCGGCTCCACGCGACCTCCAGTTGACATCGAACGCTCGCCCCGTAAACTCATATATTGAAGACCCCGGAACGATCACTGGCTCAGGCCACATCGCCGGGGTTTCGTCTTTGCCGACCGTTTCTGAAACATCAGCGTACAGCGCCGCGCCGCCTTGCCGAGTGCGCGCCGACGACGTCGGACTACCGTCACGGTTCGGGTCGCACCGACGCGCCCCACGACAGGAGTGACACGCACATGGAGTACCGCTACCTCGGCAACTCGGGCCTCAAGGTCTCCGAGATCACCTACGGCAACTGGCTCACCCACGCATCCCAGGTCGAGAACGACGCGGCGATCGCCTGCGTCAAGGCAGCCCTCGAGGTCGGCATCTCGACGTTCGACACCGCCGACGTCTACGCCAACACCGGCGCGGAGACGGTCCTCGGCGAAGCGCTCAAGGGGGAGCGGCGCCAGTCCCTCGAGATCGCCACGAAGGTGTTCGGGCCGACCGGTCCGAAGGGCCACAACGACACCGGACTGTCCCGCAAGCACATCCTCGAGTCGATCGACGGCTCGCTGCAGCGGCTGCAGACGGACTACGTCGACCTGTACCAGGCGCACCGCTACGACCACGAGACCCCGCTCGAAGAGACGATGCAGGCCTTCGCGGACATCGTGCGCCAGGGCAAAGTCCTGTACGTCGGCGTCAGCGAGTGGACCGCGGACCAGCTGCGTGCGGGGGCGGCGCTCGCGAAGGACCTCGGCTTCCAGCTCATCTCGAACCAGCCGCAGTACTCGGCGCTGTGGCGGGTCATCGAGGACGAGGTCGTCCCCACCTCGAAGGAACTCGGCATCTCGCAGATCGTCTGGTCGCCGATCGCCCAGGGTGTGCTCACCGGCAAGTACAAGCCGGGTCAGCCCCTGCCCGAGGGCTCCCGCGCGACCGACGACAAGGGTGGCGCGGACATGATCAAGCGGTTCATGCGCGACGAGGTGCTGTCCTCGGTGCAGGAGCTGCAGCCGGTCGCCGACGAGCTGAACCTGTCCATGGCGCAGCTCGCGGTCGCCTGGGTCCTGCAGAACGAGAACGTCGCCTCGGCGATCATCGGGGCCTCGCGTCCGGAGCAGGTGCACGACAACGCGGGCGCTGCCGGCGTCACGATCCCCGCGGAGCTCATGTCGCGGATCGACGATGCCCTGGGCGCCGTGGTCGAGCGCGACCCGGCGAAGACGAACGACAGCAGCCCGAAGACGCGCGAGGCCTAGTCCCAGAAGCCGGCGTGCGGAGGCGACCCGCGCCTCCAGGCCGTCGGCGACCCGGCACGAACGCAAGCCGCACAACCGAAGTCACCCCGAACTGCGCCGCTGCGTGGTTCGGGGTGACTTCGGTTGTGCGCGGCGACCGACGTCACACCGCTCAGACAACGGAAAAGGCCCCCTGCCGAAGCAGGGGGCCTTCACCGGTGGCTGGACACGGCATCGATCCGTGGACCTTTCGATTTTCAGTCGAACGCTCTACCAACTGAGCTATCCAGCCGTGGCGACCCTGACGGGACTTGAACCCGCGACCTCCGCCGTGACAGGGCGGCACGCTAACCAGCTGCGCTACAGGGCCATATTGAATTGCTGTGGTGTTGTTCAGTACTACTTGCTCGCTCACTCAAGGAGTGACCCCAACGGGATTCGAACCCGTGCTGCCGCCGTGAAAGGGCGGTGTCCTAGGCCACTAAACGATAGGGCCGCAAGCAGTGCATCGCGCTACCGATGGACAAGCATACGGATGCCCCCCGGGTTTCACAAATCCGACCCCGCCAACCGTGCATCCCCGGCGTGTCGCGCCGTCAGCGCACGGGTCTCCGATGCTTCCGGTGCGAGCATCGTCGGCGGCCGCACCCCTCGCCCGAGGGGCTGTCGAGCCTGCGACCCGTGTTGTTACTGTTGCACCTGTTAACAGTGTTACGTGCGTGAGCCTTGCCGCGCTGTTACGAAATCGAGATACATGTCGACCTCCACTCCCTTCTCCCTCCGCACCCGCAGCCGCCTGATCGCCGCCGCGGTCGCCGTCGCGCTCACGGCCGGCACGCTCGCGGCCCTCGCCCCGACGTCGTCCGCCAGCGCTGCGAGCTACCCCAGCTGGGACGAGGTGCAGCGGGCGAAGTCGTCGACCAGTGCCCAGCAGGCCAAGGTCAGCGAGATCAAGTCGCTCATCTCGTCGCTGAAGAGCGAGGCGGCTGCCAAGCAGAAGGCCGCACAGGCCGCGGGCGAGGCATACCAGGCCGCGCAGAACAAGTACGACGAGGCGACGCTCAAGCAGAAGAAGTTCCAGTCGCAGGCCGACGACGCCGAGCAGACCGCCGCGCGGTCCGAGGAGCAGGCCGGTCAGCTCGCGGCACAGCTCGGTCGCACCAGCGGTGACGACGTGACGACGGACATCCTCACGCACCCGTCCGACTCCGGAGACCTGCTCTACGAGCTCGGCGCCATGTCGAAGCTCAGCGAGCAGTCCGAGGGCATCTACGCGCAGGCCTCGCAGGACCGCGGTGTGGCCCAGGGCCTCGCCGACAAGGCCGACCGCGCCAAGCAGGCCCTCGGGGACCTGGCCGACGCCGCACAGTCGAAGATGCAGCAGGCCCAGGGTGCCGCCGACGCCGCACAGACCGCGGTCGACGCCCAGAACGACAACGAGTCCCGGCTCGAGGCGCAGCTGACCGCGCTCACCTCGAAGCAGCGCGGCGTCGAGGCCGACTACCGCAAGGGCGTCGCCGCCGAGAAGGCCCGCCAGGCCCGCCTCGCAGCAGCCGCCGCGAAGGCAGCAGCCAAGGCCGCGGCGACCAGCCAGGGCGGCACCGGCGGCGGCAGCGCCAACCCCGCTGGGTGGGTCCGACCCGCGGGCGGGTTCCAGACCAGCCCCTACGGCTACCGCGTCGACCCCTACACGCACGTCAGCGCCCTGCACGCCGGCGTCGACCTGGCCCCGGCCTGCTACGCCCCGATCTACGCGGCACACGACGGCACCGTCACCTTCGCCGGCAACGGCGGCGGGTACGGCAACGAGGTCATCCTCGACAACGGCGGCGGCATCTCCACCGCGTACGGCCACGTCGTCGACGGCGGGATCATGGTCACCGCCGGCCAGCACGTCACCGCGGGACAGCAGATCGCCAAGATCGGCTCGACCGGCTGGTCGACCGGGTGCCACCTCCACTTCGAGACCCGGATCAACGGCGCTGCCGTCGACCCGGTCCCCTTCATGGCGGCGCGGGGGATCTCGGTATGAGCATCAGCGCCACCAGAAGGCGTCGACCCACGTCATGACCACCTCCGCTCGCTCGTTCTCCTGCGGCATCGCGACCATCGCCGTGCTCGGCATCGGCCTGTCGGTCGTCATCGCCGGACCGGCGCAGGCCGCACCCTCGGGTCCGTCGTGGGACGACGTCAAGGCCGCCAAGTCCGATGCGGCCGACGCCCAGCAGACGGTCGACGAGCTGAGCGACCGGCTCGGCACGCTGCAGGACGCCGCCGACCAGGCCGGTGTCGCCGAGCAGCAGGCCGGGCAGGCGTACGCCCTCGCGGCGTCGCAGCAGCAGGAGGCGAAGGACACCCTCGCCGACCTGTCCGCGCAGTCGAAGCGTGCGAAGGCCCGGGCGGACGACTCTGCCGGCCAGGTCGCCGGGCTCGTGGTCGAGTTGTCCCGCACGGGCGGCGGCGACCTGTCGACGACCATGCTCATGGACTCGTCGGACTCGAAGGACCTGCTCTACCGCGTCGGCACGATGTCGCACCTGTCCGA
Organism: Curtobacterium sp. MCSS17_005; assembly: GCF_003234225.2. NCBI lineage: Bacteria > Bacillati > Actinomycetota > Actinomycetes > Micrococcales > Microbacteriaceae > Curtobacterium > Curtobacterium sp. MCSS17_005. Next base: position 165,120 of record NZ_CP126258.1, read on the forward strand.
GCGCTCCGCGACCGTCCTGGCGGAGGCACGCGCCGATCAGAAGACCGTCGAGTCCCTGGCCGCCCAGCAGTCCGCGGCCGAGAAGGCCCTGAGCAAGGCGACCGAGGCGACGAAGACCACCTTCGCGACGGCCAACGACGTGGCCGCAGGCGCCCAGGCCCGGGTGCAGAAGGAACAGGACCAGCAGGCCGAGGTCCTGCGCCAGCTCGCGTACCTGAAGGGCACGAGCGTCGCGACGGAGACCGCGTACTGGAGTGCGCAGCAGGCGAAGGCGGCCGCGGCCGCCATCGCCAAGCAGACGGGCGACGCCGGTACCGGGAACGGCTCCGGCACCGGGAACGCCACCGGCGGCGGCACGAGCGGTGGCAACACCGGCAACACGGGCGGCACCGGCAGCACCGGCGGCGGGACCTCCACTCCGGCCGTCCCGAGCACGCCGTCCAAGCCCAGCACCCCGTCGAACCCCGGCACCCCCGCGAAGCCGAGCACCCCGAGCAAGCCGAGCACCCCCAGCACGCCGAGCAAGCCAGCACCCGCCCCGGCTCCGGCTCCGGCGCCCGCTCCGGCCCCCGCACCGGCACCGGCCCCGAGCAGCCCCTCGAAGGCTGCCGGCGCGATCTCCTACGCCCGCGGGCAGCTCGGCAAGGCGTACGTCCTCGGTGGCGCCGGCCCGAACACGTGGGACTGCTCCGGCCTCGTGATGATGGCCTACAACTCGCAGGGCATCGCGACCGGTGGGCACAACGTCGTCTGGCAGTACAACTACTTCAAGTCGATCGGCCGCCTCGTCCCGCTGTCCCAGCGCCAGCCCGGCGACATCCTGTTCTACTCGTCGAACGGCACGGCCTCGGGGGCGTACCACGACTCGATCGTGACGAGCTACGGCACCATGGTCGAGGCCGCCCGCCCCGGCGTCGGCGTCGTCGAGCGCGCGATCTGGCTGCCGAACCAGCTCATGCCGTACGTCGCCCGCCCGAGCGGATCCCTGTAGCCCGCTCCCGGTGTGCCCGTTCTTTCCCAGAGCGGCTGCGGTAGCAAGCGAGATCGGGCGTACCTGCACGGATCAACGCACCAGGTACGCCCGTTTCCACCAGGTGCGCCTCCGCACGCCGCGCCGCCCGCGCACGCCACGCCCCGCGCGACAGCAGCCCACCACGCACGACACAGAACGGCGCCCGCCCTCCGGATGGAGAGCGGGCGCCGTTCGTCGTCAGGGGATCGTCAGTGCGAGCCGGGCACGTACGCGGCCTGACCGGCCTGCACGATGCGCTCGGCCTCGGCAGCGTCGCCCCAGCCCTCGGCCTTGACCCACTTGTTCGGCTCGAGGTCCTTGTACCGCTCGAAGAAGTGCGCGATCTCGGCCTTCGTCTGCTCCGGCACGTCCGAGATGTCCTGGATGTGTGCCCAGCGCGGGTCCTTGGCGGGGACGACGAGGACCTTCTCGTCGTTGCCGGCCTCGTCGCTCATCTTGAAGACGCCGACGGGGCGGACCTTGACGCCGACGCCGGGGAACGTCGGGAACTCGAGCAGCAGCAGCGCGTCCACGGGGTCACCGTCGTCGGCCAGGGTCTTCTCGAAGAACCCGTAGTCGGTGGGGTAGACGAACGAGGTGAACAGCACGCGGTCGAGGTAGACGCGACCGGTCTCGTGGTCCACCTCGTACTTGTTGCGGCTGCCCTTGGGGATCTCGACGACGACGTCGTACGCGGCCATGTTGCGCTCCTGTGTCTGCTTCGGGGACTGTCGTGTGTTGCGAAAGCGCGGCTAACGTTACCGGGTGAACTCTCCGCGTCCCCGGCTCGACCCCGCCGTCGCCGAGACCCGCCTGGCCGTCCGCGACCTGCTCGCCGCAGCCGTCGACGACGGCGTGCTCGCCGCAGGCGACCTGGTCCTCGTCGCACTGAGCGGCGGACCGGACTCCCTCGCCCTGGCGGCGGCCACCGCGTTCGAAGCGGGCAAGCAGGGTCTGCGGGCCGGGGCAGTGGTCGTCGACCACGCGCTCCAGGCGGGCTCCGAGGCGGTCGCGAGCCGCGCCTCCCGGCAGGCATCCGAGCTGGGACTCGACCCGGTGACGGTCCGCAGGGTCACGGTCGGCTCCGACGGTGGTCCGGAAGGCGCCGCCCGGGAGGCCCGCCACGCGTCGATCGCCGAGGTCGCGGCCGCCACCGGGTCACCCCTGGTGCTGCTGGGCCACACCCTGGACGACCAGGCCGAGACCGTGCTGCTCGGCCTGCTGCGCGGCAGCGGGCCGGACAGCCTGTCCGGCATGCAGCCACTCGCCCGCCGCGACGGCGGTCCGGCCTACGGCCGGCCGCTCCTGTCGGTCCGGCGCAACGCGACCCGGCAGGCGTGCGCCGCAGCGGGGCTGGCGCCGTGGCACGACCCGCAGAACGACGATCCCGCGTACGCACGGGTGCGGGTGCGGAACACCCTGCTGCCGGTGCTCGAACGGGAGCTCGGTGCCGGGGTGCCCGAGGCCCTGGCCCGCACGGCCGACCAGCTGCGCGAGGACTCCGCTGCTCTGGACCACTTCGCCGAGGAGATCGCGGAGGACATCGCCGAGCACTCCGAGGCGGGCATCTCGCTGTCGGTGCGGGCGCTCGGGGCGAACCCGCCGGCGCTCCGGCAGCGACTCGTGCGCCTGGCGGTGGAGAGCGAGTTCGGGGTGACGCTGTCGCGCGTGCAGACGCTCGAGGTCTGCCGGCTCGTCACGGACTGGAGCGGACAGGGCCCGATCGACCTGCCGGGCGTCCGTGCCACGCGGACCGGCGACCGCATCGAGTTCAGCGCCGGTTAGGCTGGCGTGGTGGAACTCTCCGACGTCCAGGCAGACCTGTCCGAAGTGCTCTTCACCCCCGAGCAGATCGACGAGAAGCTCGCCGAGCTCGCGGCGGTCGTCGACGCCGACTACGCGGGCCGCGACCCGCTGCTCGTCGGGGTGCTCAAGGGTGCCGTCATGGTGATGGCGGACTTCTCGCGCCACCTCAAGATGCAGGCGCGGATGGACTGGATGGCGGTGTCGTCGTACGGCTCCGGCACGAAGTCGTCCGGCGTGGTGCGGATCCTCAAGGACCTGGACACCGACCTGCACGGCCGCGACGTCCTGATCGTCGAGGACATCATCGACTCCGGTCTGACCCTGTCGTGGCTCAAGCAGAACCTGCAGTCCCGTGGTGCCGCGAGCGTCGAGATCGTCGCCCTGCTGCGCAAGCCCGAGGCCGCCAAGGTCGAGGTCGACGTGAAGTACGTGGGCTTCGACATCCCCGACGCCTTCGTGGTCGGGTACGGCCTGGACTACGACGAGCGCTACCGCAACCTGCGCGGCGTCGGCGTCCTCGCTCCGCACGTCTACTCCTGACGGGCGGCCCGCCGCGCTCGGGTCGCACTCGGCCGACTCTGGCCCGGGGGTGAGTTCGCCCGCAGAGGACACCCATTCTCGCCACAGAATCGCGGCCGTATGCTGACCTGCACGCAACTTCGGCAGAGAAAGGTGTCGGGCACTCGCGCCCGGATCACATGAACTTCAAGCGCATCTTCCGCGGCCCGTACCTCTACGTGCTGATCGCGCTGGCGGGCATCTTCATCGGCTGGAGCGTCATCAGCCAGGGCAGCACGCAAGAGATCGACACCCAGAAGGGTCTCGAGCAGCTCTCCGATGACAAGGTCTCGTCCGCGACCATCAACTCCACCGAGCAGCGGGTCGACCTCGTCCTGAAGGACGGCGACAAGCAGGAGCAGTTCTACTACTCCACGCCACGCGGCGAAGAGGTCGTCCAGGCCGTCAACGACGCCAACCTGCCGGACGGCTACAACGACCGCGTCGCCCAGGGCAACTGGTTCCTGTCGCTGCTCGGCATCCTGCTGCCGTTCCTGATCATCGGTGCCCTGTTCTGGTTCCTGCTCTCGAGCGCCCAGGGTGGCGGCTCGAAGGTCATGCAGTTCGGCAAGTCGAAGGCCAAGATCAACAACAAGGAGAACCCGCAGGTGTCGTTCGCCGACGTCGCGGGTGCCGACGAGGCGATCGAGGAACTGCACGAGATCAAGGAGTTCCTCAAGGAGCCCGCGAAGTTCCAGGCCGTCGGGGCGAAGATCCCGAAGGGCGTGCTGCTCTACGGCCCTCCCGGAACCGGCAAGACCCTGCTCGCCCGCGCCGTCGCGGGAGAAGCCGGCGTGCCGTTCTACTCGATCTCCGGTTCGGACTTCGTCGAGATGTTCGTCGGTGTCGGTGCGAGCCGTGTCCGTGACCTCTTCGAGCAGGCCAAGGCGAACTCGCCGGCCATCGTCTTCATCGACGAGATCGACGCCGTCGGTCGTCACCGTGGTGCCGGCATCGGCGGTGGCAACGACGAGCGCGAGCAGACGCTGAACCAGCTCCTGGTCGAGATGGACGGCTTCGACGGCAAGACGAACGTCATCCTCATCGCCGCGACGAACCGTCCCGACGTGCTCGACCCCGCGCTCCTGCGCCCCGGCCGCTTCGACCGCCAGATCGGTGTCGACGCCCCGGGTCTCGCCGGCCGCAAGCAGATCCTCGAGGTGCACGCGAAGGGCAAGCCGCTCGCCGCGAGCGTCGACCTCGAGCTGCTCGCCCGCAAGACGCCGGGCTTCACCGGTGCCGACCTGGCGAACGTCCTGAACGAGGCAGCCCTGCTGACCGCCCGTTCGAACGCGCAGCTCATCGACAACCGTGCCCTGGACGAGGCCGTCGACCGCGTGATGGCCGGCCCGCAGCGCCGGACCCGGATCATGTCCGACCAGGAACGCCTGATCACCGCGTACCACGAGGGCGGCCACGCCCTGGCGGCAGCGGCGATGCGGCACACCGACCCGGTCACGAAGATCACGATCCTGCCCCGCGGCCGTGCCCTCGGCTACACGATGGTGCTCCCGCTCGAGGACAAGTACTCGGTCACCCGCAACGAGCTCCTCGACCAGCTCACCTACGCCATGGGTGGTCGCGTCGCCGAGGAGATCGTGTTCCACGACCCCACCACGGGCGCCTCGAACGACATCGAGAAGGCCACCGGCACCGCCCGCAAGATGGTCACCGAGTACGGCATGAGCCAGGCCGTCGGGTCCGTCAAGCTCGGGTCCGGTTCGAGCGAACCGTTCGTCGGTCGTGACATGAGCGGTGGCACCGGTCGCGACTACTCGGAGACCATCGCCCAGACGGTCGACGCCGAGACCCGTGCCCTGCTCGAGGCCGCGCACGACGAGGCCTACCAGGTGCTCAACGACAACCGCGACATCCTCGACCGCCTGGCCGGCGAGCTCCTCGAGAAGGAGACGCTCGACGCCCCGGAGCTCGTGGAGATCTTCAAGGACGTCCGCAAGCTGCCGGAGCGCCCGCAGTGGCTCTCCAGCGACAAGCGCCCGGTCAGCAACCTGCCCGCGATCGACGTGCCCGGCAAGGCCGCCTCGACCGCAGCGGACCCGTCGGACTCCGAGTCGACCTCGAAGACCCGTCGTCGCCCGTTCGGCAACCCGGGTATCGCCCCCGCGTAGGCCGGCATGACCGAGCTGCCGACGCGACGAGAGCGTCGACTCGCCGAGGTGAGTCGTGCCCGCGCCGCCGCCGCCGAACCGGCGACGGTTGCGATCGACCTCCGTGCACCCCAGCCGGTGCCGGAGGTCGTGACCGGCCGTCGCCGTGACCGCGGTGGACCGGCCGAGGAGCGCACCCGGGTGCTCGGCATCCTCAACGTCACCCCCGACTCGTTCAGCGACGGTGGACTGCACCAGGCCTACGACGCCGCCGTGCAGCACGCACGTGACCTCGTCGCCGCCGGCGCGGACGTCATCGACGTCGGTGGCGAGTCCACCCGCCCCGGTTCCGAGCGCGTGCCCGTGCCGGTCGAGCAGGAACGGGTGCTACCGGTCGTGCAGCAGCTCGTCGCCGAAGGCATCCCGGTCAGCGTCGACACCATGAACGCCGCGACGGCCGAACGTGCCGTCGACCTCGGCGCTGCCATCGTCAACGACGTCTCCGGCGGGCTCGCCGACCCGGACATGGCCCGGGTCGTGGCGTCGACGGGCGTCGGCTTCGTCGTCATGCACTGGCGCGGCCACAGCGACCGGATGTACCGCAACGCCGAGTACACCCACGCGGTCGAGGAGGTCCGGCGCGAGGTCGAGCTCCGCGTCGCCGAACTCATCGTGCTCGGCGTCCGGCAGGAGCAGGTCGTGATCGACCCGGGTCTCGGCTTCGCCAAGCACGGCGTGCAGAACTGGGAGATCCTGGCCGGCTACGAACGCTTCGCCTCGATCGGCCTGCCGGTGCTCGTCGCCGCCTCACGCAAGCGGTTCCTCGACGGTGTCGGGAGCCCCGAGGGCGCCCCGCCCAGGGAGCGCGACCTCGCCACCGCCGCCATCAGCCTGCTCGCCGCCGAACGCGGCGCGTGGGGTGTGCGCGTGCACGACCCGGCACCGACCCGTGCCGTGCTCGACGTCTGGGACGCCTGGAGGGCAGCTCGATCGTGAACGACACCATCCGACTCACCGGGGTCCGCGCCCGCGGACACCACGGCGTCTTCGACCACGAGCGCGAGGACGGCCAGGACTTCGTCGTCGACGTGGCCGTGGAGCTCGATGCCCGCGTCGCCTCGGGCAGCGACGACCTCGACGCCACCGTGCACTACGGCGTCCTCGCCGAGCAGGTCGTCGCCGAGATCGAACGCGACCCGGTCGACCTGATCGAGACCCTGGCCGAACGCATCGCCGCGGCCGTGCTCACCCACCGTGCCGCACTCGCGACCGAGGTCACGGTGCACAAGCCGCAGGCTCCGATCACCGTGCCGTTCACCGACGTCTCGATCACCATCCGGCGCACCCGCGGCGCCACGGTGCCGGACGAGGAAGAAGAATGATCCACCGGGTCGTCGTCGCCCTCGGAGCGAACCTCGGCGACCGGGGGAGCACGCTCCGCGCCGCCGCCACCGCGATCGCCGCCCTGCCCGGGGTCGAGCCCGTGGCCTCGAGCCGCGAGGTCGAGTCGGTCGCCGTGACCCTCGACGGCCTCGACACGTCGAAGCCCCGCTACCGGAACGCCGTCGTGGTCGTCGACACCGACCTCGAGCCACAGGCCTTCCTCGATGCCCTGCACGGCATCGAGGACGCCCACGGCCGCACGCGCGAGGTCCGGTGGGGCGACCGCACCCTGGACCTCGACGTCGTCGCGGTGGACGACCTGCGGATCGCCACGGACACCCTGGTCGTGCCGCACCCCCGGGCAGCGGAGCGCGCGTTCGTGCTCGCCCCGTGGCTCGACGCCGACCCCGAGGCCGTCCTGCCCGGTGCCGGACCGGTGGCCGACCTGCTCGCCGCCGTGGGGGACGACACCGAGCGCGTCGACGAGCCGCGCCTGTTCGCGGAGCCGGCACGGGCCTCCCGGCCGGCGGGGAGCGCGACCAGCGCATGAAGCCCACCCGTGCCTCCACGCTGATCAGCATCGCCGTCGTGACGGTGGTCGCCGGTTTCGCGGTCGACGCCGTCCTGGCGTCGCGCCAGCTGCCGACGTTCCTGTTCTCGATCCCGCTCGGCGTCACGCTCGCGTTCATCGGCGTCGCCGTCGTGCTCATGGCGCGCCCGGTGCGCCGGCACGCGCGCGACGGCGCCGGACGCCAGCGGCCGGTCGACCCGCTCTACGCAACGCGGGTCGTCGTGCTCGCGAAGGCGTCCAGCATCTGCGGCACCCTGCTCGGCGGGTTCGCCCTCGGCCTCGTGCTGTACCTGCTGACCCGTTCCGCGACGCCTTCGCTAGGCTCGACCCTGCCGAACGTGATCGCCGTCGGGGGCGGGATCGTCCTGACGGTCTGCGCACTCGTGGCAGAGCGCATGTGCATCGCACCTCCGGGTGACGACGACGACCGTGACGATCCCCGCAACGGTTCGACGACGGTGAACTGACCGAGCAACCCCAGGAGGCCCGCGATGCCGCGTGAACGACTCGACGAGCCCGGCCTCGGCCTCGGTGGGATCGCCTGGCAGCGGGTGTCCGCGAAGCTCGTGTGGACCGAACTCATCACCACGCTCGTGATCGGTGTCGTGCTCACCGCGGGCTGCGTGCTCATCGGGATCGTCACCGACGGCTTCGGTTCCGGGGCCGGCACCGTCTGGCTCTCCATCGGCATCGTCGTCGCGGTCACCACGGCGATCACCGCGGCGCTCACACCCCGACGGGTCCGGGCCATCGGCTACGCGCTCCGCGACGACGACCTGGTCGTGCGCCGTGGCCTCATGTGGCAGCGGTTCACGGCGGTCCCGTACGGCCGGATGCAGCTCGTCGACGTCGCCCGGGGGCCGCTCGACCGGGCGCTCGGCATGAGCGAGCTGAAGTTCGTCACCGCCGCGGCCGCGACGAACGTGCGGATCCCGGGTGTCCCGGCAGCGAACGCCGACGAGCTGCGCGACCGCCTCGTCGAGCTCGCCGAGTCCCGTCGCGCCGGACTGTAGGGGTCGTCCGTGACCTTCCGACCGGGCACCCGCCACCCGCTCCACCCGCCCCGCCCACCCGGGGCAACGCGGCCGCCGCGGCACCCCTGACCGACGGTGAGTGGCACCGCCTGCACCCGCTCACCCCGCTGCTCAAGGGCGGGATCTTCCTCATCGTCATCCTCGGCTACGTGCTGAACAGCCTGCGCGACCAGCTCGTCGAGTTCTTCATCCCGGGCGAGCAGCAGGAGGACGGTGACCCGGTCCGGTACGTGTACGAGCACGGCGTCGTCGGCTGGGTCCTGCTCGGCATCGTGGTGCTGCTCCTGGTGCTGATCGGGCTGTTCTACCTGTCCTGGCGCATGCACGAGTTCCGCGTCACCGGCGAGATCGTCGAGGTGCGCTCGGGCGTGCTGTTCCGGAACCACCGCAAGGCCCGGCTCGACCGGATCCAGGGCATCAACATCCAGCGTCCCCTCGTGCCCCGGGTGTTCGGCACCGCCAAGCTCGAGATCGCGCAGGCCGGCAACGACGCCAACGTGCAGCTCGCCTACCTCGGGGCCCGCGCCGCCGACGACCTGCGGCAGCGGATCCTGGTGCTCGCGTCCGGCGCGAAGGACGACGACGGCCACGGCGGTCCGTCGCGGCAGTCGCACGGAGCACTGCAGGACCGCGTCGACGAGATGTTCTCGCCCGAGCTCGACCCGGCAGCCGTGCACGCGACCCGCATCGTCAAGGTGCGCCCCGGGCGCCTCATCGCGTCGATGCTGCTGTCCGGCACGACGCTGTTCCTGCTGCTCGTCATCGCCGGCATGATCGTCAGCGTCGCCCTCACCGGCGAGTTCGCGGTGCTGTTCGGGCTGTTCCCCGCCGTGCTCGGTGCCGGTGGCTACTACGTCCGCAAGTTCTCCCGTTCGCTGCAGTACACGATCGCCGAGACCCGCGACGGCATCCGGATCGGCTTCGGGCTGGTCTCGACGTCGAACGAGACGCTGCCGCCCGGCCGCATCCACGCCGTCAGCGTCGCCCAGCCGCTGCTGTGGCGCCCGTTCGGCTGGTGGGACATCCGCATCAACCGTGCGACGAGCGCCGGCAACGGGGCGTCGAGCAACCAGCAGGTGTCCTCGATCGTGCTGCCTGTCGGCACCACGGCGGACGTCCGCGAGGTCCTCGACATCATCCTGCCCGGGCTCGTCGGCACCGTCGTCGCCGGCCCCGAGGCGTCGCAGGAAGCCCTGCGCGAAGGGGCTGCCGAAGCCGTGGACGTCGTCGACGACAGCCTGACCACCTCGGGCGACCGCGGCGGCTTCGTGCACTCCCCACGCCGTGGCGCCTGGCTGCGTCCGTTCGCGTTCCGGCGCAACGGCTACCGGTTCGTGCAGGGTGCGGTGCTGCTGCGACTCGGTGCCGTGTGGCGCTCGCTCGTCATCGTGCCGCTGCCGCGGGTGCAGAGCGTCAAGGTCGAGCAGGGTCCCCTCGAGCGTGCCCTGCGGCTCGCAGCCGTCCACGTCCACACCGTGGCTGGTCCGGTCTCGGCCCGCGTCGGCGCGCTCGACGCGCGGGACGCGCAGCGCCTGTGGTCGGAGACGACGCAGCGTGCCGTCGAGGCGGCCGCGGTCGACACGACCCACCGCTGGCGCGAACGGGAGGCCCGTCCCGCGGCCGCCACGCACACTGCGGCCGACACCGCGCCCGGCTCCGGAGCCCCTGCCGGACCGACGACGGACCACCGGTCCGGCGCCGTCCCCGCCGGCTGGGGCGACGTGCCCCCGACCGGAGCCGCACGATGAGGGCCGGGCGTCTCGGGGTCGGCATCGTCGGCGCCGGACGGGTCGGACCCGTCCTCGGAGCAGCCCTGGCGAACGCGGAGCACGCCGTCGTCGGGGTGACCGCCGTGTCCGACGAGGGCCGTGACCGCGCCGAGGCGATGCTGCCCGGCGCCCCGGTGCTCGCGACGCCGGACCTGGTGGAGCGGAGCGAACTCGTGCTGCTCGCGGTGCCGGACGACCAGCTCGCCTCGCTCGTGCAGGGGCTGGCGGACGCCGGGATCTGGCAGCCGGGGCAGCTCGTCGTGCATACCAGCCCGGACCACGGCGTCGGCATCCTCGCCCCGGCGATGGCAGCCGGTGCCATCCCGCTCGCGATCCACCCGGCGATGGCCTTCACGGGCACGAGCGTCGACCTGTCCCGGCTGCGGGACGCGTACTGCGCGGTGACCGCTCCGTCGCCCGTCCTGCCGATCGCGCAGGCGCTCGTGGTCGAGATGGGGGCCGAACCGTTCGTCGTGGCCGAGGGCGACCGGCCCGCCTACGCCGATGCGGTGCGGGCCGCCGTGAGCTTCTCGACCGCGATCGTCGACCAGTCGGCGGGCACCCTGTCCGGCATCGGCGTCGAACACCCGGGTCGTGTCCTCGGTGCGCTCGTCCGCTCCGCCGTCGACAACGCGCTCACCGCCGCCGACGGGCAGTCGACGCTCTAGCGGTTCGGGGGCGGGACCGCGGCGCGGGTAGCATTTCCCCCGACCCCCACGACCATCGGAGCCGCACCCGCATGACCGACGAGACCGTCACCCCCGACACCGCGATCGCCGACGCCGCCGCACTGGCCGAGCAGGAGACCAGCGAGCAGCGACAGGTCCGGCTCGACAAGCGGGCGAAGCTGCTGGAGTCGGGCATCGAGGCGTACCCCGCCGAGCTCCCCATCACCTCGACGATCCCGGCCGTGCGCGAGCAGTACGCGCACCTGGAGACCGGCGAGGAGACCCAGGACGTCGTGGGCATCGCGGGTCGTGTGGTGTTCTCTCGTAACACCGGCAAGCTCTGCTTCGCGTCCCTGCAGTCGGGCGACGGCTCGCGCATCCAGGCGATGGTCTCCCTGGCCGAGGTGGGCGACGAGTCCCTCGCCCGCTGGAAGGAGTTCGTCGACCTGGGCGACCACGTGTTCGTGCACGGACGGGTGATCTCCTCGCGCCGCGGCGAGCTGTCGATCATGGTCGACGACTGGGCGATCGCGGCGAAGGCGATCCTGCCGCTGCCGAACCTGCACAACGAGCTCAACGAGGAGACGCGGGTCCGCCAGCGCTACCTCGACCTCATCGTGCGCGACGAGGCCCGCGCCACCGTGCGTGCCCGCGCTGCCGTGATGGCCTCGCTCCGCCAGACCTTCACCGCGCACGAGTACCTCGAGGTCGAGACCCCGATGCTGCAGACCCAGCACGGCGGCGCCTCGGCCCGACCGTTCGTGACGCACTCGAACGCCTTCGACACCGAGCTGTTCCTGCGCATCGCACCCGAGCTGTTCCTGAAGCGCGCCGTCGTCGGTGGCATCGACCGGGTGTTCGAGATCAACCGGAACTTCCGGAACGAGGGCGCCGACTCGTCGCACTCGCCCGAGTTCGCGATGGTCGAGGCGTACCAGGCGTACGGCAACTACGAGCAGATGGCCGACCTGACGCAGGAGCTCGTGCAGAACGCGACCCGCGCGGTCACCGGCGGTGCGCTCGAGGTCACCCTGCCCGACGGCAGCACCTACGACCTGGGTGGCGAGTGGCCCCGCATCGACATGTACGGCTCGCTGTCCGAGGCCGCGGGGCGCGAGATCACCCCGGAGACCCCGCTGTCCGAGCTGCAGGCGCTCGCCGAGGCCGAGGGCGTCGAGGTCGCCCACGCCACGCACGGCAAGTACGTCGAGGAGCTCTGGGAGCACTTCGTCATCGACTCGCTCGACCGCCCGACCTTCGTGATGAACTTCCCGGTCGACACCTCGCCGCTCACTCGGCAGCACCGCACCCGTCCGGGCGTCGTCGAGAAGTGGGACCTCTACGTCCGCGGCTTCGAGCTCGGCACGGCGTACTCCGAGCTCGTCGACCCGGTCGTGCAGCGGGAGCGGTTCGTCGAGCAGGCGAAGCTCGCGGCCGGCGGTGACCTCGAGGCGATGCGCGTCGACGAGGACTTCCTGCGGGCCCTGGAGCACGCGATGCCCCCGTCGGGCGGCATGGGCATGGGGATCGACCGCCTGCTCATGGCCATCACGGGCCTGGGCATCCGCGAGACGATCTTGTTCCCGCTGGTCAAGTAACTCCGAGTCCACCGGGGTACGATGCTCGGGTGCCTGAAGGAGTCGTAAGCGGGATCGTCTTCGCCCTGACGCCGACCATCGTCGTCGGCCTGATCTTCTGGTTCGTGATGCGCGCGATCATGCGTGCCGACCGGACCGAGCGTGCCGCGTACGCCAAGGTCGAGGCCGAGGAGCGCGCCCGCTTCGAGCGTGAGCACGGGCGCCCCGCGCCGGCTCCGACGTCGGCCGAGTAGCCGCCCGCGGACGATCCACTTCACCCCGTGTTCACCGCGCGGTGTGATCCTGTCGCGCATGCCCACCATCCCGGAGTCCGCCGCCGGCGTCGATGACCTCGACGACCTCGATGTGGAGGACGCCTTCGGACACCCGGCGTCCGGGGCGTCCGTCTCGCCCGTCGGCAGCGACGACGGACCCCTCGACGACGAGGGCGACGTCGACGACCTCGACGTCTGAGCGCCGACGGACCGTCACGCACCGTTCACCTCGCCGACGCGTGCCGGGGTGAGCATCGTCCGCATGGCAACCACCGCACATCCCTTCACGGGCCGCAGCCTCGTCGGTGACATCGAGAGCGAGTACGACGAGTTCGACCGAGACGCAGACCTCGAGGTCTCCAAGCGCCGGGACGGGTGGCTCGAACCCTCCTGGTGACCCCCACCCATTCGGTATTCGGGGTACGACGACCAGATCGCACTGATCCGGTCGGACGTACCCCTTTTGCATGTCCGGAGTACGCAGTCGCCTGGGGTACACGATCGGAAACGCTGGTGAAACACGCCTGCAACGCCGGAAACACGGCGTTAGCCGCTTGATCCAGGGCCGATTGGGGGACCAGACTGTCGATGGGCTGTACCCCGCGGGGGACGCTTTCGATGACGAAGCACGGAGAACCCTGAGAATCGCTCCGAACGATTTGTGGGGTACACCTCCGGGCCGCTTTACTCATCAGCACCCCCCGGCAACGCCCCACGAAGCCATCACCGTCGAACGCAGGGAGAAACACCATGACGATCGCAACGGCTGCACCCAGCACCACCCGCCGCACCGCCACCAAGAAGGCATCGGCATCGAAGACCGCGACCGCCGAGTCCGCCACCACCTCCCTCGACACCGAGGTCGAGGCCGACGAGCAGCTCGCCGGTGTCCGCGGCGCCTCGGTCGACCAGGTCGGCGACTACCTCCGTCACATCGGCCGTCTCTCGCTCCTCACCGCCGAGGAAGAAGCGCAGATCGCACGCCGCATCGAGGTCGGGCTCTTCGCCGAAGAGAAGCTCGCCACCGAGAAGGGCCTCGCGAAGACCCTGCAGCGTGAACTCCGCTGGCTCGTCCGCGACGGTGAGCGCGCCAAGGAGCGCATGATCACCTCGAACCTCCGCCTCGTCGTGAGCATCGCCAAGCGGTACTCGCAGCGCGGCCTGCCCTTCATGGACGTCATCCAGGAAGGCAACCTCGGCCTGGTCCGTGCGGTCGAGAAGTTCGACTTCACGCAGGGCTACAAGTTCTCGACCTACGCCACCTGGTGGATCCGCCAGGCCATCTCGCGTGGTCTCGCCGACAAGGCACGCACGATCCGCATCCCGGTGCACACTGTCGAGCTCATCAACAAGATCTCGCGCACCGAGCGTGACCTGACCGTCGACCTCGGCCGTGCGCCGATGCCGGAGGAAGTGGCCGCCGAGCTGAGCATGAGCGTCGAGGAACTCGTCGACCTCAAGGGCCGCTCGCACGAGCCGGTCTCGATCCACACCGTGGTCGGCGACTCCGACGACAGCGAACTCGGTGACTTCATCGAGGACGAGGACGCCGCGAGCCCGAACGAGCTCACCGAGACGACGCTGCTGCACCGCGACATCCGCTCCATCGTCGCCGAGCTGCCCAGCGACGAGGCGAACGTCATCCGCATGCGCTACGGCCTGGACGACGACAAGCCGATGACCCTCGACGAGATCTCGAAGATCGTGCACACGACCCGCCAGGCCGTCAGCCGGGTGGAGTCGCGTGCGAAGCTGCGGCTGTTCGCCAAGGCGGTCTCGCAGGACATGCAGCTGTACCTGACCGACTAGGTCAGTGGACTTCGGCCGGCACGTTCACCCGTGCCGGCGCGGGGAAACCGGGTCGTTCTGTGGGAAGACGATCCGGTGGGGTGATGGGACGGCCCGCTCGAGCACTGCTCGAGCGGGCCATTCACGTTCCCGGGGCCAGGGCGGGCGGCGTCAGTCGTCGATCTCCCGCCGGAGCTTCTGCCGCAGATCGCTCGGGATGAGCTCGACCAGCTGGTCTGGCCGCACCGGCAGGTCGAGCAGGCTGAGCTTCACACGTCCGGTCCGGCCGTGCCGCTCGGCGTCGAGCCGCACCACGCTGCCGGCGTCCTTGCGGAGTCGCATGTCGATCTGCGCCCCGGTGGCCACCTCGCCGACCACGAGCCCATCGACCTCGAGCGCTGCGCTCCTCGTGCCCTCGGCGATGTCGAACCGGTAGCGCTCCCGCGCGGCGAGCACCACGGAGCGGTCGATCCCGGCCATCGGCGCGACCGGCGTCACCACGGAGCCGGACAGCGCGGGGGAGAGCACCGGCCCACCGGCGGCGTAGTTGTACGCGGTGGAGCCGGCGGGTGTCGCGGCCACGATCGCGTCGGCGCGGTAGTACCCGTACCCGAGCCCCCCGACGCTGAGGTCGGCCGAGACCTGCCCGGCACCGGGCCGCCGCACGATGGTCAGGTCGTTGAACGCCAGGTAGTCGGTGCGGGCACCGCCCCAGGACAACCGGGCCTCGAGCGCGTGGTGCGGCTCGAGCTGGTACTCGCCGGCGGACAACCGCTCCAGAGCGCTCTCGAGCTCGGGCGGCTCGATCTCGACCAGGAACCCGACGTTGCCGTAGTTCACGCCGAGGACGGGCACCGGGCGCTTCGCCACGAGCCGCATCGCGCCGAGCATGGTGCCGTCGCCGCCGAGGGCCACGACCAGGTCCACGCGGTCGGTGAAGTCGTCGTCGTCGACCACGTCGACCCCGCCGCCGATGCGCTGGGCGTCCGCGCGCCGGGCGAGCAGCTCGCCCTGGCCGGACGCGTTCCAGCGCTGCAGGGTCGTCACGGACTCCTGCACGTTCTTGGTCGGGTGGACGACGAGGCCGACGACGGGCTGCTCCATGAGCGGATCGTACCGAGCGGACCTCCGATGCGGGCTGTCCCTTCCCGGAAGCATGCGATATTCTGAATACATGCAGACCGCTCAACTCTCCGTCGCCCTCCCCTCCGTCCGGCACGGCCGCGAGATCGTGCTGCTCGCCGACCTCGAATCCCACGAGTCCGGCTTCGGCTTCGTCGACGCCGAACACCTGCTGCTGGCCGCCGTCACGCTCTGCGCCGGCATGCCCCGCTTCCGCCCCGTCCTCGACGCCCACCGGATCACCCCGGACACCGTCCGCTCCGGCATCCGCGCCTTCGTCGGCGCCCACACCACCTGCCCCGGCGAACACGACCGCGTCGCGTGCACGCCCGCCGCGATGCGCGTGCTCGCCCGAGCCGCGACGATCGCCGGCCGTTCGGAGCGCATCCGACCGCCGCACGTCGTCCTCGCCGTGCTCGACTCGGTCGACGATCCGCTCGCCGGATCGGCGCACGACGTCCTCGACGCCCTGGGCGTCGACGCGCGCCGCTTCCGACGTGACCTGCGTCGCGCGGTGCGGCGCGCCTGACCCAGCGCGACCGACAAGCGGACTGGAGGCCCGTGGCGATCCCGCCACGAGCCTCCAGTCCGTCTCGTCGTTCGCTCACTGCGCACAAGACGCACCCTGGTCACGCCCACGGCGAACAGGGGCAGCCCCCGGGGGGAGCGCTGGTTACTCTCGAAGTACTTGGCCGGACTCACACGAGACCGGCACAGCGTCGGCTCCGCTCATCAGGGGCCAAGGGAGAGCACATGTTCGAGAGATTCACCGACCGGGCCCGTCGTGTTGTCGTCCTCGCTCAAGAAGAAGCGAAGATGCTCAACCACAACTACATCGGCACCGAGCACATCCTCCTCGGCCTCATCCACGAGGGCGAGGGCGTCGCCGCCAAGGCGCTGGAGTCGCTGGGCATCTCGCTCGACGCCGTGCGCGAGCAGGTCCAGGACATCATCGGGCAGGGCCAGCAGCAGCCGACCGGGCACATCCCGTTCACGCCGCGCGCCAAGAAGGTGCTCGAGCTGTCCCTGCGTGAGGCGCTGCAGCTCGGCCACAACTACATCGGCACGGAGCACATCCTGCTCGGCCTGATCCGCGAGGGCGAGGGTGTCGCAGCCCAGGTCCTCGTGAAGCTCGGCGCCGACCTGAACCGGGTGCGCCAGCAGGTCATCCAGCTCCTGTCCGGCTACCAGGGCAAGGAAGCGGTCGCCGTCGGCGGCGAGCAGCAGCAGAACGCGCAGCAGGGTTCGCAGGTCCTCGACCAGTTCGGTCGGAACCTCACCCAGGCCGCGCGCGACGGCAAGCTCGACCCCGTCATCGGGCGCGAGAAGGAGATGGAGCGGGTCATGCAGATCCTCTCCCGCCGCTCCAAGAACAACCCCGTCCTGATCGGTGAGCCCGGCGTCGGCAAGACCGCCGTCGTCGAGGGCCTCGCCCAGGCGATCGTCAAGGGCGACGTGCCCGAGACGCTGAAGGACAAGCAGCTCTACTCGCTCGACCTCGGATCGCTCATCGCCGGGTCCCGCTACCGCGGTGACTTCGAGGAGCGCCTGAAGAAGGTCACGAAGGAGATCCGCACCCGCGGCGACATCATCGTCTTCATCGACGAGATCCACACGCTCGTCGGTGCCGGTGCAGCCGAGGGCGCGATCGACGCGGCCTCGATCCTCAAGCCGCTCCTCGCCCGCGGTGAGCTCCAGACCATCGGTGCCACCACGCTCGACGAGTACCGCAAGCACTTCGAGAAGGACGCCGCACTCGAGCGTCGCTTCCAGCCGGTGCAGGTCAACGAGCCGTCGCTGCCCCACGCGATCAACATCCTCAAGGGTCTGCGCGACAAGTACGAGGCGTTCCACAAGGTGTCCATCACCGACGGCGCGATCGTCGCCGCGGCGAACCTGGCTGACCGCTACGTGCAGGACCGCTTCCTGCCGGACAAGGCCATCGACCTGATCGACGAGGCCGGCGCTCGCCTGCGTCTGTCGATCCTGTCGGCGCCGCCGGAGCTCCGCGAGTTCGACGAGAAGATCTCGACGGTCCGCGGGTCGAAGGAAGCCGCCATCGAGGAGCAGGACTTCGAGAAGGCCGCGAGCCTGCGCGACGAGGAGAAGAAGCTCCTCGGCGAGCGTCTCCGCCTCGAGAAGCAGTGGCGTGCGGGTGACGTCGCCGCGTCCGGCACCGTCGACGAGGGCATCATCGCCGAGGTCCTGGCCCAGGCCACGGGCATCCCGGTGTTCAAGCTCACGGAAGAGGAGACCTCGCGTCTCGTCTTCATGGAGAAGGCACTGCACGAGCGCGTCATCGGTCAGGAAGAGGCCATCTCGGCCCTGTCCAAGACCATCCGCCGTACCCGTGCTGGCCTGAAGGACCCGAACCGTCCCTCCGGCTCGTTCATCTTCGCCGGCCCCACGGGCGTCGGGAAGACCGAGCTCGCCAAGGCCCTCGCCGAGTTCCTGTTCGACGACGAGGGTGCGCTGATCTCCCTCGACATGTCGGAGTTCGGTGAGAAGCACACCGTGTCCCGCCTGTTCGGTGCCCCTCCCGGGTTCGTCGGGTTCGAGGAGGGCGGCCAGCTCACCGAGAAGGTGCGCCGCAAGCCGTTCTCCGTGGTCCTGTTCGACGAGATCGAGAAGGCCCACCCGGACATCTTCAACTCGCTGCTGCAGGTGCTCGAGGAAGGCCGTCTCACCGACGGTCAGGGCCGCGTGGTCGACTTCAAGAACACCGTCATCATCATGACCACGAACCTCGGTTCGCAGGGCATCGCCGGTGGCCCGGTGGGCTTCCAGGTCGAGGGTGACTCGGCCGTCGGCTACGACCGCATGCGCGGCAAGGTCAACGAGGAGCTCAAGAAGCACTTCAAGCCCGAGTTCCTGAACCGTGTCGACGACACGATCGTGTTCCCGCAGCTGTCGCAGCCCGAGCTGCTGCAGATCGTGGACCTGTTCGTGAAGCGTCTGGCCGACCGTCTGCTCGACCGCGACATGACCGTCGAGCTCACGCTGCCGGCCAAGGAGCAGCTCATCAAGGTCGGGTTCGACCCGTCCCTCGGTGCTCGGCCCCTGCGTCGCGCGATGCAGCACGAGGTCGAGGACCAGCTGTCCGAGCACATCCTGCAGGGTGAGCTCAACGCCGGCGACCATGTGAAGGTCGACTTCGTCGACGGTGCGTTCCACTTCGAGACCGGGCGTCAGCCGGGCCGCGAAGAGGTCCTCGCCGGTGCAGCCGCGGTCGAGGCCGCGACCGACACGCCCCAGGGCGAGATCGAGTCCTAGGACCTGACACCCCACGGACAGGAGGCTCGGTGCCAGCTGGCACCGAGCCTCCTGTTCGTTCCCGGGTCGCGTTCAGATCCCGCATCGCCGATCTGCGCGCCCTTGCGGCCACGGACCCCCGTCCGGGGGTACTGTGATGACAACGCGCGAGACGTTCCCCCCAACTCCTCGCGCGTCGCGCTCGATCGGTTCCCCCCAACGGATCGAGACGCAGCCGGCCCCGGTCTGTTCGCAGACCGGGGCCGTTGCACGTCCGGGGTGGTGCCGGCTGGCCGGCCGGCCGGTCGGCCGTGTCAGCCCGCGGCAGGCAGCTGTGCGGCGAAGTCGCGGACGGCGCGCTCCCAGCGCTCCGGGTCCTCGTTCCACTCGAGCGTGTGCGGTGCCGTGCGGAACGTGACCGTGGTGGCGCCCTGCCGCGCGGCGACGGCGGCGACGTCGTCGGCTGCGACCAGGGCGTCGGCCTCGGAGTGGATCAGCAGCGTCGGCGTCGACGAGTCCTGCCACGTGGTCGTCGTCACGGGGGTCGGGGCCCCGGCGAGCCGTGACAGCACGTTCGTTGTCGCGATGCGGGCGGCGACCGTGCCGACGAACGCGGGCAGGTGCGCGCCACGGACGGCTCCGCGGAGTGCCGAGGCGACGTCGAGCAGGGGTGAGACGGCCACGATTCCGTCGACGTCGACGCGTGCGGCGGCGACGGAGCAGGCGAGCGCGCCGGCGGACCAGCCCTGCAGCACGACGCGCTGAGCACCACGGGCCCGGGCGGCGCGGACGGCGGCGACGATCCGGTCCGCTGCCCCGGCGTCGAGGGAGCGGAGCGGCAGGTCGGTGGTGTCGACGACCTCGGACGAGGCGCCGAGCGAACGCCAGACCCCGACACCGCGCAGGACCTGGCGCGGGCCGAGGGACTGCCCGTGCACGTGGACCACGTGGGTCGTGGCGGCATCGGGCTCGGTGCCGGGCACGTCGTCCGGTCCGTCGTACCGCAGGGCGTCCCAGCCCCACGCACCGGTCGCCACGGGGGCGGTGACGCTGCGGCGGACGGTGTCGCCGTCGCTGCCGGTCCCGGTCGCTGTGCCCGCGGTGGTGATCGCGCCGACCTGCACCCGGGTGTCGTCGCGCTGCAGGTCGTAGGTGCCCGGCAGGCGGGTGTCGCGGGTGGCGGTCAGTTCGACCTCGGTGTCGGTGGCGCTGCGGACCGTGGCGGTCGCCGTGTACGGCGTGGGGAACAGCAACCGTCGTGCGACGAAGGCGCCGAGTCCGAGCGTGCCGACCGCTCCTGCTGCGGTGCCGAGTGCCGTGATGCGTGCGCCGGTCATGTGATCTCCCTGAGTCGTGCCGTGGTGAGCGTCGCAGCGGCCGGGACGTCCTGCCCGGCCTCGCGCGCGCGGTCTTCGATCTCGACGGACAGTCGGTGCTGCCGACTCCGCCACTGGCGACGCTGCCACACGATCGTGAAGTAGAGCCCGGTGTTGCCCGATGCCGTCTCGAGCCGCCGGAGTTCCGGTTCGAGCACGCGGAACCGGCGTCGGGCGGCCCGCCAGTCGCGGAACTCCCGTGCGGCGTCGGGCAGGACGCCGCCGGCCGCGCCGATGGCGAGCAGGACCATCGAGCCGAGGAACACCGGGGTGTAGAGCTTCGACAGGACCCCGACCGCACCGTCGGCACCGGCGACGTGCACGGCGTCGAGGGCGATCGCGATGCCGGCGAGCAGCACGAGGCCGGCGGCACCGACGACGAAGAGCCAGTACAGACGGCCGAGCCCGTCGCCGCTCCGGAACCCGCGCAGGACGGCGACGGCCGACCGGGCGATCACGATGGCGATGTAGGTCATCTCGACCGCCGAGTAGAGCGCGGTCGGCAGCTGGTCGCCGTAGGCCACCATGAACTGCGCCGTGGGCGTCGGTGCGTCGATGAGGCTGAACAGCACGACGAGGGCGACGAGCACGAGCACGCAGCCGATGATGCGGCTGGCGCGCAGGAGCTTGGCGGAGCGTGCGGCGGCCTCGACCGACTGCGCGAGGGCGAACATGCCGCACACCATCAGGCAGCGGCCGATCAGGTCGGCGATGTTCGGCACGTGCGTCACGCCGGCGAGGAACGTCGTGACGTCGGGCTGGTTGATCGTGAGTCCGACGGCGACGCAGCTGCAGCAGACCATCAGCCAGGTGACGCTGGCCGACTGGGTGCGCACCAGGAGCAGCCGGGCGACCAGCACTGCCAGGATCAGCCAGACCGGGATCGACCCCCAGACGTGCAGCGTCACCGCGTCACCGGAAGATCCCGGGCTGGCCCTCGGGGTCGAGCAGCCCGATCCGCAGCGCGAGCTGGTCGGCGACGAGCTCGACGGCTTGCTCGTGCGGGGTGTCCAGCGAGCGGGTGAACGCCGTCCGGCCGCTGAGCAGCCCCGTGTACGCCTGGTGGTCGCAGCCGGTGTCGTCCATGAACACGTGGGCGAGTTCGTGCAGCACGCACGCCACCCGGGAGCGCTCGGACAGCCCGGGGCGGGTCTCGAGCAGGGCGTGGTCGGTGCGCTGGATGAGCCGCGCGGACAGGTCGCCCGGCAGCTCCGTGGTGCGCACGTGGATCGGCTTGCCGAGCGCCGCCTCGGCGCGGGCGGTCAGCTCCGGCAGGGACAGCCGACGGGGGAGGCCGAGGCGCTGCACGCGGCGACGGGCCTCGGTCTGCCGACGCAGGGCGTCGAAGCGGTCGCGGTACCCGCTCACGGGGTGCCGCCCGATTCGTCCAGGCGACGCAGGTGGTCGGTGAAGTCGCGGATCTCGTCCGCCGAGGCGAACTCACCCAGGCGTCGGGTCGCGAACGCGACGACCTCGCGCTTGCGGAGTTCGAGCACGAGCTCCAGCTGCGCCTGCACCCGCTCCGGCACGTCCGTGTTGCCGGCAGCGTCGGTCAGGTACTCCGCCGGGACGCCGAAGTAGGTCGCCAGGGCCGCCAGGAGCCGCTGGTCACGGACAGCCGGACCGTTGCCGCCGAGCATGTAGCCCCAGCGCGGTCGGCTCATCGACGCACCCTGCGCCTCGATCTCGGCGGCGATCTCCTTGTACGGGGGGCGCTGGCCCGAGTTGGCCTCGACGACGTCCATCAGGAGCTGCAGTTTGCGCGACAGTTCCCGACGGTGTGCGTCGTCGTCGTTGTACTCGATCACGTGTCCCCACTCTCACATCTGTCTCAGACATGATAAAACTGATCCAGCGCGTCGGCCGGTGTCACCACTCTGCCAGGCTCGCGCTCGCTCGTCAGGTCGGCATTTCGATGGGGGGATGCCGAACGGGGGACGATCGAACGGGAGGCGCGGTGCCAGCTGGCACCGCGCCTCCCGTCCGTCGTGTGGTGCGGACTACGCCTGCACGTCGCCGCGCCAGCCCGGCTGGGTCGGTGCGTTCTCGACGCGCTCCTTGTAGTTCTGCAGGTCCTTCTTGACGGCGTGGCCGCCGACGCCCACGGCGGAGCCGAGCTTCTCGAGGATGCCGGAGGGCTCCCAGTCGATCTGCACGGTGACGCGGGTCTCGGCGTCGGAGAGCTTGTGGAAGGTGACGACACCGGCGTGGTCGGTCTCGCCGTCCTTCACGGTCCAGGCGACACGCTCGTCGGGGTGCTGCTCCGTGATGAGGGCCCGGAACTCGCGCTCCTGGCCGGCGATCTTCACGGTCCAGTCGGTGGTCTTGTCGTCCACCTGGACGATCTTCTCGACCTCGTCGAGGAAGTGCGGGAACTCCTCGAAACGGGTCCACTGGTCGTAGGCCTGGCGGACGGGGACGTTGACGTCGACGGTTTCGATGATCTGAGGCATACCCCGGACGGTAGGCCGATCGACCTGGGCGGCACTCAGCAGCGCTGTCCCCCTGCGGCTTCGGCGGATGCGGGTCCGTCCGTCGCTGCGCAGTAGTGTGGGGCGGATGACAGAGCACGGCAAGCACGCGTTCCACGAGCGCGACGACCACGGGATCCTCGTGCGTCCGGCGCTCGCCTCGGACGTCCCGCACATCCAGCGGCTCATTGCCCCCTACGTCGACCGGCGCATCCTGCTCGGCAAGGAGAACGTCGCCCTGTACGGCTCGATCCAGCAGTTCCGGATCGCCGAAGGGCCCGACGGCACCCCGATCGGGTGCGGCGCGCTCGCCGTCTTCTGGGACGACATCGCCGAGGTGCGCACGCTCGCCCTCGACGAGCAGTGGATCCACAAGCGCGTCGGGCACCGGATGCTCGAAGCGCTCGAGCACGACGCCCGCGAACTCGGCGTCGCCCGGATCTTCTGCCTGACCTTCGAGGTCGACTTCTTCGCGAAGCACGGGTACCTGGAGATCGGCGAGAGCGTCGTCTCACCGGACGTCTACGCCGAACTGGTCCGCTCGTCGGACGAAGGGGTCGCCGAGTTCCTCGACCTCGCACGGGTCAAGCCGAACACCCTCGGCAACACCCGCATGCTGAAGAACCTCTGACGCTTTCTCGTGCCGCCCGGCGGGGTGGCCGGGTGCGGCCCGCGCCGTTGTCTACCCTGTGCGCATGTCGTCGTTGCGTCACCCCGTCGGGCCCGAGAAGCCGGTCGTCTACTGGCGCCGCCGGGCGCTCGTGCTCGGGGCGCTGCTGGTCGTCGTCCTGGTCGTGGTGCTCATCGTCGTCGGGCGGGGGAGCGGGGCCACGTCGGCGGCACCGAGTGCGTCGGCCTCTGCTGGTGCCGGGTCTGGTGCCGATGCGTCGTCTGACGGTTCTGGGTCTGGGTCCGGTTCTGGGTCCTCGCGGTCCGCGGCGCCGAAGCCGGCGGCTTCCGCCTCGGCTTCTGCGTCGAAGCCCGCTGCTGCCGACGGCTCGACCTGCACGAAGGACCAGATCGTCCTGACCCCCGTGCTCGACAAGTCGGCCTACGGCCCCACCGAGGACCCGAAGGTCGCGATGTCGATCAAGAACTCCGGCACGAACTCCTGCCACCTGGACCTCGGATCGGCGCAGCAGGTGCTGACCATCAGCTCCGGCCAGGAGCAGTACTGGTCGTCGAAGGACTGCCAGACCGGCGGCACGAACCAGGACGTCACGATCAAGTCCGGTCAGACGCTCACGACCCCGGCGATCGCCTGGGACCGGACCCGCTCGTCCACGTCGACGTGCGACTCGTCACGGCCGGCGGTCACCGCGGGAGGCGCGAGCTACCACCTGCAGGTCGCCGTCGGGAACCTCGAGTCGAAGACCTCGGTGCAGTTCATCCTGCAGTAGGCGGCGGGTGCGCGGTTCGCGGTTCCGATCCGTTCCGGCTGGGCTGTGCCGAGCAGTGCGCCGGAAACAGCAACAGGCCCCGTCGTCCGAAGACGACGGGGCCTGTTCAAGCTGATGTGATCAGCCGAGGACGGTGATGTTCTCCGCCTGCGGGCCCTTGCGGCCCTCGGTGATGTCGAACTCCACCTTCTGGTTCTCCTCGAGCGACTTGTAGCCGTTGCCAGCAATCGCAGAGAAGTGCGCGAAGACGTCAGCGCTGCCGTCGTCCGGGGCGATGAAGCCGAAGCCCTTTTCGTTGTTGAACCACTTGACGGTACCGGTAGATGCCATGATGGCGTTTCCTTAGCTTTCTTGCTTCCGCCAAGGTGCAGATGCACCGACGGAGACCCCGACGTACGTCGACGGGGGTGATGCGCCACGCGGGCAGGTGCCGGCGGGACGGGTTCGGGGCCAGGCCTGTCGGCCAGTGACCCTGGGGCCCGGGTTGAGGGGCAAACCACCTCGCCCGGACGTTGAGCGCCGCCGAAGCGGTTCCATCAGGCTAGCGTGCTCTGGGCCGACTGGCTACCCGTGCGTCACGGAACGACGAAAATCTGGTGGAATTGAGCTGATGGCAGACAAGGAACAGCGCTTCCGGAGCGAACAGCTCGAGGAAGCCCTCGCGAAGCAGGACGTCGCTGCGGTGGCGTTCGCGCTCCGCCACGACATCGTGATCGTCCCCCGACTCGTCACCGGCAAGAAGGACATGCAGGTGCGGGTGTTCGGCCGTGAGGGGTCGGACAAGCGCATCCTGCTGCTGTTCTCGTCGGCGGACGCCTACACGGCGATGGTGCCGGACGAGAAGATCCGGCAGGTCATGGTCTACGACGGGCCGCGGCTCGAGGAGTTCCTGGCCGCCCACCTCGACATGCTCGAGGGCGTGTTCTTCGACATCGCCGGCCCGCACACCATGCAGGCCGCGCCGGCGGACCTGCTGGCCGCTTTGCGCGCGTAGCGCCTCAGAACGCGCGGTCGAGCTCGCGTTCGCGCGGGGACTGCGTCATCGAGAACGCCACACGCAGGGCCTCGCGCAGGTGCCCGGAGTCCGAGCCGAGCACCGTCGTGAACCCGAGGCGGGTGGCCTCGTTCACGCGTTGCTTCGTGCCCGTGGCCGGACGGATCTCGCCGGCGAGGCTGATCTCCCCGACGGCCGCGAGCGTGTGCGGGTACGGACGGTCTCGTGCGGCGCTCGCGAGGGCCAGTGCGATCGCCAGGTCGGCGCCGGGCTCCGTGAGCTTCATGCCGCCCACCGTGGACACGTAGACGTCGGCGTCGGACAGCTTGAGGCCGGCGCGGCGTTCGAGCACCGCGAGCAGCATCGCCACACGCGAGGCATCGACACCGTTCACGACCCGGCGTGGCTGTGGCGCCGAACTCGGGACGATGAGGGCCTGCACCTCGACCGGCAGCGCCCGACGCCCCTCGAGTGCGACGGTGACGCAGGTGCCGGACACCGGGGTGGCGTTCTTCGACATGAAGAGGCCGCTCGGGTCGGGGACCTCGTGGATGCCGTCGCCGCCCATGTCGAAGCACCCGACCTCGTCGGTGGGGCCGAAGCGGTTCTTGAGCGCCCGGACGAAGCGCAGCGCGGTCTGCCGGTCGCCCTCGAAGTGGCAGACGACGTCGACCAGGTGCTCCAGGAGCCGCGGGCCGGCGATCGTGCCGTCCTTCGTGACGTGGCCGACGATGAGGACGGGCAGGGCGCGGTCCTTCGCGATGCGGATCAGGGTCGAGGCGACCTCGCGCACCTGGGACGTGCCACCCGCGATGCCGTCGATCGAGCTCGACGAGATGGTCTGCACGGAGTCGGCGATGAGCAGGTCGGGCTGGACCTGGTCGATCTGGCCGATGATCACGCCGAGGTCGACCTCGCTCGCCAGGTACAGGTCGTCGTGCATCGCCCCGGTGCGTTCGGCACGGAGTCGGACCTGGTCGACGGACTCTTCGGCGCTGACGTAGAGGACGCGCTTGCCCGAGGCTGCGGCTCGGGAGGCGACCTCGAGCAGCAGGGTGGACTTGCCGACACCCGGCTCGCCGCTGAGGAGGACCGCCGCACCCGGCACCACGCCGCCGCCGAGGACGCGGTCGAACTCGCCGATGCCCGTCTGCCAGCGCTGCACCGAGGTGCCGCGGGCTTCGGTGATCGGTCGCGCGGCGCGGGCACCGGTGACGGCGACCGCTGACGTGCCCCGGGTGCTCGCTGACGCCGCGGAGCTGTCTTCGACGGTGCCCCAGGTCTGGCACTCACCGCACCGGCCGACCCACTTGATGCTGGTCCAGCCGCACTCGGTGCAACGGTAGAGGGACTGCGGGCGCGCCATGTCGTCGAGGCTAGGCCGTACGGCCGACATCACCGGGGTGGTCGCCCGGCTCGTCTGGTCCGCTGTGTTCGTCCGACTCGTCTCGGTCGTCGGGCACCGCGATCGATCCCGTCATCCGGTGGCGCAGGCGCTCGACCGGCCCGGGCCCCTGGCGCGAAGCATGGTCGAGTGCCTCGGCGCCGTCGGTGTCCTGCTCGGCGCGGGCGTTCGCGACCGCCCCGGCTTCGCGACCGAGGTTCTCGGCCTCACGCACGGACAGGTAGTGCCGGATCGCCGCCACGGTGTCGACGCGCGCGTCGACCGCCGGCTCGAACGCGCTCGCCCAGATCTCGTAGCCGCGGTCGTTCGGGTGGAACAGGTCGCCGTAGCTGTTGAAGAAGGTGCGGCGGAGCCCGACCCGCTTCGTGATGGTGTGCAGCGGCGCCACCGTCAGCCCGAACTCGTCGGCCACCCGGTGCACGATCTCGTTCACCACCGCCACCTTGCGCTCCCGGTCCGGCACGAACATGCACGGCAGCTCGGCCACCACGGCGTGCGAGGGCACCGCGCCGTAGATAGCCCGGATGTTCCGCTCGAACTTGTCCGGGTCGAAGTCGGCGATGTCGTTCGCCCCGATCGAGACCGTGCAGACATCGGGCGCGTAGTGCCGGAGCTTCGGCAGCTGGTCACGCTTCGCACCCCACGTGGTCGAGCCGGAGACGCTGAGGTTCACCACCCGCACCGACATGTGGGAACGGTGCCGGATGCGCCGTGCGAGCAGCCCCACGTAGCCGCGTCCGGGTGCGGTCGCACCGACGCCCTGCGCTGCCGAGTCACCGATCGCCACGTAGAGCAGCTGCCCCTCGTGCTGCTGTCGTTCCCGCCACCAGTCGGCGTGGATCGGGAGCATATCGACGACCCGTTGCGCCGCTGCCCGTTGACCCTTCACGCCGGCGCGGGCACCGACGGCTGCGGCGCCGACGACGCCGAGGCTGCCGACGACGGAGGTGAGGAGTGCGATGAGCGTGCGGGATCTCATGCCGTGGACGGTACGCCCGCCGGTCTTGCCGGAGACGAGGAGGACCTGTGGGTGTGGGGAGAGCCCTGCAGGTGACCGCCTGTGGAGGGGGAGTCGACCCAGGGTGTCATCACGGGCCTCCCGGATCGTGTAAACTCTTTCCCGGTACCGTGTCCGAGCGGCCGAAGGATCATGTCTCGAAAACATGTGTGGGGGCAACTCCACCGTGGGTTCAAATCCCACCGGTACCGCCACAGAAAACCCCCGTTCACGCGGGGGTTTTCTTGTTTCGAGGAGCGTCCCTGGTGCATCTCTGGTGCACTCTCCTTGGCGCACCACTCCGACCGTGGCTGCCGCCTCTTCGACAGGTTGGTCGACCAGCGTTCGTCCCGGGCTGGT
Organism: Curtobacterium sp. MCSS17_005; assembly: GCF_003234225.2. Lineage (NCBI taxonomy): Bacteria > Bacillati > Actinomycetota > Actinomycetes > Micrococcales > Microbacteriaceae > Curtobacterium > Curtobacterium sp. MCSS17_005. Next base: position 193,046 of record NZ_CP126258.1, read on the forward strand.
GCATCAGGTGCCCCAACCGTCCCACTCAGTGCTAACTGTGACGGTGTGAGCATCCACCGCACCTCGGGTTCTGGCATTGTCGAGCCGTGCGCCCGTCGACGATCCTCTTCGCCGCCATCACCGTCGTCTTCGGCGCCGCGACGATCGTCCTCGCGGTCTTGATCGGCACCGACGAGGGACGGGCCCTGTCCACCGAGCTCCGTCTCGGCATTCTCATCACGTTCGGGTTCGGCGTCGCCTGCGTCACCACCGAGGTCAACCACCGCCGGCGGGCGCGCTTACAGCAGAAGGCCGAGACCCATCCCGGCACCGTGTACGTCACCGCACACGCGACAGAATCGACGGCCGCCGACCTCACGGCTTGGAGCCCGAGGCTGCGCGTCTGGTTCCCGTACGACCTCGGTTTCGACCGGACGGGGATCACGAGCTGGTCGACGCGTAACGACGGGCAGGGGACACCGATCGCCCTCCGTTCGGAGGTGCTCAACTTCGATGTGTTCAGCGAGCCCACGCCGCGCGGCGTCGCGTACCGATGGGGGATGGTGGTTCACCTAGCACCCAGAACGTTGGGGCCCGGAGCTGTTCACCTGTGGGTGGCCGACGACCAGCCGGCACAGGACGAGTACGCGATGCGCCGGACGATCAGTCGGATTGAGTCTGCGCTCGGCACGGCCCGCTGACCAGGCCCGCGCCGTACCGACGACCCTGAGCCATGGGGTCTGCCCTAGGCACGGTCGTCCCGTCCGAAAATCGATCCATCAACGGGCACGCCGGGCTGTTGTCCGATCAGGAGTCGCCGAGAACGTGGAAGAACTGACCGTGTGGGCCAACGATGGCAACGGGTGTGCCGTTGACCGCCAGGACCGTTCCGTTCTCGGTGCCTGCCGGTAGTTGCGTCACACGCTCAGGCAGTACCGACTTGCCCTCGTTACTGATCCACACAGCACCGCTCGCGCGCACCCTACCGACGAACGACTCACGCGCGTCCGGGCTCAGGTACACGAGTACGGCGCTGTGGAAGACAACCAACGTCGCGTCCGCTCGCGCTTGCGCGGCGACCTCCTCGAACGCCTCGTTCAGGTCATCGGCCACGAGCAGCGGCCGTTCCGCCGCGACGACGGATGCGGCCGCGTGCAGGTTCCGGCGGCGGTCGTCGTGCTCGGGCCATACAAGCGTTTCCAGCCACTCCAGGGACACCGGGTCGGCGACATCGAGAGGGTTCAGATCGATGGCGGCCCGCCAGACGACCTCCGGCAGACGCGTCGGAGCCGAACGCCCGCGCAGCTCCAGTTTCGAGCACGACCGAGCTGCCATCTGCCGGTGCCAGTTCGTCAACTCCCCGCTCGGTGATGAAGCGGTAGGCGTACCTGTCCGGGTACAAGCACAACCCTGCGGACGCTCCGACCTCGAGCAGCGCGATCGGCCCTAACGCTGGTGGCGTCTCAATGGCCGATCCCATCCGCACCGGCCGATGCTCCGAAAACTGGGCGATGACCACGACATCCACTTGCGCCAGCACGTTCGATCGCTGGCGGTGCAAGCTGCCGCTCCAGCACATCGGTGACCACAGGGCGAGAACCGCCAGCCAGAGCACTCGGTGGAACGACGCGGCGACGGGCCGAACCTTCCATGCCTTGACCAGGACGCGCACGACGAGACCTACGACCGAACAAGCTTCCCGCCACCGAGTAGACCGTTGCCCCTCGGATCCGAAAACGTGCTGACCGAAGGAATCATGGCTCGCCGATGGCGGTTGCGTCGCTGGCGGCGTCTCGTGGCTTCCTGATTCGGTCGTGGGGCGCCGTCTCATCACGCCACCCCTACCGCATGCCCTCGTGGTGGCGCACCATGGGTGCAGCGGAGCTTCCGCTGAAGCAGCGACCTGATTGGAGGTGCTGCATGAACTGGCAAGAGATCTACGACGTCGGCCGAGCTGACGCCCAAGCTCATCGGCAGCGAGCTGTACTCGAACGAGCGGACGCCGCCGTCTGCGCGCGGAAGGCGACGACTGCGCGCGATGTTGACGTTGGTGTGTTGTGGTTGATGCGCGCGCTGCAGCAGCGTTCCGCCGCGATCAGCAGCGATACGGCGTCGGACATCAGTGACCGGATCGCTGATCACGCGGAGCGGGTTCTCGCTCCCGCACGGTGATCCGACTCTTCCCGATAGGCGATCGTCCATCGAGACAATGACCGGGCGCTGAGGGACGGTAACCTTCACGGGAACCCGCCCAAGGCGCATCTACCCGGTAAGGGTGCGTCCTGCCCGCAGCATGGCGAGGGTGGCTGCCCGTTCAAGCCGGGCCGGGTCCGTAGGCCTCACTTCGCTGCGGGCGATGTCGGAGGTCGTCAACAGCGGCGTTCGATGACCCATCGGTTATCAAGACGGGTTTCGCGATTTGCGTCTGGCTGCTCGAACGACCAAGAAGAAGCCGGCACCCCAGCAGACGAGCCAATCAGGATCACTCCACCTCCGATCCACATCGCGGTCGAGTTACCGGACGGCGCGTTGCCAGCGATCACAGCGATCCCGGCCAGGACGAAGGCGCCGCTCAGCACGCCGACCAGGACCTGAGGCCACGATCGTCCCGTTCCTCCGAGGCCGAAGGTCTCTCTCGAAAGTGCGCACGACTGAAGGGTACGCAGCCGTCTAGCTGCTGGCGCGTTACAGACGCGGTGACCGGTGAACCAACGGCTATCGCCTGATCGGCCGGCGATGCACATGTCGCACGAAACGATCTACAAGACCCTGTTGGATCAGGGACGCGGCCATCAGAAACCTCGGCCGCAGCACCAGTCCGTTTGCGCCAGGGCGCGGCCGGCTCGGTACTCGAATCCGAATCGCCGGATCCGTCCTCACGCCTGGCGGGAGCGCTTGCCTGAAGCTGGGACGACGACGTTCCTGCTGAAGCAACCCAGTTTTGCTCTGGTTCGGGAAGGCAATAAGAAGTACGGTCTCCACAGGGTCTTCCGAGACATAGGGGAGCACTAATGATTCGACACTCTCCGGCCGATATCGAGCGAGGCAAGTATGAACCGCAAGGATATTACCGTCGATCTCGTAAAGATCGGACTGGAGCTCGCGAGCGCGAACTGGCTCACGGCGGCGCAGGGAGGTCTAGACCTCTGGTCCGAAGCGAGCCGCAGCTCGGAACGGCAGGCGAGGCGAGCCGCGGAAGTCGCAGCGAAGTCGCTCACCGCATGGGCAGCTGCAGAGAAAGTGCCAGAGAATGAGCTCCTCAGCGGCGTCGAAACCGCATTTGAAGCCGTGGCGTCCCCGGAGGAGCTAGCCGAGCTTGCCGCTCGGCACCTTCCCAACATCTCGGCTCTCAGCGACGCGATCCTCGGGCATCACCCCCAGGGAGATGCGCAACTACTTATCGCCCACCGAGTACTCGATGGGGTGCTCGAAGCGCTGTTGGACGAACCGGATTTTCGAGAGCGTCTCCACGAAGCAACCAATCGCGGGATGTACCGCGAGACGCTCCATGCGAGGGACCGCGCGGTCGAACAACGAAGGTTTGTGGAGCAGGCCGGTGTGGAGATGCGACGTGCGCTGAGCAGGCATACGTCGGCGAGGGCTGAAGCGCTGCTATCGGCGCATCGCGAACGCGACTTCGACAACTCGCTCGCAACCTGCCTGCGCGAACAGTTGCGTCCGGCAGACCAGTGGCGCGTCGAGGTAACACGCCAGCTCGACACCCTCGCGGACGTCGCGATGCGGGGCGGGCGTGTCGCTGAAGCCAATCAGCTTCGGTCGTTGCCGTTGGAAGGTCCTTACGCCGCGGTACGTTCCGTCCTGCGGCGCAACACTGCCCTCATCCTGTCGGTGGCGGAGCTACTCGACGACGACGCCCGTATGATCGCCCGACGAGCGGCCGCCTGGCTGACTATCCAGATTCGCAATCCAACGTTCCGGACCGCGGTGTTGCTCACCGGCCGGTGGGGATCCGGCAAGAGCCGGCTTGTAGGCGAGATGGCAGCGGAGTTGGCCGCCGATGTGGGCGCGCCAGACGTGGTCATCCTGCGCCTGCTGCCGCAGTCGGGCCGGTCGTTCTTGGAGGCGTTTCTGCAGGAAGCCGGGCAGGCCCTTGGACGACCGGTACAAATCATCGATGACTTCACGGCCGTGTTGCAGGCTTCCGATGCCGTCGGTCTGGTCGTCGTTGAGAACCTCGATCGGTTCGTTCCGGTGCGTTCCGACCTTGAGGATCTGATTCAGACCGTCGCCGACAGCACAGCCGCCGACCAACTTCGTTGGGTTCTGTCGGTGGACAGCGCACGGCTTGACCGAGTGCTCAATGAAGACGTGGATTGGCAGGAATTCACGAGCGCGCCGCCCTCCGATGCCGCTGACGGATTGCTCGCGGGGTGGCTCGACCTGGACGTTTCCACCGTTGCTCGCCGCATCGGGTCTCGCATCGTCGAGCGAGAGCTAAACGGCGACGCAGCAACCGAGACAGTCGCCCGTGCCGAACTCCTCGACTTTCCACTCAACGCCTGGTTGCACATCGATGCGGTCCGCGGTCTGGGCGTCGCCGCGGCGTCGTTCGAGGAGTCCTTCTGGTCCGCTGTCCTCCGACGACTCGCAGTCGGGGACGAAGAGTTCGCCGCATGCGTGCAGCTCCGCCGTGTCATCGAAGGAATGTTCGCGTCAACGGGCGGCAAGTCAGTATCCACGGCAGCTGTTCTCAGTGCCGCAGCAGCCGTGTCAGCGGATCCCAGTGACGACCTCGGCCCGCTGCCTCGTGAGGCCATGACCCGCGCGCTTGAGGTATTCAACGAAGCTCACCTGCTTGCCATCGCTCCGGAGGGACGGATCGACATGAGAAGCCCAGCCTTGTGGGCCGTTGGGGTTGCTCGCAGGATGGCAGGCCATCTCGGCGTGAAGATTGCACCGCTTCAGGCCGCGACAACCGTGCAAACGTTCCTGCGCAGGTGCCAGCCAGAATTCGCCGAAGCTGTGCTGATGCACCTCGTCGGCTCCCTGCCCTGGACCTCGGCATACGCAACTCGATGCGAAAAGCTGCTGAACCGGATAGTGACCTCACCCGCAATCGATCCGGCGGGCATCTGGGCGGCCGCGCTCCTCCTCGGAGATGAAGTGCACCGTTCAGTCGTGGGAGCGTTGCCGCGAGCGCTTACGATGACGACGAACGGGACACCTTCCGCGTCGGAGGATGTCCGACGCACGCCGCACGAGGTGTATCTACTGCTTCGTTTGTGCCTTCGGTCGGATGACGACAGTTGGAGCTTCGCTGACCGGATGAGCGTGGTCAGGGGTGGTGACGGCTTCGCCATCATCGGCAGGAACGGACTGCATCCTCTTATGCGAGCGTTTATTCGACATGGCATGCAAGTTGAAGACGTCGCGACTGCCGAGGACCGACGCTTGCTCCTCCGGCTCGCTGAGCGTTCCGAGCGCACACTCTCCGCGCGCGAATACGCTCGCACTTGGGTGCGGACAACGGTGGCTTCTGCTGGCACCACGGAAACTCTTGCCGAGGTCTGTGAGTTCTTCCGCAACACTCCCCTTGATCAGCCCGACGACGTCCCTTTCACCCCTGACCAAGGGCGACGAGACGACCGAGCACCATTCCCTGCGCATCTTGCTGACGCCATGGCATCGTCAGTAGCGGCCGACCTGTCGCCGCTACTGGCGTACCGGGCACTGCAGCGCGCCCGGTGGCTGGACCATCGCGCTTGGCCGCTTCAGTTCTTTCGTATTCTCCGTTCCACCACCCATGTTGCGGTGGGCTACCAGTTCGCGTCCGATCCGGACGGCATTGTCGGACTGGTGAAGGACTTGATTCAGGGCGACGCCGCCGAGCAGGAAAGCGCACTCTTCATCCTTCGGCATACTGCGCCGACGGCCAGCAAGCGAGGAGTTCGCCTACATCCCACCTTGGCTCCGCTTCTGCACAAGCTCGGGCGACGAAATTCCTTCAGCACCAGTCTCCGTGACGGATGGCTAAACCCGATGCTGGAAGCGAATCCGCGGTGACCTCCGCCGTTAGTTTGCCGCAGAGCTGCCGTTGTCGCTCTGGTGCAGCTCGTTGCGTTATTGGCACCCTGCCCGGAGGAGGATCGATCAGCGAGACAGCTTGGCGCTCGCTCGCGGCCTGGCCCACGTGGTTCGGTGCGGCGACAGCGTCAGAACGATTCTGCCGCTGCCGTAGTCATGCGAACCCTTGTCCGCTGGTGCCGATGAGGCCGGTCAACACGCCAGCGGCGCAGAGCGCCCAACCGGTGATGATGATCGGGAACCACGGGAGCTTCTTGCGGTAGAGCTTGCCAGTTCGCTTGTAGTCGATGAGGTAGTAGACGATGCCGCTCGCGAACGGCACTGCGCCGATGATGAAGAGCGTGATGGCGATCGAGCGCATCATCGTCGCCGTTTCGCTCGGACGATCATCACGATGATGATCGCGACCCCAATGACTGCAACGATCGCTGTAGGGATGGGCTCGAACCCCACGCCAGTGAACATCAGATCCTCTCGCTGCGCGCGATGCAGAAGCGTTCGCGCTTGTCTGTATGGACAATACTCACGGGCCGAGGATTCCGTCCCGTAAGCCGGTCGTCCATCGCTACACGTTCCGGCACCGACAACCACGACAACTCAGGCGCTCCCTACTTGACCAGGGGATTCCCGTATACGTGTCGCGCGAAAATGCCCGGTGAGGGCGGCGTCAAACGCTACGCGCTCGACCGGCCTCCGCAAGCTGCGTCGACGAGGGAGAGGTGGTGAAGCGGAGACGGCGAGCCTGGAACCCGAAGCGTAATCTGACATAAGATAAACTATTGGCCATTACTTGCGTCCGACAGGGTTGCTAAATCGCTGGCCTGAATGCGAGCGCTGCACCGGCGTCGACCACCGTGCCCCTGGGTCTGAGGAAGTCATGTGGTCGGATCGGGGCGGCGATTGACGTTGAACAGGTCGCGCTCATACTCGGTGTGCGCCTTCACCATGGCTCCGACGGAGTCCACACTTCGTCGCGTGCTTTCGTCCATCTTATCCTCTCGGAGCCAGAAACCGAGGACGTCGAATGCGGTCTCGGAGACATTACGTGTGATCTCTCGGGAATCCCCCCAGCCGCCAATCCTTGAGATCGTGTCCGCGCGGCTGATTGCCATAACGCACAATCGGATCGCGTTGCGCGTAGGTTCGTCGGTGATAAGTTCAACGTCGACGCTCAGATCGGCGGCCTGTCGCCACCAATCGGCGAACATGTCGTCGAATCCTCGGCGATATTCAACTAAACGGAAGTCATCCTCGCTGACAGGTATCTTCGCGACATCGACTTCATCGGGCGCAATGGTGCCCCGGCGGGCTTCACGAAAGAGCTTGACTAGGCGCAGCACGGCTTCTCGCTCAAGCTGCCGCCGGCGATCGTGCTTCTCGTCCGTGAGTCGACGCTCCTCGCGGTCCGCTGTGGCTTTCTCGCGCCGCTCCGCGCGCCGACCAACATCGATCGCAACGATCATGCTGGTCGCTGCGGCGACCGTCCCTGGGATCCACGACCAATCGAAGCCAGCAGGCGCGCTCATGGCACAACTGTAACCATATGAACTCACATAATCAGATTTATCGGTCCAGCTGGAGTTCAGTCCGGCGGCGGCCACGTCGGCGCAAAGGCGAGGGCGCCGGCGCAGCGGTCACAGCGGTCGACATCGACCGCAAACGGGCATTCGCTTAGCCGTCCGAGCGGCCCTGTAGCTGTTGTCACCACTTGCCCTGAGGGCGTGAAGAGACCGACGTCGTCCGTGCCGCACAGTGCTGGCAACTGGCGGCAGTTGGCGAAGTCGTGGTGCATTTTGGTGCACCACGACGTGGCGGGGGTGGGCTGCAGGGGGCTCGAGTCGTCACCGAAGGGCCGTCTTTACGGCGATCGAACGTGGGTTCCAGAACGCTCAATGGCACGTCAATGGGTTCAAATCCCATCGGTAGCGCCAGCAACACGATGAAGGGCCCTCGGTTTAACCAGGGGACCTTGTCGTTGTTCGGCGCCGATCGTTCCCGAGCCGCTCAGCCGTATATCGAGTCGGGTATCTCCGGGCAGGCGGTGACGAGCTCGTAGTACTGGGACTGCGGCAGATCGACCGACCGGTACGGCGACCACGCCCCGTCGCTGTCGACGAACTCCTGCTCGCTCGGGCCACGCTCCACCGAGATGCCGCGGTCCTGCAGGCACTTCGTGAGCTCGCCCGTGGAGTAGCGGTAGAGCCACTCCAGCTGGGACTCGTTGAAGGCAGTCTGGTACTTCGCGGCCATGGGGTACTCGGCCCCGCACGTGTACTCAGCGACCGCGAACGGCTCGGACTGTTCCGCCGGGACTTGTCCGGAGGAAAGGCTCGCGTCGGGCATCGCCTTCGCCTGCGGGAACCCCGCGGCGGTCATGCAGCGTTCCTGCGTCGGGGCCCAGTCGGCGTGCGAGACGGTCCGGACGCGGTCGACCGCCGGCCGCTCGAGCCCCGGATGACGGGACACGACCAGCTGCCATGCCTGATCGGCACTCGCGTCGAGGATGGTCTCCGCTCGCACTGCGCTCAGCGCATCGGGCTCCGGCCCAGAGGCACCCCCAGGCGCGGCACATGCGGACAAGCCGGTGACCACGGCGATGCACACCACGCCCGCCGCTGCAGTGAGGAGCTGATGGTTTCGTCGTCGCAAGGGTCCCCCTGGAGCTGCGATCGTCAGAACTGCCGGTTCGCCACATCCGCCCGGTGCGACACCGCCAGTATGGCCCGCAGCCGCTCGGCGGGCAATGGTGCTCCCAGATCGGCCAGGTAGTCCGCCACGAACCCCTCGGCACTCGCCGCGTAGATCCCCGTGTACGCCCCGGACTCCGGCTCGAAGCGCCACGACTCGGCCAGGCTCCCGGCGTCCACGGTGTCGAACCCGAGCAGCTGCACGAGCTCGGCGACGACGGCCTTGGCCTGCTCGTCGTCGCCCGCGATCGGCAGTGCGGTGCGGGGCGTGGAGCCCACGAGGTTCGGGATGTGGTGCGCGACGATGTTGTTGAACGCCTTGACGATCCGCGTGCCGGGCAGGAGCGTCTGCTCGTACTCCGCCGTGGTCGTCGCGAGGGTGTCGAGCTGCTTGATCCGGCCGTCGCGACCGGGGTAGTAGTTGCCCGTCGACAGCACGGTCCGCCCGGCGAAGGCGTCGAGGTCGGGGGCGAGTGCCGGGTAGGCGGTGAGCGGGATCGCGAGGACGGGCACGTCACCGAACTCGACGGCCTGTCGCACGGTGCCGGCCTGGGCGTGCGGGCCGAGCTCGGCGACGAGGTCCTGCAGCGACTCGGGGCCGCGCGAGTTCGCGATGAGGACGTCGAGGTCGGCGGCGACGGCCAGGCGTGCGATCGCGGTGCCGATGGCTCCGCTGCCGATGATGCCGATGCGGTTCATGTGGTGCCCTTTCAGGGAGGTGGATGTCAAGGGAGGACCGGGGCTTCCCAGCCGCGCCGCGACAGGGCGGAGAGCGCGGCGGACGACGAGTCGTCGGCCATCGCGGCACCCCGGACCCAGCTGGTGGCCAGGGCAGCGAGGAACAGGTCCCGCGCGCGGACGTCGGCACGCGCACGACCGGAACGCTGGGCGGCGCGGAGGAACTCGTCCGTGGTGGTGATGAACCCCTGGCACGTCAGGGCGAGCGGCGACGAGTCGGACGACGCGGCGGCGCGGAGCGGTTCGGGCAGTCCGTCGAACGTGCCGGCCCACTCGGTGACCGCGTCGAGCCAGCCGTGCAGGGCGTCGGCGGCGTCCACGGAGCCGTCACGCAGTGCTTCGCGACGGGCCACCAGGTGTTCGTCGCGCGCGGCGAGGAGCTCGGCGAGCAGGGCCTCGCGCGTGGGGAAGTGCCGGTACAGGGTGCCGGCGCCGACGCCGGCCTGCTTGGCGATCGCGTCGAGCGAGCCGGTCACGCCGTGCTCGGCGAACGCGCGCTCGGCGACCCGCAGGATGTGGTCCCGGTTCCGCAGCGCGTCAGCGCGCGGTGCGCGCCCGGCGGGAGCGGTCTGCTCGGGCATGGCGGGCCTCCAGGCTGTGGCGTCGGGAACCGGAGAAGCTCTCCGGAAGCACCACAGTACAGGAGACCCTCTCCGTTTCGACGCTGCAGCGCGACGCCCGGGCGTCAGGACTCCTCGGCAGCCTCCGCCGCGTCCGCCAGGTCCGTCCGCGTGTTCGCGTGGATCGGCTCGCTGTGCCCGAAGGTCTTCGCGGCGGCGCGCAGCCGCCCGACGAACTCCCCGTTGTCCATCTCGAGTTCGTCCTCCTCCGCGTCCTCGATGACGATCTCGCTCGAGGGCCCGATGAGGATCTTCGTGGTGGTCATCGTCCCGTCGCCGGCGACGGCGGGCACGTCGACGGTGTCCGCTCGGTCCCCGCCTGCGAGGGCCGCGGCGTACTCGATCACGGCATCGGCGACGTCGTCACCGACCAGGATCGTGGTGCCGTCGTAGTGGATGTGCTTCATCGCGTGCTCCTTCCCGAACCCATACAAACGCGCGGCGCGAGAGCGGGCTTCAGGTTGACCGCTGCACGCGGTGGTCCGGGTCCGGGGATTCCAGGGCGTTCCACACGTCCGCCCAGATCAGCTCGAAGTCGACGGGGCGGATGCGGTCGGCCCGGAGCGCCTGCTCCAGGATCGACAGCGCGTCCAGGGAGCCGGTGAGCAGACGTTCGTCGCCGTGGACCTCGCGGCGGCCGTCGCCCAGGAACGTCGTCACGGTGACGGACCGCACCCGTGGTCGCAGCGCGCGGGTGGCGCGGGCGAGGACCGCGAAGCCGCCGCCGTAGACGAGCAGCGCGGTGGTCGTGCCGACGGCGGGGACCGAGACGGCGAGCACCAGGGCAGCGAGGGCGACGACCGCCCCGACGGCCGGCCAGACGTGCCAGGCACGCAGCAGCAGGCGCTCGCCGGTGGTCGTGCCGGGCGGGAACACGACGAGGGTCCGCGAACTCCACAGCGTCCGCCCGACGGGTCGGATCGTGTACCGGCCCCACAGGTGGGTGCCGTCGAGCAGCCGGGTGCGGACCGGCAGCGCCGTGGTCATCGATCCGCCGGCGCGAGTTCCGCGCGCACCGGCGCGAGGTCGGCGCGGACCGGCTCGAGTTCCGCCCGGACCGGCTCGACGACGTCGCGGTGCCGGACGGTCGCCAGGCACGGGAAGCAGACGAGGTCGCCTTCGCGGACGTCGGCGGGCAACGGAGCCGGGAGGCGGTGGAACGGACCGTCGGCCTGACCGTCACAGCGGGTGACGACGTACATCGGGGCGAGGGGAGCGGTGCTCCGGCGTCCGATCAGGCGCACCTGGTCGAGCACGGCGCAGGTCGGCAGGACCGCGTCCAGTTCCAGGAGCACCACCCCGGTGCGCGGTCGCCGCACACGGGTGACCGACGCGACGGCGACGCTGACGTCGCGGGGTGCCCAGCCGCGCGGGCGGTACCGGGGCGGGGACTGCTCGGCGGTGTGCACGGTCGGGGTGCCGGTGAGGTCGGCGAGCCGGACCATCGAGATCGCCGAGACCAGCAGGTCGTCGGTGGTCGCGACGGTGTGGGCCGGCCAGAGGAAGGGGTCCATCGGATCGGGGAGCGACGCGCGGAGCGTCGGCATGATCGCAGTCAGTGTCACGACCTCACGCTCTCGCGCGCTCGAGCAGCGCGGAAGGCCTCCTGACGGAACCCCTACGGCCGGGGGCGGAGTCCTGACGGAGCGCTCACCGGCGGGTGGCCGAGCGAAGTGCCGCGGTCCACCCGAGGGAGATCACGCCGGCGCCGATCAGGGTCTTCACCACACCACCGAGGACGAACGGGTAGAGCCCGAACTGCAGGGTCTGCTGCAGGTCGAGGCCGAGTGCCACCGCGAGCCAGGCCATCCCGGCGACGAAGGTGACGACGGTGCCGAGGGCGAAGGACAGCAGCGCGTTCTGCAACGGGCGGTCGCCGAAGCGTTCGGCGACCCAACCGACCAGGGCCGCGGCGGCGACGAAGCCGACGATGTACCCGCCCGAGGGGCCGACGAGCACGCCGACCCCGGCCGAACCGTCCGCGAAGACCGGCAGCCCGACGACACCGAGCAGCGCGTAGACGAGCATCGACAGGGCACCGCGACGGGCACCGAGGGCACTGCCGACGAGCAGCACGGCCAGGGTCTGCCCGGTGATCGGGACGGGCCAGATCGGCACGGACACCTGCGCGGCACCGGCGGTCAGCAGCGCGCCGCCGAGGACCAGGGCGGTGCTGCCGACGGCGGTACGGGGGAGCAGGGCGTCGGCGAGCGGACGGTGTGCGGCGGGGGTGATCGTGGTCATGGTGTTCCTCGCTGGGGAGAAGGAGCTGGGGAGACGGAGCTGGGGGAGAAGGAGCTGGGGAGGCGGAGGGGTCAGACCGCGACGGCGGCCAGCAGGGACTCGGCGTCGCGCCGGGCCCCCTCCACGGCGGCGGTGCCGAGGCCGCAGGCGCGCAGGCAGGTCGCGACGAGGGCGTCGCGGTCGGCGTCCTGCACGGGGCCGGACCGGCGGAGCTGGATGACGGTCTCGGTGATCTGGATGAGCACGGCACCGAGGCGCGACGGCGAGACAGCGGCGGCGACGTCCGGGGCGGCAGCGCGCGAGCCGAGGCGCCCGTAGGCCTCCTGCAGTTCGACGCGCTCGGCCCGGAACCCGTCGTAGCGCTCGCCCTGCACCTCGGGCAGCAGGTACAGCGTGCCGATGTTGTGCGGCGTACGGGCGAGGGTGTCCACGTCGGCGACGACCAGCGCGGCGAGGGCCCCGGCGGCCGAGGCCGACTCCGGCACGAGCTGCTCGAGGCCGCGGACCAGCTCGAGGCTCGGGCGCACCGAGGTCGTGAGCAGCTCGACGAGCATGTCGTCCTTGCCGGCGAAGTGGTAGTACAGCGAGGCCTGCCGGATCCCGACCCGTTCGGCGATCGCCCGGGTCGAGGTCGCGCTGATGCCGTTCTCGACGAACAGCGCGGCGGCGGCGTCGAGGATCTGGTCGCGTGGGCTCAGCGCGGAGTCGGCGTTCGGCACGACCCGCGGTCGGCCGGGGCGCACGGGCCGGTCGTCGGGGGTCATGCCCCCATCCTGACAGCCGGTGTCCGTCACGACTGCTCCCGGTACGCGCGCCAGCCGCCGTGGTGGGTGATGTCCTCGGCGCCCTCGACCGCGAACGGCTCGACCAGGAACCCGGTGACCTCGGTGCCGTCGTCGAGCGCCACGGTGCCGATCGCCATCGGTGCCGGCAGGGCTGCGACGAAGGTGCCGAAGCCGGCGGCGGGCAGGCGCCAGACCTCCCCGACGATGCCCGAGCCCGAGCCCGAGCCCGAGCCCGAGCCCGAGCCCGAGCCGGAGCCCGAACCCGACCCCGGCGCAGCAGCGCCGGACGCGACCGGACCCACGCGGACCAACCCGGGCTTGGGCGGCACCGTGTCGAGGGCGTACAGCCGGTAGTCGGACGCGGTGCGGGCCTCCCGGACGAACGATCCGCCGGACGCGACCAGCTGCCCGTTCAGCGGCTGCCCGCGCAGGTGTGCCCCGACGACCAGCAGGTCGACGGTCGGGGCGGCGAACGCGGCGGCCAACGCCGCCAGGCGCCGGTCGCTGAACGCCGGGCCGGTGAGCATGACGCCGAACGGCAGGCCGTCGACGAAGCCGGCGGGCACGGCGAGCGAGGCCATGTCGAGCAGGTTCGCGAAGTTCGTGTACCGACCCATCCGGCTGTTCGCGCCGATCGGGTCGGCCGCGACCTGCTCGAGCGTCGGGTGCCACGTCGTCGTCGGGGTGAGCAGGGCGGTCGTGCCCTCGAGTGCTGCGCGACCCGCTGACCCGAACGCGTCGAGTCGTTCCTGGTCGGCGAAGAGCTCCGCGGCGGTCGGTCGTGCGCCACCGAGCACGATCGCGGCGACCGACGGGTCGAGGTCGGCACCGACCTCGTCGCGGTGGGCCTCGATGTGGGCGCCCACGGCCGCGTACCGTTCGGCGACGAAGGCGCCGTCGTAGAGCAGCGACGCGGCGTCGAGCAGGGGTGCGATGTCGACCTCGACCACCTGGTGTCCGAGCGCACGGAACCGGTCGACGGCCGCGGCGAACGCCTCGGCCCAGCCGGGTGCGAGCCCCTCGAGCTGCGACGGCAGCGGCACCGCGATGCGCGGGACGGCCGGCAGGTCGGCGAGGGCGAGGTCGGGCCGCGCGAGCGGGTCGACGCCGTCCGGACCGGCCATCAGCTCGGCCGCCGTGCGCGCCAGGTCGAGCGACCGGGCGAACACCGTGACGCAGTCCTGCGACCGGCAGGCGGGGACGACCCCGGTGTTCGGCACGAGCCCCTTCGTCGGCTTCACCCCGACCAGGTTGCCGAGCGCGGCGGGCACCCGGCCGGACCCGGCGGTGTCGGTGCCGAGCGCGAAGTCGACGATGCCCAGGGCGACCGCCGTGGCGGAGCCGCTCGACGAGCCGCCGGAGATCCGCGTCGGGTCCCAGGCGTTCCGGACCGCGCCGAACGGTGAGCGGGTGCCGACCAGGCCGGTGGCGAACTGGTCGAGGTTCGTCTTGCCGACGACGACCGCTCCGGCGGCGCGGAGCCGGGCGACGGCGGTGGCGTCGGCGGCGGGGTCGTGTGCGTAGGAGCGGGCGGCTGCGGTGGTGGGCAGTCCGGCGACGTCGATGTTGTCCTTCACGGCGAACAGCAGGCCGGCCAGGGGCAGCGTCGGGTCGACGGCTTCGGCCTCGGCCAGCACGTCGGCACGGTCGCGCAGGGTGATCCAGACCTCGGGCCGGTCGACGGCGTCGATGCGGGCGAAGGCGCCACGGACGCGGGCGGCGGACGTCGTGGCGGCGGTCGGGCCGGCGCTCGCCGCGACGGCCCCGCTCACGCTGCCGCTCCGATCGCGGCGAGGACCTGGCCCGGCGCGACCTGGTCGCCCGGCTTGATGTACACCTCGAGCACGTGGCCCGGAACGGGTGCGTGCACCATCGACTCCATCTTCATCGCCTCCACGGCCAGCAGCTTCTGTCCCTCGTCCACCCGGTCACCCGGGCGGACGTCCACCTGCCACACGGTCGAGGTGAAGGGGGCGTACACGGCGGTCGACCCCTCGGGCACGGTCACGGCGTCGGCCACCACGGCGGCCGGTTCGTCCCGGACGTCGAACTCGCCCGATGCCCGCCACCGCTCCTTCTCCTCGCCGAACGCCTGCGCCTGCTGCGCCCGGAAGTCGGCGATGGACCCGGCGTTGTCGGCCAGGAACCGGTTGTACGACGCGATCGAGAACTCGCCCTCGGCGGTCTCGAACGAACCCCGCCCCGCGTCCGTCTCGGCGCGCAGCTCGAGCAGCTCGTCGGCACCGACCGGGTACCACTCGATCCGGTCGAAGAACCGCAGCGCCCACGGGTTCTCCTGGAACAGCCCGCCGCGGCGGAACCGGTTCCAGATCTGCACGGTGCGGCCGACGAACTGGTAGCCGCCCGGACCCTCCATGCCGTAGATGCACAGGTACGCGCCGCCGATGCCGACGGAGTTCTCGGCGGTCCAGGTGCGGGCCGGGTTGTACTTCGTCGTGACCAGGCGGTGCCGGGGGTCGAGCGGGGTCGCGACCGGGGCGCCGAGGTACACGTCGCCCAGGCCGAGCACCAGGTAGCTCGCGTCGAACACGGTGCGGAAGACGTCGTCGACGCTCTCGAGCCCGTTGATGCGACGGATGAACTCGATGTTCCACGGCGTCCACGGGGCATCGTTCCGGACGCCGTTCATGTACCGCTCGATCGCCAGGCGGGTGGCCGGGTCGTCCCACGACAGCGGCAGCTTCACGGTGCGCGACGGCACGACGAGCTGGTCGGTCGGCGGGATCTCGTCCTCGAGCTCGCGGAGCAGCCCCGCCACGTCGCGCGCCTTGAGCACGGACGCGTCGGTGTGCACCTGCAGCGCGCGGATGCCCGGCGTGATGTCGAGGATCCCCTTCGGCGTGTGCTCCTGCAGCTTCGTCATGAGCGCGTGCACGCGCATCCGCAGCGCGATGTCGAGCGTCATGTCGCCGTACTCCACGAGCACGTTGTCGTCGCCGTCGCGTCGGTACGCGACGCTCGGCCGCACGTCGGTCGCGTCCAGGCGGGCGATCACACCATCGTCGCCGTCGCCTCCGGTGCGCGGCACCGTCCTGGAGGCCCGGTGCGCGTCGAGCGCGGCGGCGTCGGCTTCGCGGACGGGGACGAACCGGACCGTGTCACCCGGTCGCAGCTGGCCCAGCTTCCACAGGTCGCCGCTGGCGACCACGGCGGGGCAGACGAAGCCGCCGAGCGACGGCCCGTCCGGTCCGAGGATGATCGGGGTGTCCCCGGTGAAGTCGATCGCACCGACGGCGTACGGGGTGTCGTGGATGTTCGACGGGTGCAGACCGGCCTCGCCGCCGTCGGTCCGGGCCCACTCCGGCCGCGGCCCGATGAGCCGGATGCCGGTGCGCGCCGAGTTGTGGTGCACGGCGTAGTCGGTGGCGTAGAAGACGTCGAGGTCGGCGCGGGTGAAGAAGTCCGGTGCCGCGTGCGGCCCCTCGGTGACGGCGATCTCCCACGCGTCGGTCAGCGCGGTGCGGCGGTCGGCCGGGGTCGGACCGCCGACCAGGCCCAGACGGGTACCGGACGGGAACGCCGGGTGCGGGGCGTCCGAGTCCGGGGAGCCCGGGCGCAGGACGTCGCCGGCGAGCAGAGCACGACCGGCGTGGCCGCCGAAGCCGCCGAGCGTGAAGGTCGCCGTCGAGCCGAGGTAGGTGGGGACGTCGAACCCGCCGCGGACGGCCAGGTAGGACCGGAGTCCCGGCCCGGGGGCCGTGCCGATCGCCAGGGTCTGGCCGGCGCCGACCTCGACGGGCTCCCACAGGGCCACGGGTTCGCCGTCGAGAGTCACCGGTGCCGGCGCACCTGTGAGCGCGACCACCGCGGCGGCCGAGAACCGGAGCGTCGGGCCGGTGGCGGTGACCTCGAGCGCGGGAGCGCCGTCCGGGTTGCCCACGGCGCGGTTCGCCTCGGCGAAGGACGCCGCGTCGAACGGGCCGCTCGGCGGGACGCCCACCTGCCAGTACCCGACCCGACCCGGCAGGTCCTGGATCATCGTCATCGTGCCGGGGGCGACGACGTCGATGCGCGGGTCCGGGTCCTCGGTCGCGTCGAGCGTCGAGGTGGAGTGCGTGGCGGTGCGGAGCTCGAGGTCGTCGGTCAGCGCGCGGAGCAGCCCGGCGTTCGTGACGATGCCGTCGATGCGGGTGGCCGCGAGCCCGTCGCGCAGCAGGTCGAGGGCGTCGTCGCGGGTCTCCCCGGTGGCGATCACCTTGGCGAGCATCGGGTCGTAGAACGCGGACACCTCGGATCCGGTCTCGACCCAGCCGTCGACGCGGATGCCGGTGCGCTCGCCGGATGCCGTGGTCGCGCTCGGGAACACGGCCTGGGTGACGAGGCCGCTGGAGGGCAGCGAGCCCTTCGCCGGGTCCTCGGCGTAGACGCGCGCCTCGACGGCGTGGCCGTTCGGGGTCCAGGTGCGGTCGAACACGTCGGGGTCGATGCCGGCCGCACCGTCGCGGGCCAGACGGAGCATGAGCTCGACGAGGTCGACGCCGAACACTTCCTCGGTGACGGGGTGCTCGACCTGCAGGCGGGTGTTCACCTCGAGGAACGACGCCTCTTCGCGCAGCGGGTCGTAGACGAACTCGGCGGTGCCGGCGCTTCGGTACCCGACGCTCTCGGCCAGGCGGCGGGCGGACGCGTGCAGCTCGGAGCGGACGTGCTCGGGGAGCGCCGGTGCCGGGGCCTCCTCGATGACCTTCTGGTTGCGGCGCTGCAGAGAGCAGTCGCGGTCGCCGATCACCGCGACGCGACCCTCGCCGTCGCCGAAGAGCTGGACCTCGACGTGCCGGGCGGGCCGTACGAGCCGCTCGAGGAAGATGCCGGCCGACCCGAAGTTCGCGGTCGCCAGGCGGACGACGCTCGTGTAGGCCTCGCGGACCTCGTCGAGGGTGGAGCACGCCTGCATGCCGATCCCGCCGCCACCCCCGGTGGCCTTGAGCATGACGGGCAGCCCGATGCGCTCGGCCTCGGCCACGGCGTCGTCGACGCTGGCGAGCAGTCCGGTGCCGGCGAGCATCGGGACCCCTGCGGCGGCGGCCAGCTCGCGGGCGGTGTGCTTCGCGCCGAACCGGACGATCTGGTCGGCGGTGGGCCCGACGAACCGGATGCCGGCGTCCTCGCAGGCCCGGGCGAAGTCGGTGTTCTCGGACAGGAACCCGTAACCGGGGTGCACGAGTCCGGCGCCGGTGTCCTTCGCGGCCTGCACCACCGCGTCGATGCGCAGGTACGAGTCGCGGGCGGGTGCGGGTCCGAGCCGGACGGCGGTGTCGGCCTCGCGGACGTGGGGTGCCGCGCGGTCGGCGTCCGAGTAGACGGCGACGGTGCGCATGCCGAGTGCCTTGGCGGACCGGATGATGCGGCGGGCGATCTCACCGCGGTTCGCGACGAGGACGGTGTCGGGGCTGAGGGCGGGGGTCTGGTTCACGGTGGCGGTCCCGGTGGGGTCGGGCGCGGCGGTCACGGCTGGACCACGATCATGCGCAGCGGTGTGCAGGAGAAGTCGTTGCAGGGGTTGTTCATCTGCGGGCAGTTCGAGACGACGACGAGCACGTCCCGCTCGGCCCGGATCGCGACCCGCTTGCCGGGGGCGCTCATGCCGTCGACGATCCCGAGGGCGCCGTCGGCCTCGACCGGCACGTTCATGAACCAGTTGAGGTTCGACACGATGTCGCGGGCACCGAGTCCGTGGCGGCCGGCCTCGGCCAGGAAGTTCTCGCGGCAGCCGTGCTGGTACTGGGTGTGGTGCCCGTACCGCAGGGTGTTCGACTCCTTCGAGCACGCGCCGCCGATGGTGTCCTGCCGGTCGATCTCGTTCGCGACGACGGTCATCAGCGGGTGGCCCTCGTTCGACATCAGGACGGTGCCGGTCCGGACGTACGCGTTGCCCTGCGCGGCGAGGGTGTCCGGCACGCTGTACCGCTCGTCGGGGTCGTGGGCGTCGTAGAGCAGGCAGTCGGCGCTCTGGTTGCCGCCGACGTCGACGATGGTGAGTACCTCGCCGGCGCGGACCACGGCGGACCACGGCGCCAGCGGGGCGACCCGGTCGTCGCGGACCACGGCGCCCGGCACCAGGGACTCGCTCCAGTCGAGGGCGACGTCCGGGTCGTGGACGGCTCCGACCGGGACGGGGGAGGTGGGGGTTTGGGTCGTCGTGTCGGTCATCACAGGCCTCGGGCTTCCGCGTAGTCGATCGAGTTCAGGTAGGCGCGGGTGAGCTCCGGCGTCGCGGTGAACCGCTCGTCGGCCGCGGTCGTCGGGGCCCCGCGCCAGGCGTGCACCCGCAGTGGTCCGACCAGGTAGTCCGGGCGCGGGTCGATCGGGTGCGCGACGTTCGCGACCAGCACGAGCAGCGGCAGCTCGGCGACGAGCGTGACGTGGGTGCCCGCGCCGGCCGAACCGGTGAAGGTCATCGCCCCCTCGGCGTCGATCCGCACGCCCTGGAAGAACGAGATGCTCGGCGGCAGGTCCCGCTTGGTGAGCCCGTGCTTGGCGGCGGCCTTCGCGAACAGCGACCGACCGCTCGGGGTGCGCCCCTCGGGTGCCGCGTCGCCGTACTTCCGCTCGTTCCAGGCGTCGGTCGAGGTGCCGCAGAACGCGTCGTGGTGCCCCGAGGTGTCCTCGAGCACCGTCGCCAGTGCCCGACCGTCCCCGCTCAGCAGGGGCGAACCCTGGCCCAGGTACGCCTGCCACGGGATCTTCTGGGTGTCGGCGACGTTGAGCCGCTCCCACGGTTCGAGCGCGTTGAACACCAGCAGGTTGGCGCAGGCCTCGCCCGTCGGGTCGTCGAACCGCAGCCGTGACCCGCGGGCCAGCACCTTGTGCGTGTACCCGCCCGGTGCCACCGTCTCGGCCCAGACGAGCTGCGCGGGGTCGACGCCCTCGGGGGCGAACGGCGACGACGACGCCGGCAGGTACGGCATGTACTCGGACTGCGAGCCGGCCTGGGCGCGTGCGTCGGACCGGGAGGCGAGCACGCTGTCGGTCTGGTGGAGGTCGCGCATGGGGTTCCTTCCGGATCAGGCTTCGACGGGGGCGGGGACCGAGGCGGTGGTGGGCACCTCGGCCAGGGTGATCGGCCCGTGCGTGCGGTGCCGCCAGCTCGACCACGCCCAGCCGACGAGCAGCACGCCGCCGATGAACAGCAGGGCGCTGTACTGCAGCCACCACGAGGTGCCGGTCAGGTCGTAGATCTCCGGCCGGGGCCAGATGAGGTTGATCGCCATGCCGATCTGGAACGCCACGGCCAGGGCGTTGAGCGGGATGCCCCAGCGACCGAGGGTGAACAGCGGCTTGCCGTCCTCGTCCACCCCGGTCGGCAGCCCGGTACGACGGAGCTTGATCCGCTGGACCAGCAGCGGCCCGGTGACCCCGAGGTAGGCCAGGTAGAGCATCGCGATGCACAGGCTCGACAGGGCGGTGAAGATCGCGGACTGCCCGATGTTGACGGCGAGGGCCAGCCCGGCGCCGACCCCGACGACGATCGACGCCGCGATCGGGGTGCCGGTGCGGGGCGAGACCCGGGCGAGGGTGCGGTGGAAGGGCAGCGCCTTCTCGCGGGCCATCGAGTAGACCATCCGGGCGCCGGCGGTCTGCACGGCGAGGGTGCACGCGAAGACGGCGACGGCGACGGTGCAGAGCAGGAGTCGACCGAAGACGTCGCCCAGGGTCGACGTGATCACCCAGGCGAGACCCTGCGTGGCGAGCTTGCCGTCGGTCAGGCTCGGGGCGGCGACGAGGGCACCGATGATGAGCAGCCCGCCGCCGAGGCCGGAGACCGTGAGTGCCCGGACGATCGTCTTCGGGGTGGTCCGGCGCGGGTTGTGCGTCTCCTCGGCGAGCTCACCGGCCGAGTCGAAGCCGACCATCACGTACGCGGCCATCAGCGAGGAGGCCAGGAACGCCCACACGTACGGCTCGGTGCTGGTCGACCCGGCGGTCGTGAACACCACCGAGGCGCTGCGGTGCGGCAGCAGGAACAGGGCGCCGATGAGCACGACGACGCCGATGATCTCGATGAGCACGCCGAAGCTCGTCACGCGGGCCATCAGCCGGACGCTCGTGATGTTCACGATCGTCGTCACGGCGAGCATCACCAGCCCGAGGACCACCGCGTTCGCGGCACCGGTCGGCGACGCGACGGACGGGTCCGCGCCCGGACCGCCGACGACCTGGAACCCGTCCCAGATCGCGGGGAGCACGGCCTGCACGGCGATGGCCGCCACCGCGACGGTGAGGATCTGGCCGATGATCATCGTCCAGCCGGTGAACCACCCGAACCGGGCTCCGGCCAGGCGGCTCGACCACTGGAAGATCGCGCCGGAGATGGGCCAGCGGGCCGCGAGCTGCGCGAAGTTCAGCGCGACGAGCAGCTGGCCGCCGAAGACGAGCGGCCACGCCCAGAAGAACGCAGCACCGCCCAGCCCGAAGCCGAGTCCGAACAGCTGGAAGACCGTGGTGAGGATCGACACGAAGGAGAAGCCCGCCGCGAAGGAGGAGAACGAGCCGACCCCGCGGTGGAGTTCCTGCTCGTAGCCGAGGCGGGCGAGCCCCTGGGTGTCGACGTCGGACGTGGCGCGCGGTGCGTGGAGCGGTGCTTGCGGAGAACGCATGACTGCAGACCTTTCGCGGAGTACCTGTCGGGTGACAGGTAGTGCGACAAGTGTCTTGCGGCCCTGTGTCGTCGCCGTTGCCCGTCTGTTTCGAGTGCGTGACGGCAGGCCTCGGCGTGTAAACGTTCCGAGTCGGCGGGCGGATCAGCGGCGGGGGATCACCGGTGGGGGATCACCGGTCGGGGGGTCACTCGACGTCGACGTCCCGCTTGCCGCGGCGGACGATGAGCGGGTCCGGCTTGCCGATGACGTCGGCGGCCTTGTCCGGGTAGTCGAACTGCGTCAGGAAGTACCGCATCGCGTTGAGCCGGGCGCGCTTCTTGTCGTTCGACCGCACGATCGTCCACGGCGCGTAGCGCTTGCTCGTCCGGGTGAACATCGCCGTCTTCGCCTCGGTGTAGTCCTCCCACCGGTCGAGCGACAGCAGGTCGATGTCGGACAGCTTCCACCGCCGCACCGGGTCGAGCTGGCGCATCGCGAACCGTGTCCGCTGCTCGCGCCGGGTCACCGAGAACCAGAACTTCGTCAGGTGGATGCCGGAGTCGACGAGCATCCGCTCGAACTGCGGCACCTGGGTCATGAACGACTCGTACTCGTCGTCGCTGCAGAAGCCCATCACCCGTTCGACGCCGGCACGGTTGTACCAGGAGCGGTCGAACAGGACCATCTCACCCGCGGCCGGCAGGTGCTGCACGTACCGCTGGAAGTACCACTCACCGCGCTCGCGCTCGGTCGGCTTGCTCAGCGCGACGACCCGCGAGGTCCGGGGGTTGAGGTGCTCCGTGAACCGCTTGATCGTGCCGCCCTTGCCCGCCGCGTCACGCCCCTCGAAGAGCACCACGACCTTCTGGCCGGTGTCCTCGAGCCAGTACTGGCACTTCAGCAGCTCGATCTGCAGCAGGTACTTCTGGTACTCGTACTCGTCCCGCGGCAGGCGCTCCGAGTACGGGTAGTCGTCCTGCCAGGTGAGCACCGGGTTGCCGTGCGGGTCGATCAGCTCCGGGTCGGCCGTCTGACCGTCCGCGACGCTGTACCCCTCGGTCCGCAGCTGTTCGATGTACTCCCGCAACGGCTGCGAGTACGGCGCTGTGTCCACGGTGTCCTCCCTCTGCGAGCCGATCGGCTGTCGGCCCCAGGGCCATCCTGGCCCGGCCACCCGCACGACCGCCCCACGCCTCGCCCTGGACGCGACCCGATGACGGTCTGGAGGCGCGGTGCGAGCCCGCCCCGTGCCTCCCGACCGCATGTGGCCCTTCACAGGCATGATGGGGCCATGACGGACCAGGCCGAGATGATCCACCCCGAGATCGCACCGAGCGGAGACGGGTGCGTCGAGTGCGACGCGACCGGCTCGTGGTGGGTGCACCTGCGCCGCTGCGCGGCGTGCGGCCACGTCGGCTGCTGCGACGACTCGCTCAACACGCACGCGACGCGGCACTGGGAGGAGACCGGGCACGCGGTCATCCAGAGCTACGAGCCCGGCGAGACCTGGGCCTGGGACTACCGCGACGACACCCGCTCCGAGGGGCTCGAGCTCGCGGCCCCCACCAGCCACCCCGTGACGCAGGCAGTCCCCGGGCCGGCGGATCGCCTTCCCGGGGACTGGTTGGAACTGCTCGGCGGATCGCGCTGATCCCCGGCGGCCGTCAGGTCAGACGGCCGCGGTCGCCTCGTCGCGGTGCGGGAGCTTCCAGCCCGGACGCACGAAGTGGCAGGTGTAGCCGTGCGGGTTCTTCTCGAGGTAGTCCTGGTGCTCGTCCTCGGCCTCCCAGAACGGGCCGGCCGCGGTGACCTCGGTGACGACCTTGCCGGGCCAGATGCCCGACGCGTCGACGTCCGCGATGGTGTCGAGCGCGACCTGCTTCTGCTCGTCCGAGGTGTAGAAGATCGCCGAACGGTAGCTGCGACCGATGTCGTTGCCCTGGCGGTCCTTCGTCGACGGGTCGTGGATCTGGAAGAAGAACTCCAGCAGGTCCCGGTACGAGATCTGGGACGGGTCGAAGACGATCTCGACCGACTCGGCGTGGTCGCCGTGGTTGCGGTACGTCGCGTTCGGCACGTCGCCGCCGGAGTAGCCGACGCGGGTGCTGACGATGCCGGGACGACGACGGAGGAGCTGCTGCGCTCCCCAGAAGCATCCGCCGGCGAGGATGGCGGTCTCGGTGGTGGTCATGGTGGCCTCCTGGGCTCTCGTGTCACTGGCTGCGACACCGTGTCGTGCAACCGGCAACAGGGACGATCTGTTCCCGTCGTCAGGTCCGCTGTGGGGCACGGACCCACCCGGGTGTGCGGTCGGTACGACTCGACCCTACGAGTCCGTGCTCCGTGTCACCCCTGCGGTACGGTCGGCCTCACATGAAGCGGTCATCCATCGACGAAGTCCAGCGCCGTCCACGTGGTTGGTGGCTGCTCGGACTCGCGTTCTGTTTCCTCGTGTTCCTCGAGGTGTTCGCGACGATCGGCTCGCTGCCGGGGATGCTCGCCGCGCAGCTGCTGTACACGCCGTGTGGCTCCGACGAGACGATGCGGTGTTCGTACGCGGTCGGCGATGTCGCGGAGTTCCTCGTGCCGTTCCTCGCACTCGTCGTCGCGATCACGACCTGGGTCATCGGGGCGTCTGGTGCTCCCACGGTGCGGCGACGGGTCGTGACGCCGGCGATCGGCCTCGTGGTCATCGTCCTGATCTTCGTACTCGGTGTCGTCGCGATCGATCTGTCGATCCGATGACCGTCGTCAAGCGAACTCGCCGCCACACGCTCCCGAGGACCTGATGCCGTTCACTCCAGATCGGTTTCGAGACAGGGTCGACTGCGAGGTGGATGGCGTCGTCGACGGACACAGGAGCGCTGGTCTCGGTGCCCGATAGCCGATCGCCTACCGGGACATCTGCGGGCTGTGACGTCAGCGCTCTAACCGTCGTTGCTGGCGTCGGATCACGATGAGGCCGCCGCCGAGGATCAGCAGGAGTGCGGCGGCGACTGCAAGACCGGTGATGTTCGCCCCTGTGAACGCGAGCGGGCCTCGGTCGCCGTCATCTGGGTCACTGATCGGGGTCACCGCAACAGCGGTCGGGTTGCCCGTTGGGGTGGTCGGTACCGGCACAGCGGATGCGGAATCTGTCGGAGTCAGACTCGGCGTTTCGGTTGGGATGGGCTCGGGCTGCGCAGCGGCGGTGATGGTCGTGTAGACGTCGACCACGACGGTCCGGCCGGCGCCGAGTGCGACGACGTCGTCGGCGAGCTCGAGCGGTGTTGCGGTGCCGCCGTCGACGGTGACCGTTGCGTGTTCCGTGACCGTCGTGCCGGCAGCCGCACCCGTGGCTGTGTGCGTCAGCGAGCATTCGGCTCCACCGAAGACCACGTATGGGCCGGACGTGCCCTCCTCGGCGCCGGCACCGGTGCTGACCGGGATGTCGGTGCCCTCATTGCAGGTCACGTCGACCAAGTCGTTGCCGGTGCGGAGGGCCGTGTCAGCGGTGGTGTGCACGTTGACTTGGAAGCGTCCGGTCCGCTCGTACGTGTTCTCGAGAGCGCACGTCGCGTCGGGGTTCGTGGTGTCGAGGGTGACGATGAACGCGTTCGCGCCGGCACGCTCGACGGTGTTCGCGCCGCAGCTAAGGCCGGTGAACCGCCAGAACCCGAGGAGGTCACCGGTTGGTGCCTGTTCGCGGACGAGGTACCGGGCGGCCGGTGCGACTACGAGGGCGTCGGCGGCTGCGCCCGTCGGAGTGGCGATGACCGGAGTGCCAGCCGCGGTGGTGGTCGCCGTGGCACGGTAGTCCTGCTCGGGGTCCGGGTTGCCGGCTGCGTCGAGCGCGGTGATGTCGTAGTCGAACGTGTCCGCCCCGCCGATGCTGGTTTTCTGCAGGGTGATCGAGCCGCCTGGGGTGAACCGGTTGATGAAGATGCAGTGGTTCGTCGACGGGGTGATGGCCGTCAGCGTGATGGTGCGGGTCTGCCCGCTCGCGGTGATGTCGTAGGTGTCGACGGTGCCGAAGCGGTCAACGCAGGTGGCGCTCTCCGCCTCCCACGATCCAGCAGCGGTCGGCGCCGGCAGCACTTCGGACATCACGTAGGAACCGAGACTCAGTGCGGACCCGGACCACGGGGTGACAGGTGCGCCGACCTGGGTCGTGGTCGCCGTGCCCGTGAAGTTCTCAGCCGGAGCAGCCGTCGGACCG
Source organism: Curtobacterium sp. MCSS17_005 (assembly GCF_003234225.2). Classification (NCBI taxonomy): domain Bacteria; kingdom Bacillati; phylum Actinomycetota; class Actinomycetes; order Micrococcales; family Microbacteriaceae; genus Curtobacterium; species Curtobacterium sp. MCSS17_005. The sequence continues at coordinate 218,942 of NZ_CP126258.1, forward strand.
GTGACGGTGACGGGGAAGTCCGCGGTTCCGCCGAGCGACTCCACGGCGAGGGAGGTGTCACCGACGGCCGTGCGGTTGTTGGTGACGACGCAGGTCACGGTGTCGCCGCCGGCGAGCCGAACGCTCGCCCGGTGTGTCGATGAGTCGATGGTGACGGCACTGTCCCCGGTCCGGCTGGTGCACACCGGGTCGGTCGGCGGGTCCCAGCCAGGTGTCGCCGCTTCCTGGAAGCTCCACGCGGGATCCGTTCCGCGGACCTCACCGCGGATGAAGGTCGTCGTGGCCGGGTTCCCGGGACTCGCGGTGACGGAGAAGTCGTTGGTGCCGTCATTGTTCTCGTCGGCGTAAGAGATGTTGCCGTCGAAGCGGAACGTGCCGGTGCCGTTACTGTCCGCGGCGAGCTGCTTCTGCACGACGATGGTGCCGGACTGCGGCGGTGGGGTGACGGCGTAGTAGAAGCAGAACACGTGGTGCTGCCCGGACGGGAAGTACACCGCTTCGACGTTGTCGCCGTTGACGGCGTCCTGCCCGCAGCGCAGCGCCGCGAACCCGTACTGGTCGGCTTGCCCGTTCAGTGGGTCGCTAGGGGTGCCGCCCTGGATCCAGAGTCGTCCGCCGGAGTTCGCGGCCGCGAGCTGATCCGCGGTCAGTTCCATCGTCACCGCCCCGGGCAGGACCCCGCCAGTGGGGTCTCCATCCGTGTTGAGCAGTGGTGTCGACGCGCCCGTGCGGATTGTCGTGGCAAATGGGCTGGTCACGGTGCTGAGGTTCTGCGTCGCCGGGGTCTTCCCGTTGAACCAGGTGCCGGTGGTCATCTGCCAGTTCGGTAGCGGTCGGCAGTTCGCGTTGCCGGTCTCTTCCTTCTCCGCCGAAACGATGCCCCACGCGTCGTAGTTGGTGTCCGCCCCGAGGTCCTTCAGGGACTCCATGAGGTTGTTCCGCGCCTTGTTCGCCAACACATCCGTGTACGAGTCACAGGCGCGGGCAGCGAAGGTGATGGAGTACGTGTCCTCGTCAGCGCCGACGGTCGCAGCGGTTGCCGGCGCCGTGGCGAGCGTTGCTCCGACGACGGCCGTGAACGCCAGCACCGGTGCCAGGATCCGGGTGAAGCGGTTGCGACGTCGTCGCTGATCGTGTTGCGCCTGCGTACCCATGCGTTCCCCTGATGACGGCGTGGTGATGCGGTTGCTGCTGACGATGTCAGACGTGCCGGTGAAAGTCGAGACTCCCGCGGTTACTGCTGCGTTCGACGGTCACCCGGGGCCAGAACTCGAGTGGTTCCGGTCTTCTTCGGCTGGACGCGACCCTTGATGAGGAACAGGGCGAGGAGCCCGAGGATCGGGTAGAGGAAGTTGAACAGCCCGGCGAAGCCGAGCAGCCCGGCGTCGCCGGCAGACGCGGACTGCCCGTCGATGCCGCCGGTGGCGAGGATTGTGGTTGGGTCGGTCGCTGCGTGCAGCAGCATGGCCGGAATGATGCTGCCGGTGACCCGCATCGACAGGTACAGCATGATCCCGATGCCGAACGTGTAAATGACAGTTGCGCCGACGACCACCGGGTTGGCGCCGGAGATGGCGTTCGAGGCGTGCATCAGCCCGAACAGCACCGCGGACAGCAGCGCGACGACACGCTCCGAGTAACCGCCGCGGCGGAGCAGGCTCACCGCAACGCCCCGGGTGATGAGCTCTTCCGTGAACCCAATGCACAGGCCGAGGAACAGGACCGCGAACACGACCGATACGGAGTACGCGGACCAGTTCGTCGCGACGACACGGATCACGATCGGCACAATGAGCACGGCAACGGCAATCCACATCCACCACCGTCCCTCCACCGGCTGCCGGCCGAACACCTCGCGGCGCCACCCGAGGGTCGCCACGAACACCAGCGTCAGGATCCCCATGGCCAGGATGGGCAACGTCAGGCCGTTGAGCACCGCCCCGGGCGACGAGAGGAGAGCGTTCGCTTCGATGCCGCGGCCGAGCGTGCGTGCATTCAACCACCCGATGCCCTCGTAGATGGCGAGGTACAGGACGACAGCGAGGACGGCCCGCCACCAGCCGCCGCGGTCCCAGAACCCCTGCCAGCCACCCCTCCGGCTGGTCGGGACGGTTGTGTGTTCGTGGTCGGTGACCATGGCGTTTCCTCTCGATCCAGCGCGGACGCCTCAGGAGTTGGTCTTACGTGGCCGGGACGGCGTCTCGCCGGACTCGCTGTGATCGGCGGTCCTCCCGGATGACGCTCACCACGCTGACGAGGACCGCAATGATGAGCAGGACCTGCACCGTTGCGAGGAAGGTCTGGTTGGTGATGGTGCCGGGGCCGTTGATGAGCGCCTCGGAAGCGCTGGACGCGCTCGAAGTGAGGTACAGGACGCAGTCGGTCAACGCGTGCACCGCGATGCCAACCCACAACTTCCCCGTGACGCGGCGGATCCAGTAGTACGTCACACCGGTCGAGGTGAGCGCGGCGACCTGAAAGGCGATCCCCGCTAAAGGGACGCCGCCCCAGATGCTGCCGACCACGTGCGCCAACGCGAACGTCACCGCGGTGACGACCAGGGTGACGAACTCGCCGTGGCGTCCTCGGACGGCGGTGAGGAGGATGCCGCGGAGGCTGAGTTCCTCACCGAACCCGACGAGGATGGTCCCCACCACGATGGTTACGACGACACCGGCCGACCGGGTACCCCAGTCGATGTCCGCAACTTGCCCGAGAGGCAGTGCCACCGCGAGCACGGGGATGACGACGAGCCACCAGCGGCGAGGCTGCATCCGGAACGTGGGGACCTCGGACCAGACGCCGGCCCAGCCCGACCACCGCACGAACAGCAGCGCGAGGACGATGGCAATCGGCAGCGGGATGAGGTGGGAGAGGGCGAACGACGCGGTGTCGCCGTCCGCGAGGTCACCGAGGATGTTGCCGAGGACAGCGGCGAAGAGCAGGTACACCACCACAGCGAGGAGGCCTACCCAGATCGTCCTTGGCACGCGCTCCTCGCGCTGCGAGCGCGGGACGGTCACGATGCGGTGGTTCCGACGGTGCGGAAGTTCGTGGCACCGGTGAGGCGTTCATCGGCTCCACGGATGACGAATGCGACGGAGATGAACGCGAGCGCGGCTACGGGGAACAGGAACGCCTGCGCGAAGTCCGCGGCGGGCCCCGGGGTGCCGTTGCCCTCGATGAACTGGGTGAAGTCCCACAGCCCGTGCAGCACCATCGCCGGGACGAGGGAACCGGTGGTCCGGCGAAGGATGTAGAACACGGTGCCGACGACGAAGGCGAACCCCACCTGCGGGATCGTTTCGTCCAGGGTCTGTCCGAGGAGGGAGTTGCTGAGGTGCATCAACCCGAACACGACGGATGTGATCAGCCACACCCACACCTCGGACAGCCGGCTGCGGAGCGCAACGAGGAACAAGCCCCGGGCAACGAGTTCCTCCGTGAACCCGACCAGCACCAACACCAACGCTGCAGCGAGGAACCCTCCGGACACTGCGCTCCAGTCGGACGCGGTAAGACCGACCACGGCCATGAGCGCGAGGATGACCGGGGTGATGATCGGCCACCGATGCGCGCTGCGGTGCTGCTCCCGCAACGCCGGACCCCACCAACCGAGCAGGCTGGTCACGATGGCGAGGACCACCGCGGCGATGATGAGGGATAGGCCGGCGCCCACGAACAGGTTTCTGGCCGAGTCACCCCACGTCGTGTAGTTGATACCTGTCGCCGCCTGAACTCCGACGACGAGCGCCGAATATCCGACGACAACGGCAACACCAATCCAAACCCGTGGTGCAACGCGCACGCGATCCCCTGACGTCGTTGGAGACCTGGCAGTCCCTGAGCGAAAGTATGCCGGTTGTACGATGGTCGGTTCAATGAGGGGCGTGGGAGCAGCTTCGTTCGGGGTCGTCGTTCTCGCACCGCTCCGTGTGTGATCGCGTTCCGGTAGACGATCCTTGTCCGGGCGGGTTGCATCACGTAGCCGGGTTGTGAGTAGCCCCAGGGTTGGAAGTTGCGCTCGAGTGACACGCCAGTTCCGTCGCGACCGAGGCAAACCAGGTCGCATCCCCATCGAGGCGACCGCCAGTTCGATGCGCACGTATAGTTCACCGCGTGAAATGTCCTGCCTGCGAAAGTTCACTTGCGTAAATTGTTTACGTTGTGAAACAGTCTGGGCACTCCCTCGGACGGGGGTGGCCCTGATGGGGTCGATTGCTGAACGACGAAAGGGACTTCTCGTGCGTAGCACCTACCAGGGCTTCCCCCAAAGCGGGCGCATCTCCGGAACCCACCAGCGGTTCGGTCTCACCGACCCCGCTGTTGTCGACGCGTACGTGAACCAGCGCGTCAACGACCCCTCGCTGCTTTCCGGGGCGATCGGGCCGTCCTACGCAGACTTCTTCGCCGCGCCAGCCCAGTAGCGCTGGGTTCACCCCACTCGAAGGGACCACTGCCCTGTGCCTTTGACTGTTGTTCGCCGCGAACACATGCACCTGTATGCGCGGGAGCCGCGTTCACGGTCGGCGAAGAACGCTACCGATGCGATCCTTCGGCTGCAGCACGCGGAGGAGCAGCGGCTCGAGCAGGCACGCGTCGAGAGCGGCTTGTCGAAGAACGAGTTCCAAGCCGTCCGATACATCCTGCAAGCGCACCGGGATGGCCGGGCGATGGGGCCAAAAGACCTCGCGGTGATGTTGAACGTGTCGAATGCGTCCGTGACGAAGATCGTTGACGGCCTCGTCACGAAGGGTGACTTCACGCGCACGCCGCATCCGACCGATCGGCGTGCGCAGGTGCTGGAACCGACCGTGCAGGCGGCGAAGAAAATCGACGACGCGTACACGAGCTACCACCAGGTCGTCGTCGAGGTGATCGACCATCTCTCAACCGAGGACAACGAGGTGCTCACCCGGTGCCTGAGGCTGATCACCGACGCGCTCATCACTGCCGGAGCGCCTGAGCCGGCGGACGAGTACACCGTCATCGACGAATCCGACGACCACACCATCGAGCCATCCAGCTGAACGCTGCCCGGAATCTATGCGATCCGCCCGCTCTTCGAAGGCCGGCTCGTCCTTCGCTGTGGTCGCCGCCGCAGTACGGCAACCACCAAAGGGGGGCCCGATCCCTGAGCCCTGAGCTGAGCGGGCCGAAGCCGGCTCAGAGCCTGGATCCCTCAGTCGGCGTCGGCGAGGTCGGAGCGGGTGCTCGCGTGGATGATCTCGCTGTGCCCGAACGTCTCGGCGGCGGCACGCAGCCGTGTGACGAACTCTCGGTCCTCGACTTCGAGCTCGTCTTCCTCAGCGTCCTCAACGACGATCTCGCTCGACGGGCCGATCAACACCTTCGTCGTTGTCATCGTTCCGTCATGCGCCACCGACGGGATAGCGACGGTGTTGGCGCGGTCGCCGCCGGCGAGAGCGGCGGCGTACTCGATGACGGCATCTGCCACGTCATCGCTGGTCAGGATCATGCTGCTGTCGTAGTGAATGTGCTTCATCAGGGACTCCTTCCCTTCCCACTGAAGCGGACGGGCAGCGCACTGCGTTCAGTTTCGCCGGTCTGCGCACGTACGCGGGAAGGGCGTTATTTGCCCGTGAGCGAGTGCAGCCATCGACCGTGAGCTTCGATTTGACTGCGCGCCGATTCTAGCGAGCTGTGCGTCCCGGTGACAGTGTCGTCGGCGCTGTGCGCGAAGTACCGGTCGGTGCGGGCGACGTCACCGAGCAGCGTCCCGTCCGGCTGGGCCGCCGACCACGAGTCGGCGGTGACCGCGGTCCAGACGACATCGCTTGAAGTGTGCGGCATGAGCGCCATACGGGGTCTCCCTGTCAGGGACGGTAACGGTGGGCCGCCCGGAAGCGGCGTGCCGGTGACGCTACGCCTTCCGGACCGGTAGCTTGCCTGCGCGTGGGGGACACCGAGCCCTCACGGCAGTGCTGTGCTGCTCGCGTCGGGATCGTGGTCACCAACCTCGGGCGATCTGTTTGGTGTGCCGTGGGAGCTCACCGAACTCGGCCCGGTAGGCGCCGGCGAACCGTCCGAGGTGCGCGAACCCCGCCCACCGGGCGACGTCGGCGATACTCCAGTCGGTCTCGGATTGGAGTTGCTCGCGCGCCAGCAGCAGCCGGATCCGGCGAAGGTACGCCAACGGTGTGATGCCGTGATGCCGGTTGAACGCAGCCTGCACCCCGCGAACGCTCAGCCCGGCCGCTTCGGCGATGTCCGACACGGTGATCGATTCCCGAGCGTGCTCGAGCAGGAACGCTTCCGCACGAGCGAAGCGGGTGGCGGCAGCGTCCAGTGGGGCATGCGAGCCGACAGGCCAGTGCGGGATCGCGGTGAGGAGACCGCCGGCAGCGAACCGCGTCAGCTCCCGCTCCCGTTCCTCCGAGACCTCGTCCGGTCCGCGGAGCACTTCCGCGGCGACCGTGCGGACCATCAACCACCATGCAGCCAGCGCTGGCCCTTCCGGAACGTGCCGGGGCTGGAACTCCAACGGCCCTGGCGCCCACCCCCCACGCTCGGCGGCGACGTGTTCGACCGTGGTCCGGTCGATGCGGATGACATCTTTCTGGAACGACTCGAACCGGACCGGTTGCGGCGCATTCCGGTACAGCACCGGCCGGCCGACCTGGACCGCGTGCCCGTCGACGGTGCCCCGGCCGGATTTCAACCACACCAGCACCATCGCGCTGTCCGGCTCGATCGTGCCCCTGACCACTCCAGTGCATGAGGTCGACTCCAACGACAGCAGCCGCGTGCCACGCACCCGCTCCTCGAACACGAAAGCGGCACCCTCCGGGTCCACGTCGACGCCGTGCGTCACATGCGTGAGAGCGATCGCCTCCGCAGCAACATCCGGATCGGCGGTCTGAGTCTCGCGTCGAGTGCGGCGCATCGGATCGGTCACCGTCTGATGATGTGCCCCCAGCCCTATATCCACAATAGGCGCAACCAACTTCCGAAAACGGATACCTGCAGCCGAGTGGTCGTAACCGTGCGGCGGTCGTGTCGGTACCCTCGAACAGGGGGTACGGGAACCACGGGCAGTCACAGGGAGATCAGCCATGAGCACCTACACCAGCGACGACAACGTCGAACCGGCACGCATCGCGACCTTCAAGCGACTGCGGAAGCAGTGGCGCCGCGAGGGCGTGGTCAGCTTCTCCGGTACCGGCAGCGACTTCTTCCGCGACGATGCGCCGGAGCGTGTACGCCGCTAGCAGCGCCAACGTTCTGACGGACCCGACGAGGCGGGCAGGCTCGGGACAGCTGGGCGTCAGATGAGGTGCTGATGTCGGTGCTCCACGCCAGTGGGAGCGGTGACGGCGTAGTGCACGGTGAGGGGCTGCTGCCAGTCGCCGTAGTAGTCGCCCCACTCGTACACGACGCTGTCGGGGATCACATCCTGCTCGGCGGCGAGTGCTCGTTCCGCGAGAGCGACGAGGCGTTGGCGGTCCGTGTCCATGCTGCTACCCCGATCGCTGACGTCCTGAGCGGAAGCGTGAACAGCTTCCCGAGTACCCGCTGACTGCACGCGTCCCAGCACGGTACCTACAGCCGCCTACGCGAGTGCTCACCTCGCTTCGCTCATGAGGGCAGCCCCAGAACCGCTCGGCGGGTGCCGTGCTTCCACGGCGCACTAGCTGGTCGGAGACACCCGCGAGCGATCGGTCACTGTCGGGGCGACGAGGTCACCGGCGGGTGTGACCACGAGCTCACGGTCAAGGATCAGTCCAGCGGTCTCCGCGACCGTCTCGTTGCGGGCTGCTGCGTGTCCTCGGATCAGGAGGTACGCGTCGGTCGGTGCGAGGCCGACTTGGGCGAGGACAACGCCGGCGGCCTGGTGCACAGCACGCTCACGCAGCCGCAGCGGTGCTCCGTCGTCGTGGCGGGTCAGCACATGGCGCAGTACCCGTCGGCTCACGGCGGCGGCGAGGGTCATTGCCGCTGTCGCATCAGCTGCTGGTACCTGCATCGGGGTTCGCGCATACACGTCGGCTGCGCCGAGGAGGAACGGGCCGAACCGAAGCGGCACAGCGAACAATGCGCCGACCCCGTCATCGGCGGCCGCGGCGAGGAAGGCGGGCCACCGATTCGTCGGATGATGGTGCACATCGGGCTCGAGGACGGGCCTGTCGTGCTGCAGCGCGTCCCAGCAGGGTCCCTCGTCGAGGTCGAACTGCAACCGGTCGATACCGCCGGCACGGCTGTCAGTGATCGAGATGGACGCGTTTCCGGCGAAGTCGCCGAACGAGGCCACGGAAGCGCCATCACCGTGAACGACATCAAGGAACGGAGCGGCGAGATCCGCGTCCGGGAGGGACACGGGGAGCGGAGTGAGGCTGCTTCGCAGCTCGTTCATGGAGTGCTTCCTGCCGCCAACGCGCCTGGAGGCCGGGCTCATGCCCAGCAGCACCCCACGCAGCGCGAGCGATGGCCCGAACCTACGTCCGACGCACTCGTGCGTGGACCGTTGATCCCGAACACGCACACGCACCATCGGGCGCGGCCCCAGACCCTCGACGCAGCAACCTGTCGGCACACCGAGCCGCCAGTTCCGGCAACTGGTCCTCCACCGCGGCCAAGGGGGCTGGGCACTCCTTGGGGCTGTTAGACCAGCCCGTCGAGTCGTTCACCGCGGCGGATGACGTCGTCAGCGAGTTCCCGGAGTCCTCGACCGGTGGCGCGTGCTCCCGTGCGGAGCAGCTGGAACGCTTCGTCGACTTCGATGCTCTGCCGGTGTGCGAGAGCGCCTTTGGCCTGCTCGAGCGTGACCCGAGCATCGAGTGCGTCGTGCACCTGCTCATCCAGCGTCTGGAGCCGGCCCTGGTCGCGCTGTCGGACGAGGGCCGCGGATGCTGCGTCGGCGAGCATCTGGATGAGTGCGACGTCGCGGTCATCGTGACCCTGGTTGTGCGTGGCGAAGACGCAGAGCGACCCAATCGTGCCGGTCCGCAGTCGGATCGGTTCCGCGAACGTGCCGACGAGTCCCCGGTCTCGCATCGTCTCGGTGAACGTCGGCCATGTGGATGCGTGGGTGGAGATGTCGGGCACGTCGATCGTGTTGCCGGTCCGGTAGCAGTCCACGCACGAACCCTCGTCTGTTCCGAGCTGTGCTTCCTCGGCGTCGCTGCTGCGTTCACTGGTCGACGCGATCACGTGGAGGGCTCCGGAGCGGTCTGCGAGGACGATGCCGGCTTCGCTGGCGGAGGTGCATCGGGTGCAAATCTCGATCACCCGGTCCAGCGCGTCGAGGACATCGAGGGTCGGGTCGAGGATCTCGTCGAGCGCGGCGGTGAACCCGTCGAACTGGTCGGGATGCTGCCCGGTTCTTGCGTGGCGCTCGAACCGGTTGATACGGCGGGTGATGTCGGCGATGAACGCGGGATCGTCGGGTTCGAGCTCGTCATCGGGGGCAGGTTCGGTCATCACCGCGATCGCGGGGCCGAGCACGAGCCCCATCCGGGTCGCGAGACCGTCCACGTCGAAGGTCGGCACGTTGACGACGTCAGTGGTGCTGTTCTGCGCGAGGACGACGGAGTACGCAAGGACCGCGTCAGCGATCGCGTCACCAGTCATCACACGTTCGCTGCCGTACACCAGGTTCTTCATGCGACCACGCAACCCACCCCTACCTGACGACCACCCCATCTTCGACCGGAGATCACTCACCGCAGGCGGTGTCTCGATAGCCGGTGGTTCACCGCTACACCCCAATTGTCACCTTCGACGCCTTCCGTTGCCTACTGCCGCCTGACCAGGGGTATTCCCGTATACCTGTCCCGCGAAAATGCCCGGTGAAGGGGCGCCAAACGCTACACGCCACCCCGGGCGACGAAGGCCAAGGAACCCGCGCCAACATCCTTCTCGGCACCGGCATTGCCGTGACGTTCACGGACGCCCCCGACGACAACCTCGAGCACGAGGACCGGAACTCCGTAGCCGAGATCACGGTGCGTGCGCACGGTGGCTGAGCCTCGCCCGTGCTCGGCCGTATACCGACCGGAGGCGCGGCGCCAGCTGGCACCGCGCCTCCGGTCCGGGGTGGGGTCGTGTCAGTTCGCAGTGTCCTCGAGCGCGTCGAGCGCGGCCACGTCCTCGGCGGCCAGCACGAAGTCGACGTCGGCGTTCTCGGCGATGCGTGACGGGGTCGTGGACTTCGGCAGGGGCAGGACGTCCTTCTCGAGCAGGTAGCGGATCGCGACCTGGGCGACGGTCTTGTCGTACTTCGTCGCGATCTCGGCGATCTGCTCGTTCTCGAGCAGGCCTCCGGTGGCGAGCGGGGAGTATCCCTCGGTCAGGATGTCGTGCTCGCGGTCGAAGGCGGTCGTCTCGTCCTGGGTGTTGCCGATGAACCAGCGGATCTGGTTGGCGTGCGGGACGACGTCCGTGCGGCCGAGCAGGTCCTCGAGGTCGGCGACGGCGAAGTTCGAGACACCGATGCTCTTGGTGCGGCCGGCGTCGTAGAGCTCCTCGAAGACCTTCCACACCTCGACGTTGCCGTCACGGTGGTCGGAGCCCATGTCGCTCCAGGGCCACGGCGCGTGGATCAGGTACAGGTCGACGTGTCCGAGGTCGAGGTTGCGGCTCGACTCCTCGAAGGCGGCGCGGGCGCCCGAAGCCGTCTTGATCTCGGCCGGCAGTTTCGTGGTGATGAAGAGTTCGTCGCGGGGGATGCCGCTGTCCCGGACGGCCTCGCCGACGCTCGCCTCGTTGCCGTACGCCAGGGCGGTGTCGATGTGGCGGTAGCCGAGGTCGAGGGCGGTCTTCGTGGCGTCGTACGCGTCGGAGCCGGACGGGATCTGCCAGGTGCCGAAGCCGATCTTCGGGATGTGCAGACCGTTGGACAGGGTGAACGTGTCGATGAGTGCGGGCATGCAGCGGACAGTACGCCGGTCGGGTTCAGCCGCGGTCACGGAGCGGAACGCGGGTGTCCTCGGGCTTGCGCGCACTCGGGGAGGAAGTGCCGGTACTCCTCCTTGCGGGCAGCGGTGCTCACTGCGCCGTCGAAGTCCGTCTCCGGAACAACCCCGACCGCGACGTCCCCGTGGCCACTCCCATCGCAGACGGCGACGATGACGCCGTCCGCTCCGTCGGCCTGAGACAGTGTCGCCGGGCGATGGAGCACCTGTGGAGACAGGTCGTACCAGACGAACGCGTCACCGTCCGGGATGAGGGCACCGGCTTCGGTGACCGTCATCCCGACCGTGACATCCGCACGGGCCGGGTGGCCTGCTGTGGAACATCCCGCCAGCAGCAAGGCGCCGACGGCAATGCTGACCGCGCTGATACTCAGGCGCAGGGCGGACATGTTCAGCGGTACCGGATGATGTCGCACGTCACGCGTGCACTGCCCGGGTTGAAGGCGTACAACCAGCCGGAACGACCTGTGACGTAGTCCTTCCCAGCGCCGGTCATGTGCTTCTCGATCTTGTACTTGTAGCGGTTCCCGACCGGGTAGGCGACGAGCATCCGTCCCTTGGGGACACGCTGCCTGCTGCAGGTCACCGAGACGCTCTGTGTGCGGGAAGCGCTGAAGTTGAGCTTGCCCGCGGCCCACTTCCTCGTCGCACCGAACTCCAGACCGATCGTTCGTGTTGCTGCGCGGCCCTTCGTGAGGCCGCAGTTCATCGAGGACGTGCGGGACCCGCAGGATGCGAGGATCTGCGAACCGGTGTGGTGGGACTTCTTCGACTTGTTGACCACCTTGTTGTAGTACCCCCACGCGGCTCGAGGTTCGCGCGGTTGCGTCGCTTCGGCTGCGGTACCGCTGGCGAGCAACAGGGAGATGGTGGCGGCAGCTACGAGGGCGCTCTTGACGGAGGTCTTCATGAACGTCGAGCCTGGCCGAGAACCCGCAAAATATGTAGAACATCAAACTTCGATACGAAGTCGTTACCTGACCTCCGACGTCAGGAAGGGCGTTCCGGGTTGCATGGCGCCCACCTCGAACGGACGGAAGGACGCCCGCATGCCCCTGAACCCCACCGTGCACGACCGGAAGACCGGTGTCACCCCGCCCGGGGAGCCCGGCGGCTTCGAGCTCGCCCTGCTCGACCGCGGCGCCGCCGTGCTGCAGACCTCGGCGCCGCTGCGGGGCTTCGACGTCTACGTGGTCGGTTTCCACTGTGTGAAGGGCGAGCCCGACGTGCAGATGGAGGCGCACCACTTCTGCAAGGTGGTGAACGCCGAGATGCTGCAGTGCGTGCTCTTCGACGGCAACACGGCCGACGCGAACCTGATCGGCATCGAGTACATCGTGTCCGAGCGGCTGTTCGACTCCCTGCCCGAGGACGAGCAGGCGTCGTGGCACCCGCACAACCACGAGGTGTTCTCCGGCGAACTCGTCGCTCCGGGCCTGCCGATCGCGGTGGAGACCGAGCTGATGGGGCACCTGGTGAACTCGTACGGCAAGACCTGGCACACCTGGCACAGCACCCCGATGGGTTCGCAGCCCGCACACGACCTGCCGATCGGTGATCCGATGCTCATGTGGTCGTTCAACCGCGAGGGCGAGGTGGACAGTGCGCTGCAGCAGGACCGGAACCAGGCGATGCGCACCGATCCGGAACCGCGCAAGCAGTCGCGGGCGAAGTACCTGGACCGCGCCCACCCGCAGCGCGGTGTCGGCACGATGCGCGACGCCTTCACGGGCACGACCCCGACCCCGGGCGTCGTCGACGCGGACGACGGACGCCCCTGACGACGGACGGGAGGCCCGTGGCGGTGTCGCCACGGGCCTCCCGTCCGGTGTGTGCTGTGGTTCAGCGCGCGGTGCGCGTGCCGATCCGCGGCAGGACGAAGCCGAGCACGATCATCGCAACGGCCAGGAAGGCGTGCAGCACGTTGTCCGCGCTGTTGAGCGGCACGAAGTTCGCGCCACCGGCCATGCCCGCGGTGAAGAGCCCGTAGACGAAGAGCACCGCGTAGACGATGCCGCCGGCGACGAGGTACAGGCGTGCGGAGGCTGCGCGGCGGGCGGCGAGCAGCCCGACGATGCCGAAGAGCAGGTGCACGATGTTGTGCAGGACGGACACCTGGAACAGGCCCAGGAGCAGGGCCATGGAGCCGTGGCCGGCCATGGACATCGAGCCCATGTCCATGGTGAGTCCGGGGATGAACCCGGCGATGCCGACGATCAGGAAGACGACACCGAAGACGAACGCGCCCCGCTGGGTCCACGTCGAACCGGAGGCGGTGCGTGCGGTTGCTGCGCTGCTGGTCATGATCAGCCCTCTTTTCTGTACGCGCCGCAGTGTGCGGCACACATGACATTCGGAGCGCTTCCCCGGTCGGTTTGCAGTGTCGCGCTCGGATGCGTTCGGGGGACACCGACCCTGTACCGGCGTGCACGAGTGCTGCCTACCGTCCACGGCACACCACGACGAGAGGAAACACCATGGCAAGTGGAGTCGCAGCAGTCTGGGTCCCGGTGAGCGACATGGACCGCGCCGTCACGTTCTACCGCGACACGCTCGGTCTCACCGTCAAGGACCAGTCCGACGACTGGAGCGAGATCGATGCCGGCGGCCTGATGATCGGCCTGAACGGGCGCGAGTCCGCCAGCCAGGCGAGCGAGGGCGGCGCCGTCGTGTCGTTCCAGCCGGACGGCAGCATCGAGGACGAGGTCGCCGCGCTCAAGGAGCGCGGCGCGGACATCCAGGGCGAGATCAGCGAGCACCCGTGGGGCAAGATCATCCCTTTCAAGGACAGCGAGGGCAACGACCTGCAGCTCTACTCGCCGCCGCAGGGCTGACCCAGCGGGTGCGGGACGCACCCACGGACGGACGGGAGGCCCGTGGCGACGCCGCCACGGGCCTCCCGTCCGTGCTGTGGTTGCGACGGGGCGCTACGCGACCGCGATCTCGTTGGGCACGCCCGGCAGTTCGTCGCTCGAGGCGATGACCTTGCCGGTGGTCAGGTCGACGGCGTGGACCTTCTGCTCGGCGGGGTCGGTGACGTAGGCGACGTCACCCTCGACCTTCAGGGCCGGGTGGGCGTCCTGCCACTCGGCCGGGCCCTCCCACGCGTCGATCACCGGGTACGACTCCAGCTGCTCGCCGGTCGTCTCGTCGAAGGTGTGCAACGCGCCGTCGGAGCCGAGCACCACGGCCTCGTCGCCGGGGCCACGGGCCAGGTCTCGGAAGGTGAAGCCGACGTCCTCCGGCATGTCCGCGACGGTGTACTCGCCCGAGGCCGCGTCGATCAGGGCGATCTGGTCGAGCAGGTAGCCCTCGCTGTCGGGGTCGTCGTTGTAGTCGCCGACCGCGACGGACGAGTCCTCGGTGGTGAACAGGTTGCCGGTGCGGCCGTACTCGGTCGGGGCGTCGATCTTCTCGAACGCGCCGTCCTGGTAGACCAGCGCACCGTCGGTGCAGCCGAACACCGCGACCTCACCCTTGACCGCACCCTCGCCGTGCACGTCGGGGCACCCCTCGGACCGGGTGATCTCCTTACCGTCGGCGTCCAGGGCGCGCACGCCGGAGCGGCTCTCCTCGGTGCCGATGGTCGTCAGGAGCGTGCCGTCCTCGAGCTCGATCGCGACACCGTGGTGGGCGGCCTCGGACTTCGTCGTCTCGACCTCGGGCAGGTCGGCTCCGTCGAGCTCGGTGTGGTCGAACGTCGTCACGTCCCCGGTGCCGTCGGCGAACAGGGCGGTGCGGTCGCCGTGGACGACCGCGTGGCCGCCGGTGTCGGCGGGGAACACCGCGTCGGTCAGGGCGGGCTCGGCCTGCGTGTCGAGGACCCGGAAGCCCTCGGGCACGGTGACGAGCACGTGGCGTCCGTCACCGGCCGGGTTGACCCGGGTGAAGCCGTCGATCGCGTCGTCGGCCACGACCCGCAGGTCCTGGTCGAGGACGAGCAGGCCGCCGTCGTAGGTCAGGGTGATGCGGGTCCCGTCGGCCTTCGGGGTCGCACTGCTGTCGGAGCCGGCGTCGGCGGTGTTCGTGGCGCACCCGGTCAGGGCCAGGGCGGCCGCGCCGAGCAGGGCGGCGGGCCACGCGGCCCGGAGCGTCTTCGTGTTCGTCATGTCGATTACTGTATTGATTCTCATTCTCAATTACCAGTCGACAGGCCGTCGACGATGGCCTCGGTGTTCGAGCGCATCATGCCGAGGTAGGTGGAGGCGTCGCCGTCCTCGGTGAGGGACTCCGTCGCCAGCGGGCGGATCTCGACGTGCAGGTCGACCTCTTCGGCCAGCACCTCGGCCAGTCGCGCGGGCTGCGAGGCGTCGGCGAAGATCGTCCGGACCCCCGCTTCGTCGATCGCGTCGGCCAGGTCGCGTAGGTCGGCGGCGCTCGGGGAGGCCAGGGTGGTCCCGCTCGGGATCACCGCCCCGACGACCCGGAACCCGTAGTGGTCGGCCAGGTAGCCGAACACGTGGTGGTTCGTGACGAGCGCCCGGCGTTCCTCGGGCACGGTCCGGAACGCGGTCGTCATCGTGTCGTCCAGGTCGCGGAGCTCGTCCAGGTAGGCGTCGGTGCCGGTCGGCTCGATGCCGGCGTCGCGCAGGTCCTGGTCGAGGGCCTCGACCACGTCGACCATCCGGGCGGGGTCGGTCCAGAAGTGCGGGTCGGGGCCGCTGTCGTCCTCGGTGGTCCACTCCAGCGGGTCGATTGCGTCCCCGGCGGTGGAGACCGGCACGCCGTCCTCGGCCGCCGCCGCGACGTGACGGGCGACCCCTTCTTCGAGCCCGAGCCCGTTCTCGACCACCAGGTCGGCGCTCCGCAGTCGTGCGGCTTCCTGCGCGGAGACCTCGAACGAGTGGGGGTCGGCGCCCGGGGGCATGAGGACCATGACGTCGGCCTGGTCCCCGACGACTTCGCTGACGACGTCGCCGAGGATGTTCGTCGTCACCGCGACGAGGGGCCGGTCGGAGCCGGCGGTGGTGCACCCCGTGGCGACGAGGGCGACGATCGCGGCAACGAGACCCGCGGTCAGGGCCCTGGTGCGCATCACAGTCCGACCTCGGCGAAGGCGACGGGGGTGACGGGGAGCTCGATCGTGCGGGCGACCCGGGCGCCGTCGGCGAAGTCGATCTCGTGCACGGTGCCGTCCGCGGGGTCGGCCACGTAGGCGCGTTGGGCGTCGAGCTGCAGCATCGGCGCGGGGCCGTCTGCGCCGGTGTCGATGAGCGCCTTCGTCGTGGCCACCTTCCCCGTCGAGGCGGTCACGACGACCACACGCCCGGAGTCGTCGACCCCGACCACGTGCTCGTCCTCGTCGTCCACCGCGACCACGGCGCGCAGGGGCCGTTCGGTCGGCACGAGCCGCCAGGAGCCCTCGCGCACGTCGAGCAACCAGAACCCGGTGGTGCCGGCCAGTCCGGCGACGGTGGGCCGGCCGGCGCGGGCGGCGAAGGCCGTCGGACGCTCGGCGCCGTCGGGCAGGTCGACGAACGAGGTCTCGCCGGCGTCGTCCACCACGACCGCTCCGTCGGCGCAGCCCACGACGGCACCGGCGCGGGTGACGATCCCGCCGGCGGGGTCGGTGCAGGTCTGCGCTGCGCCGGCGGCGTCGGTCGCCTCGCCGGCCGCGTCGAGCACGCGGACCGTGTCGCCGTCGGCCGCCACGAGCTCCTCGCCCATCGGCAGCAGGACGCTCGCGTCGATCCGTGCGGTCTCGTCGACCTCGCCCTGGCCCAGCGCCTCGCGGTCGAGCACGACGGCCTCGGCGCGGTCCGGCCAGGTGATCGTCGTCATGGTCTCGGACGAGTGCACCTCGACCCGGCCACCGCCGTCGAGCGTGCCGACGACCCGGGGCTCGGCTGCGTAGTAGTGCGTGTGGTCGCCGTGGTCGACGGTCCAGGACCCGCCGTCGACGATCGTCGTGCGGTCGGCGTCGCTCGTCACGAGGAACCGGCCGTCGGTGGCCGAGTGCTCCGGTGCGTCCACGTCGTCGAGTTCGGTGGTCTCCTCGGTGAGCAGGTCGTGCAGCGCGGTCGCGCCGGATGCCGACACGGCCAGGAGGCGCAACTGGGGTTCCTGGGACTCGCTCGCGCCCGCCACGTAACCGTGGGGACGGGCGGTGCCGGTCGAGCTGTCGGCTGACGGGGTGCCCGTGGAGCAGGCGGTGACGGTGAGGGCCAGGCCGGTAGCGAGGCCGATGGTGGACAGGAGGCGCGCGGGGGCGCGGCTGGTGGTCGAGTGCTTCATGCTCCCTCTCGAGACGGTGCGGCGGATCGTGGTGCTGCCGGCGCGGCCGCGCGCGCCGGTGTCGGGATCGGGGTGTGCCGCAGGACGACGGCGGCCAGGGCGCGTGAGACCACGACACTGGCGACGGCGACCGCGGCGATGCTCGCGCCGGCGGCGGTGCCGGCGTGCCAGGACACGAGCAGCCCGACGAGCACGGCGGCGGCACCGATGCCGGCACCGAGGAGCATCGTCGAGGCCACGTGCCGGGTCCACGCGCGGGCGGCGGCCGCCGGCGCGAGCAGCAGACCCACGACCAGCAGGGTGCCGACGGCCCGGTACGAGGCCACGACCGCCAGGGTGACGAGCCCGATGAGCACGACCTCGGCCAGGCGTGGGTGCAGGCCGAGCGTCGTGGCCTTGCGGGTGTCGAACGCCAGTGCGGTGAAGGGCCGGTGGAACGCCACGGCGACGGCCAGGGCCACGGCTGCGGCGATCGCGAGGCCGCCGACGTCGGCTCGGGTGACGGCGAGGACGTCGCCGAACAGGATCGCGGTGACGTCGGTGGCGAACGACCGCGAGGACGACACGATGATCACGCCGAGTGCGAGCATCCCGACGAAGAGCAGGCCGATCGAGGTGTCGTACGACAGTCGGGCACGACGACGCAGTGCCCCGACGCCGAGCACCATCACGCCCGCGCTCACCGCGGCACCGAGCACCGGCGGGATCCCGGTCAGGGTGGCGATCGCGACGCCGGGCAGCATGCCGTGCGAGAGCGCCTCGCCCAGGAACGCCATGCCCCGGACCAGCGCCCACGTGCCGACCACGGCGCAGAGGACCGCCGCCAGGGAGCCGCCGACCAGGGCGCGCACCATGAAGTCGACGGAGAACGGATCGGTCAGCCAGGTCACGGTCCGAGACGCTACATGAAAACGAGTATCGATACTGATAGCGTGCTCAGGTGCCTGCGACCGAGCCGACCGACCCCGCCGAGTCCCGATCCGCCGTCCACCTGGACCGGGTGACGGCAGTCCTCGGCGACCGGACCGTCCTCGACGGTGTGGACGCGGTCTTCCCCGCCGGGGTCGTCACCGCGCTCACCGGACCGAACGGATCCGGCAAGTCGACGCTGCTCGACGTGGTCGCGGACGTCGTGCGGCCGACGGCCGGGCGGGTGACGGGCCTCCCGTCCGACGGCGTCGCCTACGTGACCCAGTCCGTGCCGCCGACCACGCTCCCGCTCACCGTCCGCGCGGCCGTCACGATGGGGCGGTGGCGGCACCGCGCTTGGTGGCGGCCGCTCGGACGCGCTGACCGGGCGATCGTCGACGCGCAGCTCGTGCGGATGGCGATCACGGACCTCGCCGACCGGCCCGTCGAGGAGCTCTCGGGCGGGCAGCGTCAGCGGACGCTCGTCGCGCTCGGGCTGGCGCAGCGTGCCGGGGTGCTGCTGGTCGACGAACCGACCGCCGGGGTCGACGCCGAGTCAGCGGCGCTCGTGGTGGCGGCGCTCGCCGACGAGGCCGCGGCAGGGGTCGTGGTCGTGCACGCGGCCCACGACCCGGCGGCGATCGCTGCGGCCGACCGCATCGTCACCCTGACCTGACCCTGCCCGTGGGGGCGTGACGGTGTCGATCTCAGAACGCGGGCGCCAGATTTTCTGAGATGATGGCTTATGTCAGAAAATCTGACGGACCGAGTCTGGTTTCAGGGAGTGATCGTGACCACGTGGCCCGCGCTGCAGTACGAGGAACTTGACTGGGAGCGCCGCGACGCCGATCACGGTCCGCGGGCGGCTCGACGCGGCACGGTTCGGGAATCGTACGCTGCAGCGGTTCCGCCCGCGATCGCGGGACTCCCGATCGAGCTGAGCGACGACGTGGCGACCCTCGTCGACGAAGCCTCGACCGCGCTCGTGCGGTTCGACAGTGAACTCGGTGGTGAGGTGGCTTCGTTCGCCTCGCTCCTGCTGCGCTCGGAAGCAGCAGCGTCGTCGCAGATCGAGCACCTCACGGCGAGCGCTCGGCAGGTGTTCGCCGCCGAGATCGGTGCCCCCGGCAAGCGCAACGCCACCGCGATCGTCTCGAACACGCGCGCGATGCGGACCGCGATCGAACTGTCCGATCAATTGACCTCCGACACCGTGCTCGCGATGCACGAGGTCCTGCTCGAACACGACCCCCATCACGATGCTGGAGCGTTCCGGCGTGAACCCGTGTGGATCGGCACCGACGGTCGCAGCCCGGTCGGAGCCGACTTCGTCGCCCCGGCATGGGAACGGGTTCCGGGACTGGTCGACGACGTCATGGCCTTCGCGCGGCGACTGGACCTGCCTCGGCTGGCGCAGGTTGCCGTGGCCCACGCGCAGTTCGAGACCATCCACCCGTTCACCGACGGGAACGGTCGCACCGGGCGTGCACTGTTGCAGGCCATGCTGCGGTCGAACGAGCTGACGCGCAACGTGACGGTCCCGGTCTCGGCAGGTCTCCTGGTCGACACTGCGGGCTACGTCGAGGCGCTGACGGCGTACCGCCGTGGCGATGTCGAACCGATCATCCGGCGGGTGGCCGAAGCCGCGTTCGCCGCGATCGGGAACGCGACGGAGCTCGTCGAGGACATCCGACAGATCCGGAGGAGCTGGCAGGACCGGATCGAGGCTCGACGAGACTCCGGCGTCTGGGACGCGCTCGACGTGGTCGCACGGCAGCCCGTGTTGAACGCGACGGTGCTCGCCGCCGAGATGGGTGTCGTGACGAGGAACGTGTACCCGCACCTCCAGAAGCTCGTCGACGCCGGCATCCTGCTGTCGAAGAACGAGTACCGGCACGGCGTCCTGTACCGCAACGACGAAGTGCTCTCGGCGCTCGACGAGTTCGCCGCGCGGTCCGGTCGCCGGGGCTGACGCGGGCTCAGGCGGTCAGGGGCAGGCGACGGCCACCGGGCCGGTCGGCGTCGGGTCGGCCGCGACCGGCTCGACCACCGGCACGGCACTCGACTTCCGCAGCCCCATCGCGACGAGCACGACGGCGCCGACGATCGCGACCCCGCCGGCCAGCCAGAAGTCGGCAGCCAGGCCGAACGACGACACCGCGGCGCCACCGAGCACCGAACCGGCGGCGATCGCGAGCTGGATCGTCGTGACGAACAGCGCGAGCCCGGTCTCGGACCCGGCCGGCGACGCCGTCGACATCCACGTCTGCATCCCGAGCGGCAGCGCACCCCACACCAGGCCCCACACGACGAGCAGCACGAAGACCCCGACGACGGAGTGGGCGAGCAGCGGCAGCAGGACGACGGCCGCCGCGAGCACGAACTTCGACGCGCCGATGGTGCCGAGGACACTGCGGTCGAGCGTGAAGCCCGCGGCGAAGTTCCCGACGATGCCCGCGACGCCGAACACCAGCAGCGCGATCGTCACGGTGTCGGGGCCGACGCCGACGAGCTGCTGCAGGTACGGCGCGATGTAGGTGTACGCGGCGAACTGGGCCGCGAAGACGAAGGCCGCGGCGATGAGCCCGACGCGGGCACGGGGCACGCGGAGCAGCGACCCGAGCGTGGCGAACCGCACCCGCTGCTGCGCGGGGATCCTCGGCAGCATCGCCAGCTGCAGGACGAGCGCGACGACACCGAGCGCCCCACCGATCACGAAGCCGAGACGCCAGCTGGCGAGCGACGACACCAGGGCGCCGAGCGGCAGGCTCACGACGGTCGCGACGGAGACGCCGGCCGTGATGAGCGAGGTCGCTCGGATCGTCAGCTCCGGCCGGACGAGTCGCCCGGCGATCCCGGCACCGATGGCCCAGAAGCCACCGATGCCGACACCGAGCAGCATCCGCGCGATGAGCAGCACCCAGAACGACGGCGCGATCGCGGCGAGGCCGTCGGCGACGACGAGCAGCACGGTCAGGGACACGAGCACCACCCGGCGGTCGAGTCGCGAGGTCAGGACGGTGACGACCGGTGCCGCGACGGCGCCGACGAGTCCGGTGGCGACGACCATCAGGCCGGCGGTGCCGATGCCGACGTCCAGGTCGTCGGCGATGGCGGGGAGCAGTCCGATGGGCAGGAACTCGGACAGGACGAGCACGAACGACCCGAGTGCGACGGATGTGACGCTGAGCCACCCGCGGCGCGCTGCTGACGATGTCATGGGGGCGTCAAGCGGGTTCCGACGGCCGCCATTCCCGTGTGACGGCGAGCGGGTCAGGCGTCGAGCGCGCGCCGTGCGGCCGCGACGACCTCGGCGTCGGTGACGAAGTGCGCCGAGCCGTCGTCCCCGGCGCCCATCGGCACCCCGGCGTGCGTGCTGTCCGCGGCCGGACGCTTTGCCGACAGGTGCACGGCGGCGGCACCGGTGGTGAGCAGCGCGCGGACGTCGGCGGGGGTGACCCCGGCGCCGGCCATCACCTGCACGGGCCCGGCGGCCTCGACCATGCGCGCGATCGTCTCGGCACCGGCGACCGCGGTGGGGGCGGCACCCGAGGTCAGGACGCGGGTGAACCCGAGCGCCGCGAGCGACCCGGCAGCGGCGACGGGGTCGGTCGCGTGGTCGATCGCGCGGTGCAGGGTGACCTCGGCGGTGGCGCTGACCGAGCGGGCGGCGTCCACGAAGCGGCGGAGGGCGTCCTCGTCCAGGGTCCGGTCGGGGCGCAGGGCACCGACCACGACACCGGCGGCCCCGGAGCGCAGGACCGTGCGGACCTCGCGCACCATGAGCTCGACCTCGTCGGGGGAGTGCACGAACCCGCCCGGGCGGCAGCGGACCAGCGCGTGCGCCGGGATCCCGGTCTCGTGGGTCGTCTCGACCAGTGCCTGCGACGGGGTGAGCCCGCCGAGCTCGAGCCCGACGCAGAGTTCGACGCGGTCGGCGCCGCCGTCCCGCGCGGTGATCGCACCAGCCGGAGAGGTCACGGCGATCTCGAGTGCGGCGGTGGTGCTCATGCAGGGGCTCCGAGCGGTTCGTTGGAGGCGGGGACGATGCGGGCGCGGAGGTCCGGTGCCGTCGGGAACACTCGATCGTAGGGGAACATCGGCCGCTCGATCCTGTGGTGCCCGAGGCGCAGCAGGTCCTGGTCGACACCGCCCGGGGTGAGCGCGAGCATCCAGTCGGCGGACATGTCGAACAGCTCCGGTTCGAGGTACCCGATCTTCACGATGACCACGTCCGCCTGCCGCGGCGCCAGGTCGAGGTCGGTGAAGTCGTGCTCGTGGTGGTACGGCTTCCGCAGCTTCGTCAGGATCGCGAAGACGCTGCCGACCTGCAGCACGACCTCGGTCTCGGCGTCACGGTCACCGTGCTTGATCGCGTGCACCCGGCCGGTCATCGTGATCGGGCCCGCGTGCACGTGGTCGACCTCGGCACCGGCGGTCACGGTGATCGTCGCACCGACGCCGGCGTCCACCGCCGCGGCGACCGCGGCCGGTCCGGGCACGCTCGCGTAGATGACGGTCGGACCGGACGGGTCCTGGAACTCCGGGCGGGCGAGCACCTGCGTCAGGCCCCAGGTCATGTCCCCGGAGCCGCCGGCCGTGGGGTTGTCACCCGAGTCCGAGACGAAGTACGGCTTCGCGGCGCCCGGGGCGAGCGCGGCGTCGAGGCACTCCTCGAACGTGCCGGTGGGGGCGACGAACACGAAGTCCTCGCGGACGTCCCAGAACGCCCGGGCGAGCCGCTCGGCACCGGCGGCGACGGCGACCTCGTCCCACCCGGTGACGACGGTGACGGCCTGGTCGCGGGGCTGGTCGGCCCAGGCGTACCCGACCCAGATCGCGGCGTCGAGCACGCCCTCGGTCTGCTCGACGAGCGGGACCTGCGCGTACAGGGACTTCGCCGGCTCGAGACGGGTCGAGGTCTGCTCGCCGGGCAGCAGGACGGGGATCGGGATCCAGGCCTTCACGGGTCGTTGCGCACCGACGGGTCGTTCGGTGAGCACGTCGACGAGGTTCCGGACGGCACGCTCCTTCGTCTCGAGGGTGTCCTCGTGCGGGGCCATCCGGTAGCAGGTGACGAGGTCGACCCGGTGGGCGAGCTCGCGCGTGACGTTGCCGTGCAGGTCCATCGAGGCGGACACGATGACGTCTGGGCCGACGACCGCGCGGATGCGGCCGAGCAGGTCCGTCTCGGCGTCGTCGAGCCCCTCGACCACCATCGCGCCGTGGATGTCGTACCAGAGCCCGTCGACCGGACCCATCGCACCCAGCCGCTCGATGATCTCGTCGGCCAGCGCTTCGTACGACGCCCGGTCGACGATCCCGCCGGGCAGCGCGTGCCCGATGAGCGCCCCGCGGAAGTCCGCCCGGTCGGCCATGGTCGCCAGGAACGGGTACCGGGCGACGGCCTCGTCGCCGCGGTCCGGGTGGAACGCCGGGGCGTGCGTCCGGGTCGGCGTGAACGTCGAGGTCTCGATGGCGAGCCCGGCGATCGCGATGACCGGACGGTCGGCGGCGGGGACGGCTGGGGTGACGGGACCGGTCTCAGACACGGACGCTCCTGTTCCTGGTGGTGGACTGGGGGATGGGTGCGGAGAGCTCCTCGAGCGAGGCGGCGAGGCCCCGCTGCAGCGCGAACTGCCCGGCGCCGACGAGCCCGGCATCGGCGCCGAGTGACACCGGCTCGATGGCCAGGTGCTGGGTCATCAGCGGGTGGCAGCTCTCGTAGAGCTGGCTCCGCACGGCGGCGATGAACGGGTCGAGGGTCGACAGGATGCCGCCCAGGTACACGGCGTCCGGGTTGAAGAAGTTCACGTTGGCGGCGAGCACCTCGCCCAGGTACTTGCCCGCCATCCGCACGGCACGGGTGGCCTCGGGGTGTGCGTCCGAGGCGAGCCGGACGACGTCGGCGGTCGAGGCGACGTCGACCCCGGCGTTCGACAGGATCCGGACCAGGGCGGCCCCGGACGCCACCGTCTCCAGGCATCCGGTGTTGCCGCACGAGCACGGGGTGTCCCCGGCGGCGTCGATCCGCACGTGCGTGATGTCCCCGGCCGCACCGGTCGACCCGCGGTAGAGCCGACCGTCGATGACGATGCCCGCGCCGATCGCCGAGCCGGCCTTGATCGTGATGGTCTGGCGTCGAGCGGGATCCTGCACGGTCTGCTCACCCGCCGCCATGCAGTTCGCGTCGTTGTCGACGATCGCCGGCAGCCCGAACCGGTCGCTCAGCCACGCGGCCACGGGGAACCCGTTCCACCCCGGCATCCGGCTCGGCAGGTCCACGACCCCGGCGACGACGTCGACGGGCCCGGGCAGGCTGAGCCCGACGCCCCGCAGCCCTTCGCGACCACGGTCGTCGGCGAGCCGCTCGAGCAGCGCGGCCAGGCGCTGGAGCCCGGCGGTCGGACCGTCGGAGAGCGCGAACGGGACGTTCGCGACCGACTCGAGCGCGCCTCCCGGCAGGACCACGCCGATGCGCGCGTGCCCGCCACCGACGTCCGCGGCGACCGCGTACTCGTCGACGCCGCCGATGCGGAGCACCTTGCGGGGGCGACCGCCGGTCGAGACGTCCGTGCCTTCCTCGGCGAGGATCCCGTGCTCCAGGAGCTGGCCGACGACGTGCGAGACGGTCGACGGGGCGGCTCCGAGCACCTTCGCGATCTCGGTCCGGCTGGCGGCCTGCCCCGAGGCGACGAGCTCGAGGACGCGGGCGCTGAGATCGGCCACGACTTTCTCCAATCCGGGCGGAACGGGAGCGGAACACCGGTCGGTGGTCCGTTCTGCCGCGAGCCTACGGGGCGGATCGAGCGGTCCACCCTTTCGTCCGTTCCGCAGTAACGCAGTTTTTACATCGAGATGTTTGTTTTTCCAATCGCTTTGGTCCTTGACTGTCCTCGTGCCGCTCGGCACCCGTGCTCCACCTCCCCGAAGTCCCTCGCACAAGGAGACACCGCATGTCCAAGCCCCGTCGCTGGGCGCTCCTCACCGGAGCTGCGATCGCCGTGAGCGCGCTGCTCGCCGGCTGTTCCGGAGGCGGCAACGCCTCGCAGGGATCGACCGACGAGATCGACTACGCGCTCCCCGCCAACTTCACGCCGAACTGGATCCTGCCGATCGGCACCGCCGCGCACCTCAACACGAACAACGGCTCCATCGCCCAGTCGCTGTACGAGCCGCTCGTCGCGTACGACGGCTCCACCGGCAAGATCGCGTGGAACAAGGCCGGCTCCGTCGCCACCGACGCGGAGTTCGCCGACGACGGCAAGAGCGTCACCATGACGCTCGGCGACCGGCACTGGTCGGACGGCGAGGCGATCACGAGCCGCGACGTCGGGTTCTGGTTCAACCTGATCAAGGCGAACAAGGACCAGTGGGGCTCCTACTCCAAGGGCAAGGCGCCGGACAACTGGACGTCGTTCAAGGCCGTCGACGACACGCACTTCACCATCACGTTCGACAAGGCCTACAACTCGGACTGGATGCTCGCCAACCAGCTGAGCCACATCATCCCGCTGCCCCAGCACGCCTGGGACAAGACCAGCGCGACCGCGAAGGTGACCGACGCCGACGAGACCACCGCCGGCGCGAAGCAGGTGTGGAAGTACCTCAACACCGCCGCCGGCAAGATCTCCGACTACGCCACCGACGACCTGTGGAAGACCATCTCCGGCCCGTACGGCGTCAAGACCTTCACCACGGCCGGCAAGGTCACCCTGACGGCGAACAAGAAGTACGACGGTGGTGAGAAGCCGTCGATCACGACGGTGAACCTGGTCCCCTTCACCACGGCCGACGCCGAGGTGAACGCCGTCCGCTCGGGCGAGGTCGACTACGGGTACATCAACGCCACCGACATGGACCAGAAGTCCGCGTTCACGGCGAAGGGCTACTCCGTGGAGCCCTGGACCGGCTGGGCCATCACGTACATGCCGTACAACTTCAACAACCCCGACATGGGCGCCGTCTTCAAGCAGCTGTACGCCCGCCAGGCCGTCCAGATGTCGATCGACCAGACCTCGCTGTCGAAGGTCGTCTTCAACGGCACCGCCACCTCGACCTACGGCCCGATCCCGCAGGCACAGGAGTCCGACTACGTCTCCGACGTGCAGAAGTCGAACCCGTACCCGTTCAGCACCTCGAAGGCCAAGGACCTGCTGACCAGCCACGGTTGGAAGGAGCAGGGCGGCACGATGGTCTGCACCGACCCGGGCACGTCCGCCAGCCAGTGCGGCGAGGGCGTCGAGCAGGGCACGAAGTTCTCGATGCAGGTGCTGTCGCAGTCCGGTTCGACCGTGACCGACAACATGATGAGCGCGATCCAGTCCTCGCTCGCGAAGACCGGCATCGACTTCACCATCAAGACCGCGCCGGTGTCGAGCGTGCTGTCACAGACCCCGACCTGCACCTCGGACGAGGCCAGCTGCGACTGGGACCTGTCGTTCTTCGGCACCGCGGGCAGCTGGTACTTCCCGGCCTACCCGACCGGTGAGTCGCTGTTCCAGACCGGCGGCTCGGCGAACTTCGGCAGCTACTCCAACAAGGAGGTCGACTCCCTGATCGACGCGACCACCACCTCGACCGACGCCACCGCCGTGCAGGACTACAGCGCCGCGGTCGCGAAGGACCTGCCGGTGATCTGGCTGCCGAGCCCCGACTACCAGATCTCGGTCGTCAAGAAGGGCCTGTCCGGGTTCGACCAGGACTCGCTCGCCAACTTCCACCCGGCCCAGTGGAAGTGGACCGAGTAGGAAACCGACCCTGGAGGCGCGGTGCACGTCCGACGCGCACCGCGCCTCCTCCCCGGCTCACGTCTCCAATCCGACCATCGGAAGCCGAATGACCACAGCTCTCTACCTCACCAGGCGCGTCCTGCAGGCGCTCGCGGTGATCCTCATCGTCACCGTCGTGGTGTTCTGCCTGCTGCACGCGCTGCCCGGCGGCCCCGCCCGCGGCGTGCTCGGCGTCTCCGCGACCCCCACGCAGATCGCCCAGTTCAACCAGGCGCAGGGGCTCGACCAGCCGCTGCCCGTGCAGTACCTGCGGTTCCTCGGTCGCCTGCTCACCGGCGACCTCGGCACCTCGTACACGCTCAACGAGCCGGTCTCGCAGCTCATCGCCGAGCGCCTGCCGAAGACCCTCGTGCTCACCGGCATCTCCGCGGTGCTCGGACTCGTCGTCGCGATCCCGGTCGGGATGCTCCAGGCGGCCCGCCGCAACGGTGCGGTCGACTACGCCGCCACCGCCCTGGCGTTCGTCTTCTACTCGACGCCCGCGTTCTTCCTCGGCCTCGTCCTGATCATCGTCTTCAGCCAGCAGCTGCCGTGGCTGCCGTCCCAGGCACCGAGCGGCACCACCCTGGCCGAGGTGTTCCAGGACCCCGCCGGACTCGTGCTGCCCGTGGTGACCGGAGCCCTCGCGATGATCGCGGTGTTCAGTCGGTACATGCGCGCCTCGACGCTCGAGAACCTGCAGGAGGACTACGTCCGCACCGCCCGTGCCGGCGGCGCCTCGACCGCGACGATCCTGCGTCGGCACGTGTTCCGGAACTCGCTGACCCCGGTCGTCGCGATGCTCGGGTACTACCTACCGGTGCTGTTCGGCGGGGCGTTGGTGACCGAGCAGCTGTTCAACTACCCCGGCATGGGCCTGCTGTTCTGGAACGCCGCACAGTCCTCCGACTACCCGACGCTGCTCGGCTGCGTGCTCGTCATCTCCATCGCGACCGTCATCGGCACCCTGCTCGCCGACGTCGCACAGTCCCTCATCGATCCCAGAGTGAAGGCGAGCCGCGCATGACCGCCGTCCAGATGGCCCCCGAAGCCCCGGGCGCCCCCGTCACCGTCGCGGCCACCGGGTTCCGGCTCGCCGCCCGACGATTCCGGGGCAACACCCTCGCCGTGATCGGCCTCGCACTGATCGTCGTCATCGTGCTGTTCTGCTTCGTCGGCCCGTTCGTGTACCCGACCGACCAGACCCACACGCTGCTCGAGCAGGCCAACCAGGGCCCGAGCGCCGCGCACTGGCTCGGCACCGACGCCGTCGGCCACGACGTCCTCGGCCGCCTGATGTACGGCGGCAAGGTCTCCCTGATGGTGGGCATCGCCGCCGGGGTCCTGGCCACCGTCGTCGGCACGCTGTGGGGTTCCGTCGCCGGGTACGTCGGCGGCTGGGTCGACGCCCTGATGATGCGAATCGTCGACGCCGGCATCGCGATCCCGGCCCTGTTCATCCTGCTCGTCATCTCGGCGATCACGAACCCCGGAGTGGGCGGCCTCATCGTCATCCTCGGCCTGGTGTCGTGGCTCGTGCCGTCCCGCCTGATCCGCGCCGAGACCCTGACGCTCAAGAACCGCGACTACGTGCTGACGCTGCGCGCGATCGGCGGCTCGCACGCACGCGCGATCGGCAAGCACCTGCTGCCGAACTCGGTGTCGACGATCGTCGTCGCGGCGACGTTCCAGGTCGCCGACGCGATCCTGCTGGTCGCCTACGTCTCGTACCTCGGGCTCGGCGTGCAGCCGCCCGCGACGGACTGGGGCGGCATGCTCTCGGCGGGCCTCACCGCCGCCTACTCCGGACGCTGGTGGCTCATCGTGCCGCCGGGTCTGGCCGTGATCCTGGTCGTCTGCGCGTTCAACGCGGTGGGCGACGGACTGCGGGACGCCTTCGACGTACGGGGCCGCTGATGACGACCGAACCGATCCTGCGGACGACCGACCTCGGCGTCTCCTTCAGCACCGAGTCCGGCACCGTCGACGCCGTGCGGGGGGTGTCCCTGTCGGTCGCTCCCGGCGAGACCCTCGCCCTGGTCGGCGAGTCCGGCTCCGGCAAGTCCACCGTCGCCCTCGCCGCGATGGGCCTGCTCTCCGGCAACGCGACAGCATCGGGCAGCGCCGTCGTCGCCGGACACGAGGTCGTCGGCGCCCCCGAACCCGCGCTCCGGGCCTTGCGCGGCTCGACCGTCTCGATGGTCTTCCAGGAGCCCGCGACCGCCCTCGACCCGCTCACCCGCGTCGGTGCGCAGATCGCCGAGGTGATCCGGAACCACCGCGACGTCTCCGCCTCCGCCGCCGCAGCCGAGGCCGTCGACCTGCTCCGCCGCGTCGGCATCCCCGACCCCGAGTCGCGCACCCGGTCGTTCCCGTTCCAGCTGTCGGGCGGGCAGCGCCAGCGCGTGGTCATCGCGATGGCGATCGCGAACGCGCCGAAGCTGCTCATCGCCGACGAGCCGACCACCGCCCTCGACGTGACCGTGCAGGCCGAGATCCTCGAGCTCCTCCGCGCGCTCGCCGTCGAGACCGGCACCGGCGTGCTGCTCGTCACGCACAACATGGGGGTCGTCGCGGACTTCGCCGACCGGGTCGCGGTCATGCTCCAGGGCGAGATCGTCGAGACCGGCGGGGTCGAGGACGTCCTGCTCCGCCCGGAGCACGAGTACACCAAGCGGCTGCTCGCCGCGGTGCCGCGGCTCGACGTGGCGGGCGACCGTCCGCCGGCTCCCGTCGCCGACGCGGAGACCGAGACGGCCGGGAGGCCCGGTGCGGCCCCGGTGGTTGACCTGCGGGACGTCTCGGTGACCTTCGGGCGCGGGGCGCGCGCCGTCCACGCGCTCGCGGGCATCGACATCGCGGTGCACGCCGGTGAGACCGTCGGCCTGGTCGGCGAGTCCGGCTCCGGCAAGTCGACCGCGGCCCGGGTGGCGCTCGGGCTCATCAAGCCGACGTCCGGCACGGTGTCGCTGTTCGGGCAGGACCTGCGGACCGCGAAGGGCCGTGACCGTCGTGCCCTCCGCTCCGGCATCGGCGTCGTGCTGCAGGACCCGGTGGCGTCCCTCGACGCCCGGATGTCGGTGGCCGAGTGCATCGCGGAACCCCTCGCCGTGCACCGTCGCGGGATGTCCTCGGCCGATCGTCGTCGGCGCATCGACGAGGTGCTCGACGCCGTCCGGCTGCCGCGGACCCTGGCCTCGCGGGCCCCGCGCGAGCTCTCCGGCGGGCAGCGCCAGCGGGTCTCCCTCGCCCGGGCGCTGGTGCTCGAACCGCGGTTGCTCGTCGCCGATGAACCCACCTCGGCACTCGACGTCAGCGTGCAGGAGACCGTGCTCGAGGTCCTCGGCGAGCTGCAGGACGACCTCGGCTTCGCGTGCCTGTTCGTCTCGCACGACCTGGCCGTCGTGCAGCACTTCGCCGAGCGCGTCGTCGTGATGCGCCAGGGCGTCGTCGAGGAGCAGGGCACCACCGGCACGACGCTGCTGCACCCCACCACCGACTACACCCGGCGTCTGCTCGCCGCGGTGCCGGTGCCCGACCCCGTGCTGCAACGGCAGCGTCGGACGGAGCGCCTCGCCTCGCTCGCGGCGGTGACCGCGTGACCCGGGTCCTGGCCGGGGTCGACGTCGGCGGCACGAACACGAAGGTCGTCCTGACCACGCCCGACCTCGAGGTCATCGACCGCCTCGACCTGCCGACGCCCGCCCACGCGGGCGGGGCGGCGATCGTGACGGCCGCACTCGGGGCCGTGACGGGTCTGCTCGAGACGCACCGGGCCTCCTTGGCGGGTGTCGGGGTGGGCGCCGCCGGCGTCGTCGACCGGACCACGGGGACCGTCCTGGTCACGGGCAACTCGTTCACCGGTTGGGCCGGGTACGGCGTGACCCGCGCGGTGACGGACGCCCTCGGCGTCCCCGCGACCCTCGACAACGACGTGAACGCGTTCCTGCTCGGCGAGATCGCCACCGGCGCGGTCGTGGGGGAGTCCGACGTGCTCGGGATGACCCTCGGCACCGGCGTCGGCGGCGCGCTCGTGCTCGACGGACGGCTCTTCGCCGGCCCGCGCGGTGCCGCCGGTGAGATCGGCCACGTCCCCGGCTTCGGCGATGCCCGGTGCACCTGCGGGCAGACCGGGCACCTGGAGACCATCGCGGGTGCGCGCGGCATCGCCGACCGCTACGCCGAACGCTCCGGGCGGATGCTCTCGGCGCGGGACGTCGCCGTCGCCGCACGCGGCGGGGACGCCGACGCGGCCGCCGTCTTCGCCACCGCAGGGTGGGGTCTGGCCCGTGCCGCACTGCTGACCGCGGGGATCCTCGACGTCACGACCGTCCTGATCGGCGGCGGGATCGCACGGTCCTGGGACCTGCTCGAACCGGCCATCACGGCGGCGATCGCCGCGGAACCGCCGGTCAGCGGGGCGACGATCCGGCTCGCGCAGTCGACGCTCGGGCCCGACGCCGTCGCACTCGGCGCGGCGGCGCAGGTGCGAGCGCGCGTGCTGGAGCCGGAGACCGCGTAGCGGGGGAGCGCCCGGTCAGGGGACCCAGACGACGATGCCGCGCAGGTCGTGGAGCACGGCGGCGAGCCCGGCGCGCAGGCCGCGGGCCGCGCGGTCCTCGGTGAAGGTCTCCGGGTCGTAGTGGCTCGACGGGCCGAGGCCCTCGCCGCGGAACCCGCCGCCCGTCCAGTCCGCCGCCGTGACGTTCGACGTCGGCTCGGCGATCTCGGCACCGACGACCAGGAACTGCTGGTGGAGGGCGGTCGGTGAGATGGCCGCGAGCGGGTCGACCATGTGGTTGCCGACGGTGATGACCAGGTCGGGCTCGGCGTCGACGGCGCGCAGGACCGCGGCGATCCGGTCGTCGGGGCCCTTCGCCGAGACCGGGGTGACGGTGACGTCCTCGTCCGCGGCCCACGACTCGACGGCGTCGAGCAGGGTCCGGGTCGGAGCGTCGGCGGCGTCACCCGCGTCGGAGAGCAGCACGACGTCGTAGTCGGCGGGGGCGTGCACCCCGGACCACGAACCTGGCTCGGGGTGGATCGTGGCCTCGGGCGCCGGCGGCTGGTCGGGGTCGGAGAACCCGGTGCCCAGGACCCCGGCCGAGGCGTGCGCCGACGCGGTCGCCCTCGGGCCGGTACCGGTGGCGCCGTCCGACGCCCCGGAGCAGCCGGCCAGCAGGGCAGTGCCGGCCGCGGCGAGGGCGACGGCGGTCAACAGGGAGGTCGTCCGGGTGGCGGGGCGGATCACGGCACCATGCAAGCACGCCCGACGACTGCCCCGGGCCGGTCGGGGAACCTGTCCAACACCCGTCCCGTTGCTGGTCACCGGTTGTTCACCTGCCGGTCGTCTCCGAGCCGGATCGTCTGCGCGTGCCCTCCGGAACCACCGCCGCGCTCCTGCGCGCCCGCCCTGTCCGCTCCTTCCCCCTGTTCGCGCTCGTCGCGCGGGTCGTCGCCGCGCTCGTGCTGCTCGGGGTGGTCGTGGTCGGAGTGCTCGCGGGGGCGACACCCGCGTCGGCGCACGGCTTCAGCTCGGTGGTCTACGCCGACGTCACGTCCACGAAGCCGACGGTCGTGCAGGCGAAGCTCGGGCTCGAGTACGACCTGATGCTCGTCTCGGTGGCCACGAGCGAGCACGACGACGCGCTGCACGAGCAGGGGCAGCAGGCCTGGGACGACGGGGACTTCCCGGGGATGGTGACGGCTGCCGAGGCGCACACCGACGCGATCGGGAAGTACGTGTTCGACCGGTTCCGGGTGACCGGAGCCGGCGGGCAGGCCTGCACGGGCACGCTCGACGACACCGTCACCGTCGACCTGCAGGACGAGGTGCCGTACGCCCACGTGACCGCGGACTTCACCTGCCCGGAACCGTCGGAGACGCAGTCCGGGCACGTGGTGTCGTCGGAGCTCTTCCCCGACGACGAGACCTTCGTGCGCGACACCAAGACGATCGTCACCTACGACGTCGACGACCGGACGGGTTCGGCCACCCTCGACGCCTCGCAGCGCACGTTCTCGACCGAGCAGTCGGCGGGTGAGCGCTTCTGGGAGTTCTTCCGTCTCGGCGCCGAACACCTGCTGACCGGGATCGACCACATCCTGTTCCTCGTGGCGCTCATCGCCGGGTCGCGTCGCCTGCGCGAGGTCGTCTACACGGCGTCCGCGTTCACGATCGCCCACTCGATCACGTTCATCCTCGCCGCCCTCGGTGTGGTCAGCCCGCCCGCGATCGTCGTCGAGCCGCTCATCGCCCTGTCGATCGCCGCGGTGGCCGGCTGGTACCTGTGGCGGCTCTGGCGTCGTCGATCGCGGGCCGACGAGCTGGTGGTCGGCGAGCACGGACACTTCTCGCTCGACCGTGCCGGGTGGACCCGCCTGGCCGTCGTCTTCGCGTTCGGGCTCATCCACGGGCTCGGGTTCGCCGGGGCGCTGGGCATCCACGAGGCGTTCTCGTGGCAGCTGCTCGTCTCGCTCCTCATCTTCAACGTCGGCATCGAGGCCGTGCAGCTCGCGATCATCGTCATCGTCTTCCCGCCGCTCTCACTGCTGCGGCGGAAGGCGCACCGGGTGTCGCTCTGGGTGACGGGCGCCGTGACCGCCGGCGTGTTCGTGATGGGGATGATCTGGTTCGTCGAGCGGCTCGCGGCGGGCTGACGCTCCACGGACCTGCTGACGAGTCGCGTTCGTTCCTGAACAGCGACGAACCGTCACTCAGCGTTTACCAAGACGTTTTGCAGTGCATGCAGAGTCTTCCGTGCTGCACCATCCCACGTCTGAGAAACGGACCAACATGAGTCTCCTGTCCGGCGCCACTACCCGGCGCAGAACCACCACCCTCCGCGTCTGCGGAGCCGTCCTCGGGGCCGCGCTCATCGCCGGTGCCTCGATGGTCGGCACGAGCGCCGCCACCGCTGCGACGAACACCCCCACCACCAACATCTCGACCGGTGGCCCGATCCACATCCTGCTCGGCGTCGGCGCGACCGAGAGCCAGCGCATCGCCTCGTGGTACTTCCCCACGAACGTCGCGCAGTCGCTCGAGATCCAGAAGACCGCGTCCATGACGGACGGCGTCTTCACCGACGCCAAGCAGACGGTCGCCGCCTCGGAGGCCGCGAACACCGCACCCGACACGAGCGCGACCGACTCGAACACCAAGAGCATCCCGGGCATCGCCGCCGAGTCGGGCTACATCAACGCCCACGCGACGATCTCGGCCCTCGAGCCGAACACGTCGTACACGTACCACGTCGGTGCGGCGGACGGCTCGGCCTGGTCCGCGTCGTACACCTTCACCACGAAGAGCTTCTCCGGCGACTTCGACTTCCTGTTCTTCGGTGACCCGCAGATCGGTTCGTCCGGCTTCACGGACGACGACGGTGCCGGCTGGGCGGACACGCTCAAGTACGCCACGTCGACCGAGCCGGACGCCGAGCTCCTGGTCTCCGGTGGTGACCAGGTCGAGCACGCCAACAACGAGTACGAGTGGGGCGCGTTCGCGGACAGCAGCGACGTGCTGAAGCGCTACCCGTGGGCCTCCACCATCGGCAACCACGACGTGGGCGGCAAGGCCTACGAGCAGCACAACCAGGTGCCGAACTCCCTCAAGGTGCCGGACTTCTACCCGGGCGGCAACACGACCGCGAACTCGGGTGGCGACTACTGGTACATGTACAAGGGCGTCCTGTTCATCGACATCAACTCGAACGCGTACGCGGCCGGTTCGGACGCTGCCCACGTGAACTACGTGCGCGACGTCATCAACCGCTACGGCGACGACGCGAAGTGGACCACGTTGGTCTACCACCACTCGATCTACTCGCCGGCCGACCACGCGAACGACCGTGACAACCAGCAGCGCCGGTTCGACTTCACGCGTTCGTTCTCGGACATGGGTGTCGACCTCGTCCTGCAGGGCCACGACCACTCCTACTCGCGCAGCTACGCGATCAAGAACGGCAAGAAGGCCAACGTCAACGAGCAGCCCGCTGCTCCCGAGGTCTTCTCCGGCCCCGGCGGCGTCATCTACATGACGGCGAACTCGGCCTCCGGCTCGAAGTACTACGACCTCACCACCCCGGACGCCACCCAGGGCTACGGCGCGGACCCGCTCGACCCCACCGGTCAGCGTCACTTCGCCAACTCGGTCGAGAACCAGGAGCACGTCCGCACCTTCGTGAAGGTCTCGGTCACCGACGACAAGCTCGCCGTCGAGAACATCCGCGCCAGCGACTGCACCACGCTCAACTCGGCGGTGCAGCACGGCAAGGTCGACAGCTGCGGTGTGACCCTCCAGCCGACGGCCACGGCCGACCCGGCGGCGATCGGTTCGACGGTCGACAAGTTCAACCTGCACGCCACGCTGCCGACGACCACCACGACGCTCACCGCATCGGCCGCCGAGCAGACCTACCGCACCGCCAAGCCGGCCAAGGTCACCGCGACCATCACCGGTGGCATCGGCACCCAGCAGGGCACGGTGACGTTCAAGGACGGCAGCAAGGTCCTCGGCACCGCCCCGGTCAAGAACGGCGCGGCCAGCATGACGCTGCCGAGCACGCTCGCCATCGGCAAGCACGCGATCACGGCCTCGTTCGTCAACGCGGACCCGGTGTACTCGGGAACGAGCTCGAAGACGGCGAAGGCCATGACGGTCACCGTCGAGAAGGCCCCGTCGCGCACCGCCATCAAGTACAGCGGCGGCAAGGCGACCGTCCAGGTGAAGGCCACCGGCTTCAGCGTCGACGGCACCGCCCGGATCTACCAGGGCTCGAAGCGCCTCGCCACCGTCACGGTGGAGGACGGCGTGGTCACGTCGAAGCTCGCGCTGAAGAAGGGCGCGCACAACCTGCACGCCGTCTTCGCCGGGACCTCGGAGCTCACCACGAGCACCAGCCCGACCATCACGGTCGTCATCAAGTAGCAACCGGCACCAGCAAGGGCCCCGCGATCTCGATCGCGGGGCCCTTCGCCGTGTGGTCCGGGGGTGGGCGACCGGTCCTACCCGGGACCGGCGCCGCACCGGCTGACGGGAGACCCGAACTCCCTACCCGTCCGCTGGTGAGAGCGACTGGTCAACCTGTGGTGAGCATGCGCCCCCAGGCCGGGATCGTCCAGTGGGGCAGGTCAACTGCCAGGCTTTGAGCGAATGTTCAGACATTGCTAGGCGGACGCTGTGCAGAAGCGCATACTTCGAGCCACCGAGAATGCGCGCTCGTCGCCGACGTCACCCCGCCTCTCCTTGCAGGAAGCGGTCGGACCATGCAGGCTCGCCATCTCAGACGCAGTTCCCTCCTGGTCGTGTCGGCGGCTGCCGTCGCCGCGCTGGTCACCCTCGGGACCGGTGGCGGAGCATCCGCCGCCACGGTCATCGACGGTCCGGTCGACCTCGGAACCGCATCGACCTACGGCGTCCTCGGCGCGAGCGCGGTCACGAACACCGGCCCCTCGGTGATCAACGGCGACCTCGGGTTGTCGCCGGGCACGTCCATCACCGGCTTCGGCGGGGCACCGAACGGCGTCGTCAACGGCACCACGCACCAGACCGATGCCGCAGCGGCACAGGCCCAGCGCGACACCACCACCGCGTACGACGTCGCCGCGTCGCTCTCCCCGACCCAGACCGGTCTCACCGAGCTGAACGGCCTCTCCCTCTCACCCGGCGTGTACTCCGGCGGCGCCCTCGCCCTGGCGAACAACGGGGCGCTGACCCTGGCCGGAAGCGCGAACTCCGTGTGGGTGTTCCAGGCCGCGTCGACCCTGACCATCGGGTCCGCCAGCCAGATCGTGATCACCGGCGGTGCCAGCTCGTGCAACGTGTTCTGGCAGGTCGGCAGCTCCGCCACCGTCGGCACCGGCGCCCAGTTCCAGGGCACCGTCCTGGCGCAGCAGTCCGTGACCGCCACCACCGGCGCGACCGTGCAGGGCCGACTGCTGGCCCGCACCGGCGCGGTCACCCTCGACACGAACACGATCACGGCCTCCGACGGCTGCCCCGCACCGGGCACGCCGTCCGAGTCGCCCACCATCACCTCGGGCACCCCGTCCGACGGCACCGTGGACGTGCCCTACTCGTCCACCGTCACCGCGACCGGCACCCCGACCCCGACCTTCACCGCCACCGGCCTGCCCGACGGCCTGACGATCGACAGCACCACCGGCGTCATCTCCGGTACCCCGACCACCCCGGGCACCTCGACCGTGACGATCACCGCGTCGAACGGCACCAGCCCGGACGACACCCAGACGGTCACCATCACGGTCCGCGCCCCGGCTCCGGTGCCCACCGCGACACCCACCCCGACGGCACCTGCAGTGGTGCCCACCGACACTCCGAGCGGCCCCGCAGGCATCGGCATCGGCGGTGGCGGTGGCGGTGGCACCGACCAGCCCATCGGTGAGCTCGCGTTCACCGGCTCGGACCCGACCGTCCCGCTGAGCATCGCCGCCGCACTGCTCGCCGCGGGTGCAACGCTCATGGTCCTGCTGCGTCGTCGTCGCCGCACCGTCGGCCGCATCTGATTCACCCGCACGATCGACGGCCCCGCGACCCTGGTCGCGGGGCCGTCTGTGCGGTCGGGCACCCGGCCGTAGCACCCGTGAGGACCCTCAGGTACTGAGCCGCCACCTCATCCTCCAGGACGATCCGCGACGAGCAGCGCGCTCCCTACTGTTGGCGACGGAGCGTGCGGAGGCGCATGCCCGTCGTACCAGGGGAGATCCGACGTGAACCGTTCGCCGAGACGCCGTTCCACCATCGCGCTGCAGATCGCGTGTTCGACACTCATCGCCGGGGCGCTCGCCGTCTCCGGCACGATCGCGGCGTTCCCGGCCACGGCCGCTCCGGGCGACGGGTCCACCGCCGCGACGGGGACGGCCACGATCACGACCCCGGGCACGCCCGTCGCGCAGGGTGACGACTGGACGGTCACGCCGACCGACGGCGGGTACACCGTCGTCCTGACCCTCGCCGATCCCCTGCCGCTCCGTGCGGCGGCCCCCGTCCTGCTCGTGGACGGCACCGACATCGGCGTCGCGCAGACGAGCCTCGACCAGCGGCAGCTGACGGTCACCACGACCGACCCCGCGGTCGCCGATGCCCGCAGCGTCGAGCTCGGCTGGACGGGCGAGGCCGACCTGCAGGGCAACCGGCAGGCCGCCACCGCGCCGCAGACGGTGGCGCCGACCGAAGCCCCGGCACCCCTGACCGACGACCCGGCGGCCGCGGGGCAGTACGCGGTGACCCGGGCCGACTACGACCTGGGCAACGAAGCCGAGACGATCAAGGGCTTCGGGCGCAAGGGCGAGATGCGAGCCGCGGTCTTCGTGCCGAAGGACGCTCCGGGCAAGCGCCCGGTCGTGGTGTTCCTGCACGGCCGCCACGAGGCCTGCTACGGCGGCACGTACAACCCGAAGGCGTGGCCGTGCGGGAAGGGACAGACCGACATCCCGAGCTACCTCGGCTACAACGCGGCGGCGACCGCGCTGGCGAGCCACGGCAACGTCGTCGTGTCGATCTCCGCGAACGCGATCAACGCCCTCGACGGCAGCTACTCGGACGACGGCGGAGCGGTGGCCCGCGGGCAACTCGTCCTCGACCACCTCAGCCTGCTGCAGCGGGCGGACGCCGGACAGGAGCCCCGGCTCTCGCCGCTGCTCACCGGCAAGCTCGACCTGCAGGACGTCGGCCTCATGGGCCACTCGCGCGGTGGTGACGGCGTGGTCCGCGCGGCCCTGCTCAACACGCAGCGCACCAGCCCCTTCGGCATCCGTGCCGTCCTGCCCCTGGCGCCGACCGACTTCGGGCGCATGACCCTGCCGGACACGAACACGGCGGTCGTCCTGCCGTACTGCGACGGCGACGTGTCCGACCTGCAGGGCCAGCACTTCTACGACGACTCCCGCGCCGCCTTCGGGGACGACGTGCTGCGCTCCTCGGTCCTGGTGATGGGTGCGAACCACAACTTCTTCAACACGACGTGGACGCCCGGCAAGTACGCGAAGGCGTCGTCGGACGACTGGTACGACGAGTCCGACGCGGTCTGCGGGGCGAAGGCGAAGCGCACCACGCGGCTGTCGTCCGACCAGCAGTACGCCGTCGGCACGAGCCTGATCAGTGGGTTCTTCCGCCTGACGCTCGACGGTGAGCAGCAGTTCCTGCCGATGTTCGACGGCACCAACCGCCAGCCCGCCGTCCTGGGCACCGCCGACATCCGGGTGAGCGCCTCCCAGCCCGGCGCGAGCCGGAGGGACCTCGCCCTGTTCGACACCGCGAACCCGGCGATCACCACGACCGGAGCCCTGACGGCGAAGACCTGCGCGAGCTCCGACTACCTGCCCGCGAAGCAGATCCTGCCGGCGTGCGTCTCGATCTCGTCCAACGCCCCGGACTACACCCCGGCGTACCTGGCGTCGTCGGTGCCGGCCACCCCCGCCCTGCACGTCTCGCCCACCAAGGCGGCGACCGGCGGTCAGGTGCACGTCCCGGTGGCTCCGGCGGCCGGAGACTTCACCGGGTTCCAGGCGCTGTTGCTCCGCCTCACCCCGGACGACACCGCGACGACGAACGCGAACGTCTCGATCACCCTCCGCGACGCGACCGGCGCCGTGGCGACCCGACGCGTGTCCGACACCAGCCGTGCCGGACAGCTGCTCCCCGGTACCCGGATGGCCCCGCGCAAGACGATCCTGCAGCAGGCGCGCATCCCCCTCGACGCGTTCACCGGCATCGACCTGACGTCGGTGCGCGAGGTGACCATCGACGTCCCGCAGAAGAACAGTGGGGTCCTGCTGAGTGACCTGTCGCTCGTGCCGGCCTCGGCCGTCGGCACCCCGGTGGTCACGAAGCGTCCGGCCGCACGCATCGCGGACCGGTTCGTCGACGAGGGCCGCACGCGCACGGTGGTCCGAGCAGCGGTCGTGCTCTCCCGACCGGCCGAGCAGGCCACGACGGTGTACTTCGACCTCGACCAGGCGTACGACGGGCGCATCCGTCCGGCGGTGCAGCCCGTCACGTTCCAGCCCGGCGAGGTCTGCCGCGCGGTGGCCGTCTCGGTGAACGGTGACCGCACCCCGTCGTTCTCGCGGACGTCGGACTACGCGATGACCCTCAGCAACACCCGGGGCGGATCGGTGATCGGTGACTCGATCGGCACGATGCGCATCCGCGAGGACGACGGCGTGCGCAGCGTGAACGGACGGTCGACCGCGTCCGCTCCGGCGGTCGGGACCCCGGGTGACGCGTGTGCCGAGGCGCAGGCGACCAGCACGGCCATCGCCGTGACGCCGACGAGCAGTCGGAAGGGTGCCAAGGTCGCGATCTCGGCGACGGGGTTCCGTGCCGGCGAGTCCGTCACCGTCAGCGTCGACGGCGGTCGGGCCACCCGCACGACGGCCAACGCCGACGGCAAGGTCCGCTTGAAGATCACGGGGACGGTGGCGGCACTGGCACCGGGCGCGCACGTGGTGCATGCCCGCGGGTACGGATCGGACCAGCGGGCCCGGGGCACCTTCACGACGACGGAGTAATCGCGCGACCTCGGCAGCACCGCTCAGCCGGTGCTGCCGAGGTCGGCACCCCGGTGCACGACGTCCTCCGCCATGGCCCGGATCCCGCGGCCCGCACCGGCAGCAGCACGTCGCAGGATCTGGAAGGCCTCGTCCATCCGGATGCCCCGGCGGTAGGCGAGGGCGCCCTTGGCCTGTTCGAGGAGTACCCGGGCCTCGAGCGCGTCCTCGACGTGGTCCTCGATCGTGACCGACACCCCGCGGTCGCGCTGTCGGACGAGGACGGCCGAAGCCGCGTCGGCGAGCAGTTGCATCAGCACGACGTCCTGGTCACTGTGCCCACGGGTGTGGTCGGCGAAGACGCACAGTGAGCCGATGGTCCGGTCCCGCAGGCGGATCGGCTCGGCGAACGTGCCCTGCAGCCCGCGTTCGCGCATCGTCGCCGTGAACGTCGGCCACTCCGACTCGTGCGTGGACACGTCGGGCGCGTCGATGGTCTTCCCGGTCCGGTAGCAGTCGAGACACGACCCCTCGTTCGTCCCGAGCTGCGCTTCTTCGGCCTCGCTGCTGCGCTCGCTCGTCGAGGCGATCACCTGCAGCGCACCGGACCGGTCGGCGAGCACGATCCCCGCCTCGGTCGCCGAGGTCCCCTCCACGCACGCCGCGATCACGCGGTCCATGGCGTCGAGCACCTCGAGGTCCGGGTCCAGGGTCGGCACCAACCGATCCGGCAGGTTGATCGCGTCACTGGTCGTCATGCGTCGACGCTACGACCAGACCGATGGCGCACGACTCAGCCAGTTCGCGTACCGGACGACCGCCGGATGCCCGTGACGACCCTTCCGCAATCCGCGTCCCTCGAAGTGCGGACTGGTGCGACCCCTGAACAGGGGGTCAGGATGACGCATCAGTTGCACAGAGCAACTGGCAGGTGCTTCACCGACAGAGGAGTCGTCATGAAGAAGTCCATCGCAGCCGCGTTCGCCGCGGTCGCCGTCATCACCGCCGGCGTGTTCGCCGCTTCGCCCGCCTCCGCGCTGCCCGTCAGCACGAAGGTCGTCGGCGGCGAGAAGGCCCCCACCACCTCGTGGGCGGTGCAGCTCGAAGCCTCCGGCGGCAGCATCCCCTCCGGCTACGTCAGCAACTGCACCGGCGAGCAGGTCAACGCCTCGTGGATCCTGACCGCCCGGCACTGCATCGACGGCATCGGCGCGATGAACGTCTACCACTCCAACTCCACCGTCAACCGCGGCACGGCCGTCGCCGTCGACCGCGTCAGCGCCTCGCCGGCGGGTGACATCGCGCTCGTGCACCTGCGGACCGCCTACTCGCTGTCCACCTACGCACCCCTCGACCTCGCCGCGACGGCCAAGTCGAGCGGCACCGGCACCATCCAGGGCTACGGCCTGCGTGCGAACGCGACCCAGTCAGACGGCCTGTACCAGGCCACCGTCTCGCTCACCGGCGCGAGCACCGACGCCTTCAACGGTCGTGCCCAGCACCTCACCGGCGTGACGGGCGCATCGAACCACGGCGACTCGGGCGGCCCGCTGCTCGTCAACGGCAAGGTCGTCGCCGTCTGCTCCACCGGCGACAGCGCCGACCCCGGCGCGAACACCAAGGCCGGCTCCAACTACGCCCTGCTGTCGCAGGCCTCGTCCTGGATCCGGACCACGGCCGGCGTCTGAACCACCTGACGCCACTGGAGGCGCGGTGCCGGCTGGCACCGCACCTCCAGTGGCGTCCCCACCCGTCTTCAGAACCGGGGTCGCCTGCTCGGCGTCCGTCACCCACCAGCTGAGCGCCCGTGCGGGCGCTGCGACGACAGTGGGGCCATGAGCCAGTACGAGAAGCGCGATCCGAACACCCTCTACCCGGCACCGCCGTACCCGAAGCAGGAGCAGTCGCTGCCGGGGGCCGCGTGGAAGATGGACCCGAAGCCCGACCACGGCGAGGAGAGCTACGTCGGGCTCGGACGGCTGAAGGGGTACCGCGGCATCGTCACCGGTGCGGATTCCGGCATCGGCCGTGCCGCCGCCATCGCGCTGTCACGCGAAGGCGCCGACCTGGTGCTCTCGTACCTGCCGGACGAGCAGGAGGACGCGGAACAGGTCCGCGACCTGCTCGAGTCCGAGGGCCGTCGCGCCGTGCTGTTCCCCGGGGACATCTCCGACGAGCAGTACTGCACCGACCTGGTGCAGAAGGGCGTCGACGAGTTCGGCGGCCTCGACACCCTGGTCATGGTCGCGGGGCGCATGGAGAGCAACGAGGACATCCTCACGCTCGACACGTCGATGTTCGACTCCACCTTCAAGACCAACATCTACTCGCTGTTCTGGCTGACCAAGGCTGCGGTGCCGCACCTCGAGCCCGGGTCGACCATCGTGACGACCGGCTCGATCCAGGCGTCCACGCCCTCGCCGGACAAGATCGACTACGCCGTGTCGAAGGGTGCGATCAAGCTCTTCACCGAGGCCGTCGCGCAGCAGCTCGCGCCGAAGGGCATCCGTGTGAACTCCGTCGCGCCGGGGCCGGTGTGGACGCCGCTGCAGCCGGGTTCCGACGACGCCGAGACGGTGTCGCACTTCGGGGAGAGCTCGCCGTTCGGCCGTCCCGGTCAGCCCGCCGAGCTCGGTGCCGCCTACGTGCACCTGGTCAGCCCGGAGTCGAGCTACCAGTCCGGGTCGACGATCACGATCGCCGGTGGGACGCCGGCGTTCTGATTCTGGGGTTCTGGGGTTCTGGGGTTCTGCGTTCGAGGAAGGGGACCACGTGTCCGGAGTGACGCACACCGTGCTGGTCGAGTGGGACGGGGAGGACCGGTCGTCCGAGGCCTCGGCCCTGTCGAGTGAGCACCTGCCACGGGTCGAGGGGGTCGAGTCGGTGCAGTCCGGCACGAGCGTGAGCACCGAGGGGTTGGAGGGCGGGTTCCACTGGATGCTCGTCGTCCGGTTCCGCGATCGTGCCGCGCTCGCCGGGTACCTGCCGCACCCGGAGCACCGGCCGGTGGCCGAGTTCATCGGAGCGGCGAGTGCGCGGGTGGTCGTGTTCGACGTCGAGGACGCCGACTGATCGCTGCGGCCGGGTCCGGCGTCGCGGACGGGCCGGGTGCCTAGGACCGGACCTGCTCGGCCGCGAGCAGCCCGAGGAGCGACAGGGCATCCGCGTCGGGTGAGCCGACCGGGGCCGTGTAGAGCACCAGGTGCTGGTCTCGGTCGGTGAGCGCGAGGCTGTCGCAGTCGACCGTGACCGATCCGACCGACGGGTGCCGGAAGGTCTTGGTGAGCACGGGCGTCATCTGCACGTCGTGCTGGTCCCAAAGTCGCCCGAATTCGCTGTCGCCCGCACGGAGCTCCTCGATCAGATCACCCACGGCGGGGTCGTCCGGGTACCGGGTCCGGGCCGCCCGGAGCTGCATGACGACGTGGCGCCGGAACTCGGCGCCGTCGGAGATCCCGTACGGCGGCGGGGTCTCCGGACCGGGGTGTGCGGGGAACGCCCGCCGGGCCAGGTTCCGCTCGGCCGGGTCGAGCACCGAGAAGTCCTCCATGAGCGCTGCGGCGAGGGCGTTCCACGCGAGCACGTCGAAGGTCGCGGACAGGACGATCGCCGCGGTCTGCGGCAGCCGGTCCACGAGCGCGAGGATGCTCGGCCGGACGTCGCGGCGCACCCGGCCCAGCTGCAGTGCGGCCGTGCCGGCCAGTGCGTGCAGGTGGTCGGACTCCGCCGGGGTGAGCAGGAGCGACCCGGCGATGCCCGCGAGGACCTCGGCGGAGGGCCGGGGTGCGCGGCCCTGCTCGAGTCGGACGTAGTACTCGGTCGAGATGTGGGCGAGGACCGCTACTTCCTCACGACGGAGCCCGGGCGTCCGACGTCGTGGTCCCGACGGCAACCCGACGTCCTCGGGGCGCAGGCGTTCGCGTCGAGAGCGGAGGAACGCGGCGAGTTCCGGCTTGTCCATGGCACGAGTCTCCACCGGTTCGGGGCCCGGATCCTGGTACCGCTCGTACCTGTATCCGGTCGGTCGTCCGGCGTGACGCTGATCCCGTGAACAACGACACCACCACCAGTCCCATCGGCCTCCTGTCCGACAAGGTCGTCCTCATCACCGGCGCGAGCCGCGGCATCGGTGCGGCGGC
The DNA here is from genome assembly GCF_003234225.2 of Curtobacterium sp. MCSS17_005. Taxonomy (NCBI): domain Bacteria; kingdom Bacillati; phylum Actinomycetota; class Actinomycetes; order Micrococcales; family Microbacteriaceae; genus Curtobacterium; species Curtobacterium sp. MCSS17_005. Next base: position 263,441 of record NZ_CP126258.1, read on the forward strand.
CGCCCGACTCTTCGCTCGGGAGGGCGCCCGGGTCGTCCTGGCCGCCCGCAGCACCGACGCACTCGACACCGTCGTCGCCGACGTCCGAGCGGCTGGGGGCACCGCCGATGCCGTCGCGCTCGACCTCGCCGACCCTGTCAGCATCCGTGCGGCGGTGGCCCGCGTCGACGAGTTGCACGGTCGGCTCGACGGGGCCTTCAACAACGGCGCGACCATCCAGCAGCCCGGGCCGCTCGACACCACCAGCGACGAGGACATCGACACCCAGTTCGCGGTGAACTTCCGCGGACACTGGGTGGCGATGAACGCCGAAGCCGAACTGATGCGTCGCGGCGCAGGCGGCGCCATCGTCAACACCTCGAGCATCGGCAGCCGCCGTGCCAACCCGGCGCTGCCTGCCTACGGTGCGATGAAGCGTGCGTTGAACAGCATCACCGAGACCGCGGCCGTCACCTGGGCCCCGGCGCACATCCGGGTGAACGGCATCACCCCCGGCGGCACCGCGACCGAGATGATCGACGCGTGGGAGGCCGCGACGCCGGGCATCGTCGACCAGATCAACGCCACGGTGCCGCTCGGTCGGATGGCCGAGCCCGAGGAGGTCGCCGAGGTCGCGGCCTGGCTGCTCAGCGATCGCGCGTCGATGGTCACCGGAGCGATCGTCCCCGTGGACGGTGGCGCCGGGGCCTGACGACGAGGCGCCCGCCCCCCCCCTGGCAGTATGGGGCGATGGCCAGCGCTGTCCGCCTCATCCGGTCCGACGTCCTGAGCGACGCGGCGCAGTACGCGTACGCGTCCACGGTGCCGAGCGGGACCCGGCTCGTGTTCCTCGCCGGGGCTTGTCCGCTCGCCCCGGACGGGTCGACCGTCGCGGTCGGCGACCACGCGGGCCAGGCTGCCCGGTGCATCGAGACGATGCAGGAGGCGCTGCGTGCCGCAGGTGCGTCCATCGAGGACGTCGTGAGCACCCGGGTGCTCGTGGCGTCCTCGCGGCAGGCCGACCTCGTCGCCGCATGGCAGGTGGTGCGCGATGCCTTCGGGACGCACGACGTGCCGAGCACCCTGCTCGGGGTCACGGTGCTCGGCTACGACGACCAGCTGGTCGAGATCGAAGCCGTCGCGGCCGTCACCGACTGAAGGCGGCGGGGTCGCTGCGGACCCGCACCGCGCAACCAATGAGAATCCGCGCCACGTGGACGCGTGGTTCGAGGACCCTTCGGTTGTGCGAGGCACACAGAAGTCGCCCGCCCCCGAGTCACTCCACCAACGACTGCGTCCCCACCACGATCGCCAGGGCCAGCCGCTCCGCGTCCACCGATCCGGGCTCGGCCGTGTACGCCAGGATCCGCAGGTCCTCCGGCCCGACGACCAGGGTGTCGCAGTCGAGCGTGATCAGCCCGACGTCCGGGTGGTCGATCACCTTCCGGCGGGCGGTCTCGCCCGGCGCGGTCGCACCTGAGTCCCACAGCTCGACGAACCGCGGGCTCGCCGCCCGCAGCTCTCGCACGAGCTGCTGCAGCTGGCGGTCGAGCGGGTAGCGGGCCGCGGTCATCCGGAGCCCCGCCACCAGGTTCGCCTCGAACGCCGCCTGCTCCTCGGGCGTGTGCACGGCGCGGCTGCCGGATCCGACCAGGTGCCGCCACGCGGTGTTCCGGTCGTTCCCGCGCAGCGCCCCGATCGGCCCCATCAGCGCGTCGTACGGGGCGTTGGCGACGAGCAGGTTCCCCGCGGCGTCGAGCACCGCGACCGGGGTGTCCGCCAGTCGGTCGAGCAGCCGCTGCACGCTCGGCGGGATCCGCGACGGCACCACGTCGGCGCCGGGGACCGCGTGCCCGGCGAGCCGGTAGAGCAGCTCGCGGTCGGCATCGGCGACCCGCAGTGCGCGCGCGAGCGCCTCGACGACCTGGGCGGACGGCGAGGTCGCCCGCCCCTGCTCGAGCCGGGTCAGGTAGTCGGCCGAGATCCCCGCGAGGCCGGCCAGCTCCTCACGCCGCATACCGGTCGCGCGCCGACGCGGCCCGACGACCATGCCCGCCGCCTCGGGGGAGACGTGGTCGCGCAGCCGCCGCAGGGTGTGCCCGAAGTCCGTGTCCGCCATGTCCCCAGTCTGCGCGCGACGGGCGACCGGGTCCTGGCCCTGCCGGTCCTACCAATGGGAGGATCGGCAGCGTCTCCCGTCGCCCGAACACCCGAGGTCAGCACCGTGAAGTCGTACACGATCGGTCCGAGCCCGTTCGGGCCCGGCGAGGACGCCGTGCTGCGGGGCCCGTGGGACCCGAAGATCGGCAAGCTCGTCCGGTCCGGCAAGGTGCAGGGGCTCCGCATCGGCGCGGGGTTCCCCGACACGCACATCGAGTTCGTCCGGGACCTCCCGCTCCGGCGCTTCTTCATGATCGCTCGGCACGTGGACGACGTCTCGGCGCTCGGGACGCTGCACGACCTGGAGTTCCTCCACCTGCACGCCGGGTTGAAGGTGCGGATCGACCTCGCGGCGTTCCCGCGGCTGCGCCGTCTCGCCGTCGCGTTCTGGATGTACCTCGACGGCGGGGTCACGAACGCGGCGCCGCTCGACGACCTGTACGCGGGGCACTACTCGGCGGACGACCTGCAGCCGCTCTCCGCGATGACCTCGCTCCGCAAGCTCCGTCTCGACGACTGGCCGAGCCTCCGGTCGTTGCACGGGGTGGAATCACTGATCGGGTTGGACGACCTGACCGTGGCCGTCGCCCGCCGACTCAGCGACGTCAGCGGAGTCCGAGGTCTCGCGGCGAACCTGCGGCGGTTGGACCTCGAGAGCAACCGGAAGATCCCGGACCTGGACCCCGTGGCCGGTCTGACACGGCTCCGTCATCTCAATGCTGCGAACTGCGGCGACTTCCCGACCCTCGACCCACTCCGGGGATTGACCGCTCTCGAGACGCTGCACCTCTACGAGTCGACTCGGATCGTCGACGGCGACCTGCGCGTGCTGCTCGAACTGCCCGCATTGCGGGATGTCCGGATCTCGAACCGCCGCCACTACGTGCCGACGGTCAGAGCGGTGCACGAGGCGCTCGACGCTCGGCAGTCTGCCTGACCCTGACCCTGGCCCTGCCGGTCCTACGACAACCGGGTGACTCCCTGCGGTCGCCGCCGAGCACGACGCTGGACCCATGACAACGACACTCATCACCGGGGCCACCCGCGGCCTCGGCAAGGAAGCCGCCCGCCAGCTCGTCGAGGCGGGCCACACCGTCTGGATCGGCGCACGTGACGCCGACCAGGGCGCCGCGGTCGCCGCGGAGATCGGCACCCGCTCCGTCCAGCTCGACGTCCGCGACGACGACTCGGTCGCCGCGGCCTTCGCCCACGTCGACGCGAACGGCGGACTCGACGTGCTGGTCAACAACGCCGGCATCGCCGTCTGGGGGCAGAGCGGGCCCGAGGCGCTCGCCGTCTTCGACACGAACGCCGTCGGCACGATCCGCGCGACCGAGGCCGCGCTGCCGCTCCTGCGTCGCTCCGCGAACCCCATCGTGGTGAACCTGTCGAGTGCGCTCGGCTCCTTCACCGCCACCCACGACCCGTCGAAGCCCGCGTTCACCGTGCCGGCCGTGGTCTACGGCGCGTCGAAGGCCGCCGTCTCGATGCTGACGGTGCAGTACGCACGCGTCGTGCCCGAGGTGCACTTCGTCGCGATCGAGCCCGGCTACACGGCCACCGAGTTCGGTGGCATGCCGAACCCGCACGGTCGCCCCGTCGAGGTCAGCGCCGCGACGATCGCGGCAGCCGCGAGCGCGGGCCCGGAGGGCCCCACCGGCGTGTTCCTGGAGGACGGCCAGACGCTCGGGTGGTGACGTCGTGACGGCCTGGAGGCCCGTGGCGGCGCCGCCACGGGCCTCCAGGCCGTCGTCCGCTCGCGTCTACAGCAGCTGGCGCGCGTTGGTGGACGCGAGGTCCAGCAGCTCGTCGCCGCGACCCGACAGCACCGTGCGGATGGCGTAGAGCGTGAAGCCCTTCGCCTGCTCGAGCGTGACCGCCGGGGGCATGGAGAGTTCCTGGCGGTTCGCGCGGACCGACACGAGCGCCGGGCCGTCGTGCGCGAGCGCGGCGGCCATGGCGTCCTCGAAGTCGTCGGACACGTCGACGTGGAACCCCTTGATGCCGATCGCCTCGGCGACGGCGGCGAAGTCCGGGTTCTGCAGCTCGGTGCCGTAGTTCACGAAGCCGGCGGCCTTCATCTCGAGCTCGACGAAGTTGAGCGACGAGTTGTCGAACACGACGATCTTCACCGGCAGCTTGTTCTGCACGATCGTGATGAGCTCACCGAGGAGCATCGTCAGCCCGCCGTCACCGGCCAGGGCGATCACCTGCCGGTCCGGGAACGCAGTCTGCGCACCGATCGCCTGCGGGACGGCGTTCGCCATCGTGCCGTGCACGAACGAGCCGATCAGCCGGCGCTTGCCGTTCATGGTGAGGTAGCGCGAGGCCCAGACGACGGGGGAGCCGACGTCGGGGATGAAGACGGCGTCCTCCGCGGCGAGCCGGTCGAGCACCCGGGCGACGTACTGCGGGTGCAGCGGCTTCTTCCGGCCGGCGGGCACGGCCAGGTCGTCGAGCTTCTCGCGGGTCTTGCGGTAGTGCTTGAGCGAGTCCTCGAGGTGCTTCGTCGGGTGCGAGCCGGTCAGCAGCGGGATGAGCGCGAGGGCGGTGTCCTTGACGGTGCCGACCAGCCCGATGTCGACGGGGTGCCGCCGGCCGAGCTGTGAACCGCGGATGTCGACCTGCACGTGCTTCGCCTTGGCGGGGAAGAACTGCTGGTACGGGAAGTCCGTGCCGAGCATGAGCACGACGTCGGCGTCCTCCATCGCGCGGTACCCGGAAGCGAAGCCGAGCAGTCCCGTCATGCCGACGTCGTACGGGTTGTCGTACTCGATGTACTCCTTGCCGCGCAGCGCGTGCACGATCGGGGCCTGCAGTCGCTCGGCCAGGGCGACGACCTCGTCGTGGGCGTCCGCGACGCCGGCTCCGGCCAGGATCGTGATCCGGTCGGCACCGTTCAGCAGGTCGGCGGTGCGCTGCAGCTCGGCCTCGCTCGGCACGATGCGCGGGGTGGTCCGCTCGATGCGGGTGACCCGGTCGTCCTTCGCCTCGGCGAGCAGCACGTCGCCGGGGATCACGAGCACCGCGACGCCGCGCTTCTCGATCGCCTCACGCATCGCGATCTCGAGCAGGCGGGGCATCTGCACCGGGTCGGCGACGTACTCGACGTAGACGGAGCACTCGCGGAACAGCTCCTGCGGGTGCGTCTCCTGGAAGTAGCCGGAGCCGATCTCCGCCGTGGGGATGTGGGCGGCGATCGCCAGCACCGGCACCCGCGACCGGTTCGCGTCGTACAGGCCGTTGATCAGGTGCAGGTTGCCGGGCCCGCAGCTGCCGGCGCAGACGGTCAGGTCACCGGTCAGGGCGGCCTCGGCCGAGGCGGCGAACGCAGCCGCTTCCTCGTGACGGACGTGCTCCCACCGCATCGTGTCGTCCTTGCGCAGGGCGTCGGTGAAGCCGTTCAGGGAGTCCCCGGGCAGGCCGTAGACCCGGTGGATGTCGTTGGCGCGGAGGGTGGCGACGATGTTCTCGGCAACGGTTGGCATGTGCCCTGTCTACTCGCGACCGCTGCGCTGAACGCTTTCGGAGTCTTGTGAGGCTCACTCGTCCTGGGATGCCGGGGTCGGGCTGCGACGATGGCGGGATGACCGACGACGCGCCGCTCCTCCGTCCCCGCCGACGGGAGCCCGCCGCGTACGGGATCCTCGAGCGCTCGCCGTACCCGCTCGTCTCGGTGGCGATCGCCGTCATCGCGGTCGTGGTCATCACCATCGTCGGGTTCACCCTCGGCACCGTGGACCTGGGGCTGTCCGAGGCCCTCAACGCGCTGCACACCGGGTTCATCGGGGCGTTCAGCACGGCGGTCTACCACGTGATCAGCCCGGCACCGGCGATCGGGATCACGGTCGTCGTCGTCGCCGTGATCTGGTGGCGCACGCGAGACCTGCGACCGGCCCTGGCGTTCGGCGGCACCATCGCGATCACGTGGGTGCCGTCAGCGATCGTGAAGGAGATCGTGCACCGCGCCCGGCCCGACGTCGCCGTGCTGCCGCACCCGTTCCCCGTGCAGCCCGACCCCGGGTACCCGAGCGGGCACACGGTCTACATCACGGCGTTCGTCATCGCGCTGATCTGGCTGCTCCGCGAGACCCGGTGGCACCGGCTTGCCCTGACGCTCGGGGTCGTGGCCATCGTGATCGTGTTCTTCGCGGTGTCGATCGACGCGGTCCACTACCCGACCGACGCCGCTGCCTCGATCCTGTGGGCGCTCGCCGTGGCGCCGGGGGTGCGGGTGGTGTGGGTCGACTGGCTCATGCCGCGGGTGCCGTTCCTGCGGCCGGGGCGGGGCTGACGCCGGGCTGGTCGGGCTGGGTCTGGGGGCGGTCGCGGGTGGTCTGGTCGACGTGGAACGACACTGTCGACGTCGGGCGACGTCGACAGTGTCGTTCGGGGTCAGCGGGCGGTGTCGTTGTTCGTCAGCGGGCCGTGCTGGTCCGGCCCCGCGCCGCGAGCAGCGCCACGACGGCCACCACGGCGGCGGCGAGCATCACGATCGCCAGCGGTGCCGCGGTGTCCGAGCCGCCGATGCTGACGAGCGGGGACACGAGCGCCGCGAGCCCGAACTGCAGGGCACCGAGCACGGCCGAGGCGCTGCCGGCGGCCGAGGGCACGGCACCGAGGGCGAGGGCCGTGGCGTTGCCGAGCACCAGACCGAGCGACCCCACCGCGGTGAACAGCGGCACGGCGAGCCAGATCACCGGCGCCCCGGAGACGACGAGCAGCGCGAACGCCACGGTCGACGCGAGCACCAGCACGATGCCGAGCGACAGCACGCCCGTGACCGAACGGGTCGCGGTGAGCTTGGCGGACAGGATGCTGACGCCCATCAGCGCCAGGGCGTTCAGCCCGAAGGCCAGGCCGTAGCCGACCGTGCCGAAGCCGATCATGTCCTGGTACAGGAACGGCGACGCGGAGATGTAGGCCATCATGACGGCGAACGCGAAGCCGAACACGGCGGTGTAGCCGAGGAACGTGCGGGAGCGCAGGGCACGGAGCGCCGAGCCGGAGCCACGGCGTTCCTCGCGCAGGGCGTCGCGGTGTTCCTTCAGGTGGGTCTCGCGGATCACGGCGAGGACCGCGATGAGCATGACGACCGACAGGCCGAGCACGATCGAGAGCAGGCCGCGCCAGCCGATCGGACCGGTGAGCAGGCCGCCGAGCAGCGGTGCGACGACCGGGGCGACCCCGCCGACGATCATCATGAGCGAGAACGCACGGGCGGCGGACTTGCCGGTCGCCAGGTCGGAGATGACCGCACGGCTGATCACCATGCCGGCCGCACCGCCGAGGCCCTGCAGCAGGCGGGCAGCGATGAGCACGCCGATGTTCGGCGCGAGCACCGCGGCGATGCTCGCGAGCACGCACACCGCGGCACCGGCGATGAGCGGCGGCACGCGGCCGAACCGGTCGGACAGCGGACCGAACACGAGCTGGCCTGCGGTCACGCCCACCAGGAACGCGGTCAGGGTGAGCTGGACGGCGGTGGCGCTCGCCCCGAGCTCGGTGGTCATCTGCGGGAACGCCGGCAGGTACAGGTCGGTGGCGAAGGGGGCGACGGCACTGAGCAGGCCGAGCACCAGGAGCAGCGCGGTCGTGATGCCCTGCTGCTTGGTCGTGGGTGTCGCGATCGTCGCGCGGATGGTTCCGGTGTCCGTGGTCATTGTTATGAAAGCATAACTCATCGCCCGAGATCGGTACAGTACGGTCATGCACTCCGCCGTGTCCGACCACGTCCTCGCCGAGTTCGCGGACGTCCTGCTCCGGATCGCGCGTGACATCGACCCGCACGGCTCGGAGACCCTCGACATCGTGCCGCTGACCGGCACCGAGGCGCTCGTGATGCGCTGGATCAACCGCAACCCCGGCACCTCGCCCAGTGCCACCGCCGAGGCCACGGCCCTGCAGCGCAGCAACCTCAGCGTCGCACTCCGGTCGCTCGTGGCGAAGGGCATGATCGAGCGGCGCCAGGACCCCGCCGACGCCCGGACCGTGCAGCTGCACTCGACCGTGCTGGCCCAAGAGAGCGTCGACCGGCTCTACCGGCACTGGTCCGGCAAGCTCCGCACGGCACTCGGCGGCGACGAGCGGGGCACGGCCGAGGCGCTCGAGCTGCTGCAGCGGATCGACGACGGACTGCGCGCGGGTTAGGCGACGGCGTCCTCGGCGGTGGCGGCGGCGGCATCCTCGGCGGCATCGTCCTGGATCGGCAGCAGGCGACGCGCGCCGTGCCCCTCGTCGCCCAGGGCATCACCCGGGTTCACGACCGAGCATGCTCCGAGCGAGACGCACCCGCAGCCGATGCACTGCGTCATCTCCTGCTGCAGGCGCTCGAGCTCGAGCTGACGGGCCCGGAGTCGTGCGCGCCACCGCTCGTTCAACCGGTTCCAGTCGCGCAGCGAGGGCATGCGGTCGGCGGGCAGGGCCTCGAACTGCTCGGCGACCTCGCTGAGCGGGATGCCGAGGCGTTTGGCCACCTGGATGATCGCGATCCGCCGCTCGACGTGCCGCGGGTACATCCGCGTGCCGCCGTCGGTGCGCTCCGGGTGGATCAGGCCCTTGCGCTCGTAGAAGTGCAGGGCCGAGGCGGCGACGCCGGTGCGGCGGACGATCTCGCCGATGGGCAGCAGGTCGGTCGGCCGCGGCGCCGGGATCTCGACCATGGTGGAGATCCTACTGCTGGAACGACTCCCAGAGCAGGAACCCGGTGAACAGCACGAACGGCGTGCAGGCGACCACGTTGAGCCAGCGGTGCTCGACGATCACCGCGGCGAACTCCCGCAGGAACGCACTCGGCACGTAGTAGGCCGCCGTGCGCGCGCCGACGACCTGGGCCGGCAGGTCGAGGCGACGGGCCAGGGTCGCGGCCCGCAGTACGTGGTAGTTGTTCGTGACCACGACCATCTGGCCGTCCCGCCCGGCCGCCGTCTGCACGTCCCGCGAGAACCGCAGGTTCTCGCGGGTGTTCCGTGACGCGGTCTCCGCCACGACGTCGTCCGGGTCGGCACCGTGCGTCACCAGGTACTCGGCCATCGCGGTGCCCTCGGGGCGGGGTTCGTCGTCGCCCTGTCCGCCGGACGGCACGAGGAGCGGTCGGCGTCCGGCTGCCCGTTCGGCCCGGTAGACGCCGAGCGCCCGGTCGAGTCGACTCTGCAGCAGGGGCGGGACCTCGCCGTGCACGAGCCCGGAGCCGAGGACCACGATCGTGTCGGGGACGATGCCGTGCCGCGTCCGCCCGTAGACCACGGAGTACAGGGCGAACGCGACCAGCGACAGCGCGAAGTACCCGCAGACGAACACCATCAGGACGGCGATCGCGATCTTCGTGCCGTCCCACAGCGTGAAGCCCTCACCGCTGCCCGAGACGAGCAGGGCGATGGCGACCGCCGGCAGCACGAACACCGCCACCCCGGCGGCGAGCGACAGCAGGTTGCCGACACTGCGCCCCTCGGCCCGGAGCATCTGCAGACCGTTCGCGACCAGGGCGACCCCGAGCACCACGACGGCCAGCGGCACGAGCAGCAGCACCACGGCGACGAGCAGGCTGAACCCGGGGACCACCCTGGTGAGCACGGCCACGACCGTCGCGAGCCCGAACAGCACGGCCGCCGTCAGGAACACCCCGTTGCGGAGCATCCGCGGGTCCCGTCGCCGCCCCAGGACGTACAGCACCAGGAACAGCAGGGCGAAGACGGGAGCGGCGCCCAGCCCGAGCACCGTCAGCTGACCGCGCGACGGATCAGGTCAGCCACCCGAGCCTCGTCGGCCTCGGAGAACTCGGGGCTGATCGCCCACGACGTCGGCCAGAACGTGCCGTCGTCGAGCGCGGCCGAGTCCTGGAACCCGAGCGTCGCGTACCGGGCCTTGAACTTCGCGGCGTCCTGGAAGAAGAACACCGCCTTGCCGTCCCGCGCGTAGGCGGGCATGCCGTACCAGAGCTTCGGCGCGAGCTCGGGCGCGACCTCGAGCGCGATGCGGTGGATGCGCTCCGCCAGCCCGCGGTCCGGCTGGGGCATCTCGGCGATCTTCGCCTCGACCGCAGCGGCGTCGGCCGCCGCCTTCTCGGCCTTGGTGCCCTTCGTGCCGCGGGGGCGCTTGACCTCTGCGGCGTGCTCCTGCATCGCCGCGCGCTCCTCGTCGGTGAAGGTGGTCTCGGTCTTCGTCGTCCGTGCCATCGTCGTCTCCTCGTGGTCTCGTGCACCCATCATGGGTCCGCGAAGCGAAGCATGCGAGGCCAGGGCTCGAACGAGTGCCAGGCTCGTCCCATGACCTACATCGCCAGTGACGACCGCTACGACTCGATGACGTACCGCCGGACCGGCCGCTCAGGCCTCGACCTGCCGCTGCTCTCCCTGGGGTACTGGCACAACTTCGGGGACGACATGCCCTTCGAGAACCAGCGCGCCATCAGCCGCCGGGCGTTCGACCTCGGGATCACACACCACGACCTCGCGAACAACTACGGCCCGCCCTACGGTGCCGCCGAGGTGAACTTCGGCCGCCTGATGCGCGAGGACTTCCGGCCCTACCGCGACGAGATGGTCATCTCGACGAAGGCCGGCTGGGACATGTGGCCGGGGCCGTACGGGCAGGGCGGTGGCTCGCGCAAGTACGTGCTCGCCTCGCTCGACCAGTCGCTGCAGCGCACGGGCCTGGACTACGTCGACGTCTTCTACTCGCACCGTCTCGACGCCTCCACCCCGCTCGAGGAGACGATGGGCGCCCTGCACACCGCGGTCCAGCAGGGCAAGGCGCTGTACGTCGGGATCTCGTCGTACGACGCCGAGCGCAGCAGGCAGGCGGCTGAGATCCTCCGCGACCTCGGCACGCCGCTCCTCATCCACCAGCCCTCGTACTCGATGCTCAACCGCTGGATCGAGACCGAGGGGCTGCTCGACGCCGCCGGCGAGCTCGGCTTCGGCGTGATCGGCTTCACCGCGCTGGCGCAGGGGCTGCTGACCGGCAAGTACCTGAACGGGGTGCCCGAGGACTCCCGCGCAGCAGCGGGCAAGTCCCTCGACGCGTCGAGCATCACGCCCGAGGTCGTCGAGCACCTCCGCGCCCTGAACGACGTCGCGGCCGCGCGCGGACAGTCCCTCGCGCAGCTCGCCCTCGCCTGGGCGCTCCGTGATGAGCGGGTGACCTCGCTCGTCATCGGTGCGTCGCGGGTGTCGCAGCTCGAGGACAACGTCGCCGCGCTGTCGAACACCTCGTTCACCGACGAGGAGCTCCGCGTCATCGACGAGCACTCGGTCGGCATCACCGACGTCGACCTGTGGGCGGGAGCCCGCGCGGGCGAGGTCTCCTGACCCGAGCGCCACGCCGCAGCAGTCCCTCGGCCGGTCGCATCTCGTCGCTCGGCGGATCCCGCCGGCTGGTCACGACCCGTCGCGGTCGCCCGCCGAGCGGTCACGAACTGTCGGCTGGCGGCGCCGCAGGCGACGGTCTGCGACCGCACCGCGCACGGCCGACGGGGTGTCGTGACCGCTGCGGGGCCCTGGGGGTGCGGTGCGGCGGACGGGAGGCGCGGGGCACGCCGCCACGCGCCTCCCGTCCGTCGTCCGGTCGCGTTTCGTCGCGCGGCCGGCATGCGGGGGCTGGTCACGACCCGTCGCGGGTCGCGCGCCGACCGGTCACGACCTGTCGGCTGGCGGCGCCGCAGGCGACGGTCTGCGACCGCACGGCGCACGGCCGACGGGGTGTCGTGACCGGTGCGGTGCCCTGGGCGCGCGGCGCGGCGGCCGGGAGGCGCGGGGCACCCCGCCACGCGCCTCCCGGTCGCGTCGCGTGGCCGGCCCGCGGGGGCTGGTCACGACCCGTCGCGGGTCGCCCGCCGAGCGGTCACGAACTGTCGGCTGGCGGCGCCGCAGGCGACGGTCTGTGACCGCACCATGGCTGACCGCCGGGACGGCGCCCGGAGCGAACTCCTCCGGGGCGCGGCGGCCGGTTGGTACCATCGACAGCGTTCGACAACACGCAGTGTGTATCTACCGGCCGCCGGCTTCCCGGCGGACAACGGCGGCACCCGATGGGTCCGCCGCCACCGAACCGGGCGGGCCGAGAAGGCACAACCCCGATGCTCCAGACCCGCTCAACCGACGCCCCGCCCGCTCCGGACCGGTCACTCGTCTCCCTCGCCGGACGCTGGTTCTTCCCCGTGGCGTTCATCGCCCGGCTCCCGTTCGCGATGATGGTGGTCGGCGTCCTGACCCTGGTCGTCGCCGCCCGTGACTCCGTCGCCCTCGGCGGCATCAACTCCGCCGCCGTCGGCATCGGCTCCGCGATCTTCGGCCCGATGGTCGGCGCCGCGGCCGACCGCTACGGCCAGCGGGCGGTACTCGTCCCCATCGGCCTGGTGAACGCGGCGCTGCTCGGGTTCTTCCCGTTCGTCGTCAGCGGCACCGCGCCCGACCTCGCCGTCCTCGCGGTCGCGTTCTGCATCGGCGCCTCGGCCCCGCAGGTCGCCCCGATGTCCCGCACCCGGCTCGTCGCGATCATCCGGCAGCGGATGGCCCCGGCGCGGCGCGAGAAGACCCTCAGCGGCACGATGGCCTACGAGTCCGCCGCCGACGAGACCGTGTTCATCATCGGTCCGTTCCTGGTCGGCATCCTCGCCAGCGCGATCGCCCCGTGGGTGGCCGTCGCCGGCGCCTCGGTCCTGACGTTCGTGTTCGTGACGGCGTTCGCGCTGCACCCGACCGGCAAGCTCGTGGTCGGCCAGCACGCGGAGTCGACGCAGGCACCCGCACGGCAGCTCCTGCGTCCGCGGCTCGTCGTGGTGGTGGTCGGCATCCTCGGCATCGGCCTGTTCTTCGGCTCGACGCTGACGTCGCTGACGGCGTTCATGGAGACTCACGGCGAGGCCTCGCAGGCCGGCCTGCTCTACGGCCTGATGGGCATCGGGTCCGCCGGGCTGGCACTCGGGTCGGCGGCGTTCCCCCGGGCCTTCGGACTCGGCTGGCGCTGGCTCGTGTTCGGCGTCGTGCTCCTCGCCGGTGCGGTCGCGTTCGCCAGCGCCGACTCCGTCGTCGCCGCGGGCGTCGTCCTCGCGATCATGGGCATCGGGATCGGACCCACCCTGGTCGCCCAGTACAGCCTCGGCTCGGACCGCTCACCCGTCGGCCGCTCCGCCACCACGATGACGATCCTCGGGTCGGCCGTGATCGTCGGGCAGTCGATCGCCTCCGCGATCACCGGTGACGTCGCCGAGCACCACGGCACCGCCGCCGCGATGCTGCTGCCGGCGGTCTCCGCCGCGATCGTCGTGATTGCCGCGGTCTGCAACCTGCTGCTCCCGCGTCGGGTCGCGACCGGCTGACCGCGAACGTGACCGCCTGACGGAGCGGAGGCCCGTGGCGACGCCGCCACGGGCCTCCGGGTCCGGCAGATCGGTGCGTCAGGACTCCGTGTCGTCGACGAGCAGGTCCTCGTGCCGGTAGTCGTCGGCGCGCAGGCCGGCGCGGGCGATCATGTGCGTCGACACCGGCACCAGGAACAGCTGGAACACCATGATCGGCAGCACGACCCAGAACGCCGTCCACGTCCACACCGCGACGACGATGGCGGCCAGCGCGAGTGCGAGCCCGAGCACCTGGGGCTTCGCCATCGCGTGCAGACGGACGAGCGGGTCCGGGAACCGGACGATGCCGACCCCGGCACCGAGCGACAGCAGCGACCCGACGAGCAGCAGCCCGATGGCGATCCAGGCGCGGATGCCGGCGTCGTCGACGAACGACTCGATGATCTCGATCACGACTGGTCCTCCTCGGCGCGCTCGGGGGTGGTGACGGTCAGCCCCTCGTCGGACGGGTCGGCCGAGGGCGTGACGGCCCGGGCCACGGCGACCGTGGCGAACACACTCGTCGCCGAGATCACCACGAGCACGGGGATGCCGGTCAGGTCCTGGCGGATGACCATCGCGGCGGCGATCACCACGAGCACGGTGGTCAGCACCATGTCGGAGCCGATCATGCGGTCGAGGATGGTCGGACCGCGCACGATGCGGAACACCGCGAGGGCGAACGTCGCCCCGAGGAGCGCGAGCACGAGCGCGACGGCGATGCCCATCACGACGACGACGGGGCTCATCGGGTCACCTCCGGCAGGGGCTCGGACAGCTCGGAGACGTCCTGCTTGGATCCCAGCGCGCGGATGACCATGGCCTCGATCCGGAGTGCGACGCGGCGTTCGTCCTCGACCTGCTCGAGGCGCTCGGTGTCGAGCACGTGGAGCAGCAGGCGACGGCGCCGCAGGTCCACGTCGGCGACGTACGAGCCGGGCACGAGCGAGATCGCGAGGGTGGCCAGGGTGAAGGTCATCTCGGACGTGGAGTGCAGCTGCACGAGCGTGATCGAGCTCCGCCGCACACCGCGGGGACGGAACGCGACCCAGGCGACCCGGAAGGACGCCACGACGACGAGCCCAGACCACACCGCCAGGAACCGCAGCACGTGCACGATCGAGAACCGTGCGGACAGGGGGACCGGCGGGAGCGGCAGCGCCTGGGTGACGATGAGCGCCACGACGACGCCGCACAGCAGCGTCAGCGGGGTCCACGACCCCCAGAGCAGCGCCCAGAGCACGGTGAGCCCCGCGACCAGGGGCACGTCGTAGCGCCACGCCAGCGCGATCCGGCGGGCGTTCGAGATGCGGCGGACGTCGGTCATCGCTCACCTCCGAGCACGGCCTGCACGTAGCGGTCGGGCGACTCCAGCGACTCCGCTGCGCGGGTCGCGTAGCCGTAGAGCGGGCCGGCGACGACCGTCAGGGCGACGGACCCGAGCACCGCGACGGTCGTCACGCCGACGAGCATGCGCGGCAGGCGCACCTTCTCGGGAGCCTCGCCGACCGCCTCGGTCGCACCGGTGGTCGGACTGGAGGCGGTGGCCGCGTGCGGTGCGTCGGTGACCGTCACCGAGCCTCCCGGATGGTACGCCTCACCCGTCTCCTCGGAGACGGTGAGCGGCGCCGGTTCCGGCGACCGCAGGTGGGCGTGCGGTTCGGCGCTCGTCGCGTGCGGGGCGGCGGCCTCGGCCGCCGGCTTCGGCCGCCAGAAGGCGGCGTCCCAGACGCGCATGAGCGCGTACAGGGTGAGCAGCGAGGTGACGACGCCGGCGCCGATGGTGACGTACGCCATCGGGGAACCGTCCTCGGCGGCGGCGCGGAACAGGCCGAGCTTGCCGATGAAGCCGGAGAACGGCGGGATCCCGCCGAGGTTGAACGCGGGGATCAGGTACAGGGCGGCCAGCAGCGGTGCGGCCTTCAGCAGTCCGCCGAGCGACCGGGTCGAGGTCGTCCCGCCGACACGTTCCATCAGGCCGGACACCAGGAACAGCGTGGTCTGCACGACGATGTGGTGCACCGTGTAGAACACCGCTGCCGCCGTCCCCGCGACGGTGCCGAGTCCGACGCCCATCACCATGAAGCCGATGTGGCTGATCAGCGTGAAGGACAGCAGCCGTTTCACGTCGGTCTGCGACACCGCGCCGAGCACCCCGACCACCATCGTCAGTGCGGCGACGACGAGCAGCACCTCGTTGAGTTGTGGTCGCGGGAAGATCACCGTCTCGAGCCGGATGATCGCGTAGATGCCGACCTTGGTCAGCAGGCCCGCGAAGACCGCGGTGACCGGCGCCGGGGCGGTCGGGTACGAGTCCGGCAGCCAGAACGCCAGCGGGAACACGGCCGCCTTGATGCCGAACCCGATCAGCAGCATCGTGTGCAGGAGCAGCTGGACGTGTTCCGGCAGGTCGGCGACGCGCTCGCTGATCTGGGCGATGTTCACCGTGCCGGTGGCGCCGTAGACCAGGCCGATGGCGGCGAGGAAGATCGCCGACGCGATCAGGCTCGTGACGATGTACGTCGTGCCGGCCCGGACGCGCTGTTCGCTGCCGCCCAGCGTGATGAGCACGTAGCTCGCCACCAGCAGCATCTCGAACGCGACGTACAGGTTGAACAGGTCGCCCGCGATGAACGAGTCGAGCACACCGGCGGCGAGCACCAGGTACGTCGGGTAGAAGATCGTGACCGGGGCGTCCTCGTCGTCGGCGGCCAGGCCCTGCCCGATCGAGAACAGCAGGACGAGCAGCAGGACGCTCGCACTGACGGTGAGCAGCAGGGCGCTCAGCCGGTCGACGACGAGCGAGATGCCGTAGGGGGCGTCCCACCCGCCGACCTGCACCACGATCGTGCCGTGCCGGTCGACCAGGACCATGAGGGTGGCGGCGACGGCCAGGGCCACGACGAGGACCACGACGGTGATCGCACGCTGGAGCTTCTGGTGGCGGAGGAGTCCGAGCGCGACCGCTGCACCGAGCAGCGGGACGAGGACGAGGAGCGGGACGAGCCAGGTCATCGGGTCGCCTCCTGTTCTGCGTCGGTGGTGGTCTCCGGGTCCTCGTCGGCCGGCTCGTCGCGGTCACGGCCGATCGCGGCGTCGGCCTCGTCGACCTCGACCTCGTCGGCGCGGGACAGCTGCCACGACCGGTGGATCAGGGCCAGCAGGAACGCGCTGACGGCGAAGGTGATCACGATCGCGGTCAGGGCGAACGCCTGGGGGAGCGGGTCGGTGATGCCCTCGGCGCTCTTGCCGATCGGCGGGTCACCCGCGGCGCCGGACATCACCAGCAACAGCAGGTTGAGGGAGTTCCCGAGCAGCAGGAAGCCGAGGAGCATCCGGGTCAGGGAGCGTTCGAGCAGCAGGTAGACGCCGCAGGAGAACAGCACCGCCATGGCGATCACGAGGACGAGGGTGACGGTCATGTGGCGCTCCCTTCCGGGGTGGGGGCATCGAGGGCGTCATCGACGGACCCCTCGGCGGAGTCGCGGGTCGGGGTCGAGGCGTCCTCGAGGCGCTGCCGGTCGACCTCGGCACCGAGGCTGCGGAGGACGTCGAGCACCAGGCCGACGACGACCAGGTACACGCCGATGTCGAAGAACGTGGCGGTGACGAACTCGACGTGTCCGAGGACCGGGACGGTGGCCTCGAAGAACTCGGAGTACAGGGCTTCGCGACCGAAGAACAGCGGCACGATCGCGGTGACGGCGGCCGTGGCGACGCCCAGGCCCAGCAGTCGACCGGCACGCACCGGGGCCGCCGCACCGAGTTCGGCCGGGCCGCCGGCCAGGTAGCGGGCCGCGAGCGCGATGCCGGCGACCAGACCGCCGGCGAACCCGCCACCGGCCGAATTGTGCCCGGCGAACAGCAGGTAGAGGGACAGCACGATGAGGCCGTGGAACAGCAGCCGGACGACCACGTCGAGCAGGGCCGAGCGGCCGGTCGGGATCGCGGCGCTCGTTGGCAGCCACGCGCGGGGCTCGCCGTCGGTGCGCTCGCCGTTCGCGGTCAGGGTCTCCGGCAGGTCGCGCAGCCGGGGCAGGGTGTCCTCGCGCGAGTTCACGAAGATCAGGCTCGCGACGCCGGTGGCCGCGGCGACCACGACGGTGAGTTCGCCGAGGGTGTCCCAGCCGCGAAGGTCGACGAGGGCGACGTTCACGACGTTCAGACCGTGCCCGTACGAGCTCGTCAGCGCGGGCAGGTCGGGCCAGAGGGGGCGTGCTGTGCGGGCCGAGGCAGCAACGACGACGACGATCGCCAGTGTCAGCCCCGCCAGACCGGCGAAGAGTGCCCGCACGACCCGGAACCGCGACGGGTTGGTCGTGGCGATGCGCGGGGGCAGCCGTCGGAGGACCAGGACGAAGGCGATCAGTGTCACCGTCTCGACCACGAGCTGCGTCAGGGCGAGGTCGACGGCACCGTGCAGGACGAACAGCACCGAGAGGCCGTAGCCGGTGACGCCGACCAGGACCGCGGCGGCGAACCGGGTCTTCGCCGTGAGCACCGCGATGCCCGCGATCGACATCACGATCATCACCGGGATCTGGCCCCACGAGTCGGCGAACCGGACGTGGAACTCCCACGGCCCGCCGAGCACCAGGTTGGCGAGCGCCCCGGCGACGAAGACCGACAGGATCACGGTCAGGTAGTAGGGGAGCGAGCCGCGCTGCAGGCTCGCGGTGAGCCCGGTCGCTCCGCGGTCGAGCAGTCGCATGCCGTGCCGGTACGTGCCCGCGGCGCTCGGGAACCCCGCGAGCCGGTGCTGGAGCGCCTCGACCGGACGGCGCAGGGCGAACAGCGCGAGGCCGCCGACCAGGGTGATCGCGGACAGGCCGAGTGCGGGTTCGAGGCCGTGCCAGAGCGCGAGGTGCGGGACTTCCTGGCCGCCGAGCGCCGCGGTCGTCGCCGCGGGCTCGATGCCGTGTGCGACCACCGGGGTGAGCAGACCGAGTGCGAGCCCGGCCAGCGCGAGCACCGAGGGCACGACGGCGAGGCCGTGCAGGGCGTGCGGCTCGGTGGTCGCGACGCCGGGCTTGCGGGCGAAGGCGCCCCACAGGAACCGCAGCGAGTAGGCCACGGTGAGCACCGAACCGACGGTCACGCCGATCAGGGCGAACCAGGCCCAGCCGGCGTCGGGGCCGTGCAGGGACTCGGTGAACCCGGTCAGCACGGCTTCCTTCGCGACGAACCCGATCGTCGGCGGGATCCCGGCCATCGACACCAGCGCGAGCACCGCGACGACCGCCAACCACGGGCGGGCACGGCCGAGCCCGCTGAGCCGACCGAGGTCACGTGTGCCGGTGACGTGGTCGATCGCGCCGACGACCAGGAAGAGCGTCGACTTGAAGGCGGCGTGTGCGACGAGCAGCGCGACCCCGCCCAGGGCGACCGCGGGTGCACCCCAGCCGGCGGCGAGCACGAGGAACCCGAGCTGGGCCACGGTGCCGTAGGCGAGCAGGAGCTTGAGGTCGGTCTGCCGCAGTGCCCGGTACCCGCCGACGAGCATCCCGGCGACGCCGAGCAGCGTGATCGTCTCGCGCCAGCCGTCGAGCAGCGCGAACGCTGGGGCGAGCCGGGCCACCAGGTAGATGCCGGCCTTCACCATCGCGGCGGCGTGCAGGTACGCGCTGACCGGGGTCGGTGCGGCCATCGCGGCGGGGAGCCAGAAGTGGAAGGGCACGATCGCCGACTTCGTGAGCGCCCCGAGCAGCACCAGGACCACCGACACCGAGACGATCGTGCCGCTCGGGGGATCGGCGACGATCGCGGACAGCGAGGTCGTCCCCGCCGTGACCGAGAGCATCACGAGGCCCGCGAGCATCGCCAGACCACCGGCGGTGGTGACCACGAGGGCCTGCATGGCGGCGGCGCGACTGGCACGCTTCGCGGCGTCGTGCCCGATGAGCAGGTAGGAGAAGACCGTCGTGGCCTCCCACAGGACGAACAGCACGATCACGTCGTCGGCGATCACGAGGCCGTACATCGAGCCGGCGAAGGCGGTCAGGACCCCGGCGAACCGACCGAGCCCGGGTTCGTCCCGCTCGAAGTACGAGGCGCAGTAGACCAGCACCAACGCGCCGACGATCGACACCACGAGGGCGAGCACCCACGACAGTGCGTCCATCCGCAGCGTGACGTCGAGGTCGAGCTGGGGGACCCACTGGTGCCGTTCGACGACGCTGCCGTGCAGGGCGGCGTCGGTCTGGGCGATCGTCAGCACCGCCGCCGCGGCGGGGGCGAGGGCCGCCACGTAGAACACGCGGCGGCCGAGGACGGGGGTCAGGACGGGGACGATCAGGGCGACGATCGCGAACGCGACGAGGACGAGGACCATCGGGCACCTCCTCGGGGTCGGGCTGCAGTCCGGCTCACTGGGCTTTCACAGCCTACGGAGGAGGCCATGTGGAGAACCTGTGCGGCCGGACAGCAGTCCGCTCAGGTCCGGCCGTGCGCGCGGGCGGGGATCTGGGTCGCGAGCTTGCCGCCGGAGACGTCGAGCAGGGTGCCGGTGATGTACCCGGAAGCGTCGCTCGCCACGAAGACGAGCAGGTCGGCGACGTCGTCCGGCGTCTCCCACCGGCGGAGCGACAGCGTGTCGAGCAGGCGGTCCTGCGCCTCGGCCGGCATCGTCGCGAAGCCGTTCATCGCCGTCGGCACCATGCCCGGTGCGTAGGCGTTCACGGTGATCCCCCACGGGCCGAGCTCCGACGCCAGGACCCGGGTGAACGAGACGACGGCGGCCTTCGACGCCGCGTAGGCAGCGCTCCCGACGCTGGGCACGATCGCCGCGAACGATGCGGCGTTGATGATCCGACCGCGCCCGGCCGCCTGCATCACCGGAGCCACGGCCTGGCTCATCAGGAACGTGCCGCCGAGGTTGACGTCCATGCAGCGGCGCCAAGCGTCCCACTCGAGTTCTGCGACCGTGCCCGTGACGTTGATGCCGGCGTTGTTGACCAGCACGTCGATCGTGCCGTGCCGCCGGACGACCTCGTCCACGGCGTCGTGCACCGACCGCGGGTCGGCGACGTTGCACACGACGTGGTCGAGCGGGAAGCCCGGCTCGAAGGCCAGGTCGAGCGCGACGACGCGGCTCCCCTCGCTGACGAAGCGGTCGGCGAGCGTGCGGCCGATCCCGCGCGCTGCGCCGGTCACGACCACCACGCGGTCGGTCAGGTCGAGGTGCATCGTTGCTCCCGTCGTCGGTGCCTTGAATAGGCATACTATTCGACCATGACGGATCAGCGTGTGCTCTGGGTCACGGGTGGGGGCAGCGGCATGGGGGCCGCGAGCGCCGAGGCGGCGTCGCGGGACGGCTGGACCGTGGTCCTCAGCGGGCGCCGTGCCGAGCGGCTCGAGCAAGTTGCACGCACCATCCGCGGCGCCGGGGGAACCGCGGACGTCCTGCCCCTCGACGCGAACGAGCCCGACGCCGTCGCAGCCGCCCGGGACACCGTGCTCGAGCGGCACGGGCGGCTCGACGGGCTCGTGCTGGCGGCCGGGCTCAACGCCCCGAGGCGCCGGTGGGACGACCAGTCGCTGACCGACTTCCGCGCGATCGTGGACACGAACCTCACCGCCGTCGTCTCGCTGGTGGACGCCGCGCTGCCGGCACTCCGCGCGGCCGGCGGCGTGGTCGTCGTCGTGTCGTCGTACGCCGGGTGGTCCTTCCAGCCGGGGGCGGGTGTCGCGTACTCGGCGAGCAAGTCCGCGCTCGCGTCGGTCGTCCGGACGCTCAACCAGCAGGAGGCCGAGCACGGCGTGCGTGCCACCCACCTGTGCCCGGGTGACGTGGCGACGGACTTCCTCGACCAACGGCCCGAGGTCCCCGACGCGGCCGCCCGGCAGCGCATGCTCCAACCGGAGGACATCGGGCGGACGGTCGCCTTCGTGCTCGGGTCGCCGGCGCACGTGCGCATCGACGAGCTCGTGCTGTCGCCGGTCTCGCAGCGGTGACGAGCACCTTCGAACGGGTCCTCGACCAGGTCGGTGCCGCCGTCGTCTCCGGTGCGGTCGCCGTCGGCAGTCGCCGGAGCGTCGACGACCTGGTGACCTGGACGGGCGCCAGTCGCAGCATCGTCCGCGAGGCCGTCCGCGTCCTCGTCGCCCTCGGCCTGCTCACCGCGCGGCGCCGGGTCGGCGTGACCGTCCTCGACGTGCGGGAGTGGGACGTCCTGGACCCGCGCGTGGTGCGGTGGCGTCTGCGGGGACCCGACGGCGAGCGCGTGGCGGTCGAGCTCCGCGAGCTGCGGGCGGCGGTCGAACCCGCCGCCGCTGCCGCAGCGGCCCGGCGAGCGGCGCTCGACGAGTGCGCAGACCGACGGGAGGCCCTCCGCACCACCGCGGACGAGCTCGCCGCCGCCGCGACCCGCGACGACCGCCTCGACTTCGTGACCGCGGACGTGCGGTTCCACGCGCTCGTGCTCGACCTGTCCGGCAACGCCCTGTACCGACGCCTGCACCAGGTCGTCGGCCAGGTGCTGCGCGAACGCGGGAGCATCCGCCCGGACCGGCACGACGTCGGCCTCCACCTCGCACTCGCCGACGCCGTCCTCGACGGCCGGCCGGACGACGCTGCCTCGACCATGCGGGCGATCGTCGACCGCACGTGAGCGGAGCGCGCCGGACCTGCGAGGATGGACCCCGGCGCGCCCCTCCGGTGCCCGTGGAAGGTGAGTCGTGGACGCAGCACAGGACCTGGTCGTCCAGCTCGTCGGCACCCCGTGGGCGTTCTTCGTGGTCGGCCTCGTGCTCGCCGTGGGCAGCGTCGCCGTCTTCCTGCCCAGCCAGGCACTCGTCGTCGCGATCGGCACGCTCCTGGTGGGCGGTGACGGTGGTCTCCTGCCGGTCCTCTTCCTCGTCGTCGCGGCGTCGATCGGGATGGTCCTCGGCGACCTCGGGCTCTACCACCTGGCGCGGTCGGTCGACCTCGGCTCGAGGTCGTGGTTCGCGCGTCCGAAGGTCCGCGCGGCCCGGGACGCCATCGACGGCCGCTACCGTGCCGCTCCCGGGCGCATCGCGGTGCTCGGACGCTTCATCCCGATGGGCCGGTTGACGACGAACCTGGTCGGTGCGGACAGCGGGCTCGACCTCCGGCGGTTCCTGCTCAGCTGTGTGCTCGCCGACGTCGTGTGGGCCGCGTACTGCGTCGGCATCGCCTCGGCCACCGGGCGCTGGAGCCGCGAGCAGCCCTTCCTCGTCACGACCCTCGCGGTCGTGGCGTCGATCCTGCTCGGCCTCGCGATCTCCGCGATCGAGAAGGCCGTGCGACGACGGAGCGAGGCTGCGGCCGCGGCCTGACGAACGTAGGCTGGGCACCCCGTTCGAAGGAGAACCCGTGCTGCTCGACGACCTCGTACCGGACCCCGACGCGATCGAGCGCATCGCCACCGGCAGCACCTGGGCCGAGGGGCCCTGCTGGATCCCGTCGACGCGCACGCTGCGGTGGTCCGACATCCCCGGCGACCGGATCCTGCAGTGGCACGCGGACTCGGGGGAGACCTCCGTGTACGCGGACGGTGTCGAGTTCACCAACGGCCGCACGCTCGACCGGGACGGCAGCGTCGTGCAGTGCTCGCACGGGCTGCGTCGGGTCGAGCGGGACCGCGACGGCGTCGTCACGCCGATCGTCGACGTGTGGGACGGGGGCCGGTTCAACTCCCCGAACGACGTGGTGGTCGCGCGGGACGGCGGCGTCTGGTTCACCGACCCCGCCTACGGCATCACCCAGCCGCGCGAGGGACACCCGGGCGTGCGTGAGTACGGCGACCACTGGGTGTTCCGGTGCGGCCCGGCGGGCGAGGATCTGCGACCAGTGGCGACCGACCTGGACGAGCCGAACGGTCTGGCCTTCGACCCGGACGAGCGGGTGCTGTACATCGCGAGTTCGTCGAGCGACGAGCCGGTCATCCGCGCCTACGACCGCCGAGGCGACCTGCTGAAGAACGGCCGGGTGTTCGCGCGGCTCGAGCCCGGAGAGGGTGCGCCGGACGGCATCCGGGTCGACGTGCACGGCAACGTCTGGTCGTCCTCGCACCGCGGCGTCGTCGTGTTCGACCGGACGGGTGCCCGGATCGGTGCGGTCGCCGTGCCGGAGGTCACGTCGAACCTGTGCTTCGGCGGCGACGACGGCACGACGCTGTTCCTGACCGCGACGACGTCGGTGTACCGGATCGCCACGACGACGCGGGACGCTGCCGTATCCTGACTCGGCCATGCAGTGCGACTACTTCGACCGCGGGGTGTGCCGGTCGTGCACGCTCATGGGCCAGCCCTACGCCGACCAGGTCCTCGACAAGGAACTCCGCACGCGCGAACTCCTGCACGCCGCGGTCGAGGCCGCCGGGGGCCCCGGAGCGGTCTCCTGGTCGCCCGCGATCACGAGCCCGGAGTCGGGGTACCGGAACAAGGCGAAGATGGTGGTGGGCGGGTCCGTCCAGCACCCCACCGTCGGCATCCTCGACCACCGGCAGCGCGGGGTGGACCTCCGGCACTGCGGCATCTGCACGCCCGGCATCCGGCACGCGTTGCCCGTGCTGGCCGAGTTCGTCTCGACCGCCGGGCTGATCCCGTACGACGTCGCCGCGCGCCGGGGCGAGCTCAAGTACGTCCTGGTCACCGAGTCGCCCGACGGCGAGCTGATGATCCGGTTCGTGCTGCGTTCCGAGGGGCAGCTCCCGCGGCTCCGCCAATACCTCGACGCCCTGCATGCCGCACTGCCCAACGCGGTCGTGGTGACCGTCAACCTGCTGCCCGAGCACAAGGCCGTCACCGAGGGCGACCGCGAGATCGTGTTGACCGAGCAGGAGACCCTGCCGATGCGGCTCGGCGGGATCACCATGCACCTGCGGCCGCAGAGCTTCTTCCAGACGAACACCGGCGTCGCGACCGAGCTGTACGCGCAGGCGACGGCCTGGATCGACGAGCTCGATCCGACGTCGATGTGGGACCTGTACTGCGGCGTCGGCGGCTTCGCACTCCACGCTGCTCGTCCCGGCCGCGTGGTGACCGGCATCGAGACGAGCGCCGAGGCGATCCGCTCCGCGAAGCAGTCCGCTCGTGAGGCCGGCCTCGAGGGCCTCCGGTTTGCCGCTGACGACGCGACCGAGCACGCTCTCCGGGCCCGTCCGGACGCGGTGCCCGAGCTCGTCGTCGTGAACCCTCCGCGTCGCGGGATCGGAGAGCGCTTGTCGACCTGGCTCGAGGAGTCGGACGTCCAGCACGTCGTCTACTCGAGCTGCAACCCGGTGACCCTGGCGAAGGACCTGGCGCGCATGCCGTCGTTCCGGCTGCGTCGGGCCAGGGTGCTCGACATGTTCCCGCAGACCGGTCACCTCGAGGCCGTGACCCTGCTCACGCGGGCCTGATCCCGACCGTCGATCGGCATTGCCAGGGAATTGCCAAGGACACGTACCCGGGTACGGCTCGATCACCATGGCCATGGGGATCGAGCCGTTCAGGTTCGGGGGAGGGGTACATAGCATGCACGGGTAGAACCGTTTGTCTCGGTTTGATAACAGTCAAGAGTTTCCTATGGTTGCCGACCGAGGTGCCGCCGGCCCGATGACCACTGCCCCCGGTGGCGCACCCCCACAACTGACCGCGATCGGTCGGGGTGGGCAGTGGATTCCGCAACAGATGCGGCTCGTGACCCCGGTGGAGCAATCACATGAAGAAGCTTTCCCGTACCCGCACCATCGTCGGTGGCCTGGCGTTCGCCGGCATCGCCGCGACCGGTGTCGGCCTCGCGGCAGCCCCCGCGAACGCAGCGTCCGGTTCGACCTGGGACCAGCTCGCGCAGTGCGAGTCCGGCGGCAACTGGGCCATCAACACCGGCAACGGCTACTACGGCGGCCTGCAGTTCAACCTCGGTACCTGGCAGGCGAACGGTGGCGCGGGCAACCCCGCCTCCGCCAGCCGCGAGGCCCAGATCGCCGTCGCCGAGCGTGTCCTCGCCTCGCAGGGTTGGGGTGCATGGCCCGCCTGCTCCGCCCAGCTCGGGCTGAGCGGCACCAGCGGTGCAGCCCCCGCCGCGGCGGCTCCGGCCCCCGCACCGGCTCCGGCGCCCGCACAGCAGGCCGCCCCACAGCCCGCTGCTCCGGCACCGGCTCCTGCCGAGCAGGCCGCCCCGCAGCCGGCCGCGCCGAGCACGACCGAGTCGACGCCCGCTCCGGCAGCGACGACGCCGAGCAAGCCGGCCCCGGTCAAGACGAGCGGCAAGACGTACACGATCGCCTCGGGTGACACGCTCGACACGATCTCGACGAAGCTCGGGATCGACGGCGGCTGGAAGCAGCTCTGGGCCGCGAACACGTCGACCATCGACGACGCGAACCTGATCTACGCCGGCCAGGAGCTCCAGCTCCCCGCCTGATCGCTCCGCAGATCGAACACGACGACGCCCCACGACCTCGAGTCGTGGGGCGTCGTCGTGCGTGCGGTGCCGGGCTACTGCGGGTTGTCGGCGAGCCAGCCGGCGACGTCGTCGGATCGGAGCGCCTGGGACAGGGCCCCGACCGCGAGCTGGTTCAGCGTCACGACCGACTGCCCGTCCGGTGACGTCCCGGAGCCCGCCGTCGGCACCGTGAAGGTCACGAGGTCGTCGGCCCGGACCGCGCGGAGCGACCACCCGAGTTCCGCCATCCGTGCGAACGAGAACCCGACGTCGACCGACAGGTGCGCACTCGTCGCGGCGACGAAGTCCTGGATGCGCCCGGGGTTGGTGACGGTGCCACGGGCCAGCAGCCCGTTCACGACGCCGCGCATGAACGCCTGCTGGTTGCGGACGCGGGTGTGGTCGGCGTCGACGAAGGCGTAGCGCTCCCGGACGAAGGCCAGTGCTGCGGCCCCGTCGAGCCGGTTCGCCCCGGCCGTGAAGTCGTGGCCGCGTGCTGAGAACGCCCCGGGGGAGTCGACCGTGACGCCGCCGAGGGCATCGGTCATCTCCTCGAACCCGGCGAAGTCGATCTCCGCCACGTGGTCGATCCGGATGTCGAGGAGCTGCTCGACGGTCTGCACCGTGAGGGGTACCCCGCCCCAGGCGTACGCGGCGTTCATCTTGGCGCGCCCGTGCCCGGGGACCTCGACCCAGGAGTCCCGCATGATCGACATCAGGTAGACGTGCTGACGATCCGCGGGCACGTGCGCCAGCATCAGGGTGTCCGAACGCCCGCCGGCCGCCGCAGGTCCACCGTCGGGGTCGCCCTGCGCCCGGGAGTCGGAACCGATGAGCAGGACGTTCTCGCCTGCCGTCGGCGTCGGTCGGGTACCGCTCGGGAACGGGTCGGTGATGGTCTCGCGTCCGGCGTCGAAGCTCCGAGCGAGACCGCCGACGAACGCACTCGCGACGACGGCGATGACCAGGGCGACCCCGACGAGCGAGCCGAGCGTCGTGATCAGCGCGACGAGCAACGGCCGCCGTCGCCGTCTGCTGCTCGCGGCGTGGTGAGCGTGTGCAACGGCCGCGTGGGCGGCTCGGCGTTCGGACATGCGGGACTCCTGTGGTCAGGTCGGCACGCACCGACCACGGGATCTTATCGCATGTGGTATTTCAGGAACAGTGTTTCACTCGGACTGCGGCTTGGCGAGGAGCTCGCCCAGCGCCGACCGGAGTGCGGGGTCCTCCGGCAGGACCTCGCGCTCGATGTGCCGCGCGGTCTCCCAGGCGGACCGGCCGGCGGACGTCACGCTCACGACGCGGCGCCGACGATCGGCAGGGTGCGGGGCGCGCTCGACCAGGCCATCCCGCTCCATCCGCTCGAGCGTGCGGGACATCGTCTGTGGCTGGACGCGAGCCGTGCGGGCGATGGTGTCGGCGCCGGTCGGGCCGGTCCGGATGAGGATGTCGATCGCGACGACCGCGGCGTGCGAGAGCCCGATGGCGCGGAGTCGATCGTCCCAGTCCCGCTCGACGGACCGTGCAGCCGCGGACAGCAGGCGCCCGAGGGGCCACTGCTCGCTCGTGTCCTGCATGCCGTGATTCTATGGTCGTCAGGAGCACTCGACCGTCAAGTAATCAGCATGCTGACGATCCGTGTACGCTCACCGACGTGTCCCGCTTCCTCCGCATCGTCCTCCCCGCGCTCGTCATCGTGGTCTGGCTCGGCATCGCCTCGGTCGGCGGTCCCTTCTTCGGCAAGATCTCCGAGGTCTCCACCAATGACCAGACCTCCTTCCTGCCTGCCTCGGCCGACGCCACCAAGGTGCAGGAACGGTCCTCCGAGTTCCGCGACGAGTCCGGGGCGCCCGCGATCATCGTCCTCGAGCGCGACGGCGGCCTGACGCCGACCGACCTCGCCGACGCGAAGGCACTCGCCACGACGCTGTCCGACCGCGCCGACGTCGATGCCGTCAGCCCGGTGCTCCCGAGCAAGGACGGCGACGCGGTCGAGATCGTCGCCACGCTCACGCAGGACGCCGAGACCGGGGACGCGGTCGAGGCAATCCGGGCCGACGTCGACTACGCACTGCCGTCCGGTGTGAGCGGCTACGTCACCGGTCCCGCCGGGTTCACCGCGGACCTGACCGAGGCCTTCGCCGGCATCGACGGGCTGCTGCTCGGGGTGGCGCTCGCCGCGGTGTTCGTGATCCTGATCATCGTCTACCGATCACCCCTGCTGCCCGTCCTCGTGCTCGGGACCGCCACGTTCGCCCTGTGCGCCTCGATCCTCGTGGTCTGGTGGCTCGCCAAGGCCGACATCGTGACGGTCAACGGGCAGGTCCAGGGCATCCTGTCGATCCTGGTGATCGGGGCGGCGACGGACTACGCGCTCCTCTACACCTCGCGCTTCCGAGAGGCGCTGCGCGACCACCGCACCGGTTGGGACGCGACGAAGGCCGCCCTGCGGGGGAGCCTCGAGCCGATCCTGGCCTCGGGCGGCACGGTGATCGTCGGGGTGCTCTGCCTGCTGCTGTCCGACCTCAACTCGAACAAGGCGCTCGGCCCCGTCGCGGCCATCGGCATCGCGTTCAGCCTGCTCGCCGCCCTGACGCTGCTGCCCGCGCTGCTGCTCGCGTTCCGCCGCGCGGCGTTCTGGCCGCTGCGCCCCGCGTTCGGCAGCGCCCACCCCGTGCTCACCGGTCCGGTCGCCCGCGGCATCTGGGCGCGCGTCGGCCGGCTCGTCGCCCGACGGTCGCGGGTGGTGTGGATCGTCTGCACGGTCGGCCTGCTCGCGATGGGCGCCGGACTGTTCGGACTCAAGGCGGACGGGGTGCCGCAGAGCGACCTCATCATCGGATCGTCGCAGGCGCGTGACGGACAGGACGTGCTGGCCGACCACTTCCCGGGCGGCTCCGGCAGCCCCGCGCAGGTCATCGGCGCGGAGCGCGACCTCGACCAGCTCGTCGACGCGATCACCGCGGTGGAGGGGGTCGACGGTGTCGTCGCCGCAGCGAAGGACAGCCCCGCCGGGACAGTCCCGGTGACCGGGGACGCCGCCGGCAGCAGCACGCCGACCGTCTCCCGCGGTGACGTCCTGCTCGAGGCGACCCTGTCCGACGCCGCCGACTCGGACGCCGCCGAGCAGACCGTCCGCGACCTCCGCACCGCCGTCGAACGGGTCGACCCGGGAGCGATCGTCGGTGGCGTCACCGCGACCGCGGTCGACACGAACGACACCGGCATCCGTGACCGCACGTTGATCATCCCCGTGGTGCTGGTCGTGATCCTGCTGATCCTGATGCTCCTGCTCCGCAGCATCGTCGCGCCGCTCGTGCTGATCGGCAGCGTGATCGTGTCCTTCGCGGCGGCCCTCGGTGTCGGAGCGCTCGTCTTCGACCACGTGTTCCACTTCCCGGGCGCGGACCCGAGCGTGCCGCTGTACTCGTTCGTGTTCCTGGTGGCACTCGGCGTCGACTACAACATCTTCCTCATGACACGAGTGCGCGAGGAGGCGCTGCGACACGGTCCACGCGAGGGCGTCCTGCGCGGACTCGGCGTGACCGGCGGGGTGATCACGTCGGCGGGCGTCGTGCTCGCCGCCACGTTCGCCGCCCTCGGCGTCATACCGATCCTGTTCCTCGTGCAGATCGCGTTCGTCGTCGCGTTCGGCGTCCTGCTCGACACGATCGTGGTCCGCTCGCTGCTCGTGCCGGCGCTGGCCTACGACCTCGGGCACCGCGCCTGGTGGCCGTCGCGCCTCTCGCGCACGAACCCTGACATGTGACACGCTGGGTCCATGCCAGTTCCCTCCACGCAGCCCGCTGCCGAGCGCAAGCTCCTCCGTGACACGGTGCAGGACAAGATCCGCGACGCCATCATGGACGGCACGCTCGAGCCCGGGGAACGGCTCAACGACGACGACCTGATCGCCTGGCTCGGGGTCTCCCGCACCCCGATCCGCGAGGCGCTCGCCGAACTCGCCCGGGCCGGGTTGATCGAGATGGCGCCGAACCGCTACACCCGCGTCGCGGCACCGACGAAGGAAGAACTCCTCGATGCGTACCGCACCCTCGGGGTGATCTACGGCGGCGTCGTGCGGCTCGCGGTGCCCCGGTTCACGGACGGGCAGCGCAAGAAGATCGTGAAGATGCTCGACGACGTGCACGCGCGGGTGAGCGCCGACGAGCAGGACGAGGTCGCGCGCGACGGAGCCGGCATCTACTCGATGTGGGCCGACGCGTGTGGCAACCCCTCGCTCGTGCAGCTCTGCAACTCGACGACGGACGGGCTCTCGTTCAAGCTCCGCGTGCCGGAGCTCGCCGAGCTCCTGCCGGCCGACGTGATCCTGCCCGAGCTGACGAAGCTCAAGGACGCCGTCGTCGCGAAGGACCCCATCGCTGCCGAACTCGCCATGGAGGCGATCCACCTGCTCCCGTCGCGCGACTAGCGTCACGAGCGCGACCGGGTGACGGACAGGAGGCCCGTGGCGGCGCCGCCGACACCGTTCCGTCATCCAGGTGGTGACGGCCACTCCGGGGCGACCTTCCAGGCGCATCCCATGTCCGTTCCCCGCGCGGCGGTTATGGTTTCCCGGTGAGCAACGAACCCGAGCAGACGACCGAGCCCGCACACCGCGGTGCCGCGACGCCGCGCCACGGGCGCCAGAAGCGACGCGCAGGCGTCGTGTTCCCGGCGGTCGCGGGGGTGCTCACCATGGCCCTCCTGCTGAGCGGCGGGTACGCGGCATTCGCCTACAACCGCCTCCAGAGCGGGGTCACGCGCATCGACGCGATCGCCGGCACGAAGAACGCGAAGGACGACGTCGACGGCAAGGCGCAGAACATCCTGCTCGTCGGCGACGACCACCGCCCGGACAACGCGACGCCCGAACAGCTCGCCGAACTCAGCACCGAAGAGGACGGCGGTGCCACGAACACCGACACGATGATCGTGCTGCACATCAACGCCGACGGCAGCCAGGCGACGATGATCTCGTTCCCCCGCGACTCGTACGTCGACATCCCGGACGTCGGCAAGGGCAAGCTCAACAGTGCCTTCTACTACGGCACGCTCAACGGCGGTGGGGACACCGGCGGTGCGAAGATGCTCATCAAGACCATCGAGAACCTGAGCGGCCTGCAGATCGACCACTACGTCCGCGTCTCGCTGCTCGGCTTCTACCAGGTGGTCAAGGAACTCGGGCCGGTGCAGGTCTGCCTGAAGCAGGCCACCAACGACCCGTACTCGGGCGTCGACCTGCCCGCGGGCAAGTCCTCGCTCAACGCCAAGGAGGCGCTGTCCTTCGTCCGACAGCGCCACGGCCTGCCGAACGGTGACCTCGACCGCAACGTGCGGCAGCAGTACTTCCTGTCGCAGGAGGCCCGGAAGGTCCTGTCGGCGGGGACGCTGCTCAACCCGGTGAAGATGAACAACATCCTCGGCGCCATCGGCGACTCGATCCAGACCGACACCGACCTGGTGTCCCTGGCCTCGCAGATGCGCAACCTGCGGCCGGGCAACATCCAGTCCGCCACGATCCCGACGCTGGGCACGCCGACCATCTACGTGAACGGCTCCGCCCTGTCGATCGTCGAGGTCGACACCGTCGGCCTGCCCGCCTTCGTGCAGGGCCTGGTCGGCGAGCCCGAGGCGTACACGAAGGCCGGCCGTGCGCAGCCGGCGAACACCTCGGTCACCGTGCTGAACGGCAGCGGGGTCGAGGGCGCCGCGACGGCTGCGGGCCAGGTCCTGACCGCCCGGGGGTTCCAGGTCGCCCCGGCCGGCTCGTCCGCGACGACCAAGACGACCCAGGTGCAGTACCCCGCCGGCCGGGAGTCGCAGGCGAAGGCCATCGCCTCCGCGGTGCCCGGCGCCGTCGCCGTCCGCACCAGCGCGGTCACCGGTGTCACGCTCGTGCTCGGCACCGACGGCAAGACCGCGAAGCCGATCGCGACCGAGCCGAGTGCCGGAGCCTCGACGCCGTCGACCGGCGGTTCGAGCACCGGCTCGAAGCCGACGAAGCAGCCCGCGAAGGAGCCGACGCCCAAGTCGACCGACGTGCACAACTACGGCAACGACAGCACCTGCATCTACTGATGGGAACCCGCCGGGCGACCGGTCGGTAGGTTCACGGTGTGACCAGCGCCCCACGCCCGATCGTCCTGATGACCTACAACATCAAGAACCCGGACCCCGCGCACGACTGGCCGGCCCGCCTGCCGGTCGTGCTCGACCTGATCCGCCGGCACGACCCCGACCTGCTCTGCGTGCAGGAGGCCTTCGCGCACCAGATGGACGACCTGCGTGCCGGCTTGCCGGACCACGCCGACGTCGGGCAGGGGCGCGAGGGCGGTGACGCCGGCGAGCACGCGGCCGTCTTCTACCGCCGCGATCGGTTCCGCCCGTCCGACGAGGGGTCGTTCTGGCTGTCGGACACCCCGGACGAGCCCGTCTCGAACACGTGGGGCAGCCTGTACCCGCGGATCGCGAACCACGCCCGGTTCCTCGACGCCGAGGGGACCGCGTTCACCCTGCTCACCACGCACCTGGACCACGAGCCCGGTCCGCACGGTGACGAGGTCCGCGGCCGGAGTGCCGCGCTCATCGCCGAACGGCTGGCGGGCACCACCGGCCCGGTCGTGTTCGCGGGGGACTGCAACGAACCCGCGGGCAGCGGGACGGCCTCACGGGTGTTCGCCGAGGCCGGGTTCGCCGACGCCTGGCTCGCCGCGGGGGACCCCGCCGACCGCACCGCCACGTACAACGACTGGCAGCCACCCGTCGATTCGGGCGAGCGGATCGACTGGGTGCTCACCCGTGGCGTCGGTGCGGTGGACCGCGTCGTCATCGACCACGACGGCCCAGAGACCTGGTTCGCCAGCGACCACTTCCCGGTGATCGCGACACTGCGGGTCTGAAGTCCCGGACAGGCCAGGAGCTGTCAGCAGCCGCGCGCTCTGCTCGCTGTCAGCAGCTCCGCGCTCTGCTTGCTGTCAGCAGCTGCGCTGCGCGTGGACGGGCATCGGTGAACCGAGCACCGTGACCGTCGTCTCGTTCGTCAGGGCGGAGACCCCGTTGGTGCCGGCCTTGTTGGATTGCTTGCTCGACTCGTCGTCGTCCTCGTCGTCCTCGTCGTGCCGGTTGGCCCACCCCTCGCGGAGCAGGAGCTGCCAGGCACGCGAGTCGTCCGAGCCGTAGGACACCCGCTCCGAGCGGGAGGCATCGGCGATCTCGTCCGCGATGTCGTCGCCCACCCGGACACCACCCGGGCCGGTCAGCTCGATCTGTCGGCCGAGCACGCTGCGGACCGAGTCGCGCAGCACCCGGATCTCGACGGCGTTGCCAGCCGCCGCGTCGGTCGTCAGGGCTGCGACGCGGATGGCGCCGCCCCAGGTGTAGGTGGTGCCCGCGGGGAAGCACGCCCCACCGTCGCCCTCGGCGGTCTGCGTGCGGGACGGTGTGCCGAGCAGACGGTTCAGGACGCTCACGGTCAGACCCGAATCGCGCATGGAGGACTCCACCACGGTGTCGTCGCCGTTCCGGAGCACGAGTGCCTCGGCGTCGAGCTCGATCGAGTCGACCCGTCGGAGTTCCGCCTTCGTCACGTGCACCGGAGCGGCGTCGTGCGAGGTCTCGGCAGCCACGGCCACGTCTGCCCCGAGCCCGGCGGTGCCGTCGAACGCGAGCGCACCGGCCGAGAAGGCCAGTACGGCGGCGCCGAGCGCCAGCAGGGTCCGAGGAGTCACCGTTCGACGGTAGGGCCTCGATCGGAACAGAACGACAGGTGTTACCGAATCGGAGCCTGCCCGTCACCGGACCGTGACAAACGAGGATCACGCAGCTGCGGCCCTGGACCGGTGCGATCGACGGGCGCAGGCCGCTCCGCGCAACGGGGGACAGCCTCCTGGACGGCCCGC
Organism: Curtobacterium sp. MCSS17_005; assembly: GCF_003234225.2. NCBI lineage: Bacteria > Bacillati > Actinomycetota > Actinomycetes > Micrococcales > Microbacteriaceae > Curtobacterium > Curtobacterium sp. MCSS17_005. The sequence continues at coordinate 297,210 of NZ_CP126258.1, forward strand.
AGCGACCCCCTGCGTACCGTCGGCCGCATGACGGACCAGCAGAACGACCAGACCGGGCCTGACCAGTACGTGATGCAGGACCCCACGAAGATGTACGCCGACAAGAAGCCCGACGAGCAGTACCTCGAGGGTGCCGGCACCGACGCGGAGATGGCGCAGAACGTCCCCGCCGACCACGGTGAGGACACCTACCGCGGCTCGGGTCGTCTGACCGGCCGCAAGGCGCTCGTCACCGGTGGCGACTCCGGCATCGGTGCCGCCGTCGCCATCGCCTACGCCCGCGAGGGTGCGGACGTCGCGATCTCGTACCTGCCCGAGGAGCAGGAGGACGCCGACCGCATCGTCGGGCTCATCGAGGCCGCCGGACGCAAGGCCGTCGCGCTGCCGGGCGACATCACCTCGCTCGAGGTCTGCGAGCAGCTCGTGGCCGACGCGGTCGAGCAGCTCGGGGGCCTCGACATCCTGGTGAACAACGCCGGCAAGCAGCAGAACGTCGACGACATCACGAAGATCTCCGACGAGGAGTTCGACGAGACCTTCAAGACGAATGCCTACGCGACGTTCCGGATCACGAAGGCCGCCGTGCCGCACCTGCAGCCCGGCTCCACGATCATCAACACGACGTCGATCCAGGCGTACGCCCCCTCGCCGCACCTGGTGCACTACGCGGCCACGAAGGCGACCGTGAACAACATGGCGAAGGGCCTGGCCGCGCAGCTCGCGCCGAAGGGGATCCGCGTCAACGCGGTCGCCCCGGGCCCGATCTGGACGCCGCTGCAGCCGGCCGGCGGTCAGCCGCCGGAGGCGCTGCCGAGCGCGGGCGAGCAGACCTACCTGGGCCGCTGGGGCCAGCCGGCCGAGCTCGCGCCGGCCTACGTGTTCCTGGCGAGCGGTGAGTCGTCGTACGTCGTGGGCGAGACGCTGCACGTCGACGGTGGGATGCCGACGCCGTAGGGCACCCGTTCCTGACGGGGCTCCGACGGGAGGCGCGGTGCCGGTGGGTACCGCGCCTCCCGTCGTCCGTGTGGTCCGGCCCACGGCGCCTGGTCGCGTCAGCAGCTGACGGAGCGCGCCATCCGCTCGAGGAGCTCGCGCGCCGACAGTGCGGCGGCCAGCTCGACCTCGACGGGGTTGATGCCGATCGCGTGCTCGAACGCGCGACGGCGGGCCTGGTCGGCGATCGGCACCTCGGGGCGCTGGGGCAGCACGGCGATGGCCCGAGCCGCCGCCTCGAACGCACCGGCGGGCCGTCCGAGTTGCTCCCACATGGCCCGGACGTCGTGCGCCACCTGGTCGGGGTCGCCGCCGAACTCGAAGCCGGTCGAGGCCATGGTCGCGAGGCCCTGGGCAGTGGGGTCGTTCGGGGTCATGTCCGCATGGTCGCACGGACCGCCGCGAACCGGCTCGACGTCGTGGTCTGTCCCCCCTTGTGCCGACACCCGTACCGGGGATTCTGGTGTCCCCCGTTCTGCGTTTGGATGGAGGTACCCCGGACCCGGGGTGACACGGACAGGACGTCCGGGGACGACGGAGGGCACGATGCTCGAACACACCAGCGCCGACACGCAGGCCGCTGCGGCCGCCGCGGCCACGCTGCACCTGCGGATCACGATCGTGGGTGCCACCGTCGACCTGCTCCGGGACGTCCCCTTCCACGAGGCCCGGCCCGTGCAGGTCGCCGAGCGGATGGGCATCAGCGTCGCCGAGCTGGAGCAGCACTTCCCGTCGTGGGACGGCCTGGTCCTCGCCGCACTGGACCGCTGGAACGGTGCCCGGATGGACGAGGTCACGCACGAGGTCGGTGACGGCTCGACCGTGGACCTGCTCCGGGCCATCGTCGCCTCGAACGCCGATGACCCGGCCCTGATGCGCCTGCTCGTCGCCCTGCTGTCCGTCGCAGGCAACCCGGCGCACCCGATGGCGACCTACCTGCGGTCGCGGTACCAGCTCTTCTTCGCGCAGATCAAGCGCGGCCTGGAGCACGACGTCGCGATCGGCCGTGCCCCGCACACGATGGACCCCCGCCGCGGCGCCGAGCAGCTCATCGCACTGTACGAGGGGCTGCAGCTGCAGGCCCTGCTGCGCGCGGAGCTCGACCTGGTGGCCGCGTTCGACCGCGCGGTCGCCCGGCTCGAGCGCGGCTGGATGGAGCGGTACGAGCCGCAGGCCGCCCGCCGCCTGGCGATGTGGGACGACGACGACTCGGGCAGCTGGGAGATCTGACCGGCGGTTCATCCGCGGAGCGCGTTCCCCGCGCCGTCGTGCAGCGCCCCGCGGGTACTCCGGGAGGCGCAACCTGACGGAAGGAACCGACATGGCAGCACCGAACCCCATCCAGGTCCAGAAGTACCTGAGCGGCATCGACTACCCGGCGTCCAAGGACGACGTGGTCTCGACGGCCGAGCAGGAGGGCGCCCCGGACGACGTCCTCGAGGCGCTCCGTGCGATCCCGGACGGCGAGTACGACGCCCCGACCGCGGTGTCGAGCGCGGTGTCCGACGCCGGCTGAGCGCGGCCGGCCCACTCGGTGAGCAGAAGAGGTCGGGTGCGTGCATCGCACCCGACCTCTCCTGCTCACGAAGCGCGCCTTACGGAGCGGTGCCGGCCGAGCAGCTCACGAAGCGCCGCTCGAGCGCGACCCGCGCGGCACCGACCCGTCGCCGGGGTCGTACCCGGTGTCACGGATGACCCGCAGCGCCGTGGTGTCGTTGTGGACCGAGTGCACGACGACCCGACGCGTCCGGCGGAGCGCTCGACGGGCACCGGGCGTCGCGAAGAGCCCACCGAGCACCAGGCCCGCGCCGATCCCGAGGGCCACGGACACCGCCGCCACGAAGTCGAGCGCGGCGCTCGACGACCCGGACATGAAGTTCAGCAGGGCGTTCGACACGGCGACACCGGGCAGCAGCGCCCCGCAGAACGCCGGCACCGCGATCGCCGCCACGGCCGTGCGCATCCGGACGGCCGCGTAGGTCGAGAGCACCCCGAGCAGCACCGCCGCCAGGAACGTCGCCCCGAGGAGCGGCAGCCCGGCCTGCCGCAGGGCCCACAGCGCGGCACCGGCGGCGACCGAGAACACCACGGCGACCGGGATCACCCGGGCGCTCGCCTGCTGCACGAAGCAGTTCGCGCCCGCCGACACCACGGTCAGCGACAGCGACGCCCAGAGCGGCAGGGTCTGCGTCACGATGCCGGACGGGTCGACCTCGATCCGCAGCCAGTGCGTCATCGCGATCCCGGCCGGCACCCCGACCACGATCGCTGCGATGACCAGCCCGATGTAGAACGCCCGGGCCACGGCCATCGCCCGGAACCCCGAGATGGCGTCCTGCGCCCAGGTCACCAGGGACGGGTGCGGCAGCAGGAGCACCACGAGCGCCGCCACCATCGTCGCGGCGCCGTTCGCGGTGAGCACGCCGGCCCAGATGGCCAGCGTGCCGATCGCCGACGCCACCGCGCCCTGCGCCCCGGACACGAAGAACTGCGGGTACCCCCGGTCGGTCAGCCAGCGTCCGGAGACGATGATCCCGAGCATCAGCACGAACGCCCCGAGTCCGGCCCGCCACCCGCCTCCGGCCTGCACGGCGATCGAGATGCCGAGGATCGACAGGCCGACGTCGGACAGCCACACGGGCCACCGTGGCGGGAGTCGCAGCACGGCGACCAGGGCGTTCACCGCCGAGGTCATGTCGCGGTCGTCGTGGATCAGGTCGTCGACGATCTGGTTCGCCCGCGCGAGCTTGTCGAGGTCGGAGCCGTCCGACCGCACGGTGCGGACCTTGACGAGCGGCGGGACGTCGGCCGGGGCGTACTGGATCGTCACCGAGCTGCCGGAGAAGTCCAGGTCGAGCGGTGCGAGGTTCCACTTCGTCGAGACCGCGACGACGGCCGTCTCGACGCTGCGGGTGTCGGCACCGGAGGCGAGCATGACCTCCGCCAGGTCGAGGCAGAAGTCGACGATCTGGGTCGCCGTGTACTGGTCACGCCCCTTGGCGTCGGGCTCGACGTGCTCGTAGATCGTCCCGCGCAGCCGGGCTCGTGCGTCGCGCAGGTCGTGCTGCGCGAGGCTGCGGCGTCGTGGCCGGGGTGGGCGGCCCGGCTTGTGCGGGCCCGGGGGGTGCTGCTCGGCCATCACGCCATGGTGCCAGTCGACGGCGGCCGAGTCCGGACGTCCGCTGGACGCCTTCGGATCAGCCCCGGCGGCGCGTGCTCAGACGACCGAGGGCGAAGGCCGCGACGACCGCGCCCACCAGCACGAGGACCGGTCCCGCGGTCAGCTGCCACGGTCGGCCATTGGCGACGAACGCGTAGTCGGACAGCGGGGCGTACGCGAACCACCCGAAGGACGACGGCGGAGTCGTCAGCACGAACACGATCCCGACGACGACGGCCAGCAGGCCGAGCCAGAGGGCGACGAGGGTCGGGGTGGCGAGGAATCGGGGCACGGCACCCAGCGTAGGTGGGCGACGGACTGGAGGCCCGTGGCGGGGTCGCCACAGGCCTCCAGTCCGTCAGATGGTGACGGTTCCTGCGTGTTCCGCGCCTACTGCTCGAAGGTCGCGTGCAGCGTGATCTCGACGCCGGCCAGCGCCTTGCTGACGGGGCAGGTCGCCTTGGCGTCCTCGGCGGCCTTGAGGAAGGCCGCCTCGTCGATGCCGGAGACCTCGCCGCTGACGGTCAGGACGATGCCGGTGAGGCGGAAGCCGCCGGCCGGGTCCGGGCCGAGCGAGACGTCGGCCTTGACGTCGAGGGCCTCGACCGTGCCGCCGGCCTCGCCGAGGACCGCGGAGAACTGCATGGCGTAGCAGGCCGAGTGGGCGGCGGCGATGAGCTCCTCGGGGCTCGTGGTGCCGCCGGCGTCCTCGGCGGTGCGCTTCGGGAACGAGACGTCGTACGTGCCGACCTTCGAGCTCGAGAGTTCGACCTGGCCGGAACCGTCCTCGAGGCCGCCGTTCCAGGCGGTGCGTGCGGTGCGAGTGGGCATGCCCGCTCCTTTCGTGTGGGGGAGCGGCCCCGAACGGGACCACCTCTCCTGAGTCAATCGGAGAACGATCGTTCTCGCAACCGGCTCACGGCGAAGACGCAGGGTTCCGGTTCGGTGCTGTTCGAGCGACACGTGTTGTGCAGAACAACAGGTGTACGATTGATCACCGGATCGTTCGATCCGCCGCGACGCCGCACCCCTCCTGACGCCCGACGGATCCCCGTCGACCCGTCGCCCCTCAACAAGGAGAACCCCATGCGCGCCGTCGTGTTCGAGCAGTACCAGACCTTCCCGTCCCTGACCGAGGTCCCGAAGCCCGCACCCGGGCCCGGTGAGGTCCTGCTCAAGGTCGCCGGCGCCGGTGCCTGCCACTCCGACGTCGCCGTGTACCGCGAGTTCCAGCAGGGGCAGCCGGGAGCCCAGGCCCCCGCGTTCGTGCTCGGCCACGAGAACTCCGGCTGGGTCGAGGCCGTCGGTGACGGGGTCACCGGCTTCGCTGAGGGTGACGCCTACCTCGTCTACGGGCCGGTCGGCTGTGGGCACTGCTCGTACTGCTCGAAGGGGCAGGACACCTACTGCGAGAACGCCGCGACGAACCCGTACATGGGGATCGGCCTCGGGCGCGACGGCGGCATGGCGGAGTACGTGAGCGTCCCGGCGCGGAACCTCGTGCCGCTCGGTGACGCCGACCCGGTCGCCGCCGCACCGCTCAGCGACGCCGCGCTCACGCCGTACCACGCGATCAAGAACTCCCTGCCGAACCTGGCCGGTGGCGGTCGCTTCGCGCTCGTCGTCGGGCTCGGTGGCCTCGGGCAGATCGCCGTGCAGATCCTCACCGCGCTCACCGGCGCCACGGTCATCGCGACCGACATGAAGCAGGACGCGATGGACCGCGCCGCCGCCCGCGGCGCGATCACCGTCCCCGGCGGCCCGGACCAGGCCGAGCGCATCCGCGAGATCACCGGCGGACGCGGCGTGGACGCGGCCTTCGACTTCGTCGGTGCCACCCCCACCATCAAGGTCGCGCAGGCCTCGATGGCGGTCGGCGGGCGGTTCACCGTCGTCGGGATCGCGGGCGGCACCACCGAGTGGAACTTCTTCGCGACGCCGTACGAGTCGACGATCACCAACACGTACTGGGGCACGATCGAGGACCTGCACGAGGTCGTCGCGATGTACCGCGCCGGGCAGATCGTCCCCGACGTCGAGCGGTACGCGCTGTCCGACGCCCTCGAGGCGTACCGGAAGCTCGAGGCCGGGGAGCTCTCGGGCCGCGCGGTGGTCGTCCCGACGCTCTGAGGCGCGGGCGTACCTGGTCGAATCGGGCGTACCTGGTCGGGAGTTCTGACCAGGTATGCCCGATTCCACTTTCCAGTGCGGGTGTTCTGGGAAGGAACGGCGACGGGGCTCAGCGTCCCGCGGCGTAGCCCTGCGCGCCGCGGGAGTTCGCGGCTGCACCGAGGATCCCGGTGTCCGGGTCGCGGGTGACGCACGACAGTCGGCCCAGGCTCCAGTCACCGCCGCGGGTCACGACGTGTCCGCGGGCCTCGAGCGCCGCGATGACCTCGTCGCCCAGGCGGTCCTCGACGACCAGTCCGGCGGGCTCCCACGTGCGCGGCCAGAACGACCCCGGGAACGACGTGGTGTGCAGCGCGGGTGCGTCGATGGCCTGCTGCGGGGAGTAGCCGCCCACGATCCAGCGCAGCAGGAACAGCAGCTGCCACTGGTCCTGCTGGTCACCGCCGGGGGAACCGAGCGCGGCGACCGGATGCCCGTCGCGGAGCACCAGGGTCGGGGTCAGCGTGGTCCGGGGGCGCTCGCCGGGGCGCAGGGTCGAGGCCGTGCCCGGTTCGAGCCAGGTCATCTGCAGGCGGGTGCCGAGGCAGAACCCGAGCTCGGGGATCGTCGGTGACGACTGCAGCCACCCGCCGGACGGGGTCGCGCTGACGATGTTGCCCCAGCGGTCCACGACGTCGATGTGGCACGTGTCGCCGCGGGTCTCGCCGTCGGGGGTCACGAACGGCTCGCCGCGGTCCTCGAGCGGAGCGGCGGGCGGGACCTCGGTGTCGGCGTCGCGGGCGACCTGCACGGTCGGTTCGCCCACCCCGACCGACCCGGCGGAGTCGTACGAGGTGCGAACCGGCGGCAGCGCGTGCTCGACCCCGGCGATCGTGCCGGGTCGGAGCTCCGCCGAGGCCCGCTCGCCGATCAGCGCACGGCGTTCGTCGGCGTAGGCGTCGGAGAGCAGGACGTCCATCGGGACCTCACCGTCGCCGTAGAACGCCTCGCGGTCGGCGAGGGCGAGCTTCTGCGCCTCAACGATCGTGTGCGCGCCGAGCTCGGTCGACGGGTCGAGCAGGGCGTCGTCCAGCGGTTCGAGCAGCCGCAGCGTCTGGAGCAGCGCCGGACCCTGGCCCCACGGCCCGGTCTTGGCGACCGTGCGGCCGCGGAACTCGGCGGTCGTCGCGGGTTCGTACGACGCCCGGAACGCCGCCAGGTCGGACGCCCGGATGACCCCGGCGTGGTCGGTGCCCGACGCGTGCCGGTGCGGTTCGCGGACGAACCGGTCGATCGCCTCGGCGACGAACCCCTCCGCCCACTCGGACCGGGCCGCATCGATGCGGCCGGTCCGGCCGCCGGCACCGGCGCCGGCGTCAACCAGCCGGTCGAGCACTGCGGCGAGTGCCTCGTTGCGGACCCGGTCCCCGGGGACCGGCACCGCGCCTCCCGGCAGCCACTGCGTGGCGGAGGTGGGCCAGTGCTGCTCGAACAGGCCGCGCACGGCGGTGATCGTCCGGACCACCGCAGGTGCGACCGGGTGGCCGTCGCGGGCGTACCCGATCGCGGGGGCGAGGACGTCGGCCAGCTCCCAGGTGCCGTGGTCGCGGAGCAGGAGCAGCCAGGCGTCGACCGCGCCGGGAACGGTCGCGGCGAGCGCGCCGGAGCCGGGGACCAGGTCGAGGCCCTCGGCGCGGTAGCGCTCCGGTGTCGCGCCCTCGGGGGCGGGGCCTTGACCGACCAGCACCGTCGGCACGGGGTTCGCGGCCGTCGCGAAGACCGCGGTCAGGTCACCCCCGGGGCCGTTCAGGTGGGGCTCCACGACCTGCAGCACGAAGGCCCCGGCGACGGCGGCGTCGAACGCGTTGCCGCCGCGCTCGAGCACCGACTGGGCGGTCGCCGTCGCGATCCAGTGCGTCGAGGCCGCCATCCCGAACGTGCCCTGCAGGTCCGGACGGGTGGTCTGTGCTGCGGGCGGGACGAAGGCGGGGTTCGGCGTCGACATGGTCCCATCCTGTCCCGCGGCGATCGCTCCCGTGCTGTACACCCCCAGTCCAAGGGGTTGTGCGCCCCGCGCAGAAAAGCGAACATCGTTCGGCGACTCGTGCAGGGCGAGCGCCGAACGACCGCGCGCTCGCACGGTCGGTTCCAGGGCAGGGGATCCATGACCACCACTCCGTCGACCGTCGCACGTGCGCGCCGACTCCCACGCATCGCCGGCGCCGTGACGGCACTGGCCCTGGCGGCGGGGGCGCTCGTGGCGACAGCCGAACCGGCAGCGGCCTCTGCGGTCTGGGTCGGGTCGGCCCCGGCCGGCACCAAGATCCTGCCCGGCGACCAGGTCACGTCGCCGAACGGCCAGTTCAAGCTCATCATGCAGGGCGACGGCAACCTGGTCGAGTACGGCATCGGCAACCGTGTGCTGTGGGCGTCGAACACCGCCGGCAACTCCGGCGCGATCGCCGTGGTCGGCAAGAACCGCGCCCTCGACATCACGAAGAACGGCAAGCGTGTGGCCCGCTGGGCCTCGGCCGGCACCGTGAACTCGACCGCGCTGAAGGTGCGCGCCGACGGAACGATGGCGCTGCTCGCCGGCAAGACCGTCGTCGTGAGCTGGAACGGCTACCAGGACCGGGTCCCGTCGGGGAACACCATCCTGGGCGGCACCGTCCTGCGATCCGACACCTCGAACACGCGCATCCTCAACATGCGCACCGACGGCAACCTGGTGCAGAAGGTCAGCGGTCGCGTCGTCTGGCAGTCGCGCACCGGCGGACATCCGGGCGCCTGGGCCGAGCTGCAGGCCAAGGGCAACTTCGTCATCTGGACCCGTGACGCGTCGCGCAAGAAGGTCGCGCTCTGGAGCTCCCGCACCAGCACCGCCGGGTCGGGCAACCTGCTCGTCCAGGTCGACGGCAACGTCGTGCTCTACGGCGCGAAGGACACCCGCGTCTGGTCGAGCCGACCGGTCACCGGCCTGGCCTGGCCCGTCAACGGCACGAAGATCACCGGCCGGTACGGCGACGACCGCGGCGCCGGGCACGTCCCGCGCTACCACCAGGGCACCGATGCCCCGGTGCCGGTGGGGACGGCCGTGTACGGCTCCGGGACCGGGACGGTCACCAAGACCATCGCGAACGACGCGGCCTACGGCAACTACATCGTCGTGACGTACGGCATGACGTCGGTGCTGGTCGCGCACCTCAGCAAGATCGAGGTGAAGCAGGGGCAGATCGTGAAGCTCGGCACCGAGATCGCGAAGTCCGGCAACACCGGGCAGTCGACGGGGCCGCACGTGCACGTCGAGACGCGGCGGAACGGCACCCTCGTCGACCCGCTGAAGAACATGCACTTCCGCTGAGGCGGGGCGGGGCGGGGCGTCGCGGGCGTTCGTCGTTCGCTTCGTGAGCAGAAATGGTCGGGTCGCCTTCGGGCACCCGACCTTTTCTGCACTCCAAGTGCTGGCCACCTCGCACGGTGCGAGGGCGACGGTATCCCGGCTTGTCTATGTCGCTTGCCTTGATCGATCAAGGGCAGTAGACATAGGCTGTGAAGCGTCAAGCCGTGCTCAAGCGCATCAAGATCGCGGCACGAGCGGCCGGCCTCGAGTACCGCGAAGTGGAACTCACGAACCACACCGGCATCGTCGTCGGGTCGACCCGGAGCACCGTCGGACGGCACTCCGAGATCGCCGACGGCACCGCTCGGGCGTTCTTCAAGCAGTTCGAGCAGGAGCTCGGGAAGGGGTGGTGGCGATGACCTACACGTCACGTGCGCATCGCGAAGGCAACTGGTGGATCGTGCAGAACGACCAGTTCCCCGGCGCGATCTCGCAGGTCCGTCGGCTCGACCTCGCTGCCGATGCCCAGCGTGAAGCGATCGCCTTCGTCGCCGACGTCGATCAGGACGACGTCACCGTGGTCATCCGTGCCGAGCTCGAACCAGCCCTGGCGCGCTCGCTCGAAGAGGCCACCGCGCTGCGCGCCGAGGCCGAGGTGAAGGAGGCCCGCGCGCTCTCGCTCCGCAGGGCGATCGCTGTCTCACTGAAGGACGACGGCCTGACCCTGCGGGACATCGCGGTCGTCCTCGGCGTCTCGTACCAGCGGGTGCACCAGCTCGTGCACGAGGGTGAGCCAGCGCTGACCGTCTCCTGACTCCTCGCTCGCTTCTGATGTTCTGCATCTAGTACGTTGGCGGAGGCCCCGCGAACGGGGGAGGGACATTCAGTCGATTGGTGACGGGTCGTCAACTAGCGTTGCAAACGACCACAGGGGAGAAACGATGGAGTTCGAAGAGCGTCTTGCTGCGCTGGCGACGAAGGTGCAGAACCAGCGCGAGGCCATACAGACCGAAGAAGCGACGAAGAACGCGTTCGTCATGCCGTTCATCTCGACGATCCTCGGGTACGACGTGTTCAACCCGCTGGAGGTCGTGCCCGAGTTCACGGCGGACGTGGGCGTGAAGCGCGGCGAGAAGGTCGACTACGCGATCATGCGCGACGGCGAGGTGCAGATCCTCATCGAGTGCAAGAAGTCGACTGAGCCGCTGAAGATCGAGCACGCGTCGCAGCTGTTCCGGTACTTCTCCGTCACGAACGCCCGCATCGCGGTGCTCACGAACGGTGAGGTCTACAACTTCTACACGGACCTCGATGCGCCGAACAAGATGGACGACCGTCCTTTCCTCGTCCTCGATCTCGCCGACATCGACGAGACGTTGCTGCCGGAGCTCAGCAAGCTGACCAAGGACGTCTTCGACCTGGACTCGGTCATCAGTGCCGCCGAGGAGCTGAAGTACGTCGGGTCCATCAAGCGAGCCATCGCTGCGCAGTTCCGTGAGCCGGAAGAGGACTTCGTACGCCTCTTCACCACGCGCGTCTACGACGGTCGCTTCACCCAGGAGGCCCGTACCCAGTTCACGACGCTGGTCGCGAAAGCGTCGAAGCAGTTCCTGAACGAGCAGGTCAACGATCGGCTCAAGACGGCGCTCGGCGCTTCGTACAGCGCCCCGGTCGGAGCCGAGGCCCCGTCCGAAGCGATGACGAGCGCGGCGGTGGCCGAGGACGACCTCGACCGCGACACCGAGATCGAGACCACGCTCGAGGAACTCGAGGGCTACCAGATCGTCAAGGCGATCGCCTGCAGCGAGGTCAAGCCGGACCGCATCGCCCACCGCGACCAGAAGTCGTACTTCGCCGTCCTGCTCGACGACAACAACCGCAAGCCCATCGCGCGCCTGTGGTTCAACGGCAAGAAGCAGAAGTACCTCGGGCTGTTCGACGAGAACAAGATTGAGACGAAGCACCCGATCGAGAACCTCGACGACATCTACCTGCACGCTGCAGCGATTCGGGAAGCTACTCAGCGATTCGCGAGCTGACGGTCGCTTCGTGAGCAGAAATGGTCGGTTCGCCTTCGGGCACCCGACCTTTTCTGCTCACCGAGCGCGGGTGACCACGCACCGTGCGAGGGGCACCGGTCCGCGGATAGCCTGGGCGAGATGAGGAAGCGCGGCGGAACGGTGCTCGTGTTGGTGGCGATCGGGGTCCTGGCGGGCGTCCTGTCCGGGCTGTTCGGTGTCGGCGGTGGGGTCATCGTGGTGCCGGCGCTCATGGCCTTCGCACAGATGGACCAGCGTCGGGCCTCGGCCACCTCGCTCGTGGCGATCGCCCCCGCGGCGGTCGTCGGCGCGGTCACCTACGGCGTGCAGGGCGAGGTGCACTGGCTCGCGGCCCTGACCCTGGCGGTCGGCAGCGTCATCGGCGCCCCGATCGGTGCCCGGCTGCTCCGTGCCCTGCCGCTCCGCGTGCTGCCGTGGATCTTCGTCGGGTTCATCGCCGTCGTGCTGGTGTCGCTGTTCGCCACGGTGCCGACCCGCGGTGGCGAGGTGCACTTCGGGGTCGTCGAGGCGATCGTCCTGCTGCTGCTCGGGCTGCTGTCGGGGGTGCTGTCCGGCCTCGTCGGTGTCGGCGGCGGGGTCGTCATCGTGCCGGGGCTCGAGGTCGTGCTCGGCGCCGGCGACCTGCTGGCGAAGGGCACGTCGCTGCTCACGATGGTGCCGACGTCGGTGTCCGGGACGGTCGCGAACCTGCGGCGTCGCGCGGTCGACCTGCAGGTCGGCCTGACGGTCGGCATCACCGCCGCGGTGTGCTCGCCGGGTGGTGCCGTGCTGGCGCGCCTGTTCGACCCGCAGGTGGGCACCTGGTTGTTCGCGGCGTTCCTGGTGGTCGTCGCGGTCATCGTGCTCAGCCGCGGGCGTCGGAGGGCACCCCAGAACGACGCGAGCGACGGTGAGGTCGCGTGAGGGGCCTCCCGGCAGGGCGCGACGCGGAAGCCGTGCTGGCGGCGTTCGCCCGCACCACCGGCGACGTCGCCGCGGCCCGCAGGGTCGCGCGGCAGTTCCACGACCTCGACGAGGGCGAACGTTCGGCGCTGCTCTGGAGCGAGGACGACGGCGCGAAGCTCGTCGCCGTCCTGCTGCTCGTGCAGGCGATGCGGGCACACCCGGACCCGGAGCTCACCGACGAGTACCTGTCCGCGGCGAAGGCCGAGCGGTTCGAGGAGCCGGTGCTCGTGGACCTGGCGGCCGAGGAACTCGTCGGCGCCCCCTTGCTGGGCGCTTCGACCGGCCCACTGTTCGCGCTGGCGAAGTCCGACGTCGCGATGGTCCGCCGGATCGCGGTCGTGGCGACCCTGGCGTTCGTGAAGCAGGGCGACGCCGAGGTGCCGCTCGGGATCGCCGGCCGTCTGGTTCGGGAGCGCAGCGAGACGGTGCAGTCGGCGCTCGGGTTGGTCCTGCGCGAGACGGGGAAGCGGGCCTCCGAGGCGGCGCTCGTGGCGTTCCTCGAGCAGAGCGGCCGCTTCCTCAGCCCGGCGGCCCGCCGGACGGCGACCGAACACCTGCCGCCGGGGGAGCGCGACCGCCTGCGGGGCTGACCTCCGCACGCGCCACGGCGCCCCGCGACCGCTGTGAACCGACTGGGCAGTCCGCCGTACCGACCATATGGTCGGTTAGGGTCGGTGGGTGCAACCAATCCAGACCAGCACCACCCCGACCCACCGCGCCTCCGTCCGCGAATGGGCGTCCCTCGGCGTCCTCACCCTGGCCGTGGTGCTCCTGGCGATCGACGGCACCGTGCTGGCCCTGGCGGTGCCGTCCCTGACCGCCGACCTCGACCCGACCGCGACCCAGGTGCTCTGGATCGGCGACGTCTACTCGTTCGCCCTCGCCGGACTGCTCGTCACGATGGGCAACGTCGCCGACCGGATCGGCCGGAAGCGCCTGCTGCTCCTCGGCTCCGTCGCGTTCGGGCTGGCATCGGCCACCGCGGCCTTCGCCTCGAGCCCGGAGCTGCTCATCGCCGCACGGGCACTCCTCGGCGTCGCCGGTGCCACCCTGATGCCCTCGACGCTGTCGCTGGTGCGGACGATCTTCCGCGACCCGCGGCAGCGCACCACCGCCATCGCGGTGTGGTCCGCCGGCGCGACCGGTGGTGCCGCGGCCGGACCACTCGTCGGCGGGGCGCTGCTGGAGCACTTCTGGTGGGGGTCGGTGTTCCTCATCAACATCCCCGTCATCGCGGTGATCGTCGTCGCCGGGGCGTTCCTGCTGCCGGAGTCCCGCGGCGGCGCCCGGACCCCGATCGACCTGCTCTCCGCGGTGCTCTCGGTGCTCGCGATCGTGCCGCTGGTGTACGCCGTGAAGCACGTCGCCGGGCACGGGTTCGACTGGACGGTGCCGGCGACCGCGTTGCTCGGGCTCGCGTCGGGCTGGTGGTTCGTCCGGCGGCAGAAGCGCCTGACCACGCCGCTCATCGACCTGCAGCTGTTCCGGATCCCGGCGTTCTCCGGTGCGGTGGTGGCGAACTCGCTGTCCGTCTTCGCGCTGAGCGGTCTGCTGTTCTTCTTCTCGCAGTACCTGCAGCTGGTGCGCGGGTTCACCCCGCTGCTCGCGGGGGCTGCGGAGCTGCCGGCCACCCTGGCGTCCATCGCGGTCATCGCCGTGATCGGCCTGCTCTCCCGTCGCGTCGGCCCCGGCCGGTCGATCGGCCTCGGGCTGGCGGTCGCCGCGGTCGGGATGGCCGGACTCGCCTTCGCCGAGGGGCTGCCGACGTACTGGGGCATCGCGATCGCGCTCGCCGTGGTCGGCCTCGGCGTCGGGGTGTCGATGACGCTGGCGACGGACGCGGTCGTCGCCGCGGCTCCGCGGGAGCGTGCGGGCGCCGCCTCGGCGATCTCGGAGACCGGGTACGAGCTCGGCGTCGCGCTCGGCATCGCGGTGCTCGGGTCGCTGCAGACCGCGTTCTACCGGTCGAACCTCGACCTGGTCGGTGACGGTCTGGGTTCGGGGGTCGCCGACCGGGTCCGGGAGTCGTTGGCGTCGGCGAGCCAGGTGCTGCAGCCGGGGTCGCCGGTGCTCGAGCACGCCCGTGAAGCGTTCACCGGCGGCATGCAGCTCGCCTCCGTCTGCGCCGCCGTGCTGCTCGCGGTCGCCGCCGTGGTCGCGCTCCGGGTCATCCCGAACCGGCAGGATGGACCACATGAGCACTGACCGCAGCACGGGCACGGGTGCCGGCTCGACGGCTGCCGGGCGCGTCGGCACCGACGGCTCCCGCGACCGCGAGCGCACACGCCAGGCCGTGCTGGAGTCCGCCCGCCGATTGCTCGCCGAGCGCGGCACCCGGGTGAGCGTCGCCGAGATCGCGACCGAAGCCGGCGTCTCGAAGAGCGGGCTGCTGCACCACTTCCCGTCGAAGGACGAACTCCTGCTCGCGGTCGTCGAGCACGGGCTGGCCGCGTTCACGGACGAGGTCATGCAGCACGTGGACCTCGCCGAGAACCGACCGGGCAAGGTCCTGCGTGCCTACGTCCGGACGCTCTGCGGCGGCAGCGAGCAGGCGATGGACCTGTTCGCGCCGTCGTCGCACTGGCCTGGTCTGATGGCAGTCCCGGGGATCGCCGCGACCGTCGCCGCCGACGCCGAACACTGGCGGACGCTGTTCGCGCGCGACGGCCTGCCCGAGGACCGCACGCTCGTGGTCCGGCACGCGGCCGAGGGCCTCGCGGCCGCGGTCGGCATGCCGCCCTACCTGGACGAGCGGGAGCTCGCGGTCGCGCGGGACGCGTTGCTCGCCCTGGCAGAACCCGCCTGAGGCGACGGCCGGGAGGCCTGGTGCGGGTCCGCCCGGCCGCCGGCCCCCGGCGCGCACCGGCCCCACCGCGGTGCCGGGTCCGACGCCTATGCTGCGGGCATGCACACCGAGGTGCCCCGGATCGACGCCGGACTCGTCGAACGACTCGTCGCGGAGCAGTTCCCCGACTGGGCGGACCTGCCCGTGCGCGAGGTCGACCACCAGGGTTGGGACAACCGCACCTACCGGCTCGGGGACGCCCTGTCGGTGCGGCTGCCGAGCGCGGCCGGCTACGTGCCCGCGGTCGAGAAGGAGCAGGACGTCCTGCCGTACCTCGCCCGGCGGCTGGACGTCGCGGTCCCGGAGCCCGTGGCGCTCGGGGAACCGGGCCAGGGGTACCCGTTCCCGTGGTCGGTGCGACGGTGGCTCGACGGGGTGCCGGCCGTGCAGGTCGACGACCTCGACCACGAGCGCTTCGCGGCCGAGGTCGGTGCCGTGCTCCGGCAGCTCCGGAGCGTCCCGGCGACGGGCGGCCCCACCGCCGGCGCGCACTCGTTCCACCGCGGGGAGCACCCGTCCGTGTACGACGCCGAGGTGCAGGCTGCGCTCGACACGCTCGGCGGCGGCGGCGGCGGCGGCAGCGGCAGCGGCGGCACCGGCGGTTCCATCGTCGACCGCGGCGCGTGCGAAGCGGTCTGGGCCGAGGCCCTCGCCAGCCGGTGGGACGGGCCAGCCGTCTGGTTCCACGGTGACATCGCCCCCGGCAACCTGCTGGTCGACGACACCGGGCGGCTCTGCGCGGTGATCGACTTCGGCACGTGCGGCGTGGGGGACCCGGCGTGCGACCTCGTGCTCGCGTGGACGATGCTGGACGGCCCGGCGCGACGGGTGTTCCGGCAGGCCGTCGACCTGGACGACGACACGTGGGCGCGCGCACGGGGATGGGCGCTGTGGAAGGCCCTCATCATGCTCGCCGGGAGTGCCGGACCGGGCGGTCGCGACGAGCACGAGCGGGTCCTCGCGGCCGTCCTCGCCTGAGGTCGGGACCGCCGCTGCCCACCCGCGCCGACGTGCGCGAGGGGGACGCGGGGCTGGGAGCGTCCACGGGGCGGGCGCGTACCGAGGAGGGGAACGCGAGTCGTGCCTCCAGGCCGGCTCGAAGCGACCACGAGAGGAACGCAACGTGCGCGCACTGACCTGGCAGGGCACCGAGAAGGTGTCCGTCGAGACCGTCCCCGACCCGACCATCCAGGAGCCGACCGACGCGATCGTGCGGATCACCTCCACGGCGATCTGTGGGTCCGACCTGCACCTGTACCGCGTGCTCGGCCCGTACATCGACCGCGGCGACGTCCTCGGCCACGAGCCGATGGGCATCGTGGAAGAGGTCGGATCCGGCGTCACGAACCTGAAGGTCGGCGACCGGGTCGTCATCCCCTTCAACATCTCCTGCGGCCACTGCTGGATGTGCCAGCACGGCCTGCAGTCGCAGTGCGAGACCACCCAGGTGACCGAGTACGGCACCGGTGCCTCGCTGTTCGGCTACACGAAGATGTACGGCCAGGTCCCCGGTGGCCAGGCGGAGTACCTGCGCGTGCCGCACGCCGACTACGGCCCCATCGTCGTGCCGGACGACGGCACCCCCGACGATCGCTGGCTGTTCCTGAGCGACATCCTGCCGACCGCGTGGCAGGCCGTGCAGTACGCCCAGGTGCCCGAGGGTGGCACGCTCGCCGTGCTCGGCCTCGGCCCGGTCGGCCAGTTCGCCGCCCGCATCGGCAAACACCTCGGCTACCGCGTGCTCGCCGTCGACCCCGAGCAGGTCCGCCGTGACCTGGGGGCGAAGCACGGCGCCGAGGTGTTCGACCTGACGAAGGACCTGGTGCCCGAGCTCGTCGACCTGACCGACGGCCGCGGCCCCGACGGGGTCGTCGACGCCGTCGGCATGGAGGCCCACGGCAACCCGATGGCGGGCTTCGCCCAGCGCGCCGCCGGCCTGCTGCCCGACAAGCTCGCGCAGAAGGCGATCGAGACCGCCGGTGTCGACCGCCTGGCGGCCGTGCACGCGGCGATCGACCTGGTCCGCCGTGGCGGCACCGTCTCGCTGAGCGGTGTCTACGGCGGTATGGCCGACCCGATGCCGATGATGACGCTGTTCGACAAGCAGATCACCATCCGCGAGGGCCAGTGCAACGTGAAGCGCTGGATCGACGACATCATGCCGCTCGTCTCCGACCCGTCGGACCCGCTCGGCACGCTCGACCTGACCACCCACCGCGTCTCGCTCGAGGATGCCCCGCACATGTACGAGGTCTTCCAGAAGAAGCAGGACGACTGCGTCAAGGTCGTGCTCGACCCCGCGATGGCCGCAGCCTGATGCGCATCGTCGTCGTCGGCGCGACCGGCAACGTGGGGACGGCGGTGCTCCGTCGGCTCGCGGCCGTGCGCGCCGACGGCGACGGCGACGGTGACGCAGGCCGTGAGGCCGCCGGCCGTGACGGCGCGGGCGTCCAGATCGTCGGCGTCGCCCGGCGCCTGCCGGACCTGCGCGCGGAGCCGTACGCCGCTGCCGTCTGGCACGCCGTCGACGTCGGTGCCGCGGACGCCGTGGACCAGCTCACGGCGGTGTTCCAGGGCGCCGACGCCGTCATCCACCTGGCGTGGGCGCTCCAGCCGACGCACGACATCCCCGCGCAGCACCGCACGAACGTGACCGGCACGGCGAACGTCCTGGCGGCCGTCGCGCGCGCCGAGGTGCCCCAGGTCGTCGTCGCGTCGTCGGTCGGTGCCTACCGCGGAGTGGACGTCGACGGCAAGCACACCCCCGTGGACGAGAGCTGGCCCGCCGACGGCATCCCGACGGCGACGTACTCGATCCACAAGGCCGCCAACGAGGTGGCGATGGACGCGTTCGAGGCCGACCACCCCTCCGTGACCGTCACCCGGCTGCGCCCGGGACTGATCTTCCAGCGGGACGCCGCGGCCGAGATCCGCGGGCTGTTCCTCGGGCACCTCGTGCCGATGTCGATCGTGCGGTGGATCCGCTGGCTCGTGCTGCCGTTGCCGTACCCGTTCGTGTTCCAGGCCGTGCACGCCGACGACGTCGCCGACGCCTACTGGCGCGCGGTCGACCGACGGGCAGCGGGGGCGTTCAACATCGCCGCGTCGCCCGTGCTCAACCCGCCGCGACTGGCTCGGGCCTTCGGCATGCTCGGTGCCGTCCGGATCCCGCTGCGGCTGCTGCGCGGGATCGTGACGGTGACGTGGCGGCTGCGGTTGCAGCCGACGGACGCCGGGTGGATCGACATCGCGGCCGGCGTGCCGATCATGCGGACCGACCGTGCCCGGTCGGTGCTCGGATGGGAGGCCCGACACACCTCCGAAGAAGCGTTGCGTGCACTCGTGGCTGGGTTCGCGGACGGTGCGAACGTTCCGGGGTCCGGGCCGCTGCGCGGCTGAGCGGGCTGGGGGTGGCCGGGGTCGGTGGGGCTCGCGCTGGCTGATGGGGCTCGCGCTGCCTGGTCGAATCGGGCGTACCGGGTGATTTCGGGCGTACCGGGGCGAAAGTTCTGACCAGGTACGCCCGTTTCCGCATTCCATCGCGGGCGTTCTGGGAAGGAACGCCCGCTCGTGTTCCCCGTCTCGCGCTACGCTTCGCTCGTCGTTGTGAGAAGGGGGAGCGCGATGGTGCTCAGTTGGTCCGCGTTCAGTGAGCTCGAGGGTCCGGGGGAGTCGGGGATGCCCGACCTGTTCAACGGCTGGTTCGGCATCGCGTTCGGGGTCGTCGCCGCGTTGGCGATCCTCACGACCCTGACGATCGTCATCCTGGCGCTCTACCGCGGCAAGCGGATGGCCGACCGTGGTCAGAACCCGCTCACCATGCAGGAGGACATCGCGTACCAGGCGATGCAGAGCCGCACGTTCGCACCGGACAAGCCGCTCGAACAGCGGCTCGCCGAACTCGACGACCTGCACGCCCGCGGCGTGATCTCCGACGAGGAGCACCGCAGCGCCCGAGCCGAAGCGCTGCGCGGACGATGATCGCCTCCGAAGAAGTGCACAACCCCCTGATCCCGCCGGTCTACGACCTCGTCTGGACCCTGCTCATGGCGCTCGTCGTCATCGCGGTCATCGTCGCCGTGTGCATCGCGGTCGTCCGCAGCCGGCGCCCGCACGGTGCCCGTCGGAGCTCGCCGGAGCAGCGGCTCCTCGAACTCGACGAGCTGCACGCGCGCGGTGTCATCACCGACGACGAGCGCCGAGCCGCGCGGGCCGAGGCTCTGCGCGGTTAGCCTGGGCGGGTGCTGCTGCCGACGGACCTGCTCGGGGAGTGGGACCTCCACCGCACCGTGCGCGACCACCGCGCCGGTGCCACGGGGATCGTCACCGGGACCACCACCCTGACCCGGGTCGGTGACGACGAGGTGCGCTGGGACGAGTCGGGCGTGATGACCTTCGACGGTCGGACGACCCCGGTGTCACGGAGCCTCGTCCTGCGGCGGACGAGTACCGGCGTGGCGCACCGCGCCGACGGCGGCTGGACCGTGCACTTCTCCGACGGTCGGGTGTTCCACGACTGGGTCTGGGGCACGAGCGTCACCCACGCCTGCGCCCCGGACGACTACACGGGTGCATTCGACGGCGACGAAGACCGCTGGACGGTGCGGTGGGAAGCGCGGGGTCCGGCGAAGGACTACCGGCTGGACAG
This sequence comes from Curtobacterium sp. MCSS17_005, assembly GCF_003234225.2. NCBI lineage: Bacteria > Bacillati > Actinomycetota > Actinomycetes > Micrococcales > Microbacteriaceae > Curtobacterium > Curtobacterium sp. MCSS17_005. Next base: position 317,310 of record NZ_CP126258.1, read on the forward strand.
CGTCCTCACCCGACCCCGGTCGTGACCCGCGGGGTCGGCGGTCACCGCCAGACTGGGGGCATGGCACGCTCCTCCGGCACCGACGCCCCGCGCATCACCCTGACCGAACCGACGAACCTCGAGGACTGGGCGCCAGCACCCGGTGACGTCCTGACGGGTGACCGCATCGAGGGCAAGCGCATCGACGTCCTCGACCTGGCCGGCGAGCGACTGCCCGACCTGGAGATCGAGGAGTGCGTCATCGACACGTTCCGGGCTGACGACGCGGACTTCCGCGGGCTCCGGGTCCGTGACTCGATCATCGACTCGCTCGACGCCCCGATCCTGCGGGCATCGAGCAGCACGTGGCGCGAGGTCCGGGTCTCCGGCGGGCGCGTCGGCTCGGCGGAGCTGTACGACTCCGGGCTGAGCGGCGTGGAATTCGTCGGCATGAAGTTCGGGTTCGTGAACCTGCGCGGCTCGACGATCACCGACGTGGTGTTCCGCGACTGCGTCATCGACGAGCTCGACATCGCCGACGCGAAGCTGCTGCGGGTGTCGTTCGACGGCAGCAGCATCCGCGCCGCCGAGGGGTCGAACACCCGCATCGACCACGTGGACCTGCGTGGAGCGGACCTCGATCGGGTCGAGCGGCTCGAGGGGTTCCGCGGGGCCACGATCGGTGCCGACCAGTTGTACACGCTCGCGCCGCTGTTGGCTGCACAGGCCGGCTACCGCGTCGACTGACCGAGCCCGGATTTCGCGCTCACCGACACTGCACGCCCGCCCGGCCCCGCGAACTGTCGCTCAGCGCGAAACATCGGCCGCGCCCGAGCCGGCACCCACCCCCGCCAGCGCCGCCGCCAGGTCGGCCTGCACCAGGTCGCCGTGCACCGCCGCGCCCGTCTGGGTGCCGGCAGCCGCCGACGCGATGACCGTCGCCATCGGGGCCGTCACGTTGCCGGCTGCGTAGACCCCGCGCACGGCGGTCTGCCCGGCGGCGTCCACGGTCAGCGCCGTCGCGAACCGGTGGTCGCCCATGAACTGGTCGGTCGCGGCGAGTCCGAGCCCGGACAGGAACCCTACCCGCGCCTCGGGCCGGCTCGCCGTGGCCAGGGCATCGAGCTCGACGAACGACCCGTCGCCGAGCCGGACCCCGGTCAGCCGGTCGCCGTCGGAGACCACGGCGGCGACCGGTCCCTGAACCACCGAGACACCGCGGGCGGCCAAACCGGCCAGGGCGGTGTCGTCCATCAGGGCCGGATCGGTCAGGAACGCGGTCACCCGATCGCTCAGCGCCCGGAACATGAGCGCGTGGTGTGCGCCGTTCGGCGTCGTGACCAGGACCCCGATCCGCTGGTCGCGGATCTCCCACCCGTGGCAGAACGGGCAGTGCACGACCCCGCGCCCCCACTGCTCGGCCAGGCCCGGGACCTCCGGCAGGACGTCCACGGCGCCGGAGGCGACGACCAGCCTGCGCGCCGTGACGACCGCGCCGGAGTCCAGCGTGACCGAGAAGCCGACCGGGTCGTGACCGTCACCGGTCGTGGCGGACGTGGCCACGGTCCTCCCCGCCGTGACCTGGACGCCGTAGGCGGCGACCTCGTCGCGACCGATGCGGATCAGCTCGGCGGGCGCGACGCCCTCGTGACCGAGGTAGTTGTGCGCGCCGGCCGCCGGGGCGTTGCGGGGCTCGCCGGAGTCGACGACGAGCACCGAGCGCCGCGAACGGCCGAGGATGAGGGCGGCGGAGAGGCCGGCGGCCGAGCCGCCGATGACGATGACGTCGAAGTGTGCAGGCATGTGCTGATCATGCGGCGGGTCGAGCGTGAACAGCAACGAAGTTTGCCGCTGTGGCAACATGGCCGCCATGGGACACGGCAGCCAGGACGCGACCGCCCCGCGCACGACGGCCGAGGTCGTCGACGGGGTCGGTCCCCGACTGCGCGCGTTGCGTGCCCACCGCGACGTCACGCTCGCCGCGCTGTCCGAGCAGACGGGGGTCTCGGTGAGCACCCTGTCGCGACTCGAGTCCGGGCAGCGGAAGCCCACGCTGGAACTGCTGCTGCCCCTCGCCCGGGCGTACCAGGTGCCCCTCGACGACCTGGTCGGCGCACCGCAGACCGGCGACCCGCGCGTGCACATGAAGCCCGAGGTGCACGGTGGCCGCGTCGTCGTGCCGCTGACGAAGCGGACCGGCGGGGTGCGCTCGTTCAAGCAGCTGTTCCCGCCGAACACCCCGGGTGGGGAGCCGTCGCTCAAGACGCACGAGGGCTACGAGTGGCTCTACGTGCTGTCCGGACGGCTCCGCCTCGTGCTGGGGGAGCACGACCTCGACCTCGGACCCGGTGAGGTCGCCGAGTTCGACACCCACACCCCGCACTGGATGGGGAACGTGACCGACTCCGTCACCGAGGTGCTGTGCCTGTACGGGCCGCAGGGCGAGCGGGCGCACGTGCGGTCCCGACCCGCCCGGTGACCCGCTGCGTCAGTCCGTGAAGACGTTCGCCACGACGTCGTCGAGCAGATCGGTCGTCTCGATGTTCGACTGCTGGACGTGGATGCCGATGTCGCCCCGGGTGAAGTACGTGTCACCGTCCGTGACCGGGTACTGCGAGTTCTTCGAGACCTTCTGGCACAGGTACCCGTCGGACTCGTCGCCGCAGTCGTAGCCCTTCGCCGAGAGCTGCTCGAGCGCGTCGCGGGCTGCGGTCGGGTCGACGGCGTCGACCGCGATGGACAGGTACGAGATGTCGGCCTGCGGCTCCCGCCACACGCAGTACAGGCGCTTGCCGTCGCCCTGCAGCGCCGGGGTGAACGAGCTCTTCGGGATCGCGATCGGGTCGCCGACCACCGATGGGTCGTTGAGCGGTGCCGACGCGAATGCCTTGTCCCACTTGCCGGGCGTGATCAGGTCGGTGCAGCTGGCCGGGACGGTGACGGTGTCGTCGCTCGGGGCCCCGGTGTCGGTGGGGTTCGGAGCGGTCGTGGTGTCGGTCGGGCTCGGCGCCGTTGTCGGGTCGGCTGCGGTGGTCGCGGTGTCGCTCGCCGGTCCGGCCGGTCCGGCCTGCGCGCAGCCGGTCAGGGCGAGGCCCGCCGCCAGCAGGGCAGCGAGCGTGATCGTGTGGCGCATGGTTCCCCTTCGTCCGGTCGCGTCAGGTCGTGACCGTCGCTCACGAACGTACCGACCGGGGGCCGCGGTGGCTGAGACCGTCACCGATTCGTTGTCCCCCGACCCCGTCGGTCAGCGGCTGCGCCACCACCGCCGCGACCGCGACTGCGATCGCAGCCGACGCGCCCAACGGCGCACCGGGTTGGCCCGCCGGCCGTTCACCCGGAACGTGTGGAAGGCGCGTCGCGTCCGCACCCAGACGGACGGGAGGCCCGACAACGGTCGCGCGGACACCTGCACCGTGAGCACGGGGTCGGCCACCACCCGCCACGCCGGGTCGAGCTGCATGCTCAGGTCGACGTCGTCGTGCACCTCGGCATCGTCACGATGCGCTCGCCCGCCGACCGCGGCCCAGGTCGATCGGCGCATCGCCATCGCGGACCCGAACAGCGGCGGGTGCCCGAGCGCGCTCCACATCAGGACGAAGTACGGGCCCATGTACACGGCGTCCCACAGTCGTCGCACCACGGGGCCACCGCCCCGGGGCCGGCCCGGGCCGGTGACCGCGACGACCTCGGGGTCGGCCAACAACCGGACCGCGTCGGCGATCCAGGACGGCGGTGGGACGGAGTCGGCGTCGAGCCGCACGATGACGTCGCCGGACGCCTGGTCGTAGCCGCGCGCCGAGGCTCGGGCGATCCCGCGCACCGGCTCCGTGAGCACGACCGCACCGGCGTCCCGGGCGACCGCCGCGCTGTCGTCGGTGCTGCCGTTGTCGACCACGACGACCTCGTCGGCCGGCCGGGTCTGGGCCGCGAGGGCGTCGAGGCACCGGCGCAGGTGCACGGCGTCGTCCCGCACGGGGATCACGACCGAGACACGGGGCATCCGTCGATCCAACCGGTTGTCGCCTGTGCGGATTGCCGGACCGCGTTTCCCGGCATTCCTGGGTCCTGACCCAGAGGGCAGCGCGCACGTTCGATGGCGAAACGCCCCCGGTGCACGCCGGGGACGACGACAACCGGAAGGCCGACCATGACCACGAACCCACCCGGGAACGACTCCGGGACGCCCATCCACGACCGCACCGCAGCCTCCGAGGGCCACGAGGTCGCCCCCGGCGTGACGGTGCCGTCGTACGCCAGCGGTACCCCCGCCGCGCGACCCACCGACCCCGGTGCGCCCCGGACCTACGACCCGTACGGCGACAGCGCCGCCGAGGTGCCGTTCGACGCGCCCCTCGACGCCGTCCCGGCCGACGAGCAGCTCCCCGCCGTCCCGTCCGCCGCATCCGCCGGCAGCGCTGGCAACGCCAGCGGCGCGGGCAGCGCCAGCGGCTCCGGCAGTGACTCGGGCAGCGGCTCCGGCAAGGCCGACGCGGCGAAGGGTGCCGCGCAGGACGTCGCCGGTGACGCCAAGGAGAAGGCCGCGAACGTCGCGGGCACCGCCAAGGAGCAGGCGTCGAAGGTCGCCTCCGAGGCGACCGACCACGCCAAGCAGCTCTACGGCCAGGCGTCCGAGAACCTCAAGCAGCAGGCCGGCGAGCAGCAGCAGCGCGCTGCCGGCGGGCTCCGCTCCCTCGGCGAGCAGCTCGGCCGCATGGCCGAGAACGACGACGAGCAGGGCGTCGCCTCGAAGGTCGTCCGCGACCTGTCGGGCCGCGCGACCTCGGCCGCCGGGTTCCTCGAGAACCGCGACCCGGGCTCCCTGCTCGACGAGGTGAAGACCTTCGCCGCGAAGCGTCCCGGCACCTTCATCGCGATCGCTGCCGGCGCGGGCCTGCTGGCCGGACGCCTGACCAAGGCGCTCGCGACCGAGGTCAAGCACGAGAAGGAGGCCGGCGACGGCACCACCGGATCGGGGAGCGGCGTATGAGCCAGTCCGTCCCCGGCGCGACACCCCTGGGCGAACCGACGCCGGAGGAGCGCGCTGCGACCACACCGCTCGGTGAGCTGCTGTCCGACGTGTCGCGTGACCTCTCCAGCCTGTTCCGGCAGGAGGTCGCCCTCGCGAAGGCCGAGCTGACCGACTCCGCGAAGAAGGCCGGCAAGGCGGGCGGGATGTTCGGCGGCGCCGGACTCACCGCCGTGTTCGCCCTGCTGTTCCTGTCGATCGCAGCGTGGTGGGGCCTCGGTTACCTGATCGGCAACGCCTGGTCCGCCCTGATCATCGCGGTCGTCTACGCGATCGTCGCCGCGATCCTGGCCGTCCGCGGGCGCAAGGAGATCAAGGAGATCAAGGGCGCCCCGCAGACGGTCGAGACCGCCAAGGAAGTCCCCGAGACACTCAAGCCCAACACCGGGAGGAAGCCATGAGCACCCCAGACGAGATCCGCGCCGACATCGAGCGCACCCGCGGCGAACTCGGCTCCGACGTCGACGCCCTCGCCGACAAGGTCAGCCCGTCGTCCATCGCCCACCGCCAGAGCGAGAAGGTGAAGGGCCGGTTCCAGGACGTCCGTGAGTCCGTGATGGGCGCGGCCCAGTCGGCCCGCTCGAGCGCCTCCGGTTCCGCCTCGGGCGCGACCGGCCAGGCGAAGGACGTCGCGCAGAAGGGCGTCGAGAAGGCGAAGGGCAACCCGCTGGCCGTCGGCCTCATCGCGTTCGGTGCCGGTTGGCTGGTGTCGTCGCTCCTGCCGACCACCGAGAAGGAAGAAGAGCTCGCCGGTGAGCTGAAGGACAAGGCTGCACCGCTCGTCGACGAGGTCAAGGAGCAGGCGAAGGACGTCGGCTCGCAGCTCGGCGACGTGGCGAAGGAGCACGCGCAGGACCTCAAGGGGACCGCGCAGGACGCCGCGCAGACGGTCAAGGGCGAGGCGCAGGGGGCTGCGTCCGACGTCAAGGACAACGCGCAGGGTGCGGCGGACGACGTCCGCAGCAGCTGAGCGGAACCCGATGGACGGGAGGCACGGTGCCAGCTGGCACCGTGCCTCCTGTCCGTGAAGCGGTAGCGTTCCGGGCATGGACCCGATCGACGAGCTCGCTGCGGAGCTCCGACAGTCCATCGGCCGGGTCGTGCGTGCCGCACGCCGCGCGGCGGACGCGCTGCCGGCCACGCACACCACCACCCTCGGGTTCCTGCACCGCGAGGGCCCGATGACGATCGCGGAACTCGCGCGCCGCCGCGGGGTGAAGCACCAGGGGCAGTCCCGCACGGTCGGCGAACTGGCCGAACTCGGGTACGTCGACCGGACGGCGTCGGACACCGACCGCCGGGCGTCGGTCATCCGGATCACGGACGCCGGCCGGGCCGCGCTGCAGCGGGACATGGACGCCCGCACGGACTGGCTGGCCGACGCGATCCGCGAGGAGACCGACGCCGAGGAGCGTGCGCTGCTGCGCCGTCTGCCCGAACTGTTCGAGCGGGTCGCCCGCCGGGCCGACTGAACGACCCCTCACCTTCTCGGCAGCTGCAGAAGTACAACACGGCTGTACAGTTGTGTGCATGGAGTTGACGAAGTACAACCACGCCACCGTCGTCCTCGAGCAGGACGGCGTCACCCTCGTCATCGACCCCGGGGTGTTCACGCCCGAGGCCGTCGACCTCGTCCGCGGCGCCGCGGGCGTCCTCGTCACGCACGACCACCCCGACCACTTCGACATCGACGCCCTGCGCGCGGGGCTCGCCGCGAACCCGGACCTCGTCGTCCGCGGTCCGGAGACCGTCGTCGAGCATCTCGGCGAACACCACGGCCGGGTCGCAGCGGTGCACGCCGGCCACACGATCACCGTCGGACCGTTCTCCGTCCGGGTCTTCGGCGAGCAGCACGCGGTCATCCACCCCGACATCCCCTCCACTGCGAACGTCGGCTACCTGGTGGACGACGCGGTGTTCCACCCGGGCGACGCGTACCTCGAGCCCGGCGTCCCGGTGCCGACCCTGCTGCTGCCGACGAGCGGCCCGTGGACGAACACCGCCCAGGCCGTCGACTACGTGCGCGCCGTGGCGCCGGAACGGGCCGTGCAGATCCACGAGGCGATGCTGAGCGAGCTCGGCCAGCAGTCCGCCGCGCGCTTCCTCGGCCCGGACGGTCTCGGGCCGGTGCCCGTCCTGATCCTGCCTGCGGGGGAGACGATCACCGTCTGACGGACGCGGGCGGCCCCTGGGAGGCGATCCGGGCCTCCCGAGCAGCATGGTGGGATGGCCGACGCACCCACGACAGCAGTCCTCTTCGACATCGACGGCACCCTCGCCGACTCGAACTACGCGCACATCGACGCGTGGTGGCGGGCGTTCCTGGCGGCGGGGGAGTCCGTCGACGCCTGGCGGATCCACCGCGCGATCGGGATGGACTCGGCGAAGCTGCTCGAGACGCTGCTGCCGGACGCGTCCCAGGAGACCCGCGACACCGCCAAGCAGTTCCACACCGCCTACTACGCCGAGCAGATGCCGCGGCTCCGGCTGCTGCCGGGTGCACGCGAACTCCTGCAGGCCGTCGCCGAGGCCGGGCACGCCGTGGTCCTGGCGACCAGCGCGCCCGAGCATGAACTCGCCCGCCTGCGCGACCTGCTCGACGCGGGCGAGTGGGTCACCGCCGAGACCAGCTCCGAGGACGTCGAGCAGGCGAAGCCGGACCCCGGCATCATCCGGGTCGCGCTCGACAAGGCCGGGGTCTCCGCCGACGACGCCGTGATGGTCGGGGATGCCATGTGGGACGTCGAGTCCGCCGGCAAGGTGGGGGTCCGGTGCGTCGGCGTGATGACCGGCGGCATCGGCGGCGACGAGCTCCGCGGTGCCGGGGCGGCCGAGGTGTACGACGACGCGGCGGCCGTGCTCGCGGCGTTCCGCGCCGGCGAGGGCCCGATCGCGGCACTCGGCCAGCGCGCCTGACGGGCGGTGCCGGTCGCGCCCGACGGGCGGCGCCGGTCGCGCCTGACGGGCCGCCGGTTGCGCCCGACGGGCGCCTCGGTTTCCGCGTCGTCGGGCGCCCGTGCCAGGATCGACGTTCGTGATCACGATCGAACGCGTGTCCTGGGACGACCCCCGCAGCGTGGTGCTCCGCGCCCGCATGGACGACGAGATGCACGAGCGCTACGGGTCGGCGAACGCCGGCGAGGACCCGGCGGTCACCGCCGAGCGGGGTCGTGCGCTGAGCGTCGACCCGTCGACCGTCGTCACGTCGATCCTGGCCGTCGACGAGTCCGGCGAGTCGGTCGGGCACATCGCGGTCCGACGTCTGGGCGACGAGGTCGAACTGAAGCGGCTCATCGTGCTGGCCTCCGCGCGTGGCAAGGGTGCGGCCACCGCGCTGCTCGACGAGTGCGAGCGCGTCGGTCGCGAACTCGGTGCCCCGCGGCTCATCCTGCAGACCGGCGACAAGCAGCCCGACGCCGTGGCGCTCTACCGCAAGACCGGCTGGGACCAGATCGCGGTCTACGAGCCCTACGTCGCGACCATGCCGTGGTCGTTCTGCTTCGAGAAGGCCCTGTAGCCCGGCCCCTTCCCGTATTGCACTTTCGGCAGGAGAGTGCAATTCTAGCTCGGTGAGCACCACCGAACGCACCCGCGCGCTGCGCCGACGCATGATCGTCGAGGCACGTCGGGCGACGGTCGAACACGGGCTGCACGGGTTCACGATCGAGCAGCTCTGCGAGACCGTCGGGGTGTCGCGCCGCACGTTCTTCAACCACTTCGGGTCGAAGGACGACGCCGTGCTCGGCATCGAGCTCAACGCCGACGTCGAGGCGATCGACGCCTACGCCGCAGGCGGGATCGTCCCCGGCGAACTCGATCCCCTCGGCTCGATCGTCGCGCTGGCGATCGACCAGTTCCACCGGGTCGGCATCGCCCGCGCCGACGAGGCCCTGGTCCGCCGCGTGTTCGAGCGGGAGCCGGCACTCGTCGCACGGTTCCTGTCGGCGACCGACGTGCAGCTCGCCCGGATCACCGTGGCCCTGCGGCGACGGTTCGGGTGGGACGACCCCGCCGACCGCCGACCGCGCCTGGTCACCGAGGCTGCGGCCGCCTTGATGAAGGCCACCGCGACCGAGTACTTCGACGACGCGTTCGACGAGGCCACCGGGCCGACGTTCGACGCGCTGCTCACCGAGAACCTCCGCCTGCTCAGGGCGGTCACCACGACCGAACGGGAACACACCACATGAGCGCCACCGCGCCGGGCACCACCAAGCGTGCCCGCCCAGGCTCCGACGGCCCGCTGCTCCTGACGCAGCGTCGCATCTGGATCATCTTCTCCGCCCTGATCGCGGGGATGCTGCTCTCCAGCCTCGACCAGACCATCGTCTCCACCGCGATGCCGACAATCGTCGGCGAACTCGGCGGCGTCGCGCACCAGGCCTGGCTGACGACCGGGTACCTGCTCGCCTCCACCATCGTGATGCCCGTCTACGGCAAGTTCGGCGACGTCCTCGGTCGCCGCAACCTGTTCCTCATCGCGATCGCGCTGTTCACCATCGCGTCGGCCGGGTGTGCGTTCGCCACGGACTTCACGCAGCTCGTGGCGTTCCGCGCCATGCAGGGGCTCGGCGGCGGCGGCCTGATGATCCTGTCGCAGGCGATCATCGCGGACATCGTCCCGGCCTCGCAGCGCGGCAAGTACCTCGGCCCGCTCGGTGCGATCTTCGGCCTGTCCGCCATCGGTGGCCCGCTGCTCGGTGGCTTCTTCGTGGACCACCTCACCTGGAACTGGGCGTTCTACATCAACATCCCGGTCGGCATCGCGGCGTTCTTCGTGGCGTGGTTCGCGCTGACCCTGCCGAACAAGAAGGCGACGAAGCGCATCGACGTCCTCGGCGTGCTGTTCATGTCCGCCGCGACCACGTGCCTGGTGTTCTTCTCGGAGTTCGGTGGCAGCAAGGACCACGGCTGGGACGCCCCCGAGACCTGGGCCTGGTTCGCCGGTCTCGTCGTCTCGGCAGCGCTCCTGGTGTTCGTCGAGTCCCGTGCCCAGGACCCCGTGCTCCCGCTGTCGTTCTTCCGCAACCGCACCTTCCTGCTGGCGACCGGCATCGGCCTCGTGCTCGGTATCGGCATGTTCGCCGCGATCGGCTTCGTCCCGACGTTCCTGCAGATGGCCTCGGGCACCTCGGCCGCGGTCTCCGGCCTGCTGATGCTGCCGATGATGGCCGGCCTGATCGGCACGTCGATCGCCTCGGGTGTCCTGATCACCAAGACCGGGCGCTACCGGATGTTCCCGATCGTCGGCACGGTCCTGGTGGCCATCGCGATGCTCGCGATGACCCAGCTGGCGGCGGACACCCCGATCTGGCTGATCTGCGCGTACCTGTTCGTCTTCGGTGCGGGGCTCGGCCTGATCATGCAGGTGGTCGTCCTCGTCGCGCAGAACGCCGTGCCCGCCGAGCAGGTCGGGACCGCCACGTCGACGAACAACTACTTCCGCGAGGTCGGTGCCTCCCTCGGCACCGCCGTCTTCGGTGCGCTCTTCACCGCGCGGCTCACGACGTCGCTGACCGACGTGTTCCGCGGTGCCGGTGGGTCGGCGACCGATGCGGCGTCCTCGGCGGGGAGCATCGACCCGGCGACCGTCGCGGGCCTGCCGCCGGCGGTGCAGGACGGCGTCGTGAACGCCTACGCCGACTCGCTCGCACCGGTGTTCTGGTACCTGCTGCCGTTCATCGCGGTGGCGTTCCTGCTCGCGCTCTTCCTGCCGCAGATCAAGCTCTCCGACACGGCCGGCATGGTCGCCCGTGGCGAGGCCGTCGGCGGCGAGGAGGCCGATGAGCTCGAGCGGGCGCAGCGTGCGGCGCGTGCGGAGCACGCTGCGGCTCCGGAGGGTTCCGCACCGGGGCGGGACACCGACCGGTAGACGCGACCGACCGACGGACGGGAGGCCCGGTGCCAGCTGGCACCGCGCCTCCCGTCCGTCGCCCGGTCGCGCTCACTGCCGCGGCCGGCGTTTCGTGCTGAGCGACACCTCACGCGTTCCAGCGCGCATGAGCTGTCGCTGAGCGCGTGAGGTCGCGGTGATCCGGCGCTACGCGCCGGTGCTCGCGCGCGGCACGAGCCGCGTCGGCAGGGCTGCGGGCTCGGCGGCCGTGCCGTCGAGCGTCGCGAGGAGCCGCAGTGCTGCAGCCCGACCGAGGTCGGCACCGGGCAGCGCCACGCTCGTCAGGGCCGGCGCGGTGACCGACGACGACGGCAGGTCGTCGAAGCCCGCGACCGCGAGTGCGCCGGGGACGGCGATGCCGAGCGCGCCGGCGACCCGCAGGACTCCGTAGGCCAGGGTGTCCGCGGCCGCGACGACGGCGGTGACGTCGTCGTCCTGCCAGGCCTCGATGACGTGCTCGGTGGCCGAGGCCGCGGCCTCCACGGTCAGGTCGGCACGGGCGGTGACCTCGGAGACCGTGATGCCGGCGTCCGCGCAGGCCTGCTCGAACAGTTCGCGGCGCACGCCGAACGTCGCCGCCCGCGAGGTGCCGTCGAGGTAGCCCACGTGCCGGTGCCCCTGGTCGTGCAGGTGGGCGACGAGGTCGTGCACGCCGGTGGAGAGGTCGTAGTTGACCGCCTCGGGGCCGCCGGGGGCGTCGAGCAGCACCACGGGGACGCTCGCCGACATCGGCTCGTCGGCGGCGGGGGCGTCGACCAGGATGCCGGCTGGCCGGAGCCGTTCGAAGCGCCGGACGTCGGCCGCGACGGGCTGTGCACCCCGCTCGGTGACGGAGAGCACGAGCTGGAACCGGTCGCCCAGGGTGTCGCGGACGCCACGGATGACCTCGGCGAAGAACGGGTTCGACAGGTCGGGGGCGATGAACACGACGAGGTCACCGCTGCCGCGGGCCAGCGAGCTGGCGGCGTGGTCGACGACGTAGCCGAGGTCGTCCACGGCGCCGCGGACCCGTGCGGCGATGGGGGCGGAGACCCGCCCGCGGTCCTTGCCGTTCACGACGAGGGAGACCGTGGCGATGCTCGTGCCCGCACGCTCGGCCACCATCGCAGCGGTCACACGACGGCTCGGGGCGGCGGGGGAGGGCACTCCTCGATGCTAGCGAGCGTGGTGGTCGAACTTGACGTCAAGCGTTTGACGTGTTTCGATGTCAAACGCTTGACGCGCCGCGTCGCCAGCGCTCTGCCGGCCCGTGGATCCCCACCACGTCGAGCACTCACCTCGATTCCCCGAAGAAGTGGAGCGCCCAGCGTGCCCGATGCGACCCAGCCCGCCGCGAAGATCATCCTCGACTGCGACCCCGGCCACGACGACGCCGTGGCGCTCCTGCTCGCCCACGGCAGCCCCGCCATCGACCTGCTCGCGGTGACCACCGTCGTCGGCAACCAGACCCTGCCGAAGGTCACCCGCAACGCCCTGGCCGTCGCCCGCATCGCCGGCATCACCGGGGTGCCGTTCGCCGCCGGAGCCGCCCGCCCGCTGCTGCGCCAGATCGAGGTCGCACCGGACATCCACGGCGAGAGCGGCCTGGACGGCCCGATGCTCCCCGAGCCGTCGTTCGACCTCGACGAGCGCCATGCCGTCGACCTGATCATCGACACCGTGATGGCCCACGAGCCCGGCACGGTCACCCTCGTGCCGACCGGCGGCCTGACGAACATCGCCCTCGCCGCCCGCAAGGAGCCCCGCATCGTCGAGCGCGTCAAGCAGGTCGTGCTCATGGGCGGCGGCGTGCACGTCGGCAACTGGAGCCCGGTCGCGGAGTTCAACATCGTCATCGACCCCGAGGCCGCGGCCATCGTGTTCGAGGCCGGTTGGGACGTCGTGATGGTCGGCCTCGACCTGACGCACCAGGCCCTGGCCACCCCCGAGGTCGCCGCGCGCATCGCGGGCGTCGGCACCGCCCCCGCCGCGTTCGTCGGTGAGTTGCTCGACTTCTTCGGCCAGACCTACAAGGACGCCCAGGGCTTCGACGCCCCGCCGGTCCACGACCCCTGCGCCGTCGCCTACGTGATCGACCCCACGATCGTCCGCGCCGTGAAGGTCCCGATCCACGTCGAGACCCAGGGCGCGCTGACCCTCGGCATGACCGTCGCCGACTTCCGCGCCCCCGCACCCGAGGACTGCCGCACGAGCGCCGCGATGGAGCTCGACCACGGCCGGTTCTGGGACCTCGTCGTCGACGCCCTCGAGCGCATCGGCGAGACGGCCGACACCGGCTGGACCCCACGTGCCGCCGCCGACGCCGTCGAAGCCGGCATCACCACGACCCCGGAGCGCTGAACCCCCATGACCACCACCTCGACGAAGAAGTCGATCGGCGCCCTCACAGCTGCGCTCCTCGCCGCGTGCATCGCGTTCCAGCTGAACGCGAGCATGCTCAGCCCCGCCCTCGTCACGATGGCGCGCGAGCTCGACACCGACGACGCCACCATCGGCCTGTCGCAGACCCTGTACTTCACCCTCGCGGCGCTGTTCTCACTGTTCCTGCCGCGGCTGTCCGACATCGTGGGCCGCAAGCGCGTCCTGATCGGCATGCTCGCCGTGATGCTCGTCGGCAGCATCGTCGCCGCGCTCGCGGTGAACGTGCCGATGCTGTTCGCCGGTCGCATCATCCAGGGCGTCACCGGTCCGGTCGTCCCCATCTGCCTGCTCGTCCTGCGCAACGAGATCAGCGACCCGAAGCGCTACGGTGCCGCCCTCGGGCTGCTGACCGCGGTGAACGGCGGCATCGCGGGCGTCGACGCCCTGGCCGGCGGGTGGATCGCGACGAACTTCGGGTTCCGCGGGATCTTCTGGGTCATCGCCGTCGTCACCGTGATCGCCCTGCTCCTGGTCGCCGTCTGGGGGGTCGAGTCGAAGCCCTCGGCCGGCACCCGGATGGACTGGGTCGGCGTCGTGCCCCTCGTGGTGAGCGTCGGTGCGCTGCTCACGGCGTTCAACGAGGCCGGCAAGCTCGGCGCGGCGAACCCCGTGCTCGTGGTCGGTGGCGTCGTCGTCGCGCTCGTCGCCTTCGCCGTGTTCTGGGCCGTCGAGTCGCGGGTGCGGGAACCCCTGGTCGAGACCCGGTTCCTGAAGCGCCGTGCGACCTGGGCGCTCCTGGCGACGACGTTCCTGACGATGACCGGCGTCTTCGCCGTGGTCAACGGACTCGTCACGAGCCTCGCGCAGAACGGTGACGCCGGCTTCGGCATGGAACCCGACCTGGCGTCGCTCGTGTTCCTCACCCCGTACGCGCTGGTCGGATGGATCGTCGGACCCTTCGCCGGGCGCCTCGCCCCGACCATCGGGTACCGCGCGGTCCTGCGCGTCGGGCTGATCGGCAGCATCGTCTCGACCGTCCTGATGGCATTGGTCGGCGTGCACTCGCTGCCCGTGCTGGTCACCGCGACGGTGCTGATCGGCATCACCTACGCCGGCATCGCGAACATCATCCTGAACGGCCTGGGCATCGTGCTGTCGCCGGAGTCGAACCCCGGGTTCCTGCCGGGCCTGAACGCCGGTGCGTTCAACCTCGGCGCCGGGGTCAGCTTCGCCGTCCTGCCCGCGCTGCAGATCGCGCTCGGCGTCGGCGGTTCCGCGGGCACCGCCGGGTACTCCGGTGGCATGCTGCTCGGGGCCGCGATCACGACCGTCGCGCTCGCGATCTCGTTCCTCATCCCCCGTCCGGAGGGTGCCGAGACCACGTCCGTCGCCCCGCAGAAGGAGACCGTCCGTTGACCGAGAGCATCGTCGTCGTCGGGTCGCTCAACGCGGACCTGGTGGTCCGCACCGCGCGCTTCCCCCAGCCCGGTGAGACCCTGCAGGGCTCCGACCTCGCGATCCTGCCCGGGGGCAAGTCCGCCAACCAGGCGGTGGCTGCCGGGAGGCTCGGGGGCACGGTGCGCATGATCGGTGCGGTCGGCGACGACGGGAACGGTGTGCTGCTCCGCGACTCCGTCGCGGCTGCGGGTGTCGACACGACGCACGTCGCGATCCGGGAGGGCGTCGCGACCGGCACCGCCGTCATCACGGTCGACGCCGCAGGCGAGAACACCATCGTGATCTCCGCCGGGGCGAACGGCACGCTGACGCCGGACGACGTGCCGGCCGACGTCTTCGCCGGCGCCGCGGTGCTGGGGCTCTGCCTCGAGGTGTCGATCGACGTCGTCCTCGCCGCCGCCCGGGCCGCGCACGCCGCCGGGGTCACGGTGCTCACGAACCTGTCGCCGTTCGGTGCCGTGCCGGGCGAGCTCCTCGAGCTGACCGACGTCCTGCTGGTGAACGAGCACGAGGCCGCGGCGCTCGGTGACCACGGCGTCGCCCGGTCGATCGTCACCCGTGGTGGTGCCGGCTGCGTCGTGCACGACGGGGGTGCCGAGCCGGTGTCGATCGACGCCGTCCGGGTCGAGCCGGTGGACACCACGGGCTGCGGTGACGCCTTCATGGGTGCGGTGGCGCTGCGTCTGGCCGCGGGGGACACCCTCGTCGACGCGGCTCGGTTCGCCGTGGGGGTCGGGGCGTACGCCGCGACCAAGCCGGGCGCACAGGCCTCGTACCCGACCACCGCCGAGCTGGAGGCGTTCCTGCGGGCGTAGGACGGGCCTCCCGGCCGTGGGGTGACTGCGCGGCCCACTAGCGTTGAGCCCATGCGCGTGGGAGTCCTCGACATCGGGTCCAACACCGGCCACCTGCTCGTGGTGGACGCCCACGGCGGCGCCGCGCCGCTGCCGGCGTCCTCGTTCAAGCAGCCGCTGCGGCTGGCCGAGCACCTCGACGCCTCGGGCGCGGTGACGCAGCAGGGGATCGACGCCCTGACCACCTTCGTCGCCGACGCCGTCCGCGTCGCCGAGGAACGCGGCTGCGAGGACATGCTCGCGTTCGCCACGTCGGCGGTCCGTGACGCCGGCAACTCCGAGGCCGTGCTCGCCCACGTCGAGTCGTCCACCGGGGTCGAGCTGGCCGTCCTGTCCGGTTCTGACGAGGCGCGGCTGACGTTCCTGGCCGTGCGCCGCTGGTTCGGCTGGTCCGCCGGTCGCCTGGCGGTCTTCGACATCGGCGGTGGCTCGCTCGAGATCGCCGGCGGTGCCGACGAGGCACCGGACGTCGCGTGGTCGATGCCGATCGGCGCCGCACGACTCGCACGCTCGTACTTCGCCGCGGGCACCCCGACCGAGGACGACGTCCGCCGCATCCGGCACGAGATCCGCGTCGAGATCGCCCGCGACGCCGGACGGCTGCTCCGCTCGGGCCGACCGGACCGGGCCGTGGCGACCTCGAAGACGTTCCGGTCGATCGCCCGCATCTGCGGAGCCGCGCCGTCCGCCGCCGGACCGCTCGTGCCCCGTGCCCTCGACGGCGACGTGCTGCGGCAGCGCCTGCCGGAGCTGCTCACGATGTCGGTCGACGAACTCGCGGCGCTGCCGGGCGTCTCGGCGAGCCGCGCACACCAGGTGGTGCCCGGGGCGCTCGTCGCCGAGGCGTGCCTGGACATCTTCGACCTGCCGGCGCTCGAGATCTGCCCGTGGGCGCTCCGCGAGGGCGTCATCCTCGAGCGGCTCGACCAGCTGTCGGTGCTCGGCAACTCCCAGTAGTGACCGATATGGTCAGTTCATGACCGGAATGGACACTCGCCGTACCCTCGTCCCCTCCACGCTCTGGACGGTGGCGGGGATCGGCTGGCTCGTCGGCGAAGCCGTCTCGGCGTCGGCGTTCCCCGGCTACAACTACGCGACGAACTACATCTCGGACCTCGGCGTCCCCGACGTCGGCACGTTCCAGGGGCGGTCGATCGACTCACCGCTGCACGTGCTCATGAACACCACGTTCATCGGGCAGGGCGTCCTGTTCGGGATCGCAGCGGTGCTCGCCGTCGTGGTGTTCCGCGCCGCGTCCCGCCGTGCGCGGGTGGCCACCGCGGCCCTCGCCGTGGTCCACCTGGTCGGGATGGTCCTGGTCGGCTCGTTCCACGGCAGCCAGACGAGCACCGACGGTGGCACCATCGTGTTCCACGTGCTCGGCGCCGCGGCAGCGATCACGACCGGCAACCTCGTGGCGATCACCGCTGGCATCGGGTCCGGGGCGCTGCGGGCACCGGTGGCCTACCGGATCGCGAGCGTCGTGCTCGGGATCGTCGGCCTCGTCTCCCTCGTGATGCTCGTCGTGGACTCGTCGTCGACGGTGATCGAGGTGCTCCCCGACGGCGTGTGGGAGCGTGCGTCCGTGTACACGATCGTCACGTGGGAGCTCATGACCGGGATCACCCTGCTGGTCGCGGGGAGCCGGCGCCCCTGGACGGCACGGGCCTCGGCGGTTCGCGCGTGAGCCGCCCTCCGCGCCGCGCTCGGCCCTCCGCCGAGGAGATCAACGGGGGCGTCCTGGACATCACCGCCGGACTCATCGCCCGCCGCGGCATCAAGGACACCGCCGTGCAGGCCGTCGCCGACCAGGCCGGCTACTCGAAGGCGGGCATCCTCGCCCGGTTCACGAGCAAGGAGCTGCTCGTCGAGGCCGCGCTCGCGCAGTGCACGGCGCAGACCGAGGCGATCCGGGCAGCTGCCGCCGCCGTCCCCGCGGGGGAGGCCCGCGACGCCGCGGCGCTCGCGGGGATCGCCGACCTCGCTCTCGCTCGGCCGGGGTGGGCGGAACTCGCGCTCGCGGCGTTCACCCTGCGGCGCGGGGCCGACGTCGGCGTCCGGCTCGAACCGGTCGCAGCGACGCTCCTCGACGTGTTCGGCATCGACATGGCCGACGCCACGGCCACCCCGCTCGACCGGCGGGCACGGGTCTCCGGGGCGTTCGGTGCGATCGTGATGCTCGCGCTGACGTACGAGACCGAAGCCTCCGCCGCCGAGGCCCGGCCGCACATGCTGCAGATCGGATGGGACGCCCTCGGCCACGACGGGCCCGTACCGCTCGGGGTCGTCGGCTAGACCCGCTCGGACCTCGGCGGAGCGAGCAGCCACGGACGGATCAGCTTCGTCACGAACGGCAGCACCCAGAACGTCATGATCGGCGTGAGCACGACGGTCGTGATGAGCACCCGGGGCAGGATCGCGACGTGCGCGAACGCTGGGACGAGCCAGGCCATCAGGTACGTGAACGCGAGGTTCACCGGGAAGAAGCCGAGCCAGATGCTCACGGACTGCTTCCACCGCGGGGGAGCGCTCGAGGCCGGGGCGTCCTGCGGGACGTCGAACCAGCCCTCGATGCCGGTGCGCTTCTCGACGCGGGACTCCACCACCAGGTCACGGCCCAGGTCGAGCCAGCGCAGCCGGTCGTCTGAGTTCTCCCACGTGGCCAGCGAATCGTGGTCGGCGAACCGGTAGAGCATGTGCCACTCGCGGGACTGCGCGGTGGAACGCACCCATCCCGAGCCGAGGAAGCCGGGGTAGCGGTTCGCCAGGTTCACCCCGGACTGCACCCAGCGGGTGACCTCGGGGATGCGATCGGGTTCGACCAGGCGGGTGACGGAGACGGTGACGGGCGGGCCTGCTGTCCCGGATGACGACTGCAGGCTCCCAGGCTCTTGTGGAGTCATCCGACCAGTGTCCCGGACCCGTGTTTCCGGCTCGTGTCGCAGCTCGTCGGTCGTCGACGCGCCAGTGAGTAGGTTCGCGGTATGAGCGAGACCGAGCGCGGCCGGCACGAGACGCCGACGGAACGGTGGGACCGGAACTGGGTCGACATCCAGCAAGAGCTCCGGATCGTGCAGACCGGGACGCAGATCCTCGCCGGGTTCCTGCTGACGTTGCCGTTCCAGCAGCGGTTCACCGACCTGTCCGACCGGCAGGAGACGGTCTACCTCGTTCTGGTCGTCCTGGCCGTCGTCGTGACCGTCGTGGCGCTGTCGGCCGTGGCGACGCACCGGCTGGTCTTCCGGCAGCGACAGAAGCACGACCTGGTCCGTGCCGGCAACGTCATCCTGCTCGCCGCACTCATCGCGAGCGCGTTGCTCTTCTCGGGGACGGTCTACTTCGTCTTCGACGTGGTGCTCGGTGGCGCAGGAGGTGTAATCGGTGGGGTCGCGGTCTTCGTGGGCACGGCGGCACTGTGGACCGCCCTGCCCTTCGGCCTGCGGCGGACCGAGCGTGACGCCGACCGAGCGAACGACCGAGCGGACGACCGGTCGTCGGCCGGCTGAACGAGTCCTCCGGCGGAGCGCACCGCTTCTCCAGCTCGATGGCCGACGGTGTCGGTGATGTCCATCACCACCGCCGCCGCCGGGACAACGGCACGTACACGATCCTGTCCCCGGGTGAGGACCACCACGGCTGCTACGTCTCGGCGACCGATCCCGCCGAGGGGATGCGGCACGTCGCGTTCATGTCGTGGCCGTCCGCGGACTGGGGCCGGAACGTCGCGTCACCCACCCTGACCTTCGAGGCGGCGAGCGGCGCCTTCACCCGGGAGCTCCGGCTGCCGGGCGACCCGGTCCCGCGGGCACAGCACGGGTACGCGGTGCCCGTCGAGCACCCGGAGTCGATCGACACCGGCGCCGGGTGGGCAGCGCTCCGCCGGCAGTACGCCGAGGTGTTCGCCACGCTCGAGCACCTGGCGGGCGGCGGGTCGACCGCGGACTGACCCGGGAGCGGTCAGCTCGCCTGCTTCTTCGCGGCGGGCTTCTTGGCGGGCGCCTTCTTCGCCGGTGCCTTCTTCGGCGCCGTCTTCGCGGGGGCCTTCTCCGTCGTGCTCTCGGCAGCCTTCTTGGCGGGCGCCTTCTTCGCCGGTGCCTTCCTGCCGGAGCCGGACGAGCCCGAGCCGGACGTGCCCGAGGCAGAACCCGACGACGACCGTGAGGTCGACGACGAACGCGACCCCGAGCCTCCTGTCCGCTTCTTGTCGACGGACGCACGCAGGGCGGCCATCAGGTCGAGCACGTCACCGCCCTCGTCGTCGTCCTCGTCGTCCTGCTGCTCGCCGAAGGTCTTCTCGGTGTCGATGTCGTCGCCCGCCTCGAGCTTGGCGTCGATCAGCTGCTGCAGTTCCTCCTGGTAGGAGTCGGTGTAGCGGTCGGGGTCGAAGTCGGTGGACATGCTCTCGACGAGCGAGGACGACATCTTCAGCTCGTTGGCGCTGACCTTCACCGTCGTGTCGAGGGTCTTGAAGTCGGCGGCGCGGACCTCGTCGCCCCAGAGCAGCCCCTGCAGCAGGATGACCTCGTCGTGCACCCGGAGCACCCCGAGCCGGGTCTTCTGCCGCAGGGTGAACTGCACGATCGCCAAGCGGTCGGTCTTCGCTAGGGTCTCGCGCAACAGCACGTACGCCTTCGGCGAGCGCGAGTCGGGCTCGAGGTAGTAGGTCTTCTCGAACATCATCGGGTCGACCTGTTCGACGGGCACGAACTCGAGCACCTCGACCTCGTGCGACTGCTCCTCGGGGAGCTGCTTGAAGTCGTCCGCCGTGAGCACCACGGTCTTGTCGCCGTCGTCGTAGGCGCGCTGGATGTCCGCGTACTCGACCTCGTGGCCGAACTCGCACACCCGCTTGTACCGGATGCGGCCCTTGTCCTCGTCGTGGACCTGGTGCAGGGACACGTCGTGCGTCTCGGTGGCCGCGTAGACCTTGATGGGCACGTTGACGAGCCCGAACGCGATGGAGCCCTTCCAGATCGACCTCATGCGCACATGATGCCCGCCCGCACGCGTGCGTGCCCGGAGCCGTCGGTTCCTCCACAGGTCCGCCGTCCGGGAGATCGTTCCACGGATGTCCGGTTCGCTGGACCGCCGCGAGGCCGGCGCGAGCACGATGGGCCCATGAGCCAGCTCGACAAGCAGGACCCGCGCGACCAGTTCCCCCGTCCGCCGTTCCCCGCGCAGACCCAGCAGGGGTCCGGGCTGGCGAGTGCGATGGACCCCGCCCCCGACCACGGCGAGACGAGCTACCTGGGCACCGGGCGGATGCGCGGGTACCGGGTGCTCGTCACGGGCGCGGACTCCGGCATCGGGCGCGCCGCGGCGATCGCGATGGCGAAGGAGGGCGCCGACGTCGCCCTGAACGCCCTGCCCGAGGAACGCGAGGACCTCGAGCAGGTCCGCGACGTCATCGGTGACCTCGGGCGCAAGGCGGTGCTGCTGCCCGGCGACCTGACGGACGAGGCCTTCTGCGACGTCCTGGTGCAGGACGCCGTCAGCGAACTCGGTGGCCTGGACGCGCTCGTGCTGGTCGCGGGCCACCAGCAGGTGCACGAGGACGTCACCCTGCAGAGCACCGAGGACTTCGACCGCACGATGAAGGTCAACCTCTACTCGCTGTTCTGGCTCGTCCGCGCCGCTGTCCCGCACATGGCGCCGGGGAGCTCGATCGTCACGACCAGCTCGGTGTCCGCGTACCAGCCGCAGGACCGCATGATCGACTACGCGGCGACGAAGGCTGCGATCATCACCTACACGAACGGGCTCGCTCGGCAGCTCGCGAGCAAGGGCATCCGGGCCAACACGGTGGTGCCCGGGCCGGTGTGGACGCCCCTGCAGCCGATCAGCTACCCGGGCGACGAGATCGCGGCGTACGGCCAGGACACCCCGTTCGGACGTCCCGCCCAACCCGTCGAGCTCGGCAGCGCCTACGTCTACCTGGCCGGGCCCGAGTCGTCGTACACGTCCGGCACGACCCTGACGGTGGCGGGAGCGACCGGGGTGGCGCTGTGAGTCCCGCCTCGCGCAAGACCGTCGTCCTCGTCGGCGACCGGCGGCTCGCGCTCACGAACACCGACAAGGTGCTCTACCCCGAGACCGGCACCACGAAGGGTCGGGTGATCGAGTACTACGAGCGGGTCGCGCCGTGGATGATCCCGCACGTCAAGGACCGCCCGGTGACCCGGAAGCGCTGGGCCAACGGTGTCGAGGGCAAGGTCTTCTTCGAGAAGAACCTGCCCGACTCGGCCCCCGACTGGGTGCGGCACCACACCATCCACCACTCGGAGCACGACAACGAGTACCCGATCGTCGACGACCTGCCGACCCTGGTGTGGATGGCGCAGCAGGCCGCGCTCGAACTGCACGTCCCGCAGTGGCGGTTCGGCCCCCGCGGCGCGCAGCAGAACCCGGACCGGCTCGTCCTCGACCTCGACCCGGGTGACGGCGTGGGGCTGCCCGAGTGCGTCGAGGTCGCCGTGGCCGCACGCGAGATCCTGCACGGCATGGGACTCGACCCGTACCCGGTGACGTCCGGCTCCAAGGGCATCCACCTGTACGCGGCCCTCGACGGCAAGGCGACGACCGCGCAGGTCTCCGACGTCGCCCACGAGCTGGCCAAGGCCCTCGAGACCGACCTGCCGGACCTGGTGCTGTCGTCGATGAGCCGTGCCGAGCGGAAGGGCAAGGTCTTCGTCGACTGGTCGCAGAACAACGGCAACAAGACGACCATCGCCCCGTACTCGCTGCGCGGTCGCGAGCGGCCGACGGTCGCGGCACCCCGCACCTGGAAGGAGCTCGAGGAACGCGGGCTCGCGCAGCTCACGTTGGACGAGGTCCTCGAACGCCTGGAGGCCCGTGGGGACTTCCTGCACCCGGTCGCCTCCGCCTCGCTGGCCGTCGGGCGCGACGACCACGGTCACTGGGACAGCGACCGGACCGAGCGTGCGAACGACGCCGAGCAGCCCGCACGTGACCGGCTCGCCGCCTACCGGGCGAAGCGGGACGCCTCGAAGACGCCGGAGCCCGTGCCCGAGGGTGCACCCACCGTGCGGAAGGACGGCACACCGACCTTCGTCATCCAGGAGCACCACGCCACCCGCGACCACTACGA
This sequence comes from Curtobacterium sp. MCSS17_005, assembly GCF_003234225.2. Lineage (NCBI taxonomy): Bacteria > Bacillati > Actinomycetota > Actinomycetes > Micrococcales > Microbacteriaceae > Curtobacterium > Curtobacterium sp. MCSS17_005. The sequence continues at coordinate 339,989 of NZ_CP126258.1, forward strand.
CTTCCGGCTCGAACACGACGGGGTGCTGGTGAGCTGGGCCCTGCCGAAGGGCGAGCCGACCGACCCGGGCAAGAACCACCTGGCCGTGCAGACCGAGGACCACCCGCTCGAGTACGGGGCGTTCGAGGGCACGATCCCGAAGGACGAGTACGGCGGCGGCACGGTCACGATCTGGGACGACGGCACCTACGAGCTCGAGAAGTGGCGCGAGGGGCAGGAGGTCATCGTCACGCTGCACGGTCGGGCCGGCGGCGCTCGCCGCCTCGCGCTGTTGCACACCCGCGGCCGTGGCGGCGGGGACGAGAAGAACTGGCTCATCCACCGCACGAAGGAGCAACCCGAACGGCTGGCGGACGGCGCCGGCCCTGTCGGGCCGGCGGTGGCGCGACGGGCGGACCGGCCGTCGGACGGGCACGGCGATGCACACCGCGCCGGGCATCGACGGATCAGCGGGGCCGCGGACGCCGCGACCCCGCCGTCGGAGCGCCGGACGATGCAGGCGACCCTGGCCAAGGGCGAGCCGCGGCTGGATCCGGCGGACTGGGCCTTCGAGATGAAGTGGGACGGGGTGCGGGCGTTGGCGACGGTCCGCGACGGGTCGGTGACCCTGCGCAGCCGCAACGACAACGACCTGACGGCCCAGTACCCCGAGCTGCAGGAACTGGGCGAGCGGGCCGGCGTGGACGGCGTGTTCGACGGTGAGATCGTGGCCGTCGACGATCGTGGCCGACCATCGTTCCAGCTGCTCCAGAACCGCATGGGCCTGACGAAGGCGCGCGAGGTCCGGAGCGCGCAGGAGACGACGCCCGTGCGGTTCCTGCTGTTCGACGTGCTCGAGGCGGACGGGCACGAGCTCACGCGGCTCGGCTACGACGCCCGGCGGCAGGCACTCGAGACGGTCGTGGACCCCGGCGGTGCGATCGACGTGCCGCCGGCGGTACAGGGCGACCTCGACGCGGTGCTGGCTGCATCGCGCGAGCAGGGACTCGAGGGCGTGGTCGCGAAGGAGCGGTCGTCGAAGTACGCCGAGGGCCGGCGGTCCGAGGCCTGGCTGAAGCTCAAGCACCACGCCACGCAGGAAGTCGTCGTCGGCGGCTGGAAGCCGGGCAGCGGTCGCCGTGCCGGTGGGATCGGGTCGCTGTTGCTCGGGGTGCCCGGCCCCGACGGGCTGGAGTACGTCGGCAAGGTCGGCACCGGGTTCCGTGACCGAGACCTCGACGAGATCGCCGGTGTCCTCGCACCGCTGGAACGGAAGACCCCGCCGTTCGTCGACGTCCCACGACCTGACGCGCGGGATGCGCACTGGGTCACGCCGAAGCGCGTCGGCGAGGTCGAGTTCGCCGAGTGGACCGGCGACGGACGGCTCCGGCAGCCGTCCTGGCGCGGGTGGCGAGTGGACAAGGACCCGGACGACGTCGTGCGGGAGACCTGACCCGGGCTTCGCCTTCGGGCCCGCATGCGTGCGCATCGGGTCCGCCCCTGGCGAACATCCGTCCCCCGTCCGGAGCCTGCGCGGGGGACAGTACCGGCACCGCTGGCCACGATCGGTCGTCGGCTGTTACGTTCGCCGGGACGAAGGGGGCTCCGAGGATGAACTCGAGCAAGTACCTGCCGCCCTACACGGCCGCAGAACGCGTCGCGATCACGGGGGACGACCTGTCGCAACGGACCGTCGAACCGAGCGGCGGCGCCACGGAGACCGAGGTCCGGTACGCGGACTTCCTCGCCGACGAGGACGACGACTGACCGAGACGGCCCGGATGCCTGACCGGGACGGCGTGGACACCTGACCGCTCGACGGGCCCGGCAGACCCGACGGCCCGCACGCTGGATCAGGGAGCGCACGGACCGTCGCCGAGGCACGTGACCAGCCCGTTCAGGGAGACCGACCACGAGGCCCCGCACCGGGCTCGCCGAAGCGCAACCGGTGGGTCCACTGGTGAGACGTGCCGAGTGACCGGATCGTCACACGAGCGGCAAGAAGAATCGCCGGGCGACCTCGATGGTCACCCGGCGATCTCGTCGGTGCGGGGGATCCTGTCGGGGCAGGACGGGGTCAGGCCGCCGGCGCGGGGCCGTCGGTGGGCACCGCGTGGTCGGCCACGGGAGCGTCTTCCTCGATGAGCTCGTCCTCTTCCGGCTCGACCACTTCGGCCGCGGCGGCCTTGGCCTCGTCGATGGACTCCTGGGAACGGCGGAGCAGGTCGTCGTCGTGTGCTGCCTGATCGGTCATGCCCAGGAACCTACGCGGGCGTCCCTGTGTCGGCGTCCCGACGGCGGGCGCCGTGCGTCGGGTCGTGCCGGCCGGTGTGCGGTGGCTCGAAGTCCACCGCAGAAGTCGGTGCGGGTGTCGAGGGCATCGCCGGGGCGGCCGGCGCGCCGAACGCGTCAGCGGCGTCGAGCACCGCACGGGTGGCGGCGACGGCCGTCCGGAGCGCATCGCGGACGGGCATCGCCCGGTGCGCCGGGGTCCGGACCTCGACGCCCCACGGCTCGTCGAACCCGAGCTCGCGCACGGTCCGCACGAAGCCGGGCAGGTCCCACGCTCCGGCACCGGGCAGGTACCGTGCCGTCCCGGACTCCTCGGCGAGGGTCATCCCGCTCGGGGTGTGCAGCAGTCCGTCGCTCAGCTCGACGGCTGCGAGGACCCCCGGTGCGACCCCCTGCCGGATCGACGCGAGGGTGGATCCGCCGCGGAGCGCGTGCATGGCGTCGATGAGCAGGCCGCCGTTCGGGTGCCCGGTGGCGGCGACGAAACGGGAGGCCCGCTCGACCGTGGGCAGGTTCGACCACGGTTCCGGTTCGAGCACGAGCTGCGCTCCGACCGCCTCCGCCTGGTCGGCGAGCACGACCCAGTCGTCGGCCATCGTCGCGGGGGAGGCTCCGGGCAACGATGTGTCGGCGCGCGCCACCACCTGCCAGGCGCTCAGCGTCGCCGCGGCCTCGAGCACGACCCCGCGGTCGGCGTCCTCGTCCTCGGTGCGGCTCGTGCACGTCCACCACCGGTCGAGTGGTCCGAGCTGGACCCAGACGATGCCGGCGGCGTCGAGCATGCGCCGCAGTTCGGCGAAGCCGGTCGTCGCGCGGACCTCGTGCAGGTCGTCGAGGGACAGCGACAGGCCGGCGAACCCGGCGGCGCCGACGGCGTGCACGCGGTCACGGATGCTCTCGTCGCCCGCCCACGTCCAGGACGTGGCGAGCAGGTCGTGTTCCAGCACGGTGGTACCTCCGGCAGTCCCGAGGTGTCCGCCTCGCCCCGTCGCGATGCGCCGCCCCGTGTCCACCGCGGGCCCCACCCGCGGCGATGCCCAAGACTTACCCGTGCTGCCTGCGAACGCTCCCAGCCCGTCGACACATCGCCGACACGTGCGTCAGACGATCCGGGTCCGGACCTCGCCGACGCCGGCGATCGTGCCGACGAGCACGGCACCGCGTTCCAGCACGCCGACACCGTCAGGAGTACCGGTCATCACGAGGTCGCCGGGCGCGAGCGCCACGGACCGTGACAGGGCCGCGATCGTCTCGGCGACCGACCAGATCTGGTCGGCCAGGTCGCCCGACTGCCGGAGTTCCCCGTCCACCGTCAGCTCGATCACCCCGCTGGTCGGGTCGACCTCGGCCGCCGGGGTGAGCGCCCCGACCGGTGCCGAGGCGTCGAAGCCCTTGGCCGTGTCCCACGGGCGCCCGAGCCGCTTGGCCTCGGCCTGCAGGTCGCGGCGGGTGAGGTCGATCCCGACGGCGTACCCCCAGACGTGTGCGAGGGCGTCGGCGACCGCGATGTCCGTGCCGCCGGTGCCGATCGCGACGACGAGCTCGACCTCGTGCTCCAGTTGCTGTGTCAGCGGCGGGTACGGGGTGTCGGCGCCGTCGACCACGACCGCGTCTGCCGGCTTGGTGAAGAAGAACGGCGGCTCGCGGTCCGGGTCGTGGCCCATCTCGCGGGCGTGCGCGGCGTAGTTCCGGCCGACGCAGAACACACGGCGGACGGGGAAACGCGCGCCCGTCGTCGTGGGCACGGTCGGGAGGCTCGGGGCCGGGATGACGAGTTCGGTCACGGTCCCAGCGTGGCAGGCTCGCAGGGCATCGGTTCAGCTCTCACCGAAGGACGCCTCGTCCTTGAGCTTCCGCGCCCGTGCGCGCTCCTGGCGTTCGCGCCATTCGATGCGCATCTGCGCGAGTTCCGCCTCGGCGCCCTTCGCGCGCATGAGCGGGCCGTAGTGGGGGCTCGCGAGGAGCCGTGGTGTCGTCATCTCTCGGTTGTCGAGCCACCGCTTGAACTCGTCATCAGTCAGCGTCGAGATCATCTGCGAGCACTCCTTCCTGTTGTCCCCGGGCTTTCGCTCGCGCTGCCTCGGAGTCAGCGAGCGCCGAGGACGTCCACGTGTCGTCGTCGGTCGTCCAACTGCGGGTCACCAGCGCAGCCGACATCACACCGGCGGCCGCGCGCTGTCCTTCGTCGTCCGAGGTCGCCCGGTCGGCGACCCACGACCAACGCTGCCACCACAGGTCGCGGTGCACCGAGAACTCTGCATTTCGCCGTCCTGCGCGCCCGTCGAGCACCGAGGCGACGAGCGCACCCAGCGCAACGGACGCGCTCGTGACCGACACGAGCGCGCTGATCCAGCCGATGTCCATGCCGGAACCCTGACAGCACGGAACCGACCACGCGGCGGGCGTGACCGGTCCTGTGGAGGGCGCTCCGGGCCTCCAGGCCTGTGGAGGAGTGCGTCAGTTGCCGGGCGCGGCCGCCTCGGTCTCGCCCGCACCCGGGTCGCCGCCGGTCCCGCCGCTGGCGGGCTCGTCCTGCGGCCAGCCCGCGAACTCCCAGCCCGCGAGGGACGGGTGGTCCTCGCCCTTCGTGTACGCGAACGTCCGTGCGGCGTCACGCGCCTCGGACAGCTTCGTGAGCAGGTCGGCGTGCGCCTCGGCGTCCACCCGCGTCAGGGCGTCGTGGGCCAGGGCGAAGCGGTCCATCTCGTTGCGCATGAGCATGTCGAACGGCGAGGTCGTCGTGCCCTGCTCGAGGAACCCGTGCACGTGCAGGTCGTCGTGCCCGTTCCGGCGGTACGTCAGCTGGTGCACGAGGGTCGGGTACCCGTGGAACGCGAAGACCGTGGGCGTGCCGGGCAGGAAGAGCGCGTCGTACTGCTCGTCCGGGATCGGGTGCTCGTGCTTGCGCGGGTCGCCGAGCGCCAGCAGGTCGACGACGTTGAGCACGCGGACCCCGACGCCGGGAGCGTGCTTCCGGATGATGTCGGTGGCGGCGATCGCCTCGACCGTGGGGACGTCACCGGCGCAGGCGAGCACGACGTCGACCTTCCCGACGGCCTGCTCCGTGCCGGCGAAGTCCCACACGCCGAGTCCGGCCTGCGCGTGCGCGACCGCGTCGTCGAGGGACAGGAAGACCGGCTCCGGGTGCTTGCCCGCGACGATCACCTCGATGCGGTCCGTGGTCTCCATCGCGTGCGCGGCGACGGCGAGCAGCGTGTTGGCGTCGGCCGGCAGCTTGATCCGGACGAGGTCCTGCTGCTTCGACGCGACGACGTCGAGGAACCCGGGGTCCTGGTGGGAGAACCCGTTGTGGTCCTGTCGCCAGACGTGCGACGAGAGCAGGAGCGACAGGTTGGACACCGGCACCCGCCAGTCGATGTCGGTCGACGACTCCAGCCACTTGGCGTACTGCCCGACCATCGAGTCGATGATGTGGGCGAACGCCTCGTAGGTGTTGAGCATCCCGTGCCGACCGGACAGCACGTACCCCTCGAGCATCCCCTCCAGCAGGTGCTCGGACAGGACCTCGGTGACCCGTCCGCGTGCGGCGAGGTGCTCGTCGCCTGCGGCGCGCTGGGCCCGCCAGACGCGCGAGGTCACGTCGAAGACGGCGTCGAGCTTGTTCGAGATCGTCTCGTCCGGCCCGAACAGCCGGAAGGTCGAGGCGTTCTTCTCGATGAGTGCGGCGAGCCAGGGGCCGAGCGTGCCCGTGGCGGATGCCGTGGAACCGGCCTCGACCGCGTACGGCTCGAGCGGCGGCCGATCGAGCGCGGTCCGCAGCCGACCGCCGTTGCCGTGCGGGGTGGCGCTCATCCGCTCGTCACCGGTCGGGCGGATCGTGGTCATGATGCCGACCGGGTGGCCGTCCTCGTCGAAGAGCTCCTCGGGGCGGTACGAGCGCATCCACTCCTCGAGCTGGGCGCGGTGGCCGTCGTCCTCGCGCACCGCGGGCAGCGGCACCTGGTGTGCCCGGAAGGTCCCTTCGACCTGTTCGCCGTCGACCTCCTTCGGGCCGGTCCAGCCCTTCGGGGTGCGCAGCACGATCATCGGCCAGCGCGGACGCAGGTCCGCGGCACCGGCGGGCTGCCCCGCGGCGGCGCGGGCGGCCTGAGCGCGGGCAGCGGCCTGGATGTCGTCGATGCCGGCGAGTGCGCGTCGCAGGGCACCGTCGAACAGGGCGTGCACCGCGTACGGGTCGTCGTCGACGCGGCGGGAGTCGACCACGATCGGGTCGTAGCCGAGCCCGCGGAAGTACGCGGTGAGGTCCTCGTCGGGGATGCGGGCCAGGACGGTCGGGTTCGCGATCTTCCAGCCGTTGAGGTTGAGGATCGGCAGCACGGCACCGTCGGAGACCGGGTCGAGGAACGTGTGCGCCTGCCACGACCCGGCGAGCGGACCGGTCTCCGCCTCACCGTCACCGACCACGCACGCGACGACGAGGTCCGGGTTGTCGAGCGCCGCACCGTAGGCGTGCGACAGCGAGTAGCCGAGCTCACCGCCCTCGTTGATGGAGCCGGGGGTCTCCGGGGCGGCGTGCGAGGGGATGCCCCCGGGGAACGAGAACTGGCGGAAGAACCGCTGCAGGTCGACGTCCTGGTACAGCTCGTTCCACGTGCCGTCCAGCCAGGCGTTCGCGTTCATCGCCGGGCCGCCGTGCCCCGGGCCGCAGATGTACAGGAACTCGCGCCCGGTCTCCGTGATCAGCGCGTTGCAGTGTGCGTACACGAGGTTCAGTGCGGGGGAGGTGCCCCAGTGGCCGAGCAGCCGCGGCTTGACGTCGTCGGGTTCGATCGGCCTGGTGAGCAACGGGTTGTCCAGCAGGTAGATCTGCCCGACCGTCAGGTAGTTGGCGGCGCGCCACCAGGCGTCGACCGCCCGGAGCCGGTCGGTGGTGGAGATGTGTACTGGAGCCATGGGTACACGGTACGAAACACCGGGTTGCGGCACCTCAGGAAACTCGTCCCAAACCGTTCGGGCGGGGGTGCCGAATCACTTGCACAGGGCAAAAGCCCAGGGCGCTCTCCGGTCACAGTTGGCCGGTACTCAGTATGTGCACAGTGCACATTCGGCCACCGGCCGGAGCGCCTCCAGAGCAAAGGACTGATCACGATGCGTAAGAGCCTCAAGACCTCCATCACCCTCGCCACGACCGGCGCCCTCGTCCTCGGCGGTGCCGCGTTCGGGATCTCCTCCGCCCAGGCCGCGACCCCGAACGTGCACACGGTGTCCTCGTCGTCCGAGTCGAAGATCCCCGCACCCGTCGCCTCGGTCCCCGAGGTCCTCGGTGGCTCCACCGCCGTGAAGCTCGACTCCGGCTTCACCGACGCCCTCACCGCCCTGAAGCTCACCCCCGGCGTCTCGGGAGATGCGACCCTGGCTGACGGGTCGGTGTCGTTCCCGATCACCGCCGGGTCGGTCACCTACTGGTCGCCGGACGGCAACTACCGCCCGTACGTGCAGGGCCTGCTGAACCACGACGACTCGGGTCTGACCCTGAAGGCCGGCGACACCACCGTCACGCTGGAGAACTTCGTCGTGAACCCGGGCTCGTCCAAGCTCTACGGCGACGTCCTCGTCAACGGCAAGGTCGCCGCGGCCAACGCGTTCCTGTTCGAACTGCACGGCGGCTCCCTCAAGCCCCTCCAGCTCGAGGGCGACAACGCCATCCTCACCGGCACCACCGTCCACATCTCCGAAGACGCCGCCGGCCTGCTGAACAAGACCTTCGGCACCGACGCCGTCAAGCGCGGCCTGCTCGTCGGCACCGCCACCATCACCGCACAGATCAAGTAACACCCCGCACCACCACGATCGGCCCGGACCACGCAGCAGCGCGGTCCGGGCCGACTTGCGTTGTGTGCCGGGCAGAACCGGGCATCCCGAGCGGAACCGGGCGTACCTGGTGGAACCGGGCATACCGAGCAGAACCGGGCGTACCTGGTGAGTTCTTCCGACCAGGTACGCCCGTTCTTGCGAACCAACCCGCGCGCGATGGGAAAGAACGGGCGTACAGACGGACGTGTGCGGACGCCGGGCCGGCGGCCGCCGTCGTCACGGGCCGGGCGACACCTCACGCGCTCACGTTCGCGTGAGCTGTCGCTCAGCGCGAAGTCCCGCCCCCGGAGCGCCCCGGACCCCACCGGACCGCACCGGACCGCACCGCGCCACCGCTCAGCGCCGCCGCCACCACCGCCGCGGCTTCGCCTCGAGCCGCGCCTGCTCCGCAGCCCGCGCGGCCGAAGCCATGCGCACCTCGCGGCGCTCCCGCCAGGCGAGCACCTCAGCCTCGACGTCGCGCATCGGCGTCACCACCGGCGGCCCGCCGAGCAGCTGCCGTCGGGCCTCCTTCACCCGCGCGTTGAAGTCCACCAGGACGTCGCGCACGTCGGACTCGAGCGACAGCGCGTCGAGGGCGTCGTCGAGTTCGGCGTCCTCGGTCCGCAGCGCCAGGGCCGGCGGCGCGATGCCCCGGATGTCCTCACGCTCGATCTTCGACTTGATCCACCAGTCCGGATCGTGCTGCCCGTCGAGGCCCGGCAGCGGCTTGCCGTGGTACGGGTTGCCCTCGAAGACCCCGCGTCGCTCGGCCTCCTCGATCTGAGCCCGGGCGTGCGCGGCGACGTCGGCGGCCTTGAGCAGCCGACGATCCTCACGTTCCGAGCGAACCTCGTCGGGATCGAGCGACCCCCGCTCGATCTCCTGGTCGACGAGCTGCTGGTAGCGGTAGCGGGCGGCCCTGCGGAGCCGGTCCATCCGTGCATCGACGTCGTTCATCGTCAGACCATGATGCCCCGCGCCCCCGACGGGCCGTCCAGCCCGGTCAGGACTCCGCTGAGACTTCTTCGATGGTCAGCGCGGCCTGGATGAGCGCCAGGTGCGACAGGCCCTGGGGGATGTTGCCCATGAAGTCCCCGTCGACGGCGCTGAGCATCTCGCTGAACAGACCGACGTCGTTCGCCTGCGCGACCATGTCGTCCATCAGCTGCTTCGCGTCGTCGATGCGTCCGACGCACGCGAGCGCGGCGGCGAGCCAGAACGAGCACGCCACGAAGGGGGACTCCTCGTCCTGGATGCCGGAGTACCGGTACACGAGCGGGCCGTGCTGCAGCTGCTCCTCGATCGCCCGGATCGTGGACTCCATGCGCGGTCCGCGGTCGAACGCCGACATCGCGTGCAGCAGGATCGAGCAGTCGAGCGCGTCGGTGCCCGGGTACATGACGTAGTGGCCGAGCTCCTCGTTCCACCCGTTCTCGGCGACCCAGTCCTCGATGAGCTCGCGGTTCTCGATCCACTTCTCGCGTGGGCCGTCGATCATCCCCGCGTCGTGCAGCTCGACTGCCGCGTCGAGCGCCTGCCAGCAGCCGATCTTGCTCGTCGTGTAGTGCTGCGCCTCCTGCAGCTCCCACATGCCCGAGTCGGGCTCCACCCAGCGGTGGCACGCGTCGTCGGCCAGGTCCTGCAGCACCGAGGCCGTCTTGCGGTCGAGCACGTTGCCGGCTCGGACGTACTGGCGCATGATCTCGAACACGTCGCCCCAGACCCCGAGCTGCAGCTGGTCACCGGCGCGGTTGCCGATCGTGACCGGCCCGATGCCGTTCCAGCCCGGGACGTCGCGCTCCTCGACGGTGTCGCTCTTCGACCCGTCGAGTCCGTAGAAGATCGGCATCGTCTCGTCGTGCTCGGCGATCGTGCGCATCACCCACGACACGGCGGCGTGCGTCTCCTCGCGCAGGCCGAAGCGGGTGAGCGCGTGCACCGTGTACGCCAGGTCGCGCACCCAGGCGAACCGGTAGTCCCAGTTCTTCCCGCCGGTGCGGTCCTCGGGCAGGCTCGTCGTCGGGGCCGCGGCGATGGCGCCGGTGGGGGCGAAGATCAGGAGCTTCAGGGCGAGGGCGCTGCGCTGGACGGCGTCCGACCAGGGGCCGTCGTAGCTGAACTCCTTCGACCAGGTCGACCAGTTCTCGATCGTGCGGTCGACCCCTTCGAGCGTGCGCTCCGGCTCGGGCAGGAAGATCGGCTCGTCGTACGTGCCGACGATGGTCAGGATCGACTTCGAGCCCTCGGTCGTCGAGAACCGCCCCGAGAACCGGGGCCCGTCGTCGTGCACCGGATCGAAGCCCTGCTCGACGATCGCGATGGTCACGCCGTCGACGCCGATCACCGTGCCGTTCGCGGTGTCGAGTCGGCGCGGTTCTGCGGTGTTCAGGATCGTGCCGGGCACGACCGCCCACTCCATCTCGACCGAACCGTCGATCCCCTGCACGCAGCGGCCGATCTCGGCCCACGGCAGGCGTCCGGCCACACCGGTGACCATGGCGTCGGTCACGGTGGCGGTGCCGGACGGGGTCGTCCACGTCGTCACGAGCACGTTCGTGCCCGGCAGGTAGGCGCGGGACACCTGCGCCTGGTCGTCCACCGGCCGCAGGGCGACGTGTCCGCCGTGCTCGGCGTCGACGATGCTCGCGAACACCGGCGGCGAGTCCATCGACGGGATCGGCAGCCAGTCGATCCGGCCGTCGAGCGCGATGAGGGCGACCGTCCGCCCGTCGCCGATCGCGCCGTACGAACGGAGCGGGACGTACCCGTTGGTCCGTTCCTCGTTCTCGGTCGCGTCGGGGGTGTCTCGCGTGCGCTCGGTCATGCGTCCAGCCTGCCCCGGTCCCGGTGGCGACCATCAGGCGGGCGTACCCCTCGTGGAGAACGCACGCCGGGCCTCCCGCCTGTGGAGAACCGCCGACCAACCGCCGACCAACCGCCGACCAACCGCCGACCAACCGCCGACCAACCGCCGGAGCACCCCCGGACAACCGCCGGCGAACCCCCGGCACCCAGCCGACACGCCAGCGCGACTTGCGCATCCCGGGCGTGTCGCACTAGCGTCGTGCTCCTGCCGATCGGCAGACCGCCCGCCCCGGGCACACCGGAAGGACCGCGCATGCGCGCCGTGCAGCACAACGAGGAACGCGTCGAGCTCCAGCTCGCCGCGGCCGCCGTGCTGCCCGAGCAGCAGTGGTCCCTCCGCTATCCCGCGTAGGCACGCGACGTCCCACGACGCCCCGTGCCCACCCGGCCCGGGGCGTTCGTCAGCACCGCTTCCTTCCGTCCGCCACGTCCGGCGACGACCAGGAGGCCCGGCGTACGACCGTCTCGGACCGTCACCTCGACCGTCACGAAAGCGAGACGACTCCATGAAGAAGATCAACGACCGATTGCTCAGCTGGGCCTCGATGCTCGAGGACAACACCGAGCAGCAGGCCCGTACGACCGCGCGCATGCCGTTCGTGTTCCCGCACCTGGCCCTCATGCCCGACGCACACCTCGGCCTCGGGGCCACCGTCGGGTCCGTCATCCCGACCCTCGGCGCGATCATGCCGGCGGCCGTCGGCGTGGACATCGGCTGCGGCATGATCGCGGTCCGCACGCAGTTCACCGCGAGCGACCTGCCCGCCGACCTGCAGGGGCTGCGCGAGCAGATCGAGCGCGCGATCCCGCTGTCGGCCGGAGCGTCGAACCGGAAGATCGTGGCGACCGCCGCACCCCGTATCGCCGAGCTCGAGGCGATGGCCGAGACCGCCGGGTTCGACCCCGACGGTGTGCACGGCGGCTGGCGCAACCAGCTCGGCACGCTCGGGTCCGGCAACCACTTCTAGCGGGGAAGAGGGCGCTGTCAACTAGAATCCTAGCCTAGGAGGCAGACGATGGCCCTGAGATCGATGACCTGGCGCCCTGCGCTCGCGGCGGATGCCGTAACTCTTCCCAGCGGCGGCTCTTCGGAGTACCCGCCCGGCCTTCTTCTGTGGTTCGACGAGGAGTTGCGCCCGCACCGTCCTCTGCAGCAGTACGTATCCTTCTGTCTCGGTCAGTACACCGTGACCACGCTCAATGACTACAGTCGCGAGATCGCCCGGTTCGAAAGCTTCCTCCAAAAGCGCTACGGCCAGCATTTGTTCGGTTCGTTCGTCATTGAGGACGGAGACGAAGCGCTTCGGAGGTACGCGAGATCGAGGACTGATCCCGACGATGAAGATGACACCGTGGTCGTTGGTGCCACCCGCGAGGCGATCGGAAAAACTCGTGCGGCAGTCTTCAGCTTCTACCAGTTCGCTGTGGCAACGGGATGGTTGCGAGATTTCCCGTTCACGTTAATCAAGAAGAGCACTCGAAAGGGCACGATCGAGACGCTCGCGTTTCTGCAAGGCGGACGCTTGACGGAAGGCGGAGGGCGCCCGATCCTCGCCACACAACTTGATCGATTCCTGCAAGTTGGCCTCCTTGGACAAGTCCCGAGTGGAGCACCGGATCCTGACTTCCAGGGGTACAGCACGATTCAGCGCAACGCGGCGGCCATGGGGCTCGGCGTCGGCATAGGGCTTCGTCACAAGGAGCTCCTGCTCACCACTATCTTCGAGGTGCCGAGTCCGCATCCTGACGGTTTCACCCCGGTTCGAGTTGCGGGGACGATCGCGAAGCGGGGGCGAAGCCGAAGGGTTGTCGCCCTTTCTGACTGGATGGTGTCGATCCAGCGATACATCAAAGGTGATCGGCGCCTTATTCAGAGGCGGGCAACCTGGCAGCCGTCTAGGCCCCTCGAGCTCGACCTTCAGGCCACCGACTCGACCGCCGCAGGTGTCGTTGGAGGCCTCGGAAAAGTCATGCTTGTCCCCTGGAACAAGCTTGAGCGCGAAGATCGGACGCGGCTGGTGATGCCAGGAGGAGGATCAGCGCTCGTGCTGCTTGATCACAAGACTAGGTCTGGGGCGCCGTTGCTCAGCAAAGATGTGATCGGCGACGCAACGCGCAACGCTCGGGAGCGCTGTCGCAGGTTCTGGCCGGAGGAGGGGTGGGATTACACAGTGCACTCGTACCGGCACACCTTCGGCCACACGCTCCTGAACCGGCTCGAGAATCGGGAAAGTCTTTCTCGCAAGTTTGAAGAGGAACACGGGCGAAAGCCGGCCTGGCATCTCCTTGTCGAGCGCAGCGACCCGCTCAGGATAGTGCAGGACTCGATGGGCCATAAGAGCTTTGAAACGACTCTGAAGTACACAGAGGACGCCTTCTGGAGTCTACTCGCATCCGTATCCGCCAACCCGGAACACAATCCGGCTCTTCGAGGTGGCCCCGAATGAGGGATCACCGCAGCGCTATCCGATCAGAACCCGTCGATGTGCCGCTCGGGATTGAGATCCTCCAGGACGGACGTACGTATTTCCTGAACTTCCACAAGATCGGAGAGGCTCCTATCGCAAGGCAGCTCCGGGACGCTGCGCTCGGCGTGATGGGAGATCGTGGAGGGGGCGTAAGAGCAGCCGGAAGCGCCGCCGCCTATCAGGACGCAGCCGATTACGCAGTGAGGCTGCTGCGGCCGCGCCTGTTACCGGAAGAACAGCCGCTGGACATCAAAACTGTGACTCCAGCCACTTTGCACACTGCTTTGTTCGAGGGAAGGAGCTCTCCTGCATCCGTGCGGACCACTTTAGCGCGGCGTCTCCTACTGGATGCGGCGAAGGCCGCGAACGCTGATGCAAGCGTCGCTTATCTCAACCGCCTGACGCTCCATGGCTTCTCGGAACCATCGCGACCCTACACGTCCGAGGAGCTGGAAGCGATCATCGACTGGTGCAAGGGTCGCCTGAATGATCTGTTCCTTCGACGACTGTCCGCCTTCCGGATGCTTGATGAGGACGCGTCCGAGAACTCGACACAACGTGCATTTGAAATCGCACGGCAGATCGTAGCTCTGCGTGATCATGCGGCGACGGTGCATGATTGGGTGGCATGGCTGCTTGTCGTTGGGCTCGAGCCGGATAGGCCTTTGACTGGCCAGTACGGCGAGGCTGTGCGGCTCTTGAGCCCATCGGTTCTGGATGCGCAGGCGGCGGCGCTGCTCATCGTCAATGAATTCGGCGCAGAGACATCCGTGCTGATCAGCATGGACACCGCAGATGTCGAGCGCGCTTCGGACAACTCCTCGCTGACGCGGATCAGGGGCCTCAAATCGCGAGCCGACAAGGCCGTTAGCAGGAAAGGTAATGGCGTCAGCATGTGGAGCGGCGGTCGCGTGATCGAACGATGGATTGCAGCTACGGCGCACCTGCGGCTCTTCACGGGAACCGATCATCTTCTCATTTGGGTGCAATCGGAACAATCCGACAAGACGCTCCGAGGCCCGGTCGCCACTGCCATTCCAGCGAGGCCCATCGTCCTCGAGGGCGATTCAAGCGTGGTTTCGCTGCCTTCGGGAGGGTCCGTGCGCATGAGCACGCGGCGCATGCGAAAGACGTGGGCTGCTCGGGCCGATCGCGTGGTCGGGGGTGGGGTGCGGGGGGCGATCGACCCGAATCACTCTGCACGTGTGAGTTGGACCTTCTATCGAGGTGCCGGTCTCTCCAAGGAGGAGCGACTCGAGATCATTGCAGAGGGGCAAGATGAGTATTACGCGAGCATTCTTGCCACCGGATATGTCATCGCGGACTCAGAGAGCCCTGAAGAGATTCGACATCGCCTACGAGAGGAGGGGCTCTCGAATGCCACGATCGACAAAGTCTTGACTGAGGCGCTGGACGATACCGGTACCGCGGGTTGTGTCGACCCGCGTGCCGCGCCCGGTCAGAAGCGCGGCACTCTGTGCCGCAAGACCCCTTTCGCGTGCCTGCTTTGCCGAACGCCGTCTTCACCAAAATCCACTTGCCGATCATCCTCGCGCTCGCTGATCGGATCGACCATGATCGCGAGGAACAAGTCGCCGAGGTTTTCATCTCGACCTGGGCGGGAGTCGCCGCACGGGTTGACCAAATCCTCGGGGTCTTTTCGCAAGACGCTATTGATGAGGCCATTCGCGACCTCGAAATCGCGCGAGAACGTCTTCGATCCCTTGAGGAGGCTTACGGCCGATGAGCATGCCGCTGACACTCTCTCCCCCGAGTAGGAGCCGATTCCGAGGGAAGACGCTGTCCGATCTCTTCGGCTACGAGCAGATCCCTGGCCGGTACGAGGACAATCGCTGGGACGTACGGCGGCACCCGGATTCGGCTAGTCCGAATAGCAAAAGCAGCTTCGACTTCACTGACGTGCCGACGTGGCTACGAGACGCCATCAAGGAGTTTGTCCTGGTCGCGTCGCGACCCGCGCTCGGAACCGACGTTGATCCGTCCTTCCTTGGGCTGCGGCGTAAAAATCTCAGTACGCTGCACCGCGCGCTCCCGAACCTCATCGTCGACCTGATCACAGTCACGAGCCTGAGTGCGGGCTTGGGGCTGTCGTCAGTTGACGAGGAAGCGTTCGACACGTTCCGACGGGACCACAAGCCGGACTATCGTAGAGCAGGAGCCCTCAAGCTCTTTGCCACGTACCGGACGGCGATGTCACCCGAGGTTGACAAGCTGTCGATCGAGCCGTGGGAAGGTATGTCAGGCCTCGCGGTCGGCGGAGGGTTGCCGGACAACGACGGCGTAAACACGACCGATCTATTCCTAATCGAGGACCTCGCGCCATGGATATCGGCATGCTCAGCCCTCGTCCGTTCGGGGCGGGAAATCGTTCGTGTGGCGACGCTCGATGAGCCGCCAGAGGCGTTAGCTGATTCGAAGGGGAGGTGGCGCAACGCTCGGACCCGCATCGTCCCTCCTCGTGAGGTAGCGACCCTTTCGACATCTTCCGGGCCCATGGACTTCATCGCTACTGACGATCTGAAGCTTGACCGCCAGCGCGCGATTGGGGACGTCGCCGCAGCATGTGCGTTCATCACGGTTGCGATGAGTGGGATGCGGACCTCTGAATTCGAGGTGATTCCGCGACGTCAGCCTCTTGATGAAATCGCCCTGCGTGGTGCACGGCGCGCGCTTCTGCGGAGCTTTCTCATCAAGAAACGGGAACAGCCGCGACGGGAGAACTGGCTGATCCCACCGATCGTCGCCGAGGCGGTGGGCGTCATGGAGTTCATGCTGCAGCAGACGAACCTCTCCGACGATGCTGTGGACCTGCGCACCGGACAGAGTCCGTTGTTCGACCGGCGGCTCCTCGCGCATCTTCGCCGCCAGAACGGGCCCAGTGCGATGCGATTCGATCGAGTGGTCGACCGTATCGGAGCACACATTGACCGCCTCAGTCGGGCAGGCGTGGGTCCGACACGGGGGGAGGTGGAGCCCAACGACCGCGCCCTGCGACGGAACCTCGCGGTCGTCATCTCGGGCCGTGCGAACGGCGCGATCTCTGCGATGGACCAGTTCAAGTGGATGGACGCCAAGACAGCTGCCGGCTACTTCCGTGTCGACCCAGATGCCGTCGCGACTGGCCAACGAGAACTGTACGCAGAAGTCCGAGGTCTACAAACAGAGGTCGTCATTGACGCCCTTCGAAACGAATACGCAGTCTGGGAACGGGCAATCGAGGCTCACCAGGTGCCGTCACTACCCGCGGGCAAAGATGCACGCCGGAAGATAGATGTTTTCGCATCGGTGCGCGCGGAGACTCTCGCGGATCCGCGCATCGAGGAAGATTCCCGACGGCTGCGGGAACTTTTCCGTCCGCATGCAGAGTCCATGTTCATGACCGTCTTCGGCTTCTGTGACTTCGACGAAGACCAGGCCCGCTGCGGGGGCATCGGTGCGCCGAACGTCGAGCAGTGTGACCCGTTGGAGTGCCTGAACCACACAACCACTATCTTTGGTATTCAAGGATTCCAAGTCAGTCATGACCGCCTCATCGAGGGCGCTCGAGACCGAAAGCTACCTGATTTGGGACGAGAGAAGATGCGCGCGCAAGCAGCAGAGATTCGCGAGGCTCTGCCCGGATTGGTCACCGCGTGAGTACCCCACTGCCCAACTTCGACGCCGAGGCCCTCCTCGAGCATCCAACAAGTCTCCGCGCGGCGGCTGCCGCGTTCGCCATGATGTTGAGCGGGCAGCGCCCAAGCGTCGAACGAGTCGCTGAGATCGCA
This sequence comes from Curtobacterium sp. MCSS17_005, assembly GCF_003234225.2. NCBI lineage: Bacteria > Bacillati > Actinomycetota > Actinomycetes > Micrococcales > Microbacteriaceae > Curtobacterium > Curtobacterium sp. MCSS17_005. Next base: position 357,198 of record NZ_CP126258.1, read on the forward strand.
GGCACCACTCGCCAAAACCTCTACGCGCACCACAAGCCGGTCATTGAGCTAGTGCGTCTGCTTCGTGCGTCGTGGGAGCCACCCAAGTCGGGCGAACTCGCCGAAATGACGCGCCAGCGTGACGACGCAAAGCGGAAGTTGGAGAAGGAGCGAGAAAAGAGGAAGCTCGCCGAGAGAGAACGAGACAAGGCGATGCACCATCTAGCGCTCAGCGACGCCGCCGTGAGCGAGCTCAGCCGGGACCGCTCGACTGTGGTGCCGCTGTTCGGGCGGACGTCCAAGTCCTAACGGCCTCGCAAGTGCCCGCGTCTTCACGGAAGGGCGCGCTGAGCTCGACAGGCGGTTCGACCGGGCGCCGCAATGACAGAGTGAGGTGTCAGGCTGTCTCCATGGACCGAAGCCACTCAGCTGGACCGGCGTCACCACCCTTGCAACTGCAGGCCGGCCTGCGGGTTGACGTCCCGACCGCGGCCGACATCCAAGCCATCAGCCAGGCATTACTCCTACTTGTGCGGGCCTCGGAGACGATCACCAACGAGACTGCGGATCGTCAGCCGCCAGCCGGGTCCATTGCGAGCGAGCTTTGGCAGGGCGCTGAACCACAATTCGCCATCGATGGCTTCCTGCTCATGCAGTACGCAAACATGTCCGCCTTCGATCATGTGCGAGGGTTCGTGGCGCTGCTTCGAACCCCGACTGTGCGGTCAACCGCTTTGGCGACCGTGGCTCGCGGCGCCCTGGAGTCACTCGCTCGTACGTGGCATCTTCTCCAGCGCCCGGAGTCGGAACAGTTCCTTCACACAGTGCTGTCTTTTCTACGTTCTGACCTGCGCTACTCGGAGTTGCTCGAGGAACCGATCTGGAACCGCAACGGCGATCCTGTCGATGCCGCCGAGCAGCGACGGTTTTACTTGGCGGAACTCACGAGACTTGGGTTACCAGCGCCGAGCAAGATCGATCTCAGCGACCTGGTCGCCGGCCTCCTCGACGCTGCGACCGGCGAGGATGACGGAAGATTGCGATACTCAGCGCTGTCATCGATCGCGCATGGCCAACGGATCGGCATCAACACGTTCGTTGCGACGAACGAGACCGGCTTGATCGTCGGCCTTCGGGCACCCCGCAACGTCGTCGCTGACATGGTCGGACAGCTTGTCGCTACCCTCCACGAGACGACGGCGGATCTTTGTCGGTTCTTTGGCGATCAACCACGTCACATTGATCTGCTCCGAGCGTCATCCCAGCGAGCGGCGGCCGCGCTCGATCCGCTCAGCGAGGCGATCTGGCCTTCAAAAGACAAAGCAACCCAGTAGCCGACTGTTCGTTGACACTCATGCTCGGGCCCGCCGGTTATCGCGTGACCAGTCAGAGGCGCAGGGCTGGCCGTGCACCGTAGGATTCGTGCCACTTCCTATGGACGCGGAGGAAGCGGAAGTGCGCGGCGGCGTATGTATTGCGAACGTCGTTACGTGACGACCAGCTGAGCGAAAGGCCCATTGAGCAAGGCGCTCGGGTTCGTGGTCAACGTCCAACCGTGAAGGTCGGCGGCGCGAGCAGCGTTTGCAGCACTAGTGCGCCCCGCCCACAGCAGCCGCGTGTGACACCTGGCTCGAAATCCGGACCCGTACCGCATGGCGATCGCGGGTCGGCACGCGGTTCATCCGAGCAGTAGTCCGAATCCGAGCAGGAAGGCGAACGGCGACAGTACGAAGAGGAACACGACGAGGGCGATGATGGCAGCCGTGACCGCGGCAACACTCGTCGTGACGACGGACAGCAGGCTCACGAGGCCGACCGCTTGCCTCAAGGCGCCGCCGGTTGCGATGGTGGTAGTCGGCTCCTCAAGGAGGCCATGCAACGGGTCGTCTGCCATCGCACGAGGGTACGAAGAAGATGACGCAGGGACCACGTCGTGCGGGGGCGAATGTGTCGGAAGGCGTGGTGAGCTCTTGGGGCCGGACGAGTGACCCATCCGCACGCCTTCAGCCACTCCGAACCCTGACCTGCGCGCCCAAGCTTGGCATGAGAGCAGCTCTTGGAATCGTCTCGATAGCCGATCGGCTATAGGGACGTCGAGCGCTTTGGGGGCGCCGAGAACTCCCGCACGTTCTACCGCTTAGCTAGCGTGCTTCCGTGGGCCAGGGATGTGAGAAACGCCTCGCGGCCTTCGCGCTTTTTTGCGGGACTTGTCACAAGCCGGTTGAGCTCCGCGACGGGGTGTACGACGATCACGCACTCGCCGCGGGTGAAGGGAAGTGTCCGGCGTCCGGCAGGAAAGCAGTCGTGCCGCGAGGCAACGACCAGCCAAGGGTGTGTTGCGCCGAATGTCGCGCGGAGACTCAGTTCAGCCTTCGGACAGGACGGCTTCACGCCCACAAGGAACCCGGGCGGACGGAGTGGTGTGCCGGGTCTGCTCGACAAGTAAGTGCCGGAGGCGGCTACTTGCTTCTCGGCGCGCAGGAACCTGCTGCGCGACGTTCGAAACTCAAGCCTCGCATTGCCGGTCCGTATTTGGAGGCACGTCGGCGCAGCGTCCGTGCTCTTCGAGGTGGTCTTCCGGGCCTCGACCGACGTCGCTAATGGTGAACCAACCGGTGGCGATGACGTTCACCGCGTGAGCGCCGACCGACCGTACTGACGGCGCACAGCGTCCGGCCAGTCATTCGTCGTCGTCGTCCCAGCCCACGGCGTTCGCTTCGAATTGCCGCGCCGCCTCGTCGACCTGGACCTTGTGCTTGTCGTCAAGCTTGTCGTAGGTGGCCTCGAACGCTTCCTCGTCGTAGTCGCCGTCCATCGACACGGTGAGGTCGACGACCATGTTGTCCTGCTCTGCCTTACTGAGTCGCGCCACCCTCGGTGTCCCTTCAATGATTTTGGCTCAGCCTACGGTTGCGGGGACTGGCTTCGCTAGCGGTTCCAAATCCCGTACGGCCGTAGCAAGTTGACGACCTGGTCCTCGAGGGTTCTGGCTGTGTCGGCGTCCGAGCAGATCGTCCATCGGAGTTCGACTCTGTGCCATCTGATCGCTTCCTTCGCCCACTCGGTCGTCCGGCGGGGTTCTCCGCCTTCGAGAGTGGCGAGCTGCTGCTTGACGAACGCAACGTCAGCGAGAGCGTGATCCAGGGCCGCTTCACCGAACCCCGATGCGGCGGCTTTGCCGCTCGTGTATCTGGCAAGCCGGCCGCGCAACCCGCTGGGCTTGCTCTTGCCACTCCCGGCGCGCTCACCGGCCATGCCCACATAGATGATGCGGTCGCCGCTGCGCATGGAGTACACGCCGGGAAGTCGATCGATCGACCTCGCTCCGTCGAAGAACGGCACCCAATCCGTCCACTGTGCGAGCATGTCGACCTCGGTATAGACCTCTTTCCGCCCGGCTCGGCGTTCCATCATTGCGAGAGCATCTCACGCAGACTGCGGAGATGGGCAACCTAGGGCAAGGGTGTGAGCAGCTTCGCCCGGTGTCGTCCTTTTCGCGGTGCTCTGTGTCGTGGGCGCGTCCCGCAGGGCGATGCATCTCGGGCGGGTTAGCAGCGCCAGCGGTCTCTACGGCGCTGCTCAGCGTCTCCGCAACCAGTCCTCGTCAGGTTCCCAACCTTCGGCCTCGTGAGGGTGTTACCGGCTGGACTCGCTCGGGGTAGCGACGTTGCCAAGCACTTGGAGAGTGACAAGCGCGTAAGTCCGGGCAGCTCGCGGCAGAGTCCAGGGTCGGACATCGAAGCTGCCAGCCAGATCAGTGCGAATCGTTCTGTGGCCGTAGTCGACGACGGCGAGGAACGCGATCGGCGCATGAGTCGCCTGATACTGCACGGCTTGCGTGCCGTACTTTTTGGTGAGCTGGTCGAACGTTCGCGGCTGCTGCACGCGTTTGGACTCGATGACGAATTGGTGTCCGTCGACCAGGAGAAGTACGTCCGAGCGACCCCCGGCAGTGTCTGGGACCTCCCGCAACGCATTGATTCCTCCGGCGCGGAACCAGTCTCGAAGCGCGTTCGAGAAGCTCGCTTCCGGTTGCGCTTTGCCGTTCTCGCCGAGCCACTGCGGACGGGTCTCACCGGACTGGCTCACGTTGATGTGCGTTGACGCGAAGCGAACCAGGGCCGCGCAGATGGTATACAGCGCGAGGCGACACGGTTCCAGTTGCTCGATGATCGCCTCGATGGCATCCAGCAGCTTCTGCACCTGCTGTTCCTCCGTGACGGTGAGGCCAGCATTTCGTGCTGCGATCTTGTCGAACACGTCGATGAGGTCGGCGTGTCCGGCGGCGGCGGCTTGCATGCGAGCGAAGGTTGGCTCGTCGAGGTTGAGGACGTCCCGCACGTGAGGGGAGATGGGGGCCGTCGAGCCGACTCGCGGGCGGTCAAGCCCGCGTGACGCTTTTGGGTCGCCACCGCCTCGTAGCTCTTCGCGGAGCGCAGCGATCTCCTCGATGAGGGCGGCATCAGTTGCGTCTTGAATCCATCGGTCGAGCTGCCGAGAGACATCTGCAGCTGCTGAGAAACCTGCAACCAGGTGAGGCCGCACCAACTCGACCAGTCCGCGATTCCCGGTCGCAGAGGCGTTCGAGTCTGCGCGTGCAACGATCCGCATCGTGCGGCTCGCCTGCATCACGCGTCCTACGGACGAGATGACGGCACCGGCGTTGAGCCATACGTCGTCGAGGTCGCGCAACCCTTCGAGCTCCTCGATCAGGGAGAGCCATCTGAGGGCGGTGTCCGCGCGCGGCTGGCGCCATGTCGGAACTGTGCCGACGAACCCGGTCAGGTAATCGCCCACCGCCGAGCGCAGAGATGAAGCATCCGATGAGTTAATCGTTCGGCCTCGGGAGAACTCTTGCACGAGCATGCTTGCATGCCGGAAGGCACGCGCATCGGGTCGCTCTTCATCCGCGAGTGCGGTATCGAACCACTCGATGGCGGTCTGCAACGCGCTCGTGGCCGTCTCAGGTTCGGCCGCCTCGACTGCGTTGCGAACACTGCGGAACGCCAACTCAACTGCAGCGTCGGGGGCCTCGCCGGTATCGGCGAGACGTCGCATCGACGACTCGAGGTCGACGTCGTCCCAGACGTCCAATGCCGCACCCAACGCGCGGATCAAATACGGCGATGGTTCGCCGCCGGCTTGCAGCAGATTGCTGACATGAGTGTCGAGGGCTGCACGGACGGCCAACGGTCGGCCCCATCCTCCGATACAGAGTCGAACCCATCCCTCTAGGGCGATTTCGGCTCGGATACCGGGTTCGTTTACGACCGTCTTGAAACGGGCCTCCAACGTGGAGGACACCGCGGGGAGAACGGCAAGCGAACTCAGGGCGATGTCGATGGCGTCGTTCATCAGGAACGGGTCTGTTGTGGTCGCCGCGTTGACGATGAACGTGGATGCGTCACCGCGTACATCGTCAGCAAGCGAGTCCCACTCATCGCAGATGGCGCCGACGACGAGGCGAGCGCGGTCATCGTTGAGGAGATCCTGGTCGCCGACGATCGCGGCGACCCCGCCCAGCTCCGCAACGGTGAGCCCGGCGGAGTTGCCTAACAACTCAGTGACAGCGCCCATGTGAACCTCCCGAATTGCTTCAGATGCGGCGATCACCACATGGCGTCGTCTGCCGCGGTCGCCATCCTGACCGCTCCCGCCGGGAGCACCGTCTGCAGCAGCAACCCATTCGCCGACGACGTGACAACCTGAATGTCAAACTCCTTGGCGACGCTCTGCAGCGCTTGCAGCACGGAGACGGCGTTGTCCGCGCTCATCTCCTCCCTGGCGAACGAGTCGATGAACAGCACTCCAGGATGGCGGCTCACCCCAGCCCGTCCGCCGATACGCATCAGCGCGATGACGACGGCGATTTTGAACCGTAGCTGCTCGCCGGCGTTGACCGCACTGAACGTCGCTCGTTCACCACCCTTGCGGATGACGAGGGTCGCGTTTGAGCGCAGCTCCACCGACTCCAGCTGCAGCACGCCGAGACGACGCGCGATGTCGGTCACCTGCGTACTGACCTGCACGAGCAGCTCCCGCTGGTCATCGAGCTTCCACTCGTTGATGACCTTCTGAGCGGCCTCAAGGACGGCGAAGTCGGTGCGAAGCGCGGTAACTTGCTCGTCCTCAACTGCGTTCGCGTGCCGCTCCGATAGCTGCCCGCGGAGGGTGGCGATCTCCAGTTCAAGGTCCCGGCGGCGCCGTACCGTCTCCGTAGGTATCGGTAGCGCCTGCGCGGCGGCTGAGTAATCCTGTTGCGCTGCATCGCGGCGTTCTTCAGCAACGGTGAGCGCAACTCGCGCGGTCGCCAATTCCAACTCGAGGGTGCGAACCCGGTCCGACGTCGCGGTGAGGCTGTCCGGCTCCTCGTCCTCGTCATCAACGCCCGCCCCGTTTCCAGCATCGTAGGCAGACGTCCCTTCGTCGTCGAGTTCGGAGTTGCAGAGGGAGCAGTGACCCTCCGCTTCGCGAAGCAGCTGCTGCTGGTCGACCTTCGCATCGCACCGAGGGCAGCAGGTTGGGGTGAGGGAGTTCCAAAATCGGCTTGTCTGCGCCGCTTCACGGAGTGCAGCAAGTTCAGCGCCAGCTGCGACAAGTTGCACCTCGTACTCGTCCCGTGAAGCGGCCGCCTCCGCTACGCTCTGCTCCGCCGCGGCAAGCGTCGCACCGAGTGCACGGGTCCGATCAAGGTCCCGTTGGATCTGCTCGATCGAGTCCGCTTCTGGTAGTGCAGCTAAACGATCGGTCAGCACCGTCAACAGCTGTTCCAGTTCAGCGGTGCTGCCAGAGGATGACTCCTCCTGACGGGTACTACGTCGGTTGAAGGGCGCAAGTTGCCCGCGCACGACGCGCATCTGCGCTGCCGCAGCCGAAGCTGACGCACCCCAACCGGTGCCGAGGTACATCGACAGCACAGCCGTCGCTGCAACTGCCGTCTCGCCCAGCACGACGGCTTTCTCTGCGTCGGAGATCACCAGCGCCTGGGACCACAGCGGCCACCCCTGCGACGCGAGGCCACCGTCATCCTCGTCGCGGCCCTTCGGGAAGCGCTGCCAGATCGTCCGCTCGTCAAACCCAACCCGTGGGCCCATGATCTCGCCCATGACTGCCTGAAACTCGTCAGCGCCATCAAAGTGGCTGAGCAGCTCCGCTCCATGAGCAAGAAGCTCCGCCACTTCCGCCGCAACGAAGGTGTCGTCGCCGGCTACGACCGGCAGGGCACGCTCGTCAGCTGTGCCCCAGTCGAAACCATGGTCGTCCGTGACACGTACGACCGCTCCGGACGGTGCACCGCCCCTGACGTTCCAAGCAACTAGAAGCCGTTCGTCGGCGATCCGGAAGCCGACGACCGCCTGACGAATCCAGCCGCGGACGTCCGCCTGCAGACCGCCGCTGTTGCCTCTGAGCCCCCATTCCGTGACGTTCACGACGGACGTCTTCCCTGCATCGTTCCTGCTCGCAGTCGCGAACGCGGTCAGTAGCTGATCAAAGCGGTGCGTGAACGTGAACGGCACGAGCGCCCGATCCAGCGTCTCCTTGGACACGGCGATGTCCTTCACGCCGGCGAAGTGCACTCCTTCCAGCCGGAGTTGCCGCCTCGAAACCGTCGGGCGCCGTCCGGAGATTCCGTACCGGGACAGGGTGTGGCGCACAGTATCGTCGTCGACCGCCGTCTTCGCAGCAATCTCGGCTACCCAGTCATCTTCCGAGGTCATACGGTCTCTCCAATGTCGAAGCCGAGATCTGTTGCACGACGGCGGACCCGTTCTACGATCGATGGGATCGCAGCGCCGAGTGTCGTGGCTTTGTACTCCGGTTGCTGGTATTGCCGCCGCCTCGCGTCTGCCCCAGTTTGCACACCCGTGAGCAGCCCGATCGCGTCACATTGCGCGTCATACCAGGACACGCTTGGGACCGCGGCTCGGAGCGCGGTCACGGCCGCCAATCCGGCCGGGAGCAGGAAGTAATCTCGCCGCGACTTCGAATTCGTCGGATCGACTCGACGATGAGCGAGATGACCATAAGACTTCAAAATCGCCAACGGGTTGTCGACCACCTCATACGCTCCATACAGGTAACGCGACATGGGGTAGGAGTGGAACTCTGGCGCGGTGCCGCCGAGCATACGGTGCAGGTCCGGGGCGACCTCATCGAAACTGCGATCCCCTGCTTCGTATTCAGAAAGCAACTCGTCTGCGAGGTAGTCCGGGTTGCGCACCCAGAAGTCAAGCTTCTCGAGCTTCGTCAACGAGGGAAGCCATCGGACGGTGTCGGGAACGGCGACATGGCCCTGTACGACCTTCCCGAGCCGCTCAACGATGATCAAGAGGCGAGCAGCGCTCTGGCTCGTCGAACCCCCATCGAGCCGCGCACTCAAGCCAAACCTCCCAAGTCAATCCCCCTGCACGAGTTGTAGAACGGTTCCTCAGGATTTCATGTGGACGACTCGCACGCGACCACGGGTTGCCCCCACAACGGGTGACGTGCTCGAATGTCGTTGCGGGATCGGGTCGGTCCCGGCCCCCGGATCAGGCGGCTGCCGCCTTCGGCCTCCCATGCTGCCTCCGCGGGGGACCTGACGGGTGTCAAAACCGAGGCACTACAGACGCCCGTAAACTGACCGCTCCGCGGTCGGCAAGCGGACGTCGGAGAGGGCAGCGGCGAGGGCCGTCCGTGAGTAGCGAATCGTCTCATTGACCGATGGTCTACCGGACTATTGAGCTCCTATCGGTCGCGGAGGATGCCGAGGAACTCGTCGGCCATGCCGAGGTGCTGTTCGAGCTTTGCGCGGCGTTCCTCGGTGTCGCGGATGTATTCGTCCAGCTGCCCGCGGAGCCGCGCGCGGTCTGCGTCGTCGTCGGCAGCTTCGAGTGCGTCGACGACGGCGAGGAGTTCGGCCATCTGCTCGAGCGTGAACCCGAGAGGCTTCATACGTCGGATGATGAGCAGCCGGGTGAGGTCAGTGTCGGTGTAGAGGCGGAAACCGCCCTCGGTCCGGCCTGACGGGTGCAGCAGGCCGACCTCGTCGTAGTGACGGATCGTGCGGTTCGACAGTCCGGTGCGGTCGGCGAGCTCACCGATGTGCATCGTCGTCGGTACCGCGTCGTCCGTCATCCCGAGTGCCCTCCCTGTAGTGCTGCTGCGTCGTGGCGAGCGTAGCGCCGTCCGATCAGCGCTCCCTGCACCTGAACCGCTCAACCTTTCCGCGACGGTAGGGTTCGGTGGGTTCCTAGTGAAAGCGAGCGTGGCATCACGTCCTCCCCGAATACCTCCGAGATCACCCTCCCAACCACCGACGCCGCCCCGCCGGCGGACCTGACACCCACTCCGACCGGGTCGAGTTCGACCCGGGTGCGTGGCTGGCTGCCGTGGGTAGTGGTCGTCTCTGCTGGTGGCGTCCTGTCGGTGATGAGCGCACCAGGGCAGACCGCTGGGCTGTCGGTGTTCACGGACCCGCTGATCCAGGAACTCGGGATCTCACGGACGGAGGTGTCGACGAGCTACCTCATCGGCACGCTGCTCGGTGCGTGCGTTCTGCCGCTGACGGGTCGGGCGCTGGACCGGTGGGGCGTCCGACGGATGACGATCATCATCGGGATCGCGTTCGCCGTGTTCCTCGCCGCGTTGAGCTTCGTCGCCGGGATCGTCGGCCTGACCGCCGGGTTCGTCGGCGTGCGGATGGCCGGGCAGGGCGCGCTCTCGCTCGCCGCGACGACGCTCGTCGCCCGCAGCATCACCAACCGGCGAGGGTTGGCGCTCGGTATCGCGTCCGGGATCGGTTCCGGCGGGATCTCCCTGGTGCCGGTGTTCGTGGAAAGCCTGATCGCCGGTTCGGACATTCATGTCGCGTGGCGGGTCGAGGCGATCGTCGTCGCTGCCGTCGTGGTCCCGATCGGATTCCTCCTGCCCCGCCGAACCGCCACGACCGCGCAGAGCGGAACCTTCGCGAGTGCGGCCGGTGACGGGCCGGTGTGGACCCTCCGAGAAGCGGCGTCGACCGGCATGTTCTGGACCATCGCCGCGGGACTTGCGGTGTCGGGGATGCTCAGCACCGCACTGGCGTTCCACCAGGTCGCCGTCCTTGGCGAGCAAAGCCTCACCCCGGCGGAAGCGGCCGCGAACTTCCTCCCGCAGACCGTCACCGGGATCGCCGCGACCCTCATCACCGGGGCGCTGTCGGACCGGATCCCGCCGAAGTTCGGGGTCACGATCGCGATGACGACCCTCGCCGGTGCGCTCCTGCTCCTGCCGGTCGTGCACCCAGGGTGGACCGCCATCCTCTACGGACTCGTCCTCGGCGCCGCCGGCGGAGCGCTCCGCGGCATCGAAGCCGCCGCATACGTCCGCTACTACGGAACGGCGAACATCGGCGTCATCCGTGGCGTCGCGACCGGCACAAACCTCGCCTCCACCGCGTTCGGCCCCCTGCTCCTCGCGCTCGGCCACGACGTCGCCGGCAACTACACGGCCCCGGTACTGCTCTTCGCAGTCCTGCCGGCCGTCGTCGCGGTGGTGTCCGTGTTCGCCCGGGCACCACGGCACCCATCGCTCCGGCACTGAGCCCGGCAGGGCCTGTCACTGCCGTGATGCAACGGGTCAGTGGGCGCGGAGTTCCTCAAGGAACTCGTCGACCATCCCGAGCTGCTCCCCGAGGACGTCCCGGCGGGTCTCGGCGTCGCGGATGAACGCCGCCACCCGGGACCGGACCGCCGTCAGATCGACGTCGGGCTGGGCTTCGTCGAGCATCTTCACCGCATCAACGAGGATGCCCGCCTCACCGAGGCTGAACCCGAGCGGCTTCATCCGCCGCACCATCAGCAGCCGGGCGACGTCGTCCTCGGAGTACAGCCGGAACCCGCCATCGGTCCGACCCGATGGGTGCAGGACCTCCGCGGCGTCGTAGTCCCGGATCGTCTTCACGCTCAATCCGGTCCGCTCGGCGACCTCGCCGATCTGCATCAGGTACTCCGTCGACGTCGACCGTTCATCCTTGCCCACTTGCGCACCAACCCTTCCGTTGCGTTAGAGTCGAACCATACCAACCCTCCCGCAGCGGAAAGGTTGGAATGTGCCGGTCGCTCTGACGCCGCCGGCCGTGCGCGATGACGCGCCCCACGACAGCTCTCGCGGGCGCAGCGCCCGCACCCGTCCACCGAAGGAGAACCGTGACGACCGTCACGCAGTCCGTGCCCGTCCAGGCGCACCACAGTCCCACCGTCCTGTCCGCAGTGCGGAACCCGAAGATCCTGCTCCGCGAGGTCCTCGCCGGGCTCGTCGTCGCCCTCGCCCTCATCCCCGAGGCGATCTCGTTCTCGATCATCGCCGGTGTCGACCCTCGCGTCGGCCTGTTCTCGGCGTTCGTGATGGCTGTCGTCATCTCGTTCGTCGGCGGCCGCGCGGCGATGATCACCGGCGCCACCGGCGCGATCGCGCTCGTCGTCGCCCCGGTGGTCAAGGAACACGGCCTCGACTACCTCATCGCGACCGTCCTCCTCGGTGGGATCTTCCAGCTCATCCTCGGCGGGCTGGGCGCGGCGAAGCTCATGCGGTTCGTGCCCCGGTCCGTGATGGTCGGGTTCGTGAACGCGCTCGCGATCCTGATCTTCACCGCGCAGCTGCCGAACATCATCGGCGTCGACTGGCTCGTCTGGCCGATCGCTGCCGCCGGCATCGCGATCATCGTCCTGCTGCCCCGCCTCACCAAGGCGATCCCCGCACCGCTGGTCGCGATCGTCGTCTTGACCCTGGTGACCGTGTTCGCGTCGATCGCAATCCCGACCGTCGGCGACGAGGGCAAGCTGCCCGACAGCCTCCCCACCTTGTTCATCCCGAACGTTCCGGTGAACCTCGAGACCCTCACGATCATCGCCCCCTACGCGCTCGCGATGGCCCTCGTCGGGCTGCTCGAGTCGCTGATGACGGCGAAGCTCGTCGACGAGGTCACCGACACCGGCTCCCCGAAGACCCGCGAAGCCCTCGGCCAGGGCGTCGCGAACGTCGCCTCCGGCCTGTTCGGTGGGATGGGTGGCTGCGCGATGATCGGCCAGACGATGATCAACGTCAAGGCCTCCGGTGCCCGCACCCGCATCTCGACGTTCCTGTCCGGCGTGTTCCTGCTGGTCCTCGTGGTCGGGCTCGGCGACATCGTCGCGATCATCCCGATGGCAGCCCTGGTCGCCGTGATGGTGATGGTCTCCGTCGGCACCTTCGACTGGCACAGCATCACGCCCTCCACGCTGAAGCGGATGCCCGTCGGGGAGACGATCGTCATGGTCCTCACCGTCGTGATCGTCGTCGCCACCGACAACCTCGCCATCGGCGTCATCATCGGTGTCATCGCCGCGATGATCGTCTTCGCCCGCCGCGTCTCCCACTTCACCAACGTCGAGCGGTCCATCGAGACGCTGCCGGACGGTGAACAGCACGCGCTCTACACCGTCGAGGGTGAACTGTTCTTCGCCTCGAGCAACGACCTCACTACCCAGTTCGACTACTCCGGCGACCCGGAACTCGTGGTCATCGACATGACGAAGTCGCACGTGTGGGACGCCTCCACCGTCGCAGCGCTCGACGGCATCGAGACGAAGTACCACCAGCACGGCAAGCGCGTCGAGATCCGCGGCATGAACGACGCCAGCCAGGCCTTCCACGGCCGCCTCGCCGGCAACCTCGGCTCCGGTCACTGAGCCCATCCCACCTCCGCCCGGCCCCAACCCGGGGCACCGAGTGAACGGGCGGAGCACCGGGGCCGGCGTCCCCCTTTCCGCCGGCCCTCGCGGGCACCGTCATGTCGTCCATGGACGGTGCCCGCACCTCAGCACCCATGAGGAGCCAGCCGTGACCAAAGCACCCACCATCCACGACGTCGCCGCCGCCGCGCACGTCTCCCACCAGACCGTCTCCCGCGTCCTCAACGGCGCCACCAACGTCCGCCCCACCACAAGGGCCCGCGTCGAACACGCCATCCACGCACTCGACTACGTCCGCGACGACCAAGCAGCAGCCCTCGCCCGCCGCCCACGGAAACAGAGCATCGATTGACGACGGTCACCTCTGACGCCCGCACGGCCCCGGACAGCAACTCACTGCCCGGGGCCGTGCGCGTTTGTGTCCGATAGCCGGTCCGCTACCGGGCGCCTGTGCCGGTGAGGGCCCGGGGTCAGTGCAGGGTGGCCTTCCATGCCTCGAGCCAGGGGATGACATCTCGCAGGTCATCTGTGTCGATGGCGGCGGACGCGGCCGCCCGAGCCGGGCCGCTGGCGTTCAGAGCGAGCGATGCCGGCAGGGCGTCGAACAGGGGAAGGTCTGACCGACTGTCTCCGATGGCACAGCAGTGATCGATCGAGACACCGCGCTCCGCGGCGAGCTGGAGGGCGCGGTCTCGCTTGTCGTACTCGTTGAAGTGCTCCGCCACGGTGCCGTCGTAGTCAGTCCCGACGACCTGAACTCGCGGGCCGCCATTTGCGGTGAGTCCGTGACGTTTTGCGATCGCTTCCGCGACGGGCTGCCAGGCGAGTGACGCGAGGATCGGCTCGACGTCGTGCTCGACGCACCAGGCAACGACAGCGTCGATTCCGGCGATGAGCGGAAGCTCCTCAAGCCATGCGGCAACGGTTCGCGTCGGGATTTCGCGCCATCCCTCAGCGTCGATGACGCTGACTTCCTCGTTCGTCAGCTCGCCCTCGGCGTACCGCTGCTCAGCTGCATCGAGCGCAGGTGCATGTCCGAAGCGCTTGGCGAGAAAGCTGCTGCTCGACATGGATGGGACCAACGTGCCATCGATATCGAAGAAGACGATCCCCCGCGTACTCATGCTCGGATCGTAGCCACGGACACACCGCTTCCGCTGTCCCGATAGCCGATCCGCTCTCGGACACCCGCGTCAGGGGGCGGATCACCTGCCGACCATATCCACCGCGGCACCACATCACGTCAAGCGGGTCTCTCGACCAGGACTTACCGGCCACTCGCCTTCACAGTGACCACCACTGCGGCTGCCACCCCGCTGGCGACAACGCCAGCGGCGACGGCGAGCGGTAGCCATCCAGATGGCAGCGGGACTCGGTCGGTGTCAGAGCGGGTCAGGGTGCGGTGCACGATGCGGTATCGGCGGTGCGCGGCGACGAGGACCGCGACCGATGCGATCAAGCCGAGCCCGGCGAGCAGGATCGCCCAGGTTCCGAGGAGCTCGGGCAGGATCCGCACCGCGACGAGCGACGCGACCACGAGCGCCAACGCGGTTCGCCGCCACGCCAACGCTGTCCGCTCGGGCTGCAGTCCCGCATCGAACAGCCGCCGTTCCGTCACCGGTACAGCACTCCGAGGAACACGAGCACCCCGACAGCGATCACCGCGATGCCGATCGGCAGCGCGAGCACCGCAGACGGCAACGGATCCCCGTTCCGCAGTGATCGCTCCGACCCGGCCCACCCGAACCACGCCTGGAGCGGCGTGAGGATCCCGGTCGCGATCAGCACCAGCGACGCTGCGAGCCGGAACCCGGGATGGATGCCCAGGCCGAGCGCCTCCAGGGCAACCCCGCCGGCGAGCAGCGCCAGCGCCGTCCGGATCCACGCCAGGAACGTCCGCTCGTTCGCAAGGCTGAACCGGGCATCCGGTTCCGAGCCGTGTCGGTAGACGTGCCGCGGGAAGCGGCGGTCCGCCGGACGCGTGCCGTCGGTGTTCGTCACCCCGCGCCTCCAGATCGGACCGCCGCCATGTCGGCAGCCGCGCCGCTGGCAGGACGCGACACCGTGCGGAAGCCGGCGTTGCCCATCGACGAGTCCGGCGTGTTCTGCGACCGCGCCGCGTTGCGGTACCGGTTGCAGTACGAGTCGTGGCAGAGGTAAGAGCCGCCGCGCATGACCCGGGGCGCGTCAGGGGTGACCACGTTCGGGCCCGTCGGGTCGGTGACGGTGCCCGCCGCGGCGTCGCGGGCGTACGTCCGCACGTCGAACACGTCGGCGCACCACTCCCACACGTTGCCGACGGTCTGCCACACCCCGTACCCGTTCGGCTCGAAGGTGCGCACCGGCGCCGTGGTGAGGAAGCCGTCCTCCGTGGTGTTCTCCGTCGGGAACGTGCCCTGGAAGATGTTCACCCGCCAGGGCCGGCCGTCGCCGTCGGCAGCGCCGAGGTCGTCGCCCCACGGGTACCGGGCCTGCTCGAGCCCACCACGGGACGCTGCCTCCCACTGGGCCTCGGTCGGGAGCGCTCGGCCCGCCCAGTCGCAGTACGCCTGCGCGTCGTTCCACGACACGTGCACGACGGGATGGTCCCCCATGCCCTCGATCGAGGACCGCGGCCCGCCCGGGTGCCGCCAGTCGGCGCCACGGACGCCGAACCACCACGGTGTCTGCGGTGGTTGCCCCACGACGTCCGCCTCGTCCGCGTCCAGCGCCAGGTGGAACACCGCCGAGTCACCGAACACCTCGGCCTCGGTCCGGTACCCCGTCGCGGCCACGAACCGCGCGAAGTCGTCGTTCGTGACGCTCGTGGCGTCGATCTCGAACGCGGACACCGTGACCGGGTGCACCGGAGTCTCGCCGTCGCCCCAGGTCCCGTCACCGAGCCCGTCCCCCATCAGGAACGTCTGACCCGGCACACGGGCCTGCTCGACCACGTGTCCGGGCACGAGCACCGCCTCGGTGGCGGCGACCGGGACGGCGGTCGCACGCGTGTCCTCCCCGGACCGTGTGCGACCTGTCGGCGCGCAGCAATCGTGCGCGGTGTGATCCGTCATCGTCGTCTTCCTTCCTCGTTGTCCGTCGTCGATGGTCTCACCGGGTCCCCGCGCCCATCGCGGCGTCGAGGACGAGCCCGAGCCTCCCGAGACCGCCTGCGGCTCGTTGGCGGTCGAGTTCCATCAACGCTTCCGCTCGCGCTGGGCTGCGTCGGTCGCAGGCGATCCGCACCACTTCGCGGGTGAGCGCCGCGAGCTCGGTCCTGCGTCCGCGTCCGGTCTGCACGAGGTCCACGGCTGCGGCGAGGAGCAGGCCGTCCCGGCTCCCGTAGTGGTGCAGGAGGCCGGCGTCGGTCAGGCCCGCGGCTTCGGCGAGTGCGCGGAGCGTCGTCTGTCCGTCGGGTGCCGTTGCCGCCGCGATGGCTGCTCTGATCGCTCTGGCTCGCGTAGCGGTGCTCTTGGCGTACCTTCCACGTGCCGCGTTCTCCGCCGAGACAGCTCGTGTCTCCGTCATCACATGCGATGTGTCCGCGCGCGAGCGACGTCGGGCATGTGGACCACGTCCGCGCTCGGCAGGTGTCCCAACCGTACGGCGCGGACCCAGACCGCGACATCGGACGGCACCGGCGTCGCCGCACAGACCAGCCGCCATCGACGACCGTCCTGCGGTGGGGCGCCGATGGCGGGCCCCGGCGAACCCATCGCCGCCACACCCGCGCCGTCCCGTTCCAGTGCCGGCGGGTCGGTCGTCCAGACCAAGCTCGCGCCCGGCGGCCCGTCGACGAGCACCTCGCCGTCTGGGGAGACCGAGACCGTCGGCGACGGGGTGGTCTGCCACACGCCACCCGGCCGCCACTGCTCGACGAGGTCGTCTTCGTCGAGCAGACCGAGGTCGCCGTACCGTTCCTGCCACCGGTCGATGGCGCCCGACATCCGTTCGACGACGTCGGCGTACGCGGGGTCAGCCGCGAGGTTCCGCTCCTCGTACGGGTCCTCCTGCATGTCGTAGAGCTCGGCGGCGGGTTTCGTCGGCGCCACGACCTGTCGTTGGAGGGGCGTGAGGAGGGAACGGCGGTGCCCGAGCGCACGCTGCCCGGTCTCCTGCGTGACGAGACGCCGGAACGCGCTCCACGTCGGCAGGTGGTCGGGGTAGTCCGAGTGCTGCATCGGAGAGCGGTCCGGGTGGTGATGGCGAATGTAACGGTAGCGGCGGTCCCGGACGGAACGGCTGGTGTCCTCGACCTCGCCCTGCCGGTCCCGTCCCGCGAAGAGGTACTCGTTCGTGTCCTCGACGACGGTGCCGTCGGCGGTGAGGAACGGCACCGCGTCCATCTGCGCCGGGACCGGCACGCCGGCCGCGGCGAGCATGCTCGGCGCGAGGTCCATCAGGTGCACGAGCGTGTCCGTCGTCGACCCCGGTGCGATCCTCCCCGGCCAGCGGATGATGAGCGGCTCGTGCAGGCCGGAGTCGTTCGTCCAACGCTTCGCACGCGGCATGCCGAGTCCGTGGTCGCTCCAGAACACGACGATGGTGTCCTCGGCGAGACCGTCCTCTTCGAGTTGCGCCAGGAGATCGCCCACCCAGTGGTCCATCTCCGTGATCAGGTCGTTGTACCGAGCCCACGCGGTGCGGAACACGTCGGTGTCCGGGTAGTAGGGCGGCAACGGAGCCGCCGCCGGGTCGTGCCGCTGCTCGGGCGTCACGTGGGCGGTGCGCTCGGCGAAGGCGTCGCCATCGAGCGCGATCTGCGACTCGTGCGTGGTCATCCCGTGGAACGTGGCGAAGAACGGCTGGTCGGGGTCGTCCCGGTTCCGCCAGTGCGCGGTGTCGCTGCAGTCGTCGAACGCACTCACCGGGGTCGGCATCTGGAAGTCCGTGAACACGTTGTTCGTCACGTAGTACCCCGCCTCGCGGAGGTACTCCGTGAACATGCGCACGTCGGCCGGCGGAACCGCCTTCGTCCGCATGTGCATGGTCCCGATGGAGGTCGGGAATCGGCCGGTGATGATCGCCGAGCGCGACGGCGCGCAGATCGGGGCAGCGGCGAACGCGTTGTCGAAGCGGATCCCCTCGGCAGCGAGCCGGTCGAGATTCGGAGTGACCGCGTACTCGGCTCCCGCGTAGACGCCCGCGTAGGCGCCGAGGTGCGGGTTGATGTCGTGCGTCGTGATCCAGAGGATGTTCGGCCGCCGCGGTGCGGACTCCGCCGGGCTCATGCGCGGCCCTTGGCGACCGCGCGACGAGCGTTGAGCTCGTCCGTGACGCGACGCACGTCCTTCGGGTACGTGAAGTAGAGGGTCGCGAGCACGAGGCCGTTGACCATCATGAGGACGAAGAGCACCCAGAAGAACACGCCCTGGATCCCGAGCTGGTCGGCGAGGTATCCGGCGGTCAGCGAGAAGACCGCCCAGCCGATCGTCTGGAAGAACGTCAGGAAGATCGCGAAGGCCTGGCCGCGGAGTTCGGGCAGCACCACGGACATGATGATCGGGCGGTTCACCGGCGGGTTCATGCCCTGGAAGGCGCCGAAGAGTGCCCAAAACACCATGTAGATGCCGATGTTGCCGTAGTCGAACTGCGTTCCGAAGAACGCTGCGAGCCCGAAGAGCAGCTGGGCCGCCATGTTGAACGTGACGCGGCCGCGGAACGGCCACACCTTGTCCAACCACGCGACAGCGAGCCCGCTGGCGAAGGTGACGATGACGTAGCCGAGGCCGAAGGGGATGAGCACCGTCGCGGCGACCGCGTTGTCGAAGCCGCGCTCGGTGACGAGGAACTGGATGCCGAAGACGGTGATGAGCAGGTGCCCCGAGAGCAGGCGCGACAGCATCATGATCGAGAACGTTGGGACCTTGAACAGCGAGACGACACCGGCGACGGTGACGCGGTTCGACCGCTTCTCCTGGTCGAGGTCGGCGAGCTGGCGCTCCGACGCGCCGACGCCCGGGTCGACGTAGAAGGCGGTGATCAGGAACGACGACAGGAAGCAGATCCCGCCGATGACCCACATGCCGTACCGCCAGCCGTCCTCCGTGCCAGTGAAGAGCGCGAGGAGCGGGCCGATGAAGGACGACACCGCGGTGAGGATGCCGTAGTAGACGCCCGTCGCCTTGGCACGGCTCCGGTCGTCGAACGAGTCGGCGATCACCGAGTTGGTGATCGGCTGCCCGCAGGCGACCACACCGGCGAGCAGCGTGTTCCAGATGAGCAGCTGCACGAAGTCCTGCGACGTGCCCGCCATGATGCCGAGGATCGCGCCGACGAGGTTGTTCGCGATGAGGGCCTGCTTGCGGCCGAATCGGTCGGCGATCCACACCCAGAACGGGCCGAGCGGGATCGTCGCGAACTTGCCGAGTGCGGAGAGCAGGCCGAGGTGCCCGTTGTCGAGCTTCAGCGCCGCTGCGATCGACGGGAAGAGCGTCGAGAGCAGGCCCGCCTCGGTGTTGTCGACGACCTCCGCTCCGGTGATGGTGACGAGGTTGCGCCAACGGTGCGGGACGCGGCCCGCTTTCTGCGTGGCGACGGCCTCCGTCGCCGTCGGCGGTGTGGTCCGGGTGCTGCTCATGGTGGGTTCCTGTCGTCGTTGCCAGGTGGCAGTGGGGTCGGGTGAGGAGACGGACGGGAGGCGCGGTGCGGGTCGGTGCCGCGCCTCCCGTCCGGTGAGGGTGTGGGTGGGTGTCGTGCGCCGGTCAGGCGACCGGCTGACCGGCCAGCTCCGTCGCGAGTGCGCGGAGCTGCTCCGCGGTCACGACGGCGAGCGAGGCGAGGCCGAGGAGCGTGGCCTGCGATGGGACGGAGACGAGCTCGGTCGACACCAGCCCGGGCAGGTGCCGCTCGACGACGGCGCGGACGCCGTCGACCTGCAGCAGCTCCAGGAGCGGCATCGTGAGGAGGTCCTGGGCGGGCAGGTCCTCGAGGCGCGGCAGGGCCTCGCCGACCTCGGCAGCCCGGCCGGCCTGCTCCGCGACGAGCAGGTGGGCCGTGGTGGGTTCGCCGTCGAACGGGATGCCGAGGCGGTCGAACTGGCTCCGGGGCGCGTCGGACTCGTGCATCCGCTTCGCCAGCAGACGCAGCATCCGCAGTTCGACGTCGTCGTCACGGAGCGGGTGCTCCTGCTCGGGGTCGGTCTCGAGGTCGAACAGCAGCGTGCCGTGCTGCCAGGGGTTCATCCAGGTCGGCGTCGCCGGCACGCGCATCGTGCGGATGCCCTTGGTGAAGGGCAGCGGCTCGGACGGCTCCCACTCGGTGAGCTCGGACACCGCGAAGCGCGACCGCATGTGGGTCGGCATGAGCGTGTACTCCTCGAGCGGGGCGTTCGACCCGTCGACGGCGCCGCGCATGTACACGTACCGGCCGTCGGTGACGTTGACGTGGCCGCCGTGGATGCCGAACAGCGCCCCGTCGTGCCCGGCGTGCGTGGCATCGGCCGTCGGCAGCGCGAGGTCGTGACCCTGCATATCGGCCGTCGGCTCCTGCCCGAACCAGCGCAGCAGGGTCGGCGCGATGTCGATCGTCTGTGCGAGGTCGCCGCGACGGGTGTCGCGGGCGGCGTTCCGCGGGTCCCACATGAACATCGGCAGGTGCACGAGCTCGTTGAACCAGGGCTGCACCGACTTCGCCCACCAGCCGTGCTCGCCGAGCAGGAAGCCGTGGTCGGTGTTCACGATGAGCATCGTGTCCTCCCACAGGCCGTGCTCGTCCATCGCGTCGAGGACCCGGCCGAGCGACGTGTCGCACATCGACACCAGCGCCGCGTACTCCAGGCGTGCGTGCTCGACCTGCTGTTCCGGCTCGGTGACCTTCTGGTAGCCGGGCCAGTCGAACTCGGGACCGTCGTAGTCGTGCGGGTACTTGTCCTTGTAGAGCTGGTGCGTGAAGAACGGCTCGTGCGGGTCGAAGAGCTCGAGCTGCAGGAACCAGTCGTCCGCCGCGGCGTTCGTGTCGATGAACTCGATCCCGGCGTCGACGGTGCGGGTCTGGGTGTGCTCGGCCTCGGTCGGCATGTAGGACCGGTTGACCTGGTCCTGCCGTTTCATGCCGGCCGCTCCCCCGACGGCGCTCCCCGGTGCGACGACGCCCTTCCAGGGGTCGCCCTCCTGCCCGCGGAAGAACTCCCAGGTCGTGTAGCGCGTGTGGTAGGTCGCGCCGCCGTCCTCCCAGTAGTGCGGGTGGTCCGACGCCAGGTGCGTGTGGACACCCGCGTCCCGCAGCATCTGCGGCATCGAGTCGTCGAACGGCTCGAGCGGGCCCCACGAGCGGTGCAGGAAGTTGTGCCGGCCGGTGTGGAGTTCGCGGCGAGCTGGCATGCACGGCATCGAACCGGCGTAGAACGCGTCGAACGTGACCGCGCGCTTCGCGAGCCGCGCGAAGTTCGGCGCGTCGACGACGGTGTCCTTGTACGTCGACAGCATGTGGCGGTTGAGGCTGTCGAACATGACCATGATCGCCTTCACCGGGTCGCCTCCCCGGTGCCGAGGTGTGCGCGGAGGCCCGCCGCATCGGCACCCTCCGGGGCGTCGAGGACCGCGGCGCGCAGACGCTCGAGCGAGGCGATGTGCGCGTCCATGGCGGCGGCACCGGTGTCGTGCGCCCACTCGCCCACGAAGTCGGCGAGCTCGACGTCGAAGGGGGCAGAGGTCTCGATGGACTCGCGGCGGTCGCGGTAGCGGTACCGGGCCACCTCGTCGCGACGGGTCTCCAGCTCGACGTCGACCAGGCGGAGCAGCTCCTCGCGGCGCATGAAACCGGCGAACGCGAGCCGGGCCGCGAAGTCCGGGTCCTGGAAGCGGGTCGGTGGTTGGTACGGGCTGGTCAACCAGTCGAGGAAGACCGTGATGCCCTCGTCCGTGACCCGGTAGGTCTTCGCGTCGGTGGCCCCGGGACGGACCTCGACCGCGTGGGTGACCCAGCCGCGGTCCTCCATGGCGGAGAGCGACCGGTAGACCTGGCTCATCTGGGTGTTCGAGCGGACGAACCGTCCGTGGGTGTCGAGGTACTTCTTCAGGTCGTACCCGGTCATGGGGTGCCGAGCCAGGACACCCAGCAGGATGCTCTCGAGCTTCATCGCGTCGCCTTCCTCGGACGCAACGGCCGTCGTCACGCCCACCGACCGGATGACACAAGTCACATGGTCGGGCGTGGAGAGGATGACACAATGCGAATGCTCGTGTCAACGCTCGTGTCGATGCGCCTATACCTGGCGCATGCGACAGGGAGCAATCGATCAGGTCGGCGTCACAGCGACCTGGCGCCGGTGCTTCACTGAGCTGCGTCAAAGCCAAGCAGCCAGCTTGGTCTCACCACGACCGGCTTCTACCCAGACGGCGTCTCGGGTGAGGCGGTAGGCGTGGGTG
Organism: Curtobacterium sp. MCSS17_005; assembly: GCF_003234225.2. Taxonomy (NCBI): domain Bacteria; kingdom Bacillati; phylum Actinomycetota; class Actinomycetes; order Micrococcales; family Microbacteriaceae; genus Curtobacterium; species Curtobacterium sp. MCSS17_005. Next base: position 379,216 of record NZ_CP126258.1, read on the forward strand.
TCACTTCGCCGGATCAGACGGTCGGGCAGCTGGAACCACGCGTGCACCGGAAGCGGTTCGGCTAGATCGAGCACCTCTGTTCCGCGAACATCCTCCTCGAGTGAGAACGGGTGCCCGGGCACCGAGCGATCCGGACGACGACAACCCATGATCGCGACATCCGTTCCCTGGGGGTGCGTGCACAGGTGGCGAGGTAGCTTCCGGCGGTAACGAGGCACGGAGGCCCACGTATGCCCGACAGGATCGCAGACATCTGGGGGACCAGGACCCCGTTCCGGCGTGACGAGCTGTGGCCGGTCCGCCTCGACCAGAAGCTCGCGGACGGCGTCACGGAAGCCGACGTCGACCGGTGGGTGCAGTCGGCGTGCACCCTCTGCAGCAACGGCTGCGCGTGCGACATCGCCGTGCTGGGGGACCGGATGGTCGGCGTCCGCGGGCGAACCGCGGACGTGGTGAACCACGGGCGGCTCGGGCCGAAGGGCCTGTTCGGCTCGTGGCAGGGCATGCAGGGGCAGGACCGCCTCACCCGTCCCCTGATCCGGGTCGACGGTGAACTCGTCGAGACGGACTGGGACACCGCTATGGACACGGTCGTCACGCGGAGTCGTGAGCTCCTGGACGAGAAGGGGCCCCTGTCGCACGGGTTCTACACGAGCGGGCAGCTGTACCTCGAGGAGTACTACGCGCTTGGCATCATCGGCAAGGCGGGGCTCGGCACCCCGCACATGGACGGCAACACCCGTCTGTGCACGGCGACGGCCGCCGCCGCCATGAAGGAGAGCTTCGGGTCGGACGGGCAGCCGGGCAGCTACGAGGACATCGACTCCTGCGACGCGATCGTGCTCTACGGGCACAACATGGCCGAGACCCAGACGGTGCTCTGGACGCGGGTCCTCGACCGGATCGCCGGCCCCGATCGCCCGCTCGTCATCTGCGTCGACCCGCGTGAGACCGAGGTCGCGCGGCACGCCGACGTCCACCTGCCCGTCCGTCCCGGCACGAACCTGGCGCTGATGAACGGGCTCGTCCGCGAGCTGTTCCGCAACGGTTGGGTCGACGAGGACTACGTCGTTGCCCACACGGTCGGCGTCGACGAGCTCCGGCAGACCGTCGAGCAGTGGACACCTGAGGCGGTCGCGGAGACGTGCGGGGTGGACGCCGACGACGTCCGCCGCGCCGCGCAGATCATCGGCACCAGTGAGCGCGTGCTGTCCACGGTGTTGCAGGGCTTCTACCAGGCGTCGCAGGCGACGGCAGCGGCCTGTCAGGTGAACAACCTGCACCTGTTGCGGGGCATGCTCGGCAGGCCCGGCTGCGGGATCCTGCAGATGAACGGGCAGCCGACGGCACAGAACACCCGCGAGACCGGCGCCGACGGCGACCTGCCCGGGTTCCGGAACTGGGAGAACCCGGACCACGTCGCCGAGCTCGCCGAGCTGTGGGGCGTCGACGTCGACCGGATCCCGCACTGGTCGCCGCCCACCCACGCCATGCAGATCTTCCGGTACGTGGAGCAGGGGAGCATCGAGTTCCTCTGGGTGTCGGCGACGAACCCGGCCGTCTCGATGCCACAGTCGGCCAGGATCCGCGAGGTCCTGGCGAAGGAGGGCCTGTTCCTCGTGGTGCAGGACCTCTACCTGACCGAGACGGCGATGCTGGCCGACGTCGTGCTGCCCGCTGCCGGGTGGGGTGAGAAGCAGGGCGCGTTCACGAACGTCAACCGCACCGTGCACCTGGCGGACAAGGCGGTCGACCCGCCGGGGGAGGCGCGCGGCGACCTCGACATCTTCCTGGACTACGCCCGGAGGATGGACTTCCGCCGGAACGACGGCTCGCCGTTGCTGGACTGGGAGGGTCCGGAGGACGGGTTCCGCGCGTGGCAGGAGTGCACTCGCGGGAAGCTCTGCGACTACACCGGGATCACCTACGAGCGCCTGCGCGGGGGCAGCGGGATCCCCTGGCCGTGCAACGACGAGCACCCGGACGGCACCTCGCGACTGTACGCCGATGGCGTGTTCCGCACCGGCATGGCGGACGCCGAGACGTACGGCCACGACCTGCTCACCGGGGCCACCGTCGGACCGACGGCTTACTCCGCGATGCGCGTCGACGGAAGAGCGATCCTCAAGCCGGCTGCGTACCAGCCGCCGCACGAGGAGCCGAGCGACGAGTACCCGTTCCGGTACACGACCGGCCGTACGGTGTACCAGTTCCACACGCGCACGCGCACCGGTCGCGCGCGGCAGCTCCGCGGAGCGGCGCCGAGCGCGTGGGTCGAACTGTCCGTCCCGGACGCCGCCCGACTCGGCATCGAGGAGGGGGACGTCGTCCGCGTGCGGTCCCCGCGCGGTGAGATCGTCGTCGCTGCACGGGTCGGGGACGTCCGCGAGGGGACCGTGTTCGCCCCGTTCCACTACGGCTACTGGGATCGAGGCGACGTCGGACCGGACGGCCGCCCGACCGCGGCGAACGAGCTGACCGCGACGGAGTGGGACCCGGTGTCCAAGCAACCCCTCTTCAAGGTCGCGGCCGTGCACGTCGAGAAGGTCGCGGACGGTGACGGGCCGTCCGCGGCCCCCACGACCGCGGCCTCCCGGCCGGCCCGGCCGGACCGTGTCCCCGCGACCGTCGGCGGACCCGATGCCGAGGTCGAGGAACGCGTCCGCGCCGCCGCGCCTCCCCGCGCCGAGGACCAAGGAGGACGATGATGCTGCTCCCCGTGTACCTGGGACTCCTGCGTCGGTCGGAACAGCTGCTCGCCGAGTCGTTCCGACAGGTCGCCGAGGGACACGCAGCCGAGCCGGACGTGTTCCACCTGTGCCATACGCTCGCGGCGCAGTGCGACGGCCACGCTGAGCGGCTGGACCCCGTCATCGAGCGGTACGGGGAGGCGGACACGGAGGACGAGCCCGAGCGTCTCCACGCCGAGGCGCTCCCGACCACCCGGTCGGGTCCGGTGGGGCTCCTCCGCGACCTCCAGGACGTGTACGTGCTGGCCTCCCTCGTGGACATCACGTGGACGGTCGTCCGACAGGCGGGTCAGGGGCTCCGTGACGAGGAGCTCCTCGCCGTCGTCGCCGGGTGCGCGCAGGAGACGGAGCTGCAGCTGTCATGGCTCCGCACCCGGATGAAGCAGGCGGCGCCACAGGCGCTCGTCGTGGCGTCGTGACCGCCTCCCGGCCCGCCGCGGGAGCGCCCGACCGTGGTCGCTCGACCTCCGGAGCGATCCGGGCCGGACTGCTGTGCCTGGTCGTGCTCGTCCTGGCCGGCGCCGTGGGCCTCGCCACACGCCAACCATGGCTGTTCCCGAGCCTCGGCCCGACCGTGATGCTGTTCTTCACCGCGCCCCGGCAGCCGTCGTCCCGCCCGCTCAACACCCTCGTCGGTCACCTGGTGGCCATCACCGTCGGCTACGGGTGTCTCCTCGTGTTCGGGCTCTCCGGTGCAGCGCCGGCGCCGACCGGCGGCCTCACCGTGCCCTACGTCGCCGCCGGTGCACTGTCCGTCGCGGTGACCACCGTCGTGCTGCAACTCGTCCGTCTCCCGCACCCGCCGGCCGGAGCGTCGACGCTGATCGTGAGCCTGGGCATCCTGAGCGCCCCGGTGCAGCTGCTCGACATGGTCGGAGCCGTCCTCCTCGTGACCGCCGCCGGATGGGCACTGCAGCGGCTCGTGCCCGGGCGCTCGTGAGCGACGTGGACGCCGTCCTCCTCGCCGGAGGACGTGCCAGACGGTTGCACGGCACCGACAAGGCGATGCTGGTGCTCGACGGCCGGCCGCTGCTCGCACACGCCCTCGGTGCCGTCGCGACCGCCCGCCGCCGGGTCGTCGTCGGACCGGTCCGCGACGGTCTGCCCGCCGACGTCCTGTGGACACAGGAGCACCCGCCGTTCGGCGGACCGGTCGCAGCCCTCGCCGCCGGCCTGGAGGCGCTGTCCTCGTCCGGCGCACCGGCTCCGCTCGTCGTCGTGGTCGCCACCGACCTGCCCGCGGTCGGGGCCGCCGTGGACGCTATCCGGGCGGCGCTCCGTCCCCCCGACGATCCCTGCGGAAGCGGTCCGAGCGACACGGCGGCCATCGACGGGTGGGTGGCCGTCGACCCAGACGGCCGCCGGCAGCCACTGCTCGCCGTGTACCGCACGGCAGCGCTGGCGGCAGTGGTCGCGGTGCTGCACGGCAGCCGGCACGGTCTGGACGGCGCGTCGATGCGGGAACTGCTGGCGGGGTTGCGGCTCGTGGACGTGCCCCTGCCGGGCGCGCTGACGGCGGACATCGACACCCCGGCGCAGCGTGACGCCGCTGTCGGCACCGGGGGACGGCGCGCGGGCGGTCCGATCGCTCGGGCGGAACGGACGGGGGACACGAGATGACGGAACCGGCAGCACTCGACGGTTGGGCCGGTCGGGTGGCCGAAGCACTCGAGCTCCCCGCGAGCGTCGTCGACATCGGCGCCGTGCTGGACCTGGCGCGCGACACCGCGCACGGGGTGACCCGCGCCGCAGCACCCCTCACCGCCTACCTCGTCGGCGTCGCCGTCGGCCGTGGCATGGCGCTCCCGGACGCGATCGCCGTCGTGCAGCGCTGCATCGAGGAGCACGGGTGACGGTGAACCTCGATGAGGCCCTGCGTCTCGTGCACACCGTCGGGGCCGCCGTGTCCCTGCCGGCGGAGACCGTCGGACTCGGCGCCGCGGACGGGAGAGTCCTTGCAGCGAACGTCATCGCCGCGACCCACCTGCCCGTCACCGACACGTCCGCGATGGACGGATGGGCGGTGGCTGGCGACGGTCCGTGGTGTATCAAGGGGTTCGTCCACATGGGCGCACCACCCGGGGTGCTCTCGGCGGGGGAAGCTCGCGTCGTCCCCACCGGTGGTGCCGTCCCGACGGGCACGAGCGCGGTGCTCCGCTCGGAACGCGGTCGGGAACGTGACGGCGTCCTCACCGCGGACCCCTCGACGGCACTGGCGCCATGGACCGACGTCCGCCGTGCCGGTGAAACGGTGAGGGTCGGCGCCGTCGTCGCCTCGAAGGGAGCGCGTGTGACGCCGGCGGTGATCGCAGCATCGGCCGCCACCGGGGTGGACTCGCTCGAGGTCGTCGCCCAGCCACGCGTGGCCGTCGTGCTCGTCGGGGACGAGATCGTCCAGCGAGGTGTCCCCGGCCCCGGGCAGGTGCGCGACGCCCTCGGGATCGCCGTGCCGGACCTGCTCCGGGCTGGTGGCGCCCTTGTCGAGAGCGTCGAACACGTCACCGACGACCCGGACGCGCTCCGGCAGGCGATCGACCGCAGGGGTGTCCACCTGGTCGTCACCGCCGCTGCCACGGGACACGGAGCCGGAGACCACCTCACCCGCGCGCTCGATGCGGCGTCTGCTCACGTCGAGTTCCGCGGCGTCGCGATGAGACCCGGGCACCCCACGCTCCTCGCCTGCCGACCGGACGGCGTCCCGGTCCTCGGCTTACCGGGCAACCCGTTCGCCGCCATCGTGGCGCTGACCGTACTCGGACTCCCACTCCTCGCCGGGGCGCTGGGCGCCGCCGCTCCGCAGCGACGGCGCCGGATCGCGGCAGAACCGTTCACTCCCGGCGCTGACGGTGCGCGCGTCGTACCGGTATGCGAGGCGGACGACGGCATGCGGGCGCTCGAGCAGGGGCCGTCAGTCGTCTCGGGAGCTGTTCACGCCGATCACCTGGCTTTCGTGCCGGCGGGCGGCGTGGCAGCTGGTGGTCCACTCGACGTCGTCGACCTCCCCTGGCGGCGGTGACGTATGGGCCTCCTCGTCGCGTTCGCGGTGGTGTTGGTCCTCGCCGTCGGGATCTCGGCGATCGCGAAGCGGACGATCGTGTCGACGACCGTGCTGTTCCTCGTCGCCGGGTTCGTCCTGGGTGACGGCGTGACGGACCTGGTCCACCTGACGCCCGACGACGCGCTGGTGAACACGGTCTCCGAGATCGCCCTGTTCACCGTGCTGTTCACCGACGGGCAACAGATCGGGATCAGGCAGCTGCGGCACGCCTGGCGGCTGCCGGGCCGTGCGCTCCTGCTGGGGTTGCCGTTGACGCTCGTGATCAGCGCGGTGCTCGGGGTCTGGCTGCTCGGCCTCGACTGGGCGAGCGCGCTGCTCGTCGCGGCCGTCCTGGCGCCGACGGACCCGGTCTTCGCGTCGGCGATCGTGGGGCGGGAGGAGATCCCGCAGCGCACGCGCGGTCTGCTGAACGTCGAGTCGGGCCTGAACGACGGCCTGGCGCTGCCGCTCGTGCTCGTGTTCCTGGCGGTGGCGTCGGGGGAGCACGCCGAGGTGGGGGTGCTCGCCGTCGAGCTCCTGCTCGGCGTCGTGCTCGGCGTCGCGGTGCCCGTCGCCGTGCGTCTGCTGTTCGCGCTGCCGTTCTTCCGCGCCACCCCGCTCTACGCGACCCTGACGCCCGTCGCCGTCGGACTGCTCACCTTCGGGCTGGCGCAGGTGCTGGACGCGAACCTGTACCTGGCGGCGTTCGCGTGCGGCATCACGATCGCGAGCATCGCGCCGCAGACGCGCGATGCGTTCCGGGAGTTCGGCGAGCTCGTCAGCGAGGTCGTGAAGCTCCTCGCGATCCTGGTGTTCGGGACGCTGATCAGCCCGTCCCTGCTCGCCGACGTGGGCGTGCTCGGCTACGTGTTCGCCGTGCTGCTGCTCCTGCTGGCGCGGCCGCTCGCGGTCGAGGTCGCGCTCGCACGCAGCGGTCTGGACCGGTGGGAGCGGTTGACGGCGGCGTGGTTCGGCCCGAAGGGGTTCGCGAGCGTGCTGTACGGGCTGCTCGTGCTCGGCAGCGCGGTACCCGACGCCGATCGGCTCTTCCACGTGATCGTCGTCGCCGTCGTGCTCTCGATCATCGCGCACTCCTCGACCGACGTCCCCATCGCGGACGCCTTCGCCCGACGTGCCGCCCGCGACGCGCAGCGGACAGCCGCTTCCGGGCATTGAAAAACCTGGACGGCGCGGGCTGGTTATCTGGACGGATGGACGCGAAGGAACTCACGACCGGCGACTTCCCGCCGCTGCTCACCGCGGTGTGCGTCGTCCTGCTGGCAGTCGCGATCGCGTGCACCTTGATCGTCGCCGCGGACCTGTTTCGGCGGCCGCAGCACATGGCCGTCATGAACGCGGTCTGGCCGCTGACGATGCTGTTCGGCAGCGTGGTGTGGCTCGTGTTCTACCTGCGCGTCGGACGGGCACCCCGCCGCGGTGCAGACACCTCCGCCCCGAATCATGGGCGGTGGGCGAGCGTCGCCACGGGGACGAGCCATTGTGGTGCCGGCTGCGCGGTCGGTGACCTCGTCGGCGAGTTCACGCTCGTCGCGGTCCCGACGCTCGGAGCAGTCGTCGGCCTCGGCACGCTCTACCAGGAGCGGATGTTCGCGGCGTGGATCATCGACTTCGTGATCGCCTTCGCTGTCGGGATCCTCTTCCAGTACTTCTCGATCGCGCCGATGCGCGGCCTGTCTCTGCGCGAGGGGCTCATGGCTGCGTTGAAGGCGGACACGCTGTCGATCATCGCGTGGCAGGTCGGCATGTACGGTCTGATGGCGATCGGCCAGTTCGCTGTGCTTCCCGCTTTGCTCGGCGGTCGTGCATCGGTCCTCACCCCCGAGTTCTGGGTCCTCATGCAGCTCGCGATGGCGGCCGGATTCGTCTGCTCCTACCCCGTCAACTGGTGGCTCATCCGCCGCGGTGTCAAGGAAGCCATGTAGCTGGCAGGGCGCACTGTTCCGTCGTGCAGACCGTACGACACCGATGGGCTCGTGGGCTGACGTCAGACCGCCGGACCGCCACCATCACGGCACTGCACCAGCCCCGAATCTCCGCGCTCTACTCGCCCGACACCATCCCCTGCGGCCCGCTGGTTGGATGCACTGATGAGCGGCGATCAACACGACCTGACCATCCACCTCGGGTCGGACGAGCTCCGAATCCGAGGCGTCTACGAGACGGTCAGCATCATCAACGACATCATGGTCGCGCTCTGGTTCGTCGTCGGCAGCGTCCTGTTCTTCTCCGAGGCAACCACCACCGTCGGAACCTGGTTCTTCCTCATCGGCAGCGTGCAGCTACTGATCCGCCCCGTGATCCGGCTGACCCGACGGATCCACCTCGGACGCATCGCGCCGGGCCGGACGAACGAATCCGCCCGCGACTTCTGAATGGAGACCCACCGTGCACGCACGAGACATCGCGACACCCCTGACGATCGTCAGCCGGTCGACGCCGGCACTCGACGCGATCCGACTCATCGCGGAGCGCGACCTCGTCGGACTCGTCGTCGCCGAGACCGACGGACATCCCTCCTCGGTCGTGTCGAGTGTCGACGTCGTCCGGTACCTGCTGCCCGGGTACCTGCTCGACGACCTCTCGCTGACCAACACCGTCGGCGACGTCGGCCTCGAGGACCTCCGGCTTGGGATCAAGCACCGCACCATCGGCGACCTGGTCAACGACGCCGAGATCACCGTCCGGTCCGTGCTCGTCGTCCCCGACGTTGCCGGACCGGTCGAGATCGCGGCCCGCATGGTCGATGCGCGAACCCAGGTGGCACTCGTCGAGGTCGCCGACGCGACGGAGCCGGTCTTCGTCACCCTGCCGGGCCTGCTCGACGCGATCGTCGCGCACTGGAACTCGAACGGCTCGGACGGTGCGACCGCGTGAGCGTCCAGATCGTCCTCGCGATCGCGGTCTTCGTCGTCGCGTACGTCTTCATCGCCACCGAGAAACTGCCCCGAGTGCTCGTCGCACTCGGCGGTGCGGCGCTGATGGTGCTCATCGGCGCCACCGACGACGCGGCGGCCTTCTTCTCGGAGGAAACCGGAATCGACTGGAACGTCGTCTTCCTCCTCCTCGGCATGATGATCATCGTCGGGATCCTGCGTCAGACCGGGGTGTTCGAATACCTGGCGATCTGGGCGGCGAAGCTCGCGAAGGGCAGACCCTTCCGGATCATGGTGATGCTGGTCGTCATCACCGCGGTGCTCTCGGCGTTCCTCGACAACGTCACGACGATCTTGCTCATCGCGCCCGTGTCGCTCCTCGTCGCACAGCGCCTTGGGAAGTCGCCGGTCCCCTACCTGCTCGCCGAGGTCTTCGCGTCGAACATCGGCGGAACCGCCACCCTTATCGGGGATCCGCCGAACCTCATCATCGCCAGTCGCGGCGGTCTCGGGTTCAACGACTTCATCGTCGAGCTCGCACCGATCATCGTGGTCCTCATCGCAGTCCTCATTGGTCTCTGCCGGCTGCTCTTCCGATCGACGTTCACGTACGACGCGGAGCGCGCGGAACGGGTGTTGGCGCTCGACGAGCGCGAGGCCATCCGCGATCCTCGCTTGCTCGTCAAGTCGCTCGTCGTGGTGGGTCTGGTCCTCGCGGGCTTCGTGACGTCGACCTTCACCGGGCTCGAACCGGCCATCGTGGCGCTGCTCGGAGCGGGACTGCTGGTCCTGCTGGCACGACTGGAACCGAAGCGTGTCTTCGGCGATGTCGAGTGGGAGACCCTGTTGTTCTTCGCCGGGCTCTTCGTCATGGTCGGGTCGCTGGTGAACCTGGGGGTGATCGAGGCGATCGGGCAGGCGGCGAAGGGTGCGGTCGGTGACCACTACTTCGCAGCGAGCGGCGTTCTGCTGTTCGGGTCGGCACTGTTTTCCGGCATTGTCGACAACATCCCGTTCGTGGCGACGATGGCACCGCTGACCTCCGACATCGTCCAATCCGGCGGCACCGACGCGCAGCCACTCTGGTGGGCCCTCGCACTCGGCGCCGACCTCGGTGGGAACCTCACCGCGGTCGGTGCGAGCGCCAACGTCGTCATGACCGGCATCGCCAAGCGCAACGGGCACGCGGTGTCGTTCTGGGAGTTCACGAAGTACGGCATCGTCGTGACCGTCGTCACCGTCGGGCTCTGCTTCCCCTACCTGTGGCTCCGCTACTACGCCTAACCGCAAGCATGTGACGCCTGACCCGGATTGGTCACGCTGTAGCGCTCCCGGGCACCATGGATGAATGGCTACACCCGACACCACCACCCCGCGCACCGCGGACGGCGAACCCCTCGGCGTCCCCGTCACCACCACACCACGGCTGAAAACCTGGGTGTTCTGGCCCGCAGCGGTCATCGTGCTCGGCTTCGTCGTCTGGACCCTGATCGCACCCGGATCCGCCGAATCAGCGTTCAACGCCCTGCAGAGCGGCATCGTCAGCAACTTCAGCTGGTACTACGTGCTCATCGCCGCGTTCTTCGTCGCCTTCTCGATCTTCGTCGGCTTCAGCAAGTTCGGCGACATCAAGCTCGGCAAGGACCAAGACGAACCCGAGTTCTCCACCGGCTCCTGGTTCGCGCTCCTCTTCGCCGCAGGCATGGGCATCGGCCTGGTGTTCTACGGCGTCTCCGAACCGCTTAGCCACTTTGCCGATCCTCGTCCGGGCGTCACCGGCAACGAGGCGTCCCTCGCGCAGCAGGCGATGACCCAGACCTTCCTGCACTGGGGCCTGCACGCCTGGGCGATCTACGTCGTCCTCGGACTCGCACTCGCCTACGCAATCCACCGCCGCGGCCGCCCCGTCTCCATCCGGTGGGCGCTGGAGCCTCTCCTCGGCAAGCGTGTCGAGGGTGGCTGGGGCAACACCATCGACGTCATCGCCCTCATCGGCACCCTGTTCGGTGTCGCCACGTCCCTCGGCCTCGGCGTCATCCAGATCGGCGCGGGACTGGAGAGCGCCGGCATCGCAGACAGCAGCACGGTCAGCCAGATCGCGATCATCGCCGTCATCACCGCGCTCACCATCGTGTCGCTCGTCACCGGTGTGACGAAGGGCATGAAGATCCTGTCGAACTTCAACCTGATCCTCGCCGCGGCGTTGCTGCTGTTCATCCTCGTCGTCGGTCCCACGCAGTACCTCCTCCGCGACTTCGTCCAATCGATCGGCGCGTACCTGCAGAACCTCGTCGGGCTCTCCTTCACCGTCAGCGCCCAGCAGGGCGCCGCCGGTGAAGCGTGGCAGGCCGCGTGGACGACGTTCTACTGGGGCTGGTGGATGTCCTGGGCGCCATTCGTCGGCATCTTCATCGCCCGCATCTCCAAGGGCCGCACCGTCCGCCAGTTCGTGTTCGGTGTGCTCCTGGTCCCGACCGCCCTCACCATGCTGTGGTTCGCCGTCCTCGGCGGCGCCGCAATCCACCGGCAGATCGGTGGTGGCGGCGGACTGATCGGCGCGGACGGAACCGTCGACGTCGAAGGCTCGCTCTTCACTCTCCTCAGTGACCTGCCGGCAGGGACCGTGCTGACCTTCGGCGCGATCCTGCTCATCGGGGTCTTCTTCGTTACCTCGTCCGACTCCGGGTCGCTGGTGATGGCGATGATCGCCTCCGGCGGTGATATCGAGCCAAAGAACTGGCTCCGCGTGTTCTTCGCCGGCGTCTCCGCGCTCCTGGCCGTGGCGCTGCTGCTCACCGGTGGCCTCAACGCGTTGAAGACCGCAGCGATCACCACGGCGCTGCCGTTCAGCCTTGTGCTGCTGCTGACCTGTTGGTCCACGGTGATCGCCTTCACCCGAGAACGCCGCGCCTACGACCGTGCCGAACGGGCACTGCTGCTCGAGCGGGTCGGTGAGTACTACGGCCTCGAAGTCGACGGGCCCGCCGATCGCGGCGTCGGCACCGGCCTCGGGAAGCCCTGGTATGCCCTCAAACACCGACTCAGCAGCCACCGCACCGCGGCTGGGAGCACCGACGTCGCGCTCGAGCCTGACCCGGCGGCGCACACCGAACAGGTGTCACCGGATCCCGCACTCGACCCACGACTCGACGTCGCCGTCGCCCGCGACGACGACCCCACCAGCGACTGACCCCACCGGGACCGTCGACGAGGAGGCACGCCGCATCTGATGCGGGGTGCCTCTTCGTCCACCGGATCAGGCAGTGCCGGGTTCGTATCGATCCAGCAACGACAGCGGGTAGAGCCGCATCTCACCGGCCACACTCGACGGATGCGTACATTCCGTGTCGTCCAAGCCGGCAAGAGCGTCGACATTGCTGCGCAGACGGTGATGGAAGCGCGCGCCCGAGCGGTACTGAGCGGTGATTTCACCGCCGGGGACTCACTCATCGCCTACCCCGAGGGCGAGGCCCCACCAGCTGCCACAGCAACAACTGCAGCGGCGGTGGCAGAGCCTGCTTTCGAAGCGGAGCGCGTGCAGCCCTCTTTCCGTCGGCAGGGCCCACTCGGTCCCGGTGCCCGGTTCCGGCAAGTACCGATCGGTCGGCAACTGCTCTCGCTGCTGCTGCTGGTCGTGCTGCTGTTCGCAGTCCTCATCGGCGGCGGGTGGTGGATCACCGTCACGGCCACGACGCCCGGACCGCTCGGAGAGTGCGCACAGATCGGGTTGTGCACGAACACGCCGCTCACCACCGTCACCGTCCGAACCGGAGTGCAGTTTCCCGACGGCACGCAGCGGCTGCGCTCCACAGCATCCCGCGATGGCAGCTGGATCTCCGCCCTGGTGCAGCTGCCCGCAGGAGCGGCAGCGCCGACGCTCGACGGTGGGACCTCGGCCGCGGTCACTGATCGGGCCGCAGCCGCCCTAGAGAGCGCTGGCGCGACGGAGCGCACCGGGATGATCGCTGGCCCGGTCGGCGTCTTCAGCGGTACCGCCGACGGACGCACCGTGGTCTACGTCCGCTTTGATGACCCGGACCGGTAACTCGCCGCACCCATCCGCGTCCGATGATGATTCAGCCCCGGCATCGTCGCATCGGCCAGCGCCGCTACGATCGCTGGCATGTGGCTGCCCGTCACCTCAGAACGCACCGATGAGTCGCGCACCCGGCAACGCGCTCGCTCGCCCCGGCGGACTGATCGCGGCAGCGATCGCCGCCGCAGTCCTCGCCAGCACCCTGCTCGTCTCACCCCCGCCGCAAAAGCCGCCGGCACCCGGGCGCCGCTGATCGACGCGCTGTTCACCGCCACCAGCGCCCTCTGCGTCACCGGCCACGTCATCGTCGGCACTGGCACCTTGGTCACCGTTCGGGAACTCCTCGAGTTCGAGACCGTCACCCTCTCACGCCGGAGGGCAGGAGGCACCGCCGAGCTGATGATTCCCGGCGGCGTTTCCTGCCGCAATCAATGGTGGCCGTGGACGACGGCGTGGCCAAGTCCGCGACTGATCATCCACCGGTTCACCGGAGTGGTGACCACGAACGCGAGCGCGAGGGAGAGTGCGAGGGACCCCCAAAACAGCCACTGGTGGCTCCTCGGATCGATGGGTGGCGTCGGTGCGTGCGCCGACAACGCTGCAATGGAATCGTTCTTCGCGCTCCTGCAGAAGAACGTCCCGAACCGGAGACGGTGGGCGACCGGGCAAGAGCTCCGGCTCGCGATCATCACCTGGATCGAGGCAACCTATTACCGGAAACGACGCCAACGGGGCCTCGGAAAGTTGACCCCGATTGAGTACGAGACGACCATCAACCCAACAGTCGCTCTCGCGGTCTGAACGGATGAGTCAACGAAACCTGCAGCAGTCCCAACGGAGGGCCAGGCGAAGACCGTGTAGACGATCGGCCATCAAGACGCGGACTGTGGCGTCGGTACCGTTGCTGGATGACTGACGAAGATTCTCGTGCCCAGCGTTTGGCTACGCTTGACGCGCTGGTTCAAGCGAGCAGGGATATGCCACGTCTGGTTGAGGTAGTCACTCAGGCTCCAGCGCACGATGCGCTTGCGCAACTGGCCGAGCTGTTGCAGTGCGGCGAGGCCGAGGCGCGCGTCGTCTACTCGACACCCCTTCGATCGTTCTCCCCGGAGAGTCGTGCTCGCATCGAGCGTGAGTCGGCGGAGCTTCACGCCGCTAATGACCCACCCGCGGCTCGCTAGCCGGTAGAACAACGGGCGAAATAAGCCAGCGTCTGGGCACCTGAAGCAGACGCGGGCTCGCGACAGCTTGGACGGCGAGCTGTCAGCTCGTGACCATCTGACGCTCCGCTTTCGAAAGCCTGTTTCCATCTGATCCGTTGGCCGCGGAGTTACGGTTTCAGTTCCGACATCGCGGCGACGTCCTACGGGATGGAGATGCTGACGGCTATGGCCGGGGACCCGCGCTGGATGTCGGCTCGATGTGGTTGAGGGCGTCGTGCAGGGCGCGTCCTGCGAAACTGGTCGATCCAGCACGACGAAGGTGATTGCCTTCAGTGCATGAGCAGGAACGACCTGACCCTCAGCATCGGGCGCGAGGAACTCGTCATCCGTGGCCGGTACGAGACGCTCAGCATCGTCAACGACATCATGGTCGCACTGTGGTTCATCGTCGGCAGCGTGCTGTTCTTCTCGGAGAGCACGACGGTGGCGGGTACCTGGCTCTTCCTCGCAGGCAGCGTGCAGTTGCTGATCCGACCCGTCATCAGGCTGACGCGCCGGATCCACCTCGGGAAGGTCGGGGGACGCGACGGACGCGAGACCGCGCGCGATTTCTGAAGCGGGACGGCGACGATGCGCCCGCATCGTTCACCCCCACGCTCAAGAGAAGTCACTGAGGGCCGATGCGTCCCCGAGGGAGTCTTCGGTGATCACACTGAGCGTGCCGTTGGTCTCGAGGACCACCGCCGCGGCAGCGGTCATGTCACCAATACCGGCACTGCGAACAGCTTGTCGAACCTCGGAGGGAGCAATTCGGTTGGCACGGAGGGCTTCCGGTTGCAGCTCACCGTGCCACAGCACGACTGCTGGGCGAGCGGTCACGACAGCTCGGAACGCCGGCAACCGGGACGAGGCCCAGGCCAAGACCAGCTGCAGCGCCGCCAGCAATGTGAGCGCGACGGCCCCCTCGGCCCACGACACGTCCCTGCTGAGCAGGATCGTCGCCAACGTAGAGCCGAGCGCAACCGTGACGATGAAGTCGAACGCATTGAGCTGACTCAACGTCCTCTTCCCAGACACCCGGACCAACACGACGACGAACACGTAGGCGGCCGCCCCGACGAGCAGCACCCGTCCGAGGTCGGACCAGGTTTGAAACCACATCGCTGACTCCGTTCCGGTGCAGGACGGCACCCTCCTCAGCAACTGTGCCATCGAGCCCGGGGAAGGCATCCCGGAACGCTGGCCCGGCCGGTGGTGCGGCGCAAAGCGAAGCCGTCGCGGAGGGCAGCCGCGAGCCATTTGACCGGAGTCGCACTGACACCGATCGAGGTGAGGATGGCCGCCAGCGGCGCGGTGTCGGACAGGGTCCCGTTGACGTCGAAGAACACGGTGCGGGGCATCCATCACCGTACGTACACGGCGGTTCCGTTCGCATGCTGGTGTGTGGCAGGACACGCTGCGCCCCAGGAAGACCTCTTCCGCGGGCGCGTCGATCTCGACCGCCTGTCCAAACTCCGCGGTCTCGTGATGGCTCGCATCGACACGAGGGCACCGTGTGAGCGGGCACGGGCCGTGCCTGGGTGCGTTCCGCCGGTTCGCTCTCCTGCACCGTCGACCGGAAGGTCCAGCATGGACACCGTTTCTCCGTGGAAAGCGACGCTCACCTCGGCCGAGCATTCGATCATCTTCTACGCGCTCGCAGTTGCCGGGCTGGCGCTGCTGGCGTACTTCATCAAGTCGTGGACCTCACGCAACGAGGTGTCCCCGCGGTACCGGACGTCGGTGTACGCGAGCATGGGCATCACCGCGGTCGCGTTCCTGTCCTACGTCCTGCTCATGCTCAAGTTCGACCTCGGCTACGACCCGAAGGGTGACAGCTGGGTGCCGAACAGTGACGCACTGCTCAGTTGGGCGCCGCGGTACATGGACTGGTCGGTCACCGTGCCGATGCTCATGATCGAGCTCATCGGCGTCTCCATGCTCGTTGGTGCCGCCGCACGCCGGATCCGGTCCATCGGCGTCGCCGCAGCCTTCCTGATGATCGCGACCGGCTACATCGGCGGCGTCGTGGTGGACGACGGCGAGTCGATCGGCGCGCTCTGGCTTTGGGGCGTCATCTCTGGCGTGTTCATGGTCGTGCTGTACCTGGTGATCGTCTACGTGATGGTCGGAGCCCGCAGGCAGTTCACCGACCCCGAAGCCGTCCGGTCGTACTCGTCGGCGTGCATCCTCCTGCTGGTGACGTTCTTCGTCTACCCGATCGTGTTCGGCCTGCAGGGCTGGGGGCACGGTGGTGCGGTGACGACGTGGATGCAGGTGCTCCTGTCGGCGGCGGACATCGTCGCGAAGGTCGGCTTCGGTGTGCTGATCCACAAGGTCGCCAAGCTCCGGACCGCAGCCGACGTGCGCGACCACGAAGACACCCACCCCGAATCGGTGTGGTGGTCCTCAGTGAAGGCCTCCGACGCCGTCCTGCCGCCGCTCGAGGCGTCCGACCGTACTGCAGCGCACGCCACCCACTCGCGCCCGACTCCGTGACTAGCCACGCAACGGGCCCTGTCGCACGAACCGGTGTGGCAGGGCCCGTCCGTGTTCCCTCGGCGCTGACAGCACCGCTCAACGCAGCGCCCAGCCCAGCAGAGGACGATCCGGCTGCCGACGGCAGTGTGGTGGACTGCGTGATCCTCGGCGCCGGCTGCTCAGGACTCGCAACGGCGCTGGCCCTCGCCGAGCGCGACGAGATCGGACCGATCGTGCTCGTCGACGGCCGGGAAGAGTACGCAGACGATCACACATGGTCCTTCTGGCAGGTCGAGCCGACCCCCTTCGACGCCTGCATCACCAGTCACTGGGACACGTGGGCGGTCCGCACCGCCGACGGCACCACGACCGTCACGGCCGACCCGACGCCGTACGTGTCGATCCGCGCGGCCGACTACTACCGGGAGGCACTCCATCGGTTGTCGGCACACTCGCTCGTCCGCCTGCAGCTCCGCAGGTCGGTGATCGCCACCGAACCTCGAGGACCGGTGACGGCGGTGCTCACGGACGTCGGAACGCTGCTTGCCCGGCGCGTCATCGACGCCCGCGGCCCGAGACCTGCCCCGCAGACCACCGGCGCGGAACCGGTGTTCGGACAGCGTTTCCTCGGGATACGGGTCCGGTCGAATCGGCCGGTGTTCGACCCCTCCACGGCGACGCTGATGGACTTCGACGTCGACCAGACACGCGGCATCCACTTCGTCTACGTGCTGCCCACCAGTCCGACGGAGGCCCTGATCGAGGACACCTACCTCACGGCCGACATCGTCGAGGAAACGGTGCTGCAGGACGGTGTGGCGGACTACCTGCACCGACGGTACGGACTCACATCCGACGACTACGAGACCGTGGGCACGGAGCGCGGCGTCATCCCGATGCGCACACCGTCACCGTCGGAACAGGCGACGGACGCCGTCGGCGCGCGAGGCCGAGCTGTGCGGCCGAGCACCGGCTACGCATTCCTCCGGATCCACCGCGCCGCGTCGACACTCGGCTCCGGCGGAGCGCGCACCGCCGCTCCCGCGGTCGGGGACGCGCTCCGCACGCGGATCCTCGACGCCGTGTTCCTCCGCTTCCTGCAGACCCGGCCAGACCTGGCGCCCACGGTGTTCCAGCGCATGTTCGCCCGAACGCCTCCGGCGACCCTCGTGCGCTTCCTGACGGAAAGGTCGAGCTGGTTGGACGAGGTCCGCCTGGTCCTGGCGCTCCCGAAACGTCCCTTCCTGATGGCGTTCCTCCACTTCATCGCCCACCGACGCGCGAACCACAACCCGTCACCGGCGGAACCGTACCGACGATGAGCACAGCAACCGGCGTCAGCGCCTCCCGATCCAGTACGGTCGTCGAGCTCGCGCAACCGCTCCGGAACATCATCCGCCACAGGATCCTGTTGCCCGCGACGATCATCCTCGGCGGTGTCCTGGTGATCTGCGTGTGCCTACGAATCGCCGGCGTCGGTGTGCCGTACGTTGTGCAACTCATCCCGTTCGCGGTGAGCCTGGTGCTCTTCGGGCTCCCTCACGGAGCGATCGACCACCTCGTACCCGCTCGACTGGGCGGTACCCGCACAGCATCCCGTTCGATCGCGCTGGTCGTCGTCGTCTACCTCCTCCTCGGTGGTGCCACGGCCGCCTTGTGGTGGCAGTGGCCCCTTGCGGCGTTCGCCTTCTTCATCCTCCTGACCTGGTTCCACTGGGGCCAGGGGGATCTCTGGGTCATCCGAGCCGTCGGCGGTCGTGTCCTCAGTCGACGCTGCGCTGCCGCGGCCGTCATGGTGCGCGGCGGGATTCCCATGCTCGTTCCCCTGATCGCACAACCCGATGCGTTCCGGAGCGTCCTCCAGAGCACTGCCGGTGTGGTTCGGAACGTCACGTCTGACGAGGTCGCGCCGGTGTTCACCGCCGAGGTACGCGCCGTGGTCGGCGTCGCGCTCGTGGTCATGATCGCTGTGGCACTGGGCATGAGCCTCCGCTCGGCCGGATCTGGGTCGCTGCCGCGAGGAGCTGTGCTCCGTGAGGCGGCAGCAACGCTGTTCCTCGTGGCGTACTTCGCGGTCGTGCCCGCAGTTCTCGCGATCGGTCTGTACTTCTGCTTCTGGCACGCGCTCCGACACATCATCCGTCTGGAACTGCTCGACCCGGCGTCCGTTGCCGACCTCGAGGGCGGCCGGGTGGGGCGCCCCTTCGCACGCTTCGCGCGCGACGCATGGCCGATCACCGCCATCGCGCTCCTCCTCCTCACCGGCCTCGGCTGGATCAGCGGAACCCGCGGGGAGGAGGCACCGCTCGGGGTGTACCTGGTGCTGATCTCCGTGTTGACGGTGCCACACGTGGTCATCGTGTCCTGGATGGACAACCGGCAGCACCTCTGGCGGAACCACCTGACGCAACCCTCGACAGCGACTCCCCGGGCGACTGCTGATCGGACGGCCGATCAGCCGAAGAGTTCCTCCGGGATACGCTCCGACCCATCCAGTCCCCGGTAGATCCTCCGCGACAGCGGTCTCCCCTTCCGCACCACACTGATCGCCCCGGTCGACTCGAGGACGACGCACGCGACCTCACCCTCGTCGCGCACACCCGCGGTACGCAATGCTTCGGCGAGCTCTGGTTCCGAGATGCGCGCGCGGCGGAGCGCATCCATCAGTACGGTCGGACCGGCCATCAACACCACCGGCCGGTCCCGGACGAGCACCCGCCCCCACCGTGTCCGCCCCAGACGTTCCGCCGCCCAACGAAGCAGGAACAGAGTGACCAGGGCGACGGCACCGGCCGTCAGCGTCACCGACATGCCAAGCACCACTCGTCCGGTGATGGACCCGAGGGCGAGCACGACCACCAGGTCCGCGGTCGAGAGCCGGGCCAGCGGTCGCTGTCCGAACACCCGGATCAACAGCAGGAACACCACGTACACACCAATCGCGGCGACCACCACAGCCACCACACCAGGCGCATCCACACCGAGCCGTTCCCACATCGTGATCCTCCAGAGCCTGGACAGCCGTCCTTGCCAGCGTGGCTACCGTCCAGGGCGTGGACTTCCAGGAATGGGTCGAACTTGCCGGGACCGTCATCGACGGAGCCGGCGTCGCGGCAGTCGTCATCGGCGTCGTCGCCGCCTCGCTGTGGGCAGCCGTCCGCGGCCTGCGGAAGACCGGGCCGGTCTACCGGCCGTACCGCCGCTTCCTCGGCCGGTCGATCCTGCTCGGTCTGGAACTCCTCGTCGCAGCCGACATCATCCGGACCGTCGCGGTCACGCCGACTCTGACGAGCATCGCAGTACTCGCCGGGATCGTGCTCATCCGCACCTTCCTCAGCTTCTCACTCGAACTCGAGATCACAGGACGCTGGCCATGGCAGAAGGACCCCGGCGCACACGACGCGGGTGATTCCGGTGCGGAAAGTGCAGGCAGCTGAGCGAGCGAAACCTCCATCACCAGCTCACCGACGAACCTGACCATGAGTAGCACTACCGACATGCTCCGCACCTACCCCAAGGACCTCGGCAGCATCGACCAGGCGGCCCTCGTGGCCTGCATTGACGCATGCTTCGCTTGCGTGCAGACCTGCACGGCCTGTGCCGACGCATGCCTCTCCGAAGACTCTGTCGCGGATCTCACCACCTGTATCCGCACGAACTTGGACTGCGCCGACATCTGCGCGGCCAACGGAACCATCCTCTCCCGGCACACCGGGTACGACGTGAACCTGACCCGTGCCGTCGTCGAGGCCTGCCGAACCGCATGCTCGACGTGCAGCGACGAATGCGGACGACACGCAGAGATGCACGAGCACTGCAAAATCTGCGCAGAGGTGTGCCAACGGTGCCGCGAGGCCTGCGACGCACTACTCGCAGTGCTCTAACGCACTTCTACTCCCTGCGCTCGTCCTGTAGGAGATCGGTGATTGAGATGCCTACAGATGGTTGGGCGAACGTGTCGCGTCGGTATGAACGGCCAGCAACGCCACCCGGAAGTCGCGCCTGCGGCAGGCTTCTCCGGTTACCTGCTCCCGGCCGGCCGAAGTCGGCGCCGTGAGGTGGCGGGGTGGTGAGGCTACGGTTGGGCGCGATCCGCCCTCGGTCTGACAGCGCACGGAACAGCCGTCAGATAGGCAGGATCAATCGTCACGGCCACCCATGCTCATGCTCGACGGATCGGAGTCCTGTGCAACTCGACGTCGTGCTCGCGGTCTTCGCCGGGATCGTCGTCGCTGTGTCGGCGGTCTCGCTCCTGCTGCAGCGGTTCAGCGTTCCCGCACCCCTCGTCGCGCTCGTCGCCGGGGTGGTCGCCGGGCCGTTCGCACTGCACCTGATCGATCTCGACGACTTCGGGGTCGATCCGAACGTGCTCCTGCGTGAGAGCGCTCGTTTGACCCTCACCGTCGGTCTGGCCGGGGTGGCGCTCCGCTTGCCGCACGGCTACTGGCGTCGCAACATCAGGTGGGTTGCGAGCGCCATCGGCGTGGGGATGCTCGTCATGTTCGCCGTGTCGGCCGGGATCCTCTGGCTCTCGCTCGGGTCCGGGCTGCTGTTCGCACTCCTGGTCGGGGCGATCATGACGCCGACCGACCCCATCGTGACGACGCCGGTCGTCACCGGCTCGCTGGCGAAGCAGAACATCCCGGATCGGGTCCGGTTCAACATCTCGTCCGAGAGCGGGATCAACGACGGGTTGGGCTACCCGTTCGTGCTCCTGCCGGTCCTGCTCCTGACCCGGCCCACGGACGATGCGTGGCGCTCGTTCCTCGTCGAGACGTTCCTGCACGAAGTGGTCGGCGCCGTCCTTGCCGGTGCCGTCCTCGGATGGTTGGGCGGGCAGCTGTACAAGCGTGCCCGGCACCGCGGCTTGATGGAGTCATCGTCCTACCTCGGGTTCGTGATCCCCTTCGCGATCACCGTCCTCGGCGCCGCTCGGGTCCTCGGTACGGACGGAGTCCTCGCCGTCTTCGTCGCTGCGGCCGTGTTCGGCCAGGTGATCCCGCAGGCGGACGAGGAACAGGAAGGGCTGATCGACGACGTCGTGAACCGTTTCCTCATCCTCCCCGTCTTCGTCCTGGTCGGGGTCGCCGCACCGCTCGCCGCCTGGGTCGGTCTGGGATGGGCAGGTGCGGCTGGCGTCCTCGGGGCGCTGCTCCTGCGACGGCTCATCGCTGTCTGGGCGATGAGGCCGTTGATCGCGCCGCTGCACGGGCGCCGGGAGACGCTCTTCATGAGTTGGTTCGGTCCGGTGGGTGTCTCGGCACTCCTGTACGCGACCACCGCGGCGGAACGCACCGGTGACCAGCGTGTCGTCCCCGTCATCCTCTTCGCCATCACGTGCTCGGTGGTCGTGCACGGTCTGACGTCGACCGTGTTTGCCCGATGGCTGGGGCGGAGCCTGTCGCCCTGATCTGCGGCGCGCGGTGCAGCCCTCGGATGAGCACGCGCCCCGAAGCCCGCGCCTACCCTCGCTGCCATGTCCTGGATCGCCACCGCCGCGGGTGTCCTGCTGATCATCGTCGGGTTCCGCGAGGTCTTCTTCACCCTGTTGCGCCCGCTCGGGCGAGGACGGCTGACGCGGGTGCTCGCCCAGTCCACGTGGCGGGCGCTCCGACGGAGAGCGGGGACGCGCGTGCACGCCGGGCCAGTCATCATGGTCGCGGTCCTGAGCCTCTGGACGGTGTTGCAGGTCCTCGGGTGGGCGTTGCTGTACCTGCCGTTCGTACCGGCCGGGTTCGCCTACAGCAGCGGCTCGCCGAAGGGCGAGTACCCACGGTTCGTCGAGGCGCTCTACATCTCGTCGGTCAACCTGTCCACTCTCGGCCTGGGGGACGTCACTCCCACGGCGCTGGTCGTCCGGGTCCTCTCCCCGCTGCAGGCCCTCGTGGGCTTCGGCCTGCTCACGGCCGGCGTCTCGTGGTTCCTGCAGACCTACCCCGCGCTCGGGCGCCGTCGGGCCCTGGCCGTCCGGTTGGCCGCGCTGAGCGACGCGTCGTCGCTCGGAGAGCTCGCACGGATGAACCCGGTGGCATCAGCGTCGCTGCTGCACGGCCTCGCGGCCGACCTCGCACAGGTTCGCGTCGACCTCACCCAGAACAGCGAGTCCTACTACTTCTCCGAGCAAGATCGGCGCGCATCCCTCCCGTCGATGCTCCCGTACGCCCTGGCCGTGGCGCGTTCGGGGCAACGGTCCCATCGCTCGGAAGTGCGGGTCGGAGGCGCGGCACTCGAAGCCGTGGTGTCCGACCTCGCGGCACTGCTCGGCGAGCAGTTCCTCAAGTCGAAGGGGCCGACGGACGAGCTCCTCCGGCAGTACGGTGCGTCGCACCGGCCGTGGTGAGTAAGGAGCGGTGGGGCGCCACTGCGCGCACGATTCACCCGAGGAGGCGAGACCCACGAGGGCCCGTACTGGATGGAGCGTTCAGTGCACGGTGTCGGCAGCGGCCTGGAACAGCGCCAGCACCGATGGGTTGCGCTCGTCTCGGCGGCGAGCGATCGCGATGTGGCTGTCCGGTGCATTGGACACGGGGACGGCACGGACTCCTCCGGGATCTTCTGACGAGCGACGTCGGGAGCACGCAAATCCCTCGGTTGAGGCGAACGAGGGAGATCAGTTCCTCCAACCCCGCCACGGCGGCTCGTCGTCGAGTTGTGCAGGCCTGTTTGGCTGGAAGGGTCGTCGTGTGACGTACGTGTTGATTCTCGCCTGTCTTCTGGGTGGGACTGTTCTGCAGCGGCTCGCGGGGATCGGCTTCGGGTTGTTCGCGAGTCCGCTGCTCGTTCTCGCCCTCGGGCCGGGTCCGGGCGTCGCTGCTGTTGTCATCTGCGGTGGTGGCGCCTCGGTGCTTCTGCTCGTGCAGCAATGGCGCGCGGTCGAATGGCGGGCGAGCATCCCGCTCGCAGTGGGTGGCGCGGTGGGCGTTGTGCCAGGAGTCGCCGTTCATTCGTTGCTTCCCGGTGGGCCGTTGCAGGTGATCATCGGCGCCGTGACGCTGGTGCTCCTCGGCGTGGTCGTCTTGCTCCACCGGTTCCGGCGGTCGGAAGGTGAGAGTGATCGCTCGCACCCACTCCTGGCGAGCGGGATCACTGGCATCACGGCAGGGGCAATCAACGTGATTGCCGGGGTGGGCGGGGTGCCGTTGTCGGTGTTCGCCGTACTTACTCGCTGGCGCGCCGCTGCCTTCACGGCGAGCTCGCAGTTCGTGTTCGCAGTCATGTGCGTCGCCACTATCGCCGGCCTGGCCGCGGTCGGGGATCTCGAACTGCCGACGTTCAGCGCCGCTCAATGGGTTGGTGCCGCTGCCGCCATCTTCATCGGCGTCATGATGGGGCCATGGTTAGCGCGGCACACATCCCACAAGACCGGTCGAAGGATCATGCTCGTCACGGCGGGGGCAGGCGCCTTCGCGAGCCTCATCAAGGGCATGACCATGCTGTGACGGACGCACTACCCGGATGAGAGTGAGCAATCACCACTCTCGAAGCGAAACGCCGTGCCCCGTCTCGTACGGGGATCGTCTACCGGACGCTCGCCGAGCTGCCCTTCACCTCACACGCCGGCTTCTTCGGTGTGTGAGCAGCACCGCTTGTCGTTTTCGCCCGCTCAGGTGTCGTGGCCGATCCTGTCGCCGGTCCTTCGCCGGCCTGGTGCAATCGGCTGCGTCACGGTTCGTCGGCGAAGTCGAAGTCCCAGTCGAGGTTGGGGATGTCGGTCATTTCTTCGGGCCAGGCGGGTCTGGTGGGGTGGAGTTTGTAGGTGGCACGTTCGAGGCGCTCGATGACCTCGACGTCGAGGGGCTCGTCGGGGCTGTCGGGGACGGGGGTGGAGAAGATTTGACTGGCGGGTCCGATCAGCAGGTGCGCGTAGGCGCGGCTGCCGGCGTCGGTGACGACGGGGATCTCGACGACGTCAGCGATGTGTGCTTCGCCGAGCGCGCGGGCGTACCGGAGCAGTGCTTTGCAGGTTCGGTCCCCGGTGAGGACGCTGCCGGAGGCGTAGTGGATTCGTCGCATGGGGAGTGCCTTCGCGTCGGTCGGGTTCAGTCGCTGATGTCGTCCGTGGACGAAGCGGCAGTTTCGTACCTGGTGGGGTGTTCGGTGCTGTGGTCGTCGACGATCGCGATCTCGGTGGTGGCGGTGATGAGCAGCTGCGCGCGGGTGAAGCGTCCCTCTGTGGCGTTCACGGTCAACCAGAACGCCGGTTCGGCGGCGAGGCTTGTCATGATGTGGTCCCGCAGAGTGTCGGGGTCCTGGTCGGCGACGGTGTAGGCGTTGCCGCCGTAGATCACGACGGTGCGGCGGCTCATACGGGCTCCTCGGGGGCCGCTGGCTCTGGCACGATGCGCAGGCCCGCGGTCGCGATGGAGGCTTGGTGCAATGCTTCCACCCAGTTGCGGTTGATGGATGGGTGGCGGCCACCGTTGTACTTGAACGCCAACGGGATCCCTGGGGCCAACCACAGTGCGGTGCGGCCGTCTCCGGTGTCTTGGTTGTCACGCCAGGAGAAGATGAATCCTTCTCCTCGGCGGAGCTTGGATGCGATGACGATCTGGAGGTGCGCGAGGACTCGGTCGTCGAAGTCCGCGACCAACGTCGAGTCGTACGTAAGTTTTCCCATGACGCTTCCTGACCCGGTGATTGGGTAACGTGCGCCCGGCTAATGACCAGTATGCCGGAGTCCTCCTGATCGGGCTCCCAGGCCTGCTCATACTCCAGGTTCGACTTCTCTGTCAATCCCCTTCATCGCGGGGTCCGGGCGTCTTTACCGTTGGTGCACGTTCCGCAGACGCCTGGCTCCGGCGGGTTCAGGGAAGACCTGCTCCAGGCGTGCCGAACGTTCGAGGACAGCCATGATGACCGTGCGCGACGTTCGGACCAGGGCGTCCATTCGCGACACCGAATGGCGTGCGCAGCCCTCCGCCACACGCCGGGAGGTTCGCACTGTCCCTTGCGTGGAGGACGTGCGGCTGGAGCTGGTCGGCGATGACCAGTGGCGGGTCATGAACGCTGCGCTCGAGCCCACCGACGTGACCGCGCTCCTCGGATTCGTCGAACGCATCGCAGGGTTCTTCGAGGCGACGTTCTTCACCGACCCGACGACGATCCACCGGTTCCTGACCGGCGAGGATGCGCGGCGAGCGTTCGCCCCGTCCGACCCAACAACAGACGCTCCGGTGGTCGTGGAAGCCGGAACATCTGGACCGGGAGCCATCCCGATGTGGCTGCAGCGATCCGGACCGGAGCGTCACCCGGTCGCGGCTAGCGATTTCTGATCCGCCTGACCCAGGACAGGGATCGGAACGGGGAATGTTCCTTCCCGGCTGAGCGGGAGAGCGCACCCGGCCGACATCGCATTCCGGCGCGGACGGCGCCGACAGAACATCCGGACCGCTGCCAGCAGGCAGCCCGACGACGAAACAGGACGACCCGTGGGCCAGTACATCTCCAACCGTGACACCGCACCAGCTCAGCTGGTGACGCACACGCGCATTGCGCGGTTGCGCGCGCACGCGTCGCTCGAGGGTCTGCCGACGCATGATTCGGTTCTCTCCCAAGGCTTCTTCTGTAACGAGGCGTCGGTGCGTTGGGGGTGGCAGCGATGAGCATCGCATCCGTCGCCACTCCAACAGACGTGGCATCACACGACGGTTCAGCGGTCCGGGTGGAAGCTCGCGGATCCGGCAGGCGGTGGAGTACCTCCACGAGCACGCAGCGGAACCGGTGATGATCGGTGATGTCACCCAGGCGACGGGGCTCAGCGTGCGCAGCATCCAAGGAGCCTTCCAACGGCACCTCGCGGCAACCCCGATGGCTTACCTGCGTGAGCTTCGACTCGACCACGTCCGCGAGGAACTCCTCCAACAGACCCCACAGACGACTGCCGTCAGCACGATCGCCCGCCGCTGGGGATTCGCCCACCTCGGCCGGTTCGCCGGCGAGTACGTCCGGAAGTTCGGCGAATACCCCAAAGACACCCTCCGCAGGTGAACACGCCATCAGCACGCGAGCTCGACGAGGCCCTGAGCGGACGTTCTTCCACAGTCACGCAGCAGGGCGCATCCACGACTGAGGGCCGCGCGCGCGTTGCACGAAAAACTCACCCGGTCGACCCCTATCCGGGGGGTGTGGGTGGGCGTAGCTTCAGGGCATCGCTTGCACCGCCCGGGGTGGAGCTGAGCAGGCGCCCGGCTCCCGGGCCGGTTGGCGCCAGAGGCGTACCGATGAACGCTCATCGAGCCCAGGCTCAAGTTGTCCCGGAGTACACCTTCGCGGACCGGTTCCTCTCATGACGAGCCGCTACGAACCCGACCCGGATATCGAGGCGGCACGCGTGCACTCCTACCGGCGTCGCCGTTCCCGCTTCCGGCGCGGCGAACCAGCCGACACCGTCGCCGAGGCACTCATCCGGCGCGTGTCCTGGGAACCGGTACCCCCACCCGGACGCACCCGGAGTTCGACATGACCGATCCGATCGCTGGCGGTCCGGCCGGGGAATGCGTGGTCGTCGCGGTCGCGTTCATGCACGCCCACGCGGGCAGGCCGGTGACCGTCGGGGAGATCGCCGCGGCGGCCGATGTCACTCCGCACGAGCTGCACCAGCAGTTCCGAGACCAGATTGGCGTCTCGCCGCTCCGGCACCTTCAGCAGCTTCGACTCGACGGCGTCCACGCCGCCCTCCGCACGACCGGCTCCGCTGTTGCCGTGCACGACCTCATGCGGCACTGGGGATTCGTCCACTACGGCCGGTTCAGCGCCGCCTACACGGCCAGGTTCGGCGAAACCCCGAACACCACCCTCGACCGCTCACCCTGACCGGCGAAACCACGCCCGCCGCTCATGCCGAAGAGCGCATCACCGACTCGTCCCAGCCAAAGGCCCACCTGCCGCGCACGATTCGTGCGGGCCAGGTTCGGCACTCAACGAAAAGACACACCATGACCGACCTCCAGACTGCCCTCAGCAGCATCCGCTCCGCGTCCGTGCCGGACTCCGGCCTGAGCCCGCCCTTCCTCACCCTCATTCCGGGGGAGGGGGCATCAGTTGCGACGTTCGGAACGTTCGCCGGCAACGAGACGATCTCGATCACCGACAACCGCGCTGCCCGGATCGACCAGCTCCAGTTCGACCTCAACGAAGGCCCCTGCTGGGACGCACTCCAGCAGAACCAACCCATCGCAGAACCCGACGTCCGAAACCACCCCACGAACCGGTGGCCCGCATTCCTTCCGGCTGCTGCCGATGACGGGGTGGGAGCGTTGTTCGCGATACCGCTCCGGTTCGGGCCGTTCCTCCTCGGCGCCGTCGACGTCTACGCACGGGGCCCACTCCACGTGTCAGCAGCTGCGGCGACAGCTGCGATGACCCTCGCCGACGCCGTCAGTCGACGGATTCTGCACCGCCTCATCGTTCACCGCAACAACTACGCCCCCATCCGACAGTTGCAGCGGCGCAGCGTGCACCAGGCGGCCGGCATCGTTCTCGCCCACCTGGACCTCACACCCAGCGACGCGTACCTCCTCATCCAAGGACACGCCGCCGCCCGCAACGAGACCACCGCGGACACCGCCGACCAGATCCTCACCGGCGACCTCCGCATCACAACCCTCGGCGACCTCACCACCGACCCGCACGCACTCCGGACCAGGGCTGACGTGTGAGCAGCGCTGCACGGCGACACACCGTCGTCTCGTATGACGATCGGCTGCCGGACGCCGTTGGAGGTGGATAGCGTCATGTCGTGATCACGATCGAGGCCGTCGCTCCGACCAATGCCCTAGCGGCTGACATCGTTCGGGAATACATGACCGACGTGGCGACACGGTGGTACCAGCGCCCGGTGACAGACGACGAGCTGGGCCAGGCACTCCAGGACGAGCCCTACGGCGATCTGCATGGGGCCAACGGTGTGCTGCTCATCGCCGTAGAACGTGGGCGAGTTGTCGGCTGCGCGGGCGTTCGCTTCCTAAACAGCGTGGCTGAACTCACCAAGGTCTTCACGACGCCGTCGCACCGAGGCCGGGGAGTCGGCTCACAGTTGCTGCGCGCGGCCGAGCAGGTCTGCCGACAGCGATCAATGGGTACGGTCCGGCTCGATACCCGCGCGGCCCTCGCGGAGGCATGCGCGATGTACGAGCGGAACGGCTACGAGCGGGTGGCGGCCTTCAACGACGAGCCGTACTCGGATCGTTGGTACAGCAAGACTCTTGGCGCGGGTGTCCGATAGCCGATCGCCTACCGGACGACTGAAGGTCAGGTAGTTGGCCTCAACCGTCGTCGCGCTCTGCGCGAAGTGCGCGTCGACCGGCGATTCGCTGATAGAGCTTGTACACGAAGACGGCTTCCAGCGCACCGAAGAGCCCTAGGGCTGCGACGGCGAGCAGGACACTCGCCGGAGGCTCGCCAGTGGTGAATGCGATGGTCGGCGAACCCACCACAAGTCCATCGCCCAGGACAGCGTTGAACCAAGCACCGGAGAGCCCGCCCGGAGCATCGGGCAGCCTGTCTATCCAGCGATCAGTCACGGCGCGACGGTGCTCGGAGCCCGCCTCGAGCGCCGTCCGATAGCCGGTCGGGTATCGAAAGACCGTCCAATCACGTCGCCCTGATCCCTACCGGTTGATCCTTCGACCCTCGCTAGTAGGCTCGTTGGGTGAAGGTGCGCTTGCTCGATGCCGATGACTCTGCCGCTCTCGTTCCCCTCCTCGACCAGCTCGGCTACCCGTCCTCGGAACAGGCAATCCGTGATCGCCTCGAGTTCCTCCTGTCCGACAGCGCCGTCGGCTGCTGGGTCGCCGAAGACGACGCGGGGCTCGCGGGTCTGCTCACCGGCCAGCTGAGCCGGAGCATAGAGACCGACGGGCCAGCAGCACGCCTGACAGCACTCGTCGTCGACGAACGCGCGCGCGGGCAGGGGACGGCGCGCTTGCTGACGGCAGCGTTCGAGGACTGGGCACGAAGCAACGGCGCCGCCAAGGCTGGGCTGAGTTCGAACACGAGCCGTGCAGACGCCCACGCTGCGTATCGGAAGCTCGGGTGGACCAACACGGCGTTGAGCTTCACAAAGGACCTTTCCGAGCCTGCCGCACGCTGAGGGTTGACCACTCACTGGGCACAACCTGCGGCGGTTGATGGCGTCCGACAGCCGGTCCTTCAACGCACGCGCCAGCGATGCCTGCTCTCACCACAACTTCTTCTGTCTCAGATGACTAGTCCGGTGATGTTCTCGCTGAGGGCCCCGTATGCGGACGTCGGTGCGAGCTTCTACTGTCGCGCTCATGGGTCGTCGTCGTTCGGATCGTTGGATGCCCGGCTCGCCGTTTTCGCTCGAAGAGGATGCTCGCGGCACGGAGGTGCGCGAACTGCCGGAGCCGTTGCCGGTGCATGCGTGGTTCCAGTTGCCCGATCGCCTGATTCGTCGAAGTGACGCCCAGGCGTACCGCCTCACCCGAGACGCGGTTTGGGTGGAAGCCGGTCGTGGCGAGACCAAGCTGGCTGCTTGGGTGTGGCGCAGTTCGGTGAAGCACCGCCGGCAGAGCGGTGCGACTCCGATCTGATCGATCTCCCGCCGTCAGCTGGGCAGGTTGTGTCGCAGGTCGTACCCCGTGTCGGCGAGAAACTGCAGCCGGTCGCGGACTTCTTGCAGCGATGCCGCATCGTCGGCGTTGCGGTAGTCGGCGCGGAGAAGCGTGTTGGCGGTGATGATGTCGTCGGTGCGGTCCGTATAGCCGGCGGCGGCTGCGGTGAGGAAGATGGATGGGTCGGCGGGGCGGATGAGTTCGGTGCCGGCGAAGCCGATCGTGTCGGGTTCGAAGCCGAGCGCGACCATGTCGACTTCCTCCTCGGTGAAGGCGACGAGCCGGTAGGGCATCTCGCGCTTGCTGATGGCGGGGTAGCCGGGCCGGTCGGAGATGGCACGGCCGGAAATGCGGCAGCCCGCGTCCATGAGCCGCTTCGCTTGCTCGACCAGCGGGAGGTCGGACGTCCACCGGGTCCTCACGCCGCCGGGTCCTGGGTAACAGGCGATAGCAAAGTCGACGAGGCCGCCGACCTGCCGGGACTCCCAGCCGATGTCAGTGCGACGCACGCGTTTCCCAAGGCGTGCGAGGCCGTCATCAACCTGTCCGGCGGTCAGCCCTGCCCGGACGAGCCGGTCGAAGGTGGCGCCGTTCACGGCGAGCATGCGAGCGACGGCGAAGGTGACGTAGATGGGGGCGGCGTCCTTCCACCGTTCCTTCGTCCCGAGGGCTTGTCTGCCGTCAATCCAGACGCGGCGCCGGTCGACGTCGACCAGCAGCACCGTCGCGGTCTGTTCCGCGAGCGCAATCTGCGTGGCAGTGACGGTCCGTGGTGCCAGGAGGAGCAGTTCCGCGTCATTTGGGTCGTCGTTGCGGGGGCGTTGGGTGAGTGTTGGGAAGCGTGCGCGGCGACCGTCGGGGAGGCGGATCGTGTCGTGCGACTCCACGATCGCGCGAAGCCCAGCGAGCTTGAGGACCGAGAGAGCGATGGTGAGGTCGGTGGTGTCGCCGAGCCCGTACGGCATCGTGATCTGCGGCCTACCGGAGTACGCGGCGGTCACCCATTCGAGCCCAGGCATCATCAGCTGCGCTCTTCCGGGGTGTCGGGCCGTGTGAGGGCGATGAGCCAGCGAGCTTCCTCGAGGAACGGTTCCCATCCGGTGCGGTTGTCGCCGTGGGGTGGTTCGCAGATGTTGCCGGTGTCGGTGCTGCGGATGATGACCTGCCGCAGCGTGGTGCTGGGTGGGTCGCGGAAGAACACCTGCCCGTGCACGCCGGTGACGTCGTAGGCGACGTTGAGGAGGAACAGGTCGGGCCGGCTGGTCATGGTCGCCACCGTCGTCCGCGGAACAGGGCGATGATCGTCGCTAGCGGCCGGCCCTGCTGGAGCCAGGTCAACGGGGTCAGCGACACATCATCGACGGTTAGGAAGGTGCAGGGTGTGGTCATGAACTCCGTCATTGCGGCTGCGTCGAGGAGCGGTTGGGGTGCTGCTGCGTAGAGGACGTCCAGGCCGGGCAGCAGTGACGACGGGTCGCCGAACTCGGGGAGGGCGGGCTTGACGAGTTGCCAGTCGGGGATGCGTTCTTCGCCGTCGAGGTCGAAGCTCGTCAGCCGGTTCGCTTCAAACAGCTCCCCGACCTCGTCGATGCTGATCTGCAGGGCTGCGGCTACTTCCGGCTCGGTGAGGGTGGTGTTGAGAAGGTTCCGGCGGATGCGGGCTTGTGTGGCTTGCCACCAGTCCTCGGGTACGTCCGCCGGGCCGACGGCGGAGTGGTCGGGTTGGCGGGGGATCTGTCGGCCTTCGTCGGCGTATGCGGAGAGTTGTTCGCGGGTGACTTCACCGCGGGCGTACATCCACAGCTGCGACTGCCACGGCATGTCGTCCGGGAACCCTTCCAAGTAACCGGAGTGAATCACCGCTCGGACGGCCTTCTCCCGTCGTGCGATCTCGGATGCGGGGATAAGGAGGGTCTGCACGATGCGGTTCGCTTCCCGCACCGCCGGCACCGTGAGGTCCGACAGGACCGTATTGGTTCTGTCGTAGAGCTCGTACCCGGGCTCGACGTCGATGGGGCGGACGAGGATCTGCGTCAGGTGCGCGTCCGGGTTCTCGGTGTCCTCGAGGAGCACGTGCCCCCAGAGGATCCGGTCGTTCGAGAGGTGCATGGACAGCAGGCGCATCATCAGCAACTACCTCCAGGGGATTGGGCGTGAGCAGGGCGGGGTTAGGGCTGGGGGAAGTCGGCGGGGGTGCGGCCGATGCGGCCGGGCGTATAGCGGAGGAGGAACCGCATGACGCGGTCCGCTTCGACCATCGCCGGCACCGACGTGTCTTGCTCGTCCGGGTCGACGTTGGTGAGGCGGAACCAGGGCGGTTCGTCGGCGTGGTCGATGAGGACCGTGGCGGGCTTGTGGTTCGGGTGGTCGGGGTTGGTGAACATGACGGAGCCGAAGAAGCGGGTGTCGTCGTAGGCCAGCGTCAGCGACAGCAGCTGCAGCATCAGTTCATCCCGCCCGCACCGCTGCCGTTGTTGGGGTGCCAGCGGAGGTCGTGGGCAAGATCCGACTTGAAGTGCAGCAGCTGGCGCAACCCGTTCACCGCGTCCGTGTTCGCGGCCACCCAGCTGTCTTCGTAGAGGACGTGCGCGGTGATGAAGTCGTCCGTGCAGCACCCCTCTGCGGTGGCAAGGATGGTGGTGTCCTGCGGAATGACGACCGACACTGTCGCCTCGTCAACTGTCGCGGGCTCGTAGCCGAGCGCTGCCATGTCGGGGTGCTGGGCGAAGAACGCCGTCAGCCGGTTCGGCGGGACGATGACGCCGGACTGGTGCGCCGCCCACCGATCCGACATCACCCCACCCAGCACAATCAGCTGATCCGCCTGCGCGTCGATGGTGGTGTCGCGGCGCCAGTAGGTCCGGATTCCGCCGTAACCCGGGTACGCCGCCAGGGCCCAGTCGCACAGGGCGGCCTGGTCGGCTGCTTCCCATCCAATCGGCGTGTGGAACACATGCGTCCCGAGAGTGGGCATCGCGGCGCGGACGTCTTCGAGCGGGATGCCGATGCGGTCCGCGATAGCGCGTGTGCCACCGCCGTGCAGAGCAATGATGCGGGCGATGGCGAACACGGTCCGCCATCCAGGGGTCGCGTCCCGCTCCATCGACGACCCGGACACCTGCCGTCCGTTCGCCCAGACGCGTTGCCGTTTCCCGTTCACGACCACCAGATCCGGGTACCGGCGGACCAGCGAGAGCACGCCGCCTTCCGAACCGCCGGGCAGGACGATCAGGTCTTCGGTCCGTTCGGCGGGGGTGCCGTCGTCGTTGATGGTCGCGGTCGGGTTGGGGGTGGACAGGAATCCGGATCGGCCGTCCTCGAACCGGAGCCGATCGAACGCTTCCACACGAGCGGGCATCCCCGCCGTTTCGAGAGTGACCAGCGTTTGTGTGATGTCGATCGTCCACCCGAGCCCGAACGGCAACGACAGGATCGTCTGCTGGTCCCGGATGTCCTGCACCCACTGCCGGTCACTCATCAGCGCTAACCCCACCCGGTGATGACGGACGGGGTGCATCATGGCCAGCGAGCCGCGGGTCGTCTTCCGAGAGCCGCTCCAATCCGAGGCCGGATGCGTCGAGGATGGCGTTCTCGGACTCTTCGGTGGCGACGAACGACCCGATCTGCGCGTTGACCGCGACAAGAGTCCCGATCCGGCTGCTTGCGTCCAACACGACCGAGGCGACCTCCTCAGCAGTGCAATCGGACGTGAGCTCCGGCTTCGTCGGGTGCAGGGCGGGGAATTCGAGCTGTTGCACCGGCGGATGCCACTTCACCCCGATGCGCAGCACCCGTCCGTCGGCGTCGTTGCGGTAGAACATCGACCCGAACGGGTGCCCCATGTCCAGGGTGAGGTCCGCGCCGTACAGCGTCCAACCGTTGGCCGCGTAAGCGGGATCCCAACGCTGAACGGTGAGAGCGCCGAGCCCCATCTTCAGCCCCGGGATCAGTGCCTGGCCGTCGTGCAGTTCGGCGTAGAGGGCCTGGAGGTTCGGGGGACTCTGGTCGCGGACGGCCGATAGCGGGATTCGAGCGAGCCCGAATCTCGCGGACACTTGCCGCATCTGGCTCTCGAAGCCAAGCTCTCCGCGCAAATCGTCATGTTCGTTCTTCAACGCCGTTCCCCTCGTAGCTGCTTCAAGAGCGCTCCCACTGCTGTTCACCGGCTCTTCAGGACTCACGAGCATCGGCAACGCATCGGTACTCAAGCGCGGCGCTTCGTCGTCGTTGTCACGCAGCTCGCGAACTTTCACGTCGCCCCTTGGCCGAACCGACTTGCAACGACTTCGTCGAGCAGGCCCATGGGCTCAACCCGGGCGTATGGAATGCCCTCGACAGTGAGGACAATCTGTCCACCGCCATTCATGACGACCACCCATGCGACAGGGTGAGCGCCGAAGTCGGCAGCATCGACATATCGGACAGCGGGTGATGGCCCGCGGGAGGGGAGATCGTTGGAGACCGGCACGAGTGTCCCTTCGTTTGCAGCGAGGCCTGATTCGCCGTCGCCCCTCGATGGCAGGTTCGTGGCATGGTGCTCGCGGTCGAGTGGCGCGCGTGTTCACGATAGTGGCATTTTTGCCACTGCGTCGAGATGTGGTTTGCACCAACGTCGAGCGGTGGACACCCCCGATCGGCCAAACGTCAGCGCGCTGCGTGAGGCTGTCGAGGCGCAGCGCATCCGTGTGGGGATGACGTTCGACGCGCTCGCGGTCAGCACCGGGCTGGATCGTCGTACGGTCATCAGGTTGCTGCGGGACGACCAGACGCGAGGCGGGACGATCGATTCTTGGTGGCGCCTCTGCAGGGCGCTTGGGGTAGACCTCTCGGACTTGATTGGCCTACTGGACCATCGGGAAGGCGACCCGATCGCGGATGCGACTCAGGGCCCCGACGGGCGTAAGGTTGTCACTTGACCAGTGGTTGACACCCCTCAACCGCTAGAAAACCACTTCATCGAGGTCTCCCTCGACGAGCAGGACCGCGTCTGGCTCTTCCTGCACTCCGGGTCGCGGGGCGTCGGCAACAAGATCGCGCAGCGGCACATCAAGGTCGCCAAGAAGGCCATGGAGCGGTGGTGGATCCAGTTGGCGGACCCCGACCTGGCGTACCTGGTCGAGGGCACGCCGGAGTTCGACCGGTACATCGCCGAGCTCCGGTGGGCCCAGCACTTCGCGCTGCTCAACCGCGAGGAGATGATGGACCGCGTCGTCCGGCAGCTGTCCGAGGCCGTCGGCACGCCCGTCGACGAGCGCGAGCGGATCAACTGCCACCACAACTTCACGCAGCGTGAGACGCACTGGGGCAAGTCCGTGTGGGTCTCACGCAAGGGTGCGATCCAGGCGAAGGCCGGTCAGCCCGGTCTGATCCCCGGGTCGATGGGCACCGCCTCGTACGTGGTCGAGGGGCTCGGCAACAAGCCCTCGCTCGAGTCGTCCCCGCACGGTGCCGGCCGGCTGTTCTCGCGGAGCGCGGCTCGGCGGACCTTCACCCACGAGCAGCTGCGCGAGGCGATGGCCGGCATCGAGTACCGCGACACCGACGCGTTCCTCGACGAGATCCCGGCGGCCTACAAGCCGATCGACCAGGTCATGGCGGACGCCGAGGACCTCGTGTCGATCCGGCACACCCTGCGGCAGGTCGTCAACGTGAAGGGCGACTGAGACGCGCCCACCGGCGGACGGGAGGCCCGTGGCGGCACCGCCACGGGCCTCCCGTCCGCCACGGGGCGGACCGCACGGCCCGGCGCGCCCCGGACAGGACGCCACGCGTCGGGCACGCTGGGCCGTGATGAGCGACACGGCGGAGCACGCAGCGAAGGAAACCGGACGACAGGTCCGGCGGGCGGCCGACAGCCGCTGGTTCGAGCTCACGGCACGCGCCGGGTTCGTCGGCAGCGGCATCGTCCACCTGCTGATCGGGTACCTGGCGATCCTGCTCGGCATCGGCAACGCGTCCTCCGGCGGCGAGACGGACCAGTCCGGTGCGCTGCAGCAGATCGCCGCGGTCCCCGGCGGGGTGTTCCTGCTCTGGCTGATCGCCGTCGGCACCGCCGCACTCACCGTGCGTCTGGTCGTCGAGGCGATCGTCGGCGGCCGTTCCGACACCACCCGGGGCTGGCTCGCCCGGCTGAAGGACGTCGCGAAGGCCGTGGTCTACGGCGTGATCGCCTACTCGGCGGCCTCGTACGCGCTCGGCGCCGGGTCGAGCTCGAGCAGCTCGTCGCAGAGTGCCGCGGCGAAGACCCTGGCGACGCCGGGCGGGGTGTTCGTGCTGCTCCTCGCCGGGGCGATCGCGGCCGCGGTCGGCATCGGCCTCGTGGTGATCGGCTGCCGCCGGTCGTTCCGCAAGCAGATCACGCGACCGTCGGGCCAGCTCGACCGCGTGGTCACCGTGCTCGGCGTCGTCGGGTACGTCGGCAAGGGCATCGCCGTGGTCATCGTGGGCGTGCTCATCGCCGTCGCGGGGCTGCAGAGCGACCCCGACCAGGCCACCGGCCTCGACGCCGCGTTCGACGCGGTGCGGAGCATGCCCGGTGGGGTGTTCGTCCTCGTTGCGATCGGCATCGGGTTCCTGGCCTTCGGCGTCTACAGCTTCTTCCGCGCGCGGTTCGCCCGCCTCTGACCCGCGGGCGCATGGACGACCGGGCCGGACCGGCGCGGACTTTCGCGCTGCGCGACACCTCACGGGCCGAAGCGGGCGTGAGGTGTCGCTGCGCCCGTGAACTCGCCGCCGCAGCCGCCGCCGCGCCGCCGAGCCGCCTGAGCGAGCACGGACCGCCCCCGCGGTAGACGGGGTCGATGAGCACCAACGTCACGACCGGCCCCGCGACCGTCTTCGCCGACGCCCGAGCGGTCCTCGCCGAGAGCATCGTCTGGGACCCGTCCGCACAGCTGCTCCGGTGGGCCGACATCACCCTCGGCACCCTCAACACCGCCGAGGCCGACGGCACCGTGCGGTCGAGCGTGGCGCTGCCGCCCCCGCTGGCGAGCTTCCAGCCCCGGGCCTCCGGCGGGTTCGTCGCGGCCCTCGGCGACACCGTCGTGGTGACGGACGAGCAGGGTGCCGTGGAGCGCGAGATCGCCCGCGTCACCCACAGCACCTCGGGCAACCGGTTCAACGAGGGCAAGTGCGACCCGTTCGGCCGGTTCCTGGTCGGCAGCATGAACGTGACGACCGGCGAACCCGACGCGGCGCTCTACTCGATCGAGGCCGACGGCACGACCCGGGTGCTCCGCGGCGGCTTCGGCGTGACGAACGGCATGGAGTGGTCGGAGGACGGCAGCACGATGTACGTCACCGACACCAGTGCCTCGACGGTCTTCCGCGGGTCGTACGGCCCGGACGGCGAGCTCGGCGAGCTCGAGCCGTTCATCGTCGGTCACGCGCACGACGGCCTGGTCCGCGACGATGAGGGCTGCTTCTGGAGCGCGATCTACGGCGGTTCTCGCGTTGAGCGTTACGGGCCCGACGGCTCGCACCTGGAGACGGTGGAACTCCCCGTCGCCAACCCGACGTCGGTGGCGTTCGGCGGTCCGGACATGTCGACGCTCTTCGTCGGGACGGCCCGCGAGAACCTCACCGAGCAGGACCTGGAGCAGGCGCCGCGGTCCGGGGCGGTCTTCGCGGTGCCGACGACGGTGCACGGGTTCCCCGCGAACACCTTCAGCGGCTGAGCACGTCGTCGCCGCCCGCGCGGACGGCGGCCGGGTATCCTGGGCGACCGCCCGACCGGAGGAGACCCACGTGGACGACGAACGCCAGGCACCCCGGGCGGATCCGGCCGGCGAGCTCGCCCAGGCCGAGGACGCCGACGTCACGGTGCAGGTGGACCGGGTCGCGGTCGACGGCACCTACGTCCGGGTGAGCTCGATCGGTGAGCCCGGCGAGCGGGCCTTCGTGCTGGTCGCGGGACTGGGCATCGCGTCGACCTACTACGAGCGGCTCGCCCCGCACCTCAACGAGAACGGTCCGGTGCACGCGCTCGACCTGCCGGGGTTCGCCGGCGTCCCGCGGTTCCGCGGGAAGGTCTCGATCGAGCGCTACGCCGACGCGGTCGAGCGGGTCATCGACGACCTCGGGCTCCAGGACCCGGTCCTGGTCGGGCACTCGATGGGCACGCAGGTCGTCACCGAGGTCGCCGCCCGCCGTCCGGGGATCTCCGACCTCGTGCTCATCAGCCCGGTGGTCGACTCGTCGGCGCGCACGGTCCGGCAGTCGGCGTTCCGGTTCCTGCGGTCGACGCTGCACGAGCCCGCCGCGGTCCGCTGGCACGGCATCACGGCGTACGCACTGTGCGGCTGGCACTGGTTCCGGAAGGTCCTGCCACGGATGATCGCGTTCCCGATCGAGGAGCGCGCCGCCCACGTGCAGGCCCGCACCCTGATCGTCCGCGGTGAGCACGACGCGATGGTGCCGCGGGACTGGGTCCGTCGGCTGGCGCGGGTGTTCCCGTACGCGGTCCTCCGCGAGGTCGTCGACGGCGCACACTCGGTCATGCACGCACAGGCCGACGCGGTCGCGCGGCTCGCCGTGGCGCACGTCGACCACCGGATCCCCGACCGGGGCGTGTCGTCGCTGCAGCGGGTGCGCGACTATTCGACGTCGTCCGACCTGGCCCGGCTCAGCCCGGGGGACGCCTGGTTGCTGGTGAAGTCGCGGTTCGTCGAGCTGTTCGGGATGGCCCGGAACGACGACGAGACGCTCGAGGCGGCCAAGTCCGCCCACGCCGTCGCGATGGCGGACGGCGACGACCTGCCGGTCGACCCGGCGGACCGCCGGGCGGTCGTCGACGAGGTCGCGCCGGAGTCGAAGTAGCGAGCACGGTCGAAGCGACAGCCTGGAGGCCCGGTGCCGGTCCGACGGACCGGCACCGGGCCTCCAGGCGGTCGCGACCACCGCGACGGGCGCGCGGTCAGGGCGTGATGCGGCCCGGCAGCATGTCGGGCGTCAGCGCGTTCGCCTCGGCGAGCACCTTGCGGGCCTCGTCGGTCTTGTCCCACACGTTCCAGAGCAGCACGCCCCGGACCGTGTCGTCGTCGTCCAGGTAGTAGACGACGCCGGTCACGGTGGGGTCCTGCCAGTCCTCGACGGTGCGGAGCTTCGAGCTGACCTGCCCCACGGCCTCGTACCCCATGTCGAAGACGTCGGAGTAGAACATCGGCGTGTGGTCGTAGGTCTCGTCGGCGTCGGCCAGGTTGCGGCCGGCCTGCCGACCCTGCTGCTGGGCGTTGTCGACGTGCTCCACCCGGCGGGTGCCGAGGATGCGGTCCGGGTACTCGGCGACGTCGCCGGCGGCGAACACGGAGTCGTCGTCGGTGAGCAGCGTCGAGGTCACCACGATGCCGTCGTGGACGGTGAGTCCGGCGTCGGCGGCGAGCTGCGTCGCGGGTTCGATGCCGAGTCCGGCGACGACCGCGTCGGCCTCGACCACGGAGCCGTCGTCGAGCGTCAGCCGCACGCCGTCGGCCGTCTCGGTGCCCTCGGACACCCGGCGGCCGGTGCGGAGCTCGACGCCGTGGTCGACGAAGCGCTGCTGGAACGCCCGGGCCAGGTCCTCCGGGAACATCCGTCCGCCGACGACCTCGTCCGGGTCGACCAGCGTGACGCGTGCGCCGTTCTGCACGATGCCCGCCGTGATCTCCTGGCCGATGTACCCGCCGCCGACGACGGCGACGTGGGCCCCGGCGTCCGCGAGCCCGCGCAGCCGGCGGTAGTCCGAAGCGCTGCGGTAGTCGAGCACGCGTGCCGACGGGGACAGCCCCGGCAGCCCGCGGGGCTTCCCGCCGGTCGCGAGCAGGAGCCGCTCGTATCCGTGGGTCGCGCCGTCGGCGGTGGTGACGGTCTTCGCGGCACGGTGGATCGCGGTGACCACGGTGCCCAGGACGAACTGCGCCCCGGTCTCCTCGGTGTGCAGGTCGACCTTGTCGTCCCAGCTGAAGTCCGGGTCGGTCCAGAGCTTCTTCGACAGCGCGGGCCGGGCGTAGGGCCGGTCGACGTCCTGGCTGAGGATGCCGATCGACCCGTCGGTGTCGAGCTCACGGACGCCGCGGGCAGCGGCGTCGGCGACCATCCCGCCGCCGACGATGAGGTAGCGGAAGTCGGTCATGACGCCTCCTGGCGGTGCTGAGGTGCCACGATCAGATCGTGGCGACCGAGCCGGAGTCGACCCGGTAGTTGGCGCCGTTCACGAAGCTGGCCAGATCCGAGCACAGGAAGGCCACGACGTTCGCGACCTCTTCCGGCTCGCCGCGGCGCTTGAGCTCCATGTACGGCCGCTCCTCTTCGAGGAAGCTGCCGATGGCCTCGTCGAACGAGGTCCCGCGCTGCTTGGCCCGCTTGTCCATCATCGCGTCGGTCATCGGCGTGTGGATGAACGCGGGGGAGACCGTGTTCACCAGCAGGCCCTCGGAGGCGTAGGAGCGCGACAGGCCCTTCGCGAACGAGAGCACCCCGGCCTTCGCGGCGCAGTAGGGCAGCTCGTCGTCGTACGGCTGCGAGGCGTCCTCGGACACCAGGTAGACGATGCGTCCCCAGCCGCCCTGGCGCAGGTCGCCGATGAACTCGCGGGTGATCCGCACCGGCCCCATCAGGTCGATGTCGATCGTCTCCGCCCATCCGGCCTCGTCGATCTCGTGGAACATGCCCTGGGCGCCGGTGACGCCCGAGGACTGCACCAGGATGTCGATCTCGCCGACGGCTTCGCGCACCTTGTCGTGCAGGGCGGCGAGGCTCTCGGCGCTCCGGACGTCGGCGGCGAAGGCGTGCAGCTTGCCGATCGGCGCCTCGAGCTGGTCCGCACTGGTGTCCAGACGGCTCTGGTCGATGTCGGTGACGACCACGGTCGCACCCTCTGCCAGGAGGATGCGCGCCGTGTTCCAGCCGATGCCGGAGTCGCCGCCGAAGACGAGCGCGGTCTTGCCCTGGATACCGAGGTCCACCCGGGCCCCTACGCGTGTGCCGACGCGTCGGCGACGGCGGGCGTGGTCGCGGAGGCCAGCGGGGTGCTGGGTGCGCGGTTCTCGGCGGAGACCATCCACGCGAGCTGCTCGAGGCGCTCGATGAAGCCGTGGAGCAGGTCCGCGGTCGTCGGGTCCTCGTCGTCGACCTCGTCGTGGACGTCACGCATGGTGCCGGTCGCCTGGTACAGCCGGAGCGTGACCTGGTCGATGGCGTCGTGCGTGGTGATCTCGCCCGAGGGGAACGCGTCGAGGTGGCTGCCCGCGGAGACGGTCGCCGAGCGGCCGTCCGGCACGAGGTACAGCGCACGCATGCGCTCGGCGGTGTCGTCGGCGAACTCACGCGCTGCGTCGACGATCTCGTCGAGCTGCAGGTGGAGGTCGCGGAAGTTGGTGCCCAGGATGTTCCAGTGGGCCTGCTTGCCCTGCAGGTGCAGGTCGATGAGGTCCACGAGGACCGCCTGGAGGTTCTTGGCCATCTTGTCCGAAGCGTGCATGGTTGTGGCTCCTTTCGCGTCGGTGTGACCGTTCCGGTCTACGCGGTGCCGCAGTGCACGCTCTCAGTGCGCTCGGAGGCAGCGTCCCCCGAGGTCTTCGGCGCGGTGCCGCTCAGTGCGACGGCGCGGGGTCCACCTGGTCGACGGCTTCGCGCATCTGCTCCAGGAAGCCGGCGACGATCCGCGCCTCGGACGCGGGAAGTCCCTCGGCGATCGACATCATCCGGCGGTGCATCACGCCGAGCGTGGCGCGGACCTCGTCGTCGGTCTCGGTCGTCGGCGTGATGACGAGGGCCCGGCGGTCGGTGGGGTGCGGGTCGCGGCGGACGTGGTTCGACTTGACCAGGCGGTCGATGAGGATCGTCGTCGAGGCCGACGAGATCTTGAGGTACGCGGCGAGGTCCTTCGGGCTCACGGCGGTGCCGGAGCGCTGCGCCTGCAGCAGAAAACGCACGGCGAGCAGGTCGGTCTCGCCCATGCCCATCGAGTCACGGGTCCGGCGGCGCATGGCCGTCTCGGCCGATCGGTACCGGCGCAGGGCGTTGAGCACCGCGACCCCGCGTTGGGTCGCGTCGTCGTCCGGGAACCAGTACCCGGACGCCTCGGTGATCTCCTGCGTCGACATGGCGTTCAGGGTAACCCGTCTCGTATCTCGGCCGTCTAGCGAACTCCCGGGTTCTGCGGCGACCGATGCGTCCGCACCGTCCGATGCGTCCGCACCGGACGGACAGGAGGCCCGTGGCGGGGTCGCCACGGGCCTCCTGTCCGTCGGTCGGTCGCGTTACGCGGCTGCGGACTCGTCCGTGCCGGCTGCGGCCTCGGCGAGCGCGGTGAGCGCGCCCTGCACGAGCGTCGTGACCTCGGCGTCCTCGCGCGGGTGGGTCTCCGCGAAGCGGACGACCGACTGCGGGATGGCGACCTTGACGTCCTCCAGGACCTTCGCGCCGGCGATGCCGGCGGCCTTGCGGGCGTCGTCGTGCGCCCAGACGCCGCCGTACTGGCCGAACGCCGAGCCGATCACGGCGAGGGGCTTGCCGGACAGCGGTGAGGCGCCGAACGGACGCGAACCCCAGTCGAGCGCGTTCTTCAGGACGGCGGGGATGGTGCCGTTGTACTCGGGGGTGATCAGCAGGACGGCGTCCGCGGTGGCGATCGCGTCGCGGAAGGCCACGGCAGCGGCGGGCGGGGTGTCGCCGTCGATGTCCTCGTTGTAGAACGGCAGGTCGACGATGCCGTCGAAGGTGTGCAGCTCGATGCCCTCCGGCGCGTGGTGCGCGGCGGCCTCGGCGAGCTTGCGGTTGATGGAGTCGGCGCGCAGGCTGCCGACGAGGACGAGGACGTTCGTCATGGAGCTCCTTCTGTTGCGGGATGCTGTTGCTGGACGGAAAAGTGTCAGCGACAACCAATGCGATCGTAGGGAGCGCTATTCCCGGTCCGCTGAGTACGGTGGCGTCGTGACCACGCTTCGGACCCCGGCCAGCACGCCACGAACCACCGACCCGACCTGGTGGCGCGATGCCGTCGTCTACCAGGTCTACCCGCGCAGCTTCGCCGATACGGACGGCGACGGGCTCGGTGACGTCGCGGGCATCACGAGCCGGGTGCCGTACCTGGCAGC
This sequence comes from Curtobacterium sp. MCSS17_005, assembly GCF_003234225.2. Classification (NCBI taxonomy): domain Bacteria; kingdom Bacillati; phylum Actinomycetota; class Actinomycetes; order Micrococcales; family Microbacteriaceae; genus Curtobacterium; species Curtobacterium sp. MCSS17_005. The sequence goes on from NZ_CP126258.1 coordinate 422,263, forward strand.
GCTCGGCGTCGATGCCCTGTGGCTCTCCCCGTTCTTCCCGTCGCCGCTCGCCGACGGTGGCTACGACGTCGCCGACTACCGCGCCGTCGACCCGAAGCTCGGGTCCCTCGACGACCTGGACGCCCTGGTCCGGGCCGCCCACGAGCACGACCTCAAGGTCATCGTCGACATCGTGCCGAACCACACCTCGGACCAGCACGAGTGGTTCCGGGCCGCGTTGGCGTCCTCGCCGGGGTCGGCCGAGCGTGCGCGGTACGTGTTCCGTGAGGGCTCGGGCGCCTCCGGGGAACTGCCGCCGAGCGACTGGGTGTCGAACTTCGGTGGCAGCGCGTGGACCCGAGTGCCCGACGGGCAGTGGTACCTGCACCTGTTCGCCCCCGAGCAGCCCGACCTGGACTGGTCGAACCCCGAGGTCCGCGCCGACTTCGAGGACACCTTGCGCTTCTGGTCCGATCGCGGTGTCGACGGGTTCCGCGTGGACGTGGCGCACGGTCTGGCGAAGGACCTGTCGACCCCGTACCGGCCGTCGAACGAGCAGGACCTGCCGCTCGACGGCTCCGATCCGCTCTACGACCGCGACGAGGTGCACGAGATCTTCGCCACCTGGCGCCGGGTGCTCGACGAGTACGACCCGCCCCGTGCCGCGGTCGCCGAGGCCTGGGCTCCGGCACCCCGCCGTGTCCTGTACGCCCGGCCGACGGAGCTCGGGCAGGCGTTCAACTTCGACCTGCTCGAGGCCCCGTTCGAGCCCGATGCGTTCCGTCGGATCATCGAGCGGAACCTGGCCGCCTCGGAGCAGTCCGGCGCCTCGAGCACCTGGGTGCTGTCGAACCACGACGTCGTACGGCACCCCACCCGCTACGGCCTGCCGGACGGCACCGACACCGACGCCTGGCTCATGACGGACGGCACGACGCCGGAGCTCGACCGTGCACGGGGACTCCGTCGTGCTCGAGCGGCGACGATGCTGATGCTGGCGCTGCCGGGGTCCTCGTACGTCTACCAGGGCGAGGAGCTCGGGCTGCACGAGGCCGCCGCGATCCCGCGCGACCTGCTGCAGGACCCGAAGTGGCTCCGCACCGGGCACACCGTGAAGGGCCGGGACGGCTGCCGCGTGCCGATCCCGTGGACCCGCTCCGGGCCGTCGTTCGGCTTCGGGGACGTCGCACCGCACCTGCCGCAGCCGCAGGACTTCGGGGAGTCCTCGGTCGAGGCCGAGGACGACGATCCCGAGTCGACCCTGTCGCTGTACCGCCGGGCGCTCGCGGCACGCCGTCGGCTGCAGCGCGGGGAGGCGCTGACGTGGCTGGAGTCCGGCTCCGAGGTCGTGGCGTTCGCCCGGCACGACGGCTGGCGGTCGGTCACGAACTTCGGCACCGCGCCGGTGCCCCTGCCGGCCGGGACCGTCGTCGTCGCGTCCGGGCCGCTCGACGGGGTCGCACCGGGGCTGCTGCCGGGTGAGACGACGGTGTGGCTGGCCTGAGCGGTCCGCTCGCGTCGTTCTTCCTCCACAGCCCGGAGGCCCGTGGGGGCGTTCCACAGATCGTCTCGCCGCCGCCCGGGGGTGACGTCCCGGTCGCGAGCATCGGGGCATGACAGATCCCACCTCATCAGCTCCAGCTCTTGCCCCAGCGCCTTCTCTCGACCAGCGGTCGTTCCGGTCGCGGGTCGTCCGCCGTCTCGCCGCGGCGTGCGCCACCCTGACCGCGCTCGGTGTGCTCGCGGCGCCTGCCGTCCTGCCGTCCGGGTCGAGTGCGGCCGCCCTCGACTTCCCGTACGTCAACCAGTTCTCCAGCGCGTCCGGCGGTGCCCTGCACGGTGACGCCGCGGTGTCCGGGGGCCGACTGCGGCTCACCGACGACGTCCGGAACCAGGCAGGGGCGTGGTCGACGAACGACACGTTCCCGTCGGACACCGGGCTCGAGATCGAGTTCACGTACGCGATGCACACCGAGAAGGACGACCCCGGCGCCGACGGCCTGCTGCTGTACCTGGCCGACGGGGCCTCCGCGCAGGGCGTCGGGTCCTTCGGCGCCGGGCTCGGCTACGCATGCCGGAAGGAAGCGACCGAGGGTGGTGGCCGGCAGTGTGACCTGCCGGGCGTCCCCGGGGGCTTCGCTGCCGTCGCGATCGACCACTACGGCAACTTCTCGTCACGCATCAACGGGTCCGGTCCCGGAGCACAGCCCGACCACGTGGTGGTCCGGGGCTCCGGCAACGGGACCGAGGGCTACCGGTACGTCGCCGGTGCCGCGGCACCCGGTGGCACCGTGACGGCCGGTTCCACGCCCCGGACGGTCCGGATCACCCTGCTGCCCGACGACGACGACGGGCTCGCGGTCACCGTCCGGCTGCAGGTCGGCTCGACCATGCGCACCGTGCTCGACTCGGTCCCGCTGCACGGCGACGGGCAGGCCGCGCTGCCGAGCACGCTGCGGCTCGGGTTCGCCGGGGCCACGGGTAGCCACGTCGACAAGCACGAGGTCGACGCGCTCCGGGTCTGGAAGCCGGCGGACCTGTCCGTCGAGCACGACCTGCCCGCGACCGCGACGGCGGGCGAACCGCTCCGCTACACCGTGACGGCGCGGAACCCCGGTCCGAACGCCGCCGACCCGAGCCCGCTGCAGGTCGACGTGCCCGACGGCGTCGAGGACGTCACGTGGACCTGCACGGCCGCGGACGGCTCCGCCTGCGCCACCGGGTCGGGCACCGGTGACGTCGCGAGCGACCTGTCGTTGCCCCGAGGGGGTTCGGCCGTCGTCACGATCGAGGGCCGGGTGGCCGAGGGCACGGCCGGAGCGCTGGAGAGCGTGGCGACCATCGCCCCGCCGACCTCGTTGTCCGACACGAACGAGGCCGACAACGCCTCGCGGGCGACCACCACCGTGACGGCACCGGTGATCGCCGCCGACGTCGAGACCGACAAGTCCGTGTCGCCGTCGACCGTGCGGCCCGGTGACGAGGTCGAGTACCTCGTGACGGCCCGGAACCGGGGGCCGTCCGTGGCGCAGCAGGTCGGGGCGGTCGACGACCTGCCCCAGGCCATGCGGTTCGTGGGCTCCGACGACGGGTGCACGGTCGAGGGGCAGCGGGTGACCTGCAGCTCCGACGTGTCGCTCGAGGTGGGCGAGACCCTGGACTTCCGGATCCGCGCGGAGCTCGATCCCGCGTACCAGGGGGACGGCTCCGACGTGGTGAACGTGGCGACGGCGACCTCGCCGACCGACGCGGACGGCGGCGACCCGTCCACCGGCGTCGCGATCGTCGTCGGCCCGGACGACGAGGGACCGGCGCCGAGCCCCGCGCCGACGACCGGGCCGACTCCGGACGACGGGGACGGGGACGCCGGCGGTGACGGCTCCGGTGGCGACGACGGTGACGGCGCCGGCGTCGGTGCCGACGACGACGGCGGAGCCGGTGACCCCGCAGCCGACCGTCGGGCGGCTGCCCCCGTCGGAGCTCTCGCCTACACCGGCGCCGAAGGGCTCGGCCTCGCCGCCGCGCTCGCCGCCCTGGCCGCCGCCGCCGGATCCGTGTGCTGGTGGCTCGCCCGACGTCGTGCTCGCCGGGACGCGCCGACCGACGACCCGCAGCAGCCCTGACACCGCCGGGACGGCACCGGACGGCGGTGTCGTCCCGGCGCACGGGTGTGGACGTCCACAGGGGGTCGAGTCCGTTCCGGTCGGGCGTCCACCCCACCGGCGGTAGGATCGGATCCACGATCCGCATGCCCGAAAGAGGTCTCGTGTCCGACACCGTGGACGACGCCACCACCGTGGAAGACGCGACCCAGCGCGCGCGGTACTGGCCGATCCCGATCCTCCGGGCGGTCCCCGCAGCGGTCGTCGCGATGGTGATCACCTTCTCGACCAACCACGCCGCGGGCTACGGTCTCCTGCTGTTCGGCGGCTTCGCCCTGGTCGAGGGCCTCGTGCTCCTGTTCGCCGGGATCTCCCGACTGCCCCTCGACGGTCGATCGCGTCGCACGACCCTGCTGCAGGCCGTCATCACCCTGCTCGCCGCGGTCGCCGCGTTCGCGTGCAACGGGTTCGGGCTGCCGGCCTTCATCACGGTCATCGTCGCGTTCGCGGTGCTGACCGGGGCCCTCGAGCTGTCGCAGGGGCTCCGTGCCCGGCGACGCTCGCCCTTCGCCCGAGACTGGACCACGATCGGCGGCCTCACGCTGCTGCTCGCGGTCGCCTTCCTCGTCACGCCGCCGGACTACTCCCAGCAGCTCGGTGGCGTGGAGCAGGTCACCGGCACCCTCGACGCCTCGATCGTGCTCGTCGGCCTGCTCGGCGCGTACCTCGCCATCACGGCCGTCTTCCACGTGATCGCCGGCCTCTCGCACAAGTGGGGCACGGCCACGCCGGCCGTCGCCCCGGACGGAGCACCACACGCATGACCACCCCCAGCCGTCGTGACCGTCTGCGCCCGGTCGAGCTCCTCGGGATCTCCGCGATCATCGCCGTGTTCACCGGGCTCGTCGTGCTGTTCTCGACGCGGGAACTGCAGCTGGCCGTGATCTTCCTCGGCGTCGCGTTCATCGTGGTCGTCGTCGTGCTCGCGATGCTGCAGCTCGCCTCGTCGAGCGAGCAGGACGACAACGACATGCTCGGAGGGCACAAGACGCCAGGCGAGGGCGACGGCGACGACTTCCACTGACAGCTGACGGCTGACGGCTGACCGCTGACGTCTCCGGGCGGACACGCCCGAGATCACGAATCCGCCACGGTCCTGTCAGGATCGCGGGTCCTGCCGACACCTCTGGGTGAAGGAGGTGGGATGTGGACGTGACGACCGGCACCGACACGGACGAAGGACTCGTCCGTGCGATGGCACAGGGGGACACCGGCGCGCTCGCCCGGGCGTTCGACCGGTACGCCGCCACCCTCACCCGCTACGCGTGGGCGCTCGTCGACGACCGGTCCGACGTCGAGGAGATCGTGCAGGACGCGTTCCTGACGCTCTGGCAGCGCGCCGCGACCCTCGAGCTGCCGGCGGACACGGTGCTGCCGTGGCTGCTCGTCGTGTGCCGCAACCACGCCTTCAACACCGGGCGCAAGCAGGCCCGCCGCCGCACGGACGAGCTCCCGGAGCACCTCGCCTCGCCCGCCGACCACGACGAGGCCCGCGAGACCCTGCGCTGGGTCCGCGCCGAGATCGCCGCGCTCCCCGACCTCGACCGCCGCATCTGCGAGCTCTGCCTGCTCGAGGGGCACTCGTACGCCGAGGCCGCCGAACTCCTCGGACTCACGGTCGGCGCGGTCACCCAGCGGGTGTCCCGCAACCGTCGACGACTCAAGAAGGTGGTGATGCACGATGAACACTGAGCCTCCGCAGGGAGACGACCTGCAGCGCATGCTCGTCTCGATGAAGCAGAACGTCCTCGAGCGTGCCACCCCGCTCCCGAAGCGTCGTCGTGGCCGCTCCGGCATCGTCATCGGTGTCGTCGCGCTGCTCGCCGTCGGCACCGCGACCGGTGCCGTCGCCCTGACCCTGTCGCAGCAGGACGCCGACCCCGTCGCCGCTCCCACGCAGACCCAGCAGCCCGAGCCCGCGCCGTCCGCGACGACGCCGAGCTCCGCCCCGATCACGGGCGCCCCGGTGCCGAAGCCCACCCCGACGGCGACACCGTCCCCGACGGCGACGGCGAAGCCCGCTTCGAACGTGCTCATCCCAGGCGACTGCTACCAGCTCGTGCCGGACGCCGACTACGCCCGCTTCTTCGGCGCCGCGACCCACACCGCGACCGTCTTCGGCCCGGGGACCACCCGCGAGCCCGACGGCAACGACCGCGTCCAGGGCCACCTCCGCGATCCACACGAGTGGCTGTACTGCACGTGGCAGAACTCCGGAGTCGAGGCGAACATCACGATCCGAGTCAGTCACACGGCGGACATCGCACAGGACACCCCCGAGGAGTACGCGGAGCAGGCCGGTACGTGCGCGGACGACCTCGGCGGTCGGATGTGCCAGTTCACGACCGATGCGGAGCGCGTCCGACCGCTCACGGTGACGACACTCGTGCGCGACGGTGTCACGATCCAGATCAACCAGACCGACTTCCCGACCGATGGGCTCCTCGCAGCGATCGTCGGGGAGATCTGGGGGGACTGACGGCCGGGAGGCACGCGGCGGACCCGCCCCGTGTCTCCCGTCCGTCGGTGGGGCTCACCCGCCAGCACAGGGTCACCCGAGCCGTGCCGCCACGATGTCGCGCGCCAGCGTCCGGACCGCACGGCTCGGCTCCGGGGACGTCCGGACCGCCAGGCCGATGCGGAGCGGGTCGACCTCGTCCTCCAGCTCGAGCACCGCCCCGTCGTACCGCACCCCCGAGTCCGGCACGACCCCGACGCCGAGCCCGGCCGAGGCGAACCGGATCACTGCGGGCATGTCGTTCATCTCCGCGACGATGCGCCGACGGATGCCGAGCCGCTCGAGTGCCCCGTCGAGGATGATCCGGTTGCCGAACCCGTGCGCCGTGTCGACGAAGGGCTCGTCGGCGAGTTCGGCGAGCGACACCGACGACCGGCCGGCGAGCGGGTGGTCCGACGCGGTGAAGACCCGGAACGGCATCTCCCGCAACGGCTCCACGACGACCCCGGCGGGCACGGTGGGCAGGCCCGTGTAGGCGATGTCGAGCCGCCCGGCGACGAGGTCCTGCACGAGGCCGGTCGTCCCCGACGGCGAGGTCATCAGCTCCACGGCGACGAGCGGGTGCTGCCGTCGGAACCGCTGCAGCACGCCCGTCAGGTCGACGATGTCCATGCTCGTGAAGATGCCGAGCCGCACCCGGCCCCGCAGGTCGGCGTCGTCGGCGGTGGCCAGGTCGCGCATCCGGTCGAGTGACTCGAGCACCGCGCGGGCGTGGGGGAGCAGGTCCTCGCCGGCGGGGGTCAGGACGAGCTGCCGGCCGGTCCGGTCGAAGAGCCGCACCCCGAAACTGCGCTCGAGCGAGGCGATGCCCGCGGACACCGTGGACTGCGCCGCCCAGAGTCGTTCGGCCGCACGGGTGACGCTGCCCTCGGCGGCGACGGTGACGAACTGTTCGAGCAGTCGAGTCTCCATCGTCCGAGTATCGAGCAGATCGATCGTGCACATCAAGCGCATCCGTTGGACTCGATGCACCGCGAGCGCGATCATCGGAGCATGTCAACCGTCACCGACACCCCGACGGGCACCGTCCCCGCCACCGCCGCCGCTCCCGCATCCGCGAGCGACCGCGTCGTCGCCCCCCGCGGACGCCGCGTCCACACCCGTCGGCGTCACGGTTTCGGCTTCTGGGTCGTCGCCTTCGCGTTCCTCGCGGTGATGGCCTTCGCGACCGTCCCAGCGCCCCTGTACGTCATCTACCAGGCCCGCGACGGGTTCCCGACCTTCACCACGACGGTCATCTTCGCGGCGTACGGGGTCGGGGTCGTCGGGTCGCTGTACCTGGCGGGCCACCTCAGCGACGTGCACGGGCGGCGCCCGCTCATCCTGGTGTCGATCGCCCTCGAACTCGTCGCCGCCGTGCTGTTCCTGCTCTGGAACGACGTCACCGGCCTCATCGTCGCCCGGCTCGTCACCGGCCTCGGCGTCGGGACGTTGACGGCCACCGCGACGGCGCACCTCGGTGAGCTCCGGGTCCGTGCCACCGGGTCGAGCGACTCCGCGAAGGGCGCGAGCGTCGCCGCCGGGGCCGTGAACCTCGGAGGTCTGTCGCTCGGCGCCCTGGTCGGCGGAGCGCTCGCCGAGTTCGTCGGGCAGCCGCTCATGGTCCCCTACGTGGTGTTCGTGATCGCGCTGGCCGTCGCGTTCGTGCTGGTGCTGGCCGCACCGGAGACGGTCGACCGTCCCGAGCATCCCGTGGCCTACCGCCCGCAGCGCATGCAGGCGCCGGAGGGGCAGGGTGCCGCGTTCTGGGCCGCCGGCGCAGCCGCGTTCGCCGCGCTCGCCGTCCAGGGCCTCTTCACCTCGGTCGCGCCGAGCTTCCTCGGCACCACGTTCCACGTCACCGACCGCCTGGCCGCCGGGGCCACGACCTTCGGGGTCTTCGCCGCGAGCGCGCTGTCGCAGATCGTCTTCGCCCGACTGTCGCAGCGTGCGCAGATCCGGCTCGGCATGGTGCTCCTGGTCGTCGGGCTGGTCGTCCTCGCCGTCGCCGCGGTCCTGCTGCAGGTCGCCGGGTTCATCGGCGGCGGGGTCGTCGCGGGAGCCGGCGTCGGCCTGCTGTTCCGCGCCGCGATCGGCAGCGCCGCAGCACTGGTCGGCCCGGAGCGTCGTGGCGGCGTGCTCGCCGCCACGTTCCTCATCGCGTACGCCGGGCTCACCGTGCCGGTCGTGGCCGTCGGGGCGGCGCTGCTGGTGATCCCGACGCTCCCCGTCCTGATCGGGTACGTGGTGCTCGTCGCCGTCCTGGCCGTCGTCGCCGGTACCCGGCTGGCCGCGCGCGCCTGACGTGTGGCGGGCCTCCCGTCCACCCGTCGCCTCCCGGAACCAGGTTCCGGACACCGAACCACGCGATCGCGCGGTGCCGTGTCCGGAGCCTGGTTCCGTCGTGCGGTCGAACTCCCGGCATACTGGGCGCGTGCCCCGGAACCGCAACCGTCCCGTGCTCACCGGCGTCGCGGCCGTGGTGGCCGCCGGTCTCCTCGCCGGCGGGTTGTTCCTGACGGCACGGCAGGGCGCGGACGACCCGACCATCGGTGCGGGCTCGGCCTCACGGACGCCGAGCGACGCGCCCGCCGCCGCCGGTGACGGCACCGTCACGATCACCCGCACCGGGCCGGACATGCCCGGCAGCACCGCGCTCGGCCGGTGCGACACCACGACCCAGGCGGCCGTCGCGCAGTACGAGACCGAGGCCCTGGGCCGCGTCACCCTGCAGTGCGGCACCGCTGCCCAGGGCTACGAGCACATCCGGGTGCGGCACACCGCCGACTGGCGGGACGTCGTCACCGGGCACGGCTCGCGCGACTGGGACGACGCCATGCTCACCGCGGTGCAGACGGCGCTCGAGGACCCGCGCCCCGGGTTCCCGCTCGACGCCGGCGACGGCAAGGTCTGCTACGCCGCACCCGTCCGGTTCGACGACGGTTCACGCCCCGACGACGAGCCCTGGGTCAAGGTGATCGTCTCGGCCACCACCGACCGGGTGATCACGGCGTACCCCACGCGCACCGACGACTGCTGACCGGGCACCCGCGGACACCCGTTCTGCGACAGACCACGCGTCGATCACCTGGTGGATCGTCGCGAAGCCGGAGCGCCCCCGATCGCGACGCCCACACGCCCGAGCGCGGACCCTACGCGTGCACCTCGTACTCGTGCCGCCGGTGCGACACCGGCTCCAACTGGAACGTCGAGTGCTCCACCGGCACGTCGAAGTGCTCCGCCACGCACCGCTGCAGCTCGTCGAGGATCGCCGGGGCGTGCGCCGTCGAGAAGCAGTGGTCGTCGACGACCACGTGCGCGGTCAGGTTCGGCACCCCGGTCGCCACGAGCGTCGCGTGCAGGTCGTGCACCGCGATGACGTGGTCGAGTTCGAGGATGTGACCACGCACGTCGTCGAGGTCGAGCCCCGGCGGCGTCGACTCGAGCAGCACGTTCGCGGTCTCGCGCAGCAGCCGGATCGCCCGCGGCAGGATGAGCAGGCCGATCAGGATCGCGGCGACGGAGTCCGCCCGCTCCCACCCGGTCAGCATCAGCACGACCGCGGCGATGATGACGGCGACCGAGCCGAGGGTGTCGTTGAGGACCTCGAGCCGGGCGGCGCGCGAGGTGAACCCCTCGCCCGAGGCCCGCAGCAGCACCGCGTAGGCCACCAGGTTGCCGACGAGTCCGACGATGCCGAAGACGAGCAGCGGCCCGGAGTGGATCTCCTCCGGCACGAACAGCCGCTGCACCGCCGAGATGATCACGTAGACCCCGACGGCGAGCAGGATCGCGGCCTGTGCGGTGGCCCCGAGGACCTCGGCCCGCTGGAAGCCCCAGGTGCGCTGCGCGGTCGGGGACCGGCGGGCGAGCCGCGTCGCGACGAGCCCGATGCCGAGTCCGCCGGTGTCGACGACCATGTGCCCGGCATCGACGAGCAGCGCGAGCGAACCCGTGACCACGGCGCCCACGACCTCGGCGAGCAGGATGCCCGCCGAGATGCAGAACGCGATGAGCAGGGCGCGCTCCGAGGCGTGCCCGACGCCGTGCCCGTGGTCGTGTCCCATGTGCGACATCGTAGGGATCCGCACTGACGACATGCCAGGATCGAACCGTGAGCCGGTCGCCGTACGAGCTGTCCACACCGCCGGACGTGCTGGCCCGGCTGCACCCCCGGCTCCGCACGTACTTCGGCCCCGTCCCGCCCGGTCACGTCGGCCGCGGCGAGGGCGTCTTCGACGTCGTCGGCACCCCACGTCGGTGGCTCTGGCCGGTGCTCGCGGTGTTCGCCCGCGATTCCGTCATGTTCCCGGTCTGGGAGCGGGACGTCCCCTTCACGGTCGAGAACCGCGCGGCTCGCGTCCGCCGCGGGTCAGGGGTCAGCCTGGAGGCCCGGGTCGCCGTCCGCGCGCACCGCACCTTCCGGTTCCGTTCCGGTAGCCGCACGATGGTGGACGCCATCACCGCCGAACCGGACGGCCTGGTCGACCACCTGGGTCGCCACGGGCGCGTCAGCGCCCGGCTCCGGGCGCAGGTCGACGCGGACGGCCCGGACGCGGGCGCCCTGCGCCTGGTCTCCACGCGCGTCACGTTCCGAGCGCTGGGACGCGATCTGCGCCTCCCGGCCGCCCTGAGCCCGCGTGTGACGCTCACAGAACGATTCGATGACGAAGCCGACCAGCAGCGCGTGTCCCTGGTGCTCACCGTGCCGGTGCTCGGCACGCTGTACCGGTACGAGGGGGCGTTCCGGTACGAGATCGCGCCGGACACAGAACGGGGATGAGATGAACGACCAGAAGGGCCGCGTCGTGATCGCGGGAGCGAGCGGCTTCGTGGGGCGGTACCTGCGGGACGCCTTCACGGAAGAGGGGTACCGGGTCGTCACCATCGGCCGGACCGGCGACGCCGTGTGGGGCAACACCATGCGCATCCGGGAACTCGTCGACGGCGCCGCGATGGTCGTGAACATGGCGGGCAAGAGCGTCAACTGCCGCTACGGCCGACGCAACCGTGCGGAGATCATGCGCTCGCGGGTGGACACCACGCTCGAGCTTGCCGAGGCCATCCGCACGTCCGAGCACCCGACGCCGCTGTGGATGAACGCCTCGACCGCGACGATCTACCGGCACGCCGACGACCGACCGCAGGACGAAGCGACGGGGGAGATCGGCGAGGGGTTCTCGGTCTCCGTCGCCCGCGCGTGGGAGGACGCCTTCTTCGGCGGCGACCTGCCCGGCACCCGTCGTATGGCGCTCCGGATGGCGATCGTGTTCGGCGACGGCAGCGCTCTGCTGCCGCTCCTGCGGCTCGCGCAGGCCGGCCTGGGCGGGCCGCAGTACGACGGGCCGTGGGTGCCGACGCGCTCCCGGCTCCGCGCCGGCACCTACCACCACCACCGGCCCACGCACGGTCGGCAGCGCTTCAGCTGGGTGCACATCGCCGACGTTCTCGGGTCGATCCGGTTCCTCCGCGACCACCCGGAGATCGAGGGGCCGGTGAACATCTCGAGCCCGAACCCGTCCGACAACCGCACCGTGATGGCGACCATCCGCGACGCCGTCGGACGCCGGTTCGGGGTACCGACGTGGCGGTGGATGCTCGAACTCGGGTCGTTCGCGATCCGCACCGAGACCGAACTCGTGCTGAAGAGCCGTTGGGTGGTCCCGACCCGGTTGACCCAGGCGGGCTACGAGTTCCGGTACCCGCACCTGCGTGGGGCGCTCGCCGGGATCATCGCGGAGCGTCGCCAGCACCGGGGCTGAGCGCCGGGTCGAGATCGCGCGGACTGCCGGTCGCGAGCGGTCCGGGCGGGACGTCGTGCGACCTCGGCGACACGGCCGCGGCGCGTCGGGTGACCTCGTCGGCGAGGGCCGGTCGCGGCCCGATGCCCCGCGCAGGACGGGACGACCACAGCACGGCGGCCACGACGACGGCGCCGGCGAGCACCTCGACCAGGTCGGGCACCTCGCCGAAGGCCGCCCACGACGCGAGCACCCCGACCACCGGCACGAGCATCGAGAACGGTGCGACGGTGCTCGAGGGGTAGGCCGCCAGCAGCCGTGACCAGATGCCGTAGCCCACCAAGGTCGCGACGACCACGATGTAGAGCAGGCCGAGGTCGGCTGGCAGTGCCGCCGCCGTGAACGCGGTGCCGAGTGCGGTGCCGATGCGGTCCGGCCCCTCGACCACGAGCGACAGCACGGCCATCGGCACGGGCGGCACGACCGACCACCACAGGGTCAGGTGCAGCGGGTTCGCGGCCCCCGCCCGCCGGGTCGCGACGTTGCCGATCGCCCACCCGAGCGCACCGCACAGTGCGAGCACGACGGGCAGCAGCGCAGCGGTCTGGGAACGGTGCAGGGCGATCGCGGCGAGGGCGGCCACGGCAACGGTGACCCCGACGACCTGCCGGCCGGTCAGCCGCTCGCGCAGGAACACCCCGGCCAGCACCACCGTGAACGGCGCGGACGCCTGCAGCACGAGCGAGGCCAGCCCCGACGGCATGCCGGACGCCATGCTGAGGTACAGGAACGAGAACTGCAGCACGCCGAGCCCGAGACCGACGAGCAGCAGTCGCCCGAACGGGATCCGCGGGCGCGGCACGAACAGCAGCGTCGGGACCGCCAGGATCGTGAACCGCAGCGCTGCGAGCAGGAACGGCGGGAAGTGCTCGAGCGCGAGCGCCGTCGCAGGGAAGTTCAGTCCCCAGACCACGGCGACGACGACGGCGAGGAGGCGGTCTCGGGTGGTCATGCTCCTCATCGTCCCGGCCGCGACGTTGTAGGTCCATCGAAACCTTCGCGAACGACGATGTAGGGTCCCTGCATGGTCGACTTCGACGTGCAGCTGCTGGCGGTCCTGCGGGAGCTCGCCGAGCGCGGCAGCGTCACGGCCGTCGCCGAGGCCACCCACCGCACACCGAGCGCCGTCTCCCAGCAGCTGCAGACGCTGCAGCGGCAGGTCGGCGTCCCGCTGGTCGAACGCGTCGGGCGCGGGGTCCGGCTGACCCCGCACGGCGAAGTGCTCGCGGGCCTGGCGTCCGGGGTCGCGACCGCCATCGCGCGGGTGGACGCCGCCTGGCAGGAGCACCTCGGCGGGACGACCGGGCCGGTGTCCCTGGCGATCTTCCCGTCGGCGGCGGAACTGCTGCTGCCCGGCGTGCTCACCCGGATGCAGGCGCACCCGGGCATCGCGCTGACCCTGGTCGACGTGGACGTCAGCGAGGGGGAGTTCGCACCGCTCGCGGCCGACCACGACGTGGTCGTCGGGCACCGGTCGGACGGCGTCCGCCCGGCGGACCAGGGATCGGTCGACACCGTGCCGCTGCTCCGCGAACCCCTCGACGTGGCCCTGCCGCCCGGGCACGCCCTGGCCGGCCGCGCACGCGTGGGCATCGATGAGGTCGTCGGGGAACGCTGGATCGGCGTGCCGGAGGGCTACCCGATCGACCGGGTGCTGCACGCGATGGCTGCGGCGACGGACACCCCGCCGAGTGTCGCGTTCCGGACGATCCACCTGCCGGTCATCGAGAACCTGGTGGCGGGCGGCCACGGCATCGCACTCGTCCCGCGGTACACGTCGGGCACGCGGGCCGCCGGGCGCTTCCACCTGGCGGAGCTCGCCGACGTCCGTGCCGGACGCCGCATCGAGGCACTGGTCCGCCCCGACCGTGCCGTCCGTCCCGTGGTGCGCACCGTCCTGGAGGCGCTGGTCGCCGTCGCCCTGGACGTCACCACCTGAGACGGTGGCGCCCACTGCCGGGCGCACGCCGTGCCTCCAGGCCGCCTGTCAGCGCACCTGGAACGTCAGCGCACCTGGAACGTCAGCGCACCTGGAACGTCAGCGCACCTGGAACGGCGTGCCGAGCGGCAGGCGCTCCGCCAGCGCCGTGATGTCGGCGTTGTGCATGCGGATGCAGCCGTGCGAGGCGGCGGTGCCGATGCTCGACGTGTCCTCCGTGCCGTGCAGCCCGATCTGGCCGGGACCACCACCGAACGAGTTGAGCACGTCCGAGAACGCCGTCGTGCCGTACGCGTACGGGCCGTAGCCCTCGTTGGTCGGCGCGAGCAGCTCGGTCAGCGCGAACCGACCGGTCGGCGACGGGGTGCCCCCGGTGCCGGTGGCGACGGGGTAGCTGTCGACGACCTTGCCGGCCTTGTACAGGTCGAGCGTCTTCGTCGAGCGGGTGACGACGATCGCGTACGGGTCCTCGGTCAGGGTGACGGCGCTGGTCGGCACCCAGCCGGTGCTGCCGTTCGGGCGCTGTGCGAGCTGCACCTCCGCCCAGCCGTCCTGCTGGTCGACGACCCGGAAGACGAGCGGGGCACCGGACGCCTGCGGGTTCTCGAGGGTCTGTGTCGCCGTGCCGCCCGCGCTCGCGCTGACCGGGACGGACGCGCCGGTGACGGCGGCGACGGTGGTGCTGGCCGGGGCGTCGACCGCGTCGACGGGTGCTGCCGACGGGCTCGGCTCCGGTGTCGTCGTCGGGGTGGGCGTCGGCGCCGCGACGGACCGGGTCGGTGTCGGGGCGGGCGCGGCTGACAGGGGACCGAGCGCGACGAACGCGACGGCCCCCGCACAGACGACGGCCACGGCGGCGGCGATCACAGTCGCACGCCGCCGTGGCTCGATCGGGAGGATCGGCAAGATCAGCCCGTGAAGTTCGCCGTTCCGGGCACCGGGACGGCGACCGGTGCCGTGCCCGGGTCACCGGCAGCGGCCGGGTCGGCGACGAAGGCGCCATCGGCCGAAGCGGTCTGGCTGGAGGACCGGCCTTCGAGCGTGGCGGTGTACGCGCCGGCGCTCACGGCGCCCTCGGGCAGGACCACCACGACGACGATGTCGCCCTCGTCGTCAGCCACCGAAGCGTTGGTGCGGATCGAGTAGGTCTCGCCGCCCTGCGTGATGGTCGCCGCGACGGACTCGTTCGGGGCGAAGCCTGCACCCGTCACCTGGAATCCGGTGAGGGTCTGCGACACGCGCACGGTCGTCGACGTCTCGATGGTCGCGGTGGGCTGCGGCGTGAAGTACGTCGTGGTGTCGTCGATGCGGAGCGCGGAGATCGAACCGCTGGCGTCGGCGGCGAGGGACTGACCGTTCGCCTCGAGCGGGGCGGCGAGGCTCTTCAGCTCGCTGCTGGGCAGCGCGGTCGGTGCCGGGGGGCCGTCGACGGTCGGGGCCGGGGTGGGCTCGTCGGTCGGAGCGGGCGTCTCGGTCGGCTCGGTCGTCGGCGGGGCCGTGGTGTCGGCGGCGACGTCGATGCCGACGTAGACGACGTACCCGACGACCTGCGCGTCGGCGGCCTCGAGGTCGGCGGTGAGCTCCGTGGTCGACTCGACCTCGCCGGTCGCGGGGTCGATCCAGTTGCTGGTGCCGTCGACGACGGCGACGCCGTCACCGGTCTCGGGCGCGTCCGTGGCGAAGATCACGGTCTGCGCGCTGGTGTCGCCGCCCTCCTGGACCGCGAGACCGAAGCTCGTCGCCCCGGTGGTCGTCATGCTGATGCCGGCGGCGAGGGCGGGCAGGCTGCTCGCGGGCACGGGCGTGTTCAGGCCGCGGACCAGGCCGACGGCCTCGCCCTCGGAGACGGACAGGCCGTCCTCGTCCAGCGTGGCGTGGTCGGTGATCGAACCGCCACCGTCCAGGTCGGTCACGGACGCCCAGTACCACTGGTCGGTCAGCGGGAAGGTGCCGGTGGGCGCGGCGGTGAAGTCGTCGGCCGAGTCGGTCCAGGTGACGATGGCCGAAGCAGCGGTGCTCGTCACCAGGGCGGTCGAGACCGTCGGGACGAGGGCGGCGGAGACGCCGAGCACGGTGGCGCCGACGGCGGCCGCGGTGATGCGAGAACGAAGCACGGTGTGGAGATCCATCCGGTCGGTGGACAGGGTGCATCCACTGCGACGCCCCCCGTGCTGAGATGTACTCAGCGATATGAACCTATCGAACCGCTCAGGATTTCGCACCCCCCCCCCGGACGCGGATCCGATGACGGACCGACGACCGTCCGGCCGCCGGTCCGTCGTGCTCAGACGTCGAGGTGGTCGACCAGCTCGTCCGCCAGGCCCGTGTAGGTCGCCGGCGTCAGGTTGGTCAGCCGGGCCTTCGCGCCGTCGGAGATGTCGAGACGGTTCACGAAGACGATGAGGTCCTGCTGACTCACTCGCTTGCCGCGCGTGAGCTCCTTGAGCATCGCGTAGGGGTCCTCGATGTTCGACTGCCCGGCCGTGACCTCGGCGCGGATGACCGTCTGGATCGCCTCGGCGAGGACCTCCCAGTTGTGGTCGAGGTCGTCGGCGAGCTTGGCCTCGTTCACGGCGATCTCGCCCAGTCCGCGGCGCAGGTTGTCGAGCGCGAGCAGCGAGTGCCCGAACGCGACGCCGATGTTCCGCTGCGTGGTGGAGTCGGTCAGGTCGCGCTGTAGTCGGCTGGTCACGAGGGTCTCGGACAGCGTCGAGAAGAGCGCCGACGAGATCTCGAGGTTCGCCTCGGCGTTCTCGAACTTGATCGGGTTGATCTTGTGCGGCATCGTCGACGACCCGGTGGCACCCGCGACGGGGATCTGCGTGAAGTACCCCATCGAGATGTAGGTCCACACGTCGGTGGCCAGGTTGTGCAGGATCCGGTTCGCGTGACGCACCCGGTCGTAGAGCTCGGCCTGCCAGTCGTGCGACTCGATCTGCGTGGTGAGCGGGTTCCACGTCAGGCCGAGGCCCTCGACGAACTCGCGGGACAGCGCGGGCCAGTCGGCCTCGGGGTCGGCGGCGAGGTGCGCCGAGAAGGTGCCGGTCGCGCCGGAGAACTTGCCGAGGTACTCGCCGCCCTCGATCTGGGCGAGCACGCGCTCGAGCCGGTAGACGACGACCGCGAGCTCCTTGCCGAGCGTCGTCGGGGTGGCCGGCTGACCGTGGGTGTGCGAGAGCATCGGCACGCTCTTCAGCTCGACGGCGAGCGTCCGGAGCTTCTCGAGCACGGCACGGAAGCCGGGGAGCCAGACCTGGTCGACGGTGTCCCGCACGGTGAGGGCGTAGGACAGGTTGTTGACGTCCTCGCTGGTGGCGGCGAAGTGGGTGAGTTCGGCGATCGCGTCGAGTCCGAGCTCGGACAGGCGGCGGCGCACGAAGTACTCGACGGCCTTGACGTCGTGACGCGTCGTCGCCTCGATCTCGGCGAGCTCCGCGATCTGGTCCTGGCCGAAGGTCGAGGCGATCGCGCGCAGTGCTGCCTTGTCGTCGACGCTGAGCGGCGAGGTGGTGAACATCGCGTGGTCGGTCAGGAAGATGAGCCACTCGACCTCGACCACGATGCGCGCGCGGTTGAGGCCGGCCTCGGAGAGGTGCTCGCCCACCGTGTGCACGATCGGGTAGTAGCGCCCGTCGAGCGGGCTGATCGGCTGCGGGGGAAGGGGGGTCATGGGGCTCCCTGACGGACTGCCGGCTCGAGCTGGTGGAAGAGTGCCCGGCAGGCCCGTTCGACGGTCGAGAGCACTCGGTCGAACTCGTGCCGGTCCGCGTAGTACGGGTCCGGCACGTCGGCCTGCTGGGGCCAGGCGGCGTCGTACCGCAACAGGAGCGTCACCTTGGCGGAGTCGTCCATGGTCGGGGCCCACGAACGCAGGATGCGCTCGTGGGAGCGGTCGAGTGCGACCACCAGGTCGAGGTCCGGGAACCGGTCCGGGTCGAACTGACGGGCGCGATGCCTGCTGCCATCGTATCCGCGCGCCGCCAGCGCTGCGATCGTGCGCTCGTCGGCGGGTTCGCCGACGTGCCAGTCACCGGTACCGGCCGACTCCACCTGGAACCGGTCGGCGAGACCGGCGTCCGCGGCGATCTGCGCGAAGACGACACCGGCCATGGGGGAGCGGCAGATGTTGCCGCTGCAGACGAACGAGACGCGGAACGGGGCGTCGACGTCCTGGGTCATGAGCACATCATGACGCAGGGCGGGGTCCTCCGCGAGGCCCGCCGGGGTCACGCCCGCTGGCGGTTGAGCACCGGGCGGGCGAAGAGCCCGATCAGCCAGGCGAAGACCGCGAGCACGAAGGCACCGACGATGCCCCAGCCGAAGGAGTCGACCTCGAGCCCGAAGCCGAACGCGTCCGAGATGCCCGCGACGATGAGCAGCAGGATCGCGTTCACGACGAACGAGATGAGCCCGAGCGTGAGGATGTAGATCGGGAACGCCACGATCCGGATCAGCGTGCCGATCACCGCGTTCACGAGACCGAACACGAACGCCACGAGCAGGAAGGTGAGCACGGTCGCGGTGGTGCCGCCGTCGCCGAACGGCGTCACGGAGACGCCGCTGACGATGAGCGTGGTGAGCCAGAGCGCGAGGGCGTTGACGACGAGGCGGACGAGGAATCGCATGTGCCCATGATGCCCTCGCTTCCCCTCGTGGGTGCCGTGTGCGTGCCGGTAGCCTGTGCGGGTGAGCGAGCAGCGTGTGCACATCCGGCCCGAGGTGGCCGTCCTCCCCGCGTACAAGCAGGGACGCCAGGCGGCCGACTCCGCCTTCAAGCTGTCGAGCAACGAGAACCCGTTCCCGCCGCTCCCCGGGGTCGTCGAGGCCGTGCAGGCGCAGACCTCGTACAACCGCTACCCCGACGCCACCGCCCTCGCCCTGCGCGCCGTGCTGGCCAACCGCTTCGGGCTGACCGCCGAGCAGGTGCACGTCGCCCCGGGCAGTGTCGCGATCCTGCACGAGCTCGCCCGCGCGACCTCCGGCCCGGGCGACGAGATCGTCTACGCGTGGCGCTCGTTCGAGGCGTACCCCGGGGTCGTCACGGTCGCCGGCGCCACGAGCGTGCAGGTGCCGAACCGCGCCGACGGCGGGCACGACCTCGACGCGATGGCCGCGGCCGTCACCGAACGCACCCGCATGGTGCTCGTCTGCTCGCCGAACAACCCGACGGGGCCGATCGTGACCGCCGCGGAGTTCGACGCGTTCATGGCCGCGGTGCCGCAGTCGGTGCTGGTCGTGCTCGACGAGGCATACGCCGAGTTCGTGACCGACGAGGCCGCCGTGCACGGCCACCCGCTGCTCGCCGCGCACCCCAACCTCGTGGTCCTCCGTACCTTCTCGAAGGCGTACGGGCTCGCCGGGCTCCGGGTGGGCTACGCGCTCGGTCCGGACTACGTGCTCGACGCCGTCCGGGCCTGCGCCATCCCGCTGTCCGTGACCGCCCAGGGCCAGGCGGCGGCGCTCGCCAGCCTGGAACGCGAGGCCGAACTGCTCGGACGCGTGACCGAGATCGCCACCCTGCGCGACCGGATCGTCGTCGAGCTCCGGGCCCAGGGCTGGGACGTCCCCGACGCCCAGGGCAACTTCCTCTGGCTGCCGACGGGCGAGCGGACGGCGACCGCGGCGGCCGCGTTCGAGGACGCCGGCATCATCGTCCGGGCCTTCCCGCCAGAGGGCATCCGCATCTCGATCGGCGAGCACGAAGCTGTGGAAACGCTCCTCCGAACAGCCCGCTCACTTGTGGGGGACCTCCAGGTGGCCGACTAGTGCCTGGCGCTACGCTGGCCCGCATGTCATTCCGCGCCGCGGCTCCCGCGACGACCACCGTCCGGCTCCTCGACCCCGAGGGTCGGTTCGTGGAGACCGACGAGAACGCCGAGTTCGCCGCCGCCGCGCGGGCGATCCCCGACGAGACCCTGCTGGCGATGCACCGCCGCATGGTGCTCACCCGTCGGTTCGACCACGCCGGCCACAACCTCCAGCGCACCGGCCAGCTCGGCCTGTGGGTGCCCAGCCACGGGCAAGAGGCGGCACAGACCGGCTCGGCCTTCGCCCTGCGCGCCCAGGACCATGTGTTCCCGTCCTACCGCGAGCACGCCGTCACGATGCACCGCGGCGTCGAGCCGATGGAGATCATCGCGATGTACCGCGGGCAGACCCACGGCGGGTGGGACCCGGACCAGCGCGGCAACACGCACATCTCCACGCTGGTGATCGGCTCGCAGACCCTGCACGCCACCGGGTACGCGCTGGGGCAGAAGCTCGACGGCGACGTCGGCACGGGCGACCCGGACCGCGACGCCTGCTCGATCGTCTACTTCGGCGACGGCGCCACCAGCCAGGGCGACGTGAACGAGGCCTTCGTGTTCTCCGCGTCGACCAAGGCGCCGGTCGTCTTCTTCCTGCAGAACAACCACTGGGCCATCTCGGTGCCGGTGTCGGTGCAGTCCCCGACGCCGCTCGTCGACCGCCCGCGCGGCTTCGGGATCCCGAGTGTCCTGATCGACGGCAACGACATCCTCGCGTCCTACACGGCTTCGGTCGTCGCGACCGAGCACGCCCGCAGCGGCCAGGGCCCGGCCTTCATCGAGGCCGACACCTACCGCATCGGTGCGCACACCAGCTCCGACGACCCGAGCCGGTACCGCGCCGACGGCGAGCTCGAGGAGTGGGTCCTGCGCGACCCGATCGTCCGGTCCGAGGCGTACCTGCGCTCGAAGGGTGCGACGGACGAGCAGTTCGCCGCGTTCGACGAAGAGGGCGAGGACATCGCCGCCGACGTCCGACGCCGCACCGTCGCCCTGACCGCACCGTCCGTCGACGTCATGTTCGACAACGTGTACCGCGAACCCCACCCGCGGATCACCGAGCAGAAGGCCTGGCTCGCCCAGTACGAGGCCGGCTTCGAAGGGGGCGCCCACGCATGAGCACCACCGAGCAGCTCTTCGACTACACGCTGCGCTCCCACCCGGGCGCCGGGGAGGTCCCGAGCGACCCCACGCCGACCCTGCCGATGGCCAAGGCCCTCAACGCCGGGCTTGCCGCGGCCATGGAAGCGGACGACAAGGTCCTGCTGATGGGCGAGGACATCGGCCAGCTGGGCGGCGTCTTCCGCATCACCGAGGGCCTGCAGGACCGTTTCGGCGCCGAGCGCGTGCGGGACACCCCGCTCGCCGAGGCCGGCATCATCGGCACCGCGATCGGCCTCGCCCTGCGCGGCTACCGCCCGGTCGTCGAGATCCAGTTCGACGGCTTCGTGTGGCCCGGCTTCGACCAGATCACCTCGCAGCTCGCGAAGATGGCGAACCGCCTGCCGGCGCACATGTCGCTGCCCGTCGTCATCCGCATCCCCTACGGCGGCCACATCGGCGCCGTGGAGCACCACCAGGAGTCCCCCGAGGCGTACTTCGCGCACACCCCGGGCCTGCGGGTCGTGAGCCCGAGCACCCCGAACGACGCCTACTGGATGATCCAGGAGGCCATCGCGTCGAAGGACCCGGTGATCTTCCTCGAGCCGAAGTCCCGCTACTGGCCCAAGGGCCAGGTGGACCTCGTCGACGGCCACGTCCCGATGCACACCACCCGCGTCGCCCGCACCGGCACCGAGGTCACGCTCGTCGGGCACGGCGCCATGGTCGCCACCCTGATGCAGGCGGCGGACATCGCCGAGGCCGAGGGCACCAGCTGCGAGGTCATCGACCTCCGCTCGATCTCGCCGATCGACTGGGAGCCGCTGCTCGCCTCCGTCCGCAAGACCGGTCGCCTGGTCATCGCACAAGAGGCCTCGGGCTTCGTCAGCGTCGGCAGCGAGATCGCCGCGACCGTCGCCGAGCGGGCGTTCTACACGATGCAGGCACCGCCGCTGCGGGTCTCCGGCTTCGACGTGCCGTTCCCGGTGTCGAAGCTCGAGCACCTGCACCTGCCGGATGCCGACCGCATCCTCGAGGCCGTCGACCGCGCCCTCGCCTACTGACCCGTCCGACCGAGCACGACCAGATCCGCGAAGGAGCCGTAGTGGCCGCCGCCGAATTCCCCCTGCCCGACGTGGGTGAAGGTCTCACCGAGGCCGAGATCGTGCAGTGGCGCGTCGCGATCGGGGACGAGATCGCCGTCGACCAGGTGCTCGTCGAGATCGAGACCGCGAAGTCGCTCGTCGAGCTGCCGTCGCCGTTCGCCGGCACCGTCACGGGCCTGCTCGTTTCCGAGGGGGATACGGTCGAGGTCGGCAAGCCGATCATCCGCGTCGACTCGGACGCGTCGGTCGCCTCCGGTGCGGCCCTCACGCCGCCTGCGGAACAGTCGGGAGGCGCGGCGCCCGTCGCCCAGACCGCCCCGGTCTCGCCCGTGGTCGCGTCCACCCCGCCGGCCCCTGCCGCCCCGTCGGCTCCGGTCGCGCAGACCCCTCCCGCTCC
Organism: Curtobacterium sp. MCSS17_005; assembly: GCF_003234225.2. Lineage (NCBI taxonomy): Bacteria > Bacillati > Actinomycetota > Actinomycetes > Micrococcales > Microbacteriaceae > Curtobacterium > Curtobacterium sp. MCSS17_005. Next base: position 444,552 of record NZ_CP126258.1, read on the forward strand.
CGCGGCGGTGCCGGCACGCGCCGCTGCCCCCGCACCGGCAGCACCTGCCCCTGCCCCCGCACCGGCGGCACCGGTGCAGCCGGTCGCCGTCGACGCGACCGTCCACGGCACCGACGAGTCCTCCGGTGCCGTCCTCGTCGGCTACGGCTCGGCGACCTCGTCGCCCTCCCGTCGCAAGCCGGGCGCCCGCCGGGCCGCAGCGCTCGCGGCCGAGGCGAGCCGCGCCTCCAGTGTGGACACCGCTGCGGCGGCCGAAGCCTCCGTCGACCCGGGCGAGGAGAGCACCGCCGAGGCGATCAGCGCCCTCGGCACGGGCTCCGCGCACAAGCAGAGCACCGCGACCAACGTGCTGGCGAAGCCGCCGATCCGGAAGCTCGCGAAGGACCTCGGCGTCGAACTGACCGAGATCGTCGCGACCGGTCTGGCCGGCGAGGTCACCCGCGACGACGTCATCCGCCACGCGAAGCAGGCCAGCGTCTTCCGGAACATCGAGACGCCCGAGTGGGGCGAGGTCCGCAGCGAGACGATCCCGGTCAAGGGCGTCCGCAAGGCCATCGCCACCGCGATGACCACGTCCGCGTTCACGGCACCGCACGTGTCGCTGTTCGTCGACGTCGACGCGACCCACACGATGGAGTTCGTCAAGCGCCTCAAGGCCTCGCCGACGTTCGCCGGCGTCAAGGTCTCGCCGCTGCTCATCGTCGCGAAGGCCGTCATCTGGGCCGTCCGCCGGAACCGCTCGGTGAACTCGACCTGGACCGACCGCGAGATCATCGTCCACCACTTCGTGAACCTCGGCATCGCCGCGGCGACCCCACGCGGGCTCATCGTGCCGAACATCAAGGACGCGCAGGACATGTCGCTGCTCGAGCTGGCGCAGGCGCTCGAGGAACTCACCCTGACCGCCCGCGACGGCAAGACCACGCCGAAGCAGATGGCGAACGGCACGGTGTCGATCACGAACATCGGTGTGTTCGGCATGGACACCGGGACCCCGATCCTCAACCCCGGCGAGGTCGCGATCGTCGCCATGGGCACGATCAAGCCGAAGCCGTGGGTCGTCGACGGCGAGGTCCGCTCGCGCATGGTGACCACGATCGGTGCGTCGTTCGACCACCGTGTCGTCGACGGTGACGTGGCGTCCCGCTTCGTGCACGACGTCGCCTCGGTGCTCGAGGAGCCCGCGCTCCTGCTCGACTAGCGTCGGTCGTTCTGCTCACCATCTGCGGGCTTCCGCAAACGTCGCGTGGGGTTCACACGGATGTCGGGGGTCGGCGGCATGATCGGTGCATGGTCCACCAGCTCCTGACCCCCTCGCAGGAGATCCGAACGGATCGCCTCCTGCTCACCCCGCTGACCCCGGCCGACATCGACGACGTGCACGCGCTCTTCTCGGACGCCCGCACGTGGCAGCACCTGCCCACGGGTCGGCACGTGGCGCGGAGCTCGAGCGTGGACATGGTGCAGCGCAAGATCGGCGGTCGTGCACGCCACGGCCTCGGGTCCTGGGCGGTCCGCAGCGCCTCCGACCACGCCTTCGTCGGTGTGGGCGGGGTCGACATGACCGCCGGTGGGGTCTGGAACCTCGGCTACCGCCTGGCGCCCGCGGCATGGGGGCAGGGCTTCGCGTCCGAGATCGCCCTCGCTGCCGTGCGTGCCGCCGCCGACACCGCTCCGGACGTCCCGGTGACCGGCCGCGTGCTCACGAACAACCCTGCTTCTGCAGCGGTGCTGCGTCGTGCGGGGCTGTCGCTGGTGTGGCAGGGGGCTCCCGCAGCGCAGAACCGTGCGGCCGCCGGCGTCGAGGGGCAGGTCTGGACCGATCGGCTGCTCTCCGACGAGCAGTTCGCCTGGCTCGTCGCCAACGCCTGAACACCCGCTCCGTTCGTTCGCCGCCGCGCACGTTGGTCTTCACGGCCTGACTCGCTACTGTGATGGGAACTGGTCATGTCCGCGCATGACCACCGCCCAGGACCAGCAACGAAGCACGAGGGACGCATGACGAGCCGCATCACCGAGGGTGCCGAACCGAAGCACCAGCAGCTGCGGCGCATCCTGCTCGACCTCGTCACCACGCGACTGGCTCCCGGCATGGCGATCCCGTCCGAACGTCAGCTCATCGCCGAGTACGGCGTCTCCCGGATCACCGTGCGTGAAGCACTCGGGCAGCTGGTCAACGAGGGCTACCTGGAGCGCGTCCGCGGCAAGGGCACCTTCGTCGCGCACAGGCCCGTGCAGTCGACGCTGCACCTCGCCTCGTTCACCGAGGAGATGCGGGCGATGGGGCACGAGCCGACCACGGTGGTGCTCGTGCGCGAAGAGCGGGTACCGCCGGCTGACACCGCCGCGGCCCTGCGGATCGACCCGGACGTGCCCGCCTTCCACGTGAAGCGCCTGCGGATGGCCGATGGTGCCCCGGTGTCGATCGACGACGCCTGGCTCGTGGCCGACGCGTTCCCGGGTCTGCTCGACCACGACCTGTCCGGGTCGGTGTACTCGATCATCGCCACGGAGTACGGCACCCCGATCGACCGCGCGCAGCAGACCGTCGCGGCGAACCCGGCGGCCGACGACGTCGCGACGTTGCTCGGGACGAAGACCGGAGCGCCGGTCCTCGAGTTCGACCGGGTGTCGTACGCGGGGGAACGACCCGTGGAGCACACCCGCAGCTGGTACCGATCGGACCGCTACCGCGTGCAGATGGAGGTCACCGCGACCCCCGCGGTCGCGTAGTCCGGCCAGCAACGCGAAAGCGACTGTGCGCCGCGGGTGTTCCGCAGTACGCAGTCGCTCTCGGAGGGGGAAGTGGCCCTAGACCTCGAAGAGGGTGTCGCCGTCGAGCACCGTGGTGCCGACCGTCCCCTGGTCGACGCTGTCCGGCGTCGAGCCGAGCACGACGACCGGGCAGATCGGCGAGTACCCGGCGGCCGAGATGACCGAGGGGGTGAACCGGACGACGGGGTCACCGGCGGTGACGGTGTCGCCCTCGGTCGCGAGGAGCTCGAACCCCTCGCCGGAGAGCTTCACGGTGTCGATGCCGACGTGCACCAGGACGTCGGTGCCAGCGGCGCCCTGCAGGGCGAACGCGTGCGGGTGCAGCTTGACGATGGTGCCGTCGACCGGGGCGACCGCGGTGACCGCACCCTCGACGCCCGTCGCGTCGACTGCGACGCCGGCACCGACGAGCTGCCCGGCGAACACGGGGTCGGGCACGTCGGCGAGGGCGACGACCGGGCCGCCGAACGGGGTGCGGACGACGGTCACAGTTCGTCCTGGATGTCCTGGGCGAGGTTGTCGGCGACCGTGCCGACGATGACCTGCCAGCCGGTGCCGCCACCGACGACGGCCTGGGCCCCGGCTGCCTGCAGGGCGGCCTTGTCGACCAGGTCCCCGTCCTCGACCTCGACGCGGAGGCGCGTGATGCAGCCCTCGACCTCTTCGATGTTCTCGGCACCGCCGAGTGCGGCGATGATGTCGGCTGCCTTGATGTCGGCCATCGTTTCCTCCTCGTTAAGGGTTTGCGTCGCAGGTTGACACCGGACCGCTCGCGGATCAGACTACGGAACTGGTCATGACCGGACAGGACCGGACCTGGCGACACCGCCGAGGTTACCTGCGCTGGCTGCACGACTCAACTCACCCCGACAGCTCCACCCAATGACGAGAGGACCTCCGATGAGCGCCACCACTGCCACGGATGTGCCGGAGAAGAAGAAGCCGAAGAAGCAGTCACGGCTGTTCGCACAGGCCCAGCGCCTCGGACGGAGCCTGCTCCTGCCGATCGCGGTCATGCCTGCGGCGGGCATCCTGCTCCGCCTCGGCCAGTCCGACATGCTCGGTGCGATCCCCGGCTTCGAGCAGGGTGCGACGATCATCGCGGCCGCCGGGCAGGCCGTGTTCACCTGGCTGCCGCTGCTGTTCGCGGTGGGCATCGCGATCGGCTGGGCCAAGAAGTCGGACGGCACCACCGCCCTCGCGGCCGTCGTCGGGTACATGGTCATGTACCAGGTGTTCGCCGCCATGTCGCCGATCGTGCTCGACGGGGTGAAGGATTCAGCCGGCAACCCCGCGACCATCAACTTCGGTGTGCTCGGCGGCATCGTGATGGGGCTCGTGTCCGCGGTGCTGTGGGAGAAGTTCCACCGCACGAAGATGCCTGACTTCCTCGGGTTCTTCTCCGGCCGCCGACTGGTGCCGATCCTCGCAGCCGCCGCGGGTCTCGTCATCGCCGTCGCGATGTCGTTCGTCTACCGCTACTTCGACATCGCGCTGACGGCAGCCGGCACCGCCGTCGCCGACAACGCCGTGATCGGTGGCGGCATCTTCGGGTTCGCGAACCGCATGCTCATCCCCATCGGGCTGCACCAGCTGCTCAACTTCTTCCCGTGGTTCCAGCTCGGCAGCTTCACCGGCGCGGACGGCATCGCGGTGCACGGTGACGTGAACCGCTTCCTCGCGGGCGACCCGACCGCCGGCACGTTCATGACCGGCTTCTTCCCGATCATGATGTTCGCGCTGCCCGCCGGTGCCCTGGCGATCTGGCGCAACGCCAAGCCGCAGAACCGCAAGCTCGTCGGCGGCATCATGATCTCCGCCGCACTGACCTCGTTCGTCACGGGCATCACCGAGCCGCTCGAGTACTCGTTCATGTTCGTCGCGTTCCCGCTCTACGTGATCCACGCGGTGCTCACGGGCACCTCGCTCGCCCTGGTGAACGCCCTCGGGATCCACGACGGGTTCTCGTTCTCGGCCGGTGCGATCGACTACGTCCTGAACTTCGGCAAGGCGGACGGTGCGATCTGGCTCATCCCGATCGGCCTCGGCTACGCGGTCGTCTACTACTTCCTGTTCAGTTTCGTGATCAAGAAGTGGAACCTCCGCACCCCCGGGCGCGAAGAGGACACGATCGCCGAGAACACGATCGACGCGGCCACCAAGCCGTAGACGCGCGTTCCGACGGACGGGAGGCCCGGTGCCAGCTGGCACCGGGCCTCCCGTCCGTCTTCCGGTCGCGCTGCGAGCCCTCATAGCGGTTTTGACAATCGTTATCAGTAGGCGTTAGCGTCGTGCCATGCGCAACCGCCTCCTCGCCCTCCCGCTCGTCGCCGGCGCCGCCGCGCTCGCCCTGACCGGGTGCGCCACCTCGTCCGCCTCGGGGGAGGCCAGCGGTGACGGCACGGTCAACGTCGTCGCCTCTACGAACGTCTACGGCTCGATCGTCAAGACCATCGGTGGCGACGCCGTCACCGTGACGAGCATCCTGAGCGACCCGTCGCAGGACCCGCACTCGTTCGAGTCGAGCGCCCGCACGCAGCTCTCCGTTTCCAAGGCCGACCTGCTCATCGAGAACGGTGGCGGGTACGACGACTTCATGACGACGCTCGCGAACGCCTCGGACACCAAGGCCGACACGATCAACGTCGTGAAGCTCTCGGGGCTCGACAAGGGCGGGGACGCCGAGTTCAACGAGCACGTCTTCTACAGCTACCCGACGATGGTGAAGCTGGTCGAGGCGGTCACGAAGGACCTCAGCGCGCTCGACGAGAGCGGCAAGGACGCCTTCGAGAAGAACGCCGCCACGCTCACCACCAAGCTCGAGGACCTCGAGTCCCAGACCGACGCCGTCAAGAAGCAGGACTCCGGCGACAAGGTGGCGTACACGGAGCCGGTGCCCGGGTACCTGTTCGACGCGATGGGGCTCGAGAACGAGACCCCGCCGGACTTCTCCGAGGCAATCGAGGAAGGCGACGACGTCCCGCCGGCAGCCCTCCGCGACACCCTCGCGCTGTTCACCGGCAAGCGCGTGCAGCTGCTCGCCTACAACAACCAGGCGTCGAGCCCCGAGACCGAACAGGTCCAGAAGGCGGCCGAGCAGAACGACATCCCCGTCGTCGGTGTCACGGAGACGCTCCCCAAGGGGCAGGATTACGTCTCGTGGCAGCAGGCGAACATCGACGCGGTGAAGGCAGCGCTCCAGAAGTGACGACCTCGACCGCAGCAGCGGCGACCCACGGCCCGGCGACCACCACGGTGGACGACCGGGCTGCGGCTCGTCCAGTCCTCGCGCTCCGCGACGCCGGGTTGTCGTACGGCGCCCGGAAGCTCTGGGCAGGCCTCGACCTCGACCTCGCGCCGGGGGAGTTCGTCGCGGTCCTCGGCCCGAACGGCGCCGGCAAGACCTCACTGCTCCGTACCGTCCTCGGGCAACAGCGGCTGACGAGCGGCACGATGTCGTTCCTCGGGCAGCCGGTGCACCGCGGCCACCGGAAGATCGGCTACATCCCGCAGCAGCGTCTGATGGAGGCGGGGACGCCCCTGCGCGCGCGGGACATGATCGCCCAGGGCGTGACCGGGCACCGGTGGGGCATCCGACGTGCGTCGAAGGCCGATCGGATGCGCATCGACCGGGTCCTCGACGAGGTCGGCGCCACCGCCTTCGCGGACGCCCCCGTCGCCGAGCTCTCCGGCGGCGAGCAGCAGCGCACCCGCGTCGGGCAGGCCATCGCCGCTGACCCCGCCCTGCTGCTGTGTGACGAACCCCTCATCTCGCTCGACCTGCGGCACCAGCGCGGGATCACCGAGCTCATCGACCGCGAGCGCCGGCAGCGCGAAGCCGCCGTGCTCTTCGTGACGCACGACGTGAACCCGATCCTCGACGTCGTCGACCGGGTGCTGTACATCGCCGGGGGACGGTTCCGGATCGGTTCCCCGGACGAGGTCCTGCGCGCCGACGTCCTGAGCGACCTGTACGGCACGCCCGTCGACGTCGTCCGCACCATGGGACGCATCGTCATCGTCGGGGCGAACGAGGCCCACGAGCACCACCCGGGCGAGGTCGACCCGCACGCCGACCAGCCGGACGAAGGGCGGATCTGATGGACGTGCTGTCGACCGTCTTCTCGTTCCAGGACTACGGCCAGCTCCTCGTGCTGGTGCAGAACTCGATCTGGGCCGGCGCGGTGCTCGGCATCGTCGGCGGGCTCATCGGCCCGTTCGTCGTCGCCCGGAACATGCCCTTCGCCGTGCACGGCATCTCGGAGCTCTCGTTCGCCGGGGCCAGTGCCTCGCTGCTGCTCGGGGTGAACGTCGTCTCCGGCTCACTCGTCGGGTCGGTCATCGCCGCCCTGCTCATCGGCGTCCTCGGGTCGCGTGCCCGGGAACGCAACTCGATCATCGCCGTCCTCATGCCGTTCGGGCTCGGGCTCGGCATCCTCTGCCTGGCGCTCTACAAGGGCCGGGCCGCCAACAAGTTCGGGTTGCTCACCGGGCAGATCGTCTCGGTCGACAACCCGCAGCTGACGTTCCTGATCGTGGTCGCCGCGATCGTCGTGGCGACGCTGCTCGTCATCTGGCGCCCGCTGATGTTCGCCTCCGTCGACCCCGACGTGGCTGCGGCCGCGGGGATCCCGGTGCGGACCCTCGCGATCGTGTTCATGCTCGTGCTCGGGCTGGCCACCGCGGTGTCGGTGCAGATCGTCGGTGCGTTGCTGGTGCTGTCCCTGCTCGTCACCCCGGCGGCCGCGGCCCTGCGGCTCAGCTCGCACCCGGTGGTCGTGCCGGTGCTGTCGACGGTGTTCGCGGTGACGTCGGTCGTCGGTGGCATCCTGCTCGCACTGGGCGGCGGCCTGCCGATCAGCCCGTACGTGACGACGATCTCCTTCGCGATCTGGGTGGTATGCCGGATCATCGGGTCGCGACGCGACAAGCGGGGACGCAACCGAGTCGCCGTCCGGAGCCAGGGTGGCGGGGTCGAGCCGGGCCTCCAGGCAGGGACGACGTCGACAGCCGGTCGGAAGGAAGAGGTGTCAGCATGAACGCCGTGCAGAAGACCAAGCGGAACACGTGGCAGCGCGAAGCGGTGCGCGGAGCCCTCGACTCGACCGAGGGGTTCGTCAGTGCGCAGGCGCTGCACCAGCACCTGCGGGACGAGGGATCGACCATCGGTCTGGCCACCGTCTACCGGGCGCTCGCCGACCTGGCGGCCGAGGGCGACGCCGACTCGCTGCAGCAGGACGGTGAATCGCTGTACCGGGCGTGCACGACGGACACACACCACCACCACCTGATCTGCCGGAACTGCGGCCGGACCGTCGAGATCGAGGCGGACCCGGTGGAGCAGTGGGCGCAGGACGTCGCCGCCGCCAACGGGTTCACCAACGCCAGCCACGTCGTCGACATCTTCGGCGAGTGCGCCGTCTGCACGGCCGCCCGCGCGACCGCCGCCACCGACGAGTAACCTGCCCCGCATGCACGTCATCCTGGTCCCCGGGTTCTGGCTCGACGCGAGCGCGTGGGACGACGTCGCCCCGGTGCTCCGCGAAGCCGGGCACTCGGTGCAGGCGGTCACCCGCGACGGCGACACGCTCGACGAGCAGGTCGCCGCGTTGGTCGCGATCCTGGACGACGTCGCGTCCGCCGACGAACCCGTCGTGCTCGCCGGGCACTCGGGTGCCGGGCCGATCGCGTACATGGCCGCCGACCAGCGTCCATCGCTCGTCGCGCACCTGCTCTACGTCGACACGTTCCCGGGGCCCGAGGGCGGGTGCGTCAACGACGAGCTGCCCGTGGTCGACGGGGTCGTGCCGCTGCCGTCGTGGGACATCTGGGAACCCGCCACCGTCCGGGGCATGACGCCCGAGGTCCGGCAGGACGTCGAGCACCGGGCGATCCCCGAGCCGGCCTCGGTGCCGTCGGACCGGTTCCACTACGCCGACGCCGCACGCCATACGATCCCGGCGACGATCATCACCTGCGAGATCCCCGCCGCCGAGCTGCTCGCGATGGTGGCGGACCACCAGGCCTGGGCGGCCGAGCTCGTCGCGACCGAGGAACTCTCCATCGTCGGGCTCGAGACCGGCCACTGGCCGATGTTCACGGCACCGCAGCAGCTCGGGGAGCTGATGGTGCAGGCGCTCGCGCCCAAGCCGACGCAGGCGCCGTAGGCGACGCGCGCCGTCGGCGACGCACGCCGTCGGCGACGCACGCCGTCGGCGACGCGTCGGGCGTGACGCCGAGACGGACCGCAGCCCGCTCCGCGTAGCGTCCCGCCCGTGGACCTCGCAGCCTGGACGCAGTGGGCCGGCGCGTCCGACTACGACGTCGCACGGTTCGTGCTGCAACGCGGCGTCGCGGCGATCGCCTGCCTCGCCTTCCTGTCCGCCCTCGCCCAGTTCCCGGTGCTCGTCGGCGAACACGGACTGCTCCCGGTGACCCGGTTCATGGAGCGCCCGTACGCCCGCCGGCTGCCGGTGGTCTGGCGGTGGTGGCGCTACACCGACCGACGGTTGCGGCTGCTCGCCGGCGGGGGAGCGGTGGTGTCCTTCGCCCTGGTCGTCGGCGTCCCGCAACGGGCCCCGTGGTGGGTGCCGATGCTGTGCTTCCTGCTGCTCTGGCTGGCGTACCTGTCGATCTCCGACGTCGGGCAGACCTTCTGGGCCTTCGGGTGGGAGTCCCTGCTGGTCGAGGCGCTGTTCACCGTCGCGTTCCTCGGCTCCGACGACGTCGCGCCGCCGATCGTCGTGCTCGTCGCGCTGCGCTGGCTGGTGTTCCGGCTCGAGTTCGGTGCCGGCATGATCAAGATGCGCGGGGACCGCTCCTGGCGTGACCTGACGGCGCTGTACTACCACCACGAGACGCAGCCGATGCCGAACCCGGTGTCGCGGACGGCCCACCTGCTGCCCCGCCCCGTGCACCGGTTCGAGACGCTCGGCAGCCACTTCGTGCAGCTGGTCGTGCCGTTCTTCCTCTTCGCGCCGCAGCCCGTGGCGTCGATCGCCGCCGCCCTCGTCCTGCTCACCCAGCTCTGGCTGGTGTTCTCCGGCAACTTCGCCTGGCTGAACTGGATCACCCTCGTCCTGGCCTTCGCCGCGATCGACGACCGGTCGGTGGCGGCGGTGCTGCCCTGGCTGGGCGACAGCGTCGAGGCCGGGCCGACCGCGACGCCGGTCTCCTTCGTCGCGGTGACGATCGCCGTCGGGATCCTGCTCGCCTGGCTGTCCTGGCCGGCCGCGAAGAACCTGGTGTCGCGGCGGCAACTCATGAACGCCTCGTTCAACCGGTGGCACCTGGCGAACGCCTACGGTGCATTCGGCAGCGTGACGCAGCAGCGCGACGAGGTCATCGTCGAGGGGACCCTGGCCGAGGACCCGTCCGACGAGGACTGGCAACCGTACGAGTTCCGCGGCAAGCCGGGCGACCCGAGGCGTCGGCCCGGGCAGTTCGCGCCGTACCACCTGCGGCTCGACTGGCTGATGTGGTTCCTGGCCCTCGGTGCCGACGACCGGTGGTTCCGGGTGTTCGTCCTGCGGCTTCTCGAGGCCGACCGGCCCACGCTGCGGCTGCTCGCCCGCGACCCGTTCGACGGGGAACCGCCGCGCTGGGTCCGCGCACGGATGTTCCACTACCGGTTCGCCACCCGGGCGGAGCGGCGGGAGACGGGCCTGTACTGGATCCGGCGGGAACGGTACCTGCTCATGGCACCGGTCGGGCTCCCGCGCGGTCGTGCCGCGGGCGGTGGGGGCGACCACGCGGGTGCGTGAGCGGTCCGGTCCGACCGCCACGCGCCTCCAGGCCTGGAGGCGCGGCTTGCGACACGCCCGGTCCTCGCGTAACGTGGACCCCTGGTTCTCCGCGTCCGCGCGGCGGACCCGTTGTTCCAAGCCCTCCGACCGTCGCGAACGCCGCGGTCGCGCGGTGTCCGGCTCTCCTTCGACAGGGGATGCGGACCTGGGCGGTGCACACAACCCCCTCGCACGGTCACTCCGGTGGCAGTGCGCGTGTGCACCAGGCAAGTGAACTTGGGTGCGGCCGTCCGGTCGCACGGTACTCAGGAGGAAACCATGGCAGCAGTGTGCCAGGTGACCGGCGCCGTTCCCGGCTTCGGTCACAACATCTCGCACTCGCACCGCCGGACGAAGCGTCGCTTCGACCCGAACGTGCAGAAGAAGACGTACTACGTGCCCTCGCTTCGTCGTAACGTCACGCTCACGCTCAGCGCGAAGGGCATCAAGGTGATCGACGCACGTGGCATCGAGTCCGTCGTCAAGGATCTCCTCGCCCGTGGGGAGAAGATCTGATGGCGAAAAAGGGTCAGGACATCCGTCCGATCATCAAGCTCCGCTCGACGGCGGGCACCGGGTTCACCTACGTGACCAAGAAGAACCGTCGGAACAACCCCGACCGACTCGTGCTCAAGAAGTACGACCCAGTGATCCGCAAGCACGTCGACTTCCGTGAGGAGCGCTAAGCATGGCGAAGAAGAGCAAGATCGCGAAGAACAACCAGCGTGCCGTCATCATCGCGCGCTACGCCGAGCGTCGTCTCGAGCTGAAGAAGGCCCTCGTGGACCCGAACGGCACCGACGAGTCGCGTGAGGCCGCCCGCGTGGGCCTGCAGAAGCTGCCCCGCGACGCATCGCCCATCCGCTACCGCAACCGCGACGCCATCGACGGCCGCCCCCGTGGCCACCTCGGTGAGTTCGGCATCAGCCGTGTCCGTTTCCGTGACATGGCCCACCGCGGTGAGCTCCCCGGCATCACGAAGAGCTCCTGGTAAGCACTCGCAGTACACGACGCCCCGTCACCTCTTGGTGGCGGGGCGTTCGCTGTGTGCGGGGTACATGCGAGCCGTCATTCGTCACATCTGCCCCTCCAGCACCCCCTCGGAGCCCCGACAACCCCGGAAATCCGGGCGAGTCGGCAGTTTTCACCCCCGGCGGCTGGTAGGTTCAACTCCGGTTCCGCCGGGCCCTCGGCCCACTGGCACCGTGGCACGGGGCAACCGCTCCGGGCGCCGGACGACACGTGCGTCCGACCGATACTGCAAGAAGTCCGAGGAGGACATCCATGGCTGACAAGTCACTGAACCGCACCGAGCTCGTCGCTGCCGTCGCCGCTGAGTCCGGCCAGAGCCAGGCCACCGTCAACGGCGTCGTCGACGCGCTCTTCAGCGTCGTCTCGTCGTCCGTCGCCGACGGCACGAAGGTCACGATCCCCGGTTGGATCGCCTTCGAGAAGACGCACCGCGCCGCCCGCACCGGCCGCAACCCGCAGACGGGTGACGCCATCGAGATCGCCGCGAGCGACTCGGTCAAGGTCAGCGCCGGCTCGAAGCTCAAGGCTGCGGTCAAGTAAGACTGTTCCGCGCATCGGGAGGGACGGCTTCGGCCGTCCCTTTCGTCGTTCCCGGGGCATCCTGGCCTGGAGGCCCGTGCCGGTTTGCACAGATCGGCCCGGCCCGTTCGGTGGCCGGGTGGGCACCGCCTAGGCTTGACGGGTGAATCGGATCGCGCGCATCGCCGGTCCCGCCGTGCTCCTGCTCGTCGGGTTCGTGGCGCTGCTCACGGCACTCGTCATCGGTGGGGGCGCGAACCCCGCACTCATCGCCGACCCGGGGCCCGTCGTCCGCTTCGGGCTGCCGATCGCCCGGCTCGTCGTCGACCTGTCCGCGGCCACCACGATCGGTGGGCTCGCACTGGCGACCATCGGCCTCTCGCGCTCCGGCCCCGAGTGGAACCGCGCGATCGACGTCGCGGCCGGTGCCAGTGGCGTCTGGACGGTCGCGTCGGCCGTCGCCACGTTCTGCACGTTCCTCAGCGTCGCCGGTTCGCGCATCAGCATCGACGAGCAGTTCGGGCAGTCGATGGGGGTCTTCCTCACCGGCACCGAGCTCGGGCTCGCCTGGCTCGTGACCGTCCTCGTCGCCGCGGCCGTCACGGTGCTCTGCTTCGCCGTCCGTTCGCGGGGCATGGTCGCCCTGACCGCCGGCGTCTCGATGATCGGCCTCATCCCGCTCGCGCAGCAGGGCCACGCCGCCGGCACCGCCAGCCACGACGCAGCGGTGACCGCACTGGGGCTGCACCTGGTCGGTGCGGCGCTGTGGGTCGGTGGGCTCGTCATGCTCGTGCTGCTGCGCGGGGTGCTGCCCGGCGACCGGCTGGCCGTGGTCGTGGCCCGGTACTCGAGCATCGCCCTCGGCTGCTTCGTGCTCGTCGCCGTCTCCGGCACCGCGTCGGCGCAGATCCGCGTCGGGGCGCTGTCGAACCTGTTCACCCCGTACGGCACGCTCGTCCTGGTGAAGATCGGTGCGATCGTCGCCATCGGGGTCCTCGGCGCGGTGCAGCGCCGTCGGGCCATCCGTGCGCTGACCACCTCGCCCGATCGGCAGCGGCCCTTCTGGGCCCTCATCGTCGTCGAGCTCGCGGTGATGGGTGTGGCGTCGGGGTTCGCCGCGGCCCTCGGCCGGACCGCCACCCCGGTCGACCAGATCGCCCTGAGCAAGACCACCGACCCGAGCCCCGCGGAGCTCCTGACCGACGACCTGCTCCCGCACGCGCCCGGTGCGTGGGGCTGGCTGACGCAGTGGAACATCGACCTGTTCTGGCTGATGGCCGCCGTGCTGCTCGCCGCGACGTACGTGGCCGGCGTCGTGCGACTGCGGCGGACCGGCGTGCGGTGGCCGGCGCGACGCTCGATCGCCGCAGCCCTGGCGGTCGTGTCCCTGGTGGTCGCGACCTCGGGCTCACTGCACCAGTACGACCGGTTCCTCGTCTCGGCGAACGTCGGTGCCCACGTGCTGCTCGGCCTCGTGGTCCCCGCCCTGGTGTGGGCGGCGGCACCCGTCGCACTGATCCGCGCCGCCGTGCACCCTCGGAGCGACGACAGCACGGGTGTGCGTGAGTGGACCGACGTCATCGTCGAGCACCCCTCCGTGCGGTACCTGGCCCAGCCGTTCCCCGCGTTCCTGCTCGCGGCGGCCCTGTGGTGGGCCTTCTTCGCCACCGACGCCGTCCGGTGGTCGGTGAGCGACCCCACCGGTCGTACCGTCAGCGACGCCGTGTTCCTGCTGGTCGGGCTGTTGGCCGTCCCGACGCTCTGCACGCCGATCCCCGCCGGGCACCGTCGTCCGACCACTGCTGCCGCCGTCGTCCGGATCGTCGGGGCGGTGGTGATCGCCGCGGGCACGGTCTCGCTCGGGGTCGCGATGCGCGGGCCGCTCGGGCTGCTGCAGGCATCGTGGTTCGGCGCGATGGGTCGGACGTGGGGGCCGGATCCGCTCGTCGACCAGGCCCGGGCCGGGCTCGTGCTGATCGTCGCCGGGGTGCTGCTCCTGGTGACCGTGGTCGTGGTGGTGCTCGTGCGGCTGCGGCGTGACGGGGGAGAACCGGTCGACGCCGTTGACGCAGCGGCTGCCGGCGACGCAGCTGCGGCCGGTCCGACCGCCGCCGCCCCTGCTGCCCGGGCCGACCAGGACGACCTGGACTTCGACGACGGCAGCGACGACCTCGAACCCTCGCCCGGAGCGGACGCCCGATGAGCATCGAGCTGAGCGACGAACAGCGCGCCGTCTTCGAGTACATCGAGCACACCCGTGATCACGTCTTCATCACCGGCCGGGCCGGCACGGGCAAGTCCACGCTGCTCAACCACCTGTCGTGGAACACCGAGAAGCAGGTCGTCATCTGCGCCCCGACGGGGGTCGCCGCGCTCAACGTCGGCGGCCAGACGATCCACTCCCTGTTCCGGCTGCCGATCGGGCTCATCGCCGACGCCGAGCTGCGGCAGGGCCCGGACACCCGCAAGCTCCTCAACACGATCGACACCCTGGTCATCGACGAGGTGTCGATGGTCAACGCCGACCTGCTCGACGGCATGGACCGCTCGCTCCGTAAGGCCCGCGGTCGGCAGTTCGAGGCGTTCGGCGGCGTCCAGGTCGTGATGTTCGGCGACCCGTACCAGCTGCCCCCGGTGCCCGGCGACGCCGACGAGCGCGCCTACTTCACCGACCACTACCGGTCGATGTGGTTCTTCGACGCCAAGGTGTGGCTCGAGGCCGAGCTCAACATCATCGAGCTCGCCACGGTGCACCGGCAGCGCGACGACGCCTTCGCCGCGATGCTCACCGCCGTCCGGCACGGTCGGGTCACCGCGGACATCGCCGAGCAGCTCAACACCGCCGGGGCACGTCCGGCTCCGGACGACGCCATCACCCTGGCGACCCGCAACGACACGGTCGCCCGGATCAACAAGGCCGCCCTCGAACGGCTGCCCGGCAAGGTGAAGACCGCCAAGGCCGACGTGAACGGCGACTTCGGTGGACGGAACTTCCCGGCCGACGAAGCCCTCGAGTTGAAGCCCGGCGCGCACGTGATGTTCCTGCGCAACGACGCCGACCAGCGCTGGGTGAACGGCACCCTGGGCATCGTGACGGCCATCCGCGACACCGTGTGGGTCGACGTCGACGGTGAGTCGTTCGAGGTCCAGCCGTCGGTGTGGGAGAAGTTCAAGTACTCGTACGACGCGGACAAGAAGGAACTCAAGAAGGACACCGTCGGGGAGTTCCAGCAGTTCCCGCTCCGGCTCGCCTGGGCCGTGACCATCCACAAGTCGCAGGGCAGCACCTACGACCGGGCCGTCGTCGACCTCGGCAACCGGGTGTTCAGCGCGGGCCAGACGTACGTGGCGCTGTCGCGGCTGACCTCGCTCGAGGGGCTGTTCCTCACCCGGCCGCTCCGGCCGCAGGACATCATCGTCGACCTGGACGTCCGGCGCTTCATGTCCGAGGCGCCCCGAATCGTCGCCACCGAGCTCGAGGCCCCGAAGAAGCAGCCCGACGCCGACTCCGACGCCGACTGACGCGTCCGACTGACCCGTGGGTCCGCTTCGGCCACACGCCGCCGGCACGCGCGCCTGCATGCCCGGACACACACCGCCGAGCGGTCACGACTCCCCGTCGGTCCTGCGCCGAGTGGTCATTCGTTGTCGCCTGGACACTCCGGATCCGACAGTTCGTGACCGGCCGACGCACGTGAGCGGGGAGTCGTGACCGCACGACACCCCCGCCGGACCACCCCGCCGAAACGCCCCGCCCCCGCGCACGCGACGACGCCCGCCTGCCGGAGCGGCAGACGGGCGTCGGGAGTGCGGTCGAGCGGGTGCGTCAGGCGCGCGCCGCTCGCAGTGCGCGGAGGTTCTCCTTGTCGGCACCGATCGCGGTGAGGAGCAGGAGCACACCGACGATGGCATGGAACACGTTGTCCGTGGTGTTCAGCGCGAAGACGTTGGCCGAGGTGTCGACGAAGACGAAGCCGTACACCGCGAAGAGGACGAGCAGGACGCCGACGAGCAGGTTGCCGTTGCGCGATCCGACGGTGTTGCCGAGGCCGGTGATGAGCAGCACCGCGGCGAGCAGCACCCACACCAGGCAGAGCGCCGGGTTCACGCCGAACGCGTTCCACAGCATGCCGCCCTGGCGGTTGAAGAAGCCCGGGTCGCCGTCGGCGGCGAAGAAGAAGCCCAGGACGCCCCAGAGTGCGAGGACGCTGCCGGCCGTGAGTGCGAGACCCCGGTTCGGCGAGGCGATGATGCCCGGTTCCTTGATGGCCACTTCGGTTTCCTCCTCGTACACTGCCGACGCGACGTGCGTCGGTCCCGCGTGGTGCGACGGCCCGGCGGGGATCACCGATCCCCTCGTGTCAGCGCGCAGTGCACGGCCGACGGGGGTGCGGTTCCCAGCCTCCGGCCGGTGCTCCAACGGTATCGTGTCGGACCCCGACCGACCCAATCGCAGCGCCGCCGCCAGTGCGACGAGCCCGACGACGACCACTCCGAGGAGGACCAGCCCGGTGACCTTGACACCCGAGCGCAGTGCATCCGAGTCGCGCGGACCGTGGGTCTCGCGGCGGGTGCGGTGGGCTGCGCTGGCGGCTCTGGGGTTCGTGATCGTGCCTCTCGTCTACGGGGTCGCGGTGCTGACCCCGGTCGGTCAGAAAGCGGAGGACGCCGCGCTCGGCGGGGTCCGGGAGTCCGACCTGTTCAGTTCGGACACTGCGCTCAACGTCATCTCGGTGCCGGTGATCCTGTTGCTCGTCGTCGTGATCGTCGCCGTGGCGTTCGCCAGACGGCGGCTCTCGGTGGGACTCGGCGCGGGGGTCGTGGTGCTCGCGTCGGCGGCCACCTCGACGCTCGTCAAGCGTATCGCCGTGCGCCCTGAGATCGCTCAGTCGACGACGCCGAACTCGTTCCCGTCCGGGCACGCGACGATCGCGCTGGCGGCGCTGTTCGCGGTCCTGATGGTCACGCCTCGTCGGTTCCGACCGCTGGTGACCATCGTCGGCGCCGGGTACGCGGTCTTCGTGGCGAACCAGACCGTGGTCTACGGCTGGCACCGGGTCAGCGACATCATCGGCGCCTGCGCCATCGCGATGTTCTGGCTCGGGATCGTCCGCGCGGTCGGACCCCGGGTCGACCGCGGGCTCCGGGGTGACCGTGACGGTCGGCGGGGGCCGCGGCGGGTGGTGAGCGTCGTGCTCCTCGTCGCGACCGGGCTCACGCTGGTGATCGGTGTCGCGGCGCTCGTGGTCGGCCTGACCGGCGACGGCGCGTACGACCGCGCCGCGATCCTGGTGGCGGGGCGGTCGGCGTCCAGTGCGAGCGTCCTCGCGGTCGTGACAATCGTGTGGTTCCTCGACGGGATGCACCACGCCGCGCGCACCGACCCGGCCACGCTGCCCGCTGCCGGCTGAACCGGGAGGCCGAGCCGGGCCTCCCGGCCGCCCGACAGGGCTGACCGCCCGGTCGACCGACGGGCGTGAGCCTGGCGGGAATGCCACGCCGTGCGCTACGTTGTACCGAGCAAGTCGATGCAAACGCATCGATATCGCGAAAGGCGGCGCATCATGCAGTTCGGCATCTTCACGGTCAGTGACGTCACGACCGACCCCACGACCGGCACAACGCCGGACGACACCCGGCGCGTCCGCGACATCCTGACGATCGCCGAGCACGCCGACCAGGCCGGGCTCGACGTCTTCGCGACCGGTGAGCACCACAACCCGCCGTTCGTGGCCTCGTCACCGACGACGTTGCTCGCCTACCTGGCGGCGAAGACGAAGGACATCACGCTGTCCACGTCGACGACCCTGATCACCACGAACGACCCGGTGCGCATCGCCGAGGAGTACGCGATGCTCCAGGTCGTGTCCGACGGCCGCATGGACCTGATGATGGGCCGCGGCAACACCGGCCCCGTCTACCCGTGGTTCGGGCAGGACATCCGCCAGGGCGTCAACCTGGCGATCGAGAACTACGCGCTCGTGCGCCAGCTGTGGGAGAACGACGTCGTCAACTGGCAGGGCAAGTTCCGCACGCCGCTGCAGGGCTTCACCTCGACCCCGCGTCCGCTCGACGGGGTCCCGCCGTTCGTCTGGCACGGCTCGATCCGCACGCCGGAGATCGCCGAGCAGGCCGCCTACTACGGTGACGGCTTCTTCCACAACAACATCTTCTGGCCGATCCAGCACACCGAGCAGATGGTCGGCCTGTACCGCCAGCGCTTCGAGCACTACGGGCACGGCCGCGCCGACCAGGCGATCGTCGGGCTCGGTGGGCAGTTCTTCGCGCGGAAGAACTCGCAGGACGCGATCAACGAGTTCCGGCCCTACTTCGACAACGCCCCGGTCTACGGCCACGGCCCCTCGATGGAGGACTTCACCGCCCAGACCCCGCTCACCGTCGGCTCGCCGCAGCAGGTCATCGACCGGTACGCCGCGATGAAGGACCACGTCGGCCACTACCAGCGCCAGCTGTTCCTGATCGACCACGCCGGTCTGCCGCTCAAGACGGTGCTCGAGCAGATCGACATCCTGGCGACGGACATCGTGCCCGAGCTGCGCAAGCTGAACGACGAGGGCCGCCCCGCCGACGTCCCGTCGGACCCGCCGTCGCACGCGGCACGTGCCGCTGCCGCGATGGCGGCCGGCACGGTCGGCAGCGACCACGTCGCCGCCGAGGACGAGTGGACGGGCGCGTCCGTCTGACGCTCGCTTCGTGAGCAGGAACGGTCGGGTCCCGCGAGGTGACCCGACCATTGCTGCTCACCATGCGTGGTGGGCGTGACCCACAGGCGGACGGGAGGCCGGGTGCCAGCTGGCACCGGGCCTCCCGTCCGTCTCGGCGCGCGTCCGCGGACCGCACTCGCCTCACGGGGTCAGCGACACCTCACGGGATCGCTGGTGCGTGAGCTGTCGCTCAGCGCGTGGGCTGGGCGGCGGGCTCCGCGGCGGGGCGGGCCGGCACGAGCTTGAGGCCGACGACGCACCCGACGATGCCGGCGATGAACAGCAGGCGCAGGACGGTGACGGGCTCCGCGCCGGTCGCCATGCCCCACAGCACGGTGAGGGCGGCACCGGTGCCGGTCCACACCGCGTACGCCGTGCTGATCGGGATGTGCTTGAGGACGTAGCCGAACGCGACCAGGCTGATCACGATCGTGACGGCGAACACGATCGTCGGTCGGAGCTCGGTGAAGCCGTCGCTCTCGCCGAGGGCGGTCGCCCAGACGGTCTCGAGCGCGGCGCTGACGAACAGGACGATCCAGGCCACGTCAGCTCACCACCTTGAGGCCAATGACGCACGCCACCAGGCCGAACACCAGGGCGAGGCGGGCGAAGGACGCGGCCTCCTGCTGGCGGAGGATCGCGACGACCACGGTCAGGGACGCCCCGATGCCGACCCAGACTGCGTAGGCGGTTCCGACCGGGATGCTCTTCATCGCGAACGCCAGCCCCACCATGCTCAGCGCCATCCCGGCGACGAACACGATCGTGGGGACGACCTTCTTGAAGCCGTTCGAGGCGCTGAGGGCGGTGGCCCAGACGGCCTCGAGCACGCCGCTGAGCACGAGGATTGCCCATGCCATGACGATGTCCTTTCCTGCGGGAGTCGTTCGTTCTCGTTGTCGTACGACTGTGCGACAACGACCTTGACGGTAGCACGAGTTCGTA
This sequence comes from Curtobacterium sp. MCSS17_005, assembly GCF_003234225.2. Taxonomy (NCBI): domain Bacteria; kingdom Bacillati; phylum Actinomycetota; class Actinomycetes; order Micrococcales; family Microbacteriaceae; genus Curtobacterium; species Curtobacterium sp. MCSS17_005. Next base: position 464,332 of record NZ_CP126258.1, read on the forward strand.
CGACTGTGCGAGTATGGCGTCGTGGCCAGGAGCATGGACGTCGACGAACGGCGCCGCACCGTGTCCGAGGCGGCGTGCCGGGTCCTCGCCCGCGACGGCCTCGGGGCGCTCAGCGTGCGGAACGTCGCCGCCGAGGCCGGACTGCCGCCGAGCACGGTCCGCTACACGTTCCCGACCCAGGCGAGCGTCCGCGAGCACACCATCACGCTCGTGTTCGACCGGATCCGCGAGCGCATCGACGCAATCCCCGACGACCTCACGCCCACCCGACGCGCACGCCGGATCGTGCTCGAGCTGCTGCCCCTCGACGAGGAGCGGGTCATCGAGCTCGAGGTCTACCTGGCGCTCGGCAACGCCGCGCTCACCGACGTCGCGCTCCGGCGGACGCTCGACCGCACCGTCGCGGCGATGCGGACGTGGTGCGAGGAGATCCTGCGCTTGCTCGGCGTGCCGGCGGACGACCGGGAGTACGAGGCCTGCCGGCTCCACGCGCTCCTGGACGGACTCGCGATGCAGGTCGTCCGACTGGCTCCGGGGGAGTCCGGCGACTGGGCGATCGATGTGCTCGACCGACACCTGGACGGCGTCACCGCGGGCTGAGCGCGCGGCCCCCCTCGCACCGTACGAGAGCGGGTGCGCAGCCCCGGGCAGGAGGCGTCACCTATCCTGTCCCGGTGACGACGACCACGCGGCCGCCGCAGCGCACCCGGAGCCTCACCGGCCCCGGCCTGGTGCTGCTCGCCGTCGTCGTCCTGCTGGGCATCCGGCTGTTCTCCCCGAGCATCGGGTCGACCGGGCTGCCGGACGTCGTGCAGGACTTCCTCACACTGGCGATCAGCGTCGTCGTCGAGTCCCTGCCGTTCGTGGTGCTCGGCATCGTGCTGTCGATCGTCGTCGAGGTCTGGGTGCCGGTCGGCGCGCTCGAGAAGGTCCTGCCGCAGAACGCCTTCGGCCGTCGGGCCGTGATCTCCCTGATCGGCATGCTGTTCCCGGTGTGCGAGTGCGGCAACGTCCCGCTCGCCCGCGGCCTGATGATGCGCGGGTTCACGCCGGCCGAGGCCGTCACGTTCCTCGTCGCGGCCCCGATCCTCAACCCGCTCGTCATCATCAGCACCGCGCAGGCGTTCGGTTGGTCCGGGTGGATCCTGCCGGTGCGCATCGTCGGCGGGTTCGTCATCGCGAACCTCGTCGGCTGGATCGTCGCCGCGCACCGCCGTCCGGCCGACCTGCTGCTCCCCGCCTTCGAGGCCCGGTGCCGTGCGGCCGTCGGAGCGCCCCGTGGCCTGCACCGCTGGCGGCAGAGCGCCGCGCAGTTCGGCGGCGAGACGGCGACGATGATGCCGGCGCTATTCGTCGGTGCCGGCCTCGCCGCGGCGATCCAGGTCGCGGTGCCCCGCTCGACCCTGGTGGCCGTCGGCTCGAACCCGGTGCTGTCCGTCGCGGCGATGATGCTGCTGGCGATGACGGTGTCGCTCTGCTCGAACGTCGACGCCTTCTTCGCGCTGTCCTTCGCGTCGACGTTCCTGCCCGGGTCGATCACGGCCTTCCTGATCATCGGGCCGATCATCGACGTCAAGATGATCGCCCTGCTGCGCACGACGTTCCGGGTCCGCTTCCTGGTGCTGCTGTCCGTCGTGTGCGTCCTGTTCGCCGGAGCCGTCGGGTTGGTGATGAATGTCCTCGTCTGATGCACGCAGCAACGCGGCCGCGTACCTGGGCCTCGGGTCGGTGCTGGCCGCGGCCCTCTGCACGCTGTGGCTCGCGCTGGTCGGGCACCTCGACCTGTACATCAACCCGCGCTACTCGGTGTTCACGGTCGTGCTCGCCGCCGTCGGGGTGCCTGCGGCGATCGCCGGACTGGTGGCCACCGCCCGCGGGTACGGCCATACACACGGCGACGAAGCGGACGAGCCCGACGACGCCGGCGCGCACGGGCACGCCACCGCCGCCGACGAGCACGACGCCGGCGCCCACGAGCCGGGCCCCGGCCGAGGCCGCGGTCGCGCCGTCCGCCTCGCCCTCGGCGGCGCCGCCGCCGTCGTCACGATCGGCGTCACCGTCGCGATGCTCGTCCTGCCACCGACGACCCTCTCCGCCCGCACCGCCCAGCAGCGGAGCGTGGACTCCGCGACCCTGTCCAACGCCACCGGCTCGGAGTCCGCGGTGCAGCTGCTCGGCAGCGAGGGCGTCGACACCTCGGAGTACGGCGTCAAGGACTGGGCGGCGTTGATCCGGCAGACCACGGACACCACGGCCCTGGTCGGCAAGCAGGTCGAACTGACCGGCTTCGTGGTGCCCGGCGACGACGGGTCCTTCACCCTCACCCGCTTCGTGATCAGCTGCTGTGCCGTGGACGCGCAACCGGTCGGCCTCGGTGTCGTGACCGGCGACGGCGACGGCGCCGGGACCGTTCCCGACGAGGGGCAGTGGGTCACCGTCCGCGGAGCCCTGGCCGCCAACCCGGACCAGTCCGCCGACGCCCGCATCGTGGTCAAGGCCGCGAAGATCACCGACATCGCCCAGCCCGAGGACCCGTATGAGTTCTGAGCGCCGCGGTGTCCAGCGCCGCGAGCGCCGCCCCGTCGCACACCGCTTCCACCGCCGGTACGTCGCCGTCGTGGTGGTCCTCGCCGTGGTCGCCGCGCTCGCCGCGGTCGTCGGCTCGCAGCAGGGCCCGCGGCTCCGCGACGTGTCCTACGACGCGACCGGCCTCGTCACCCGTCCGGCCCAGCGGGTGATCCTGACCGCGAACCAGGCGCTGCAGAAGGTCGCCGCCGCCGACGTCCGGGTCAGCCCGGCTGCGGCGCACACCGTGACCTCGAGCGGCAACACGATCGCGGTCGAGTTCGCCGGACCCCTGGCCTACGACCGCGAGTACACCGTGACGGTCGCGGACGTCCGGGCACCCGGGCAGCGCGCCACGTCCGACCTGACCGCGGCGATCCGCACCGGCAGCACCGACGTGCTCGCACTCGTGCCCGGGCAGGCCGGGGCGAAGGACCGCATCGTCCGACGCTCCCTCGATGCGGGCGGCGCCACCACGGTCTACGAGGGCACCGCGATCTCCGAGTACGCCCGGCTCGGCCGTTCCCTGGTGGTCGTGAGCGGCACGGACGCCAGCTCGTCCGTCGACATCGTGGCGCTGAGCGGCGGCGTGCAGGACGCCGATGCCCCCGTCGAACACCTCACCCTGCCGACCTCCGAGGGCCGCGTCACGGCGCTCCACGTCGCCGATGACGGTGCCTCGTTCGGGTTCGAGTACGCCGACACCTCGACCGGGCAGTCCCGGAACACCGGCCTGTACGTGGTCGACATGACGGGCACGCACATGCCCACGGCGATCGCGGCGAACGGCACGCCGAAGACGGGGGCCGTGCCGATGACGGTCGGGCAGTGGGCCTACGTGCCGCGCACCGAGAGCGCGCTGGTCCGGACGGGCAGCGACGACCTGGTGCTCGTCGACATGAGCGGGCGCGCCGACCCGGTCCGGCTCGGCAGCGCCACCTACCTGCACGGCTTCGTCGGCACCGGGACCACCGCCGTCGTCGAGACGGGCACCGGGATCGAGCGGCTGGACCTGACCGACGGGTCGAAGTCGGCGCTGCAGGCGCCCGCCGCGAGCACCGATGCGGCCGTCCTCGGCCGCATCGCCCAGCTGTCCGACGACACGTACCTGCGGGTGCTGGGGGACGTGCGGTCGGACGGCACCATCGCGGCACGGATCGTGCGCGTGGACGGGGGACGGGCCTCCCGGCTGCCCGTGACGATCCCGGACGACGCGAGCGTCACCGCGGTCTGCCCGTCCCCGAACAGTCAGTTCGTCGCGGTCGCGACGAAGTCGGCGACCGGCGAGCTCGTGAGCATCGTCGACGCTGCCTCTGGTGCGCTCGAGGCGAGCATCGACGCGGGCTCCGTCGACTGGTGCGGCGCGCTGCCGTCCGGTGACGAGGTCGGCTGACGGAACCGAGATGACAGACAGGAGGCCCGTTGCCAGCCGGCAACGGGCCTTCCGTCTGTCAGGTGGTGACGACTACGCCAGCGTGGCCGTGTCGATCACGAAGCGGTAGCGGACGTCCGAGGACAGCACGCGCTCGTAGGCCTCGTTGATCTGGTCGGCGCTGATGAGCTCGGTCTCCGGGAGGATCCCGTGCTCGGCGCAGAAGTCGAGCATCTCCTGGGTCTCCTGGATGCCGCCGATGGCGGAACCCGCCCAGCTGAGCCGACGCGGGATGAGCGCGAAGGCCGGCACCTCGAGCGGCTCGGACGGAGCACCCACGTTGACGAGCGTGCCGTCGACCTTGAGCAGGCCGAGGTAGGCGCCCATCGGGATCTTCGCCGAGACGGTGTTGATGATGAGCTCGAAGGAGTTCGCGAGCTTCTCGAACGTTTCCGGGTCCTTCGTCGCGTAGTGGGCCTTCGCGCCGTAGCGGAGCGAGTCCTCTTGCTTGGAGGTGGTCTGCGACAGGACGGTGACCTCGGCGCCGAGCGCGACGGCGATCTTGACGGCCATGTGGCCGAGCCCGCCCATGCCGACGACGGCGACCTTGGTGCCGGGGCCGGCGTTCCAGTGGTGCAGCGGCGAGTAGGTGGTGATGCCGGCGCAGAGCAGCGGCGCGACCTTCTCGATGTCGAGCGACTCGGGGACACGGAGGACGAAGTCCTCGTTCACCACGACGGCCTGCGAGTAGCCGCCCTGGGTGATCGAGCCGTCGGCCGGGTCGACGCCCGCGTAGGTCTGGATGTTGCCCTTGAGGCAGTACTGCTCCTGGCCGGCGACGCAGTTCTCGCACTCGCCGCACGAGTTCACCATGCAGCCGACGCCGACGCGGTCGCCGACCTTGTGCTTGGTGACGTTCTCGCCGACGGCGGAGACGTGCCCGACGATCTCGTGGCCGACGACCTGCGGGTACTGGATGGGGCCCCACTCACCGCGGACGGTGTGGATGTCCGAGTGGCAGATGCCGGCGTAGGCGATGTCGATCTCGACGTCGTCCGGGCCGACGTCCCGACGGGTGATGGTGGTCTTGACGAGCGGCTCGGTCGCTGACGGTGCCGCGTACGCGTTGACGGTGCGCAATGATCTCCTCGTGGGGGTGGTGCGTTGCGGGCCGGTTCCGGCCCGGAACCAGTGTGCGCGCGGCCGCGGCCGGGTGGGAGGTACAACCAGGACACCCCTGTGCCCGCGGATGGGCGCGTCGCGGCGGCTGCCCGGCGCGGCACTGCTCGGCGCGTCGGCGCGGCACTGCGCCGCCGCGGTGCTCGCGGCGTTCTGTTCGCTCAGGCGAGCCGGGCCAACCGCTGCCCCGCGATCGTGGCGAAGCGCAGCGGGTCGGCGAGGGCGTCGTCGGGCTCGCCGGTGGTCTGCGTCGCGAGCACGGTGAGCGACGCCGCGGCCGCGTAGTCGTCGAGCGGGGCCTCGATCGCGCCGGCGACGAGCATCGAGCGGGCTCCGGGAGCATGCGCCGCGGTCAGGTCGCGGACCACCGAGGGCACCTTGCCGACGGCGCTCTGCCCGTCGAAGCACCCTTCGCCGCTGATCACGACGTCGGCGCCGTCGAGCAGCGCCGGCAGCCCGAGGACCTCGGCGACGGCCGCGGCCCCACCGGCGAGCGTGGCGCCCCACACCAGCAGGCCGAACCCGACACCGCCAGCGGCTCCGGCGCCCGGGGTGCCCGGGTCGACGTCGGGGAAGCGTGCGGCCCAGGTGGCGAGTCGGTCGTCGAAGGACGCCACCCGGTCGGGCGTGATGCCCTTCTGCGGGCCGAAGACGGCGGCGGCACCGGTCGGACCGAGCAGCGGAGAGGTCACGTCGGTGAGCACGGTGACACCGAGCGGGGGGAGCGCGCGGAGGCCGCCGGTGCCGGCTCCTTCGCTGTCGAGTCCGAGCGCCTCGAGCACCGGACGCCCGCCGTCGGTGGACGCGCTACCCCCGATGCCGAGCACGAGTCCCGTCGCACCGGCGTCGAGCGCGGCGGCGATCGCCTCGCCGAACCCGCGGCTCGTCGCCGTGTCCGGCATCGGTGCGTTGAGCAGGGGGAGGCCGCTCGTCGCCGCGAGCTCCACCACCGCGCGGCCGTCGGGCAGCCGCAGCCAGTGGGTGTCGACCGGCGTGCCGGCCGGCCCGGTCACGGTGACGGGGACCCGGATGGCTCCGGGGACCGCGGACTCGAAGGCGTCGAGCGTGCCCTCGCCGCCGTCGGCCATCGGGACGAGCACCACGTCGTCGTCGGGGCGTTCGGTCAGCCAGCCGGCACGGACCGCCGCAGCGATCGACGCCGCCGTCGCGGTGCCCTTGAACGAGTCCGGAGCCACGATGATGCGCACGGCTCCCACCGTAGTGGCCGGTCGCCAGACGCCGGCGTGTGCGCGGGTGTGAGACGCCGGTGTGTGCGCAGGACGCCGCGTCGTCCGTGAGACGCCTCCGGATTCGGCGGCGTCTCGACGACATGGCGGCGTCGAACGAACACGCCGGCGTCTCGCGAACGACCGCGCGCTGGCGTCAGGGCGCGGGCACCGGCTCCGGCAGGGCGAAGCGCGGGTGCGGCACGCCGCCCGTGGCGAGGTCCGCGAGCATCGCGCCGAGCAGCGGCGCGAACTTGAAGCCGTGCCCGGAGAACCCCGTCGCCACCGTGAGCGGCCCGACCCGGTCGATCACGAAGTCCTCGTCGGGGGAGTTGTCGTACAGGCAGCTGATGAACGTCGGCTTCGTCGCGTCGACCCCCGGCACGTACCGCGCGACGTACGCCTGCAGTCGCTCGGCCTCGGCCGGAACGGGCACGAAGTCCCGCTGGTCCGGGTCGACGACGGGCCCGGTGCCGTGGAACCCGACCTTCACGCCCTCACCCGGCGTCAGCAGCCCGTACACGTCGTCGCCGTCGGCCCAGTGCACGAAGCTCGGCCAGGCCGCGTCCGGCAGGTGGCTGGGGAAGTGGGCCGGCTGCTCCTGGGTGACGCGGATGGCCGGGAGGCCCGACCCGCGTCCGGCGAGCAGCTCGCCGACCAGCGTGGGGGCCCACGAGCCCACCGCGGCCACCACGGACGCGGTACGGACCGCGCTGCCGTCGGACAGCGTCACGGTGACGTCGTCGCCGTGGTCCTCGAGCGCGGTGACCCCGGTGTCGAAGCGCAGGTCCGCGAGACCGGTCTCTTCGGCCAGCGTGAGGAACACCTCGATCGTCCGGTCGGAGCGGATACGACCGGCCGACGGGTGGGTCAGCACGTGCCCCTCGAACGCGATGCCGGGCCAACGTGCTGCCGCCTGCTCCGGCGTGAGGGACTCGTGCGGGATGTCCGCGTCGGCGAGGGCGGCGGCGATCGCGTCGACGACCTGGGGCCGACCGTGGTCGACGGCACCCGTGCGGACGATGAGCTCTTCGCCGGCGGCGGCCTCGAGCGCTCCCCACAGTTCGAGCGCCCGGGTGGTCAGCGCGACGTACTCCGGGTCGGCGTAGCCCTGCCGGAAGATCCGGGTCGCACCGTGCGAGGAACCGAGGTGGTGGCCGCGGGCGTGCTGTTCCACGAGCAGGACGCGCTCGCCACGAGCGGTGAGCGCGTAGGCGGTCGCAGCGCCGACGACCCCGGCACCGATGACGACCACGGGTGCGATGTGTTCGGGGGAACCGGAGGAGGAGGACATGCGGCGAGCGTACGTCCGACGGAGCGAGTGACGGGAATCGAACCCGCGCTACCAGCTTGGGAAGCTGGAGTTCTACCATTGAACTACACTCGCGCGCCCCGCAGAACGGGACTCGGCAAGCCTAGCGGATTCTCGCCTGGAAGCCAGCCGACCGCGCACCGTACGCGGTCTGCCGGGCGCGTGTCGCGCCTCCCGAGTCTCCGCTGTGAGGGTGCGAGCCTGACGGACAGGTGTCGCCCCTGTGTGTACCGTCCAGGGAGTTCCAGCCCCGAACCGAGGAGGACCCGGATGGTCAGGCATCCCCTCATCGACGACGTGGTCGGCTCGGCGATCGTGGTCGAGTCCGCCTCGCCCGTCGTGTGGCTGACCGATGCGCTCGCCTCGCTGCTCCGCCGGTCGGCGGACGCCGGACGGACGGTCGTGCTCCGCACCGGCCGGGCCGCGGCGATCACCCCGGCGCTCCGGCACGCGCTCGGCGCGCACGGCGCCGCGTGGGCGGTGTCCGACTTCGACGGCACACTGCGTGACGGCCGGACCGGTGTCGCCGCATCGGACATCGAGGACTTCGTGCACCGCGGCCCCGAACTCGTGGGCACCCCGTCGCCCGAGCACCCGGTCTCGGCCGACTCGGTGCGACAGATCAGCATCGACCTGACCCTCCGGCACCACCCCGGCCGTGCGGTCGACATGGGCTCCGCGATCGAGGCGTTGTGCCACACCGTCGGCACCTGCCCGACCCGGTGGGGCACCGCCGAACCGCTCACCGTGCCGTGGGACCGCTGGGTCGTCACGCAGTACGCCAAGCACGAGGCGCCCGGCATCTCGACCTCGTACGCCGTCGGCGAGGGGTTCTCCGCGACGATGACCGCACACCTGGTCGGCGGGGTCGTCGTCGAGACGATGTCCGCCGTGCTCACCGTGCCCGAGGAGAACACCGACCCGGGGCTGGCGAACCGGATGTTCGACGCCGTGCAGCGGGTCGCCGACCAGGTCGTCCCCGTGTTCGGCGTCGTCATGCAGCGCCGCGGCGACGCGGACCACCTGGTCCGGGCCGTCTCGCACGGCGAACCGTCGCCGCTCGCCGTCGTCGTGGGACCCGAGGCCGCCGGCTTCCTGGACCGCGACGGCGTCTGGCCGCCGCCGCGCACCACGACCGCGACCTTCGCAGCCGGCTCCGGCTCGGCCGCCCGCCCGGATGCCGACGCCGACGCCGACGCCGCTGACGATGGCGGCATGATCGTCCGCTTCGAGGACGGCTGGGAAGCGCTCGAGTCGTTCCTCGACCGCATCGACGAGGACCGCTTCCTGCAGCTGGTCGGTGGCGCACCGCTCGACCCCGCGCACGACGAGGGCACGCTCGACGGCCACGTCCGCGACGACCGGATGGTGGGCGGTCAGGGTGCCGCGTGACGTCACCATCCTCTGCCGCCAGCCGGTGGAGACGCGCGAGGTGGCGGAGGCGCTCCTGTTGCACGACGAGACCTGGGGCGTCCGGGCGCTCGATGACGGCCCGATGATGCAGGTCTGCCGTGACGCGACGCACCCGGTGATCACCGTGCTCGGCGTGCGCCGAGTGGACTCCTTCGACGAGGTCGAACGGATCCTGCCGGACGCCCCGACCCTGGCGACGCCGCTGTGGTGGGTCGACACCGTGACGCCCGCCGGCCCCGACGGAGAATCGGGGATCTCGGCCGCGCTCGAGGCCGCGATGGACCTCGACGCGGTCTGCATCGTCCACGGGGACTGACCGGGGTCGTTCCAGCCGTGTGGCCGGTACCGCGGATCAGTCCCGCTTGCTCATCGCGGCCAGGCGCTCGTTGTAGGCCTTGAGGTCGGCGTCACCGTCGCGGTCGGCCTTGCGGTCCAGGCGCTTCGCGTCGCGCTTGTCCGAGCGCATCCAGTTCCGGACGACGAGCAGGGCCACGAACACCATCGGCAGCTCCGAAGCACCCCAGGCGATGCCGCCGCCGGTGTGCTGGTCGTCGAGCAGTGCGGCGTCGTTCGTCTGGCCCAGCGCGTGGAACCAGTCGACCGCGAACACCGACTGCGACGTCATGACCGCGACGCCGAAGAACGCGTGGAACGCCAGGGTGGCCAGCAGGGTGATGATGAGCATCGGGTACGGCGGGCGCTGCGGGCCCGGGTCGACACCGACGAAGACCCAGAAGAACAGGTAGCCGCTCAGGACGAAGTGGATGATCATCGCGACGTGCCACTCGTGCGACTGCATCGCGGCCTGGTACGCCGGGGTGAAGTAGAACACCACGAGGGACCCGGCGAAGATGATCCCGGCGACGGCGGGCTTGCCGAGGAACTGCATCCAGCGGGAGTGCACGAAGAGCATGAGCCACTCGCGGGCGCCGCGTGAGCCGTCGTTCCGGACCGGCAGGGTGCGGAGCGCGAGCAGCACCGGGCCACCGAGCACGAGCGGCAGCGGGACGAACATCATCAGCAGCATGTGCTGGAGCATGTGCGACGAGAAGTGGATCATGCCGTACACGGCAGGGCCGGCCGACGTGGTCCAGATGAACAGGGCGCAGCCGATGAGCCAGGCGATGGTGCGACCGACGGGCCAGGCGTCGCCGCGCTTCCGGAGCTTGCGCACCGCCAGCAGGTACCAGACGGCCCCGACGACGGCCAGGCCGAGCCACACCCAGTCGATGTGCCACTGGGTCAGGTACGTCTGCGTGGTCTGTGCCGGCGGGAACGGGAACCCGATCAGGCCCGAGCGGGTGTCCTCGCCCGTCGCCGGGGTCTGCGGGATCGGCGGCTGCGAACGGGACACGGCGACCGAGACACCGATGGCCACGGCCATGAACACGATCTCGGCCAGGGCGAACCGAGTGAACAGGCGGCGGTCGAGCGGCGCGCGGAGGAGCCCGGGCACGAGCTTCCGGCGCTGCACGATCCCCGCGACGCCGAGCAGCACGAGGATGAGCGCCTTGACGGTGATGAGCCAGCCGTACGTCGTCGTGACGAGGTCGAGCGGGCCGGTCAGACGGAGCGACGCGTTGACGATGCCGGAGAACGCCACGGCCCCGAACGACCACCCGGCGAGCGTCGAGTACCGGGCGATCACGCGTCCGGTCGCGCCCTTGGTGCGGGTGCGGAGCAGGACCACGGCGACCAGGCCACCGGCCCACACGCACACCCCGACCAGGTGGATCGCGAGCGAGTTCACCGCGTTCGCGTGCTCGAGCGACCCGGCGGCGTGCCCGGACAGGGCCAGGGGGAGCAGGGCGAACAGGCCGATCACGGTGGCGAACGCCAGGGTCGTCACCCGGGTGGCGAAGGCGGCGACCACCGTGGCGACGAGGATCGCGGCAGCCGACACCACGAGCGCCTGGCCGATCTCGACCTGGAACGCGAAGAGCATGAAGTTGCGGGCGAACACCGGGCTGGTGAGCGGGACACCGAGGGTGTTCGCGCCGGTCAGGACGATGCTCACCGCGGCGGCGAGGAACCAGACGGCGCCGGTCGCTGCGGCCCACCGGGTCGCACGGTGCTGCACGCTGGACAGGGCGCCGTGGTCCTTCTTCTGCGCGGGCAGCGCGAACGCCGCGACGATGAGGAGGCCGATGGTCAGCGCCGCCATCGTGTCGTGCACGACGCGGGCGATCGGCAGGCCGTACTCGACGACCTCGCCGGCGGACACCAGCTGTTGACTCGCGCTGAAGGCACCGGTGATCGTCAGCCCGAGGAGCGAGCACGCGACGGCCAGCGGGATCGCGATGACGAGGACCGTCGCGACGGTGGACGAGCGCCCGGTGGTGGGGGCGGCGTCCGGCGCTGACCCCGTGGGCTGGGTTTCGGGTGACGTGACGGTCATGACCGTCCAATGGTAGGCGTGCCGGCTGGCAACCGGCCCCTCGGATGCGCGCTCAGACCCGCCGTTCCCAGATGCCCTCGCAGCCGACGCCGATGAACCCGACGGCCTCGTTCACGTCGAGCATGTGGCGGTTCTCCTCCGCGTTGAACGTGATGACCGAGGGGCGCCCGGGGAACCGCCGCTCGAGCTCCTGGATCCCGACGACCTTGAGCAGCCAGCCGAGCCGGTGGCCGCGGTGCTCGCGGAGCACCAGGGTGTCCCACTGCTGTGCCGGCCGTGCGGGGTCGTCCGGCACGGACAGCTGCGTGAAACCGGCCAGGGTGGTAGTCGGCAGGTGCTCGACGGCCACGGTGAGCAGGGTGCGCGGCGCCCGGGCGAGCTCGTCCTCGTGTTCCCGGAGGCGTTCGGCGGTCCAGACGTCCTCGGGCTCCTCCATGTCCCCGGCGGGCGCGTCGGTGCTCATCCGGGTCTCGAGCAGGGCGATGCCGTCGAGCCACTGCTCCGGCGTGCGACCGGTCCAGGCGTGCACGCGGTACTCCGGACCGGCGGCAGCAGATGCCCGCTCGTGCAGTCCGCGCACCACGGACGCGTCGGCGGGCAGCGGGAGCCGGCTGATCCGGTTCACCTGGCCGAAGTGCCAGCCGCGGGCGGTCAGGAACCGCACCCCCGCCTCGTCCTCCGGGACGGCGCCGAACCCCGTCGGGGCCTGCACGTACCCGGGCCCGGACGCGGGCCCGACCTGCCGCGAGACCGCGTACGTCTTCCACTGCGTGCGGCCGTCGGAGCGGGCCATCGACTCCAGGTGGTCGGCGAGCAGCGTCCCGACGCCGCGGCGCTGGTGCTCGGGGACGACGCCGACCGACAGCCAGCAGTTCGTGGTGCCGGGTTCCTGCTTCGTGTCGTACGAGCCTGAACCGACCACGGTGCCGCGATCGTCACGGGCGACGACGAGCCGGCTCGGTGCACCCGGCTCGCGGCACAGCGGCAGGTACTCCTCCGGCGTCCAGGCCAACTCGTGCAGCCCGTGCACGGCGGCTTCGGCCCCGTCGGACACCGCGAGCCACTCGGCGAAGGTCGCGACGGTCGCCGGGTCGTCGTCCATGGTGGCGGGCACCGTGATCTCGTCGACGGTGTACGTGGTCATCACTGCTCCGAACGCCGCCCGCCCGGGTGGTGGGCAGCCTGGCAGCATACCGGCGCGACGCCCGCTGCCGCTAGGCTTCGTCCGTGCTGCTCTCCGACCGCGACATCACCGCCCAGCTCGCTGCAGGCCGGATCGGCCTCGACCCGTACGACGCCTCGCTCGTGCAGCCGTCGAGCATCGACGTCCGGCTCGACAAGTTCTTCCGGCTGTTCGACAACCACAAGTACCCGCACATCGACCCCGCGGTGGACCAGCCCGACCTGACCCGCCTGGTCGAGACCGACCCGGACGAGGCGTTCGTGCTGCACCCGGGCGAGTTCGTCCTCGGCTCCACGTTCGAGGTCGTGACGCTGCCCGACGACATCGCGGCTCGGCTCGAGGGCAAGAGCTCGCTCGGTCGCCTCGGCCTCCTGACCCACTCGACCGCGGGCTTCATCGACCCCGGGTTCTCCGGGCACGTGACGCTCGAGCTGTCGAACGTCGCGACCCTGCCCATCAAGCTCTGGCCGGGGATGAAGATCGGACAGCTGTGCTTCTTCCAGCTGTCGAGCCCGGCCGAGAAGCCGTACGGTTCCGCCGAGTACCAGTCCCGTTACCAGGGGCAGCGCGGCCCGACCGCGTCGCGCTCGGCACAGAACTTCCACCGGGCGGACGTCTCCGACCCCCGCTGAGCGTGTGCCGCTCCGGCGGCGGACGAAATGTTGGATGCTGTGTATCGTTGCAGCATGTCCGCTGTTCCCCCACGGTCCGCCCCGCCACTGTCGGCCGCGGTGCTCATCCGCGACGCCCGTGAACGCGCCGAACTGACCCAGGTCCAGCTCGCCCAGCGCGCCGGCGTCACGCAGAGCGTCATCAGCACGTACGAGAACGGTCGACGCGAACCGTCCCTCGCGGCCCTGCAGCGGATGCTCCGCGCGGCGGGCTTCACGACGACGATCGACCTGCAGCCGGTCGAGGAACCCCCGCCGCTCCTCGAGCGCGTGGTCGCGGCCCGGCAGGACCTCATCGAGATCGTGCAAGGGTTCGGCGGGCGGAACCCCCGGATCTTCGGCAGCGTTGCCCGGGGTGAGGACGGCCCGGACAGTGACGTCGACCTGATGGTCGACGTCGACGCGGGGCTCGGGATCTTCGCGCTGATGCGCATCCAGGACGCCGCCGAACGGTTGCTCGGAGTCCGGGTCGACGTGGTCGACGCCGCGGGCATGCGCCCCGGGGTCGTCCGGACCGCGGTGCCGCTGTGAGTGCCCAGCCCGGTATCCGCCGTGCCGTCGCCGACCGCCTCGACGACGTCATCCGGGCGTGCGAGGCGATCCGGCGCTACATCGACGACGAGCGGGTGCCCGAGGACCTGGTGCACGACGCGGTCCGGATGCGCCTGGTCGAGATCGGTGAGGCGGTCCGGGTGCTCCCCGCCGGGGTCACCGCGAGCGAGCCCGGCATCCCGTGGTCGCGCGTGTCCGACCTGGGCGAGCGGCTGACCCGGCGGTACTTCGACACGACGCGAGCGCTGGTGTTCGGCACCGCCCGCACCGACGTCCCGCACCTCGCCGACGCCGCGCGCCGGTTGCGCGCTGCCCACCCCTGACGGACGCGGGCACGGACCGGGCGCGGCCACGTGCCCTGGGCGGACCACACGGCGGACTGGAGGCACGGATCACGACGTGCACCGAGCCTCCCGTCCGCCGTGTGGCCGGCCTCCGGACAACGCAGGACGGCCCCGTCTCGCCGAGGCGAGACGGGGCCGTCCGTGGTGCTGGGGAGATCAGCCCTTCTTGGCGAGCTCCTCGAGGGTGTCGTTGCCCTTGTAGGCCTCGACGGCGTTGTCCTTGGTGACCAGGACCGGCGTGAGCTCGATCGCGGGGACCGTCTTCTTGCCGTTGTAGTTGTTCGTCTTGTCCATCTTCGTGTCGGGCTTGTCGCCCTTCGACAGCGTGGAGACGAGGTCGACGGCCGCCTGGGCCTCCTTCGACGTGTCCTTGAAGATCGTCGAGTACTGCGTGCCCTTCATGATGAGCGGGATGGACGCGGTCTCCGAGTCCTGGCCCGTCACGACGGGGTTGTCCTTGCCGGCGGCCTTGGTCGCGGTGAGGATCGCACGGGCGAGGGTGTCGTTCGGCGACAGGACGCCGTCGAGCTCGGTGTCACCCGTGTAGTACTGCGAGAGCAGGTCGGTCATGCGCGACTGGGCCTTCTGCGCGAGCCAGCCCTGCGTGACGACCTTCTGGAACGTGGTCTGACCGGAGACGACCTTGATCGTGCCGTCGTCGATCTTCGGCTGCAGGACGTCCATCGCGCCGTTGAAGAACACGGTCGCGTTGGCGTCGTCCGGCGAACCGGCGAAGAGCTCGACGTTGTACGGCTTGTCGCCCTTCTTCTCCTCGAGGCCCTTGAGCAGCGCCTCGGCCTGGAGCTGGCCGACCTTGAAGTTGTTGAACGCCACGTAGTAGTCGACGTTCTTCGTGTTCAGGATGTTGCGGTCCCAGGCGATGACGACGGCGCCACGGTCCTTGGCGGACTTGACCTGCGCGGTCAGCTGCGAACCGTCGGCGGCACCGATGATGACGGCCTTGGCGCCCTTGGTGATCATGCCCGAGATCTGCGACTGCTGGTCGGGGACCGGGTTACCGGCGTTGGCGTACTGGATGTCGGCCTTGAAGCCGGCGTCCTCGATCGACTTCTTGAACGCGGCACCCGCGAGGACCCAGTTCTGCGAGGTCTTGGCCGGCAGGGCGACGCCGATGAGGTCGCCCTTCTTGATGCTGCTGGTGCTGCCGGCGTCGTCGGACGAGCCGCGTGCCGAGCAGCCGCTGAGGGCGAGGCCCGCGATGAGCGCCAGGCTGAGGCCGGCGACGATCTTCTTGCGCATGTGATTGCTTTCTCTTCGTTGAGGAGGTGTGGGGCCGGAGCCCCGCTGTGGGGAGGGGTGGACTAGGGGAGGGTGATCTTGTCCGGCTGGTCCTCGATGGACCGCGGCTGCTGGGCGGCCACCGTGTTCTGCTCGGTGTCCTTCCGCTGGAACTGCCGCATCATGCCGCCGATCAGCGACGGGCGTCCCTGCGACTTCGAGTAGACGTCGAAGGCGACGGCGACGAGCAGGACCAGGCCGCGGATGATCTGCACCTGGTTGGACTCGAGGCCCATGAGCTGCAGACCGTTCGACAGCAGCGCCATCACGAGACCACCGATGATCGAGCCGGAGATCGTGCCGACACCACCGGCGACCGCCGCGCCACCGACGAACACGGCGGCGATCGCGTCGAGCTCCCAGCCGGTGCCGTCCGCGGGGCCCGAGGCGCCGGAGTAGGCGACGAACACCATGCCGGCGATCGCGGCGAGGATCGACATGTTCATCATGACGAAGAAGTTGACCCGCCGCGCCGAGACGCCGGACAGGACGGCTGCGTTGGCGTTGCCACCGACGGCGTAGACCTGGCGACCGAAGATCGTGTTCTTCGTGACGAAGCCGTAGACGATGGTCAGGATGCCGAGGATGATCGCGACGATCGGGACCGAGGTGCCGACCGGACCGGCGCCGAACAGGTACGTGGCGACGAGCGTGACGGCGACCAGGATGCCGGTGCGGACGATCGAGACCCACAGCGGCGGGACCTCGGCCTGCATCTTCCGACGGCGGGCACGGCCACGGGCCTCGATGATGATGAGCGCGAGGATCGTGACGAGGCCGATGAGCAGCGTGCCGTTGCTGAAGCCGAAGTCGGGGCCGAAGTCACCGAGGAAGCCGGCGCCGATCGGGGTGAAGGCGTCCGGGACGGGGACCGACGTCGAGTTGCCGATGATCTGGTTCACACCACGGAAGATGAGCTGACCGGCCAGTGTCACGATGAAGGCCGGGACCTTCACGAACGCGACCCAGAAGCCCTGCCACGCACCGATCAGGGCACCGCACGCGAGACCCAGGATGATGGCGGCCCACACCGGGAAGTCCCACACGGCCATGGACTGCGCCACGACGATGCCGACGACCGCTGCGACCGACCCCACCGACAGGTCGATGTGCCCCGCGATGATGACCATGACCATGCCGAGCGCCAGGATCAGGATGTAGGAGTACTGCAGGAACAGGTTGATGACGTTGGTCGGCTCGAGGATGAGCCCGTTCGTCGTGATCGAGAAGAAGATCAGCAGCACGATGAGCGCGATGATCATGCCGTACTGGCCGATGCTGTTGCCCTTGCCGAAGAGCAGTTTCAGGTTGTTCATGAGGCGGTGGCGCCCTTCCGCGCGGAGGTCATGCTGCGCATGAGCGATTCGGGATCGGCCTGGTCGGCCGGGAGGTCAGCGGTGATCTGGCCCTCGAAGATGGTGTAGATCCGGTCGGAGAGACCGAGGAGTTCGGGGAGCTCGGACGAGATGAGGATGATGCCCTTCCCCTCGGCGGCGAGCTGCTGGATGATCCCGTAGATCTCGAACTTGGCGCCCACGTCGATGCCACGGGTGGGCTCGTCGAGGATCAGGATGTCCGGGTCGGTGAACATCCACTTGGACAGGACGACCTTCTGCTGGTTGCCACCGGACAGCTTGCCGACGTTGTCCTCGACGCTCGGCACCTTCGTGCGGAGCATCTTGCGGTACTTCTCGGCGACCGAGTACTCCTCGAGCGAGTCGACGACACCGAGCTTCGAGATCTTCCGCAGGTCGGCGGCGACCGTCGAGCGCTTCACGGTGTCGAGCAGGTTCAGGCCGAGCGCCTTGCGGTCCTCGGAGACGTAGCCGAGGCCGTTCTCGATCGCCTGCTGGACGTTCGTGACCTTGATCTCGCGGCCGTCCTTGATGATCTGGCCGTCGAGCCAGGTGCCGTACGAGCGACCGAACAGGCTCATCGCGAGCTCGGTGCGTCCGGCGCCCATCAGGCCGGCGAAGCCGACGATCTCACCGCGGCGGACGTGGAAGTTCGAGGCCTTGCAGACCAGACGCGACGAGTCGAGCGGGTGCTGCACGGTCCAGTTGCGGACCTCGAAGAAGGTCTCGCCGATCTTCGGGGTGCGGTCGGGGAAACGCGACTCGAGCGAGCGGCCCACCATGCCGCGGATGATGCGGTCCTCGTTGACGCCGTCCGCCTTGACGTTGAGCGTCTCGATGGCCTTGCCGTCGCGGATGATCGTGATCTCGTCGGCGATCTGCTCGATCTCGTTGAGCTTGTGGCTGATGATGATGCTCGCGATGCCCTTGGCCTTCAGCCCGACGATCAGGTCGAGCAGGTGCTGCGAGTCGTTCTCGTTGAGCGCGGCGGTCGGCTCGTCGAGGATCAGGAGCTTGACGTCCTTGTGCAGGGCCTTCGCGATCTCGACGAGCTGCTGCTTGCCGACACCGAGGTTCTTGATCTGCGTGTCCGGGTCGTCGGCCAGGCCGACGCGGGCGAGCAGGTCCTGCGCACGCAGCTGCGCGGCGGTCCAGTCGATGCGCCCGAAGCGCCCCGGCTCGTTGCCGAGGAACAGGTTCTCGGTGATCGAGAGCTCCGGGATGAGCGCCAGCTCCTGGTGGATGATGACGATGCCGGCCTGCTCGGACTGCTTGATGTTCGAGAAGCGGACTTCTTCGCCCTCGTAGACGATCTCGCCGCTGTAGGTGCCGTACGGGTAGACGCCGGACAGGACCTTCATCAGGGTCGACTTGCCGGCGCCGTTCTCGCCGCAGATCGCGTGGATCTCGCCGGCGCGGACGCTGAGGGAGACGTCGGCCAGCGCCTTCACACCAGGGAACTCCTTGGTGATCGAGCGCATCTCGAGGATCGTCTCGGGTGCGGTGATCGACCGGGTCTCGAGGCCGGTGTCGATCGGGGTTGACGCCACAGTGCATCTCCTTCTGCCGCTTCGGTGCGGCAGTGTGTTCGGGTGGTTCTGCTGCGGCAGCGAAAGCACAGGGGGCCTGTGTGGACTTCGTTGTCGCGTCCGGATCCGGCTCGGTGTGACGCTCATGTGAACGGTCACATCGGCTGGACGGAGGCAATTTACGCACAGCCTCGGTGCGGCTGTCAATTCGGATTGGTCGCGTTTTCGTAACGGCGTGCGTGATCCGGAGGGAACGTCCCCCGGGTTGGGGCCAGGGGCCCCGGGAACGGGCGTTCCGTTGCGCGAATCCGCATGCGCGGACGGGAGGCCCGTGGCGGGCCCGCCACGGGCCTCCCGTCCGCTTCGCGGCCGCGTCCGGAGCCGCGCTCGCCTTGTCGGAGCGGGTATGCCTGGCGCTTCCGGGCGTCCCTGGTCGGAAGTTCGTGGCAGGTATGCCCGTTCGTGGCAGGTACTGCGGGGGGTGCCGGGTGGTTCCGGGCGTACCTGGTGCTTCCGGGCGTACCTGGGCGGAAGTTCGTGGCAGGGATGCCCGTTCGTGGCAGGTACTCCGGGGACGCCGGAGCCCCGCGGTGCGTCAGCGCGTGCGGGGCGCGCTGGTGGAGGCGCGCACGACCAGCTGCGGGACGATGTCGATCGGGCGGAGCAGTTCGCCCTCACTCGGCAGCAGCAAGTCCACGCAGCGCCGCCCGAGCTCGGCGAAGTCGACCTGCACCGTGGTGAGCGGTGGCCAGAAGTGCTTCGCCTCGGGGATGTCGTCGTAGCCGACCACGGACAGGTCACCCGGGACGTCGAGTCCGTACGAGCGCGCTGCGTGCATCACCCCGAGCGCCATCTGGTCGTTCGAGCAGAAGATCGCGGTGCAGTCCCGCCACCGCAGCAGCTCGCGGCCGGCGTGGTAGCCGAAGTCGGCGGTCCAGTCGCCCAGGATCGGCGGGGCGACGGCCATGTCGCGGTCGGACATCTCGCGCAGGAAGCCCTGCATGCGGGCGTCGGCCTCGATCCAGTCCTGTGGCCCGGCGATGTGCCGCACGTACTCGTGCCCCAGGTCGAGCAGGTGCGCGGTCGCCAGTCGTGCGCCCTCCATCTGGTCCACCCACAGGGCCGTCGGGTCCTCGCCGACGCTGGCGCGCATGGTGACGTAGGGGGTGCGGATGCCGAGCTCCGCGATCAGGTCGAAGACCCGCTGCTGGGGCGCGATGACGACGATGCCCTCGACGTCGAGGTCGAGCAGGTGCCCGAGTCCTTCGCGCACGGCGGCGTCGGTCGCCTCGGCGATGTTCGCCGTCGTGACCGAGTAGCCCCGGAGCATCGCGGCGTCCTCGATCGCCTGCAGTGCCACGGCGGGACCGTAGTGGGCGCGGCGGGCCGTCAGGACGCCGATCGTGTGGGTCCGGCTCGTGACCAGGGCTCGTGCGGCCCGGTTCGGCCGGTACTGCAGCTGCTCCATGGCCGCCAGGACCTTGTCGCGTGTCTCGGCCCGGATCGCGTCCGAGTTGTTCAGCACCCGCGAGACGGTCTGGTGCGAGACGCCCGCGATCCGTGCGACGTCACGGATGCTGGGCGAACGCGGTTGCTGTGTCCGCGATGACGCCATTGCTGCTCGTTTCCGCCCGGGCGTCGTGGCACATCGATGTGCACGTTCACATTCCGGGCCAGATCATTATGCACGTCCGGCGGATCGACGCCACCTGTGCGCCGATCCGCCGTCCGCTCAGAGCCAGTTGCGCTTGCGGAAGATCGCCCAGAGCACGCCCATCAGCAGGAGCATGCCGAGGATCGCGACCGGGTACCCGAAGTGCCAGTGCAGCTCGGGCATGTGGTCGAAGTTCATCCCGTAGACACCGGCGATCAGGCCGGGCGCGAAGAGGATCGCCGCCCAAGAGGAGATCTTCTTGACCTCCTCGCCCTGGCGGTGTGCTGCCCGGGCGAGTTGCCGGCTCTCCTCGCCCTGGGCCAGGCTCGCGCTGGTCATCCGGCGCATCGCCTCGTTCTGCTCCTGCGACACCAGGGTGGCGTGCAGGGTCAGGGCGTTCTCGAGCAGGGCGCGGAACGAGTCGACCCGCTCGGTGACACGGAGCGCGTGGTCGTGCACGTTGCGGAGTCGGTGCTGCACGTCGTCGTCCACGCCGTACTTGTCGGCACCACGGAGCAGCCCCGTGACCATCGCCGGTACCGGGGTGGTGGCCCGCTGGAACGCCAGGACCTCGCTGAGCAGCTGGTAGATGCGCTTCGAGACCCCGGGGTCGACCTGCCCGGCGAACAGCTGGTCCTCGATGGCGTCGATCTGCTCCTGCAGCACCTGGACGACGGGGCCGTAGCCGTCCACGACCTCGTCGAGCACAGCCGCGGTCACGGCCTCGGACCCCTTCGCCAGGAACTCCGGGTCCGCCTCGACCTGTGCCCGCAGCACCGCCAGGTCGGGTCGGGCGGCGTGCCGGACGCTCACGACGAAGTGGTCGCCGACGAACAGGTGCACCTCGCCGAACTCGACGGTGCCCTCGGACGGGTCGAACCACGCGGGCCGGAGCACCAGGAACAGGGTGTCGCCGTAGCGCTCGAGCTTGGCGCGCTGGTGTCCCTTGCGGGCGTCCTCGACGGCGTTCTCGTGCAGGTCGAACTCGGTGGCGACGGCCTCGAGCTCGTGCGGGTCGGGCCGGAGCAGCCCGATCCACGTCAGGTCACCACGAGCCGGTCGCGACAGGGTCGACGGAGACTCCACGCGGCGTCCCCGGACGTAGATCGCGTTGTCGATCAGTGCCATGTGCGTGCTCCTTCGGTGGGGAGCAGGCGGGCGCGATGGCGCCCCGGAGGCGATCCGGGACGGGGCAGGGTCAGCGAGCGGGCGCGACGACCGACACGGGCGGCCGGCCCGATCGAGGATGGTCACCCGACATCGCGCCTCACCTGCCCTTCTCGTCTCGTCGTGGCGGCGCCCAGAGCGCTGCCGACGGTCGAGCGTACGCCTGCGGCGAGGGTCCGACAACCCGTCGCTGCAGGCGCAGGAGCGTCAGCGCGTGACGTGCAGCCCGGCGGTCTCGAGCTCGGCGAGCTGCCACCCGAGCCACGGGCTCCAGGCGAACGGCGCGCCAGCGACGGCCTGCCTGAGAGAGTCCTCGGACACCCATGCCCATTCGGCGACCTCGTCGTCCGCGGGCGCCGGGGTGTCGTCGGTCACGGCGCGGAAGACGGGGCAGACCTCGTTCTCCACGATGCCCGAGGCGTCGACCGCGCGGTACCGGAACTCCGGCAGCACGACCTCGACGTCGCGCACGGTGATGCCGAGTTCGCGAGAGGCTCGACGGGCGATGGCGTCCTCGAAGGACTCGTCCGGACCGGGGTGGCCGCAGAAGGTGTTCGTCCACACCCCCGGCCAGGTCTTCTTCGACAGTGCTCGTCGGGTCACCAGGACGTCACCGTCGGTGTTCCGGACGTGGCACGAGAACGCCAGGTGCAGGGGCGTGTGGGCTGTGTGCACCGCGAACTTGTCCGCCGTGCCGATCGGGGTACGGTCGTCGGCCAGGAGCACCACGGATTCAGGGAAAGCGTTCATCTGTGTCGATAGGTTAGGCCAATGAGCGAGGAAGCGACCACCGTGCCGCACATCGACCTCGCGCTCGTCGACGACTGCCTCGAGCGCTTCTTCGCTGCGTCGTCGGCACGCGCCGAGCGCTACGGCCGACCGTCGGAAGAACTGTGGCGCGTGCTCCGCAAGGCGAGCATGGGTGGCAAGCGCTTCCGGCCCCGCATGGTCATGACCGCGTACGCCGGCATGGGCGGCACCGACGTGCACGCCGCCGCCAACGTCGCGGCGGCCTACGAACTCCTGCACACCGCACTGGTGGTGCACGACGACGTCATCGACCGCGACTGGTCGCGCCGTGGGCAGCCGAACGTCGCCGGGTCCTTCCGGGACAACGGGACGACGGGCGGCCTGCCGCTGCCGACCGCCGAGCACCGGGGGATGAGCGCCGCCGTGATCGCCGGTGACCTGGCCCTCGCCGGTGCGCCCCGCTTCATCGAGGCCGCGGGCGTCGACGGCACCCGGCGCGAGCGGCTGCTCGAACTGCTCGACGAGGCCGTGTTCGCCAGCGCCGCCGGTGAGATGACCGACGTCGACCTGGCACTCGGCGTGATGCCGACGGTGGACGAGGTCCTGGCGATGGAGCGCGCGAAGACGAGCGTGTACTCGTTCGAGGCCCCGCTGCAGTCCGGCGCCGTGCTGGCCGGCGCCGACGAGGAGATCGTCACCGCCCTCGGGGCCTTCGGCCGCGAGATCGGCATCGCGTACCAGATCGTCGACGACCTGCTGGGGGTCTTCGGCGACGAGACCATGACCGGCAAGACCGTGCTGGGCGACCTGCGCGAGGGCAAGCGCACGATGCTCATCGCGTACGCGGCGACCACGGACTGCTGGCCGGACCTCGAGCCGTACCTGGGCGACCCGGACCTGACCGAGGCCCGTGCGGACGAGGTCCGTGCGACCCTGGTCTCCTGCGGTGCGCGCGGCGCCGCGGAAGCACGCGTCGCCGACCACACCGCACTCGCCCGGGCCGAGCTCGCCCGGCTGCCGTACGACCTCGCCGACCGCCTGGAGGCCCTCGTGACCGAACTCGTGGAGCGCGCCCGGTGACCCACAGCACCACCACGGCGACCGGATCCCGTCCGGCTCGCCTCCAGCTCTACGACGCCACGGCCGAGGCCGCGTCGAGGGTCGTCATCGACCGGTACTCCACGTCGTTCGGACTGGCGAGCCGCATGCTCGCCCGCGACACGCGCGAGCACATCCGGAACGTCTACGCGCTGGTGCGCGTCGCCGACGAGGTCGTCGACGGCCCCGCGACCGAGGCCGGGCTCGACCGCGAGCTCGCCCGCACGGTGCTCGACGAGCTCGAGGCCGACACCGAACGGGCGATCGCGCTCGGTTTCTCGGTGAACCCGGTCGTCCACGCCTTCGCCCGCACCGCCCGCGCCACCGGCTTCGGCGCCGAGCTCACCGCACCGTTCTTCGCGTCGATGCGCATGGACCTCGACCGCACCGAGCACGACGACGCCTCGTTCGACGCGTACGTGTACGGCTCCGCCGAGGTCGTCGGCCTGATGTGCCTGCGCGCGTTCGTGTACCGGGCTGGTCGTCCGACGTTCGACCAGGCCGAGCTCGTCGCCGGGGCGCGTGCGCTCGGCGCCGCGTTCCAGAAGGTGAACTTCCTGCGTGACCTGCACGCCGACTTCGAGGTGCTCGGTCGCTCGTACTTCCCGGGCGTCGACATCCGGTCCTTCGACGAGGCCACGAAGGACCGCCTGGTCGCGGACGTGCAGGACGACCTCGACCACGCCGCACGGACGATCCGGCTGCTGCCGGCCGACGCCCGCAACGCGGTCGGACTCGCACACGCGCTGTTCCAGGAACTCAACGACCGACTCGCGCGCACGCCGGCGAGCCGCCTCGTCACGACGCGCGTGCGCGTCCCCGACCCGGTGAAGGTGCGCCTCGCGGCGCAGGTCCTCGCCGGTCGCGCACCGCTCCGGTCGCGCGTCACCACCCACCGGCCGGGAGGCTCCTCATGACCCCGCCCCGCGCCTCCCGACCGACGACGGTCGCCACCACCACCCGGCGCAAGGTGCCCGCACGCCGCGCCGTCGTCATCGGCGGCGGCATCAGCGGCCTGGCGGCCGCCGCGCTGCTCGCACGCGACGGCTTCTCGGTGACGGTGCTCGAGCAGCGCACGCAGCTCGGCGGCCGTGCCGGTTCGTGGGAGCAGGACGGGTTCCGGTTCGACACCGGGCCGTCGTGGTACCTCATGCCCGAGGTCTTCGACCACTTCTTCCAGCTGTTGGGAACGTCGGCCGAGGCCGAACTCGACCTGGTGAAGCTCGACCCCGGTTACCGCGTCTACAGCGAGGGCCACGACGAGCCGATCGACCTGCGCGCCGACGCCGAGGCCAACATCGCGTTGTTCGAGTCCATCGAGCCCGGTGCCGGCGAGCGGATGCGGAAGTACCTCGCGTCGGCCGAGGACACCTACACGATGGCCGTGCGCCGGTTCCTCTACACGAGCTTCCAGGACCTCACGAAGCTCGCCGCACCCGACGTCCTGCGTCGCCTGCCCAAGCTCGCACGCCTGCTGCTCGAGCCGCTCTCCACGTTCGCCGAGACCGCCGTGCGCGACCGTCGCCTGTGGCAGATCCTCGGCTACCCGGCGGTGTTCCTCGGCACGAGCCCGTACGCGGCGCCGAGCATGTACCACCTGATGAGCCACCTCGACCTGGCCGACGGCGTGCTCTACCCGAAGGGCGGCATCACCGAGGTGATCTCCGCCGTCGAGCGGGTCGCCCGTGCCGAGGGCGCGAAGATCATCGCCGGTGCGAAGGTCGAGCGGATCGTCGTCGAGGACGGCGTCGCCACCGGGGTCGTCCACCGCGACCGCGACGGTGTGCAGCACACGGCCCCCGCCGACCTCGTGGTCAGCGCGGCCGACATGCAGCACACCGAGATGCAGCTGCTCGAGCGTGAGCACCGCACCCACGGCGCGGACCACTGGAAGAAGCGCGACCCGGGGCCGAGCGCGGTGCTCGTGTACCTCGGCATCGACGGTCCGACGCCGGGCCTGCTGCACCACACCCTGGTGTTCACCGCGGACTGGAAGGCGAACTTCGGCGCGATCTTCGGGGACGACCGGCACGTGCCGGACCCCGCCTCGATCTACGTCTGCGCTCCCTCGGGGACCGACCCGAGCGTCTCCCCGCCCGGCACCAGCAACCTGTTCGTCCTGGTGCCCCTGCCCGCCGACCTGTCGATCGGCAAGGGCGGCATCGACGGTGCCGGTGACTACCAGGTCGAGCAGATCGCGGACCGTGCCATCGACGTGCTGGCCGAGCGCGCCGGGGTGCCGGACCTGCGCGACCGCATCCGGGTCCGACGCACGATCGGACCGCGCGACTTCGCCGACGACCTGAACGCCTGGAACGGCTCGATGCTCGGCCCGGCGCACACCCTGAAGCAGAGTGCGTTCTTCCGCGAGAAGAACGCGTCGAAGAAGGTCGAGGGGCTGTACTACGTCGGCGCCTCGACGATCCCGGGCATCGGTCTGCCGATGTGCCTGATCAGCGCCGAGGTCCTGCTCAAGCGCATCCACGGCGACCGGAGCACCGAGCCGCTGCCGACCCCCCTCGGGTCTCCGCGGGACCGGACTGAGACCGCCTGATGCCCGGGGTCTACCTCGCCGGCCTGGTGGTGTCCCTGGTCGGCATGACCGTGCTGGACGCCCGCTTGCGGCTGTTCTTCTGGCGGGCACCGTGGCGTGCGGCGGCCGTGATGGTCGTCGGTGTCGCGTTCTTCATGGTGTGGGACGTCGCCGGTGTCGCTGCCGGCATCTTCTTCATCGGGCCGCAGAACCTGCTCACCGGAGTGCTCCTGGCGCCCGAGGTCCCGCTCGAGGAGCTCTTCTTCCTGCTGCTGCTCTGCTACTCGACGATGGACCTGGTCGGCTTCGTCCGGCCCCTGGTGCAGCGCGCGACCGATCGGCGGCGTGCGTGAACGGCACCGGGGCGTACGCGCTCCTGGCCCTGCCGTTCTTCGGCGTCACGGCCGTCGTCGCCGTGGCCGCCGGCGTCGTCGCCGCCCGCCGGGCCCGTGCGGCGGGTCGACGGCCGGGGGTCGGGCGCCGGGCCGCGGTGCTCACGTCCGTGATCGCCGGCATCGCGCTGCTGGTGATGACGATGGTGTTCGACAACGTCATCGTCACGCTGCGGATCGTCGCCTACGACCCCTCGCTCATCAGCGGTGCGAAGATCGGTGCGATCCCGGTCGAAGACCTCGCCTACGCGATGTCCGCCATCGTGCTGCTGCCCAGCCTGTGGGTCCTGTTCGACCGGACGGGCGCGCGCCCCGCGCCCGACCCGACCCCAGCACCAGCGGAGCCAGCACCAGCAGAGGACATGAAGTGAACGCCAGCACCGCCTCCAGGCCGTCGACCCGGCGTGCCCTGTTCGTGTCGTCGCGCCCGATCAGCTGGGTGAACACCGCCTACCCGTTCGGCGCCGCGTACCTGCTCGGCAGCGGGGTCGGCGTCGAGGGCGGCGGCGGGTTCTCGCTCGTCGCGTTCCTGGTCGGTGTCGTGTACTTCCTGGTGCCCTACAACCTGGCGATGTACGGCATCAACGACGTCTTCGACTACGAGTCCGACCTGCGCAACCCGCGGAAGGGCGGTGTCGAGGGCGCCCTGCTCGACAAGAGCGTCCACCGCACCACGCTGTGGGCCGTCGTCGTCACGAACGTCCCCTTCCTCGTCGCGCTCGTGGTGCTCGGCGCGGTGAGCGGCAACGGGCCGTGGTCGTGGCTCGTCCTGGCGATCAGCGTGTTCGCGGTCATCGCGTACTCGGCCCCCGGCCTGCGGTTCAAGGAGAAGCCGTTCCTCGACTCCCTCACGTCGAGCACGCACTTCGTCTCACCGGCGATCTACGGGCTCGCCCTCGCCGGCCCGCACTGGACCGGCGAGCTCGTCGCCGTGTGCATCGCGTTCTTCCTGTGGGGCGTGGCCTCGCACGCGTTCGGTGCCGTGCAGGACGTCCTGGCGGACCGCGCCGGCGGCATCGGGTCCGTCGCGACCGTCATCGGCGCCCGGGCGACCGTCCGCCTGGCCTTCGTCGCCTACCTGGTCGCCGGGGTCGCGCTGCTGTTCTCGGCGTTTCCCGGGCCGATCGCCGCGATCGTCGTCATCCCGTACGCGCTCAACGTGCTGCCGTGGTGGAACATCACGGACCAGGGTGCCGAGGCCGCGAACGCCGGGTGGAAGCGGTTCCTCTGGATCAACTACCTGGCGGGCTTCATCGTGACGATGGCGCTCATCGCGTACGCCTTCACGCACTGACAGACTGGACGCACGCACCGCGGCGTCCGTGGTGCGTCACCAGTCACGACGGCAGTCACGAAGGAGTGCGCGCATGAGCGTCCGGATCATCCACGTCGGTCTCGGAGGGTGGGGCGGCAACTGGGCCCGCACCGCCATCCCAGAGGTGTCGGAAGTGCAGGTGGTCGCGATCGTCGACCCGTCGGCGCCGACGCTCGAGGCCGTGCGGACCGACCTCGGGCTCCCGGCCTCCGCGGCGTTCGGGTCCCTGACCGAGGCGCTCGCCGCGGTCGAGGCCCACGCCGTCGTCATCACCGCCCCGGCCGTGACGCACGTGCCGCTCGCGCTCGAGGCCCTCGACGCCGGCAAGCACGTCCTGGTCGAGAAGCCGTTCGCCAACACCACCGACGAGGCCGTCACCGCGGTCCGTCGCGCCGAGGAGCTCGGGCTGGTGCTGCAGGTCAGCCAGAACTACCGCTGGTACCCGGCGCCGCGGGTCGTGCAGGAGATGCTCGAGGCGGACGTCGTCGGCGAGGTCTCCGCGATCAACGTCGACTTCCGGCAGTGGGACAACGACCAGCCGGCCGAGACGTACCCGCACTACCGGTTCCCGCACGCGATGATCAACGACATGGCGATCCACCACTTCGACCTGCTCCGGATGATCACCGGGCAAGAGGCGGTCCGCGTCTTCGCCAAGGCCAGCTACCCGGCCTACAGCAAGTACCAGGACGAAGCGGTCGCCTCGATGATCATCGAGCTCGACGGCGGCACGGTCGTCAACTACCGCGGCAGCTGGTTGAGCCGTGGCCCGCGCACCGCCTGGGCCGGTGAGTGGAGCATCGAGGGCGAGGACGGCGAGCTCTGGTTCACGAGCCGTGACGGTGAGCCGAACGCGGTCGACGGCGACCGGGTCACCGTCCGCCGCACGCAGGACGACGTCGCCGAGCCGGTCGAGCTCCCCGTGCTCGCGCACACCGACCGCCAGGGCGGGCTGCAGGCGTTCGCGCGGTCGGTGCAGGGCGGCCCCGCCCCCGAGACGAGCGGGCGCGACAACCTGCGGAGCCTCGCGCTGATGGAGGCTGCCGGCCGCTCCGCGGCGTCCGGCCTGCCCGAGGACGTCGTCGTCCCGTCCTGAACGCAACCACCCACGGCCTGGAGGCGCGGGGCGGGCCAGCACCGCGCCTCCAGGCCGGCTCTGGTCGCGTCCACCGCCTCGGTGACGTTTCGCGCGCGCCCTCGGTACCTTTCGCCCTCCCCGACAGTCCACGCGTCGCGCCGCGCGTGAGGTGTCGCTGAGCCCGTGGACTCGCGAGCAGGTCGTGCGTCAGGCGGCGCCGGCGACCCGCCGCGCCTGCGCGACGGCCCGCCGCACACCGAGCGACCAGCCCGGCCCGTGGCCGGGCAGCACGTGCTTCGCCTCGGTGTCCGCGAGCCGGTCCAGCGACGCGACCGCCGTGTCGACGTCGGAAGTCGCCGCGGGT
The DNA here is from genome assembly GCF_003234225.2 of Curtobacterium sp. MCSS17_005. NCBI lineage: Bacteria > Bacillati > Actinomycetota > Actinomycetes > Micrococcales > Microbacteriaceae > Curtobacterium > Curtobacterium sp. MCSS17_005. Next base: position 493,081 of record NZ_CP126258.1, read on the forward strand.
GCCACGATCCGGGGTCCGATCCCACCCGTGTAGGGGTCGAAGGTGACGAGGGCATCCCCGGCGATCACGGCGTCGCGGTCGGCGAAGTGCAGTGCCACGTGGCCGTCGGTGTGCCCCGGGGTCTCGATGATCCACGGGTTGCCCGGCACGTCGGCGCGGCTCTCCAGCGGTTCGGTGTCCGCGATGCCGTCGACCGTGACCGCACCGGCCAGCAGCATCCGGCCCAGGGGGCGCAGACCACCCGGGTGGAGCGCGACGAACCCGAAGCGGTTCGTCTGCGGCCGGTACGAGTACGGGTGCGCGGCGAGGTGCCGATCGCCCGGGTGGACGAACACGGGCGTGCCCCAGTCGCGGTGCATCCGTGCGGCGGTGCCGACGTGGTCGAAGTGCCCGTGCGTGAGCAGGAGTCCCTCGACCTGGTCGGGCGTGTAGCCCAGGTCGTGCACGGCGAGCTGCAGGTGCGGCCACGCGGCGGGCAACCCCGCGTCGACGACGAGCAACCGATCGCCGGTCTCGACGAGGTACGTGTTGGTGTGTGCGATCTCGAGGCGGTGGATCCCCTCGGCGGCGTCCCGGAAGAGCATGTGCGGCACGGTAGACGCGGCCTGCTGGGCACGATCCCGGGTGGGACGTGTACGAAATGGGGAATGGCCAAGGACAGTCTGCCCGAGCTCGAACTCGCCAACGTGCGCACCCGTGAGGGCATCACGGACACCGTGACGGAGCTGAAGCGACGTGCGGACCTGCCCGCCCGGACGCGGCTCGCGGTCGCCAAGACGAAGCAGCGGTGGCACCGCGACCCCACGCCCCTGGTGGCGATGGGCATCACCGGACTGACCGGTGTCGCGGCGATCGTCCTCGGCATCGCGCTGCGGAACCGCCCCGCCGGGCACCTGGCCGCGCCGCCGGCGAACTCGGCGTTCACCGCGCTGCTGCCGTTCGGCGCGCGCGGCGACGCCCCCTCGGCGAAGGAGCAGGCGCAGGCAGGCCGCAAGGGGCGGAAGGCGCGGGCCAAGGCGGCCGAGGAAGCCCTCGAGCAGGACCCGGCGCACCGCGCCCGCGTGAAGCAGCAGGTCGGCATCGCGGCGGTGCAGCGACGGGCGAACAAGAACCGCAAGCAGGCGGTCAAGCGGTCGAAGCAGGCCGCCAAGCGGGCGAACACGGCACGGAAGGGTTGAGACGATGACCGACGAACAGCACAAGCCGGACCCGGACGACTCCCGGAAGCCCGACAACCCCACCGACCTCAAGAAGCCGACGCTCGTCTACACGCTGAAGAAGACGCTGCGCGAGTTCACGAGCGACCAGTGCACCGACCTGGCGGCGAGCCTGACGTACTACTCGGTGCTCGCGCTGTTCCCCGGGCTGCTGGCGGTCGTGTCGATCCTCGGTCTGGTGTCGGATCCGAAGAAGACGATCGACACGCTGCTCGACATCATCGGCAACATCGGGTCGCAGCAGGTCGTCGAGCTGATCCGGGATCCGGTCGAGGGACTCGTCCGCTCGCCCGCCGCCCCCATCACGTTCATCGTCGGTATCCTCGGTGCGCTCTGGTCGGCCTCCGGCTACGTGGGCGCGTTCGGCCGTGCGATGAACCGGATCTACAACGTCCGCGAGGGCCGCCCGATCTGGAAGCTCCGCCCGACCATGCTCGGCGTGACCGTCACCACGGTCGTCCTGCTCGTGATCGGTCTGCTGGTGCTGGTGAGCGCCCCGCTCGCCCGCAGCTTCGGCGACGTCATCGGCCTCGGCGACGTGGCCGTCACCGTCCTGTCGATCGTGCAGTGGCCGATCCTGCTCGTCATCGCGATCATCGTCGTCGCGGTGCTCTACTACTGGTCGCCGAACGTCAAGCAGCCGAAGTTCACCTGGGTCAGCGGCGGCTCGATCCTGGCGCTCCTCATCTGGATCATCGCGAGCGTCGGCTTCGGGTTCTACGTCGGGAACTTCTCGAACTACAACGCCACGTACGGCTCCCTGGGTGGGGTCATCGTGTTCCTGCTCTGGATCTGGATCACGAACAACGCCCTGCTCTTCGGTGCCGAGTTCGACGCCGAGATCGAGCGGGGCCGCGAGCTGCAGGCCGGCATCCGGGCGGAGGAGGACATCCAGCTCCCCGAGCGCGACACCCGTCAGATCGAGAAGCAGGACGAGAAGCGGGCGCAGGACGTGCTCGAGGGCATCCGCATCCGCCAGAACGTCGACAACGACTGAGCCTCGCGCGTCTGATCGGCGCTGACGGGCGCTCTCCGGGTCGGGACGCTACGGTGCGAGCGTGCCGTCCTTCCTCGAGGGGCTCCCGTTCCGGTGGCTCGTCCTCGCGCTCTTCCTGATCGTGTTCTGCCGCGCGCAGGCCACGTACTGGGTCGCGCGGCTCGCGGTGACGGGTGCGTCCCGATCGCGGTGGGGCGGCTGGTTGCGCTCGCCGGCGGTCCGACGCGGCTCGGCGTTGCTCGACCGCTGGGGCCTGCCCGTCGTCACGGTGAGCTTCGTCGTGGTCGGCCTGCAGACGGTGATGAACGCCGCAGCCGGGCTGGCACGGGTCGCCTGGTGGCGGTACACGATCGCGATGGTGCCGGGGTGCGTGGCATGGGCGTTCCTGTACGCGACGGTCGGGCTCGCCGTGTTCTGGGCGGTCGTCGCCGCGCTCGCCGGTTCGCCGTGGGGCATCGCGGCGCTCGTGGGCCTGGTGGTCGTCGCCGGCGTCGCGCTGACGGTCCTGCGTCGTCGCCGCGACCGCACAGGAGGCCCGGCCCGGCTTCCGTAGGCTGGCCCACGTGACGACAGACCAGCTCCAGAACCGTCCGGTCGCCCTGGTGACCGGAGCCACCCGCGGCATCGGCCGCGCGATCGCCGCCGACCTCGGCCGCACCCACCACGTGCTCGTGGGCGGCCGGTCCGCCGACGCCGTGGATGCCCTCGTCCAGGAGCTGCCGAGCGCGGTGCCGTTCGTCGGTGACCTGGGCGCGGGCGAGGTCCCCGCGCTGCCCGATCGGCTCGACGTCCTCGTGCACTCGGCCGGTGTCGAGCAGGGCACCACCGTCGCCGACACCCCGCGCGCGGTGTGGGAGCAGGTCTTCGCGACGAACGTGTTCGCGGTCGCCGAGCTCACCCGGCTGGCGCTGCCGGCACTGCGGGCGGCCCGGGGCATCGTCGTGCCGATCAACAGCGGCTCCGGGTTCCACTCGGGCCCCGGCGGTGGCGTGTACGCGGCGTCGAAGTTCGCGCTGCGGGCCTTCGCCGACGCCCTGCGCGAAGAGGAGCGGGCGAACGGCGTGCGGGTGTCGAGCGTGCACCCGGGCCGGACCGACTCGGACATGCAGCGGCAGCTCGTGGCGAAGCTCGGGGAGTCCTACGACACCGACTACTACCTGGCGCCGGAGGACGTGGCCGCCGCGGTCCGCACCGTCGTCGACCTGCCCGAGCGCGGCACCGTCGAGTCACTCGCGATCCGGCCGACCCGACGGCGCTGACGCGCTGACGGCGCCAGCTACCGACTACCGCAGTTCGATCCGATCGTCGAGCTCGAGCCGTTCCAGGAACGTCTCGTCGTGGCTCACCACGACGAGTGCTCCCCGGTAGGCCCGCAGCGCGTCGACGAGCTGGTCGACGCTCGTCAGGTCGAGGTCGTTCGTCGGCTCGTCGAGCACGAGCAGCTGCGGCGGCGGGTCGGCGAGCACCAGGGCCGCCAGCGCCACCCGGAACCGCTCTCCGCCGGACAGGTTCCCGGCCGGGCGGTCGACGGTGTCCCCGCGCACCAGGAACTTCGCCAGCCGGTTGCGGACCTCGGCGACGGGCACGTACGGGGCGTCCCGGCGGACGTTGTCGAGCACCGTGACGGTGTCGTCCAGGCTGTCCTTCCGCTGCGGTAGGTACGCGATCCGGTCGACGTGGGCGACGGCCGCGGTCTCGGGCAGCGGGTGCTGCCGGGCAGCAGGGTCGCCGACGAGCTGCTCGAGCAGGGTGGACTTGCCGACGCCGTTGTCACCGGTGACGGCGATCCGTTCCGGCCCCTGGACGATCACGTCCCGTCCGCGGACGGTCACGGTGGCGATCCGACGCGATGCCGGCACGTCCGGGTCGGGCAGGGCGACGTGGATCGACTCGTCGTCACGCAGACGGAGCTCGGCCTCGCGCTTGGTGGCGAGTGCGGCGGCTTCGTCGTCCGCGTACCCGACGCGCAGTCGACCGGCGGTCTCCTGCGCCTTCTTCCGCTGCTCGTTCGCCAGGATCTTCGGCATCGAACGGCCCGCCTTCTCACCGGCCTTGGCGCGACGCGCGATCTTCGTCTCCGCCTCGATGCGCTGCCGCTTCTCGGTGCGGTGCCGCTGGTCGGCGACCCGGACCTCGCGCTCGACGGCTGCCTGCTGCACGGCCAGGTGCTCCTCGAACGCGCTGAACGTCCCGCCGAACACCGTCACCGCCCCGGCGCGGAGCTCCACGGTCTCGTCGACGTGCTCGAGGAGTTCCCGGTCGTGGCTGACGAGCACGAGGGTGCCGCGCCAGTCGTCGACCAGGTCGAGGAGCAGCCCGCGGGCCCGTCGGTCCAGGTTGTTCGTCGGCTCGTCCAGGAACACGATCGGCCGGGCGCGCAACCGCACCCCGGCGACGGCGACGAGCACCGACTGCCCGCCGGACAGCGTCGACACCGGCCGGTCGAGGTCGGTGCCGTCGAGCCCGACCCGGTCGAGCACCGCGGCGGCCCGTTCCTCCAGGTCCCAGTCGTCGCCGACTGCCTCGAGCTGTGCTGCCGTGGCGTCGCCGGCCAGGACGGCCCGGAGCGCGGTGAGTGTGGGCCGGACGCCGAGCAGGTCGGCGACGGTGTCGTCGATCCCCGTTGCAAGGCGCTGCGGCAGGTGGTCGACGGGACCCGACGTCGTGATGCTGCCCGACGTGGGGTGGAGCCGGCCGGTCGCGAGCCGGACCAGCGTGGACTTGCCGGCCCCGTTCCTCCCGACCAGCCCGGTCCGGCCACGTCCGAAGGCGGCGGTGAGGTGGTCGAGCGCGACGGTGCCGTCGGGCCAGGCGAAGGTGACGTCGTGCAGGACGACGGACGGACTGGTGGGCATGGGGGTGTCTCCCGGTGTCGATGCTGGGCGCACGACACCGAGGCCACCGCGGTGCGGTGGAGCGCCCGACGGGGCGCACGATCACGGTGTCAGCGCGTGGGCTGAGCGGTACCGGTGATCGACAGCAATCCGTCTGCTTCCGTCGGGGGACCCCCGTGTCCGCCATCCGTTCCGCCGGTCGGTCTCCCGCCCCGGCGGCCCCGCGATGACGACGAGGTGACCTCCACGGTAATCCCGCGACACGGGCAGCCGCAAGGGATGACAGGCTGGGGGCATGCCGGAGAACCTGTTGCCGACCCCGTCGTCGAACCCCGAGACCCTGCTGCCCGCCGAGCCGGAGGTGACCGCCGCGATCGAGGCGGAGGCCCCCGTCGCCAGCGTGGTGGTGTCCTACCCGTCGTCGAGCCTGGCGTGGGCGTTGCTCGCCGACGAGGCGTGGGCGCGCGGCGCGACCCTCGAGTCCTACGCGTACGCCCGTGTCGGGTACCACCGTGGGCTCGATGCCCTGCGCAAGGCCGGCTGGCGCGGTGTCGGTCCGGTGCCGTGGTTGCACGAGCCCAACCGTGGCGTGCTGCGGGCGCTGTTCGCCCTGCGCCGTGCGGCCGAGGCGATCGAGGAGCCGGGCGAGGCCGAGCGCCTGACCGACTTCCTGAACGCGAGCGACCCCGAGGCCCTGCGGGCCCTGTCCGCCGGCGCGTAGGCAGCGCGGTCGCGGGCGCGGTCGCGGCGCGCGGCGCGAAACGACGAAACCAGGTTCCGGACACGGAACCACGCCGATGCGCGGTGCTGTGTCCGAAACCTGGTTCCGAGAGAGCCGACCCCGCCTAGCCCAGCAGCACGCTCCAACTGAACGCCTGCGGCCAGAGCTGGTGCTCCGGCAGCACGTCGAGCCCGCACGCCCGGCTGCCGAGCCCGTGCTGCGCGGCGTCGAGGTACAGGTACAGGTGGTCGGACGTCGGCAGCTCGTACGGGTGCTCGGCGCGGTCGATCTGCTGCGCGGTCCACGGCGACAGGGTGAACCCCGCACGGTGCGACCCGACCGTCGACACGGTGAACGGCCCGACGGACAGCTCCCGCAGGCCAGGCCGGTGCCCGGTCTCCTGCGGCCGCGAGTACTCCGCCCCGAGTGACCGCACCGGCGCGGTGAACCGGCCGACACGGGCAGCGTGCGACGAGTCGGCGTACGACTCCAGCGGTCCGGTCCCGAACCAGGTCGCGTCCCCATCCGCCAGCGATGCCGGCAGGTCGAACCGCACCCCGATCCGCGGCCACGTGACGTCCCAGGCACCGAACGGCACGGCGTCGGTCTGCAGCACGAGCCCGTCGGACGTCAGGGTCCAGCGGTGCGTGACCTCGAGGCCCCACCCGCTGTTCGCCGCCGCGACGCGCACCCGCTGCTCCAGACCGGAGTCGGTCCGCGACACCGACACCAGCCGGTGCGTCAGCCGGTCCAGCCCTCGGTCGCGCCAGCGCGTCGCCGACGGGGGAGCGGTCGGGTCGCCGACCCCGTGCGTGAGCACCGGGTCCGCGGTCTCGTAGCCGCCCTGTGACGCCAGGCTGTCGTTGTCCGTCGGTGCACGCCAGAGTTCCAGACGGGGCCCGGCGACCTCGTGGCCCTTCCACGACACCAGGTCGCCGCGGGCGTTGAAGATGCCGTCACCCAGGTGGTCGCCGTCCCACCCCTGCCGGGAGGCCCGTGGTGCGTCCGCCGCGCGCGCCGCGACGAGCCGCTGGGTGCGTGCGAGGACGTGGCCGGTGTCCGCCCACGCGGTCGGCCCCGCCAGTTCCACGGTCAGGTCGAACCAGAGTTCGTCGCCGGGTGCGAGTTCGGACGTGGCCGCCTCGAGCACCTCGGAGGGCACCGGGACCGTCGCCGACTCCCGGGCGGCGACGATGCCCGTGGACAGGCGCCCCGAGGCCTCGACGACGCCGTTCCGCGACAGGGTCCAGCACAGCCGGAGCCCGGCGGTCGAGGCCGAGTGGTACCGGTTCTCGACCAGCACCGTGGTGTCCGAGACCGCGAGCCGGATCGGAGCCACGACGGCGGCGAACTCGGCGAGCCCCGGCGTCGGGGTGTCGTCGGGCAGCACCAGGCCGTCCATCACGAAGTCGCCGTCGTGCACGACCTCGCCGAAGTCCCCGCCGTAGGCGTAGTAGTCCTCGCCCGTCGGCGTCTTCGCGAGCAGGCCGTGGTCCCGCCACTCCCACACGAACCCGCCGTGCAGCCGTGGGTACCGGTCGACCAGGGCCTCGTACTCGGCGATCTGCCCGGGGCCGTTGCCCATCGCGTGCACGTACTCGCAGTGGATGAAGGGCTTCGACCGCTGCCGTGCGGCCTCGGCCGGGCCGCAGCCGAGCAGGGGCGTCGGGGTGCCGCCGCCGATTGACTCGGTCTCCTGCAGCGTCGGGTACATCCGCGAGTAGACGTCGGTGTACTCGCCCGTGTAGTCACCCTCGTAGTGCACGGGGCGCTCGGCGTCGCGGTCGTGCACCCACTGCGACATCGCCGCGAGGTTCCGACCGGTGCCGGACTCGTTGCCGAGCGACCACATCACGATCGACGCGTGGTTCTTGTCGCGCTCGACGGTGCGGGCGATGCGGTCGAGGTAGGCCTCGGCCCACGCCGGGTCGTCGGAGGGGTTGCCGACCCAGTCGGTGAACAGGAACCCGTGGGTCTCCAGGTCGCACTCCAGGATCACCCAGAACCCGAGCTCGTCGGCCAGGTCGAGCACGCGGGGGTGCGGCGGGTAGTGCGAGGTGCGGATGGCGTTGACGTTGTTCCGCTTCATCAGCGCCATGTCGGCGCGGGCGTGCTCCTCGTCGAACACCCGGCCGCGCACGGGGTGGGTCTCGTGCCGGTTCACGCCGTGGAACACCACGCGCTCGCCGTTCACCAGGAACCGGTCGCCGACGATCGACACGGTGCGGAACCCGAGCCGGAGCGAGACGGTCTCGCCACCGGCGCCACCGGCGGCACCGCCCGAGCCGCCCGAGCCGCCCGCCGCGGAACCGGTCGACAGCGTCGCGTCGTACAGCTTCGGTAGCTCGGCACTCCACGGCTCGACACCCTCGACCTCGATCGGCGCGACGTCGTCCGCCGTGGCCCAGGTCACGTCGACGCCCAGGTCGGGCACCGCGAACCGCACCGGGAACACCGCGTCGAGCGTCGGGAACGTGATCGTGCCGGTCCCCGTCTCCGGCCGTCCCGACGCCGCGGTGCCGGACGAGGCAGCCGTGCCGAGCGTCGCCCGCCAACCGGCGCGCACGAACGCGTCGTCGATCGGCGCCGTGGGTCGGGCGAGCAGGGTGACGTCGCGGAAGATGCCGGGCAGCCACCACTGGTCCTGGTCCTCCAGGTAGGACGCCGCCGACCACTGGTGCACCCGGACCGCGAGCTCGTTCGCCCCCGGGCGCACCAGTTCGGTGACGTCGAACTCGGTCGCCAGGCGCGAGCCCGTCGACCACCCCACGAGCGTCCCGTTCAGCCACACCCGGAAGTGCGACTCGACCCCGTCGAACCGCAGCAGCACCCGGCCGGCACCGTCGAACGACGACGGCAGCTCGAACGTGCGGCGGTGGTCACCGGTCGGGTTCTCCTCCGGCGGGTGCGGCGGGTCGATCGGGAACGGGTACTGCAGGTTCGTGTAGCTCGGAGCGCCGTGCCCGTGCAGCACCCAGTGCGACGGCACCGGGAGCTCGCCCCAGGCCGGGTCGTCGTCCTCCCCACCCTCGGTCGCGAAGTCCTCGGAGACCGAGGCGACGGGCGACCACCGGAACCGCCAGTCCCCGTTCAGCGACAGGGACGGGGCGTCGGTGTGCAGCCAGGCACGGGGTGCCAGCCTCGAGTCGGAGCCGGGTGCGGTGGACGAGAGTGCGGAGTGGGTCAACCCTTGACCGATCCTTCCGTGAGGCCTCCACGCCAGAAGCGCTGGAGGACGATGATGGCGATGACGAGCGGGATGACCGAGACGAGCACCCCGCCGGTGGTGAGCTGGTAGAACTCCGGCAGGCGGTCGACCTGCGAGCGCCAGTTGTTCAGACCCAGTGTTATCGGGTACAGCTTCTGGTCTGCCAGCATGATGAGCGGCAGGAAGAAGTTGTTCCAGATCCCGACCACCTGAAACAGGAACACGGTGACGAGCGCCGGGGTCATCTGCCGGAGCACCACGGTGTGGAAGATCCGCAGTTCACCGGCACCGTCGATGCGTGCCTGTTCGAGCAGGGTGGTGTCCACCGACGCGGCGGCGTACACCCGGCACAGGAACAGCCCGAACGGCGACACCAGGCTCGGGATGAGCACGCTCCAGTACGTGTCCGTCAGGCCCATCGACGAGAACAGCAGGAACAGCGGCAGTGCCGTCGCGGTCCCGGGCACGAGTACGCCGCCGAGGATCGTGCCGAACACGAACTGGCGCCCCCGGAAGTCGTACTTCGCCAGCGCGTACCCGCCGGCCGCGGCGAAGTAGGTGGCCAGGACCGCACCGACGCCGGAGTACAGGACGCTGTTCGCGATCCACCGGACGAAGATGCCGCCGTCGTAGGTGAACACCTGCTGCAGGTTGCTCCACAGCGCGAACTCGCCGCCGAACCAGAACCCGGGGGTGGAGAACAGTGCCCCCGTGGTCTTCGTCGCGGCGATGATCACCCAGTAGAGCGGGACGAGGAAGTACAGCGCGGCGATGACGAGGATCCCCGTCACGACGATCTGCGAGCGCGGCGACCGGTCGAGCTTCCGTCGCTGGTGCGCCGAGATCGACGTGGTGTCGACCGGGACGGAGGTCTTCGCCGTGGCTGGCGCTTCGATGGCTTCGCTGGTCATGCGTCGGCCCCCTTCGTTCCGTTCTGCAGACCGGACCTGGCCTGGAGGCCCGGTGCGGCTTGGGAAGTACCGTTGCTGCCCGCCGCAGCGCGCGTCCGGAGCGCGGTGCGGGCCTCCCGGCCGTCGCGCCGTGCGCGCTTGCGCCGGTCGCGTTCGTCCTTGGGTGGCCGGTTCGTCAGCGCGAGGAACGCGAACGACAGGATGAACGCGGCCAGGGCGATGATGACCGCCTGCGCACTCGCGACGCCGTACTCGTTGAACGCGAACGCGTTCGTGTAGGCGGCGTAGTTCGGCGTGTACTCGGTGTCGATCGCCGGGGCCACGGTCGACAGGATCTGCGGCTCCGCGAAGAGCTGCAGGGTGCCGATGATCGAGAACACCGTCGTGAGCACCAGGGCCGGCGCGATGAGCGGGATCTGGATCCGCCACGCGACCTGGAACGCGTTCGCACCGTCGACCTTGGCGGCCTCGTAGACCTCGCCGGGGATGGACTTCAGCTGCGCCACGATGATGAGCATGTTGTAGCCGGTGTAGGTCCACGTGACGATGTTCGCGATCGACCACAGCACACTGTTGGCGCCGAGGAAGTCCGGCTGCAGCCCCATCGACTGCAGCAGCGACACGATCGGCGACAGGCCGGGCACGTACAGGAACGACCACAGGATCGTGGCGATGACGCCGGGGACGCCGTACGGCATGAAGTAGAGCGCCCGGAAGAAGCCCGGCCAGCGGGCGCTCGCCGACTCGAGCAGCAGCGCGAGGATCGTGCAGGCGATGATCATCACCGGGACCTGGACGATGCCGAACAGCAGCATGCGGCCGATCGAGGCGACGAACCCGCTGTCCTGCAGGGCGATCGCGTAGTTGTCGAACCCGGCGAACCGGCCGACGACGCCGTCCTCGCCGAACAGACCCTCGCGGTCGACGGTGGTGAACGACTGGAACAGGGCGCTGATGATCGGGATGACGAACGTCAGCATGAACAGGGCCAGGAACGGGGCGAGCAGGATCCACGGAGCACGCTTCTGCGCGCTCGTGGCCTTCGTGCTCGTGCGGAACGCGGGGGTGCCGTCGGCCGGTCGACCGGTGGACCGTGGGGTGGTGGTCTGCTGGGTCATCGTGCCGTCCTGACGCTGAGGCCCTTGTCCTTGAAGGACTGGACGATCTCCCGCTGTGCGAGCTCCACGGCGTCACTGAGCTTCAGGCCCGAGGTGAGCTTGCGGCGGAACTGGTTCTGCAGGGACGTGAAGGCCGACTGGGTCACCGGGGACCACGACCACTCGACGTTCTGCTCCTGGGACGCCGGCACGAAGACCTCTTCGTTGTAGTTCTGGCCGGAGAACCACTTCGACGGCTTCTCGCGCTGCGCCCCGATGTAGTCGACCGCGGGCGACCAGCCGATGCCGCAGTACTTGATCATCGCGTCGATGCCCTCCTTCGAGGTGGTCATCCACGTGATGAACTCGAGCGCCTCCTTCGGGTGCTTCGCGTTCGCCAGCACCGCGGCCGTTGAACCGCCGATGGCGCTCGAGCCGAAGCCGTCGGCGCCCCACTTCTGCATCGGGGCGACCTTCCACTTGCCCTCGCCGCCCTGCACCGACTCGATCAGGGCGTCACCCCAGCTCGCGCTGGTGACCGCGGCGATCTTGCCGCTCGCGGCCGCGGCGTACCACCCGGGGGAGTACGCGCCGGCACTCGTGTCGACGAGCTTGTCGTCGATCACGCCGTCGAAGAAGTCCGCGACCATCAGGGTCTTGTCGTCGGTCATGTCGACGACCCACTCGTCGCCGTCGACCTTGAACCAGCGCGCGCCGGCCTGCTGTGCGTACGCGGCGAACGGTGAGGCGTCGGCGACCGGGAACACCTCGAGGTAGTTCTGCTTCCCGGTGCTCCGGACCTTCTCGGCCAGGTCACGCCACTCGTCCCACGTCGTCGGGGGTTCGCCGCCGGCCTGCTCCAGGAGCGCGGTCTGGTAGTAGAACCCCATCGGGCCGGTGTCCTGCGGGATGCCGTAGATGCCGTCGACGAACGACACCTGCGCCCACGCGGCCTCGTCGTACTCCGACTCGAAGTCCTTCGCGCCGTACCGGGCCAGGTCGACCAGGCCGTTGGCGAGCATGAACTCGGGGATCTGCCGGAGCTCGACCTGCCCGATGTCCGGGCCGCCGCCGGCCGCGAGCGCGGAGTACATCTTCTGGTACCCGCCGCTGTTGCCGCCGGGGATCCAGTTCGCCGACACCTGGATGTTCGGATGTGTCTTGTTCCAGACGTCGCAGACCTTCTGCAGGTCCTTGAGCCAGGCCCAGTAGGTGAGCTGGACGGTCTCACCCGAGGCCGCGGCGGGCACGAGGGCCGCCTTGTTGACGTTGTTCGAGCCCGGGACCGCACAGCCGGCGAGGAGTCCCGCCGCCGCGGTGCCGAGGCCGAAGCCCAACAGGTGTCGTCTCGTGATGGGTCGTGGTCGTGGCGCCATTGCCGCACTCCGTTCGTCGTTGATCGGGGTTGTCCACACCCAACCACAGAACCGAACGCCGTTGTGGTTTCGTGACCGTACCGACACTGCGCGTTCCCGCGCACCTTGGAACGGCCCCAGGCCCGGGCGCGGACCGTGGGTCACAGAGCAGACACCGACGCCCCGGGCGGCGAAGGCCGCCGGTGGCACGACCGGGAGGAGAAGCGATGACCGAACGCGGGAACACCACCCATCGCCCCGAACTCGACGAGCAGCTCGCGCACGAGGCGCAGAGCATCGTCGAGGGGCACGGCAGCAACGCCCACGTCGAGGAGTTCCGGCAGTCCGAGCCGGTCCCCGACGACACCGACGACCCGGAGACCCTCGCCGCGTCGGGCTACGACGGCGAGCTCGAGGGCGAGCTGCAGGACGACACCACCGACGTGCTCCCCGAGGACGACGCCGACCGTGCCGACCCGTTGCCCACCGGCGAGGGCGACGGAGCCGACGCGACCGTGTACCGCACCGAGACCGGGGAGGGCAGCGCCGATGGCTCTGACGCAGAATGACGCCCCGCACCTGCAGTCCGGGATCGCCGAACGCCTGAAGCGCGGGGGAACGTGGACGTGGGCCTACGTCGACGCGTCCGGTGACCGTGAGGACCCGCAGCACCTCGCCGCCCTGCAGCGCCGGAAGGCCGAGGACGTGCTGCGGTCGGCCGGGGCGGACGCCGAGGTCATCGACACGGTGATGGCCGAGCTCGAGGAGACTCCCGGGGTGCCGGCGCCGGTCAGCCGGTACGTGCTCGTGCACGACGGCGAACTCGTGCTCAGCGAGGTCCTGCCCGGGGCGATGCACGCCCCGACGTCGATCGGCCACGACCCCGTGCCCGACCTGCTGCCGCTCCTGGCACACCGGCCCCTCGACCTGCCGTTCCTGATCGTCGAGGTCGGTCGCGAGGGCGGTGGCTACCGCGCCTACCGCCTGGGCCACGCCGACGTGCCGGACCGGCGCGACGAGCAGCGCGTGCAGGGCCGCACCGACACGCTCCACAAGTTCCAGGGCGGCGGCTGGTCGCACCTGCGGTGGCAGCACCACACCGAGGAGATCTGGCGCGACAACCAGAACGAGGTCGCCACGGCCGTCGACGAGGCGTTCCGGCGGCTGCAGCCGAAGCTCATCGTGGTCGCGGGGGACATCCGCGCACGGGGGCTCCTGCTCGACCAGTTGTCCACCGAGGCGCGCGCCGTCGTCTCCGAGGTCCCGGTCGACACCCGGGCGTCGGATGCGTCGGAGACCGCGCTCGTCGAGCACGTCGACATCGCGCTCGCGCGGGTCATCGCGACCCGCCGGCACGACTTCGAGGACCTGCTCCGCACCCACGTCGGTCGCGGGGACAACCAGACGGTCGCCGGCCTCGGTTCCGTCGTCGAGGCGCTGCAGCAGGCGCAGGCCTCGGTCGTCGCGATCGACGCCGCCGCGATCGGCGACCGCACCCTACTCGCGCTGGGAGCGGTGCCGTGGATCGCCACGGCACCCGAGCAGGCGGCGGGCGCACCGGTCATCGGACCGGTCCCGGCCGTGTGCGCGATCGTCCGGGCGGTCGCCCTCACCGACGCGGAACTGCTGCTCGTGAACGCCGCGTCGCTGCCCAACGGTGCGCCCGCCGCGGCGTTGCTGCGGTGGCCGGTGGGACCGGCGGTGCCGGCCGCCTGAGCGGTGACCGGACGACGGACGGGAGGCCCGGTGCCAGCTGGTACCGGGCCTCCCGTCCGTCTCGGCGCGATCCTGCGGGCCGCCACGACGGCCGCGTATAGCGTCCCGGCCATGACCGACGACCGCCGACGTGAGCTCGGCACCAGTGACGCACCCGTGGAGGACGAACTCGCGGAGTCCTTCGACGCGACCATCGAGGAGGGCGCGGAGCGGCTGCAACGGACGACCCGGGCCGTCCTCGTCACGGGGTTCTTCGGCGGCCTCGAGGTCGGTCTCGGGGTGATGGCGTACCTCGGCGTGCTCACCGAGACCGACAGCCACCTGCTCGCCGGGCTGGCCTTCGGCATCGGCTTCATCGCGCTGCACCTGGCGCACAGCGAACTCTTCACCGAGAACTTCCTGATGCCGGTCGCGGCCGTGGTCGCCCGCGAGGGGACCGTCCTGCAGCTCGTGCGACTGTGGGGCGGCACCCTCGTGGCGAACCTGGCCGGGGGATGGGTGTTCATGTGGCTCGTCGTCCAGGCGTTCCCGCAGTGGCACGCCACGCTCTCGGAGTCGGCGCACCACTACGTCGACGCGCCGTTCGGACTGCAGAGCATCGTGCTGGCGGTCCTGGGTGGCAGCACCATCACCCTGATGACGCGGATGCAGCAGGGCACCGACTCGGACCCCGCGAAGCTCGTCGCCGCCGTCGCCGGAGGCTTCCTGCTCGCCGGGCTGCAGCTCTTCCACTCGATCCTCGACTCGCTGCTCGTCTTCGGGGCGATCCAGTCGGGCGCGGACATCACCTACGGGCAGTGGCTCGGCTGGTTCGGGTACACGCTGCTGTTCAACGTCCTCGGTGGGCTGGTGCTCGTGACGGCACTGCGGTTGCTCCGGACGAAGGAGCTCATGCAGGACCGCCGACGGGACTCCCAGGACGACCCCGAGCGCGCGGACCACGAACAGGGCTGACGAGCGCGCCGCGGCCAAGGCTGACGGCGTCGTTCGCGGTCAGTCGTGCGAACGGTCGCGTCGGGGCACCAGCGGGACCGCGAGCAGCGGGAGCACCGCCACGATGCCGAACGACGCCGCGAAGCCGAGCGCACCGACCAGGGCGCCGATGCCCGGACCGACGGCGCTCGCCGCGATGAACTGCCCGGTGTTCTGCGCCCCGAGTGCCCGGCCCGACCAGAACGGTCCCGCCGCCTCGGCGACCGACGTGTAGGCCAGCCCGTTGTCGGCGACCGTCACGCTCGTCGCGAGCACCAAGAACACCGCAGCCCCGGCCAGGTGCGTCGCGTCGACGACCGCGAGCACCGCCATCACCACCGCGGCGCTCACCGCGACGATCCGGAGGGGTCCGACCCGCGACCCGGCCCGGTCGCTCCAGCCACCGACCAGGATCCGGCCGATCGCCCCGACGAACTGCGCGGCGCCGACCAGCAGCCCGGCCGCCGGTGTCGACCAGCCGAGGCCCACGAGCCAGACGAGCCCGTACGTCGACAGGGTGAACTGCGGCACCACGAGCAGGACCGACACCGCGTGCACCCGCCACAGGAACCCGCTCGAGCGGTAGGGGTTCGCGGTCGCCGCCGTCGGCACCGTTGCCCGGGCAGGGCGTGGCGGGTCGGTGATCCCGATCGCGCAGCAGACGGCGAGCACCGCGCACAGCACGATCGGCAGGACCAGGGCCGCGCGGATCCCGGAGCCCTCGGCGAGCTGCGGCACCGTGACCGCCGCGAGCGTCACCCCGAGCGGCTGCGACATCTGCCGGATGCCCATCGCGAGTCCCCGGCGCTCCTTCGGGAACCACCCCACCACGACCCGACCGCTCGCGGCGTTCGTCGAGGCACTCGTCATCCCGCCGGCCAGGAACGCCAACCCGAGCAGCACCGGGTCGCCCGCGGCCAGCCAGGCGGCGACCACGGCCAGCGTGGTGAGCACGAGTCCGCCGGCGATGACGACGCGCTCGCCGAACCGGTCGGTGATCGCGCCCCAGGCGATGAGCGTCAGGACCATGCCGAAGGTCGGGGCGGCGGCGAGGACCCCGGCGACCGGCAGGGAGGTGCCGCGGCTGAGCAGGTGGGGGATGAGGAGCGCCGGCGCGGACACGACGAGCGTCCCCGCCGCCTGGGCCGCGACCCCGAGGGCGAGCATCGTCCAGGCGCGGGCGGAGACCGGCGGCGTCGTGGAGGATCGCTGCGGGGCGTCGGTCGTGCGCATGGGTCGTGTCGGCCGTTTCGTCGTCGTTCCATCGCGGAACGGATTGGTATACCAGAACGGTATACCATTCCCGCCGTCGCGCCGCTAGGCTTGTCCGCCGTGACCGACACGACCGACGCCGCGCCCGTGTCGCAGACGGCCCAGCTCTACGACAACCTGCGCGCAGCCATCCTGACCCTCGACATCGCACCGGGGGAGCGCATCTCGGAGCGGGGGCTCGAGGCACGGTTCCACGCCTCGCGCACGCCGGTCCGCGCCGCACTGTCGCGGCTCGAGCGCGAGGGGCTCATCCTGCACGAGGGTCGTTCGTGGACGGTCACCCCGATCGACCTCGACGAGATCGCCTCGCTCGCCGAACTCCGCGGCATCCTCGAGCCCGCTGCCGTTCGGTTGGCCGTCCAGCGTGCCACCCCCGAGCAGCTGGCGGAGGTCCGCGGGCACCTCGACGCGCTCCAGCCCACCCCCGACCAGCAGGCCGGCATCCGCATGGGGTCGACATTCCACCTCGACCTCGCCGCGCTCGGGGGCAACCGGTTCGTCACCGACGCCATCGCCGACGCCCTGACGCGGCTCGAGCGCACTCGTTGGATCGAGGTCCGCACGCCCGAGGCGCGCGACGCCGCATGGGACGAACACAGCGCCATCATCGACGCCGTGCGCGACGGCGACGCCGACCGCGCAGCGGAACTCGTGGCCGCCCACGTCGCCGGCACGAACGACCGGTTGCTCAGCTGGATCGCGCAGGAGCGCCGACGCCTGCGCGGGGCGGGCATGACGATCGTGGGCGCGACCGAGCGCTGAGTGCCCGCGGACGTGAGCGGTCTGCGGGCGCCTGCCCGGGCCTCCTGGCCGTGTCCGGGGGGAGGCCGGGCGCGAGCCGCTAGCGCAGGTCCGTCGTCTCCTGCGGCGCGTCGAGGTCGTCGAACGTGCGGATCGAATCCGTGCGTTCGAGCAGCGCGTCGCGCACCTCGGCCTCGTCGTGGCTCGCGCGGAGTGCGAGCTTGCTCCCGGAACGTGTCGACTGTGACATGTCGTGTCCTTCCCCTGCGTGTGGGCAACCTGATCGGTGCGGGCACGCGGCCCGCTGGTGCACTTCCTCACGGGACGTACTGAGGTCGGAACAGTGTCGCGCGACCCCCGCTGTCCCGCAAGCGTTTCCGGCGCCGTGTGGAGAACTCCCGGCACACGGCATGCCTAGGATGGTCCGGCCGCACAGCGCGAGGCGCGGCACCAGCGGACGTCGAAGGGGAGGCACGGGTTGGCCGACCAGCGCACCGCACCTCCCACGGTCTACGACGTCGCCTCTGCAGCCGGCGTCTCCATCGCCACCGTCTCGCGCGTGCTCCGCACGCCCGACGCCGTCCGCGAGGGCACCCGGGACCGCGTGCAGGCGGCGATCCGGAGCCTCGGCTACGTCCCGTCCGGCAATGCCCGGGCCCTCGCCGGCAAGCGCACCGGCGTCGTCGGACTGCTGCTGCCCGGGTTCGACGTGGTGCCCGACGAGCGGCCGGACCTGGTCACCGACGGCGGCGTCCGCGTGGTCGACGACCGGCGGCACGTGACGCAGCCGTTCTCGTCCAACCTGTACTTCGACGAGGTCCTGCGCGGTGCCGAGACCGAGGCCTGGCAGCGTGGCCTCGCGCTCATGGTCGCCGCCGGGCGGGGGTCGTCGCGCGACGTCATCGTGAACGACGTCGCCGGCCGGGTCGACGGGCTGGCCGTGCTGGCGCAGACCGTGCCCGACGACCTGCTCGAGCACGTCGCCCGCCGCATCCCCGTCGTGGTCCTCGCCGACGACCGGCGCTCGCACGGGTTCGACTCGGTGAGCGTGGACAACGCCGCGGGCATGCGGACCCTGGCGTCGCACGTGATCGGGCGCCTGGGGATCCGGTCCCTCGCGTACGTGGCGGGGCCGATCGACTCGCCCGACGACATGGAGCGCTCGGCGGGGTTCCGTGCGGCGCTGGCCGACCACGGGGTGCCGGCCTCGGCGGTGCGCACCGTGCACGGCGACTTCGGGCGGGCCCGGGCGCGGGAGCTCGCGGTGTCGCTGCTGGCCGACGACGTCCCGCGCGCCGTCGTCTGCTCGAACGACCAGTCCGCGCTCGGTGTGCTCGACGCCGCCGCTGCCCGGGGGCTCCGCGTGCCCGAGGACCTCGTCGTGACCGGGTTCGACGGTATCGACGCCGGCCGGTTCTCGTCGCCGCGCCTGACGACCGTGCACCAGCCGATGGGGGCGCTCGGCCGTGCTGCCGTCCTGGCGATCGTGGACCGGCTGGAGCGCCGCGAGGGGCCGCCGCGCGCCGTGCGCCTGCCCGTCGAGGTGCTGCTGCGTGAGAGCTGCCCGCCCGCGCTGTAGGCGTGCGTGCCTCGCACCGTGCGAGGGGCGTGTGGTGCGAGGTTCCGTGTTCGGTGCGAGCCTCGCGACCTCGCACCATGGACGGAACCTCGCACCACGCGCGGCCCCCTCGCACCGTGCGACGCCCCACGCCGCCGACACCTCGCACCGTGCCGCCCCGCGAAACAACGCCCGCAGTTGCACGCCGCGATGTAAGCGCATACATTGAGCACGTACCGAATCGACATGGAGGTCGACCGAGCAATGACGCTTCCCCCACAGCGCACGCGCGGCACGCGTGACCCAGGCCCCCGCCGCCGAGGCCGCCTCGTCGCGGCCATCGCCGGCCTCGCAGCAGTGGCCCTCGTGGCCACCGGCTGCAGCATCCAGGTCCGATCCGAACCCGATCCCACCATCGGCAAGGACACGATGCTCATCAACGCGGACCGCGGCAACCCGCTGTTCGACCGCAACTTCAACCCGTACATCGCGAACGCCCGCACGGCCTCCAAGTGGATGTACGAGCCCCTCATCGAGGTGAACCCCCTCGACGGCAAGCGCAACCCGTGGCTCGCCAGCGCGTGGAGCCAGCCCGACGCGAAGACGATCGACATGACGATCCGCTCGGGTGTCGAGTGGTCCGACGGTTCGCCGTTCAGCGCGAAGGACGTCGTCTTCACCTTCGACCTGCTCAAGAAGTTCCCCGCCATGGACGTCAAGGGCGCCTGGCAGCACATCAAGAGCATCGAGCAGGACGGCGACCACGTCGTCTTCCACCTCAAGAGCGAGGACGTCCCGAGCCTGACGATCATCGGGCAGACGTACATCCTCGGCGAGGACCACTGGGGTGGCGTGGAGGATCCGACGACCTGGCGCGACCCGAACCCGGTCGGCACCGGGCCGTTCGTCCTCGGCAACTACACCGACCAGCAGTACTCGATGAACAAGAACCCGAAGTACTGGCAGGCCGACAAGATCGCCATCAAGCACCTCATCCTGCCGGCGACGAACACGCAGCTCGACACCGTCACCCGCGGCTACGACTGGGCGTACTCGTTCATCTCCGACGTCAAGGGCACCTGGGGTGCCGCGTCGAAGACGAACGAGTGGTGGTTCCCGGCCGGCGGTGTGATCGGCCTCATCCCGAACCTGACGAAGGCGCCGTACAACGACGTCAACGTCCGCCGGGGCATCTCGCTCGCGCTCGACCGTGACGCCATCGCCGAGACCGCGTCCGAGGGCAACCTGTCGGCGGCGGGCCAGACCGGCCTGATCCTGCCGAACCAGGAGCGCTACCTCAACCCGGACATCCCCGACAAGGGCATGATCACGCAGGACACGAAGGCAGCGCTCGCGAGCCTCGAGAAGTCCGGGTACACCGTGCAGGGCGGCAAGGTCGTCAAGGACGGCAAGCAGCTCGCCATCACGATCATGACCGCGAACGGCTACTCCGACTGGCTCCGCGCCGCGCAGGAGGTCCGCCGCGAACTGACGGCCATCGGCATCAAGGTGACGATCCAGGCGCCGCAGCCCGCCGGGTACCAGCAGAACATCAACAACGGCACGTTCGACATGGCGATGGGCGGCATGGGCAACGGTGACGTCTACCAGGCGTTCAACTCCCTGCTCAGCAGCGAGTTCTACCAGCCCGTCGGCAAGTCGACCGTGAACAACTACGAGCGGTACAAGGACGCCGACACCCAGAAGCTCCTCGACGAGTACAAGGCGACGACGGACACCGCGAAGCAGCAGGAGATCCTCGACCAGCTGCAGCAGACCGTCTACGACGAGCTCCCCGTCATCGGCATGTACTACGGCGGGCTCTGGGGCCTGTTCAACACCGGCAAGTTCGTCGGCTGGCCGAGCGCGAAGGACCCCTACATGGCACCGCAGAACTACGACTCGGCACCGCTGCTCATCTTCACGAAGCTCCGTCTGCGCGACAGCGCGGCCGGCAAGCAGATCCTGCAGGAGCAGGACGCCTCGGAGCAGGAGGACCAGAAGTGAAGTACATCCTCCAGAAACTCGTCCTCTTCGTCCTGACCCTCTGGGCCGCGGTCACGCTGAACTTCGTGCTCCCGCGCCTGATGCCCGGCAGCCCGGCCGACGCCGCACTCGCGAAGCTCAGCCAGAACGGCCCGGTCACCGACGCCACCAAGAAGGCCATCGAAGCCCAGCTCGGGGTGCCGACCGGCAACCTCTGGGACCAGTACGTCAGCTACCTGCACCAGGTCATCACCCTCGACTTCGGCACGAGCTACACGTTCTACCCGCGGCCCGTCGGTGACCTCGTGTCGAAGGCCCTGCCCTACACGCTGATCCTCGTCGGGGTCGTCACGATCCTGGCGTTCGTCCTCGGCACCCTGATCGGTGTCGCGGCGGCGTGGAAGCGCGGCACCTGGCTCGACTCACTGCCCACCCTGTCGGGCAGCTTCATGTCGACGTTCCCGTACTTCTGGACCGCCCTGCTGCTGCTGTTCTTCCTCGGCTACGTGCTGCACTGGTTCCCGACCACGGGCGCCTACTCGGCGACGACGACGCCCGGCCTGAACGGTGCCTTCTTCGGCGACGCACTGCAGCACGCGGTGCTGCCGGCGGTCACGATCCTGGTGACGAGCCTCGGTGGCTGGATCATCGGCATGCGCAACGCGATGATCAACACCCTCGGTGACGACTACGTGACCTTCGCCGAGGCCAACGGCCTCCGCGGACGTACCGTGGCCATCCGCTACGCGGCCCGCAACGCGATCCTGCCGAACCTGACCGGCTTCGGTCTGGCGCTCGGCGGCGTGGTCGGCGGTTCCGTCCTGGTCGAGCAGGTCTTCGGCTACCCGGGCATCGGCTACCTGCTGTTCAACGCTGTGATCGGGCAGGACTACCCGCTCATGCAGGCCCTCTTCCTGATGATCACCGTGTCGGTGCTCATCGCCAACTTCATCGTGGACGTCATGTACGGCGTCCTGGACCCGAGGACGCGTCGATGACCAACAACATCACGAAGGCGGCGTGCTGCGCCCACATCAAGCACCCGGGGGCACGTCGATGACCAACGCAACCGTGTCGGTGCGCACGCAAGAGAACGCACCCAACGAAGAACAGCAGGCGCCGTCCAAGTGGCGCGCCGCGGCCCGCCAGTTCGGCGTCGTCTGGTCGAACAAGAAGGCCCGGATCGGCATCATCATCCTCGGCGTCTTCGTGTTCGTCGCGGTCTTCGCCCCGCTCCTGGCCCCGTACGGCGCCAGCCAGAACGGCTTCGCCCGGTCCGCCGACGCGACGGCCGACCACTGGATGGGCACCACCGCCGCCGGCGAGGACGTCCTGTCCCAGATCATCTACGGCGCCCGCATCTCCGTGATGGTCGGCGCGGTCGCGGGCATCCTGTCCACGCTCGTCGCCGTCGCGATCGGCCTCAGCTGGGGCTACGTCCGCGGCTGGATCGCCGAGGTCATCGGGTTCATCGTGAACCTGTTCCTCGTCATCCCGGGCCTGCCCCTGATGATCGTCATCGCCGCGTACCTGCAGAACGGCGGCATCGCGGTGATCATCGCGGTCATCGTCGTGACCGGCTGGGCGTGGGGTGCTCGCGTGCTCCGTTCCCAGACGCAGTCGCTCCGCGGCCGGGACTTCGTCACCGCCGCCCAGTTCTCCGGGGACGGCGCGACGCGCATCGTGTTCCGCGAGATCCTGCCGAACATGACGAGCCTCATCGTCGGCTCGTTCTTCGGGGCGGCCACCAGCGCGATCCTGGCCGAGGCGGGCCTCGAGTTCCTCGGACTCGGCGACTCGTCGATCGTCAGCTGGGGGACGATCCTGTACTGGGCGCAGAACTCGAACGCGCTCCTCACCGGGCAGTGGATCCTGCTCTTCGCGCCGGGTCTCTGCATCGCGCTCCTCGCGATGAGCCTCACCCTGATCAACTTCGGCGTCGACGCCGTGTCCAACCCGCGGCTGCGCGACGGCGCACGGCCCCGTAAGGAGAAGCGCGCATGAGCGGCTTGCCAGAAACGCACCCGGCAGACGGCCTGGAGGCGCCCACCGGCGCCGCCACGGGCCTCCGGTCCGACGCCCGTCACGACCAGGGCGACGCATCCGTCCTGCTCGACGTCCGCGACCTGTCGGTCGTCTACGAATCGGCCGGCCAGACGGCCGTCCAGGCCGTCGACCACGTGTCGTTCCAGCTGAAGAAGGGCGAGTTCGTCGGCCTGGTCGGCGAGTCCGGTTCCGGCAAGTCGACGCTCGGCTACGCGCTGACCCGGCTGCAGAAGCCCCCGGCGCGCACGAACGGTGGCAGCATCGTCTTCGCGGGCAAGGACATCCGCGACCTCGACGACGAAGCCCTGCGCCAGCAGCGGCAGGGCGGCTTCGCGATGGTGCTGCAGTCCGGCATGAACGCGCTCAACCCGGTGCGCACGATCCGGAACCACTTCATCGACGTCTTCAAGGCGCACGGCCACGTGTCGCGCGACCGCTGGGACGCCCGGATGAAGGAGCTCATCGAGAAGGTGAAGCTGCCGACGTCGATGCTCGCCCGGTTCCCCGGGGAGCTCTCCGGCGGCATGCGGCAGCGCGTCTCCATCGCCCTGGCGCTCTCGCTCGAGCCGCAGCTCATGGTGTTCGACGAGCCGACGACGGCGCTCGACGTCCTCGTGCAGCACGCCGTGATGGACACCATCATCGAGCTGCAGCGCACCGAGGGCTTCACGGCGATCCTGATCAGCCACGACCTCGGCATCGTCCTCGAGGCCACCGAGCGCGTCCTCGTGATGCACGAGGGCCGCATCGTCGAGGACGGCGGCTCCCGCGAGATCCTCCGCGACCCGCAGGACGAGTACACGCAGATGCTCCTGTCGCACTACGCCGACCCGCGCGCCGAGGTGGTGTCGCTGCCGGGCTTCCCGGACCGCTCGCTCCGCGCCGAGGCCGGCGAGAAGCGGCAGGAGACGACCTCGCCGTTCAGCACCGTCGGCTCCCGCGAGCGCAGTGCTGCCGGCAACCCGATCGTCGTCGACCACATCGTGAAGACCTACCCGGCACCCCGCCGCGGCGAGCAGCCGGTGCAAGCAGTACGCGACGTGTCGTTCACCCTCGAGCCCGGGCAGTCGCTCGCCCTGGTCGGCCAGTCCGGTTCGGGCAAGTCGACCATCGCGAAGCTGCTCACCGGCGTCGAGAAGCCGACCACCGGCACGGTCCGGTTCGGGGACCTCGACGTCGCCCGCCTCGGCAAGCGCGGCCTGCGGGACCTCCGCTCCGAGGTCCAGATGGTGTTCCAGGACCCGTACTCGGCGCTCAACCCGCTGCACACGGTCGAGTACACGCTGTCCCGGCCGATCGCGAACTACACCGGGCTCACCGGGCGCGATGCCCGACGTCGGGTCCTCGAGCTGCTCGAGACGGTCGGGCTCACCCCGGTCGAGCAGTTCGCCCAGAAGCTCCCGCACCAGCTCTCCGGCGGGCAGCGGCAGCGCGTGGTGATCGCCCGGGCGCTCGCGAGCGACCCGCAGGTGATCATCGCCGACGAGCCGGTCTCGATGCTCGACGTGACGCTGCGCGCCGGTGTACTCGCACTGCTCGAGGACCTCCGCGAGCAGTGGGGCGTGTCCCTGCTCTACATCACGCACGACCTGCTGAGTGCGCGGCTCATCACGGACGACATCATGGTGCTCCACGAGGGCGCCGTGGTCGAGCGGGGTCACACGGCCCAGGTGCTGCAGGACCCGCAGGACCCGTACACGATCGCCCTCCTCGACGCCGTTCCCAACCCGCGGAGGACCCTGCGCGCATGACGAACCTGCACGACTTCCCGACGGTCCCGCCGTTCGGACACCTGCCCACCCCGGACGGCGTCGACGTCGTCGGGATCGACGTCCCGGTCGGGCGGCTCACGGCCTACCGGATCGTGCCCGAGGGGGTGTCGAAGGGCACCGTGCTCATCGTCCCCGGGTACACGGGCTCGAAGGAGGACTGGCGGACCTTCCTGCCCGTCCTCCGCGACGCCGGGTGGACCGCGGTCGCGATCAGCCGGCGCGGTCAGGCCGACTCGGCAGCACCGACCGAACCCCGTGACTACTCCCTCGACGAAGAAGCCGCCGACGTCGTCCGGGTCGCGCGCCTGCTCGACGACGGTGCCCCCGTGCACCTGGTCGGGCACTCGCTCGGCGGTGTGATCGTCCGGGCCGCCGCGCTCCAGGACCCGACGGCGTTCCGCGACGTCGTGCAGTTCTGCTCCGGGCCGCACGGGTGGCCGTACCGCAAGGTCGCCGAGCTGACGATCCTGCACGACACCGGCGGGAACCTCCGGCAGCTGTTCGACTCGACGAACCCGCTCTGGGCGTACCGTCCCGACGCCGAGCTGCCCGACGACGTCCGGATGGTGCGCGACCGCTTCGACGCGACGAGCCCGCTCAGCGTCGTCGCCGGTGGCCACATCCTCGAGGACCACACCGACGCCTCCGACGCCCTGCGCGCCACCGGCCTGCCGGTCCTCGTCGCCCACGGCGAGTGGGACAACGCCTGGCCGATCCCGTGGCAGCGGGCCATGGCCGAGCAGACCGGCGCCGAGTACGTCGTCATCCCCGCGAGCTACCACGGCCCCCAGGTCGAGAACCCGCTCGGGACGGTCGCCGTCTTCGACGCATTCCTGAGCCAGCACTGACCTGAGCCAGCACTGACTCGAACAAGCACTGAAAGGCACCATCATCTCCACGCTGCAGTTCCCCGACGGCTTCCTCTGGGGTGCCGCCACCGCCGCCCACCAGATCGAGGGCAACAACGTCAACAGCAACTGGTGGGTGCACGAGCACGAGCCGGACACCACCATCGTCGAGCCCTCGGGTGACGCGGCGGACAGCTACCACCGGTACCGCGAGGACATCCGCATCGCCGCCGAGCTCGGGCTGAACTCGTACCGGTTCAGCATCGAGTGGGCCCGCATCGAGCCCGAGCGCGGGTTCGTCAGCCGTGCCGAGGTCGACCACTACCGCCGCGTGGTCGACGCCTGCCACGAGTTCGGCATCGAGCCGATCGTCACCCTCATGCACTTCACGGTGCCGCGCTGGTTCGAACGCGACGGCTTCTGGCGGGCACCCGACGCCGCCGACCTGTTCGCCCGCTACACCGAGGCCGCGCTGCCCGTGGTGCACGACGGCGTCCGCTACGTCTGCACGATCAACGAGCCGAACATCGCGGCGATGCTCGCCGGCGGCGAGGACGCGGCCAACCTGGTGGCCTTCGGCCTGCCGAACCCGGACCTGGGGGTCGCCGACGCCCTGCTGGCCAGCCACAAGCGGTCGCGCGAGGTCCTGTCACAGGTGTCGGGCCTCCAGTCCGGCTGGACCATCGCGACGCAGGCCTTCAAGTCGTCCGGCGAGCCCGGGGCGGACGCCATGCTCCGCGAGTACGGGTACCCGCGCGACGACTGGTACCTCGAGCAGGCCGCCGGCGACGACTTCCTGGGCGTGCAGGCCTACACCCGCACGTTCATCGGTCCGGACGGGCCCCTGCCCGTCGCCGACGACGTCGAGACGACCCTGACCGGCTGGGAGTTCTACCCCGAGGCCTCGGCCGACGGGCTCCGCAGCGCGTGGGAGCTCTCCGGCGGCGTCCCGCTGATGATCACCGAGAACGGCATCGCCACCGCCGACGACTCCCGCCGGCAGGCCTACACGCAGGGCGCCCTCGAGGGCATCCACCGCTGCATCGAGGACGGCATCGAGGTCCTCGGCTACCAGCACTGGTCGCTCCTGGACAACTACGAGTGGGCCTCCGGCTTCCGCCCGACGTTCGGCTTGGTCGCGTGGGACCGCGAGACCTTCGAACGCACGCCGAAGGACTCCGCCCGCTGGTACGGGCGGGTCGCGCAGGAGAACGCCCTCGAGTCGGTCACCGTCTAGGACCGTCGACCCCGCAGGCGCGCGGCGGACGGGAGGCCCTGCTCCCGTCCGCCGCGCTTCCGCACGCCCGGCACGTGGCCGGGGCACGGGCCGTGGTGCGGGCCGTGCTCAGGCCGCGGCGAGCAGATCGGCGACGGCCGTCTCGCGGAGCAGCTCCGCGCGGTCCGCGGCGGTCGAGCCCTCGTCGTCGACGGCGTCCCGGTCGACGTCGAGCGACAGCACGACCCGGACCGTGTCGAGGTCGCCGGAGTCGACGGCCGCGATCAGCAGCGTCGCGCCTCGTGACCCGCGCGCCCTGGTGTCCGCACCCGCGGTGGCGAGCGTACGCACGATCGCGGCGTGCCCACCCCACGCAGCGCGGACGATCGGGGTGTTGCCGTCGCCGTCACGGGCCTCCAGGTCGGCACCCGCTGCGACCAGCACGTCGACCGCCCGTCGCGCGTCGCGGTCGATCGCCAGCGTCAGCGGCGTCCGCCCCTCGGTGTCCTCCAGCTGCAGGGTCGCCCCGCGGCGCAGGAGTTCCTCGAGCATCTCGGGGTGGTCGAACCACGCGGCGGCGTGCAGTGGGGCGAAGCCCCAGCGGGGGTCGACGTCGTCGACGTCGCTCGCGTCGTCGGCCAGGTGCAGTCCGCCGAGGTCGCCGTAGGCCGCTGCCCGCACCACCTCGGTCGTCCACTCGACCCAGCCGTCCGGCACCGGGCCGTGCCAGCCGCGTGCCGGGCGCGCCTCGAGGTCGGCGTGCACGCTCTCGGCGACGCTCCGGATCGCCACCCGGACACCCCGGAACCGGATCGCGACCTCACCGACGGGGGAGATCAGCAGGCGGAGCTCCCAGGCGTCGTGCTCGTTCAGGTACTCGAGCTCGCCCCGAGCGACGTGGGCGTCACCGGCGAGCAGTGCCGCGGCGTCGACACCCGGCGGGTCGATGACGGCGTCCCGGAGCCGGAGCGACACCCTGGCGTGGTTCCAGCGGCGCCACAGGCCGCTCGGGGTGTCGAGGACCTCGTCGTTGCGCACCACGATGTCGGCGTGCACAACGACCGGGTCGGGCACACCGTGGCCCGGCAGGTCGACGGGGGTCGTCACGTCGTCCTCGTCGGCGTCCGGGTCGGCGACGGCGTCGGCGGACTCCACGACCCAGCGTTCGATCCGTGAGTCGGTCCACTTGACGGTCAGGAGCGCGGCGATCGTGGGCGGGGCGTCCTCGAGCAACCGGGTCACGTGTTCGCGCTGGCCGTCGAAGTCCTCGAGGGAGACGTAGCCAACGGAAGGCCAGTTCACTCGACTCCATCGCACGGGACGACACTACCCGGCGTCCGGCGGCGGGGCAGCGGTGCGATCGCATCGCACTCGCGATCATCACACTTGATATGTCGTACCGGTATATCGTATG
The DNA here is from genome assembly GCF_003234225.2 of Curtobacterium sp. MCSS17_005. Taxonomy (NCBI): domain Bacteria; kingdom Bacillati; phylum Actinomycetota; class Actinomycetes; order Micrococcales; family Microbacteriaceae; genus Curtobacterium; species Curtobacterium sp. MCSS17_005. The sequence continues at coordinate 520,962 of NZ_CP126258.1, forward strand.
GTGGTCCGGCAGCGGAGGTCCCGCCGCGCCTGATCCGGAAGCGCACCCATGACCCCCAGTCCCACCCTCCCGACCGCGTTCATCGCCCCGGCAGCCGTCGTGTCGCCCTCGGCTGCCGTCGCTCCCGGGGTCCGCATCTGGGACGACTCCCACGTCGAGGCGCACGCGTCCGTCGGCAGCGAGACCCTCGTCGGTTGCGGCGTCACGATCGGCGCCGGTGTCCGCATCGGAGCGCGCTGCAAGGTCCAGAACGGTGCCCTCGTCTACGGACCGGCGGTCGTCGGCGACGGAGTCTTCATCGGCCCCGGTGCCGTCCTCACCAACGACAACACACCACGGGCGATCAACCCGGACGGTTCCGTGCAGGACGCCGACGACTGGCGGCCCACTGCCGTCGTCGTCGAGCACGGCGCGTCGATCGGCGCCGGGGCGCTCTGCGTCGCCCCCATCCGCATCGGCCGGTGGGCGATGGTCGCGGCCGGCGCCGTCGTCGTCCACGACGTCCCGGACCACGCGCTCGTCGCCGGGGTCCCCGCCCGCCGCATCGGCTGGGTGAGCCGGACCGGCCGACGGCTGGCGCAGGTCGACGACCGAACGCTGATCTGCACCGAGACCGGCGACCGTTTCCTCCACTCCGAGACCACCGACACGATCGAGGCGATCCGTTGACCACCACACTCGAACTCATCCCCGCGGCGAAGCCCCTCATCGGCCTCGAGGAACGCCGCGCCGTCGATGCCGTCCTCGAGGGGGGTGGTCTCGCGCAGGGCCCCGAGGTCGCCGCCTTCGAGCGCGAGTTCGGCGACGTCCTCGTCGACGGAGCCGCGGTCACCGCGGTCAACAGCGGCACCGCTGCACTGCACCTGGCGCTCGTCGCGCTCGGCATCGGTCCGGGTGACGAGGTCATCGTCCCCTCGTTCACCTTCGCGGCCACGGCGAACGCGGTCCGACTCGTCGGCGCCGAGCCGGTGTTCGTCGACATCGATCCCCTGACCTACTGCGTGGCCCCGGCGGCTGTCCGGGCCGCCGTCACCCCGGCGACCCGCGCGGTCATGCCGGTACACCTCTACGGGCACCCGGCCGACATGACCGCGATCACCCGGATCGCCGAGGAGCACGACCTGCTCGTGGTCGAGGACGCTGCGCAGGCGCACGGTGCCCGGTGGGCCGGCACGCGCGTCGGCAGTTCGTCCGACGCCGCGGCGTTCAGCCTCTACCCCACCAAGAACATGACCGCGGGCGAAGGGGGCATGGTCTCGACCCGCGACGCCGCGGTGGACCGGATGCTCCGGCTGCTGCGGAACCAGGGCATGGAGCAGCGCTACGCGAACGAGGTCATCGGCTTCAACGCGCGGATGACCGACATCCACGCTGCGATCGGGCGTGTGCAGCTCCGCAAGGTGCTCGGGTGGACTGCACAGCGGCAGGCGAACGCGGCCTACTTCAGCCGTGAACTCGACGGGGTGGTGACGCCGACGACCGATCCCCGAGCCGAGCACGTCTTCCACCAGTACGTCGTGCGGGTGCCGTCCGACCGCGACGGCTTCGCGGCCGCGCTGCGCTCCGAGTTCGGCATCGGGACCGGGGTCTACTACCCGACGCCCGTCCACCGCCTCCCGTCGTTCGCACACGACCTCGACCTGCCCGAGACCGAGCGTGCCGCGTCCGAGGTCCTCGCGATCCCCGTCTACCCGACCCTGACGCTCTCGCAGCTCGACCGCGTCGTCGAGGCCGTCAACACCCTCGCCGGGGCCGGACGATGAGCGGGGTGCTGCGGGCCGGGGTCATCGGCCTCGGGATGATGGGGCGGCACCACGCCCGGGTCCTCCGGTCGCTCGAGGGGGTCGAGCTCGTCGGCGTCGCCGATGCCCTCGGTGACCCGCACGACGTCGCCCAGGGCGTGCCGGTCGTCCGGTCCGTCGGTGAGCTCGTCGCACTCGGGCTCGACACCGCGGTCGTCGCGGTCCCCACGGCGCACCACGAAGCCGTCGGTCTGGAACTCGCCGCGGCGGGGGTGCACGCCCTGATCGAGAAGCCCGTCGCGGTCGACGGTCCGGCTGCCGCACGTCTCGTGGCCGCCTTCGACCGCGCCGGACTCGTCGGCGCGGTGGGCCACATCGAGCGCTACAACCCGGCGCTCCAGGCGCTGCGACAGCGGCTCGACGCCGGTGAGCTGGGCGACGTCTACCAGATCGTCACGCGGCGACAGGGCCCCTTCCCCGCACGGATCGCCGACGTCGGTGTGGTGAAGGACCTCGCGACGCACGACATCGACTCGACGTCGTGGATCGCCCGGTCACCGTTCGTCCACGTCGGAGCGCTCGCGGGAACCAAGAGCGGGCGCCCCCACGAGGACCTCGTCACCGTCACCGGTCGCCTGGCCGACGGCACGCTGACCTCGCACCTCGTGAACTGGCTCACCCCGTACAAGGAGCGCCTGTTGGTCGTCACCGGTGACCGCGGCACGTTCGTCGCCGACACCCTGACCGCCGACCTGACCTTCCACGAGAACGGCACCGTCCAGACCGAGTGGGACCAGGTCTCCGCGTTCCGGGGTGTGTCCGAGGGGGCCAGCACCCGGTTCGCCATCACCAAGCGCGAGCCGCTCCTGGTCGAGCACGAGGCGTTCCGCGACGCCGTGCTCGGGCGGCCGTCGGACATCGTCACCCTCCGCGACGGCCTCCGGACGGTGCTCGTCGCCGAGGCCGTCCTCGAGTCCTCGCGGATCCAGCAGACCGTGCAGCTCGGCACGGACGCCGAAGGAGCAGCAGCATGAACGTCGTCGTCGTCGGTCTCGGCAAGATCGGGCTCCCGCTCGCCGTCCAGTACGCACGATCCGGTGCACACGTCACGGGCCTCGACGTCGCGAGCGGGGTGGTCGACGCCGTGAACGCTGCGACCGAGCCGTTCCCCGGCGAGCACGGGCTCGCCGACGGCCTGCGCGAGGTCGTCCCCGCGGGGCTGCTCCGCGCGACCACGGACGCCGCGGCAGCGATCCCCGGAGCCGACGTCGTCGTGGTCGTCGTGCCGCTCTTCGTCGATGCCGACGGCATCCCCGACTTCGGCTGGATGGACGCCGCCACCGACACGATCGGCGACCACCTGCGACCCGGCACCCTGGTCGCGTACGAGACGACGCTGCCGGTCGGGACCACCCGTGGCCGCTGGGCACCCCGGCTCGAGGCCCGCTCCGGACTCGTCGAGGGGCAGGACTTCCACGTCGTCTTCTCGCCGGAGCGGGTCCTCACCGGCCGGGTGTTCGCCGACCTCCGGCGCTACCCGAAGCTCGTCGGTGGTCTCTCCGACCAGGGCTCGGCGCGCGGCCGGGCCTTCTACGAAGCGGTGCTGCAGTTCGACGAGCGCGACGACCTCGGTCGGCCGAACGGCGTCTGGGACCTCCGCACCGCCGAGGCCGCCGAGCTCGCGAAGCTCGCCGAGACCACGTACCGCGACGTCAACATCGCGCTGGCGAACGAGTTCGCCCGGTTCGCCGAACGGCAGTCCATCGACATCGCCGCCGTCATCGACGCCTGCAACTCCCAGCCGTACAGCCACATCCACCGCCCCGGGATCGCGGTCGGCGGTCACTGCATCCCGGTGTACCCGCGGCTGTACCTCTGGAACGACCCGGAGGCCACGGTCGTCCGTGCTGCCCGTGCCAGGAACGCCGCGATGCCGGCCCACGCGGTCGACCTCCTCGAGCGCCTGCACGGGGACCTGCGGGGTCAGCGGGTCGTGGTCCTCGGTGCCGCCTACCGTGGCGGCGTGAAGGAGACCGCGTTCTCCGGGGTCTTCGGCACCGTGGACGCACTCCGGGTCCGCGGCGCAGCGGTGACCGTGTCCGACCCCCTGTACTCGGACGTCGAACTCCGCAGTCTCGGTTTCGAGCCCCACGTCGACGGCGAACCGGTGGACGCGGCGGTCGTGCAGGCCGACCACGCCGAGTACGCGACATGGGACGAGTCCCGGCTTCCCGGGGTCCGCACGGTCGTCGACGGCCGAGGGGTCCTCGACGTCGAACGGTGGGCGTCCACCACGGTGACCGCGATCGGTGCTCCGCCCGTGGTCCCCGTGGCCTGACGCCGTGCGGTCCTCGCCCCGACGGCGCCTCCCGGCGATCGCGACGATCCTCGTCGGCACGGTCCTCGGACAGGGCCTGGTCGTGGCGATCTCACCGCTGCTGACGCGGCTCTACACCCCGGCGGACTTCGGCACGCTCGCGGTCGTCACGGCGGTCGCGAGCATCCTCGGAGCCGGAGCGACGCTCGGCACCGACCGCGCGCTGGTCGTCGCACACGGCCGGGCGACGACCAGCGCGCTGGTCGCACTCGGTCTGCTCTCGACGCTGGTCGTCGGCGTCGGTACCGCCGCGGTCGCCTGGGTCCTCCGCGGCGACGCGGCACGGTGGTTCACCGCACCGGCCCTCGAGGACCTGTGGTGGACCGTCCCCGTGACGGTCGTCGCGGTGGGGGCGCAACGGATCGCCTCGGCCGTGCTCGCGCGACGGCAGCAGCACCGGTCCATCGCTGTGCGCAACGCCTGCCAGGGCATCGGCCAGTCCGTCTGGAACCTGACGATGGCCGCGGCCGGTCCGGTCGGGCTGGTGGGCGGCCTGGCGGTCGGCCGGACCGCGGCCGTGCTCGGGATGGTCCGGTTCCGGCGGGGCGACGGCGAGCGGATCACCCCTCGGGCGCTCTCGGCCGCCGTCCGTCACCACCGGCGGTTCCTCGTCATCACGCCGTGGTCCTCGATGCTGAACGTCGTCGGCCAGCAGGCTCCGGGCCTGCTCATCGCGGCGCTGCACGGGAGCGTCGCCGCGGGCTTCGTCGCCCTCACGATGCGGGTGCTCGGTGCTCCCGTCGGCATGGTCGCTGACGCGACCGCGCAGTACGCAGCCGGGGCGTTCGGGCTCCACATCCGATCCGGTGATCCCGTGCGCCGACTCGTCCTGCGCCTCGTCGTGCGTCTCGCCAGCGCGGGTGCGGTCGCGGTGCTCGTCGTCGTGCTGCTCGGACCCGCCGTGTTCTCGACCGTGTTCGGTGTGGAGTGGGCGATCTCCGGCACCTACGCCCAGGTCCTCGTCCCGGCGTTCGCGGTCCAGGTCGCCGCATCGCCGGTCACGCAGGTGCTGTCGATGCTGCAGCGGCAGGGGGCACAACTGACGTGGGACGCATCGCGTCTCGTGGTGTGCGCCGCCGCGGTGCTCGTGCCGTCCGTGCTCGGGGCCCCGATGCCGGTCGTGCTCGTCGCGCTCGCCTCGGCGATGACGGTCTCCTATGCGGCGGTCCTGCTGCTCGTGGTGCGGGCGACCCGCCACCACGACGACGATCTGCTCGGCGCGATGCCGTGAGCGGACCAGTCTGCTGGAATGCAACATGTAGCTAACTCGCGCGGTGGCAGCCGCGCCCCATAGTTTCGCTGCATGGCCCCTCGACCCCGCCCGTTCGACATCGTCCACGTCTCGAGCGCCCACCCGTGGACCGACAACCGAGTGCACCTCCGTGCTGCGGCGAGCGCGGCGCGTGCCGGGTACCGCACGGCGTTGGTCGCCGTCGCTGCCGCAGGCGGCGGCGCCGATCCGGACTGGCACCTGCCCGATCCCGAGACGGGGGTGTACGTCCGACGCATCCCGGCTCGGCGTCGCGGGCGACGGGTGCTGGTGTCCTCGGTCCAGGTCATCGGGGCGGCACTGTCGTCCCGGGCGCCGATCGTGCACCTGCACGACCCCGAACTGTTGTGGGCGCTCCCGCTCCTGCGTGTGCTGCACCGGACGGTGGTGTACGACGCCCACGAAGACCTGCCGGAGCAGGTGCGGGGCAAGGAGTACCTCGGCCCTGTGGCCCGCCGCGGCAGCACGGTGGCGGCGCACGCGGCAGTGGCCCTCGCACGCCGGTCACGCACCGTGGTGGCCGCGACGCCGACCATCGCGCGCCGCTTCCGCGCCGACCGGACCGTCCTGGTCCGGAACGTCCCACGGCTCCGTGCCGAGGACACCGACGCCCCGCCGGCCGCTGCTCGTGGTCGGGTGGCCGTCTACCTCGGGTCGATGAGCCGCGACCGGGGGATCGACGTCCTGACCGGCGTCGCGGCGTCACCCGAGCTCCCGGACGGCTGGCGCGTGGTCACCGCCGGTCCGATCGACTCGGCGGTAGACCGCGGTTCGTTCGACGCGCTGGTCGACACCGGGCGCATCGACCACCGCGGCGTCCTGGCACCCCACGCGGCCCGCGACCTGTTGGTGACGGCCCGCGTCGGGCTCCTCCCGCTCCTGCCGACGCCCGCCTACGCGGCGTCGATCCCCACCAAGCTCTTCGAGTACCTGGCGGCCGGACTGGCGGTCGTCGCCACCGACGTCCCGCTCTGGCGCGAGCTGCTCGACGGCGCCGACTGCGCGACGTGGGTCCCACCGGGTGACCCGGAAGCCGTCGTGGCCGCACTCCGCCGGTACGACAGCGATCCTGACCTGCTGCGACGGCACGCCGAAGCCGGCCGCGCCCTGGTGCTCGAACGCTTCCGGTGGGACCACGAAGAGCACGTCCTGCTCGACCTGTACCGCTCGCTGTCCGGCGCCTCGCCGATGCCGGAAGCCGTCGGGCGGTGACGCCGCTCCGGACACCCCGGTCGGTCGTCAGCCGACGGGGTGCGCTGTTCGGCGCGGCCGGAGCGATCCCGGCAGCGCTGCTCGCCACCGGGAACCTGCCGGCCGCCGCGTCCGGGCGCTCGAGTCCCGCGCCAGCGGACACGGCCCGGACGGTGACCGACGCCAGGGTCGCCCGATTGCAGGACGCCGTCGCGGCCACCGACGCGGGTGCCGTGCTGGTCGTGACCCGGCACTGGGTGCTGTCCGAGCCGCTGCGGATCGACCGCGCGATGACGATCCGGTTCGTCGGCGGATCGCTCTCCACCACGCGCGACATCGACCTGGTCGTCGTCGCCGCGTCGGACGTCACCGTCATCGACGCGGTCCTCCGTGGTTCCGGGTCCGACCACTCCGGACTCGGTCGGGGTGTCCACGTCGTCGGCACCGTCACCCGGCCGTTCCGCGACGTCCGGATACACGGCGCCGACATCCGCGACTTCTCCCACGACGGTGTCCTGCTCGACCACTGCGCGGCGTTCACCGTCGCGGACTGCGTCATCGCCGACGTCGGATACGCCGGGGTGCTCATGTTCTCGTGCACCGACGGCACGGTGCGCGGCAACCGCATCGCCCGGGTGACCCAGCCTGTGCCGTACCCGAACTCGTACGGCATCGAAGCCGTCCGCGCGACCACCACCGGTCTCCTGGGCGCACCACGTTCGGCCCGGATCGTCATCGCGGACAACCACGTCTCCGACGTCCCCGCGTGGGAAGGCATCGACACCCACGGTGGGCAGTCCATCGCGATCCTCCGCAACCTCGTCGAGAACTGCCGGGTGGGGATCGCCGTCGTCCCCTCGAAGGACGAGGCGAACGCCGGCGCCACGAAGTACGCGCCCCTCGACTGCTCGGTCATCGACAACGTCGTCCGCCGCACGACGTCCGGCCCCGGGTCCGGCATCGTGATCCGCGGCGCGGGCGAGACCGTCGGTGATCCCGCCGAACGGGCGAACGGCGTAGTCCTCCGCAACACGGTGACGGGGTACGGGGACGGTGACCGCGACGGGGCAGTCCTCGTCTACCTGACGCGGCACCTGATCGTCGCGCACAACCACTGCCCGGGCGGAGTCCGTCGCGGGCTCTCCCTGTACCACTCGAACGACGGCATCACGCTCGTCGGCAACCGGATCGCGGGGCTGCGGCGACAGGGCACGGCGACGTCGGTCGCGATCGATGTCCGCGCCACCGAGAACCGCGGGCACCTGGTGGGCAACCGGTACGAGGGCAGCGTCGAGAGCGGTGCCGTCTACGGGGTGCTGTGCCGCCAGACGGCCAACGACCTGGTGCTCGTGGACAACGACTGGGCCGCGACGACGACCGCGGTCGTGGCCGGTGCCGGCGCGGTGCTCCGGGTCCGCGAGGGCTGAGCTGCCCGACGCCCCGGCACCTTCCGCCGGTCCGTCCGGGCAGCGGTCCGCGCACGTGCTGCAGCATCGCGGTGCCCAGCGCCCCGCACCGGCGCAGCGCGGAGCAGCAACCGTGCCGGTGCCGACGCCTGTGTCAGCGTGGGTGCGGGTGCTCCGCCCACGAGTGCCGAACGTCGGCCGCTCCGGGATCGTGCTCGCAGCCGATCGTCGCCCGGAGCGGTGGGCCGCCGTCTGGGCGAGGCCCGCTCCCAGCCGCTGCGCGGGGCGATCAGCAGGATCAGCGTCCCCATCAGCAGCCCGTGCGAGAGCATCGCCGTGAAGATGGACGTGTTGGACAGCATGATGCTCGGCATCACCACGGCCATCGCCGTGACCCGCATCGGGAGCCCCCGGCTCGCGCCGTCGAGGAACCGCAGCCAGACGAACAGCGCAGCCGCCGCGACGAAGATCCCGATCCACCCCAGGTTCGCGAACCCGTCGGCGAACAGGTTGGCGTTCGCGTAGCCCACCGACCCGGGCACCAGGTAGTCGGAGATCCGTTTCGGCGGCGGCAGATCGTACGGGTACTCGATCCAGGGGCTGAGGAACGAGTACCCGTAGCGTGCGACGGGGTTGTCGGAGAAGTAGTCGACGTAGACCGATGACAGCAGCCCCGGCGTCAGCATGAAGCGACGGGTGAACACCGACGTCCAGGTGATGCCGCCCTGCACCTCGTCGGCGACCGCGGAGACGATCATGATCGCGAGGGGCGCGCCGAGGAAGGCGAGCGACCGCGCCGACTTCGCGCCCCGGAACAGCACCGCCATCCCGAGGACGGCGATGAACGAGAACAGGACCGCCTTGAACCCGGTGCTCGAGTACAGCAGGAACTGCCCGGCCAGGGCGAGGACCACCAGGGACGGGCGGCGACGGAAGATGCCGCGCGCGAGGACCAGCGGGTTGATCACGTACGCCTGGCCGGTCAACAGGTACCCGAGGGCACCACCGGTCCCGACGTCGGCCGAGTAGTCGGCTCGCACCTCGTAGATGTCGTCGAGCGCCAGGAACCGGATGTGGATGCCGACCGTCGCCGCCATCAGGCCGTACGTGACGAGGGAGTAGAGGCCGCACACCAGCCAGGTGAGCGTGCCACGGTCGATCCGTCGCGCGCCGATGACCAGCACGTCGTCCGCCGCCTCGACCCGGGCCGCCGGAGCAGTCGCGCCGCTCGGCGTGGCCAGGCTGACCAGTGCGAACGCCGTCCCGACCGCGGCACTCAGCGCGATCGCCGTGGCGGTGGACACGTACCCGGTCGAGATGCTCATGATCATCGTCGGGCTGACGCACACGACGAAGATCGTCCAGAGCACGACGTGTGACGGCCGGACGAGCACCCGGGGGAGCGTCAGCGCCACCCCGGTCGTCAGCACGATGACGACGAGCAGTGGCTGCCAGGGTGCGGGGACGTAGCCGTACCCCAGGTACGAGAAGATCGGTGCGACGAGGTTCGCCGAGATCCAGTTCATCGTGAGGCCGAGGAGCCCGACCGCGACGAACACGCCCGTCACCCGTCCGATCGGACGTGCGAGCTCGGCCCGGTCGATCGTCGCCCGCGTCACCGGGTGGCCGTCGGCGTCGATCGTGCTGCGCGGACGCCGGGCAGGAGTTCGTCGTACATCTCGACCAGCCGCTCGGCCTCCGGCGCCCAGGTGAACCGCGCGGCAGCCCGTCGGGCCTCGGCGCCGTGCCGCTCGAGGAGCGCGGGGTCGTCCGCGTACCGGCGGATCGCCTCGGCGATGGCCGTGGGGTCGTCAGCGGGGACGAAGGTCACGCACTCGACCCCGCGCAACAGGTGCCGCCACAGGGGGATGTCGGTGGCGATGACGGCGAGTCCGGCCGCGAGGTACTCGAACAGCTTCGTCGGGAAGATCTGGTCGGTGACGGGCGTCCGACGGAAGGGGACCACGCCGATCCGGGCGCGGAGGAGCAGGTCGCGCGCCTCCATCGGACCGACGACGCCGCCGTGCACAGCCCGGCCGGTGGCCTCGGCGGCACGCAACCGCTCCGTCGACGTCGCCCGGTCGATCGAGCCGACCATCTCGACCCGCCATCCGGCCGGGAACGACGGTTCCTCGACGACGGACGCGAGCACGTCGATGCCACGGTCGTGACTCAGGACGCCGACGTGCGCGACCAGGGCGGGCCGCGCCTCCAGGCCGACCTGGGCGTCGTCTTCCGGACGCGCGAAGGGGAAGTTGTGGATCGCGATCCGGCGCGGTGCCGGGAACCGGCGTCCGGTCCACTCGGTCGCGGTGACCACCCGGTTCGCGGTCCCGGCCACGCGGAGCAGCCCGTGCGAGAGCCACGCGAACACGGCACGCTGCCGGTGGGTCAGGTAGTCCTTGCCCCAGACCTGGTCGGGCAGGTCCTCGTGCGCGTCGTAGACGACGGTGCGACCGGCCAGCCGGAGCACCGGGATGGTCCAGATGAGCTCGGGATCGTGCAGGTGCACCACCCGGGCACGCGACCGCAGCGCGAGGGCGAGTGCCTGCGTCGTCGACACGACCATGCGCCGGACACGCGCTCGCCGTGGGATCCGCACCACCTCGACGGCCGTGGGTGGGGCGCCGAGGTCGGACTCGACCGCGATGAGGCGGACGCGGTAGCCGGCGTCGGCGGCTGCCGCGGCTTCCCGCAGGTGGACGCGGTTGTCGACCCAGGGGTGGGCGCTGGAGACGTGGACGATGTCGGGGAGCATGCTCGGGTTTCCTCGGACGGGACGGGACGGGACGGGACAGGGGAGGGTCAGGCGGCGACGGTGTCGTCGAGGACGCCGGCCAGGACGCCGGCCAGCCGGCGGTAGTCGTGCTCGCGGACGACGTGGTCGCGGCCGCGGGCACCCATGGCCTCGCGTTCGGCGGCGGGCATCGCCGCGAGCGCGAGGATGCCCTCGGCGATCGCCTCGGGGTCATCCGGCCGGACGTGCAGCCCGCTGGCCGAAGTGGCCACCGGTTCGAGCGTGACGGGTGCTCCGACGAGCAGCGGGCGGCCGAGCAGCATGTACTCGTACTGCTTGTTCATCGAGACGCCGTGTCGGTAGAGCGGCAGGTCGTGCATGTTGACGACCAGGCAGTCCGCCCGGCGTCCGATGCGGCGGGCGTCGTCCTGCGGCACCCGTCCGTCCCAGATCACGTCCACGCCGGCCTGGAGGCGCGACGCGCGTTCCCGGAGCGCGCTGACGTCCGATCCGTCCCCGACCATGCGGAGCACCAGACGCGGGCCGCCGCTCGCGGCGGCCCTGCGGGCGGCGAGGTCGAAGCCGTCGAGGACGGCTTCGAGCGCGTTCGCCGGCCCCATCGAGCCGATGTAGGTGACCGTGAAGCGGTCGTCAGCGGGCGCGAGTGCGAGTGCGGTGTCGGGCTCGTCCGCGGGCTCTTCGGGTGCGTCGGGTTCGTCGGGTTCGTCGGCTCGCTCGTCGAGCGCGACACCGTTCGGGACCCAGGTGAAGGGCGTGGGCTGACCGCGGTCGGCGTAGTACCGGCCGACGCCCTCGAGCGGGGAGACGATGTGCGCTGCCCGACGGACGACGGTCCGTTCCAGCCGTCGGAGCAGCCGGACCACCGGGTGCCGTTCGGTCATGCCCGCCAGCCCGAGGGCTGATTCCGGCCAGAGGTCGCGCGGCTCGAAGACGAACGGCACGTCCATCCGTCGTGCGAGCACCGAGGCGCCCCACGCGGCCAGGGGATGGAAGGATCCACCGATCACGACGTCTGGTCGGGGGAGCCCTCGGAGCGAACCCGGTCGGAGCAGCAGCGCGGTGAACAAGCCGATGTCGGCGATGCGACGGATCGCTCGGCGGGCGCCGGCACCACGGTGGTCGACTCCGCGGAGCCAGCAGAACTCGTACCCGTCGCCCGTCCAGCGCTCGCGCAGCGTCGTCGCGTGCTGGTGGGAGCGGCCGGACGGGTGGTCCGTGCCGGCGGCGATGACCACCGTGCGCCACCCGTGCTCGGTCAGACCCGCGGCGAGGTGCTGGTGCCGGGTCGCGCGGCCGTCCCGCTCGCGGTGGTGCGCGTAGTGGTTGACGATCCAGACGGTCCTCACCGTGATCCACCCGTCATCGCCGCGGTCCCCTCGAAGACGTCGGAACTGACGTGGCCCGGCGCGGCGATGCCCTCGCGTCGGAGGACGACGACGACCGTGCGGAGCAGGATGCGGAGGTCGAGGCCGAGCGTCACGGTGTCGACGTACTCGACGTCCGACCGGAGCCGCTCGGGCCACGGGAGCGCGTTGCGGCCACGGACCTGGGCGAGACCGGTCAGACCGGGCAGGACGTCGTGTCGGCGGGACTCCTCGGCCGTGTAGAGGTCGAGGTACCGGCAGAGGGTCGGGCGGGGGCCGACGAAGCTCATGTCGCCCCGCAGGATGTTCCACAGGCTGGGGAGCTCGTCCAGGCTCGTCGACCGCAGGAACGAACCGAACGGCGTGAGGCGGTCGCTGTCGCTGACGAGTCCAGCTGCGGGGTCTGGCTCGAGCATCGTGCGGAACTTCAGGATGGTGAACGTCTCGCCGTGGAGCCCGGGGCGGGGCTGCCGGAACAGCACCGGACGACCGAGCCGAGCCGCGACCAGGACGGCGACGACGGCGAGCACCGGAGCGAGTGCGACGAGCGCGAGGGAGGCGCCGACGATGTCGGAGAGGCGCTTGGCGCGGAGCGTGCGCGTGCGGCGGGGGGACTGCATGGGACGTGTCCTTGTCATCGGTCAGAAGGGCGAGCGCTCTTGTACTCGGAGCGGTAGTACGCGCTCCGGGAGGCCTTGTGCTTGGTCTTGGTCAGGACGATGCCGGCGACCTGCTGGCCGACGCGCGCCAGTGCCTCGATCGCGAGTCGGACGTCGGAACGCTTCGTCTGGTTGGCGGCGGTGACCAGCAGGGTCGTCGACACGAGCGTGCTGACGAGCGCCGAGTCGGTGACCGCGAGGACCGGCGGTGTGTCGACCAGGACGACGTCGTAGTCGGCGGCCAGCTCGGCGAGGACCCGTGCCATCGCCTCGGACCCGATCAGCTCGCTCGGGTTCGGGGGGATCGTGCCGGCGGGCAGGACCGAGAGGCCGTCGAGGCCCCAGTCCTGCAGGACGTCGTCGAGCTCGACGCGGCCGACGAGCAGGTCGGTGAGCCCGACGGCACCTTCGAGGCTCATCACGGCGGCGACGTTCGGGCGACGGAGGTCGGCATCGATGATGACGGTCCGCATGCCGCTCTTGCTCAGGGCGATCCCGAGGTTGGCGGTGGTGGTCGTCTTGCCCTCGGACGGCCTGGCGCTGGTCACGGCGATGGTCGGTGCGCCGCTGGTCCGGAGGAACTGGATGTTCGTGCGGAGGCTGCGGAAGGCCTCGGACCGCGCCGAGTTCACCTCGTCGCGGATGATCAGCGGGTGGCGGGCGGCGTCGGCGTCGAACGCGATGTCGCCGACCACGGGGACGTCGCCGTCCAGGTCCTCGCCGGAGCGGACGCGCGTGTCGACCGCAGCGCGGAGCAGGGCGAGTGCCGCGCCCGCTGCGAGACCGCCGAGCAGACCGAGTGCGAGGTCGGCGGCCTTGCGTGGGGCGACGGGGCTCAGCGGTCGGGACGCCGGTGTGACCTCTTCGAGCCTGACGGACGGTGCTTGATCGGCTCCGGCGGGCTCGATCTGCTGCACCACCGTGGCGAGGCTTTTGCCGATCTTCTCGGCGATCGTGGCCGCTGCCTTGGCGGACCCGTCCTGCACCGTGATCCGGATGATCACGGTGCCCGCGTCGACGGAGGTGGTGACCCGGGAGCCGAGTGCAGCGGGGGTGGTGTCGAGGTCGAGCTCGTCGATGACGCCCTGCAGCACGCGGGGAGAGGTCGCGAGTTGCATGTACGACTTGATCTTCTGCTGCGCGGCGGTCGACCCCTGTGCGATCTCGCCCGCGGTCGCCGAGGTGTTGCCGGCGACCGACACGTAGTACGAGGTCGACGCCTCGTAGGTGGGTGGGGTGACGCTCGTGACGACGAGGGATGCACCGGCTCCGAGGAGCGTTGCACCGGCGATGATCCACCAGCCCGAGAGGAGGGCGCGGATGACGGCGAGGTAGTTCAAGAGGAGCCTCCGGTCGGGTTGCTGGACCAGTGTAAAACATCACATCTGAAAGAACAATACGACGCGCAGAAGGGGACGGAAGACTGCTCCCGTCCCCTTCTCGGTGCCGTCGGCGGTCGGACTCAGCCCGCTGCCGTGATGGTGTTCCCCTTGCCCTGGTCGTCGACCTTGGGTGCCTCCCCCTTGTAGGTGAGGGTGTTGTTCGACCCGCTGAAGTAGACCTTCTTCGTCGAGGAGACCGAGATCGTGGCGTTGCTGGCCTCGACGGTGATGGTGTCGATCGTGCCGAGGTCGTAGGTGCGGTCCGAGCTGATGAGGTTCGCCGCTGCGCAGTCCTCGGTCGTGATGGTCTTGTCGGAGTCCTCATCGTCATCCCAGAGCTGCACGGCTCCGTCGATGCACTCGTTGTAGGTGGTCTGGGCCGCCTTCGTGGTGCTCGAGGCGGTCGGGGCGGGGTCCTTCGCGTCGGACGAGCTGCACGCCGTGACGCCGAGTGTGGCGACGAGGGCGATGGATGCGGCGGCGAGGCCGCGGCGGATCGTGGTGTTCATCGGGTTTCCTCTCCGAGGAGTTCGTTCGGCGGTGGTGCCGTGCGGAAGAAGGGGAGGCCCCTCCCGTCGCGCGGACGGGAGGGGCCAGGGTGCTACTTGGTGTCGGCCGGCAGGGTGAAGAGCTCGCTGAGCTCGACCTTGCCGTTCTTGGTCTGCTCGAGGGCGAACCGGAACTCGGTCGCGCCGCGCGAGACCGCACGGTCGAAGGTCCAGTTGCCCTCGGCGTCGATCTCGAAGGTGCCGGGGACGATCTGCGTGCCGGTGATGTTCAGCACGCGGTAGCTCGCGCCGGGCTCACCGGTACCGGTGAAGGTGTTCACGGCACCGGGAGTGACGGAACGGTTGGCGACGGTAACCGGAGCGAAGTCCGCGGCGTTGATCGTGAACAGCTCGGACTTCTCGACCTGGCCGTTCTTGGTCTGCTCGATCACGAATCGGAAGTTCGACGCACCGTTCGAGACGACGCGGTCGAACGTCCAGTTGCCCTGGGCGTCGACTTCGTGCGTGCCGGGGACGATCTGCGTGCCCGAGATGTTCAGGACGCGGAACGTCGCACCGGGCTCACCGGTCCCGGTGAAGGTGTTCGAGCGGCCCGGGGTGACGCGCTCCGGCGTGGTGACGGTCACCGGGGCGAGTGCCGCGGCGTTGATCGTGAACAGTTCGGACTTCTCGACCTGGCCGTTCTTGGTCTGCTCGATCACGAAGCGGAAGTTCGACGCACCAGCGGAGACGACGCGGGCGAACGTCCAGTTGCCCTGCGCGTCGACCTCGAACGTGCCGGGGACGATCTGGGTGCCGGAGACGTTGAGCACGCGGAACGTGGCGCCGGGCTCCGCCGTGCCGGTGAAGGTGTTCGTCAGGCCCGGACGGACGGCGGCCGGCGTGGTGACGGTCACCGGTGCGAGAGCCGACGCGTTCACCGTGAACAGCTCGGACTTGGCGACCTGGCCGTTCTTGGTCTGCTCGATCACGAAACGGAAGTTCGACGCACCGTTGGAGACGACGCGGTCGAAGCTCCAGCGGCCGTCGGCACCGACCTCGAAGGTGCCGGGAACGATCTGGGTGCCGGAGACGTTGAGCACGCGGAACGTCGCGCCGGGCTCGGCCGTACCGGTGAAGGTGTTCGAGCGACCCGGGGTGACCGAGGCCGGACCGGACAGCGTGATCGGGGCCAGCTCCGTGCGACCCTCGACCGTCGCGGTGACGGTCTTGCGGTCGATCTCGCGGTCGTTGATCTTCTGGACCACGACGAGGGCGTTGTCGCCGACCTCGAGGTCGTCGACCGTGATGGACCAGGCGCCGGTGGTGGCGTCAGCCTTGGCCGTCTCGTCGCCGATCGAGATGTCGGCACCGGGGGTGGCGGTACCGGTCACCACGGCCGAGCGGGCCTCGTTGTCGACCGACGCGACCTCGGCGGTCAGCTCGCGCTCGGCGGTCTCGAGGGTGGTCGTCGTCTCGCTCGTTGCGTTGAACGCGCCTTCGACGGCGGTGCCGCTGAGGACGGTGCGCATCGGGAATGTGCCGCCGTCCGCATCCTCGGGAGTGTTCACGTTGATGTTCCAGCGCATCAGCGATGCGTCGGGGAGGTTCCAGGTCGTGGTGGTGGTCACGAAGTCGTAGGTGTACTTCGTGCCGTCCTCAGAGCGGACGCCGTTCGTGAGGGTCATGGACGAGTTCGTCCAGGCCTCACCCGGCTTCTTGTAGGCGCCGTTGATGGTGCCCTGGTCCGCCGCGAAGGTCGTGCCCGCGGGCGCGGTGAACTCGACCTTGCCCTGCGGACGGCTGACGCTGCCCTTGGTCTCGAACAGCGACTCGACCGAGGTCGTCTCACCACGCTCGAGCGCGACGGCGGCCCCATCCTGTCCGATGATTGCGGCGTTGTTGATCGTGACGACGACGTTCTTGCGGTCGACCTCGGTGTTGTTCACCTTCTGGATCGCAGTGAGGGTGTTGGCCCCTTCGGCAAGCCCCGTGACCGTCATGCTCCATGCACCAGACGCATTCACGTTCGCGACCTGACCGTTGATCGTGACGGTGCCGTTCGACGTGGCGGTCCCCGAGACCACCGCGGTCCCTTCGATGTGATTCACCGAAGAAGCCTTGGCCTCGAGCGGGAAAGTGACCTGTTCGAGAGTGGGCTGGAACGAGTACCAGTCGGACTGAACGTTGTTCAGATACGTGCCGTAACTGTAGATCTCACCCATGAAGCCCCAGGTGCCTGCTTTGAGGTAGCCGTCCTGGGTGACGGTCCAGTTGGGCGTATTGCCGCAGGCAGAGTCCTTGTGCGGGTAGGCAGCTGTACCCATACGGCCGCCAGAATTCTTGAAGGACAAGCAGTAGCCGTTCGCCATCTGGACTTTACCGCTCGTGCCGGGCGCCGGGAACGTGCCGGTCATGGCGGCGTTCTTTGCGGCCGAGAGCGAGTTGTACCTAGCGGGATATCCATCGGACTTGAACGCGAGGAAGCTTGATCCTCGTTGTAGAACGATCTTCGCCGTGTAGCGGGCAGCCTTCGTCTCCGCCACGACCGAGCGGTCGCGCTCGGTGGAAGCTGAAGCGGCCGGGAGGCTGAACGACAGCCCGCTGACGATGGTGGCTGCGGCCAGCCCGGCCGCACCCATGGACTTGAGGGCAGTCGATGCCCTCTTCTTGTGAGACATGTGCATCTTTCAGGACAGGCCGCAGACAGCGGCTGTGCGGGAAGGGGCACGCCCGTCAACAGACTCTGACGGCGCATGTGTATTCAGAATATCACGTGAAATACCAACATACGAACGTGCTAGCAGGCGGACGGTGAGCTGAGAGTTGAGTGGGACTGGCGCAGGTTTGCTCCCTCTGAAGTTGACTCCAGCCGACTCAGGAGTAGAGTTGAGCCCATCGGACGCAAGTCCAACGACTTACCCCCAAGCAAGAGGAGCAACACATGGGACGTGCAGTAGGCATCGACCTCGGAACCACCAACTCCGTCGTCGCAGTTCTCGAAGGTGGCGAACCCACCGTCATCGCCAACGCCGAGGGCATGCGCACCACGCCCTCGATCGTGGCGTTCACCAAGGACGGCGAGGTCCTGGTCGGCGAGACCGCCAAGCGCCAGGCCGTGACGAACGTCGACCGCACCATCGCGTCGGTCAAGCGTCACGTCGGCACCGACTGGACCACCGAGATCGACGGCAAGAAGTACACGCCGCAGGAGATCTCGGCTCGCACCCTCGGCAAGCTCAAGCGTGACGCCGAGCAGTACCTCGGCGAGGACGTCACGGACGCGGTCATCACCGTTCCGGCGTACTTCAACGACGCCGAGCGTCAGGCCACGAAGGACGCCGGTGAGATCGCCGGCCTCAACGTCCTCCGCATCATCAACGAGCCGACCGCGGCCGCACTGGCCTACGGCCTCGACAAGGGCAAGGAAGACGAGCTCATCCTGGTCTTCGACCTCGGTGGTGGCACGTTCGACGTCTCCCTGCTCGAGGTGGGCAAGGACGACGACTTCTCGACGATCCAGGTCCGCGCGACCTCCGGTGACAACCGCCTCGGTGGCGACGACTGGGACCAGCGCATCGTCGACTACCTGGTCAAGAAGTTCAAGGACGAGCACGGCGTCGACCTGTCCACGGACAAGATCGCCAAGCAGCGCCTGAAGGAAGCGGCTGAGCAGGCCAAGAAGGAACTGTCGTCGCAGATGTCGGCGAACATCCAGCTCCCGTACCTGACGCTCACCGCCGAGGGTCCGCTGAACCTGGACGA
Source organism: Curtobacterium sp. MCSS17_005 (assembly GCF_003234225.2). NCBI lineage: Bacteria > Bacillati > Actinomycetota > Actinomycetes > Micrococcales > Microbacteriaceae > Curtobacterium > Curtobacterium sp. MCSS17_005. The sequence goes on from NZ_CP126258.1 coordinate 539,364, forward strand.
GACCATCTCGCGTGCACAGTTCGAGCAGATGACCTCCGACCTGCTCGACCGCACCAAGAAGCCGTTCAACGACGTCATCAAGGAAGCCGGTGTCTCGGTCAACGACATCGCCCACGTGGTGCTCGTCGGTGGCTCGACCCGCATGCCCGCCGTGGCCGAGGTCGTCAAGTCGCTGACCGGTGGCAAGTCCCCGAACCAGGGTGTCAACCCGGACGAGGTCGTCGCCGTCGGTGCCGCACTGCAGGCCGGTGTACTGAAGGGCGAGCGCAAGGACGTCCTGCTCATCGACGTCACGCCGCTGTCGCTCGGCATCGAGACCAAGGGTGGCCTGATGACGAAGCTCATCGACCGCAACACCGCGATCCCGACCAAGCGGAGCGAGACCTTCACGACCGCTGACGACAACCAGCCGTCGGTCGCGATCCAGGTCTTCCAGGGCGAGCGCGAGTTCACCCGCGACAACAAGCCGCTCGGCACCTTCGAGCTCACCGGCATCGCGCCGGCTCCCCGTGGCGTCCCGCAGGTCGAGGTCACCTTCGACATCGACGCCAACGGCATCGTGCACGTGTCCGCGAAGGACAAGGGCACCGGCAAGGAGCAGTCGATGGTCATCTCCGGCGGTTCGTCGCTGCCGAAGGAGGACATCGAGCGCATGGTCCGCGAGGCCGAGGAGCACGCCGCCGAGGACAAGGCCCGTCGCGAGGCCAACGAGCGTCGCAACCAGGCCGAGCAGCTCGTCTACTCGATCGAGAAGCTCATCAAGGAGAACGACGAGAAGCTCCCCGCGGACGTCAAGTCCGAGGTGCAGGCCGACGTCGACGCGCTCAAGTCCGCTCTCGCAGGCGAGGACGACGACGCCGTGAAGACCGCCTTCGACAAGCTCAACGAGTCGCAGGGCAAGCTCGGCCAGGCCATCTACAGCCAGCAGGACGCAGCAGCCGGCACCGCCGGTGGCGAGCAGCCCGCGGGTGAGCAGCCGGCCGACGACGAGGACATCGTCGACGCCGAGGTCGTGGACGACGAGGACGACAAGGACAAGAAGTAACGATGACGGATCCCAAGGACAACGCGCCCAACGAGGACGAGCCCCAGGTCGAGGGCGACGCCACGAACGCTGCCGAGCCCGAGGACCTCATCGAGGCGGAGGGGCCGGACGTCGAAGTACCGACGGACGGCCCCGCCGCCGGGGGCCCGGCGGCCGATGCAGCGAACGACCTCTCCCCGGAGGACGAAGCGCTGCTCGCCGACGCGGCCCGCGGCATCGCCGAGGACAAGCTGAGCACCGAGGACCGCGACCTCGTCGCCGAGATGCGTGCGGACATGCTCCGTGCGCAGGCCGAGCTGGTGAACTTCCGGAAGCGCGTCGAGCGTGACCGTGAGGCCAACCGCGAGGTCGCCATCGCCGAAGTGGTGCGGGCGCTGCTGCCGGCACTCGACGACCTCACCCGGGCCGAGGCCCACGGTGACCTCGCCGAGGGCCCGATGCAGGTCATCGGCCAGAAGATCCGCGGGGGCTTCGAGAAGTTCAAGCTCGTGCAGATCGGCGAGAAGGGCGAGGCGTTCGACCCGAACATCCACGAGGCGATCGTCCAGCTCCCCACCCCGGGTGCCACCGGACAGACCGTCGCGGACGTCGTCGAGCCGGGCTACAAGCTCGGTGAGCGGGTCCTCCGCGCGGCCAAGGTCGCGGTGGCGGTCCCGGCCTGAGCCGGGTCCCACGGTGACGACAGAAGAAGGCAGGTGATCCATGGCCAGTCAGGATTGGTTCGACAAGGACTTCTACAAGGTCCTCGGCGTGTCCAAGGACGCCTCCGACGCCGAGCTGAAGAAGACGTACCGGAAGCTCGCGCGGCAGTTCCACCCGGACTCCAACCCGGGTGACGCCGCCGCCGAGAACCGTTTCAAGGAGATCAGCGAGGCGTACTCGGTGCTCTCCGACAAGGAGCAGCGCCAGGAGTACGACCAGGTCCGCGCCATGGGCTCCGGCGCTCGCTTCACGGCGGGCGGCGGGGGCCAAGGCGGGTTCGAGGACGTCTTCGGCGGGATGTTCGGGCAGCAGGGCGGTGGCGGACAACGCGTCCGTTTCGGCCAGGGCGGCCCCGGCGGTGCCGGCGGTTTCGAGGACATCCTCGGAGGGATGTTCGGCGGGGGTGGTGGCTTCGGCCAGACCTCCGGCGGCTACCGCGGCTTCGGTGGGCCGACGAAGGGCCGCGACGTCACGGCGTCGACGACCCTCGACTTCACGACGGCCATCGCCGGTGACACCGTCAAGCTGTCGCAGGGCAACGGCCGACCGGTGAACGTCCGCATCCCCGCGGGTGTCGCCGACGGTCAGAAGATCCGTCTGCGCGGCCGCGGCGAGCCCTCGCCCGACGGCGGTGAGGCCGGTGACCTCGTGGTCGGCGTGTCGGTGCGGAAGCACCCGGTGTTCGAGCGCGACGGGCTCAACCTGCGTGTGGACGTCCCCGTGACGTTCACCGAGGCAGCGCTCGGCGCGACGATCGAGGTCCCGACGCTCGGTGGTTCGCCGGTGAAGCTCAAGGTCGCCCCCGGCACGCCGTCGGGTCGTGTCCTGCGCGTCAAGGGCCGCGGCGTCACGACGAAGAACGGCACGGGCGACCTGCTCGCGACCGTCCAGGTCGCGGTGCCGTCGCACCTGTCGGACAAGCAGCGCGAGGCCGTCGAGGCACTCGCGGCTGCGCTGCCCGACGAGAACCCCCGCGAGGACCTCCTCGCCAAGGCGCGCGACTAGCGTCGCGCAACCACAGCAGTAGACCGGTCTGGAGGCCCGGCGCGGCTCCGTCAGGAAGCCGCACCGAGCCTCCAGGCTGGTTTTCACCCCACGCGGACGACGGAAAGGAACGCGCCATGACCGACATGGACGAGAACTCGCCCGTCTTCGCGATCGCGGTCGCTGCGGAACTCGCCGAGATGCACCCGCAGACGCTGCGGCAGTACGACCGGCTCGGCCTGGTCGTGCCGGGCCGCACCCGGGGTGGGTCGCGGCGGTACTCGATGCGTGACGTCGCGCAGCTGCGTGAGATCGCGCGACTCGGCTCCGAGGGGGTGTCGCTGGAGGGCATCCGGCGGGTGCTCGACCTGGAGAACGAGAACAGGGCGCTCCGCGACCGGGTGCGCGAACTCGAGTCGGCGTTGGCCGACCAACTCATCAACCGGCCCGGTGCGCGGGTCTTCGCCGCCACCGCGAGTGGTGCGGCGATCTCCCTCAAGGCGGGGTCGCGGCCGCAGCGGAACACGCAGATCGTGCTGTACCGCGGGCCGCGCTGACGCGCTGACGCGCTGACGCGCTGACGCGCTGACGCGCTGACGAAGCGATGCCCCCGGACCGAGTGGTCCGGGGGCATCGTCGTTTCAACCCGGCGTCACCGGGTGTTCGCGTACACGGTGAAGAGCGAGGTCGTGTACTCCGAACCCGAGACCGACACCGCGAACTTGCAGTCGAACTTCGTGGCGCCGCGGGAGACGACCCGCTCGAAGCTCCAGTTGCCCTCTGGGTCGACCCGCACCGGCTGGGGAACGATCTGCGTACCGGACGAGTTCAGCACGACGAGGGTGGCGCCGGCCGGGCCTGTGCCCTCGAAGGTGTTCACGACACCGGGGTCGACGGCGCGCGTGGTGACCTCGACCGGCTCGAAGCCCTCGTTGGCAGCGATCGTGAAGACCTCCGACCGCTCGGGCCCCTGTTCGCCCTTCGTCTGCTCGATGACGAACTGGAAGCTCGCGGAACCGTTCGTCACCACGCGGTCGAAGGACCAGTTGCCCTCGTCGTCGACCTGGTGCGTGCCGGGCACGATCTGCGTGCCTGAGGCGTTCAGGACGCGGTAGCTCGCGCCGGGTTCGCCGGTCCCGGAGATCCGGTTCACCACACCGGGCGTGACGGTCCCCGGGCCGCTGAGTCGGATCTGGGTCAGGCGGCCGGTCTCGCCGGGATTGACGGTGACCTGTGCGGTGGTGGTGTTGTCGCCCTTCGAGTCCTGAACCACGCGCAGGACGTGCTCGGCTCGGTCCAGCGAGTCCGTGTCGACGAACCAGCGGCCGCTGGGCAGGACCCCCTCGGTGCTGCGACCGACCGTGCGCTCGCCGTCGGCGGTCACCTCGACCACCTCGATGGTGGACCCCGGTTCGCCACTACCGGACATCGAGACCGAACCGCCAACGTGGGCGGCGCCCTCGGCCGGGGTGGCGATGCTGACCGCGGCCCCGTAGTCGACGTCGCGGGTCACCTCGTTCGCGGTGTCGCGGACGCCGTCGACGAACTGTGCGGCAGTGACCCGCAGGACTCCGCCGGCATCGGGTGCGGGGATCGTCGTCTCCCACGCTCCGTTCGGACCTGCCGTGACCGTGTCGCCGAGCTGGTTCCCCGCGGCGTCGTAGAGGCGGACCGCGGCCTCGGGCTGCGCGCTCCCACTGGCCGTCACCGGATCGGACAGGGCGTCGGCGAAGGTCGTCTCGAACGTGAGCGGTGCCACCGTCAGCGTGATCTCGAGCTCTGCGGCGCCGGTGCGTTCGGTTCCCTCGTACTGCTCGAGCTCGAGGGTGCTGGTGCCGAGGGGCAGGTTCGTGACGCGGGCCGTCCAGCGACCGTCGGGCCCGACGACCTGCGGGTTCCGACCGTCGATGAGGACCGTCGCGTCGGGGGTCCCCGTGCCGGAGACCTGGGCGCTCCGTGTCGTGACGTCGGCGGAGTCGACCCGTGCGGTGAACGAGGGCGTGAAGTCCTCGGTGTTCGGCAGCCGGTCGGCGACGTTCTGGGACTGCAGGCGCATCACCCGGTCGGTGTTGAACAGGCCGAGGAAGCCGCGGTTGTAGGTCGACTGCAGGCCGGTGCCGATCGGGTTGTTCGAACCGGTGTTCGCCGCGGTGCGGAACCGCTGCTTGGCGTCACCGTCGACGCACGTCTCGAGGGTGACGGGCGAGTAGCTCGTGATCGAGGCCGTGGCGGCCGTGAGGCACAGGTCGGGATCCGACAGCGGTCGCACGGTGGTGACCGCTCCGGGTGCCGGGATGGACCACCGCACAGCGGCCGCGCGGGCGGCAGTCAGGGTGGTCGCGCGGTTCGCCGGGATCTCTGCTCCGGCCGCCGCCGCCGAGGGGGCGCTGTACCGCGGGGTGGACGGGTCACCGGCGAACGCCGAGGTCTCGGTGACGAGCGGGCCGACCAGGGTCAGCTCCGACTCGTCGAGCTCCGCGGCAGCGGCCGGGGACAGCCCGGTGGTCGCAGCGATCGTCAGGACCGTCAGGCCGGTTGCCGTGCGGACGGTGGTCCTGCGGGCGTGTCTCGTCATCGATGTGTCTCTCTCGTCTCTGAGGGCGGATGGTCGGTACCAACCGTGTCCGGTCGACCCGGATGGAACGCAACATATCAGAGCTGAAGACCCATCGATTATCCGGCAACGCGAGATACAGAATGGCCTTCGTATTCTGAAATACCGAGGCCTGGACAGCGCGCGTGGCGCGCCGTAGTGTGGCGGCGCAAGGCCGGGGGATCCGCTCGACGACAGGGGCACAGATGGACGATCGGGTGCGGCCAGAGGAGCGGAGTCGGCGTCGTGTGCTGATCGCTGCCGTGGTCGGCGGACTCGGGCTGGCGGCGGCCGTGGTCCTGGGACAACGCCCCGGGTTCACCGAAGCGGTGGGCGACGCTGACGACGACGACCTGCAGGCAGAAGTGGACGCGATGCCCTCCGGAGGGGAGTTCGTGATCGACCGGGCCTGGACGCGTTCGCGGAGCCTCGTCGTCCGTCGCCCACTGCGGTTGCGGTTCACCGGCACCGGTGCCCTCCGCATGACGACGGGGTCGAGTGCCCTCCTGGTGCAGGTGTCCGACGTCGAGATCGTGGACGCCGTGATCACGGGTGCCGGTGCCGACAGCGGGGGCCTCGGCCACGGGATCGCGGTGATGGGGCTCCGCGGTGGCCCCCTGCACGGGATCGCCGTACGACGCGGACACTTCCGGGACATCCCGCACGACGGTGTGCACCTGGAGTACTGCGACCGATTCGAGATCACCGGGACGACGATGGAGCGCCTCGGGTACGCGGGCATCGTCGGGGTCGGCGTCGTCGACGGGACCATCGACGGCAACACGGTGCGAGATGTCCGGCAGCCCGCGCGTCGGGTCAACTCCTACGGCATCTCCCTGACGCGCGACGCTCGGCACGCCCCCTCGGAGGCCCGTCGGTCGGCTCGGGTCCGGGTGACGGGCAACCGGATCGACGGTGTCCCCGCTTGGGAGGGTATCGACACGCACGCCGGCGAGGACATCGAGATCCGCGGCAACGTCGTGACGGGCTGCCGGGTCGGCATCGCCGCCGTGCCGTCGAAGGACCCCGCCGATCGGGAGCAGACCAGCGTGGCGCCGATCGGGCTGGTCATCGCGGACAACACCGTGACCAGGTCGTCGGGTCTCGCACCGGGGTCCGCCATCATCGTGAGCGGTGCCGGAACGACCGTCGATTCCTCCCGGCCACGCGCGACGGGAGTGGTCTCGGGCAACGTCGTGACCGGTGGCGGCGGGTCCTCGGGCGAGGCGGGAATCCTGCTCAAACTGACTCGGGGGATGGTGGTCGCCCGCAACCGGATCGAGGCGAGCGTCGACAACGCCGTCTGCCTCGCGCACTCGAACGCGTCGGTCGCGGTCCGTGGGAACCGCATTGTGGGAGTCGGTGGTACCGGGATCGGGGTGAACGTCCGTGCGGGAGCGAACCACGGCGTGATCACGCGGAACCACTTCGAGTCCGCACCGCACGCGCTGGCCGTGGCGGTCCGGTTCGGGGACGCGGACAACCGGTTCGCCGTCCGGCACAACACCTGGGGGACGGCACGGGTCCGGATCGCCCACGGCGGAGCGACGGTGACGACCGGCTGACCTCACGCCCCGGAAGCAGCAGCACCCCCGGAGCCTCGTGGGCCCGGGGGTGCTCTGATGCAGCGGTGGAGCGGGGATCAGCTCGCGGCGAGGGAGAAGGTGCCGGACTTCTTCGGGGTGCCGTCGACGGTCTGTTCGATGACGATGTCGAGCTTGGCGGCGCCCTTGGACACGACGCGGTCGAACGACCAGGTGCCGTCGGCGGTGACCTGGTGGGTGCCGGGCACGATCTGGGCGCCGCTCGGGTTGAGGACCCGGAAGGTCGCGCCGGGGGTGGCGGTGCCGGCGATGTGGTTCGAGACGCCGGCGGTCACCGTCTTCGTGGTGACCGCGACCGGCTCGACGGTCTTCGCCTCGGACTCGAAGGCGATGTCCCGCATCACGGACGTCCGGCCGTCGCTGGTGGTCTGCGTGAAGGTGAGCTCGTACCCGGCCGTGCCGGTCAGGTCGGCCGAGGCCTTCCACGCCCCCACGCCGGAGCGCGCACCGGTGACCGGTGCCGTGAAGAGTTCGCGGCCGCGCTGGTCGGTGGCGGTGATCGTCGCGCCGGCCTCGGCCGTTCCCTCGAACGCGCGAGCGCCGGGCGTGTAGGTGTTCTCGTCCGTGATGCCGTCGACCTGCAGGAGACGGGGGAGGGCCACGCGCTCCGACAAGGAGGAGAACCCCTGCCCGTCGAAGCCGAGGTTCGCGATCGCGAGCTGCTTGCCGGTCTCCTGCGCGCGGATGACGTAGCTCCAGACTTCGTTGTGGGGGACGCCGGCGACGACGCGGTCGCCGTCGAGGATCCACAGGCCCGAGGCGTCATCCGGTTCACCGACGACCTGGACCCGGCCGTCGGTGTGGACGAACACCGACCGCAGTGTCGGCTTCGGCACGGACGCGTCCGTCGGGAGCTGCGCGAGCGAGGCTGCGGTGCGGCTCGAGGGTGTCCCGTCCGCGGCCTTGGCGACGACGTACACCGTCGAGCCGATGCGCTCCTGCGGGATCTGCGCGACGTAGCCGGTCTGGGCGAGGGTCGCGTCGGCGATCGTCGCTCCCGATGCGTCCTGGACGACGACCGAGTCGACGGAGTCCGCGTACTTGCCGGTCAGCACGAACGAGCCGTCCAGTCGCCGTTCCGTGGTCTCGAGGGTGGGTGCGGCCGGGGCGTCGCTCGCGGTCGATGCGAACCGGACGTCGCGCAACTCGTTGGTCCGGCCGTCGGGCGTCGTCTGCTTCAGGGTGATCACGTGGTCGGCGTCGGCGAGGTCGGCGTCGGCGCTCCACGAGCCAGTGCCGTTCCGAGCGTTGCTGACGTCGGTCGTGAACAGGGTGTCACCGGACACGGTGTCCTTCGCGACGATGGTGGCGCCGGCGGTGGCGCTGCCGGCGAAGTGGGTGGTGCCGGGTGTGAAGGTGTTCTGCTCCTGCAGTCCGTCGATCTTGATGGTGCGGGGGATCGGGGTGCGTTCGCCGCGGGTCTGCGTGCCGTCCGCGGCGGTGTGGACCCGGATCGCCTCGAGTCCGGCGTCCTGGTGACGGTTCTGCACGTTCAGGAAGAACAGGCCACCCCCCGTCGACCGGTCGTAGGCGGTGTTGCCGCTGACGAGCCAGACGTCGTCGCCGCCAGCATCACCGGCGACGATGCGAGAACCGAACGGCGTGCTCCAGTCCTGGTATAACTTCGGGGCCGTCAGCGCGGGGTCGATGGGGATCGAGTCGAAGTCGGGATTCTCCTCCTGCACGGTGGAGTCCGACGACGAGGCGGCTGCGGGAGTGGTGGTGGCAGCGGTGGCGACGGCGGGCGTCAGCAAGCCGAAGCCGAGTGAGGCGGTGAGGACACCGCAGACGACCGCGGCGCTCCGGAACGAGGTGCATTCCATTGGGGGCTCCTTCTGATGGGGGACTCCCAGTGTATTGACATGTGAAATACACAGCCTGTTCCTATCGCGAGAGCGATCACCATTCGCTCCGGTGCGGGCCGCCGCCGGGTACGCTGACGCGGTGCCAGACTTCGCCGACCTCTTCCGCCGACGCGACGACGACGCGCCCGACCTCATCGCGATCGACGGCACCGACCGCTTCCTGCTCGACGAAGCACCGCACGTGCACGGCGACGCACTCCGGCAGCCCGGCGAGGTCGCGGTCGTCGACGACCGGTACGGGGTGCTGACGCTCGGCCTCATCACGCAGTACGGGGCGAGCGACATCCGCGTCGTGCAGGACTCGCTGGTGGGGGAGCGGGCGCTCGAGGCCAACGCCGGCACGTTCGGGCTGCGTGGCTTCCACCACCCCGACTCGCTCGAGGACGCCTTCCGCGACGCGCGGCTCGTGGTGCTACGGCTCTCGAAGTCGCACGACCGGCTCGACGAGATCGCCCGCGCGGTCGCCCGGTTCGCGGCGCCCGACGTGGTGCTGCTCTGCGGCGGCAACGTGAAGTACATGCACGTGACGCAGAACGACGTGCTCCGGCGCTCGTTCGGCGAGGTCACGGCATCACGAGGTCGTGGCAAGTCGCGACTGCTCATCGCGCAGGACCCCCTGCGCGCACAGGCGAACCGTGCCGCCACCACGAACCCCTGGCCCCGGTCCGTGCACGTCGACGACCTCGGCATGACCCTGGTGGCACACGGCGGTGTGTTCGCCGGGACGTCGCTCGACCAGGGCACGCGGGTGCTGCTCGACGCGATGGACCAGGCGGTCCCGACCGCGCGCACGATCGTGGACCTGGGGAGCGGCAACGGCGTCATCGCGGCTGCGGTCGCACGTCGGCGACCGTCGGTCCGGGTGATCGCCACCGACGTGTCCCGGATCGCGGTCGAGTCGACGCGCGCGACGGCGGAGGCCAACGGTGTGGCCGACCGGGTGACGGTGCTGCGGACCGACGCGGGCGACGAGCTCGCCGAGGGGTCTGCGCAGCTCGTGCTCTGCAACCCGCCGTTCCACGCGGACACCACGGTGACCACGGACACCGCTGAGGCGATGTTCCGGAACGCCGCCACGATCCTCCAGGCCGGCGGTGAACTGTGGTGCGTCTGGAACACGCACCTGCGCTACCGGCCGGTGCTCTCGCGCCTGGTCGGGCCGACCCGTGAGGTCGTCCGGACCCCCAAGTTCACGGTGACGGCCTCGGTCGCGACCAACCGCTGACGGCCTCGGTCGCGCCCAACCGCTGACGGCGAGAGCCGCCCGGGCTGACCCGGACGGCTCTCGCGACGTGGTGCGGCGGAGGACCGATCAGGCCGGCACGTAGTCGAACGTGTCGGGGTCGGGGCCCGTGCGGTGACCCTTGTCGAGGGCGGTGATGTCCGTCATGTCCTCGTCCGAGAGCTCGAAGTCGAAGATCGCGAAGTTCTCCTCGACGCGGGCACGGGTGACCGACTTCGGGAACACGATGTCGCCGCGCTGGATGTGCCAGCGGAGGACGACCTGGGCCGGGGACTTGCCGACCGACGCGGCGACGCGGGTGATGGTCTCGTCGTCGAGGACGAGGCCCTGCGCGATAGGGGACCAGGCCTCGGTCGCGATGCCGAGCTCGCGGTTCACGGCGCGGAGCTCGTCCTGCGCGAGGTACGGGTGCACCTCGATCTGGTTGACCGACGGCGGGACGTCGGTCTCGGCACGCAGGCGGTGGAGGTGGTGCGCCTGGAAGTTCGAGACACCGATCGAGCGGGCGGTGCCGGCGTGGTACAGCTCCTCGAGGGCCTTCCACGTCGGGACGAAGTCCGAGACGGTGGGCAGTGGCCAGTGGATGAGGAACAGGTCGGTGTAGCCGCCGAGCAGGTCGGCCGACTTCTTGCCGTTCTCCAGCGCCGCCTCGGGGGCGTGGAAGCCGTTGTTCAACTTGGAGGTGACGAAGATCTCGGAACGGTCGATGCCGGACTCGGCGATCGCCTCGCCGACCTCCTTCTCGTTGCCGTACATCTCGGCAGTGTCGATGTGGCGGTAGCCGACCTCGAGCGCGGCCAGCGTGGCGGCCTTCGTCTCGGAGGGGTCGATCTGGAAGACACCGAAGCCGAGCTGCGGGATGGTCTTGCCGTCGTTCAGGGTGATGTTCGGAACGGTCATGGTGTCATGCAACCAAACGCCCCTCAGCGCCCATTCCGCCAACACCCAGGAACCGCGGTCCCGGGCGCGCCGTTCACGCGAGCGCAGCCGTGATGTACGCCTGGAGCGCCTGGCCGTACGCGATCGCGGGCATCTCGGACGCGAAGCTGCGGTCGGCGCCGTCGATCGTCGCCGTCACGGTGAAGACCACACGACCGCCGACCTGCACCCGTGTGAGCCCGATGAACGACGGCCCGAGCAGTTCGCGCAGCTGGTCCTCGCGGGGTAGCCAGAGCGACTCGGTGGCGGTGACCGAGTCGAGCGCCCACTCGGTGGTGCCGTTGAAGCCGAGGATCGTGCCGGTGGGGGAGTCGTGCCGTTCGACGGTCATCTCGGACACCGTGTAGACGTCGTCGTCGATGCCGGGCTTGTCGATCACGAACCGGTCCCCGGTCTCGGGGTGCCAGCGGAGGCCGGCGTCACGGAGGGACCTGGCGAGTTCGACGGTGATCACGTTCCCACCTTGCCCGCGCGACCCGCCCCTGTCACCACCTAGGTTGCCGAAAGCATCCCGTACTAGCATCGCCGAGCACCCCTCGCGCGAGCGCAACCCGTTCGTGCGCGCGACGTGACGACGCCCGGGCAACCGGTGCCGAGCCTCCAGGCCGTGGGAACCGGCCGCGGGTCGGACCGCCGGTCGGCGTCCCCGACCGAGGCTGACGGACACCCTGCCGCCGAAGAGAAGGACCCGCATGACCCTCGAACGCGAGGAACTCCGCGACGACTGGACCGTGACGATGGCCGGAGGAACCGGCGCGCCGGACGGTGTCGCGGGCCGCACCATCCCGGCGACGGTGCCGGGCCAGGTGCACACCGACCTGGAGCGGGAGGGCCTGCTGCCCGACCCGACGTTCCACCTGAACGAGCAGGCCGCGAAGTGGGTCGGCCGCGCCGACTGGGCCTACCGCCGCACGGTCGACGTCGACCCGCGGGGTCACGAGCGCGTCGACCTGGTCTGCGACGGTCTGGACACGGTCGCGGAGCTCAGCCTGGACGGCGTCGTCGTGGGCACGACCCGCAACATGCACCGTCGCTACCGGTTCGACGCCCGGGTGCAGACGGGATCCGGCGGCACCACGAAGGACCTCGAGATCCTGTTCGAGTCGCCCTACCGCGAGGCCGGCCGGGTCGCTGCGAAGGCTGGCAGCATGCCCGGTCCGTACGACGAGCCGTTCCCGTACGTCCGCAAGATGGCGTCGAACTTCGGCTGGGACTGGGGGCTGACGGCGGTCACGAGTGGCCCCTGGCGGCCGGTCGCGATCGAGCGTTGGTCGACCGCGCGCCTGCGCGAGGTCCGCCCGCTCGTCGACGTCGAGGCCGGCGAGGGCGTGCTCGACGCGCACATCACCGTCGAGCGCTCGGGCATGAACGACCTGGACCAGGACGGCGAGGACGACGACCTCGTGCTCGTCGTCACCGTCAGCGGCGAGACCGAGGACGGCGGCACCACGCGCCAGCGGTCCCGCGCGCAGCTGACCCCGAAGGACGACGAGACGGTCGTCACCGTGCGCGTCCCCGAGGCGCGGCGCTGGTGGCCGCGCGGCTACGGCGCGCAGCCGCAGTACGACGTCGTGGTCGAGCTGCAGACCGTCGACGGCGAGGTGCTCGACCGCGACACGTTCCGCACCGGGTTCCGGTCGACCCGCATCGAGACCCAGGTCGACGGCATCGGCCGCCCCTTCGCCGTGCACGTCAACGGCACGCTCATCGACGTCCGGGGCGTCAACTGGATCCCCGACGACGTCATCGTCTCGCGCGTCGACCGCGCGCGACTGGAGTCCCGGCTGGGCGCCGCGGCCTCGCTCGGCACGAACCTCGTCCGCGTCTGGGGCGGCGGAGTGTACGAATCGCGCGACTTCTACGAGGTCTGCGACGAACTCGGTCTGCTCGTCTGGCAGGACTTCCCGTTCGCGTGCTCGGCCTACCCGGAGGTCGAGCCGATCCGCAGCGAGGTCATCGCCGAGGCACGCGACAACGTCGCCCGGCTCGCCCGCCACCCCTCGCTGGTGGTCTGGAACGGCAACAACGAGAACATCTGGCTGCACGACGCCGACGGCTGGGGTGCGGAGCTGGGCGATCGGGGCTGGGGACTCGACTACTACCTCGACCTGCTGCCGACGATCGTCGACGCCGTCGACCCGTCGCGCTTCTACACGGTCGCGTCGCCGTGGTCCGGCTCCGAGTCGCTGCCCGCGAACGAGGTCGACCACGAGACGCACCACTCGTGGGACGTCTGGAACCGGCTGCCCGACACCGCCTACCGCGAGTCGGTGCCGCGCTTCGTGTCGGAGTTCGGCTGGCAGGCGCCGCCGGCGTGGCGCACGCTGCGCGACGCGGTCACCGACGCGCCGCTGCGGGTCGACTCGCCCGGTGTGGTCCACCACCAGAAGGCGGCGGACGGGATGACCAAGCTGGCCCGCGGGCTGGAGCCGCGCTTCGGCGCGGTCGACCCCGCCGCGTTCGACGCGTGGCACTACCTGACGCAGCTGCAGCAGGCGCGGGCGATCGCGACCGGCATCGAGCACTGGCGCACGCACTGGCCGCGCAACACCGGCGTGGTGGTGTGGCAGTTGAACGACCTGTGGCCGGTGTCGTCGTGGTCGGCGATCGACTCGGCGGGGCGGCTGAAGCCGCTGGCGCACGAGCTGCGCCGCCTGTACGACGACGTGCTGCTCACGATCCGTCCGGTGTCGTCGGTGTCGGTGACGCCGGGTGCGGCCGGTACCACTGGTGCGTCGGGACCGTCGGGTGCGGAGCGGACTGGAGGCCCGGATCACCCGGGTGGGTCGGCTGCGGTCGGCGAGACGGCCGACCTGGGCGAGCTCGCGGACACGCTCTCGCTGGGCGTGTCGCCCGGTGCGTTCGGGTCCTCGCCCGTCGAGGTGGCCGTCCGGTCGACCCGCACCGGGCACGACAGCGTGGTGCGGGTGCGCCGGATCACCACGGCCGGCACGATCCTGGCCGAGGTGTCGCTGCCGGTCCGGCTGTCGTCCGCCGGCGTCGCGGTCGTCGCCCTGCCCGAGTCGGTCGGTGTCGTCGACGACCCGGCCAACGAGCTCATCGTCGCGGACATGGACTGGCGCCGCGCGGTCTGGACCCCCGGTCCCGACGCCGCGATGCGGTGGGAGCCCGCGCGCTACCGGACATCGTTCGCGGTGGTCGACGGTGGCCTGGACCTGACCGTCGAGGCCGACTCGCTCGTCCGCGACCTGCTGGTGCAGCCGGACCGGATCGCGGCCGACGGCACGGTCGACCGCGGGTTCATGACGCTGCTGCCCGGCGAGCGTGTGGTGTTCCGGCTCGGCGGTGTGACCGAGGCCGACATCCCGGCGCTCCGCGAGGCGCCCGTGCTGTGGAGCATCGACGGCGTCCTGCGGTGACCGGAGCGCTTCCCTGGACGAACGGTGTCCGTTCCGGGGACCGGCCTGGGCATCCAGGGGCGGGGGAGTTACCATGGGGGGACACGGACTTCCGCCGCGGTGATCGACGACGATCAACGGACGGCGACCAGTTCCAGACCAAGGAGTCATGATGCTCGGAAACCTGACCGGCCTTCACCTGCTGATCATCCTCGGGATCGTCATCCTGCTGTTCGGCGCGACCAAGCTCCCGGCCCTCGCCAAGGGCCTCGGCCAGTCGATCAACATCTTCAAGAAGGAGATGTCCGACGACGAGAAGAAGGCCCAGGCTCAGGCCAACGGCACGGCTCCGGACGGCACGGTGCAGAACAGCACCGTCCAGAACGTCCCCGCTGAGCCCGCCGCCGGTCCGGTCCTGAACCCGGGGCCGACCGCGCAGCCGAACACCGACTCCCGGCGCTAGGACACCCAGCCCCGTCCTGTCGGCAGCCCCCGCGACCACCTCGGTCGCGGGGGCTTCGTCGTGCGGGATCGACCGCGGGCTACCCGGTGCCGCAGGATGAGCACATGACCGCTCCCGTTCCCGTTCCGGCCCCCGTGCCGCACGGAGTCGCGCCGCTCCGGGACGACCGGCGGATCGTGCTGGTGGTGGCGATCCTGGCGTCGTTCGTCGTCGGGCTCGACTCGAGCGTCGTGAACGTCGCACTCCCCGCGATCCGGCAGGAGCTCGGGGGCGGACTCGTCGTGCAGCAGTGGGTCGTCGACGCGTACCTGGTCACCCTCGGCTCGCTCATCCTGGTCGCGGGCAGCCTGTCCGACCTGTTCGGCCGCGTCCGGATCATCACGTGGGGACTCGTGGTCTTCGGGATCGCGTCCGTGGTGTGCGCGATCGCCCCGACCGGCGAGGTGCTCATCGTCGCGCGGGCGCTGCAGGGCGTCGGCGGGGCACTCGTGATGCCGAGTGCACTCGCCCTCATCGTCGCGGCGTTCCGCGGGGCGGCGCAGGCGAAGGCGATCGGCACGTGGACGGCGTGGTCGAGCGCGGCCACGATCCTCGGCCCCGTGGTGGGCGGGCTCGTGGTGGACGGCATCGGGTGGCGGTGGGTCTTCGTGCTCACCGCGGTGCCGATCGCCGTGACGATCCCGCTGGTCCTGCGCATCACCGGTGACGTGCACCCCGCCGTCCGCCCGCGCATCGACGTCGTCGGGGCCGTGCTCGCCGTGGTGGGTGTCGGCGCTGTCGTGCTCGGCCTCATCGAACAGGAGCGGTTGGGGTGGGGTGCGCCCGTGGTGGTCGGCGCCCTCGTGCTCGGTGCCGCCGCGCTCGTGGCGTTCGTGCCGTGGGAACTGCGGGTGACGCGGACGACGGGGTCGCCGCTCGTGCCGCTCGAGCTGTTCCGGGCGCGGAACTTCACGGTCGGCAACCTCGCGACACTGTCCATCTACGGCGCGCTCGGCATGGTGTTCTTCGTCGTCACGCTGTTCCTGCAGGAGGTCTGGCGGTACCCGGCCTGGCTCGCCGGACTCGCGACGCTGCCGCCGACGATCATGCTGCTCGCGCTGTCCACCGCCGTGGGGTCCGCGGCGGGTCGGTTCGGCCCGCGATGGTTCATGGCCGCCGGGCCGGCAGCGGGCGCGGTCGGCGCGCTCCTGCTGCTGCTCGCCGGCGACGACCCGACCGGCTACTGGTGGTCGGTGTTCCCCGGGCTGGTGCTGATCGGCGTGGGCATCGCCCTGATGGTCACACCCCTGACGAGCGCGGTGCTCGGGTCGGTGCCGCAGTCCGAAGCCGGGTCCGGTTCGGCCGTGAACAACGCGGTCGCGCGGATCGCCGGACTCGTCACGGTGGCACTGGCCGGCGTGGTGCTCGGTGGCGAGGTGAGCGTCGACGGGCTGCACCGGGCCATGGTGGTGATGGCGCTCCTGCTGGCGGCCGGTGCCGTCGTCAGCGCCGTCGGGATCCGGAATGTCCCGGAGCGCACGTAAGTTGAGTGGAGTAGACTCAACTCCAGGACCACCGCAACGAAAGGACGGAACGCATGGCGAACCTCCAGGGCGCTCCTGACTCCCAAGAACGACAGAAGACCGCCCTCGAGCAGTACGGCATCGACCTCACGGCGATCGCCCGCAGCGGCAAGCTCGACCCCGTGATCGGACGTGACTCCGAGATCCGACGCGTCTCCCAGGTGCTGACGCGCCGAACCAAGAACAACCCCGTGCTCATCGGCGAGCCCGGCGTCGGCAAGACCGCCGTCGTCGAGGGGCTCGCGCAGCGCATCGTCGCCGGGGACGTCGCCGACTCCCTCAAGGACAAGCGGCTCATCTCGCTCGACATCTCCGCCCTCATCGCCGGCGCCAAGTACCGCGGCGAGTTCGAGGAGCGGCTCAAGTCCGTGCTCAAGGAGATCAACGACTCCGACGGGCAGGTCATCACGTTCATCGACGAGCTGCACACCCTGATGGGTGCCGGGGGCGGCGAAGGCTCCGTCGCGGCATCGAACATGCTCAAGCCGATGCTCGCCCGCGGTGAGCTCCGGCTCATCGGCGCGACGACCCTCGACGAGTACCGCGAGTACATCGAGAAGGACGCCGCGCTCGAGCGACGCTTCCAGCAGGTCTACGTCGGTGAGCCGAGCGTCGAGGACGCCGTGGCGATCCTCCGCGGGCTCAAGGAACGCTACGAGGCGCACCACAAGGTGACGATCAACGACTCCGCACTGGTCGCGGCCGCGAGCCTGTCGAACCGGTACATCTCCGGCCGTCAGTTGCCCGACAAGGCCATCGACCTGATCGACGAGGCCGCGAGCCGACTCCGCATGGAGATCGACTCCAGCCCGGTCGAGATCGACGAGCTCAAGCGGAACGTCGACCGCCTGCGTGTCGAGGAGTTCGCGCTCAAGCAGGAGAAGGACGACGCCTCGAAGGCCCGGCTCGAGACCCTGCGCAACGAGCTGCGCACCCGCGAGGAACGGCTGGCCGAGCTCGAGCAGCGCTGGCAGGCCGAGCGCGCGAGCCTGAACCGCATCGGTGAGCTCAAGCAGCGGCTCGACGACCTGAACATGCGGTCGCAGCGCGCTCAGCGCGAGGCCGACTACGAACTCGTCTCCCGACTGGAGTACGGCGAGAAGCCCCGCATCGAGGCCGAGCTCGCCGCCGCCGAACAGGCCGAGAGCGCCGACCGGATGGTGAACGACAGCGTCACCGACGAGGACATCGCCGCCGTCATCGCGCAGTGGACGGGCATCCCGCTCGGCCGGCTGCTGCAGGGCGAGACCGAGAAGCTCCTGCACCTCGAGAGCGAGCTCGGCCGCCGGATCATCGGGCAGCGCACCGCCGTGACCACCGTGTCCGAGGCCGTCCGTCGCACCCGCGCCGGCATCTCCGACCCGGACCGCCCGACCGGTTCGTTCCTGTTCCTCGGACCGACGGGCGTCGGCAAGACCGAGCTGGCCAAGGCGCTCGCCGAGTTCCTGTTCGACGACGAGAAGGCCCTCGTCCGCATCGACATGAGCGAGTACGGCGAGAAGCACTCCGTGGCCCGCCTGATCGGTGCTCCGCCCGGGTACGTCGGGTACGAGGCCGGTGGACAGCTCACCGAGGCGGTCCGCCGCCGGCCGTACTCGGTGATCCTGCTCGACGAGATCGAGAAGGCGCACCCCGAGGTGTTCGACGTGCTGCTCCAGGTGCTCGACGACGGCCGGCTGACCGACGGCCAGGGGCGCACGGTGGACTTCCGGAACACGATCCTCGTGCTGACGTCGAACCTGGGGTCGCAGTTCATGACCGACCTGTCCCTGAGTGACCCGCAGCGGGAAGAGGCGGTCCGTGAGCTCGTGCAGCAGGCGTTCCGGCCGGAGTTCATCAACCGCCTCGACGACATCGTGGTGTTCCAGGCCCTGACGGCCGACGACCTCGGGCAGATCGTGTCGCTCTACGTCGACCGGCTGGCCCGCCGTCTGACCGACCGCCGGCTCGAGCTCGCCGTCACCCCCGAGGCGCGCGGCTGGCTGGCGGAGCGCGGGTACGACCCGCTGTACGGCGCGCGGCCCCTGCGTCGCCTGATGCAGCGACAGATCGACGACCGGTTGGCACGCGCCATCCTGTCGGGTGACGTCCGCGACGGCGACACCGTCCGGGTGGACGTCGCGGCGGACGGCGACGGCCTGACGGTCGAGCCCTTCGAGCTGGCTGAGATCGTCGAGGAGTAGACCACCAAGACGGACGGGAGGCCCGTCACCGGTTCCTGGGACCGGTGACGGGCCCTTCGGCTAGCGTCCACGGCATGCCTGAGATCCGCGCGATCCGTCGCCTCACCGACGCCGTCGAGCACGCGAGCGTGCTCGACAAGGCCGTCGACATCGACCGTGCCGTCGTGAACGCCCTCGCCAAGCCGAAGGCCCTGCGCCAGCTGCTGCACGGCGTGCCGTTCGGCCACCCGATCCACCCGCTCATGGTGCAGGTGCCCCTCGGTGCCTGGATCTCCGCCGCGGTGCTCGACCTCGTCGGCGGGAAGGGCAACGCGAAGGCCGCCAAGACCCTGGTCGGCGTCGGGGTCGTCTCGGCGAGCAGCGCCTCGGTCGCCGGCTACGTCGACTGGTCCGAACTGAACCGCGAGCAGCTCCGCACCGGATGGGTGCACCAGGCCGTGAACTGGACCGGCCTGTCGCTGTACGGCCTGTCGTGGCTGCAGCGGAAGCGCGGCAACCACGGCGCCGGCAAGCTGCTCGGTTTCGCGGGTCTCGCCGTCGTGAGTGTCGGCGGGTACCTCGGCGGACACCTGTCCTACCGGCAGCGGGCCGGCGTCAGTGACCACGGTGAGGTGCCGTTCGACGCCTGATCCAGTTCCCAGGTCCGGCAAAGGTACGTCACGTGTGATGTATCGATGCGCGTACTCGTGGTGGACGACGAACGGGCCCTCGCCGACCTGGTCGCGACGGGCCTGACCCGACAGGACATGGCGGTGGATGTCGCCTACCGCGGCGACGACGCCGACGAGCTGCTGGCGGTGCACGACTACGACGTCGTCGTGCTCGACCGTGACGTCCCCGGGCTGCACGGCGACGAGGTCGCACGGCGGCTCACCGCGCGCGGCGCACTCACGCGGATCCTCCTGCTCACCGCCGCGACCACGTTGAGCGACCGTGTGCACGGGCTCGAGCTCGGTGCCGACGACTACCTGACCAAGCCGTTCGAGTACCCGGAACTCGTCGCCCGGGTCCGCGCGCTCGGTCGGCGGAGCGCCGCCCCCGTCGCCCCGGTGCTCGAGCGTGCGGGGTTCGTCGTCGACACGAACCGGCGGATGGCCACGCGCGACGGTCGGCCGCTCGACCTGACCTCGAAGGAACTCGGGGTGCTCGAGACCCTGCTCCGCGCGGACGGTCGGATCGTCTCCGCCGAGCACCTGCTCGAGAAGGTCTGGGACGTCAACACCGACCCGTTCACCGCCGCGGTCCGCGTGACGATGTCGAAGCTCCGCCGGAAGCTCGGGGACCCGGACCCGATCCGGACGGTGCCCGGCCAGGGCTACGCGCTGTGAGTCGGTGGGCCCGGGGCTGGAGCATCCGGACCCGGACGGCCCTGACGTTCGCGCTCGCGGCCATGGCGCTGGCGACCGGGGTCGTCCTCTTCACGAACACCATGTCGTTGGCCGGTGTCGGTGCCGGCCTCGACACCGCGGCAGTGCAGCGCCCGCCGTCCGGATCACCGGGTGCCACGACCGTTCCGGCCCCGATCGAGGTGGACGGAGACGGCGACGACCGTGCGGTGGCGGTGATCCGGCTCGTTGCCGTGCAGCAGTGGCAGTGGTCCGCGATCGGGATCGCGGGTGCCGGGCTCGCGGCCGGGGGCATCGGCTGGCTCGTCAGCCGCCGGGTCCTCCGGCCCATCGACCGGATCACCGCGACCACGAACCGCATCTCGGCGTCGAACCTGCACGAGCGCATCGCGCTGGACGGTCCCGACGACGAGCTCCGGCGGCTCTCGCGCACCATCGACGACCTGCTGGCCCGCCTGGAGACCGCGTTCGAGAGCCAGCGCCGGTTCGTCGCCCAGGCGTCCCATGAACTCCGGACGCCCCTGGCGGTGCAGCGCGCGGCGGTGCAGATCGGTCTGCACGACGACGCCGACCCCGCGGACGTCCGAGCGGTCCGGGCGGAGCTGCTGGAGCAGAACCGCCGGACCGAGCGGTTGGTCGAGTCGTTGCTCGTGCTCGCCGAGGCCGATCGTGGCCTGGCGGGCGCGACGCGCGCGGTCGACCTCGACGAGGTGACCGCCGAGGTCGTCGCGGGGGCGGCCCGAGACGCGGCCGAGGCGGGGGTGACGCTGACCCACGCGCGCCGCACCGGGCCTCCCGGCCTGGTCGTACCGGGGGAGCCGACGCTGCTGCGGCAGCTGCTCGGCAACCTGGTCGGCAACGCCGTCGAGTACAACGAACCCGGCGGCGCCGTCCTGGTGACCACGGAGCCGGACGGCTTCGTCGTCGAGAACGGTGGGCCGGTGGTCGCGGCGGACGAGGCGGCGCTGCTCGTCGAACCGTTCCGCCGCGGCGGGACGGACGGCGCACGCGGGCAGCACAGCGGTCTCGGGCTGTCGATCGTGGCCGCCATCGTGCACGCGCACGGGTGGCAGCTGTCGATCACCGCACGGCCGACCGGCGGGCTGGTCGTCCGGGTCCGTGTTTCGCCGGTGCAACCCGGCGTGCACGCGGGGCGAAACAGCCGTTCCGGTGTGCTGGAGGCATGAACCACACCACGAAGACGACCACCCGGCGCACCCGGTCCCTGATGAGCGCGGCCGCGGCCGTCGTCCTGCTGCCCCTGTTCCTGGTCGGCTGCTCGGACGCGTCACCGGACGACGACACGACGACGGCGTCCGGTGGGGCGGCACCCGGCGTCGCCCTCGCCGAGTGCATGCGCGATCGCGGCTACGACATGCCCGACCCCGGCGCCGGCGGCGGGTCGATGCAGCTCAGTGCACCCGACGGTGTCGACCCCGAGCAGTACCAGGAGGACCTCAAGGGCTGCCTCGACGACTCCGCAGCGGCCGGCGACGCGCAGGCCGCGCAGCCGATGCCGGGCAGCGAGGAGATCGCGAGGAAGACGGCGGAGTGCCTGCGGGAGCAGGGGTTCCCGGACTACCCGGACGACCAGGAGGCGCAGAGCCGGTTCCAGCCCGACGACCAAGAGGCGTTCGACGAGGCCGCCGGCACCTGCACCGACGCGGCCTTCGAGGCCGTCCAGGGCGGAGCCGGGTCGTGAGCCACCGGCGCGTCCGACGCCGGACGATCGTGTCGGTGTGCCTCGTCGCGGCGGTGGCCGCGGGGGCCGGCACGTGGGCCCTCCTCGCCACGGTGCCGAGTGGTCCGGGAGCCTCGGCCAGCAGCGGATCGCGCGGCGGGACCACGTCGACCGGAGCCACCGCCACGGTCAGCCGCGGCGATCTGACCGACTCGAAGGTCTTCGCCGGGACGCTCGGGTACGGCGCGGCGACGGGGGTCCCCGGGGCCGCCGCCGGCACGATCACCTGGCTGCCTCGTGCCGGTGACGTCATCGAACGCGACGGGCCCCTGTACGCCGTCGACGAGCGGGACGTCCGGTCGATGTACGGCACCGTGCCGCTCTGGCGGGACCTGGAACGGGGGCTGCAGGGCGCCGACGTGCGGCAGCTCAACGAGAACCTGGCCGCGCTCGGGTACGACGTGTCCGTGGACGACCGGTTCGGTCCACGGACCGAGCGAGCCGTCCGGCAGTGGCAGCAGGACCGCGGACACGAGGTGACCGGGGTGCTGACGGCGGCCGACGTCGCCTTCGTGGACGGCGCGGTCCGGGTCGCCTCGGTCGACGGGCGGCTCGGGGAGCGGATCGCCGGCGGAGCGGGCGCAGGGGCGGGGGCCGGTGGCGCTGGTGCGGCGGCCGGCGCGGGTGCGGCGGCCGACGTCCTGCAGGTCACGAGCACCCGGCGCGTCGTCACGGCGACCGTTCCCCAGCGCGACGCGGAACGGCTCGCGGTCGGCACCGACGTCGAGGTCCGGGTGAACGGTGCCGGGGCGGCGATGCCCGGTTCGGTCGTCGACGTGCAGCCGACGACGAGCGAGGACGGCGGCACGGCCGTCGAGGTCTCCGTGTCGTTCGACCCGGGGAAGCGCACGTTGCCCGCGGCAGCGTCCGCGCAGGTCGACGCGAAGGGCACCACCGAGCACGACGTCCTGTCCGTGCCGGTCGCCGCACTCGTCGCGGGCGCCGGTGGTCGGTACGCCGTCGACGTCGTGCAGCGGGACGGCGCGACGGAGCGGGTCCGGGTCGATCCCGGCTTCAGCGCGGACGGACGGATCGCGGTCTCGGGGGACCTGGCCGCCGGCGACCGCGTGGTGGTGCCCGGATGAGCGCCGCCGTGCTGCCACCCGCCGCCGTGTTGCCACCCGACTCCGTCCTGTCGCTCCGTGACGTCACGAAGACCTACGGCGACGTCGGGGCCCTGCGCGGGGTGTCGCTCGAGGTCACCGCGGGTGAACTCGTCGCGGTCGTCGGCCCGTCGGGGTCGGGCAAGTCGACGATGCTCAACGTCGTCGGGACCCTCGACCGTCCCACGTCCGGCACGGTGACGATCGCCGGCAACGACGTCGCGACGATGTCCGACGACGCCCTGTCCGGACTCCGTGCCGACCACATCGGGTTCGTCTTCCAGCAGTTCCACCTGCAGGCCGGCGCGACCGCCACCGAGAACGTCGCCGACGGCCTGCTCTACCAGGGCGTGCCCCGGCGCGAGCGGCACCGACTGGCGGTCGAGGCCCTGGGCCGGGTCGGGCTGGCGCACCGGGTGGACCACCGACCGCACCAGCTCTCCGGCGGGGAACGCCAGCGCGTCGCCATCGCGCGGGCCGTCATCGGCGACCCGACGATCCTGCTCGCCGACGAACCGACGGGTGCACTCGACACGGCGTCCGGTGCCGCGGTGGTCGAGCTCCTGCGCGAGCTCAACGCGGCGGGCACGACGGTCGTGGTCATCACGCACGACCTCGACCTGGCGGCGTCGCTGCCACGACAGGTCCGGATGCGCGACGGCATGATCGAGCCCGAGGTCACCCGATGAGCCGGCGTCGGTCCGTGGGCGCGGTCGACCTGCTCCGCCTCGGCGTCTTCGGGTTGCGGACCCGTCCGGGTCGCGTCGTGCTGTCGGCGCTCGGCATCGCGATCGGCATCGCGGCGATGCTCGCGGTCGTCGGGATCTCGTCGTCGAGCAAGGCGAAGGTCGACCAGGTGCTCGACACGCTCGGCACGAACGTGCTCACCCTCACCCAGGCGCAGGGCCTCGGCGAACCGGTTCCGTTGCCGTCCACCGCACTCGAGTCGGTGCTGCGGCAGGACGACGTCGAGTCGGCCGCGGCCGTCGGCACCGTGCCGGACACCGGCGTGTACCGGAACGACCGCGTGCCGGCGCCCGAGACGAAGGGCCTCGGCGTGCTCGCCGCGTGGGGCGACGTCCCACGGGTCCTCGGCGGACAGCTCGCAGCCGGGCGGTGGATCGACGACGCCGCCGGGGCGCCGCCGCAGGTCGTGCTGGGGGCACGGGCGGCCGCGGTCCTCGGCATGGGCGACCTGCATCCGGACAGCCGGGTCTGGATCGGCGGTCGGTGGGTGCAGGTGGTCGGGGTGCTCGACCCCGTCGCGCTCGCCGAGGACCTCGACTCGCGGGTGTTCGTGCCCCGGGGGTTCGCCGGGCAGCTGGGCTTCGACGGGGCCCCGACCGCGGTCTACACGCGTGTCGACCCGGCGCACGTCGAACGGTCGAGGGACCTGCTCGCCGGTGCGGTCCGACCCGGGGCACCGCAGGACGTCGGCGTGACACGGCCGTCGGACGCGTTGGCCGCGAAGGACGCCACGGACGACTCCTTCACCGGGCTGCTGGTCGGCATCGGCGGGGTGGCGCTGCTCGTCGGTGGCATCGGAGTGGCGAACACGATGGTGATCACCGTCCTGGAACGCCGCGCCGAGGTGGGCGTCCGTCGTGCGCTGGGGGCCCGTCGTCGGAGCATCCGCGACCAGTTCCTGGTCGAGTCGTTGCTGCTGTCGTTCCTCGGAGGGGTGGCCGGCGTCGTGCTCGGCGTGGGGGTGACGGTCGTGTTCGCCGTCACGCAGGGCTGGCCGGTCGCACTGCCGGTGTGGGCCGTCGTCGGGGGACTCGGTGCCACGGTCGTGATCGGCGGGGTCTCCGGGCTCTACCCGGCGGCACGCGCGGCGCGGATCCCGCCGACGTCCGCCCTGGCGGCCGTCTGACGCGTGCGGTGGACGCCCGCACTGGAGGCCCGGTGCCGGTCCGGCGGACCGGCACCGGGCCTCCAGGCGGTCGCTTCCCCACACCGGACGCGAGTCGCAGATCATGCCTGGTCATGACCACCTGGTCAAGCATCTGCGTCGATCTGTTCGACATCCGTGATGCCCCGGAAACACGCGGATCGAAAGCGGTCACAGGGACCGATCCAACGGTTGACAAGGGGCCGTGCAGGGTCTTCTATTGCGAATACGCAACGTCCTTTCATAAAGGTCGGACCAAGGGAGTCATCGTGACACGAACGCGTTTCGCCGCACTCGGTGCGCTCGCCCTCGCAGGCGCGCTCGCCCTCACCGGGTGCTCCGCCGGGAGCAACGCCGCTTCCGACGGCGGCACGAAGTCCATCGGCACGCCCGATGGCAAGGGCAAGACCATCACCGTCTGGATGATGAACGGCGACCTGAGCGACAAGGTGCTCGACGCCGCCGGCAAGCAGTTCACCGCCGACACCGGGGCGAAGGTGAAGATCCAGACCCAGCAGTGGGACGGGATCACCACCAAGCTCACCACGGCGCTCGCACAGAGCGACGCCCCCGACGTCGTCGACCTCGGCAACACGCAGGTGCCGGTCTACGCGGCAGCCGGCGGGTTGACGGACCTGACGCCGTACCGCGACGAGCTCAAGGACGGCCAGACCTGGCTCACCGGGCTCGAGGGTCCCGCCACCGTCGACGGCAAGCTCTACGGGGCACCGCTGTTCGCCGGCAACCGGGCCGTGGTCTACGACAAGAAGGTCTGGAAGGACGCCGGCGTGACCGACGTGCCGACCACCTACGACGAGCTCACGGCCGACCTCGACAAGGTCAAGGCCGCCAACCCGGCCAGTGACTTCTCCGCCTTCTACATGCCGGGTCAGTACTGGTACGGCGGGCTGCAGTGGGTCTGGGACGCCGGCGGCGAGATCGCCAAGGACAAGGGCGGCAAGTGGACCGGCACGCTCGACTCCGCGGACGCGGTGAAGGGGCTGACCGCCTGGAAGGACTTCCAGAACGCGTACTCGGCGAAGTCCACGCAGGACATCAACACCGACAAGCCCTCGCAGAGCGACGTCTTCGCACAGGGCAACACCTCGGCGTTCCTCGGGTCCGCTTGGGAGATCGGCTCGATCACCACGGCGAAGCCGGAGCTCGCCGATCGCATCGGCACGTTCCCGATGCCGTCGTCCACGGCGGGGAAGACGCAGCCGGTGTTCCTCGGTGGCTCCGACCTGGGGATCCCGGCCAAGGCGAAGAACCAGGAGCTCGCGCTCTACTACCTGAAGATCCTGACCTCGAAGGAGTTCCAGCAGGACCAGGTGTTCGGGGTCGACGGCTGGGAGCCGAACTCCACCGAGCTGCTCGACGCGGTCGCCGGCGACGTCGACGAGCTGCACAAGCCGTACTTCGAGGCGGCCGGCACGAGCCGACCGACCCCGGCCACCCCGGGCTGGGCCACCATCGAGGGTGACGCCTCGTTCCAGTCGATGTTCGCCGACGTCGCCACCGGCCGGAAGTCGCCGGAGCAGGCCGCCGAGGGCTTCTCGAAGCACCTCACGACCGCGCTGAACGCGCAGCCGTAGGCGATGACGTCCACTGCGGAGCCGGTGACCGACGCGGAGCAGTCCGCGCCGGTCACCGGCGGGCGGGGTGTCGGCGGGCAGGTTCAGGGGCCGTCGCGGGGTTCCCGTCGGGGTGGGCGCGGCGCGGGTCGTCGGTCGCCGGTCGGGTCGCGGGCGCCGCTCGTCCTGCTGGCCCCGGCGGCACTGCTGCTCCTGGCCCTCGTCGTCTACCCGCTCGTCCGGCTCGTCGTCATCTCGTTCCAGGACTACGGGCTGCGGGCGATCTTCACCGGGCAGGCCGGGTTCACCGGGCTGACGAACTACACGGACGTCCTGGCGGATGCGTCGTTCTGGCCGGTCATCCTGCGCACCGTGCTCGTGACGGGCGCGATGGTCCTCGGCACGATCGTCATCGGCATGGGGGTGGCGCAGCTGCTCACCCGTCTCGGGGTCGCGATGCGCACGATCGTCAGTGTCGTGCTCGTGCTGGCCTGGGCGATGCCGAACGTGGCCTCGAGCCTGGTCTGGCAGTGGCTCTTCCAGCCGTTCTACGGCGTGCTCAACTGGCTCATCACGCAGCTGCGGGTGTTCGGGGACCACACGCAGGACAACTGGGCCTCGCACCCGGGGCAGGCGTACACGATCGTGCTGACGCTCGTCATCTGGCAGGCCGTGCCGTTCGTGGCGCTGACGCTGTACGCCGCGCAGTCCCAGATCGCGCCGGAGTACTACGAGGCCGGTGCGCTCGACGGGGCCTCGGTGTGGACGATGTACCGCGCGATCACGCTGCCGGCACTCGCGCCGACGCTGCTGCTCGTGTCGATCCTGTCGGTGATCTGGGACTTCAACGTCTTCAACCAGATCTGGCTGCTCACCCGCGGCGGACCGGAGGAGGCCACGCTGACCCTCGGCATCTGGACCTTCGTGCAGTCGTTCGTGTCCAACGCCTACGGGCAGGGCGCGGCGATCGCCGTGATCTCGACCCTGATCCTCGGGGTGCTCACCAGCTACTACATCCGCCGGCTCGTCCGCAGCGGTGAGGAGGACCTGTGACCGTCTCGAGAACGGCGCCCCGTGCGGGCAGCGTCTCCGCGCCGGGCCCCGTGCGGGTGCGCAAACGCAAGCCGCGCATCGTCGCGAACACCATCGCCGTGGTGTTCTGCCTGGTCTGGGTGTTCCCGATCTACTGGATGGTGAACACGGCCTTCAAGCCCGCCGACGAGGTCACCACGATGACCCCGATCTGGGCGCCGCTGCACCCGACGCTCGACAACTTCACGCGGGCGCTCACGCAGGAGGGCTTCCTGGTCTACCTGCGGAACTCCACCATCGTCGTGGTGGCGGCCGTGCTGCTGTCGATCGTCGTCGGGTTCCTGGCGTCGGCGGCTCTGTCGCGGTTCCGGTTCCGCGGCCGCCGGGCGATCCTGGTCGCGATCCTGTTCGTGCAGATGATCCCGTCGGGCGCACTGCTCATCCCGCTGTTCCTGTCGTTCCAGACCCTCGGGCTGCTGAACAGCTACGTCGGGCTGATCCTGGCGTACGTGGCGAGCGTGCTGCCCTTCTCGATCTGGGTGATGCGCGGCTTCTTCGTGGCCGTCCCCGTCGAGATCGAAGAGGCGGCGAAGGTGGACGGCGCCGGCACCTTCCGGATCCTGTGGAGCGTGCTGTTCCCGCTCGTCATGCCCGGGGTCATCGCAACGAGCGTGTTCGCGTTCATCGCGGCGTGGAACGACTACCTGATCACGTACGTGATGCTCAAGGACCAGGGGATGTACACGCTGCCGGTCTGGCTCGCCGGGTTCTCGACGAACAAGGGCACCGACTTCGGCGGGCTGATGGCGGCGAGCGTGCTGTTCTCGATCCCCGTCGTGGTGTTCTTCCTCATCGTGCAGCGCCGGCTGGTCAGCGGGATGACGGCGGGTGCCGTGAAGGGGTAGCGGTCGGACGACCAGCACCTGTGGACGTGTTGGTTGCATGACGGAACGGTTGCGTTCTTGTGGGTTTCAGACGTACAGTGCTCGAAACCCAACGGAACGAAGGAGTTCGGGCATGTACGCAACCGAGCGGCACACCGCCATCGCCGCCGAGCTGCAGTCCGCCGGTCGTGTGTCGGTCGCCGGTCTGGCCGAGCACTTCGACGTCACCACCGAGACCGTGCGCCGTGACCTCGACGCGCTCGAGTCCGCCGGGGTCCTGCGCCGGGTGCACGGGGGAGCGGTCCCCGTCGGCCGCTCGAGCGTCGTCGAACTCAGCGTCGCCGAGCGCGAGGGGCAGCACGGCACCGCGAAGTCCGCGATCGCCCGCGCCGCGATGCGCCTGGTGCCCCCGACCTTCACCGGCTCGATCGCCCTCGACGCCGGCACCACCTGCGCCGCCGTCGCCTCCGAACTCGCCCGCTGGGAGCCCGAGGTCGCCGGCTCGACGATCACCGTCATCACGAACTCGGTGCCGATCGCCGCGACCCTGCAGCACAGCGAGCACCTCGAACTGCACCTGCTCGGCGGCCGCGTGCGTGGGGTCACGAGCGCGGCGGTCGGCACGGCCACCGTCGAGCAGATCGGCGCGCTCCGGCCCGACGTGGCGTTCATCGGCACGAACGGCCTGTCCGCCGGCTTCGGTCTGAGCACCCCGGACGAGTACGAGGCCGCCGTGAAGGGCGCCTACGTGCTCGCCGCCCGACGGGCCGTGGTGCTCGCCGACGCCGCCAAGCACGGCGTGGAGGCCCTGATGCGGTTCGCGCGCCTGGACGAGATCGACACGCTCGTCACCGACGAACAGCCCCCGGCCGACCTCGCCGGCGCGCTCGCCGACGCCGACGTCGAGGTGGTCGTCGCATGAACGCCCGCATCGTCACGGTCACCCCGAACCCGTCCCTCGACCGCACGATCGAGCTCGCCGGCGAACTGCAGCGCGGCGCCGTCCAGCGTGCGACCCGGTCCACCGCGGAACCCGGCGGCAAGGGCGTCAACGTCTCCCGCGTGGTCGTCGCGAGCGGTGGGGACACCGTCGCCGTCCTGCCCGGCGACGAGCTCGACCCGGTGCTGCTCGGCCTGGCCACCCGCGGCATCCCGACGGCCGCGCTGGCGATCGGGGCGCCCCTCCGCTCGAACGTCACCGTGACCGAACCGACCGGCACCACGACGAAGCTCAACGAACCCGGCCCCTCGCTCGCCGGCCGCCTCGACGACCTCGCCGCCCTGGTCGCCGACACCGCCGCTGCGACCGCCACCGGCCCCGCCGCACGCTGGGTCGTGGTCGCCGGGTCGCTGCCGCCCGGTCTGCCCGACGACGCACTCGCCGTGCTCGTCCGCGCTGTCCGTGCCCGCCACGGTGCCGACGTCCGGGTCGCCGTCGACTCGTCCGGGGTGCCGTTCACCGCGCTGCTGCAGTCGGGCGAACGGATCGACCTGGTGAAGCCGAACGCCGAGGAACTCGCCGAGGTCGTCGGCGGCGACCCCGAGGAGTACGAGCGCGACCTCGACGCCGCGGTGGCCGGAGCCCAGCGGCTGCGGCGGAAGAACGTCGGCACCGTGCTACTCACCCTGGGCAGCGCCGGCGCCGTGCTGGTCTCCGACGAGGGCGCGTTCGCCGCCGCTGCACCGAAGATCGTCGCCCGGTCGACGGTCGGCGCGGGGGACTCCTCCCTCGCCGGCTACCTGCTCGCCGAGGTCGCCGGAGCCGCACCCGAGCAGCGTCTCGCACAGGCCGTCGCCACCGGTGCCGCGGCCGCAGCCCTGCCCGGCAGCGACGTGCCGGCACTCGACCACACCGACCCGACGGCGGTCTCCGTCCGGGTGCTCGACACGCACCCGGCCCCCGAACCCGCCTGATCCCCTCCCCACCCCGCCCGACCACCCCACGAACACCTGCACCACCGCGCGATCAGCGCCATTGCGAAGGAGCAAGCACATGTCCGCAGACCCGAGTCCGCGCCTCATCAGCGCACAGCTCGTCGGCCTCGACGAGGACCTCGGCGCCACGTCGACCGACGTCATCCGGGTGCTCGCCGATCGCGTCGCCGCGACCGGCCGCGCCGCCGACGGTGCCACGCTCGCCGACGACGCCATCAAGCGCGAGGCGAGCGTCGGAACGGGCGTCCCCGGTGGCATCGCCATCCCGCACGCCCGGTCGGCGTCGGTGTCCGAGCCGACGCTGGCGTTCTCGCGCCTGGCCCGGAAGGTGCCGTTCGGCGCCCCGGACGGCGACGCCGACATCGTCTTCATGATCGCCGTGCCCGAGGGGGCGGACAAGGATCACCTGACGGTCCTCTCGACCCTGGCCCGCGCGCTCATCCGCGAGGACTTCACGGCCGCGCTCCGTGCCGCGACCACCCCCGACGAGATCGTCCGGTTGGTCGACGACGAGGTGAGCGGCGAAGTGGCCGAGGCAGGCGTCGGGAAGGCGAGTGGTGCCTCCGAACCGGCCACCGCGCCGGAGGCGGGCCGCAAGGTCTTCGTCGGCGTCACCGCCTGCCCGACCGGCATCGCGCACACCTACATGGCGGCCGACGCCCTCGTCGCCGCCGCCCAGCGTGCCGGTGCCGAGATGCACATCGAGACGCAGGGGTCCTCGCAGGTCGAACCCCTCGACCCGGCCCTCATCGCCCGTGCCGACGCCGTCGTGTTCGCGGTCGACGTCGACGTCCGCGACCGCGGTCGGTTCGCCGGCAAGCCGCTCGTGTCCGGACCCGTCAAGCGCGGTGTCGACGAGCCCGACAAGATGATCGCCGAGGCGATCCGCGCCTCGGAGGACCCGCACGCCGCACGCGTGCAGGGCGGTGCCGCCGTCGAGGGCGAGACGAACAAGTCGAACGAGCACTTCGGGCAGGCGCTCAAGCGCTGGCTGCTCACCGGCGTCAGCTACATGATCCCGTTCGTCGCCGGTGGCGGGCTCCTCATCGCGCTCGGCTTCCTGCTCTCCGGGTACGGCATCGCGCTGACCCACGGTGACTCGGGGCAGAACAACGCCGTCTTCACGCTCACGAACTACACCCTGCTGAACCTGCCGCCGGAGGGCCTCGGCTACTACCTCGGCGCCGCCGCGTTCCAGATCGGCTCCGTGTCGCTCGGGTTCCTGGTCGCAGCACTCGCCGGGTACATCGCCTACGCCATCGCCGACCGCCCGGGCATCGCACCGGGCTTCGTGGCCGGGTCCATCGCCGTGTTCATGAACGCCGGGTTCCTCGGTGGTCTGGTCGGCGGCCTCATCGCCGGTGCCGCCGCGTACTGGATCGGGCGCATCCCGACCTGGCGCTGGCTGCGTGGCCTGATGCCGGTCGTGATCATCCCGCTGTTCGCATCGATCATCGCCTCGGGCCTCATGCTCCTGGTGCTCGGTGGCCCGATCGCCTGGGTCATGACCGAGCTCACCGCCTGGCTCAACTCCCTGTCGGGTGCCTCGGCCGTCCTGCTCGGGATCATCCTCGGGCTGATGATGGCGTTCGACCTCGGCGGCCCGGTCAACAAGGTGGCGTACGCGTTCGCCGTCGCCGGGCTCGGTGCCGGGACCGCGAGCAACACGGTGCCGTTCGAGATCATGGCCGCCGTGATGGGTGCCGGCATGGTGCCGCCGCTCGCGATGGCGCTCGCCTCGACGCTCTTCTACCGCAAGGGCTTCACGAAGCCGGAGCGGGAGAACGGCAAGGCTGCCTACCTGCTTGGCCTCTCCTTCATCTCGGAGGGTGCGATCCCGTTCGCCGCAGCCGACCCGCTCCGCGTCATCCCCGCGTCGATGGTCGGGGCTGCGGTCACCGGTGCGATCTCGATGGCGGTCGGCGTGACGTCGCGGGCGCCGCACGGTGGCGTGTTCGTGTTCTTCGCCATCGGCAACTTCTGGGCCTGGCTCGGGGCGGTCGTGCTCGGTGCGTTCATCTCGGCCGGTGTGCTCGTCGCCCTGAAGAAGTGGGTCCGTCGTCGCCCCGTCGACGAGGCTGCTGCGGGCAGCGAGGCTGCCGTGGCCGGCGAGACGGTGGGGCAGCGCGCGCCGGTCGCTGCGTAGTCGACCCCCGCACACTACGGACGGGAGGCCCGGTGCCAAGCTGGCACCGGGCCTCCCGTCCGTCGTCCGGTCGCGTTGCGGGCCGGACGTGCGTCGGTCAGGCGGCCATCGCGAGCGCCGACGGGTCGACCTGACCGGGGACGCACTCGTCGACGTCGCACGGTGCGATCGGCGCGACCGACGTGTGGGTGATCTTCGGGTGCACGGGACGACGTTCGGTCTCGCCGCGTCCGATGAGGTCCTCGTGCAGCTTCTCGCCCGCCCGCAGGCCCGTGAACACGATGTCGGACGGGCTCCCGGTGGCCTGGAGCATGCGCCGTGCGATGTCGAGGATCCGGACCGGGGCGCCCATGTCGAGCACGAGGACCTCGCCGGGGTGGGCGATCGCAGCGGACTGGATCACGAGGTGGCACGCCTCGGGGATGGACATGAAGTAGCGGGTGGCGTCGGGGTGGGTGACGGTGAGGGGTCGTCCGGCACGGATCAGCTCCGCGAAGAGCGGGAGCATCGAGCCACGGCTGCCGAGGACGTTGCCGAACCGGACCGACACGTAGTCGTGGCCCGTGTCGGCGGCGGTCCAGGCGGTCAACCGCTCGGCGATGCGCTTGGTCGATCCGAGCACGCTCGTCGGGTTCGCGGCCTTGTCGGTCGAGATGTTCACGAGCGTCCCCACGCCCGCGGCAGCAGCGGCCCGGAGGACGTTCAGGGTGCCGAGGACGTTCGTCTTCCAGCCTTCGTCCGGGTACTGCTCGAGCATCGGCAGGTGCTTCAGCGCCGCGGCGTGGAAGACGACGTCGGGCCGGCGGCTGAGCATGATGTCGCGGATGGCGTCGGCGTCGCGGATGTCGGCGAGGACGACGTTCTTCGTGTCCAGCAGCCCGTGACCGTCCACGGAGACCTGCACCTGCTGCAGGGCGGTCTCGTCGCGGTCGAGCATGATGATCTCCGCCGGCTCGAACCGGACGAGCTGTCGGCAGAGTTCACTGCCGATCGAGCCGCCGGCGCCCGTGATCAGCACCGACCGGCCCCGGACGAAGTCGACGGTGATCTCGAGCTCGGCCTCGGGCTGTCGATCCCCGATCAGTGCGTCGATGTCGAGCCCGTCGAGGCCGGGGATGCTGCGCTGTGGCATGGGGGTCTCCTCCGTGAAGTCCTCCCCAGTGTGAACCTTTCACATGTGAAATGTCAATTGGTCAGTCGGCGATGTTCGCCGTCACCGCGTCGATGTACGCCGCACGCTCCTCCCGCGAGTGCGGGCGCCCCGGGATGCCCGGTCGCTGCTCCCACGGGAACGGGCCCGCCTCGTGCCGGTACTCGATGCCCATGGCCTCGAGCCGGGCGGTGTGCTCGGCCAGGCGTCCGCGGAACTCGGCGAGGTCGCGCGGCCCGGTGGTGTCGGCCGACCACAGTGCCTCGGCGAGGGCGGCGACACGGGGGAAGAGCTGGTAGTCGAGCCGACGGGCGGTGTCGACGTGCTCCGTCCACATGTTGCCCTGGCCGCCGATGACGTGGGTGCGCTCGGCGTCGGTGAGCCCAGACGGCACCGGGTCGAAGGCGAAGACGTCGTCGACGGTGAGCACGATCGACACCGGGATCGGCTCGGTCGACAGGTCGCTCTGGCGGTAGTCGAGGTACACCTGGTCGTCCGGCGACGAGATGACGTCGTGCCCGCGGCGGGCGGCGGTCCGCGCGCCCGTCAGCCCGCGCCAGGAGACCACGGTCGCCGAGGGGTCGAGCGTGCCGCCCTCGAGGATCTCGTCCCACCCGAACGCCCGCCGGCCGTGCGACTCGACGTGTGCGGCGAGCTGGCCGATGATCCAGGCCTGCAGCTGTTCCTCGTCCTGCAGTCCGAGCTCGCGGATGCGCTCCTGGGTGCGCGGGTCGGTCTCCCACTGCACCTTCGGGCACTCGTCGCCGCCGATGCCGATGTAGCCGGAGGGGAAGAGCGCGATGACCTCGTCGAGGACGTCCTTGAAGAAGTCGATCGTGGCGTCCTCGGCGTTCAGGACGTCGTCGGCGATGCCCCACTCCGTCCACACCTCGACCGGTTCGCCCGTGACGCCGAGCGACGGGTAGGCCGCCAGCGCCGCGCGGACGTGCCCGGGGGTCTCGATCTCGGGGACGACGGTGACGAACCGGTCGGCCGCGTACGCCACGATCTCGCGGATGTCGTCCTGCGTGTAGTACCCGCCGTGCGGGCGGCCGTCGAACCCGGCGACGACGAGTGTGCCGTCCGGCCCGGGGACGTGCGCGCCGACCTGGGACTCCCGACGCCAGGACCCGACCTCGGTGAGGCGCGGGTACTTCCGGATCTCGATGCGCCACCCCTGGTCCTCGGTGAGGTGGAAGTGCAGGCGGTTGATCCGGTGCGCGGCGAGCTGGTCGACCACCCGCATGACCTCGTGCTTCGTCCGGAAGTGCCGGGCGACGTCGAGCATCACGCCACGCCAGGCGAAGGCGGGGGCGTCCTCGACGACCACGGCGGGGACGGACCACGGACCGGTCGCGACCCGGCCGCTGCGGTACACGTCCGGGGGCAGCAGCTGCAGCAGGGCCTGCACGCCGTAGAAGACCCCGGCGGGCGAGCCGCCGACGACGTCGACGCCGTCCGGCGTCACCGTGAGGCGGAACGACTCCGCCCGGTCGCCCTCCGGCGTCGTCGGGCCCGCGGGCAGGGACGGGTCGTCGGCGACGCGCAGCGTGATCGTGCCGGTCCCCGGTGCCGTGTCGTCGAGGGCGTCCCGCACCGGCAGCCCGGTCGATCCCCGCAGGGTCTGCTGCAGGTACAGTCGGACGGACTCGCTCGCCGGGTCGGCGGCGATCCGGGTCGACGGGGTGATCTCGAAGGCCCCGACACCGGGAGCGGTGCGGCGCGGTCGTGGGACGAGCATGTCGGAGCCACCATTCCTCAATGATCTTTCGTAATGTGGAGGCTATGGCCGTGCAGCAGACCGTGTCAACGACCCCGGGCGCCGTCGGGACGACCCCGGGCGTCCTGCGGCAGATGAACTCGCGGGCCATCCTCGACGAGCTCCTGCGCGACGACGTCTCCCGCACGGTCACCGAGCTCGGGCGCACGGTCGGACTCTCCCGCCCCACGGTCGAGGCGGCGCTCGCCGACCTGGTCGACGAGGGGTGGGTGACCGAGGCCGAGGCCATCGCGACCCCGAACAAGGCCGGTCGTCGGGCCAAGCGCTTCGCGGCGGACGCGTCGGCCGGCTCCGTGCTCGGCGTGGACCTCGGCCTGCACGGGATCGTCGGCGTGCGCGCGGACCTGCGCGGCGTCACGCTCGCCCGGGTCGAGGAGCGCTACACCGACCTCGCCGACGCCGAACAGGCCTGGTCGAGCGTGCAGGACGTCGTCCGTCGGCTGACGTCGCCCGTCGGTGGCACGGTCGGCGGCCCCGCCGGTGGCGCGCCGGTGCTCGGCGCCACGTTCGGGGTCCCGGCGGTCGTCGACCGCGACGGCGCGATCGACTACACGGTCGCGGTGCCGGAGTGGGTCGAGCGACGGGTGCCCGGTCGGATCCAGGACCTCTTCCCCGGGGTCGCCACCTTCTTCGACAACGACGCGAAGCTGGCCGCCACGGCCGAGGCGCGGTGGGGGCGGTTCCACGGCGTCCGGGACGGCCTGTACCTGGTCATGGGTCGGCAGATCGGTGCCGCGCTGGTGGTCGACGGCTCGTTGGCGCGCGGTGCGCGTGGTGCCGCCGGTGAGATGGGCGGTATCGCCTCGACCGGCTGGCCCGCCGCGCCCGCCCGCCTGGAGGCCCGGATCCCGTCCGACACGGACCTCGAGTCCGTCATCGCAGCGGCCGCGCAGGGCTCGGTGTCGGCAGTCGAGACCGTCCGCGCGTTCGCCGCCGACGTGGCACCCGGCGTCGTGCAGCTCGTGACGACGATCGACCCCGAGGTCGTCGTCGTCGGTGGCGAGGTCCTGCCGGCTGCCGAGGTGTTCTGCGCCGCGCTCGACGAGATCGTCACGCCACAGCTCCGGCACCCGGTGGCGTTCGCCCCGTCGACCGTCGGTCGCGACGCCGTCGCGTGGGGCGCACTCGCGCGGTCGCTCGCGCACGTCCGGTCCGCTCACATGGGACTCGGCTGACACCCAGGGAGCGTGCCGGGTCCTGACAGGGCGTTCAGGGATGCTGGGGGCATGACGACTGCCGTGACCACCCGTGCCATGACCGTCGCCAGTGGCGACTCCACCGCTCCGTCGGACCTCGGGGGACTCTCCGGCCTGGTGCTGCAGCTGATCGACGCCCTGGGGGAGTGGGGCGTCGGGCTGATGCTCTTCGTCGAGACGGTGTTCCCGCCCATCCCGTCCGAGGTCATCCTGCCGCTGGCCGGGTTCCTCGCGGGCGCCGGCCAGATGAACCTCGTGCTGGTCCTGGTGCTGGCGACGATCGGGTCGTACCTCGGGGCGCTGGTGCTGTACTGGCTCGGCGCGAAGATCGGGTTCGAACGCACCACGCGGTGGTTCGGCAAGCTGCCCCTCGTCGACGAGGACGACTTCCGGAAGGCGGCCGGCTGGTTCCACCGGCACGGCAAGAGCGCGGTGTTCTTCGGCCGGTTCGTCCCGATCGTCCGCAGCCTCATCTCGCTGCCGGCCGGCGCCGACCGCATGCACCTCGGCACGTTCTCGGTGTTCACGATCATCGCGAGCGGCATCTGGAACAGCGCACTCGTGCTGCTCGGTGCCGCGTTCGGGTCGCAGTACGACCAGGTCGAGGCGTACACCGAGTGGATCGACCGCGTGCTCTACGTCGCGATCGCCGCGGTCGTGGTGACCTTCGTCGTGCGCCGGGTCCGCCGTGTCCGCGCCGAGCGGCGTACGGGCGGCCCCGACGACCACGACGACGACGCCGGCAGCCCTGCCGTGGGCGGTGCCCGGGGTCGTCGTCGCGCCGAGCCCGCCCGCGACTGAGCCTCAGGCCTTCGTCAGCGCCGACTCCTTGTGGGCGGCCTGCTTGCCGCTCTTCTCCGACTCGACGATCCAGTACGGGTCGTCGTCGGTCGGCTTGAAGTGCTGCCCGTCGAACTCGAAGTCGCTCGTCCGCTTCCGCACGAGCGTGCCGGTCGTCGTGCCCTGCGAAGTGTTCCAGTGCACCTCGTCACCCTTCGACAACGCCATGCTGTCCTCCTTGCGCGATTCTTCGTCCTGGTGGAGGTCGGACTGTACCCCGTCGATCCCCGGGAACTCAGGGAAGTACGGCGATCACGATGTCGTAACGGCCATGCGGATCGAGAGTCGGACGCGTACCGTTTCCCCTGAGCCCACACGCCGGCAGCGGCCGCGGAACCACGGGCTCCGGACGGGACGACGGACACCATGACCCTGCTGGACAGCGCGCGGGCGGACACCGTCCTCTCTGCGCGGTACCGGCTCGTGAAGCTCATCGGCACCGGCGGCATGGGATCCGTCTACGAAGCCCGTGACGAGCACACGTACCGGGCCGTGGCCGTGAAGCTCTTCGCGACCCCGGACAAGATGACCACCGCCGACCGTGTCCGCCAGGAGCGCGAGATCCGGCTGCTCAGCATGCTCTCCCACCCGGGCCTCATCCCGCTGTACGACGCCGGCACCCACGAGTTCGAGGACGGCCCGCACCGGTTCATCGTGATGGAGCTCATCGCCGACACGACGCTGCTCCGCCGCCTGTCCGAGGGCGCCCTGCACAACTACGAGGTGGCCGACCTCGGTGCGCAGCTCGCCGACGCCCTGGCCTACGTGCACTCCCGCGGCATCGTGCACCGCGACGTCAAGCCCGCCAACATCCTGATCAGCGACGAGGGCTCGTCCGGGTTCGCCCGCACGGTCAAGCTCACCGACTTCGGCGTCGCCCACTTCGTCGACGGCTCCCGCCTGACGAACGACGGCACCGTCATCGGCACCGCCGCCTACCTCAGCCCGGAGCAGGTCGCCGGCGAACCGATCAGCTTCGCCACCGACGTGTACTCGCTCGGGCTCGTCCTGCTCGAGGCGCTGACCGGCAAGCAGGAGTACTCGGGCACCCTCATCGAGGCCGCACTCGCCCGGCTCCGCCGCGACCCGGAGGTCCCGGACGACGTCGCCGACGAGTGGCGCGAGCTGCTCAGCCGGATGACGGCCCGCGACCCGGAGCGCCGACCCACGGCGGTCGCCATCGCCAACGCGCTGCGCGGCGGCTCCACCCAGATCACCGGCCCGGTGCCGCTCGGTCCGGAACGCGTCAAGCACCAGCGCGACCACCGCATGCACCGCGCCGCGCACCGGCACGCCAAGCGCGGCACGTTCTCGGCGGTGCGTCGCTGGCGTCGGCGGAACGTCCTGGTCGGGTCCTTCGCGGCCTTCGGCGTCACCGCGGCCTGCGTGGCCGCCTACGTCGCGGGCGCCCTGCACTGACCCCTCTGGCGGCTCCGTGCTCCGGGCACCGGAGCACCCTGGCAGGATGGACAGCATGACCGACCAGCGCTGGATCAAGATCTGTGGCCTGTCGACGCCCGACACCGTGGACGCCGCCATCGACGCGGGTGCCGACGCCGTCGGGTTCGTCTTCGCGGCGGGCAGCCCCCGGACCGTCACCGCCGACCTGGCGAAGGAACTCGTCGAGCGGGTGCCGGACGGCATCGACGCCGTCGGGGTCTTCCGTGACCAGAAGATCGACGAGATCGTGGGCATCGCCTCCGAGGTCGGGCTCACGACGCTGCAGCTGCACGGTGGCGAGTCGGCGTCCGACTTCGCCCGCGCGCGCGACGCCGGCTTCTTCACCATCCGGGCCATCGCGGCCGAGGACTACCTGCGCGAGACGCCCGAGCAGCGCGCCGCGTTCGACCACGACCTGCTGCTGCTCGACGCTGCCGTGCCCGG
Organism: Curtobacterium sp. MCSS17_005; assembly: GCF_003234225.2. NCBI lineage: Bacteria > Bacillati > Actinomycetota > Actinomycetes > Micrococcales > Microbacteriaceae > Curtobacterium > Curtobacterium sp. MCSS17_005. The sequence continues at coordinate 578,408 of NZ_CP126258.1, forward strand.
CAGCGGTCGCCTGATCGACCCGGCCACCATCGAGGGCGTGGACGAGGCCTGGATCCTCGCCGGCGGGCTGACCCCGGCCAACGTGGTCGCCGCGGTCGAGGCGCTCGACCCCGACGGCGTCGACGTGTCGAGCGGCGTCGAGTCCGAGCGTGGCGTCAAGGACCCCGCGAAGATCCGTGCGTTCGTCGAGGCCGTCCGCAGTCTGGGCTGAGCCCCGGTCAGCGCAGGGTGGGGATGAGCTCCGTCAGGAATGCGTCCGTGTCCTCCCAGCCCTGCACCCCGTGGCAGGGGACACCGAGCGCCTTCACCGGGTAGTCGTTGCCCTCGGGGTCGAGCCGGTCGCCCACGAAGAGCATGTCGTCGAGTGCGATGCCGGTGATCTCGGCGAGGCGCTGCATGCCGTAGGCCTTGTCGATGCCCTTGCGGGTGATGTCGATGCTCGTGGAGCCGCCCGAGCGGACCTCGAGGTCGGGCAGGTCCTGCTGCACCAGTCGGCGCAGGTGGTCCTTCTTCTCGCCGGTCGGGTCCCATTGCTTCTTGACGTCCACCGGGGCCGACTGACCGAGGGCGGAGAACGTGATCTGCGACCCGCGGTCCTCGAGGATGGCGCCCCAGGTCTCGGACTCCCAGTACCCGGCTTCCTTCGCACGGGCCTCGACCGCGGCGAGGGCGCGGTCCTTCTGCTCGTCGGTGAGGTCCTCGGCGTACTGCAGTGCCCAGTCCTGGTCCTCCCAGCGGTAGTACCGGGTGCCGCAGGTCGGCAGGAGGTGCAGGGCGTCGAGCGTCAGGCCGTCGCGCTGCCGGAGCGGGGTGACCAGCTGCTGCTCGAACTGGGTGAAGTTGCCGCCGGAGATGACCGCGACCGGCACGACCTCGAGCAGGGACGCGAAGGTCTCGAGCATGCGGGGGTCGAGGGAGGACTTCGACGGGGCGAGCGTGTCGTCCAGGTCGAAGGCGACGAGGCGGGGCGTGGTCATGCCACCGATCCTGCCAGAGCCCGCCGACCACCCGCAGGGTGCGACCACCCGGGTGCCCGGGTGCTGCGCGATGTCTGCGGGGTCACGCGCGGTGCGTGGCGGGGACCCGGTCGCGGGCGTAGGTGATGTCCGTGTAGCCGTGCGGGGCGGGGTTGCCGTCCTCGTCGAGGTTCACGAACACGACCTCGTCGATCGTCAGGATGCTGCGGTGCGTGAAGAGGTTGCGCGCCTCGGCACGCATGGTCAGCGACGTCCGGCCGAACCGGGTGGCGACGAGGCCGATCTCGACGATGTCGCCCTCCTTCGCCGAGGACAGGAAGTTGATCTCCGACATGTACTTCGTGACGACCTTGCCGTTGCCGAGCTGGATGATCGCGTAGACCGCGGCTTCCTCGTCGATCCAGCGGAGCAGGCTGCCGCCGAACAGGGTGCCGTTGGCGTTGAGGTCCTCCGGTCGCACCCACTTCCGGGTGTAGAAGTTCATCTCCGGCGGGGCGTCGTCCTGGTGCTGATCCATGTCACGTCATGGTACGCCGACGGCCGCGCCCCCGCAGGGACGCGGCCGTCGTGGCGATCGCGGGCGGCGGTACCGCCGGTGCTCACTCCTTGACGAGGACGACCTCGTCGAGGGGGATGCGGGTGCGCGGGGCGACCTCGCGCTCGGCGGCCTTGTCGTCGAGCTGCGACGGGTGCGCCACGGTGCCGACGGCCGTGACCGTGTACGGCAGGAAGCGCTCCGGCAGGTCGAACGCGGCACGGAGCCCGGCGGCGTCGATGCCCGCCATCTGGTGCACGTGCAGCCCCTCGGCGTGCGCCTGCACGGTCAGCGCGGCGAGCGACTGGCCGAGGTCGTACTGCGCGAAGGGGCGCTCCTCGCCGTCGGCGGTCACGGTCTCGAGCACGCCGACGACGAGGGCGCTGGCGCGGAAGGCCCAGGCGGCGTTGAAGCCGAGCAGGTTCTCGTTGATCTTCCGGAACGTCTCGGTGCCGCGGCGGCCGGCGATGAAGCGGCGGGGCTGGAAGTTCATGGCCGAGGGTGCCCAGCGAGCGGCCTCGAGGACGGCGTCGAGCTGGTCGTCCGAGATCGTCGCGGTCTCGTCGTAGGAGCGGGGGCTCCAGCGCTCCTCGAGCAGCGGCACGAGCGGCTGGCTGGAGTCGGTGGACCGGGTGAGGGTGTCGGCGTTCGTCGAGGTCATGATGCGCTCAACGGTATTCGATGCGTACGCATTTCCGACCTGAGTGACGTCACATCACCGCCGGCAGGTGCCAGGATGGACGGGATGGGTGGCGTGTTGACCGGCTTCGCGATCATCGGCGCGATCATCGCCGGTGGGTACGTCGTCGGGCGCATCGGCCTGCTGGGCCCGCACGCGCAGTTCGTGATGAGCCGGCTCGCGTTCTTCGTGCTGATGCCGTGCCTGCTGTTCCACACCATCGCGACCGCCGACATCGCGTCGCTGCTGTCGTCGATGCTCTGGGTCTCGCTGCTGAGCGCCGCCGTGGTCGCCCTCGGTGCCGCCGCCGTGTTCCGCCTCGTGCTGCGCCGCTCGGTCACCACGACCACCGTCGGCGCCCTGGCGTCGAGCTACGTCAACGCGAACAACATCGGGCTGCCGGTGGCCGTGTACGTGCTCGGCCAGGCGACCGCGGTCGTCCCGGTGATCCTGCTGCAGCTCGTCGTGATGGCCCCGATCGCGCTGACGATCCTCGACGCTGCGACCGCGGGTGGCGGCGGATGGGGTCGGCGGATCGCCGGGCCGTTCCGGAACCCGATCATCATCGCCTCGCTCGTCGGGCTCGTGTGCTCGGCGACCGGGATCACGCTGCCCGACCCCGTGCTCGAGCCGTTCTCGCTCGTCGGCGCGGCCGCGGTGCCCGTCGTGCTGCTGTCGTTCGGGATGAGCCTGCACGGTGCGACCCCGCTGCGGGACCCGGCGATCCGCACCGACGTCATCGTGGCGTCGTCGATCAAGCTCGTGGTGATGCCGGCCGTGGCGTTCGTGTTCGCCCGGTTCGTGTTCGGGCTCGGCGACCAGGAGGTCTTCGTGCTCACCACCCTCGGCGCCCTGCCGGCGGCGCAGAACGTCTTCAACTACGCGCAGCGGTACGGGGCAGCGGTCCCGGTGGCGCGCGACGTCGTGCTCATCTCGACGCTCGGCTCGGTGCCCGTGCTCGTCGCGATCGCCGCCCTGCTGCACCCGTAGCGCGCCGTGGAAGCGCCGCGGGGCGGACGGGAGGCCCGTGGCGGGGGCGCACCGGGCCTCCCGTCCGGCCGTGGTGGCGACCACCGCGGATGGTGAGCAGCAAGTGTCGGGTCGCGTCCGCGGACCCGACCGGTTCTGCTCACGAAGCGCGGACGGCACGCGCGTACCCTGGCGGGCACGCGGGGCGGACCGCTCCGTGACCGATGACCACGACGAGGAGACCGGCGATGGACACGATGGCGATGATGAAGAACATGTCGATGACGGACATGCCCATGGAGATGGACATGGACATGATGCAGGACACGATGATGGCGATGAACGCCGCGTCGATGGCCGCGACGATGTGCTCCGCGGCCGACATGCGGATGGGCGGCGAGATGGCCACCTGCGCCGCGATGTGCTCGAACACCGCGATGCTCGCCGACACCGGCATGCGGATGATGATGCGTCCGATGGGGATGGACACCGCCGCGATGCAGGCGATGCTCATGGCCGTCGTCGCGATGGGCACCGCGTGTGCCGCTGAGTGCCGCCAGCACCAGGACATGGACGAGTCGTGCCGCTACTGCGCCATGGCCTGCGACGAGATGGTGTCGAAGTGCCAGTCGATGCTCGACTCGATGGCGGCCTGACCCGCTCCGCCTGCGCGCCCCGACGCGTGCGCGCTACGCGACGCGTGCGGTGGTCTGTCGACCGCCGGCGCTGAGGATCTCCGCGACCGGGTGGTGGGCGACCGGCTCGCCGACCGACAGGACGCCGTCGGCGTCCGCCACCCGCAGCTGGGTGATGCTCCCGTCGAGGAACAGCACCACGGCGTCGGCTGCGCGGGTCTCGACGACGATGCCGTCGCGCCACGCACCGGGGGCTGCGGTCGCCATGAGGCGCTGGATGGGAAGGATCGTCGTGCGGGACATGGCTTCACCTGCTCTCGAAGGGGTTCGGTGCAGGAAACCTACGTCGGCGTGACGGACGGCTCAATCACGGCGGACGCCGGGCGTAACAGAGTCGGACGGGCGCCGATCCCGGGCCGGGCCGGGCCGGACGGGGCCGGTGACCCGACTCCGATCAGAAGATCATCGGGCGGTCGTCGTCGAGCGACGTGTCCAGGTCGAGGTCGACCACCACGGGGACGTGGTCGCTCGGGGCGTCGCCCTTGCGCTCGTTCCGGTGGATCGAGGCGTCGGTGACGACGTCGGCGAAGGCCTGCGAGCCGAGCACGAAGTCGATGCGCATGCCCTCGTTGCGCGGGAACCGCAGCTGCTTGTAGTCCCAGTAGGTGTAGCCGTCGGGCACGATCGGGCGGACGACGTCCTGCAGACCCCGCGCCTCGAACTCGCGGAACGCTGCCCGCTCGGGCTCGCTGACGTGGGTCGACCCCTCGAAGACCCGCATGTCCCAGACGTCCTGGTCGAGCGGTGCGACGTTCCAGTCGCCCATCAGCGCGAGCGGGGTCTCCGGCGATGCCTCGATCCACTCCGAAGTGCGGTCGGCCAGCTGGCCGAGCCAGTCGAGCTTGTACGTGTAGTGCGGGTCGCCGAGCTCGCGGCCGTTCGGGACGTAGAGGCTCCAGAGCCGCACGCCGTCGACCGTGACGCCGATCGCGCGGGCTTCGACCGGCAGGTCCGGCCCCTCGTGGCCCTTCAGGAACCCGGGCTGGCCGGGGAAGTCGCGGGTGACGTCCTCCATCGGCAGCCGGCTGGCGAACGCGACGCCGTTCCACTGGTTCAGGCCGTGCGCCTCGACGTGGTACCCCGCGGCCTCGAACTGCTCGACCGGGAACTGCTCCGGCTTGCACTTGATCTCCTGCATGCCGAGGACGTCGATGTCCTCACGCACCAGCCAGTCGACGATCCGACCCACTCGGGTGCGGACGGAGTTCACGTTCCAGGTCGCGACGCGCATGGAACAAGAACCTACCGGTGCCGACTGACGACGAGGTCGGCTGCGCGACCGGACGGCCCGTGCGCCGCCTGTGCGGCGTACGGCACGTACGCCGCCTGTACGGCGTGCGGCACGATGGTGTTCGCTGGAGGCCAGCAATCGATCGCACGGAGGCAGCAATGGCATCGACGACGAACCGCGTCGACGGGACCACGACCGGGGCCGCGCTCGGCACCGGGGCCGGGAGCACCCAGCCCGCCGGCACCACCACGACGCAGGTCACCGCCAAGGGCAGGACCATCATCGACGACACGGTCGTCGCGAAGGTCGCGGGCATCGCCGCCCGCGACGTCCCCGGCGTCTTCGCGCTCGGCGGCAACGCCTCGCGGGCGTTCGGTGCCATCCGCGACGCCATCGGCTCGAGCGCGCTCGGTCAGGGCGTCCGCGTCGAGGTCGGTGAGACCCAGGTCGCCGTCGACCTGACCATCGTGGTCGACTACCCGACGCCGATGATGGAGGTCGCCTCCGCGGTGCGCGCCGCCGTCACGAACGCCGTCACCGAACTCGTCGGCCTCGAGGTCACCGAGGTCAACATCGCCATCAACGACGTGAACATCCCGGCGCTCAACGGCGTCGCGGACGAGCTCGACACCCGGGACGGTCGAGTCCGGTGAACGCCACCGTCGTCGGGATGGGCATCGGCGCCCTGCTCGCGATCGTCGCCGTGACGCTCGGGTTCTGGGCGTTCGTCGTCGTCGCCGTCTGCATGGCGCTCGGCGCTCTGGTCGCCCGCATCGTCACGGGCGACGTCGACTTCCGCCGTCTGCTGGACGTGCTGCGCGGACGCCGGAGCTCGTCGTGAGCGACGCCGCCGTCGCCACGGCCGGCGACAGCGGCGTCCGGCTCCGCGGCTCCGACCGCATCGGCACGTCGGCGCTGGTGCACACCGCCCAGGCGGTCGCCGCCGAAGCACTGCGCGTGGCCTTCCGGGAGGTCCGTGCCCGGGTCGCCGACGACGGTCGCGGCGCGCTGGCGGTCGAGATCACGGCCCCGCTCGCCCTGCCGGTGCTGGGCTCGCACGCACTCCCCGACGAACCCGTCGTCGCCACGGCGCACCGGGCTCGCGGCACGATCGCCGAGCGCTTCCGGACCATCACCGGCCGACAGGTCGCCCGCGTGACCGTGACCTTCGCGTCGTCAGTCGTGGACACCCCGCGGAGGGTCCGGTGACCGCCGCCACAGCCGTCGGGAGCACCGAGCCGGTCGTCCCCGCCGGCCCCTCGCACGACGACCACCACGCCACCTACCGCCGCCTGCTGCGCCGCGAGACCCACGTCTCCCGCTCGGGCGCCGTCGTCGTCGCGATGCTCATCGCCCTGGTGCTCGCCGCCGCCGCGGTCTTCGCCGGCGCACTCGTCCTGCTCGACCAGAACGTGCTCGGTGTCGACCCCCGTGCCGTGGTCGACGCCGCGCTCGCCGCTCCGGACGGCCTCGACACCACCATCGTGATCGGCATCGGCGCCGTCGTGGCCCTGATCGGCCTGGTGCTCCTGCTGCAGGGGATCCTGCCCCAGCGTCGTCCACGGCACGTGATGTCGTCCGACCGGCTCGCAGTCGTCGTCGACGATGAGGTCCTGGCCTCCGCTGCGGCCCGCGCCGCCCGTTCCGCGACCCGCCTGGGCGCCGACGCCGCCGTGGGAACCGTCGGCCGCCGCACGGTCGACGTCGTGCTCCGTCCAGCAGCCGGGGTGGACGTCCCCGCGGTCGCCGCGACCGAGGCCGTCGAGCGGGAGTTCGCCGCGATCGACGCGCAGCCGACGCTGGCCGCGCGGGTCCGGGTGCAGCCGACCGGACGGGTGGACGGATGAACGCCACGAACCGCGCGGTCGGCCGGACGGCGCTCGTCGTGCTCGGGCTCGTGCTGCTCGTCGCCGGGGTCGCCGCGATCCTGGTGCAGACCGCGCAGGGCCTGCCCCTCGTCGCCTCGTGGTGGCGCACGGTCGGCGATGCCCTCGCCGGACTCGGCACGGGGGCGTCGCGTGACGACTCGGTGTTCGCGTGGACCTGCGTACTCGGCGGTGGCGTCGTGCTCGGCGTGCTCGCACTCGTCGTGCTGACCACGCTCGGCGGTGGCCGCGAGGGCACCGTGGTGGACAGCGACGGTTCGGCCGACGGCGTCGCCGGCTCGGTACGCATCGAGTCCACGGCCGTGCAGCACGCGCTCTCCTCGGCCATCGGCGACATGCCCCAGGTCGGTTCCCTCGCCGTCGACGTCTACCGGGTCCGTGGTGGTCGGGCGATCCGGGTGCGGGTCCGTCCGCGCCGGGGTGCCGCGCCGCGGGAGATCACCGAACGGGTCGAGGCCGTCGTCGCCGACCTGGACGCCCTGCTCGGCGAACGCCTGCCCGTGCTGCTCGAGATCGCCCGTGGTGGGTCGGGGTCCTCCCGCCCGGACCGCGTGCACTGAGCGTCGCCGTGGTGCGCTCGATCGGCGGACTGCCCCGGCCGGGCGAGACCGTCCCGGTGCCGCGCGTGGTCACCGACGTCGCCCGAGGGCGTGAGGTCGCGCTCGTCTGGCACAACCAGATCGGCGGGACGACGTTCCGGATCGGACCGGACGCGCACGCCGACGCGTTCGTGAAGGTGCTGCCGCGCGCCTACGGTTCGTGGATCAGCGGCGAGGCCGCGCGGCTGACGTGGGCGTCCCGGTACGCCCGAGTGCCGGAGGTGCTCGACCACGGCGCCGACGACGACGGCGTCTGGCTGCACACCCGTGCCGTGCCCGGGTGGAGCGCCGTCGACCCGCGCTGGCACGACGAACCCCGGACCGCGGTGGTCGCGGTGGGCGAGGGGCTGCGCGCGCTGCACGACACCCTGCCGGTCGACGACTGCCCGTTCACGTGGGCGACCGCGGACCGGCTCGATCGGGCGCGCGGGGCCGACGCCGACGCCGACACCGAGCGCGGCCCGGGCGGTCTCGGTCCGGAGCCGCCGACCGACCGGATCGTCGTCTGCCACGGTGACCCGTGCACGCCGAACACCCTCATCGGTGCGGACCGGCGGTGGAGCGGGCACGTCGACCTGGCTGCGATGGGGGTCGCGGACCGCTGGGCCGACATCGCGGTGGCGACGATGGCCCTCGGCTGGAACTACGGACCCGGGTGGGAGCCGCTGTTCCACCGGGCGTACGGTCTGCCGGACGACCCGGAGCGCACCGCCTGGTACCGGGCGCTGTGGAACGCCGGCGACGACGGGATCGACGAGCCGGGGCCGGGGCCGGTCGGCTAGAAGGCGACCCCGCGTGCGCTCATGAAGGGCACCGGGTCGGTGGTGGCACCGTTGATGTGCACCTCGACGTGGCTGTGGCAGCCGGTCGACGCCCCGGTGGAGCCGACGAGCGCGATGAGCTGCCCCGCGGAGACCTGCTGGCCGGTGGCGACCCGGAAGCCGCCGTCGACGATGTGGCCGTACGCGGTCTGGACACCGCCGCCGTGGTTGATGCGGACGTAGTTGCCGTAGCCGCCGTACCAGCCGACGTAGTCGACGGTGCCGGCCGAGGCCGCGACGATGGGCGTGTAGCAGCCGCTCGCCAGGTCGGTGCCCTCGTGCATGGTCACGACGCCGGTGATCGGGTGCACGCGGTACCCGTAGGGGCTGATGACGTAGCCGCTCGCCGGGCGGACCCAGCCGGTGCCGGAGCCCGCGCCGACGGACCCGCCGCCGCCCGAACCGCTGCTGCCGGTCGAGCCGCCTGACGGAGCGCCCCCACCGGAGTTCGCGGCGGCCTGTGCGGCAGCTGCTCGCTGCGCGGCGGCTGCGCGCTCTGCGGCTTCGCGTGCTGCCTTCTCCTCCGCCGCCTTGCGGACGCGCTCACCCTTGGCGAACTCGGCTTCGGTCCGGACGCGGCCGGAGGTCAGGGTCGCGAGCTGGGCGTCGAGTCGGGCCTTGTTCGACTGCTGCTCGTCGTAGGCGGCCTGCACGGCGTCGGACGCCGCCTGGGCTTCCTGCATGCGGTCTTCGGCTTCGGCAGCGAGGTCGCCCAGTGCTTCGGCGGCGCGGTCGGCCTGTGCCTCGAGCGAGCTGGCGACGGCGGCGTCGGCGCTCGCGGCGGCCTGCACGCGCTCGGCCTGCTCGGAGAGCTTGCTCAGCGCACCGAGGTTGTAGAGCAGATCACTGGCGTCTTCGCCCTGGGTGATCACCGAGGTGGTGACGTCGGCGCCACCGGAGCGGGACATCTGCGCGGCGAACTGCCCGGCCTGCGCGGCGCTCTGGTCGGCGACCTTCGCGTGGTCCTTCGCGTCGGCGCGGAGCTGCTGTTCCTTCTCGGCCGCGGTCTGGGCCTTGCGCTGTGCCTTGTAGAACACGTCACCGAGCTTCTGCGCCTTCGCCTCGGCAGCGTCGACCTTGGCGTCGAGCTCGCTGATGATGCCCCGGATCTCGGTGATCTGGCCCTGCTTCGCGGATTCCTTGCCGCGGGCGGACTTCACTTCGTCCCACGTGGGGTAGGTCACCGCCTGGGCTGCCGGAGCGTCGGCGATGACCGTGCCGACGAGGCCCGCGAGTGCCAGGCCGGTGACGGCGAGGCGCAGGCGCACGGGGACACGGTGGGCGCGGGGGCTGGTGGGGCGAGACATCGACCACGAGCCTATACATCCGTACAGCGAGCATCGGACGGCAACGCGCCGCTGTGGACAACTTCAGCAGTGGATCAGAAGCCGCGGTCGCGTCGGATGACGTCGGCGCTCCCGACGACGTCGCGCCGCAGGATCGCCTGCCCGGCGGTGCCGGCGTAGTCGTAGACGTCGAACCCGGTGCAGTGGGTGATCGTCGCCGGGGGGCCGAGTGAGTCCTCGACCGCGGTGGTCCAGAGGTCGTGCGACCCGACCACCACGAAGCTCGGGTCGGCGTCGCGGTACGCGCCGAGGTCGACGAGCCACGGGTACGTCTCGAAGGTGTCGCGGACCTGCAGCAGCCCGACGTTCGTCGACGCGTAGGTGGCGAGGGGCCGGACCGTCCAGAACTGCCCGACGCCCGTGACCTGGTGCCCGTCGGCCCAGCGGTCCAGGCACGCGGCCGCCGGGTACCGCGCGGTCGACACGGCGTGGGCGGTGCCGGGGGCCACGGCGATCCCGGTCGCGAGGACGGCGGCCATCGCGACCGCCACCCCCGCCCGGACCCCGCGGTGCGGGCGGTGCACGCGGGTGCGGCGGACCGCGGTGCGGGTGAGCTCGGCCACGGCGACGAGTGCGAGCAGCGGTGCCGTCACGATCGGCTGCAGGTAGCGCGGGGTCTCGGACCCGGCGACGACGACCCCGACGGACACGGCGACGACGGTCACCAGCGGCAGCGCCGTCGCGACCAGCACGGTGCGTGCGGTGCGGACCCGCCAGGCCCAGACCGTGCCGCCGACGGTGACGAGCACCCCGGCGAACAGCAGCAGGAGCCCGAGGTCGCCCGGTGCCGTGCCCGCCCGGTCGTCGGTCAGCGCCGCGAAGAACCGCAGGGTCTCCCCGGCCCGCGACGGCTGCACGTACGTCGCCGGGTCGAGGGAGACGAAGGGCCGGAGCGGGATCCGCACCAGGTACCCGACGACCGAACCGACCGTGACGGCGCCGGCCAGCAGCGCAGCGGGGCGCCACGGCACCCGCCGTGCCAGCACCAGGAGCCCGAGGGTGACGACGACGGGAGCGGCGGACCAGGGCACGTACAGCGGGTTGGACGCGGTCGTGCACGCGGCGACGAGTCCGAGCACCACGAGCAGGGGCGCCGACGCCCGGCCGACGCGCACCGCCCGCAGCACGAGCACCGCGGTGCCGAGCACCGCCAGCACGGCGCCGTAGTAGTAGGTCGTCGTGAGCAGCAGGGACGCCAGCTCAAGCGACGTGGCCGTCGCCGACGACTCCGTCAGCACGAGCAGCGTGACCAGACCGAGCGCCCCCGCAGACACCGCGATCCGGGCAGGGCGTCCGGCGGACGGCATCAGCTCGTTCGCGGCGGCCCGCACCAGCGCGTAGACGGCGAGGAGCACGAGCACCCCGTTCAGCGCCAGGGCCTGCTGCGGCGTCGCGGTCACCAGCGAGCAGAACAGGTACACGGGCAGCTCGGGGAAGAAGAACAGCGCGGGCGACATCGCCCACTCGAACGGCTGGCCGGCCTGCAGCGAGCGCTCGACGAGCGGCAGCAGCACCGAGTCGCCGTCGTACCAGAGCAACGCCACCCGCTCCGTCGCGATGACGTGGCGCAGGGCGATGACGGCCAGGGCCAGCGCGACCAGGCCGCCCAGGGCCTCCCGTCCGATCGTGACGGCCACCTCGCCGGGCCGCCGGTCGCCGGACGGAGCCGGCTCCACGGCGGGGCGGCGCGGTGCTCGGGACATGCCCCGGAGCGTACCGAGGCCGCCTCGGTGCCGGCACCCCGCGGCCCACAGGCTGGGGGAGCGCGTTGCGGGCCCGACCGACTACCCTTGTGGGCTGTGACCGACGCGCGCGAACAGTTGATCCAGTACATCTCCTCCGAAGCGGTGTTCCACGGCGACTTCACCCTGACCAGCGGGAAGAAGGCGACGTACTACATCGACCTGCGGAAGGTCAGCCTGGACCACCGCGTCGCGCCGCTGATCGGGCAGGTCATGACCGAGCTCGTGCAGCAGGTGCCGGACGTGTCCGCCGTCGGGGGCCTCACCATGGGTGCCGACCCCATCGCCAGCGCCGTCCTGCACCAGGCCGCCGCCCAGGGCCTGACCTACGACGCCTTCGTCGTCCGCAAGGAGCCGAAGGACCACGGCCGCGGCAAGCAGGTCGAGGGACCGGACCTCAAGGGCAAGCGCGTCGTCGTGCTCGAGGACACCTCCACCACCGGCGGCTCGCCGCTCAAGGCAGCCGAGGCGCTCGAGCGCGAGGGCGCGATCGTCGCCGCCGTCGCGGTCGTCGTCGACCGGGACACCGGTGCCAAGGAGACGATCGAGGCGGCCGGCTACCCGTACTTCGCGGCCATCGGGTTGGCTGATCTGGGGCTGACCGCGTGACCGAGGAGCGTCCGGACGACGCACGCGAACCCGACGGCACCGCCGGCCCGGCAGACGGGGACGACGGCCTGGAGGCTCGGCGTGCGTCCGGCTCGGACGCTCCGTTCCACGGTCTCCGCAGCGCTGCGGACATCTTCGGGGCTCCGCGCGGCGAGGAGGACTGGCCGTCGCGGCGGGAGCGCCGCGAGGCCGAGCGCACCGCCCGTGAGACGGGCGCGCCGCTGCCCGAGCCGTTCGTGGCCGAGGGGGAGGCGGAGGACGCCGAGCGCGCTCCTGCTGCTGCTGCGCCGGCTGCTCCTGCTCCGGCTGCTCCTGCTCCTGCTGCTCCTGCTGCGTCTGCTCCGGCCGCTTCGGCTCCGGCGCTCGACGACGGTGCGACCCAGGCCATCGCGATGCCGCCCGAGCTGCTCGCGCCCTCCGAGAACCCCGATGCCGTCGTCGAGCACGAGCGCTCCACACTGCACGACCGCATCCCGGCCGCCGCCGACGTCCCGCCGGACTCCACCGCGCCGCACCCGTCGTCGATCGTGCTGCCGACGGCACAGACCCACCGCGACGAACGAGCTGCCGCGTCGAAGGCCATCGAGGACGAGCGTCGCCGCGTGGACCCCTTCGGCGAGGGCCGCGCCGATGTCGACTGGCTCGGCCGCGCGACCGGGAGCCACCCGGAGTCCGGGGCGCCCGCTGCTGCTGCTCCCGCTGCCCCGCAGCCCCTCGGCGTCCAGAACGTGCTGCCCCCGACCGAGGAGCCGCCGACCTTCACCGACCTGCTGCGCATCACCAGCACCGGGCCGGTCCCCACGCAGACCGGCGCGCACGACCGGCCGTTCGACTGGGCGATCGGTGACGACGAGCCCGGCGAGGTCCCGGCGACGCTGACCACCGACTCGTTCGACACGACCGCGCTGTCCGCCGGGTCCTGGTCGCTCGCCGACGAGTTGGAGGACGAGGACGAGGTCGTCGCCGGCGAGGTCGACACCCCGGCCTCCGGGATGCCGCAGGCACCGCGGACCTACCCGGTGCCGCCGGCGGTCCCCGTGCCGCCGGTGGTGCCCCCGGCGGTCCCGGCCGCGGCCGTGTCGGACACGGCTGCTCCGGCTGCCGTTCCCGCCGCTGATGCCGCTGGTGCTCCGTCGGGGGCGACCGAGGCCGTGGACGTGCCCCGTGGGCCCGCCGGAGGCGACGTGCCGGACGCGACCGAGGGCCTCCAGGCCGATGCCCCGACCACCGCGATGCCGGCTGCCGGCACGCCCTGGTGGTCCGAGCCCGACGCGACCGTGCCGCCGACCGCGGCACCGCCGCTCGTCGAGCCCGCTGCCGGTGCCCAGGAGTACCCGGCGCACCTGCCGCCGTCGGTCGGGCAGGACCTCGACGCCGTGCTCGGGCTGCGCGGGAACGACACCGGTCCGCAGCCGGAGTCCCTGCCGGCCGCGGCGCCGGACGACCTGGACCAGTCCGAGTGGGACGGCCGCGAGACCAGCGACACGAGCGCCATCAAGGACCTGTTCGGCACCGAGGCCGTCGGGCAGCTCGGCGGCACCGGCTACGACCCGGAGGACACCGGGACGCGGATGATGCCGGCGGCTGCCGTGCCCGCGGCTGCCGTGCCTGCTGCTGCCGCCGCTCCTGCTGCTGCCCCGGCGCCCGCTCCTGGCGGACGGCCTGCCGGCGGTCCGGACCGGCCGTCCGGCGAACGCGACAACTTCATCAACGAGGGCTTCGCGCGGCTGCGGAACGAGGGCAAGCGCGGCAAGCAGTTGCTGATCTACGGGTCGATCGCGCTGATCCTCGTGCTCATCGTGCTGGTGTTCCTGCTGTCGAAGTGGATCCTCGGCAACAACATCGCCGACCAGGCCGTGCCGACGAAGTCGCCGGTCGCTGCCTCGTCGGCGCCGGCGACACCGAGCGCTGCGCCGTCGGCGTCGGCCTCGCAGCCGAGCGACGCCGCAGCACCGGCCGCCACGCTGCAGTTCGCCACGACCCCGGCCCTGCCCGGTGAGCACCCGTGGACCGACCTGGCCGGCGGGGAGTGCCTGTCGCCGTTCACGAACGCGTGGTCGCAGACCTTCACGGTGGTGGACTGCGCGACGCCGCACATCGGGCAGCTGACCGCACGGCTCGCGGTCGAGGGCGACACCTACCCGGGTGCCGAGGCCCTGGCGACCCAGGCGGCCGACCAGTGCCAGTCCGACACGGCGCTGAACGCCTCGGCCGCCGCTGCCGTGGGGGACGTGCAGGTGCAGGGTTCCTACGCGCCGGACCAGGCGACGTGGGACCAGGGTGACCGGTTCATCTCGTGCTTCGTGACGCGGTCGTCGGGGCAGCCGCTGACCGGGTCGTTGGCGCCGGGGGCGTAGGGGCGGGCGGTCGGTCGACGTCCGACGCCGAACGACGATGTCGACGTCGTACGACAACGACATCGTCGTTCCTCGTGCCCCGGGACTGTCCGCGTGTGCAACGAACGACATCCCCGATGTCGTGCGACGTCGGGGATGTCGTTCTGCGTCAGCGGCGGCGGCGGTGCGTGCCGCGGCGGGCAGCGCGGCGTCAGGCGCTCGCGGGCACCTTCGCCGACACGTCGGACAGCGTCTGCAGCTCGTCGGCGGTGAGCTCGAGCTCCGCCGAGGCCAGCAGCGCCGGCAGCTGCTCGGTGTTGCGCGCGCTCGCGATCGGTGCGACGACGTCGGGCTGCGCCTGGAGCCAGGCGAGTGCGACGGTGGCGATCTCGGAGCCGTGCGCGTCGGCGATCGAGGACAGCGCGTCCACGACGGCGAGCCCCTCGTCGGTGAAGTACCCGGACACCTGGCCCTCGCGGTCCTTGCCCGCGAAGTCGTCCTTCGAGCGGTACTTGCCGGTCAGGAACCCCGCGGCGAGCGAGAAGTACGGCACCACGCCGAGTCCGTGCTCGTGCGCGAGCGGTGCGATCTCGGCCTCGTACGGCTGGCGGGTGACCAGGTTGTAGTGCGGCTGGATGGCGACGGGCTGGGCGAGGCCGTTCTCCGTCGCGATGCGGATCCACTCCGCGGCGCGGTCCTTCGAGTAGTTCGAGATCGCGGTGTAGCGGACCAGGCCGTCCTGCACGAGCTGGTCGAAGGCGCGGACGGTCTCCTCGAGCGGGGTCGACTGGTCGTCGAAGTGCGCGTAGTACAGGTCGATCCGGTCGGTGCCGAGGCGCTCGAGGCTCGCGCGGGCAGCGGCGGCGACGGTGTCCGCGGCGAGGCCCTGGAACTCCGGGTGCTGCGAGCCCTTCGTGGCGATGACGACGTCGTCCCGCTTGCCCGAGGCGCGCAGCCACGAACCGATGACCCGCTCGGACTCGCCGCCCGAGTTGCCCGGCGCCCAGGCCGAGTAGACGTCCGCGGTGTCGATGAAGTCGCCACCGGCCGCGGTGTAGGCGTCGAGGACCTGGTGCGAGGTCGACTCGTCCGCCGTCCACCCGAAGACGTTGCCGCCGAGGGCGAGGGGGAACACGTGCAGGTCACTGGTACCGATGCGGGGCATGCGGAGGTCCTTTCGTGGTCGGGGGTGCGGTGGGAGCGAACCGCACGTCTCCCGACGCTATGCCCCGATGCTTGACACGGCCCCGGCGCGAGGGGCTTCGATGGACGGATGACCACGCTCACCGATGCCCTCGCCGATCCGCGATCCTCCGCCCGGCTGCAGGCGGTGATGGCCGCGGGGACCACCCCGGACCCCGCGGACCTCGAGGTGCTCGTGGCACAGTGCGCCGTCGAGCCGGACTTCTTCGTCCGCGACATGCTGACGTGGGCGCTCACCCGGCACCCCGCCGACGACGTCGTCGCCCGCGTCCTGCCCGAGCTCGAGCGCCCCGAACCCCAGGCCCGCAGCCAGGCGCTCCACACCCTGTCGAAGATCGGCGACCCGGAGGCGTGGCCGGCGGTGCGCCCGCTGCTCGAGGACCACGACGACGAGGTGCTCCGCGCCGCCTGGCGGACGGCCGTCGCACTGGTGCCGGACGACGAGCGGGCGTCGCTCGCGCGGACCCTCGCGGTGCAGCTCGGCATCGGCGACCGCGAGCGTCGGCTCAGCCTGTCGCGTGCCCTGGTGGGACTCGGCGAGGACACCGTCGGACCCGTCCTCGTCGCGGCCGCCGACCGGGGGACCGACGCCGTCCGGGAGCACGTGCGCGAGACCGAACGCCTGCTGCACGACCCGGATGCGGCATCCGCGCTCGCCCTCGAGCGGGCCCGGCGCGAGGTCGCCCTCGGCCGGACGCGCTCCGTCAAGGGCTAGGGCCGGCGGGCGCGCCCGGCCGGGAGCGCCGGGTGGTCGCGAAGCGTCGGCTGCGCGGTGGTGGGGCGGGCGCGTCGCCCGGTCACGACACCCCGTGGCCGGGGTGCCGAGTGGTCGCGAACCGTCGGTTGCGGGGCTGCCGGGCGACAGATGGTGACCGCTCGGCGGACGTGAGCGGGGTGCCGTGGCCGGTGGGGCATCGGACGGGAGGCGCGTGGCGGCCGCGCACCGGGCCTCCCGTCCGACGCCACGCGCGTTCGCGGGCCGTGGTGCGGTCACGACGCCCCGTGCGCTGGGCGCCGAGTGGTCGAGAACCGTCGGTTGCGGGGCTGCCGGGCGACGGTTCCTGACCGCTCGGCGGACGTGAGCGGGGTGTCGTGACCGGCAGACCACCCGACCATCCCGCCCGCGCGCGCAGCGTGGTCAGTCGCCGTCGGGTGCGAGCCAGATGGACGACGCCGCCGCCGCCGGCAGGTCGACGAGGGACTCCGAGCCGTCGGTCGCCCGCCGCGACACCGCGATGACGCCGGCGTAGTCCCGCACCCGCTCCACCCGCAGGTGCGTGCCCAGCCCCACCCCGAGCTCGTCGAAGTACCGCAGCAGCGAGGGGTCGTCGTCCGAGACCCGGTCGACCGTGCCGCACGCTCCCGGCTCGATCGCCCCGAGGAGCGTGCCGGGGGAGTCCGGCACGATGCCGTCCGCGCCGGGGATCGGGTCGCCGTGGGGGTCGTGCGTCGGGTGGCCGAGGTCGGCGTCGACCCGGTCGAGGAACTGCTCGGACACGGCGTGTTCCAGGGCCTCGGCCTCGGTGTGGACCTCGTCCCACGAGTAGCCGAGCCGCTCCACCAGGAACGTCTCGATCAATCGGTGCCGCCGGACCATCGCCACCGCGACCTGCTGCCCGAGCGGGGTGAGCACGACGCCGTAGTACGGGGTGTGCTCGATCAGGCCGTCGCGGTCGAGCTTCTTGAGGTTGCCCGACACCGTCGACGCCGACACCTTCAGCGACGCCGCGATGTCCCGCGTCGCCAGGCCGGGCCCGCCGCGCTCGCTGGCCTTCCAGATGAGCTTGACGTAGTCCTCTGCCATGGTGGACAGGGAGGGCAGGCGCATACCGCCAATCGTACGTCCCGCCTGGTACAACCGGCAGATGACCACCACCGCCCCCGTCCGAGCCACCCGCCGTCGCTGGCCGGTGCCCCCGTCGCTGCTGCTCGGGCTCGCGCCGATCGTGGTGTTCGCGGCGATCAGCGCCTGGCGGTCACGGCCGAGCGACGACTACGCGACCCTCGGGCAGACGGTCGACAGCGTCGTGCACGCCCTGGTCATCCCCGAGGGCATCGCCGTCGTGGCACTCGCCCTGTTCGTCACGGCGCTCGGTTGGTGGCGGATCGCCACGGTCGACCCGGTCCGGACGCGGCTGCGGTGGACGATGCTCGCACCGATCCTCGTGCTCGTGGTGTGCGTTGTCCGGCTGCCCCTGATCGACTGGACGGCGCTGCCCGCGCACTACTTCCTGCTGCTCGCCGTCGGGGTGCTGTTCGTCGGGGTCTTCGAGGAGCTGATGGCCCGCGGGACCCTGCTCGTCGGGCTGCGGCGGCGCCTGCCGGAGATGGGGGTGTGGGCCCTGTCGTGCGCACTGTTCGGGCTGCTGCACCTGCTCAACGCGCTCGCCGGTGCCGGGATCGGACCGACGCTCATCCAGGTGGTGTTCGCGGCGTCGTTCGGGTCGACGCTGTACGTCGCGCGTCGGCTGACCGGGTCGCTGCTCGCCCCGGTGCTGCTGCACGCCTTCTGGGACTTCGGGTCGATCGGGTTCTCGGCGACCGCGGACACGGGCGACTTCGGCAAGCTGACCCTGCTCGGCCTGATCGGGCTGTTCTCGTTCGGGGTGCTCGCGTTCGGCATCGTGGCGGGCGGGATCATCGCCTGGTACGACGACCGCCCCCGTCGGCTCGCGAAGCGGTGGCGGACGGTGCCGCCGATGGCGGCCTTCGCCCTGGAGGCCCGTGGGGCGTCCCACGGAACGGCTGCGGCGGGTGCCGCGGTCGCGTCCGGTGCCGGGGTCGACGCGCGGTAGCGGCCGCGGCCGACGCGCGCGGTCGCGTGCGACCGGCTAGAGCTCGACCTCGAACGGCTCGGTGCGCACGAGCTCGTGCACGCCGGAGATGACCTCGCTCGGGCGGAACGGGTACCGGTCGATCTCGGCCTGGTCGCTGATGCCCGTCATCACGAGTACGGTGTGCAGCCCCGCCTCGATGCCGGCCTGCACGTCGGTGTCCATGCGGTCACCGATCATGCCGGTGTTCTCGGAGTGCGCGCCGATCCGGTTCATCGCGGAGCGGAACATCATCGGGTTCGGTTTGCCGACCACGTAGGGCTGCTTGCCGGTGGCCTTCTCGATCATCGCCGCGATGGCGCCGGTGGCCGGCAGGACCCCCTCGGCGCTCGGGCCGGTGGCGTCGGGGTTCGTCACGATGAAGCGGGCGCCCGCGCGGATGAGCCGGACGGCCTTGGTGATCGCCTCGAACGAGTAGTTGCGGGTCTCGCCGACGACGACGTAGTCGGGAGCGGTCTCGGTCATGATGAACCCGGCCTCGTGCAGGGCGGTCGTCATGCCGGCCTCACCGATCACGAACGCCGAGCCGCCGGGCATCTGCGACTTGCAGAAGTCGGCCGTCGCGAGCGCACTCGTCCAGATCCGCTCCTCGGGCACGTGCAGGCCCGAGCTCCGCAGCCGAGCGCTGAGGTCGCGCGGCGTGAAGATCGAGTTGTTCGTCAGCACGAGGAACTCGGTGCCGTCGTCGAGCCACTGCTGGATGAGTTCCGGCGCGCCCGGGAGCGCCTGGTTCTCGTGGACGAGCACGCCGTCCATGTCGGTCAGCCAGCACTCGACGTCGTCTCGGGTCGCCATGGCCCTCACCCTACTGCGGTGGGGTTCAGGCCCGGCTCGTGGCCGGCTCGGAAAGGGCCGGGAGGCCCGGGGCGGCTCTTGCGCGCTGCTCCGAGACCCGAGAAGGTCGAGACACCGAACCGCGGTC
This sequence comes from Curtobacterium sp. MCSS17_005, assembly GCF_003234225.2. Taxonomy (NCBI): domain Bacteria; kingdom Bacillati; phylum Actinomycetota; class Actinomycetes; order Micrococcales; family Microbacteriaceae; genus Curtobacterium; species Curtobacterium sp. MCSS17_005. Next base: position 597,792 of record NZ_CP126258.1, read on the forward strand.
GGCTTTTGCCCTAGGCTTTTCGGGACACGTACCGAATCAAGGAGGCCCCTCGTGCTCGTCGAACCCGGAACCCCGTCCGCCGCGCCCCGACCCACCCCGGTGTCGGAGACGGAGCTCGAGGTGACCCCGCGACGACGCCGAGGCCGCCCGAACGTGCTCTCCCGCGAGCAGGTGATCGACGCCGCCACGACCATCGCGAACGAGGACGGCCTCGACCGCCTGTCCTTCCGGGCACTGGGCGTGCGGCTCGGGGTCGCCCCGATGACCGTGCACCGGACGATCGGCGGGCTGGACGACCTGCACGCCGAACTCGTCCGCCGCACCGTCGACGAGTTCACCGCCACCTTCGTCTGGCCGGACGAGTGGCACGCCGTCGTCCGCACCTTCGCCACGACGTTCCGCGACCTGATGCGGACCCACCCGCTCGTGCTCGAGTCGCACAGCCAGCGCGCCCCGCTCGCCTCGACCGAGTCCGACGCCGTCGTGGCGAAGGTCGTCGGTGCCCTGCAGGACGCCGGGCTGCCGCCGGCCGAGGCGATGTACACCTTCTTCGTCGTGTACGACTTCGTGGTCGGGCACGCCGGGGTGCAGGTCGGACGCGGGGGCTCCCAGGCCGGCCGCCCCGAGCGACACCGACTGGTGGGCGAGATCCTCGGCGAGCACTCCTACGACGACCGGTTCACACTCGGCCTCGACATCCTGATCGCCGGCATCGAGTCGCGCATCGCCCACGGGGCCCGCACCGCCTGAGCCCGCGCCCGGCCGTACGCTGGTCGGGTGACCACTGCGCCCGAACCGTCGCACGAGCTGACGACCAACGGGGTGGGGCCGCACCCGGAACCCTGGCCCGACGACCCGAGGCTCGACCCGGAGCTGCTGGCCGCCGGGGACTCCCGGAACGTGCTCGACCGCTACCGGTACTGGTCGATGGACGCGATCGTCGCCGAGCTCGACACCCGCCGGCACGCGTTCGACGTGGCGATCGAGAACTGGCAGCACGACCTGAACATCGGGTCGATCGTGCGGAGCGCCAACGCGTTCCTCGCCGGTACCGTGCACATCATCGGGCGACGGCGGTGGAACAAGCGCGGGGCGATGGTCACCGACCGCTACCAGCACGTCCGCTACCACCCCGACGTCGAGGCGTTCCTCGCCGCGATGGCCGAGGAACAGCGTCCCGTCGTCGCCATCGACAACACACCCGGTGCCGAGCGCATCGAGACCGCGACGATCCCGGAGCGCTGCGTGTTCCTGTTCGGGCAGGAGGGCCCCGGGCTGACCGAGCAGGCGGTCGCCGGTGCCGACGCACACCTCGAGATCACGCAGTTCGGGTCGACGCGGAGCATCAACGCCTCGGCCGCCGCTGCCATCGTCATGCACAGCTGGGTCGTCCAGCACGCGGAGTTGCCGGGCGCGACTTCGTGAGCAGAAATGGTCGGGTACGGGCCCTGGACCCGACCATTTCTGCTCACGAAGCGGGCGGGGCGGAGGCGAGGCGGGCCTCCCGGCCGGGGTCCGTGCTGCCGCGTCAGCGCGCGGCGGTGGTGCGGCGCGCGACCAGGCGGGGTTCGACGAGGAGTTCCGTGGCGGCGATCCGCGGATCGGCGATGCGGGCCAGCAGGCGCTCGCCGGCGCCGCGGCCGATCTCGACACTGCGGTCGTCGATGCTCGTCAGGCCGACGTACCGCATCGCGGCGACGGGGGTGTCGTCGTAGCCGATGACGGAGACGTCCTCGGGGACGCGCAACCCGCGTTCGGCGAGTTCGGACAGGGCGCCGAGGGCCATCACGTCGTTCGCGGCGAAGACCGCGGTGACGTCCGGGTGCTCGTCGAGGAGCATGCCGAGGGCACGGGAACCGGCCTCTTCGGTGGGTTCGCCGGGCAGCACCGTCGTGACGACGGACGCACGTGTCGCCGCGGCCTGCTCGAACCCGGCCCGGCGTTCGGCCGAGGCCGCCGAACCCGCGCCGACGAACCCGAGTCGGGTGTGGCCGAGGTCGAGCAGGTGCTGCGCCGCGATGCCCCCGCCGGCGTGGTCGTCGTTCGCCACGGTGTCCGCGCGGGGGATGGCGACCCGGCCGCCGGCGATGACGAGCGGCATCGAGGCGGGGATCGCGAGGTCGGTGGTGGGCTCGCCCGCGATCACGATGCCCTCGACGCGCATGGAGAGGAAGCCCTCGACCGGAGAGGCATCGAGCCCCGTGTTGAGGAACCGGTCGGCGACCACGAGCCGGTGTCCCTGGTCCTGCAGGCTCTCGCGCAGGCCGGTGAGCAGGTCCACGAACCACTGGTTGCGGAAGTCGTCGAGCACCACGCCGATGGTGCGGCTGCGGGTGCCGGCGAGGGAGACGGCCGCGGTCGAGGGGCGGTAGTCGAGCTCCTGGATCGCCTTGAGCACGGCGGCCCGGCGCTGGTCGCTGACACGGGGGGAGCGCTGCAGCACGAGGGAGACGAGGGACTTCGAGACCCCGGCGCGTGCGGCGACGTCGTAGATGGTCGCGGGCTTGCCGTCTCCCATGATGCGCTTCGACCTCCGTTGGCTCGTGCGTCGATCGTAGCGGGCGCGCGCCGGTTCGCTTCGTGAGCAGAAATGGTCGGGTGCGGGGCGGCGACCCGACCGTTTCTGCTCACGATCCGCGCGTGGCTGGTCCTCCACACGGGAGGCCCGGGGTGCGTTGTGCACAGAAGTCGCGTTCGGCGCGTGGGCGGTGGGCGCGGGGCGCGAACGTGGTGGTCATGCGAGCACGACCACTTCCGACACCACTGCGCGGGCGCGCGTTCGACGTCGTCGCCGCCGACCGCGCGGGCGTCTCCCGACAACGACTCCGGCGGCGTGACCTGATCCGCCCGACCCGGTCGATCCGATGGGCACGTGACCGTCCGCCCGACCCGGCCCACCGGATCCGGGCGATCCGGCCGGTCCTCGTTCCCGGGCAGTTCATCAGTCACGTCTCGGCGGCGGTCCTCTGGCAGCTCCCGGTCCCTGCCGCCGACGACGGACCGGTGCACGTCACGAGTCCCCTGCCGATCGCACAACCGCGACGCCACGGGGTCGTCGGGCACCGCATCACACCGGATCGTGCCCGGGTGACGGAGCGGTGGGGGATGCCGACGAGCATGCCCGCGGCGCTGTGGGTGGACTGTGGTGCGATGCTCTCGGTCGACCAGCTCGTCGTGCTCGGGGACGCCATCGTCACGGAACGGCGGTGCGGGACGACGATCGACGACCTCGCTGCCGCCGTCGCCCTGGCCGGAGCGCGATCGGGTGTCCGACGACTGCGCGTGGCACTCGAGCTCGTGCGGGTGGGGGCCGGGTCGCCGCAGGAGACCCGGGCGCGGCTGGCGATCGTCCGCGCGGGGCTGCCCGAGCCCGAACTGCAGGTCGACGTGCTGGACGAAGCCGGCCGGTTCGTCGGCCGCGTCGACCTGGCCTACCCGGAGCACCGCATCGTCATCGAGTACGAGGGCGACCACCACCGGACCGACGCCGAGCAGTGGGGCCGTGACCTCCGCCGCTACCGCGAGATGGAACGACTCGGCTGGGCGGTCGTCCGGTGGACGAAGTCCGACCTCGACACCCCGGCGTTCGGCGCAATGGGACAGCTGAGGTCGCTGCTCGCGCGCCGGGGGTAGCGTCCGCCGCATGGCGACGCTGCTCATCACCGGAGCCGCGGGCCGGATCGGGAGCGCCCTGCGTCCTCGACTGCGGTCCGCGGGACACGACCTCGTGCTGCTCGACGAACAGCGGCCCCACGATCCGGTCGTCGCGGGGGAACGGTTCGTGCCCGGTTCGGTGAACGACCCGGCCGTGCTGGACGATGCGCTCGCCGGGGTCGACACCGTGGTGCACCTGGCGGGCATCCCGACCGAGGCCGCCTGGGACGACCTGATCGCGGCGAACCTGACCGGCACGAAGAACGTGCTCGAACGGGCGGCCGCCGCCGGGGTGCTCCGGGTGGTGCAGGCCAGCTCGATCCACGCGGTGGGGCTGGTGCCCGAACCCCTCGACCAGCCGGGGAGCGTGCCCGGCGACCGGCGCCCCCGTCCGGACACGTACTACGGCGTGACGAAGGCTGCGATGGAACTGCTCGGCAGCCTGTTCGCCGACCGGTACGAGATGTCGATCGTGTCCGCGCGGATCGGTGCGTTCGGTGCCCTGCCGCCGACGACCCGGGGGCTGCTCATGTGGACCTCGCCCGACGACCTGACGCGCCTGGTCCTCGCGACCGTGGCACTCCGCGACCCCGGGCACCACGTGGTCTGGGCCCTGTCGCGGAACACCGGGTCGCCGGCTGACCTGTCCGCCGGGGAGCGCATCGGGTTCCACCCCGTCGACGACGCGTCCGCCGTGCTCGATGCGGATGCCCGAGCAGCCCTGCCGACCGACGACCTGAGCACCCTCGGCGGCGGGATGGTGCACCAGCCGCTCGGCGGACGCACTTCGTGAGCAGAAGAGGTCGGGTGACCTGATGTCACCCGACCTCTTCTGCTCACGAAGCGTGCGCGCCCGCGCCGCGGCCGCGCCCGCGCCGCGGCGCCCGCCCCCGCGCCCCGCTACCCGATCAGGCTCGGGCGCAGGTCGCGCAGCGTGCGGGAACGGGTCTGCCGCGCCGTGACCACGAAGGACACCAGGAGCGCCCCGAGCAGCCAGCAGAGCAGCACGCCCGCGTCGGACCACGCGGCGCCGAGGTTCCCGCCGTACATCGTCTGCCGGATCGCGTCGACCGAGTACGTCATCGGCAGCGCGAAGTGCAGCGCCGCCAACGGCCCCGGCAGCGTCTGCCACGGGAACGTGCCACCGGCGGTGACGAGCTGCACGAGCATGAGCACCAGGCCGAGGAACTGCCCCACCGATCCGAGCAGCACGTTGAGCGCCATGATGATCGCCGCGAAGGTCGCCGAGGCCAGCACCATGATCCCGATCGTGCCGCCGACGTGCACCACGTTCAGGTCGAGGGCGAAACGCACGATGAAGAACAGCGCCACCATCTGCACCAGGCCGAGGAGCGCCGGGGTCAGCCAGCCGCCGAACACCACGGCGAGGGGCTTCCGCACCGCCGTGATCGCACGCTTCGAGATCGGCTTGAGGATGAGGAACAGCGCGTACATGCCGATCCAGGCCGCGAGCGAGATGAAGAACGGCGCGAGACCGGCACCGTAGTTCGACGCGGCGGCGACGTTGTCGTCCCCGACCTTGACCGGGTCGGAGATGACCGAGGCCTGCGACTCCCGCTCCGAGGCGTTCGACGCCGGGATCTTCGTGCGGCCCTGGTCGAGCGACGACGCGAGCTTCGACGAGCCGGTCGTGAGCTCGTCCAGCCCCGATGCGAGCGACGAAGCGCCCTGGTCGGCGGTCTTCGCACCGGTCGCGAGCTGGGACGCACCCGACGACAGGGTCGGAGCGGCCGAGGCCAGCGTCGACGTGCCGTCGGCCACCTTCGAAGCTCCCGACGAGAGCGTCGAGGCGCCCGTGGCCGCGTCCGCGATCCCGGACGACAGCTCCGGAGCCTTCGCGGCGAGCTTGCCGGTGCCGGCGGCGAGCGTGTCCGAGCCGTCGGAGAGCTGCTGGATGCCGCTCGTCAGCGCCGGGGCCTGCTCGGCGAGCTGCGATGCCCCCGCGGACACCTGTGCGCTGCCGGTCTTGAGCTTCTGCAGGTTGCCCGACAGCTCGCCGGCACCGGTGCCGAGGCTGGCACTGCCGGCCTGCAGGTTGTCGAGCCCGGCGAGCAGCTGGGTCTTCTGTTCCGCGGTGAGCACCGTGGAGGCTTGGACGACGGGCTTCAGTGACGCGACCAGTTCCGGCGACTGCGCCGAGAGCTGCTGGACGCCCGCGATGAACGGTGCGGCCTCGTCGGCCAGCGTGGCGTTCCCGCTGGCGACCTGCGACGCACCACTGGACAGGCGCGCAGAGTCCGACGGCAGCGAAGCCGTCTGGTCACGGAGCTGGTGCAGCCCGGTCTGGAGCTGCTGCGCCCCCGCGTTCAACTGCTGCGTCTGCGACGGCAGCGCCGCCGTCTGCTGCTGCGCGCTGGCCAGCCCGGACGCCAGGGTCGACGCCCCCGACGCCACCTGCTGCGCTCCGCTGTTCAGCTGCTGGGTCTGCGACGGCAGGTCGGCCGTGCCGGACGCGAGCTCCGCCGCCCCGGACGACAGCTTGCCGGTGCCGGCGGCGAGCTCGTGCGCACCCTTGTCCGCCTTGGCCGTTCCGGACGCGAGCTCATCGGCCCCGTCGACGGCGTCGCCGAGGCTGTCCCGCACGTCGGCGAGCCCGACGAGCAGGGTCTTCGCCGCCTGCTTGCCCACGCGCTCGGCGACGGCGGTGCGCATGGTCTTGCCCGCCTGCTCGGCGATGGTCGAGGCCAGGTACGAGTTCGTGTCGGCCGTCGTCATGACGAGCTTTGCCTGCGTCGGGTCGTCGGACTGCGCGGACACCAGGTGCTCGGAGAAATCGTGCGGGATGGTGACGACGAAGTCGTAGGTGCCGTTCCGGACGCCGGAGCGGGCGTCGGCGGCGCTCGTCTTCGTCCACTTGAAGTCGGCGCCATCGATGGCCTCCTTCGTGACGTCCTTGCCGTAGTCGACGTGGTCGCCGTCCAGCGTCGCACCGGCGTCGAGGTTCACGATCGCAGCGGGGATCTGGTCGAGCTTCGCGTACGGGTCGCGGTTCGCCCACAGGTAGGCGCCGCCGTACAGCAGCGGCACGATCATCAGCGCGATGAACGCCAGGCGTGCGAGCGGGGTCGCGGTGAGCCGCGCGAGTTCTGCGCGGACGAGCGAGGTGGTGGTCACTTCTGTGCCTCCGTCGGGACGGTTGCGGATGCTTCGGTGACGGAAGGAGCTGCCGGGAGGCCCGGCTCGGTTCCGTCGGTTCGGGCCACGTCCTCGGGGTCCTCGGTCTGGGGCGTCGCGAGCGTCGCGACGTCGTCGTGCGTTTCGACGCCGCCGAGCGTCGCGACGTCGTCGTGCGTGTCGATCGTGTCGAGCAGGTGCTCGACGGTTGTGGCGGCGGCCTTCGAGGTCACGAGGACCACGGTCACGCCCCGCCGTGCGACGTCGCGGACCACCTGGAACCAGTCCTCGACGGCGCCGCCGTGCCGCTCGGGCGAGGTGATCACGATGCCGGTCACACCGTCGCGGAGCAGGGCGAGCTCGACGAGCAGCCGGACGCGCACGACGGTCGGCACCCGCTGCACGGCGGTGTCGACGTAGTCCCGCAGTCCGAGCTCGTCGAGCACGGTGTCGACGTGCTCGCGGTTCGGGCGCTGCCCGGCGAACGCGAGCTCCTCGCGCACGATCTGCTTGAGGGTCATGACGGGGAAGGGCTCGGCGACCCCGGGGGTGTCCACGAGCGCGAACGAGCGGCGGACGGCTGCCGGGTCCTCGTGGCCGTCGAGCAGCAGGCGGCCGGTGTCGGGTTGCATGCGGCCGCCGGCGACGAGTGACGCGAGCACGGGTGCCTGCTCGGTCTCGACGGCGAGGACTCCCGGGCGTCCCGGGGCGGCGACGGCGGAGACGACGGGCAGGGGTGCGCCGGGCTCCTCGCCGATTCCGACGTGGTCGAGTTCGAGCGTCATGCGTGGTCCTTCGGAGCAGGGGCAGGGGCGGGAGCGGGAGCAGCGGGTTCGGAGAGCAGTGCGGTGCGCCAGTCGATGCCGGCCATGCCCAGCGCCGACACCACCACCATGCGCCGTCCGTCCTCGTCGCTCGTGCCGGAACGGGTGGCCTCGTCGAGGACGGCGATGCACGCACCCTCGACCAGACGGCCGAGGGTCTCGGGGTCGACGTCGTCCCGCATGGCGCCGTCGGCGATCCCGAGCGCGCACGCCTGGCGCACCTGCGAGCGCAGCGGGGCGAACACCTCGGCGACGGGTTCGGCGAACGGGCTGCGCACGGCGACCCGGGCCATCGAGCGGACGTGCGACACCTCGGTCCAGAGCGTCACCGCGATGGCGGCGAGGCGCGCGGCCGGCGGGAGCTCCTGCAGGTCCGATGCGGTGGGCATGGCGGCCGCGATCCGGGCGGCACCGGCGGTCACGACCTCGCGCACCAGGTCGTCGCGCGAGGGGAAGTGTCCGTACACCGCACGGCGCGAGAGGCCGGCGGACGCCGCGATCGTCTCGATGGAGGCGTCCGGGTCCTGCTGCAGGCAGGTCTTCGCCGCGTCGAGGAGGGCTGCCCGGTTCTCCGTGGCGTCGCGGCGGGGCGCGCGGGAGGGCTGCTCGGTGGTGGTCACGCACCCCATCGTAGTAACGTGCACACAGGTGTGCAACTTAACAGGTTCCGTCCCCCGGACGAGGGGAGTCCCCCAAAGTGCGGACTGTCTTCCCTGAGAACGAACGCATAGCTTCACAGGAATCTCATGCGAACCACGGACTGAGCCAGGAGTGCCCTCTTTGAACCGTGCAACACCGAACACCGACCCGAACCCAACCCCCCATCGCTTCACCCGCGTCCTGACCGCCGGCATCGCCGTCGCGGCCCTCGCGTGTGGCGGTCTCGCAGTCGGGGGCGCGGCCTCCGCAGCTCCGGCCGGGATCTCGGTGGCCGACCTCAAGCTCTCCGCCCCGCTCCGTGACGCCAAGCCGACGAAGACCGTCGCCGCGTTCGTGCGCACGACCGGCCAGGGTGCCCTCGAAGTGGACGCCAAGGCGAAGGGCGGGGACCTGACGAAGTCGCGGACCCAGTCCTCCGCGGCCAAGGACCGCGTCGAGGCGATCCAGTCGACCGTCGCCGCGGTGCGGTCGGCCGTCAAGCGCGCCGACGCCGACGCGACCGAGCTCTACTCGACGGAGTACACCGTCCCCGGCGTCGCGGTCGTCGCCGACGTCGACGCGTTCCGGAAGATCGCGGAGCGCTCCGACGTCGAGAGCATCATCCCGCTCACGCCGAAGAAGATCGTCGAGCCGACGGTCAACGAGAACGCCGACGCCGCTCCCTCGGGTGTCGACCCCAGCCTGGTCCAGCCCGGTGTCGACGGCGTCGCGCCGAAGAACGCCGCGAGCGACGTCTACACGCGCTCGCTCAACGCCTGGCAGCAGACCGGCCACACCGGCAAGGACGTCAACGTCGCCGTCCTCGACACCGGTCTCGACTACACGCAGGCCGACTTCGGCGGCCCCGGCACCACCGAGGCGTACCAGCAGGCCCTGGCGAACGCGAGCGGCGGCGCCCCGGACCCCAGCCTGTACGACGCGTCGAAGTTCCTCGGCGGGTACGACTTCGCCGGTGCGACCTACAACGCCGACCCGACGGACCCGGACGCCTACGACCCGGTGCCGGCTCCCGACGACAACCCGATCGACGGCAAGGGTGGCGACCACGGCACGCACGTGTCCGGCTCGATCGCCGGCTACGGCCTGACCGCCGACAAGCAGCAGTTCGACGGCGACTACACCAAGCTCACCACGCAGCAGGTGCAGGACATGTGGATCGGTCCGGGCACCGCGCCCGAGGCCGGCCTGTACGCCCTGAAGGTCTTCGGTGACAACGGCGGCTCGACCGACGTCACCGGTGCCGCGCTCGACTGGGTGGGCCAGGCGCTCACCGAGGGCAAGGACATCAACGTCCTGAACCTGTCGCTCGGCTCCGACTACGGCGCACCGGACGACCCCGACAACGCCAAGATCGACGCACTGACCGCTCGCGGCGTGCTCCCCGTGATCGCCTCGGGCAACGCCGACGACTTCACCGACATCGGTGGCTCGCCGGGCAACGCCGAGGGGGCGCTCACCGTCGCCGCGAGCGCCACCGGCCAGTCGCTCTACGACGGCGTGCAGGTCACCGCACCGGCCGGCGTCGCGAAGACCTACCGGTCGCAGTACTCGTCCAACTTCAAGGGCACCCTGCCGGTCGAGGGCGACGTCGTCGTCCCGACCGCGAACATCGACGGCTGTGCCGCGTTCAGCGCCGCCGACGCCGCGAAGCTCAAGGGCAAGGTCGTCTGGCTGAAGTGGACGGACGCCGCGCTCGAGTGCGGTTCCGCCGTGCGCTTCGGCAACGTCGAGGCTGCCGGCGGTGTCGGTGTCCTGCTGGCGGGCACGCTCGACACGTTCGAATCCGGCATCGGTGGCAACGCGACCATCCCGGGTGCCGAGCTGACCGCGAAGAGCGTGGCGAGCCTCCAGGCCACCGCGAAGGCGGGGACCCTGCACGTGCGCTTCGCGGACGAGCTCAAGGGCTTCGAGGTCGCCATCGAGGCGGACGCCGTGAACACGCTCGCGTCGTTCACCAGCCGTGGTGTGCACGGATCGTTCGACGACATCGTCAAGCCGGACATCGCCGGCCCCGGGGTCAACGTGATCTCGGCGGCCAACGGCACCGGTGACGGCCGCATGTCGATGAGCGGTACCTCCATGGCCACGCCCGACGTCGCGGGCATCGCGGCGCTGACGTTCCAGTCGCACCCGACCTGGTCCGCCCCGCAGGTCAAGGCGGCCCTGATGAACACGGCGACGCACGACGTCAAGGACGGCAACCGTTCGGCCACCCTGCTCCGCCAGGGCACCGGTCGCGTGGACGCGCTGCAGGCGGTCACCGCCGGCACCACGGTCCGCAGCGCCGAGAACGACCAGCTCGTCACCGCGTCGTTCGGTGTCGTCGAGGTCGCCGGCAAGACGAGCGAGCGCCGCACCCTGCGCATCGACAACACCGACGGCACGGCGCACACCTACAACGTGTCGTACCAGCCGCAGGTGACGCAGCCGGGTGTGACGTTCGCGCTCAGCTCGAAGCAGGTCACGGTGCCCGCCAACGGCACCGCGTCGGTCACGCTCACGTTCTCGGTCGCCGACCCGACGAAGCTCCGTCGCGTCATCGACCCGACCCAGGAAGCCGTGCAGCAGGGCTACCAGCGCGAGTTCGTGGCCGCCGCTTCCGGCATCGTGGCGTTCGCACCGACCGACAGCTCGCTCAACCCGATGCGCCTCGGGGCCTACGTGGCCCCGAAGCCCGTCAGCGCGGTGCGGGCACGGACCACGGTCTCGTTCACGGGACCGGGCAAGTCGGCCGAGCTCACGCTCAAGGGCCGCACGCTCGACCAGGGCGGACTGACGACCGGCTACCACGCGGCCGTCGCTCCGTTCGTGCTCGGCGGCACCGACCCGGCCGAGGCGTTCCCCGAGGGTTCGGCGACGCGCTCGCTGCAGGCGGCCGACGTCCGTTCCTACGGTGCGTCGTACGACAAGGCGTCGGGAACCCTGGCGTTCGGCGTGCAGACCGCTGGTCCGGACGCGAACCCGGGCGCCGTGACCAACGTCGAGGTCCTCATCGACACGGACCGTGACGGCGAGCCCGACTTCCTGGTGTACGACGCGAAGTCGGCTGCCGTGGACGCCACGTTCGCCACGACGGTCGACCTGGCGAAGGCCGCCCTGGACGACCCGGACGTCGACCCCGTCGTCGACGTCCAGCCGCTCAACGGCGGTGCGCCCGGACAGGACGTGAACACCTTCGACAGCTCGGTGAAGGTGCTGACCGTCGCTGCGAAGGCCATCGGTTCGTCGAAGAAGTTCGACTACACCGTGCTGACGGAGTCGGCCTACGCCCCGGGTGCCGCCACCAGCGGTTCCTCGGTCGTGGACGAGACGAAGACGGCCACGTTCGACCCGTCGAAGCCGAAGCTGTCGTTCTCGCAGGACGGCACCACCGGCGTGCTGTTCGCCGACGCCGACTCCCTCACGGTCACCCGTGCCTCGGGCGTCACCAAGGCGACGGTGCTGCTGCTCCACCTCGACAACGCGGCGGGCAAGCAGGCCGACACGTCGACCATCAACGTGGTCCCGCCGAAGCTCGCGCTGGCGAAGGGGAGCAAGGTCACGGTGAGCGGGACGGCGAAGGTCGGCTCGACCCTCACCGCGAAGCACGGCACGTGGAGCACGACGAAGGCGACCTACAAGTACCAGTGGCTGCGTGACGGCAAGGTCGTCGGGTCGGCAACGGGTACCAAGTACAAGCTCGGCTCGTCCGACGTCGGGCACCGCATCAGCGTGCAGGTGACGGCCCACGCCTCCGGGTACGAGGACGGCACCGCCAAGTCCGGGGCGACCGCGAAGGTCACGCGCCGCTAGGACAGGGTGCGCGCGCCACCTGGTGAGCAGAAGAGGTCGGGTCCCGAATGGGGATCCGACCTCTTCTGCTCACGAAGCACGGGGCAGCCCGCCAGAACGCGCGTTCGGGACAGGTAGTTAGACAAACTAGTGAAGTGGTGCCAGTGTGGATTCCATGCAGAACACGCTCAACCAGCTCCGGTCCAACCCGGTCGAGTGGCGCCGTCGTGGACTCACCCCGCCGGACGTCATCCAGGCCATGATCGAGCAGCGCCTGGCCGAGCCGGGGCACTCCCAGCCCGTCGGTGACCCGTCGTACCAGGACTTCTTCCGGAGCTGATCCGGGGTCGGCCGTGCGATTCGGGACGCACCGGCAGACAGACGGGAGGCGCGGTGCCAGCTGGCACCGCGCCTCCCGTCCCGTTCTGGTGGCGTCTCGGACGTCACTTGCCGATCTTGCCGTCGGCCGCGTCCTCGGCCTTGCCGATCTGGTCGCCGTGCCCGCCGCCGGTCGCCTTGTCGGCCGCGTCGCCCGCCTTGTCGAGGCCGGCGTCCGTGGCCTTCTCGCCCTTGTCGCTGTCGGCGAAGTCCTTCGCCTTGTCTCCGATGCCGCTCATGTCGTGCTCCTTCGCGTCGTGGATCTGGACGCGTCCGACCGTGCTCCGACCGATCCGGACGGACACCCAGGTGCGCTGGATGTGGACAAGCCGCCCGCAGTCCACAGGACGTCACAGCGGGTGACGCGCAGGTGACCAGCCGATAGACTCGGGTGGACCACCGGCCCGGACGGCCGTGTGCGGTCCTCCGCCAACGTGAGGAGAACCAGATGCCCGCAGCAGTCATCATCGGCGCCCAGTGGGGCGACGAGGGCAAGGGGAAGGCCACCGACCTCCTCGGCTCCCGCATCGACTACGTCGTGAAGTTCAACGGCGGCAACAACGCCGGCCACACCGTCGTCGTCGGCGGCGAGAAGTACGCCCTGCACCTGCTGCCCTCCGGCATCCTGACGCCCGGCGTGACCCCGATCATCGGCAACGGCGTCGTCGTCGACCTCGAGGTGCTGTTCCAGGAGCTCGACGCCCTGCGCGCCCGCGGCGTCGACGTCTCGAAGCTGCTCGTGTCGGCCAACGCCCACGTCATCACGCACTACCACCGCACCGTCGACAAGGTGACCGAGCGGTTCCTGGGCAAGCGCCAGATCGGCACCACCGGTCGCGGGATCGGCCCGACCTACGCCGACAAGATCAACCGCGTCGGCATCCGCATCCAGGACATCTTCGACGAGAACATCCTGCGGCAGAAGGTCGAGGCCGCACTCGACCAGAAGAACCACCTGCTGGTCAAGGTCTTCAACCGCCGTGCGATCGACCCGGAAGAAGTCGTCGAGTCGCTGCTGTCCTTCGCCGAGCGCCTGCGCCCGATGGTCGCCGACACCGCCCTCGAGATCCACCGTGCGCTCGAGCGTGGCGAGACCGTCCTGTTCGAAGCCGGCCAGGCCACCATGCTCGACGTCGACCACGGCACCTACCCGTTCGTCACCTCGTCGTCCGCGACCGCCGGTGGCGCCGCGACCGGTTCGGGCATCGGGCCGGGCAAGCTCGAGCGGATCATCGGCATCGTCAAGGCGTACACGACCCGCGTCGGCGCCGGTCCGTTCCCGACCGAGCTGTTCGACGAGTCGGGCGAGTTCCTGCGCGCCAACGGCTTCGAGTTCGGCACCACCACCGGCCGCCCGCGCCGCTGTGGCTGGTACGACGCCCCGATCGCCCGCTACACGGCACGCATCAACGGCGTGACCGACTTCGTGCTCACCAAGCTCGACGTCCTGACCGGGCTCGAGACGATCCCCGTGTGCGTCGCGTACGAGGTCGACGGCGTCCGTGTCGACGAGGTCCCGGTCAACCAGTCCGACTTCCACCACGCGAAGCCGGTGTACCAGGAGTTCCCCGGCTGGACCGAGGACATCACCGGCGCCCGCACCTTCGACGACCTGCCGAAGAACGCGCAGGACTACGTCCTGGCGGTCGAGGCGATGTCCGGCGCACGGATCTCGGCGATCGGTGTCGGCCCCGGCCGTGACGCCATCGTCGTGCGGCACGACCTGCTCGGTGCCGACGAACGTGCCGACGAGCGTGCCGGCGAACGCACCGACGAACGCACCGACGCAGCGTGACGATGCGGATCCTGTTCGTCTGCAGCGGCAACATCTGCCGGTCCCCGCTCGGCGCGCAGGTCCTGACGGCACGACTCGGCCCGGACGCCCCCGCGTTCGTGGTCGAGTCGGCCGGCACCATCGCCGACGACGGCGCCCCGATGGACGCCGCCGCCGCCGAGCAGTCCGTCCGGCTCGGGGGCGACCCGTCGGCCCACCGGTCGCGGTACCTGACGGCCGAGATCGTCGAGCGCGCCGACCTGGTGCTGACCGCCGAGCGATCGCACCGTGCAGCCGCCGTCTCCCTGGCGCCCCGGGCGTCCAAGCGGACGTTCACCATCAAGCAGTTCGCGCGGGTGCTCGCCGGCCTCGAGCCCGTTGACCTGGCCGACGTGACGACGCCGCAGCAGCTCGTGGAGCGCGTCGCCCGGCTGCGCGGCACCGTCCCGCCGCCCGCCGACCCGGCCGACGACGACGTGGACGACCCCTACCGTCGCTCGACCGCGACCCACCAGCGCGTCGCCGACGAGCTCGACGTCGCCCTGACGGGCATCGCGGACGCACTCCCGGCGACGCTGCGCTGACGCTGCCGCTGACGCTGACGCTGACGCCGCCGCTGACGCTGACGCTGACGCTGACGCTGCCGCTGCGCACGGTGCGCAGTTGTTCGGCCGGTGCGAGGTCGGCGGCCTGGTGCAGGGCTGTAGCGGGGCACGGAGCGAGCAAGCTCGCACGGGCCGAGGGGCGCCGCACGGTGCGAGTCCCGCGGCTGCGCGGACCCCGTCGTCCTGGCGCACGTGGCTGCGCAGCGCGACGCCTGAACAGACCCGCGAGACGCCGGCGTCCTGCGGGCCGAGTCGGTTCGGAAGACGCCGTCGTCGGACGAAGGCGCTGCCGAGTGTTCGAAACGCCTCCGAATACGGCGGCGTCTCGAGCGCGACGGGGCGTCGAGCGATGACGACGGCGTGTTCCTCACCCCGGCGAAGCACGGCCGGCCACCACGGCGACCGGCCCAGCCCGCCGCCTGACCGGCCCGACGAGCGCTTGCATCCTTCGATGGAACTCCCGCAGGTGCATCCCGAAGCCGGTCGTCCCCGAGCGCGCTGGTTCCTAGCGTCGTGTACATGACGAACACCACCGAAGTCCGGCCCACCGCCGGCACCGCAGCCCGCGACCGAGGGGGTGTCCGCGGCCTCATCGCCCGGCACCCGCTCGTGTCCTTCTTCACCATGGCACTCGGCCTGAGCTGGCTCGCGTGGGTGCCGTACATCCTGTCCCCGCACGGCATGGGCGTGTGGGACATCCACTTCCCCGAGGTCCTGGGCAGCGCTCAGTTCACGGGTGTCCTGCCCGGGGCGCTCCTCGGCCCGTTGGGCAGCGCGTTCATCGTCACCGCGGTCGCCGACGGTCGCGCGGGGCTCCGCCGCTGGGTGGGACGGCTGTTCCGCTGGCGGGTCGCCTGGTACTGGTACGCGCTGGCGCTCGTCGTCGTGCCGGCCCTGATCGTCGTGTCCGCGCTGCCGTTCGCCGGTGGTGACGTGCGGGCCCCCTCGGCCCTGGCCTTCGCCATGCTCGTACCCGGGCTGATCATCCAGCTGTTCTCGACCGGCTTGAGCGAGGAGCCCGGCTGGCGCGACTTCGCCCTGCCCCGCCTGCAGCACCGCTTCGGGGGCCTGGGCGCCGCCGCGATCCTCGGCCCGATCTGGGCGCTCTGGCACATGCCGCTGTACTTCAGCGACTGGGGCGGCTGGCCGAACGCGCACTGGAGCGAGCCCGTCGTGTTCGCCCTGTTCACCATCACCTTCAACGTCGTGATGATCCAGGTCTTCAACAAGACCCGCGAGAGCCTGCCCCTGGCCCTGCTGCTGCACGTCGGCGTGAACAACACGATCTCGACGCTGTTCCCCGAGATGTACCCGAGCATGACCGCCGGCACGCTGATGATCGGCCTGACGATCATGTCGACGATCGCCGCCGTGGTGCTGCTCGTCGCGACCCGTGGCCGCCTGGGCTACGACCCCGCCCGACGCGCCCTGCCCCTCGACGCACCGGTCCCCACCCGCGCCCGCCTCGTAGGATCCAACGATGGCACCCGCTGAGCACGACGCGCTGCGCGCACCGGCCGAGCCTGCAGCACAGCGCGCCCGCCGCGTCGACGTCTTCGTCGCCCTCGGTACGGCCGTCGTCGCCCTCGGGCTGCTGCTCGGCCTGCCGCCGCTGGACGCCCTCGAGCCCGACGGCCCCGCCCTGGCGATGCGGGTCCCCGCGCCGTTCACCCTGGCGTGGAGCATCTTGGCCCTCGGCCTGGTGGTCCAGTCGGCCGCCCTGCTCGCAGCCCGTCGCGCACCGCGCACCGTGCTGATCGTGGTCGCCGCCCTGCCGGTGGTGGTCGCGGCGCTCGCCCCGCAGTCGTCCGACCTGTTCGGCCTCACCGCACTGCCCGTGGTCGTCGCCGTCGTCCTCGCCGCACTCCGCGTCCCGCTGACCCGCCTGTGGCCGACGCTCCTGGTCGCCGGTGCGCTCGTCGCCGCCGGCAGCGCGGTGCTCGCCGCCGTCGCCGGTGGTGCGGTCCGCGGTGACTTCTCGACGGGCCTCGCCGGCTCGCTCGGGCAGGGTGTGCTGCAGGCGATCGGCGCGGTCGGCCTGCCCCTGCTGGTCACCCTGCTCGTGCAGTCCCGCCGCGAGGTCCGCGTCGCCCGCACCGCCGAGGCCAGCGCCGTGAACCGTGAGCAGGACGCCCTGGTCGACGCCGCGGTGTCCCGCGAACGTGCCGCGATGGCCCGTGAGCTCCACGACATCGCCGCGCACCACCTGTCCGGCATCGCACTGATGGCCGCCGTCATCGACCGGCAGATCGACGCGGACCCGGAGCGTGCCCACGAGGGCGCCCGCCAGGTCCGCGAGCAGAGCACCGCCGTGCTCGAGGACCTGCGCCGCCTGGTCGGCCTGCTCCGCGACGATGCTCCCGCCGAGCGCGCCGTCGAGACGGTCGCCGGCATCGTCGACCTGGCCGAACGTGCCCGGTTCCGCAGCGACGTCCGGCTCGACGTGCTGCCGGGTGACCGTCCGCTGGCCGACGGCGTCGGCCCGCTCGCACAGCTCGCCGCCTACCGCACCGTCCAGGAGGCGCTGGCCAACGCCGCCCTGCACGCCCCGTCCGCCCCGTGCACCGTCACCATCGACGACCGCGACGCGACCCGGGTGGTGATCCGGGTGGAGAACGCACCGGCCACCGTGCCGGCAGCGGGGACCTCTCCCTCGGGCGGCAACGGCCTGCGGGGGATGCGCGAGCGGGCGGACCTGGTCGGGGCGCGCCTCCAGACCGGCCCGACCGCGACCGGCGGATGGCTGGTGGAGCTGGCGCTCGGCCGGGAGGCACCTGCCGCACCCGCGCAGGACGCCGACGGCACCGGGGTGGTCGCGTGATCCGCGTGCTGGTCGCGGACGACCAGCCCCTGGTCCGCGCCGGGGTGTCGGCGCTCCTCGGTGCGGAGCCGGACATCGAGGTGGTCGCCGTCGCCGCCGACGGCGGCGAGGCGCTCGCGCTGGCGCGCGAGACGCGACCCGACGTCGCCTGCCTGGACATCCGGATGCCGGTGATGAACGGCATCGAACTCGCCCGGATCTTCTGCGCTCCGGACGCCGATCCGGCGATCCCCGCGCTCATGCTGACGACGTTCGACCTGGACGACTACGTGTTCGGGGCGCTCGAGGCCGGGGCGTCCGGGTTCCTGCTCAAGGACGCCGAGCCGGACACCATCGTCGACGCGGTGCGGCAGGTCGCCGCCGGCAACGGCACGCTCGATCAGGCACTGACCCGGCGGGTGCTGCGGGAGTTCGTGTCACGACGGAGCCTGCAGCCGGTCTCCGGCGACCGGGCCGACGGCGTGCTGACCGCCCGCGAGCGCGAGGTGCTCCTGCTGCTGGCGCAGGGGATGTCGAACGAGGAGATCGCGGCTGCGCTCGTGCTCGAGGTGTCGACCGTCAAGTCGCACCTGGCGCGGATGCTACCGAAACTCGGGGTGCGGTCGCGGCTGCAGGCCGTGGTGTGGGCGTACCAGAACCGGATCGTGACGGTGCCGGAGCAGCCGTAGCGGCCCCGGTCGCAGCCGGCGGCCCGTGGTGTCAGTCCGCGGGCCGCGGCGTCAGCCGGCGGGCTGCGGTTCGGCGGCGCCGGGGACGACGAGCTGCCAGACGTCGTCGTCTCCGTCGTGGGAGAGGTACAGGCGGAAGGCGCCCTCGTCGGCGAGGGGGTCGCCCGAGAGGTACTCGACCGGTTCACCGCTCGTCTCGCACTGGTCCGACGTGCTGATGACCTGGATCGTGTCGCCGGGGGCGGCGGCGTCGCCCTTCGTGACGTCGGTGACCGTCGCCTCGTACACCTCGTAGATGCCCTGCGGTTCCACGGTGCGGTCGGTCTTGGTGACGTCGGCGTCGACGACGAGCTCAGCGGCGTCGCGGCGTTCGGCCGGCGTCTTCAGCTGGATGTAGTCGGTGCACCCGGTGCTCTGCACGTTGTCGTCGTTGATCGACTGCACCCGGCTCTCGCTGCCACAGCCCGCCAGGGTGCCGCCGAGCACCACGACGAGTGCCACGACCGGCGCCATCCGTCCCCACTGCATGGGGCGAGTATGACTCACGACGCGACCGGGGGCTAGCCCGCTGCGCCCTTGGCGCCCTCGGCGGCGATGTGGATCGCCTGCTGCATCCGGACCGAGACCTTCTTCGACATCGCGACCGTCGGGTGGACGCCGTCGTACGTGCGCGAGGACGGCCAGCCGCCGTCGAGCCGGCGGTCGGCGGCCCACGGGTCGACGAACATCCAGCCGCGGGTGAGGGCGTGGTTCTGCAGGTCACGGTTCAGGATCTCGCCCTGCTTGCGGCGATCGATGTGCTTCTTGCTGTAGTTCGTGATGTTCGACGGGGCGATCGCGGCGATCACGACGTGGCGCGCGCCGACCTTCTGCGTGATCTTGTCGATGTTCTTCAGGATCGACTTCGTGCTGTACCCGTAGCGCAGGTCGTTCGTGCCGGCCATGACGACGAGGACGTCGGCGTCGTGCTCCGAGCTCCGTTCCAGGATCCGTGCCGAGGTGGCTCCACCGATCGAGGTGCCCCCGACGTTGACCATCGTCGGGTCCTTCAGCTGCCGCATCCACGAGGCGTCCATGGCAGTGAGCGAGTCGCCGGCGTAGGTGAAGGTCAGCTGGCTCGGTGTCGGCGCGGGCGTCGGAGTCGGCGGCGGCGTCGGCGTCGGGGTGGCCGTCGGGGCGGTGCTCGGCGTCGGGACGCTGGTCGGGGCGGGCGTGGGCTCGCTCGGCTGGCTCGTCGGCTCCGTGGTCGGTGACGGTACCGGGACGTCGGTCGGCGCGGGGACGGGGGCGATCGTCCCGGTTCCCTCCACGGCGGTCGCAGTGTTCGGGACGGTGGCGAGCAGGGTGCCGGCGAAGACGGCAACGGATGCAGCTGCGGCGATGAAGGGCAGGCGGGAGGAGCGCTGGTGGTGAGGCAACGTGAGCTTTCGTTTCGGGTGCGAACTTCATCACCCTAGAAGCTCTGTGACATGTCATCTTCCCCCAGGTCTGGGGGCGTCCAAGCGCGCGCTGCACGGACAGACAGATCGTTCTTCGTGCTACCCGATCCGATCGCTGTCCGGGGAACGCGCGTTCCCGTTCGGGGGGCTGTGCACGGTCGCGCCGGGCTGGTGCAGTGTGTGCATGCACATCGAAGCGCCGCCGGTGACCACTCCCGACGACCCCGCCCTGCGGGGTGAGGTCATCCACGGGATGATCACGGCGCTGCGTTCCCGTCCGCTGCACGAGGTGACCCCCGAGGTCGTCGCGGCTGCGGCCGGGGTGGACACCGACGTCGTCGGCCGCACGTTCCCGAGCTGGGACGGCCTGCTGCTCGCCACGATCGATCGGTGGAACGAGGAGCGCACCGTGCCGCTCATGCCCCTGGCCGAGCAGCACGGCACCATCCGGTTCCTGCGTGCGATCGTCACCGCCAACGTGTCCGACCCGTCGCTCATGCGGTTCCTGACGGCGACGCTGAACATCGCGGCGTCGCCCGAGCACCCGCTCGCGCCGATGCTGCACGCTCGGTGGCGACGGTTCCACGCCTTCGTGCAGCACGCCCTGGAGCGTGACGTCCTGCTCGGACGTGAGCCGGGCACGATGGAGCCTGCGCGCGGCTCGGAGCAGCTGCTCGCGACCTACGAGGGGCTGCAGCTGCAGTCGATGGTGCGGCCGGAGATGGACCTGCTCGAGGCCTTCGACCGCGCCGTGACGCGCCTGCGCGAGGGCTGGTCCCGCGCGTACGTACCGCCCGTCTGGGACCTCGACCGGGTCGGTTGACCCTCCGGGTGGCTCGGCAGGCCGCCCCCACAGACCGAGGACGCTAGGGCGTCCGAGGGCAGACGCTCATCGTCTGCACGCGTCGCCGCACGATTCGGGTTCGAGCGGCGGCGCGTACCAATCTCTGCAGGCCGGCGCTCGTTGCGCGTCGTCGGCCGCGGTCGCTCGTTCCGTGTCAGTCGGCGTGCATCGCGAGCGGTCGCTCCGTGTCCACCTCGACCGGCTGCCGGCGGATCGCGATGACCGTCACGTCGTCGTCGTGCGGCACCTCGTCAGCGCGCGCCGACAGCGCGAGGACGACCGCGTGCGGGTCACGGCCGGCGCGGGCGATCGCGGCGACCGCTTCGATGGTCTCGTCGAGACCGTCGTACAGGTCGAGCACGCCGTCGCTGAACGAGACGAGCAGGTCACCCGGTTCGAGGGCGCCCTGGGTCGTCGCCCACTCCTCGCGGATGCCGAGCCCCAGCGGCATGTCGCCGGACCGGAGCCGGTCGACGTGCCCGTCGGCACGCAGGACGAAGCTCAGCCCGTGCCCGGCGTCGGCCCACCGGAGGGTGCCGTCGTCGGAGATCCGGGCGTGGAACAGCGTGGTGAAGGCAAGATCGGGCCCGACGCCCTCGGCGGTCAGGCCGTCGGAGGCCCGCTTCAGCGCCTCGGCGGGGTCCTCGACGGTCCGAGCGCTCCGCAGGGTCGATCGCACGGCGGCCGCGATCAGACCCGCGCCGACGCCCTTGCCCATGACGTCGCCGAGGCTCACCGCCACGCCGGTCGGCGTCGGGTACCAGTCGAAGAAGTCGCCACCGACGCTCCGGGCCGGCAGGCAGGCACCGGCGACGACGACGTCCTCGGTGATGCGGCCCGTCGTCGTCGGGAGCAGGGAGCGCTGCACCGCGGCCGCCCGGTCGATCTCGGCGCGGACCTTGCCCTCGCGGGCTTCGGCCGACCGCAGGTTCAGGCGCGAGCGACGGGAGAGTTCGTGCACGACGACGGCGACCGTGCCGAACACGATGACCACTGCGCCGACGCGGACGAGTTCACTCGGCCCGGGCGGGTCGGTCGGGGTCAGCACGTACGGGGCGAGCATCACGACCAGCAGACCGAGGACCGCGAACCCCACGGTCCGACGCCCCTCGAGCGATGCCCACCAGATCACCGGCAGCACCACGAGGGCCGTGAACACCGAGGCACCCGCACCCGTCCCGGTGCGCAGCAGCGCGATCGTCAGGAAGTCGACGGTCAGCAGGATCGGCACCACCCAGGCGGCGCGGCGCACGAGCGTGGGGATCGCGCTCAACAGGGTCGCCACCACCGTGCCGACGACGCTCGCGACGAACAGGTCGTGCTCGGTGATCACCAGCGACGGCATCACGACACTGAGGAACGCCGAGAGCGCCAACAGGCCGCTGATCGGAGCCTGACGGACGAGGGGGTTGTCGACGATGCTGGTTGGGCGAGTCATGCTCAGTGCAGGCTAGTGGAACCGGGTCGTCGCTGCCCGTCGGGGGTGGCGGCTGCGCGTTCGCCGACTACGGTCGAGGGATGGTGCACGGCGAGCGCAGCGACGGTCCTTCGATTGCCTGTCGGCGGCTGGCCCAGCTCGGCTGGCTCGCGGTGGCCTTCGCCGCGGCGCTCGGTGCGCTCTCCCTGGTCGGACGGTGGCTCCCGGTGGAGCCCCTGGCGTTCATCACGCTCGGAGTCCTCGCCGCGGTCCTCTGGACCAGGCCGGACCCGGGGCAGATCCGTGACGGATGGCAGACCGTGGTCTTCCTCGTGCTGATGACCCTCGGCATCGGGCTGTTGTTCGGCGGGATCCTGTCGGGCTCCGATCAGACGGGCGCGCGCGTCGGTGGCTCGATCCTCGGGGTGCTCCTCATCGCCGGGGCGTACGCGACGGCGATCGTCGTGATCCAGCGTCGGCGACGAAGGGCTGCAGCCGTCGACGACGCCTCGGCGCGTACGGAGGCGTAGCCGCTCAGCGCGGCCAGGTGGCGACGACCGCGACCGCGTTGAACAGCACGTGTGCCAGGATCGCGCCGCCGATGCGGTCGGTCATCGCGACGAGCGTGCCGGTGAGCAGGCCGAGCAGGAACGTCGTGACGAACACCTGGAACCCGCCGAGCGACGTGCCGCCCGCACCGAGCAGCAGGTGCAGCAGCGCGAACAGGAACGCCGTGACCAGCACCGCGAGGAACCGGGTGCGGGGCGTGAGCTCGGCGGCGAGCCGGCGCTGGAACAGCCCGCGGAACACCACCTCTTCGAGCACCGGGCTGACGACGACGATGCCGATCGCCGACACGAGCAGCAGCCCGACGTCCGGCGTGCCGAGGGACGGCGCGGGCACCAGCCCGGTCGACCCGGTGAACGCGATCGACAGGAACACGTCCACCGCGCGGCACACGATCACGATGCCGATCGCGAAGACCACGATCCCCAGGTCGAGCCGCAGCCGCGACACCATCGCCGATCGCGGGGTCCGCCGGAGCACCACGGCGGCCGCGGCGACGAGCGGCAGCCATACGGCGGCATCCGCGGCGAGCACCTGCAGGACCGGCGAGGGGATGCCCCCAGTCCGGGTGACCTGTCCGACGATCCGGGTCAGGATGACGGCGACGCCGAGTGCGACGAGGATGACGATGAGGTCCCGCTGTCGCCGCACGCTGGGCTCGGTGGTGGTCGGGGCCGGCTCGGAGCGCATGGGGCCACCGTAGAGGACACCGTGCGCCGGATGGCGACTTGTCCCCGAGCAGTGCTCGTTCCTGTGGCACTATTTGAATGCCGTGCGCTGGGAGTACCCCGGCGTGCCTGTGTCGGGACCACAGGGACGGTTGGGATCGGGGAAGGCAAAGGCGTGGAACTCCGCGACTACATCACGGTGCTCCGCAAGGGATGGGTGCTGATCGTCGTACTCGCCTTGGTGGGAGTGGCCGCAGCCGCAGGGTTCTCCCTGCTGAAGAAGCCGGTCTACTCGGCATCGGCGCAGGTCTTCGTCTCGACAGAGACGTCCGGCAGCGCCAGCGACCTGGCCCAGGGCAACACGTTCACCCAGCAGCGGGTGCTGACGTACTCGAACCTGGTGTCGACGCCGATCGTGCTGCTGCCGGTGATCTCGTCGCTCAAGCTCGACATGAACGCGGACCAGCTCGCGACGATGGTGTCCGCGACGGCGCCGACGAGCACCACCCTCATCGCCATCTCGGTGGAGAGCACCGACCCGGTGCAAGCCGCCGACATCGCGAACGCGACCTCGCAGAGCCTGACCAACGTCGTGCAGGACATCGAGGCCACCGACGCGAGCGGCAAGAGCACGGTCAAGCTCACCCGCGTGAAGCAGGCCGACGTGCCGAGTGTCCCGGTCAGCCCGAACGTGCCCGTCAACGTCGCGCTCGGGCTGCTCGTCGGGCTCGCACTGGGCATCGGGATCGCCGTGCTGCGCGAGACCCTGGACAACCGGGTCCGCACCGAGCTCGACGTCGAGAAGATCAGTGACAAGCCGGTCGTCGGCGGGATCGCCTTCGACGCCAAGGCCGCTGAGCGCCCGCTCATCGTGCAGGTCGACCCGCGCAGCCCCCGTGCCGAGTCGTTCCGCACGCTCCGCACCAACCTGCAGTTCCTCGACATCGGCAGCGGCGCCCGCACCTTCGTCATGACGTCGTCGATGCAGTCCGAGGGCAAGAGCACCACCGTCGCCAACCTGGCCATCGCCCTGGACAGCGCCGGGTTCCGCGTGATCCTGATCGACGCCGACCTGCGCCGCCCCCGCGTCGCCGAGTACATGGACGTCGAGGGCAACGCCGGCCTGACCGACGTGCTCATCGGTCGCGCCGACCTGGAGGACGTCGCCCACCCCTGGGGCCGCGGCAAGCTCGTCGTCCTGCCCGCCGGCCCGATCCCGCCGAACCCGTCCGAGCTGCTCGGGTCGCGCGCCATGCAGGACCTGATCGAACGGCTCGAGCAGCAGTTCGACTACGTGCTGTTCGACGCCCCGCCGCTGTTGCCCGTCACCGACGCGGCGATCCTGGCCAAGAAGGCCTCCGGCGCGATCGTCGCGGTCGCCTCGGGACAGACGCTGAAGGGTCAGCTCGCCGCTGCCGTCGCGACCCTCGAGAACGTCGGCGCCCCGATCTCCGGCTTCGTCATCACCAAGATGCCGCTCAAGGGCCCCGGCGCCTACGGCTACGGCCGGTACGGCTACGGGTACGGCTACGGTCAGGACGAGGACGCTGCCGCGACGGTCAACCCGCCCAAGCGGGTCGGCAAGAAGCTGGGCGTGCTCCGCCGCGCCGGACGCTGAACGGGGACACTCACATGAAGACTCGCCGGGGGACCCGAAGCCTCGGTCGTGCACTGCCCCGGACCACGCTCATCCTGGTGGCCGTCGTCGTGGTGGTGCTGGTCGTCGTCGACGTCGTGCTCGTCGCGCTCGCCCTCGGTCGCACCGCACCCGAGGAGAACGGTTCCGCGGGTCCCATCCCCACCTTCACGGGGACGCCCGACCGACGCGAGACGCCGCGACCGAGTGCGTCTGCTGACGCAGACGCCGCCTCGACCAAGCAGCAGGGTCGTCGCCTGTTGGCAGCGGTCGACGGCCAGGAGGCGTGGCGCGCGTCCGGTGGGTCGTGCGGCGGTCCGCGGCCGGTGCTGGAACACTCTGTGGACGGCGGGGCGACGTGGGTCCCGGTGGGACTCGGGACGGACGTCGGATCGCTCATGGCGATACGGGCCTCCAGCGCGGAGCTCTCGATCCTGGCTGGCATCGGCGACGACTGCACCACGACGGCGCGGACCAGCACCGACGCCGGCGTGACGTGGGAAGCCGGGGCGCCCGGCGCCGCCGGCGCCGGTATCAGCACCGACGGCGTCGTGCTCGCGAGCGGGACGGAGCAGGCGCCGTGCGCCGACCCGATCGACGCGTTCCAGGGCGAGAAGACCGCGGTCGTCATCTGCGACGGCCAGCTCGAGTGGCGCACCGGCGGTGCCGCGTGGGTCGACGTGCCGATGGGTGGCGTCCGTTCGATCGGCGTCGACGGTGGCAACTACACCCTCGCCCGCGTCGGTGCAGCAGCGTGCGACGGCGTGCAGATCGAGACCATGTCCGCGTCGGACGTGACGCCCTCGTCGTCCACCAGACCGATCGGCTGTGCCGACGGCGCGGACACCGACGACACCGTCACCATCGACCGTGCCGGCCAGGACGTGTGGCTGTGGGACGGCACGACCGTGCGGGTGTCGTCGGACGGCGGCGCGACGTGGTGACCGGGTCGTCCTCGTGACGGCGGACGCGCTCCGCGCCCCGCGCGCCATCGGCGCCACCGACGAGTGGAGCCGCACGTACTCGCGCCGCGTGCTGTTCACCGACCTGCTGGCCCTGATCTGGGTGGTCTTCGGTGTGCAGATCGCCTGGCTCGGACTCGAGTCGAACCTGGCCACGAACACCGCCGACCTGCGACTGAGCTACTCCGCGATCTCCATCGTGGTGATCGTCGTGTGGATGAGCGCACTCGCCCTGTACGACACCCGCGGTGCGCGGGTGATCGGCGTCGGCAGCACCGAGTACCGCCTGGTCGCGGACTCCAGCGTCCGCGTGTTCGGCCTGCTCGCGATCGCGGCGTTCCTGCTGCACGTCGACCTGGCCCGCGGGTACGTGCTCATCGCGTTCCCGATCGGGATCCTCGTCCTCCTGCTGTCCCGGTGGATCTGGCGCCAGTGGCTGGTCGCTCAGCGTCAGCAGGGCGCCTACTCGGCGACCGTGCTGCTCGTCGGGTCTCCGGCCAGCGTGCTGCACATCGGCCGCGAACTCGCGCGTTCCCCCGAAGCCGGCTACCGGGTGGTCGGAGCGGTCGTGTCGACGAACCACCGCGGTCTGCTGGCCGGATCGACCATCCAGAGCCACGGCGGCTTCGAGGACGTCGGCTCCGCGTTGCGCGAGACCGGTGCCGACACCGTCGTGATCACGAGTTCCGACGACCTGCCGCCGGAGCGCGTCCGGGAACTCAGCTGGTCGCTCGAGCCGGGCCGGCAGCACCTGGTGGTCGCGCCGAGCCTGACCGACATCGGTGGCCCCCGCATCCACACCCGTCCCGTGCAGGGCCTGCCGCTCATCCACGTCGAGACACCGACGTACTCGGGGCGCAAGCTCTACACGAAGCGGGCCTTCGACCTGATCGGTGCAGGGCTGCTCGTCGTCGTCCTGTCGCCGCTGCTGCTCGTGCTCGCCGTGCTGGTGAAGACCACCTCGACCGGTCCGGTCTTCTTCCACCAGGAGCGCGTCGGCCTGAACGGCAGCACCTTCCGGATGATCAAGTTCCGCTCCATGGTCGTCGACGCCGAGGAACGCCTGCAGGAGCTCAGCGCTCTCGACCGGGCCGAGGGCAACGACGTCCTGTTCAAGATGCGGAACGACCCCCGGGTGACCCGGGTCGGCGGGTTCATGCGCCGCTACAGCCTCGACGAATTGCCGCAGCTGTTCAACGTCCTGGCCGGCAGCATGTCACTCGTCGGACCCCGGCCGCCGCTCTCGCGCGAGGTCGCCCGCTACGACACCCACGTCCACCGTCGGTTCCTGGTGAAGCCGGGGATGACCGGCCTCTGGCAGGTGAGCGGTCGATCCGACCTGTCGTGGGAGGATTCCGTGCGGCTCGATCTGTACTACGTGGAGAACTGGTCGATCGTGGCCGACCTCCTCATCCTCTGGAAGACGTTCAAGGCCATCGCGGCCAGCCGAGGTGCGTACTAGATGACCGCTCACAGCAATCCTGACGGGGCGGAGCCCGGCATCCGCAACGCTATGATCGCCCTCCCGACGGTCCGTGCGGCAGGCGTGCCGCTGCTCGCGGTCCCAGCTCCGGAAGTCCTCGAGCAGCTGCGGTCCGTCGCTGATCGCCTTGACGGAGCGGGGCTCCCCGTCCACTTCGTCAACGCGTACACCGTGTCGTTGACGACCGACCCCCGCTACCTGCGCCTGTTCCAATCGGACGGGGTGAACATTGCGGACGGGACACCCCTGGCGTGGATCGCGCGCTTAATAGGTGGCGAGGTTGCACATCTGCGCGGTCCGGACGCATTCCGCGAGATCCTCTCGTCGAAGCCGACGTACGGCCTTCGGCACTTCCTGCTCGGCGGGAGCGAGGAGTCACTCGCCCGTCTCGAGATGGCCATCGCTCGGGACCACCCCGATGCGGTCGTAGTGGGAGCGTTCAGTCCTCCCTTCACCGAGTTCGGCGACAGCGATCGAGACCACATCGATTCGCTGATCCGGGAGTCCGCCGCGAACGTCGTCTGGGTCGGCATAGGCACACCGAAGCAGGACTACGAAGTCGTCAGACTCGCCGCGCTGCACTCCGCAGTCGTCCTGGCTGTCGGGGCGGCCTTCAACTTCGTGTCCGGAGACGTCGTCGAGGCACCGCGGCTGTGGCGCCGAACGGGCCTCGAGTGGATGTACCGACTCGTCCGCGAGCCACGGCGCCTCTGGCGCCGCTACCTGCTCGGCAACCTGACGTTCCTCCTTCTCGCCATCAGGAGACGACGTGGATGAGGCGCACGGTGACGTCATCGCGATCAGTCAGCTGCCTCCACCCGTGCACGGGTCGACGGTCATGACGAGGACCCTCATGGACGTCCTCGTCGGTTCTGGCTGGCGCCCGGTCCTCGTGGACCGGCGCTTCAGCAGATCAGTCGACGAGATCGGCTCAACGAGCATCAAGAAGGTACTCAGCGGCATCTCGCTCCTCTTCCGGCTCGGAACGGCGCTCCGACACCACCGTGACGCGGTGGTGGTGTTCTTCACCACGAACCGGCCGCCGTCGTTCTGGGTCGACGTCGTGATGAGCGTGGAACTGCGGATGCTGCGCCGTCCCTACATCGCGTACGTCCACACGTCGGGCTACCGAGCGTTGGCCGAACGAGGGGCCCTCCATCGCCGTGGGGTGGCCCTCCTGCTCGGCGGCGCTTCTTCGGTGGTGGTCCTCGGGGAGTCGATGCTCGCCGACGTGCAACAGTTCAACGACGCCCGCAGTGTCATCCCGAACGCGGTCGGCGGTCCGGAGCGGCGAACGACAGCCGTCGGCGGCTCGTCGACCATCGCCTTTCTGTCGAACCTGATCCCGGGCAAGGGTGCCGAGGACTTCATGCGCATTGCGAACCGGTGCCTCGTCGACGCACCGGACGCTCGAGCGATGGTGATCGGTCGAGCGTCGTCCGACGAGTACGCGGAGGGGCTGCGGGCGATCCTCGAACCGGAGGTGCGAGACCGGGTGGACTTCGTCGGCGCGCTGTTCGACGAAGCTCGTGACGACCTGCTCGCGACCGCGAGTGTCCTCGTGTTCCCGAGCACCTACCGCTACGAGGCACAGCCGCTGACCGTCCTGGAATCGATGCGGTTGGGAGTTCCGGTCGTCGCCTACGACGTCGGGGGCCTCCGCGACGTGATCGACGACGATGTGAACGGGTTCCTCGTCAGGAGCGGTGACTGGGAGGCGGCATCCGAGCGATGCCGGACCATCCTGTCGTCACGAGACGACCGCGACCGACTCGCCGCGGGAGCCCTCACGACATCCCGCGAACGTTTCGGGCTCGCCCGGTACAGCGCGGCGTGGACCGAACTTCTCGAGCGGGGTGCGTGACGTGGCAGGACGAACGTTCGCGATCGTGCAGGAGTACGTCCCCGAGTACCGCGCGCCGTTGTTCGACCGGTTGGCCGAGGCGCTGTCGGAAACGGGCGATGAGCTCACCGTCTTCGCCGGGAACCCGGCCGGCGCGCTCGCTCAGCGGCGGGACGGCGTGCAGGAGCGGCCGTGGTTGCGGAGGATCCGCCAGCGGGAGTTCCGGCTGTTCCGGAAACGGCTGACCCTCCGCGTGCTGCCGCGCGACGTGTGGCGAGCGGACCTGATCGTCGTGGAGCAAGCTCGACGGAACCTCGATCTCCCGCTGCTGTTGCTCTTGAACCGGACAGCGCGGAAGACGGCGTTGTGGGGCCACGGCGCCGACGTCGTCAAGGTCCCGTCCCGCTTCGAGCGGTTGTACAGCCGCCTGATCACGCGGAAGGCCACGTGGTTCTTCGCCTACACGCCGGCAGGCGCCGAGTGGGCTGCCGCGATCGGCCGGGACCCACAGCGAACCACTGTCCTGCACAACAGCACCGACGTCCGGCACCTGCGCGAGGAGCTTGCGGCCGTCGAGGCGACCAACGCCGAGGGCCAGGTGGCCTTTATCGGCGGCCTCGACGACAGCAAGAAGATCGTCGAGCTGATCGCGATCGGGGAGGCCGCGCACCGGGCGAATCCGGATTTCCGCTTGGTGGTCGGCGGTGACGGACAGCTTCGCCCCGCGGTCGAGTCCGCGGCGGCCCGCTTCGCGTGGCTCGACTACCGCGGTGCGGTGTCCGGAGCCGCGAAGGCGGTGCTGCTGCGCGAGAGCGACCTGCTCCTGCTGCCCGGACGCGTCGGACTCGTCGCGCTCGACAGCCTCGTCGCAGGCCGACCCATCGTCACACTCGCGTCGTCGCTCCACGGACCGGAGTTCGGGTACCTCGAGCCCGGCCGGACCTGCGTCGTGGCCGATGGCGTCGAGGACGCTGCGCGGTCTGTCGTGCGGCTCCTGCGCGACCGGCAGGAGCTCGTGACCATGCAAGAGCGTTGCCGCCGAGTGTCCGAGGAGTACTCCGTCGAGAAGATGGCGCATCATTTCCAGGACGGCCTGAACGCAGCGATCAAGGACGACAATGAGTGAGTTGCACGTGATCGTAGCGAGCCACAACCGCGCCGACACCACGGTGTCCGCGTTGCGGTCGCTCCAGGAGGCGATCTCCGAGGCGGGTGTCGAGTACGACGTGACGCTGTTCGATGACGGCTCGTCGGACGACACGATCGCGCGGGTGACCGCGGTCGTGGATCAGTTGACGGTCCTGCGGGGCGATGGTTCGGCGTTCTGGGCCCGGTCCATGGCTACGGCAGAGGCCGCGGTGCTGGACCGTGACGATGTCCGGGACGACGACTGGTTGCTCTGGTTTAACGACGACGTCCTGCTCGAGCGCTCCGGTCTCCGGTCCCTGTTCGAAGCGGCACCGCAGCTGCAGGCGGGGATCCTCGTCGGAAGCACAGTGGACCCCGTCTCGGGCGCACTGACCTACGGCGGACTCCGACGCGAGGGACCCCACCCGTTGGCGTTCGCACTCGTCCAACCGCCGGACGGTGCCAGCGAAGCCGAGCGGGTCGATGCCTTCAACGGCAACATCGTGCTCATGCCCGTCCACGTCGCCCGCGCGGTCGGTCCTATCGACGGTGGCTTCAGCCACGCGTACGCGGATGTCGACTACGGGATGCGCGCGACCGCGAAGAGCGTTCCCATCTGGGTGATCGGGGAGACAGCGGGGTACTGCAGCCGGAACCCTGCCGTGTCGCACCCGTCCATCGTCGCCGCCTGGCGTTCGTACACCGGGCAGAAGGGGGCGGGCAATCCTCGTTCGATCCGCCGGTACCTTCGCCGGCACAACCCGCGGTCCTGGTGGTTCTTCTACGCCGCGTCCTACGCGCTCTGGTGGGTTCGTACCCTTCGTCGCGCCGCGATGAGCAGAGGGACACGCCGATGACCACCCTGCTGTTCCTCGTCGTCGCGGCCATCTTCCTGGTCCTGGCTGTCGGGCTTGTACGGATTCAGCCGCGCGTCGTGTACTGGATCGTGTCCTTGTACGCCGTAACAGCGTGGGAGTACCCGAACTTCGGGACGATCGGCACCTTCGGCGGCACGACCATCACACTCGGTGACGGGCTCGCGGTGAGCTTGATCGCCGCAGGCCTGCTCGACGCTCGGGCTGTGGTCCGGCGCTTCCGGCCGGTCGGGGTCATCGCGGGCGCAGCGCTCGTCGCGGTGCTCGCGCTGTCGCTCGTGCAGGGCATCGCGACCTTCGGACTCGGCGTGGCCGTCAACGAAGCCCGTGGGTTCCTGTACGTGCTCGGCATCCTGTTCTGGGCGGTGACCCGTCCATGGCCAGATGCCGAGATCGTCTACGCGGAGAAGTTCTTCGTCATCGTGCAGGGCATCGGCTTGTGCGTCGTCGGCGTGTACCACGTCGCGCGGTACGGCCTGGGTGGGACGGCGGACTTCGTTCTCGTCAGTGGAGAGCTCAGCCAGACCGGACGCCCATTGGTGTCGGGGCAGGCGCTGCTCCTCACGATCTGTGCGGTCCTTGCTCTCCGGCTTTGGCAGCGCGACGCCCGCGCGCGCTGGGTCTGGCTGTTCGGTCTCTTCATGGTGTTCGTGATCGTCAGCCAGCAACGAACGGTCTGGCTCACCGCCCTCGCGGTCGTCCTCGTGCTGCTCGTGCGTGGACCGCGTGCACTTCGCCACACGCTCGTGCTGCTCTTCGGAACGCTGCTGATCGGGGGGATCCTGGTGTCGGCAGCGCAGTCGTCGTCGAGCGGCATTGCCGCCGAGTTCGTCGGATCCGCATCAAACACGGGGACGTACTCGGCCCGGCTCACGAGCTGGATCGGCCTCATCGTGCAATCGGTGGGTGAAGGCGTGATGACCGTCCTCTTCGGAGCACCCTTCGGACACGGTTACGGCAGGTTCGAGGGCGTCGGCCGCTGGGTGGTCTTCGCTCCGCACAACTGGTACGTCACGGTGTACCTGCGAGAAGGACTCATCGGTCTCGGCGCGATGCTGGTCATCTTCCTGCCACGCTTCTTCGCCGGGTTGCGGGCCAACCGAGACGTCTTCGTGACCGCTCTGCTTGTCTGCTTCCTGGTCTACGGATGGACGTACTCATGGCAGTGGTGGACGTGTCTGCCGCTCGCACTGGCGTTCCTGGACCGCGACTTCCCAGAGGCGATCTCGACGAATACACCCGTGGTCGGCCGGTCCCGTCGCCTCCCGGTGCACGGATGACGCCCGGGACGCGAGTCCTGCACGTCCTCGGTGAACTCCGGCCGAGCGGCATGGAACGAATGCTCGTCTCCGGGGCCAGCGGCTTTGACTCGGCAGGCGTCGAGGGCCATGTCTTCGGCGTTGGCCGCAACCATCCCTTCGAGCGTGCGATCAGAGATGCCGGTTACTCCGTGCACACCACCGACAGTGCGTTGCACACCCCGGCAGGGCGACAGGTCCTGCACCGTCTTCTCTCCGAGGTCGACCCCCACGTCGTGCACATCCACACCGAAGGCCGCTACCTGCAGACCGTGCTCGCGGTCCGCAGGTCGAACAGGCGCCTGCCGGTCGTGCGGACCATCCACAACGTGTTCGACGCGCGCGGCCGATGGTTCCTCCGGCGTGCCGCGCAAGCGCTCATCGCCGATCGCCTGGTCGATGCGCTGATCGCGCCGAGCCCGGACGTGGCGGCGAACGAGGCGCGTTTCGGGCGACGAGTCCGAGTGATCTACAACTGGGTGGAAGACCGCTTCTTCGAGATCGCCGCACAGCGTGCGCAGACGACGGTGCCGTCCACGGCTCCGATCGTGATCGTCGGGAACTGCTCGAAGATCAAGAGCCACGAAGTCGTCCTCGAGGCCGCGCTCCTCGGCAACCTCAGCGTCGTGCACGTGGGTTCCGAGGACGACGTGGCACCGGCGGAGCGGGAACTCCTCGAGCGACTCGACCAGGTCGGCCTCCTGGCCGGTCGCGGGGTCGGCGATCCGGCAGCGGCACTCCTCGCCGGACGTATGTTCGCGATGCCGAGCCGTCACGAGGGCATGCCGGTCGCGCTCGCCGAAGCGTTGGTCGTCGGCCTCCCCGCCGTCGTGTCCGACGTCCCAGGACTCTGGTGGGCTGCCGGGCAGGGAAGCGTCGTGGCGCTCGGGAGCCGGGAACCGGCAGAGTGGGCCGAACGGCTCGGCGAGTCAGGCGGAGCGGGAAGCGCTCCGACGATCGACTTCCGCGCGGCCAGGGGAACATCCGAGTACGCCGAGGTCTACCGAGCCGTCACCACTCGAAGAAGAAGGGCTGCGCAGTGATCCGACGGGCACTTGCATCGATCAGACGGCGACGTTGGTTCAGTTCCCTCCCGACCACCGTGTCCTGTCGAGAGGACCTGCGCTTCGGCGCACGGGTCCGACTCTGGGCTCCGAGGTCCCTGACGATCGGCTCTGACGTCCACCTCGGCTCAGACGTGCGCATCGAGGTCGACGGCAGCATCGGGGACGGTGTGCTGATCGCGAACCGAGCGGCGATCGTCGGCCGACGCGATCACGACATGTCAGTCGTGGGTGTGCCGATCACTGCGACGCCCTGGGTCGGAGACACCCCCGCCCTGAGCACCTCCACCACGATCGGCAGTGACGTCTGGATCGGATTCGGTGCGATCGTGCTGTCCGGTGTGTCCGTCGGCGACAGCTCCGTCATTGCGGCTGGTTCGGTCGTGACTCGGGACGTGCCGCCGAACACCGTCGTTGCGGGGAACCCGGCGCGAGCGCTCGGACCGCGGCTCGGCGAAGGAGAACTCACCGTCCATTGGGACGCGCTGCGCCGCCGGGGTGTCCGGCTCGCCGAGGATCCGGCGATGGGTGGGGCCGATGGCTGACCCCTCCCCACGGATCTTCTACGTGCCGAACGAGTTCGGGGGCTTCCGCCAACTCGGCTTCCGTGACCCGTTGGAATCGTTGGTACGAGCCGGCCAGGTCGCCGAGCTCGCGACCTTCAGCGTTCTCGACGCGATCCGGAACGGCGGCAACGCCGAGGCCCATCGAAAGGAGCTCGTCCGACGGGTGACGGACTTCCAACCGGACATCCTGCTCATGCAGCACCTCGGCCACACCGGCCTGCGGCGACAGCACTTCGCATCGCTGCGTCAGGCCTGCCCGCGGGACTTCATCTACCACGAGGCCGACCCCTACTCGAGGCACCTCCATCCCATCCCTCCCGAGGCGCGGGCAGCAGCACGGGTTGCGGACGTGGTCTTCACGGTCGGCAGCGGCGTGTTCAGCGACAACTTCCGGCGAGCGGGGAGCACGAACGTCCGCTGGATCCCGTCGGCCTACGAACCGACCAGGACCTCGAACTTCGACCGCCCGGTTCGCCAGGACCGTCCCTATGACGTCGTCATCGTCGCCAACCGGAACCGACCTCGGTTCAGGGGCCTGCCGGACTGGCGCGAGCGGATCCGGTTCGTCGAACTGATGCAGCAACACTTCGGAGAACGACTGGCTGTGTACGGAAGAGGCTGGGACGGCCCGACAGCGAAGGGGCCGGTGCCCTTCGAAGCACAGGACGAAGCGATCACCTCGGGCTGGGTCAGCGCGAACTGGGACCACTTCGCATCCGAAGCGTCATACTTCTCCAATCGGCTGCCGATCTCGCTCGCCGCCGGATCCATCCACGCGACGACCGACCACCCCGGCTACGACCAGCTCTTCCCGGCGCAGTCCCGCCGGTTCCTGGTGCGCGGTCGGACTCCCGAGGCGCTCGTCGGTTCCATCGAGCGTGTGTTGGCCGACACCACGACGGAAGACCGGCTCGGGGCCATCGCAGCCGGACGTGAGTTCGCAGCGGAGCACTTCCGACAGGACGACATGATGATCCAGATGATGAACTGGCGCACGCAGTGGATCGATCCGGCTGATGCTCGGTCCGTGTGGGCCGCTGAGCGGGGAGGTCGCGCATGAGGCTCGGGCCGATCAGGACGCTTCCGCTGCGCGCATCCCTCCGGATCGAACGGGGCATGAACGCGCGAAACCTGCAGCGTGGCAGTGGTGGTGCGACGCCACCCGACGGATGGGTGCCGCCGCGGAACCTGCTCGGGCTCCGGGTCCGTGTGGACCCATACCCGGATCTCGGACATCAGCTGTCAACCTGGATCGCCGGCTACCTGTGGTCCGCGGACCTCGGGGTGCCCTACCTCGGCGGGGACGTGACAAAGGACACGAAGGGGCTCTTCGACTTGGCACGGTCGACGGCCGGTGCACCCTCTGGAAATGTGGTCGAGCGTCGCATCGCAGCGACTGGGTTCGAGTACGAGGACTGGGCGCTTCCTGCGCTCCAGCGGGCGACGAGTCGGGTCGCCTCCCGCTCCAGCCGACCGTGGGTCGGACGGCTGGCGGTGGACCAGCGTCGCTGGGACCAGACGCCGGCGGCCGAGCCGCTGCGTCGAGCCCTCCTCAGTGGGTACCTCGGTGATCAGTTCAGCCAGATCGAGACGAACGCGGACTACATCGCGGTCCACGCACGACGTGGAGACATCGGGCCGGAATCACATCCTGATCGCTGGATCGGTCTTCCTTACTACCAACGGCTGATCGCCGAGATCAGGACCGTTCCCGCGCTCGCGCACACGCCAATCAGGCTCTACACCTCGGGCGATGCAGCAGACCTGCGTGACCTGAACGCCCTCGGGGTCACGATCTCCGACGGCGGCGAGCGCGACCGAGACTTCATCGAGATCGCGGCCGCACGGGTCGTCGTGGCGGCTCCGAGTTCCTTCGGGTTCCTCGCCGCGCTCGTGTCGAGAGCACCGGTGATCGCCCGCGTCCCCTGGTGGCACCACATCCCGGACACCGGTCGTTGGCTGGCGTACCAGGAGGGCCAAGGCCTCGACGTCGCTCGACTCGACGACTTGATCTCCGGTGCCGCTTCGTGACATCAAACGGACGGCGCCTCATGGCCGGGGCCTCGTGGGTGTACGGGTTGCAACTCCTGACGGTCGTTGTGCAACTCGCGTACGCAGCGCTGACGTCACGGCTCGCCGAACCCGGGGTCTTCGGCGCGTACAGCGTCGCGCTGTCGATCGCGGCGCTGGTCAACCTACTGGGGTCCGGTGGGCTGTCGCAGACAGCTGCTCGAGCGCCGGACGCGGAGCGGTCGTCGACACGACCCCTCGCCACCTACGCGTTGCTCCTGGGAGTGGCCGCGGCGCTCTTCACCCTCGCCACGGCAGATCTCTGGAGTGCATTCTGGGGCGCACCGCAGGCCTCCGGCGCTGTGCGGCTCCTCGCGGCGAGTGCGCTCGTGATGCCGTTCCTCAGCCTGAGTACTGGCCTGCTGCGCCGCCAAGGGGTCTTCCGCCAGATGGCGATCGCCACCTTCGCCGCCAACGTCGTCGGGATGATCGTCGGTGCGGCTGCAGTACTCGTTTTTCGGAGCCCCGAGTCCCTAGCCGTTTCGGCGATCGTCGGGCAATGGGGCACGTTGCTCTGGGCGGTCACCCGACTCCGCGGCGGTCTGCTCCCAGGCCGACTCGCCCTCCGATCGGACAACATCCGGTTCAGCACGAAGCTCGTCGCGGTGTCCGTGTTTCAGTACATCTCCGGCAACGCCCCACGATGGAGCGTCAGCCAGTTCGTCGGAGCCGGCGTGCTCGGCGCATGGAATCGGGCTGACGTCCTGTCGACGATCCCGTTCTCGCAGCTGCAGAACGCGCTGATGCAGGTGATCTACCCGGAGTTCCGTCGCTACGAGGTTGGCACGTCCGCCGCGAGAGCCGCATGGCTGGACATGCTGACCCTCGTCGCATGGCTCACCCTGCCGCTCGGCGCCGTGATCGCCAGCGTGGGGCCGGAAGTCGTCCGCCTCGCGCTCGGGCCGGGTTGGGAACTCGCCGGCCAGATCCTGCCGCTGCTCGCGGTGCTCGGCGCCGTGCAGCCGCTGATGATCCTCCTCGCCGGCGCCCTCGAGGCCGCCGCGCTCTTCAAGGCGATCTGGCTGTCCGAAGCCGTCGCGTTCGTCCTCAGCGCCGTCGGTGTCGCGATGGTCGTAATCCATCAGCAGTACGTCTTCGCCCTCCTCGCACTCATCGCGGCGATGGTCGGTCGGCACGTGGTGCACATTGTCCAGGCACACCGCGTCCGTGCGCTCGGCCTCCGGCAACTCGCCCTCGGGTACGCGCAGGCAGCGGTGTTCGCCCTGGTGCTCTACGGCTCACTCGTCGTGCTCGTCCACGACTTCGGCTTCGGGCCGATCCGGGTGGCCGCAGGCCTCGTCGGCCTCGCCGTCCTCGTCGTGTGGGTGGGCGCAACGCGTCGATCCTTCCCGCCACTGGAGATCCTCCGTCGCCGGGGGATCCTCGGGCGTGGCGGCGAGAGGCTGTCCTGAGGCTCGGAACCTCCGCAGGACGCAAGCGAGCTCGGTTCGGCTCACCGCGCTGACGCTCGTACGGTAGATTCAGCCGATCAGGGGCGGGGAGGGCGGATGTTCCGGTCTGGCCCCCTGGACAACGAAGGGGCGGCCGTGCAACCGATCTTCCTCGTCTACACCTTCCAGGACGCGGAACACCTCCGGGAACTCGTCGAAGCGCTGACACCGTACGAAGTGATCGTCCACGTCGACGCGAAGGTCGATTTGGCGCCGTTCGCAGCCGCGGTCAAGCACTGCACGAACGTCCGGATGCTGCAGGACCGAGTGCAGGTCAACTGGGGCGGGTACTCGCAGGTCCGTGCGATCCGAGCCCTCGTGAGAAAGGGACTCGAGTTCGCAAACGACGACGACTACCTCGTCCTGCTCTCCGGCTCGGATTACCCGCTCCGAGCAGTCGACGAATTGGTCGCCCACCTCGTGGAGCACGGGGGGCGGCAGTTCATCCGCGCGTTCGAGATCTCCACGAGCGAAGAGAAGTACCGCAGACAGGTCGACCGACGGCATCACCGCGACATGCGTTTCCTGTCAACCCGGACCGGCAACCGAGTCCTCCGCAAGGCCCGCAACGGCATCATCCGACTCATCGACGGCCCCTTGAGCGCGAAGCGCTCCCCGGTTCCTCCTGACGGGCTTCGTATCGGTCACGGCGGGACGCACTTCGCGGTGACAGCGGCGTGTCTCCGTGAGATGGAGGCGCTGGTGACGCCGGAGGTCGAGCGGTACTTCGCGGCGATCTTCTGCCCTGAGGAGAAGTTCTACCAGTCCCTGATCATGCGCACCCGCTTCGCTTCGGCGACACCGGCGAGTGGCTTCGAGGACTACGTGGGCCCGGGGAACTGGCGCTACGCCAACCTCCACCTGATCGATCCGACTCTCATCCGGGTGTTCACCGAGGAGGATTGGTGGCAAGTAGCGTCCTCGGACAAGTTTTTCATCCGCAAGATCGTGACCGGACCGAGCACCGGTCTCCGCAGCAAGATCAAGACCGAGCGGCTGACGGCCGCCCGGTCGAACTAAGACGACGTGAGGACGGGAACCAGTTGCCCAAGAAGGCCTTGATCACCGGGATCACTGGACAGGACGGCTCGTACCTGGCCGAGCTGCTGCTCCGGAAGGGGTACGAGGTGCACGGACTCATCCGTCGTGCGTCCACGTTCAACACCTCGCGGATCGACCACCTGTACGTGGACCCGCACAACCCCGATGCCAAGCTGTTCCTGCACTACGGAGACCTCGGCGACGGCGCGCGGCTCGTCAGCCTCCTCAGCGAGCTGAAGCCCGACGAGGTCTACAACCTCGCTGCGCAGTCGCACGTGCGGGTGTCGTTCGACGAGCCGGAGCACACCGGAGACGTGACGGGTGTGGGCACGATGCGCATGCTCGAGGCGGTCCGGGTGTCCGGCATCCACACGCGCTTCTACCAGGCGTCCTCCTCGGAGATGTTCGGGGCCACCCCGCCGCCGCAGAACGAAGAGACGCCGTTCTGGCCGCGTTCCCCGTACGGCGCCGCAAAGGTCTACAGCTACTGGGTGACCCGGAACTACCGCGAGGCCTACGGCATGTTCGCGGTGAACGGCATCCTGTTCAACCACGAGTCTCCCCGTCGCGGTGAGACGTTCGTCACCCGGAAGATCACCCGGGCGGTCGCACGGATCAAGGCCGGCCTCGAGGACCACGTGTACCTCGGCAACCTCGACTCCGTGCGCGACTGGGGCTATGCAGCCGAGTACGTCGAGGGCATGTGGCGGATGCTGCAGGTCGACGAGCCGGACGACTTCGTGCTGGCGACCGGTGGTGACTTCACGGTCAAAGACTTCCTGACCACGGCGTTCTCGCACGCCGGGCTGAACTGGGAAGACCACGTGCGGTTCGACGAGCGGTACCTGCGACCGAGCGAGGTCGACGCCCTCGTCGGCGATGCCTCAAAGGCAAAGGAGAAGCTCGGTTGGGAGGCGACCGTCGACACCGCCGAACTGGCGCGGATCATGGTCGACGCCGACATCTCGGCGCTCGAACACGAGGGCCGCCCGTGGATCGACACCGTCCGACTCGAGAGCTGGGGTTCCTGATGGCCACGACCGACTTCACCGCCGGTCCGATCGACCGGGCTGATCGTGTCTACGTGGCGGGACATCGTGGCCTGGTGGGCTCGGCCGTCTGGCGCAAGCTCGAGTCGGAGGGCTTCACCGACGTGGTCGGGCGCACCTCGTCCGAGCTCGACCTGAAGGACCGCGGCGCAGTCTTCGCCTTCTTCGCGGACCAGCAGCCGAAGCACGTCGTGCTCGCCGCTGCCAAGGTCGGCGGGATCATGGCGAACAACACCTATCCGCACGACTTCCTGAGCGAGAACCTGCAGATCCAGGTCAACGTGATGGATGCCGCGGTCGAGCACGGTGTCGAACGTCTCGTGTTCCTTGGCTCGTCCTGCATCTACCCGAAGATGGCCGAGCAGCCGATCCACGAGGACGCGCTGCTCACGGGGCATCTCGAACCGACGAACGACGCGTACGCCATCGCCAAGATCGCCGGCATCCTGCAGGTGCAGGCCGTCCGTCGGCAGTTCGGCCGTCCGTGGATCTCGGCCATGCCGACCAATCTCTACGGCCCGGGTGACAACTTCTCGCCGACCGGCTCCCACGTCCTGCCGGCACTCATCCGCCGGTACGACGAAGCCGCTCGCAGCGGTGCGTCGACGGTGGAGAACTGGGGGACCGGGTCTCCCCGTCGCGAGTTCCTGCACGTCGACGACATGGCGGCAGCGGTGTTCCACCTGATGGAGCACTACGACGGTCCTGACCAGGTCAACGTCGGTACCGGATCGGACGTCACGATCAAGGAGATCGCGGAGACGATCGGGAAGATCGTCGGGTTCGAGGGCGAGACGGTCTGGGACACCACCAAGCCGGACGGCACCCCGCAGAAGCTGCTCGACGTGTCGAAGCTGGCGGACGCTGGTTGGACCGCGCAGATCGGCCTCGAGGACGGGCTCCGCAGCACAATCGACTGGTACCGCGAACATGCGGATTCGGTCCGTCAGTGACGTGTGTCGGACGCGCGGAACCGTAGGATCGCCTCATGTCCGACGCGCCCGAGTCGCGACGCACTGCAGTACGCCGGGGGTCCAGGGCCCGGATCGTCCTGTGGGTCGTCCTCGCCCTTGTCCTGCTGCTGATCCTCGCCGTCGCGTGGGTCGGTGTCCGCGGCATGCTCGCCAAGGGGCACCTGGAGCGGGCCGTCGGGGACGTCGACACGCTCCGATCCCAGCTGGCCGACGGTGACACCGCCGCCGCCCAGAAGACGGCGCGCCACCTCGAGGACGAAGCAGCGTCGGCGCGATCGCTGACCGGTGACCCCGTCTGGGGTGCGGCGCAGTCCGTGCCCTTCTTCGGGACCAACCTGCGGGCCGTCCGGGACGTCTCGGTGATCGTCGACGACGTCGCCAGCGACGCCGTCAGTCCGGTCGCGGGGGCCCTCGGGAAGCTCGGGTCGGACTCGTTCGCGCCGAAGAACGGCAGGATCGACCTGCAACCGATCGAGGACGCGCAGCCGGCGGTCGCCATGGCCACGAAGACCATCGAGCGGGCGCGCAGCGATGCGGCACGGATCGACACCCGTGGGACGCTGTCGCCGGTCACCACCGCCGTGGGACAGCTGCGGAACGCCCTGTCGTCAGCGTCCGAGCAGGTGGTCGCAGCGAACCGCATCGTGCAGCTCGCGCCGGCCATGCTCGGTCACGACGGAGACCGGAACTACCTAATGATGTTCCAGAACAACGCCGAGTTGCGCGCGGGCGGGGGCATACCCGGCGCGGTGGCGCTCTTGCAGGTGAAGGACGGTGCCATCAACCTGGGGAGCCAAGCGTCTGGGTCCTCCTTCGGGCCGTACGACAAACCGGTACTGCCGCTCACCGCCGACACGCGTGGGCTCTACGGAGAGATCACCGGCGAGTACATGCAGGACGTCACGCTCACGCCGCGCTTCGACGTGTCGGCGAAGCTCGCTCGGGAGATGTGGAAGCAGCGTTTCGGGCAGCAGGTCGACGGCGTGCTCGCGATCGACCCCGTGACGCTGAGCTACCTGCTCAGGGCGACCGGGCCCGTGACACTGCCGACCGGTGACACCTTGACCGCCGACAACGCGGTCCAGCTGCTGCTGAGTGATGTGTACGCGAAGTACCCCGATCCGGTGGTGCAGG
The DNA here is from genome assembly GCF_003234225.2 of Curtobacterium sp. MCSS17_005. Classification (NCBI taxonomy): domain Bacteria; kingdom Bacillati; phylum Actinomycetota; class Actinomycetes; order Micrococcales; family Microbacteriaceae; genus Curtobacterium; species Curtobacterium sp. MCSS17_005. The sequence goes on from NZ_CP126258.1 coordinate 639,591, forward strand.
ACGCGTTCTTCGCGTCCGCCGCGAGCGCGGTCTTCGACAAGGTCGCGTCGGGCGGATTCGACACAAAGGCCTTCGTGTCTGCGCTGACCCAGAGCGCTGATGAGGGCCGCTTGCGGCTCTGGAGCGCGGAGAAGGCCGAGCAGCGCCGCATCAATGGGACACCGGTCGCCGGCGAGCTACCGACGGCGACCGCCGACTCGAGCCAGTTCGCCGTCTACCTGAACGACGGCACCGGCGCGAAGATGGACTACTACCTCGAGAAGAGCGTGTCCGTCGGCAGCTCGGTGTGCCGGAAGGACGGGCGTCCGACGTCCGTCGTCCAGATCACCATCAAGAACACGGCACCGGCCGATGCAGCGACGAGCCTGCCGCGCTACGTCACCGGGGGCGGTGACTTCGGAGTGGAGCCCGGCAAGATCAAGACCCTGCTCGCCGCGTACGCACCCGCGGACGCGATCTTCCTCGGCGCCACGAAGGACGGCAAGACGACGGCCGTGCAGACGGCGACCGACGGTGGGCACCCCGTGGCCCAGCTGCAAACGCTGCTCGCACCGGGAGAGAGCCTGACGTACCGCGTCGCGTTCCTCGGGGACGCGAAGTACGCGAAGTCCCCCGTGCAGGCGACCTCGACCCCTGGTGTCCGCCAGACCGAGACGAAGCCGCTCACGTTCGACTGTGAGCAGCCGCTTGCCGCTGGCTGACCTCGAAACCTCCGCAAAGCGAACCGGAATGTGGCCCCCACTCCGAGGGGCAGGAGGCCAGCCTGACCGGGTCCAAAGGCCCTTGATCTGACGCACAGCGTGTACGAATTGCCACCATGAGGGCCCCTCATCTGGGGTTTCTGGCGTCTGGGGCCTCGATCGACCGATGGTGAGGCCGTGCGACCCGGGGGTGACGCGGATGAACAGATGTCGACCAATGACGAAAATCCACGTGATCTGGTACCAAGCTGTGAAACTCCGCTAGATTGAGACAACTTCGCCATAACAACCGCCATTTCTGTGGCAGGGGCCAACCACCGGCGAACAGCGGGCTCTGGGTGTCAGGGTCTGGATCATCAGATCTTTAGGGGAACCATTCATGAAGAAGCTCATCGCAGCGGTGGTGCTGGCTGGCGCCGCACTGCTCGCCACGCCGGCCGTCGCCAACGCCGCCGGTTACACGCCTGACTCCGACGTCTCCGTCTCCGGCACCGCCGTCGCCGGTGGCACCGCTTCGGTGAACTTCACCGAGGGCGCGTTCCAGGACAACGAGACCGTCAACGTCCAGGTCACCGGTGCCGGTGCGGTCACGCTCGGCGCGCTGCCGACCACGACCGTCTCGAAGACCTACACGGCCGCTTCGGATGGTTCGCTCGACGTCAACGTCACGTTCCCCCAGGGCGCCTCGGGCACCTACAACCTGACCGCCACCGGCGCCACCTCGGGCGTCGTCGGCTTCGCGGCCTTCACCGTCGCCCCGGCTGACGCTGCTGCTGTCCCCGCCGCTGGCGCGGGCACCGGCACCGACGGCACGCTGGCCTTCACGGGTTCGACCGTCTCCGCCCTGGCCCTCTGGGTCGCCGGCGGCGCAGTCGTCCTCGGTGGTGGCCTCCTGCTGGTCCGCGGCTCGGTCCGCCGCCAGCGCGAGTCCGTCTGAGTCTCGACACACTGAACGAAGCCCCCGGAGCATCTGCTCCGGGGGCTTCTTCGTGTCTGGAGATCGTCCTCAGCGACGCCGAGCCGCACGGCTGAGCAGCAGCACACCCACCACGGCCCCCAGGAGTGCCCCCACGCCGTTGGCGACGACGTCGTCGACGGTCGCGGTGCGGGCGGGCAGGAACAGCGCCTGACCGGTCTCGATGCACGCGCTGATGACGAGCCCCGCGGCGATGGCAGCCCACCACCACCGCGCACCGGCGAGCAGCACCACGAGCAGTCCGAGCGGCACGAAGAAGACCACGTTCGCCAGTGACTCAACGGCGGCGTAGTCGATGCGCTCCGGCAGTCCGTGGCGGTGGGCGGCTGCGAGGACACGGTTGAGCCACGGGCCTCCTGCGGCGTCGACGGGGGAGCCCCAGAACCCGACGAGCGCCAGAGCGACGCCGTAGGCGACCGCCAGCCCCGTCGCGAACCGACGGCTGCGCCAGGTGGCCGGGGCGCGGTCGTCGACGCGGGGCTTGTCGGAGGTCACGTGCCGACGCTAGCGAGTCGCGCCTCCAGGCAGGTGTCCGAACCATCTCGTCCCCCGATCGCGGCGATCCGGAAAACGAGTACCCCGATCCTGGCGCTGTACCCCGGAAGTGCGACGCACCTGCCCGGAAATCCGGGGCTGTCCGATGGGCGGCATTGACGAAACCCGTGAATCGACGGGCCTGGCTGGCGATCCCCTCGGCACTTCTCGTAGCGTTCTGGTGTCAGCAGATGTACCCCGGATCGTGAAGGAGAGCGACATGAGCATCACCGTGAACAACGCGACGCAGGCCGAGGTCACCCTCGACACCGACACCGTGGACACCATCGCGATCCTCGAGGCCGATGCAGCGCTCTCGTCCCGTCCCAAGCGCGCCAAGGTCACCTGGGTGCAGGAGGACCAGGGCGAGTGGATCGCCGGTTACGGCGGGTACTTCGGCGGCAGCGTCGACAAGCGCGACGACCGTTACGTGGCCTCCGACACCTTCGGGCTCGTCGTGGGCGAGTTCTCCTCCCTCGAAGAGGCGCAGACCAAGCTCGAGGACCAGCTGCACGTCATGCTCCCGCCGGTCATCCGGCCGGTCGAGTGACGACAGCGGACACCAGCTCCACCGGCGTCGACAGCGACGCTCGCACCACCCGGAACCACCGGCACCACCCAGAACGCAGCACAGCACGAAGGAGCAACACCATGAGCACGACCGTCGCCCACCGCCAGCAGGCCGAGGTGACCCTGGACACCCAGACGATCGAGGTCATCGCCGAGATCGAGGCCCAGGTCGTGGCTCCCGTGCAGGCAGCCCCCGTCCGCATCTCGTGGGCCCAGGCCGACACGGGCCTGTGGGTCGCGAACTACGGCGGCTACTACGGCGGCACCGTCGACCGTCAGGGCACCCACTTCTTCGTCGCCGACACCTTCGGTGAGTACGTCGGGGACTTCCGCTCGCTCGACGAGGCGAAGGCGCGCCTGTCCGAGCGCCTGCACGTGCTGCTGCCGGACGTCATCCGTCCGACCGCTTGATGCGCTGCTGATCGCTCGCTGATCCTCGAACCCCCGCCGGCCTGCCGGCGGGGGTTCTTCCATGTGGCCGGGGCGCGATCGGACCGCACCGTGGACCCGGGGGCGGCCGTGGAGTACGGGGCCACGGCGTGCCCCCTGAACGAGTGGTCCCCCCTATTGGGGACCCCGATTGTCCCCATCGGAACACGAGGAACTGCCAGGATCAACCTGGCGCCAACGACCGTTCTCCCTGATCCTCCGGTCGGTCTCGGTGCCCGCATCGTCTCGACCCGAAAGTGATCATGCAGCGTACGAACCCGGGCACCGCTGTGCCCACCGACGGTCCCGACCGTCCTGCCGGCACCCGTGCCACCCGCCGACCCGGCCTGCGCGCCGTCGCCGTCCTCGGAGCCGCACTCCTGGTGGGCACCGGGCTGACCGCCACATCGGCGGTCGTCGCGGCCGCGCCCGCCTCGGCCGTCAGCGCCACGAAGGACGGCGCCATGGTCTGCACCCCGCAGGAGACGCTGTACGCGATCGATGGCACGGGCAAGGTCGTCGCGGTCGACATCAGCACGGGGGCCTCGCGGGGCACGACCGCCGACGTCACGAACCTCGGCACCGGCGCCAACAACGGCCTCGGCATCTCGCGTGAGGGCGTCTCGATGTTCGCGGCGTCGAACAACCAGACCGCGACCCTGCGGCAGTTCGACCCGAAGACCGGTGTCGCGTCGGACCCGGTCGTGACGGACAAGACGCGCCCCGTCATCCGGGGCGCGGTCAACCCGGTGACGGGGATCTACTACTACGGCGACAACACCGGGTGGCTCGGTGCGTACGACCCGTCGACGGGCAAGTACCTCGGCCAGGTCGGTCAGATCGACGGGCTCACGAAGCGCAACGCCGCGGACACCGCGAACGCCAACGGTGACTTCGCGTTCAGCTCGCGCGGCCTGTTCTTCGTCGTCGCGGCGAACAAGGTCTACCGCGTCAACGTCGAGCAGGTGCCGGCGACCGCGGGCACCACGGCGATGAGCACCACCGAGATCGCGACCCTGCCGGCGAGCACGAACAGCCCGGGCATCGCGTTCTCGTCGGACGGCTACCTCTACGTCTCGAACACGGTGACGACCAACAGCGTCGCGACGACCACGATCTACCAGCTCGACCCGACCTCGGGCAAGGAGGTCCGCAGCTTCCCCATCGTCGGCAACTACGCCGCGAGTGACCTGGCGAGCTGCAACTACGCCGACACAGTCACGGGTGCGGCGAGCGTCGACCAGCGCTGGAGCAGCGGCGACCAGTTCTCCCTGGCCATCAGCGGGGGCGGCATCGACCCGGCGACCGCGGGCGTCTCCGGCACCACGACCGGTTCCGCCACCGGTGTGCAGGCGCAGAAGGCCGGCGCCGTCCTGACGACGCCGAACAAGGACTACACGGTCAAGCAGACGGCCGCGGGCACGACCGACCTGGCGAACTACGACACCACGTGGAAGGCGGTCGACCAGACGACGGGCACGACCGTCGCCAGCGGCACCGGCACCACGGGGACCTTCACGTTCCCGGCAGCCACCACCGCGGACGGCACGGACGTCCTGGTCACCTTCACCAACACGCTGAAGGCCACGCACGTCACCACCAGCAGCGACACCGCCACGACCCCCACCGGCACGGCACTGTCGGTGCCGGCTGCCTCGGGTGTGCTCGCGAACGACCAGGGGACCGGCCTGTCCGTGGTCTCGAACACCACGCCGGCGCACGGCACCGCAACGGTCGCCGCCGACGGCTCGTACACGTACACCCCTGCCGGTGGGTTCTCCGGCTCGGACACGTTCCAGTACACGGCGAAGGACTCGTCGGGCCAGACCTCGACCAGCACCGTGACCGTCACCGTCGCACCGAAGGGCTCCGACGACGCCTACAGCGTGCACGCGGGCACCGTGCTCAAGGTGAACGCCGCGGACGGCGTCCTGACGAACGACCGCGGGTCGGACCTGACCCTCACCGGCCACGGTCAGCCGTCGCACGGACTGGTGAAGATCGGCCCCGACGGGTCGTTCTCCTACGGCGCCGACAAGGGGTACTCCGGCCCGGACTCGTTCACGTACACCGCGAAGGACGGCTCCGGCGCGACCGTCACCGCGACGGTCCGGCTCACCGTGCTGCCCACCGCCACGGCCGATGCGGTCACCGCGACGTCCGGGTCGTCGACGACCGGCAACGTGCTCACGAACGACCTCGGCACCGGCCTGACGGTCACGGGCAACAGCACCCCCGCGCACGGTTCGGCGACGGTGCGACCGGACGGTTCGTACTCGTACACGCCCGCCGCCGGGTTCTCGGGCACCGACTCCTTCACGTACACCGTGACCGACGGCAGCGGCGGGACCGACACCGTCACGGTCACCGTGCATGTCGCCCCCGCCGCACAGGACGACACCGTCAAGGTCGCCGCGGGCGGCACGGCCACCGCCGGTACCCGCGCGACCGGCGTGCTCGGCAACGACTCCGGCACCGGGCTCACGGTGGCGTCGAACACGTCCCCCGCGCACGGTGCGCTGACGCTCGACAAGGCCACCGGCACGTTCACGTACACGCCGACCGAGGGGTACTCCGGCCCCGACGCGTTCACGTACACGGCCGTCGACGGCTCCGGCTCGCCGAGCACCGCGACCGTCACCATCACCGTCAACCCGACCATCGGCGCCGACACCGCATCGACGGACGCCGGCACCCCGGTGACCATCGACGTGCAGACCAACGACCGCGGTTCGGACCTCGAGACCACGATCGTCACCGGTCCGTCCCACGGCACGGCCGTCGTCGCAGCGGACGGCTCGGTCGAGTACACGCCGACCGCCGGCGCGTCCGGCACCGATTCGTTCACCTACACGGTGACCGACGGCAGCGGAGTCACCACCGGCGCGGCGACCGTCACGATCACCGTGCGACCCGTCGCGACGGCCGACACGGTGTCGACCCGGGCCGACGAGGCGCTGACCATCGACGCCTCCACCCTGACCGGCAACGACCGGGGCACGGGGCTGACCGTGACCGACGTGACCGCAGGCGGGGCCGTCAACGGCAACGGCAACGGCAACGGCACCGGCACCGGCACCGTCGAGACCGGCGCCGCCCGCGGCACCGTCACCCTCGACCGTGCCACCGGCCGCGTCGTCTACACCCCGGCCGACGGCTTCTCGGGCACGGACACCTTCACCTACACGGTGACCGACACCGCGGGCCGCTCCACCACCGGCACGGTCACGGTCGTCGTCGGCCCCCGCGCCACGGCCGACACCGCCACCGCCACGGCCGGCTCGACGCTGACCGTCGCGAAGGGCGACGGCGTGCTCGCGAACGACCGGGGCACCAGCCTGACCGCGGCCGTCGACCAGCAGCCCGCACATGGCACGGTCGAGCTCGCGGCGAACGGCTCGTACACGTACACGCCGAAGGACGGCTTCTCGGGGACGGACACCTTCACCTACACGGCGACGGACCCCGCCGGCCGCACCACCACCGGCACCGTGACGGTCACGGTCCGCCCCGGCACGGAGCCGGACACCGTCACCGTCGCGGCGGGCGGCAGCACCACGGTCACCTCCGGCGCCCTGACGGGCAACGACCACGGCGCCGGCCTGACCGTCGTGTCCGTCACCGACGGGAAGAACGGCACCGCGACCCGCAACGACGACGGCACGATCACGTACACGCCGAAGGACGGCTTCTCCGGCACGGACACCGTCACCTACACGGTGACGGACCCGTCGGGCGCCACGAACACCGGCACCGTGACGGTCACCGTCACCCCGGTCGCCGGCGGCGGGTCGACCTCGGCCGAGGCCGATGCCACCACCACCGTGCCGGCCGGCACCGGCCTGCTCGACGGTGCGAAGGGCACCGACCTGACGGTCACCGACCACACGAAGCCCTCGCACGGTGAGGTCACGGTCGACGAGGACGGTTCGTACACGTACAAGCCCGAGCCGGGCTACTCCGGCCCGGACGGGTTCGACTACACGGTCACCGACGGCTCCGGCGGGACGACCACGGGCACCGTGACGATCGTCGTCGCCCCGAAGGCCGCCGCGGACACCGCGACGACGAGCGCCGCGACCCCGGTCGACGTCGCCGTCACCGGCAACGACTCGGGCACGAAGCTCGCCGTCACCGCGGTGTCGAAGCCCGGCCACGGCACCGCGACGATCACCGGCAGCACGACGACCGGCGGAACCGGCGGCGGTGCGACCGCTGCCAGCTCGGTCACGTACACGCCCGCCGACGGGTTCTCCGGCACGGACACGTTCACCTACACGGTGACCGACCCGACCGGCGGCACCGCGACGGCGACCGTCACCGTGACCGTCACGCCGACCGCGGTCGCCGACGCGCTGCGCACCGCGGCGAACACCGCGCTCCCGATCAGCGGCGCGACCCTGACCGGCAACGACCGTGGCGCCGGCCTCACCGTCACTGCGCACGGCCGCGCCGAGCACGGCACCGTGACCGAGGGCACCGAGCCCGGCTCGCTCGTCTACACCCCGGCCAAGGGGTTCTCCGGCGCGGACACGTTCGAGTACACGGTGACCGACGGCGCCGGACGGACCTCGACCGCGACGGTCACGGTCGTCGTCGGCGTCGCCGCGGTCGACCACTGGCACACCATGTCGACGAACCGCAGCATGCGCATGTCCGCCGACGAGGGCGTGCTGGTCGGCGACTCGGGTCGTGGGCTCTGGGCCGCCATCGAGACGGAGCCGACCAACGGCACGCTGTCGCTCGAGAAGGACGGCTCGTACGTCTACACGCCCACGGCGAACTGGTCCGGACGTGACTGGTTCACCTACTCGGCCAACGACGCCGACGGCACCGCGGCGTTCGCGCGCGTCGTCATCGACGTCGCCCCGGCCGCAACGGACGACAAGGCCACGACCACGGCCGGCAAGACGGTCCGGGTCGCCGGCCACGGCGTGCTCGGCAACGACCACGGTGACGCCCTGACGGTCGTCGCGGTGGGTCAGGCCCGCCACGGCAAGGCCTCCATCGCCGCCGACGGCACGTTCGTCTACACCCCGGCGAAGGGCTTCTCGGGCACCGACACCGTCACCTACCGTGCGCAGGACTCGATGGAGCAGCAGGTCGACGCCACCGTCACGATCACGGTCGGCATCGCCGCTGCGGACGACTCCGGGCACACCGTGTCCGGCACGCCCGTCACCCGTGACGCGCGCCACGGCCTGCTCGCCGACGACCAGGGCACCGGCCTCACCGCCGCCCCGGCCCGGAAGCCCGCCCACGGCACCGTGACGATCCAGCGGAACGGCGCGTACGTCTACACCCCGGCCGCCGGCTTCACCGGCAAGGACACCTTCACCTACACGGTGACGGACGCCTCGGGGCAGACGGCCACCGCCACCGCGACCATGACCGTGGTCGCCGCGGCGGTCGCCACCGACGACTCCGCCACCGGGATCGTCGGACACCGGGTCGTCGTGGATCCGCTCGACAACGACTCCGCCACCGGCGGCGCCACGTTCGAGTCGGGCACGCTGCACCTGCTCCGCCCCGAGTCCGACACGCCGACCGACCGCGTGGTCGTCGCCGACCAGGGCACGTGGACCATCCGCGACGGCCGGGTCGTCTTCACCCCGCAGGACGGCTTCACCGGAACCTCCTTCGTCGGTTACGCGGTCACCGACAGCGCGGGACAGACGGTCACCGCGACCGTCACGGTCACGTTCCCGACCGGGCTCGCCGCGATCGTGCACGGCACGGAGCTCGCCTTCACGGGCGTGACCGGACTGGTCGGCCTCGGGCTCGCGGCACTCGCGCTCATGCTGGCGGGCGTGCTCCTGGTGACCCGACGGCGGATCGCGGTCCGCGTCGCGCCGGGCATCCGCCGCACCGCACGTCCGTAACAGGGCACCGGACTGGAGGCCCGGATCACCGCAGCAGACCCGCTGCGGTGATCCGGGCCTCCTGTCCGCGCGCGGGGCGCGACCGCCTACGCGACGGGCGCGATGAGCTGCGGTCCGTCGTTCCGCACGCTGTTCACCGTGCGGGAGACCTCGTACTGCGCAAGGCCCGCGGCCACCGCCAGCGACTCGTGGTCGAGCAGGGCCAGCAGGTCGTCTGACTGGAGGTCGCCGCCGAGCCAGTCGTCGTAGCCGTCGGGCGTCAGGAACGCCGGCATGCGGTCGTGGACCTCGCCCGGGGCGACGTGGGCGTCACGGGTGATGATCGCGAGCGACAGCCGCCACTTGTCCGGGTCGCCCTCGGGCTTCGTGGGGTCGGGCCAGGCGCTCACGACGCCGGCCATCGCCAGGGCGCCGCCGGGTTCGTGCACGAAGTGGGGTTCCTTGCCGTCCTCGCGCACCACCCACTCGTAGTACCCCTGCGCCGGGACGATGCAGCGGTTCGTGGCGAAGGCGCGCTTGAACATGCCGCTCGTCGCGACCGTCTCGATGCGGGCGTTGATCGGCTTCGGGCGCTGCTTCTGGAAGTCCTTCGCCCAGCTCGGCACGAAGCCCCAGCTGATCTGCGGCAGCTCCCGTTCACCGTGCCGCTGGCGGACGGCGTACACGGGGTCGGTCGGCGCGACGTTCCAGCTCGGGGCGAGGCCAGGGTGCACCTCGCCGGTGTCCTCGTCGACGTGCTCGGTCCGGGCGGCGAGCTCGCCCATGAGCTCGGGCAACAGATCGGCCGTGGTGTCGGAGACGACGAACCTTCCACACATGCGCCCAGTGTGCCCGTCGCCGCCGACAGTGGTGCGCGTCGGGGTGTCCTGTTCACGAAGTGGGGCGTGCGGGCGTCTCGGGTGCGGGCTCGAGGGACTCGGCGGCCAGGCGGGCTCGTTCGGAGCGGCCGAGGTGGACGACGTACTCCGACAGTCCGATCGTGTACACCGCGATCAAGAGCACGTGGAACCAGCTGGCCGGCCCGAGGACGAACGCCCCGAGGACGGCGACGAGCCCCGAACCGAGCAACGGTGCGACGCGGGCGAGCATGCCGATCAGCCCCCGCCGCAGCAGGACCGTGTCGGTGCGGACGATGTCGCGGTGCTCCGGCAGGACCGGCACCGGACGACGCTGCACGTACAGCTGCGTGGCGCCCCGCGCGGCGAGCTGCCACGAGGGCCGCACCTGCCGACCGTTGATCGTCGTCGAGGGGTCCGGCGGCCGCCACGTCGGGATGCACGCGAAGGTGAGCAGTCCGACGCCGAGCGCCAGCAGCACCATCGCGACCACGCTGCGGACCGGAGTGGTCCCCGTCCAGTCGACCCGGGCCTCCAGGACGGCCATGCCGACCAGCGCGACGACCGCCGCGATGCCGGACCACAGGGCAGCGCGACGGACACGTGCCGGATCCAGCACGTCCGTGACGTGCCGACGGAAGACCTGCCAGCCGAGCGTGAACACGGGTCACTCCTCCGGCAGGGCGAGCTTGCTGCCGCTCCGTGCGCCGGGACGGCCGCGGGGCGGCAGGGGCGGGGGAACCGGCGGGAGCGCTTCGGCCTCGACGCGGAGCTGCTCCTGGCGGCCGAGGGTGCGCAGTCCTCCGATCGCGGTGACGGCGCCGCTCAGGGGCACGACGAACCAGAAGGCGGACAGCCCGACGAGCCCGTCGCCGGCCGGCACGGTGGCGACGTTGACCACCACGGTCGCGACGAGTGCCAGGGCCCAGCTGCCGAGCAGCAGGAAGCCCCGGAACGCGCCGCGGACGATCAGGTCGCGGGTCTCGGGCATGCGGTCGAGGACGGCGTCGCGGTGTCTCGGGTCGACCGGAGGCGGATCGCGGCGGTAGTACCGGGCGACGGCCTCCTGTGTGCGCCAGCCGATGCCGGGGATCGGCGGGACCGCCCACCCCTTCGGGCCGATCGGGACGAAGCACGAACCGAACCCGCCGACCGCGGCCGCGAACAGTGCCGATGCGACCAGCCACACCGCGAGGGGGACCGAACCGTCGTCGACGAGCAGCGCGAGGCACTGCAGTCCGATGAACGCGACCAGCGCGACGACGGCGGCGACGACCACGACGCGACGGCGGTACTGCGGCCCGATGAGCGCGGGGAACCGCTCCCGGAACACCTGCCACCCGATCTTGAACACTCATCATGTCTACTCGGCGGGGGTGCTGGGCGCTCGGGCGGTCGCGTTCGTGCTCGCGTTCGTGAGCAGAAGATGTCGGGTGCGGGTGGGGGACCCGACATCTTCTGCTCACCAAGCGACGCGCTCGCACCCGCACCGCGCGCCGGCCCGCGCCGCCCCCACCCGGACACGCCCGAGCGCCCTGCGCCCGGAGCCGCCGCACCCGCGACGTGGTGCTCCCGCTCAGGGTTCGTCCAGGCGAGCACGGTGACCTCGGACCATGAGTCTCGACATCGTCTACACCGCCGCTGCCCACGCCACCGGAGGCGGCCGCGACGGGCACGTCCGCAGCGAGGACGACCGGCTCGACCTCGACACCCGCCCTCCGAAGGAGATGGGCGGCAGCGGCGAGGGCACGAACCCCGAGCAGCTCTTCGCCGCCGGGTACGCCGCGTGCTTCCTCGGCGCCCTGCACGCCGCCGGCAAGGAGCTCGAGGTCGACACCACCGGCGCCGAGGTCTCCGCCGAGGTCGGCATCGGCGGCACCGGCGACGGCGCCTTCGGCCTCGCCGTGGAGCTCGACGTCTACGCCCCGAACGCCCCGCAGGAGCAGCGCCAGCGACTGGCCGAGCGTGCACACGAGATCTGCCCGTACTCGAACGCCACCCGCGGCAACATCACGGTCACGCTGTCCATCGTCGACTAGCGTTCGGCCGGTGGTCACCGACACGACGCGCTGCCCCTGCCTGAGCGGCAACCCCTACGGCGAGTGCTGCGGCCCCCTGCACGCCGGGGCCGTCGCACCGACCGCGGAACGGCTCATGCGCTCCCGCTTCAGCGCCTTCGCGCTGGGCCTGCCGGAGTACCTGCTGCTCACCTGGCACCCGCGCACCCGTCCGGCGGGTCTCGAGTTGGACCCGACCCAGCGCTGGACCCGGTTGGACGTGCTGGCGACCACCTCGGGAGGCCCGTTCGACTCCCACGGCACCGTCACGTTCCGCGCGTGGTGGCGTTCCGACGACGAGCGCGGCACGCTCGAGGAGACGAGCGACTTCGTCCGCGAGCAGGGACGATGGTTCTACGTGGACGGCGTGGTGGCCTGATGACTGCGCACCACGCCAGCTGACAGGAGCCCACATGCCCGAACGCGACCTCACCCGCTTCGGCGACCGGACCACGGCCGCCGAGGTCGTCGACGGCCTCGACCTGACGGGGCGCACGGCGATCGTCACCGGTGCGGCGTCCGGCATCGGCGTGGAGACCTCCCGAGCACTCGCCGGAGCCGGGGCGCGCGTGACGCTCGCGGTGCGGGACGTCGATGCCGGCCTACGGGTGGCGGACGACATCGCCCGGACGACCGGGACGGAAGCACCGGCCGTCGTGGAGCTGCACCTGGACCGGCCGGCTTCCGTCGAGGCCTTCACTGCAGCGTGGTCGGGGCCGCTCGACGTGCTCGTCGCCAACGCGGGCATCATGGACGCGCCCGAGTCGTACACGTCCGCCGGGTGGGAGTCACACTTCGCGACCAACCACCTCGGGCACTTCGCCCTCGCGCTCGGGCTGCACGACTCCCTGGCCGCCTCGGGTTCGGCACGGATCGTCTCGGTGTCGTCGAGCGGCCACGGTGGTTCGCCCGTCGTGTTCGACGACCTGTTCTTCCGCCGGCGTCGCTACGAGCCCGGACTCGCCTACGGGCAGTCGAAGACCGCCAACGTGCTGTTCGCCGTCGCTGCCAGCCGGCGGTGGGCCGCCGACGGCATCACCGCGAACGCCCTCATGCCCGGCGGGATCTGGACCGGGCTGCAGAAGCACTGGGACCCGGAGGTGCTGGCCGCCACGAAGATCGCCGCGGCCGATGCCGTGAAGTCCCCGGAGCAGGGAGCCGCGACCTCGGTCCTGCTCGCCACCGCACCGGAACTCGACGGGGTCACGGGCCGGTACTTCGAGGACTGCCACGAAGCGGCGGTGGTGGAGCGGATCGAGGACGGCCTGCACGGCGTGCTGCCCTGGGCCCTCGATCCGGACCAGGCCGATCGGCTGTGGGACGTCTCCGTCGCGCTGCTCGACGCCGAGGCGCGGTCCCGCGGCTGACCGCGGGGCGCCAGTGTCGTCGTCGGCTAGCTGCCGATGACGGCGGGCAGGTCGACCGCGGTGCGCATCGCTCGGCGGACCCCGGCCTCGTCGGGGAGCAGCTCGTCCTCGTCACCGGTCAGGAAGAACCGGATCTGCCCGATCGCCTGCTCGGTGAGCATGTCAAGGCCGTTCAGCACGCGGCCCCCGGCGTCGGTCCAGCGGCTGGCGACCGCGGTGGGCCACGGTTCGTAGGCGACGTCGAACAGGACGGCGTCCGGCCCCGACGGACGGAACTCAAGCGGGTCGGCGGCACCGCCCGGCAGGGTCGAGAGGACGAACCCGTGGTCGGTGCCGGCGAGTTCGGTCAGGGGGTGCACCTCGAGCGTCACACCGAGCCGGACGGCCAGGTCGACCAGCGCACGCGTCTTCGCGGTGTCACGGACGAACACCCGGACGAGCGACGCCCCGAGCCGCACGGCAGCCGTCAGGGCGCTCGCCGCGGTGGCTCCGCCGCCCAGGATCGTGGCCTCGCCGGGCAGGTGTCCGAGCGCCTCGACGGGGCGGACGAGCCCCTGCACGTCGGTGTTCGCGCCGGCTCGGACTATCGTGGAGCCCTCGTGGCGGAACGCGACCGTGTTGGCGACCCCGAGCTCGTCGACGAGCGGTGTGGTGCGGTCGAGCAGCGGCAGCACCTCGCGCTTGAGCGGCATCGTGAGACTCAGCCCACGCCATTCCGGACCCAGCCCCGCGACGAACGCGGCGAGCTCGCCGGACGCGACCTCGTGCCTCCCGTACGTGAAGGGCAGGTCGAGCGCGTCGTAGGCCGCAGCGTGGAGCGTGGGCGAGAGCGAGTGCGCGATGGGGGAGCCGAGCACCGCGAGGTGCGTGCGGCCTGGATCGGTGAACGCCACGGTCACCCAGCCTAGCCAGCCGTGTTCCTGAGCACCCCGTTAGGTTAGGCTACCCTTCGTGAACCGTTCTCCCTTGCGTCTCCGACGCGTGCTCGCCGCAGCCGGCGCCGTCGTCGCTGCGTCCCTCGTCCTCGCCGGCTGCGCGTCCGGCTCCGGCTCCTCGACCGACTCGGCGTCATCGGGGTCGTCCGACGCCGCGTTCCCGGTCTCGATCACGACCGGCCTCGGCACCACCACCATCGAGTCGGCACCGAAGCGCGTCGTCGCGCTCGGGTGGGGCGACGCCGAGACCGCCCTCGAGCTCGGTGTGCAGCCGGTCGGTGCGAGCGACTGGCTCGCCTTCGGCGGCGACGGTGTCGGTCCGTGGCTCAAGGGTGCGTACGACGAGTCCCCGAAGATCATCCAGACGCTCGAGCCGAGCTACGAGGACATCCTCAAGCTCAACCCCGACGTCATCCTCGACGTGAAGTCCTCGGGTGACAAGGAGCGGTACGACAAGCTGTCCGCGATCGCGCCGACCGTCGCGATCCCGAAGGGTGGCGAGAACTACCTCGCGTCCACCGAGCAGCAGACGACCATGATCGCGAAGGCGCTCGGCAAGGAGTCCGAGGGCAAGAAGCTGCTCTCCGGCCTCGACGACGCCTACGCCACCGCACGCAAGGCGCACCCGGACTTCGAGGGCAAGACGGCCGTCGTCGGTGCCTACAGCTCGGAGGGCTTCGGGGCGTACGCCTCCACGGACAGCCGTTCGACCTTCATGCGCAACCTGGGCTTCGAGATCCCGAAGGCCATCGACGAGCAGGCCGGCAAGGAGTTCTCCGTGCACCTGTCCGACGAGAACCTCGACCTGCTCGACGCCGACCTGACGCTGATCCTGCCGATCTACGTCGACGCATCAGAGGCGTCGTCGAACAAGCTGTTCCAGAAGGTGCCGTCGGTCGAGGCCGGGCACGCGATCGTCTTCGACGACAAGGACGTGTCGTCCGCGTTCTCGATGGGCACCACGGCTGCGATCGAGTGGGCGCTCGACAAGCTGCCGGCGCAGTTCGAGGAGAAGCTCGGCTAGAGCTGGTCGTCGCTGCTGGCCGGTTCCGCTGGTCAGCATTGCTGGTCAGTACCGCGAAAGCGACAGGGTGCCACCGATGTCCGGTGGCACCCTGTCGCTTTCGCAGTTCGGGGGAGGATCCCTGAGCTAGACGCCGACGGTGGAGCCGAGCAGCGCGAAGAGCAGCGCGATCAGGGGGAGCGTGCCCTGCTTGAAGGCGGAGTTGACGTACTTGCGACCCGTGCCGAGCAGGATCACCGCGGCACCGAGCATGCTCGCGGTCGAGAACACCACGAGGGTCCAGCCGCTCACGGTGTTGCCGGCGAGCACGAGCACGACGCCGAGGATCGCCCCGATCGCCAGGAACAGGTTGTAGAAGCCCTGGTTGAAGGCGAGCGAGCGGGTCGCCACGGCTTCCGTCTCGGAAGCGATGCCGAAGATCCGGCGTGCCTGCGGACTGGTCCAGATGATCGATTCGAGGAAGAAGATGTACACGTGGACGAGGCCCGCGAGGACCGCACAGACACCCGAGATCACCAGCAGGACCGACATGTGCACATTCTCGCAGCAGCGGGCCGGGTTCCGCTGCACGTCCGCCAGTAGGCTCGGACCATGAACGACGACGTCACCCCGCCCGAGGCCGACGCGAGCGCCGTCGCCGAACTGCGGAGCATCCGGCAGAGCATCGACAACATCGACGCCGCCGTGATCCACATGCTCGCGGAACGCTTCAAGTACACGCAGCGCGTGGGGCACCTGAAGGCCGAGTCGGGCATGCCGGCCGCCGATCCGGAGCGCGAACGGATCCAGGTCGCACGGCTCCGGTCGCTCGCCGCCGACTCCCACCTCGATCCCGCCTTCGCCGAGAAGTTCCTCAACTTCATCGTCGCCGAGGTCATCCACCACCACGAGCGCATCGCGGGCCGGGACGAATGAGCGCCGAGCTGCCGTCGCTGCTCATCGGGTCGTACACGGCGACCGGCGGCGGGAACGCCACGGGCATCTCGCTGGTCGACGCCGGACCGGTCGGAGCCGTTCCGGCGCCCCGGACCGTCGCAGTGCTCGACGACCCCTCGTTCCTGGCGGTCTCGGCTGACCGGGTCTACGCGGTCTCCGAGACGAACGACGGCACCGTGTCGGCCTTCCGGCTGCAGGGCGGCGCACTCGAGCACCTGTGGGACGCCCCCGCCGGTGGGGACGCCCCGTGTCACGTGCGGGTCGACCCCTCGGATGCGCTCGTCGTCACGAACTACGTCTCCGGCACGGTCACGGCGATCTCCCTCGCCCCGGCCGAGTCACACGCCGCCTCGGTGACCGCCAGCGACGGCGTGGTGCTGCACGGGGACGCCGACCAGCGTTCGGTGCCGGCCGAGGCCGTCGCGGTCGCCGTGCTGCCCGACGCCACCGGTCCCGACGAAGACCGCCAGGACGCCCCGCACGCCCACCAGTCGATCGCCACTCCGGACGGCACGGTGCTCGTCGCCGACCTCGGCGGCGACGCCCTGCACGAGTTCCGCGTCACGGTGTCGGCTGACGGGATCCCCACCATCGAGGCGCTCCGCTTGCACCACGTGGCAGCCGGCGCCGGGCCGAGGCACATGGCCTGGGTCGACGGTGACCTGCTCGTCGCCGGTGAACTCGACGGGCGTGTGCACCGCCTGCGCCGCGACGACTCCGGGTCGTTCGTGACGATCGCCGCCGTGCCCACGTTCGACGGTGCCGTGGGGGAGTCGCTGCTCAGCCACATCGAGGTCGACGAGGCCGGCCGCGCGTACGTGGCCGTACGCGGGCGGGACCTGCTCGTGGTGCTCGACGCGCGTGACGGCGGGCTCGCCGTCGTCGGGTCGGTGCCCTGCGGTGGGGTCTGGCCGCGGCACTTCGCGCGGGTGCCCGGGTTCGTCCTGGTGGCGAACCAGAAGTCCGACGCCGTCGCCGTGCTGCCGCTCGACGCCGAGGGCATGCCCGGCGAAGCCGTCGCGCAGATCCCGGTCGGCACCCCGACCTGCGTCGTCCCGCTCTGACGTCGGGATCGGCCAGCTAGAACTCGATCAGGTTCTCGAACGGGCGACCCTCGGCCAGCGCGGCGACCTGCTTGCGCATCAGCTCGATCGACCGCGGCACGCTCAGGTCGGTGTTGCCGCCGACGTGCGGGGTGAGCACGGTGTTCGGCGTCGTCCAGAGCGGGTGACCGGCGGGCAGGGGTTCCGGGTCGGTGACGTCGAGGGCCGCGAACAGCCGTTCCGACCGCAGCTCGGCGACCAGGGCGTCGGTGTCGACGACCTTGCCGCGCGCCACGTTCACCACGAGAGCGCCGTCCGGCAGCGCCGCGAGCAGCTCCGCGTCGACCAGGCGTTCGGTCTCGGTGGTGAGCGGCGCGATGAGCACGAGGACGTCGGTCGTCGGAGTCAGATCGGGCAGCTCACCGAACGCGTGCACGTGCCGACCGTCCTGCTCGCGAGCGGTCCGGGCGACCACGGTCACCTCGGTGCGGAACGCCTCGAACCGGGTGGCGATCGCGGACCCGATCGCCCCGTAGCCGACGACGGTCACCCGGCGGTCGGCGAGCGATCGGGTCTCGCGGGAGTCCCAGACGCCGTTGGCACGGTCGACCTGGAACGCCGAGATCTCACGGAGCGACGTCAGCGCGAGGCCGACGGCGAGCTCGGCGGTCTCGTCGTCGTGGATGCCGCGACCGTTCGCCAGCTGCGCGTGACCGGGCACGTGCGGGACGGCGTGCTCGTACCCGGCGCTCGGCAGCTGCAGCAGCTGGAGCTCGGGCAGGTCGTGCACGAACTGCCAGCGGTGCCGCCCCCCGAAGTAGAACGGCAGGAACGTGATCGCGACGTCATCCGGGCGACCGTACGGCGACTCGACGTCCCAGACGTCCAGCTCGATGCCGTCCGGCACGGGGCCGAACCGGTCGACGAGCTCGGCGAAGGGCAGGGTGACGATCGGCATCCGCGACCCGGGCCTAGGCGTCGGTGCGCGGCGAGAAGGCGCCGTCGGAGTCGAGCGGCCCGCGGCCGACGTACCCCTCGGTGACGTCCTCGACGATCACGTCGCCGAAGCGGGCCGGCAGCGTCGCGGCGTGGGTGCCGCGCAGCTCGTCGACCGTGGCCTCGAACGCGCCTTGGACCTCGAGCGTGCTCGACGTCGCGTCGGTCACGCCGATGCGCAGCACCGGGAAGCCCCGGCCGTCGCACATGCCCTGGAACCGCACGTCGTCCTCACGGCGGACGGTCACGATGACGCGACCGGTCGACTCGGAGAACAGCGCCGTCGCGGTGTCGATGCCGTCGCGGGCCTCGAGCTCGTCGAGGACCACGCGGGCGCCGATGCCGAAGCGGAGCACGGACTCGGCGAGCGACTGGCCGAGACCGCCGTCCGCCAGGTCGTGCGCGCTGGTGAGCAGCTGCTCGCCGGACGCCGCGTACAGCAGCTCGGCGAGGGCCTTCTCGCGCTCGAGGTCCACCGCCGGCGGACGCCCGCCCAGGTGCCCGTGCACGGTGCCGGCCCACGCGGAGCCGTCGAGCTCGAGGCTCGTGGTGCCGAGCAGGTAGATGTTGTGGCCGTCGTCCTGCCACCCCGACGGCACGCGCTTGGCGACGTCGTCGATGATGCCGAGCACGCCGACGACGGGCGTCGGGTGGATGGGGGTCGAGCCGGTCTGGTTGTAGAACGACACGTTGCCGCCGGTGACCGGGATGCCGAGTTCCATGCAGCCGTCGGCCAGGCCCTCGACCGCCTCGGAGAACTGCCACATGACCTCGGGGTTCTCGGGGGAGCCGAAGTTCAGGCAGTCGGTGACGGCGGCGGGGACGGCACCGGTGACGGCGACGTTGCGGTACGCCTCGGCCAGGGCCAGGCGTGCACCCTGCTTCGGGTCGAGCTGGCAGTACCGGCCGTTCGCGTCGGTGGCGATCGCGACGCCGAGCCCGGTTTCCTCGTCGACACGGATCATGCCGCCGTCGTCGGGGAAGGACAGCGCGGTGTTGCCGAGCACGTAGGTGTCGTACTGGTTCGTGACCCAGTTCTTCGACGCCAGGTTCGGCGAACCGAGCAGGCTGAGGAACTGTGCCTTCAGCGCGGGGCCGTCGGCCGGGCGGTCGAGCGAGGCGGCGGTGTCGGCCTGCAGCGCGTCGATCCAGGTCGGGTAGGCGACCGGGCGGTCGTAGACCGGGCCGTCGACGGCGACGGTGCGCGGGTCGACGTTCACGATCTCCTGGCCCTGCCAGTCGATGACGAGTCGGCCGGTGCCGGTGACCTCGCCCAGCACGCTGGTCTCGACCTCCCACTTGCCGACGACGGCCAGGAACTCGTCGAGCTTGTCGGGGCGGACGACCGCCATCATGCGCTCCTGGCTCTCCGACATCAGGATCTCTTCGGCGGTGAGCGTGGGGTCGCGGAGCAGGACGTCGTCGAGCGAGATGTGCATGCCGCCGTCACCGTTGCTCGCGAGCTCCGAGGTGGCGCAGGAGATGCCCGCGGCGCCGAGGTCCTGGATGCCCTCGACCAGGTCCTTCTGGAACAGCTCGAGGCAGCACTCGATCAGGACCTTCTCGGCGAAGGGGTCGCCGACCTGCACGGCCGGACGCTTGGTCGGGCCGCCCTCGGTGAAGGTGTCGGACGCCAGGATCGACGCGCCGCCGATGCCGTCGCCACCGGTGCGGGCACCGAACAGGACCACCTTGTTGCCGGCACCGGAGGCGTTCGCCAGGTGCAGGTCCTCGTGGCGGAGCACGCCGACCGCGAGGGCGTTGACCAGCGGGTTGCCCTGGTACACCGGGTCGAAGTAGGTCTCGCCACCGATGTTCGGCAGGCCGAGGCAGTTGCCGTAGAACGAGATGCCACCGACGACGCCGTGCACGACGCGTGCGGTGTCCTCGTGGTCGATCGCGCCGAAGCGGAGCTGGTCCATCACGGCGACGGGGCGGGCGCCCATCGAGATGATGTCGCGGACGATGCCGCCGACACCGGTGGCCGCGCCCTGGTACGGCTCGACGTAGGACGGGTGGTTGTGCGACTCGACCTTGAAGGTCACCGCCCAGCCGTTGCCGACGTCGACGACACCGGCGTTCTCGCCCATGCCGACCATCAGGTTCTTCGTCATCTCCGGCGTGACCTTCTTGCCGAACTGACGGAGGTAGTTCTTCGAGGACTTGTAGGAGCAGTGCTCGCTCCACATCACCGAGTACATCGCCAGCTCACCCGAGGTGGGGCGGCGGCCGAGGATCTCCTTGATGCGGGCGTACTCGTCCGGCTTCAGGCCCAGCGCGTCGTACGGCTGCTCCTTGTCGGGGGTGGCTGCCGCGTCCTGCACGGTGTCGGGCTTCGGGCGAACGGAGGTCGTCACGGTGTCGTTGTTCCCTGTCACTTGACGAGCGCGTGCTCGATCACGGAGGTGAAGAAGGTCAGGCCGTCGGTGCCCGAGGCCATCGCAGCGGGGGTGTCCGGGCCGAAGCCGGCCTCGGTCGCGTGCTCGGGGTGCGGCATCAGGCCGACGACGTTGCCGCGCTCGTTCGAGACGCCGGCGATGTCGTCGATGGAGCCGTTCGGGTTCACACCGACGTAGCGGAACACGACCTGGCCGTTGTCCTCGATGCGCTTGATGGTGTCGGCGTCCGCGACGAAGCGGCCGTCGGCGTTCTTCAGCGGGATGGTGATCTCCTGCTGGGAGCTGAAGCCGGAGGTCCAGGCGGTCGCGGTGGTCTCGACGCGGAGCTTCTGGTCGCGGCGGATGAACTGCTGGTGCGCGTTGCGGGTGTGCGCGCCGGGAACCAGACGGGCCTCGGCCAGCATCTGGAAACCGTTGCAGATGCCGAGCACGGGCATGCCCTTGCCGGCGGCGTCGATGACCTCGGCCATGATCGGGGCCTTCGCGGCGATCGCGCCGGCACGGAGGTAGTCGCCGTACGAGAACCCACCGGGCAGCACGATGGCGTCGACGCCCTGCAGGTCGTGGTCGCCGTGCCACAGGGCGACGGGGTCGGCGCCGGCGAGACGGACGGCGCGCTGGGCGTCGCGGTCGTCGAGCGAGCCGGGGAACGTGATGACGCCGATGCGCATCCGGGTCACTGGCCTTCCACGGTCACGGACACGACGTCCTCGATGACCGCGTTCGAGAAGACGTCGGCTGCGATGTCGCGGACCTCGGCGAGCTTGGCGTCGTCGACGGGGCCGTCGACGGTCACCTCGAAGCGCTTGCCGATGCGGACGTTGGTCAGGTCGGCCTTGCCGAGGTGGGCCAGGGCGTTGCCCACGGCCTTCCCCTGGGGGTCGAGGATCTCGGCCTTGGGCATGACCTCGACGACGATCGTTGGCACGTGTTCTCTCCAGCACTTCAGGGGTGGGGGGACGCGACCAGTCTACGGGGCGCGCGCGACACGCCGGGACGGCCACGGGCCTCCAGACCGGCCCTTGCTGTGCGGTTGCTCATGCCTGTTCCAACGCGTATATTCCACTTCGAATAGTCAACAACGAACAAGCGGACTGGAGGCACGTGTGCCGTCGCTCACGCCACTCGCGTTCGCCGCGCTCGGGCTCCTGGCCGAGGGGCCGACGCATCCCTACGAGATGTTCCAGACGATGACGCACCGACGGGACGGCCGGAACGTCAAGGTCCGGCCCGGCACCCTGTACCACCAGGTCGGCCGCCTGGTGGAGTTCGGCCTCGCCGAGGTCGTCGGCACCGACCGGGCGGGCAACCGTCCGGAACGCACCACCTACGCCATCACCGACGACGGGTGGACGGCCCTGCACGACGGGCTCGTCCGGCTGATCGCCGAACCGGCCGAGGAGTACCCCGTCTTCCACCTGGCCGTCGCCGAGATCGAGAACCTGTCGGTCGACGAGGCCGAGTCCGCCCTCCGGGCACGGGCCGTCGCACTCCGGGCCCAGCGCGACGAGGCGGACGAGATCCTCGGGGTCGTCCGTGCCAAGGACCTGCCCGAGCGGTACTGGCTCGACGTGTCGTACGTGCGTGCCATCCTCACGACGCAGATCGAGTGGCTCGCCGCCACGGCCGACCGGATCGCCGCCGGCCACATCTCCTGGGACGCCACCGCCGCGTCCGCAGACACCACCACGAACAGCAAGGAAACCACTCGATGACCACCGTCACGCCTCCGCGGACGACCGAGAAGAAGCCGTGGCCTGCCCTGTGGGCACTCGTCGTCGGGTTCTTCATGATCCTCGTCGACTCGACCATCGTGTCCGTCGCCACCCCCACCATCGCCCAGAAGCTCGACGCGGACATCAACTCCGTTATCTGGGTGACGAGCGCCTACCTGCTCGCCTACGCCGTGCCGCTGCTCATCACCGGCCGGCTCGGTGACCGCTTCGGCCCGAAGGTCATGTACCAGATCGGCCTCGTGGTCTTCACGCTCGCCAGCCTGTGGTGCGGCCTGGCCGGCTCGATCGAGGTGCTGATCGTCGCCCGCGTCGTGCAGGGCCTCGGCGCCGCCATGATGAGCCCGCAGACCATGTCGGTCATCACGCGCATCTTCCCGCCGCAGAACCGCGGCGCGGCCATGGGCCTCTGGGGCGCCGTCGCCGGTGTCGCGTCGCTCGTCGGCCCGATCGTGGGCGGCCTGCTCGTCGACGGCTTCGGCTGGGAGTGGATCTTCTTCGTGAACGTCCCCGTCGGTGTCGTGGCGTTCGTGCTCGCGCAGCGCTTCGTGCCGTCGTTCGAGCGTCACGGACACCGCTTCGACTACCTCGGCATCTTCCTGTCGGCAGCGGGCCTGTTCCTGCTCGTCTTCGGCATCCAGGAGGGCGAGACCTACGACTGGGGCGTCATCGCCGGCCCGATCTCGGTGTGGTCGCTCATCATCGTCGGTCTCGTGGTGCTCGCCGGCTTCGTCGTCTGGCAGGGCGTGCAGAAGGGCGAGCCGCTGCTGCCGCTCGGCCTGTTCACGGACCGCAACTTCACGCTGGCCAACGTCGCCATCACGGCCGTCGGTGTCGCGATCGCCTCGTTCGCGCTGCCGATCATGCTGTGGGCCCAGGACGTCCTGCGCTTCTCGCCGACCCAGGCCGCACTGCTCCTCGTGCCGCAGGCCGTGCTGTCCGCCGCGCTCGCGCCGATCGTCGGCAAGAACCTGAACCGCTGGAACCCGCGCTGGGTCGCCTCGTTCGGGCTCGCCTGCTTCTCCGTCGGCCTGTTCTGGTTCGGCGCCCTGCTGTCGAGCGGTGCCGAGTGGGGCTGGGTGCTCCTGCCGAGCGCGCTCCTCGGTCTCGCCAACGCCTGCATGTGGGGACCGCTGTCCGTCTCGGCGACGCGCAACCTGCCGCCGAAGCTGGCCGGTGCCGGCTCGGGCGTCTACAACACCACGCGCCAGATCGGTGCGGTGCTCGGTTCCGCCGGCATCGCCGCCCTGATGGAGGCCCGGATCACCGCGAACTTCCCGGCGTCGTCCGGTGGGGCCTCGGCCGGTGGTGCCGAGCAGCAGGTCGGCGCGCTGCCGGGCTTCCTGCTCGAGCCGTTCTCCAAGGCCATGGGTGAGTCGCTCTACCTGCCGGCGATCGTGCTCGTCGTGGCCATCGTCGCGGCGCTGTTCCTGGCGAAGCCGAAGCAGACCGTTGCGTGGCAGCAGACCGGCTCGGTGACCACGCAGCCCGACGCCGAGCCCGCGGGGGCCCCGTCGAAGTAGGGCACGAGCGCACTTCGTGAGCAGGAATGGTCGGGTCGCCTTCGGGCACCCGACCATTGCTGCTCACGAAGTGGGACGAGGTACACCCCCGGCCGTCAACTGTGGCGCTGCAGGTGCGCTCGGGTGAGCTCGTCCATCTGCTCGTCGGTCAGGGCGTCGACGGCCCGGGCCTCGCGGCGGTCGGTCCGCTGCCACCGGATGAACAGGGCGACGAGCACGGGGATGTCCGCCACCTCGGCGATGAACCACAGCAGGTCGCCCGCCAGGTGCTGGTCCTGCAGCGGCGACGGGTACCAGGCCCGCCCGACGACCGGCACGAGTGACCCGTCGAGCACGTGGTTCGTGATCCGCAGCACGATGCCGGGCACCGCGTCGACGACGAGCTCGACGAACGCGAGCAGGAACTCGGCCGTGGCGAACGTCGACGAGACGAGCACGCCGACCTCGGACAGCGGCGCGAGCAGGCCGAACCCGAGCGCCGGCACGGCCACGGTGATGACAGCGGCCCATGCGGGGGACTCCCGGATCACCGCCGAGAACGGGGTGAGCAGGACGGCGAACAGCGCGAGCGCGACCAGCGGCGCGACGATCGCGTTGCCGAGCAGGCGCACCGGACGTGACCCCATGACCGCGTCGGCGACCTGCGCGAGGCGAGCCGGGCCTCCGATCCGGAGCAGTGCGACGGGCGCACCGAGCGCGGCGAAGGTGGGGACCGCGAAGAACAGCAGGGCAGCCCGCAGGACGAACGCCCAGCGCAACCGCTCGTCGTCGATGCCGACGATGCCGAACTGCAGGACGCCGAACAGCACGAGCGCCGTGGCGAAGGCGAGCGTGCGCCACCACGGCCAGCGGGCACCCCGTCGCGCCGCGCCGACGACCCACCGGCCGTAGGCGACCGCGGCGACGACGAGGAGCACCGCCGCCAGGGGGTCGAAGCGCCAGGTGCTCCAGAACTCGGGTGTCGACGGCGTGGGGAGCCTCCTGGGGATCAGGCGGACTCGTCCTTCGCGCCGCCGGAGCCATCCTCCGTCCGCCCGGCGTCCGCCGGGGGTCCGTCGTGGCCCGCGACGGTGAGAACCGGTTCAGATCCGGGCGACAGCGGAGGCATCGCCGGCCGGCAGCAGAAGCTCGTGTACAGTGAACGCGTTGTCTTGATTCCTGCAAAAGAAAGGCTCAGCATGGACGCCGACGCCGATCTGCTCCGTTCCTCGGGGCTCCGGGTCACGACCCCACGACTCGCGGTGCTCCGCGCGACGGACTCGATGCCGCACGCCACCGCGGACGACATCGTCACCGCGCTCGCCGTGGAGCTGCCGACCACCAGTCACCAGGCCGTCTACGGCGTGCTGAACGCCCTGACCGGCGTCGGGCTCGTCCGCCGCATCGAACCGGCCGGCAGCCCTGCACGGTACGAGCGCCGCACCGGTGACAACCACCACCACATCGTCTGCACCCTGTGCGGCGCGATCGAGGACGTCGACTGCGCGGTCGGCCACTCGCCGTGCCTGACGCCGTCCGAGACCCACGGCTTCGCGGTCACCACCGCCGAGGTCACCTACTGGGGCATCTGCGAACGCTGCGCAGCGGCAGAGCGCGACGGCGCGGAGCACGACGACGCGGAGCGCGACGACCCAGACGTCGCCCCCACGCCCGCCTGACGGCGGCAGCCCACCGCACCGGCCGCACGACGCGCCGGACCCCGAACCACCCGAGCACCCCTGACCGAACCAACGTCCCACCTCCAGGAGGAACCGTGTCCGACCAGAACACGCCGACCGGCACCCCGACCACCACGACCAACAGCGGCGCCCCCGTCTCGAGCGACGAGCACTCGATGGGCGTCGGGGCCGACGGCCCCCTCGCGCTGCACGACCACTACCTGGTCGAGAAGCTCGCCCAGTTCAACCGCGAGCGTGTCCCGGAGCGGGTCGTGCACGCCAAGGGTGGCGGCGCCTTCGGTACCTTCACCGTCACGCAGGACGTCTCGCGCTTCACCCGTGCCGCGTTCCTGCAGCCCGGGCAGACCACGGAGATGCTCGCCCGGTTCTCGAGCGTCGCCGGTGAGCAGGGTTCCCCGGACACCTGGCGCGACCCCCGCGGCTTCGCGCTGAAGTTCTACACGTCCGAGGGCAACTACGACCTCGTCGGCAACAACACCCCGGTGTTCTTCATCCGCGACGGCATCAAGTTCCCCGACTTCATCCGCTCGCAGAAGCGCCTGCCGGGTTCGCACCTGCGCGACCACGACATGCAGTGGGACTTCTGGACTCTGTCGCCCGAGTCGGCGCACCAGGTCACGTGGCTGATGGGCGACCGCGGCCTGCCGGCGAGCTGGCGCGAGATGGACGGCTTCGGCTCGCACACCTACCAGTGGATCAACGCCGAGGGCGAGCGCTTCTGGGTGAAGTACCACTTCGTCACCGAGCAGGGCCACAAGACCCTGACGCAGGAGGACGCCGACCGCATCGCCGGTGAGGACGCGGACTTCCACATCCGTGACCTGCACGCCGCGATCGAGCGTCAGGACTTCCCGCGCTGGACCCTCAAGGTGCAGGTCATGCCGTACGAGGACGCCGCGACCTACCGCTTCAACCCGTTCGACCTGACGAAGGTGTGGCCGCACGCGGACTACCCGCTCATCGAGGTCGGCACGATGGAGCTCAACCGCAACCCGGAGAACTACTTCGCGCAGATCGAGCAGGCGACCTTCGCCCCCTCGAACTTCGTGCCCGGCATCGCGGCGAGCCCCGACAAGATGCTCCTGGCGCGCATCTTCAGCTACGCGGACGCGCACCGCTACCGCGTCGGCACGAACCACGCGCAGCTGCCGGTGAACGCCCCGAAGAACGAGGTCCACTCGTACTCCAAGGACGGCGGCATGCGCTTCGACTTCCAGAAGTCCGAGGTGCCGGTGTACGCGCCGAACTCGCTCGGTGGTGCGCACGCCGACCCGAACGCGACCGACGACGCCCCGGGCTGGGAGTCCGACGGTGCGCTGCAGCGTTCCGCCGCGACCCTGCACCCGGAGGACGACGACTTCGGCCAGGCCGGCACGCTCGTCCGTGAGGTCCTGGACGACGCCGCCCGCGAGCGCCTGGTCGGCAACATCGCCGGTCACGTCTCGAAGGTGACGCGCGACGACCTGCGCGAGCGCGTGTTCGCCTACTGGACGAACGTCGACGCCGAGCTGGGTGCGCGCGTGCGCGCCGCGGTCGCGCCGAGCGCGCCGGGCTCCAACGAGGACCCGGAGAAGGTCGCGGTCGAGGCGTAAGCCCCGCTGGACGACCTGACGGACGGGAGGCCCGGTACCAGCTGGTACCGGGCCTCCTGTCCGTCGGTCGCTGCGTCTAGACCTGCTGGCCGTTCAGCCAGATCGGCCCAGCGGGCCAGTCCTCGAGCTGCGCTGCCACCGGCAGCGCCATCCAGCCGCCCTGCTCGGTGTTGCTGACGCCCGCGCCCTCGGCGGTGAACGCCGAGAAGGTGCCGACGGCCTCGGGGAACTCGTGCCAGCCGAGCTTCGCGTAGAAGGGGATCCGGTCCTCGCCGGCCCCGAGGAACCCGAAGGGGACGCGGAGTCCCTCGAGGACCGCCGCGGTCCGGGTCATCAGCTCGCGGCCGACGCCGGTGCCCTGCAGTCGGGGCGACACGGCGACCAGGCCGGTGTCGCCGACCAGGACGTCTTCGCCGCCGACGGAGATGTACATGCGGCGGATGCCGACGTGGGCCAGGACGACCCCGTCGGCGTCGTGCGCGAGCACCCGGCGTTCCGGCTGCATGCCGGACCAGCTCCGGCCGCCCACGTACCAGTGCGACCAGTCGGGGAAGGCCTGCCCGAGCAGCGCTGCGATCGCTTCGTGGTCGGGGAGCGACAGCGTGCTCTCCTCGACCACCTCCCACCGGATGTCGTCAGTCACGGGTCCATCCTGCACGGATGTGGTGGCCGGTGTGGCGATGTTTCGCGCTGGGCGACACCTCGCGGGGCCGGGCGCGCGTGAGGTGTCGGTCAGCGCGAAGTGCCGCGACGCGTCAGCCGCGACCCGGCGTGGTCACCTCGATGCGGTTCGCCCAGGGGTCGTCGAATGCCACGGTCCGGCCGTCGTCGGCGAGCTCCACGCCGCCGTGGCGCATGCGCTCGGTCAGGGCGCCGAGGTCGTCGGCCGCGGGGACCTCGATGCGCACGAGCCCCAGGCCGAGTGCGAGCTGTCGCCGCCCGGCGCCGCGGGAGTTCCAGGTGTTCATCGCCATGTGGTGGTGGTACCCGCCGGCGCTGACGAACAGCGCCTCGCCGAAGCCGGCGGTGGTCTCGAAGCCGAGGGTGTCCACGTAGAAGGAGCGCGCGGTGTCGACGTCGCCGACGGACAGGTGCACGTGGCCGACCTTGCCCGGGCGCGCCGTGGCAGTGTCCAGGGCGTCCTGCGTCAGGTGGGACTGCAGGAACGCGTTCGGGTCGACGTACTTCGTGTCCATGTCGACCATGCCGTGCGTCCACGACCACTCGGTGCGGTCGCGGTCCCAGTACAGCTCGACGCCGTTGCCCTCGGGGTCGGTGAAGTAGAACGCGTTGCTCACCAGGTGGTCGGCGCTGCCGGTGAAGCCCGCCGGGTACTGCGTGGCGACCGAGTAGAGCGCGGCGGCCAGGTCGGCGCGGGTGTCGAACAGGATCGCCGTGTGGAACAGCCCGGCCTCGCGGGGGCCGGCGTGCCGCATCGCGGGGGCGTGCTCGAGGACCACGATCGGCGTGCGGCCCCGGCCGAGCACGGCGACGCCGCCGTCGTGGGAGAGCAGCGACAGCCGCACGCCGTCGCGGTAGTACCGGATCATCGCGTCGAGGTCGGCGACGCGGAGGGTGACGGCGCCCATCCCGGTGTCGGCGGCGAGCAGTTCGTGCCTTTGCATGCACCCAGTGTGCGCCCGACTAGTTGACGCGTCAACCAATTCGATGACGCGTCAACCAGCCCGGTGCATCAGGCGCGGTTCGAGATCCCGCCGTCCGACGTCAGCAGCTGCCCGTTCACCCAGGCCCCCTGCTCCGAGCAGAGGAACCCGACGAGCGCGGCGGTGTCCGACGGGCGTCCGAGCCGGCCGAGCGGAGTGCCCTCGATGGCCCACCCCTTGACCTCGTCGGACATCCAGCCGGTGTCGTTCGGGCCCGGGTTCACCACGTTGGCGCTGACGCCGAGGCTGCCGAGCTCCTTCGCGGCGCCGAACACGATCCGGTCGAGCGCCCCCTTCGACGCCCCGTACGGCAGGTTGTACGCGATGTGGTCGCTCGTCAGCGCCACGATGCGGCGGCGGTCGCGCGGTGCGGCTTCCCCGGCGCGCTCGAGCCCGGCCGCGTAGGCCTGCACGAGCAGGAACGGTGCGCGGGCGTTCACGGCGAAGTGGCGGTCCCACGACTCGACCGTGGTGGTGCGGAAGTCGGAGTCGACGGACTCGCAGTGCGACATGACGAGGGCGGTGACCGGCGCGCCGGCTTCCGCCTCGGCGCGGCCGACGAGTGCGGTCGCCTGCTCCGGGTCCTCCAGATCGACCGGGAGGCGCGTCACCCGTGCTCCCGCCGCCCCGCACTCCTGCACCACCGACTCGACCCCGTCCGGGTCCGCCCCGCCGCTCACGCGGTCGTCGTAGGGGCCCCACCACGAGATGGCGAGGTCCCAGCCGTCGGTCGCCAGGCGGGTGGCGAGCGCTGCGCCGATGCCGGCTCTGCGGCCCACCCCGGTCACCAGGGCGAGTGGTCGTGCGGACGTCATGCGTGCCTCCTGTCCGGCGCTCCGTCGCACCGATCGGCACCCAGTCTGCCGGAACCGGCCACCCGCGTGACCATCGCACCCGGTGTCCTGTCGGCGGACGGCCGACCGCGGGGGCCAAGATGGACGGATGCCACGCACACGACGGCCCTCCCGACCGGGGCGCGGACCCCGCGGCGGTCGCCCGGACCCCCGCGACCTGCCGCTCGAGCACGTCCGCGACCGGATGTCGTCGTACATCTACGGCAACATCACGGTGCTCGCCGTCGCGATCGCGGTGGACCCGGAGCAGATCCACCACGGCGCCGCGGTGGCGACCGTCCTGGCGACCGCGGTCCTCACGTACCTGGCGCACGTGCTCGCGCACCTGGTCGCGCACGGGCTCGGCGACGACGGCGAGGAGTCCGCCGAGGACCGCGCTGCCCGCCGCGACTCGGTCGCGACGATCGTCCGGAACGCCAACCCGATCGCGACCTCCGGGCTGATCCCGGCGGTCCTCTACGCCGCTGCCTGGATCGGGTGGCTGCCGGCGGAGTGGGCGCAGATCGCGGCGACCGTGATCCTGGTCGTGCGCATCGGGCTGGTGGGCGTGTTCATGCAGCGGTTCAGCGGGAAGCAGCCCACGTTCCTCGGGCTGTGGGGTGGCATCGTGCTGGCCGCGGTGGCGTTCGTGATCGGCCTCGTCAAGGTGGTGCTGACGCATTGAGCGACACGCCCGCTCATGCCGAACCCCACTCCGCACCCGGAGCCGAGAGCGAGCCGAAGCGCGGCGGTCTGCGGTTCCTGCGCGACCTCGTCATCATCGTCGTCGTGGCGCTGCTGGCGTCCTTCCTGGTGAAGGCGTACCTGGTCCGTTCCTTCTACATCCCCTCGGCATCGATGCAGAACACGCTGCTCGTCGGGGACCGGGTGCTCGTCAACGAGCTCGTGCCCGGGGTGGTGCCGCTGCAGCGTGGTGACGTCGTGGTGTTCCAGGACCCGGGCGGCTGGCTCGGCATGGGCCAGGGCGACGACCTGATCAAGCGGGTCATCGGGTTGCCGGGTGACACGGTGTCCTGCTGCGACGCCCGGGGCCGTCTGTCGGTGAACGGGCACGCGGTCGACGAGCCCTACGTCGTGCTCGAACGCGGGTCGGACCGTGTCGCCGGGAAGGACTTCGAGATCACCGTGCCGAAGGGACGTATCTGGGTGATGGGCGACAACCGCTACGACTCCGCCGACTCGCGCGTGCACGGCACCGTGCCGGTCGACGACGTCGTGGGGCGTGCCTTCGTGACCACGTGGCCCGTCTCGCGGTGGTCGGTGCTGTCCCGGTACGGCGACGAGTGGGACCGGGTCCCGACGCCGTGACCGCGGACGACGAGGGCTTCGGCTACGAGACCGGCGGGGACGACGACCTGTCGATCCACCGGATCGCGACACCGGGCAAGCGGTCGGGGACGATCGGTCCGCGGCCCGACCACGTCGTGTTCTGGCTCGCCGACGGCCGGGCCAGCCTGACCGCCGACGACGGCGAGCACTGGCAGGTCGGCGCCGAGCGGCCGATGATGCTCTCGGCGTCCGTCGCGTACGGCTTCGAGACGGACGCGACCGCCACGACGCTGCTGCACCTGTCGCCGTCGCTGCTGGGCGACACGGGAGAGTCCTCGGTGTTCCGGCAGCCGGACGCGGGCGATCCCGCACTCGAACCGCTGCGGGCACTGCTGCGCGAGGCCTCCGGGCGCATCCTCGACCCCACCCTGCCCGCCGACGACCGTGCGGCCCTGAACCGGCGGATCGCGACCGTCGTCCTGTCGACCTTCGCCCGGTCGCGATCGGACGTCGCGGACCGGAT
The DNA here is from genome assembly GCF_003234225.2 of Curtobacterium sp. MCSS17_005. Lineage (NCBI taxonomy): Bacteria > Bacillati > Actinomycetota > Actinomycetes > Micrococcales > Microbacteriaceae > Curtobacterium > Curtobacterium sp. MCSS17_005. Next base: position 671,113 of record NZ_CP126258.1, read on the forward strand.
GCGGCGTGCGATCGGCTTCGTGCACGACCACGCCGACCGGGTGCTGACGGTGGCGGACGTCGCAGCGGCCTGCGACCTGAGCGAGCGCGGCCTGCAGGACCTGTTCCGCCGTCGGCTCGGCGTCACGCCCATGCAGTACCTGCGCGAGGTCCGGCTCGACCGGGTGCACCTGGAGCTGGGGCGGCCGGGTTCCCGCGCGCTGCTCGTCAGCGAGGTCGCGCGGCGGTGGCGGTTCACCCACCTGGGGCGGTTCGCGGCGTACTACCGGGAACGGTTCGGGGAGCAGCCGCACCAGACCATCGTGCGGAGCGGCACACCCGGAGAACGGTAGTTCTCGCGTTCTTTGCGGATTCCGGCTATCCTGCTCGCGTGGATGCGCGACGGTCCGAACTCGGGCAGTACCTCCGCGCCCGTCGGGCGCTCGTCCAGCCCGAGGACGTCGGTCTCACCCGCGAGCCCGGACGACGAGTGGACGGCCTGCGCCGCGAAGAGGTCGCACGGCTCGCGGGCATCAGCCCCGAGTACTACCTGCGGCTCGAACGGGGCCGCGACCACCAGCCGTCCGACCAGGTGCTCGTGGCGCTCGGCCGCGCACTGCGGCTCGACCACGAGGCCGTCGACTACCTGCGCCGCCTCGCACACGCCGAACGCCGCCGCCCCGAGGGCGTCGTACCGCCGGGGCTCGACGACTCGGTCCGGTCGCTGCTGGCACAGTGGTCGCACACCCCGGCGTTCGTGATGGACCGCAACCAGGACATCATCCTGTCCAACGCCCTGGCGAGCGCCCTCGGCCCCGGCTACATGGAGCCGGGCGCGAACCTCGTCCTGCAGATGTTCTCCGAGGCGTCCCGGCAGCACGCGGCCGACTGGGACCGCACCGCACACCGGGTCGTCGCCGCACTCCGGCTGCACGCCGAACCCGAGGACCCCCGGCTGCAGGAGATCGTGGGCACCCTGACCCTGCAGGACCCGGACTTCGCCCGCATCTGGGCACGGCACGACGTCGCCGTGCAGCGCACCGGGGTCTCGCGGCACTGGATCGACCCGATCGGGTGGGTCGAGTTCCGCTGGCAGAACCTCGCGATCCCGGGCAGCTCGCACGTGCTCGTGACCTTCTGGGCCGACCCCGGCACGCCCGCAGCGGCCGCCGTCGCGTACCTCGCCGCGCAGGTCCAGCAGGGCACGGCCCGTCGGCAGCCGGTCGCGGGCGAGACCGCGGTGGGGTAGCCAGGCGGTCGCCGCGGTCGCCGCGCTCGCCGATCAGGCGGTCGTCGCGTCCTCTTCGAGCAGCCCGCGGAGCATCGTGAGCCGCGCGGCGGACTCGTCGTCCACCGCCGTCCAGACCACGAGCACGTGTTCGGGGTCCTCCAGCCGACGCAGCTGCTCCCACCGCAGGTCGATCCGGCCCACCAGCGGGTTCTCGAACGTCGACTCCCCGCGGCGAGCCGGCCGCACCGCTCCGCCGGCCCACTCGGTCGCGAACGTCGTGCTCCTGGCCATCAGCTCGCCCACGAGCTCCTGGAACCGGTCGTCGGCGTCGTGCTCGTCCAGCGAGTCCCGGAGCATCGCGGCCGTGCGGTGCGCCTCGGCCTCCCAGCCGTCGACCGAGTCCTCGACCCAGGGGTTCAGGAAGGTGAAGCGCGCCAGGTTCGTGCCGACGGTGAGGGACGCGGACAGGGCGCTGGCGAGCCGGTTCGCCGCCACGACGTCCAGGTGCCGGTCGAAGACCACGATCGGTTCGGCGAGCGCGTCCACGAAGTCCTGGGCCGACGTCGTCGTCGTGCCGTCCTCGTGTTCCATGCGATCACGCTAACCGGCCGGGCCGTGGAGCAGGGGGGAGAAGGGGGCCCCGGCGGGGACCCCGTCGCGGCGACTCCGCCTCGCAGGGGGACCCCGGCACGGTGTGTCCGACCGTCCGAGGGCACGCGCGCCGCGCCCGGGGCCGCCGGTACGCGCCGTCATCGGGGGTGACGGGCAACGACAGGGACACGACGGCGCAGCACCCCCAGCCCTAGCGTGACGACGCCGGGACCCCCGGTCCCCGCACCACCCCAGACGTTCGTCACGAAGGAGACCCGCAAATGGCTGCACCCACCATCGTCCTCGTCCACGGCGCGTTCGCCGACTCCGCCAGCTGGGCGCCCGTCACCCGGGAGCTGCTCGACCGCGGCCACACGGTCCTCGTCCCGCCGGTCTACAACCGCAGCCTCGCCGAGGACGCCGCCTCGATCCGTGCCGTCGCAGAGCACGTCGACGGGCCGGTCGTGCTCGCCGGGCACTCGTACGGCGGCGCCGTGATCACCGTCGCCGGCGAGGCCGAGAACGTCGTCGGACTCGTCTACGTCTCCGGCTACGTGCTCGAGGTCGGCGAGAGCCTCGGGCAGCTGCAGGGCGGGTTCCCGGACTCCGACCTCGCCGCGAACCTGGTGTACACGCCGTACCCGGTCGCCGGCGCCGAGGACGGCACCGACGTGTCCGTCGCGATCGACGCGTTCCCGCAGGTCTTCGCCGCCGGGGTCGACCCGCGGGTCGCCGAGGTCCTCGCGGTGTCGCAGCGCCCGCTCTCCGGTGCCGCCTTCGGCGAACCGGCCTCCGCCGCTGCGTGGAAGACCACCCCCGCGTGGGCGATCGTCTCGACCGACGACCACACCATCAACCCCGAGGTCGAGCGCTTCGGCTACACCCGCGCCGGCATCACCGACGTGACCGAGCTCGCCGCCCCGCACCTCGTCATGCAGACCCACCCGAAGGACGTCGCCGAAGTCATCGAGCGCGCCGTCGCCGCGACCAGCGCGACCGACGCCGCCGCCTGAACGACCACCCCTGGAGGCGCGGCGTGCGCCCGGCGCACACCGCGCCTCCAGGATGTCCCCGTTCCACCCCAGGAGGCGACGTGACCACGGAACGCACCACCCCAGCACCCCGCGGCGGCGCCCTGGCGCCGCTCGCGATCCCGGTCTTCCGCGCCCTGTGGATCGCGGTGCTCGTGAGCAACATCGGCAGCTGGATGCAGACCGTCGGCGCGCAGTGGCTGCTCGTCGACGAGCACGCCGCACCCGTCGTCGTCGCCCTCGTGCAGACCGCGTCGAGCCTGCCGGTGCTGCTCGTCGGGATCCCCGCCGGGGTGATCGGCGAGTTCGTCGACCGGCGGCGGCTGCTCATCGGCGTGCAGGCGTTCCAGGTGGTCGTCGGCGTCGTGATGACCGTGCTCACCGCGACCGGCGACATGACCCCGGCGCTCCTGCTCACCGTCACGTTCCTGCTCGGTACCGCCTCGGCGCTCCAGCTGCCCGCGTACCAGGCGCTCGTGCCCGAGATCGTGCCGCGCGCCGCGATCACCGACGCCGCGGCGCTCAGCTCCGTCGGCGTCAACGTCGCCCGGGCGATCGGACCGGCGCTCGCCGGGGTGGTCATCGCGCAGCTCGGCGTGCCGTTCGTGTTCGCCGCCAATGCGCTGTCGTTCGCGCTCTTCCTGGTGGTGCTCGTCGCGTGGCGCGGCTACCAGCGCCCCGAGACGCGGGCCGAACCGTTCATCGACGCCACCCGCGCCGGGCTGCGGTACGTCCTGCACGCGGCGGTCGTCCGCCGGCTGCTCGTGCAGCTCGCCGTCTTCATGGTGCCCGCGAACGCGCTGTGGGCACTCCTGCCGCTCGTCGCCGACGGCTCGCTCGGCCTGTCCTCCGGCGGGTACGGACTGCTGCTCGCCGCCGTCGGCATCGGGTCCGTCGGTGGAGCGTTCCTGATGCCGGCGGTCCGTGCGCGGCTCGGCATCGGTCGCACGGTCGGCATCGCCTCGGTGGTGTTCGGCGTCTGCACCACGGTCGTCGCCCTCGTCCCCGTGCTGGCGGTCGTGCTCGTCGCGCTGCTGGTCGGAGGGGTGGCCTGGATCGCCGTGGTGACGACGCTGAACGGCACCGTGCAGGCGTTCCTGCCCGCCTGGGTCCGGACCCGCGGGCTCGCTGCCTACCAGCTCGTGCTCTTCGGTTGCACCGCGATCGGTGCGGCGCTCGCCGGCGCGGTCGCCACGCCACTCGGCGTGACGGGCGTGCTCGCCGGGGCCGGAGTCCTCACCGCGCTCAGCGCCGCAGTGCTGCTCGTGTCCGGGTTCCCGGTGCTCACCGACCGGCAGCGCGCCGTGACGCCGATGCCGTTCGGGGACGAGGTGTTCGTGGCGGACGACCACGGCGCGGCGACGGGGGAGACCCTCGTGCTGCTGCACTGGACGGTCCCGGCGGATGCGGTCGACGAGTTCCGGGCGCGCGCCGAACGGCTCGGGCGGAGTCGTCGGCGGACCGGTGCCCGTGACTGGAACCTCTACCGCGACGCCGCGACCGGGCCGGACGCCTGGGTCGAGGCGTTCCGGGTGGGGTCGTGGCAGGAGCACGTCGACCAGCACGAGGTCCGGCAGACCGGGGACGACGCGCGGACCCTGCAGGCGGTGCGCGAGGTCGCGGGCGAGCCGCGGGTCGAGCACCTGGTCGCGGAGGGGGTCGGCAGTCCGTCGTCGGGGTGACGGGTGGGGTCAGCGGCCGGTCGTGGTGGCGGGTGGGGTCAGCGGCCGGTCGTGGTGGCGGGTGGTGTCAGCGGCCGGTCGTGGTGGCGGGTGGTGTCAGCAGCCGGTCGTGGTCAGGGTCACCGTCGCGACCGTGCCGTCGGACACCTTGGTCGTCTGCGGGCAGAGGTCACCGGCGCGGACCGTGACCTTGCCGAGGGGGACGCCCGCGAAGTCGGCCGTTCCACCCGGGAACACCCGCTGGTGCTCGGAGAGCTTGCCGGTCGAGGCGAACACCTTGACCTCGTAGGGGTGGTCGGCGGCGTTCGACGACACCGTGACCGACACCTGGCCGGTGGAGTCGTGGGCGCCACAGCCGGCGAGGGCCAGGAGCGCGGCCACGCCGAGGACGGTTGCGGGGACGACTCGGAGCACGACGACCAGGGTACGCCGACGCGCCCGACGATCTGCGCCCTCCGGACTGGGGACAGGCTCTGTCCGTTCAGCGCGTTACCGTGGGAGCATGCAGCCGGAAACCGCGATGTCCGTGCCCGCGCCGACCGGGGCCGATGCCGTTCGGCGAGCGGCCTTGATCGCGGCACTCGACGTGGTCGACGGTGGCGTCGAGGAACGGTTCGAACGGATCACCCGGATCGCACGGGAGGCCCTCGGGGTCTCCGGTTCCTTCCTCAACCTGGCTGGCGAGACCACGCTGACGATCAAGTCGCAGCAGAGCGACACGGTCTTCGACCCGGTGATCCCGCTGCAGGACACCTTCTGCGGACGGACCCTCGGAGAGCGTGAGCCGGTGATCGTCCCTGACGCGCGCGCGGACGAGCGGTACTCCGACATGCCGATGGTCGTGGGCGACCCGAACGTCCGGTTCTACGCCGGAGTCGGGCTCCGTGCCGGCGACGACGACCTGAAGATCGGCACCCTCTGCCTGATCGACCCCGAGCCGCGCACCCTCGACGCCGACGAGCTCGAACTCCTGCAGGAACTCGGCATCTGGGCGGAACGCGAGCTCCTCGCCGGAGCCGACGAGGACCGCCTGCGCACCGTGCTCAGAGGCCTGCAGCCGGCCGAGGTGCAGGTGCCCGGGTACCGGATCACGGGGATGTCGATCCCGCACGGGCTCGTCTCCGGCGACTTCCACGACTGGCACCGTTCCGGCGATGACTCGATCCACCTGACCGTGTCGGACGTCATGGGCAAGGGGATGTCCGCCGGGCTCCTCGCCGCGAACATCCGCGGAGGCCTGCTCGCCCGCGGCGACCAGGACCCGGGCGTCGCCGTCGCCGAACTCGAGGCACAGGTCGCACCCGAGCTCAGCCGCGCCGAGTCCTTCGCGACGATGTTCCACGGCCGGCTGACCCCGTCCACCGGGCGCCTCGACTTCGCCGACGCCGGCCACGGGCTCGTGCTGCAGCTCCGTGACGACGGTGCCGAGCGGATCCTGCGGTCGTCGGACCTGCCGATCGGGCTGCACCCCGCCGGGATGCCCCGCGCCGCCGGGTCGCTCGTGCTCCGGCCCGGTGACGTGCTCATCGTCGTGACCGACGGCGCGCTCGAGCTCTGGGACTCCACGCTCGCGTCGCTGTCCGAGCTCGGGTCGCTGTACCGGGAGTCCCCGGACGTCGAGACGTTCCTGCAGCGGGTGCGCGCACGCGTCGCCGAGCACGACCCGGGTGACGACCTGACCGTCGTCGTGGTGGCGCGCGAGGCCGTCGAGACCGTCGAGGCCTGAGCGGTCGAGAACCGCCGCCGGCTCGTCGGCGGTTCGAGTGGTCGCGACGTGTCGTGCGCGGGCCGCCGAGTGGTCGCGAACCGTCGGTTGGCGGGGCCTCGGCCGACGGTTCGTGACCGGTCGCCAGAGCTGAGCGGGGTGTCGTGACCGCTGGCCAGGCACCGGCGGGAGCCGGCCGGGCGCGGCGTCAGGCGCCGAGGCGCTCGATCAGCTCGGCGTACCGCGCAGCCGTGCGCTCGACGATCTCGTCCGGGAGCACCGGCGGCGTGCCCTGACGGTCCCAGTGCGCGCTGAGCCAGTCCCGCACGATCTGCTTGTCGAACGAGTCGGTGCGGTCGGCGGAGCGGGCGTCCCAGTAGCGGCTGGAGTCGCTCGTCAGGACCTCGTCGGCGATGCGGATCCGGCCGGTGGCGTCCTGCCCGAACTCGAACTTCGTGTCCGCGATCACGACGTCCCGTTCGAGAGCGATGGCCGCGGCCTCGGTGTAGACGTGCAGCGAGAGGTCGCGCAGGGTGGCAGCGGTCTCGGCACCGACCAGGTCGACGGTCTGCTCGTACGAGATGTTCTCGTCGTGCTCGCCCTGGGCTGCCTTGTACGCCGGCGTGTAGATCGGTTCCGGCAGGCGGTCACCGTTGGACAGCCCGGCGGGGAGCGCGACGCCGCACACGCTGCCGGTCTCCTGGTACTCGGCCCAGCCGCTGCCGACCAGGTACCCGCGCACGACGCACTCGACGGGGAACATCGTCAGCGGCATGACGTGCATCGACCGTGCCTCGACCTCGGCGGGCACCGGGGTGCCACCGGAGGACGGGCCGATGATGTGGTTCGGGACGTCGCTCAGCTGGGTGAACCAGAACCGTGACAGGCGGGTCAGCAGCTCGCCCTTGCCCGGGATCGGCGGCTCGAGCGCGAAGTCGTAGGCGCTGACCCGGTCCGAGGCGACGAGCAGCAGCTCGGACGCGCTCGCCAGGTCGGCGGTGCCCTCGGGCACGTAGAGCTCGCGGACCTTGCCGGACGAGACGTGCCGCCAGCCGGCGATCGGCGCGGGGGCGGTCACTTCGCGACCTTCGCGGCGATGTCGGTGCGGAACTGCGCGCCGTCGAGCGTGATGTCGCCGAGCCCGGCGTAGGCGCGCTCGCGGGCCTGGGCGAAGTCCGACCCGGTCGCGACGACGCTGAGCACCCGGCCACCCGTGGCGACGAGCGTGTCGTCGAGGACGCCGGTGGCGGCGTGCGCGACCGAGACGCCGTCGCGGGCGTTCGCGTCGTCGATGCCGGTGATCGGTCGGCCGGTCTGCGGGTTCTCCGGGTAGCCCTCGCTCGCCAGGACGACGGTCACGGCGACCTCGTCGCGGAACACGGGTGCGGGTACGGCACCCAGCTGCCCGGTGGCGGCGGCCAGCAGGAGTTCGCTGAGCGGCGTGGCCAGGCGGGGGAGCACGACCTGCGTCTCCGGGTCACCGAAGCGCGCGTTGAACTCGATCACGCGGACGCCCTGCTCGGTGACGATGAGGCCGCAGTACAGGAGCCCGACGAACGGCGTGCCCTCGTGCTCGAGGCGGCGGACGGTCGGCAGCGCGACGAGCTCGGTGACCTCGTCGACGAAGGCCTGCTCGGACGGCCAGCGGTCGGCGAGCCACGGCAGCGGCGAGTACGCGCCCATGCCGCCGGTGTTCGGGCCGAGGTCGCCGTCGGCCAGACGCTTGTAGTCCTGCGCGGGGCTGAGCGCACGGACGTCGTGCCCGTCGCTCAGGAAGAACAACGAGACCTCTTCGCCGTCGAGGAACTCCTCGACCACGACGTGTCCGTGCTGGAGCCAGTAGGTGGCGTGGTCGATCGCGGCCTGGCGGTCGTCGGTCACGAGCACGCCCTTGCCGGCGGCGAGCCCGTCGGCCTTGACCACGTACGGGGCGCCGAGCTCGTCGATCGCGGCGACGGCTTCGTCCGCCGTGCCCGCGTAGACCGGACGCCCGGTGGGCACACCGGCCTCGCCCATGATCCGCTTGGCGAACGCCTTCGAGCCCTCGAGCTGCGCGGCGGCCTTGCCCGGCCCGAACACCGGGATGCCGCGGGTGCGCACCGGGTCGGCCACGCCGGCGATGAGCGGGGCCTCGGGGCCCACGACGACGAGCTCGATGTCGTTCTCGATCGCGTACTCGGCGACGAGCGCGCCGTTCGTGGGGTCGAGGGAGACGGTCTCGACGTCGGCGGCGATGCCGGCGTTGCCGGGCGCTGCCGTGATGACGTGACCCGCATGCTCAGCGAGGAGGGCCGTGATGATCGCGTGCTCGCGGGCACCGGAACCGAGGACGAGGATTCGCACCCGATCACCCTACCCAGCCCGACTCGTCGCCCGCGATGCGAGGGCTAGCCTGTGGAGATGCCACCCAAGAGGATCGAGGACGCCGACGGGCGCGCGGCACTGGCCGCGGTGCGTCGTGGGGAGACGGCCCGACCGGCCGTCGCGACCGCGGTTCGGTGGACGTTGCAGTGCCTGGCGGACGAGGTCCCGGGCAACAGCGTCGAGGTACGGGTGCCGCCGTTCGCCGCCGTGCAGGCCGTGCCCGGACCCCGGCACACCCGTGGCACGCCGCCGAACGTGGTCGAGACCGACGCCACCACGTGGCTGGCACTCGCGTCCGGCGAGCTGACCTGGGCCGAGGCGGTCGCGCAGTCGCGCGTCAGTGCCTCGGGCTCGCGCGCCGACCTGACGGCGTTCCTGCCGGTCCGGCTGCCCGCCCCCGGCGCCTGACCCCCGGCACCAGACCCACCCGCGCCTGACCGAACGGCGCCGAAGCCGCCTGCGGAGAAGTCCTGCGCGAATTAGGTAGTCCCTACCGATGCGCCCGCATCGACCGGGTTCCTAAGCTTGAAGTCGCCGGGATTCGGACCCGACCCGAACGGGTCCGAACCCGGCGACAGGCACCAAGGTACGCGATGTTCCACACAACGTGTCAATCGCAGCGGCGCGTCGTGCTGCAATCCGCAACGTTCTTGCGTGTGCGACAGCCGATGCGGAACGCCGAGCCGGCCGTGCCGAGTACCGAGCAGCTCAGAGCAGTTCGGTGAGCTCCGACCGCGCGTGCAGGTCCCACTTCGCGAAGACGCGCGACAGGTGCGCGTCGATCGTCCGCGTCGAGAGCCCGAGGGACTCCGCGATCCGCCTGTTGCTCAACCCCTGCGCGGCGAGCTCGGCGACCTCGTACTCGCGCTTCGTCAGCGGTGGTTTCGAGCGCCCAGCGGTCACCGAGACACCGTGCGCCGCGAGCACGCCCTGCGCCGCGATCACCCGCGTCCGGTCGTCGGCACGCACGGCGTCGGCGTACTCGATGACCGCGGCTGCGAGCGGGCCGTCGACGCGGGTCGCGGCCTCGCGCATCCGGTCGAGCGACGACGCCGAGTCGCGCCCCTGCAGCATGCCGACCGCGTGGTGCAGCGCGTACCCGTACATGACGTGCGTCCACGAGCCGTTGGCCGTGCTGCGTTCGATGATGTCGTCGGCGTGCTGCAGTCCGGCCGGGTTGCCGAGCACGGCCTCGGTCCAGGCGATCGTGACGGCGACCTGCTCGCCGGTGATCCGCATCGCCCGCTGCGGCGTGGTCCGAGCACGCTCGAGCGTTCGGCTTGCCGCCTCCGGGTGCCCGGCGTAGGCGTGCGCCAGGGCCAGACGTGCCCAGGGGTAGGCCGCGAACCCGCCGTGGTCGGCGATGTCGTAGCGCTCGCACGCCGCCGAGAACGCCGCGATCGCGTCGTCCCAGCGGCGCTGCGCGATGGCCAGGTTGCCCTGGCCGATGAGCTCGAGCGTGAAGTCGTACTTCAGGTACGGGCTGGACCGGCCCGCCGGCACCTCGGTGATCAGGTCGTCCAGGTCGCCGCGCCACATCTGCACCTGGTGCAGGACGGAGGAGTTCTCGCCGACGCTCCACGGGGCTGCCTCGACGTGCGCCAACGCGGTGGCCAGGGCACGGCGACCGAGCGCGGACGCGTCGTCCAGTCGGCCGGCGGTCGCCAACGCCATCACGGCGCAGGGTGCGACGGCGAGGAACGACATCGGCATGGTCGGAGCGTCCACGATGCCGCTGCGCTCGATCTCGGCCCGGACCTCGGCGAAGTCTCCACCCCAGCCCTGGTGCGCCATCCGCAGCAGCCGCAGCCGTTCGACGGCCTCGTCGGACACCACCAGGCGCGTGGCGGCATCGGTCAGGGCGACCGCCGCCGGGACGTCGTCGTCGTGGAACTGGCGGATGTTCGCCAGGGTCTCGCACGCTTCGATCACGGCCTCGTCGGTGACGTCGCCGACGTGCCGCTTGGCCACGCCCCAGGCGGCTTCGGCGTCGGCGCGGCCGGCTTCACGGCCGTCGGAGTACGAGTACGCCAGCGAGCGGAGGCAGTGCGCCGCGACCTGCTCGGTGGGGGTGAGCGTCGTGCGGAGCGCTGCCGAGGCCAGGGCGATCCCGCTCTCGTGCTCCTGCAGCCGCACGGCGACCTGCGCCGCGTCGAGCAGCTGGTCGACCGACGGCAGGACTCCGCACTCGAGCGACCACAGCGCGGCACGCAGCCGTGCGGCGGGCGGTGCACCCTCGGGCCGGTCGGTGCGGAACGCGTTGGCGCGCGCGAAGAGTGCCGTGCGCCGGGCGACCGGCACCAGGGTCCGGATGACCTCGCCGACGAGCGGGTGCGACGGCCGGACGACCGCGGCGCCGTCCTCGAGCGAGTCGATCCGGACCAGGCCGAGCGCGACGACCCGGTCGACGTCCCCGCCGGTCACCAGGCCGAGCAGGCGCGCGAGCGGGATCGGGTCGGCGAGGGCGACGATGTCGACGACGTCGCGCAGGTCCTCCGGCAGCGACCCGAGCTCCGTGCGGTACATGTCCGCGAGGCTGTCCGACGCGGTCACCCGCCCACGCCAGTACCACCCGGTCGCGGTGTGGTCGAGGGCGCCGGAGACCCGCGCCGCACGGACCACCTCGCGCAGGTACAGCGGGTTGCCGGCGGTGGCGCGGTGGACGCGCTCGGCCGAGGCGTTCTCGAGCGGCGAGCCCAGCGCCTCGGCCACGAGCGCGGCGGTCTCGTGCAGGGCGAGTGGCTGCAGGTCGATGCGCTCGAGCAGGTCGTCCTGCCACAGTGCGCGGAGCGGCTCGGGGAGCGCCGTGAAGTCGCGGCAGGTCAGGACCAGCCGAGCACCCTGTCGGCGGACCAGCCAGGCGACGTACCGCGCGGAGATCGCGTCGAGGTGGTCGGCGTCGTCGACGCGGAGCAGGACGTCACGGTCGACGAGGTCCTCGATCGCCCGGAAGCGCTGCTCGGCGCCGGTGTCGTCGGACAGCTCCGAGATGGACGCCGGCAGCTCGCCGAAGCGCTCGGCGACGGCGCCGAAGGGCATCGACCGGCTCGCGGCGACCGCCGTGATCGGCACGACGACCGTGCGGCCGGTGCCGTCGCGACCGGCGACGCGGTCGGTGACCCGCGCCGCGGCGGTGCTCTTGCCGATGCCGGGGGCACCGACGAGCGCGACGCTCCACCGGTGCTCGGCGACGACGGCGACGGCGCGGTCCTCCTCCGCGCGCTGCGCGACGGGCCAGGCCACGCGGGCGGGGGCGGCCGGTCGGCGTCGGCGGGCGGGTGCGGTTCGTTCACGCATCCGACACACCTCCTCCGCTTGGGATACCGACCAGTAGCGACCATCCTCTCCCGGATCGGTCGCCGCGCACAGGCCGCGGGACGTCCCACAGTGGGGGACAATGGACGGGTGAGCAACACCGATCAACCCGACGAGCAGCCGCTCCCCACGCCGGCACCGGCTCCCAGCGCGGTCGCCAGCCCCGACGAGGTCACCATCCGCCGTGCACCGAAGTTCGGCGTGTTCATCGTCGGCGGTGCCGTGCTCGGGTTCCTCGCGACCCTCGTCGTGGTCGCCCTCACCATGAACCTCGGCGGCCAGCGGGACCAGACCAGCTTCGGCAGCCTGGTCGGCTACTTCAGCCTGTGGGGCGTCACGATCGGCGCCTTCGTCGGTGCGGTCGTCGCCGTCGTGTTCGACCGGGTCTACGCCCGGCGGTCGGCCCGCCTGACGGCGGAGCGCGTCGAGGTCGAACTGCCGCCCGAGACGGTCGACGGTGAGCTCGACGACCACGGTGACCAGCGGCCGTAGCCGCCCCCGACCAACGGACTGGAGGCCCGGTGCCAGCTGGCACCGGGCCTCCCGTCTGTCGTCTGGTCGCGTCTCGGACGCGACCTAGCTGAGCTGGTTCGCCTCGACCCAGGACAGGTACTCCGGGCTCACGGTGCCCGTGACGTACTCGCCCGTGAAGCAGCTCATCTCGAGGTCGGTCACGTCCGAGCCCTCGATGATGGCGTCGCGCATGTCCCCGACCTCCTGGTAGATCAGGTGGTCGCTGCCGAGCACGCGGTTGATCTCCGGGATCTTCCGGTCGTGCGCGATGAGCTCCGCACGCGTCGGCATGTTGATGCCGTAGACGTGCGGGAACCGGACAGGGGGAGCGGCGCTCGTGAACGTGACCTCGTTCGCGCCCGCGGCCCGGGCCATCTCGACGATCTCGCGGCTCGTGGTGCCACGGACGATCGAGTCGTCGACGATCAGAATGTTCTTGCCCTTGAACTCGGACGACATCGCGTTGAGCTTCTGGCGCACCGAACGCTTGCGCTCCGCCTGCCCCGGCATGATGAAGGTTCGGCCGACGTAGCGGTTCTTGTAGAAGCCCTCGCGGTACTCGATGCCGAGCTTCCGGGCGACCTGCATGGCGGCCGGACGGCTCGAGTCCGGGATCGGCATGACCACGTCGATGTCACCGGTCGGCGCGTACTGCTCGATGGTGTCGGCCAGGCGGTTGCCGAGGCGCAGACGCGCGTCGTAGACCGAGATGCCGTTCATCACCGAGTCGGGGCGCGCCAGGTAGACGTACTCGAACGAGCACGGCACCAGACGCGGGTTCTTCGCGCACTGGCGGGCGTGCATCTGGCCGTTCATCTCGATGAACACGGCCTCGCCCGGGGCGATGTCGCGGACGATCTCGTAGCCGCCGGACTCGAGCACGAGCGACTCGCTCGCGACGACCCACTCCGGCTGCCCGGCCTCGTCGAACTTGTGGCCGAGGATCAGCGGGCGGATGCCGAACGGGTCGCGGAAGGCCAGCAGCCCGTGCCCGGCGATGGTCGCGATCGTGGCGTAGGAGCCCTCGACCCGCTCGTGCACGCGCTCGACGGCGTCGAAGACCTGACCCGGGTCGAGGTTCGCGCCGCGGACCTGGCCCTGCAGCTCGTGCGCCAGCACGTTCACCAGGAGCTCGGTGTCGCTCGTCGTGTTCAGGTGACGACGGTCGATGTCGAACAGTTCACGCGTGAGTTCCCGCGTGTTGGTGAGGTTGCCGTTGTGGACGAGGACGATGCCGTACGGCGCGTTCACGTAGAACGGCTGGGCTTCTTCTTCGTTCGTCGCGGCGCCCTTGGTGGCGTAGCGGACGTGTCCGAGCCCCATGGTGCCGAGGAGGGCACGCATGTCGCGGGTGCGGAACGCCTCTCGCACGTGGCCGCGGGTCTTGTGCATGTGGTGCACGTGACCCTCGACCGTGGCGATGCCCGTCGAGTCCTGCCCGCGGTGCTGCAGGAGGAGCAGTGCGTCGTAGATGGATTGGTTGGCGGGGCCCTGCGCAACAAGGCCGACGATGCCGCACATTCGCGGGTGTGCTCCAGACCGTAGAATCGGGGGGTACCGAACAAGTCTGCCATGTCACCGCGAAGGACTCCGCATGCCCAACCCGTACGCCGAAGCCGGAGTGGACACCGCTGCCGGTGACCTGGCCGTCGAACTGATGAAGTCCGCGGTCGCGGCCACCCACAACGCCTCGGTCCTCGGTGGCGTCGGCGGGTTCGCCGGGCTCTACGACGTCTCGTTCCTGAAGGACTTCTCACACCCGTTGCTCGCGACCTCCACCGACGGCGTCGGCACCAAGGTCGCCATCGCGCAGGCGATCGACAAGCACGACACCATCGGGCAGGACCTGGTCGGCATGGTCGTCGACGACATCGTCGTGGTCGGCGCGAAGCCGCTGTTCATGACCGACTACATCGCGTGCGGTCGCGTGGTGCCGGGCCGGATCGCCGACATCGTCGCCGGCATCGCCCGCGGCTGCTCGGAGACCGGCACCGCCCTGGTCGGTGGCGAGACCGCCGAGCACCCTGGGCTGCTCGGCCCGGACGACTACGACGTGGCCGGTGCGGCGACGGGTGTCGTCGAGGCCGACGCACAGCTCGGCGCGCACCTGGTGCAGGACGGCGACGTGGTCCTGGCGATCGAGTCGTCGGGCCTGCACTCCAACGGCTACTCGCTCGTGCGGCACATCCTGGCGTCGCGGGGCGTCGGCTTCACGGACCAGCTGCCCGAGCTGAGCGGCGTCGGGTTCGGCGGCGCGGTCTCCGTCGGCGAAGCCCTGCTCGAGCCGACCCGCCTGTACACCGCACCGCTCCTGGCGCTCCTCGAGCAGCACCCGGGCGCGGTGCACTCGCTCTCGCACGTGACCGGTGGTGGCATCGCCGCGAACCTGGCGCGCGTGCTGCCCGTCGGCTCCTGGGTCGAGGTCGACCGTTCCACCTGGCAGCCGCTCCCGGTCTTCCGGGTCCTGGCCGACATGGCCGGCACCCCGATCGAGGACACCGAGGGCACCTGGAACCTGGGCATCGGCATGTTCGCCGTCGTCTCGGCCGGGGCCGCTGCCGAGGTCATCGCGTCACTCGGCGCCGCCGGCATGCCCACGTGGCCCGTCGGCACGATCGCCACGTCCGCACGGGACCTGACCGGGTTCGAGCAGGGCGCCAAGGGTGTCGACGGCGGCGCGGTCCGGCTCGTCGGGAGCTACGCGGGCTGACCCGCTCGACGGCTGCGGCCGTGCCGTGCCGTGGTGCGTGCGGTGAGTGGTCACGAACCGTCGTTTGGCGGGCCTGCAACCGACGGTTTGTGACCGCTCGGCGTCATGCACGCGGTGAGTCGTGACCACTCGACCCGGGGACTCGGGCGCGGCACCGGTGCGTGGCACCGGGGCGTGTGGCACCGGGAGGGTGGCGAGTGCCGGGTGGCCCGTGCCGCCGGCGTGGGTGTGCCGGGACCCGCCATGCCGCGTGCGGTGAGTGGTCACGAACCGTCGTTTGGCGCACCTGCAACCGACGGTTTGTGACCGCTCGGCGTCATGCACGCGGTGAGTCGTGACCACTGGAAGCCGAGGACCCGAGCGCGCCGAGGGGTGCCTGGGCGCGCTCGGTGTCTGGGCGCGTCCGGTGTCCGGGCACGCGGAAACGCCGCGCTGCCCGAGGGCTGCGCGGCGTGACTGCGAGAGAGGTCAGGCGGACTTGTTCTGGTCTGCCTGGGTCTCGAACTCGTCTTCGTCTTCCGCCGGTTCCGGACCGTACTGGTCCGCCCAACGGTCGACGTAGTTCTCGTCGGAGTGTTGTCCGGCGGAGAGCTCCTGCTCGAGCGCACCGTAGTTCGTCTGCGGGCTGAAGTACTTCAGCTCACGGGCGACCTTGGTGTGCTTCGCCTTCTGACGGCCGCGCCCCATGCGTGACCCCCTCGTTCGGCTCTGGTCCGGTCCTGGCGAATGACGGAGGATCACTCGGGGAACCAGACGGTTCGTGGTTTGAAATCTGCCGATCACTCTACCATGTACCTCGATCTGGACGTCGCGCGACGGCTGGCCCGCACAGCAGAATCGAAGTGATGACGGAACCCCTCGAGACCCCGGTCGACCAGCACGCCCGCGTGGTGGTGATCGGTGCGGGGCAGGCGGGGCTCTCCGTGGGATACCACCTGCGTCGCCTCGGGCTCGTCCCCGGCAGCGACCTGGTGATCCTCGACCGAGCGCCGAGCACCGGTGGGGCGTGGCAGTTCCGGTGGGAGGCCCTGCGGCTCGGAGCGGCGCACCGGGTGCACGACCTGCCCGGCATGCGCGCGATGGGGCTGGAGTTCGACGACGCCGACCGGTCACGACCCGCGCGGGACGTCGTCGGCGAGTACTACCGGCGGTTCGAGCAGCACTACGACCTGCGGGTGCGGCGCCCGGTCACGGTGACGTCCGTCTCGCGCATCGACGGCGTCGGCGGCGTGGCGGGCGACGCCCCGGCGGAAGGCGGGCTGTGCGTCACGACCCGGAGCGCCGACGGCACGGTGACGCGCATCCGTGCCGAGGTCGTGGTGAACGCGTCCGGCACGTGGGGCACCCCCTTCGTGCCGTGGTACCCGGGGCGCGACGTGTTCCGCGGACGCCAGGTCGACACGACCGAGTACCGCAGCGCCACCGAGTTCGCCCGTCAGGACGTCGTGGTGGTGGGCGGTGGGACGAGCGCGATCGGGTTCCTGCTCGAACTCGATGGTGTCGCCCGCTCGACGCGGTGGTTCACCCGCCGCCCGATGGTCTGGGCCGGGACCGCGTCGCTCGACGTCGAGTCTGCGGTGGCCGCCGTCGACGAACAGGACCGGGCCGCCCGCGCCGGCGAGGTCCTGCCGAGCATCGTCAGCGGTACCGGGGTCCCGGTGTCGAGACGGATCCGCGCCGGCATCGACCGCGGCGTGCTGCGTGACGAGCCGATGTTCACGCGGATGGACGAGACCGGGGTGGTGCGGGCAGACGGCACCCACGTGCACGCCGACGCGGTGATCTGGGCGACGGGGTTCCGCGCCGACCTGCGGCACCTCGCGCCGCTGCACCTGCGGACCACGGCGGGCGGCGTGGTGGTCGAGGACGGCCGGTCGGCCGAGGAGCCGCGGTTGTTCCTGGCCGGCTACGGTCCCCAGGCGTCGACCATCGGTGCGAACCGGGCCGGCCGACGCATCGCCCGCCAGGTCATGGATGCGCTGGCGGGCTGAACGGCACTGCGGCCCCTCGCACCGTGCGAGGGGCAGCGTGAACGGTGCGAGGTTCCGTTCCCGGTGCGGGCCTCGTGAGCTCTCACCGGGAACGGAACCTCGCACCAGACGAAACCGGGACGCGCGGCTCAGGCGGGGAGGGGCTCCTCGACGCCACGACGACGGCGCGACGACTTGAGCACCAGGGCGTCGAGCGAGAACCGCCCGGGCCCGGTCAGCGCCACGGCGAGCGACGCCACCGCGAGGACGAGCACGTACTCGAACCCGCCGTCCTGCGAGTAGAAGCCGGCGGTGCCGTGGGCCAGGAACCCGGCGACGACCATGTCGACGGTCAGCAGCACGCCGACGACGCGGGTCGCGACGCCGAGCACGAGCAGGATGCCGCCGACGAGCTCGAGGCCGGCGACGAGGGGTGCTGCGACCTCGGCGAGGGGGACGCCCATGCCCGAGAAGCCCTGCACCACGTTGGGGATGCCCTGGGCGAACTTCTGGGCGCCGTGGGCGATGAACACCACCCCGAGGACGATGCGGAGCGCGGTCAGGCCGATGGAGGTCGATGTCGTTCGCATGGCCACGACGGTAGCCGTTGACGCGTCATCGATCGCCTTCGAACAAGGGACTGACCGCGCTTCGCCAGAACATGCCCAGAGCATGCCCAGACAGGGGTCCGCCGAAGGGCGGACTGCTCCTCAGGAATCGGCGCCGCGGCCCGTCTGCTGCTGGAGGCGGTCGATGTGCTCCGACGCCTGCGCCTTGGTGAGGTCGGCGGGGAGTTCCTCGCCGGCTTCACGGGCCAGGGTGTCGAGGTAGCTGCGCTGCGGTCCGGTCATCGGCTCGTCGCCGGTGACCCACTGCTCGGGGTCCTTGCTCGCGTCGGTGGAGGGGTCGGGTCGGGGGCCGCCGAGGGTCTCGCCCTGGATCGGCGCGTCCGGGGTCTGCTGCTGGTCGCGGTCTGCGTCACTCATGTCCGCGACGGTACGCCGCACCACCGTCACGACACGCAGCAGCGGCGTCCCCCGAAGCGGCTCAACGGCACGAATCCGCACCGGAACGGCTCAGACGGACGTCGCGGCGTACCGCACCAGGTCGGGCCCGACAGCACTCGTGGCGATCGGCACGACGCGGTCGTCCCGCCGGATCCAGATGGTCGCCGCGCGCTCGTCGATCCGGTCGACCTCGTGCAGCTCGCCGTCGAGCAGCACCGACGCCGTGACCCGAACGTGCCCGCTCGCCGGACGTGCCGGCAACCCCACCACGTCGTCGCCGTACGCCGGGTGCTCGCCGGGCTGCAGGAACGGTGACACCGGGGCCGTGACGACCTCGAGGCCCTCGTCGACCGCGGTCACCGCCACCAGGCGGACGGCCTGGTCGGTCGGCAGCGGCACGTCGACGACGGGCGCGGCGGTGGGGCCGGCCAGTGCGCGGAAGGCGGGGCGACCGTCGGGGGCGAGGTGGGCCTCCAGGCCGTCGATCCGGACGCGACCGCGCCCACGGGAATCGGCGTAGACACCGGGCTCGATGCCGGACTGCCGCGCCTCGAGCCGGGTGAGGACGACGCGGTCCGGACGGTACCAGTCGCGGAGCGCGGCCGGGTCCACCCAGCCGACGCTCGGGACGCCGCGGGAGAGCGCGGCGGACTCGTCGGCGGCGCGCTCGTCGCGCGCACCGAGGGGGTGCTCTCCGCGCACGGCGACGAGTCCTTCGAGCGGGCTGCCGGCCGGCGGTTCGTGGTCGAGCACCTCGACGCGCTTCGAGACCTTGCCGCCGTGTCCGTCGAACGTGGCGAACGTCCGCAGGTCACTGATGGTCATGGGGCCACATGCTACGACTCGTCGGCTCCCCGTCGCGGCGGCGAGGGCACGAGGGCGTGGATCTCGCCCGTGCAGAGCGCGGGGTCGACGCCCTCGGCGGGGCCGGCCGGACGGGTCGCGCGGCGCGGCTGGATGCTGTTGCGCTCGGCGGAGCGGAGCAGGCGGTCCTCGGCCGAAGCCGAGGCCGCGGCCTCGGCCGAGGAACCGGGCTGCGCGGGGCGGCGGAGCGGGGGCCGGACGGGCTCGCCGCGGCGCTCCTGGCCGGGCAGCGGGCGGGAACGGCGGCCGTAGAGCAGCTCGGACGAGTCGAGCAGCCACGGCACCAGGGCCACGGTGACGCCGTGCACGAGCAGCAGCTTCTTGCGGATGCGGCGGCCGCGGTGGTTGTGGAGCAGGCCCTCCCACCAGTGCCCGACGATGAAGATCGGGGTGTAGACGGTGACGACCTCGGAGCCGTGCTCGGCCCGGTGTGCCTTGATGTACTTGATCAGGGGCATCGAGATGTCGCGGTACGGGCTCGGCACGATCGTCAGCGGCACCTGGATGCCGTACTCCGCCCACTGGTCGCGCAGGCGCTGGGACTCGGCGTCGTCGATCGCGACGTGCACCGCCTCGATGCTCGCGTGCTCGGCGGCGACCGCGTAGTCGAGCGCCTTGAGCACGGGCTTCTGCAGCTTGTTCACCAGGACGATCGCGTGGTCGCCGGTGGCGCCGAACTTCGTCTCGACGTCGGCCTCGATCTCGTGCGAGACGTCGCGGTAGTAGCGGTTCACGCCGAGCATGAGCACGTACAGCACCGGCATGATCAGGAAGACCAGCCAGGCGCCGTGGGTGAACTTCGTGATCGTGACGATGACGAGCACCACGAGGGTGAAGGTCGCGCCGATCGCGTTGATCGTGCGGGAGCGGACGACCTGCCCGCGGTTCACGGGTGGGTCACCCGCGGGCACCGTCCCGTCCCGGTCTGCCCGCAGCAGCCGCGTCCAGTGCACGACCATGCCCGTCTGTCCGAGCGTGAACGACACGAAGACACCGATGATGTAGAGCTGGATGAGGCTCGTGACGTTCGCCCGGTAGACCACGAGCAGCGCCGCGGCGACGAGAGCCAGGACGATGACGCCGTTCGAGTAGATGAGCCGGTCGCCGCGGGTCGAGAGCGCCTTCGGGGCGTACGAGTCGCGGGCCAGGATCGAGCCGAGCAGCGGGAACCCGTTGAAGGCCGTGTTCGCCGCGAGGAGCAGGACCGCCGCAGTGGTCGCCTGGATCACGAAGAACAGCACCGAGTTGTTGCCGAAGGTCGCGGCCGCGATCTGCGCGATGAGCGAGCGCTGCGGCGTGGTGGCACAGTTCGCGAATCCCTGCAGGTCGCAGGCCCGCTCGGCGTAGTGCACGTGCGACACGAGCGCCAGGGTGATGAGCCCGATGAACAGGACGATCGCGATGCCGCCCATGGCGACCAGGGTGGCCTGCGCGTTCTTGATCTTCGGACGGCGGAACGCCTGCACGCCGTTCGCGATGGCCTCGACGCCCGTCAGGGCGGAGCAGCCCGAGGCGAAGGCGCGGAGGAGCAGCAGGATGAACGCAGCCTGCGTCGTGTGTTCCACGTTCTGCACGGTGTACGCCGCGGATTCGGCGACCGGGGCGTTGCCGGCGGCTACGCGGACGAGCCCGGTGACGACCATCACGAAGACGCTCGCCACGAACAGGTAGGTCGGGATCGCGAAGGCCTTGCTCGACTCCCGCACACCTCGCAGGTTCGCGGCGGCGAGCAGCACGACGAACAGCAGGGCGAGCTCGACGCGGAAGTGGTCGAGCATCGGGAGCGCCGAGATGATGTTGTCGACACCGGAGGCGACCGACACGGCCACCGTCATCACGTAGTCGACGAGCAGTGCACTCGCGACGACCAGCCCGGCCTTCTCACCGAGGTTCCGGTGTGCCACCTCGTAGTCGCCACCACCGGACGGGTACGCCTTGATGAGCTGCCGGTACGAGGCGACGACGACCACGAGCAGCAGCACGACGAGTGCGGCGACCCACGGCGCGAACGTCAGGAAGGCCATGCCGCCGAGCAGCAGGATCATCAGGAGTTCCTGCGGCGCGTACGCGACAGAGGACAGCGGGTCACTCGCGAAGATCGGCAGGGCCAGGTGCTTCGGGAGGAGCTGTCCTTCGAGCTTCTCAGAGGGGAGGGGATCCCCGATCAGTCGTGCTTTCAACGACCGGATCTCGTTCGTCACGAGCGGCAAACCTACTCAGTTCCGGGCCCGAGTCAACACGGTTCGCCTGCCGCATATTCCCGGCTGCCCACTGGTGCTCCACCCTGGGGGTCGCACACCCCTTGCGGTTGACGCAGCGTCAAGCAGTACAGTCGCCAGCATGAGCGCATCGACAGGCCCGGACGACCCAGCTGCGAAAGCTCCCCACGTCATCACCGAGGTGGCGCGTTCCGCCGGTGTCTCGAGTCGGACCCTTCGGCACTACGAGGCCGTCGGACTGCTGCCGGCCACCGCCGTCGGCGCGGGTGGGCTGCGGCGCTACGACGACCGTGCGCTCGTCCGACTGCAGTGCATCCTGCTGCTGCGCGGGCTCGGACTCGGACTGCCCGAGATCGCGCGACGGCTCGACGACGAGGGTGACGACGTCGCCGCGCTCACGGCGCACCTGACGTGGCTCGAGCACGAACGGGACCGCCTGGCCCGCCAGCTCGCGGCCGTGCGCACCACCGTGGCGCGCGTCGAGGACGGGGAGGAGCTGGCGGCGGCCGACACGTTCGCCGGCTTCCCGCCGACGCGGCTGCCGGCCGCCGATCCGCCGGGTGCGGGGAGCTGAGGAACCAGGTTCTGGACACCACACCGCGCATCTGCACGGTGCTGTGTCCGGAACCTGGTTCCGGGGGCGGTCCCGGTTCCGCGGACGGTCCCGGTGACGGCCGGGAGGCCCTGGTCGCCACCGCCTGTCGGCCGCCGGCCGTCAGAGCGACTTGCGCAGGGCCTCCAGGCCGTCCCGCAGACGCGTCACGGTGTCCGCACCGAGCGTGCCGCGGGTTGCTCGACGGCGCAGGTCCGCACGCACCTGCTGCCGGAACGACGACAGCGCCATCTCGAGCTCGCGCAGGGCGCGGGCACTGTCCGACGGCACGGACACGGGCTCCTCGGCGGAACCGGACGCCGGGCTCTCGGCGGCTGCGGCCAGGTCGGCACGGAGCGAGCGCATGGCCTCGCCGACCGAGGCGCGCACGCCGTCGGCCAACGACTTCACCGAGTCGCTCACGCCGGACTCGACCGTGGCGATCTCGTCGGCACGTGCCGCGAGCTCGGCACGGCCGGCGTCCGTGATCGCGTAGACGGTCTTGCGGCCGTCGGCGGTCTTCGTGACCAGGCCGTCGTCCTCGAGCTTGGCGAGCCGGGGGTAGACGGTGCCGGCGCTCGGCACGTAGGTGCCGCCGAAGCGGTCGCCGAGTGCCTGGATGAGCTCGTACCCGTGCATCGGGTGATCGGCCAGCAGGACGAGCAGGTAGAGGCGCAGGTGGCCGTGGGCGAAGACGGGGCTCATTCGGGCACCTCGCTCTCGTTCGTCGGGGTGGTCGACGGGGTGGTCGGTGGTGCCGGCTCGGCGACCGGCGGGGCGTGCAGTACCGCGATGTCGCCGGAGACGGAGTTCACCCGCAGGTCCAGCCACTGGCCGGACAGCTCGCCGCCCTGCTTGACGTACGAGCCGCGCACCCCGCGGATCTCGGCGTCGTCGAACTGCAGCTTGCCGGTCGCGGTGTTCACCGTGCACTTGTAGGCGACGCCGTCCGCAAGGCGGACGCTCACCGAGCCGGACACCGTGTTGACGCGGGCGGACTCAGGGACCCCGTGCAGGTCGAGGACGACGTCGGCCGAGACGCCGTCGGCCTGGAACCGCGGGATCTCGCCGGTGGCCACGACGTCGCCGGAGACGGTGTGCACCGCGAGCGCGCCGTCGAGGTCGCGGATCGTGGTGGCGCCCGAGACGGCGTTGACCGTGACGTCACCCGCGACGCCGTCGACGACCAGGTCGCCGGACACCGTGTTGAGGGTGGCACCGCGGTTCGTCCCGGACAGCAGCGCACCGGCCGAGACGACGCCGAGCGTGATGCCGGCGTCGCGGGGGACCAGGATGCTGACGTCGGCGTGGGCCTTGCCGCGGAAGGACTTCAGGAACCCGATGGGGTCGTCCCACCGGACCTGGGGGTGGTCGACGGTGAGGGTGTCGCCGTCGACCTCGATGAGCATCTGCTTGCCGGACACGCTGTGGATCTCGACCCGGGCCGTGGGTTCGTCGTGCGCGACGACGTCCACCTGCCCGCCGACGAGGCCGACACGCACGGTGCGCACGATGCCGGTGTCGATGACCTTGGGCTCGTCGACGAGCCACTTCTCCTGCGTCATGTTGCCTCCTGGAACTCGCGATGTATCGCGTCTGTGGAGGTCACGCTATATCGCGTTCCCCGCCGCCGCAAGGGGGCGCATGCGATCGCGGGGCGAGCGCCGGGCGATCGTGAGCGGGAATGGTCGGGTCGGGGCCGTGGACCCGACCGTTCCTGCTCACGAAGCGGGCGTGGCGGGGGTGGGGTGGGCCTCCACGGCCGGTGTGGCGGCGGATGCTGCGACGTCGGGCGCCGCCGCCGTGCGCTCGGGGCTCCACGGGAACCGGCGGAAGTGCGGCATGAGCGGCTGGACCATCGGGCCGATCGCGAACGCCGCGATGACGGTGCCCGCGCCGACGTCCCCGCCGAGGACCCACCCGACGATCACCACGGTGACCTCGACCAGGGTCCGCGCGAGCCAGATCGGCCAGCCGAGCCGCTGGTGCAACCCGACCATCAGGCCGTCACGCGCCCCGGTGCCGAACCCCGCCCCGATGTAGAACGCCGTCGCCACCGCGAGCAGCACGAGTCCCGCCGCGAACAGCCCGATCCGGGCGACGATCCCCGACGGCTCCGGCACCAGCCAGAGCACCAGGTCGGCACTCGGCCCGATCGCCAGGGCGTTCAGCAGCGTCCCGATGCCCGGCTTCTGGCGCAGCGGGATCCACAGCAGCAGGATCACGCCGCTCGACACCACCGTGATGACCCCGAACGACCACGGCACGACGTTCTCGAGCCCCTGGGTCAGCACGGTCCACGAGCTGACACCGACCACCGCGCGGACCTGCAGTGCGGTCGAGGCGCCGTAGAGGAACAGTCCGACGAAGAGCTGGACGAAGCGCAGGGTGAGGGCGGTGCGACGGGGCATGTGGCCATCGTCCCGACAGATTGGCCTGCTGGTCGAGAGCCAATCGCGCTACCGTGGACCCGTGCCCCCTGTCCTGATCAGTGCCCGCGCCGCCTCTCACCTGCTGACCGACTGGCGCGTCGGGACCGATGCCCCGGCCTACGAGGCGCTCGCCGACGCCCTCCGGGTCCTCGTCATCGACGGGCGCGTCGCCCAGGGCGTCCGGCTGCCGGCCGAGCGCGGCCTGGCCGCAGCGCTCGGCGTCTCACGCACCACCGTCGCGAACGCCTACGCCCGGCTGCGCTCCGACGGGTTCCTGGTGTCCGTCCGTGGCTCCGGCAGCGTGGTCCACCTGCCCCGTGACCTGGTCGGCCGGCCCGACCCCGAACGCCTGGGCGGAGTCGTCGAGGGGGACCTGCTCGACCTGCGCAAGGCGGCCCTGCACGCGGCCCCCGGCATCGACGAGGCGGTCGAGCGGGCGGTCCGGCACGTGCCCGCGGCGCTCGCCGGGATCGGCTACGACACCGTCGGCGACCCCGGCCTCCGCGCCGCGATCGCCGCGCGCTACACCGAGCGCGGGCTGCCGACGGAGCCCGCCCAGGTCATCGTCACCCTCGGCGCGCAGCACGCGATCGCCCTGCTCGCGCGCGTGCTCGTCCGCCGTGGCGACGCCGTGCTCGTCGAGTCCCCGACCTACCCGCACGCGCACGAGGCCTTCCGCGAGGCCGGCGGCCGCCTGGTCGGCGTCCCCGTCGACGCGCGGACGGGGTGGGACGCCGCCGCGCTCGAGACGACGCTGCGTCGCACCGCGCCCTCCGTCGCGTACGTCATGCCCGAGCTCCACAACCCGACCGGTGCGACCATGTCCGCGTCGACCCGCCGGCTCCTGCTCTCGGTCGCGTCCTCGGTCGGCACGGTCGTGATCGCCGACGAGACGATGGGGGAGCTCCGGATCGACGGGGAGCCGTCGCCACCGTTGGCAGCGGCGGACCCGTCGGGGTCGTCGGTCGTGATGATCGGTTCCGCCGCCAAGGTCTTTTGGGGCGGCCTGCGGATCGGCTGGATCCGTGCCGACCCGGCGCTGCTGCAGCGGCTGCTGCTCGCCCGCCCGACGGGCGACCTCGGCACCCCCGTGCTCGACCAGCTGGTCGTGCGCGAGCTGGTCCCGCGCACGGCGGCCTTCCTGGAGGCGCGGCGTGCGTCCCTGCGCGAAGGTCGCGACGCGGTCGTGGGGGCGCTCCGGGCGCGGCTCCCGGAGTGGGACGTCCCGGCACCGGCGGGCGGGTTGACGACGTGGGTGGGGCTCGGTCGGCCGGTGTCGAGCGCACTCGTCCTCGCGGCACGGGCCGAGGGCGTGGTGCTGGCCTCGGGCGGGGTGTTCGGGCCGGACGGCGGGTTCGAGCGGTTCCTGCGGGTGCCGTTCACGATGGCCCCGGCCGATCGGGGGCGGTTGGTCGACGTGCTGTCGCGGTCGTGGGAACGGGTGGGCGGTGAGACGAGCGGCGTGCGGGGGTCGTTGGCGGCGGTGGTCTGAGCGGCGCGTCCGGGGCTCGGCGTTGTCCGCCGGGCTCGGCGTCATCCTCCGGGGTGAGGTCGGGTCGGGGGTTCTCGCTCCTCGGGGTGATGCGGCGTCGGCAGGGTCCGGCGAGGCTGGTGCCATGAACGCGACCCTGTCCGCCGGAACCCGCTCCGCTGTGCCGACGCCCGTCGAGCCGCCCGCGGCGGTCCCCGCCGTGGTGCGGGTCACAATCGCGCTGAGCGGGGCGTTCCTGGCGGGCGTCCTGACCTCGTTCGGGCAGGCGGTGCCCGCTCTCGCCTCCGTGTCGAACTCAGCCGGACCGTGGTTCCTCGTCGCCGCGCTGCTGTGCGTGGTGGCCGGAGCACGAGGGGGCCGGGTCGCCCTGCCGCTGGAGATGGTGCTCGGCGTCGTGCTCCTCGAGCTCATGCACGTCGGGTACTGGGCCACGACGGTCCTGCGCGGGTTCCCCGACGTGCTGTCGATCACGAACCCCTGGGTGCTGCTCGGGGTGCCGGCCGGGCTGCTGGCCGGAGCGGCCGCCGTGGCGGTGCGGTCCCGCGACGCCCGGTGGCGGGCGGGGGCGCTCGGTGTGACGGCCGCTGTGCTCGTCGGTGAGGGGATCCGCGGGCTGCTGCAGGTCGCCGCGACGACCGGGCACGTCACCTGGGTCGTCGAGATCGTCGTCGGGGTCGTGCTGCTCGGCATCGGGGTCCTCGGCACCCGCTCACCCGTCGGGCGCGTGGTGGCGCTCGGCGCCGGGGTGGTCGGGACGGTCGCGGTGCTCGGGGCGTACCTGTTGCTCGGCGGGTTCTGATCCGTCGGCCGGTCCTGGCCCCTCGGTCCTGATCCGACGGCGGGTCCTCGCCGCTCCGTCCTGATCCAACGGCGGGTTCTGGCTGGCACCCGAACGTTCGTCGGTCGGTCCTGCGAGGATCGATGACGTGCACCTCCTCTCGGTCTTCAGCCTGCGCAACCGGGCACTCATCGCGCTCGTCACGATCGTGGTCGCGGTCTTCGGCGGCATCGCGCTCTCGAGCCTCAAGCAGGAGCTGATCCCCAGCGTCGAGTTCCCGCAGGTCGCGATCGTCAGCGCCTACCCCGGAGCCACGCCAGAGGTCGTGTCCAACGACGTCTCGACCAAGATCGAACAGGCGATCCAGGTCGTCCCGGACCTCGAGTCGACCAGTGCGACCTCGTCGACCGGACAGAGCGTGGTGTCGGCGTCGTTCCAGTACGGATCGAACCTGGCCAGCGCCGAGGACAAGATCCAGACCGCGGTGAACGCGCTGTCGCTGCCCGACTCGGTGCAGACGCAGATCGTCACCGGGTCCTTCGACGACCTGCCGGTCCTGCAGGTCGCGGTCTCGGCGTCGGGCAACCAGGAGCAGCTCGTCGACCGGCTGCAGGCCTCGGCGATCCCCGACCTCGAGAAGCTCGACGGCGTGCGGCAGGCGGACGTCTTCGGCAACCCGGGTCGTCGCGTCGTCATCACACCGGACCAGGACGAGCTGGCCGCCCGTGGCCTGAGCCAGACGGCGATCTCGGACGCACTCGACGACAACGGCACCCTGATCCCCGGCGGCACGATCACCGAGGACGGCTCGACCCTGTCGGTGCAGACGGGCGAGCGGATCGCTTCGCTCAAGGACATCCGCGCGCTGCCGCTGACGAGCTCCTCGAGTTCGTCGGGGTCGGACGGGTCCGGGTCGGGTGCCGCTGGTGCCGACGGGACAGCCTCGTCCGGTGACGGCACGGCTGCGGGTACGACCGGCACGGGGGCGACCGGCGCCGGTGTGACCGGGACCGGCACGGGCACGACCGGCACGGGTGCGACCGGTGCTGCGCCCACGGGAGACGCCGCGACGGACACGTCCACGACCGCGGCCACGCCGACGGACACCACCCTGGGCGACGTCGCGAAGGTCGCCATCACCGAGTCGCCGCGCACCTCCATCAGCCGCGTGGACGGGCAGCAGGCGCTGACGATCTCGATCACGAAGACGCAGGAAGCCAACACCGTCGACGTCTCGAACACCGTCCGCGACGCCCTGCCCGGCATCGAGGACAAGATCGAGGGCGACCCCCGGTTCACCGTCGTCTTCGACCAGGCGCCCTACATCCAGCAGTCGATCGACTCACTGGCCGAGGAAGGCCTGCTCGGGCTCGCCTTCGCGGTGATCGTCATCCTGGTGTTCCTGCTCTCGTGGCGCTCCACGCTCGTCACCGCGATTTCGATCCCCACGTCGGTGCTCCTCGCCGCAATCGGCATGCGCGCCGCCGGGTACACGCTCAACATCATCACGTTGGCGGCCCTGACGATCGCGATCGGCCGCGTGGTCGACGACTCCATCGTCGTCATCGAGAACATCAAGCGGCACATGCTGCCCGGTGTCGACCGCGGCCAGGCCGTGCGGGACGCCGTGCGCGAGGTCGCCGGAGCCGTCACCGCCTCGACCCTGACGACCGTCGCGGTGTTCCTGCCGGTCGCCTTCGTCGCAGAACTCGTGGGGGAGCTGTTCCGACCGTTCGCCGTGACGGTCACCCTGGCGCTCGTCGCGTCGCTGTTCGTCTCGCTCACCATCGTGCCGGTGCTGGCGTACTGGTGGCTGCGCCCGCCGAAGGCGAAGCCGGGCGACGCGACGGCGGCAGCGGAAGCGCCCACGGACGCGGAAGCGGCACCGTCGGCGATCGATGCCGAGCGCGGGCACGAAGGCGACCGCTCGGAGGGTGCGCTCGCCTCCGCCGCGGACCTGCACGACGCCGGCCGGGTCGACCGCCTGCGACGCGTCTACCTGCCGGTGCTCCGGTGGGTCGTCCGCAAGCCGGTCGTCGTCATCCTGCTCGCCGTGATCGTGCTCGGCGGAACGGTCGCCACGCTGCCGTTCGTCACCACGAACTACCTCGGCGACTCGGGGCAGAACACGTTCACGGTCACGCAGGACCTGAAGGCCGGTTCGAGCCTCGCCGTCCAGTCCGAGTCCGCACGCAAGGTCGAGCGGGCACTGCAGGACGTCGACGGCGTCGAGACCGTGCAGACCACCATCGGCACGAGCGGCCAGTCGATCCAGGCGGCGTTCGGCGGGGGCGGCAGCGCCTCGGTGCAGTACGCCGTCACGACCGACGCCGAGGCCGACCAGCCCACGATCCAGGCCGACGCGCGGAAGTCGATCGGGACTATCAAGGACGTCGGCGAGGTCACCATCGCGTCCTCCGGCGGCGGGTTCGGCGGCAGCAGCGACATCGAGGTCGACGTGACCGCGCCGACCCAGTCGCAGCTCGAGACGGCGTCGCGCCAGGTGCTGAAGACCATGCAGTCGGTCCCGGACACCACGGGCGCCACGAGCAACCTGTCCGCGGCAGAACCGTTCCTCGCCGTCCGGGTCGACCGCCAGGAGGCAGCGTCACTCGGCCTCACCGAGACCCAGGTGGGTGGCCTCGTCGCCGCCGCGGTCTCGCCGCGGGACACCGGCAGCATCGAGATCGACGACGCGACGCTCGACGTCTACATCGCCGACCCGGAGCCGCCGACCACCATCGCCGCGCTCCGTGCACTCGACGTGCCGACGAGCACCGGCACGGTCCCGCTGTCCGACGTCGCCACGGTCGAGGAGTCCGAGGGCCCGACCACCGTCACCACGACGAACGCGGCCCGCACCGCCACGATCACCGTGACGCCGGACGCCACGAACCTCGGTGCGGCCGTGCAGTCCGTCACGACCGCCGTCGACGAGCTCGACCTGCCGAAGGGTGCGACCGCCTCGATCGGTGGCGTCGCCGCCAGCCAGTCGTCGGCGTTCTCGCAGCTCGGGCTCGCGGTGCTGGTCGCCGTGCTGATCGTCTACGTGATCATGGTCGCGACGTTCCGGAGCCTGCTCCAGCCGCTGCTGCTGCTCGTGTCGGTGCCGTTCGCGGCGACGGGCGCGATCCTGCTGCAGATCGCGTCGGGCGTCCCGATCGGTGTCGCGTCGCTGATCGGTCTGCTCATGCTCGTCGGCATCGTCGTGACGAACGCGATCGTGCTCATCGACCTCGTCAACCAGTACCGACGGCGCGGGTTGCGGGTGCGCGAGGCGTTGATCGAGGGCGCCACACGACGCCTCCGTCCGATCCTGATGACGGCGATGGCGACCATCTTCGCGCTGCTGCCGATGGCGATCGGGCTGACCGGCAAGTCCGGCTTCATCTCGCAGCCGCTGGCGCTGGTCGTGATCGGTGGCCTGGTGTCCTCGACGCTGCTGACGCTCGTGGTGCTGCCGGCGCTGTACTTCGTGGTCGAGCGGGCTCGCGAGCGCAACGACGACCGGATCGCCGCGGGCAAGACCCGGAAGCAGGCGCGCGCCGAGCGACGCCAGGAACGCGTGGAACTCCGGCAGGAACGACAGCGGCGACGAGCGGCGCGTTCCGGCAGCGCTGCCTAGCGGCGGTACTCGGCGTCGATCGCGGCGAGGGGCGAGACGACGACGCGCTCGGTCTGCTCCTCGCGCTCGACGGCCCGGAACCAGGACACCAGCACGAGGGTCAGCGTCACGAGGAACACCACGGCGGCGACCTGTGACACGACGGCCAGCTGTCCGGTGACCGAGGCGTACCCGCCGAACGACACCGCGGCGAGGAACGACAGCCCGAGCAGCAGCTCCCCGAACGTCTGCAGCGCAGGGCGGTCCCAGCGGGTCGCAGCGGCGCGGGCAGGGCGGGTCGAGGTGTCGGTCACCCCCGAAGTCT
Organism: Curtobacterium sp. MCSS17_005; assembly: GCF_003234225.2. NCBI lineage: Bacteria > Bacillati > Actinomycetota > Actinomycetes > Micrococcales > Microbacteriaceae > Curtobacterium > Curtobacterium sp. MCSS17_005. The sequence continues at coordinate 701,516 of NZ_CP126258.1, forward strand.
GCGGCCAGGGTGTCGGCAGCGGCAGTCCCGACTCCGGGTGGCACCCACCCGGGGCACGCGGTCGGTCTCCGGCAGCCGGCAGCTGGTCGGCCGCCCGCGGTCAGCCCAACTGCGTCCGCAGGAACGTGACCACCCGGCGGCTCATCGCCTCGTCGAGCTGGGCGATCGAGTGCGCTGTGCCCTCGACCGCCACGAACGTCACCGGGACGTCGTGGGAGCGGAGCGTCGCGGCGAACTCTTGCGACTCCCACATCGGGATGAACTCGTCGGTGGAGTGCCCGATGAAGAACGGCGCGGTGTCCGAGGTGACGTGGAACTCCGGCGACGCCCGCGTGGCCGCCGGACACCTGGCGTACGACCGGCACCCGAGGTAGAGCAGCTGCTTGCGCTGGAAGGCCGCGGACACCCCGTCGGGCTCGGTGGACCGGGTGGTCAGGTTCGTCGGCCCGCTCAGGTCCACCACGGCACGGATCCGGTCCCCGTCGGCGTACGCGGCGGAGTCGTGGTCGGTGACGGCGAGCATCGCGGCGAGGTTGCCGCCGGCGCTCCCGCCGAACACGCCCACACGCTGGGCGTCGACGTCGTAGGTCTCGAGCGTCGCGGGACGGAACACGTAGTCGAGCGCACGGCGGACGTCGTCGAGCCCGGCCGGGAACGGATCCGTCGGGGCCAGGCGGTAGTCGACGTTGAACGTCACGAAGCCCTCGGACGCCAGGTACTTGCACACGGACCGGTACGCGGCCGTCGCCTTGTCGCCGTGCGACCAGCTGCCGCCGTGGATCATCAGGACCGCCGGGCGTCCGGTGGTGGCCTCGACCGCTTCGGCATCGGGGTCGGCGGTGGCCGAGGCGGACGGCGTCGCAGTGGGCGTCGCCGTCGTCGCGGGGTCGCTGTCTGCCGGCAGGCACACGTCGAGGCGCTGCAGCGGGTCGGTGCCGTAGGGCACGTCGGCCACCACGTCGATGCCGTGGTACCGCAGCGACAGCGGGTAGATGACGCTGTCCGCGGTCACGGTGGCGTTCTCGTCACCGACCGGGTCCGTGCTGCAGGACGCCATCGCGCCGAGCGCCACGACCGCGGCGACGAGCGCGAGCAGTGAGCGGCGGCCGGACTTCATCACGTCCACGCTAGCCGCCCCGGCGACCGCCGACGTCACCCGAGCGGAGGATGGCAGTGCGAGGATGAGCACGGCAGTCGCCGACCGGAGCACCGCAGGAGGACCCGTGAGCAGTCGCAAGGCCTGGAACGCCGATCCCGAACCACTGCTCCGCGTCGAACCCGGGTTCCGCCTCGACCAGGTGGACCCGGACGGCACCCCGGGCTTCCCCGGCCGCAAGATCGACGGCCTCGAAGCCCTCGCCGCCGGAGCCTCCCGTCTCGCCGCCCTGCAGGAGCGCCTGTACGCGGCATCGACGGCCGGCGACGAGCGCCGGGTGCTGCTCGTGCTCCAGGCGATGGACACCGCGGGCAAGGGCGGCATCGTCTCGCACGTCGTCGGTGCGGTCGACCCCAACGGCGTGCACTACGCCGGCTTCAAGGCCCCGACGGCCGAGGAGCGCGAGCACGACTTCCTCTGGCGCATCGAGAAGCAGCTGCCGGCAGCCGGGCAGCTCGGCGTGTTCGACCGCTCGCACTACGAGGACGTGCTCGCCCAGCGGGTCCGCGGGCTCGCCGCGCCGGACGAGATCGAACGCCGCTACGGCGCGATCACCGCCTTCGAGGACGGCCTCGCCGCCGCCGGCACGACCATCGTCAAGGTGATGTTGCACATCTCGAAGGACGAGCAGCGCGAGCGCCTCGGCGACCGGCTCGACCGCCCCGACAAGCACTGGAAGTTCAACCCGGGCGACATCGACGACCGCCTGCTCTGGGACCGCTACCAGCAGGCGTACCAGATCGCCCTCGATCGCACCTCGACCCCGCAGGCTCCCTGGTACGTCGTCCCCGCGAACCGCAAGTGGTACGCCCGCCTCGCCGTGCAGCAGCTCCTGCTCCGGGCGCTGGAGGACATGCACCTGTCCTGGCCGAAGGCGGACTTCGACGTCGCCGAGCAGCGTCGTCGGCTCGCGGAGTCCTGAGCGCACGACCTCCGGCCTGGAGGCCCGTCCCGCGCCCGGCACGCCGCCACCGGACCGCGTGGGGCTGGCGTCAGGGCACCGGCTCGCGTAGACTCGCTCGGTCGGCCTTCGACGTCGTGACATTGTGATCACGGAAATTCTGCTGGGTGTGTGTTGCTCGAGGGCTGGAATCACGTCGACTCGCGACGGGATGAACCCCCTCTCCGCAAGCAGCCCTCGCCGATGTCGCTGTCGGGCGCTGCGGTACGTTGCGCACCCGAGAAAGCAGCCATGGCCCCGTACAACAAGGGCGGCGCGGACAACCGCGCCTCCGACCGCGTCCGCCACCCGAACGGCACCCCCGCCGCCCGCAGCAGCAAGCACCGCGGGTTCCGCGCCGCCGACTCCTCGCAGCCGCGCCAGAAGCAGCGCTGGGACGCCGAGGAGCGTCGCGGTCGCGCGTCGCAGGGCGAGCGTCCGGCCCGTCCGAACTGGGAGCCGCGCGACGGCGGCGGCCAGCGTCGCCCCGACCGCGACGACCGTGGTGGTCGCGGCTTCAACCGTGACGACCGCGCCCCGCGTCGCTTCGATCGTGACGACCGTGCGCCCCGTCGTGACAACGACGACCGTCCGCGTCGTTCGTTCGACCGCGATGATCGCGCTCCGCGTTCGTTCAACCATGACGACCGTGCACCGCGCAGCTTCAACCGCGATGACCGTGCGCCCCGTCGTGACAACGACGACCGTCCCCGTCGCTTCGACCGCGACGACCGTGCTCCCCGTCGCGACAACGACGACCGCCCGCGTCGTTCGTTCGACCGCGATGACCGTGCACCGCGTTCGTTCAACCGTGACGACCGCGCGCCGCGTCGCGACAACGACGACCGCCCGCGTCGTTCGTTCGACCGCGATGACCGTGCACCGCGTTCGTTCAACCGTGACGACCGCGCGCCGCGTCGCGACAACGACGACCGCCCGCGTCGCTCGTTCGACCGCGATGACCGTGCACCGCGTTCGTTCAACCGTGACGACCGCGCGCCGCGTCGCGACAACGACGACCGCCCGCGTCGCTCGTTCGACCGCGATGACCGTGCACCGCGTTCGTTCAACCGTGTCGACCGCGCCCCGCTTCGCGACAACGACGACCGCCCGCGTCGCTCGTTCGACCGCGACGACCGCGCCCCGCACAAGTTCGACCGGGACGACCGCGCCCCGCGCAAGTTCGACCGCGACGACCGCACCGACCGCGCCCCGCGCCGCTCGTTCGACGAGCCCGAGCGCGGCAAGTTCGTGCCGGCCGACGACGTCAAGCTCGAGAAGCTCCAGGCCGAGGCCACCATCGCGGCCGACGTCGAGGGCGTGACCTTCGGCGACCTGGGCATCGGTGGCAACATCTCCCGCGCCCTGCAGGAGCTCGGCGCCTCGAGCCCCTTCCCGATCCAGGCGGCGACGATCCCCGACGTGCTCGCCGGCAAGGACGTCCTCGGCCGTGGCCGCACCGGCTCCGGTAAGACCATCGCCTTCGGCGCGCCCCTGGTCGAGAAGCTCATGGAGCACGGCGGCGGCACCAAGCGCAAGATGGGCCGCGCCCCGCGTGCGCTCATCCTTGCGCCGACCCGTGAGCTCGCCCTGCAGATCGACCGCACGGTGCAGCCGATCGCCCGCTCGGTCGGCCTGTTCACGACGCAGATCTACGGCGGCGTCCCCTACGGCCGCCAGGAGGGCGCACTCGAGCGCGGCGTCGACATCATCGTCGGCACCCCCGGTCGTGTGCAGGACCTCATGAACAAGGGGAAGCTCGACCTCAGCGAGGTCATCATCTCCGTGCTCGACGAGGCCGACCACATGTGCGACCTCGGGTTCCTCGAGCCGGTGCAGGAGATCCTCTCCGCCACGGCCGAGGTCACCCCGCAGGGCAACCGCGCGCAGAAGCTGCTGTTCAGTGCGACGCTCGACACCCAGGTCGCGGCGCTCGTCGAGCAGTTCCTGCACGAGCCGAGCGTGCACGAGGTCGCGGGTGAGGACCAGGCGTCCTCGACCATCGACCACCGTGTCCTCGTGGTCGAGCAGCGCGAGAAGGACCGTCTCCTCGAGGAGCTGGTCGCCGGCGACGGCAAGACCATCGTCTTCGCCCGGACCCGCGCCTACGCCGAGCGCCTGGCCGACCAGTTCGAGGACGCCGGCATCCGCGCGACCTCGCTCCACGGTGACCTGAACCAGTCGCGCCGCACGCGCAACCTGCAGCTGCTCACCAGCGGCCGCGTCAACGTGCTCGTCGCCACCGACGTCGCCGCCCGCGGCATCCACGTCGACGACGTCTCGCTCGTCGTGCAGGCGGACGCCCCGGACGACTACAAGGCGTACATGCACCGCTCCGGCCGCACGGGTCGTGCCGGCAAGGAGGGCACGGTCGTGACGATCGTCCCGCGCGGCCGCATCCGCAAGATCGATGGCATCCTCGAGCGCGCCGAGATCGAGGCGGACCTGGTGCAGGCCGCACCCGGTGACGGCATCGTGTCGGAGCTCGCCGCGCGCTAGTCGCGAGCACACGACGGACGGGAGGCCTGGTACCAGCTGGTACCGGGCCTCCCGTCCGTCACATGGTGAGCACCAATGGTCGGGTCGCGACGTCGGACCCGACCATTCCTGCTCACGAAGCGGCCGCGCGCCCGCGCGCGCTCAGCGGTTGAAGAACAGCAGCCCGCGCACGAAGCCAGCCTGCCCGGCGTGCTGCGTGCAGTCGTCCAGGATGCTCACGAGTCGCGCGCCGGCCGTCACGGGCGGGTCCCACGCGTCGTCGACGACGGGGTCGAGGTCGTCGGGACCGAGCGTGCCGAGGTACGCGACGGTGCGCTCGTGCACCGCGCGCAGGTACCCGGTGAGCAGCTCGGCAGAGGCCCGCACCCGCCCGACGTCGTCGCGGGACATGCCGTAGCCGAGCGCCTCGGCCGGGAACGGCAGCCCGAACCGGTCGTACCAGCCGTCCGCCGTCCAGACCTGCTCGGAGCCGGCGAGCTCGGCGATCTGCACGTCCTGGCCGCGGGCGATGTGCCACGCGAGCCATGCGAGGGTGTTCGCCCCGGCTGCCGGTCGTGCCGCGAGCTGGTCTTCGGAGAGCCCGTCGACGGCCCGCTCGACCGTCTCGGGGACGCGGGAGAACGCTTCGGTGAGGAGTTCAGAGGGGGTCATGGCGCTCACGCTACGCGCGGGCCGTGACACCGGCTGTCACACGGCGGCGCTGCGGTGGTGGCGCTCCAGGGCGGCACCGAGCCCCTCGAACGCGGCGGCGACCACGGCACGGTCGGTCGGTGCGACGACCTGCCGGAACGCGTCGGAGTAGACGGCGCCGACCTCTCGGGCGACCGCCGTGCCCGACGGCGTGAGGTGCAGCAGCACGCTCCGTCGGTCCTCGGGGTTCGGCCGACGCTCCAGGTGTCCGTGCTTCTCGAGCCGGTCGATCAGCGACGTCATCGCGCCGGTGGTGAGTTCGAGGTACTCACCGGCCTGCTTCGGGGTCACGCCGTGGCCGTCGGCGGCGCTGAGGAAGAACACGAACCGGGTGTCCGTGGCGTTCAGCCCGCGGATCGAGCTCTCGTGGTGCAGGACGCGCGCGTGCTGCATCTGGAGCACCCGGAAGGCGGTGAGCAGTCGCGGCAGGTCGGCATCGGGGTCCGTGTCGGCGCTGACGGGGTCGATCGCCGTGACGACGGGCGACATCGGTGCCGGCGGCGTGGTGGGGGCGACGCGCGCCGCGGGGACGGCGGGTGCGTGCGGGGGGAGGACGACCGGGTCGGTGTCCGTCATGGGAGCTCTTCTCGGGTACAGGGTGGGAACTTCAGTCAACAAGTAACTCACTCGTCAAGATACCCCCATCAGTGGGGACATCTCAGGTCTTGTGAGCTGCTCGAGGGCCAAGTAGCTTGATCGTCGTACCACCTCGGCACGTAGCGCGACCAACCACCGCGGGCCCGGCCGAACCACCGATCAGATCTCTTCCTCACGGAGTCCAACCATGTCTCGTGTCACGCCTCGTGCTGCCCGCCTCGCCGCCTGGATCGCCATCCCCGCCGCCCTCGTCGCCTCGGGGGTCGTCGTCTCGACGGCCTCGTACGCGGCCTTCTCCTCGACCACCGTCAACCCGACGAACAACTGGACGGCCGGCAGCGTCGCCCTGTCCGACGACGACAACAACACCGCACTCTTCACCGCGAACAACCTGAAGCCCGGCTCGACCGGAGCGAACTGCATCGCGGTGACCTCGACCGGTTCGCTGCCCTCGGCCGTCAAGCTCTACGGCACGAACGTCTCGACCACGAAGGACCTGGCGGCGAACGTCAACCTGACCATCGAGCAGGGCACCGGCGGCGGCTTCGGCTCCTGCTCCGGCTTCACCCCGGCCGCCACCGGCGGCTCGCTCTACAGCGGCACCGTCGCGGGCTTCGGCGCCGCCTCGACCAACTACGCGACCGGCGTCGGCACCTGGGCCCCGACCGGCACCGCGTCCGAGACGCGCGTCTACCGCGTCACCTACACGGTCTCGAGCACCGCCCCGAACACCGTGCAGGGCGGCACCGCAGCCCTCGGCTTCACCTGGGAGGCCCAGAACAGCTGAGCCGGGCCCGGGGCCGAACCAGCCCCGTCCGTTCCCTCCCCGCAACGCGCCCCCGGTCGAAGGCAGTCATGAGCAGCATCGCAGTGCACGGTGGTCCCGCACCGCACGCAGCGGTCCGTGACGCCGTCGACTGGGGGCGCGTCGTCGTCGCCACCCTCGCCCGGGGCGTGGTCGCGACGCTGCTCGGACTCGCGCTCTGGGCGGCCGCGCCGGCGCTCATCGGCTGGCAGCCGACCACGGTGATGACCGGTTCGATGGAGCCGCGGATCGTCCCCGGTGACGTGGTCGTCTCGCGTCCGGTCGGCTCGGGCGAGATCGCGACGGGCAAGGTCCTGCTCGCCGATGACCCGGACCAGCCGGACCACCTGCGCATGCACCGGTACGTCGAGGACGGCCCCGGCGGCACCATGGTCACGAAGGGCGACGCCAACCCGCAGCAGGACTCCACACCGATCGAGCGCTCCGCCGTGCACGGCGTCGCCTTCCTGCGCATCCCGTTCATCGGCACACCGATCCGGTGGATCAGCGCGGGGGAGTGGGGCCTGGTCGCGATGCTCGCGCTCGGCCTGACCGCGGTGCTCGCGCTGTGCACGATCGACGGGTCGCTCCGGCGACTCGTCGAGGCCGACGACGACACCGACGGCGCAGCCGTCGGTCCGGACGGAGCCGCCGGTCCGGCAGACGGTGCCGATGACGGCCTGGAGGCGCGGGGCGGCGCCGCCACGGGCCTCCCGACCGCTGCGTCCACCGTCCTCACCCGTCGCGCGCTGCGTCGACGAGCCCGCCGCGTGCGGCGGCTGCGCCGCGTCGGCGGGGGCGCCGCGGTGCTCGTGCTCGCGGCGGCCACCGGCGTCCTGCTGCCCGGAGCGGCGGACGCGGCTCCTTGGTCACGGACCACCGTCGCACCGACCGCGGCCTTCACGGCGGGCACGGCGACCCCCGCCACGGCGCTGACCTGCACGCCGAACGGTGACGGCTCGGTGAACATCGGCTTCGCGTACAGCGGGCCGACCGCGGCGTCCTTCTCGGTGCTCAACACGAACGCGAACACGATCGCGGCGACCGGACCGGCGGGCAGCACGGCGCCGATCCGGGTCACGGGCAGCGGCATCCTCACCCTCGGTGCGGTCGTCACCGTGAAGATCCGCACCAACTGGGCAGGTTCCTGGTACGTCGACAGCACGGCGACAGCGCGCATCCAGACCGCGCTCATCGGCACGAACCTGAGCTGCGCGAACTGACGCCCGATCGGTTGTCCACAGGGCACCGCGAGGTGTCCGGGGATGTCCCCGGCCGGCGTTACCGTGGCCGCATGCGCATCCTGCACACCGGCGATTGGCACCTCGGCCGCACACTGCTGGGTGCCGACCTGCTCGAGCACCAGGCCGCGTTCACCGACTGGCTCGTCGACCTCGCCCGCGAGCGCGCGGTCGACCTCGTCGTCATCGCCGGCGACGTCTACGACCGTGCGATCCCGCCGGTGGACGCCGTCCGCATGCTCTCCCGCGTGCTGGAGCGCCTCGCCGAGACCACGACGGTGGTCCTCACCCCGGGCAACCACGACTCCGCCGCGCGGCTCGGCTTCGGGGCCGGCGTGATGGGGCAGCGCGTGCGCATCCTCGCCGAGCCCGCCCACGTGGCCGATCCGGTGCTCGTGCCCGACGACGACGGCCCGGTGGCCGTGTACGGCATCCCGTACCTGCACCCCGACCTCACGCGGTACGCCCTGGCGGCGGTCCCCGACGAACCCCTCGCCCGCTCGCACCACGCCGTCGTGCACGCCGCCATCGAACGGATCCGCGCCGACCTGGCGACGCGGGCAGACACCCGCAGCGTCGTCGTCGCGCACGCCTTCGTCGGGGGTGCCGACCCGAGTGACAGCGAGCAGGACATCCGCGTCGGCGGGGTCGACCGTGTGGCCGAGTCGGTGTTCGACGGGTTCGACTACGTCGCCCTCGGACACCTGCACGGCCCGCAGCGCGTCGGCGACGACGACCGGGTCCGGTACGCCGGGTCGCCGCTGGCGTTCTCGTTCGGCGAGCGGCACCAGCGGAAGTCCGTGACCATCGCCGACCTCGACGCGGCGGGTGCCGTCACCGTCGAGCTCGTGCCGACCCCGGTGCCGCGTCGGCTCGTCGACGTCCGGGGCAGCATCGACGCGATCGAGTCCGGGGACTTCCGGGCCGATGCCGATGCCTGGGTCCGTGTCGCGGTGTCCGACACCGTGCATCCGGAACGCATGTACGCCCGCGTGAAGGACCACTTCCCGCACGCCCTGGCGATCACGCACGAACCGGCGGACCGGCCGGCCGCCACGGCCGCGCGGGCCGTCACCGCGACGTCCGACCCGGTCGAGGTCGCCGGCGACTTCGTGGCCTTCGCCACCGGCGGGCTGCCCGACGACGACGAACGCGCGGTGCTGACCGAGGCGTACGAGGCCGCGGCACTCGCCCTGCAGCGCGAGGGGGACCGCTGATGTACCTGCACCGACTCGAACTGCGCGCCATCGGGCCGTACCCCGACCTCGTGACCATCGACTTCGCGGCGCTGGCCGCGTCCGGGGTCTTCCTGCTCGAAGGGCCGACCGGTTCCGGCAAGTCGACGATCATCGACGCCGTCGTGTTCGCCCTGTACGGCGGACTCGCGGGCTCCGACGCCAGCTCCGACCGGCTGCACAGCCAGCACGCCGACCCCGCGGTCGAACCGTTCGTCGAGCTCGTGTTCGAGACCGGTGCGGGCACGTACCGGGTTCGGCGCACCCCGCAGTACGACCGCCCGAAGCAGCGGGGGACCGGCACGGTGAAGCAGCAGGCGTCCGTGCAGCTGTTCCGACTCGCCGCGCCGACCGACGTCGCCGGCGAACCCATGTCGTCCCGCATCCCCGAGGTCGGGGTCGAGATCGCCCGGATCGTCGGGCTCGACCGCGCGCAGTTCCTGCAGACCGTGGTGCTGCCGCAGGGCGAGTTCGCACGGTTCCTTCGCTCCCCGGGGGAAGACCGCCGGAAGCTCCTGCAGTCGCTGTTCGGCACCCAGGTCTACGACCGCACCGCCGACGAGCTCGCCGCTCGCCGCCGAGCCGTGCAGGCCGAGGTCGAGGGGGCCGACGACCGCGTCCGCGACGCCCTGGCCCGGTTCGCGCAGGCGGCCGACCTCGCCGAGGCCGACGAGTCCGTGGTCCCCGGCACGGTGGCGTCCCTCCGCGCGACGGCCGATGCCGCCGGGGCGGCCCGGACGGCTGCGGCTGCCGCCGCGACGGTGGCGACCGAACACGAACGATCGGTGACGGCCCGAGCGGCCGCCCTCGAGCGACGAGCGGCGCTGCTGCGGCGGCAGGCGCTCCTCGACGACGACGCCCCGGCGATCGAGCAGGCACGGGCCGCGGTCGCGACGGCCGAGCGCGCCGCCCGGGTCGCCGCGGTGGCCGACGGCCTCGACGCCGCAGCCGTCCGGGCGGACGACACCGCCGCGGCAGCCGCCCGACTGCGCGACCAGCACGCACTCCGCGCCGTCGACGCACAGCAGGTCGCCCGGCGCCGCGACACCCTGTCCGACGCCCTGTCCGACGTCCGGCACCTCGTCGCGGTCGAGGCCGATGCAGACACCAGGCGCACCGCCATCGCCGAGGCCACCGCGACCGCATCGCGCCTCACCGACGACCTCGCCGCCCTCGACACCGCGCTCGAAGCCCGGCCGACGGAACGAGCCCGGATCGTCGAGGCCGCCCGCACCGCCTCGACGACCGCTGCCGACGCCGACGCCGCCGCGCACGAGGTCGCCCGGGTGCAGTCGCTCCGCGCCGACCTGGCCGCTCGCGACCGCGCCGAGCAGCGCGTCGCCGGTGCCGAACGCGTCGTGGCCGATGCCCGGCGTCGGGCCACCGAGGCGCTCGACGCCGAACGCTCCCTGCGCGAGCGGCGGATCGCCGGGCTCGCCGGAGAGCTCGGTGCCGCGCTGACCCCCGGCGACCCCTGCCCGGTCTGCGGATCGACGGCGCACCCGTCGGTGGCCGCGCCGCAGGACGACCACCCGACGATCCAGGCGGTGGAGTCAGCGGGCGACGCCACACGTCTGGCAGACCAGCAGCTCGCCGACGCCGCGGCCGACCTGGCCGTCGAGCGCGCCGAGCACCTCCGACTGACCGACGTCGTCGGCGCCGTCGACACGGTCGCCCTCGACGCCATGGCGGTGGCCGCCGACGAGCGGGTCCGAGCGGCGCACGACGCTGCGGCGCTGGTGCTGGAGCACGAGCGCGAGCGGACGGCGCACGACACCGCGACGCGGGCGCTCGAGCGCGAGCGGAACGACCTCGACGCCCGGCGCACGGTGCTCGCGTCGACCGCGGCCTCCGACGCCGAGCGGCTCGAGGCCGACCTGCGATCCGTGCACGACGCGATCGACCGGCTCGCAGCACTGCTCGACAGCGACAACAACAGCGACAGCGCGCCGGTCTCGCTCCGGGCCGTGGTCGACGAGCTCGACGGACGGCTGACGGTGCTCCGCGCCGTCGCCGAGGCCGACGACCGCGCGGCTGCCGCAGCCCGAGCCCGCGACGAGCGCAGCGCCGAGGTCGCCCGGGTCCTGGACGAGCAGGGGTTCCCCGACGTCGACGCCGCACGAGCCGGCCTGCTCGAGCCCGACACCGTCGCACGCTTCCGCAGCAGCATCAGTACAGCCGAGGCCGAACGCGCCGTCGTGCGGGCAGGGCTCGACGACCCGGCGGTGGTGCAGGCGGCCGAAGACGATCCGGAGCAGCTCGACGTGCCGGCGGCCCAGGCCGAACGGGTCCGCGCGACGGCCGAGCTCGACGAGGCCACCCGGCTCGCGGTCACCGCAGCGCACCGTGCCGAGGCCGTCGAACAGTGTGCGACCGAGGTCGACCGCACCGTCCGCGCGCGACAGGAGACCTCGGCCCGCAGCCGCGCGGTCGTCCGGCTCGCCGACGTCGCGAACGGGGTGGCGTCGGTCAACCCGACCGGCATCACGCTCGGCACCTACGTGCTCATGCGGCGCTTCGAGGACGTCGTGGCAGCGGCGAACGACCGGTTGCGCGGCATGCTCGCCGGGCGCTTCACCCTCGAGACCTCCGACGAACGGGAATCCGGGTCACGGTCGCGACGGACGGGGCTCGCCCTCGCCGTGCACGACCACACGACCGACACCGTCCGCGATCCCCGCAGCCTGTCCGGCGGCGAGACGTTCACCGTGTCGCTGTGCCTGGCGCTCGGCCTCGCCGACGTCGTGCAGGCCGAGGCCGGCGGGGTCTCGCTCGGCACCCTGTTCGTCGACGAGGGGTTCGGCACGCTCGACCCCGAGACCCTCGACGACGTCATCGGGCAGTTGTCGCGACTGACCGCGGGCGGACGACAGGTCGGGATCGTCAGCCACGTCGAGGAACTCAAGCAGCGGATCCCGGAGCGGATCGCCGTGCGACGCACCCCGGCCGGCGGGTCGCAGGTGACGACCACGGTCTGACCCGACCCGACCTGACCAGACCAGACCTGCCTGACCTGACGCTACGGGGTCGGCGTCGACTCCACCGTGCCGTCCGGCGGCGGCAGGATGTCCGCCGCGATCCACGGGAAGACCCACTGGAACAGCACGAACACGATGGCGACGAGGAGCACGAGCAACTCGAGCACCTTCAGGGCGGTGGGGCCGGGCAGCAGCCGCCAGACCAGGGGGAAGATCACTTGGCGGTCTCCGAGAGTTCCTTCGGGGTGCCCTCGGACGCGGGCATCCAGTAGTCGAGCTTCGCGTGCGTCACGAACCGCTCCGCCGCGGACCACATCGGGTGGCAGGCGGTCAGCGTGAGCCAGCGGTCCTGGGGGGTCGGTTCCACGCCCGGCTCGTTCGGCACCGGCGCGATCGTCTCGATCTTGTCGGGCGTGACGATCTGGCTGTCGGTGACCTTGTAGACGTACCAGACGTCGAACTTCGTCTTCGCGTCGGTGACCCGGACCACGACCGAGTCGCCCTTCTTGAGCTCCGCGATCTGGTTGAGGGGCTTGCCGTAGGTGACCCGGTGTCCGGCGATGGCGAAGTTGCCGGGTGCGCCGGGCATCGCGGTGTCCTGGTAGTGGCCGAGCCCGATGGTGTTGAGGACCTGCTCACGATCCGTGCCCTCGCCGATCGGCCGGTTGTAGTCCTTGCCGAACCGGGGGATCTGCATCGTGCCGAACACGTCCGACAACCCCGGCGGTTCGTCCAGCACGGGTGCGGTGCCGCGGTGCTCGGTGCCCTCGACCTTCGGTGTCTTGACCTGGTCGAGGCCCTGCACGAGCTTCGTCTGCTCGTTCACGGCGACCACGTCGGTCCACCACGCCGTCCACACGACGTACAGGCCGGTGCCGGCGCCCGCGATGATGAGCAACTCGGCGACGAGCGACACGATCGCACCGCCGACCGTCTGGCGTCTGCGCGGGGAACGCCGGGACCGCGAACCGGCTTCGTCGTCCCGTGCGCTGCGGCGCGACGGGAGGGTGTCGTGTGCGGTCACGGGGCTCCTGATCGGCTGGGTGGTCGGACAGGTCTATCAGATCACGGCGACAGGCCGGTGACGACGTTCTCCCCACCCCCGTTAACGTGGGGGCATGGAGTACCGGATCCGCCCCTTCCGCACCGAGGACACCGACGCGGTCGTCGCCCTGTGGGAATCGTGCGGCCTCGTCCGACCCTGGAACGACCCCCGACGTGACATCGCGCGCAAGCTGACCGTCCAGCCCGAGCTCTTCCTGGTCGCCGAGCCGGACGCCGCCGACACCAGTACCGACGACACCGACACCGACACCGGCGTCGTCGCCGCGGGCATGGCCGGCTTCGACGGGCACCGCGGCTGGGTGAACTACCTCGCCGTGCGCCTGGACCTGCAGGGCTCCGGCCTCGGTCGCACCCTGATGGCCGAGTTCGAGCGGCTCCTGACCGACCTCGGCTGCCCGAAGCTCAACCTGCAGGTGCGTGCGGGCAACGAGCAGGTGCTCGGGTTCTACGCGTCCCTCGGCTACACCGACGACCGCACGGTCTCGCTCGGCAAGCGCCTCATCCCCGACGCCTGACCGCGCCCGCCCGTCGCACCGTGCGGGTCCGCTCATCCGGTGCGGCGTTGGCGGCTCGGTGCGGTGCTGCAAGTCCGTACCGGGCGGTCAACCTCGCACGGTTCGAACGACTCGGCACCGTGCCCGGCCCCGCCCGGCCCTGCCGCGACCCGCGCCCTACGCCAACGCCAGCGCCACCGACGCGACGAACGCCAGCACGATGCCGATCCACTGCTGCGCGGTCAACCGCTCTCGCAGCACCACCCCGGCCAGCACCACCGTCCCGATCGGGTAGAGCGCGTTGAGCACACTCACGACGGGCAGGGTCGCCGGGTCGTCGCTGCTGTGCAGCCCCGCCTGGATGAACACGTTCGCCATCGCGTCGAAGACGCCGCACACGGCGACGATGACCAGCAGCCGCGGACCCCATGTGCGACCCGACCGAGGCCCGCGGACGGCGGCAGCCCCGTCGGGGCGGGCCGACGTCGGGGCGGACACCGGGCCTCCCGTCCGGAGCACGACGACGATCGCCGCCGCACCCAGCAGCACCGCCTGCAGCACCCGCGCGACCACGAGGGGTGCGATGCCCGAGTCCGACGGCGTCATGTCGTAGGCCAGCACGATCCCGCCGAAGCCGCACCCGGCGACGGTGGCGGCGACCACGCCCCGGGCGGTGAGCCGCGCGCCCGAGGCGTCCCGGACCACCGCGACCAGGACCACCGCGACGACCGCGACCACGAGCGCGCCCTTGGCCACGGGCGACAGCACGGTGCCGCGGAACACCGCGACGAGCACCGGCACGACGGCCGCGAAGACGGCGGTGACGGGGGAGAGCACGCTCATCGGTCCGATCGCGAGTGCCGCGTAGAGCAGCAGCACCCCGACGCCGCCGGAGAGCCCGGCGACCGCACCCCAGACCGCGGCCGGCCACGAGAACACGCCACCCAGGACCACCAGTCCGACGAGCAACGGCACGATCCCGATCGCGGCGGCCACCGCCGTGACGACGACCGGCCGGACCCGGCGCGAGGCGAGTCCGCCCAGGAAGTCGGCGAACCCGTAGACGATCGCGCCGGACAGGCCGAACAGGACGGTGAGCACGGCTCCCATCCTGCCCGGCCCGGTACCCTGCGGTGCGTGAGTGTTCCCTACCAGCGCCTGCCCCGGATCGACGCGCGCTGGAGGTGGTGGCGGCCGCTCGTCGCCCTCGCGTTCCTGGCGGGGTGGTACCTCGTGTCGCAGATCGTCATCGCGGTCGCGTACTTCGTGCCGATCGGCGCAACGCAGGGGCCGCAAGCCCTGATCGACCTGCAGAACGACCTGGCCGGTGGCGCGCTCGACCCCACCGACCCGCTGATCCTGTCGCTGTCGCTCGTCTCGCTCGTGGTCCTGCTGCCGGGCATCCTGCTCGCCGTGAAGATCGCGCGGATCGGACCGGCCGGCATCCTGTCGTCGACGCGGTTCCGGGTCCGGTGGGCCTGGACGGCGTGGTGCCTGCTGCCGACGCTCGTCATCGCCGCGGTCATGTTCGTCGTCCAGACCGGCCTGTTCTGGGACGGCGGGATGATCACGACCGACGGCGGCTTCGCCTGGAACCACGACGCGATCGGCCAGTCGACGGTCTCCCTCGGCACCCTCACCCTGACGATCGTCCTCGTCGTCCTGCTCGTCCCGTTCCAGGGCGCTGCCGAGGAGTACATCTTCCGCGGCTTCCTCATGCAGACCGTCGCGTCGTGGATCCCGCGTCGCGTCGGCACCGTCATCGCCGTGGCGGTCTCGACGGTCGTCTTCGCGGTGCTGCACATCCCGAACGGCTACAACGTCTGGGGCATCCTCGACGTCGGCTCGTTCGGCCTGATCGCGGCGATCATCGTCCTCCGGACCGGCGGGCTGGAGGCGACGGTCCTGCAGCACGCCTTCAACAACATCATGATCTTCGTGCTGCAGGCGCCCGGTTGGTCGAAGGTCGACCTGACCTCGTCGGACGCGAACGGCACCTGGCAGGGGACCCTCGTCACCCTCCTCACGTCGCTCGCGTTCTGGGGCATGGTCGAGTTCCTGGCGTGGTGGCGGGGGCTGGACCGCCGGTTCGCCGGGCACGAGGCACCCCGGTTCCGCGGTGTGACCCCGGCCTGGGCGGGCGGCGCCCGCTGGATCCGGCCTGGAGGCACGGGCTGGGCGACCACGCCGGCCCGCGCCGACGACGTGGCCGGTCCCGACCACCGTGCCGGCTCCGGCACGGACGGTGCTGTGGACAGTGCGGTGGGTGTCGCCGGTCGCCCGTAGGCTCGTGGCATGAGCACCACGCCCGCGCCCGCTGCCGTGCCTGCTCCTGCTGCCGTGTCCGCACCCCGTGCCGCTGCGCTCGACGTGCTGCACCGTGTGTGGGGCTACGACGACTTCCGCGGCGAGCAGGCGGCCATCATCGACCAGGTGGTGGGCGGTGGCGACGCCCTGGTGCTCATGCCGACCGGTGGTGGCAAGTCCCTCTGCTACCAGGTGCCCTCGCTCGTCCGTGACGGCGTCGGGGTCGTGGTGTCGCCGCTCATCGCCCTCATGCAGGACCAGGTCGACGCCCTGGCGGCGAACGGTGTGCGCGCCGCGTTCCTCAACTCCACGCAGGGCCCCGACGAACGGTCCCGGGTCGAGCGTGCGGTCGTGCAGGGCGAGGTCGACATGCTCTACCTCGCGCCCGAGCGGCTCCGGCTCGAGTCCACCCGTGCGCTCCTCGACCGGGCGCGCGTCTCGCTGTTCGCCATCGACGAGGCACACTGCGTCGCCCAGTGGGGGCACGACTTCCGCCCGGACTACCTCGAGCTGAGCGTCCTGCACGAGCGGTGGCCGACGGTGCCGCGCATCGCCCTGACCGCCACCGCGACGCCGCAGACCCACCGCGAGATCTCCGCCCGGCTCGGCCTCGACGACGCCGCGCACTTCGTCGCCGACTTCGACCGGCCGAACATCCAGTACCGCATCGAACCGAAGACCGGCGCGCTGCAGCAGCTGCTCACCTTCATCCGCACGGAGCACAGCGGCGACGCCGGCATCGTGTACTGCCTGTCCCGCAACTCCGTCGAGCGCACCGCGACCGCCCTGGCCGAGCAGGGGATCAACGCCCTGCCGTACCACGCGGGCCTCGACGCCCGGGTGCGTGCCCGCAACCAGTCGACGTTCCTGCGCGAGGACGGCGTCGTCATGGTGGCGACGATCGCGTTCGGCATGGGCATCGACAAGCCCGACGTCCGGTTCGTGGCGCACCTCGACCTGCCGAAGTCGGTCGAGGGCTACTACCAGGAGACCGGCCGTGCGGGTCGTGACGGGCTGCCGGCCACCGCGTGGCTCGCGTACGGCCTGAACGACGTCGTGCAGCAGCGGCGGATGATCGACCAGTCCGAGGGCGACGCCGCACACCGTCGGCAGCTCAGCGCCCACCTCGACGCCATGCTCAGCCTGTGCGAGACGATCGAGTGCCGCCGGGTGCGGCTGCTCGCGTACTTCGGGCAGGAGAGCACGGCATGCGGCAACTGCGACACGTGCATCGCGCCGCCGGAGTCGTGGGACGGCACCGTCCCCGCGCAGAAGCTGCTGTCCACCGTCGTGCGGCTCGAGCGTGAGCGCCGCCAGCGGTACGGCGTCTCGCACCTCGTCGACATCCTGATCGGCAAGCGGTCGCCCCGCGTGCAGGAACTCCAACACGACACCCTTGCGACCTTCGGCATCGGCGCCGATCTGTCCGAGGGCGAGTGGCGCGCGGTCGCACGACAGGTGCTGGCCCAGGGCTACGCGGCGGTGTCGGGCGACGGCTTCGGCACGGTCGTCCTCAGTCCCACGAGCGCCGAGGTCCTGACCGGCAAGGTGCAGGTACGGATGCGTCGCGACCCGGTCAAGGCTCCGCGGGCCGGCCGCAGCAGTCGACGGACCGTCGTCACCGACATGCCGCAGGAAGCCGTCGGCCTGTTCGAGGCCCTGCGTGCCTGGCGTGCAGCCGAGGCCCGCGAGCAGGGCGTCCCCGCGTACGTGGTGTTCAACGACGCGACGCTCCGGGGCATCTCGGCCGTCCGCCCGGCCGACATCGACCAGCTCGGCGAGATCTCCGGCGTCGGCGCAGCGAAGCTCGAACGGTACGGGCGCGCGGTCCTCGACGTCGTCGCCGCGGCCGACTGACCCCCTGCCACCACTGCATGCCGTTCCGGGCATGTGCCCTCCGCGCGCCTCATTACACTCGGTAGCTCGTCACCACGAGGAGGTCCGGTGTCCGGTTCGACGAAGTTCGCCACCGTGCTCAGTCGCGCGGTGGTGACCCCGCTCGCCCGGTTGCTGTGGCGCCCGAAGATCATCGGTCGTCGGAACGTCCCGAAGCGGGGTGCGGTGATCCTCGCGAGTAACCACCGCTCGTTCATCGACTCGCCCGCGATCACGCTCATGGCACCGCGCAAGGTGTCGTTCCTGGCGAAGCAGGAGTACTTCACGGGTTCGGGTCTCAAGGGAGCCGTCTCGCGGGCGTTCTTCGGTGGCATCGGCGCCATCGGGGTCGAGCGTGGCGCGGGTGCGGCGGCCCAGCAGGCCCTCGACCTCGGGCTGGCACGCCTGCAGGAGGGCGAGGCGTTCGCGATCTACCCGGAGGGCACGCGCTCGCTCGACGGCCGGATCTACAAGGGCCGCACTGGCGTGGCGTGGCTGGCGTTGACGAGCGGCGCCCCCGTGGTCCCCGTCGCGCTCACCGGCACCGAGGACGTGCAGCCGGTCGGGTCCCGGCTGCCGAAGCTCGCCCGCGTGACGATCGAGTTCGGGCAGCCGATCGACCTGTCGTCCTTCGGCGAGGCGTCGTCCGGCCGTGCTCGACGCCACGCAACCGATGCGGTGATGGCGGCGATCCAGGAGCTCAGCGGCCAGGAGCCGGCGAACACCTACAACAACCCGCCCGCGACGATCGTGGAGCGGGTCCGTCGGGCGCTGCAGCCGGACGACCCGACCGCTGCCGCCGTCGACCCCGACTGATCACCCCTACTGTCCGGTCACTATTGCACATCTGAAATATCGATGGTTGAATGGCGGACGTGCCGCTCGGCACGCCGCCATCGCCGGTCGCCCGAGAACGACCAGCCACGACATCCAGATCGGACCGTCCGCAGCATGTCCTCCACCCCGCTCTTCGACTCCATCGCCCAGCGTCGCGATCAGGCCGACGCTCCGCACTCCACCGTGCACTCCACCCCGTCGCCGGCGCTCGCCGTCGTGACCCCGGTGCCGACCTCGCCGATGTCCGCGCCCGTCCGCCCGGGTGACTCCACGCTGGTGCCGGCCGCGCTCGTCGCCGCGATCGACGAGATCCCGGTGCGGGTGGCATCGGCCCTGGTGACCGAGGTCACGATCCGCCCCGAGCACCTCGTCCTGGTCGAGACCGTCGCCGACGCGATCACCCGAGCGGTCGTCGACGCCATCGTGTGCGAGCTGGACCGGATCGCCCGTGACGGCGTCGTCCGCGTCTGACCGGGCCGGTCGGCGCACGATGACGACCCTCGACGACGGTCTGCCCCGACGCCCGCGCGGAGCCGAGCGCCGTACCGCCGACCGACCGACCGAGCCCCCGCTGCGCCGTGCCCGGCACGCTGCACAGCCCGGGCCCCTCCGAGCCGCCGGGGTGGCGGTGCCCCCTCCCGCCACCCCGGCTTCCACCCGGCCCACTCGGGCCACGCAGGCCGCGCAGCCGAGCCGGCCCACGCAGGCCGCCGCTCCCGCGCGCCGTCGCCTTGCCTCGTTCCGGATCCCCGCCCGGCGGACACTTCCCGCCGCGGCGGTGACCGCCGTCACGTGCCTGTTCGTCGCGGTCGGCTCCCCGCAGACCGCCGTCGCCGCTCCGGGCGCTCCGGAACCCACGTCGGCCGCCGTCGGCATGCAGCACTTCGTCGCCGACGGTTCGACCGGTCCGACCGCCGGCCGCGACGACTTCTCGGTCGGCCGTGCAGCCGCAGCACTCCGGGTCCCCGGTGGCGCGGGCCCGACCGGTGGGGCCGCGCGCCCGACGGTCGGTGCGATCCCGAACGCCGGTGGCTTCGGCTCCCGCTGGGTCGTCGGCTGCGCGGCCTGCTCGTCGAACCACCAGGGGGTCGACTTCGCCGCGACCGTCGGGACCCCGGTCGTCGCCGCGCTGCCCGGCCGGGTCGTCTCGGCGGGTGTCCTCGGTGGCTACGGCAACCAGGTCCTCCTGCAGCACGCCGACGGCACCGCGACCCGGTACGGGCACCTGTCGGTGATCGACGTCCGCCCCGGGCAGGTCCTCGGCGCGGGGGAGCGGCTCGGGGCCGTCGGCAACACGGGCGTCTCGACCGGCGCCCACCTGCACTTCGAGGTCATCGTGGCCGGCACCCCGATCGACCCGGCCGCCTGGCTCCGGGCTCGCGGGCTCCTCTGACGGCGTCGGCGTAGCGTCGGGACGGTCGCGGCACGGTGTCGCGCCAGGACGGAGACGCACGTGCGAGTGACGGTGTTGGGGACGGGTGCGATGGGCGCCGGCGTGGCTGGATCACTGCTCCGCGACGGCCACGAGGTGACGGTCTGGAACCGGAGTGCCGACAAGGCCGCATCCCTGGGTGACCGCGGTGCCACGGTGGCGAGCGACCCGGGCACTGCCGTCGAGCACGCCGAGGTCGTCCTGCTCACCCTGTTCGACACCGATGCGGTCGTCGACGTCCTCGAGCAGGCCGCCGGCGACGCCCCGACCGACGCCGTGTGGGTGCAGGCCTCGACGATCGGGGTCGACGGCACCGCGACGGTCGTGCAACTGGCCGAGAAGTACGGCATCACCCTGGTCGAGGCGATGATGCTCGGCACGAAGGCCCCCGCCGAACAGGGCAAGCTCACGATGCTCGCGGCCGGCCCCGCGGACCTGCTCGACCGTGTCGACCCCGTGCTCGACGCGATCGGCGCGAAGACCGTCCGCGCCGGCGACCACGTCGGGGACGGCACCGCCCTGAAGCTCGCCGCCAACGCCTGGATCGCCTCGATCACCGCGGCGACCGGGCAGTCCCTCGCCCTCGCGGCGGCGCTCGGGCTCGACCCCGCGCTGTTCCTGCAGGCCATCGAGGGCAGCGCGAGCGACTCCGCGTACGCCCACACCAAGGGCGCCGCGATGATCGCCCGCGAGTTCCCCGCCCAGTTCGCACTCGACGGGCTGCGGAAGGACATCGGACTCATCACCGATGCCGCCCGGACCGCCGGGGTGTCCACCACACTGCTCGAGGCACTCGGGCGCGTCTACGCCGATGCCAGCGCAGCCGGGCACGGGGGCGACGACATCGCCGCGGTCGGCACCGCGTTCTGACGCACGGGCACACGCACGCGCACACGAACGGTTCCGCCGACCGATCAGCCCCGACGGAACAACCGCCGCAGGCGCTTCGTGAGCCGCCCCACGGCCTCGTCGTTCATGGTGTTGGCGAGGTCGAACGCCTCACGAGCCGGATCTGACCCGGCCTGGATCCGTCGGAGTGCTGCGTCGGCACGGGCCCGCGAGTCGAGCTCCGCGAACGGCATGTCGTCCTCGGGGTGGTGCTCGCCGCGAGGGTCCATGCGGTCCAGGTTACGCGCGACGGGAGTGGTCCGACCCGGCGTCGAGCTCGTCCACGACGCGGACCATCTCGTCGAGGAAGTCCACGACGACGGCCATCTCGTTGCTCGGCAGGTGCTCGGTGACCTCGAGCGCGCGGGCGTCGAGCTCTTCGATGACCCGGAGCGCGTGCCGCATCGAGGTGCCGGTGGCGGTGAGGACCACGCCACGGCGGTCGTTCGGGTCGGCGTGCCGTTCGACGTGACCGCTGCGGACGAGCCGGTCGACGAGCGCCGACGTCGACGCCGCCGTGATCTCGAGCCGCTCGGCGAGGTCCTTCGCGTTGACGGTGCGGCCGTCGTGCTCGGCGTCGATCAGGAACCGGATCGCCAGCAGGGCGTTCTCGCCGATCCCCAGTGCCTCGCGCGCTCGGCGCTGGGCGGCGCTCTCGGCCGTCCGGTACCGCCGCAGGGCATTGACGACGTCCACGGCGGAGACCGCGGAGTCCTCGTACCAGTACCCCGCGGTGCTGGTCATCACCTCGGACGTCATGCCCCAATGCTAGACGCTCTAGTTAGATTGTCTAGCGAGCGCGGAGACGGGACACCTGCAACACCCGTGACTCGGTTCTGTAACACCCCGGCAACGCCGGCTCGTTAGGTTCTGGACATGCAGGAGCAGCCGTGCTGAGCCGCCTCGCGGGGAACGTCTTCCACGTGGGGAGCGCGGTGGAGCGCACCGACGTCGTCGCACGCTTGCTCGACGTCTACGTCGCGCGTCGCGAACCAGGGACCCTCGACGACGACCGGCTTGTGTCCACCGAGCTCCGCAGCGTCATCGGGACCACCGGCCCCGCGAACGACCCGGACCGTGCCGCCACCGTCGACGCCCTCGCGCTCGACCGGCACGAACCCGCGTCCATCGCCGCCGCGGTCGCCGTCGCCCGCGACCACGCACGCCGTGCCCGCGAGGTCGTGTCGAGCGAGCTCTGGGACTGCCTCGACGTCACGCGGTCGCGGATGCCCCGGAAGATCGCCCCCGACCGGGCGCACGAGTTCCTCGGCTGGGTGCGGGAGCGCAGTGCCCTCGCCATCGGGGTGGTCGAGGGGGACGCCAGCCGTGACGAGGTGTGGGAGTTCTTCACCCTCGGACGCTCGCTCACCCGCTGCGCCTCCACCGCCCGGCTGCTGGCGTCGCGGCTGCTCGAGCCGGACGCGGTCACCTCGTGGACGGCGGCGCTCCGGGCGTGCGGTGCGGGCGAGGCCTTCCTGCGCGGCCGCGACCACGCCCCGGTGCCGTCCGACGCCGCCGCCTTCCTGCTCCTCGACGCGCACAGTCCGCGGTCGTTGCGCTTCACGGTGCACCGCGCGGCCGAGTGCCTGGCCGACGTCGCCCCGTCCTGCATCGCGGACGAGGTCGCCGGGTTCGACGAGGTCCGCGCCCTGCTCGACGGCATCCCCGAAGAGTCGGCGCTCGCGGTGGCGGGTGACGTCGGGCAGCGGCTGGCGGTGGCTGCCGACCGCGTCGCTGCGGCCCTCGACGAGCGTGTCTTCGCGTCGTCCGCACCCGTGCTCTGAGCCGACCGGGCGCGCGTGCGGCGGGACCGGGCCGGTCCGCGCGTCGCGACCGCTGCGGTGGGTCCGGGTGGCGTCGGACGGGAGGCTCGTGGCGACGCCGGTGCGGGCCTCCCGTCCGACGGTCGGCGCGGCCATCGGCCGACGGGCAGGGCGACCCGCCGGTCCGTCAGACGGCGCTGGAGCGGTCGGCGAGCGTCTCGTCGCGTTCCAGCTCGCGGCGGAGCGCCGCGCGTGAGCCGACCACCGGTACGGCGTGCGTGATCGCCAGGTGCAGCCGCGAGCCGGCGTCGTAGCGCAGCCGGACCCGCTGGTACCGGACGAGCCAGACGAGCGCGATCCCGAGTGCGACGAAGCCCGAGGCCGCGCCGACGACGATCGCCCAGCGCGGGCCGAAGGCGTCGGCGACGGCACCGACGAGCGGGGCGCCGATGGGGGTGCCGCCCGCGAAGATCGCCATGTAGAGCGCCATCACGCGACCGCGCATCGCGGGCTTCGTCGTCGTCTGCACCAGGGCGTTCGCGGTGGTCATGAAGGTCAGGGACGCGAGCCCGACGAACACCAGCACGATCGCGAAGGTCCAGTACGTCGGGGCGAGGGCAGCGGCCGTGCACGCGAGCCCGAACCCGCCGGCGGCGAGCACGAGGGTGCGCATCCTCGGCTTGTCCCGGCGGGCGGACAGCAGCGCGCCGAGCACCGAGCCGATCGCCATCACCGAGTTGAGCAGCCCGAACTCGCCGGCGCCCTGGTGGAACTCGACCCGCGCCATCGTCGAGGTGAAGATCGGGAAGTTCACGCCGAACGTGCCGACGACGAAGATCATGCAGAGCACGACGACGATGTCGGGTCGGGTGCGGACGTACCGGAAGCCGGCGACGATCTGCCCCTTGCCGCGGCCCGCCCGGACCCGTTCGGCGAGCTGGGCGGGGTCGACGAACCGGAGTGCGAGCAGGACGGCCAGGAACGACCCGGCGTTGATGACGAACACCCATCCGGAACCGATCGCCGCGATGAGCACACCGGCCACCGCGGGGCCGATCAGGCGTGCGGCGTTGAACGATGCGGAGTTCAGGGCGACGGCGTTGGACACGTCCTCGCCCTGCACGACGTCGGAGACGAAGGCCTGCCGGATCGGGGCGTCGAATGCGGCGACGATGCCGAGTGCCAGGGCGAAGCCGTACAGCGCGAGCAGGGTGGCGGTGTGCGTGAGGACCATGACGCCGAGTCCCAGTCCGAGCAAGCCCATCAGGCCCTGGGTGAGCATGAGCATCTTCCGGCGGTCGAACCGGTCGGCGGCGAGCCCGGTGAGCGGCAGGAGCAGCAGCTGGGGGCCGAACTGCAGGGCCATCGTGATGCCCACCGCGACGGCGTTGTTGTCCGAGAGCTGGGTCAGCACGATCCAGTCCTGGGCGGTGCGCTGCATCCAGGTGCCGACGTTCGACACCAGGGCCCCGGCGAACCAGATGCGGTAGTTGCGTCCGGCGAGAGAGCGGAACATGGCGGTCACTGCTGGGCCAGCCTCCTCATGATCTCGGTGGCGTCGGCGAGGGTGCTCCGCTCGTCGGCGGTGAGCGCTGCGAGTCGCGGGGAGAGCCAGTCGTCGCGGCGGCGTCGGGTCTCCTCGACGAAGGCGGCTCCGGCGGGTGTCGCACCGAGCAGCACCTTGCGGCGGTCGTCGCCGTGCCCGCACTTCGACACCAGGCCCCGCTCGACCAGCACCGCGACGGTCTTCGTCATCGACGGCGGGGTGACGCCGTCCTGTCGGCTCAGGTCGGCCAGGGTCATGGCGCCGTCGCGGTGCAGTCGGGCGAGGGCGGAGAACTGCGCGTCCGTGACGCTCGAGTCTGCCTTCTGGCCACGGAGTGTGCGGGACAGCCGGTTCACCGCGATGCGGAGGTCGGTGGCATCGGTCATCGATCGTTAGCCTATCTCATTAGTTCAGCGAACGAACTTCATTTCGGGTGTACCGTTGTTGTAGACAACACGTGTTGCCGAGAGAGAAGGAGAACATGTCCGAGTTCGAGGGCAAGGTCGCCGTCGTCACCGGCGGTGGCAGCGGCATCGGCGAGTCCGTCGCGAAGGAGCTCGCCGCGGCGGGTGCCACGGTGGTCGTCGCCGACATCAACCTGGCGGGCGCCGAGCGCGTCGCCGCGTCGATCGTGGAGGCCGGTGGCACCGCTCGCGCGTTCGAGGCGAACTCCGCGGTCGCCGCGGACAACGAGCGCATGGTGCAGTTCGCGGTGGACACGTTCGGCGCACTGCACCTCGCCGTGAACAACGCCGGCATCGGCGCAGCACCGCAGCCGATCGGCGAGTACGACATCGCCGCCTGGGACCGCGTCCGTGCGGTCGACCTGGACGGCGTCTTCTACGGGCTGCGCTACGAGATCCCCGCGATGGTGGCTGCCGGCGGTGGCGCGATCGTGAACATGGCGTCGGTGCTCGGTACGGTCGGCATGGCGCAGAACGCGGCCTACGTCGCCTCCAAGCACGCGCTCGCCGGACTGACCAAGGTCGCCGCGCTCGAGTACTCGTCGCAGGGCGTCCGCACAAACGCCGTGGGCCCCGGGTTCATCGACACCCCGCTGCTCCGGAAGTCGCTCTCACCCGAGGCCATCGCGGCACTCGAGGACGAGCACGCCTCGAAGCGGCTCGGCACCGACGCCGAGGTCGCCGCGCTCGTGCTGTTCCTGCTGAGCGACAAGGCCTCGTTCATCACGGGCAGCTACCACCTGGTGGACGGCGGCTACTCCGCCCACTGACGGCTTCGGTGCACCTGGTCGTTCCGGGCGTACCTGGTCGAAACGGGCGTACCTGGTCGGTTCTTCCGACCAGGTACGCCCGTTTCCGCCTTCCAGCGCGGGTGCGATGGGAAGGAACGTCGGACGGGAGGCCCGCCCAGCGTGCGCCGGTCGGCTCGCGCTGGGCGGGCCTCCCGGCCTTCAGAGCCGCGCGTCCGTCAGGATCGCGTCGTGCGGGAGCAGGGCGTGCACGCCCCACGTGCGGTTCGCGACCTGCGTGATGCGCATGCTCACCGCCACGCTCGCCATCGCGAGTGCCTCGGCGCGGCCGATCCCGTGCAGCCCGGCGATCCAGTCGACCATCCGGTCGAGAGCCGTGGCCGTCGCAACGTTGAGGTCGGCGTCGAAGCCGAAGGTGATGCGTCCGGCGGGGGTGTCGGCGTGCACACCCTCGACCGGAGCCCGGTCGAGGAGCGTCAGGGTCATCGTCGTGGTCATGCCGCACTCGACCGCCGTGCCGGAGACCTCGCCGTCGCCCTGGGCCGCGTGCCCGTCGCCGACGTGGAGCAGGGCGTCCGGGACCGTCACGGGCAGGTACAGCGTCGAGCCGGCGATCAGCTCACGGCAGTCGACGTTGCCGCCGCCGACCGTGCGGGGTGGGATCGTCGAGTGCTCCCCGGTGGCCTCTGGTGGGACGCCGACGACGCCGAGGAACGGTGCCGTCCGCACCCCGAGGCCGAGCTGGTTCACGGCGACGCCGGCGGACACGTCGATGTCCCACAGGAGCGGGCCGCGCGATGCCGGGTCGGTCAGGCCGAGTGCGCGGTTCACCGGGGAGTCGACCCCGCCCGAGGCCGTGTAGCCCCAGTCGTCGGGCACGAGGTCGTCGAAGTGCACCGCCAGGACCATCCCCGGACGTGCTCCCGCGACGGCGATCGGCCCGACCAGGCAGTGGCCCCGGCGCGGGTCGATCAGGGTCGGGGCGTCGAGGCCAGGGCCCGGCTGGCGTTCCGTGTAGCCCGCGGCACTCAGGGTGCGGACGGTCACCGTGTCGCCCGGTTCCACGGTCAGGACCGGCTGGCGTTCGGCGGTGAAGACGTCGACGGCGGTGTCGACCGTGGCGTCGAGGTGGTGGTGGGTGGTCACACGTCGATCATCCCAGGCATGTGTTCCGGGCGTACCTGGTCGGAACGGGCGTACCTGGTCGGATCGGGCGTACCTGGTCGGGAGTTCTGACCAGGTACGCCCGATTCCACCAGGCATCGCGGGTGTTCTGGGAAGGAACGTCCTCAGTGGAACTGGGGGATCGTGAGCCAGATGCCCGCCAGCACCGCGGCGATGCACAGCGCGAAGCACAAAACGGCTCCCGCCAGTGCCGCCGGCGGGGTGTGCCCGGAGCGCGGGGTCTCGTCGGAGTACTGCGTGCGCTCGCCGCCCGCGTCGTCCGGCTGCCCCGTCCCGAGCAGCCGCAGGCCGAGCGTGTACACCAGCACCAGTCCCACGGCGGCCACGAAGCCGACGCCGGCGACCGTGCCGATCGCGGTGAAGTCGATGTCCATCGTCGTTCCCCTCAGTTCGTCGCGCCGGTCGGCTGCGGCTCGGTCTGCTCGGCCGGCCCGGACTCGGTCGTGATGTCCTCGTGCGAGATCGGCTTGCGCTTGGCGAGCACGTAGAAGGTGAGCCCGCCGGCCAGGGCGAGGACCGCGACGAGCACCAGCCCGAAGGCCGAGGTCGACGCGAGCCAGGTCGCGAGCGCCCCGACCACCGCAGCGGCCGGCAGCGTGATCACCCATGCGATGACGATGCGGCCGACGACCGACCAGTGCACGTCGGCGAGCTTCTTGCCGAGGCCCGAGCCGACGACCGCGCCGCTCGTCACGTGGGTCGTCGAGAGCGCGAAGCCCAGGTGCGACGAGATGAGGATCGTCGCGGCGGAGCTCGTCTCGGCGGCGAAGCCCTGCGGCGACTGCACGTCGGAGATCTTCTTGCCGACGGTCTGCATGATCCGCCAGCCGCCCATGTACGTGCCGAGGCCGATCGCGAGCCCGCAGGCCAGGATCACCCAGAGCGCCGGACCGGTGCCGGCGGCCTGGTAGTTCGCGGCGATGAGGGTCAGCGTGATGACGCCCATCGTCTTCTGCGCGTCGTTCGTGCCGTGTGCAAGCGACACCAGCGACGCCGAGATCGTCTGCCCGTGCCGGAACCCGGTCGCCGCACCGTGCGTCGTCGCGTTCTTCGTGAGCATGTACGCCAGGTACGTCGCGACCAGGGCGATCACGCCGGCGATGACCGGGGAGAGCAGCGCTGGCAGCACGACCTTCGACACCACCGTCGCCCAGCTGATCGAGTTCAGACCCGCCCCGATGATCGAGGCGCCGATGAGCCCGCCGAACAGCGCGTGCGTGGAGGACGACGGCAGCCCGAGGTACCAGGTCGCCAGGTTCCAGAGCACCGCGCCGACGAGCCCCGCGAAGATCATCGTGGGGGAGATGTGGATGCCGTCCTGCCCCTCGCGGATGATGCCCTGCGAGACGGTCTTGGCGACCTCGGTGGACAGGAACGCGCCGACCACGTTGAGCACGGCGGAGATGAGCACGGCGGTCCGGGGCTTGAGCGCTCCCGTGGCGACCGACGTGGCCATGGCGTTCGCGGTGTCGTGGAAGCCGTTCGTGAAGTCGAACACGAGGGCCACGACGATCACCAGCGTGACGATGACGATGACGTCCATGCGCAGGACGGTAGGCCCGCCCCGAACCCGCTGCGTGAACGCCGGGTGAACAGGTCCGGGATGGAGCGCGTCTGCGAAGATGCGGAGGTGCCGACTTTCTCCGCCGCTCGTGGCGACGCCTCGTTCACCGACGCCCACGGCGTCGAGATCGTCTACTCGACCTGGCGTGCGGCGCGGCCGAAGGGTGTCGTGCAGATCGCGCACGGGGTCGGGGAGCACGGGCTCCGGTACGAACCGCTCGCGCAGGACCTGGTGCGCGCCGGCTACACCGTGCACGCGAACGACCACCGCGGGCACGGACGCACCGGCCTGACCCAGTGGGACGGCGACCACGCCAAGCTCGGGCGGCTCGGGCCCGGCGGGTTGCGCGCGGCGATCGCCGCGGTGGAGCAGATGAGCGCGGTTGCGCGGGCCGACGAACCCGGGCTGCCGCTCGTGCTGCTCGGGCACTCGTGGGGGTCGCTCATGGCGCAGCGGATCGTGAACACGTCGTCGGACCGGTACGACGGCGTCGTCCTGTCCGCGAGTGCCTACCGGCTGCCCGGCTGGATGAACAGCGGCGACCTCAACGCCCGGCACGCGGGGTCGGGGCCCACCAAGTACGAGTGGCTCACCCGCGACCGCACGATCATCGACGCGATGGCGCTCGACCCCCTGGCGGTCGAGGCCGACGTCATCGGGCTGTTCGGGCTCGCCGACACCCTCCGGCTGCTCGGTGTGCCACGGCGGGGGATCCCGCACGACCTGCCGATGCTGCTGCAGGTCGGCTCCGACGACACCCTCGGGGGTCCGCGCTCGATCGAGCGTCTGGCGCAGGCGTACCGCCGACGCGGCCGGCTGTCCGACGTGACCGTGCAAGTGTACGAGGGCGCACGCCACGAGGTCTACAACGAGACGAACCGCGCAGAGGTCATCGGCGACCTGGTCGCGTGGCTCGACCGGGTGACCGCGCGCTGACGGCGCTCGCCGCGTCCTGCGACGCGACCGGCGGCGGACTGGAGGCCCGTGGCGGCGCCGCCACGCGCCTCCAGGCCGTCACCAGGCCGGCTCACTGCCGGGCCGTCGGCCGTCCGGAATAGGGTTGCGGCATGCACGGTGAGTACAAGGTCCCCGGAGGCAAGCTGGTCGTCGTCGACCTCGAAGTCGTCGACGGCACGATCCAGCAGTTCCGCCTGGCGGGTGACTTCTTCCTGGAACCCGACGACGCGCTGCCGCTCATCGACGCGGCCGTGAACGGGCTTCCCGTCACCACCGACGCTGCTGGCGTCGCCGCAGCCGTGCGGGCGGCCCTGCCGACCGATGCGGTGCTGCTCGGCTTCACGCCCGAGTCCGTCGGCGTCGCGGTGCGCCGCGCGCTGTCGCGGGCCTCGACCTGGCGCGACCACGACTGGCAGATCGTGCACGAGGGGCCGATCAGCCCGAACGAGCACCTCGCGCTCGACCAGGTGCTGACCGAAGAGGTCGGTGCCGGCCGTCGCGGTCCCACGCTGCGCATCTGGGAGTGGGACCAGCCGGCCGTCGTGATCGGCTCGTTCCAGTCGCTCAAGAACGAGGTCGACCCCGTCGGCGCCGAGAAGTACGGCGTGCAGGTGGTCCGACGCATCTCCGGCGGCGGCGCGATGTTCATGGACGCCGGCGCCGTGATCTCGTACTCGCTCTACGTGCCGTCCGACCTGGTGCAGGGCATGACCTTCGCCGACTCGTACGCGTTCCTCGACGAGTGGGTGATCGAGGCGCTCAAGTCGCTCGGCATCGAGGCGTACTACCAGCCCCTCAACGACATCACCTCGACCAAGGGCAAGATCGGCGGGGCCGCGCAGAAGCGCCTCGGCACCGGTTCGCTGCTGCACCACGCCACCATGAGCTACGACATGGACGGCGAGAAGATGGTGCAGGTGCTGCGCATCGGGCGCGAGAAGATGAGCGACAAGGGCACGACCAGCGCTGCGAAGCGGGTCGACCCGCTCCGCTCGCAGACGGGGCTGTCCCGCGCCGAGATCATCGAGCGGCTGATCGGCACGTTCACCCGGCTGTACGGGGCGACCGAGGGGCACGTGACCGAGGCCGAGCGGGAGCGGGCGCAGGAGCTGGTGCGGACGAAGTTCGCGACGAAGGAGTGGCTCGAGCGGGTGCCGTGAGCCCCGTTGCGATCGACGGTGGACGCGACGGCCGGAGCTGAGGGGGGACGTCCCGGCCGCCGCTGGTTCGAGTGTGCGCCACGACTTCATGAACCAGACGTGTGGATGATGAGAATCCCCCGCGCGGCTGATCCGCTCGTTGCGCGGTCCACGTAGCGTCGCTGCCGTGAACTGGTTGATCTTCCTGGGGGCGGTGGCCGCCGTGGCCGTCGTGGTGTGGATCGCCGATCGCATGGGGTGGATCGACCTGTCGAACAAGTCCCAGCGGAGCGGCGGATCCGGAGGCATGGGCGGGATGCTGGACGAGGTGTTCGCACCGACCCGGCACGAGACGCAAGCCGAGTACGAACGGCAGGCGCGCCTGCCGAAACAGGCCCCGTCACCGGCGGACGACGACCACGACCTGCTCAGCGGCAGCGTGCTCATCCGGGTGCCGACGGTGCGGAGCGCCGGACGGCACGAGGCCCGCGTGGGGACGCACGACCGCTCGTACTGAGCGGACGGGCGCCGCGCTCGTCTGTGCGTCGCCCGCATCAGCGCGTCGTGAGCTCCTGGTAGTCCGGGTGCCGCTCGATCCACGCGTGCACGTAGCTGCACTGCGCGACGACCCGGCGTGACGAACTCGCGCGCACGTTGTCGAGGGCGTGCTGCACCAGGATCGACGCGTGCCCACCACCGCGGTGCTCGGGATCGACCTCGGTGTGCACGAAGCGGATCTCGTCGCCGTCGATCTCGTACGCCGCGAGGCCGATGACCTCGCCGTCCTCGATCAGGGAGTATTGCTGCTTGTCGGTGTCGTTGCGGACCTCGGGTGCTGCTGCCATGCACTCGACCGTACGCCGGGGCCCGGGCGTGCGCTCTGGGCTGCGCGCTGGCTCCGTGCGCTGCGCGTCCGCTCGGTGCGCGACAATGGGTCCGTGCGCAGGGGAGACGACCGAGGCCCGGACCGCGTCGTCCTCGGCGACGCCCTCGACGTGGTCCCCGCCTACCCGGACGGCTCCTTCACGCTGGTGTACCTCGACCCGCCGTTCAACACCGGCCGGTACCAGCGTCGGCACGCGACCTCCGCCGTACCGAAGGCCGACGGTCCGGTGATGGGGTTCCACGGCCGGACCTACGAGCGGGTGCGCGGCGACCTGATGCGCTTCGACGACCGGTTCGAGGACTACTGGTCGTTCCTCGAACCCCGACTCATCGAGGCCTGGCGCCTGCTCGCCGCGGACGGCACGCTGTACCTGCACCTCGACTACCGCGAGTCGCACTACGCCAAGGTGCTGCTCGACGCGCTGTTCGGCCGCGAGTCGTTCCTGAACGAGATCGTGTGGGCCTACGACTTCGGCGCCAAGTCCAAGACGCGCTGGCCCACGAAGCACGACACGATCCTGGTCTACGTGAAGGACCCGTCGCGGTACTGGTTCGACTCCGAGGCCGTCGACCGCGAGCCGTACATGGCGCCGGGTCTCGTCACTCCCGAGAAGCGCGAGCGCGGCAAGCTGCCCACCGACGTCTGGTGGCACACGATCGTCTCGCCGACCGGCCGCGAGAAGACCGGCTACCCCACGCAGAAGCCCGAGGGGGTGCTGCGGCGGATCGTGCAGGCGTCCTCACGGGAGGGGGACTGGGTGCTCGACTTCTTCGCGGGCAGCGGGACCACGGGCGCGGTGGCGCAGGCGCTGGGACGGCGGTACGTGCTGGTGGACGACAACCCGGCGGCGATCGACGTGATGCGGAAACGGTTGCCGGGGGCATCGTTCGAGGTGGCCGGAACACCGGCGGCAGCGGCGGGGGACGCGGCGCCGGCGGTCTGAGGCGAGCGGGGTCTGCGACGATCCACGAGTCGTTCGACGCGTGGATCGTCGGAACATGCCCACGCACCGAACGACGATGTCGTACGACGTCGACGGTGTCGCTCCCGCGCGGCCGCAACAGTTGCACACGCGCAGATGCGACGAGGTCGCTGTCGTACGACAGCGACCTCGTCGTTCGGCATCAGCGAGCGAGCGCCCGCGCCGACTACTCCGCCGAGTGCCGTCCGTGCGCGTGCGCGTCGTCAGCGTCCGGCCGGGAGGCCCGGCTCGCCTCCGCATCGGCTCCGGCCCCGTGGGCGTCCGGCTCCACGACCGGGGCAGCGTGGGCAGCCCGGGTCCGGATGGCACCGGTCGTCGTCGGTGGCTCGTCGACCGGCGCAGCCGCCGAGTGCGCACCGTGCGTCGTGGCGTTCGGCAACGGTGCGCGGGTGTCGTCGACCCCGATCGGCAACACCGAGACGTCCGACGCTCCGGCGGTCCGGGCGGACCGGGGCTGCACGTCCGGCGAGGTCGGCACGTCGGGCGAAGTCGGCACGTCGGCGGAGGCCGACGCCGACCCCGACCCCGTCGGCACCGGCCCGGCCCCAGGTGCGGCGGCGGCAGCGGCTGCGGTGGCGCTCCCGTCCGACCCCGCACCGGCAGCCGTGCGTGCGGCGTCGGCCTGCTCCTGCAGCGCCGAGGTCTTGCGGAGCGGCGGCACCCGGAAGAACCACGTCAGCACGAACGCGAGCAGGATCACCGCGAGGCCGACGTAGTAGACGCGGACGGCCGAGTCGCTGAATCCGACCAGGAACGGACGGCTGAGCCGGGGGTCCGCCCCGTTCAGGAACGAGGTGTCGCTCGTCGCCGAGTCGGTGGACGAGCTCGCGGCGGAGTCGCCGCTCTTGAGCTGCTTGATGAGCGTCGGGGCGACCTGGTCGACGACGTTCTCCCGCTGCCCCTTGTCGGAGTAGTCGATCTGCAGCGTGCCGTCGACGACCGAGGCGTTCGCCTTCGTGGCCGCCGTCTCGAGCGCCTGCTGCTCGGCGGCTGGCTTCGCGTCGTCGACCTGCTGGGCGATGATCGTGTCCGCTGCGGCGGCGGGGACCGTGCCCGCGGCGACCTGCCGCTGCACGGCTGCGGTCACCTGCTTGGTCACGGCGGCGTCGGCGGCCTGCTTCGCCTGCGCGGTGCCCTGGTCGAGACCGTCCTGCACGTTTTTCTGCACCGGGTCGACGATCTTCGTCCAGATCTCGTCCATCACGCCCTGGTTCTTCGACGCGTTCGCGACCGAGGGCGTCATCGCGGCGTTGAGCGCGCTCTTCAGGTCGGACTCGTTCTGCATCGCGGCGCTGATGTTCG
Source organism: Curtobacterium sp. MCSS17_005 (assembly GCF_003234225.2). NCBI lineage: Bacteria > Bacillati > Actinomycetota > Actinomycetes > Micrococcales > Microbacteriaceae > Curtobacterium > Curtobacterium sp. MCSS17_005. Next base: position 735,092 of record NZ_CP126258.1, read on the forward strand.
TCGGCATCAGGGTGAACAGCACGGAGAGCAGGACAGCGGTGCCCATCGTGCCGCCGATCTGGCGGAAGAACGTCGCGGCGCTCGTGGCGACACCGATGTCCCGCGGCGAGACCGAGTTCTGCGCGGCGAGGGTCAGCGTCTGCATGAGCTGTCCGAGTCCGAGCCCGATGCCGAACATGCCGAGCATCAGGAACCACAGGGGCCGGTCGGCGGTCAGGAACGTCAGGACCGTGAAGCCGATCGCGGTGAACGCCGTTCCGGTGATCGGGAAGACCTGGTAGTTGCCGGTGCGGGAGATGATCTGGCCGGAGGCGATCGACGAGATCATCAGGCCGAGCACCATCGGCAGCATGGCGAACCCCGACTCGGTCGGGGTCACGCCCTTGACGATCTGCAGGTAGAGCGGGATCGTCAGCATCGCGCCGAACATGCCGAAGCCGACGAGCACGGACAGGATCGCGGACATCGAGAACACCCGCGATCCGAACAGCTTCATCGGCAGGATCGCGTCGTCGCCCATGGCCCGCTCGACGATGATGAACGCGATCAGGCCGAGGGCGCCGATGGCGTAGCAGGCGAAGGCGGCGGGGGAGTCCCAGCCCCATTCGCGGCCCTGCTCGGCGATGAGCAGCAGCGGCACGAGCGTGACGATGACGAGCGTCGCGCCCCACCAGTCGATGCGCGGCTTGCCCCGGTCGCCGAACTTCGGCAGGTGCAGGAACGTCAGCACCATGAACAGGGCGATGATGCCGATCGGCACGTTGATCAGGAACACCCAGCGCCAGCCCGCGATGAACAGCAGCTGGTCCGCACCGGCGAAGACGCCACCGACGAGCGGCCCGATGACGGACGAGATGCCGAAGACCGCCAGGAAGTAGCCCTGGTACTTCGCCCGCTCGCGTGGGGCGAGCATGTCGCCCATGATCGCCAGCGGCAGGGACATCAGGCCACCGGCACCCAGGCCCTGCAGCGCACGGAACCCGGCGAGCATGAGCATCGAGTCGGAGAACGACGCCGCGAACGAGCCGACGATGAAGATGCCGATCGCGGTGATGAAGAGCGGCCGGCGACCGAAGATGTCGGAGAGCTTGCCGTAGATCGGGGTCGTCACCGTCGACGCGATCAGGTACCCGGTGGTGACCCAGGCCTGCTGGTCGAGCCCGTGCAGGTCGTCACCGATGGTGCGGATCGCGGTGCCGACGATCGTCTGGTCGAGGGCACCGAGGAACATGCCGGCCATCAGGCCGTAGATCACCAACAGGATCTGTCGGTGGTTCATCACGACGTTGGACGCCGTGGAGGGGGCCGCGGGTGCGGTCGCCGTCTGGGTCATGAGCAGGGTCTCCCGGGTACGGATGCGCTGGCAGAACGATTTTTGCGCTGCCTGCAAAGTTACAACTGCCGCAAGTGCTCGGTCGCACCGAGACGGCTTCCTGAGTGGATCGGCAGTCACGGTACGCCCGGTACACCCCGGCAGCACACGGCCTGGAGGCCCGGCTCGGCTCCGTCGGACGGGCTGCGGTCTCCGAGACCCGCAGCCCGTCCGACGAGGGCGCTACGCGCCCAGCGCTGCGTCGACGATCTCCTTGGCCTCGCGCTGCACCTGCTCGAGGTGCTCCTGCCCGACGAAGCTCTCCGCGTAGATCTTGTAGACGTCCTCGGTGCCCGACGGCCGCGCGGCGAACCACGCCTTGTCGGTGACGACCTTCACGCCGCCGACGGCTGCGTCGTTGCCCGGGGCCTTCGACAGCTTCGCGGTGATCGGGTCACCGGCCAGGGTGTCCGCGGTGATGGCGTCGCCGTCGAGCTTGCCGAGGCGAGCCTTCTGCTCCTTCGAGGCCGCGGCGTCGACGCGCTGGTAGACCGGGGCACCGAAGCGCTCGGTCAGCTCGGCGTAGAGCTGCGACGGGGTCTTGCCGGTGACGGCGACGATCTCGGACGCCAGGAGCGCCAGGATGATGCCGTCCTTGTCGGTGGTCCACGCGGTGCCGTCGGTGCGCAGGAACGACGCACCCGCGGATTCTTCGCCGCCGAAGGCCACGGAGCCGTCGATCAGGCCGGGGACGAACCACTTGAAGCCGACCGGGACCTCCCACAGGCGACGGCCCAGGGACTCGGCGACGCGGTCGATGATGCTCGACGACACCAGGGTCTTGCCGATCGCGGCGTCGTCGCGCCACTCGGGCCGGTGCGCGTAGAGGTACTCGATCGCGACGGCGAGGTAGTGGTTCGGGTTCATCAGCCCGCCGTCGGGCGTGACGATGCCGTGCCGGTCGGAGTCGGCGTCGTTGCCGGTCAGCACGTCGAAGTCGTCCTTGCGGGCGAGCACCGAGGCCATCGCCGAGGGGCTCGACGGGTCCATCCGGATCTTGCCGTCCCAGTCGAGCGTCATGAACGCCCACGTGGGGTCGACCTCGGGGTTCACGACGGTCAGGTCGAGGCCGTAGTGGTCGCGGATGGCGTTCCAGTACGGCAGCGAGGCGCCACCGAGCGGGTCGGCACCGATCTTCACGCCGGCACGCCTGATCGCGGCGATGTCGATGATGTTCTCGAGGTCGGCGACGTAGGTGTTGAGGAAGTCGTAGCGCTCGGGCTCGGCGTCCTCGGTGCGCTGCACCTCGGCGTTGCCGCCCTCGATGATCGCGTTCGCCCGGTTCGCGATCCAGCTCGTGGCGTCGCTGTCGGCGGGGCCGCCGTGCGGCGGGTTGTACTTGAAACCGCCGTCGCGGGGCGGGTTGTGGCTCGGCGTGATGACGATGCCGTCGGCCGTGTCCGGGTTGCCGGCGCGGTTGTAGCGGATGATCGCGTGGCTCAGCGCGGGTGTCGGCACGAAGCCGTCCTCACTGTCGGCGAGCACGCGGACGCCGTTGGCGGCGAGGACCTGCAGGGCGGTCTGCTCGGCGGGGGCCGAGAGCGCGTGGGTGTCGCGGCCGATGAAGAGCGGCCCGTCGGTGCCCTGGTCGCGGCGGTACTCCACGATCGCCTGCGTGATGGCGGCGATGTGGGTGTCGTTGAAGGCGGTGTCGAGCGACGACCCGCGGTGTCCGGACGTGCCGAACACGACCTTCTGCTCGGGGACCGAGACGTCGGGCACTCGGTCGTGGTAGGCGGCGAGGAGCTCGTCGAGGTCGACGAGGTCGTCTGCGGTCGCTGGGGTGCCGGCGCGGTCGTTCATGCGTCCATCCTGGCATCGGCGGCCCTGGCGCGTTCGGGGGAAGTGCACCGGAGGTCGGCGGAAACGCGAGCGAGCGGCCGCCCCACCCGGGTTGAGGGGGGACCCCCGGGGTGGACGACCGCTCGCGGTCTGTGGAGGCGGGTGCCTCAGGCGGTGCGGAACGAACCCGTCGCCGTGCGGAACGAGCCGGTCACGGTGCGCGTCGAGGACGTCGCGGTGCCGGGACGGCGGAACTGCGTGTCGACGAAGCGGCCGACTGCTCGGCCGATGCCGGTGCCGGTGTAGCTGCCGACCGGGCCGCGGGTCGCGTCGCCGGTGAAGGCGCCGAGCTCGACGCGGGTCTCGAGGCCGGTCACGTAGGCGCCGCCCAGGGGGTTCTGACGGTTCTGCATGGGTGCTCCTCGTCGTCGTGCCGAGGTCCGCAGGTCACCGAGCCGGCGACCGCGACGCCGTCGGCTGGATGACCACCACTCTACGCGCTTGTCTTGCATCATGCAAAACAAGCGCGTGTCGGAGGCTCAGGCGAGCAGCTCGCAGAAGTTCCGGCCCTCGGCCGTCCAGCTCTGCCGCGAGACCAACCCGGCTTCCGCCGCGTGCCGGTGCAGGGCATCGAGCCCGACCTCGGCCCAGGGGAACCCGGCGCTCTCGTTGCCGTCGGCGTCGACCACCCGGGCGGTGTACACCCGGTCGGCCGTGACCTCGGGGTTCGTCTCGACGATGACCCGGCCTCCGGCGCGCACGATCTCGCGGCAGCGGGCGAGCAGGGCCGTCGGGTCGCCGCCGATGCCGATGTTGCCGTCGATCACGAGCGCGGTGTCCCAGTGGCCCTCGTCGGGCACCGCGTCGAACACGGAACCCTGCAGGGCGGTGCCGCCGGCGCGCTGCGCGATGGCGACGGCCTCGGCGGAGACGTCGACGCCGAGCGCCGGGATGCCCCGGGAGCGTGCGGCGACGAGCATCCGGCCCGGGCCGCAGCCGATGTCGATGACCCCGCCGTCGACGTCGTCGAGGAGCGAGCGGTCGACGCGGTCGGCCGCGGCGCTCCAGCGGCCGACGTCCATCGTGGTGACGACATCGGGGCGGTCGGGGTCGGTCAGGCGCAGGTGGCCGTCGGTGCGCAGGGCACGGGCGTACGGTTCGCCGCCGCCGGCACCGAACGAGACGGGTGCGTGCATGGTCATCGGGTGCTCCCCACGGTCTCGGCACGGAGTGCCCGGGTGAAGTCGGAGTCGGGAGCGAGGTCGGCGACCCGCTCGGCGTCCGGGATCGTGTCGACGTCGAGCAGCTCCCCGAGCACGCCCACGTCGAGTCCGGCGTCGGTCAGGCGTGCGAGCTGCACTGCGCCGGTGTCCTCACGCGACATCGGGACGCCGCGCAGCAGGTCGCCGGTCGGCTGTCGCAGGTACAGCGACCAGAAGCCGCCGTCCTCGGCCGGGCCGAACCAGGCATCGCGCCCGGCGTCCTCGAACACCGGTGCGAGGTCCGCGGTGGACACCTGCGGGGTGTCCATGCCGACGAGCAGCAGCGGACCGTCGACGGCGTCGAACAGGAACCCGAGGCGCTCGTCGAGGCCGCCGCCGGGCTGGTGCAGCACCTCGAACCCCTCGGCCGACGCGGGCACGACGTCGCCGTCGAAGAACAGGACCCGACGGGCCGCGGGGAGTGCGCGGACGGTCGCCAGGGTGTCGGCGAGGCTCGCGGACGCGACGCGTGCGGCGCCCTCGGGGGAGAGCGCCGGCGTCAGCCGGGTCTTCACCTTGCCGGGCAGGCACTCCTTCGCCACGACGGCGACGGTGACGTCGGCGCGCGCGGCGTCGCTGGCGGGGGTCGGGACGGCGGTCACGAGCGGGCCTCCTCGACCACGGGGGTGGACTCGGCCGTCTGGCGGAGCGGACCTGGTGCGACGACCCGGACACGGGCCTCCCGGCGGTACGCACGGAGCAGACGGGACATGTCCCGCACCGCGTTGATCGTGCCGCGGAGCGTGCCGGTCACCTTGCTGTCACCGATGCGCTGCGCGTACCCGATGTCGGACTCGTCGACGCGCCAGCCGGCGGCGTGGGCGGCCAGGACCATCTCGAGCGGGTAGCCGCTGCGGCGGTCGCGCAGGTCGAGGGAGACGAGGTCCTCGCGGCGCATCACGCGCATCGGGCCGAGGTCGCGCAGGCGGTAGCCGGTCGCGCGGTGCATGAGGACGGCGAGGACGCGGTTCGCGAAGCGCGCGTGCGGGGCCCACGCGCCGCGGCCGGTCGGGACGCGACGGCCGAGTGCCAGGTCGACGCGGCCACTGGCCACGCGGTCGACCAGGGGCGGGAGCTCGGCCGGGTCCATCGAAGCGTCGGCGTCGCAGAACGCGACGAAGTCGGCGGTCGCCGCGGCGACCCCTGCGGCGCAGGCCGAACCGAACCCCTTGACGGGTTCCGTCACCACCAGGGCACCGTGGGCGCGGGCGACGTCGGCCGATCCGTCGGTCGATCCGTTGTCGACGACGATGGCCCGGTAGCCCGTGGGGAGCCGCGCGATGACCTTCGGCAGGGCGTCCGCCTCGTCGAGGCACGGCAGGATCACGTCGACAGTCATGTCCGTCATTCGGTGCGGTCGGTCGGATCGACGGGTCTGTCCTGGCATGCACTCGACACAACACGACGACGCGCTGCGGGGTACAGGAAATTGCCGGGTCCTGGTCGTTCAGCGCGCTCGGCGCGCGTCCGGTCCCCAGAACGGGGGACAGGGTGCGCGCGTGGGTTCCGCGAGTGGGTGCGCAAGACGCCGTCGTGTCGTCGAGACGCCGCCGGATGCGGCGGCGTCTCACGCACCAGGAGGCGTGGTGCCGACACGACGGCGTCCCGCGTGGCCCCGGGGGCGGCGACTGCGGACGGGAGGCGCCGGGCGGGGCCGGCACGGGCCTCCCGTCCGGTGGCTGGTCGCGCTCTCAGGCGCGGCCAGCGGTGCGACGCTCACGCACGCGTTCCGGCTAGCGGACGGCGCTTCGGAGCGGTGCCGTCGCGAAGTCGCGCATGCCGGCCTCGAACTCGACCTCGGCGTGCCAGCCGAGCTCGGCGGCGATGCGCGCCGAACTCGCCGTGACGTGGCGGACGTCGCCCAGGCGGTACTCGCCCGTGACGACCGGCTGCGGGCCGTCCGGTCCGGCGATCGCGGCGGCCATGTCCCCGATGGTGTGCACGGTGCCGGAGCCGACGTTGTACGCGCGGAACGTGTCCGACGGCAGGTCGGCGGTCGCCGCGATCGAGGCAGCGTTCGCGCCGGCGACGTCGTCGACGTGCACGAAGTCACGTCGCTGGGCGCCGTCCTCGAAGACCCGGGGCGCCTCGCCGCGGGCCAGTGCCGAGCGGAACAGGGACGCGACACCGGCGTAGGGGGTGTTCGCCGGCATGCCCGATCCGTAGACGTTGTGGTAGCGGAGCGCGATCGCGCGGCCGCCCGTGGCACGGGCCCAGCTCGAGGCGAGGTGCTCCTGCGCGACCTTCGTCTGCGCGTACACGTTGCGGGGGTCGAGCGCGGCGGACTCGTCGATCAGGCCGGGCAGCAGGGGCTGACCGTCGGGGCCGATCGGGTCGAAGCGGCCGGCGTCGAGGTCCTCGCGGCGGCGGGCCGGCGGACGGGTGGGTTCGCCGGAGGCGGTGGTGTACGCGCCCTCGCCGTAGACGACCATCGAGCTGGCGACGACGAGCCGGCCGATGTCGTGCCGGTCCATGCCGGCGAGGACGTGGGCGGTGCCGGCGTCGTTCGACGAGACGTAGTCGGGGGCGTCCTGGAAGTCCACGCCGAGGCCGACCTTGGCCGCCTGGTGGCACACGACGTCGATGCCGTCGAGGGCGGCGTCGAGGGCGACCCGGTCACGGACGTCGCCGTGCACGAACGCGATGCCCTGCTGCTGGTGGGCGCGGACGACCTCGGCGGGGTCGCCGTGCACGTCGTCGCGCAGGGAGTCGAGGACGCGGACCTCGTGGCCGTCGGCCAGGGCGCGGCGGACGATCGCGGAGCCGATGAAGCCGGCGCCGCCGGTGACGAGGAGGCGGCTCATGCGGTGGCGCCTGTGGTGGTGGTGGAGGCGGGCTGGGCCTTCGTGGCGGTGGGGCCCGTCGCGGGCTGGGCCTGCATGATGCTGGCGCTCGCGCTGGTGGGGACGAGCTCACGCGGGGTGAAGTCGGCGGGGATGGCGGCGACGATCTGGCCGATGGCGCGGACGATGACCTCGTTGGCGCGGGCGAGGCGTTCCATGACGAGGGCGTGGGTGACGACGGCGCCGGCGTCGTCGACGTCGGGGCCGCTGGCTGCGGCAGCGGCTGCGGCCTCGTCCTCGGTCGGGGCCAGGCCGGCGTCGGCGTCGGTGACGAACGACAGGTTCACGGTGGCGATGCCGAGTTCGGCGGCCAGGGGGACCTCGGGTGTCATCGTCATGTTGATGGTGTGGCCGCCGGCCTGCCGGAGCCAGACGGACTCGGCGCGGGTGGAGAACCGGGGACCCTGGATGACGACGCAGGTGCCGGTCGGACGGAACGGCACGTCGAGTCCGGCGACGGCGTCGATCGCCGCGCGGCGGAGCGTCGGATCGAACGGGTCGGCGAAGGACAGGTGCTGCACGTCGTCCTCGAAGAACGTGTCGGCGCGGCCCCAGGTGCGGTCGATGAGCTGGTCCGTCACGACGAAGGTGCCCGGGGCGTAGTCGGGGTGCAGGCCGCCGACGGCGCTCGAGGACACGATCGCGCGGACGCCGAGCGAACGGAGCGCCCAGACGTTCGCACGGTGGTTGATGCGGTGCGGGGCGACGGAGTGCTCACGGCCGTGGCGGGTCAGGAACGCGACCCGTCGTCCGGCCATCGTGCCGATGCTGATCGGGCTCGACGTCGGGCCGAACGGGGTCGGGACGTCGAGCTCGTCGGCGGTGCCCTCCTCGAACAGCTGGTAGAGGCCGGAGCCTCCGATGACACCGATCGTCACGGCTTCGTCGTTCTCCACAGGTCCTCCGGTTGGTCGTCGGCGCGGGCTGCGCGCTGGATACGCTACTGACGGCGCCACCGGGCGAACCGGGAACGGCGCCACCAACCCCTGTTCGGAGGCACCTGTGCGAACGATCGGTCAGCACCGCGACGACCTGGCGGCGTTGCTCGCGCCGGTGGTGGCGGGCCTCGGAGCAGAAGACCTGCGGCTCGACGAACTCGCGGGTGTGGGTGCGGGTGCGCGTGTCGGATTCGCGCACCGCGTGCTCGCTGCTCCCGTCGCGTCGCCCGTTCCGCTGCCGCCGTTCGACAACAGTCAGATGGACGGGTTCGCCGTGCGGGCCGCGGACGCGGGGCATGCCGTCCGGGTCGTCGACCCGATCCCGGCCGGCGTGGTGCCCGAACCGCTCGAACCCGGCACAGCCGCGCCGATCATGACCGGTGCACGGATCCCGGCCGGTGCCGACGCGGTGTTCCCCGTCGAGGCGACCGAGCCGGGCGCGTTCCCGGCGGCGCTCGAGCTGCCACGGGTGACAGTGCCCGCCGACCTGACCGCCGGCACCTTCGTGCGGGTGACCGGCAGCGACCTGCCCGCCGGTGCCGAGCTCGCTCCGGCCGGTTCTGCGGTCACGCCGGCGCTGCTCGGGGCGCTGGCCTCGGCGGGGGTGACGGCCGTCTCGGTGCGCCGACCGCTGCGGGTCCTCGTCGTGTCGACCGGCTCGGAGCTGCAGGGCGCCGACACGGACTCGGCGACCATCGGTGACGCCAACGGCATCGCGCTGCAGGCCGAACTGGCCCAGGTCGGTGCGGACTCGCGGGCCGTCCGGGTGCCCGACGATGTCCCTGCCTTCGACCGGGCGCTCGATGCGGCCGTGGGGGACTGGGCCGACCTCGTGCTGACCACCGGGGGCATCAGCGCCGGGGCGTACGAGGTCGTGCGACAGGCGCTCGAACCCCGCGGGCTCGCGGTGACGCCGGTTGCGATGCAGCCCGGTGGGCCGCAGGCGTTCGGCAGCGTCGTGTTCGGTGCCGGTCGTGCCGTGCCCGTCGTGTCCTTCCCCGGTAACCCGGTGTCGGCGCTCGTCTCGTTCGAGGTGTTCCTGCGCCCGCTGCTCGCTGCCGCCGTCGGGCTCGTGCCGGACCGGCCCACGCAGGTCCTGCCGGCGGCGTCCGCTGCCGGCTCACCCGTCGGCAAGCACCAGGTCCGTCGCGGCCGGGTGCAGGACGGGGCCGTGCACTTCGTCGGTGGGCCGAGTTCGCACCTGCTCGTCCACTACGCCGCCGCCACCCACCTGGTGCACGTCCCCGTGGGGGTCGACACCGTCGAGGTCGGCGACCCCCTGACCGTCTGGAGCCTCCGATGACCGACCCGTCCGCTGACCAGATGCGGTCCGAGCCGACGCCGACCGACGAGTTGTCGCACGTGCGCGCCGACGGCAGCGCGCACATGGTCGACGTCTCCGCGAAGGACGTCACCGACCGGTCGGCCACCGCCACCGCCACCGTCGTCACCCGCCCTGACGTCGTCGCACGCATCCTCGACGGCTCGCTGCCCAAGGGCGAGGCCGTCGGCACCGCCCGCATCGCCGCGATCATGGCGGTGAAGAAGACCTCCGACCTGATCCCGCTGTGCCACCCGCTGCCGATCGCCGGCGTGCAGGTCGACATCACCGGCACCGACGACAGCGTGCTGATCGAGGTCTCGGTCCGCACGACTTCGCGCACCGGCGTCGAGATGGAAGCCCTGACCGGGGCGAGCGTCGCCGCCCTGACGGTGTACGACATGGTGAAGGCCGTCGACCGAGCGGCCGTGATCACGGACGTGCGCGTGCTCGAGAAGCACGGCGGGCGCTCCGGGGACTGGAGCAACCGATGACCGCCGAGCCGACCAGGGGCCGGGCCGCCGTCGTCGTGGTGTCCACGCAGGCCGCCGCCGACCCCGCGCTCGACCGCACCGGACCCGTCATCGCCGACTGGCTGCGCGACCACGGGTTCACCACGAGCGACCCGATCATCGTCCCCGACGGCGGCGCGATCACCGAGACCGTCACCGCCGAACTCCTGGCCGACGCACGTGTCGTCATCACCACCGGCGGCACCGGGGTCACCCCCACCGACCGGACCCCCGAGGCGGTGGCGGGCCTGATAGACCTCGAACTGCCGGGCATCACCGAGGAGATCCGTCGGCGCGGACTCGCGGGCGCCGGCCCGACCGCACTGCTCACCCGCGGCGTCGCCGGGGTCACGAACGCCGGTTGTCTGCTCGTCACCCTGCCCGGATCGCGCGGTGGGGTGTCCGACGGCCTCGCCGTGCTCGACGGAGTACTCGACCACGTGGTCGCCCAGGTGCACGGCGAAGGCCACGCCCCTCGGAGCGCCTCGTGAGCACCACCGAGGCCGCCGCACGGGTCGTTCTGGCCGACGTCGTCGACCGCGACATCAGCGTCGACGAGGTCGCAGCCGTGGTGGCCACCGAGCAGGACGGCGCCGTGGTGACCTTCGCCGGCATCGTCCGTGACCACGACGGTGGCAAGGGCGTCACCGCGCTCGACTACGAACGGCACCCCAGTGCCGGCGACGTCATCACCGAGGTCGCCGGGACCATCGCCGAGGACCACCCCGACGTCCGGATCGCCGTGCTGCACCGCGTCGGGGCGCTCGGCATCGGGGACGTCGCGCTCGCCGCAGCGGTGTCGTCGTCGCACCGGGCGCAGGCGTTCGCCGCGTGCGGTGCCCTGGTCGACCTGGTGAAGGAGCGCGTGCCGATCTGGAAGCACCAGCGGTTCACCGACGGGACGGACGAGTGGGTCGCGGCGCTGTGACATCTGCCGAACGGTCGAACGCCGAATTGACGGTGGTGGAACGCCGGTGGGCCGAGTCCGAGGAACGCGCTCGCGCCGTCTCGGCGCAGTCCCCGGGTCCTGTCCTGAAGGTCCGTTGGTTCGTCCTGGCGATCGTGCTGGTGTTGGTGGTGCTCGGCGTCGGGGCGATCGTCCTGCCCGCCGGCTCCGACGCGCGCTTCACGCTCTCGGCCGTGGTCACTGCGCTGGGCTTCGTGGCCGGTCTCAGTGAGGCCGTTCAGGTCAGCATCCGCCGGAGACGGAACGGCGTGACTGCTCGGCCGGTGGCGGTGCTCGCGCCGTTGCAGCAACACGAGCAGCGGGCGGTGACCGCGGCCGCGACCGGGCGGCGCGCTGCCCCCGCCGACCGGCTGGCGATCGTGCGGGCTCGAGCCGTCGAACTGGCTGACAGCACCGGGATCCAGCTGACCGCGGGCCTCGTGGTCGTGTGGGCGGCCGTCGCGTTCTCCGGCGTCACGCTCTGGCCCGTCTACCTCGCGGGTGGCATCGCCGCCGCGGGGCAGTTCGCATGGACGGCACGGTCCGCGGTGCTCGCCCGCCGGTACCTCGACGCCCACCCTGTGCACCTTCGCAACCAGGACGCTCGTTCGGGGCATGGTGAGACTCCAAGCGGATCCATAGAATCGCGAACATGAGCGTTTTGCTGCCCGGGATCACCGTCATCCTGCTGGTCTTCGCCCTGATCGACATCCTGACGAAGACGGATGACCAGATCCGCGGCCTGCCGAAGATCGCGTGGGTGATCCTCGTGATCCTGGTCCCCGTCGTCGGCAGCATCGTCTGGTTCGCCATCGGCCACGACTGGGCTCCGGGCGAACGGAACCACGGTCGCTACATCGAGCCGACCCGCCACGAGGACCGGTACGCGACCCTCGGTGACGCCCGCAGCGCCCACGGCGCCAAGCGCGTCACCGGTACCGAGCAGGAGCTCGCAGAGCTCGAGCGCGAGATCGAGTACTGGGAAGCGCAGGCCCGCCTGAAGCGCGCGAAGGAAGCCGCGGGCGAGGGCGACACCGCCCCCGCGAGCTGATCGTGTCCACGCCGGCCTCGCATGAGTTCGCCGGAGCCACGGTCTCCGAGGAGACCTGGCAGCAGGTGGAGGACCGTCTCGCGGGGGCGGCAGTCGGACCGCGTGTCCGCCGTTCGATGGTCCGGCGGGTCATCTGGATCGTGCTGGCCGTCGTCACCGCGGTTGCAGCCGGGTGGCTGAGCGCCGAACACCTGCCGCGCTTCGAGCTGCCCTCGACCGGAAGTGGCCTGCCGGACTGGGCGTTCTTCGTCATCGTCCCGCTCATGATCGTTGGCCCGGTCTGCTGGGTGATCGCCATCGTCCGGGGCGGTGGGCAGTTCCAGAGCGCGATCTCTGACCCGACGTTCGGGCTTCCCCGTGCCGACCGCCGACGGATCGAGCGCATGGCTCGTGGGCAGCAGCCCGCCGACCCGCAGCACCGGACCGCGCTCGTCGCGCTCGCCGGCCGTCGACTCAGCCAATCGACATCGACGTTCTGGCTCGCCCTCGGATGGACGCCGTTCGCGTTCGCGCAGTTCCTGCTCAACTGGGCGACGTTGTTCGGACTGCTGTACGCACTCCTCACCGTGTTCTTCCTCGCGATGCTGCTCTGGACCGTACGCAAGCGGCGGCAATGGCGGGCGTTCCTGCAGGAGACCGAGCCCCGCGCCGGGGCCGAGCCGACCCCGGCGAATTGACCCGGGCCTCCAGGCCGACGCACCATGCGCGGTCTGTCGGCTGGTGCGAGGTTGCGCGCTCCGTGCGCCGCTACAGGCTCGCACCGAGCGAGCAACCCCGCACCACTCGAACAAGCGCGCACCGTGCGACGAGCCCCGCGCCGGGGCCGAGCCGACCCCGACGAGCTGACCCGGGCCTCCAGGCCGACGCACCGTGCGCCCCCTGTCGACTGGTGCGAGGTTGCGCGCTCCGTGCGCCTGAACAGGCTCGCACCGAGCGGGCAACCTCGCACCACTCGAACAAGCGCGCACCGTGCGACCAGAGCCGGCCGAACACCCGAACCACCCGCCCCGAACCATCCGCACCGCACCCGCCACCCCGCCGCGCCACCTACCCTTGACGTGTGGCACATCTCCTCGGCGCCGAGAACCTGCATCTCGAGTTCCCCACCAAGGTCGTCTTCGACAACGTCACCCTCGGCATCGACGAGGGTGACCGGATCGGCGTCGTCGGCCGGAACGGCGACGGCAAGTCGACCCTCCTCGCACTGCTGTCCCAGCGCCTCGAGCCGGACGGCGGCCGCGTCACGCACCGCCGCGGGCTGACCATCGGCTACCTGGACCAGCGCGACATCCTGCCCGAGGGCGCGACGGTCGGCAGCACCGTCGTCGGCGACCTCGAGGAGCACGAGTGGGCCGGAGACCCGAAGATCCGCGACATCATCGGCGGTCTGGTCTCGGACATCCCGTGGGACGTCAGCGTCGACGAGCTGTCCGGTGGGCAGCGTCGCCGTGTGGCACTCGCGCGGCTGCTGGTCGGCGACTGGGACGTCCTGTTCCTGGACGAGCCGACCAACCACCTGGACGTCGAGGGCATCGAGTGGCTCGCCGGGCACATCAACCGCCGCTGGTCGTCGAACCAGGGCGGCATGGTCGTCGTGACGCACGACCGGTGGTTCCTGGACGCCGTGTCGACCGACACGTGGGAGGTCCACGACGGCGTCGTCGACCCCTTCGAAGGCGGCTACGCCGCGTACATCCTGCAGCGCGTCGAGCGTGACCGGCAGGCTGCCACGATCGAGCAGCGCCGCCAGAACCTGGCCCGCAAGGAGCTCGCGTGGCTCCGCCGCGGTGCCCCGGCCCGCACGAGCAAGCCGAAGTTCCGCATCGACGCGGCGAACGCCCTGATCGACGACGTCCCGCCGATCCGCGACACGGTCGCGCTGTCCCGGACGGCGACCGCGCGCCTCGGCAAGGACGTCGTCGACCTGCTCGACGTGAGCGTCTCGTTCGACGGCACGCAGATCCTCGACCGCATCGAGTGGCGCATCGCACCGGGGGAGCGGACCGGCATCCTCGGCCCGAACGGCGCCGGCAAGTCGACGCTGCTCAACCTGGTCTCCGGCCGGCTGCAGCCGACCAGCGGGCGGGTGAAGACCGGCAAGACGGTGCAGGTCGCGGTGCTCGACCAGCAGCTCGCCGACCTGCAGCAGTTCGCCGACGACCGCGTGCGCGAGGTCGTGGCCCGCAAGAAGACGAGCTACGTCGCCGACGGAAAGGAGATGACGCCGTCGCAGCTGCTCGAGCGGCTCGGCTTCACCTCGGAGCAGCTCTCCACACCCGTCAAGGACCTGTCCGGTGGGCAGAAGCGGCGCCTGCAGCTCATGCTCATCCTGCTCGACGAGCCGAACGTGCTCATCCTCGACGAGCCCACCAACGACCTCGACACCGACATGCTCGCCGCCATGGAGGACCTGCTCGACACCTGGCCCGGCACCCTGCTGGTCGTCAGCCACGACCGGTACCTGCTCGAGCGCGTCACCGACCAGCAGTACGCCGTGCTCGGCGGGCACCTGCGCCACCTGCCCGGCGGCGTCGACGAGTACATGCGTCTGCGCGAGGCCGGCACCGGTGGTGGGACCGCCTCTGCGGCTGCCGCCGCGTCTGCCGGGCGGCCCGACACCGTCGGCGGGACCGGCTCGGCCGGTGCCGTGGCCGGGTCCACGGCCGCTGGTGCGTCCGCCCTGTCGGGAGCGGACCGGCGGACGGCCGAGAAGGAGATGTCGGCGCTCGACCGCAAGATCGCGAAGGTCGGCGCGGACCGCAAGAAGCTGCTCGACCAGTTCGCGACGCACGACCAGTCCGACTACGCCGGGCTCGGCGAACTGCAGTCGAAGCTCGGTGCGCTCGAGGCCGAGGTCGAGCAGCTCGAGGAGCGCTGGCTCGAGGTCGCGGAGCTGCTCGGGGTCTGAGGCGGTCTACTCGACGGACGCGGGGTCGACCGCGTCCTGGCCGCTGTCCGCCGGTGTGGCGTCCTCGGGCGCCCCACCGCCGGGGTTCGCCACGACCTCCCACAGGTGCCCGTCCGGGTCCTGGAAGAAGCCGGACCACATGCCCCACGGGCGTGTGTACGGCGGTTCCGGCATCGTGGCGCCCGCTGCCTGCGCCCGCTCGAGGAACGCCTCGGCCTCGGCCTGGCTGCTCGTGAAGTGCCCGATCGTGCTGCTCGGTGCCATGGCCAGCTGCACGCCGGAGTCCTTCGCCATGTCGGCCCGGCCGTAGACGCTGACGATCAGGCCGTCGTCGAGGGTGAACATCGCCGTGGTGCCGCCGGCCTGCGTCTCGGTGGCGGGGTACTCGGTGCCGATGACGCCGCTGCCCTCGATGCCGAGCAGGGCGCGGTAGAAATCGGCCGATCGAGCGACGTCGGCGACGGCGAGGGTGATGGCGTGCATGCGCCGCACGCTACGCCGGGGCCGCCCGGCCCGTGTCACGCTTTCGGTCAGTCCCCGAGACCCAGGATGAGTCGGCGGAGCAGCCCGGCCAACTGGCCCTGCTCGTCGGCGGAGACCCCGGACAGGATGTCGCGCTCGGCGGCCAGCAGGTCCGCGATCGCCGCGTCCACCGCCACCCGGCCTTTGCTCGTCAGCGAGACGAGGATGCCGCGGCCGTCCTTCGGGTCGGTCCGACGCCCCACGAAGCCGCGGGCCGCCAGGCGGTCCACCCGGTTCGTCATCGTGCCGCTCGACACCAGGGTCTGCTGCAGCAGGGTCTTCGGGCTCAGCTCGTACGGCTCGCCCGCGCGCCGCAGGGCCGACAGGACGTCGAACTCCCACGGCTCCATGTCGCTTGCGTCGAACGCCGTCCGCCTGGCACGGTCCAGGTGTCGGGCGAGCCGGTCCACGCGGGACAACACCTCGAGCGGGCCGAAGTCGAGGTCAGCACGCTCACGACCCCACGCCGCGACGATGCGATCGACCTCGTCCTCATGCGGCATCCCTCCATCTTGGCCGAACCCGGAGCGGACAGCCAGCCTCGTCGGTCGTGGGAGGATGGAGGAGCACCTGCGGGTGCGTTCCGCCTTGGTGTAATGGCAGCACGACGGCCTTTGGTGCCGTTAGGTCCGGGTTCGAATCCTGGAGGCGGAGCGGGCGGGTCGTCCGTCGCGGCGGGAGCGAGAGCGGGTGTGCGCAGTGACCATCTCGGATGACTTCCACCGCTGGGGCTCGCTGCTGATGGCGCAGCTCGAGGCCGACGCCGTGAACACCGAGTTGCGGCGCTCTCCCGAGGAACGGGGCAACCGGAGCACCCACGTGTTGGTGGAGTCCGATCTGATCGCCTACGACTTGATCGTCTGGGATTCGGGCGACGCCGAGCTCATGGTGTCCGACGAACGGGGAATCTCCCCGACGCACCTCGACATCGGCGCAGACCTGTCGGCCCGTGCACTCTTCGAGCGGTTCGTCAGTGGCGCATCGAGGGTCGTGGGGCGGCAGCTCCAGGTCTGAGGAGACGGCCGGTCACCACGAACTCGGCGCGTAGTCCTTCAGGAAGACGCCGAACAGGTCCTCGCCGGCTTCGCCCCGGACGATCGGGTCGTAGACGCGGGCTGCCCCGTCGACCAGGTCGAGCGGCGCGTGGAAGCCCTCTTCGGCGAGCCGGACCTTCGTGGGGTGCGGCCGTTCGTCGGTGATCCAGCCGGTGTCGACGCTCGTCATCAGGATGTTGTCGGTCTCGAACATCTCCTGCGCGCTCGTGCGGGTGAGCATGTTCACGGCGGCCTTCGCCATGTTCGTGTGCGGGTGACCCGGTCCCTTGTAGGCGCGGCCGAACACCCCTTCCATGGCACTGACGTTCACCACGTAGGTGCGGCGTCCCGTGCTCGCGGCCATCGCGGGGCGGAGCTTCGAGATCAGGATGAACGGGGCCGTGGTGTTGGCCAGCTGGACCTCGAGCATCTCGAGCGGGTCGACCTCGTCGACCTGCTGGGTCCACGAGTTCTCGTCGTGCAGGTCGGGGACCAGGCCGCCGGCGTCGATGGCGGTGCCCAAGGCGAGCCGTTCGAGCGAGCTCGATCCCGGTGCCATCGCCTGTTCGGTCAGCTCGTCGGCCCGGGCTGCGGCGGCCGCGAGGATCGGGTGCGCGGCAACTGAACGGGCGAGCGCCAGCGGGTGCTGGTCGTTCGTGTGCCCGAAGGTCACGAGTTCGGGCAGTGGTCCGTCGGGCAGCGGCGTGAGTTCCGCGTCGACCAGCGGCTGGTAGGCCCCGGTCGATCGGCGCACGGTCTGCGTGGCGTTGTTGATCAGGATGTCGAGGGGGCCGGACGCGGCGACGTCCTCGGCGAGCCCGATCACCTGGGCGGGGTCGCGCAGGTCGATGCCGACGACCTTCAGGCGGTCCATCCAGTCGGCGGAGTCGGGCAGGCTCGCGAACCGGCGCACCGCGTCGCGGGGGAACCGCGTGGTGATGGTGGTGTCGGCCCCGTCGCGCAGCAGCCGGAGGGCGATGTACATGCCGATCTTCGCGCGGCCGCCGGTGAGCAGCGCCCGCTTGCCGGTCAGGTCCGTCCGGGCCTCGCGCTTCGCGTGGCTCATGCGAGCGCACGCCGGGCAGAGCTGGTGGTAGAACGCGTCGACGACCGTGTAGTGCTGCTTGCACATGTAGCAGGGCCGTGACTTGAGCAGGGTGCCCGCGGTGGTCGACGCGGTCGAGGCGCTGATCAGGACGCCGCGGGTCTCGTCGTCGATCCGGTCGGCGGCCCCGGTGGCGGTGGCGGCGATCACCCGGCGGTCGGCCTCGGCGATGACGCCGCGCTTCTCGAGACGGTGCGCACGCTTGACGGCCTTGAACATCTTCGCGGTGGCCTGGCGGACCCGGATGAAGTCCGGGTGCGTCTCGTCGATCGACGGCAGCTGCTCGAGCACCCGGAGCGCGACGGTCAGGTCGTCGGGGTCGATGCCGCTGGGTTCGGGGTGCTCGGAGCTCACACGCGATCCTACGTCGGGACCGAGCGCCGATCAGACGAGCTGCTGCTCCATGCACACGCTCGTCGGGTCGTCGACGTACGGGCCGAACCGGGGGATGTCCGCGTACCCGGCCTTCCGGTACAGCGCGATCGCCGCGGCCTGCGGCAGACCGGTCTCGAGTCGGGCGGTCCCGATGCCGACCGCGCGCGCCCGGTCGTGCAGGGCGTCGAGCAGCCGCGTCCCCACGCCGAGCCCACGCGCGGCGTCACTCACGAACATGCGCTTGACCTCGCCGGTGCCGTCGCCGGCGTCGACGAGCGCCACCGTGCCGAGGGCGGTGCCGTCCTCGCGCGCCACCAGGAACGTGACGTCGGGCTGGTCCAGGTCGTCGACGTCCAGCGCGTGGTAGTTCTCGGCCGCGTAGAGGCTCAGTCCGTAGTCGTCGCCCTGCTGCAGCAGGTGCAGGACGTCGTCCTGCCGGGGGCTCTCGATCCGCACGGTCAGCACCGTCACACAGTAGCGAGGACGACGCGGACAGTGAGCAGACGAGGAGCCCCCGGCTGACCACGATCAGGCCAGGAGCCCCTCGCTGACCTCCCACAGCCGCCGGGCATCGTCGGCGTCGAGCATCGCCGAGTTCGCGTCCGACGGGATCCGGTCCGCGGTGAGGGGCAGGACCCGGTCGTCGATCACGGCGACGTCGCTGTCCTTCAGGTAGACCCCGCCGACGCCGTCGAGCAGCGGGCTCGCGGCGCCGAACACGAGCGTGGCTGCGCCCTGCTCGACGGTCTTCTTGCCGACCTCGGGGTCGATGACGGTCATCCCGTGGTCGTCGACCAGTCCCTGCTCGCGGTAGGAGGCGATCCGAGAAGCGTCGTGCGGGCCGGGTCCGATGATGACGCCCGGGTGCGCGGCGAAGGCGCGGATGCCCTGGTCGGCGTACCGCCGGTCGAGCTCCACCGTGAACAGGACGTTGGCGCGCTTCGACTGGCCGTACGCGGTGACCGGGTCGTACCCGTGCGCGAACGTCAGGTCGTCCCACCGGATCTGCCCGAACCGCGCCGCACCGGAGGTGACGGTCAGGACTCGCGCACCACGGGCCTCCAGGAGGGCGGGGAGGAGCGCCCGCGTGAGCTGGAAGTGCCCGAGGTGCGTCGTCGAGAACGCCTGTTCGTTGCCGCGGCCGTCGAGCCGGCGGTCCGGGGTGAAGAGCATCGCGGCACTGTTCACGAGCATGTGCAGCGGGCGGCCGGAGGCCGACCAGCGCGCGGCGAAGGCATCGACCGACGACGGGTCGGTGAGGTCGAGGGCCTCGACGTGGATGCCCGGGATGTCGGCGACTGCTGCGGATGCCCGGTCGACGTCACGGGAGGCGACGGTGACGTCGGCGCCGGCCGCCGCGAGGGCGCGGCTGGTCTCACGGCCGAGGCGGCTGTGTCCGCCGGTCACGACGACGTTCCGGCCGGTCAGGTCGACGCCGTCCAGGACGTCGGCGGCGGTGGACGCGGCGGTGAAGCTGCTGGGCAGGGGGTGCTGGTCGGTGATCACGAGTGGTGCTCCTTCGATTCGATGTGGCCGACGGCGGCAGCAGGGCCGACGGCGTCGGCGATCGCCGACCACGCTCCGGGGTCGAGGCCGAGCGCGGTCCGGAGGAACGCCGTCGTGGTGTGGCGGACGAGGTCCACACGCTCGGGGCTCTCGTCCGTGGTCGCGGTCGACTCGTAGTCCTGGATCCCGCCGAGCAGGTGCTCGCCGCCGTGGACGGTCACCAGGTGCCGCGCGCCGGGGCTCAGGTGGTAGACGTCGGTGAACCAGTCCGGACCTCGCGTCGAGAGCTGGGACTGGTCGTGGTCGCCGGCGACGACGAGTGACGGGGTGTGCAGCTGGCTGAAGTCGGGGCTCATGAACGCGAAGTGCTCCTGCGCGAACGGCGCGAGGTCGCCGCGCGCGATCCCGGTGGTGGACAGCAGGACCCCGGCGCGCACGCGGTGGTCGGTGCGGTCCTCGCCCGGCCGTCCGTCGGCGTCGAGGACGCGGGCCCCGAGCAGCATGCCCACGGACTGTCCGCCCCACGAGTGTCCGACCGCGGCGATGCGCGCGGTGTCGACGCGCCCGCTCAGGCCGGGGACCGCGTCCATGAGCTGGTCGAGGTCGTCGAGCACCCGCTCGAGGTCGTCGACCCGCGTCTGCCAGATGGTCGGGTAGCGCGGGTCGTCGAGCGTCAGCCCGTAGGCCGCTGCGTCGAGGAACGTCGGCTGGACGACGACGAAGCCGTTCGCGGTCCAGTGGTCGACCAGGGGGTCGCCGCCGGTCATGGACTGGCCGAAGCCGTGGGCGAAGACGATGACGGGCAGGTCGGTGCCGGTCATCGGTGCGGTGATCCGGACCTCGAGGTCCTGGCCGCGCGAGGGTGCGGGAAGCGTGACGGGGCGCACGCTGATGACCTGCGGCCGAGGTGCTGTGGGTGCCATGTGGGCCTTTCCGGGATGCGGTGTCGCCCGTGGTCGGAGCGATCGTCGTCTGAAACGGAGCGACGTTCCGGAACGATACGGAACAACGATCCGTATTGCAAGACGAAGCGGAGCGTTGTTCCGCATCGCGTCTGCGTCGTGGGATGATCGACACATGAGCACCCCGTCGACCGACCCCGTGCCGCGTCGCCGTCGCGACGTCGAGCGCAACGAGCGCACGATCCTCGACGCCGCTGCCGCGGTCTTCACGGCCTCGGGCGTCGGCGCACCGGTGCGCGAGGTCGCCACCGCCGCCGGTGTCGGGGTGGGAACGCTCTACCGGCACTTCCCGACCCGTTCGGACCTGGTCGTCGCCGTCTACCGGCACCAGATCGAGGCCCTGGTCGACGCGGGGCCGGCGCTGCTCGACTCCGAACCGTCGCCGTTCGCCGCCCTGCTGCGCTGGGTGCACCAGTTCGTCGACTTCCTCGGCACCAAGCACGGCCTGGCGCGTGTCTGGGAGGGCGACGCCGACGGTTTCACGGCGCTGCACACGCTGTTCGTCGACGAGCTCGTGCCCGTGCTCGGCCGGCTGCTCGACGCCGCGCGGGAGTCCGGCGACGTGGCCGCGCCGACCCCGCCGTACCAGCTGCTCCGGGCCGTCGGTGACCTGGTGGCGTGGAGTCCCCAGGACCCCGACTACGACGTCCGGACGATCGTGACCCTCCTGGTCACCGGGCTGCGGCAGGCGCAGCCGACGGTGACCGGCAGCGCGTAGCCGGCCACGTGCACTGGTCGCGACCGGCACCGGACTGGAGGCGCGGTGCGTGCCCGCCACGGGCCTCCCGTCCGGCATGGTGACCGTCTCGGGCCGCACCAGCGCCGTCGGAGCGCGCTCCGGCCCTCAGCCCGCCGGGGTCGAGTACAGGACCGCCAGGGTCGCCACCAACCCGACGACCACGATGCCGAGGTCGAGCACGGCCAGGGTGACGAGTCGAGCGCGCTGCGGCCGGACGGCGGCCCGCACCACGACCATCGCCACGAACAACAGGACGACGAGCACCAGAGCCGGCCAGCCGATCGCCGGCGCCCGGATCGCCATGAGCACCATCACCGCGGCGACGATCACGGCCGTGACGGCTCCCCACACGAGCCAGTTCGAGCCCGACGCCGTCCGGAGTGCGGGCTGGTCGCCGACGCGGGTGGGATCAGGGCGGCGGGGCTGTTCGTCGGACACGAGCCGGACGGTACGCGGCGGCCCCTGCCCGTCCCCGCAGCCGCCCGGCCATGAAGGGGCACCCACGCCGCTCGGCACGAGAGGATGGGGTGTGCACACCGCCGCGACCATCCTCGACGCCGTCGTCCGGCACATCGACACGACGGGGTTCGCTGCACACGGCATCCACGTGCGCACGCGGACTGCGGCTCCGGGCACCGACGGCACCGCGGACGACGTCGCCGAGCACCACTGGACCCCCGACGTCCGACGCGAGATCCACTCCGCCGCGAAGGGCGTCTGCGTCCTGGCCACCGGCATCGCCGCCGACGATGGCCTGGTCGACCTCGACGAACCGATCGCGACGTACCCGGTCGACACCGGCCTCGGGACGGAGACCGGGCTCGCGCTCGGGGACGGCGTCGAGCGGGTCACCCTCCGGCACCTGCTGACCATGACGAGCGGCATCGACATGCCGTGGTCGGCGACCGAGCTGACGGACTGGCCGGACCTGGCGGCCGAGTTCCTGCGGCGACCGTCCCGCGGCCGGGTGTTCCAGTACGCGAACGCCAGCACCTACACCGCGATGCGCGTGCTCGAGACCCGGGTCGGTGACGTCGGCGCGTTCGTCACCGAACGGCTGTTCGCGCCGCTCGGCATCCGGGACGTCCAGTGGCAGCGTTGCCCGAACGGGTTCGTCGCCGCGGGCGAGGGGCTGTCGCTCCGCACCGAGGAGCTCGCCCGCATCGGGCGCCTGATCCGCGATCGCGGGGTCGTCGACGGACAGCGGATCGTCAGCGCACGGTGGTGCGACGCGATGCACACCGACTGGGTGGAGCGCGAGGGCACGGGCCCCGGCTACGAGCGGTACGCGATGGCCGGGTGGGGTGGTCCCGGCCGGCTCTGGCGGCTGCACGGTGCGTACGGCCAGATGCTGCTGTTCGACGAGACCGAGGCGAGCAACGACCCCGGCACCGTCGTCACGATCACCGCCGACGACCACTTCGGCGCCGACGCGCTCGCCGCCTTCGTCGCCGACGAGCTGGCCCGGCAGGACCCCCGCCGGTAGCACCGTCGACGATCCGACCTGCACGTCCGCGCGCGTCCGGCGTGGGAGGATCGATCAGTGCAGCAGCAACCCGTCGCGATCATCATCGCGGCCATGAGCGAAGAGGTCTCGGCCTTCGCCGACCTGTTCGGCGGTGTCCCCGTCCTCGACGGCCCCGTCGGTGGCCACGACCCGCACCAGCTGCTCGACATCGGCGGCGCCACGGTCGTCGTGCGCCGCAGCGGCATCGGCTTCACGAACGCCACGGCCGCCGTCGCCCACGGCTTCCACGACTTCGGCCCGGGCATCCCGGTGATCAGCGTCGGGACCGCCGGTGGGCTCATGCACGGTGTCGCCATCGGTGACGTCGTGGTCGGCGACCGGTACGTCAACCTCAACGCCGACGCCACCGCGTTCGGCTACGCCCTGGGCCAGGTCCCCGGCATGCCGACCGGCTACGCGCCGGACGCCCGGCTCGTCGAGCTCGCGATGGGCGCCGACATCGCGTGGCCGCTGCGGTCGGCGACGATCGGCTCGAGCGAGGTCTTCGTGACCGAGGGTCGTGCCCGCGCACTCCGGGTCGCGTTCCCCGAGGTGGCCGCGGTCGACATGGAGTCGGCCGCGATCGCGCAGTTCGCCCACGTGCACGACATGCCGTTCGTGTCGGTCCGGTGCATCAGCGACCTCTGCGCGCCGGACGGCGCCGAGTTCCGCGAGCACCTGGACGACGCTTCGGCGCGCGCAGCGCGCGTGGTCCACGACCTGGTGCTCGGCCTGCGTTCCTGAGCCCGCCCCGCGTACCGGCCTGGAGGCGCGACTCACCGCCGCCGGTCTGCCGGCGGTGATCCGGGCCTCCAGTCCGTCCCGCCTGGTCGCGTGCGTCCGTGCGTTCCGCGGCCATCAGGCGGCCGGAATTGCGTTCCACGGACGTTCCGGGACGGATTGCGAACTCCGCTCCGAGCCGCTCGCTAGCCTCCCTTTCGGGGGGCCAAGGAACCACGGCCAATCACACAGGGAGATCAGCCATGAGCGCCTACACGAGCGACGAGAACGTCGAACCTGCACGCATCACCACCTTCAAGCGCGTCCGCAAGCAGTGGCGCCGGACGGGTGAGGTCGGCTACACGCACAGTGGCAGCGACTTCTTCCGCGACGACGCCCCGGAAGCGGTCCAGCGGTAACAGCGGCAGCCACGGAGTGCCCGCCAGGAGCGATCCTGGCGGGCACTCCTGCGTCAGCGACCGAGCTGGTCCCGCAGGTAGGGCGCGGTCCGGCTGGCGGTCGAGGCGGCGACCTCGGCGGGCGTGCCGGAGGCGACGACCCGGCCACCGTCGTCGCCGCCCGAGGGACCCATGTCGATGACGTGGTCGGCGCTCGCGACGACGTCCATGGCGTGCTCCACCACGACGACGGTGTTGCCGGCGTCGGTCAGGCGGGCGAGCTGGGCGGTGAGCAGCTCGACGTCGGCCGGGTGCAGGCCGGTGGTGGGCTCGTCGAGCAGGTACAGGGTGTGGCCGGTCCGCGCACGCTGCAGTTCCGTGGCGAGCTTGATGCGCTGCGCCTCGCCGCCGGACAGCTCCGGGGCGGGCTGGCCGAGCCGCAGGTAGCCGAGGCCGACCTCGCGGAGGGTCTCGAGTCCGCGCCCGGCTGCGGGCAGGGACGCCAGGAACGGCGCCGCTTCGTCGACGGTCATGCCGAGGACGTCGGCGATGGACGCCCCGTTCCACCGGACCTCGAGCGTCTCGGCGGTGTAGCGGGAGCCGTGGCACTCGGGGCACGGGGCCCAGCTGCCCGGCAGGAAGAGGAGTTCGACGGACACCGACCCCTCGCCCTGGCAGACCTCGCACCGGCCGCCGGCGACGTTGAACGAGAACCGTCCGGCCGTCCAGCCCCGGGCCTTCGCGTCGTCGGTCTGGGCGAAGGCGGCCCGGACCGCGTCGAACAGGCCGGTGTAGGTGGCGAGGTTCGAGCGGGGCGTCCGGCCGATCGGCTTCTGGTCGACCTGCACGACGCGGTCGATGAGCGGGTGCGACGTCGCGACGCCGGGCAGCACGCCGCCGACGAGCGACGACTTGCCGGAGCCGCTGACCCCGGTGACCGCGGTGAGCACACCGAGCGGCAGGTCGACGTCGAGCCCCCGCAGGTTGTGCAGGGTGAGGTCGCGGAGTTCGAGCGTGGCGATCGGGGTCCGGACGGCGCGGTCGGCGGTCGGCTGCCGGGGTTCCAGGAAGCGCCGGGTGACCGAGGCCTCGACCTCGGCCAGGCCGGCGACCGGGCCGCTGTACAGGACGGTGCCGCCGCCGGTGCCCGCGCGGGGGCCGACGTCGACGATCCAGTCGGCGCGGCGCACGATGCTCATGTCGTGTTCGACGACGAAGACGCTGTTGCCGCCGGCGCGCAGGTCGTCGAGGACGTCGACGAGGGACTCGGCATCGGCGGGGTGCAGGCCGGCGCTCGGTTCGTCGAGCACGTAGACGACGCCGAACAGGCCGGAGCGCAGTTGCGTCGCGATCCGCAGCCGCTGACTCTCGCCGGGGGAGAGCGTCGGGGTGGCGCGGTCGAGCGCCAGGTAACCGAGACCCAGGCCGACCAGGACCTCGACGCGGGTGAGCAGGTCGCGGGAGATCGCCACGGCGACCTCGGTGTGCTCGCCGGACGATGCTCGCGACGTCGCCGCTGCCGCATCCGTGATCGCCGCGATCGGCCGCAGGACGTCGGCGAGGCCGGTCAGCGGCAGGGCGTTCAGCTCGGCGATCGAGCGGCCGCCGATCGTCACGGCGAGGGCGGCCCGGGTCAGGCCGGTGCCGCCGCAGAGCCCGCACGGGCCGGACTCGACGAACTGCAGCACCTTCGCGCGCTGGGTCTCGCTCTGCGAGTCGGCGAGGGTGTGCAGCACGAACTGGCGGGCGCTCCAGAACCGGCCCTTGTAGGGCTTGGCCACGCGGTCGCGCTTCGGGTGCACCTGCACGACGGGCTGTTCCTCGGTGAAGAGCAGCCAGTCGCGGTCCTTGCGCGACAGCTCGCGCCACGGACGGTCGATGTCGTAGCCGAGCACGGCGGTGACGTCGCGTAGGTTCTTGCCCTGCCACGCTCCGGGCCAGGCGGTGATCGCGCCGTCGCGGATGCTCAACGACGGATCGTGCACGGCCGATGCTTCGGTGACCTCGTGCGCGGTCCCGATGCCGTGGCACCGGGGGCAGGCGCCGGCGACGGTGTTCGGCGAGAAGGAGTCCGACTCGAGCCGGTCGGCGCCGGGCGGGTACGTGCCGGCGCGCGAGTAGAGCATGCGCATCGAGTTCGACAGCGTGGTCATGGTGCCGACGGTGGAGCGGGAGCTCGGGGCGCCGCGACGCTGCTGCAGGGCGACGGCGGGCGGCAGTCCGGTGATCGAGTCGACGTGCGGGGTGGAACCCTGCGCGATCAGCCGCCGCGCGTACGGGGCGACGGACTCGAGGAACCGGCGCTGCGCCTCGGCGAAGACGGTGCCGAAGGCGAGCGAGGACTTGCCGGAGCCGGAGACGCCGGTGAACGCGACGATCCGGTCGCGGGGGATGTCCACGTCGACGTCGCGCAGGTTGTTCTCGCGGGCGCCTCGGACGCGGATGAAGTCGTCCGGCCCGGGTCGGTCGTCGGTGGGGGTCGAGCGGGGAGCGGGCATTCGCTCGATCGTAGGCTCGGCCACTGGGAGGAGCAGCACCACCGGCGGAACCGCGAACGACGAAGAGCCGCTCCGCCCTGATCGGCGGAGCGACTCTTCGTGTCGTGCGGTGTTGCGGTGTTGCGGCAGGTGTTACTTGATCTGTGCGGTGATGGTGGCGGTGCCGACGAGCAGGCCGCGCTTGACGGCGTCGGTGCCGAAGGTCTTGTTCAGCAGGCCGGCGGCGTCCTCGGAGACGTGGACGGTGGTGCCGGTGAGGATGGCGTTGTCGCCCTCGAGCTGGAGGGGCTTGAGGGAGCCGCCGTGCAGCTCGAACAGGAACGCGTTGGCCGCGGCGACCTTGCCGTTGACGAGGACGTCGCCGTAGAGCTTGGACGAGCCCGGGTTCACGACGAAGTTCTCCAGCGTGACGGTGGTGTCGCCGGCCTTCAGGGTCAGACCCGAGTCGTCGTGGTTCAGCAGGCCCTGCACGTACGGGCGGTAGTTGCCATCCGGCGACCAGTAGGTGACCGACCCGGCGGTGATCGGGAACGACACCGACCCGTCAGCGAGAGTCGCATCTCCCGAGACGCCGGGGGTGAGCTTCAGGGCGGTGAGGGCGTCGGTGAAGCCGGAGTCGAGCTTCACGGCGGTGGAGCCACCGAGGACCTCGGGGACCGAGGCGACGGGTGCGGGGATCTTCGACTCGGACGACGAGGACACCGTGTGCACGTTCGGGGTCGCGGCCTGGGCGGAGGAGATCCCGAACGCGGCACCGCCGAGGACGAGGGCGCCGGTCGTGGCGAGGGTGATGGAGGTCTTGAGGCTCTTACGCATCGTGATCAGTCCTTTGCTGTTGTCGCGCTCGGCGCGGCTGCTGTGTGCGCGCCGAACACACCCTTGGTGGGGTGGAGAACCAGCGATGTGCGGCTGGTGAGCGCTCCGGGTGTTTCCCGGTCGTTGCAGGTGATTCGGCACCCTGGGGCGAAGGGTTTGGACCGATCTGCCGTCGTTACCGCTCTGTGACCATCGGGCACATCCGGACAGCGGTCACGCCCGCGAGCACTCGTCCGTCCGCTCGGGTCAGAACGCCTTGCCCGGGTTCAGGGTCCCCGCCGGGTCGAGCGCGTCCTTGACGGAGCGGTGCATCGCGAGCACGCGGTCGCCGAGCTCGACCCGCAGGCCCGGCAGCTTCAGCAGCCCGACGCCGTGCTCACCGGTCACGGTCCCACCGAGCGCCAGGCAGTCCGCCACGATCTGGTCGAACGCCGTCTTCGCGCGGGCCTTCGCGGCGTCGTCGCCCTCCGGCGCGATGATCAGCGGGTGCAGGTTGCCGTCGCCGGCGTGCGCGATGTTGGCGATCGTGACGTCCTGCGCGTCCGCGGTCACCTGGATCCGCCGGAGCATCTCGGGCACCGCGCTCCGCGGCACGCAGATGTCCTCGGTCAGCACCGGACCGAGCCGCTCGAGAGCCGGGTAGGCGAGTCGGCGGGCCTGGAACAGCCGGTCGATGTCCTCGGGGTCCGTGGCCCGCTCGACGTCCGTGCCGCCGGCTTCCGCGAAGACGTCCGCAACGTGGTCGGCGATCTCGTCACCGGCCGCACCGCGCTCGTCGACCCGTGCGAGCAGCAGGGTGTCGACGTCCGCCGGCAGCCCGAGGTGCATCCAGTCGTCGACGGCCCGCAGGCAGGTGCGGTCGACGATCTCGAGTGCCGCGGGGACGATGCCCGCGCGCGAGATCGCGGCCACGGCATCGCCCGCTGCGGTCAGCGAGGGGAAGTACCCGATCACCGCCCGTTCGTCACGGCCGGCCAGGGGGAGCAGCTTCACGGTGACCGACACGACGATGCCGAGCGTGCCCTCGGAACCGACCATCAACCCCGTGAGGTCGTACCCGGCGACGCCCTTCGCGGTCCGGCGGCCGAGCTCCACCACCGACCCGTCGGCAAGCACGACGGTCATGCCGAGCACGTAGTCGCGGGTGACCCCGTACTTGACGCAGCAGATGCCGCCGGCGTTCGTCGCGACGTTGCCGCCGATCGTCGAGATCGCCGAGCTCGCGGGGTCCGGCGGGTACCAGAGGCCGTGCTCGGCGACCGCGGCGCGGAGTGCGTCGTTGATGACGCCGGGTTCGGTGACCGCGTACCGCTCGTCGGTGTTCACCTCGAGCACCCGGTCCATCCGCTCGAGCGACACGACGATCGAGTCGGCCATCGCGTTGGCGCCGCCGGACAGGCCGGTGCCGGCACCGCGGGGGACGACCCGGAGACCGGCGGCGGCTGCCCAGCGGACGGCGGTGACGACGTCGTCGGTGCTGCGTGCCAGGACGACGGCGAGCGGTGCCGTGGAGTCTGCCCACTCGGCGTCGTCGTGGCGGTAGCGCTCGAGCGACTCCGGGTCGCGGAGCACCTGGTCGGACCCCAGTAGGTGTTCGAGGGCGGTGGCGTCGGCTGCGGTGGCGGATGCGGCTGCGGTTGCGGTTGCGGTTGCGGATGCAGCGGTGACGGTCATGCGGGGTGGGGGTCCTTCCGTGGCGCGGCGGTGCGGTTCGGGTCCGTCGACGATACGCCGGTCAGTCCAGGCAGAACTCGTTGCCCTCGACGTCCTGCATGACGATGCACGACTCGTTCACCTGGTCCGCCGTCATCCGACGGACCTGGGTGGCACCGAGCGCGACGAGTCTGGCGCTCTCGGCGTCGAGGGCCGCGAGCCGTTCGGCGCCGATCATGCCGGTGCCGACCCGGACGTCCAGGTGCACCCGGTTCTTCACCGTCTTGCCCTCGGGGACGCGCTGGAAGAACAGCCGGGGACCGGCACCGGTCGGGTCGACGCACGCGAAGGCCGAGCCCTGGTGCTCCGGCGGCAGCGACCGGTCGAACGCGTCCCAGTCGGCGAAGCCCGGTGGGGGCGGCGGCACCACGTAGCCGAGGACCTCGCACCAGAACCGGGCGACACGCTCCGGCTCGGCGCAGTCGAACGTCACCTGGACCTGTCGCACCGTTGCCATGGAGCCGAGGATACGACGATGCACGACCGGCGTCCGCTCAGCGTCCGCTCGACGTCCGCTCAACCGAGCTGGGCGGCCGCCGCTCGGAGCTCGGCGAGCGCGGCCGTGGCGTGGTCGGCCAGCCGGTCGTCGTCGGCGCGCCCCACACCGGACCACCGCTCGAAGCCCTGCTTGAACGCCAGGACGCCCATCTCGGCGGCCAGCCGGGCGGGCGCGTCGGGGACACCGCGGCCGACCAGGGCATCGGTCATGGCCGCGGCCATCCCGACACTCTTCAGGGCGTCGCGCTCCTGCAGCTCGGCGCTGGCGGCGACGGCCGCTCGCAGTCGTGGTCCGAGCTCACGGTTGAGCGGTCCCATCTCGTCCGAGGCCCGTTCCAGTCCTGCGGCGACCGCGTCGAGCGGGGTGGCGTCGGCCGGAGCGCCGGTGATCCCTTCGGCCAGGAGTCGGCTCAGGGTCTCCTGCCCGGCGACGAGCAGTTCGCGCTTGTCCGGGAAGTGCCGGAAGAACGTGCTCTTCGTGACACCGGCGCGCTCGGTGATCTGCGCGACGGTCGTCTCGTCGTAGCCCTGCTCGGAGAACAGGTCGACCGCGGCCAGGACCAGTCGTTCCCGGGCCCCGGGTTCCCATCGCACCATGGGACGATCATACGCGACGGGACAATTGTCCCATCGCGGGTGTACGGTGACGGTACAAAAGTCCCATCACTTCTGAGGAGCACCCATGCACGTCTTCGTCACCGGCGGCACCGGCACCATCGGCACCGCCGTCGTCACCGAACTCATCGCCGCCGGGCACGCCGTCACGGCCCTGGCCCGGTCGGACCGGTCGGCCGCTGCCCTCCTCGCCGCGGGGGCGACCCCCGCCCGCGGAGCACTCACCGACCTCGACGTGCTGCACGAGGGCGCACGCGCCGCCGACGGGGTCGTCAGCCTCGCGTTCTCGAACGACTTCAGTTCGGCGGAGGCGCTCGAGCGGGGCATCGCCGAGGAAGGCGCCGCCATGGCCGCACTCGGCGAGGCGCTCGTCGGCAGCGACCGCCCGTTCGTCGTCGTCTCCGGCACGCCGTGGGAGCCCGGTCGGGCCTCGGTCGAGACCGACCCGCTCCCGCTCGAGGGGCCGGTCGCGGGTCGAGCCCGATCCGTCCTCGCCGCCCTCGACCTGGCGGCACGGGGCGTCCGGGTCTCGGCGATCCGCCTGCCGCGCACCGTGCACGCCGACGGCACGGGCGGGTTCGCGGGGATCCTGACGGAGACGGCCCGACAGGCGGGGGTCGCGGGCTACCCCGGCGACGGCGAGCAGCGGTGGCCCGCCGTGCACGCCGCGGACGCCGCGGTGCTGTTCCGGCTCGCGCTCGAAGGTGCTCCGGCGGGGACCGTCTGGCACGCGGTCGCCGACGAGGGGGACCGGGTGCGTGACCTGGCCGAGGTCATCGGGCGTCGGCTCGGTCTGCCGGTCGAGCGGGTGGCCGACGAGACCTTCGGCGCGTTCGCGCCGATCTTCGCGATGGACCAGCCGTCGTCGAGTGCCCACACGCGCGAAGCGCTCGGCTGGGTGCCGACGCACCCGAGCCTGCTCGAGGACCTGGAGAACGTGCAGCGCTGAGCGCGGCCCGCACCGTCAGCGGTGGGCGCACGGTGCGCCGGACGGGAGGCGCGGTGCCGGGCCGCCACGGGCCTCCCGGCCGCCGCGCAGCCGCGTCAGTGCTGCTTGCCGCGCAGGCGGCCGATGGCCAGCACGATGCCGACGACGACCATGCCGAGCACCAGGCCGGCCACGGCCGACACAGCGGTGTCGGCGATCCAGACGACGACGGGGCCTGCGGCCTCGAGTGCGTGCTCGATCACGTGCAGCAGGTCGTACGGTCCGTGCCAGACGGTCTCGGCGAGGTTCGCGATGACCAGGTGTCCGCCGACCCAGAGCATCGCGACGGTCCCGATGACGCTGATGACCCGGAAGACCATCGGCATCGCGCGGACGATGCGGGCACCGATCCGACGGGTGCGGCGGACCGAGTTCCTCATCATCTGCAGGCCGATGTCGTCGACCTTCACGAGCAGTGCCACGGCGCCGTAGACGACCGCGGTCATGACCAGACCGATCACGATCAGGGCGCCGAGCGTCGGCCAGAGCCCCAGGTCGGGGTCGAGGCCCGCCAGCGCGATGAGCATGATCTCGGTGCTCAGGATGAGGTCGGTGCGGATGGCGCCGAAGACGAGCTTCGGTTCGGTGACGGCCTCGTCGGACCCGCCCTCGTGGTGGACACCGAACCACTCGGTGACCTTCTCGGCGCCTTCGAAGCACAGGTACGTGCCGCCGAGCAGCAGCAGCCACGGCAGCACCCCGGGTGCGAAGGCCGTGAGCAGCAACGCCAGCGGGATGATGATGATGAACTTGTTGAACAGGCTGCCGAGGGCGATGCGCCCGACGACGGGGAGTTCACGAGCGGGCTCGAGGCCCTGCACGTACTGGGGCGTGACGGCGGCGTCGTCGATGACGACCCCGGCGGTCTTCGCGCTGGCCTTGAGGGCTGCGGAGAGGATGTCGTCCACCACGGCGAGCAATCCGACTGACAATTCGTTCTCCACTCGTCTGACCTGTGACCGTGCACAGCGTAGTGGCCGTGGAGCATCCTGAACGCCAGCCGCGGGGCGTCCGTAGGCTCGCGGCATGGCTGACTTCACCGCATCCCAGGCCGCCGTCGTCCGGATCGAGCGTTCCGAACAGGGGCGCTGGGACCTCTCCGTCATCAGCGACGCCGGTGTCGCGATGGGGCACGGCGTGTACCTGTTCGACGCGGACCACGACGACGCCGAGGACGAGCAGGCCGCGGCCCTCGACTTCGTGCGCGACTACGGGTTCCGGTTCGAGCGCGACGCCGTGCAGGCCGACGGTCCCGACGCCTTCTGGGCGCCGCTGCTGCCGTCCGACCAGCAGTAGGCGCTGCGGCGCGCGGGAGTCAGCGTGCCGAGTCCTCGAACCCGATCAGCCAGGTGACCCCGGACGCGTCGCGGACGGTGCCGTCCCAGTCGCCCCACGGGCGCTGCTGCAGTGGGTCGACCACCGTGCCGCCCTCGGCGAGCTGGTCGAACCACCGACGCAGGACGTCCGGTTCCGCGGCGCCGAGCAGTGAGAAGAGCAGCCCCGTCGCCGAGAACGGGGTGTCGGCCTCGCTCGCGTCCGCGGCGAACAGCTGCAGCTCGCCGGTGAGCTGGCCGTGCGCGACGGCGTCGGCCGGGCCGTCCGTGCGGGAGAAGTCCGCGTAGGTCGCGATCTGCACGTCGCCGCCGAACACCCGCTGCCAGTGCTCGAGGGCCTGCCTGGCGGTGCCGGCGAACTGGAAGTACGGCGCGGGTCCGGTCGTGTGCATGCCCGGAAGGTACTCCGGCGTGCGGCGTGGGGGAACCCCGGGCTCGTCAGTCGAGCAGCGCCAGTGCGCGCTCCAGGACGTCCTCCGGTCGGCCGTCGCCGTGCAGTGCCCACCAGGTGAGTGCGGCGCTCGCGGCGGCGGCCAGTGTGTGGGCGCGCACGGCGACGGCGAGGTCGTCGGCGGTGACCCCGTCCCGCTCGGCCACGTACCGCAGGATCTCGTCGGTCAGGGCCGTGACCGTCGCGGCGCCGACGTGCTCGAGCGACGGGTTCGCGCGGATGACCCGGAGGCGGTGTCGGGTGACCTCGACGGCGTCGTCCGGGAACGTCGCTCCGATCCGGTAGGCCGCCCGGAGCGCCACCGCCGAGGGTTCGTCGGCCGGCCGTGACCGCAGGGCCTCGCGGAACCGCGCGGCGAACTCGTCGAGACCGCCCCACACCAGTGCCGCCTTGTTCGGGAACAGCCGGAAGAGGGACCGACGGCTCACCCCGGCCGCCGCGGCGACGTCGTCCATCGACACCGCGTCGAAGCCCTGGTCGTCGAACAGCCGGAGTGCGACGAGGGACACGGCGTCGGGGTCGATGGTGCGCGGGCGGCCCGTCGGACGGTCGTTCGTCGAGCTCATGGAGACCTTTCGGCACTGAGTGCTATAACCGGTGTGGCGCAGCGAGCGCCTCTCATCGAGGAGACGACATGACCGACACCACCACCGCCGGACGGTTCACCGGCAGGACCATCATCGTCACCGGAGCGGGTTCCGGCATCGGACGCGCCACGGCGACACGCATCGCGAACGAGGGCGGGCGCGTCATCGCGACCGACGTCGTGGCCGAGCGGCTCGACGCACTCCGCACGGAGCTCGAGGGCTTCGCCGTGGAGACCGTCGTCGGCGACGTCGCCGCGAGCGAGACCATCGACGCACTCATCGCCGCCGCCGGCGACCGGGTGGACGGGCTCGCCAACGTCGCCGGCATCATGGACGCGTTCCTGCCGCCGGACGAGGTCGACGACGCCACCTGGGAGCGTGTCTTCAGCGTCAACGTCACCGGCCCGATGCGCCTGACCCGCGCCGTGCTGCCGCTCATGATCGCCGCCGGCAAGGGATCGGTCGTGAACGTCGCGTCCGAGGCTGCGTTGAAGGCCTCGGCCGCCGGTGCTGCCTACACCTCGTCGAAGCACGCCATCGCCGGGTACACCAAGAGCGTCGCGTTCTTCCACGGGCCGCAGGGCATCCGGGCGAACGCCGTGGCGCCGGGTGCGGTCGCCACGAACATCGAGGCGCCGATGCGCAGCGAGTACGCGGCCCGCCGGGTCGGTCCCATCATGCAGACCACCATCCCGCCGGTCGCCCAGCCCGAGCAGCTCGCCGCCGCCATCACCTGGCTGCTGAGTGACGACTCGGCGAACGTCAACGGTGCGGTGCTGCCGAGTGACGGTGGCTGGTCCGTGGTCTGACGGATTTGTTCAGATACGAGTAGAAATCTACCTGGAGTGGTAGATTTCTACTCGATCTGATCGGACCTCTCCATGCAGTTGCAATCCCCCTTCGCGACCGTCACAACCTCCGTGGACGGCGATGTCCTCGCGGTGTTGGCACTGGCCCCACGGCCGTTGACTATCGCGGGCATCTGCAACCTGGTACCGGACCGGTCGTACGCCGGGGTCCGGAACAGCGCGGATCGGCTGGTCGAGCAGGGCCTCGTCGACGGGCACCGGACCGGACGGACGAAGTCCTTCACCCTGAACCGAGAGCACCTCGCCGCCGATGCGGTCACCGCCCTGGCCGACCTCCGGCGTGCCCTGCTCGAACGACTCCGATCCGGCTGTCGGTCGATCCCCCTCCGGTACGCCGCGCTCTTCGGATCCGGAGCCCGCGGTGCGATGCGCCCGGACAGCGATCTCGATCTCTGCTTCGTCGTCGCTCGCGGCCGACGCCCGGACGCC
This sequence comes from Curtobacterium sp. MCSS17_005, assembly GCF_003234225.2. Classification (NCBI taxonomy): domain Bacteria; kingdom Bacillati; phylum Actinomycetota; class Actinomycetes; order Micrococcales; family Microbacteriaceae; genus Curtobacterium; species Curtobacterium sp. MCSS17_005. Next base: position 769,693 of record NZ_CP126258.1, read on the forward strand.
GAGGACCAGATCCACGCCTTGTGCCGCGCAGCCGGTCGTTGGACCGGCAACGCCGTGCGGCCGGTCGTCTTCGACGAGGACGAGATCGAGGGCACGGATCCGCTCCTCGCGTCGGTTGCTCGGGACGGGATTCCCATCGCAGGTGACGGTCGATGGCTGTCCCGGAAGCTCCGTACGCTGAACGGATGACCCCGCGAACCGGCGCCACCGCACCGGGCGACGATTCGTTCCGGAGGGGCCGGCTCGCCAAGGCGACGGAGTTCCTCGACGCCGCTGACGTCCTCCGCGCGTTCGGTGGTGACGGAGGGGTGTTCAGCGCCGGGTCACAGTTCGCGAACGCGTTCGTCACACAGTGCGTCCTCAGCGGCATCGCCGCGGCTGACGCGATCTGCGTGGCTCGGACCGGCAACTACTCGCGATCGGGAGCGCACCACGAGGCGGTGCCCGTGCTCCGCGCAGCTGCTGGGCCGGCGGTCGCGAAGCACCTCGAGGTGCTGTTGGCGGTGAAGACCAAGGCCGAGTACAACGCGAGGTCGGTCAGCGACGGTGACATCGTGCGCGCCGGCGAAGCCGCTGAGGCACTCGAGGCGGCCGCGCGGTCGGTCTGACGCGCTGGTCGAGCGGGCGACCACGACATCGTCGTGCTGCGGGTGCTCCGGTTCGCCCGCGACCGCTCGCGTGACGCGCTCGTGTGGCACCGGCCGGCGCGGCGGCGTCAGGGCGTCACCACCTGACGGACGGGAGGCCCGTGGCGGCGTCGCCACGGGCCTCCCGTCCGCCCTTCGCTCGCGTCGACGAAGCGCGGTTCCTTCCCGGAGCGGGTGCGCGGGAAAGCGGAATCGGGCGTACCTGGCAGGAAGTTCCTGCCAGGTACGCCCGATTCGAGCAGGTACGCCCGAAGGGCCCCGCCTCAGGAGACGAGCGCCGCCATCTCGCGCACGACGGCACGGAGCCGATCCGCGAGCTCCTCGTTGTTGGTGACCGTGGCTCGATGCGCCACCTCGCTGAGCGCCGACATCACCAGGGTCACCGCGGTGCGGGCGGTCTGCGCGTCCGTGCGGGTGCCGACGACGCTGAGCAGGGACTGGCGCGACTCGGCCATCCACTGCATCACCATCGAGGACATCTCCGGCCGGAGCACGAGCAGCTCCTTCATGCGACGGCGGTCCTGCGAGAGCGGGACGGTGGCCGCGACCAGGGCGCACAGGTCGTCGACCAGGGCACCGTCGGCCTCGGCGAACCAGGCCGCTGAGCGCTCCGGGACCTCGACGGAGTCGAGCCCGAGCGCCGCGTGCGCCTTCGACGAGAAGTAGTTGAAGAAGGTGCGGGGGGAGACGTCGGCGTCGGCGCAGATCTGCTCGACCGTGACGCCGTCGAGCCCGTGCGCGGACACCAGGGTGAGCGCTGCGTCGTGCAGTGCCTGCCGGGTCTGCTGCTTCTTCCGTTCTCGCAGCGTGCACGGCTCCGTTGCCGCAGCCGCTGCCGGGGTGGTGATCACGTGGACTCCTGGTGGGTTGGTGTGTGTGGGAGGGGCGCCCGCCCGGAAAGGGGGGCACGGACGGACGCCCCGGTCGGTCACCGACGATGCGTCGGCGTGGATCCGGTCGAACCCGAGCCGGTCGGCACGGACCCGGTCGGCACCGAACCGGTCATCGGTCCGGTGAACGAGCCGGCCTCGGCTGCGGCGGCGCCCGCCTCGGCCTCGAGCTGCGCCTCGGCGGACATGTCGGCCTGCTCCTGCAGCGCGGAACGCTGGCGCAGCGGCGGCACCCGGAAGAACCAGGTCAGCACGAACGCGAGCAGGATGACGCCGAGACCGACCCAGTAGATCGTCACGGACGAGGCGTTGAAGCCCGCCATGAACGGCCGGGTCAGGCGGCTGTCCGCACCGGTCAGGAACGAGGTGTCGTTCGTGCTGGTGGCGCTGTCGCTCGTGGTGTTGCCGTCGTCGATCTTCTTCGCCAGCTCCGGGGTGAGCTCGTCGACCCAGTAGGAGCGCTGGTCGGCGTCCGCCCAGTCGACGGACACGGCACCGTCCTGCACGCTGGCGTGCGCCTGGTCGGCGACCTGCTCGAGTGCCGACTGTTCGGCGGCCGGCGTGGCCGCGGCGACCTGCTGGTCGATGACCGTCTGCGCTGCTGCGGCGGGCACGGCACCGGCGGTGACCTGCTGCTGCACGGCCGCGGTGACCTGCTCGGTGACCGCAGCGTCGGCGGCCTGCTTCGCCTTCGCCGAGGCGGCGTCGAGCTGCGACTGGACGGTCTTCGTCAGCGGGGTGACGACGGGCGTCCAGATCTTCTCCATGGCGCCCTGGTTCGCCTTCGCGCTGGCGACGGTCGGGTTGAGCGCGGCGTCGAGCGCCGGACCGAGGTCCTTCTGGTTCGCGGTCGCGGTCAGGATGTTCGCCGGCATCACCGAGAACAGGATGGACAGCAGCACGGCGGTGCCGAGCGTGCCACCGATCTGACGGAAGAACGTGGCGGACGACGTGGCGACGCCCATGTCACGGGCCTCGACGGAGCCCTGCGACGCCAGGGTCAGCGACTGCATGACCGATCCGAGGCCGAGACCGATGAGGAACATGCCGATCATCAGGAACCAGAGCGGCTTGTCGATCGTCATGAAGGTCAGGACGACGTAGCCGGCGGAGACGAGCGCGGTGCCGATGACCGGGAAGATCCGGTACCGGCCGACGCGGGCGACGATCTGACCCGAGGTGATCGAGGCGATCATGAGACCACCGACGAGCGGCAGGGTGGCGAAGCCGGACTCGGTCGGCGTCAGTCCGACGACGATCTGCAGGTAGAGCGGGATCGTGAGCATCGCGCCGAACATCGCGAAGCCGACCAGGAACCCGATGACGGTCGCCATCGAGAACGTGCCCGAGCGGAACAGCTTGAGCGGGATGATCGCCGCGTCGCCCATCTTCGACTCGATGAGCAGCAGACCGATCAGGCCGACGACACCGACGACGTAGCAGGCGATGGCGGCGGGGGAGCCCCAGCCCCAGATGCGGCCCTGTTCGGCGACGAGCAGGAGCGGCACGAGGGTGACGATGACGGCGGTCGCGCCCCACCAGTCGACCTTCGGCTTCGCGTCGCCGGCGCCGTGCACCTTCGGCAGGTGCAGGAACACGATGACCATGAGGAGCGCGGCGACGCCGATCGGCACGTTGATCAGGAGCACCCAGCGCCAGCCCGTGATCCACAGGATCTCGGAGGAACCGGCGAGCAGGCCGCCGATGAGCGGGCCGATGACGGACGAGATGCCGAACACGGCGAGGAAGTACCCCTGGTACTTCGCGCGCTCACGCGGGGCGAGGATGTCGCCCATGATCGCGAGCGGCAGCGACATCAGGGCGCCGGCACCGATGCCCTGCACCGCGCGGAAGGCGGCGAGCATGAGCATCGAGGTCGACATCGACGACAGGACGGCGCCGAGGATGAAGACGACGATGCCGAAGATGTACAGCGGGCGGCGGCCGAAGATGTCGGAGAGCTTGCCGTAGATCGGCGTCGCGATCGTCGAGGTGATGAGGTACGCGGTCGTCACCCAGGCCTGCTGGTCGAGCCCGTGCAGGTCGTCGCCGATCGTGCGGATCGCCGTGCCGAACACCGTCTGGCCGAGCGAGGACAGGAACATGCCCGCCATCAGGCCGTAGATCACCAGGAGGATCTGACGGTGGGTCATCAGCGGCTGCTGGCCGGCGCCCCCGGAGGCCGCGGGGGCCTCGGCGGTGTGCCGACCGTGCTGCACCGGGACGGGTGCGGTGGCGGTCATCGAACTCCTTTTTCTGGCTGTGAAACTTTGCAGACCGCGCAACGATACATCTGTTGCTTCCGGCAAGCAACTAAATGTGCCCGCTACGCTGAGCGCGTGACCGACGACCGGCGTGCCGCCGAGCGACTCCTGCGATCCCAGCTCGACCGGCTGTGGGTCCGGCAGACCCTGCGCTCCTCGCTCATCGAGTCCCGGGGTGGCCTCGACCCGACGGCCCGCGTGATCCTGCGTGCCGTCGCCGGGCACGGCCCGGTCCGGGCGACCGCGATCGCCGACGCGACGGGGCTGTCGCGCCCGGTGATCAGCCGCCGGGTCGCCTCGCTGATCGAGGCCGAGCACCTGATCGGGTCGCCCGACCCCGCGGACGGCCGCGCCACGCTCGTCACGCTCGCCCCCGCCGGCCGACGACTGCTCGACGAGCTGGACGCCGCCGGCGCCGAGGTGTTCGACGACCTGACGGAGGAGTTCGCCTCTGACGAGCTGCGCTCGCTCGCCGAGATGCTGACGCGACTGAACGACCGGGCGGACGCGGTCCTGGGGATCGGCACCACCCGCTCCTGACGTGACCGAGGGCAGGGACGGGAGGCCCGGGGCGGCGTCGCCACGGGCCTCCCGTCCCTGCGGGGCGCGCATTCGAGATACCGTTGGTGTATGAGCACGGACACCGCCACCACCACCGAGACCACCGACGACGGGCCAGTGGTGACCTTCGCCGACCTCGGCCTGAGCGATGCTGTGCTCAAGGCCGTCAAGGACATCGGCTACGAGACCCCTTCCGCCATCCAGGAAGCCACCATCCCCACGCTCCTCGCCGGGCGCGACGTCGTCGGCCTGGCGCAGACCGGTACCGGCAAGACCGCGGCCTTCGCGCTGCCGATCCTGTCCCGCATGGAGTCCGGCAGCAAGAAGCCCCAGGCGCTCGTGCTGTCCCCGACGCGTGAGCTCGCCCTGCAGGTGTGCGAGGCGTTCGAGCAGTTCGCCTCCCACATGAAGAACGTCCACGTCCTGCCGGTCTACGGCGGCCAGGCGTACGGCGTGCAGCTCTCCGCCCTGCGCCGCGGCGTCGACGTCATCGTCGGTACCCCCGGTCGCATCATGGACCACCTGGCGAAGGGCACGCTCGACCTGTCCGAGCTGAAGTACCTGGTGCTCGACGAGGCCGACGAGATGCTCAAGATGGGCTTCGCCGAGGACGTCGAGACGATCCTCGCCGACACCCCGGACGACAAGCAGGTCGCGCTCTTCTCGGCGACCATGCCCGCGCAGATCCGCCGCATCTCGCAGCAGTACCTGACCGACCCGGCCGAGATCACCGTCAAGACCAAGACGAAGACCGCCGCGAACATCACGCAGCGCTACCTGATGGTCTCGTACCCGCAGAAGGTCGACGCGCTCACCCGCATCCTCGAGGTCGAGGACTTCGAGGGCATGATCATCTTCGTCCGCACCAAGAGCGAGACCGAGACCCTGGCCGAGAAGCTCCGTGCCCGCGGGTACGCCGCCGCCGCGATCAGCGGTGACGTCGCCCAGGCCCAGCGTGAGCGCACGGTCAACCAGCTGAAGTCGGGCAAGCTCGACATCCTGGTCGCCACGGACGTCGCCGCCCGTGGCCTCGACGTCGACCGCATCACGCACGTCGTGAACTTCGACATCCCGGTCGACATCGAGTCCTACGTGCACCGCATCGGCCGGACCGGTCGCGCCGGCCGCTCGGGTGACTCGATCAGCTTCGTCACCCCGCGCGAGCGTCGCCTGCTGTCCGCGATCGAGCGTCACACCAAGCAGCCGCTCACGCAGATGCAGCTGCCGACCATCGACGACGTCAACGAGACGCGCCTGACCCGCTTCGACGACGCCATCACCGCGGCGCTCGAGGACCAGGGCCGGATCGCCGCCTTCCGCGACGTCATCGCGCACTACGTCGAGCACCACGACGTCCCCTCGGACGACGTCGCCGCCGCCCTGGCCGTCGTGGCGCAGGGCGACTCGCCGCTGCTCCTCACCGCAGCCGACGACGCCCTCCGCAGCCAGATGGAGCGCGACGCCCGCCGCAGCGAGCGCGACGAGCGTGGTGCCCGAGACGACCGTGGCGGCCGCAACGACCGCGGCGACCGTGGTGGCGACCGCGACCGTGGTGACCGCGGCCCGCGCCGTTCGCAGCCGATGGCCCCGTACCGCATCGAGGTAGGCCGCCGCCACCGCGTCGAGCCGCGCCAGATCGTCGGTGCCCTGGCCAACGAAGGTGGCCTGCGTCGCGACGACTTCGGTGCGATCCAGATCCGTCCGGACTTCTCGATCGTGGAACTGCCGGCCGACATGGACCCCGGTGTGCTCGACCGCCTGACCGACACCCGGATCAGCGGCAAGCTCATCGAGATCCGTGCGGACCGCCGTGGTGGTGGCCGCCGCGACGACCGCGACGACCGTCCGGAGCGCAAGCCGCGCTACTGAGACGAGCCGCGTCCGAGACGCGACCACCTTCTGACGGGAGGCCCGTTGCCAGCTGGCACCGGGCCTCCCGTCCGTCGTCGGTGCGGATCTCGTGCCCGCGAGACGCCGTCGTGTCGGCTCCACGCCGCCGAGTCGGCGAGACGCCGTCGGATTCGGCGGCGTCTCGGGAACACGACGGCGTCTGCTGGTCCAGCCCTGCGGCATCTTGCGGTGCGGGGAACCGCAGATCCGACCCGCAGCCGTTCCCCTGGGGTCAGCGCGGTGCTGTGATACGTGGAGCCGTGACGCAGGGAGCCGCGGAGAAGGCAGGGGAACCATCGTGTACCGAGCACTCATCACCGCGGTCGCCGCCGCGGCGCTCGTCTTCGGAGGTGCGGTGCCGGCGACGGCGCACACCTCTCCGTCGGTGCCGGGAGCACCGACCGCCGTCCGCGTCACCGGCGACGCGGACAGTGCCACGCTGACGTGGCGCGGCCCGGAGCACGGCGCGAAGGTGACGGGCTGGAAGGTCGCCGTCGCCGCCGTCGCGAACCGGCACGACCGCCAGGTCGACCGACTCCACCCGCGCGCCCGCTCCGACCGGTTCGACGAGCTCTCGCCCGCGACCACGTACCGCTTCTCGGTGCGTGCCCTCGGCCACCGGGGGACCGGCCGCACGATCACGCTGCGCTGGACGTCACCGTCGGTACCCGAGCCGGAGACGACGCAGTCGCTGTTCGCCCTCGACGGCAACGGCGACGTCGTGCGGTTCGCGGACTCCGGCAGCGGTGCGAAGACCGTCGTCGCGACGGACGGCGAGGGCTTCGCCGCGAACGCCGACGGTGACGTGTTCACCCCGTCGGCGGACGGCACCGAGATCCTGCGGGACCCGGCCGACGGCAGCGGGGTCTCGATCATCGCGTCCGGGCTGCACCTGACCCCGGACCTGCGCTCCGACGCCGAGGGCAACCTGTACTGGGTGGACTCGGTGACCGGTGCGGTGCAGAAGCTGTCCGTCGGCACCTCGACCCCGAAGGTCGTGCTGGACCTGGGCGGCAAGGCCGTCGGGAGCGATCAGCGTTTCTGGACGGTCACCCCGGACGGCAAGGTCGTCGTGCTCGGCGGAACGGTCAGCCAGCCGTACGTCAAGGGCACCGGCATCGCGCCCCGCACGTTCACCGGGCCGATCGGCACGATCGTCGGCTACCCCGCCGGCGTGCTCGCCGACTCGCACGGCAACGTCTACGTCGACATCCGATCGACCGGTGGCGCCGGGTCGTGGGTCTGGTACCAGCTCAAGCCAGGGGCGACCCAACTGACGAAGATCGAACCGCGGTACGCGTTCGAGTACGCCGCCGCGAACGCCGACGGCTTCTCGCTCCTGCAGTCGGCGCAGTTCTGCCCCGCCCCGTCGGAGTACCGGCCGGGCGGGTGCACGATCGACCGCGGCATCCCGGACAAGCTCGTGGTGGGCAGCGGCGGCACGTCCACCGTGCCGGTGACCGGGCTGACTGCCGGGTCGCGTGGCGAGCACCTGGGTGCCGTCTCGGCCGACGGGGACGTGTTCGTCTCCATCGACAGCGGCCCCTCGGTCGGGCTGTGGAAGGTCCCCGCCGCGGGTGGAGCTGCCCAGCAGCTCGACGCGGCGCAGTACTCGAGGCTGCTGGTGATCTGACCGGCGGTGCGAGGCGGAAGGGGGACAGGGCGCAACGGCGCGTCCTGTCCCCCTTCCGTGTGCGGTGGCGGTGGCGGTGGCTGTGGTGGCGGCTGTCCAGGCGCGGCGACGGCGTCGACTGCGGTGGTTCAGGCCGCGCCGGCGGCCGTCCGGCGGCACACCTCGTCCCACGGGGTCGGTTCGATGCCGAAGTGCGCCCGGGTCTCCGCGTCGTCCACGACGTACGGCGCGGTCCACTGGTAGGACATCTCGGCCAGCTCGCGGAGCATCGGCGACACGAGCCCGCCGACGCGGAACAGTGCCGCGGGCATCCGCCGCACCGGCACCGCAGGCTTCCCCGCCGCGGCGAGCACGTCGGTGAGCGCCTGCCGCTGCGTCCGCGGCGCGTTGCTCGGCACGATCCACGTGCGGCCGTGGGCGCTCTCGTCCTCGGCGGCGGCGACGAGGGTCCGGGCGACGTCGAGCACGTCCGTGAAGGTGTGCGGCAGGTCCGTGCGACCGACCATCGACACCGCCCGTCCGCGCAGCGCCGCCGGCAGCACGCGCGTGACGTGCCCGTTCGCGCCGATCCCAGGGCCGACGTAGTCCGAGCCGCGCACCTCGACGGTCCGGATCCGATCGGCGTCGTGTGCGGCGAGGGCATCGGCCCACAGCGTGGCGCGGAGCACTCCCTTGTGGTCGGTGGCAGCGTCCGGCAGGCCGGGGTGCATGTGCCCGTCGACCGGGCCGTACGGGTACAGGTTCCCGGTGATGGCGTAGGTCGCCCCGGTGCGTTCGGCCGCGGTGAGCAGTGCTGCGGCGAGCGGGGGCCAGGTGCGCTCCCACTGCGTGTAGTCGCCGGGGTTCGCGCAGTTGTAGAGGACGGCTGCTCCCTCGGTGGCGCGGGCGAGGGCGTCGGCATCGGAGGCGTCGAGCGCGAGGTGCTCGACGCCGGCGATGCCCGTGCTGCGACCGGAGCGGGAGACGACGGTGACGCGGTCGCCCCGGACGGTCAACAGTTCCGCGATGTGCCGGCCGACGGGGCCGGCACCGACGACGAGGTGGTGGGTCATGGTCTCCTGCTTCCTGGTCGATCGCTTCCTGGTCGACCGCTTCGTCATGGATTCGAGAGCACTGCTCTCGGAACGAGCATGACGGTTCGTCGACGTAAGAGCAAGAGCAGTGCTCTCCTTTGTGTGCGCTGCTCTCCCGTGCCAGGATCATCGGATGGCACCCACCGCCCGAGCACTCGCACGGCAGACGGTCACCGCGGACATCCTGGCCGCTGCGCGGATCCGGCTGACCGATGAGGGTCCGGCCGCCGTCAGCCTGCGTGCCGTCGCCCGTGACGTCGGGATGGTCTCGTCGGCCGTGTACCGGTACTTCCCGAGCCGCGACGACCTGCTGACCGCCCTGCTCATCACCGACTACGACGAACTCGGCGCCGCGGTCGAGGCCGCCGGTGCCGCGGCCGGATCGGCTCCCGGTGCGCGCTGGGTGGCGATGTGCCGGGCGATCCGTGATTGGTCGATCGCGCACCCGGGGGACTTCGCGCTGCTGTTCGGTTCGCCCGTGCCCGGCTACGCGGCGCCGCGCGAGACCGTCGTGCCCGCGACGCGGACGACGTTGGCGCTGGTGCGCGTGGTCGCGGACGCCGTCGGCTCCGGTGCGCCTGGTGCGTCGCGCTCGTCCGTCACGTCGACGCCGGAGGCGGCCGGGAGGCCCGGATCACCCACCGCTCCCACGGCGGCTCCCGGGGTGGCCGGTCCCGCCGTCGCGGACGGGGTCGCCACCCTGCGCTCGTTCGGCATCACCCTGCCCGACGAGGTCCTGGTCCGCACCCTGATGGCCTGGACGACGGTGTTCGGGACGATCTCGTTCGAGCTCTTCGGCCACTTCGTCGGTTCCGTGTCCGACCCGGCCGCCTACTTCGACCAGGTCATCGTGCGCCTGGCGGATGACCTGGGGTTCACCGCCACGTTCTGACGCGGGTGCTGTCCCCAGATCGGGTGCGCGGCCTGACAGAGCACCCGCCCGTGCGGTAGACAGGTCGTCACGCCGAGGTCGTGCCCGATGACCGGAGCGGACGACCGGCACGGTGCCCTCCGGGTCAGCTGCCGGACGGAACCACACTCGGGCGTGTGCGACGCGGCCGGGGCCCGCGCTGATCAGGAGGCATGCTTGCGACACAGCACGTGCGGCGGCACGACGGACGGGGCGACCCGGTGACCGCGCTCGACGTCAGCCGACAGGACCGCCGCCGCCTGACCACCGGCACCGCCCGCCGACGCCTGGTGACCGTGCGCACGGTGGCGCTCCTGGCGTCCCTCGCCGGGGTGAACTACATCGTGTGGCGCTGGGCGGCCTCGGTGAACTGGCACTCGTGGTGGATCGCGGTGCCGCTGATCCTCGCCGAGACCTACAGCGTCATCGACTCCCTGCTCTTCGCCCTCGGGGCCTGGCGGCTCCGGGAGCGCGGCGAACCACCGGCGAAGCCGTCCACCGACGTCACCGTCGACGTCTTCATCACGACCTACAACGAGCCGATCGACCTGGTCGAGCGCACCGCCCGGGCGGCCAAGGCGATCACGCACCCGCACACCACCTGGATCCTCGACGACGGCAACCGCCCCGAGATGCGTGCGGCCGCCGAGGCGCTCGGCATCGGGGTCATCACGCGCGGCGCCGACTGGGTGGACCGGCCCCGGCACGCCAAGGCCGGCAACCTCAACAACGCCCTGCTCGCGACGCAGGGCGAGTTCCTGCTCATCCTCGACGCCGACCAGGTGCCCGACCCGGCGATCCTCGACCGCACCCTCGGGTACTTCAAGGACCCGCGGATGGCGCTCGTGCAGACGCCGCAGTGGTTCGAGAACGTGCCGGACGACGACCCCCTCGGCAGCCAGGCGCCGCTGTTCTACGGTCCGATCCAGCAGTCGAAGGACGGCTGGAACGCGGCGTTCTTCTGCGGGTCGAACGCCATCCTGCGGCGTGAAGCGCTCATGCAGCTCGGCATCTCGCGCTACGTGGCCGAGGTCGAGGCGTCCGTGCAGCGCACCCTCGCCACCTCGCGCAAGCTCCTCGCCCGCTCGCGAGAGACCGAGACCGACCCGCGCGTGCTCGCCGCCCTCGACGACGCCGAGGTCGTGGTGGACCGCGCTCGCGAACAGGTCCGCACCGGTGAGCCCCTCGGTGACGTGACGTACGCGTTCCAGCGGGGGATCGACGCGATCGCGTTCCGGTTCGCCGCCGCCGATCTCGAGTCGGTGCGGAACGACCTGCAGGAGCTCGCGGCGATGTCCACCGACGCCAACACCTTCGCCGGTCTCGACGACGCCGCGCTCGACGTGCTCGGCCGGCGCGAGGCCTCGCCGGTTGCCGCCATCGAGTCCATCGCGGTGCTCGCCCGTGCCCTCGACGTGAACCGCGACGACGAGGCGCAGCCGATCATGCCGCTGGCGACGATCTCGGTGACCGAGGACATGGCCACCGCGATGCGCCTGCACGGGCTGGGTTGGAAGTCGGCCTACCACGACGAGATCCTGGCGAAGGGCCTGGCCCCCGAGGACCTGCCGACGATGCTCGTGCAGCGACTCCGCTGGGCGCAGGGCACCATGCAGGTGTTCTTCCGCGAGAACCCCCTGGTGCAGAAGGGGCTGTCGTGGGGGCAGCGGCTCATGTACTTCTCGACGATGTGGAGCTACCTGTCGGGGTTCGCCGCGATCGTCTACATCGCCGCCCCGGTGCTCTGCCTGTCGTTCGGGGTCATCCCCGTGCAGGCCTACAGCGTCGACTTCTTCGCCCGGCTCATCCCGTTCCTGGTCTTCAACCAGCTGCTGTTCTGGGTGGTGGCCGCCGGCAGACCGACCTGGCGCGGGCAGCAGTACTCGCTCGCCCTGTTCCCGGTCTGGATCGAGTCGGTGACCAGTGCGTTCCAGAACGTCTACCGGGGCAAGCCGCTCGGGTTCCGCGTCACCCCGAAGGTGCGCGACGAGACCGAGCAGAAGCCGCGGTGGGACCTGGTCAAGCCGCAGCTGTACGCCATGGGCGCCCTGGTCGCCGCCCTGGTCATGATCGGCATCCGCTACCTGACCGGCCAGGCCGAGGGGATCGCGCCGCTCGTGAACACCGCGTGGGTCGTCTTCGACCTGTTCATCTTCAGCATCGTGATCCGGGCCGTCCGGTACCGCGGCCCGGCCACCCCAGCCCAGTCCGAACACGAGTCGAGCACCGCCGGAGGACCCCTGTGAGCACCGAGACCACGTTCGAGGTCGCTGCGACGCCCGACTCCCTCGACGAGGTGCAGGACCGCTTCGCCGCGTGGTGGGACGGCCTGGGCATCGACGACGTGCGGCTGCGCTTCGCACTCGAGACCGCCCTGGCCGAGATCGCTGCGAACATCGTCGAGCACACCGTCCGTGCCGACCGGGGGACCGGCCGCCGGTACACCGTGCACCTCGAGGCCACCGACCAGACCCTGACCGCGGTGCTGACCGACAACGGGATGCCGGCCGACATCGACCTGAGTGCCGTCACCATGGCCGACGTCGAACAGGAGAGCGGGCGCGGTCTCGCCCTCGCAATCGCGGCGCTCGACCGGTTGGAGCACCGGCACGAGCCCGGCCACAACGTCTGGACGCTTGCGTGCGACCGGTGAAGAAGCCGGTGGCCCGCGCGGTCGCCCTCCTCGTCACGATCGCCACGCTCCTGCTCGGTGGTGCGCTGCCGGCGTCGGCTGCGTCCGTGCACCCGGCGGCCGCCGTGCAGCCGGCCGAGGGGTCGACGTGGTTCGGCCCCGACCTCGACTGGGCCAGCGACTCGCCCGAAGGGTACGCGGGGCGGCTCGGCGCGACGCCGTCGATGTACGGGGTGTCCGTCGACTACCCGCTCGACCGCACGGCGAAGCAGGAGCTCCTCCGCTCGGCGCGTGCGGCGGCGACCCAGGGTGCGGTGCTCGTCGTGAGCCTCGAACCCGATCGCGAACTCAAGTCGCTCGACACCGCGGACACCCGTGCCGTCAACACCGTGTTCGAGGACCTGCACGACCAGTACGACATCCAGGTGCTCGTCCGGTTCGCACCGCAGATGAACGGCACGTGGGTCCGCTGGGGCCAGCAGCCCACGGAGTTCGTCCGGGTGTTCCGTGGGCTCGCCACGACCGTGCACGCGGGCACGTCGGACGCGCTCATGGTCTGGTCGCCGGGGTACGGCGCCGGCTACCCGTTCGGCGAGTCCGCCGGGCGGCTGCGGAACCTGTCCCCGGTCGACGTCGCGAAGGCGGACACGAACGGCGACGGACAGCTCACCGGCGCCGACGACCCGTACGGGCCGTACTGGCCGGGGGCCGAGGCCGTCGACTGGGTCGGGCTCTCGATGTTCTCGTACGGCAAGGGCGACCCGACCGAGGCCGCCGGTCGCGCCGTGCCGCTCACCCGCAGCGGTGAGGTCGAGTCGCGGTTCGACGAGGACTGGGGCTACGACCAGCCGCAGTCGGGCACGTTCTACGACCGGTTCGCGGTGGCCGACGACCGTCCGATGCTGCTCGACACCGGTGCCCTGTACAACCGTGAGCTGCAGGGCGACGCCGAGCTCCAGGTCAAGCGGAGCTGGTGGCGGCAGGTGCTCGCCGCCGTGCAGGAGCGTCCGCTGATCCGGGGCATGACCGTGCTCGAGGCGGAGCGACGCGAGCCCGAGGCCGGCAACCGCGTGGCCGACTGGCGGCTCACCGCGGACCCGGGCGTCGCGGAGTCCTTCCGCGCCGACCTCGAGCGGTCCGGCGACTTCGCCTTCGGCCCGGTCACCGACCGCGTGACCGTGCAGCAGGGCAACGCCGCGATCTCGCAGGAGTACGAGACCGGCGGCGACCAGATGGCGTGGATCGTCTGGCTGGCCGCCGGCCTGGCGGTCGTGTTCCTGCTGAGCGGGGTGTTCGGCCGGCTCCTGCCGAGCTGGCGCTACCCCGACGACGGCAAGCCCGGCCGTGACCTGCGGCTCGACCTGTTCCGCGGGTTCATCATCCTCGCCGTGGTGATCACCCACATCGAGATCGGCGGGCCGTACTCGTACCTCACGCTGCACGCCGTCGGGGCGATCACCGGCGCCGAGATGTTCGTGTTCCTGTCCGGCATGGTCCTCGGCATGACGTACCCGTTCGCCGTCAAGAAGTTCGGCGAGTGGGCGGCGGCCATCGGGGCGTGGAAGCGCGCGCGCAAGCAGTACGTCGTCACGCTCGTGGTGATCCTGGTGGTCTTCGCGCTGAGCTTCGTCCCGTTCCTGAACACCGACGCCATCACCACGTTCACCGACCGCGGCACGGGCACCGGCGGCGTCGAGGCCGAAGGCCGGGTCTACGACCTGTACCCGAACGCGATGCAGCTGCTCGCCTACCCGCCGCCCTGGTACGCGATCCGGCAGTTCCTGCTGCTCGAGATGGGGCCGTGGCCGTTCAACATCATGGGCCTGTTCGTGGTGCTGAGCCTGTTCATCCCGGCGTTGATCTGGGTGATCCGCCGCGGGTTCTGGTGGGCGCTCCTCGCCGCCAGCTGGGCGCTGTACGTGTTCCAGGCGCTGAACCCCGACTTCCGTCCGCTGAACTCCCAGTTCGAGGCGGTGTTCCCCCTGTTCACCTGGCAGGTGGTGTTCACCCACGGGCTCGTGCTCGGGTACTACCGGCGGCAGATCGTCGGCGCGCTCACCGGGCGTCTCGGCAAGGTCCTGGTCGGCGTCGCCGTCGGCGGGTACGCGGCGTTCCTGGTCTACGTGTGGGCGGGCGACCACTTCGGGTTCACCCCGGTGCCGTTCCCGGCGACGATGTACGAGTCCCTGTACAACACGGCGTACCAGCGGGTGGACCTGCAGTGGGGCCGCCTGGTGGACATCGCGTTCTTCGCGATCGTGTCCTACGCGATCCTCACGGTGTTCTGGAAGCCCATCGCCGCCGCCATCGGCTGGCTCTGGATCCCGCTCGGGCAGGCGAGCCTGTACGTGTTCGTCTGGCAGGTGTTCTTCGCCCTGGCGATCGCGTCGATCCCCGGTGTGCCGTGGGGCGACTTCTGGATCGGCTTCGTGGTGCACACGGCGCTGATCCTGCTGGCCTGGTACATGGTCCGCAAGAAGTTCCTGTTCTCCGTCATCCCGCGCTGACCGCGCGCGCACGGATGGTGAGCAGGAATGGTCGGGTCCGACGTGCGGACCCGACCATTCCTGCTCACGAGGCGAGGTAGACGGTCACGCGATCCGCGTGACGCCCAGCGGCGTCGGGTCCACGGGGTCCGGCGGGACCGGGAGCGACCCGCGGATCTGGTTCTGCGCCTGGCAGTCGCTGGTGCAGTTCGTCGCACCCTGCGAGAGTTCGACGGCGTCCTCGCCGAGCACCCCGCCCAGACGCCCGCCGGGCTGGACCGTCCACGTGGTGGTGGTCGTGGTCTGCGAGGTCTTCGTGGCGACCTGCGGGCTGTCCTTGCCGAGGAGCATCTGGTGGGCACCGCTGCCCGCGGACACCGCGGCCGTGCCGTCGCCGAAGTTGATCTTGCCCGTGTACGGGTTCGTGAAGTAGAACAGGCCCGCCCCGAGGGTGTGGGTGAACGTCACCGGCCCGGCGAACTCGGTCTCCATCTGGAAGATGCCGCCCTGGGCGCCGTCCTTCGCCTGGACCTTGAGCTTCCCGGCCCCCGTCGAGAAGATCGCGACGAGGGTGTCGTCCTTGACCTCGAGCGACGAGAGCTTCGTGCTGGCGAGCTGCGCGGCGGTGAGCGACGGGACCTTCGACGCGAACACCACGGTCGGCTTCGTCACCATCCGCTGGGTGTCCGGAGCGCCGGTCAGCGTGTAGTCGTACACGCCGAGGTCGGCGATCCGGATGTCGAAGCCGTTGTGCTTGCCCCGGACCGCGATCGTGCCGGTGACCGGGGTGTCGCGCACCTTGAGCTCCTTGCCCTGGGCGGGGTTCGTCGTGACCCCGTTCACGGTGACGGCGTAGTCGCCACCGGTCGAGGTCTTGCCGGACGCGTTCGCGGGGGAGACCCCGACGAGGGCAGCGGCGGCGGCGGTGCCGAGGGCGATCGCGGCGACGATGCCGCTGCCGATCCTGCGTGAGCGCTGGGTGTGCATGGGTGCCTCCTGGTGGGCCTGTCTGGCCGGTACGACGATCGTCGCCGCCGGCCCGGCTCCGCACCATCGGACCTTGGTACTAGTACCCGGTCAGCAGCGTGCAGCAGGGCACGGTCACCAGCCGTGGTCGCGCGCCCACAGGGCGGCGCTCGTGCGGTCCGCGACGCCGATGCGCCGGAACAGCGACCCGACGTGCACCTTCACGGTCCGCTCCGCGATGCCGAGTTCCGTGCCGATCTGCCGGTTCGACATGCCGCGGGCGATGCGGACGAGCACGTCCCGTTCCCGGGGCGGGAGCTCCGGGCCCCGGTCCGCGGCGGCCCCGGCGGCTGCTCCGGGCAGGAGCGCCCGGGCCACCCGGGGGTCGATCGGCGTCTCGTCGCGCGCTGCGGCTCGGACCGCCGCGACCACGTCGTCGGGCGCGGCGTCCTTGAGCAGGTAGCCCGTGGCGCCGGCTGCCAACGCGGCGCGCACCCGGTGGTCGTCCGAGAACGTCGTGACGACGAGGACCCGGACCGACGGCAGGAGCGCCCGCACCTGCCTGGTCGCCTCCACACCGCCGGCACCGGGCATCGACAGGTCCATCACGACGACGTCGGGCCGCAACGTCGGCACGAGCGCCACCGCCGCTTCGCCGGTGGCCGCCTCGCCGACGACCTCGCAGTCGTCGGTCGTCGCGAGCACCGCGCGCAGCCCGCTCCGGACCAGCGCGTGGTCGTCGACCAACAGGACCCTCACCGCAGGGCCTCCGCGTCGACGGGGACCTCGAGGTCCCAGGTGGTGCCGGCACCCGGAGCGGTCCGGAGCAGCAGGGACCCACCGGTGTCCTCGGCGACCTCGCGCAGCAGGGTCGTGCCGAGGTGGCCGGTGCGGCCGCCCTCGACGACCACGGCGGGGTCGAAGCCCGCTCCGTCGTCGTGCACGACCACCCGGACCGAGCCGCCGGCCTGCGTCACCGTGACGTCCACCCGGGTCGCTTCGGCGTGCTTGACGACGTTCCAGACGGCCTCACGGACGAAGCGCACGACCGCGAGCAGCGCGGCGGGGGACGCGTCCACGGCCTCCGGCACCCGCACGGTGGTCGCGAGCCCCGCTGCACGCGCGCGGGCACAGGCGTCGTCGAGGGCGGCACCGAGTCCCTCGGGCGTCGGAGCCGCCGGCCGGATCGTCGCCATCGAGGTCCGCAGCGACGACACCGCACCCCGGAGCACGGTGGCGGCGTCGCGCGTGGCGGGATCGGCACCGAGGGACAGTGCGAGTCCGGCGACGTCCTGCACCGGTCCGTCGTGCAGTTCGGCGGCCATCCGTCGGCGTTCCGCGGCTTCGGCGTCGAGCGCGCGACCGAGCAGCCGCTCCCGCAGGCGCTGCCCGGAACGGATCCGCAGCAGCAACCCGAGCAGCAGCGGCACCAGGAGCGCGAGCACCACCGCCACCGTGCCGAACGCCAGGACGGCGAACGACCGTCGCAGGTCCGCGGCGCGCGCGAGCACCTGGTCGTACGGCTGGTACGCCTCGAACAGCAGCGCCTCGCCGGACGGCGTGTGCACCGCCTGGTACGCCTCGAGCAGCGGCCCGTGCCCGCGCTCGTAGCGGTTCTCCGGCTCGGTCAGGTCGGACACCTCGGCGTCGGAGCGGTCCGACTCCAGCGCCTCCTGGTCCTCGTCGGACAGCGGGAAGCGCTCGCCGACCAGTCGACGTTCGTCCGACCAGAGCACCGTGCCGTCTGCCGCCCAGAGCTTCATCCGGACCGCCGATCCGGCGCGCAGCTCACCGGCCACCGCGTCGTCCAGGCGCGTCCGTGCGGCGTTCCGGTCGACGGCGGACCGGGACGGGTCGGCGACCGCGTCGAGCAGTGCGGGTTCGACCACGACCCGTGCGAGCGCCGCGGTGTCGCTGGTCGCGTCACGGACGGCGAACGACTCCGCGATGCGCTGCGCCACCAGGGTGCCGGCGGTCGCGACCGCGGCGCCGCCGACGACCGCGGCGAGCACGACGCCGACCAGGACGAGCCGCCAGGGCGTCCGGCCGGTCCTCCGGCGCGGGTCGGCCGCGACGAGCACGACCGGCTCCGCCGCCGTGTCACTGTCCGACGACCGTTGTCCGTGCACCCGGACACCGTAACCGGCGGCGTCCCTGCCGGGCGCGCGTGGAGCCCGGATCGCCGCAGAACGCAGGCCTGGAGGCCCGTGGCGGCGCCGCCACGGGCCTCCAGGCCTGCTCGGGGTGCGTCGTACCGCACATGGTGAGCAGGAACGGTCGGGTCGCGGTGCGCGACCCGACCGTTCCTGCTCACGAAGCGGGCAGCCGCTCGCGCAGGGCGCCGCGGACCGACTCCCAGCCGGCCAAGCGGTCGCGGATCGCGTCGTCCTGCTCGGCGGCCAGGGCGTCGCGGTGCGCCTGTTCGAGTACCTCGTCGATGACGACCCGGCGGCCGCTGCGGGCCGAGGTGATGGCCGCATCGACCATGGTCAGGCTCATCACGTTGCCGTGCACCTCGCCGTCCGGCACCTCGCCGGAGCGGACCGCCCGGACGAAGGACGCCAGCGACCCGGCGATCTCGTGCCCGACCGACGGCGCAGCGGCAGGGGAACCGGGAGTGCCGTCGAGGTCGCTCGACGGGTCGTGGTCGCCGTCCCAGAGTGCCGTGCCGGCCGCTCCGGAGGCACGCCAGTCGCCGTTCCACGAGGTCTCGGCACCCGGCGCGCACCACGAGCCGTCGTAGACGTAGCGGACGTCGTCCTCGAACGTGAAGACGGCTGCGGCGGCCGCGTCGCCCCGGTACCAGGACCACGACGGGTTCCACGACTCGCAGTACACCGACACCGGGTCGCGTTCGAGCACGTACCGGGCGGAGTCGAAGGCGTGGATGGCCATGTCGAGCAGCAGGACGTCGTCCATCTCCTCGCGGAAACCACCGAAGTGCGGCGCCTTCGCGAACCGGGTGCTCAGCCCGCCCACGGCACCGAGGTCGCGGACGTGCTGCCGGAACGCGACGAGCTGGTCGTTGTACCGGCGGGACTGCGACACCATGAACAGCTTGCCCGTGGCCTCGGCGGCGGCGGCGAGCGACAGCGCCTCGGCGACGGTCTGTGCGGCCGGTTTCTCGCCGAGCACGGGGAGCCCGGCCCGGAGCGCCTGCAGGGTGACCGGGTGGTGCGCGACCGGCACGGTGATGTCGAGGACGGCCTCGGCACCGGTCTCGGCGGCCAGCACGGTCAGGTCCGTGCCGACCGGGATCGACGGGTCGCCGGCGTGCTCGGCCCCGGCGCGGGCGGCGTCGAGGTCGAGGTCGACGATGCCGACCAGCTCGACCTCGGGGTCGGCGGCGACGGTGGCGAGCCAGGCCCGCCCCATCCCGCCGGCGCCGACCTGCAGGACGCGGAGGGGGCTCACGCCTGCGCCCCGTCGCGCTCGGCCGCCGGCTCGCTGGCCGCCGGCTCGCTGGCCGCCGGCTCGGCGGTCTCGGGCTCGGCGTCGTCGAACGGGCCGCGGTAGTGCTGCCCGTCGAAGTACTCGCCCAGGTCGTAGCGGCGGAGCGTCGGGATCTCCCGCTCCCGCTCGGGCCGGGCCCACTCGGCACCGTTCGCGATCACGCGGCGGACGTCCGGGTGGTGGTAGACGGGGAAGTCCTGGTCACCGGGGGAGAAGTAGAAGATCTTCCCGAGGCCGCGACGGTAGGTCATGCCGCTCCGGAACACCTCGCCGCCGGTGAAGCCCGAGATGAACACGAGCTCGTCGGGCGTCGGGACGTCGAAGTACTCGCCGTACATCTCCTGCTCGGGGATGACGATCGGGTTCGGCACTCCGCGGGTGATCGGGTGCTGCGGGTTGACGGTCCAGACGAGTTCCTGGTCGTGCTCGCTGCGCCAGCGGAGGGTGCAGGTGGTGCCCATCAGCTTGCCGAAGATCTTCGACCAGTGGCCGGAGTGCAGGACGAGCAGGCCCATGCCGGAGAGCACGTGCTTGTGCACCCGGTCGACCACGGCGTCGTCGACGTCCTGGTGTGCGGCGTGCCCCCACCAGGTGAGGACGTCGGTGTTCGCGAGGACCTCGTCGGTGAGGCCGTGCTCGGGCTCCTGCATGGTGGCGGTCCGGACGACGGCCTCGGGCAGGTGCTCGCGGATGCCGTCCGCGATCGCGCCGTGCATGCCGTCGGGGTACCGCTCGGCGACGTGCTGCTCGACCTGTTCGTGGACGTTCTCGCCCCAGACGGTGATGCGGAGCGGGGTGGTGGTCATGGTGTGTGCCTTTCGGGGGTGGTGGGACCCGGTCACTTGACTGCGCCGCCGGTGGCCCCGGCGGCGATGAACTTCTGCGCCACGAGCAGCAGCACGATGGCGGGGATCGAGGCCATCACAGCGGCGGCCATGACGGTCGACCAGTCGGCGGTAAAGGTGCCGATGTAGTTGTAGATGCCGAGCGTGATCGGCCGGACGTCCTCGGTGGTGGTGAGGGTCAGGGCGAACAGGAAGTCGCTCCAGGTGAACAGGAACGTGAACAGCCCGGCGGTGATCAGGGCGTTGGCGCTGATCGGCACGACGACCGAGCGGAAGGCCCGGAAGTTGCCGGCACCGTCGACCTTGGCGGCCTCGATGATCGACGGCGGGATGTTCTGCATGAACGCCCGCATGATCAGGATCGCGAAGGGCACGCCCGCGGTGCTGTCGGCCAGGATCAGCCCCGGCACGGTGTTGAGCAGCCCGAGGTCGTTGTACGCGGCGTACAGGGCGTTCGCGACGACGATGCCCGGAATCATCTGCGAGATGAGGATGCCGAACAGCACCGCGTTGATGCCCTTGACCTTGAACTGGGCGAGCGCGTACGACGCCGGCGTCGCGATGAGCAGACTGACGACGACGCTGCCCAGGGCGATCACCAGGCTCGTGACCAGGGCGCCGCCCTGGTCGGCGATGGCCTGCGCGTAGCCGCCGAGCTGCGCGTTGATCGGGAACCAGGCGGCCTCGATCGCGGAACCGGCCGGCTGCAGGGAGATGTTGATCATCCAGTAGACGGGGAACAGCATCACGGCGAGGATCAGGATCCCGACGCCGGACAGCACCCACTGCTTCGCGCTCGTGGGACGGACGGGTCGCCGGGCACCGCGGGTGACCACCGCGCGGGTCCGGAGGACGTCGTTGGTGGACGCTGCGTCAGTCATCGACGGCCTTCCTGTTGAGGCGGAGGTAGACGATCGCGAACAGGGCGGAGATCACGATGAGGATGTTGCTCAACGCGGCGCCCTGCCCGAAGTCGAACTGCTTGAACGACAGGTCGTAGGACTGGGTCGCGATGGTCTGGGTGGCGTTCGCCGGCCCGCCGTTCGTCAACCCGAGGATGATGTCGAGCACCTTGATCGTGTAGACGACGCCGAGCACGAGCGTGACGCTCACGACGGGGCGGAGCATCGGCCAGGTGATCGCCCAGAAGGCCTTCCACCCGGTCGCGCCGTCGAGTGCCGCGGCCTCGTACAGCTCGGTGGGGATGTCCTGCAGACCGCCGTACAGGATCGTGGTGTTGAAGGGGATCCCGATCCAGATGTTCACCGCGATGACGGTGATGAGCGCCACGGCGGGGCTCGTCAGCCACGGGACCGACGGGATGCCGAAGGTGCCGAGGAACTGGTTGACGACGCCCGAGTCCTGGTCGAGCATCCACTTCCAGACCGCGCTCGAGACGATGAGCGGCAGCAGCCAGGGCAGCAGGAGCAGCGAGCGCAGGAGGCCGGACAGCGGGAAGTTCCGGCGGAAGAACAGGGCGAGCAGCAGGCCGAGGACGAACTGGCCGACGATCGACCCGATCGTGAACAGCGCCGTGTTGAGCATCGCCGTGCCGAACAGCTGGGACGACACGACCGAGGCGTAGTTCGCCAGGCCGACCCACGGTGCCTCGCCCGTGTAGAACGTCGACGTCGTGTACGCCTGGAAGCTCATGACGATGTTCTTGACCACCGGGTAGCCGAAGAACAGCAGCAGGAACAGGACGGCCGGCAGCAGGAACAGCAGCTGCGCGATCCGTTCGAAGCGCAGCGAGCGGCCCGGGCGGGGCCGCCGGGACGGAGCGGGTGCTCCGTTCCCGGCGGCCCGCCGTGGGGCGACGGGGGTCGCGGTGCTCGTCATGCTCAGTTGCTCGACTGCGCGTTCTGCAGGGCGTCGGCCGGGGAGTCCTGCCCGGTCAGCGCCGACTGCACGGCCGTGTAGATCTTCGTCGCGGCCTTGGGCCAGTCGGCACCGAGCTCGCCGGTGCGGGCGCGGGCGTCGGCGACGAGGTCGACGAACACCTGCTCCTCGGGGACGTCCTTGCCGAACTGCTGCGCGACGTCGGTCTTCGAGGGGATCGTGTACCGCAGCTTCGCCATCGCGAGCTGGTTCGCGTCGCTGTTCATGCAGTCGACGATCTTCGCCGCGACGGCCTGCTTCGCCTTGTCACCGGTGTTCGGGACGGTCCAGACCTCACCACCGAGCGGGGCCACGGCCTTGTCGCTGGCGGCCTGCACGGGGATCTGGGCGATCCCGTAGTCGACCTTCGACTCCTTCAGACCGGGGATCTGCCACGGGCCGTTGATCATCATCGCGGCCTTGCCGGCCATGAACTGGTCGTTCACGTCGGCCTGGGTCCAGTTCACGACGCTCTTCGACATCGAGCCGTCATCGACCAGGCCCTTCCAGAGCGACAGTGCTTCCTCGGTCTCCGGGGTCGCGATGTCCTTCTCGTCGCCGCCGTTCGACCACATGAACGGCAGGAACTGCCAGGTGCCCTCGTACGTGGCGTTGGCGTCGACGGCGAACCCGTACTGGTCGCCCTTGGTGAGCTTCGCCGCGGCGGACTGCAGCTCGTCCCACGTCTTCGGCGGGGTGACACCGGCCTCGGACAGCACCTTCTTGTTGTAGAAGAGCGCGATGGTGTTCACGGTGGGGGCGAGGCCGTAGACCTTGTCCTCGTAGGTCCCGGCCTGCAGCACGCCCTTCGCGTAGCCGTCGGTCGAGATGTCGTAGTCGGACAGCGGTGACAGCGCACCGGTCTCGGCGATCTGCTGCAGATCCGGGTTGTCGAGCATCAGGACGTCCGGCAGGGTCTTCGACGACGCCTGCTGCAGGACCTTCTGGATGAGCGACGAGCCGGGTACCAGGCTGCGCTTGATGGTGACGTCGTTCTCGGCGCCGCACTTGTCGAGGTACTCGCCGATGACCTTCTTGTCGTTGCCCTGGTTGTAGTAGTCGAGCACGGTGATGGAGTCCACCTTGCCGCCGGAGCTCGCGGACGAGCCGCCGGAACAGCCGGCGAGGACGAGGGGGACGGTCGCCAGCATGGCGACCGCGCTGAGGACCGGGGCGATCCTGCGGTGTCGAGGCTTCATTGCTTCGCTCTTCTCTGGATGGTTGCCGGACACGAGTCGAACGTGTCGCTCGTGGATCGGGGACGACCGGACCAGAACCGCTCCGTCGCGTCCCGAGTGAGGTCGAAGCTAGCATCGAAGCGCTTCGATGGTAAAGCGCTTAGACGAACTTTTTCGAGCACCGCCCCCGCTACAGTGAGCGCAACAGGGTGAGGGAGCGGCATGGCGACGATGCAGCAGGTCGCCGACCGGGCGGGCGTCTCGATCGCGACGGTGTCCTTCGTCGTGAACGGGAACAAGCGTGTGTCCGCCGACACCCGTGCCCGGGTCACGGCGGCGATGCGCGAGCTCGGCTACCGGAACAACGTGGTCGCCCGGGCGCTGGCGTCGCGCCGCACCCGGATCCTCGCGCTCGTGTTCCCGGTGCTCGAGCACCGGCTCGGACAGACCGCGCTGCAGTTCTTCACGAGTGCCGCGAGCCGCGCCTCGGAGCTCGGGTACCACCTGGTGCTCTGGCCGGCGGTGACGACGGCGGACGACGTGCAGGACCTCATCTCGGGCGGTCTCGCCGACGGGGTCGTGGTGATGGAGGTCACGATGCACGACCCCCGGATCGCCCGTCTGACCGAGCTCGAGGTCCCGTTCGTCGCGATCGGCCGCACCGCCGACCCCTCGGGCATCTCCTACGTCGACATCGACTTCGAGCGCACCGTCGAGGACGCCCTCGACCACCTCACCGGGCTCGGGCACCGTCGGATCGGGCTCGTGGTCGAGGACCTCGACGGCACCACCATGGCCGACTACGGGCCGAAGGTCCGCTCCGAGGCGGCGTTCCACGCCGGCATCGTCCGCCGGGGGCTCACCGGCACCGTGGTCGCCGCCGGCGCCTCGGCCGAGGGCGGTCGTCGTGCGGCGGCGGACCTGCTGGTGCGCGACCCCGACGTCACGGCCGCGATCATCATGAAGGACGACTCGAACTTCGGGCTCGTCAGCGGGCTGCGGGCCGGCGGTCGCCGGGTGCCCGAGGACGTCTCGGTCATCGCGATCGTGTCCTCCGACGGCGCCGGGGCCGCGACCGAACCGGTGCTCACGACGCTGAACGCCCCCGGCCCGGAGCTCGGCCGCCTGGCGGTCGAGTCGCTGGTCGACCGCCTCGAGGGCGGCAGCACCGCGCGCACCCACACGCTCATCCCGTGCGCCCTGCACCTGGCAGACTCCACGGCCCCCGCCCCCGCCTGATCCCCTACCGGACTGGAGGCGCGGGTCGACCCCGCCACGGGCCTCCAGGCCGTCGCCGGCCACGTTTCGGGCTGCACGACAGTCCACGGGGCCGCGAGCGCGTGAGCTGTCGTCCAGCCCGAAAGGTGCCCGACGCAGCCGCGCCGCCGCCCCGCAGCCGCGCCGCCGACCGCCCCTGGCGGACAGACCAGGCTCCGCCTGGTTGTGTGGATGCACAGGTTCGCAGCACCACACGTCGAGGAGGACGGATGGCAATCGACCGGAGGACGTTCATGCTCGGGGGAGCGGCGGTGCTGCTGCTCGCCGGCTGCTCCACCCGACCCGAGCGCACGCGGGTCGAGGACTGGCCCACCGAACCGCCCGAGGGCGAGGCGACGATCAGCTGGTGGGCCGGTCAGGTCGCCTCGAAGGACGGCGGTGACCTGCGGCGCCGGCTCATCGCGGAGTTCCAGAAGGAGCACCCGAACATCCGCGTCCGGATCGTCAGTGCCCCGAGCGACACCGACACGAACCGCACCAGCCTGACGACCCAGATCGCGGCCGGCAGCAGCACGCCGGACGTCTACCTCGGTGACGTCGCCTGGCCCGGGCAGTTCGCGAAGAACAAGCTCGCGACCCCCGTGAACCAGCTCGTCGGCGAGGACTTCTTCGACCAGTTCCCCGAGGGCCTGCGGCTGGCGGCGAGCGTCGACGGGACCTACTACATGTTCCCGCTCTACATCGACGAGTCGTTCTTCCTCTACCGGAAGGACCTGCTCGCGAAGCACTCCCTGCAGGTGCCGGGGTCGTGGGAGGAAGTGCGCGAGACCGCCGCGAAGCTCGTCGACACCGGCGACGTGTCGTACGGGTTCGCGTTCCAGGGGGACGTGTACGAGGGACTGACCTGCAACGTCACCGAGTTCGTCGCCGACGCGGGCGGGTCGCTGCTCAACGACGACCTCACGAAGCCCGAGACCACGAGTTCCGAGACCAAGCGCGCGTTCGAGTTCATGCGGTCGCTGGTCACGTCGGGAGCGTCTCCACGGGCCACCCTGACGTACCAGGAGCAGGACACCAACGACGCCTTCTCCGGCGGCCGCGCGGCGTTCCTCCGCAACTGGTCGTACGCCTGGGGGATCGCGAACGGCCCGGACAGCCAGGTCGCCGGCAAGGTGGGTCTCGCCGCCCGGCCGACGTTCGACGGCATGGACGAGCACCACTCGACGATCGGCGGGTGGGGGAACTACATCAACCCGCACACCCAGGAACCCGCGGCGGCACTGACCTTCGCGCGCTGGATGTCGAGCGAGCCCGCGCAGCAGTTCCTGACCCGCGAGGGCGGGGTCCTGCCGGCCCGGTCGGCGAGCCTCGTCAGTGCGGACGCGAAGCGGCAGGAGCGCCCGACCTACGACACAGCGGCGGGCATCACGCTCGTGCCCCGCCCGACCTCGACGGCCTACTACCCGAAGGTCTCGCAGGGCGTCTACCAGAACGGCAACAGCATCCTCGGCGGGCAGGCGTCCGTCGACGGCGGCACCAGCGCGATGGCCTCCGCCATCTCGCTCGCCCTGCAGGGAGCAGCGCTGTGAGCGCCGGTACGGCGACACGACCGGCACGGCCTGGAGGCACGGGTCGCGTCGATCCGCCGCCCCGGCCGACGGGGCGGTCGCGTCTCGACCGCATCCGCTCGCGGGGCGCGTGGGGCTTCGCGGCCCCGGCGCTCCTGGTGGTCGCGGCGGTGACGATCTTCCCGGTCGTGTACTCGGTGGTCCTGAGCTTCGCGGACGTCGAGGTCGGCTACGAGGGCTTCACCATCCAGTCGTTCGGGTTCGACAACTACGCGGCCCTGCTGCAGAGCGCCGACTGGTACCGGGCGCTCGGCTTCACGGTGCTCTACACGGTGGTGACGGTGTCGGTCGAGCTCGTGCTCGGCATGCTCGTCGCGCTGGTGCTCGAGCGCCTCGGGGCCACTCGCGGCTGGATGCTCGCGCTCATGCTCATCCCGTGGTCGCTCGTCACCATCGTCAACGCGCAGCTGTGGAAGTACATCTACGACAGCACCTACGGCGTCGCGACGTGGTTCTTCGGGTTGTTCGGGGACGCCCCGGTGATCCTCGGCGAACCGGTGCCCGCGATCACCGGGCTGATGGTGGCGGACATCTGGAAGACGACGCCGTTCGTCGCGATCATCCTGCTCGCCGGGCTCGTGCAGATCTCCGAGGACCACTACGAGGCCGCCGAGCTCGACGGCGCGAGCACCTGGCAGACGTTCTGGCGCGTGGTGCTGCCGCAGCTCACCCCGACCCTGACGATCGCGGTGCTGTTCCGCATCCTGCAGGCGTTCGGCGTCTTCGACCTGCCGTTCGTGCTGACGAACGGCGGCCCGGGCACCGCCACCCAGTCGCTCGCGATCATGGGCTACAAGGTGCTCTTCCAGGACATCAACATCGGACCGGGGGCGGCGATCGCGACCTCCACCGCGGTCATCGTCGCGGCCGGGTGTCTGCTGTTCCTCCGGGCGTTCCGGAACCAGGCGAAGGGAGGGGACGACTGATGCCCCGTCAACGTGTGCGCAAGGGCTGGCGGAAGTGGGTCAACACCGTCAACGTCAGCGGTGTCGTCATCGCGGTGCTCACCGCGCTGCCGCTCTACTGGCTCGTCACGACGTCGCTCAAACCGGCGTCCGAGATCGGGCAGTCGCCGCCCACCGTCTGGCCGCAGTCGTTCACCTTCGACAACTTCGTGGTGGCCTTCCGCGACAACGCGCTCGGCCAGTACATGGTGAACAGCGTCATCGTGTCGGTGTCGACCACGGTGATCGTGCTCGCGCTGGCGTTCCTCGCCGGGTACGCCCTGGCCGGCCGGTTCATCCGGGGGCGCACGGCGATCATGACCTCACTGCTCATGCTGTCGGTGTTCCCGGCGATCGCGGTGCTGACGCCGCTGTACCTGCTCGAGCGCAACCTCGGGCTGCTCAACTCGTACCCGGGTCTGATCGTGCCGTACGTGGCGTTCAACCTGCCGTTCGCCATCTGGATCATGCGGAACTACCTGCAGGGGATCCCGTCGACGATCGAGGAGGCGTCCGAGATCGACGGCGCCGGGGCCTGGCGGACCGTGCTGTCGGTGATCCTGCCGATGGCGAAGCCGGGCCTGTTCACGGTCGGCGTCTTCACCTTCACGGCGTCGTGGAGCGAGTTCCTGATGGCACTGACCTTCAACAGTGAGAACTCGTTCCGGACGATCCCGGTCGGCATCGCGCTCTTCGGGACGCAGTTCACGGTGCCGTTCGCGCAGATCTTCGCCGCGAGCGTCGCCGCGACGGTGCCGATCGTCATCCTGGTGCTGGTGTTCCGCCGCTCGATCGTGTCCGGGCTGACCTCCGGCGCGGTCAAGGGGTGACGGGTGTCCGGCATGCGGAGATAGGTAGGGAACTTACCTAGCTGCGCATGCTGGACATTCGTCCGGGCGTCGTCCTGACCGCCCGTAACCTGCCGTCAGGGGCTCGGTGCGCCGAGATCGACGGCTGCGACGATGCGGTCGATGATCCGCACGAACCTGGCCCGCTCCCGTTCCGAGAAGGAGGCCATCAGGTCGTGCAGGTGCTTGTTCGTGCCGTCCATCGCGCGCGCGTAGTCGCGGCGGGCAGCATCGGTCAGCTCGATGTGCCGGCTGCGGCCGTCATCCGGGTTCGGGATGCGACTGAGGTGTCCGCTGTGCTCGAGGCGGTCGACCATGCCGGTGACCGCCGGGCCGGTGAGTCCCAGGTGCTTCGACAGGTCCTTGACGCGCACGGTCCGGCCCGCTTCCTCGGCGCGCGAGACGAACTGCAGCAGCGTCAGGTCGCCGCCGGAGACGCCGAGCTCGTCGCGCAGGCGTCCACGCAGTTCGGAGACCGCGGCCTCGAGCCGGGTCAGAGCCGCGTCCAGGTCGACATCGCTCACGACAAAGCCCCCTCTGCACGGGTCTCGTCCGGATCACGATACGCCGCACTCACAGCCCCAGCGTATCCACATAACGCGAAGCGTGGAACGGTGCAGGTGGCGATGACGGATTCGGGGCACCGTGGCTGACCCCGCCCCGACTCCGCAGTCCGCTGCACGCGCCGGTGAACCGGTCCGCTTCGAGGTCTCCGGCGGGGACCCCGACTCGGCCGAGCGCGACCTCGCCGCCGTCCACGGCGCCGATCGGTGGTCCGTCCGGCGCATCGACGACGACTTCTCGTACCGGTACACGGCCGTCGGGGACTCCGACGTGAGCATCCGGCGTTCGCAGCTCCGCGGCGCCGTGCGCGGCTCGGTGCCGGTCGGCGCCGACTACGTGGTGACGTGGATCACCAGCGGGACCGCGCACCTGGACTCCGGGCGTGTCCGGATGGAGTTGCGCCGGGACGTCCCCGTGCTCCTGCCGCCCGAGGACGACTTCGTGTTCACGGCCGAGGACCACGACCAGCGGTTGGTGCACTTCGGGCGGGAGTACGTGCACCGGGTCGCGTTCGAACACCTGGAGGTCGAGGCCACACCACTGCGGTTCGACCCCACCCGCGCGCCGGAGCCCGACACGGCGGAGCGCTGGCAGGGGGCGCTCCTGGCGCTGTCCCGGGCGCTGCGCGCCGAGGGGCCCGACTCGGATGCGTGGCACGAGGCCAAGCGATCGGCGGCCACCGCGTTCCTGGACACCTTCCCGCCGCAGGCCGACGACCTGCCCGCGGTGCTCGGCCTGCCGCGGAACGCCCGGCTGCGCGCCGCCGTGGAGTACATCCACGCACACGCGGCCGAGCCGGTCACCGTCCAGGAGCTGTCCGAGGTCGCCGGTCTGAGCGTGCGGTCGGTGCAGGAGTCGTTCCGCCGGGTCTTCGACGTGTCACCGCTGACCTACCTGCGCGAGGTCCGGCTCGACCGGGTGCGCGGGGAACTGCTCGAGCTCGACCCGCAGGCCGGGGTCGTCGGCGATGTCGCGCGACGGTGGGGGTTCGCCCACCTCGGACGGTTCTCGGCGGCCTACGCGGCCCGGTTCGGCGAGTACCCGAAGCAGACCCTGCGCCGCTGACGACGGCGGGTGCTCAGCGGCCGGATGCCGGCCTCGGCGCGGGGCCCGTGCTCGCCCGCACCCGCAGGGTCGTGGGGAGCCGGACGTGGTCCGAGGTCGGCTCGCCGCGCAGCATGGTCAGGAGCATCTGCACGGCGTGCGACCCGAGTTCGGCGAGCGGCTGCGACACCGTGGTGAGCGGCGGGGTCGTGGTGGACGCCTGCGGCACGTCGTCGAAGCCCACCACGGACAGGTCCTGGGGCACGCGGAGCCCGACCTCGGCCGCGGCGCGGAGCACACCGATCGCCGACGAGTCGTTCGCAGCGAACACCGCGGTGGGGCGGTCGGCGAGGGTCAGGAGCTCGCGAGCGACGGCCGCGGACTGGTCCTCCTGGTAGCCGCCGTCACGCAGCAGGCACTCGTCGACGGCGATGCCCGCGGCTGTCAGGGCCGAGCGGTACCCGGCCGCGCGCAGCTGGGCGGAGGCCAGGTCGGCGCGTCCCTGCAGGTGCGCGATGCGGGTGTGCCCGAGTGCGAGCAGGTGTTCGACGGCCTGCACGGCTCCGGCCTCGTTGTCGGCGTCGACGGTGGCGTGTCCCTCCGGCCCGGTGTGCGGGTCGATCGCCACGACGGGGATCGACGAGCTCGACAGCGCCGTGGTCGGGGTGACGACGATCGCGCCGTCGATCAGGGTGCCGGACAGGCGGGACAGCGACCGGCGTTCCCACCCGGGTCGGTCGGCCCCGGTCATGAGGCCGGCGTAGGCGAGGAGCTCGTAGCCGGTGCCGGTCGCCGCCCGCGAGATGCCGCGGAGCAGCTCGGTCGAGAACGGCTCGAACTCGGGGACCAGGATGCCGACGACCCCGGTCCGCGAACTCCGGAGGCTCCGGGCGACCAGCGACGTCTCGTACCCCAGGTCGTCGACCACCTGCTGCACGCGGAGCATCGTGGCGGGTGCGACCCCGTCGCGCTGGTTGATCACCTTGGACACCGTCGGGATCGAGACCCCGGCCACCCGCGCCACGTCGCCGATCGTCACCCGGCCGGCACCGGGACGCGCGCCGAGTGCCGAGTCCATGTGCACACCGTACCGCTGCGGCATCATGACATCGGTAAAGAAAACGTTATCGATATCGATTGACATGAGCCTGGAGCAGCAGGCATGCTCTCCGCAGCGGCAGTCGATGTCGCGCATGTCAACGACGACACTTCAGGAGTTCCACGATGACGAGGAAGATCCGTGCCGCGGCAGCCATCGCGCTGATCGGGGCCACAGCACTGGTGGCCAGTGGGTGCTCGGCGGGCAGCGATGCCTCCGAGGACGGCGGGAAGGTCACGATGACCTTCTGGCACAACTCGACCACCGGACCGGGCAAGGCCTACTGGGCCTCGACGGTCAAGGCGTTCGAGGAGCAGTACCCGAACGTCACCATCAAGACCCAGGCGATCCAGAACGAGGACCTGGACGGCAAGCTCCAGACCGCCCTCAACTCCGGCGACGCCCCCGACGTGTTCCTGCAGCGTGGCGGCGGCAAGATGGACGCGATGATCGCTGCCGGGCAGCTCATGGACATCTCCGACTCCATCAGCGCCGACGCGAAGAAGTCCATCAGCGCGGGCACGTTCGCCGGGTACGAGAAGGACGGCAAGACCTACGCCATGCCGGGCGCGGTGCTCCCCGAGGGCATCTGGTACTCGAAGGACCTGTTCGAGGAAGCCGGCATCGAGGGCACGCCCACGACCATGGACGAGCTGAACGACGCGATCACGAAGCTCAAGGCCAAGGACATCGACCCGGTCGCCGTCGGCGCGAAGGACGCCTGGCCGGCCGCCCACTGGTACTACAACTTCGCGCTCCGCGAGTGCAGCCAGAAGACCCTCGAGGACACGGCGAAGTCGCTGGAGTTCGACAACGCCTGCTGGACGAAGGCCGGCGAGCAGCTCGAGGACTTCAACGCCACCAAGCCCTTCAACAACGGCTTCCTGACCACCGCCGCACAGCAGGGCGCCGGCAGCTCGGCCGGTCTCCTCGCCAACCACAAGGCCGCCATGGAGCTCATGGGCGCGTGGGACCCGGGCGTGATCGCGTCGCTGACGCCGGACGCCAAGCCGCTGCCCGACCTCGGCTGGTTCCCGTTCCCCGCGATCGACGGTGGCAAGGGTGACCCGAAGTCGATGATGGGTGGCGTCGACGGCAACTCCTGCTCGGCACAGGCCCCGAAGAAGGCGTGCACCGACTTCCTGAACTTCATCGTGCAGAAGGACAACCAGGAGGGCTACTACAAGGCCTTCAACGCCATCCCGGTCAACAAGGAGGCCCAGTCGGTCGTCGACTCGGACTACCTGAAGTCGGCCCTGGCCGCCTACCAGGAGGCCCCGTTCGTCTCCCAGTACCTCGACACCCTGTACGGCCAGAACGTCGGCAACGCGCTGAACACCAGCGTCGTCGACCTGCTCGCCGACAAGGGCAGCGCGAAGGACATCGTCGAGACCACCAACCAGGCTGCGGCCAAGGGCTGAGCATGACCCTCGACACCTCGCTCGGTACGACTCCGACCACCGGGTCGGACACGGCCGCGGGGACGTCCCCGGCGGGGAGCGGTTCGCCGCTCCCCGCCGGTCGGCGGACCAAGCGCCGCATCGCAGACTGGCGGAAGCGCGTCGAGATCGCGGTCCTCGCCGGACCCGCGGTCATCGTCTTCGTCACCTTCGTGATCCTGCCCGTGGCGCTCGCCGCCTACTACGGGTTCTTCAAGTGGCAGGGCTACGGCCCGCCCACCGACTTCGTCGGGCTGCAGAACTACCTGATCATCTTCCAGGACAAGGCGTTCCACGCGGTCCTGATGCACAACGGCTTCATCGTCGTGCTCTCCCTGGTGCTGCAGGGGCCGATCGCGATCGTGCTCGCCCTGCTGCTCAACCAGAAGATGCACGGCCGCGGACTCGTCCGCGTGCTCGTCTTCGTGCCGTACGTCATCTCCGAGGTGATCGTCGGCACCGGGTGGAGCCTGATGCTCCAGTCGAACGGCGCCGTGAACGACCTGTTCCAGAGCATCGGCCTCGGCGGGCTCCGTGCGGACTGGCTGTCGAACCCCGACATCGCCATCTGGACGCTGCTCGTGATCATCTCGTGGAAGTACATCGGCTTCGCGGTGATCCTGTTCCTCGCCGGCCTGCAGAGCATCCCCGAGGAACTGTTCGAGGCCGCCGCCATCGACGGCGCCGGCTACTGGCAGATCCAGCGGCGCATCACGCTGCCGCTGCTCGGTCCGACCATCCGCATCTGGGCGTTCCTGTCGATCATCGGCTCGCTGCAGCTGTTCGACCTCGTCTACATCATCTGGGGGCAGTACATCGCGTCGACCGCGGGCACCTCGACGATGGCGACGTACATGGTCGCCAACGGCCGGACCTCGGGCAACTTCGGCTTCGGCAGCGCCGTCGCGGTCGTGATGTTCGTGATCTCGCTCGTGGTCGCCCTGATCTACCAGCGCTTCGTGCTCCGCCGCGACACCGCGGGTGCACTCACCGAGAGGAAGAACTGATGGCCACCACGAGCATCGTCGCCCCCGGGCGCCGGGCCGTGCGGGAGCGCCGGTCCAGTGCCGCGATCGGACGCGCGAACCCGCTGACCTACGTCGTCGCGATCCTGTTCGTCGCCGCCAACCTGGCACCCGTGCTCTACATCGTGCTGGGCGGCTTCCGGACCAACTCGCAGATCACCACGAGCCCCGCCGGACTGCCGGCACCGTTCGAGTTCGGCAACTACGGGTCCGTGCTGTCCAGCGGCATCTTCTGGCAGCAGCTCGGCAACTCCACGATCAGCGCCGTCACGACCACCATCGGGGTCGTCGTGCTCGGGCTGATGGTGAGCTTCGTGCTCGCCCGCTACCGGTTCGCCGGCCGTGGGGCGCTCTACGCCCTGTTCGCCGCGGGCCTGATGTTCCCGATCACCGTGGCGATCACCCCGCTCTACCTGCTCGTGAAGGACCTCGGTCTGACGAACAGCCTGGCCGGCGTGATCCTGCCGCAGATCGCGTTCGCGCTGCCGACCACCGTCATCATCCTGGTGCCGTTCCTGCGGGCGATCCCCGACGAGCTCGAGGAGGCCGCGTCGATCGACGGGGCGAGCCGACTCGGGTTCTTCTTCCGGATGGTCGTGCCGCTGTCGCTGCCCGGCGTCGTCACGGTCGGCATCCTGGCGTTCATCGCCAGCTGGAACAGCTACATCCTGCCGCTGTTCATCCTGAACAACGAGGCCGCGTACACCCTGCCGCTCGGGGTCCAGTCGTTCTCGTCGCAGTACTCCGTCGACACCGCAAAGGTGCTCGCGTTCACCTCGATGTCGATGATCCCGGCGCTCGTGTTCTTCACGATCTTCCAGCGCCGCATCGTCGGAGGCCTGACCGGGGCGGTGAAGGGGTGACCGCGACGGACGCGACGCAGACCGCGACCACCGCCGGACCCCGCGCCGACGCCCTGCTCGCCGTGATGAGCCTCGACGAGAAGGTCGCCCAGCTCGTCGGCTACTGGCTCGACCAGAACGGCGTCGTCGCGCCCATGCAGGGCGAGATGGCGGCCGTGCAGCAGGGCAGCACCCTGGCGGACATCACCCGCGACGGCATCGGGCAGTTCACCCGCGTCTACGGCACCCGTCCCGTCGAACCCGACGAGCGTGCCGCCTGGCTCTGGGCCGAACAGCGCCGCCTGCAGCGCGAGACCCGGCTCGGCATCCCCGCTCTCGTCCACGAGGAGTGCCTGACCGGCCTCGCCGCGTGGAAGGCCGCGACGTTCCCGACCCCGCTGGCGTGGGGCGCGTCGTTCGACCCGGAGCTCGTCGAGCAGGTCGGCGCCGCGATCGGTGCGTCGATGCGCCAGCTCGGCGTCCACCAGGGCCTCGCGCCGGTGCTCGACGTGATCCGTGACCCCCGCTGGGGCCGGGTCGACGAGTGCATCGCCGAGGACCCGTACCTGGTCGGTACGGTCGGGACCGCGTACGTGCGTGGCCTGCAGTCCGCCGGGGTCGACGCGACGCTGAAGCACTTCCTCGGCTACTCGGCGTCGCAGGCGGGACGGAACCACGCCCCCGTGCACGCCGGGGCCCGCGAGGTGGCCGACGTGTACCTGCCGCCGTTCGAGATGGCGCTGCGCGACGGCGGCGCCCGGAGCGTCATGAACTCGTACGCCGAGATCGACGGCGTGCCCGTCGCGGCGAACGGCGAGCTGCTCACCGACCTGCTCCGCGACCGGCTCGGCTTCGACGGCACGGTCGTCGCGGACTACTTCTCGGTGGCGTTCCTCGAGGTCATGCACGGGATCGCCGCCGACCGTGGCGACGCCGCGGTGCTGGCGCTCGAGGCCGGCATCGACGTCGAGCTCCCCACCGGTGACGCGTACCTCGCGCCGCTGGTCGAGCGGGTCCGCAGCGGGCAGGTGGACGAGGCCCTCGTCGACCGCGCCGTGCTCCGGGTGCTCCGGCAGAAGGAGCGGCTCGGCCTGCTCGAACCGGACGCGTTCGCCGAGGACGCCCCCACCGGGATCGACCTCGACACCCCGCTGCACCAGGCGCTCGCACGGCAGCTGGCGGCGAAGTCGCTCGTGCTGCTGTCGAACGACAGCGGCACCGCCGACAGCGGCACCGCCGACAGCGGCACCGCTGACGCCACCGCCGACCGTGGCACCGTTGACAGCACCACCCCCGTCCTCCCGCTCGCACCGGGGGCCTCCGTCGCCGTCATCGGCCCGAACGCCGACCGCGCCGAGGCCCTGCAGGGCTGCTACTCGTTCGCGAACCACGTGCTCGCCTCGCACCCCGACCTGCCGCTCGGCTTCGCGATCCCGACCGTCCGCGAAGCCGTCGCCCAGGCTCTCGGCCCGGCAGCGGTCCGCTTCGCAGCGGGCTGCGCCGTCACGGGCGACGACCGGGCCGGCTTCGCCGACGCGGTCGCCGTGGCCTCCGCCTCGGACGTCGCGGTGGTCGTCGTCGGCGACCAGGCCGGTCTCTTCGGCCGCGGCACGGTCGGCGAGGGCAACGACACCGAGTCGCTCGACCTGCCCGGCGTGCAGCGCGAACTGGTCGAGGCCGTCGTCGCGACCGGGACCCCCACCGTGATGGTGCTGCTCACCGGCCGGCCGTACGCGATCGGCTGGGCGCTCGACGGCGACCAGCCGCGTCCGGCCGCGGTCGTGCAGGCGTTCTTCCCGGGCGAGGGCGGCGGGCTGGCGATCGCCGACCTGCTCACCGGCGCGGCCTCGCCCTCGGGCCGGCTGCCACTGTCCCTGCCCCGGTCCGCGGGTGCGCAGCCGTTCACGTACCTGCACCCGCGGCTCGGCGGTCCGTCGGACGTCACCGCCGCGGACTCCACGCCGGTGCGACCGTTCGGCTTCGGCCTCGGCTACACCGACTTCGCCTACGACGAGCTCGTCGTCGACCCGGACGTCCGCTCCGACGGCGTCTTCACCGCGTCGGTGACGGTCCGGAACACCGGGTCCCGTGACGGCGACGACGTCGTGCAGCTCTACGGGCACGACGTGCACGGCAGCGTCACCAGGCCCGAGGTGCAGCTCCTCGGCTACGCGCGGGTCGCGCTCGCCGCGGGGGAGTCCGCGCGGGTCCGCTTCCGCGTCCCGGTGCAGCGCTTCGCGTTCACCGACCGTCGGATGCGCAGGGTGGTCGAGCCCGGCGACGTGCAGGTCTGGGTCGCGTCGCACGCGGCGGCGTCACGGCCGGGAGGCCCGGTGGCAGCCGGTGGGATCGTCGCCTCGGGCGACGGTCCGGTCCGACACCCCGTCCCCGGCACCGCCACGGAGCGCGCCACCGTCGCGGTGACGGGTGCGGTGCACGAGGTCACCCCGGGCGACCCCCGCCTGGTGGAGTGGTCCCTCGTCTGACCTGGTGACGGACCACGCGCCCTGGGCGTGACCGGCTGACGGACGGGAGGCGCGGTGCGGGCTCGCACCGGGCCTCCTGTCCGTCAGCGGGTCGCGGTCACCCGACCGGTTCGAGACGGTCGGACAGGTCCAGCGACCAGACGGCGACGCCGGTCAGGCCGAGCCGCTCCGCCAGTGCGACCCGCTCGCGCAGCGAGCGCGCGTCGGACCACCAGAGCACCTCACCGCTCGGCAGGGTCGCGGTCCACTCGCCGACCGTCGCGTCCCACCGGGCGGTCGCGCCCGCTTTCCGGACCCGGAGCCGGGCCTGGGCGTCGGAGAGCTGACCGGCCGGACGCGTGCCCTTCCAGTGGTAGCCGTACCCGGCGACACCGAGCACGATCTGGTCGGCGGGAGCGAGGGTCGCGAGCGCACGGGCGGCCTTCGACGACCACGCGAGCGACCCGACCGGGCCGGGCGCGTCCGGTTCCCAGGGGCCGTGCTGGTCGTAGGCCATCAGCGTCAGGTGGTCGAGCGGGGCGCGGAGGGCGCGCACGTCGTAGCCGAGGCGGGCGTACCCGGCGGCGGTGGTCGACGCGGACAGGGCGATGTCGAGCCGGACGTCGTCACCGACGGCGGCCCGGAGTTCCCGGGCGAAGGCGGTGAGGCCGGGCTTCTCGGCCGAGGTCAGCGCCTCGAGGTCGATCATGACCGAGTCCCAGCCGCCCGTGGCAACGTCGGCGGCGAGCGACCGGACGACCCGGGCGCGGTTCGCGGGCGAGGTCAGGAGCTTCCGCGCGATCGGCTCGCTGAAGTCGCCGTCGGCCTCGGAGTAGTTGCTGACGAGCAGCTGCGCGGTGAGTCCGTCGGCGTGTGCCCGGTTGCGCTGGGCCTTGGCGGCGCGCGACGGTGCGGTGACCTTCGTGCCCGTGCGGTTCACCAGCAGCCCGTCGACGCCGACCACGTCCATCGCCGTGGCGTTCGCGTCCACCAGGGCGGTGTCGGCGTTCTCGGGCTGGAAGCCGGTCACGTCGAACCCGTCGGCCCGGGCGGCGGTCGGGGCCGTGCAGCCGGCGAGTGCGAGTCCGGCGGTGAGCGCGGCGGCGAGCAGCGCGGAGCGGCGTCGACGCGGGGTGGTGGTCACGGGGAGGGGCATCCTGTCGTTCGTGCCCGGTCGGGGCGCGTCGTCAGCGCTCCGGTCAGGAGGCGCTGATGGTCGTGGTGGGTCGTGCCGGTGGGGCGCCGGCGACGTCGTCGGCGGAGACCGGGCCCTCGGCGTCCGTCGGTTCCGGGCTCAGGACGAGGCCGGAGCCGCTCGCCGCGCTGGCGTAGAGCTCGTCGAGCCACGAGCGGTTCACGCTCGGGGACTTGCCACCGGCGAACTTGAAGTGCAGTCCACAGTACGGGTGGATCCAGATGCTGCTGCGGCCGCCCCCGACGGCGGGGTCGTCCTTCCACGAGAACACGAAGCTCTCCCCGCGGCGGATGAGGTTCACGATGACGATCTGCAGGTGCGTGAGCGCACGGTCGTCGAGGCGGAGCTCGAGGGGTTGCGAGTCGTAGATGAGCTGGCCCATGGCGCTGCCTTCCGTTTGCCGGGGCCCGCCGCACGTGCCGGACCCGCGAGGTCCATTCTCCCCCGGTTCCTCGACCCCTGGCGCTTTTCGTCCATCGACGGCGCGATCAGTCCCGTTCCGTGCCGGTGGCCGACGGCGGGACGGCCGGTGCCGACCACGGCGGGAGCTCGGCGGACGGGTACCCGCCGTGCTCGTCCGGAGCCCGCAGCATCGGGTTGACCGCACGCAGCCGGATGCCGGAGGTGTCCCCGGCGGCCCCGCGGACGGCGCTCGCCAGCAGGAACGCGACGACGTCGGCCGTGCTGCCGTCGGGGTCGTAGCCGTGCCAGGGGCGGTCATCGCCCTGGGCACGGCGCAGGGCATGGGCGAACGTCGCGTCGGCGTCGTCGACCTCCACCTCGCAGTCGAGCACGATCCGGAAGCGTGATCCCTCACCCGGGGACCCGGCGAGGTCCGATGTGGCGCGGGGGTCCGGGTCCTCCGGGTCGAACGACCGGAGCGCCGCCGACGGTGCGGTGCCGAACGCGGCGCGGTACTCGGCCGCCATCCGGCCGGCGTTGCTGAAGTGCCAGTGCTTGGCGACGTCCGCGATGGTGCGACGGTCGGCCGGTGTCATCGACAGCAGGTCGCGGCGGACGCCCTCGAGTCGCACCCCGCGCAGGTACGACGCGGGTGAGGTCTGCAGCTCCCGCCGGAACGCGCTCTGCAGGCCGCGGGTCGACAGGTGTGCGGCGGCGGCGATGTCCGGTACGGAGATCGCTTCGCGGGCGTGGGCGTGCACGAACCGCAGCGCCTCGTGCACGGTGCGGGACAGCCGTGCTCCGCCGTGCTCGGGACCACTGGCCGTGGTCGGTGCCTGGTCCATACGTGGAGGGTACGAGTCGGTCGGGCCGATCGGCCTCCGACGCCACGACGCCGCCGTTATCCGGCGTGCGCGGATGTGGATCGCACCCGTTCGGGGGCCATTGTGGACCCCGGTGAGGGCGCTTATCGTCCAAGAGGTACTCAAACTGTCCCCCTCCGAACAGGGTCGGAGGCACGGGGACAGATCGGAGGATCTGATGAGTGGTTACGAGCGTGCACCGGGGGTCGCCCCGGTCCACATCACCTCCTACCGGGCTCGGGCACGCGCTGCCCGACGCGGGTGGATCGTGCAGTCCGAGGACGACGTCGACCGCGAGCGGTTCACCTTCGCGGACCTCCGCGCCCGGCGAGGATCGGGCCAGTGAGCAGCGACACCGTCCCGCGGGTCGCCGTCGGCAACGCGCCCCGGACCGCCGAGCGGTGCGGCCGGACCACCGCGGACGCCGTCCGGACGGTGCGTGCCGTGTACGACGGTCGCGACGTCCGGTTCGCGCCCACCGACCGGTTCGCGTTCCGCCACCGGACGGTGCGCCACCACAACGTCGCGCTGCTGTCGTCGGCGGTGTCGACCGCCGCCGCCGCCTCGTTCACGCCGGACGGCACGCCGGTACTGGCGTGGTCGACCGCGGGGTGCCTGCGGGTCGACGACGACGCGCCCGCCCGGCCCGGTGTGCCGGTGCTCCTGCCGACGGACCGGCCGTTCACGCTGCTCGTGCCGGCGGGGACCGTCCAGGTCCTGCGGGTCGACCGCGGATTCCTCGACGCCGTGAACGGGGTCGTGTTCGACCACCGCTTCGCCGGCCGACTGCGATCCCGCCCGGCCGAGGCCGAGGTGTCCCACCTGGTCGCCCGCATCGACGCGGTCGCCGTCAACGCACTGCACCCCGACCGCAACCCGGGCGGGCACCTGTCGGCACAGGTGCTGCTGGCCGAGTCCGTGCTGCGGGCCTTCGGCGGGACGGACGCCGAACCCGACGCATCGCCGGTCCGCCGGACGGTGAACACCGTGCAGCTCGCACAGGCCTGGCTCGCGGAGCACTGCGACCGGCCGCTCCAGCTCGCGGACGTCTGCGGGGCCGTCGGGGTCAGCTCCCGCACGCTGCAGGAGAACTTCGTGCAGCACGTCGGCGTGAGCCCTATGACGTACCTGCTGCAGGTCCGCCTCGACCGGGTCCGGATCGCGCTCCAGCTCGCCGACTGCGCGCAGACGACGGTGGCCGAGGTCGCGCACCGGTGGGGCTTCCGCCACATGGGGCGGTTCTCGAGCACGTACTTCCAGCGCTTCGACGAGTACCCGAAGAAGACGCTCCAGACGAGCACCTGAGCGCCGATCCGTGCGTACCCGACAACAGCGGCTGATCGGGCTGGCGGAGCGGGTCCTGCTCCACCAGCCGGACGTCGTGCCGGACAGCATCCTGTTCGAGTGGGGCGATCACCGCGGCGACTGGGAGCAGACCCTCACCGTGCACTACGACGTCGGTGGCGGGAGCGCCGGCCCCCACCACCGGCACCACTACTTCATCTGACGGAGCCCTGCAGCCGGTCCGCCAGGAACGCCGCCTGACGCTCCCAGTGCCGGAAGCCGCCGCCCTCGTGCCCGTTGTACGGGTACACGACGATCTCGCGGTCGGTGGAGCCGAGGGCGTTGAACGCGGCGAAGGTCGTGCGCGGCGGCACGACGTCGTCCATCAACGCGACCGAGAACAGCGCCGGGGCGGTGATGCCGGCGGCGTGGTTGACCCCGTCCAGGTACGCGGCGGTCGCCCACACGGTGTCAGCCGCGTCGCGGTGGACGGCGAGGTACTGCGCGAGCTCCAGGTACGGCCCGCCGACCGCGACGTCGGTGCCGTTCCGCCAGTCGGCCAGGAACGCCACGTCGGGCAGCACCGCGGCGACCGGTCCGACGTGTGCCTCGACCAGGGCCGCTGCGGCGATCGTGATGCCGCCGCCCTGGCTGCCGCCGGTCAGGGCGATGCGCTCGGGGTCGACCCCGGGCAGCGTGCGCACCGCCTCGACGAGCCGCACGGCGTCGGTGTAGACGCGGCGGTAGTAGTGGTCGGCGGGCGAGCCGATGCCGCTCGTCATCCAGCCGCTGGCGTGCGGTGCGGAGCCGTGCGGGTCCGGGGTGTCGCCGCCGGCCCACCCGGAGCCCTGGCCGCGGGTGTCCATCACGACGTGCACGTACCCGGCGAGGGCCCAGTGCACGCGCTCACCCGGGCGACCACGGCCACCGCCGTAGCCGAGGAACTCGACGACGACCGGCAGCGCGCCCGGGTCGTCGGTCACGGGACGGTTGACCCACGCCCGCACCGGGTCACCGGCGAACCCGGGGAACGTCAGGTCCTCGACGACGAGCCCGGTCACCGGGGTCTCGGCCGGCACGAGGGTCACCTCGACGCCCTCGCCCGCGGTCCGGGCAGCGGCGATCGTGTCCGCCCAGAAGGCGTCGAAGTCGGCGGGACGACGGACGTCCGAGCGGTGGGTGCGGAGCGCGTCGAGGGGCAGGTCGGTCAGTGGCATGGGGGTCCTCCGGGGACGATGATGCCCCCGGCGCCCTGCTGGAGGGCGCCGGGGGCGGGGAGTGTCGGATCCGGTGCGTCGGTCAGCGCGCCGCGGCGCGGTACTGCTCGAGCACCTCGGGGTGCGGGTCGGACGGCACGGTGGTCGTCGCGGTGTCCCACGTCGGCAGGGCACCGGTGAGCGCCCACGCGGCCTGCTTCGCAGCACCCGCGGCGACGTACTCGCCGGGCTCCGGCACCAGGACGTCACGGCCGAACACCTGCGCGGCGACGGCGCGGACCGCCGGGTTCCGCGCAGCGCCGCCGATGAGCAGCAACCGCTCGACGGTCACCCCGGTGTCCTGCACCGCGGCCAGTCCGTCGGCGAGGGC
This sequence comes from Curtobacterium sp. MCSS17_005, assembly GCF_003234225.2. Lineage (NCBI taxonomy): Bacteria > Bacillati > Actinomycetota > Actinomycetes > Micrococcales > Microbacteriaceae > Curtobacterium > Curtobacterium sp. MCSS17_005. The sequence goes on from NZ_CP126258.1 coordinate 811,446, forward strand.
GCAGAGCATCCCCTCGACGGCCGCCCGGGCCAGGTGCGCCCGGTCGGTGGTCGCCGGCGTCATGCCGAGCAGCGATGCGGTCGCGTCTGGCCGGTTCGGCGTGCGCTCGCCGACGAAGTACGGCACCAGCACGAGGCCGTCGGCCCCGGCCGGCGCCTGCAGCGCCAGCTCGCCGAGTGCGTCGTGGTCGACGCCGAGCAGGCCGCCGATCACCTCGAGCACGCGGGCCGCGTTGAGCGTCGTGACGATCGGGAGGCGCGACCCGGTCCCGTCGGCGAAGCCCGCCACGGTCCCGCTCGGGTCACGCACCTCGGCGTCGCTGACCCCGAAGACCGTGCCGCTCGTGCCGAGGGACACCGCGACGTCACCCGGGCCGAGACCCAGGCCGAGCGCTGCCCCGGCGTTGTCGCCGAGTCCGGCACCGACGACGAGGCCGGACCGGGCGACCGCGCCGCCGGGCAGTTCGACGTCGGTGGACAGGGTGCCCATCGCCTCGTCGGGAGCGACCACGCGGGGCACGACCACGGCGTCGTCGTCACCCATCGACGCCGGACGCATCGGCCGCCCGAGCGCGAGCTCGAACAGCTCCGGGTCGTACTCGCGGCGCACCGGGTCCCAGTACCCCGTGCCGCTGGCGTCGGACGCATCCGTCGCCAGGGCGTCGAGGTCGGGGCCGAGCGGGCTCTCGTCCGCCGGTCCGTAACCGCGGAGCCGCCACGACAGCCAGTCGTGGGGGAGCGCCACGGCCGCGACGCGGGCCGCGTTCTCGGGCTCCGCGTCACGGAGCCACCGCAGCTTGGTACCGGTGAACGACGCGACCGGCACCAGCCCCGTCCGGGCGACCCACGCCTCCTGGCCGAGCTCGCCGACCATCTGCGCGGCCGCGTCCGCACTGCGGACGTCGTTCCAGAGCAGGGCGTCGCGGACCACGTGACCGTCGGCGTCGAGCGCGACCATGCCGTGCTGCTGCCCGGCGATGGCGACGGCGCCGACGTCGTCGAGGCCACCGGCGTCCGCGACGGCGGCACCGAGGGCGTCCCACCAGTGGCGGGGGTCGACGGCGGTGCCGTCCGGGTGGGACGCGCGTCCCTCGCGGACGACCGCACCGGTCGCGGCATCGCGGATGGTGACCTTGCAGGACTGGGTCGACGAGTCGACCCCGGCGACGAGGTCAGCCCCCTCGGCGGCAGGCCGCCTCAGCGCGCGGAATGCAGCCGCTGGCGCGTCTGCCGTCAATTCCGCGCGCCCATCAGGTGCTCGATGGCGAGCTGCTGCAGGCGGACGAAGCCGAAGCCCTTGCCGCCGAAGTAGGCGTCGGCGTCGAAGTCCTCGTAGGCGGACCGGTCGGCGAGGAACGTGTCGTACGACTCGCCGTCGTTGAGCGTCGGCGTCGACAGCTCGCCGACCTTGGAGGCCTCGAGCGCTGCCTGCACCTCGGGGTCGGCGCGGAACGCCTGCGCACGCTCCTTCAGGAGCAGGTACATGCGCATGTTGGCCGACGCGGAGTCCCAGACGCCGGTGATGTCCTCGGTGCGGCTCGGCTTGTAGTCGAAGTGGCGCGGGCCGTCGTACGCCGGGCCGCCCTGCGGGGCGCCGTGCTCGAGCAGGTCGACGAGCGAGAACGCGTTCTGCAGGTCGCCGTGACCGAACACCAGGTCCTGGTCGTACTTGATGCCGCGCTGGCCGTTGAGGTCGATGTGGAAGAGCTTGCCCTGGTAGAGCGCCTGGGCGATGCCGGCGGTGAAGTTCAGGCCCGCCATCTGCTCGTGGCCGACCTCGGGGTTGATGCCGAACAGCTCTGGGCGCTCGAGCGTCTCGGTGAAGGCGATCGCGTGGCCGAGGGTCGGCAGGAGGATGTCGCCGCGGGGCTCGTTCGGCTTCGGCTCGATGGCGAACCGGATGCCGTAGCCCTTGTCGGTGACGTACTGGGCGAGCAGGTTGACGGCCTCGCGGTAGCGCTCGAGCGCGGCCTGCACGTCCTTGGCGCTGTCGTACTCGGAGCCTTCGCGGCCACCCCACATCACGAACGTCGACGCGCCGAGCTCGGCGGCGAGGTCGATGTTGCGGAGCACCTTGCGGAGCGCGAAGCGGCGGACCTGCCGGTCGTTCGAGGTGAAGCCGCCGTCCTTGAAGACCGGGGCGGAGAACAGGTTCGTCGTGACCATCGGCACGACGAGCCCGGTCGACTCGAGCGCGCCCTTCAGGCGGTCGATCTGGGTCTGGCGTTCGGCGTCGGTGGAACCGAACGCGAACAGGTCGTCGTCGTGGAAGGTCAGGCCGTAGGCCCCGAGTTCGTCGAGCTTCTCGACCGCCTCGACCACGTCGAGGGCGGGTCGGGTCGGCCCGCCGAAGGGGTCGGAGCCGTTGTAGCCGATGGTCCAGAGACCGAAGGAGAACTTGTCTGCACGGGTGGGCGTCGTTGCCATGGTGGTCACCGTTCGTCGTCGAAACAAAATGTTGCCGCGCCCAACATAAGCGGTAGTGTTGGCTGTGGCAAGCACGTGATCGCAAAGGAGCGAGCGGATGGCAAGTGAGTCGACGGTGCAGCAACGACTGCGGGTCGCGATGGTGGGGCACGGCTTCATGGGAGCCGCACACTCACAGGCGTGGTGGACCGCCCCCAGGTTCTTCGACCTCGGAGCCGAGCCGGAGATGGCGGTGATCGTCGGGCGTGATCCCGGACGCACCGAGGCCGCTCGGCAGCAGTACGGCTGGCAGGCGGCGTCCACCGACTGGCGTGCCGTCGTCGCCGATCCGGACATCGACGTCGTCGACGTCGTGTCCCCGGGGTCCTCGCACGTCGAGATCGCGATCGCCGCGCTCCAGGCCGGCAAGCACGTCCTGTGCGAGAAGCCGCTCGCGAACACCGTCGCCGAGGCCGAGGCGATGACCGCCGCCGCCGACGCCGCCCGTGCGCAGGGTGTCCGGGCGATGGTCGGGTTCAGCTACCGCCGGGTGCCGGCCATCGCGTTCGCGCGGCAGCTGGTGCAGGACGGGCGGATCGGCACCGTGCGCCAGGTCCGCGCGCTCTACCTGCAGGACTGGCTGGCGGACGAGGACGGCCCGATGACCTGGCGCCTCGACAAGTCGCTCGCCGGCTCGGGGGCCCTCGGGGACATCGGCGCGCACGCCATCGACCTGGTCGAGCACGTCACCGGTGCGTCGCTCGCCACCGTTTCCGGCACGCTCGAGACCTTCGTGACCGAGCGTCCGCTGATGGCCGAGGGGGTCGGGCTCTCCGGCACCGCGTCGAGCGAGCGCGGGCAGGTCACCGTCGACGACGCCGCGTTCTTCACCGCGCGGCTCGACGGCGGCGCGGCCGACGGCGCGATCGGCACGTTCGAGGCCACGCGCTACGCGACCGGGCGGAAGAACGGTCTGACGCTCGAGATCAGCGGTTCCGAGGGCGCGATCCAGTTCGACCTCGAGGCGATGAACGAGCTCCGGCTGTACGAGTCGAACGCCCCGGCGGGGGAGCAGGGGTTCCGCCGCATCCTCGTCACCGAGCCCGAGCACCCCTACATGGCCGCGTGGTGGCCGACCGGGCACCTCATCGGGTACGAGCACACCTTCAGCCACCAGGTGAAGGACTTCGTCGACGCGATCGTCGCCGGCACCGACCCGTCGCCCTCGTTCGCCGACGGCCTGCACGTACAGCGGGTCCTCGACGCGGTCGAACGCAGCGCCGCCGCCGGCAGCACCTGGACGGCGACGTCGTGAGCGCCGCCGAGCAGACCCGCCAGGCGCTCGTCGTCCGCGGCGGGTGGGACGGCCACCAGCCCGTCGAGACCACCGACCTGTTCGTCCCGTTCCTGCGCGAGAACGGGTTCGAGGTCCGGGTGTCGGACTCGACGGCCGTCTACGCCGACGCCGCCGTCATGGACGAGGTCGACCTGATCGTGCAGGTCGTCACGATGTCGACCATCGCCGACGACGAGTTCGCCGGGCTGCAGCGCGCGGTCCTGGGCGGCGCCGGACTGGCCGGCTGGCACGGCGGCATCGCGGACGCGTTCCGGAACACCGCCGACTACCTGCACATGGTCGGTGGCCAGTTCGCCCACCACGCCGGCAAGCACCCCGACGAGCGCGTCGGGGAACAGTCCGACAACTACATCCCCTACACGGTGCACATCACCGACCTCGGGCACGAACACCCGATCACGCAGGGCATCGAGGACTTCGACCTCGTCACCGAGCAGTACTGGGTGCTGTCCGACGAGTACAACGACGTCCTCGCGACCACCACCCAGGACGCGCGCGACTTCGACGCCTGGAACCGCCCGGTCACCGCACCGGCGATCTGGACACGGCAGTGGGGCGAGGGCCGCGTGTTCGTCTCCGCACCAGGGCACCGCCTCGAGGTCGTCGAGTCGCAGCCACTCCGCACCATCATCGAACGGGGACTCCTGTGGGCAGCACGGTGAACGAACGAGCACTGCGGGTCGGCGTCGTCGGCGTGGGCGTGATCAGCCAGCAGTACTTCGAGCACTTCCCGGCGCTGCCCGGGCTGTCGCTCGTGGCGGTCGCCGACCTCGACGTCGCCCGCGCCCAGCAGGTCGGTACTGCACAGGGCGTTCGCGGCACCACCGTGGACGACCTGCTCGCCGCCGACGACGTCGACGTGGTGCTCAACCTGACGATCCCGGCCGCGCACGCCGACATCGCCACCCGGGCCCTCGCCGCCGGCAAGCACGTCTACGGCGAGAAGCCGCTCGCGATGTCCACCGCCGAGGCCGCACCGGTGCTCGAAGCAGCCCGCGCCGCCGGCCTGCGCGTCGGCAGCGCCCCGGACACCGTCCTCGGCACGGGCATCCAGACCGCACGAGCCGCCCTCGACGACGGCGCGATCGGGACCCCGGTCGGTGCCGCCGTCGCCTGGAGCGCACCCGGGCACGAGCTCTGGCACCCCGCGCCGGCGTTCTACTACCAGCCGGGCGGCGGACCGCTCCTCGACATGGGGCCGTACTACCTGACCAGCCTCGTCACGTTCTTCGGGCCGGTCGTCCGGGTCAGCGGCAGCGCCACCCGCTCCACCCGCGAACGGACGATCGCCACCGGGCCGAACGCCGGCACGTCGATCCCGGTCGACATCGACACCCACGTCGTCGCGATCCTCGAGCACGAGAACGGCGTGGTCTCCACCGTCACCGTCTCGTTCGAGGTGTGGGCCACCCGCGCCCCGCTGTTCGAGGTGTACGGCACCGCCGGCACCCTCGGCGTCCCGGACCCGAACCGGTTCTCGGACACCGTGTCGATCGCCACCGCCGACGACCGCTCGTGGCGCGACCTGCCGGTCGCCGCCGGGTACGCCGACGCCGGCCGCGGCTACGGTCTCGCCGACATGGCCCACGCGATCGCGACGGACCGGCCGCACCGAGCCTCCGGTGACCTCGCGTTCCACGTGCTCGAGGTCATGGAGGCGGTCTCCGCGGCCGCCCGAGACCACTCGGTCGTCGACGTGCACTCGCGCGTCGAGCGACCCGCCACCGTCCCCGCCGGGTCCGCACCCGGATCCTGGTGACGGAACCCGACCACCGCGAAGAAGGACGACGACGATGACGACGACGGACGCGAGCGACACGACGGAGACGACCCGGGCCTCCAGGCCGGTCACCCTGTTCACCGGACAGTGGGCCGACCTGCCCTTCGAAGAGGTCGCCCGGCTCGCCGGCGAGTGGGGCTACGACGGGCTGGAGATCGCCTGCTGGGGTGACCACCTGGACGTCCGGCGCGCCGCGACGGACCCCTCGTACGTCGCCGAGCGCAAGGCGATCCTGGAACGCAACGGGCTGCAGGTCTGGACGATCGCCAACCACCTGGTCGGCCAGGCCGTGTGCGACGACCCCATCGACCAGCGGCACCAGGACATCGTCCCGCCGCACGTGTGGGGTGACGGCGACCCGGAGGGCGTGCGGCAGCGTGCGGCCGAGGAACTGCAGTGGACCGCGCGTGCCGCCGCGGCGCTCGGCGTCGACACCGTCACCGGATTCTCCGGCTCGTCGATCTGGAAGACCGTCGCCGGGTTCCCGCCCGTGCCCCCGGGGATGATCGACGCCGGGTACCAGGACTTCCACGACCGCTGGTCACCGATCCTCGACGTCTTCGAGGAGGTCGGGGTCCGGTTCGCGCTCGAGGTGCACCCGTCCGAGATCGCCTACGACTACTGGACCGCTGCGCGGACCCTCGAGGTGTTCCGCGACCGGCCGGCGTTCGGGTTCAACTTCGACCCGTCGCACTTCGTCTGGCAGGACCTCGACCCCGCGGCGTTCCTGCTCGACTTCGCCGACCGGGTGTACCACGTGCACTGCAAGGAGTCGGTGAAGCAGCTCGACGGGCGCAACGGGCGGCTGTCCTCGCACCTGCCGTGGGGCGACCCCCGGCGCGGGTGGGACTTCGTCACCGCCGGCCACGGGGACGTGCCGTGGGAGCGGGTGTTCCGCGTGCTGAACCACATCGGGTACACCGGACCGACCAGCGTCGAGTGGGAGGACGCCGGCATGGACCGGCTCGTCGGCGGGCCCGAGGCGCTGGCGTTCGTCCGGCAGCTCGGTACCATCGCGCCGCCGGACGCCGCGTTCGACGCCGCGTTCTCGCGGTCGCGCTGACCGGGCCGTCGCGGTCGGTCGCGGTCGCGGTCGCGGAGGTTTCGCGCTGCGCGACAGTCCACGGGCGCCCGGGTGCAAAACTCGTCGCTCAGCCCGAAACCCCACCCACGCCCCCACCCACCACCGAGGAGGACCCATGGCACGGCAGCCCACGGCGACGCCGGGCAACGCCGCGCGCGTCCTCCGGCTCGTCCACGAGGACGGCCCCGTCACCCGCGCCGAGCTCACCCGGCGCACCGGTCTGAACCGCTCGACGATCCTCGCGCTCGTCGGGGACCTCGTCGACGCCGGTCTCGTGCACGAGGAGACGCCGGCAGCGGGGACCCCCGGTGCGGGCGTCGGGCGGCCGAGCGGCGTCGTCCGGGCCTCCTCCGACGTCCTCGCCGCCGCGGTCACGGTGGAGATCGACGCCGTCGGGGTCGCCCTCGTCGGCCTCGACGGCACCGTCCGCGACCGGCTGGTCGAGCCGCAGACCACCGTGCCCACCGCGGCGCAGGCGATCGACGCCGTCGCCCGGGTCTTCGCCGCACTCGTCGCCCGGACCGGACCGGTGGCCCGGATCGTCGGGGTCGGCGTCGCCGTGCCCGGCATCGTCCGGGTCGAGGACGGCACCGTGCGCGACGCCCCGCACCTCGGATGGCGTGACGAACCCCTCGCCGCACCGCTCGCGGAACGCCTGGGGCTGCCGGTCCGGGCCGCGAACGACGCCAACCTCGGCGCCTGGGCGGAACGGCTGTACGGCAGCGCGCGCGGCGTCGACGACCTCGTCTACCTGAACGGCGGCGCGAGCGGCATCGGCGGCGGGATCGTCAGTGCCGGCCGACCCTTCAGCGGCGCCGACGGGTACGCGGGCGAGCTCGGGCACACCTTCGTCGCGGCGAACGGGATCCGCTGCCACTGCGGCGCGGTCGGCTGCCTGGAGACCGAGGCCTCACGCTCCGCCCTCACCGCGGTCACCGGGACCCCGCCGGACGACCTCGACGCGCTCGCCGCGGCGCTCGCCCAGGGCCGCCCCGAGGTCGAGCGGGTCGTCGACCGACAGGTCACCGCACTCGCGACCGCACTGCGGAACGCCATCCACACCGTCGACCCCGAGGTCGTCGTGCTCGGCGGGTTCCTCGGTGCGCTGCTCCGGCACGTCGGCGACCGGGTCGAGACCGACGTCCGGGCGCAGACGATGGCCGCGATGACCGATCGGCTCCGGATCGTCCCGGCGGCACTCGGCCGCGACGTCCTGGTCCGTGGCGCCGCCGAGATCGGCTTCGCGGAGCTGCTGCGCGACGCCACGATGCCGGCGGTACCGGCACCGGTACCGGCGACCACGCCCGCGGCGCCCGCCGCCGCCCCCTCCACCACCCACACGTCCGGCCGCGACGACGCGGCCGAGGAAGCGAGAACCGCATGACCTCCACCCAGCGCACCAGCGTCCTGCTCGGCACCCAGGACCTCACCGTCGAGGACCGCCCCGTCCCCGCCGCCGACCCCGGCGACGTGCTCGTCCGGGTCGCCGCCGTGGGCGTCTGCGGCTCCGACGTGCACTACTACCGCCACGGCCGCATCGGCGACTTCGTCGTCGAGGAGCCCCTCGTCCTCGGGCACGAGCTGTCCGGCACGATCGAGGCCGTCGGAGAGGGCGTCGACCCGTCCCGCCTGGGGGAGCGCGTGGCCATCGAGCCGCAGCGCCCCTGCCACCGCTGCGCGCAGTGCCTGGCCGGCCGCTACAACCTCTGCCCGCACATGCGCTTCTACGCGACGCCGCCGGTCGACGGGGCCTTCACCGAGTTCGTCACCATCGAGGCCGAGTTCGCGCACGTCCTGCCCGACGCCGTCTCGTTCGAGGCCGGCGCGCTCCTGGAGCCCCTGTCCGTCGGCATCGCCGCCGTCCGCAAGGCCGGCATCGTCCCCGGTTCGTCGGTGCTCGTCGCCGGTGCCGGTCCGATCGGCATCATCTGCGCCCAGGTCGCGAAGGCCTTCGGTGCCTCGCGCATCGTCGTCAGCGACCTGGTGCCGGAGCGCCGTGCGCGGGCCCTGGAGTACGGAGCCACCGAGGTCGTCGACCCCACCGCCGTGTCCGTCGCGTCCGACATCGTCCCCGTCGACGCGTTCATCGACGCCAGCGGCGCGCCCCGAGCGGTGTCGGACGGCATCAAGGCGGTCGGTCCGGCGGGTGCCGCGGTGCTGGTCGGGCTCGGCAACTCCGAGATGACGCTGCCGGTCGAGCACATCCAGAACCTCGAGGTCACGGTCACCGGGATCTTCCGGTACACGAACACGTGGCCGGTCGCCATCGAACTGGTCGCGTCCGGGCAGGTCGACCTCGACTCGCTCGTCACCGGTCGCTTCGGGCTCGACGACGTCCGCGAAGCCCTCGAGAGCGACACCGACCCGGAGTCGCTCAAGTCCGTCGTCTACCCCGGCGGCGTCCCCGCCTGAGCAGGTTGCGCGTCGTCTGGTGCGAGGTTCCGGACTCCGTGACGGCGCGCAGACCTCGCACGGAGTGCGGGACCTCGCACCAGAGCGAGCGACCCCGCGGAAGCTCGCACGGGGTGACAACGCACGCACGGTGCGGACAGGAGGCGCGGGGCCAACCCGCCCCGCGCCTCCCGTCCGGCACGTGACCCGGAACGGGGCCACCGCCGCGTCACCGGGACGCGCTACGGTTCGCGCATGACCGCTTCACCGGCCGCCGTCGTGCCGCAGCGCACCGACCGGCGCGCGCTCGTCTCCTGGGCGCTCTGGGACTGGGGTTCCGCCGCGTTCAACGCGGTCGTCACCACCTTCGTGTTCAGCACGTACCTGGCCAGCCGGGCGTTCGTGGACCCGGCGCTCGTCGGCGACACGTCCGCGGCCGGCAAGACGATCGTGGAACGCGAGCTCGCGCACAACGCGGCCGTCGTGTCCACCGCACTGACCATCGCGGGCATCGTCGTGGCCCTGGTGGCACCGGCCATGGGCCGGCTCGCGGACTCGTCCGGACACCGCCGCCGGTCGGTCCTCATCGCCACGATCGGCGTCGCGCTGTCGATCGGCGGCATGGTCTTCGTCGCGCCGAGCCAGCCGTACCTGCTGCTCGGAGCGGCGCTGCTCGGCATCGGCACCGTCGCCTACGAGATCGCGAGCGTCGGCTACAACGCCATGATCGGACAGATCGCCTCCGGGGAACGCACCGGCCGTGTCTCCGCCATCGGGTGGGCCGCCGGGTACTTCGGTGGGATCGTGCTGCTCGTCCTGCTGCTCGTGCTCTGCATCCAGGACTTCCGGGGAGACGGGGTCGTCGGCGGGCTCCTGCAACTGCCGGCCACCGTCGCCACCGGGCAGTGGGACGTCCGCGTCGCGATCGGCATCGCCGCCGTCTGGCTGGCCGTCAGCTCGATCCCGCTGTTCCTCACCGTGCCCGAGGCGGTGCCCGACCGCACCCGCGGCGGCGGCGTGTTCAGTGCCTACGCGGACCTCGGCCGGGACATCGCACGGCTGTGGCGCGAGCGCCGCAACGTCCTCGCGTTCCTGCTCGCCAGCGCGGTGTTCCGCGACGGTGTCGGGGCCGTCTTCACGTTCGGCGGGATCGTCGCCGCGCAGGTGTTCGGGTTCACGCCGTCGCAGGTCATCCTGTTCGCCATCGCCGCGAACGTCGTGGCGGGCATCGCGACGTTCGTCTCCGGACGCCTCGACGACCGGTACGGGTCGCGTGCGCTCATCATGGTCTCGCTCGTCGGACTCGCCGTGTGCGGGGTCGGGGTCTTCGCCGCCGGCAACGAGACGCAGTGGTTCTGGGTGCTCGGGCTGACCCTCGCCGTGTTCGTCGGCCCGGTGCAGTCGTCGTCCCGCGCGTACCTGGCGCGGCTGACGACCCCCGGCCGAGAGGGCGAGCTCTTCGGCCTCTACGCCACCACCGGCCGGGCCGCGTCGTTCCTCGCGCCGGCGCTGTTCGGCGTCGCGGTGACCGTCGGTGGGTCGACCCGGTTCGGGATCCTCGGCGTGGTGGTCGTGCTCATCGCCGGGCTGGTGCTGATGGCGTTCGTCAAGCGGGAACCGCAGGGCGCGCGGGCCTGATCCTCGGCGTGCGGGGTCTGCCAGAGCTCCCCGTCAGGCGGCCTGGAGGCGCGGTGCCGGTCCGTCCACAGGCTGCGGTTCTGCGCACGGTTCCGCACAGTGCCGTGGTCGCGTCGGGCGGCCCGGGCTGCGGTGCGCCAGGATGGGTGCATGACCGACCAGCGCATCGCCGTCGTCGTCCTCGCCGCCGGGCAGGGCACGCGCATGAAGTCGTCCACGCCCAAGGTGCTGCACCGGCTCGCCGGACTGCCGCTCATCGGGCACGTCCTGCGCACCGCGTCGTCGCTCAGCCCCGAGCACGTCGCCGTCGTCGTCCGGCACGAGCGTGACCTCGTCGCGGCCGAGGTCGTCGAGCGCGCCCCCGACGCGATCGTCGTCGACCAGGACGACGTCCCCGGCACCGGACGCGCGGTCGAGGTGGCGGTCGAAGCACTGCCCGCCGACTTCGACGGCGCCGTCGTGGTGCTGTCCGGCGACGTCCCGCTGCTCGACGCCGCATCGCTCCGGCTCCTCGTCGACGCCCACGCCGGCGGCGGCAACGGGGCGACCTTCGTGAGCGCGATTGCCCCGGACCCGACCGGCCTCGGACGGATCGTGCGGGATGCCTCCGGCGCCTTCGTCAGCGTCGTCGAGCACAAGGACGCGACGGCCGAACAGCTGACCATCACCGAGGCGAACGCGGGCATCTACGCGTTCGACGTGGCACGCCTCCGGGCGGCCCTGCCGTCGCTCACCACGGCGAACGCCCAGGGCGAGAAGTACATCACCGACGCTCCCGCGCTGATCAGCGAGCGCGGCGGGCGCATCGACGTGGTCACCCTGACCGACCCGTGGCTCGTCGCCGGCATCAACGACCGTGCCCAGCTCTCCGACGCCGCGCGTGAACTCAACGCCCGTATCGTCCGCCGCCACCAGCTCGCCGGCGTCACCGTGCAGGACCCCGCGTCCACCTGGATCGACCTCGACGTCACGATCGAGCCCGACGCAGAGGTCCTGCCCGGCACCCAGCTCATCGGCGCCACCGCGATCGCCGCCGGTGCCGTCGTCGGACCGGACACCACGCTCCGCGACACCGAGGTCGGGGCCCGCGCCACCGTGAACCGCGTCGACGCCACCCTCGCCGTGATCGGGGACGGTGCCTCGGTCGGCCCGTTCGCCTACCTGCGGCCGGGCACGATCCTCGGTGACGACGGCAAGATCGGCACCTTCGTCGAGACGAAGAACGCCCGGATCGGCCGCGGCAGCAAGGTCCCGCACCTGTCCTACATCGGCGACGCCGAGGTGGGCGAGGACTCGAACATCGGCGCGAACACCATCACCGCGAACTACGACGGCGTGCACAAGCACCGCACCGAGGTCGGCTCGAACGTCCGTACAGGCTCGCACAACGTGTTCGTCGCCCCCGTTAGGATTGGTGACGGTGCGTACACCGGTGCCGGGACCACCGTCCGCAAGGACGTTCCGGCAGGATCGCTCGCGATCAGCTACGCCCCACAGCGCAACACCGACGGATGGGTCGAGGAACACCGACCCGGCACACCGGCGGCCGAGGCTGCTCGGCTCGCGAACGGCGAATAGATCCCGGCGACCACCCGTCGCCGACATCGACCCCTCGTGGGTCAGGGAGTGAGCACCGCACTTGTCCGGAATCAAGACAACCGGCCAGAAACGACTCGTCCTCGTCTCGGGGCGAGCACACCCGGCGCTCTCTGCCGAGATCGCGGAGGAGCTCGGGGTCGACCTCGTGCCGACCGATGCCCGGACCTTCGCGAACGGTGAGCTCTACGCCCGCTTCGACGAGTCGGTCCGTGGCTGCGACGCCTTCGTCATCCAGTCGCACACCGCGCCGATCAACGAGTGGCTCATGGAGCAGCTCATCATGGTCGACGCGCTGAAGCGTGCCTCGGCGAAGCGCATCACGGTCGTGGCGCCGTTCTACCCGTACGCCCGCCAGGACAAGAAGGGCCGCGGCCGCGAGCCGATCTCGGCCCGCCTCGTCGCCGACCTGTTCAAGGCCGCCGGCGCGCACCGGATCATGAGCGTCGACCTGCACGCCGCGCAGATCCAGGGCTTCTTCGACGGCCCCGTCGACCACCTGTTCGCCATGCCGGTGCTGCTCGAGCGCTTCCGCCAGATCCTCGACCCGAAGACGCTCACCGTCGTGTCGCCCGACATGGGCCGCGTCCGTGTCGCCGACATCTGGTCCGAGAAGCTCGGCGCCCCGCTCGCCATCATCCACAAGCGCCGCGACCCGCTCGTGCCGAACCAGGTCTCGGTGCACGAGATCGTCGGTGACGTCAGCGGCCGCGTGTGCCTGCTCGTCGACGACCTCATCGACACCGGCCGCACGATCGCCAAGGCTGCCGAGGCGCTCAAGAACGCCGGCGCCACGGGTGTCGTCGTCGCCGCGACCCACGCCGTCTTCTCCGACCCCGCCACCGAGCTGCTGCAGAGCGAGTTCATCGACCGCGTGGTCGTGACGGACACCCTGCCCCTGCCGATGGACAAGCGCTGGGACCGCCTCGAGGTCCTGCCGATCGCCCCGCTCATCGCCCGTGCCATCCACGAGGTCTTCGACGACGGTTCCGTGACGTCGATGTTCGATGGAGCCGCTTGACACACCCCGCGCGTGACGCCCTCGCGGCCCGGCTCCGGGCCGCGGGGAGCGTCTTCGCCGAGGACGAAGCCGACCTGTTGCTCGAGGCCGGTGACGGTGAGCCGGTGCGACTCCGCACCCTCGTGCAGCGTCGGCTGGCCGGTGAGCCGCTCGAGTACGTGCTCGGCTGGGCCGCCTTCGACGGGCACCGTATCCGGGTGACGTCCGGCGTCTTCGTGCCGCGAGCCCGCACCACCGTCGTCGTCGAGCAGGCAGCGCGTCGGCTGCAGCGCTACGACCGCGTGGTCGACCTGTGCTGCGGCGCCGGCGCGATCTCGGTCGCCCTGTTCGGCCGCGTCGGCGCGCTCGACCTCGTCGCGACCGACATCGACCCGGACGCCGTCGACGTCGCAGCCGAGAACATCGGCGACCGCGGCATCGTCGTCGCCGGAGACCTGTTCGCGCCGCTGCCCGATCGGTTCCGCGGGGCCGTGACGGTCATCGCGGTGAACGCCCCGTACGTGCCGACGGCCTCGATCGAACTCATGCCGGCCGAGGCCCGCGAGCACGAACACCGCGTCGCCCTCGACGGAGGTGTGGACGGTCTCGACCTGCACCGGCGGATCGCCGCGGGTGCGGGGGAGTGGCTCCGCCCCGGTGGCGCCGTCGTCATCGAGGTGTCCGAGGCCCAGGCCGAGGCATCCGCCGCTGCGTTCACGGCCGCCGGCTTCTCCGCTGCGGTCGAGCGGGACGCCGAGGTCGACGGCACCTGCGTCGTCGCGACCCTGCCCTCCTGACCTCGGCCTGCCCGCCTCGCGCTGGTGCCAGTCTGGCCGCGGTGCCGAGCGGTCACGACATGCCGCTCAGGTTCGTCGAGGCGGCACGAAGTGTCGCCCGCGCGTCCGCCAACCGACGCTTTCTGCGACCTCGGCGCGACGCACGTGGCGTGTCGCGCGACCAGGGCGAGGGGCGGGGCGGGCAGGCACCGGGCCTCCAGGCCGTCGGGTGACCGGAGCGCCCCGGCGCCGAGTGGTCAGGACATGCCGCTCAGGTTCGCCGCGGCGGCACGAAGTGTCGTCTGCGCGTCCGCGAACCGACGCTTTCTGCCACCTCGACGGCAGTCAGCGGGCGTGTCGCAGACCGCTCCCGGACGGTCAGCGCGCGTCGACCGTCACCGTGTGCCAGCCCGTCGCACCGTTGGGCGCCGGCGGCCGGTCCACGCTCGTCTGCACCTCGCCGTCCGCACTGGTCGCGCGCACCTCGATGCGGTGCGAGCCGGCGGTCGGCGTCCACCGCACCACCCACTGCCGCCAGGTGTCCGCGGAGACCGAGTCGGCGAGTTCGGCACGCTGCCAGTCGCCGCCTCCGACGCGGACCTCGACGGCCTTCACGCCCTTGTGCGGCTGCCACGCGACCCCCGCGATCGCGACCGGCTTGCCCGCGGTCACCGTCGACCCGTTCCGCGGGGTGTCGATGCGGGACTCGAGCTTGACCGGGCCACGCTCCGACCAGCCACGCGGGGTCCAGTAGCCCTGCGCGTCGGCGAACCGGGTGACCTCGAGCTCGGTGACCCACTTCGTCGCCGAGACGTACCCGAACAGGCCCGGCACGACCATCCGCACCGGGAACCCGTGCTCGGTCGGCAGGGGCTCGCCGTTCATCCCGACCGCGAGCAGCGCCGCGGTGCCGTCGTCCTGCAGCACGTCGAGCGGGGTGCCGGCGGAGAACCCGTCGATGCTCCGTGAGAGCACCATGTCGGCGTCGCCCGTCGGACGTGCCCGGGCGAGGAGCTTCCGGATGGGGTAGCCCAGCCAGCGGGCCGTGCCGATGAGGTCACCGCCGACCTCGTTCGACACGCAGCTCAGGGTGGCCACGTGCTCCTCGAGCGGCAGTGCGAGCAGCTCGTCCCACGTCAGTGTGATCTCCTGCTCGACCGCACCGTGGATGCGGAGCGACCAGTCGGCGGGATCGACCTGCGGCACCCGGAGGGCCGTGTCGATCCGGTAGAAGTCGGCATTCGGCGTGATGTACGGGGTGATGCCGTCGACATCGAGCGACGCACCCGCGGGGACCACCGGTGCAGCGGTGGCCGCGGCGGGCAGCCGGATGGCCCGCCTGGCAGCAGCGGCCGCCTGCATCGCGGACGACCCGAGCCGGGAGGCGGTGCCCACCACGACCGCGAGGGTCGCCGTCGCGACGCCCCAGACCAGGAACGTGCGGCGCTCAGCCGAGGCGGGTCGCGGTGCCGCCGTCGGCACGGTCGCCGCGGCCTCCCACCGGCGCAGCCGCTGGAGCAGCAGACGCAGGACGACCACGGCCGCAGCGATGCCGAGGACCGTCGGGGCGCCGTCGAGCGTCCCGCTGCCCGAGCGGGTGCTGACGGCCAGCAGCGCCAGCACACCACCGGCGGCGAACACGAGGGCACCGAAGGGCGGGCGCACACGTTCGAGGACACCGGCACCCGCACTGATCGCGATGACGATCACCGTCATGAGCACGAACAGGGCGACCTTGTCCCCCGTGCCGAACACGGCGACCATGAAGTCCTTGGCTCCCGGGGGAGCGAGGTCGATGACGGCGGACCCGACGGCGACCAGGGGGCTGCCCGCTCCGCCGAGCAGCAGCGCGCCGAACTCGGCGACGCCGAGGAACGCGGCGGCAGCCACGACGCCGACGATCGCGGCGATCAGCGTCCAACGTCGGGTCGGAGGGCCGTCCGGCCTGCTCGGGCCGTCCGACGGACCCGCCGTCGATCGACCGATCGGTTCGTCCGTCGTCTCGGTGGTCACCGCCCGAGCGTAGGTCGCCCGGCCGCTCGTGGGCTGTGTGTGCGCGCTTCCCCGCGCGTTCATTAGGTTCAGCCAGCAGGTGGCGCGCGGCTCGTGGGAGGATCGGACCGTGCTGCAGCGTCCGGATGGTGTCCCGCGGTCCGGTCGTGCCCGCGGTGCACGGCGGACACCGATGTCTCCGGCACGTCGACTCGCCACCCTGCGCTGGGTCATCGTCGCCGTCTGGCTGGTCCTCCTGATCACCCGGATCGTCGTCGTCTCGACGGCACCGGGCGTCGACCTCTCCTGGTACGGCATCGTCGAGTTCGGCGCGATCGCCCTCGGCGTCGTGGTCATCGTGGTCGCCGTCGTGCGGACCGCGACGGTACGGCGGCGGCAGGCGGACGAGGCCCTCGCACTCGCCATCCGGCGGATCGACCCGACGGTGTGGCTCGTGCCGGCGGCGCCGACACCGGAACTCCGCGGCATCGTCGACGAGGTCCGTCCGGACACCCACCTCGGTTCGCGCGTCACCTGGGCCTTCGGCGCCACCGAGGCCTCCCTGTGGGAACTCGACGAACGGCGGGCGACCCGGCTGCTCGTGATCCGGTGGAGTCGCGTCGTGCACGTCGGGCTCGAAGACGTGGCGGACGGCGTCGACGGTTCGGGGCAACTCGGCAGCTCGGCGCGACCCGGTGGTTCCGGTGGTGCTCGCCGCGCGTGTGCGGTGGCGATCCACCACGTGCGTCCGGACGACACCCCCGCCGTGGCGACCTTCTTCGTCCGGACCGCCCCGGGTTCGCGTCGGCTGCTCGGGCGCGGTCCGCGGCTGGACCGGCTCGTCGCCGACCTGGCACGGGAACGCATCGTCGCCTGACGCAGCGGAGGGCCCCGGGGTCAGCGAGGCCCTCCTTGCAGAACCCGCACCGACCTCCGTGGTCGGCTGTGGGTGCGGTCGTCAGTGCGTGGACGGCTCCTGCTCGACCTCGCGGCGGTCGTCGTCGGACCACAGCGTGTGGAAGGTGCCGTCCTTGTCGATGCGCTGGTAGGTGTGTGCGCCGAAGAAGTCGCGCTGGCCCTGGATGAGCGCTGCGGGGAGGCGTTCGGACGCGAGGGAGTCGAAGTACGACAGCGCGGATGAGAAGCCGGGGGCTGGGATCCCGGAGGCCGCCGCGATGCCGACGATGCGGCGCCAGGCGGCTTCGCCCTCGGCGACGGCGTTCGCGAAGTACGGGTCGACGAGCAGCGACTCGAGCTTCGGGTTCTCGGCGTAGGCCTCGACGATGCGGTTCAGGAACTGGGCGCGGATGATGCAGCCGCCCCGCCAGATCTTCGCGACGTTGCCGAGGTCGATGTCCCAGCCGTACTCCTTCGCCCCGGCGATGATGAGGTCGAAGCCCTGCGCGTACGCGACGACCTTCGAGGCGTAGAGCGCCGCACGGACGTCGTCGGCGAAGGTGTCCGGCACCTCGGCGATCTGCGGACGGTTCTTGATCGACTGCTGCACGGCGGCACGCTGCGTCGGCTTCGACGACACCGCACGGGCGAACACGGCTTCGCCGATGCCCGAGACGGGGATGCCCAGGCCCACGGCGTTCTGCACGGTCCAGACGCCGGTGCCCTTCGAGCCGGCCGCGTCACGGATGACGTCGACGAGCGGCTTGCCGGTGTCGGCGTCGCGCTGCTTGAGGACCTCGCCGGTGATCTCGATCAGGTAGGACTCGAGGTCGCCCTTGTTCCACTCGTCGAAGACCTGCACCAGGTCCTCCACCGAGAGCCCGCCGACGCGACGGAGCAGGTCGTACGACTCGGCGATGAGCTGCATGTCGGCGTACTCGATGCCGTTGTGCACCATCTTGACGAAGTGCCCGGCGCCGTCGGTGCCGATGTGGGTCACGCACGGTTCACCTTCGGCGACCGCGGCGATCGACTTCAGGATCGGCCCGAGCGTCTCCCAGGCCTCCTTCGAGCCACCGGGCATGATCGACGGGCCCTTGAGTGCGCCCTCTTCACCACCGGAGATACCGGTGCCGACGAAGTTCAGGCCCTTCTCGCGCAGGTCGTGCTCACGTCGGATGGTGTCGTGGAAGTTCGCGTTGCCGCCGTCGACGATGATGTCGCCCGGTTCGAAGCGTTCGGCGAGCTGTCCGATCACGGCGTCGGTGCCCTTGCCGGCCTGCACCATGATGATGGCGGTCCGGGGCTTCGACAGCGAGGCGACGAACCCGTCGATGTCCTCGGACGCGATGAACCCGGCGTCGCCGTGCTCCTGGAGCAGCTCCTCGGTGCGGGCGTACGTGCGGTTGTAGACCGCCACCGTGTTGCCTTCGCGCGATGCGAGGTTGCGGGCGAGGTTCGAGCCCATCACTGCGAGTCCGACGACTCCGATGTTCGCCTGACCGTTGTTGTCTGCCACGGGGGCCTCCTTTGTCCTGACGTTGGCGCCCAACCTACGACCGGCGGTCTGGGAGCGCACAGGTGTTGCGGGAACTGGGGACCAGAGTTCACCGGATCAATACTGTGGAGGGATGAGCGAGCTCGCTGTCCATCCACCCGTCCTCGTGATGGGGGTCTCCGGCTCCGGCAAGTCCACCATCGGCCAGGCGCTCACCGACGCCCTGGTCGCGCAGGGCGAACCGTGCGTCTTCGTCGACGCCGACGACCTGCACCCGGTCGCCAACAAGGAGAAGATGCGGCAGGGGATCCCGCTCACCGACGAGGACCGCTGGCCGTGGCTCGACGCCTGCGCCGAGCGGATCGCCGCGGTCGAATCGGACGGCTCCCGGTGCGTGATGGCGAACTCGGCGCTCAAGCGTGCCTACCGGGACCGTCTGCGCGGGTCCGCGCCGGGTCTCGTCATCGCCTTCCTCGACGGGTCGCGCGACCTGATCGCCGAACGGCAGTCCCACCGCCAGCACGAGTACATGCCGACGACGCTGCTCGACTCGCAGTTCGCGACCCTCGAGCGGCCGCAGCCCGGCGAGGCCGCCGTCGCGGTGTCGATCGACGGAGCGGTCGACGACACCGTGCGGGAGATCCTCGCCGCGCTCGCGGTCACTTCCGGCTGAGCTCGGACAGCCGGGCGCGGTACTCCTCGGCGTCGATGTCGCCGCGAGCGAACCGGTCGGCCAGCACACCGCGGGCGTCGGAGCGGGCGCGCCAGCTCCCTCGTCGGAGCACCCCGAACACCAGGAACACGACGAGGAACGCGAAGAAGAAGAACGCGGGGAACAGGAAGAACGGGAACCCGCCGCCCTGCCAGTACGGGCCGTGGGCTGCTGCCGTCGTGAGTGCGGATGCGGTGATGGACGTGAACACGGTGATCTCCTGTGGTCGGTTTCGGGGCCGCTGTCGCGACACGTCGACTCTCCGGCCTGGAGGCCCGCCACGCGTCCGCCGCGCAGCCCCAATTCCGTCTGCTCCCGCGGTCGTACTGCGGTCGTTCCTCACCAGGGACCTACTCCCCGGGGAGTAGTCCACAGGCACCCCTGCGGTCGATGCCGGCGCGGACCGACGTCCCTAGGCTCGACGCATGACGACAGGGCCACGCGAAGACGACCGCGACTCGGCTGGCGACCGCTGGCCGGGACGCCAGCGGTTCGCCCGGTCCGGTCGGGTCCTGCCGGTGGCCGTCGTGCAGATCGTCGGCACGATCCTCGCGTCCCGCATCACGGTCGCAGGGACGGGCGGTCCGCCGTGGGCACGACACGGTGCGGTCGGCGGCGTCGATCCCGTCGTGCTCGGCCCACTCGCCGGCGCGCTCCTCGTGGCCGGCGTCGTCGTCCTGCCGTGGCGGTGGAGGTGGCCACGGTCGGTGCTGCTCGTCACGTTGGCGACGACCGTCGGGTACGCCCTGGTCGTCAGCCCCCGCGGGCCCTTCGTGGCGGCGCTCACGATGGCCGTCGTGAACGCGTGGCTGCGGGGCCACCGACGGACCGTGGCGGTGGCCGCTGTCGCCGCCGTCCTGGTGCTCCCGTCGGCCGACGTGCTGCTCGGCCGGGCTCCGGGGCTCGACCTCGGTGCTGTGCTGCTGTGCGCGGCGTGGCTGACGGTGACGATCGCCGTGTCCGAACTCGTCCGGGTGCAGGTCGAGCGGGTCGCCGAACGCCGTCGACAGCGTGCCGAAGCTGAACGGGTGCGGGCGGGCGAGGAGCGTGTGCGCATCGCTCGCGAACTGCACGACTCGGTGGCGCACAGCATGTCCCTCATCAACCTGCAGGCGGGCGTGGCTCTGCACCTCGGTGACGGACTCCCCGCGCAGACCCACGACGCCCTGCTGAACATCCGTGACTCGAGCCGCGATGCGCTCGTCGAGCTCCGGACGATCCTCGGGGTGCTGCGCTCGGTGGACGGCGGCCCCGCGAGCACCGGTGGACCCGATCGGAGTCCCGTTCCCGGCCTCGATCGGGTCGCGGAGCTCGTCGATCGAGCGCGTGCCGCCGGCGTCGCGGTCGAGCTCCGGATCCACGGCGACCCGTCGAGCGTCAACGGGACCAGCGGCCGGAGCGCTTTCCGCATCGTGCAGGAATCCGTCACCAACGTCATGAAGCACGCCCCCGGACACGACACGTCGGTCGTGGTCACCGTCGGGGCCGACGTCGTCGACCTGGTCGTCGAGGACCACCCGTCGGCCGTCCCGGACCGCTCCGCGCGACGAGTCGGCCTCGGCGCGACCGGCAACGGCATCATCGGCATGCGGGAGCGCGCCGCCGCGGTCGGCGGAGAGCTGTCCGTGGGTCCGACGACGGACGGCGGTTGGCGCGTCGTGGCACGCCTGCCGATCAGTACCGCCGGTTCGACCGACGACGCCGGTTCGACCGAGGACGCCGGTTCGATCGACGTCGCGGACGGAGCCGGATCATGACCCCGATCACCGTCCTGCTCGTCGACGACCAGGTCCTCATCCGTGCCGGCCTCCGCGCGCTCCTCGACGCCGAACCCGGCATGGCCGTCGTCGGCGAGGCCGGCGACGGGGACGCTGCGGTCGAAGCTGCCCGGGCGCTGCGACCCGACGTGGTGCTCATGGACATCCGCATGCCCGGCACCGACGGGCTCGCCGCCACCCGCAGCATCAGCGACGACCCGGACCTCGACGGCGTGCACGTCGTCATCCTCACGACCTTCGAGCAGGACGATTACGTCTTCGAGGCGATCCGGTCCGGGGCGGCCGGGTTCCTGGTGAAGGACACGGAACCCGCCGAGCTCCTCCGCGCCGTCCGCACCGTGGTGGCCGGCGACTCGTTGCTCTCACCCGGTGCGACCCGTTCCCTGGTCGAGGCGTACGCCACCCACGCGAAGCCGTCGTCCCTCGCGCCGGGCCTCTCGGTGCTCACCGAGCGCGAGCGCGAGGTCATGCAGCTCGTGGCGGTCGGGCTCACCAACGCCGAGATCGCCGCGCGGCTGTTCGTCAGTCCGCTCACCACGAAGACCCACGTCTCCCGAGCGATGATCAAGCTCGGTGCCCGCGACCGCGCGCAGCTCGTCGTGTTCGCCTACGAGACCGGACTCGTCACTCCGGGCTGGCAGCCCTGACACCGCGGCCGATCAGCGGCGCACCGCACTGATCGCCCCGTGCGGCCGGTGCTCCGGAGCCGTGCGGGTGTGGACGTCCACGACGTCGAAGCCCGCTTCGTCCAGCAGCGCCACCAGGGACGCGACCGGCCAGCGGTAGGCGGTGACGACCGCGTGGTCGAAGGCTTCGACCGCGGCGCCCTCGAAGAACCCGAGCAGCAGCCCACCGCCGGGAGTGAGCACCCGACGGAACTCGGCGAGTGGCTCACCGATCCGCGACGGCTCGTGGTGGATCACCGAGTACCAGGCCAGGACCCCGTTGACGCTGCCGTCCGCGAGCGGGAGCGCGTCGACCGACCCGACACGGAACTCGACCGAGGCGCCGTGCGTCCGTCGTGCGTGCTCGACGAACTCCGGCGTCCCGTCGATGCCGCTGACATGGTGCCCCTGCCGTGCGAGGTGCGCCGTCCAGTGACCGGGGCCGCACCCGGCGTCGACCAGGGGACCGCGGCGACCGGCTGCCCAGGCGTCGACGAGGGATCGGTCGTCGGGGTGGACGGCGTCCATCGACCCGAGCAGTGCCGCGTACTCGTCGGCCCGAGCGCTGTACGCCGCCGTCACGCGCTCCGTCATGCGCCCGACCGTACCGCCGCAGCGCCGAACCGTGCGAGGTTCCGTGTTCCGTGCGACCCGGCACCCCTCGCACCAGGCACGGAACCTCGCACCACGCGGCAGCACCGCGCAGCACCACGCCGCACCCGCCCGCGTCAGAGCTTGAACGTCGCCCGCGGGATGTCGGACACGATGCGGCGGGCGGTGCGGACGGCGTCCTCCTCCGAGACCTGGTGCGTGACCACGAGCGACGCCAGGTACGCCGCGTCCGCCCGCCGTGCCATGTCGTGCCGCGCGGGGATGGAGCAGTACGCACGGGTGTCGTCGATGAACCCGGAGGTCTTCGTGAACGACGCCGAGTCGGTGACGGCCGACCGGTAGCGCCCGATGGCCGCCGGGGTGTCGATGAACCACCACGGTGCGCCCGCGTACACGGCGGGGTAGAAGCCCGCGAGCGGCCCGATCTCGCGCGAGAAGACGGTCTCGTCGACGGTGAAGAGCACGAGGTGGAACCCGGGAGCGGTGCCGAAGGACTCGAGCAGCGGCCGGAGCGGCTCGGTGAAGGACCCGACGGCCGGCAGGTCGTGTCCGGTGTCCGGCCCGAAGCGCTCGAGCGTCGGGGTGTGGTGGTTCCGGATCACCCCGGGGTGCAGCTGCATGACGAGGCCGTCCTCGACGCTCATCTCCGCCCAGCGGTAGAGCATGTCGTGCCGGTACGCCGTCGCCTCGGCCTCCGTGACCGACGACGCATCGCGCAGCGCCGCCGCGTGGATGCGTTCCCGCTCGCTCGACGGCAGGGGAGCGGAGCCCGCGTCGAGCACCCCGGTGTCCGTGGCGGTCGCACCGTGCTCGATGAAGTAGTGGCGACGTGCGCGGAGAGCCGCCAGCAGCCCTGCGTGGGTGCCCGTGTCGATGCCGGAGGCCTCGCCGATCGACGCGACCACGGGCCTCCAGTCCGACCGCGTCGGGTCGAACACGGCGTCCGCGCGGAACGTGGGGAGCACCCGGCCGGTGAAGCCGGGGTCCGCCGCGAGCTGCGCGTGCCCAGCGAGGTCGTCCGCCGGGCCGTCCGTGGTGGCGAGGACCTCGATGCCGAAGGCGTCGAAGAGCGCGCGTGGCCGGAAGGCGGGGGACGCCAGCAGGCCGGCGATGTGGTCGTACTGGTCGTCGGCGTTCGCCGCGGACGGTGCCTGGTCGAGCCCGAACACGTCGTGCAGCTCCGTCTCGAACCAGTACCGCACGGGGGTTCCGAGGAAGTCGTCCCAGTGCTCCGCCAGCTGCCGCCAGATGGCACGGCCTGGCGGCGTCGGCTCAGCGGCATCGCGCCAGCGATGCGCCGACGCCGCCGGGCGAGCCTGCGAGCCCGGGCGGGGCCCCGACAGGTCCGCGCGTCCCAGCGCGGCCAGGTCCACCCCGTTCGCGTGCAGCAGGCGGAGCACGTAGTGGTCGGGCGTGATGAGCAGCGATGCGGGGTCGCTGAACGGCTGGTCCGAGGCGATCAGCGCTGCGTCGACGTGCCCGTGCGGCGAGATGATCGGTGCGTTCTTGACCGCCTCGTACACGGTGCGTGCGACGGCTCGCGCTCCGGGGTCGGCGGGGAACAGCCGGTCGGGGTGCGGTGCGAGCCGGGTGGGGGTGCTGGTGCGGGTCATCATCGACTCCTTCGAGGGCGGCGAGTTCGCCGGTGGCGAGTGCGGGGGCTGCTCGTGGGGGATCAGCCGGTGCCGGTGCCGGCACGGGGTACCGGCCCGGTCGACTCGCGCACGGTCAGGTGGGTGGGCAGGGCGACGGCGCCGGACATGTGCTCCCCGGGCAGTTCGTCGGCGGGCAGCGCGCCGAGCCGTCCGAGCAGCATCCGGATCGCGACCCGGCCGGCCCGCTCGATCGGCGAGGTCATCGTGGTGAGCGGCGGGTTGCAGAAGTCAGCGCCGAAGATGTCGTCGCAACCGACGATGCTCATGTCCTCGGGGACGCGGACTCCGCGCTCCCGCAGCCGGGCGAGCATCCCGATGGCGATCAGGTCGTTGAAGGCGATGCACGCGGTCGCACCGGCGTGCACGGCGGCGTCGGCGGCCGCGGCGCCGGAGTCGACGAAGGGTGCGTGCGGCCCGACCCGGGCGACACGGATCCCCAGGCGCTTGGCGACCTGCACGAGCGCGCGCCACCGACGCTCGTTCGACCACGAGCTGTCCGGCCCGGCGACGTACAGGATCTCCCGGTGTCCCAGCGACACCAGGTGCTGCACCGCCTGCTCCACCCCGCCGGGGGTGTCGATGAGCACCGATGGCACGCCGGTGGGTCGGCGGTTCACCACGACCAGGGGGATCCGCTCGGCGAACCGCGCGATCTGCGCGTCGGACAGTCGTGACGCCGTGAGCACGACCCCGTCGGCCTTCGCCCCCACGGCGGTGAGTGCGGCCATCTCGGCGTCGGCGGACTCCTCGGTGTCGACGAGCAGCTGCGTCCAGCCGGCCCCGGCGAGCTGGTGCTGGGTGCCGCGGATGACGTCGAAGTAGAAGGGGTTCGTGATGTCGGACACGAGCACGGCGACGGCGCGGGTGCGGCCGGAGGTCAGTGCCCGGGCCTGCGAGTTGGCGACGTAGCCGAGCTCGCGGGCTGCCCGCTGGATGCGCTCCTGGGTGACGGGGTTGACCCGGTCGGGCAGGGACAGGGCGCGGGAGACGGTGGACGCGGCGACCCCGGTGGCGTCGGCGATGTCGCGGATGGTGACGCGACGCGCGGCACCAGCGGCGGCGCCGGCAGCACGAGCACCAACGGCGGCGCCCGCGCCAGCGGCGACGGCGCCACCAGCACCGCCCGCGGCACCGCCCGTGCGCCCGCCACCGTCCGTCGAGAGGTCCTTCACGAGGCCGAACGTATTCGCGTCTGGCAACAAGTGGCAACCGGTTGCCGCATGTTGCCAACGGCGGAACAGTGGTGCCACCGAGCAGCGCCGCTCGGAGGAGGTCTCGAGGAGGAAACCCCCGTGAAGACGCGAAGACTGCAAGTCCGCACCCTCGTCGGTGCCGTCGCCGTGGTCGCCGTCGCCGCACTGTCCCTGCAGGGATGCGCTGTGGTGAACGGCAGCGGCGACGACCCGAACACCCTCCGCGTGATGATGGGCGCGGACACCACCTACCCCAAGGAACGCAAGCAGTGGCAGCGGGAGACCGCCGCCGAGTTCAAGCGCACCACCGGTGCGGACATCCAGTGGGAGACCTACTCGTCCGCGCAGGAGGAACTGACCGCGATCCAGACGAGCGTCATCTCCGGCCAGGGCCCCGACGTCTACGCGATCGGCACCACCTTCACCCCGACCGCGTACGCCACCGGTGCCTTCGTCGAGATGGGCACGAAGGAGTGGGACGCGATCGGCGGCAAGGACCAGTTCGACCCCGCGTCGTTCGGCATCTCCGGTCCGAGTGCGTCGAAGCAGATCGGGATCCCGTTCGCCAGCCGTCCGTTCGTGATGGCGGTGAACAAAGACCTGCTCGCGAAGGCCGGGATCACCGACATGCCCACGACGTGGGACGAGCTGACCGCCGACGCGAAGGCCACCACGGGTGACGGACGCCACGGGATGGCGATCGCCTACGCCGACGGCTTCGACCCCTGGAAGTTCG
This sequence comes from Curtobacterium sp. MCSS17_005, assembly GCF_003234225.2. Classification (NCBI taxonomy): domain Bacteria; kingdom Bacillati; phylum Actinomycetota; class Actinomycetes; order Micrococcales; family Microbacteriaceae; genus Curtobacterium; species Curtobacterium sp. MCSS17_005. The sequence goes on from NZ_CP126258.1 coordinate 837,211, forward strand.
TGTGGGGGATGGCCCAGAACGCCGGCAACACGATCGTCGACGGCTCGAAGGCCGAGATCGACAGCGAGGCCGTCGAGAACGCCTACCGCACCTACTTCGACTGGGTGACGAAGGACGGCGTCGTCGACCCGGCCGCGATCGGTTGGAACAACGCCCAGGCCCTCGCGCAGTTCACCGAGGGCAAGGCCGCGTTCTTCCCGATGACGACCACCACCGCCATCAACTCCTTCACGGACACCAAGGTCGACGGCAAGTACGAGTTCGCCCTGCTGCCCACCGTCCCGCCGGGGGCGTCCGAGCGGCCGTCCGACGGCATCGAGGCCGCCAGCATCCTGTCCGGCGACAACTGGGTCGTCGCCGACTACGGCAGCAAGCAGGAGCTGTCGTTCGCGTTCGTCAAGCAGCTCAGCGCGCCGAAGGCCCAGCTCGAGTACTACGACCTGTTCGGCAACCTGCCGACCAACGCGTCGGCCGCCGCCGACCTGGCGGCCGACAACCCGCAGCTCAAGCCGATCATCGACGCCGGCCGCCTGTCCAAGCCGACCGCGTTCACCGGCGCCTGGTCCGACATCCAGCTCGCCCTGGTCGACGTGGTCGTGCAGTCGATCCCGTCGCTGAAGTCCGGCGAGGTCACCGACGACCAGCTCCGCAAGCGACTGCAGGACGCCCAGAAGGACGCCCAGGCCACCCTCGACCGTCAGAAGAACGGAGGTCTGTGATGACCAGCACGCAGACCAGGCCCCGCACCGACGCGGCGCCGCCCCGGCCGGTCCGTCCGGCCGGCAAGACGCCCCTCTACAAACGGGAGCGTCCACTGTGGATGCTCCTGCCCGGCGGGGTCCTCATGCTCGCCGTCATCGTGGTGCCGCTCCTGGTGGGCTTCTGGATCGCGATGCTCGACCTCGACCAGTACACGCTCCGCCAGTGGTTCAGCGCCCCGTTCGTCGGGTTCGCCAACTTCACGGAGGCGTTCACGAACTCGCCGCTGCTGCACTCCATCTGGATCTCGGTGTCGCTGTCGGTGCTCGTCACGGCCGTGACCGTGCCGATCGGGGTCGCCGCCGCGATCTCGACGCAGAACCGGTTCCCCGGTCGCGGGCTCGTCCGCTCGATCTACCTGATCCCGTACGTGCTCCCCGCGTTCGTCGTCGGCACGTTCTTCCGCACGATGCTCCAGCCGCAGGGGGTCGTGAACTCGATCCTGCACACCGATGTGCTGTGGCTGAACGGCTCGGCGTCGTACTGGGCGCTCGCCGGCGTGATGATCTGGACGAGCTGGCCCTTCGTCTACCTGCTGTCCCTGGCCGGACTGCAGGCCGTGGACAACGAGGTGCACGAGGCCGCCGCGCTCGACGGGGTGACCTGGTGGGCGAAGCTGCGGTACATCATCTTCCCGTACCTGCGCGGACCCCTCAGCCTCGCGGTGATCATCTCGATCCTGCACAACATCAACAACTTCACGCTGCCGTTCGTGCTGTTCGGCATCCCGCTGCCGTCCAGCGTCGAGGTGATGCCCGTCCTGACGTACATCGCGAGCTTCCAGTCGTTCCGCTTCGGCCTGTCCGCAGCGATGGCGATCTGCTCGCTCGTGATCGTCGCGATCCCGCTGTTCGTCTACCTGCGGGCGGTCAAGCTCGACACCGGCGACGACGCCGGCCCCAACCGGAAGCAGCGTCGCGCCGACCGCGCCACGCTCGCCGCCGCCCCGACCGCCGCCGACATCGACGGAGCACGCGCATGACCACCCCGAGCACGTCCTTCAGCACCCGCACCCGCCCCACCGCGACGCTCACCGAGAGCATCACGACCGGCAACGGCGGGCGACGGAACAAGCGCCCGTACGACACCGACGTCACCCGGCTGCTGCCGCGCTGGCTGCTCGTCACCGTCATCGCGGTGATCATCGCGTTCATCGCCGTCCCCGTGCTCTACATCCTGTTCGGCTCGGTGAACTCCGACGTCGCCGTCGCCCGTGGCGAGTACTTCCCGTCGGAGTTCACGCTGTCGAACTACGTCGAGATCTGGTCCACCGTCGCCCTCGGCGAGGGACTGGTGAACTCGATGCTCACCGCCGGTGCCGTCGCCGTCGCGAGTGCTGCGCTCGCCGTGTCCACGGCCTACGTGCTCGTCCGGTTCCGGTTCCTCGGGCGGCTCACCATCCTGCGTGGGCTCCTCGCGCTGCAGTCGATCCCGGGCACGCTCCTGCTCCTGCCGGTCTTCGTGGTGTTCTCGAACATCGCCAGCGCCACCGGCGTGCAGATCATCGGCACCCGGTGGGGCCTGTTCGTCACCTACCTGACCTTCGCCCTGCCGTTCTCGACGTGGGTGATGGTCACGTACCTGCGCGGCCTGCCGAAGGAACTCGAGGAAGCGGCGCGCATCGACGGCGCCAGCTCGACGAAGATCCTGACGAAGATCGTGCTCCCGCTGTCGTGGCCGGGCATCGTCGTGTCCGCGATCTTCGCCTTCCTGCTCGGCTGGAACGACGTCCTGTTCTCCACGATCATGACGACCCCGAACACCCGGACGGTGGCCGTGGTCCTGCAGGTGCTCGGCACCACCCAAGAGGGCGGCGCGGTTCCGATCTACGGCCAGATGATGGCCGCCTCGATCGTCTGCGCGGTCCCGGTCGTCGCCCTGTACCTGATCTTCCAGCGCTACCTGGTCGGCGGGCTCACCGCCGGCTCCGTCAAGTAGGCCGCAACCCAGAACCGGACTGGAGGCCCGTGGCCGTCCCGCCACGCGCCTCCCGTCCGAACGAAAGGACACCATGACCGACCAGCCCAGTTGGGAACTCTCCGGTTTCGGCGACGAGATCGACGCCGACCCGGTCGTCCAGGTCGCGGTCCTCCAGGCGCTCGGCGCGAGCGCCATCGAGGTCCGCAGCGCCTGGGGCGTCAACGTCGTCGACCTCGACGAGGACCAGCTCGCCCGACTCCACCGGCTGCTCGACGAGCGCGGCCAGACCGTGTCCGCGATCGCCTCGCCGATCGGCAAGGTGCCCGTCGACGAACCCGTCGAGCACGAGGTGTCACGGCTCGCCCGTGCGATCCGTGCCGCGCACGCCCTCGGCACGACGAACATCCGGATCTTCTCGTTCTACTTCGAGGGCCGCAGCCCCGACGACGTCCGCGACGACGTCCTCGTCCAGATGCGGGCGCTCGCCGACCTCGCCGAGCGCGAAGGCGTGACGCTGCTGCACGAGAACGAGAAGGACATCTACGGCGACGTCCCCGCGCGGGTGCTCGACATCGTCGAGAGCGTCGGTTCGTCCGCGCTCCGCCTGGCCTGGGACAACGCGAACTACGTGCAGTGCGGCGTCCGGCCCTTCACCGACGGCTGGGAGCAGCTCGCCCCCTACGTCGACTACCTGCAGGTCAAGGACGCCCTCGCCGCCGACTCGTCGGTGGTCCCCGCGGGCGAGGGTGACGGCGAACTGCTCCAGACCCTGACCGCCCTCCGCGACGCCGGGTACTCCGGGTACGCCTCGCTCGAGCCGCACCTCAGCGACTTCACCTCCCTCGGCGGGTTCTCCGGCCCCGCGGCCTTCGGTCGTGCCGGCCGGGCCTTCCGCACCCTCACCGACCAGATCGGAGTCACCCTGCGATGACCGAACCCACCAACCCGCTCCGCCTGGCCGTCGTCGGCGCCGGTGTCATCGGACGCCACCACGCCACCGTCGCCGTCCACCACCCCGACCTGCAGGTCGTCGCCCTCGTCGACGCCGTGCCCGAAGCCGCCACGAGCGCAGCCGACGCAATCGAGGCGATGGGCGTCGCCCGCCCGATCACGACGTCCACCATCGAGGAAGCGATCGAACAGACCGACATCGACGTCGTCGCCGTCTGCTCGCCGTCCGGCATGCACGTGCAGCTCGCCGAGGCCGCCCTGGCCGCCGGCAAGCACGTCGTCATCGAGAAGCCGCTCGACACCACGATGCCCCGGGCCCGGCAGATCGCGGCGCTCGCCGCAGCCGCTCGTGACCGCGGGCTCGTCACGAGCGTCATCAGCCAGCACCGCTTCGACCCGGCGTCGGCGGCCGTCGCCCGGGCCGCGCACGACGGCGGGTTCGGCACCGTGACCTCGGGGCTCGCGAGCGTCGCGTGGTACCGGTCGCAGGGGTACTACGACTCCGGTGACTGGCGCGGCACCTGGGCGCTCGACGGCGGCGGCGCGGTGATGAACCAGGGCGTGCACACCGTCGACCTGCTCGTCTGGGCGCTCGGTCGTCCGGTCGAGATCTCCGCGCAGACCGGCCTGCTCGCGCACGACCGCATCGAGGTCGAGGACACCGCCGTCGCCACGGTCCGGTTCGCCGGCGGGGCGCTCGGGGTCGTCCACTGCACGACCGCGGCGTACCCGGGGCTCTCCGCCCGGTACGCCGTGTACGGCACGCACGGCTCCGCCATCGTCGACGACGACCGGCTCGCCTACTTCCACATCGCCCCGGACACCGCCACGCTCGAGTCCGCCGCGACCACGTCGAACGCCACCGCGGTCGCCGGAGCCGTCGACCAGAAAGACGACGTCGTCCCGCCCGAGCACGTCGTCGGCGGCCCGGCCGAACCCGACCACTTCGCCGCGGGGCACGCTCGGCAGTACACGGACATCGTCGACGCGATCCGACAAGGGCGCGAACCGGGTGTCACCGTCGACGCGGCCCTGGTCTCGCTCGCCACCGTCCGCGGGCTCTACGTCAGCGCGACGCTCGGGCAACCCGTCCGCATCGACGACGTGATCGAGGGAAAGTACGACGACGTGGTGCCGGTCGTCGGCACACCCGCAACCGCCACCGCGACCGAAGGAGCCACCCGATGAAGTTCTCCGTGTTCACCGCCTCCACCCCCGACTGGACCCCGTCCGAAGCCGCCGAGACCCTGGCCGCACAGGGCTGGGACGGCATCGAGTGGCGCATCGTCGACGACCGCCCTGCCGACGGCGCCGAAGTCCCCGTCGAGCGGTCGTTCTGGGCGGGCAACAACTCGACGTGGCAGTACACCGGCATCCGCGACCGGGTCGGCGAGATCGCCCGGGTCACCGACGCCGCCGGGCTCGAGTACTCGGGCATCGGCGGCTACCAGCCGGCCGCCGACCACGACGGCGTCGAGACCATGCTGCGCGTGACCAGCGAACTCGGCGCCCGGCAGGTCCGCGTCACGATGCCGCACTACCGTGCCGAGCAGGAACGCATTGGCGAGACCTACCCGCAGCTCTTCGACCGCACCCGCGCCGACCTCGAGTGGGTCGCGTCGCGTGCGTCGGAGCTCGGCGTGAAAGCACTCGTCGAGCTGCACCACATGACGATCACGCCGTCGGCCTCCGCGGCACTGCGACTGATCGACGGTCTCGACCCCGCACACGTCGGCGTCATCCACGACCTCGGCAACCTCGTGATCGAGGGGTACGAGGACCACCTCGCCGCGTTCGAACTGCTCGGGCCGTACCTGGCACACGCCCACGTGAAGAACGCCCGCTGGGTGGACACCGGCGACACCCGTGCCGACGGCAGTTCGATCTGGCAGCACGAGTGGGCACCCCTGCGCACCGGCCAGGCGTCGGTGTCCGAGTACCTCGACGCGCTCCGCCAGGTCGGGTACGACGGGTGGGTCACCATCGAGGACTTCTCCACCGACCTCCCGCTCGAGACCCGCACCGCCGACAACCTGGCGTACCTCCGCTCCCTCGTGCCGGTGTCGGCATGACCGATCGGCGTCCGGGCATCGTCCACCTGGGGGTGGGCGCGTTCGCTCGTGCCCACCTCGCCTGGTACACCGCCCACACCACGGGGGAGCCGTGGGGCATCACCGCCTTCACCGGCCGCTCGCCCGCCGCCGCGGACGCGTTGATCGCGCAGGACTGCCGGTACACGCTCGTCACCCGAGCCGCGTCCGGCGACGGAGCCGAGGTGGTCGACACGATCGTGGCCGCCCACCCGGGCAGCGACGACACGGCCTGGAGGCACGTGGTCGCGTCCCCGGAGACGACCATCGTCACGCTGACGGTCACCGAGCAGGGCTACCGGCCCGGTTCCGACGTGCCGGCGCGGCTGGTCGCGGGGCTCGACGCCCGCCGTGCCGCCGGGTCCGGGCGCATCGCGCTGGTCAGTCTCGACAACCTGACGCGCAACGGGGTGGTCCTCCGCGACGCCGTGCTCGACGCCGTCACCGACGACGCCCTGCACGACTGGATCGAGGCGAACGTCACGTTCCCGAGCTCGATGGTCGACCGGATCACCCCGGCCACCACCGACGACGACGTCGCGCGCCTGTCGGAACTGCCGGGTGCGCTCGCCGGAGACCGGGTCCCCGTCGTCACCGAGCCGTTCGCCGAGTGGGCGCTCGAGGACGCCTTCGACGGGATCGACCGACCGGCGTGGCAGACGGCCGGCGTCCGGATCGTCGACGACGTCACCCCGTACGAGCAGCGGAAGCTCTGGCTGCTGAACGGCTCGCACTCGCTCCTCGCCTACCTGGGGCTGCAGCTCGGCCACGACACCGTGGCCGAGGCGATGGACGACCCGGTCTGCCGCACCGCCGTCGAGCAGCTCTGGGACGAAGCCGCGCTCGAGCTGCCCCTGCCCGAGGCCGAGGTCAAAGACGCCCGCACGGCCCTGGTCGAACGGTTCGCCAACCCGCGCATCCGGCACACGCTTCGGCAGATCGCGTCCGGCGGCTCGCAGAAGCTGCCCGTCCGTGTCGTCGACGTCGTGCGGCACCGGCTCGCCCGCGACCCCTCGGCCGGCATCGGCACCGGAGCGGCCACCGCCCTCGCCGCGTGGTGGTTGCACGTCACCGAGCAGTCCGACCTGGTGGACGACCCCGGTGCCCCCGGGCCAGACTCGGACGTGCACGACGTCCTGGCCGTCGTCGCGCCCGAACTCGACACCACCCCCGTGGTCGCCGCCGTGACGGCGGCGGCCGACCGCATCCGCACCGCCGCGGCACCCGCCCGCGAACGCTCCAACGGAGGAGTCCACGCATGACCGACACGAACACCACGAACCCCGCGGCCCCGGTCCCCGGCGCCACCGACAGCGGGCCGGCCGAGACCACCGCCGGCCGTCCGGACACCTGGGCCTCGGCGGACCGCGGCCAGCTGATCGAGCGGGCCGAGGTCATCGTGACCAGCCCGAACCGGAACTTCGTGACGCTCAAGCTCACCACGGCCGACGGCGTCACCGGGCTCGGCGACGCCACCCTGAACGGCCGCGAGCTCGCGGTCTCCGCGTACCTGTCCGAGCACGTCGTCCCGCTGCTCGTCGGCCGTGACGCCAGCCGCATCGAGGACGCCTGGCAGTTCCTGTACCGGTCGTCGTACTGGCGCCGTGGTCCGGTCACCATGGCCGCGATCGCGGCCGTCGACATGGCCCTCTGGGACATCAAGGCGAAGGTCGCCGGGATGCCGCTGTACCAGCTGCTCGGCGGGGCATCGCGCACCGGGCTCATGGCGTACGGCCACGCCTCGGGCAAGGAGCTGCCCGAACTGTTCGACTCCATCCGCGAGCACCAGGAAGAGGGCTACCGCTCGATCCGGGTGCAGACCGGCGTCCCCGGTCTCGAGTCCATCTACGGCATCGCGTCGAACAGGACCACCGAGGGCAACGCCGGCGTCCGCTACGACTTCGAGCCCGCCCAGCGCGGGGCGTACCCGGCGATGGAGGACTGGGACACCCGCGCCTACCTGCGCCACGTGCCCACCGTGTTCGAGGCCGTCCGCAACGAGTTCGGCCCCGAACTGCCGCTGCTGCACGACGGCCACCACCGGATGACCCCGCTGCAGGCTGCCAAGCTCGGCAAGTCGCTCGAGCCCTACGACCTGTTCTGGCTCGAGGACTGCACCCCCGCCGAGAACCAGGAGGCCCTGAAGCTCGTCCGGCAGCACACCACGACGCCGCTGGCGATCGGGGAGGTCTTCAACACCATCTGGGACTTCAAGGACATCATCCGCGACCAGCTCATCGACTACGTCCGCGGTGCCGTGACGCACATGGGCGGCGTCACCCCGCTCAAGAAGACGATGGAGTACGCGGCGCTCTACCAGGTCAGGTCCGGGTTCCACGGACCGACCGACATCTCCCCGGTGGGGCTCGCCGCGCAGATGCACCTCGGGCTCGCGATCCACAACTTCGGCATCCAGGAGTACATGCAGCACGGACCGCAGACCAACCAGGTGTTCCACCAGACGTTCACGTTCACCGACGGCTACCTGCACCCGGGTGACGAGCCGGGCCTCGGGGTCAGCCTCGACGTCGACGAGGCCGGCAAGTACCCCTACGAGCAGGCGTACCTGCCGTTCAACCGCCTGGCCGACGGCACCGTCCACGACTGGTAGTCCCCGGCGCCGTGGCGGGCACGGTGTTGAACGGGCACGGTGTTGAGCAGGCACAGTGGTCGCATGGACTTCGCCGACGTCGCCAGGGAGCTGCTGCTCGTCGCACCGCAGGACTTCGTCGCCGAGCGAACCGCACGGCAGCGCGCGGTGCGGAAGGACGACCGTGCCCTCGCGACGGCGGTCGGGCAGCTCCGGAAGCCCGCCCCGGCCGCATGGGTGATCGACCTGCTCGCGCACGACAGTGCCCTCGACGACGCCGTCGACCTCGGACCGGCGCTCCGCAAGGCCCAGGCCGACGCCGACCCCGACGCGATCCGGACCCTCCGTCGGCAGCGCGCCGAGGTCGTCGACGCCCTCGCGCAGGCCGGTGCGGACCTGGCGTCCGACGCCGGACACCCCGTCACCCCGGCGGTGCTCGAGCAGGTCCGGTCGACGATCGAGGCGGCGATGGCAGACCCGCACGCCGGAGCGGTCGTCCGGTCGGGGCTGCTCGTGACGGCGCTCGAGAGCGTGGGGTTCGACGCGGTCGACCTCGACGGGGCGCTCGCGGATCCGGACGCGGTGCCCGATGCCTGGTCCGGCAGTGATGCCCCACCCATCCCCATCTCCCAGGCGAGGGGTGCGCGGAAGGCGAGCCGTGCCTCCAGGCCCGCGCAGCGCGACGCCCCGGAACCGGACGCCGAACCCGAACCCGAACCCGAGCCGAAGCGCGACCCCGCCGCCGACCGGAAGGCCGCGCGCCAGGCCGAGACCGCAGCGCGCACGGAGTCGCGCGACGCCGACGCCGCGCTCGACACCGCCGAGGCCGATCTCGAACAGGCCGAGGAGCGCCGCGCGGAGCTCCAGCGTGCCCTCGAGCAGGCCGAGGCCGAGATCACCCGGCTCGAGGCAGCCCGCGACGAGGCCGAGGCGGCGAGCGACCGGGCGCGCGACGTCCTCCGCGCCGCGCAGGAGCACCGGCGGAAGGTCGGGCGCTGAGCGGCGTCGCAGCCGGAGCGGGCAGATCACGGGACGACACGCCCGGACGGTCCTGCTAGACTCAATCCCTGACTTCGGCGAGGGCTGCGTACGCGCGGCCGTGATCGACGCGGTGGGATACCCGGCAAGACCCTGGGATCGTTCCTCACGCGTGCACGCGTTCGAGTTGCAACACCACAGACCCCCACGATGCCGGCACCCCGGCGTCGTCCCCGACACCAGGAGGCACCATGGCCGACTACACCAAGCTCGCAGCGGAAGTCCGCACCAAGTTCGGCAAGGGCGCTGCTCGCAAGCTCCGCGCGGCCGACAAGATCCCCGCGGTCGTCTACGGCCACGGCACCGAGCCGAAGCACATCTCGCTGCCCGGTCACGAGACCATGCTGCTCGTCCGTACCGCCAACGCGGTCGTCGACCTCGACATCGAGGGTGCTGCACAGCTCGCCCTCGTCAAGGACGTCCAGCGTGACCCGGTGCGCCAGATCATCGAGCACATCGACCTCGTGGTCCTCCGCCGCGGCGAGAAGGTCACGGTCGACGTGCCCGTCGTCATCGAGGGCGAGTCCTTCTCCGGCACCATCCACGTGCAGGACCTCAACACGATCTCGCTGCTCGTGCTCGCCACCGACATCCCGGAGCACGTCTCCGTGAACGTCGAGGGCCTCGAGGACGGCGTGCAGGTCCACGCCGCGCAGCTCGAGCTCCCCGAGGGCGCCGAGCTCGAGACCGACCCCGAGGCGCTGGTCGTCGCGATCGTCACCCCGCGTGGCACCGCTGACGACGACGCTGCGGACGAGGCCTCGGCCGAGGCCGGCGCCGAGTCGGGTGCCGAGGGCGCCGCGGACTCCGAGTAACACCCCTTCGAAGACATCTGGTCGACGCTGTGACACTGCGCTCATGAACGGCAGCAGCATCCTGGTGGTGGTCGGGCTCGGGAACCCCGGGCCCGACTACGCCGGCAACCGCCACAACGTCGGCCAGATGGTCCTCGACGAACTCGCGTCCCGCATGGGAGCCACGTTCAAGAAGCACAAGACGCCGAACCAGGTCGCCGAGGGGCGCCTGGTGCCCGGCGGCACACGACTCGTGCTGGCGAAGCCCGGGTCGTTCATGAACACCTCGGGCGGACCGGTCTCCTCGGTGCTCGGGTTCTACAGCGCCACTCCGGCCGACCTCGTCGTCGTGCACGACGAGCTCGACCTGCCGTTCGACACCGTCCGCCTGAAGGGCAGTGGCGGGCACGGCGGGCACAACGGGCTGCGCGACATCATCAAGGCCACCGGAACGAACGAGTTCATGCGCGTCCGGGTGGGCATCGGTCGTCCGCCCGGTCGGCAGGACCCGGCCGACTACGTGCTGCGTGACTTCTCCGCCGCCGAGAAGAAGACGCTGCCGATCCTGCTGGCCGACGCGGCCGACGCGGTAGAGGCGATCGCCGAGGTCGGGCTGCTCGCCGCACAGCAGCGCGTGCACGCTCCGTCCTGAGCGCTCCGTGCTGGGCGTCGGCGCTGTTCGCCCGTCGCGCACGCCGCGGCCGGTGTCGGTGGCGGCCGGTACCATCTCCTGAGTGACGATCTCGGGCATCATCCCTGCGCTCTCGCGCGCCTCCGCCTTCGATCGCGTGCTGCGCGCCGCACCGCGCGACGCCGACTTCTCCGTCGTGGACGGCCTGCGCGTGCCGCTGCTCGGCGCGCTGCTCGCCGAGCGCAACGGTCCGCAGTGCGTCCTCGTCATCACGGCGACCGGGCGTGAAGCCGAGGCGGTCCGCGAAGCGTTCGGCAGCTACGTCCCCGACGCCGACGTGCTCGAGTTCCCGGCGTGGGAGACCCTGCCGCACGAACGCCTCAGCCCGAGTGCCCAGACCGTCGGCACGCGCATCGCGACGCTCCGGAAGCTCGCGGCGTGGCAGGCCGCGGACCCGGCCGAGCGTCGCCAGACCATCGTCGTCGCGAGCGTCCGCGCCGCGCTGCAGCCGATCGCGAGCAACCTGACCTCCCTGGCGCCCGTGGTGCTGCGGACCGACTCGCGGGGCAACGACCTGGCGGCGATCGCGTCCCAGCTGGTGGACCTCGCCTACTCGCGCGTCGACCTCGTCACCCGCCGTGGTGAGTTCGCGGTGCGCGGTGGCATCCTCGACGTCTTCCCGCCGACGGCCGACCACCCGGCACGCGTCGACTTCTTCGGCGACGAGATCGAGGCGATCAAGGCGTTCTCCGTCGCCGACCAGCGCACGACCGAGGACGACCTCGGCTCGGTCGAGTTGACCGCCTCGCGCGAACTCCTGCTCAGCGACGACGTCCGGCAGCGGGCGCGCGAGATGCTGCACGAGTTCCCGAACCTGTCGCAGATGCTCGCGAAGATCGCCGAGGGCATCCCGGTCGAGGGCATGGAGTCCCTCGCCCCGGCGCTCGTGCAGGACCTCGTGCCGATGACCTCCTACCTGCCGGACGACGCCACCATCGCGGTGTTCTCGCCCGAGCGGGTGAACGGCCGGGCGAACAGCCTCGCCGAGACGAACACCGAGTTCCTGCAGGCGGCCTGGAGCGCAGCGGTCGCCGGTGCCCAGGCGCCGATCGACCTCGACGCGGGCAACTTCCTGACCGTGCAGCAGCTCAAGAACACCCGGGGGCAGCGCACCTGGTGGACGGTGTCGCCGTTCGACTCCGGCCTCGACGAAGGGGACACCGAGCGCGTCCTCACCGACGCCGAGGCGGCTGCCGAGGCCGGCGAGTACATCCGCGTCCGGGCCGAGGCGGTGCCGAGCTTCGCGGGCAGCGCCGACGGGGCGATCGCGCACGTCAAGTCGCTGACCGACGACGGGTGGGCCGTCGTGGTGACCGCGCAGGGCCAGGGCCTGGTCGAGCGTGCGGTGCAGGTGCTCGCCGACGCCGGGGTCGCCGCTCGTGCCGCAGCGGTCGACGCGCCGCCCGAGCCGGGGTTCGCCGTCGTGACGACCGCGACCGTCGAGCACGGCTTCGCCATCCCAGACCCCCGCATCGCGGTCCTGAGCGAGGCGGAGTTCTACGGCCGCAGCGTCCAGCAGGGTGCCCGCACCGTCAAGAAGCTCGCGAGCCGACGCAAGAACGTCGTCGACCCGCTGCAGCTCAAGCCGGGCGACGTCGTCGTGCACGCGACCCACGGCATCGGCAAGTTCGTCGAGCTCGTCAGCCGCGAGGTCTCCAGCGGTGGCCGGAACGCCGTGAAGACGCAGCGCGAGTACCTCGTGCTCGAGTACGCGCCGTCGAAGCGCAACTACCCGGGTGACAAGCTCTTCGTGCCGACCGACCAGCTCGACCAGCTGTCGCGCTACGTCGGTGGCGAGTCCCCGACCCTGTCGAAGATGGGCGGCTCGGACTGGTCCGCCGCCAAGTCGAAGGCCCGCAAGGCCGTCCGCGACATCGCAGTCGACCTGGTCAAGCTCTACTCGGCGCGCATGGCGTCGAAGGGGCACGCGTTCGGTCCGGACACGCCGTGGCAGCGCGAGCTGGAAGAGGCGTTCCCGTTCGCCGAGACCGCCGACCAGCTCACCACGATCGACGAGATCAAGCGCGACATGGAACGCCCGATCCCGATGGACCGCCTGCTCTCCGGCGACGTCGGCTACGGCAAGACCGAAGTCGCGATCCGTGCCGCGTTCAAGGCCGTGCAGGACGGCAAGCAGGTCGTCATGCTCGTCCCGACGACCCTGCTCGTCCGCCAGCACATGGAGACGCTCCAGGAGCGCTTCGCCGGGTTCCCCGTGCACCTGCGGGCCCTGAGCCGGTTCCAGACCGAGAAGGAGTCGAAGGAGACCATCGCCGGGCTCGCCGACGGCACGGTCGACATCGTGATCGCGACCCACCGGATCCTGTCGCAGGGCATCACCTTCAAGGACGTCGGGCTCGTCATCATCGACGAGGAACAGCGGTTCGGCGTCGAGCACAAGGACCAGCTCAAGAAGTTCAAGACGAACGTCGACGTCCTGGCGATGTCGGCGACCCCGATCCCGCGCTCGCTCGAGATGGCGGTCACGGGCATCCGCGAGATGTCGACCCTCGCCACCCCGCCCGAGGACCGCCACCCGATCCTGACCTTCGTCGGACCGCAGTCCGACCTGCAGGTGGCGGCGGCGATCCGCCGCGAGCTGCTGCGCGAGGGCCAGGTGTTCTACGTGCACAACCGCGTGAAGGACATCCAGTCGGTCGCCGCGCACCTGGCCGAGATCGTGCCGGACGCCCGCATCGCCGTGGCGCACGGGCAGATGTCGGAGACCACCCTCGAGCAGGTCATGGTCGACTTCTGGGAGCGCCGCTTCGACGTCCTCGTCTCGACGACGATCATCGAGACGGGCCTGGACATCGCGAACGCGAACACGCTCATCATCGACAAGGCGGACAAGTACGGCCTGTCGCAGCTGCACCAGCTGCGCGGTCGTGTCGGCCGTGGGCGGGAGCGCGGGTACGCGTACTTCCTCTACGACTCCGACAAGCCGCTGTCCGAGACCGCGCAGGACCGCCTCGAGACCATCGCCGCGAACAACGAGCTCGGCGCGGGCATGCAGGTCGCCATGAAGGACCTCGAGATCCGCGGGGCCGGCAACCTGCTCGGCGGGGAGCAGTCCGGCCACATCGCAGGCGTCGGGTTCGACCTGTACCTGCGGATGATCGGCGAGGCGGTGTCGCAGTTCCGTGGCGACGTCGCCGAGGGGCAGACCGAGCTCCGGCTCGAGATCCCCGTCGACGCGCACATCCCCGAGGACTACGTCGAGTCCGAGCGACTCCGACTCGAGGCGTACCAGAAGCTCTCGGCGGCCTCGGCCCCGACGGCCCAGCCGAACGCGATCGACATGGTGCTCGACGAGCTCACCGACCGCTACGGGCAGCCGCCGCAGGCCGTGCAGACCCTGGTCGAGGTCTCCCGCCTCCGTCGCATGGCGCAGCAGGTCGGCCTGTCCGACGTCGTGGTGATGGGCTCGAACCTGCGGGTCGCCGGCAAGGAGCTCGCCGACTCGTCGCAGGTGCGCCTGAAGCGCATGTTCCCGGGGGCGCGCTGGTTCCCGCAGCAGAACGCGACGAGCATCCCGATGCCGCGTCCGCACGACCAGGCGCTGCCGGACGACGCCCTCATCCAGTGGGTGGAGAGCATCCTCACCGCCGTCTACGGGGCGACGACCCCCGCAGAGGCGCCGGCCGCGTAGACGCGAGCGCCGACGGACTGGAGGCACGGTGCGGGCCCGCACCGTGCCTCCAGTCCGTCATCGGCCACGTCCACGGCGCGCACGCCGTTCGCGACGATCCATGCGTCGAACGACGCGTGGCCTGTCGTGGAACGGGTGCGAACCGCGACCCGCGACCCGCTACTCGGTGTCCTCGGCCTCGGACAGCTCGCGGCGCGCGCGGTACGCCCGCGCCCGCAGGGTGACGACGACCGCCGACGCGACGATGGCGATGCCCGAGCCGACGAGCACGGCGAGGACGCCCTCGTCGAGGATCTCCTCGTTGCGGGCGAACGCCAGCTCGTTCATGAGCAGCGACACCGTGAACCCGATGCCGCCGAGCACGCCGACGGTGATGATCGAGAAGAACGACAGCGACGAGCGGCCGGGCGAGCGGAAGATCCGCGTGGCGATCGTGCCGAACAGCGTGATGCCGATGACCTTGCCGACCGGCAGCGCGAGGACGACCGCCCAGAACGTGGGGGAGAGCTCGCTGATGCCGACCGAGGGGATGATGACGGCGGCCGACGCGAACGCGAACACCGGCAGCACGATGGCGTTCGACCACGGCTCGACGTTCTCGTGCAGGGTGTGGCCCGGACGACGGGGCAGCACGAGCCCGAGCGCGACGCCCGCGATCGTGGCGTGCACACCGGCGTGGTAGACGAGCCACCAGGTCAGGAGCCCGACGACGACCATCGCCACGATGATGAACGTCTGCCCGCTGCGCCCCGGACGGAGCATCCGGCCGAGCAGCCAGAACACCGCGAGGGTGACGACAGCGCCCGCGAGGGCCAGGAAGTCGGTGTCGTGCGCGAACACCACGGCGATGATGATGATCGCGATGAGGTCGTCGAGCACGGCCAGCGCGAGCAGGAACACCCGGATGCCGCTCGGCAGCCCGCGACCGAACATGGCGAGCACCCCGAGCGCGAACGCGATGTCCGTCGCCGTCGGGATCGGCCAACCGTGCGTGTACTGCGTGCCCGCGGTGACGAGCAGGAAGATGCCGGCCGGGACGAGCACGCCGCCGACCGCGGCGATGGCGGGGATGATCGCGGTCTTGGGGTTCGACAGCTCGCCGTCGACGAGTTCCTGCTTCAGCTCGATCGCGACGAGCAGGAAGAACACCGCGAGCAGACCGTCGCTGATCCAGTGCGCGATCGACAGGTCGAGGCCGAGGGCACCGAGCGGCAGGTGCGCGTCGAGCAGCCGTTCGAGGCCGGGGCCGATCGGGGAGTTCGCCACGACCAGGCCGAGCACGGCGGCGGTGAGGAGCGCGATGGCGCTGAAGCGGGGGGAGCGGACGAGGGACGACATGGATCTCCGTCTCGAGGGGTCGGGTGAGTGTCCGTCGACCAGACTTCCCGACACACCACCGCCAGTCTACGCGGGTGGCACGATGACCTGATGACCGCCGTACCGGACCTCGTGACCGTCGTCGACCGCCTGCTCGCCGAGGACGGCGGGTGCGTCTGGAACCGGGCGCAGACCCACGCCTCGCTCGCGCGCTACGCCGTCGAGGAGTCGTACGAACTCGTCGACGCCATCGACGACGGCGACCCCGACGACGTCCGCGAGGAACTCGGCGACCTGCTCTACCAGGTGGTCCTGCACGCGGGGCTCGCCGCCCGGGCGGGGGACTTCACCTTCGAGGACGTCGCCGCCGGGGTCCGGGACAAGATGACCAGGCGGCACCCGCACGTGTTCGGCGACGAGACGGCGGACACCGTCGAGGACGTCGTGCGGGTCTGGCGTGCGGCCAAGGCGGCCGAGAAGGCGAGCCGGCGGAGTGCGTTCGACGGGGTGCCGCGGGCGATGCCGCCGCTGGAGCGTGCGGTGAAGCTGCTGGAACGCCTGGAGGAACGTGGGGACGCCGACGCGGTCGTCGCGTCCGTCGTCGGGGCCGGTTCCGGCGTCGGCCTGGAGGCCCGTGGTGCGTCCGCCGCGCCCGCTGCGGACGACGGGGTGGCGACGGTTGACGCCGAGTGGGGGCGCGCGGTACTCGGGGAGGTCGCGGCTGCGGCAGGACGCGGGGTGGACCCGGTCGCGAGTCTGCGGGCCGCGGTGGCGGCGTTGGAGGAGGCCGGTCGGGCTGTGGAGTGATCCCCGGTCGGGAGAACGGGCGCCCTCCCAACCCGAAAAAGAGAGGGCGCCCGTGAGCGGGCGTCGGCTCCACCAGGGAGAGGGGCCGACAGGGAAGCCCGCTCGAACCGCGGGACGCACTGCAGCACGTCGCCCCGCGAATCGGTCCGGAGCGTGGATCAGGCACGATCCGGACCGAGGTTCTGCATGCAGTATGCGAGTGGGTCGGCAGGCGCGCAAGCCGGAGACGCCCGTCTGCCAGAATTGACCCCATGGCAACGACCGTGACGGCACCCCGTGGCATGCGTGACTTCCTCCCGGCGGACAAGGCCCGGCGCGAGCACGTGCTCGGTGTCGTGCGGGACGTCTACTCGCGGCACGGTTTCGACGAGATCGAGACCCCGGTGGTGGAGGACGCTGCGCGGCTGCACTCCGGGCTCGGCGGCGACAACGAGAAGCTGGCGTTCGCGGTGATGAAGCGCGGGCTGACCACCGAGGACCTGCAGGCTGCCGAAGCGCCGCTGGACCTCGCCGACCTCGGTCTCCGGTTCGACCTGACGGTCCCGCTGGCCCGGTTCTACGCCTCGCACCGTGCGGAGCTGCCGTCGGTGTTCCGGTCCGTGCAGATCGCGCCGGTCTGGCGTGCCGAGCGCCCGCAGAAGGGCCGCTACCGCCAGTTCGTGCAGTGCGACATCGACATCCTGGGGGAGCCCGGGCAGCTCGCCGAGATCGAGCTCATCCGCGCGACGACCGCGGCCCTCGACGCCCTCGGGGTCCGCGGCACGACGATCCGGATCAACGACCGCCGGATCCTGCTCGCGCTCCTCGCGTCGTGGGGGATCACCGAGTCGGCCGCCGCGGACCGCGCGCTCATCACGATCGACAAGCTCGACAAGATCGGTGCGGACGGCGTCGCGGCGGAACTCCGCAGCACCGTGGGCGCCGACCTGCCCGGGCTCGAGGACACCATCCGTGCGCTCGAGGCCGCCGACTGGACGTCGGTCGAGGGGGCGCCGTGGCTCGACGCCGCGGCCTTCGCCGACCTGCTCCGCCTGCGCGAGGCGCTGCCCGGGGTGGACCTGCGCTTCGACCCGACGCTCGTGCGCGGCATGGGGTACTACACGGGCACGATCTTCGAGGTCGCGCACCCCGACTTCGGCTACAGCCTCGGTGGCGGCGGCCGGTACGACGGCATGATCGGCCGGTTCCTCGGGCAGGACGTCCCCGCGGTCGGGTTCTCGCTCGGGTTCGAGCGGCTCGTCGACCTCGTGACCCTCCCGGAGTCCGCCGAGGCCGACGCCGTCGTGCTCGTGTACGACAAGGACGTCGACCCGGTCCGGCTCGCCGCGCTGAAGACCGAGGCGCTGGCGTCCCACCGACGCGTCCGGCTCGAGCGCCGCACGAAGAACACCAAGAACCTGCTCGCCGGCCTCGCCGCCCAGGGCTTCACGGCGTTCGCGACCGTCTCGGCGGACACCGCGTCGCTCGAGGGCGTCGAGTTCCGCCCGCTCGACTGAGCACCCAGTCCTCGTTCCAGCACGGACTCGTCCACAGCGGGGCGTCACGGCCGACGTCGTGTTCACCTCCGCTCGCTAGGATCGACACCGCAATCACCACAACCAATGTGTAGGGAGTACCCCGTGGCCCTGATCGATGCCGTAGGCGCACGCGAAGTCCTCGATTCCCGAGGCAACCCGACGGTCGAGGTCGAGGTCCTCCTCGACGACGGCGTCGTGTCCCGCGCGCTCGTCCCGTCCGGTGCATCCACCGGCGCGTTCGAGGCGTACGAGCTGCGCGACGGCGATGCCTCGCGCTACGGCGGCAAGGGCGTGCTCAAGGCCGTCGACGCCGTCCTCGACGAGATCGGCCCGGCGCTCGAGGGCTTCGACGCCACCGATCAGCGCCTCGTCGACGCCGCGCTCATCGAGCTCGACGGCACCGAGAACAAGTCCCGCCTCGGCGCGAACGCGATCCTCGGTGCCTCGCTCGCCGTGGCCCGTGCCGCAGCCGACTCGGTCGACCTGCCGCTCTTCCGCTACCTCGGCGGCCCGAACGCGCACACGCTGCCCGTCCCGCTGATGAACGTCGTCAACGGTGGTGCCCACGCGGACACCAACGTCGACATCCAGGAGTTCTTCCTGGTGCCCTACGGCGCCGAGTCCTTCTCCGAGGCACTCCGCTGGGGCGTCGAGACCTACCACGCCCTCAAGGGCGAGCTGAAGAAGCAGGGCCTGGCCACCGGCCTCGGCGACGAGGGCGGCTTCGCGCCGGAGCTCGCGTCGAACCGCGCGGCGCTCGACTTCCTGCTCACCGCGATCGAGAAGGCCGGCTACACGCCCGGCAAGGACATCGCCGTCGGCCTCGACGTCGCGTCCACCGAGTTCTTCTCGGACGGCAAGTACCAGTTCGAGGGCAAGCAGCTCTCGAGCCAGGAGTTCACCTCCTACTTCGCCGAGCTCGTCGCGAACTACCCCCTCGTCACCATCGAGGACCCGCTGGCCGAGGACGACTGGGAAGGCTGGTCGCACCTGACCGCCGAGCTCGGCGACAAGGTCCAGATCGTCGGCGACGACCTGTTCGTCACCAACCCGAAGCGTCTGCAGCGGGGCATCGACGAGAAGGCCGCGAACTCGATCCTCGTCAAGGTCAACCAGATCGGCACGCTCACCGAGACGCTCGACGCGGTCTCGCTCGCGCACCGTCACGGCCTGACCTCGATCCTGTCGCACCGCTCCGGCGAGACCGAGGACACCACGATCGCGGACATCGCGGTCGCGGTCGACGGTGGTCAGATCAAGACCGGCGCCCCGGCCCGCTCGGACCGCGTCGCGAAGTACAACCAGCTGCTCCGCATCGAGGAAGAGCTCGGCGACGCCGCGGTGTACGCCGGTCGCTCGGCCTTCCCGCGCGCCGCGTCGCTGTAACCAGCTCGGCCAGCAGTACCCGCACCACCGAGACGCCGTCCTCCTCCAAAGGGGCGGCGTCTCGTCGTGTGTGCGGCCCCGAAGTGCCGAGCGGTCAGGACGTGCCGCGCGCGCTGCGTCGAGTGGTCACGAGTCGTCGGTTGGCCCGGGCCTGGCCGACAGGACGTGACCACCGGACGTGCGCCGGGCGGTGTGTGGTGACCACTCCGGGTGCGGGGTGGACGGACGGGCCCGAGCCGTGCCTCCCGGCTGCCTCGATCGGACCCGCACCCGCCCGCCGTCGGCGTGACGCCGTCGTGTCAGCCTGACGCCGCGAAGTCCGTGAGACGCCGCCGAATCCGGAGGCGTCTCGAGGAGACGACGGCGTCTTCTGCTGGGCAGCACCGTGGGACGCGAGACGCTGGGAGGGCGCCGAACGGCCGCGTGCCGGGCGGCCCGACCGACCGTGCCGGGTTATCGTCGGACCGTGCCCAGCCAGAAGCCCCGCGTCCGCCGCGTCCCCGTGGCGATGCCCGACGGCAGCACGCCCGCGCAGCCCTGGTACCGCTCGATCCACTTCTCCGGGTTCAGCCTGCTCATGCTCGCGATCATCGTGCTCTTCGTGGTGGTGCTCGCGCCGTCGCTCCGGACGCTCATCCAGCAGCAGGAGCAGATCGCCCAGCAGCAGCAGGAGGTCGCGAGCCAGAAGGCCGACGTCGCGCAGAAGAAGCAGGACGTCGCACGCTGGGACGACCCGGCGTACATCGAGGCGCAAGCCCGTGACCGGCTGCTCTACGTGTACCCGGGCGAGGAGAGCTACCTCGTGATGGGCACCGAGGACAAGCGGGCCGAGAAGACCCCGACCACGGACTCCGGCACCCCCGTGAGCGCGAAGGTGCAGACGCCAAAGGTCGACTGGGTGCAGGCGATGCTCTCGTCGGTGCTGCAGTCCGGGCTCACCGACGAGCGTGCCGCCGACCTCGTCGCCCCCGACGTCTCCGGGACGGGCGAGAGCAAGTAGTCCCGGACCGCGAGGCGCGGAGCCGTCCGGCCCGACGGTGCGAGGGGTTCCGCTTCTCCGGTAGGCTCACGTTCCCGTGACGACCCCTCCCTTCGACCCGCCCTCCGACCGCGACGTCCAGGTCGTGTCGGCGCAGCTCGGCCGACCGGCACGTGACGTCATCGGGATCGCGGCACGCTGCGTCTGTGGCAACCCCACCGTCGTCTCCACGAAGCCCCGGCTGTCGAACGGCACCCCGTTCCCGACGTTCTACTACCTGTGCCACCCCGCGGCCACCGCTGCGGTCAGCACCCTCGAGGCCAACCAGGTGATGCCCGAGCTGGCAGCCCTGCTCGAGGACCCCGAAGTCGCCGCGCAGTACCGCGCGGCCCACGAGTCCTACCTGGCCGATCGCGAGTCGATCGAACACGTCGACGAGATCGACGGCATCAGCGCCGGTGGCATGCCCACCCGCGTGAAGTGCCTGCACGCCCTCGTCGGCCACGCCCTCGCCGCCGGACCCGGCGTCAACCCCATCGGCGACCTCGCGCTCGAGCGCGCGGACTGGTCGCCCTCCCGGTGTGAGTGCCGGGCGTATGATGACGGTGCAGACGCTGGAGTCGGGGCGGGTGGCGGCGAAGTCTGACTCGACTCCCGCACACCCCCATCCAAGGAGATCATCCCCCGTGCCCAAGATCCTCGTCGTCGGCGGCGGTTACGCCGGTTTCTACACCGCATGGAAGCTCGAGAAGCACCTTCGCCAGGGCGAAGCCGAGGTCGTCATGGTGGACCCGCTGCCGTACATGACGTACCAGCCGTTCCTGCCCGAGGTCGCCGCCGGTTCCATCGAGCCGCGTCACGCGGTCGTCGCGCACCGTCGTCACCTAAAGAAGACCCGCGTCGTCACGGCGAAGGTCACCAAGGTCGACCACGCCACCAAGACGGCGACGATCACCCCGGCCGAGGGCGAGGCGTGGGAGGAGTCCTACGACCAGATCGTCATGACCGCCGGCGCGGTGTCCCGCACGTTCCCGATCCCGGGTGTCGCGGACGAGGCCATCGGCCTGAAGACCATCGAGGAAGCCGCGTCGATCCGTGACCGCATCCTCAGCAACTTCCACAAGGCGGCGAACCTGCCGGCCGGTCCCGAGCGCGACCGCCTGCTCACCGTCGTCGTCGTCGGTGGTGGCTTCGCCGGCATCGAGGTGTTCGCCGAGCTCCGCTCCTTCGTCACCGACCTGCTGAAGAGCCACCCGCAGCTGTCCTTCGACGACACGCACTTCCACCTGGTCGAGGCGATGGGCCGCATCATGCCCGAGGTCTCGCTCGAGACGTCGCACTGGGTGCTCAAGAACCTCGCGGAGCGTGGCGCGACCGTGCACCTCGAGACCCAGCTGGCCTCGGCCGTGGGTGGCGTCTGCGAGCTCAAGACGAGCGACGGCGCGATCGAGACCATCCCGTCCGACCTCATCATCTGGACCGCCGGTGTCATGGCGAACCCGATGGTCAAGGGCACCGACTTCCCGCTCGAGCAGCGTGGCCGCATCCGCGTGCAGCCCGACCTGCGCGTGGTCGACGACAACGGCGTGATCGCCGACGCATGGGCCTGCGGCGACGTCGCAGCCGTGCCGGACCTGACCGGTGGCGGTGTCGGCGGGTTCTGCGTGCCGAACGCCCAGCACGCCGTGCGCCAGGCCAAGCAGCTCGCGAAGAACGTCGTCGCGACCATCCGTGGCGAGGCGACGACCGACTACAAGCACGAGAACCTCGGTGCCGTCGCAGGCCTCGGCCTGGGCACCGGTGTGTTCCAGTCCGGCAAGTTCGCCATGAAGGGCTTCCTGGCCTGGGGTGCCCACCGCGGCTACCACGGCCTGGCCATGCCGTCGTGGGAGCGCAAGTGGCGCGTCATCGGCGACTGGGTCGGTGGCTTCTTCCTGGGCCGCGACATCGTGTCGCTCGACGACCGCGAGACCCCGCGTGCCGCGTTCGAGGCGTTCGCGTCCCGTCCGAAGCCCGCTGCCGAGGCCCCGGCCGCGCCCGCCGCAGCCCCGGCTCCGGAAGAGGGCAAGGTCGCCGGTGCCGCCGGCCCCGTCTACGGCGAGCCCGCGAAGGACGTCTCCAACGCCCCTGAGCCGGTGACGGCCCCGGCCGACGCCAAGTAGCACCACTCGTCACGAAGGCGGTCACCTGCGAAGGGTGGCCGCCTTCGTGCATCGGTAGGCTGTTGCGGCCCGCCCCCGTGGCCCAATCGGTAGAGGCATGCGACTTAAAATCGCCGAGTTGTGGGTTCGAGTCCCACCGGGGGTACCGAACACCGCACGCGACCCGCGCACCCCGCACGCCCAGTAGCATCGACGATCGTGGTCGGACTCGGAAGCGCACTCGCCAACCTGCAGAACGCCCTCCGCCGACCGGAGGCCCACGTCGAGGTCGTCGACGGCGAGAGCGTCCCGGTCGGCATGCTCCTCGGCACCCTCGGAGCCCTGCTCCTGGACGCCGGCAGCTCCGTCACCGACGTCCGGTCGGCGCTCGAGAAGGCCCGGGACGCCGCCGGGGTCGGACCGACGCTCGCGATCGGCGTCCTGCCCGCCCTGGTGATGGTGAGCGAGGTCTCGACGGGCGCCGCCACCATCGTCAACGCCGAGGGCGTCGAACTGTCCTCCCGCCAGGCCGCCCGGGCCAACCGCGTCGTGCTCGGGCTCGAGAGCGGCTCCATCGCCCTCGCCGAGATCCCCGCCCGCGTCCGGGCCATCCGCGCCGGCACCGTCCCGCCGCCCGCCCTGCCGTGGATCCTCGGCAACGCCCTGACCTCGGCCGGCCTGGCCGTCGTCTTCCGCTGCCCCTGGTGGGCGATCGTCCTGGCGCTCGTCGTCGGTGGTCTGGTCGGCGTGATCGGACTGGTCCTCCGGCGCTTCCGCGAAGCCGTGGCGATCATCCCGTTCCTGGCCGCGTTCGTGTCGACGGCGATCGTCGGCCTGGTCGCCGCGGGCACCGGGTTCGAGCAGGTCCCGCTCTTCGCGGTCTGCGCCCCGGTGGCGGTGTTCGTCCCGGGCGCGCTCATCACCAACGCGTTGCTCGAACTCACCGCCGCGGACATCGTCACCGGGTCGTCGCGACTGGTGCAGGGGCTCATCATGCTCGGCTTCATGGCCGCCGGCATCGCGTCCGGCAGCGCCCTGACCGGGTTGCACGTCGACCCGTCGTCGGCCGCGCTCGTCGGCGAGGTCGCGGGGGTCGGCACGGACCTGGCCGGCTGGGAGTCCGTGCCGGCGTACTGGGTGTCGTGGGTGGCCGTCGTGGTGCTCGCGGTCGGGCTCGGTCTGGTGTTCCGGTCCGGGTGGCGCCTGACGCTCGTGTCGGTGGCGGTCATGGTCACCGCGTACGCCGTGGTGAGCACGACGACGCCGCTCTGGGGCAGCGTCGTCGCGACCGGTGCCGCAGCGGCGCTGCTGTTCGTCACGACCCGGTTGCTCGAGCGTCTCGTGCCGGCGATCCCGGCGACGGTGTCGTTCTTCCCGGCGTTCCTGCTGCTCGTGCCGGGGACGGTCGGGCTGGTGGCGGTGGCCACCTTCGATCCGGAGGCGCTCGCCACTCCGCTCGCGACCTTCGTCAGCCTGTGCATCGGGACGAAGATCGGCGGGCTCCTGCCCGGCCTCTTCGCGCGCAACGCGCCCCGGCGCGCGGTGGACGCGACCAGCTGACGGACGGGAGGCCCGTGGCGGCGCCGCCACGGGCCTCCAGGCCGTCACCGGCCGGGTACCGGGCCCGCTACGGCTCGATCAGCCGGCCGGCTGCCTGGTCCGCCGCGGCCGTGTCCTTCGCCAGGTAGTGCACCTTCTTGCCGGTGGCGTTGTAGGGGAGGTCCGTGACGAAGCGGTACCGCCGCGGGCGCTTGTACCGGGCGAGGCCCGGGTGGGAGCCGGTCCACTCCTCGAGCACGGCCGCTGCCTCGGCGTCGTCGGTCGGCAGCCGGTCGCCGGCACGGACGACGTACGCCGTGACGACCTCGCCCCACCGCGGGTCCGGCACGCCCACCACGATGGAGTCGGCGACCCCGGGGTGCTCCTGCAGCACCGCCTCGACCTGGACGGGGTGCACGTTCTCGCCGCCGGAGATGACCATGTCGTCCTTGCGGCCCACGATCGTGACCCGCTCGTGCTCGTCCCACGTGGCGAGGTCGCCCGGGTAGAACCAGCCGTTCGCGAACTTCTCGGCCTCGAGCCCGGGGTTCCGGTACGAGTAGCCGGACTTCACGGTGCGGACGGCGAACTCACCGATCTCGGTGCCGTCCTTCGCCACCGTGTCGGTGGGGTCGGCCAGACGGTCCTCGTGCACGCGGACGACGGCGACGTCGTCGTCGGTCGATGCGCGACCGGCGGAACCGGCGCCGTCCGGGAAGTCCTCGGGGCGCAGGAACGTGTTCCAGAAGGTCTCGGTGGTGCCGTACCCGTTGAAGATCCGCGGCGACAGCAGCTCCTGGTACCGCAGTGCCGCGGCTCGGTCGAGCGGTGCGCCCATCGTGACGATGCCGTTGAGGCTCGACAGGTCCCGCGCCCGGCGTTCCTGCGCGTCGGCGAGCTGCACCAGGTTCGGCGGAGCCCCGATCAGGAACGTCAGGCGCTCGGACTCGACCAGGTCGAGCACCCGGTCGGCGTCGAAGTGCCGCAGCGTCGTGAGTTCCGCGCCGACGTAGAACACCGGGTTCGGGCCGCCGGAGTACAGGCCGCCACGGTGGAACAGCGGTGACATGTTGAGCGTCTTGTCGAACGGACTGAGCGGGAAGTGCATGACCACGTCGTGCGCGCTGAGCACCTCGACCAGGCTCGGCAGCGGGACGGGCTTCGGCCGACCGGTGGTGCCCGAGGTGTAGAGCCGGGTGGACTCGTCGTAGGTGCTGCGCGGGCCGATCGCCGCGAGTTCCTCGGGGGAGACGGGATCGGACGCGAGCAGCTCGGCGAACCGGTCGTGGTCGCCGCCGACCGGGACGACGTGGTCCGGCCGGTGCGGCGAGGACTCGATCGCGGCGGCGATCGCACTCGTCCGCTCGGTGTCGTGCACCAGGACGGCGGGTGCGGAGTCCTCGATGATGAACGCGACCTCGTCGGGGGCGAGCCGGAAGTTCGTCGGCGAGAACACGGCGCCGATGCGGTGGCAGGCCAGGTAGAGCATCGCGAACTCGGGTGTGTTGAACAGCTCGACCATCACGACGGAACCCCGTCCGCCACCGTGCCGGACGAGCCACCCGGCGATCCGGTCGACGGTGTCGCCGAGCTCGGCGTAGGTCCACGAGCGGTCCGTCTCCGGCTCGCGCAGCGCGGGTCGGCCGGCGAAGCGGTGGGTGTTGCGGGCGAAGCCGTTCGCGTAGGTGAAGCTGCCCTCGAACACCTCGCGGAAGCGCGTAGCGTCGTAGTCGGACCGGGTGTCCGTGTCGGGGTGGGTGTCGGGTCGGGTGTCGGTCATCATCGCTCCTGCCGCGGTCGTGCGGTGCACACCGACTGTCCTGCGCGGGCACCGGTCACGAGGCGTCGCTGCACCGCTGGTCCGGCGCGGCGTGGTCGTCCGATCGTCACACTAGCCCGCTGTCCGCGAACCGGCCCGCATGTGCGTCTTCTGTCCGACGGGTGGTGCGGTGCACCGCTCTGGAGGCCCGGCTTGGCTCAGACGCGGGCCGCGCGCCGCTCGGTGCGCAGCCAGACCAGTGCCGCGATCGCGGCCGCAACGCAGGCCGCGGCGATCCCGACGAGCAGGGCCGGTGCGGCGTGCGTGCCGGTCGTCCCCGAGTAGACCGCCGTGGTCAGCGCCACGGCGACCACCGCGAGCGCGACGTACCGACCGTGGGAGGCGGCGAGCAGCGCGCTGCCGGCAGACCCCGCGACGGGCAGCAGGGTCGCGACCACGGCACCGAGGCCGCCGACGCACAGCGTGATGGCGAACTCCGACCCGAGCGACACCCAGAAGCCGCTGCCCGCGAGCACGCTGTGCAGCACCCAGCCGGCCGCGGCGAGTCCGAGCAGCGCCAGCACCCGCCAGGTCGCACCCCGGGGGCTCGCGGCGATCCCGGTACCGAGGCGGAGTGGGCCGGTCCCCAGTCCGGGGCGGACGGACGGCACGAGGACGACCCCGACGATGAGTGCGGGGGACAGGTCCGCCGCGCGGGTGACGCCGCACGCCACGAGGGCTGCGAGCACGAGCCACGGCGACACCCGGAATCCGACGGTGCGGTGGTCGCTGCCGGCTGCCCACCGCGTGGCGAACACGACGGCGGCGGTCAGGACGCCGGTCCCGGCGAGGACGGCGATCGCCAGACGGGCGTAGCGGGCCTCGAGCTCGACGCCGACCCCGAGCAGGGTGCACAGTGCCGCGACGGACACCGCGATGGCGATGGACGCCCAGGTCGGCAGGACGTCGTCGCCGCGGGCGCGGTCCGACCGCGAGCGGTTGCGTCCGAGCAGCCCGGCGAACGGCGAGCGGAGGCGGCCGCGGGTGACCGCGGCCACGAGGGCGAGCGGCGCGGCGATGAGCAGGAGGAACCCGGCGGCGACGGCGGTGGCGACCAGGACGGTCCGCCACGAGAACGCGGCCTGGATGGTCGGGACGGTCCGGTCGTAGGTGGTCGCCGCGGTCCAGTCGCCCGCGGGTCCGGACCAGTCGGGGTGGCCTCCGGCGCTCCCGACGCCGGCCGGGGTGCTGCCGGTGCCGTCGCTGGGGCCGTTGCCGGTGCCTGCTGCGCCGCCGTCTTCGTTGCCGTTGCCGCCGTCGCCCCCGTGACCGGCGGCGTTCGTGCCGGTGCCGGTTCCGCCGTGGCCGGTCGCGCCGGGGGCGCCCGTCGGCGCGCCGGACCCCGGCGTCGACGTGCCCGGCGTCCCCGGGGTGTCCGTGGCGCCCGGCGTCGGTGTGGCGGTCGGGGCCGTGGTGGTGGACCACACCGTGACCCGGACGGCGGCCGACGACCGGGAGTAGTTGCCCGCGACGTCGTGCTGCGTCGCGGTGAGCTCGTGCCCGCCGGCGCGCAACGTCGACCCCGCGGTGGAGCACGACCACGAGGCGTCCGACCCCACCACCACGCCGCACACCGGCGCACGGTCGACGTACACGGTCACGCGGGCGCCGGGTTCACCGGTCCCGGCCACCGTCGTCGACCGGGTGCCGATGCGCTGGCCGTCGTCCGGTGTCGTGATGCGCGGGGCGGCCGGCGCCGTGCGGTCGACCGTGACCGTCACGGGAGCCGACGCCGCGCTCCGCAGGTCCGACCGGTAGCCGCGCGCCGTGCTGGCGGTCTGCGACGCGGTGACGGTGAACCGACCGTCGGCGAGCGACCCGAGGGCGGCCACCCACCGGCCGTCCGCACCCACCCGGGCGGTCTGCTGGGCCGAGGAGCCGGAGACCGACAGCATCACCGTCGATCCGGGGTACCCCGTGCCGGACACCGTTCTGCCGGTGGGACCGGCGGCCGCCAGCGTCGGCGGGACGATGACGTCCGAGGCCGGTGCACTCGCGACGGGCAGTGCGGCGACGAGGTCGCGCACCGTGAAGACCTGTTGTGGACCGGACCGGACGGCGCCGAGGCAGGCCCAGGACCCGTTCGGGTCCACCCGGGTCGTGCACCCGGACGAACCCGTCGCGGCCGGGCCGGTCACCCGGACGGCGTGCCCGGGGGTGCCGGTGCCGTGGAAGCGCGTCGTCCCCGTCGTGATGTCACCCGGGTCGGCGATGGTGGGCCGAACGGCCGGACGCGTGGGGGTGGGCGTCGGGGCGCCCGGTCGGCCGGGGCTCGGCGGAGCGATCTCGCTCGGCTCGGGCGTGGCAGTGGGAGTGGCGGCGACCGCGACGGCGGGGGCTGTCGCGGCGCCGAGGAGGGCGGCGACGAGGACCGTGGTCGCCGCTGCGAGCAGGGCGAAGCGGGGACGACGACGAGGACTGTCACCCCCGACAGCCCCCTCGTCCACGCTCTCCCCGCTCGTGTTCACCGGACCCATCCCACGGGATCTGCGGCGTCCGGTCAATACACCTCGCGGATGAGGTTCGGGATCGGGCCGCAGTCCGGGAGCCCGGTGTGCGTGACTCGGGAATCGGCCGTGAACACTGCTCACGGAACAGAGCATGCTCAGCGCGTCGATAGACTTCACGATGGCCGTTCAGGCCAACGCAGCACCGCGGATCCCGACGCGCAAAGGAGTACGCCCGCATGGACACCGGACTCGTCACGACGCTCATCGTCGTCGGAGTGGTGGTGGTCGTCCTGGTGATCATCGGGATCTACCTCTGGGTGACGTACAACTCCCTCGTCACGCTCAAGGTCCGGGTCGACGAGGCCTGGAGCGACATCTCGGTGCAGCTGAAGCGCCGCGCCGACCTCATCCCCACCATCGTGGACACGGTCAAGGGGTACGCCACGCACGAGAAGGCGGTCTTCGACGACGTGACGAAGGCCCGCGCCGAGACCCTGTCCGCCGGTGACGCCGACACGGCCTCCACGGCCGAGGGACACATGCAGAAGGCGCTCAAGAGCGTGTTCGCGGTGGCCGAGGGGTACCCGCAGCTGCAGTCGAGCCAGAACTTCCTGCAGCTGCAGTCCGAACTCGTCGACACCGAGGACAAGATCCAGGCAGCCCGCCGGTTCTACAACGGTGGCGTGCGTGAGCTGAACACGAAGATCCGGGTGTTCCCGAACTCCACGTTCGCGAAGAACCGCGGTTTCTCCGAGGCGTCGTTCTTCGAGACGAACGAGCCGGCGGCCATCGCCGAGCCGCCGCGCGTGCAGTTCTGACCCCAGCGTCGGATCCGACGTGTACAGCGCCATCGCGCGGAACAAGCGCAACACCGTGGTCATCGTCCTGGTGTTCCTGCTGATCATCGGCGCGCTCGGGTTCCTCGGCGGGTACCTCGCCGGCAACGTCTCGATCGGCTTCATCGTCCTCGCGGTCGCCCTCGGGTACGCGGTGCTGCAGTACTTCCTGGCTGCACGGCAGGCCACCGCGATCGCCGGCGGGGTCGAGATCGACCGTGTCTCCGAACCACGGCTGTGGCGCACCGTCGAGAACCTCGCCATCGCGACCGGCATGCCGATGCCGCGGGTGTTCGTCATCCCCGACCCCTCGCCGAACGCCTTCGCCACCGGGCGTGACCCGGAGCACGCGGTGGTGGCGGCGACGACGGGGCTGCTCGAGCTCATGGACGACCAGGAGCTGCAGGGCGTGATGGCGCACGAGCTCGGACACGTCCGGAACTACGACATCCGGATGTCCACGATGGTCTTCGGACTCGTCGTGGCCGTCGGGCTCATCGCCGACGTCCTGCTCCGCATCTCGATCTTCAGCGGTCTGTCCGGCGGGCGGAACCGCAACTCGGACAACGGGGGCAGCGCCAACCCGGTGCTGCTCATCGCCGGGATCGTCGCCGTCATCGTGGCCCCGATCGCGGCGGCCGGCGTCCAGGCGGCGGTGTCCCGGCAGCGCGAGTACCTGGCCGACGCGACGGGGGCGATGACGACCCGGCACCCGGAGGGCCTGGCCCGGGCCCTCGAGAAGCTCGGCGCGTACGGCCGACCGATGCAGACGCAGAACTCCTCGATGGCGCACCTGTGGATCGCCGACCCGATGCGCCCCGGTGTGATGGACCGGCTGTTCTCGACGCACCCGCCGCTGCCCGACCGCATCGCGCGGCTGCGGGCGAACGCCGACCGGTTCTGACGGGTCAGCCGGTGCCGTCGGCGGCGGTGTCGTCGGCCGTCTCGACCGGTTCGGGGGTGTCCGCGTCGTCAGCGGACTCGTGCGGCACCAGGGGCACTCCGAGCGCCCCGGCGACGGCCGCAGCAGCGGTTCCTCGGTCGGTCACCTCGATCGCGCCGAGGCCCTGCCAGCTCGCGGTCCGTCGCAGTGTGTCGGCGAGCCGCTCGGGGTCCAGGTGCTCGCCCGGCTCCTGCCACGCGGTCCGGACGCGCAGCACACCGCGCTGCCGGTCGCTCTTCAGGTCGATCCGGCCGACGAGCCGGTCGTCCTGCAGCACCGGCAGCACGTAGTAGCCGAAGACCCGCTTCGGGGCCGGTGTGTAGATCTCGATCCGGTAGTGGAAGCCGTACATCCGCTCGGCCCGCCGCCGGAACCAGACGACCGGGTCGAAGGGGCTCAGCACCGCGTCCGCCGTCAGCTGCCGGGGGACCCGAGCCCCCGCGTGGAGCCAGGCCCGCTCGCCCCAGCCCTCGACCCGCACCGGCAGGAGCTCGCCGGCGTCGGTGAGCTCGGCGATCGCGGTGGCCGTGTCGTCGGAGCGCAGCCGGTAGTAGTCCGCGATGTCCGCCCGGGTGCCGATGCCGAGCGCCCGTGTGGCCTGGCGGACGAGTTCGAGCACGGCGTCGGCACGCGGCGGGGCGGTCTCGAGGAAGCCTGCGGGCAGCACCTGCTCCGGCAGGGCGTACACCCGCTCGAACCCGGCTCGTCCGGCGCTCACCGCCTCGCCCCAGCGGAACATCTGCTCGAGCCCGAGCTTCACGTCGCTCCATCCCCACCAGGGGCCGCGTCGAACGTTCGACTCGTGCTCCACCGCGCTCGCCCGCATCGGCCCCTCGGCTCGGAGCAGCGCGTGCAGTTCGCGCCGGACGGCAGCGGTCCGGGTGACGCCGTCGACCCTGGTCGGGCCGGCGTCACGTTCCCGCAGGGCGTCCATCCGCCACCGGAACAGTCGCAGGTCGTCGCGGGGGATGAACGCCGCCTCGTGCGCCCAGTACTCGGTGTACGGACCCGAGCGTCCGAGCGTCAGCCGGTCGAGTGTCGACCGGTCGTACGCCCCGAGCCGGGCGAAGAGCGGCAGGTAGTGGCTGCGTTCGAACACGTTGACGGAGTCGATCTGCAGCAGGCCGAGCCGACCGAACGCCGCGTTCAGCGCACGGGTCGAAACGGGCTCGGCGGGTGGTCGCCCGAACCCCTGCGCGGCGAGTGCGACCCGGCGGGCCTCGGCGGCGGAGAGCGTCGACCTGGGCATGCCGCGACGCTACCGAACTCCGCCGACATGAGGGTCCACGAACGTATGCCGTATCTGGCACCTGACGGGAGGCACATCGCTACACTCGGGCCCATGGCATGGGGAAGCAAGCAGACACACCCCGACCCCGTGGTCGAGGAATCCGTCCCGGTCGGCGTGCGCATCGCCGGTGCGTGGTCGTGGCGGGCGCTCGTCGTCGTGGGCGTGATCGCCGTCTTCATCTGGCTCGTCACGGTCTTCAGCGAGATCCTCATCCCGTTCCTGGTCGGCATCGTGGTCTCGGCGCTCCTCGTGCCGATCTCCAACTGGCTGCAGCGGCACCACGTGCCCAAGTGGCTCGCCGTCGTGATGAGCCTGCTCGGCGGCATCGCGGCGCTCGGTGGCCTGATCTGGCTCGTCGTCGACCAGATCATCGCGTCCTACCCATCCCTGCGTGACCGGACGGTCGACCAGTACGCGAACATCAAGGACTTCGTCCTGAGCTCCGGGTTCGGCATCAGTCAATCGGACGTGAACGGCTGGCTCGACGACGGCACGAAGTGGCTGCAGGACAACTCCGCGTCGATCCTGTCCGGGGTCGCCAGCGCGGGTTCGGGTGCCACGCACGCCTTCGAGGCGCTCTTCATCATCCTGTTCACCACGATCTTCCTGCTGATCGACGGCAAGAACGTCTGGCGGTGGTCCGTCCGGCTGTTCCCGAAGAAGGCCCGCGCAGCGGTGGACGGCGCCGGTGTCGCCGGCTGGATCACCCTGACGAGCTTCATCCGCGTGCAGATCTTCGTCGCTTTCGTCGACGCGGTCGGCATCGGCCTGGGGTCCTTCATCGTCGGGCTCTTCTTCGGCGGCATGCCGCTGGTGATCCCGATCGCTGCGTTCGTGTTCCTCGGCGCCTTCATCCCGGTCGTCGGCGCCATCGTCACGGGCTTCCTGGCGGTGTTCGTCGCGCTGATCTTCAACGGTCCCCTCGCCGCGGTCCTGGTACTCGGCGTCGTCCTGCTGGTGCAGCAGATCGAGGGCCACATCCTCCAGCCGCTCGTGATGGGCAACGCGGTCAAGGTCCACCCGCTGGCGGTCGTCCTCGGCGTCACCGCGGCCTCCGGGCTCGCCGGCATCGCCGGAGCCTTCTTCGCCGTGCCGCTGATCGCGACGCTGAACGCCATGGTCACCACCATCGCGAGCGGTCGCTGGCGACGGCTCGACTCGGACCACGTCCTCGAAGCGACGCCGAAGCGCGGGCAGCACGGGCAGATCCAGTTGCTCCGACGCCGTCGGCACAAGGTCGGCGACGACGTCCCGGCCCCGGGTGTCGACGCCGGTCCCTCGGCCGAAGAAGGCACCGCCAGCACCAACTGAGCGTCACACGAGTTCGCCGCGGGGGCCCGGAGCGACGATGATGGGGGAGTGACCGACACCAGCGCCTCCCCGCACACGCTCGCCGCGATCCCGACCCTCGCGGACATCGAGGCGGCGCGCGAGACCATCAAGGGCGTCGCACGCGTCACCCCGATGGAGACGTCGCAGTTCCTCGCCGAGCTGCTCGGGTCGCCGGTGCACCTGAAGTGCGAGAACCTGCAGCGCACGGGTGCGTACAAGGTGCGCGGTGCCTACAACCGGCTCTCGACCCTGTCCGCCGAGCAGCGCGCCAAGGGCGTCGTCGCCGCGAGCGCAGGCAACCACGCGCAGGGCGTCGCACTCGCCGCCCGCGAACTCGGCATCCCCGCGACGATCTTCACGCCGGTCGGGGTCGCCCTGCCCAAGCTGCAGGCCACCCGCCACTACGGCGCCGACGTCGTGCTGCGGGGGCACTCCGTGGAAGAGGCGCTGAGCGCCGCGAAGGACTTCGCCGCCCACACCGGCGCCGTGTTCATCCCGCCGTTCGACCACCCGGCCGTGATCGCCGGGCAGGGCACGCTCGGCCTCGAGATCATCGACCAGGTGCCGGACGTCGACACCGTCGTCGTGCCGATCGGTGGCGGCGGTGTCATCTCCGGCATCGCGCTCGCCGTGAAGGGCATGGCCGAGCGGCTCGGACGGCCGATCCGGGTCATCGGCGTGCAGGCGGAGAACGCCGCTGCCTACCCGTCGTCGATCACCGCCGGCGAGCCCGTCACCATCACCACGAAGCCGACCATCTCCGACGGCATCGCGGTGGCGCGCCCCGGCGACCTGAACTTCCCGATCATCCGCGACCTGGTCGACGACATCGTCACCGTCTCGGACGACGACACCGCCCGCGCCCTGCTCGTCCTGCTCGAACGCGCCAAGCTCGTGGTCGAGGCAGCGGGGGCCGTCGGCGTCGCCGCGATCATGTCCGGTGCCGTCCGCGACACCGGCCGCACCGTGGTGCTGCTGAGCGGCGGCAACATCGATCCGCTCATGATGGAGCGCGTGATCACCCGTGGGCTCGTCGCGGCCTCGCGCTACATCGGCATCCGCATCATGCTGCCGGACCGCCCGGGTCAGCTCGCCCGCGTCGCCCAGGTCATCTCGGACGCCGGGGCGAACGTGGTCGAGGTGCTGCACACCCGCCACGGCCAGGGCCTGGTCATCAACGAGGTCGCACTGGACCTGTCGATCGAGGCGCGTGGCCCCGAGCACGCGCAGGAGGTCATCCAGCGCCTGCACGAGGTCGGCTTCCGCCCGGAACTCCTCGAGCACTAGTCCACGAGTCGTTCGACGCGTGGACTGTCGGAAGTACGGTGCGCGCCCTGGGCGCGACCGGCGGACAGACGGGAGGCCCGTGGCGGTGTCGCCACGGGCCTCCCGTCTGTCAGTGGGCCGGGTCTACGGCTCGTAGCGCTCGATCTTGACGACCTCGACGGCGATCTCCTTGCCGTTCGGCGCCGTGTAGGTGGCCTTGTCGCCGGCCTTGAGGCCGACGATGGCTGCGCCGACGGGGCTGACGGGGCTGTAGACCGTCAGGTCGGAGCCCTCGGCGACGATCTCGCGGCTGCCGACCAGGAAGGTGGACTCGTCGCCGGCGATGACCGCCGTGACGACGGTGCCCGGCTCGACGGTGCCGTCGAACTCCGCTTCGCTGACGGTGGCGTGCTTCAGGAGCTCGGTGAGGACGCGGATGCGGGCCTCGATCTTGCCCTGCTCGTCCTTCGCGGCGTGGTAGCCGCCGTTTTCCTTGAGGTCGCCCTCTTCGCGAGCGGCCTCGATGCGGCGCGCGATCTCGGCACGGCCCTCGCCGCTCAGCTCGTCGAGCTCCGCCTTGAGACGGTCGTGCGCCTCCTGGGTCAGCCAGGTGACCTGCGTGTCGTTGCTCATGTTCTGTCCCTTCGACCATGAAAAAACGAGACCGGCCGAGTGGTCGGTCTCGAGAGGCGAATCAGGACAGTCTAGGGAATCCAGCAGTCGTGGATCAAGCCGGTCACGCCCCGCGTCGTCGTGGTGACCTGCGTGGAGATGCTCCGGCTGCGCTGTTCGGACGCCGGGACGGTGATCTCCTTCCAGCCCACGATCGAGTAGCTCTTGTCGAGGACCTGCACGGCGCACTTCGCCTCGACACCCGGGTCGACGGACACCTGCGAGTGGACGACGGTGCTGTGCTCGGACAGGACCTCGTACCCGATGACGTCCTGGTCGAGGCCGCGGTCGGACTGGTCGAGCCCGGCCCAGATCACCCACGCACCGAAGACCACGACGACCGCGATGGCCGCGACGATCGCGAAGAGGCGGCTGCGGCGCTTGCGGGCCGGGGTGCGGCCGTAGCGCTCGTCGAGGGTGGCGGTCTGGTGCTGTTCGGACAGTTCGGGGCTCCCGGGGTGGATATCCTGATCCCAGGGTAGTTCACGCGATGCTGTGCGCTGCCCGCGTCCGACGCCGCTCACCCGCAGTGAGGAACCCCACGTGCCCTACCGTCTGCTGGCCGTCCACGCCCACCCCGACGACGAGTCGAGCAAGGGTGCCGCGACCGCCGCGAAGTACGTGGCCGACGGGCACCAGGTGCTCGTCGTGTCCTGCACCGGTGGCGAGGCCGGCGACATCCTGAACGACCAGCTCGGCGAGCCGGCCACGAGCCGTGCGCACCGTGACATGGCCGGGTACCGCCGCACCGAGATGGCCGCGGCGCAGCAGGCGCTCGGCATCGACCACGTGTGGCTCGGCTACCACGACTCGGGGCTGCCCGACGCCGAGAAGGGCGAGACGGTCCGGCCGGGCACGTTCTCCACGGTGCCGCTCGAGTACAGCACCGAGGCCCTCGTCCGCGTGATCCGCCGGTTCCGCCCGCACGTGCTCGTCACCTACGACGAGAACGGCGGCTACCCGCACCCCGACCACATCCGCACGCACGAGGTGTCGATGGCCGCGTGGTCCGCCGCCGCCGACCCGTCGGCGTACCCGTCCGCCGGTGCCCCGTGGTCGATCGCGAAGCTCTACTACGAGCGCACGATGAACCCGCGCCGCTTCAGCACGATCTTCGAAGCCCTGCAGGAGCGCGACCCGGACAGCCCCGCGATCGAGCAACTGCGCGAGTGGGTCGAGCGGTTCGCCGACCGGCCCGACCTCGCCACCACCCACGTCGACGTGCACGAGTACTTCGACCAGCGTGACGCCGCACTCCGCGCCCACGCCAGCCAGGTCGCTCCGGACAGCGCCTTCTTCTACTGGCCGAACGACCTCCTCGCGACGGTGTGGCCGACCGAGGACTACCAGCTCGTGGAGGCACGCGTGCCGACCGAGCTCCCGGAGACCGACCTGTTCGCCGGGATCCCAGCCGACAAGGAACCGACCTCGTGAGCACCATCGCGGCGGCACTCGCCGCCACCCCCAGTCCCAGCCCCTCGGTCGTCCCCGACGTCGACGTCACCCCGGGTGTCGTCGGGTTCATCGCGATCGCACTCGTCGCGATCGTGACGATCCTGCTCGTGGTCGACATGACCCGACGCATCCGTCGGACCCGCTACCGCGCCGAGGTGCGTGAGCGGCTCGAGGCCGAGGCGAACGGCACCGCGACGGACGGCACCGCGACGGACGAGCCGGAGCGGCGGGCGGCCGAGGACGGCCGGGCCGACGTCGGCGACGACACCGAGCGCGGCTGACGCGACCGCAAGTCCGACTGGAGGCCCGTGGCGGCATCGCCACGGGCCTCCAGTCCGCCTTGTGGGCGCGCCTACCGGAACCGGGCGCGCCTACCGGAACCGGGCGTACCTGGTCGAACCGGGCGTACCTCGTCAGAACTTCCGGGTGAGTACGCCCGGAACCACCAGGCATCGCACCCGTTCTGGGAAGGAACCTGCGACGGTCAGCGCACCGGGTCCAGCGCGACGATGAGCACGCCGACCCACTGGGCACCGAAGGCCACCACGGTCAGGGCGTGGAACACCTCGTGGAACCCGAACTGCGTCGGCACCGGGTTCGGCCGCTTGAAGCCGTAGACCAGTGCGCCGATGATGTAGGCGACGCCGCCGGACAGGATGAGCACGGTCATCGGGACGCTCGCCGCGAAGAACTGCGGCAGCAGCCCGAGGGCAGCACACCCGAGCACCAGGTAGATCGGGACGTACAGCCAGCGGGGGGCGTTGATCCAGAGCACGCGGAACGCGATCCCGAGCGCGGCGCCCGACCACATCACCCAGAGCACGACGACCATGAGCGTGTGCGGCAGGGCGCAGATCGCGACGGGCGTGTAGGTGCCGGCGATGAGCAGCAGGATGTTGGTGTGGTCGATGCGCTTCAGCACGGCCTTCACCTTCGGCCCCCACGGGAACCGGTGGTAGGTCGCGGAGACACCGAACATCGCCAACGACGTCGCCATGAACACCGCGCTGCCGACCTTCGCTGCCGTGCTGTCGGCGAGGG
The DNA here is from genome assembly GCF_003234225.2 of Curtobacterium sp. MCSS17_005. NCBI lineage: Bacteria > Bacillati > Actinomycetota > Actinomycetes > Micrococcales > Microbacteriaceae > Curtobacterium > Curtobacterium sp. MCSS17_005. The sequence goes on from NZ_CP126258.1 coordinate 874,487, forward strand.
TGATCAGGACGATCCCCATCGCGATCGCGAACGGGAACGCACCGAGGTGGATCCAGCCACGCCAGGCCGGACGGGGTTCGGCGGTCGTGGTCGTGGTCGCGGTCGCCGACGCCTCTTCCGTGAACGGGACGTGGGGGAGTGTTCCGGTCTCGTGCTCGTCCTGCATGTTCCCGACCATAGGGCCTGACCCCGAACGACAGCCACGTGTCCGCAGAGCGGGAGCCTCAGGGATCGTGTGTCGGTGGTGCACTACGCTCGGTGCGTGACCGGGACGGCGGGATGGACAGGGCGAGGGATCCTCTACCGCGCCTACCAGCGCCGGATCCGCCGCCAGCTCGAGGGTGCAGCGAAGCCCAAGCACGTCGCCATGATCGTCGACGGCAACCGCCGCTGGGCGAAGCAGCTCGGGCTCGAGTCCGCCGCGCACGGCCACCGTGCCGGCGCCGCGAAGATCCCGGAGTTCCTGACGTGGTGCGACGACCTCGGCATCGAGGTCGTGACGCTCTACCTGCTGTCCGCCGACAACCTGACGGGTCGTGGCGGCGAAGAGCTCGAGGAACTCGTCGGGATCATCGCCGACCTCGCCGGGGTCCTGGCCGACAACCGTGACTGGCGCGTGCAGCACGTCGGCTCGAACGAGGGGCTGCCGGACAACCTGGTGACCGCGCTCGAACGGGCCGAGCAGCGCACCGCCGGACGCACGGGGCTGCACGTCAACCTGGCCGTCGGGTACGGCGGCCGTCGTGAGATCGCGGACGCCATGCGCAGCATCGTGCAGGCGCACGGCGCGGGTGGCGGCACGATCGACACCCTGGCCGAGGTCCTGACGCCGGAGCTCATCGGCGACCACCTGTACACGCAGGGCCAGCCCGACCCCGACCTGGTGATCCGGACCTCGGGCGAGCAGCGGCTCTCCGACTTCATGCTGTGGCAGAGCGCGCACAGCGAGTTCTACTTCGTCGAGGCGTTCTACCCGGACCTGCGCGAGGTCGACTTCCTCCGGGCGGTCCGCGACTTCGGACTCCGGTCGCGTCGGTTCGGCGGCTGAGCAGCCACCTCCCGCACCGGGTTCGTCGGCGGAGCCGCGTCCCAGTAGGCTCTCAGGGTTCAACCCTGTGAAAGGTGCACCACCTGTGAACATCGACGAGTACGCCGCCGGCTTCTCCGAAGACCCCGGTTACCTCGACCACGCTGCGTTCGGCCCCGTGCAGACCGCCGTGCTCGAGGAGCAGCGTGTGCTCGGCACGATCCAGGCACACATGCGCTTCGGCGCGATGGAGACCCTCGACGAGCAGGACGCCCGCGTCCGCACCGTCGCCGCCCGCCTGGTCGGCCGCCGCGAGGACCAGGTCGTCTCGCAGGCCGCGACGACCCCGGGCCTGCTGCACACCGCCTTCGGTCTGACCGGCGGTGTGCTCGTGTCCGCCGACGAGTACCCGTCGCTGCCGCTCGCACTGGCCAGCGCCGCCTCGGCCACCGGCGGACGGGTGCAGCCCGTCGTCATCGAGTCGGGTGCCGGCTGGGTGACCCCCGAGCTGATCCGTGAGCGCCTGACCGACGAGGTGACCGCCGTCGCGGTGTCCCTGGTCGACTGGCGCACCGGCTACCTGACCGACCTCGCCGCCATCCGGGAGGTCATCGGCGACCGCCTGCTCATCGTCGATGCGATCCAGGGCTTCGGAGTCGTCGACGCCCCGTACGAGGTCGCCGACGTCGTCGCCACCGGCGGGCAGAAGTGGTTGCACGCCGGGTGGGGCACCGGGTTCGTGGCGTTCAGCGACCGCGCCCTGAACCGGATCCGTCCGGCACTGTCCGGCCCGCACGGCACCTCCGGCTGGCCCACCGAGGTCCCGGCGGTGCGTCCGGGGGCCGCCGGCTTCCAGATGTCCCGCATCGATCCGGTCGCGCAGGCCCGGCTCGCGGTGTCGCTCGAGCGCCTCACCGCGGTCGGCGTCGCCGCCGTGCAGGAGCGGGTCACCGACCGCGTCGAGCGCGTGTTCGCCATCGCCGACGAGTTCGGGCTCGAGGTCGAGTCCAGCCGCGACCCGGCCGAGCGCGCCGGCATCGTGGTGCTCCGGCCGACGCAGGGTCGCGTGACGGCCCTGTCCGCCGCGATGCACAACCACGGCGTCACCGCGACCACGCGGCTCGGCGTCGCGCGGGTGTCCGTGTTCCCGTCGACCACCGACGAGACCCTGGACATGTTCCGCGACGCCTGCGTCTCGTACGCCACGATGCAGTAGCAGCGGCGCGGCTGCTGTCCGCTGTCCGCTGTTCGCTGTCCGCCGCCCGCGAGCGGTCACGGCACCCCGCTCACGTCCGCCGGGTGGTCACCATCTGTCGGCTGGCGCCGTCGCACCCGACGGTTCGTGACCAGCCGGAGCCACGCGCGCGACGAGTCGCGACCACCGGACGGCCTGGAGGCGCGGTGCCAGGCCGCCACGGGCCTCCCGTCCGCAGCCCGCGAGCGGTCACGGCACCCCCTGACGTCCGCCGGGTGGTCACCATCTGTCGGCTGGCGCCGTCGCACCCGACAGTTCGTGACCACTCGGCGCCACCGCCGCACGCGGCGTCGCGAGCCACGCTCGCGTTGTTCACGCGACCGTAACTCCGGAAACCGCGTGTCGCTGTCGGGGTGTCGGGGGCCGGACGTACGTTGTCCCCATCGGGCACCGCGCCCGATCGAAGCGGCCACAGTCGGTGCTTCGGGACCCGCTCCGTGGCCGCGTTCGAGGACAGGACCGGGCCCGTCGCGGCCCGGGGATGGAGTGGTCGTGACCTCTCAGAACGTCTCGCGCGGAGCACAGCAGCAGCACACCGCGGACTCGTCCACATCGGTCGCCCAGCGCACGTACGTGCTCGACACATCGGTGCTCCTCAGCGATCCGCGGGCCTTGTTCCGCTTCGCCGAGCACGCCGTGGTCCTGCCCGTGGTGGTCGTCAGCGAACTCGAGTCGAAGCGCAACGACCCGGAGATCGGGTACTTCGCCCGGCAGGCCCTCCGGCTGCTCGACGAACTGCGCATCGAGCACGAGCGGCTCGACTTCCCGATCGCGATCGGCGACGGCGGCTCGTTCCGCGTCGAACTGAACCACTCCAACCAGTCCGTCCTGCCGTCAGGCCTGCAGCTCGGCGACAACGACTCCCGCATCCTGGCCGTCGCGTCGAACCTCAAGAACGACGGGCTCGACGTCGTCGTCGTGTCGAAGGACCTGCCGCTCCGGGTCAAGGCGTCGTCGATCGGCATGGCGGCGGAGGAGTACCGCGCCGAACTCGCGGTCGACTCGGGCTACACCGGGATCGCCGACCTGCAGGTCTCCGGCGAGCAGATGTCCGACCTGTACGAGAAGGAGGAGATCCGGTCCGCAAAGCTCGACGGCGTCCCGGTGAACACCGGCGTCGTCATCCACTCCGAGCGCGGATCGGCCCTCGGCCGCGTGCACGTCGCCGGCGCCGTCGCACTGGTGCGCGGCGACCGCGAGGTCTTCGGACTCCGCGGACGCTCGGCCGAGCAGCGGCTCGCCATCGACGCCCTGCTCGACTCGGAGATCGGCATCGTCTCGCTCGGCGGCAGCGCCGGTACCGGCAAGTCGGCGCTCGCCCTGTGTGCCGGACTCGAAGCCGTGCTCGAACGGCAGCAGCACAAGAAGATCATGGTGTTCCGGCCGCTGTACGCCGTGGGCGGGCAGGACCTGGGCTTCCTGCCCGGTGACGCCGGCGAGAAGATGAACCCGTGGGCGCAGGCCGTCTACGACACCCTCGGCTCGGTGGTGTCGGACAACGTCCTCGACGAGGTGATCGAGCGCGGCCTGATCGAGGTGCTACCCCTGACCCACATCCGCGGCCGCTCCCTGCACGACGCCTTCGTGATCGTCGACGAGGCGCAGTCGCTCGAACGGAACGTACTGCTCACGATGCTCTCGCGCATCGGCCAGAACTCACGGGTCGTGCTCACCCACGACGTCGCGCAGCGCGACAACCTGCGGGTCGGACGGCACGACGGGATCGCGTCGGTCATCGAGCGGCTCAAGGGGCACCCGCTGTTCGCACACGTCACGCTGACGCGGTCCGAACGCTCCGCGATCGCCGCCCTGGTCACGGACCTGCTGGACTCGCCCGACCTGGTGTAGCGGCAGGCGCTGTCGGGTTTTCGCGCTCACCGACAGGTCACGCGCTTCCGGGCGCGTGACCTGTCGCTCAGCGCGTGAGGCGGGCCGAGCCGCCACCTGACGGACGGGAGGCCCGGTGCCAGCTGGCACCGGGCCTCCCGTCCGTCCTGGGGGCGCGTCAGGAGCGTCGCGTCAGTTCGGGTGGGTCATGCTCAGGACGTCGAGCGCCTCGTCGAGCTGCGCCTCGGTGACCTCGCCGCGCTCGACGTGGCCGAGGGCCACGACGGCTTCGCGCACGGTCATGCCCTCGGCGACGGCGTACTTCGCGACCTTGGCGGCAGCCTCGTAGCCGATGACCCGGTTGAGCGGGGTGACGATCGAGGGTGAGGACTCCGCGAAGGCGCGGGCACGCTCGAGGTTCGCCTGCAGGCCGTCGATGGTCTTGTCCGCGAGCACGCGCGAGCTGTTCGCCAGCAGGCGGATCGACTCGAGCAGCGCCGTGCCCATCACCGGGATGGCGACGTTGAGCTCGAACGCACCCGAGGCACCGGCCCAGGCGATGGTGGCGTCGTTGCCGATGACCCGGGCGCCGACCATCAGGGTGGCCTCGGGGATCACCGGGTTCACCTTGCCGGGCATGATCGAGGAGCCGGGCTGCAGGTCGGGGATGTGCAGCTCGCCCAGGCCGGTGTTCGGACCCGAGCCCATCCAGCGCAGGTCGTTGTTGATCTTCGTCAGGCTGACGGCGAGCACCTTGAGCGCACCGGAGGCCTCGACCAGGGCGTCACGCGCACCCTGCGCCTCGAAGTGGTCGACGGCCTCGGTGATCGGCAGGTCGGTGTCGCTCGCGAGCTGGGCGATGACCCGCTGCGGGAAGCCCTTGGGGGTGTTGATGCCGGTGCCGACCGCGGTGCCGCCGAGCGGGACCTCGGCGACGCGGGGGAGCGTCGCCTGCACCCGCTCGATGCCCAGGCGGATCTGGCGGGCGTAGCCGCCGAACTCCTGCCCGAGGGTGACGGGCGTGGCGTCCATCAGGTGCGTCCGGCCGGACTTCACGGCGTCGGCCCAGAGCGTGGCCTTCGCCTCGAGGGACTCGGCGAGGTGCTCGAGGGCGGGCACGAGCGTGCGGAGGAGCGCCTCGGTCACGGCGACGTGCACGGAGGTGGGGAAGACGTCGTTCGACGACTGCGAGGCGTTGACGTGGTCGTTCGGGTGCACCGCCGAGCCCGCGATGTCGGACGCCAGTGTCGCGAGCACCTCGTTCATGTTCATGTTCGACGACGTGCCGCTGCCGGTCTGGTAGACGTCGACCGGGAACTGGTCGTGGTGCTGCCCGCCGATGATCAGGTCGGCGGCGCCGGCGATGGCGTCGGCGACGGCGGGCTCGACGATGCCGAGTTCACCGTTGACGATGGCCGCCGCACGCTTGATCCGTGCGAGCGCCACGATCTGCGCCGACTCGAGCCCGGTGCCCGAGATGGGGAAGTTCTCGACGGCGCGCTGGGTCTGGGCACGGTAGAGCGCCGACTTCGGCACCCGTACCTCGCCCATGGTGTCGTGCTCGATGCGGAACTCGGTCGGGGTGGTGTCGGTCACGTCGTCGTGGTCCTTCCTGGGGTGCTCGCCGGTCGCGGTCGCGCCGGCCCGTGCCTGCGCCCCGGGGTCGCCGGGGCGGTCGTCGTCGGGGTCGGTCAGACCTGGCCGACGACGGTGTCGATGGTGACTTCTCCGGTGGCGAGGTCGTACGTCGCCCCGACGACGGCCAATCTACCCTCGGCCACGGCGTCGGAGACCGCGCCGGAGCGCTCGATCACCTGGCGGAGGGTGGCTTCGAGGTGTGCGGCGCCGACGGCTTCCTGCGGGAGCTCGGCGTCGGTGAGTCGGACCTTCTCGACGCTCGGGGCGATCGCGTCGACGAGGGCCTGCAGGTGCGGAGCGGGGACGGGCTCACCGGAGCGCGCTGCCGCGACCGCACCGCACCGGGTGTGCCGGAGCACGACGACCAGGGGCGTGCCCAGGGCGACGACCGCGAACTCGATCGAGCCGAGCACGACGTCGTCGACGATCTGGCCGGCGTTGCGGATGGCGAACAGGTCACCGATGCCGGCGTCGAAGACGTGCTCGAACGGCACCCGCGAGTCCGAGCAGCCGAGGACGGTCGCGAACGGCGACTGCGATCCTTCGAGCTCGGTGCGGCGGTCCGGGTCCACGCGGCCCATCCGGCGCTTGTCGGCGGCGAAGCGGGCGTTGCCGTCGACCAGCAGGCGCAGGGCGTCGGACGGGGTGGAGGCGGCGCGGTCGGGCATGGGGCTCCTCGGTTCGGGTGGGACGGGGTGGTGACTGGCGGGGCGGTGCCCGTCGTCTACTCGGTCAGTTCTCGGGAGACGGCGGTCGCGACGGTCCGGAACGCCTTGTCGTCGGCGGTGCCGGAGAGCACGATCGTGTTCTTGCCGAACGTCGAGACGAGCGAGTACGCGTGGTTGCCGGCATCGGTGCCCTCGGCGCGGCGGTCGTAGACGGTCCACTCCGTGTCGCCGATGGTGCGGTCACCGGTGGACGGGCGCTGGTCGAGCTGGTTCGACACCCACGAGGCGTTGGCGTCGATGCCCTGCTGCAGACCGAGGTACTGCTTGTCCGGCGTCACGAAGCCGACGGTCCAGACGTCCACGCCGTCGGTGGTCTTGCTGGCGAAGTCCGCGCGGTTGGCGCTGTAGCCGTCGGGCAGCGGCGGCGCCACCAGGGTGACGTCGTCGACGTTCGCCTTCGCCGCGATCTGCTGGTAGTCGACGGTGCGGTCCACCGTGGTGTCGGGCCGGACGACGACCGCCACCAGGAACAGCACGATGCCGAGCGAGGCGATGAGCGCGATGACCAGGTTGAACGCGGTCTGGTGCTGCCGGCGGGCGGTCCGGGCGGCGTCCTTGCGGGCCCACGTCTCCTCTGCCGTCTCGGGGCGACCGAGCTCGGCGACGATCGGGCGGCCGTTCGCGTCGGTCATCGGCCGGAGCCGTCCTGGGCGTCGCTGGCGGCACGGGCCGCGTCGAGCCGGGCGCGGGCGCCGACGAGCCACTCTTCGCACCGGGCGGCGAGGGCTTCGCCCCGCTCCCAGAGCGCCAGCGAACGCTCGAGGGTCGCGGAGCCCTGTTCGAGCTCGCTCACGACGCGCACGAGTTCGTCGCGGGCCGCTTCGTAGCTCAGCGACTGGACGTCGGTCTGCTCGGGTTCCTGCTGGGATGGCACGGGTCGATCCTACCGAGCGTCCACCGACGATCCGTCGCTCGGACCCAGGCTGTGGAGAACACCCGCGGTGGTCAGGAGCCGTCCGGGCCGGGGCCGTCCGGTTCGAGCGTGCCCGTGGCCGTGCCGGCACCGAGCGTGACGTGCACCGGCGTCGCTCCGGACAGGTCGTCGGTGCCGCGGACGACACCGCCGTCGGCCCGCTGCACGATGGCGTACCCGCGGCGCAGGGTGTCGCGCGGTGAGAGTGCCCGGAGCCGGGCGGTCAGGTGCCCGACCTCGGAGTGCCCGCGCTCGAGTCGGCGGTCGAGCAGTTCGCGGGCACGGGACAGGTCGCGCGCGACCTCTTCCGCACGGGTGTCGACGAGCCACGCGGTCGACGCCAGGGCCGGGCGCGACCGCAGCGCGGCGAGCCGGTCGGCCTCGACCGACAGCGTGTGCGAGAGCCGGAGCCCGAGCCGGGCGCGGGCCGCCCGCACGTTGGCGAGCTCCTCGGCGACGTCGGGCACGACCCGCTTGGCGGCGTCCGTCGGGGTCGAGGCGCGCAGGTCGGCGACCTCGTCGAGGATGGGGCGGTCGGCCTCGTGCCCGATCGCCGAGACGATCGGGGTCGACGCCGCGGCCGCCGCACGGACGAGTCCTTCGTCGCTGAAGCCGAGCAGGTTCTGGAAGTCGCCGCCGCCGCGGGCGATGATGATGACGTCGACCTCGGGGTCGGCGTCGAGCTCGAGGATCGCCGCAGTGACCTCGCCGACGGTCCGTTCGCCCTGCACGGCGGTGTGCACGGTGCGGAACTCCACCTGGGGCCACCGCAGCTGCGCGTTCCGCTTGACGTCCTTCTCGGCGTCGGAGTCCTTGCCGGTGATCAGGCCGATGCGGTGCGGCAGGAACGGCAGACGCTGCTTCCGGGACGGGTCGAACAGCCCTTCCTCGGCGAGGGTCCGGCGGAGGCGCTCGAGGCGTTCGAGCAGGTCACCGAGCCCGACGTGCTTCATCTCGACGACCTGCATGGTCAGCGAGCCGCCCTTGACCCAGTAGTTCGGCTTGAGTGCCGCGACGACCCGGTCGCCCTGCTTGATGTCCGCCGGCACCCGGGAGCGCACGCTCGACCAGATGGAGAACGACACGGTGGCGTCGACCTCGACGTCCTTGAGCTTGCCGTACACGTTGCCGCCGGCGACGTTCCACTGCGTGATCTCGCCCTCGACCCACGCGGTGCCGAGCCGGTCGATCCAGTCGCGGAGCTTCGCGCCGAGGAGCGCCACCGGCCACGGGTTGTCGGCCGTCGGCGGGCCCTGTTCGATCGCCATGTCGCTCCTCGTCCTGCTGGGACGTCCATCGTGCCCGAGACCGGTGACAGGGGACGGACGTCGTGTTCTCCACAGGCACCCCGCGCGCCCAGGTCGCGTGCGTGCCGCTCACCTATCATCGGGGACGTGACGATCACCAACGGCCACACGGTCCCGCTTGCCCCGCCGCGTGTGCACGCGGCACGGGGCCGACTGCGTGACGAACCGGTCGCCGGCCCCAAGAAGGTGCTGCTCGCGGCCCCCCGTGGGTACTGCGCCGGGGTGGACCGTGCGGTCGTCGCGGTCGAGAAGGCGTTGGAGCAGTACGGCGAGCCCGTCTACGTCCGCAAGCAGATCGTCCACAACGTGCACGTGGTGTCGACGCTCGAGCAGCGCGGAGCCGTCTTCGTCGACGACGTGGCCGAGGTCCCCCGGGGTTCGCACGTGGTCTTCAGCGCGCACGGTGTGTCGCCGGCCGTCGTCGCGGGTGCCGCCGAGCGCGACCTGCACGCCATCGATGCCACCTGCCCCCTCGTCACCAAGGTCCACCGCGAAGCCACCCGGTTCGCCAAGGCCGAGCGCACCATCATCCTGATCGGGCACGCCGGCCATGAAGAGGTCGAGGGCACGATGGGGCACGCCCCGGACCGCACGATCCTGGTGAACGGCCCCGACGACGTGGCCGCGCTGTCGGTGCCGGACCCGAACAACCTCGTCTGGCTGTCGCAGACCACGCTCAGCGTCGACGAGACGATGGAGACCGTGCGGCTGCTGCGCGAGAAGTTCCCGGCCATCCAGGACCCACCGTCGGACGACATCTGCTACGCCACCCAGAACCGCCAGGTCGCGATCAAGAAGGTCGCGCCTGGTGCCGACCTGGTGATCGTGGTCGGCTCGGCGAACTCGTCGAACAGCGTCCGCCTGGTCGAGGTGGCGCTCGAGCACGGTGCCCGCGCCGCCCACCGCGTCGACTACGCGGAGGAGATCCAGCAGGAGTGGCTCGACGGTGTCGAGACGGTCGGCGTGACGAGCGGTGCGTCCGTGCCGGAAGAACTCGTGGCCGAGGTGCTCGAACAGCTCGCCGACGCCGGCTACGCCGCCGTCGAAGAGGTCGTCACCGCACACGAGGACCTGATGTTCTCGCTCCCCAAGGAGCTCCGCACCGACGCCTCGGGCAACCCGACGCGCGCGCTCGGCGGGCGTCGGTCATGAGCGGCTCGGACGGCTGGTCCTCGGTCCCGCGTCGCGACCCGGCGAACCACGGCGACGCCGGCGCTGGTAGCGGCCAGGAGGCCCGGGGTGCGTCCGCGACGTCGGCCGCCGGTCCCGCGAACGGTCGGCCCCAGGGCCGTCCCGCCCCCGGGTACGGCGAGTACGCGCCAGAGGGCTGGGTGAACCCGGTCCTCGTCGAGCAGGAGCGCCAGGAGCGGGAGCGTCAGGCACGGGAGCGGCAGGATCAGGCCCCCGCCACCGGCGTGCGCGACGCTGCTCCGAGCGACGGCATCCGCGGCGAACGCGCCGGTACGGACGCTCGCTCCGGTGCAGTCCCTGCTGGGGCGCAGCGGTCGATGGTCCGCAGCCGGTTCGGTCGCACGCCGGCCGACTTCGTGCTCACCGTCGGGCTGCTCGCCTTCGGACTGGTCTCCGTGGTGCAGTCCCTTTCCGTGGGCGAGGTCGCCTCCACCGTGCGGCGCACCCTCGAGACCCAGTACACGGCGTTGAACGACCCGAGCGCCCTGAGCACGGCCGCCGCCATCGCCGCGATCACCAACGTGGTCGTCTTCGCCCTGGTCGCCTGGTGGTCCATCCGTCGGCTCCGAGCACGGAAGCGGACGTTCTGGGTGCCGCTGGTCGGCGCGGTCGTCGCCACGGCGATCAGCACGATCGCGTTCGTCGTCGTGGTCATGCAGGACCAAGCCTTCGTCGACTTCATGCTGCGACAGTCCGGCGCCTGACCGCCTGACCGCCTGGCTGCTCGCGCCGCCGGCCTCCGCGCGCCGAGTGGTCGCAACACGCCGCGGGCCCGCCGTCGAGTGGTCAGAAACTGTCGTCCGGCACCGGCGTAACCGACAGTTCGTGACCACTCGGCCCTGCGCGTATGGGGAGTCGCGACCACCCCAGCCAGTCGACGCCAGCCGGAGGTCAGCCGGCCAGGAACGCTGCGACCGCTCCGTGCAGGGCAGCCAGGTCGTCGACGTGCACGAGCTCCCGGATCGAGTGCATCGACAGCAGTCCGACGCCGATGTCGATCGTCGGGATCCCGAGCCGGGTCGCCGCGATCGGGCCGATGGTCGAGCCGCCGGGGATCGTGTTCACGTTGACGAACGGCTGCCACGGCACACCGGCGGTCTCGCAGGCGGCGGCCCAGACGGCCTCGCCCTTCGCCTCGGTCATGTAGCGCTGGTTCGCGCTGATCTTCAGCAGCGGACCGGCTCCGGGGCGCGGACGGTTTGTCGGGTCGTGCTTCTCCGGCTGGTTCGGGTGCACCAGGTGCCCGGCGTCGCTCGACAGCAGCCACGACGCACGGAACGCCCGGGCGGCCTCGGAGCGGGTGGTGCCGAGTCCCTCCTGCACACGGCCGAGGACGTCCTCGAGGAACGGACCACCGGCACCGGACGGCGTCGACGACCCGATCTCCTCGTGGTCGAACGCCGCGAACACCGGGATGTGGTCACCGTCGGTCGGAGCGTCGACGATGCCCCGGAGTCCGGCGTGCACGCTCGTCAGGTTGTCCATCCGGCCGGACGCCAGGAACTCCCGCTCGATGCCGATCCGGGCCGGCGCCTGGGTGTCGGCGAGGAACAGGTCCCACGACACGGCGCCTTCGCCGAGCCGGGCGAGCAGCCACTCCACGACGGAGGTCCCACCGGCGTCGCCGTCGACCCCGACGATCGGCAGGGTGTGGCGCTGGCGGTCGATCTCCTTGCCGTCGTTCACCCCGCGGTCGAGGTGGATCGCGAGGTTCGGGATGCGGGCGACGGCGTCGGTGCTGACGAGCCGCACGCTGCCGTCGGCGTCGACGACCCGGCCGGCGATCCGCAGGTCACGGTCGAACCAGGTCGACAGGAGCGCGCCGCCGTAGACCTCGACGTTGAGCTGCTCCCAGCCGCCCGTGCGCACGCCGGGGTTCGGCTTCACGCGGAAGCCGGGGGAGTCGGTGTGGGCGCCGAGGATCCGGAACGGCGTCGTCGGGACGGCACCGTCGGGCAGGCGCCACGCGATGACGGCACCGTCGCGGACCACCACGTACGCGCCGGGTTCGGTCGGCCAGGCGTCGAGCTCGGACAGCTCGGTGAACCCGGCTGCGACGAGACGGTCACGGGTCGCCGCCGCCGCGTGGAACGCGGTGGGCGACTCGGTGACGAACTGGGCGAACTCGGAGGCGATGGCGTCGACGGTCACCCGCCCATCGTGGCACGCGGTGGAGGCGACCCGACGCAGAACGGGGCGCGTCCGTCGGACGCACCCCGTTCCTCCAGGCCGGTGGACCCGACCGGACGGACCTGCTCAGCCCTTGGCGTGACCGGCCGAGCCGAGGACCTTCGCGGCCTCGACGACGCGGGCCGCCATGGCGGTCTCGGCGACCTTGCCCCAGGCGCGGGGGTCGTACTGCTTCTTGTTGCCGACCTCGCCGTCGATCTTCAGGACACCCTCGTAGTTGCGGAACATCGAGTCCGCGATCGAGCGGGTGAACGCGTACTGCGTGTCCGTGTCGATGTTCATCTTGATGACGCCGTTGCGGACGGCCTCGTGGATCTCGTCGTCGGTCGAGCCGGAGCCGCCGTGGAAGACGAGGTCGAGGGGGTTCTCGCCCGTGCCGTGCTTCGAGGCGACCGACGCCTGGATCTCACCGAGGAGCTCGGGGCGGAGCTTGACGTTGCCCGGCTTGTAGACGCCGTGCACGTTGCCGAAGGTGAGCGCCGCGATCCAGCGGCCCTTGTCGCCCAGGCCGAGCGCGTCGACGACCTTCTCGACGTCGTTCGGGGTCGTGTAGAGCGCGTCGTTCGTGCCCTCGTGCTGGACGCCGTCCTCTTCGCCGCCGACGACGCCGATCTCGACCTCGAGGATCGCGTTGATGTTCCGCGTCTTCTCGATCATGGTCTTCGCGATCTCGATGTTCTCGTCGAGCGGCACGGCCGAACCGTCCCACATGTGCGACTGGAAGATCGGGTTGCGACCCTGCCGGACCTCTTCCTCGCTCGCCGCGATCAGCGGCAGGACGAAGCCGTCGAGGGCGTCCTTCGGGCAGTGGTCGGTGTGCAGCGCGACCGTGATGTCGTAGTTCTTGGCGACCTCGTGGGCGAACTTCGCCATCGCGAGGGCACCCGCTGCGCGGTTCTTGATGGTGTGGCCGGCGAAGTAGTCGGCACCGCCCGTCGTGACCTGGAGGATGCCGTCGGAACCGGCTTCCTGCAGGCCCTGGAGGACCGCGTTGATGGTCTGCGAGGAGGAGACGTTGACCGCGGGGTACGCGAACTTGCCCGCCTTCGCGCGTTCGATCATCTCGGCGTACTGTTCCGGCGTTGCGATGGGCACGTGGATCTCCTTCGACTTCGGTGATGTCCCCGCCGATCGTAGTCAGCCGGACTGGAGGCGCGGTCCGGGTTACGCGGTCGGCTCACGTCCGGCGTGCACATGCGTGCACGGGCCCGGTGTCCGGACCGTGGGTCGGCCGCCGGTCGGTAGGCTCGGGTCGTGACTCCCACGACTGAGACCGGCTCCCTGTTCCTCCAGCCCGACCGCAACCTCGCGCTCGAGCTCGTGCGTGCGACGGAGGCCGCCGCGATCCGTGCGCAGCCGTGGGTCGGGCGTGGTGAGAAGAACCTCGCCGACGGCGCCGCGGTCGACGCGATGCGCAAGTTCCTCGGCACGGTGAACTTCGACGGCGTCGTCGTCATCGGCGAGGGCGAGAAGGACAACGCCCCGATGCTCTACAACGGCGAGCACGTCGGCAACGGTCACGGCCCGGCCTGCGACATCGCGGTCGACCCGATCGACGGCACCTCGCTCACCGCCGCCGGCCGCCAGAACGCCATCTCCGTCATGGCCGTCTCGGACCGCGGCTCGATGTACGACCCCTCTGCCGTCTTCTACATGGACAAGATCGCCGCCGGCCCCGAGGGTCGCGGTGTCCTGGACCTCGAGAAGCCGATCGGTGACAACATCCGTGCGCTGGCGAAGGCCAAGGGCAAGGACCTCGAGGACATGGTCGTCGCCGTCCTCGACCGCCCGCGCCACGACGAGCTGATCCGCGCCATCCGCGCGACCGGTGCCGGCACGCGACTGCTGCTCGACGGTGACGTCGCCGGTGGCATCGCCGCCGCTCTGCCCGGCTCGACGATCGATATGTGCGTCGGTGTCGGCGGCACCCCAGAGGGCATCATCACGGCGTGCGCGATCAAGGCGCTCGGCGGCGTGATCCTCGGCAAGCTCCAGCCGAAGGACGACGAGGAGCGCGAGCGCGCCATCGCCGCCGGTCACGACCTGGACAAGGTCCTCGATCAGGACGACCTGGTCACGGGTGACAACACGTTCTTCGTCGCCACCGGCGTCACCGACGGCGTCCTGGTCGACGGCGTGCGTCGTTCGCGCGGCGTCATCCACACGGACTCGCTCGTGCTCCGCTCGCGCTCGAACACGATTCGCCGCATCCAGGCGGACCACCGTGCGGAGAAGTGGTTCTGATCCGCACGCGGTCCTGATCGGCGCGGATCCGCGCTGAACCACTGCAACCCGTCCGAACCACGCGATCCCGTGGTTCGGACGGGTTTTCGTTGTGCGGGGCGGGGCGGGGCGGGGCGGTGCGGTGCGGTGCGGTGCGGTGCGGTGCGGTCCGGCGCTGCGCCGGTCAGTCCTCGTCGACGGCGCCGACGAGCTCCGGTGCCGTGAGCAGCCGCGGCTCGTCCTCGATCGACGCCGGGTCCGCGATGACCTTCGACTCATCGAGCAGCGACAGCCGACGGGCACTCGGCAGGACCTGGCGTTCGAGGGACCCGACGAAGCGGTTGTAGTCGACGACCGAGCCCCGGATCGAGCGGCCGAGCTTGTCGACGTGCCCGGCCATCGTGGACAGCCGGCCGTAGAGCTCGCGGGACACCTTGAAGAGCTCGTGCGCCTCTTGCGACACCACGTCCTGCTGCCACGAGAACGCCACGGTCTTGAGCACGGACCACAGGGTCACGGGTGAGGCGAGGGCGATGCGCTTGCGGAAGGCGTGGTCGAGCAGGCCGGGGTCGGCGGCGAGGGCGCTCGAGATGAGCGACTCGGACGGAATGAAGGCGACGGTGAGCTCGGGGGAGGCGTCGTAGCCGGTCCAGTACTCCCGTGCGGCAAGGGCGTCGACGTGCGCTCGGAGCGCCTTGACGTGCTGGGCGATGAGCTGGTCGCGTCGGGCTGCCTCGGCACCGGTGGCGGTCGCCGGGATCTCGGCGGCCTGCAGGTAGGCGCTGAACGGCACCTTGGCGTCGACGGCGATGGTCTTGCCGCCGGGCAGGTGCACGACCATGTCCGGGCGGGCGGAGCCGACGGCCGTGGTGACGGAGGACTGCACGTCGAAGTCGACGCGTTCGAGCAGCCCGGCGGCCTCGACAACGTTGCGCAGCTGCGTCTCGCCCCAGACGCCGCGCGTGCTGTTCGACGACAGGGCGCTGGCCAGGGTGTCGGCCGTGGCGCGGAGGCGCTCTTCGGACTCGGCGGCCGACCGGAGCTGCGCCGACAGTGCACCGTACTGCTCGCTCCGCGACTGCTCGAGCTCGGCGATCTTCGTGCGCATCACGTCGAGTGTCTGCGCCACGGGGCTGAGCGCGGAGAGCACCTTGGACTCGTTCTGGTTCCGTGCTGCGTCGACGCCGTGCATGCGCTGCACCAGGTGCTCGAGCTCGGCGGAGCGCCGCTCGAGCGAGTCGACCTGGCGGCGGTACTGCGTGTCCTGGGCGTCGAGGCGTTCCTCGGCGTCGCGCCGCACCGCCTCGAGCTGGCCGCGGAGCGCCTCGGCCGTCGCACGGGACGACGCGGCGTCGATGCCCGCGCGCGAGCGGGCGAGCGACCAGGCGACGACCGCACCGACGGCGATGCCGATCACGAGACCGATGACCAGGGCGAGGATCTGCATGTCGCGACCCTGGCAGAACCCACCGACACCGCGCCTCCCGGCACTCCGGCGCGCCCCGCAGAACCAGCGTGACCAGCGCCACGGGACCAACGTGACGGACCGCGGAATCCATGTCATGACATTAGGGCAAACAGGGTGTACAGTCGTGATCGTCCGCCGATGAAGCCGCACGGAAGGTCCACCGCGTCGCATGACGAACCAAGCTCCCCACGCCTACGACGTGATCACGATGGGACGCGTCAGCGTCGACATCTACCCGCAGCAGACCGGCCCGCTCGAGGACGTCTCGACCTTCTCGAAGTCCGTCGGCGGCAGCGCCACGAACGTCGCCATCGCCGCTGCTCGCCACGGCGCGGATGCCGCGGTCATCACCCGGACGGGCAACGACCCGTTCGGCCGGTACATCGCCCGCACGCTGCCCGAGTACGGCGTCGCGAACGCCTTCGTCGAGACGGTGGAGGGGCTGAACACCCCCGTCGCCTTCTGCGAGATCTTCCCGCCGGACGACTTCCCGCTCTACTTCTACCGGGCCCCGAAGGCGCCGGACCTGATGATCACGGCGAAGTCCCTGCCGCTGCACGAGATCGAGCGCGCGAAGATCTTCTGGACCACGGTGACCGGCCTCAGCGAGGAGCCGAGCCGACAGGCGCACCACGTGGCGTACGAAGCCCGGTCCGCCGCGCAGAACAGCACGAAGACCCACACCGTGCTCGACCTGGACTACCGGTCGATGTTCTGGTCGAGCCCCGAGGCCGCGACGCGCGAGGTCGCGATCGCCCTCGAGCACGCCACCGTCGCCGTCGGCAACCGCGAGGAGTGCGAGGTGGCGGTGGGGGAGACCGACCCGGTCCGCGCCGCCGACGCGCTGCTCGACCGCGGTGTCGAGATCGCGATCGTCAAGCAGGGGCCGAAGGGCGTGCTGGCGAAGACCCGCGACGAGTTCGTCGAGTTCCGTCCGCACCACATCGACGTCGTGAACGGGCTCGGCTCGGGCGACGGCTTCGGCGGCGCGCTGACCCACGGACTACTGCAGGGCTGGAGCCTCGAGCGGATCCTGGCGTTCTGCAACGCAGCCGGCGCGATCGTCGCGACGCGGTTCGAGTGCTCGACGGCGATGCCGACGAGCGACGAGATCGAGCAGTTCCTGACCGACAACCCGGCCGAGGGCACGAACCACACGGGTGAGACGTACACGGGTGAGACGAACACCGAGGAGAAGACCCATGCCTGAGCTCAGCCCCGCCGACTTCCAGCGCCTCCGCGACATCCGTGCCGGCCAGCCCGACCTGGTGCGTGCCACGCTCGACGCCCGCCGCAAGCGCTCCCTGCTCGCCGACGACGGCAAGCTCTTCATCGTCGCCGCCGACCACCCCGCACGCGGTGCCCTGGCGGTGCGCGACGACGAGTCCGCGATGGCGGACCGCTACGACCTGCTCGAGCGGCTCGTCACGGCCCTCGGCCGTCCGGGGGTCGACGGGGTGCTCGGCACCCCCGACATCCTCGAGGACCTCGCGCTGCTCGGCGCCCTCGACGGCAAGGTCGTCGTCGGGTCGATGAACCGCGGTGGACTCCGCGGCGCCACGTTCGAGATGGACGACCGGTACACGGCGTACTCGGCGCGGGCGATCAAGGACTCCGGGCTCGACTTCGCCAAGCTGCTGGTGCGCATCGCCCTGGAGGACTCGGGCACCGCGCCGACGCTCGAGGCCACGGCCCGCGCCGTCAGCGAGGCCGCGGCGCTCCAGCTGCCGATCATGCTCGAGCCGTTCATGTCCGAGTGGCGGGACGGCCGGGTCGTCAACGACCTGTCGGCCGACGCCGTGATCACCTCGATGGCGATCGCTGCGGGACTCGGCGAGTCCAGCGCCTACAGCTGGCTCAAGATCCCCGTCGTCGACGACATGGAGCGCGTGATGGCCGCGACGACGCTGCCGACGCTGCTGCTCGGCGGCGACCCGGCTTCGCGCCCGCTGGAGACGTACGCCAAGTGGGCGGACGCCCTGGCCCTGCCCGGCGTCCGCGGCCTGGTCGTCGGACGCACCCTGCTCTACCCCTCGGACGGCGACGTCGCCGCCGCCGTGGACGTGGCCGCCGGTCTCGTCCACAGCCAGGAGGCCCGGGGCGGGTTCTCCACAGATGCCCACGACCCAGCCGCTCGGCTCGCGGGCGCCACCACCATGGACTCGTCCATCTCGGAAGGAAGCAACGCATGACGCTCACCGACACGACCACCACCACCGTCGGGCACTGGATCGACGGCAAGCGCGTCGAATCCGCGTCGGGCAACACCGCCCCCGTGTACGACCCGGCGCTCGGCGTCGCGACCAAGCAGGTCGCGCTGGCCGACGAGTCCGAGATCCAGGCGGCCATCGGCAGCGCCAAGGCGGCGTTCCCCGGCTGGAGCAACCTGTCACTGGCCAAACGCCAGGCGATCCTGTTCTCGTTCCGCGAGATCCTGAACCGCGACAAGGCCGAGCTGGCCGAGATCATCACGAGCGAGCACGGCAAGGTCATCGACGACGCCCTGGGTGAGATCGCCCGTGGGCAAGAGGTCGTGGAGCTCGCCACCAACATCCCGAGCCTGATGAAGGGCGAGTTCTCCGACCAGGTCTCGACCGGCATCGACGTCTACTCGATCCGCCAGCCGCTCGGAGTCGTGGGCATCATCAGCCCGTTCAACTTCCCGGCGATGGTGCCGCTCTGGTTCCTGCCGATCGCGATCGCCGCGGGCAACACCGTCGTGCTGAAGCCGAGCGAGAAGGACCCGTCGGCCGCCATCTGGCTCGCCGAGAAGTTCAAGGAGGCCGGGCTGCCCGACGGCGTCTTCAACGTGCTCAACGGCGACAAGCTGTCCGTCGACGGCCTGCTCACCAGCGACGACGTCGAGTCGATCTCGTTCGTCGGCTCCACGCCCATCGCGCAGTACGTCTACGAGACCGGCACGAAGCACGGCAAGCGAGTGCAGGCCCTCGGCGGCGCGAAGAACCACATGCTCGTCCTGCCCGACGCCGACCTCGACCTGGTCGCCGACAACGCGATCAACGCCGGCTTCGGTTCGGCCGGCGAACGCTGCATGGCGATCTCGGTCGTCGTCGCCGTCGAGCCGGTGGCAGACGAGCTCATCCAGAAGATCAAGGACCGCGCGGCGACCCTGCGCATCGGCGACGGTCGTCGCGGGTGCGACATGGGGCCGCTCGTCACGAAGCAGCACCGTGACAAGGTCGCCTCGTACATCGAGGTCGCAGAGCAGGACGGTGCGGTGGTTGTGGTGGACGGCCGCACCGTCCGACCCGACGGCGACGAGAACGGCTTCTGGCTGGGTCCGACGCTGATCGACCAGGTGCCCACCACCAGCCGCGTCTACACCGAGGAGATCTTCGGTCCGGTGCTGAGCGTCGTGCGGGTCGCCACCTACGAAGAGGGCCTCGAGCTCATCAACTCCGGCGCGTACGGCAACGGCACCGCCATCTTCACGAACGACGGTGGCGCCGCCCGACGGTTCCAGCGTGACGTGCAGGTCGGCATGATCGGCATCAACGTCCCGATCCCGGTGCCCGTCGCCTACTACTCGTTCGGCGGCTGGAAGAACTCGCTCTTCGGCGACCACAAGGCGTACGGGGCCGACGGCGTGAGCTTCTTCACCCGCCAGAAGGCGATCACGAGCCGCTGGCTCGACCCGTCGCACGGCGGCATCAACCTCGGCTTCCCGTCGAACAACTGACCCGCAGCATGGCGAACGAACAGCACCAGCACCACCAGTGGTTCATCCCGGCGGGCTCCCGGCCCGAGGCGGGCTGGACCGACGTGGTCGACGGTCGCATCGAGGGGTGGGCGCACACCGGGCTCCGGACCGGCGCGCTGACCGACGGGGGCGAGCTGCGCCTCCCGGCCGACGCCGTCGAGCGCATCGTCGTGCCGCTCGCCGGGTCGTTCCACGTGACCCACTCGGGCGCTGCGGGCGACGGCGAGCAGGCGCTGCACGGTCGGGGGAGCGTCTTCGACGGCCCCACCGACGTCCTGTACCTGGGCTCGGGCTCCGCGGCCACCATCACCGGCAGCGGCCGCTTCGCCGTCGCCGAGGCGCCCACCGACACCGTCAAGCCGACCACCTACGTGGCCCGGCCGGACGTGCCGGTGGAGCTCCGCGGTGCCGGGCAGTCGAGCCGTCAGGTGCACAACTTCGGCACCCCGGCGGCGCTCGACGCCGTCAAGTTCATCGTGTGCGAAGTGATCACACCGGCCGGCAACTGGTCGTCGTACCCGCCCCACAAGCACGACACGAACGTGCCCGGTTCGGAATCGAACCTCGAGGAGATCTACTACTACGAGGCAGCGGTGTCCCGTGGGCTCGAGTCGATCGCGCCCGAGGCCGCCGACCCGTTCGCCCTGCACCGCACCTACGCCTCGGACGACCGCGCCATCGACGAGTTCCGGCAGGTCCGGACCGGCGACGTCGCCCTGGTGCCGTACGGCTGGCACGGTCCGGCGGTCGCCGCTCCGGGCTACGACATGTACTACCTGAACGTGATGGCCGGGCCCGACCCGGAGCGCGTCTGGAACATCACCGACGACCCCGCCCACGGGTGGGTCCGGCAGGCGTGGGCATCGGAATCGATCGACCCACGACTGCCCTACGAAAGGAAGCAGGCGTGACCACCACCACGCGGAAGATGACGGTCGGCCAGGCACTCGTCGAGTTCCTGGCCAACCAGTGGACCGTCGACGGCGACGTTCGCGAACGCACCATCCCGGGGATCTTCGGCATCTTCGGGCACGGCAACGTCGCCGGGGTCGGTCAGGCCATCAAGCAGCTCCACGTCGAGCAGCCCGGTCTGCTGCCGTACCACCAGGCCCGCAACGAGCAGGCGATGGTGCACGAGGCCGTCGGCTTCGCCCGCATGCACCGCCGCCGCGCGACCTACGCGTCGACGGCGTCGGTGGGCCCGGGCGCCGCCAACATGCTGACCGCCGCGGCACTCGCCACCACGAACCGGCTGCCGGCACTGCTCCTGCCGTCGGACACCTTCGCCACGCGCACCACGGACCCGGTGCTCCAGCAGATCGAGCTGCCGCACGACACGTCGTTGCAGGTCACCGACGCCTTCCGTCCGCTGTCGCGCTACTTCGACCGTGTGGAGCGTCCGGAGCAGCTGTTCTCGATCGCCCTCGCCGCGATGCGGGTGCTGACCGACCCGGCCGAGACCGGTGCGGTGACGATCGCCCTGCCCGAGGACGTCCAGGCCGAGGAGTTCGACGTGCCCGTCGCGTTCCTGCAGCCGCGCGAGTGGCACATCCGCCGTCCGCTGCCCGAGCGTGGCCCGCTCGAGCGTGCGGTGGCCGCGATCCGGGCCGGCCGGCGTCCGGTCATCGTGGCCGGCGGCGGGGTGCTGTACTCCGACGCCGCCGACGAGCTCCGCGCCTTCGTCGAGGCCACCGGGATCCCGGTCGGCACGTCGCAGGCCGGCGGCGGATCCCTGGTCTGGGACCACCCGCAGTACCTCGGCGGGATCGGCGCGACCGGCACCGCGGCCGCCAACGCGATCGCCGCCCAGGCCGATGTCGTCATCGGGGTCGGCACCCGCTACAGCGACTTCACCACGGCGTCGCGCACGGCGTTCCAGAACCCGGACGTCACGTTCGTCAACGTCAACGTGGCCGCGTTCGACGCCTACAAGCACGGTTCGCAGCTGCCGCTGATCGCGGACGCCCGGGAGGCGCTGGTCGCCCTGACGGAGTCGCTCACGTCGGACACGGCGTACGTCGTCGAGCCCGGCTACGCCTCCGAGATCGCCTCGCTGAAGGCGGCGTGGGACGCCGCCGTCGACGGCGCCTTCGCCCCGTCCGGTGCAGACCTGCCCGGCCAGCCCGAGATCATCGGGGCCGTGCAGTCGGTTTCCGACCCGCGCGACGTCGTGATCCAGGCGGCGGGCTCGCTGCCCGGCGACCTGCACAAGCTCTGGCGGGTGCGGGACGAGCTCGGGTACCACGTCGAGTACGCGTTCTCGTGCATGGGCTACGAGATCGCCGGTGGCATCGGGGTCCGCCGCGGGGCTCCGGACCGCGACGCGATCGTGATGGTCGGTGACGGCAGCTACCTCATGCTGCACACCGAGCTCGTCACCGCAGTGGCCGAGGGCATCAAGATCATCGTCGTGCTCATCCAGAACCACGGGTACGCGTCGATCGGGCACCTGTCCGAGACCGTCGGCTCCGAGCGCTTCGGCACGAAGTACCGCTACCTCGACGAGACCGAGTCGTTCGAGAACGGCGAGCCCCTGCCCGTCGACCTCGCCGCCAACGCCCGCTCGTACGGCGTCGACGTCATCGAGGTGCAGCCCGGCCCCGACAGCATCGAGGACCTGAAGGCCGCACTGCGTCAGGCGAAGGCGAACGAGCACACCACCCTGGTGCACATCAACTCCGACCCGCTGGTCTACGCCCCCGAGGGCGACGGCTGGTGGGACGTGCCGGTCGCGCAGACCTCCACCCTCCCCAGCACCCAGGCCGCCCGCGCCGAGTACGCGCAGCAGGTCGCCACGCAGCGTCCGCTGCTCGGCTGAACCGTTCACGAGACAGAAAGCGACAGCGACGTCATGACCGACACCGCCACCCCCATCGGCAGCCCCGCCACCGACGCGGCGCCCGCCTCGATCCGCATCGGCACCGCCCCGGACTCGTGGGGCGTCTGGTTCCCGGACGACCCGAAGCAGGTGCCGTGGCAGCGCTTCCTCGACGAGGCGTCCGCAGCCGGGTACGAGTGGATCGAGCTCGGCCCGTACGGGTACCTGCCGACCGACCCGTCCCAGCTGTCCGACGAGCTCGAGTCCCGCGGGCTCAAGCTGTCGGCGGGTACGGTCTTCACCGGGTTCCACAAGGGCGAGGACCAGTTCCAGCGTGCGTGGGACCAGGCCGTCGCGGTCGCCGGCCTGGCCGCGAAGCTCGGCGCCGAGCACCTGGTGACGATCCCGGACCTGTGGCGCTCGGACGCCACCGAAGAGGTGCTCGAGGCGCGCACGCTCACCGACGAGCAGTGGGAGCGTCTCGGCAAGGGCCACGACCAGCTCGGCAAGGCGCTGCTCGAGGAGTACGGCGTCCACCAGCAGTTCCACACCCATGCGGACAGCCACGTCGGCACCTACAAGGAGACCGTGCGGTTCCTCGAGGTCACGAACCCCGAGTACACCAACCTCTGCCTCGACACGGGCCACTTCGCCTACTACGGCGGGGACAACCTCAAGCTCATCGCCGCCCACCCGGAGCGCATCGGCTACCTGCACCTCAAGCAGGTCGACACCGACCTGCTGTTCGACGTGCTCAAGAACGACGTGCCGTTCGCGACCGCCGTGTCGCAGGGCATCATGACCGAGCCGCCGCACGGCACCCCGGAACTCGCCCCGATCATCGAGGCCGTCGCCGCGATCAACCCGGACGTCTTCGGCATCGTCGAGCAGGACATGTACGGCTGCTCCGTCGACGCCCCCGGCCCGATCGCCGAGCGCACCTTCCAGCACATCTTCGGCTCGACCTCGGCCGCCCGCGCCTCCTGACGCGCCGTCCACGCAGCGTCAACGAACCCCAGGAGAACACCACCATGACCACCACGCAGAACCTCCGCGTCGCCGTCGTCGGCGCCGGCATGATGGGCGCCGACCACGTCCGCCGCATCACCGCCAAGATCTCGAACGCCGACGTCGTCGCCGTCGTCGAGCCCGACCAGACCCGTGCCGCCGCGGCAGCCGCCCTGGCGCCCGGCGCGATCACCGCCGCGTCCTTCGACGAGGCGCTCGAGCAGACCGAGATCGACGCCGTCATCATCGCGACCCCCGGTTTCCTGCACGAGCCGATCCTGGTGACCGCACTCGAGCGCGGGCTCACCGTCCTGTGCGAGAAGCCGCTGACGACCAGTGCCGAGGACTCGCTGCGCATCGTCGAGCTCGAGCAGCAGCACGCCGCCCGGCCCGTCATCCAGGTCGGCTTCATGCGCCGGTTCGACGCCGGGTACCAGGAGCTCAAGGCCCTGCGCGAGTCGGGGGCGAACGGCGCCCTGCTCGCCCTGCACCACGCGCACCGCAACCCGACGACGCCGCCGAACTTCAGCGAGTCGATGCTCATCCACGACTCGGTGATCCACGAGATCGACATCATCCCGTTCCTGACCGGCGAAGCGATCACGAGCGTCGAGGTGAAGAAGCCGCGCAAGAACTCCCTCGCGCCGGCCGACCTGCCCGAGCCGCAGTTCGTCCTGTTCACCACCGAGTCCGGCACGATGGCGATCGTCGAGATCAACGTCAACGCCCAGTTCGGCTACCAGGTCACCACCGACGCCGTGTTCGAGTCCGGTGTCGCCTACATCGGCCGCGACACCTCACTCTCGCTCGCCGCAGCCGGGGCGACCTCGCAGGGCGTCACGCCGTCGTTCAAGGAGCGCTTCGGTGCCGCCTACGACGAAGAGGTGCAGCGCTGGGTCGACGCTGCCCGGACCGGTGGCATCGACGGACCGAGTGCCTGGGACGGCTACACCGCCTCGGTCGTCGCCGAGGTCGCGGTCCGGGCCCAGCAGTCCGGCGCGCACGAAGTGGTCGAGTACGCGGTCACGAAGCCGGCGTTCTACGACGAGACGAGCGACGCGACGAGCGACGCGACCGCCGCGCTCGCCGGGGCCTGATCGATGCCGAAGATCGCGCTCGACCCGACCCCGTTCCACCACGACCTGTCGCTGCTCGAGTTCCCGCGCAAGGTCGCGGAGCTCGGCTACGAGTACCTGCAGCTCACCCCGCACAAGGACTTCATCCCCTTCTACCGGCACCCCAAGGCCGACGACGACCTGGTCGACGCGTTCGCCGCGGCCTGCCGTGACGCCGGTGTCCAGGTGGCGAGCGTGCTGCCCGTGCTGCGCTGGTCGGGCCCGGACGAGGACGCCCGACAGGCTGCGGTGCGGAAGTGGAAGCGGGTCATCGAGATCACGAAGCGCCTCGGCGTGGACACCATCAACACGGAGTTCTCCGGCCGCCCCGAGCGCGCCGAGGAGTCCGAGGACCAGTTCTACCGGTCGATGGAGGAACTGCTGCCGATCATCGAGGACGCCGGCATCCGTGTGCTCATCGACCCGCACCCCGACGACTTCGTCGAGGACGGGCTCGAGGCGCTCCGGGTGATCCGGGGCCTGAACTCGAAGCACGTCGGCTTCGTCTACGTCGCCTGCCACACGTTCCACTACGGCGGCAACATGGACGAGATCATCGACGCGGCCGGTGACTCGCTGCAGCTGGTCCACGTCGCCGACGCGTACGACCACCGTCGCTCGCACGGCCTGCGCTACATCACGAACCCGCCCGGCAACCCGGTCCGTGTGCACCAGCACCTGCCCGTCGGCCAGGCGGACGTCGACTTCGACGCCTTCTGGGCGGCACTCGACCGGGTCGGTTTCTCAGCGCGCGAGGACACCGTCGCGGTCTCGAGCGTCTTCGCCGAGGACGAGAACGCCGACGCGGTGTCGCGGTTCCAGCTCGACACGATCACGAAGGGACTCCACCGATGACCACCACCCTCGAGACGCAGGCGTCCACCGACGCCGACTCCCGTCCCGTCACCCTGCAGGCCGCGGAACAGACCCCGACCGCCCTGTGGAACGACTCCGCCGACCCGCGCGAACTGTCGACCGCCATCCACGAGTACGGTGCCGTCGGTGCGACCTGCAACCCGGTGATCGCGTACACCTGCATCCAGCAGGACCCGGAGACGTGGGTCCCGCGCATCCGCGAGATCGCCGAGGAGCACCCGACGGCGGGGGAGTCCTGGATCGGCTGGAAGGCCGTCGAGGAGCTCTCCATCGCCGCCGCGGCGCAGCTGCTGCCCGCGTTCGAGGCGTCCGGCGGCCGGAACGGTCGACTGTCCATGCAGACCGACCCCCGGTTCCACCGTGATGCCGACGCGCTCGTCGAGCAGGCCGTCCGGTTCTCGCGGCTCGCGCCGAACATCATCGTGAAGATCCCCGCCACCAAGGTCGGCATCGCCGCGATCGAGGAAGCCGCCTACCGCGGGGTCTCGATCAACGCCACGGTGTCCTTCACCGTGCCGCAGGTCGTCGCCGTGGGCGAGGCCATCGAGCGGGCACTCGACCGCCGTGCTGCCGAGGGCCTGCCGGAGCAGGAGTTCGGCCACGTCGTCACGCTGATGGCCGGCCGCTTCGACGACTGGCTGAAGACCGTCGTCAAGCGCGACCACGTGATGGTGGACCCGGGCATCCTCGAGTGGGCCGGTGTCGCCGCGGTGAAGAACGCCTACCGCGTCTTCCAGGAGCGTGGGTTCCGCTCGCGCGTGCTGGTCGCCGCGTTCCGGAACGCACTGCAGTGGTCGGAGTTCCAGGGCGGCGACCTGGTGGTGTCGCCCCCGTTCCAGTGGACGAAGGACATCAACGACAACGCGTTCCCGTTCCGTCCGCACGCCATCGACGACGAGGTCCCCGTGCACGTCATCGAGGCGCTCCGGGCCGCGACGCCGGAGTTCGCCCGCGGCTACGACGTGGACGGCATGACGATCGACGAGTTCGACCGCTTCGGTGCGACCGTGACGACGCTCCGACAGTTCCTGGACGCCGACGCGAAGCTCGACGCCTTGGTCCGCGACATCATCGTCCCCGCGATCTGAGACGCGGTCTGATGCGGGGTGTGATCTGCAGTCGGAACCACGGGTCGCGCCCCGCGCGCTGACGCACCAGCCTGGAGGCCCGGTGCCGGTCCCCGAGACCGGCACCGGGCCTCCAGGCGGTTGCGTCATGTGCTGACAAAGTCCGCCGCATCGGCTACGCTCGTTGTCGCGCTCCAATGCGCGTCACCTGAACGAAGGAGTTCTCCATGGACAGCATCGGCGTCGGGCTGATCTCGGTCGGCTGGATGGGGCGGTTGCACTCTCGTGCGTACCGAGCGTTGCCGGACCACTTCCCGGAGCTCGGCGTCCAGCCGTGGCTCGTCGTCGCGGCCGACCCGATCGAGGCGGCCCGTGACCAGGCGGTGACGCGGCTCGGGTACGAGCGGGCCGTCGCCGACTACCACGAGGTCCTCGCCGACCCGGCGGTCGACGTCGTGTCGATCTGTTCGCCGAACTTCCTGCACCGTGAGATGGCCGTCGCCGCGGCCGAGGCAGGCAAGCCGTTCTGGATCGAGAAGCCGATGGGACGGTACGCCAGCGACTCGCGCTCCATCCACCAGGCGGTGCAGCGCGCCGGAGTCATCACGAGCGTCGGCTTCAACTACCGGCACGCCCCGGCGATCGAGCGTGCCCGTGAACTCGTCCGGAGCGGGCGGCTCGGACGCATCACGAACGTGCGCGGCTCGTTGCTCGCCGACTACTCGTCCGACCCGGCGGCCCCGCTGACCTGGCGCTTCGAGCGCGAGCGTGCCGGATCGGGTGTGCTCGGCGACCTGCTGTCGCACGGACTCGACCTGGCGCAGTACGTGGTCGGCCGGATCGCCTCCGTCAGTGCGCTCGCCGAGACGTTCATCGAGTCGCGTCCCCGCCCGGGTGCCGGCATCGTCGACCGCAGCGCCGCGGCGACCGGCGAGCTCGGTGCCGTCGAGAACGAGGACTACGCCGCGCTGCTGTTCCGCTTCGAGGACGGTGCGGTCGGCACGATGGACTCGAGTCGGGTCATGCGTGGGCCGCACGCCGAGTACACGCTCGAGATCTACGGCACCCGCGGTTCGGTCCGGTGGGACTTCCAGCGCCTCAACGAGCTCGAGGTGTACCTGGACGGGCAGGAGGTCGACGGGTACGCGACGCACTACGTCGCAGCCGGAGACGGGGAGTTCGGGCGGTTCCAGCCGGGCGCCGGTACCGCGATGGGCTACGACGACCTGAAGACGATCGAGGCGGCGCAGTTCATCGCGAGCGTGCAGCGCGGGGAGCAGCTCGCACCCTCGGTCGCCGACGGCCTCGCTGCGGCGTCGATCGTCGAGGCAGCGGAGGCTTCGCTGGTCGACGGCGCGTGGCACGACGTCGCTCGTGTCGACGGGCCGCTGACGTACGGGGCACCGACGCCGAGGTTCTAGACACGTCGCGGTGCTTGCTTGTTACTATGTAAGGACAAAGTTTGAGCAACCAGGAGGCACCATGCCGCTCGTCCGTATCGACCTCGCCACCGGCCGCACGCCGGAGGCCGTCCGTGGCATCGCCGATGCCATCCACCAGGCCATCGTCGACGTGTACGGGATCCCGGTGCGGGACCGGTTCCAGGTGATCACCGAGCACCCGGCGCAGCAGATCATCGCCGAGGACGCCGGCCTGGGGTTCGAGCGCACCGAGGGCGTCATCGTCATCCAGGTGTTCACGCAGCGCGGGCGGACCGACGAGGCGAAGGCGGCGCTGTACCGGGCGATCCACGACGCCCTCGCGGCGATCGGTGTCGCGTCCGAGGACGTCTTCATCGGCTACGTCGAGAACGGGCCGCAGGACTGGTCGTTCGGATTCGGACGGGCCCAGTACGTCACCGGTGAGCTCGGGGTGCCCGCGCTCGGTTGAGGCCGTGCGTTCGCGGGGTGGTCACGACACCCCGCTCAGTTCCGCCGAGTGGTCACGAACTGTCGGTTGCCGGGCCTCCGGGCGACAGTTCGTGACCACTCGGCGCATCACCGACAGCGTGTCGTGACCAGTCACCGAGCGACCTACTTGTCGACGAGCGTGACCTCGAACGAGTACCGGTCCGGGCGGTAGCAGTGCACGCCGTACTCGACCGCACGGCCCGAGGCGTCGTACGCGGTGCGGCTCATCGTGAGCACCGGGTCGCCGTCCTCGATCTCGAGCAGGCCGGCCTCTTCGTCGGTGACCGCACGTGCCCCGATCCGCTGCTTCGCGACCCGCATCGTGACACCGCGGCCGCGCAGCAGCTGGTACAGCCCGTACGCCTGCAGGTCCTCGTCGGTCAGGTCGAGGAACTCCGGCGGCAGGTAGTTCTCGAGGATCGCCATCGGGACGTCCTCGGCGAACCGCACCCGCCGGATGTGCGCGACGGTCGTGCCGGGCTCGATGCTCAGTGCCGCGGCGACCTCGTCGGACGCGGGGACGTCGTTGCGCTGCAGGAGCTTCGTCGCCGGAGCCTGCGCACCCTGCGCCAGGTCGTCGTACAGGCTCGTCAGCTCGACCTTGCGGGTCACCGGCCCGTGCACGACCTGGGTCCCGATGCCGCGTCGGCGCACCAGCAGCCCCTTGTCGACGAGGTCCTGGATCGCGCGCCGGATCGTCGGCCGCGACAGACCGAGGCGCTCACCGAGGGCGATCTCGTTCTCGAGTCGGGCCCCGGGTGGCATCGCGCCGGAGCGGATCGACTCCTCGATACGCGAGGCGACCTGGAAGTAGAGGGGCATGGGACCCGACCGGTCCAGGTCCATGAACAGGTCGGACGGCAGCTGGCCTTCGTTGGTCATCGCGGTCCTTCACACGTGCGGAGATGCCGGCTTCGGTGCCGACGGCATTGTCGTGACAATACCACCGGGAATGTGGCACCCCGGCCGTGCGCAGCGGGCGTTGCGTCAGTCGGCAAACACGGTCAGTCGGCGAACACCGTCAGTCGGCGAACACCGTCAGTCGGCGAACACCATCGGCCGGTTCGACAGCCGCGGCTGGTTCGCGGCCTTCGGCTTCTCGGCACGCGGACGGACCGGGGCGATCGTCACCCGGGTCACCGCGCCGAGCGCCTCGACCGTCTCGACCCCGTGGTGCCCGGCTGCGTGCACGACGATCGCGGCGCAGGCCTCGGCGTCGGCGGCGGCGTCGTGGTGCTGGAATCCCTCGAACCCGGCGGCCATCGCGGCGACCGGCAGGCGGTACGAGTCGAGCGTGTAGGTCTTGCGAGCCACCGCCAGGGAGCACAGCGAGTGGTGCTCGGCCAGGTCGATCCCCGTCGCGGAGCACCCACCGGCGATGACGCCCATGTCGAAGCGGGCGTTGTGCGCCACCAGGACGTCACCCTCGGCGAAGGCCACCAGGTCGGGGTACTGCTGCTCCCACGTCTTGGCGTGCGTGACGTCCTCGGCGACGATGCCGTGGATCCGCGTGTTCCACTCCAGGAAGGCGTCGTGCCCGAACGGCGGGCGGATGAACCACGACGCCCGATCGACGACCCGACCGGCTCGGACCTTCACGAGCCCGACGGAGCAGGCGCTGGCGGGCGAGCTGTTGGCGGTCTCGAAGTCGATCGCGGTGAAGTTCAACGGCACGGTCCCGATCGTCGCACGGGGTGCCGACATCGCCCTCCGTTCCCGTCGGCGTTGCGTGTGGCTACTCTCGGCGCATGGGGAACGAGGCCGACCGCCGTCCGCTCGTCCTGGTGCTCGCCGGTGCCGGCTACGGGCAGCAGGCGCCGCTGCTGTGGTGGACGAGCGAGATCGCCGCCGCGGCCGGGTGTGCGGTCGTCGCGCCACGCTGGCACGTCGACGACGCTGTCGGTGCCGATCCGGTCGGGTTCGTCGTGACCGCTGTTGCCGCCGCCCTTGGGGACCGGCTGCCCGACCTCGTCGTCGCGAAGTCGTTCGGCTGCTTCGCCCTGCCGTGGGCGATCCGCCTCGATGTGCCCGGGGTCTGGCTGACGCCGGTCCTCACCCACGACGACGTCGCGGCAGCGCTCGCCGCTGCCACCGACGCGCACGTCGCGATCGGGGGTGGAGACGACACCATGTGGCGGTCCGAGCGGGTCTCGGGGACTGCTGCGCGCCTCCAGACCGTCGACCGTGCCGACCACTCGCTGCAGGTGCCGGGGGACTGGCGGCGATCGCAGCGGCTGCAGGCCGACGTCTTCGACGTCGTCGAACGCCGCATCACGGCCCTGCGGCCTCCGATGGGCGGGTCGCGTCCGCTGATCTGACGGACGGACTGGAGGCCCGGGTCGGCTCCGACAGGCCGCCGCCGGTAGGCTCTTCTTCCGTGGCTCTCACCATCGGAATCGTCGGTCTCCCGAACGTCGGCAAGTCGACCCTGTTCAACGCCCTGACCAAGAACCAGGTCCTCGCCGCGAACTACCCGTTCGCGACGATCGAGCCGAACGTCGGGGTGGTGAACCTGCC
The DNA here is from genome assembly GCF_003234225.2 of Curtobacterium sp. MCSS17_005. Lineage (NCBI taxonomy): Bacteria > Bacillati > Actinomycetota > Actinomycetes > Micrococcales > Microbacteriaceae > Curtobacterium > Curtobacterium sp. MCSS17_005. Next base: position 905,286 of record NZ_CP126258.1, read on the forward strand.
CGACTCGCGGCTCGACCAGCTCGCCGAGCTCTTCCACTCGGAGAAGACCGTGCCGGCGCCGGTGTCGTTCGTCGACATCGCGGGCATCGTCAAGGGCGCGAGCGAGGGTGAAGGCCTGGGCAACAAGTTCCTCGCCAACATCCGCGAAGCGGACGCCATCGCACAGGTCGTCCGCGGCTTCACCGACGACGACGTCGTGCACGTCGCGAACAAGGTCTCCCCGAAGGACGACCTCGAGGTCATCAACACCGAGCTGATCCTCGCCGACATGGAGACCATCGACAAGGCGCTCCCGCGGTACGAGAAGACCGTGAAGCTCAAGCAGACCGAGCCGATCGTGCTCGAGACCGCTCGCGAGGCCCGTGCCGCGCTCGAGCAGGGCACGCTGCTGTCCGCCACCAAGATCGACCTGTCGCCGATCGCCGAGCTCGGCCTGCTCAGCGCCAAGCCCTTCATCTTCGTCTTCAACGTCGACGAGGCGATCCTGACGGACGAGTCCCGCAAGGCCGAACTGGCTGCGCTCGTCGCCCCGGCGCAGGCCGTGTTCCTCGACGCCCAGGTCGAGTCGGAGCTCATCGACCTCGACCCAGCGGACGCCGCCGAACTGCTCGAGTCGACCGGTCAGACCGAGTCGGGCCTCGACCAGCTCGCCCGCATCGGGTTCGACACCCTCGGGTTGCAGACCTACCTGACGGCCGGTCCGAAGGAAGCCCGTGCGTGGACGATCGGCAAGGGGTGGAAGGCTCCCCAGGCTGCCGGCGTCATCCACACCGACTTCGAGAAGGGCTTCATCAAGGCCGAGGTCATCTCGTTCGACGACCTGGTCGAGACCGGCTCGATCGCCGAGGCCCGCGCTGCCGGCAAGGCCCGCATCGAGGGCAAGGACTACGTCATGCAGGACGGCGACGTGGTGGAGTTCCGCTTCAACAACTGACCTGCCGGCGTGGTTCGCGATGATGGCTGAGCGCCTGGTTCGCACCCGCCCTGCTGGCGGCCGTCGGCTGCGTCGGCTATAGTAAGAGCAATCGACCCCCTCCCAAGCCTCTCGAAGAAGCTCAAATGGGAGGGGCCTCTTTCTTTCCGGGGTGAAGTTTGAAGCCGAGTCTGTCCTGGGACGCGCAAGTCGCCCTCATGGTCGGGCGGGGCCTCGCGGTTGCCGATCAGTTTGCATGCGCCCGTTTCCTAGCCGCAACGAACTACTACCGGTTCTCCGGCTATGCACGCTACTTTCAGAAGGCTCCCCATCTCGGGGACGATGACTTCCGTCCGGGAGTCACCTTCGACGAGATCCGCGCCGTCTACGATGCTGATGAGGCGCTGCGCATCGCACTCGTTCGGCCGCTCGCGCAGGTCGAGCTCATGCTTCGCTCGCACCTTGCCCGCGTCATCGCGGACGGGCATGGGGCCTACGGTCGGTATCTCGAGGCGAGCTTCTATACCGAAGTTGGCGACCGCGAGCCGACCGTCGAATCGTGCCTCCGCGACATAGACCGCAGCAAGGACCGCCACATCCTCCACTACCGTGAGGCGGGCGTCGACCGCGCCGACTACAGCAAGCTGCCGGTGTGGTCGGCGGTCGAAGCCTGGTCGTTCGGCACGCTGTCGAAGGCCATCGAGCGAGGCGCGGGAGGCGAGCTCGCCGACGCCGTGGCGACGAGCGCCGGTATCGCCAAGGCCGGTTTCGCCTACCGTGTACGGGCGTTGGTCTATCTCCGCAACCGATGCGCGCACCACAGCCGCCTGTGGCACCATTCCGTCCTTGATGCTGGGCCGACCCCGAACAATGTGCGGAAAAAGGCGAAGCGGGAAGTTGGACAGTTCGAGCCCCGGTCCGTGCTCGACGTGATCGCCTCGCTCGACGACATGGCCGCCCGCAGCGACGTTGCCGACCCACTTCTTCCGCGGCTCGTCGCTAATCATCCGCGCGACCCTGTGTTCCGGCAGGGCCTGACTCACCCGCAGAGCCCGCGGGATCATAGCCGTGACACGCCCTAAGCGTGTAATTAAGCATCGGACCTGCCGAGGGTCAACCTCGAGCGCCTCCGCTATTGCCGGAACGGCCGCACCGTGGTCACCGGCGAGCTCTGCGGCCTTCCTCAGCAGGGTCGGCACCTCGCCCGGGTAGGCGCTCGACGCGATCTCCTCGGCGACCTCGACGAGCGCCCAGTCCTGCGGCTTGTCGGTAACGGTTGACCTGCGAGTCATACGGGACCGTTCTCCTCATCCTCTTACGACCAAGGACCCCGACTGATGGCCTATCCCACGCTCGCACTCCATCTGCTCATCTCCGCCCCGGGCGACGTGGCACTCGAGGACATGGCCGTGATCCGCAAGACAGTGGAATCTCAACCTCGGTCGCCATGTCGGTCTCACGGTTCTGCCAGTGTCCTGGACTGAGCATGCCGTCTCCGAATTCGGTGAGCGACCGCAGGCAATCCTTAACGATCAGATTGTCGAGGAGGCCGACCTCGCCGTGGCGCTCTTCGAGGATCGCCTCGGAACGCCGACCGGCCAGGCCGAGTCGGGCACAGCCGAAGAGATCAAGGTCCTCGTCGAGGCGGGAAAGTCAGTGGCAGTCCTCGTTAACTCAGCTCCTCGCCCGCCTCTGAGCGGGGCGGCGCTCGACGAGCGCCAGAGGCTCATCTCTTACCTAGGAGAGCTGCGCAGGTCCGCACTCGTCCTCGACTACGGCAACGACGGTGCCCTCATCGGGCATATCAACAACTTCCTCAGCAGAGCGACGGCGCAGTTCCAGCAATCGGTCGAGTCTTCAAAGAACGTGCGGCCCGAGTTGCCGGACCCGTCCGAGGGTGTGTGGCCTCGCGCCGAGGTGCGCGAGAGCGTGAAGACCGACAGCAGAGGCCGCGTCAACACACAGCGGCGCTGGTCACTCGTGCTTCACAACACCTCCCGGGGGCCGGCGAGAGATGTCGACTTCGAATTCGTGGACCTCCCGGAAGACGCGCTGTTCCGCGCCCATCGCGAGGAAGGGTCTCTCGGAACGATCCCGCCTGGCCAAGAAGCGCGGTTCCCACTGCTGCTCGCCATGGGGTCACCCGACGCGGTCGACTGCATAGTCTCGTGGACCGACGCCACGGGGAATGCGCGGAAGACGACGGCGACGGTGCGCACGTGATGTCGCCAGCCGTGGCGACATGGCGGAGTTTCGCTTCAACAACTGACCTCAGTTCGTCGTGCGCCAGGATGAGTGCATGACGAATGCACAGGCAGGGTGGTACGACGACGGCTCCGGCACCATGCGGTGGTGGGACGGTTCCGCGTGGACGGAGCAGGTGCAGCAGCAGGCCCCCGGGGCGTCCGGCGTCGGTGGAGTGATCGGCCGGATCCAGGCCGAGGCTGCTTCGGGTGGTCAGCCGCGTCCGGCGCAGAACGGCATGAGCTACGTCGTGCTGCAGGTGGTGCTCAAGGAGAAGTTCTTCGGGACCGGTTCGGGCAACCTCACCGAGCTCGAGAAGGCGATCAACGCTCAGGCTGCGCTCGGGTACCGGCTGCACACGATCACGACGGCTTCCTCGGGGAGCACGGGTTTCGGCGGCGGCGATCGGGTGCAGGCGACGATGGTCTTCGAGCGCCTGAACTGAGTCGAGCGGTCCCAGTCGTCGGGACGCCCTGTGGGGTCAGCCGACGAGCGCCAGGATCGCCGCGGGGATGCGGTGCTCGATCGCATCCCAGACGATCTCCTTCCGCGCCTTGCGGTAGTCGTGGGACAGGATGTTGCGGGTCTTCCGGACCGCCGCGAGTGACAGGTCGGACGGAAGCCGTGCCTCCCGGTCCTGGGGGATGCGACCGAGCAGGTCGTCGAAGTGGATGATGACCCCTTCGGCTGCTCGGTAGGTGAGGCTGCGGGCCGCGTCGAACTCGCTCCGCCCGTCATCGACGATCATGGAGCACTCAGCGAGCAGGTCGAGGAAGCTGGCCTGCAGCGACGGCCACCGCTCGTCGAGGGCAACTGGGTCGCGGTCGATGCGGGGCCGAGGCGTGAACCGGGGAGCCGGCATCACAGCGGCACGGCTTCGTCGAGGACGTGGGCGAGGTGCTCGTCGTCCTCGAGGTCGTCGGTGAGGACGTCGACCTCGAAACCGGTGATGCGCTCGACCTCGTGCGCGAATCCACCGAGATCGAACAGCGATGCCGCGGGGGTCAGGTGGACCAGCAGGTCGATGTCACTGTGTTCGGTGTCCTGCCCGCGCACCGCGGAGCCGAAGACGCGGACGTCGTCGAGGTGGAAGCGCTTCGCCTCGTCGAGGATCGCGTCGGCGTAGACGGCGAGCGGGATGCTCGGGCGGGTGTGCGCCGCTTCGAGGATCCGCCGGAGCGACTCCGGGCGCGGCCGCTTCCGTCCACTCTCGTACGCCGAGATGGTGGGCTGCTGCATGCCGGCGGCGGCAGCGAGACCGGTCTGCGAGAGACCGAGGTCTTCGCGGGCAGCGCGGATCAGCTCCGCAGCACGTTCGACCCGCATGGCGACCTCCCCTATAGCTCTCGACTATAAAGGACTCGCCCTTGCTGTTGAAGTGGCATGGGCGGACTAGATTCAGCTCGTCCAGTGCCGAGGAGGCCCCATGCCGTACGTCGTCGACTTCGTGAACGTCTCCACGGTGGGGCTCGAGACCTCGCCGGTGGTAAATGCGCTCGCCGGACTCCGTGCGAACGAGGCCCGCTACTTCAAGAACAAGTACGACCACGACCTCACCACACGTCCTGCCGTCGAGGCTCCCGAGCTGGTCGAGTACGTCGCCCGCGTGCTCGTGGAGGAGCGGGGGCTCGTGATCGCGTCCCCGCCGCTCGAAGCCACGGAAGCGCTGGTCGACGGCGTCCGCTGGACCTACGTCTTCTACGAGTCCGGCCTGGCGATCAACGTGCTCTACACGCTCGAACCGGGCGGCAAGCGTGCGGTCGGGTTCAAGCTCTCCGACGGTATGGAAGTGCCGGAGGAACTCGCCGACAAGTTCAAGTTCGCCCGGCAGCGGTCGAAGCTCGCGGGCACGATCCGCGGCTCGTTCTTCGTGATCAGGGGCGAGTACTGACGCGTCGCACCGGGGCTGCCCCGGGAACGACGAAGCGCCGCCGAGCAGGTGCTCGGCGGCGCTTCGTGGTGGTGCTGGTGGGACCTAGGCCGCGAGGGCCATCTCGCCCGCCTGCACGGACTGTGCCTGCAGCAGGGTGCGGCTGGCCTCGCCCGCCCAGGAGCGGCCCGGGACGGTCCAGCCGGCCTCGCCGACGGCGTCGAGCCGGGTGCCCCGGGTGACGAAGGTCCCCAGGTCGTCGGCTGCGATGCGGACGAGGTACTCGCGCTGCGAGCGGTCGTCGCGCACCGGGAACTCGGCGATGCGGTCGGGGGTGATCGTCGGAGCCGCGAGTGCGGTCCCGAACACGGTGATTCGTTCGTTGCTGGTCATGGTGCTGTACTTCCTGGTCATTCGGCGCCAGGGCGACTCGGTGTCGGCGGACGTCTCAGTCCAGCGCGACGCATCGAGTGCGGGGCGCGCACGTCGAGTTTCAACGTGCAGCTCGTCCGTTCGGATCGAGCGGTGTCTCGAGTGGAATGCGACTCGGGTGAGTCGGTGTCGAGAGGTTGGTGTGCGCGAGTCAGATGGGTTCGCTGCAGTGCACCAACCAGAGACTATACGCCCACCCCGCCGAGAAGTCCAGCGAGCGACCGGACCGAGCGTCAGGACGCCAGGAACGCCGTCCAGCGGTCTCCGCCGGCGGCCACGTTGCCCGACCCGTCGAGGCGAGCTGCGGCCGAAGAGGGCTTGCGCGAAGCCTGCTCGCGGATCAGCCCGTCGAACGACGCCGAGAAGTCAAGGCGGGGCAGCGCGGCCGTGACGTCCCGCAGGTCGTCCGACGACCACCTGTCGAAGCCCGCACCGGAGACGTCGAGCGAGGTCGCGACCTCGAGCAGGTGCCCCTCGGCGTCGAGCTCCGGGTCGACGGACCGCCACATGTGCCGCTCGATGATCTCCCCGACCCGACGGGCTCGCACGGCGTCCCACCCGGCGCCGAGCGCGAAGACCGAACCGACCGCGCCGCCGGCGTCCTCGAAGGGCACCCGGTGGGCGTCGAACGACGGGGTCACGCCGAGGTCGTGGAGCATCGTCGCGACGAAGAGCAGCTCCGGGTCCGGCTCGAGGTCGACCGTCGGGGCGAGCAGGACGGCCCACGCCCAGGACCGCAGGCAGTGGTTGACCAGAGCCGGTGACGACCACGTTCGCACGGCGCCCAGTGCCCGCGCAGCGACGGGGGAGGGCGGGGTGAGCAGGGCTTCGACATCGAGCGACATGGCACGACAGTAGCGGCAGGAACGAGCCGTAACGGGGCGGAAACGTGCCGGGCCAGAACCGGAAACAGCGCCCCGTTAGCTTTCGGTTCACTGAGTACCCGCTCCGTACCCCTCCACCCCACCCGAAGGAACTGCGCCCATGCAGCACCGACCACGGCTGCGCCCCCGCGCGACGATCGTCTCCTCGACGCTCGTCGCCGCCGGGGCGTTCGGCCTCGCCGTCCTGACGGCCGCTCCGGCCCAGGCAGCACCCACCGCGACCACCGCCACCATCGACGCCCCGGCCGCCGTGACCGTCGGCACGGCGTTCGACGTCGACCTGACGATCCCGGACACCGCCGATGTCTACGCGTACGAGATCACGCTCGAGGCCGACTCGGTGCAGTACCGGGACGACAGCGTCACCGGCCCGGACGGTGGCTTCGACAGCGTCGAGCAGGACGGCGACGCCCTGACGATCGTGCACACCCGCCTCGGCACCTCACCGGCACTCGAGGGCGACCTGGCCACCTCGATCTCGCTGACCCCGACCGCGGTCGGCAGCGTCGACCTCGACGTCACGAGCATCACCCTCGTCGGCTCCGACGGCACGTCGACGACCCTCGACGCCCCGGCGAGCACCACCGTCGTGGTCGCCGCGGCCGCGACCACCGCCCCGACGGCCACGCCGACGCCGGGTGCGACCACGCAGCCCGGCGTCGGTGGCGGCACGGGTGGCCCCACTGCCCCCGGTGACCCGACGGCACCTGGCGCCGACCCGACCAGCGGCGCCACCGCCGTGGCGGCAGCCGGCGGGGACGACCGTCCGACCGGTGGTGACCTCGCCTGGACCGGCGCCGACGTCGCGCCGTGGATCGCCGCGTCCATCGCCCTGCTCGCAGCCGGCGGCACCCTGATCACCCTGCGGGCACGTCGTGCCCGCCGCGACCGCACCGGAGCCTCCGCATGACCGCCAAGAAGCAGGCCGCCCGCAAGCAGGCCGCCAGCAAGAAGCGCACCACCGTCGCCGGCGCCGCACTGATCGCCCTCGTCGGCACCGTCCTCGCCGCGACCCCCGCGATCACCGCCGCCGCAGCACCCGCAGCCGTCGACGCCAGCCCCGCCGCCATGCTCGCGCCGTACTACACGGACCTCGACCTGACCGGCGACGACCAGGTGACCAAGGCCGACCTCGCCGTGCTCACCGACCACCTCGGCGCGACGACCGCGAGCACCGACTGGGCGACGATCAGCGCCGCGGACACCGACGCCGACGGCACCATCACCGTCGCCGACCTGGCCGGGTTGTCCCAGCGGATGATCTACGACGACGGCCCCTTCCAGCTCGTCGAGGCGTCGACCATCGACATGCAGGCCGCGATGAACGCCGGGGTCACCACGTCGGTCGCGATCACGCAGGACTACCTCGACCGCATCGCCGCCTACGACCGCACGACGGTCGACACCGCGTCCACCGGGCGCCCGCTCAACTCGATCGTCACCACCAACGCCGACGCCCTGGCCGCCGCGAAGACCGCGGACGCCGAGCGCGCCGAGCACGGGATGACGAGCATGCTGCTCGGCGTGCCGATCGCGGTGAAGGACAACTACGACACGAAGGACATGCCGACCACCGGTGGCTGCGGCTGCTGGGACGACAACCAGACCGACACCGACGCCGCCATGGTCACCGGCCTCCGCGACGCCGGTGCCGTGATCCTGGCGAAGGCCAGCCTCGACGAGTTCGCCTTCGGCTTCGTCTCCGAGTTCTCGTCGAACCAGCCCGCCGGCTCGTCGCTCCTGGTCGCCAGCCCGTACAACACGGCGCAGACGGCCGGTGGCTCGAGCGGCGGCACCGGTGCGGCGATCTCCGCGAACCTCGCGGGCATCGGCTTCGGCACCGACACCGGCGGATCGATCCGCGTGCCGTCGACGTACAACCAGCTCGTCGGTATCCGGCCCACGGTCGGCCTGACCAGCCGCGACGGGATCATCCCGCTCGCCCTGTCCCAGGACACCGGTGGCCCGATCGCCCGCTCGGTGACCGACGCCGCGGTGGCGCTCGACGCCGTCACCGGCGTCGACGCGGCGGACCCGGCGACGAGTGCGCAGGCCGGCAAGGTGCCGACGTCGTACACGTCGTCGCTCGACGCCGACTCACTGCAGGGCGCCCGCATCGGCTACGTGACGAGCATGGTCGGCACGAACGCCACGACGAAGCGCCTGTTCGACGCCTCCGTCGCGAAGCTCGAGGCCGCCGGTGCCACCGTCGTCCCGATCACCGCGACGACGGCCTTCAACCGGGTCCTGTCCGAGGGCAGCGGCAGCACGAACGAGTTCAAGCACGACCTGGACGAGTACGTCGCGAAGCACCTCGACCCCGACGTCGCCGCGCGCTCGCTGCAGGGCATCCTGGCCTCGGGCGAGTACGTGCCGAGCCGCAAGAGCACCTACCAGTCGCGTGACCTGATCACCGACGCGCAGTACCAGGCGTGGGCCGGTCCGACGGGGTCGCACACGACGCAGCTCGCCACCGGCAAGCAGCTCGTGACGCAGATGCTCGACGACCAGGACCTCGACGCGCTCGTCTACCCGTCGGGCACGCCGTACGGCACGCAGTCGACGAACATGCGCCTCAGCCCGAACACCGGCATGCCGGCGATCACCGTCCCGATGGGCCAGGCGACCGCTGCCGACAACACCATCACCGGTGCCGGCGTGAACCTGGAGTTCCTCGGCCGTTCGTTCGACGAGAGCACGGTCATCGGCCTCGGCTACGCCTTCGAGCAGGAGACGCACGCGCGCACCACGCCCGCGCTGTACCCGGCGCTCGGCTGAGCTGAGCGGGTCGCGTGACGTGACCACAGGACGGACGGGAGGCCCGTGGCGACACCGCCACGGGCCTCCCGTCCGTCTGCTCCGTCAGTTCAGGGTCGGGGTGTCCTCCGGCACGACGCCGTCGGCGTACAGGTCGGTCGCCAGGTCGCGGAGCGCGCGCAGCGCGACCCGCTGCGTGAGCGGGCCGTAGGAGATGCGGGCGACGCCGAGCGTCTCGTACTCGGCGGCGGGCAGGGCGCCGGGCAGGCCGATGACCGAGAGCTTGCCGCGGCCCAGACCGCCGACGAGTCGCTCGACCACCGAACGCTCGATCGCGCCGGGCACGAAGACCAGGGCGGCGCCGTTGTCCAGGAACGCCTTGCCGCGGGCGATCGCGTCCTCGATGCTCTCGTCGATCGGGCGCTCGCCGCCGCGCACGATCGCGTCGGTGCGGGCGTTCAGCTGGAAGTCGACGCCCTCGGCCTCTGCCGCAGCGGTGATCGCGGCGACGCGGGCGACGGCCTCGTCGAAGGGACGCAGCCGGTCCTCGACGTTGGCACCCACGATGCCGGAGCCGATGGCGCGGCGGATCGTCTCGGCGGGGTCCTCGTAGCCGTCGTCCAGGTCGGCGGTGACCGGCAGGTCCGTGGCGGCGGCCACGATCGCGGCTCCGGACAGGGCGAGGTCGAGGGGCATGCCGCCGTCCTCGTACCCGTACGACGCGGCGATCGAGTGCCCGGCGGTGGCGATCGCCTTCGTGCCGGGCAGGTCACTGACGACCTTGGCGGTGATCGCGTCCCACACGTTCACGACGCGCAGGATCTCGGGGGCTTCGTGCAGCTGCTTCAGGGTGACGGCCTTGTCGGCGGTGCTCGTGCTCATGCTGCCGACAGTAGGCCGACGGGACGGCCCCCGGCCGCGAGCCCACCCGAAGACGACGTGGGATGACGTCGGGAGTCGCGCCGGGCCTCCTGGCAGGGGCATGCTGGGACGCATGGCGAGCGACGAGCAGGACCCGGTCGGCACGCTCCGCGGGGTCCGGACGAGCATCAAGTGGACGCGGTACGCGCCCGACGTGCTGCCCCTGTTCGTCGCCGAGATGGACCACGACGTCGCCCCGGCGATCCGGCAGGCCCTGATCGAACGGGTCTCGCAGTCCGACCTCGGGTACCTCGACGGCCCCGGTCCGCTCGCTCCCGCGTTCGCGCAGTTCGCGCTGGACCGCTGGGGCTGGCAGATCGATCCGTCGCGGATCCACCTGGCCACCGACGTCAGCGTCGGGATCGTCGAGTCGCTGCGGCTCGCGCTGCCCGACGGCGGCCGCGTCGCGATCACCCCGCCCGTGTACCCGCCGTTCTTCGAGCTCGTCGAAGAGGCCCGATGTCAGGTCGAGGAGGTCCCGCTGCTCGAGCAGTGGGGGCAGTACCGGCTCGACCTCGAGGGCCTCGAGCGCGCGTTCGCCGACGGGGTCGGCGTCTTCCTGCTCTGCAACCCGCACAACCCCGTCGGCTCGTGCACGATCGGGCCGACCTCGTCGCGATCGCCGAACTGGCTGCGAGGTACGACGTCCTCGTCATCAGCGACGAGATCCACGCGCCCCTGACCCACCCCGGCGTGCAGTTCACCCCGTTCGCCGCCGTCGCCGAGCCACTCGGTGCTCGGAGCGTGTGCGTGACCTCGGCGAGCAAGGGCTGGAACCTCGCCGGTGTGAAGTGCTCGGTCATCGTCGCCGGGGATCCCCGGACCGCCGCGCTCCTCGACACGCTCTGGGAGGAAGTCGCCTGCCGCACGAGCATCCTCGGGCTGCACGCGAACCTGGCGGCGTTCACCCTGGCGACGGACTGGCTCGACGACGTCGTGGCACGCATCGTGGCGAACGACCGACTGCTCGCCAAGCTGCTCGCCGAGCACCTGCCCGGGGTCGTCTACACACGGCCGCGCGCCGGGTACCTGGCGTGGCTCGACTTCCGGGGCATCGGCCTCGGCGACGATCCCGCGGTGCCGCTGCGGGAGCACGCGTACGTCGCGCTCAACTCTGGGCTGGGGTTCGGGTCCGAGGGGCGCGGGTTCGTCCGGCTCAACCTGGCGTGCTCGCCGGAGACCCTGCGCGAGGCCGTGTTCCGGATCGCTTCGGCGTACCCGTCGAGCGCGCAGGAAGGGCTGGTCTGGCACGTCGCCTGAGTGCATGCCGCTGACCAGCCGAGAGGCCTTGTCTACTTCGAGTAGACAGCTTTGCCCAATCCCGATTGGACGCGTACCGTGAAGCGCGCGGAACTCGTGGACCGGTTTACGCGATCGGCCGAGTCAACAACGGGGAGAAGGCCGGAAATGAGCCGACACACTGTTCGCGCGGAGCGCGGCAAGAAGTACTGGGTGATCTGGATCGACGGCGTCATCCGGACGCAGGCGAAGCGCGAACGAGAGATCGAGCTGATGGCTCGCGACTGGCTCTCGCTGATGAACGACGACCGCGATCCGGAGTCCTTCGAACTCGTCGTCGAGGTGGCGATGCCCGAAGCGGCGCAGGCGCACCTGGACCGTGCGGTGGCGCTCCGCGAGGAGTCCGAGCGCGCACGCATCGAGGCAGCCAAGGAGACGGCCGCCGCGGCGCTGGTCCTGCACGAGGCCGGGCTCACGGTGCGTGAGATCGGACCGCTGCTCCACGTCTCGCACCAGCGAGCCCAGCAGCTGGTCGCCGCGGCTCGCTGACCGCCCGGGTCATCGCGCTCCGCTGCGGTCAGGCCACGTACTGGTTGCGGCCGACGACGCGGATGCGCAGGGCGTCGTCACGATCCATCGCGAGGAGCTCGCGGGCCACGAACCCGACGGACGGCCACCGGGACACCTCGGTCACCATGAAGCCGTCGATGAAGACCTGCCACGCGCCGGCCTCGCGGACCGCCTGCACCTCGTACGTCGCCATGCCGCGAGCGTACCGGGACCGGGCCGCCGCCAGTGCAGTTCGAACGTCAGTGCAGGTCCAACGGCGAACGTCAGTGCAGGTCGAGGGTCATGTGCACGTCGGCCCGGACGTACGGGCTCGGGACGATCTCGTCCTCGCGCAGGTGCCGGAACCCGAACGCCTCGTACAGGTGCACGGCGCTGGCCAGTTGTGCGTTGCTCTCCAGGTCGATGCGGCGGGCGCCGAGTTCGCGTGCCCGGTCGAGCGCCGCGGTGATGAGCTTCCGCCCGGTGCCGTGCCCCTGGTGGTCGGGGGAGACGGCCATCTTCACGAGCTCGAACACTCCGGGGGTGGTGGGTACGACCCCGATGCACCCGACGACCTGGTCGTCGAGCCGGGCGACCAGGACGGCCCCGCCCCGCTCCACGACCCGGCCGACCGGATCGGAGAGGAACACGCGGTCCTCGTCCTCGAGGGTGAAGAACCGGGTGATCCAGGCCTCGTTGAGCGTGCGGAACGCCTCGGCGTCCGCGGGGGTGGCGAGGTCGGCGATGGTGACGGTGGAGGTCGCTTCGGGCATGCATTCATCCTCGATCGAGGATGCAGTCACGTCCAATACTCGTTCGCGCCGATCGATAGTCTGTGTGCATGGATCGCGAACCCGACGTCGACCTCCGGCAGCTGCGGGCGTTCCTCGCCGTCGCCGACGAGCTGCACTTCGGCCGAGCAGCCGAGCAGCTGCGGATCGCCCAGCCAGCGCTGTCCCAGCAGATCCGGCGGACCGAACGCGCGCTCGGGGTCGACCTGTTCGTCCGGACCAGCCGCAGCGTCGCCCTGACCGCAGCCGGCCGGGTGCTGCACGGCCGTGCGCGGTCGTTGCTCGGGCAGGTGCGCCGGGACCTCGACGAGACGGTGCGGGTCGGTCGGGGCGAGGTCGGTCGGCTCGACGTCGGGTTCGTCGTCTCCGCGCTGCCCCTCGGTCCGATCGAACGGGTGCAGGCTTTCCGGGAGCGCTACCCGCTGGTCCGGGTCGAACTGACCGAGGGGTACTCGTCGACCCTGCTGGCCCGGATCGTCCGCGGCGAGCTCGACCTCGCCGTCGTCCGCGATGCCGACCCGGACCCCGCCGTGCGGCTGTTGCCGTTCCGGTCCGAGGCGTTCGTCGCCGCTGTCCCGCGGGGGCACCGGTTGGCGGATCGGGATCGCATCCGCGGCACCGAGCTGGTCGACGAGCCGTTCGTGTTCTTCCCGGCGGTCGCGGGGGCCCTGGCGACCGAGCGCAACCTCGCTCCGGTCACCGCCGGTGGCCGCCGTCCCGTCATCGTGCAGGAGGCCACGACCTGGGCGACCGTGCTGCATCTGGTCGGGGTGGGCCTCGGTGTCACGGTGGTGCCGGAGAGTGCTGCGCTCGCCGCACCCGACACGGTGGCGCTCCTGCCGCTCGAGGGCAGCGACCACCGCAGCGAGCTTGCATGGGCGATGCGCGCCGACGACGACCGCGAGATCCTGCGCAACTTCGTCGCCGCGGACTGACCGAGCGGACCGGGTGCGCGAGCGGACGCCGGTCGGGCGTCCTCGCTCAGCCGAGCGACAGGACGGGCGCCCGGTGGTCACCGAGCTCGTCGACGCGCCACGGCCGAGCGCCGCGCAGCGTCAAGCCGAGCTGGACGAGCACGAACCCGACGTGCGGCTCGACGTCGGGGTTCCACGGCCCCTCGACGCCCAGACCGAACGCGCCGACTTCGTCGTCGGCCTCGTCCCGCAGGGTCAGCCGCCACCGCCCGTCGCCGAGCTCCTCGACCACGGCCCAGCGGGCGGTGCCGAACCGGCTCACGCCGTCTTGGTGATGTCCGCGGTGAAGTTCTGCACGCGCTGCAGCAGGGAGGCGCCACGCATCGCGATGGTCGCCGGCGGGTTCAGGTGCGGGGGCGCGGTGCGGATGAGCATCGGGCACCCGAGGTCTTCGCAGATGTACGTGCCGATCGTGTTGCCGTTGCGCCCGGACTCACCGGCACGCGCGGCGGAGAACAGCCGGACCTGGGTCGCGGGCTGCGGGGAGTGGCAGAACGAGCACATCGCGGCGATGCCGGGGCGCAGCGAGCCACCGGCGGACCGGACGACGATGCCCACGGGGCGCTCGTCGATCCAGGACACGATGTACCCGCGGCGGGCGGCCTGCGGGTCGCGCCAGCCCAGGAACTCGCGTTCGTCCCAGAGTGTCTCGTGCAGGCCCGGGATGGGCAGCTGTGCGAGTTCGTCGGGGGTGGCGTTCACGAACGACGATCGGATGTCGGCTTCGGTCAGTGGCTTCACGGTGCTGACACCCTATTCCTCGCCTCCGACAGGGGCGCTACGACAGCCTGGAGGCGCGGATCGCCCCGAGCGCGCTGCTCCTGTCCGCCACCAGCACCGCCCGGCGCAGGGCGTCGCGTCCGACGCGACGGGCCGCCGCGTCGTCCGCGGCGAACTCCACGAGCACACGCGTCGACCGCGCCATGGCGCGCGCACCGGGCACCCACGGGACCGCACGCTCGATCGATTCCGCGACCGCGACCGCAGCCGCGTGGTGCTGGGTCAGGTGGGCGCGTTCGTGGGCGACCACGGCCTCCAGTTCGTCGGTGCGCAACCGCTCTGCCAAGCCGGTGCTGACGAGCACGCCACCGCTCCGACCCGGCACGGCGCACGCCAGTGCGTGGTCGGCCTCGAGGACGGCGACGGGGGTGCCGTCGATCTCGCGGTGCGGGGCGACGCCGGAACGCATCGCCTGCCGGACGGCCTTGTGTTCCGGGCCGGGGCGCACCCGGACCGCGACGACGAACGCGACGACCGCGAGGAGCGCGACGCCGACGTTGAAGCCGTGCGTGGGGGAGTCGTCCCCGCCGAACAGCTCCGTGACCGGACGGTCGGCGAGCACCACGAGGGTGATGCCGGTCACGAAGCCGACGACGCCGAGCAGGACCGCGACCGACCAGCAGACCAGCGCGGTGCGGGGCAGGTCGATCGTCCAGCCGGAACGGGTCAGGATCCGGGGCGCGAACACCACCACCGCGAGTGCGAGGACGATGAGCGCGATGCCGGCGACGACCACGGTGCGCAGCCGGTCAGGAGCGGGCGCGGGCGTCGAGGGCGCGGCGCAGGGCCTCGAGGTCGTCCGAGGCGAGCGAGCCGGTGAACTGCAGCAGCGCCGCCTCGCGGTCGGACGACGCGGCCAGCGCGCTCGACATCAGCGACGCGGTCTGCTCGTCACGACTGTGCACGGCGCGGAACGTCAGGGGAGCGTCGTCGTGCTGCTCCCGTTCCACCTGGCCCTTGCGGCCGAGTCGGTCGAGCACGGTGAGGACGGTCGTCAGCGCGGGACGGGGCTCCGGGAACGCGTCGAGCACCTGGCGCGCGGTGAGCCCGGCGTCGGCGGAGCGGAGGGCGTCGAGCACCGCCTGCTCCAGCTGCCCGCGGGGGCGCGATCGTTGTCCGGCCATCCCCGCATTCTACGAGATGTCGAAGGCCGGGTCACGACACACGCTCGTAACGCGGTCTCGGTATGCTCTGGGCGGACAACTGAACACACCGGCCGTTCATCCGTCGCGGGAGACGCCGTGCACGTACCTCCGGGTACGTCGTGCCCTCGGGCACACGCACGGCACCGAAGGAGCAATCCCCCCGTCAATCTCTCAGGTCCCACACCGCAGCGGACAGGCCACTCTGAAAAGCAGACGCACGGTCGTCTCGCCCACGGTGAAAGCCGCCGGACCTCACGGGCCGCGGTGAAACTCTCAGGCCCATGACAGAGGGGGAGTTCCACCCGGCGATCGTCGCCGGGCCCTGCCGATGCCAGGAGAACTCCGCCATGAGTCCGTCCCCACTGCCCACGCCGGGTCAGCGTTCGTCGCCGCTCGAAGCCGTGCACGAGGCCGCCGGTGCGACCTTCACCGACTTCGCCGGGTACCGCATGCCCGTGCGCTACTCGTCGGACCTCGCCGAGCACCACGCCGTGCGCCAGGCCGCCGGGGTCTTCGACCTGTCGCACATGGCCGAGATCGGGGTGACCGGCAGCGATGCCGTCGCTTTCCTCGACCACGCGCTCGCCGGGTCCTTCGGCACGATGCCCATCGGCCGCGCCAAGTACTCGCTGCTGCTCGCCGAGGACGGCGGGATCCTCGACGACCTCGTCGTGTACCGGACCGACGACGACGTCTTCCTCGTCGTCGCGAACGCCTCCAACCGCGATGTCGCCGTCAGCGCGCTCACCGCCCGTGCCGACGGGTTCGACGTCGAGGTCTCCGACGACTCCGACACCACGGCCCTCGTCGCGATCCAGGGCCCCGCGGCTGCCGGCACACTCGACGCGCTCGTCGTCGCCGACCGCCTGCAGCCCGAGATCCCGCTCGACGAACTCGGTTACTACCGCGTGCTGCACGCGTTGTTCGACGGTGCCGACGTGCTCGTCGCCCGGACCGGGTACACCGGCGAGGACGGCTTCGAGGTCTACACCGACCCGGACACCGCCCCGGTGCTCTGGGACGCCCTGCTCGAGGCCGGTGCCGACCGCGGGGTCGTCCCCGCCGGGCTCGCCGCACGCGACACCCTGCGGCTCGAGGCCGGCATGCCCCTCTACGGGCACGAGCTCGGCACCGACGTCCGTCCGGCCCAGGCCGGCCTCGGCCGCGTCGTCGCGAAGGACGGCGACTTCGTCGGTGCGGCCGGCGTCACCCCGTCCGCGGACGCCCGGGTGCTCGTCGGTCTGGTGACCGAGGGCCGCCGTGCTCCCCGCGCCGGCTACGACGTCGTGCTCGACGGCACGGTCGTCGGCACCGTGACCTCGGGCGCGCTCTCGCCGACGCTCGGCCACCCGGTCGCGATGGCCTTCGTCGACCCGGCCGCGCTCGCCGCCGTGTCGGACGGGGCACAGGTCCTCCACATCGACGTCCGCGGGACTGCCGTCCCCAGCACGGTCTCCGCGTTCCCCTTCTACCGCCGCGCCTCGAAAGGCTGACCCCATGACCGACCAGACCGCACTCCAGTACACGGCCGACCACGAGTGGCTGCTCGTCGAGGGCGACACCGTCACCGTCGGCATCACCGACCACGCCGCCGAGCAGCTCGGTGACGTCGTCTACGTCGAGCTCCCCGCCGTCGGCACCGCCACCACCGCCGGCGACCAGATCGGCGAGATCGAGTCGACCAAGAGCGTCGGCGAGCTCTTCGCCCCGATCGAGGGCGAGGTCGTCGCGGTCAACGACGCCGTCGTCGACACCCCCGACACCGTCAACCAGGACCCGTTCGGTGCCGGCTGGCTCGTGAAGATCAAGGTCGACGGCACCTCGTTCCCCGAGGACCTGATGGACCACGACGCGTACCGGGCCTCCATCGCATGACCGCGTTCGAGAACCTCCAGACGAACTTCGCCGACCGCCACATCGGCACCACCCCGGCCGACCAGCAGGCCATGCTCGACGTCGTCGGGCAGCCGTCGCTCGACGCCCTGGTCCGTGCGGCGATCCCGGAGTCCATCCACGTCGGCCCCGTCGCCGACTCGGTGATCCCGGCTGCCGTCGGCGAGACCGAGGCGCTCGCCGAACTCCGCGCGAAGGCCGGCCGCAACACCGTCCGTCGCGCCATGATCGGCCTCGGCTACCACGGCACCCACACGCCCGCGGTGATCCAGCGCAACGTGCTCGAGAACCCGAGCTGGTACACGGCGTACACGCCCTACCAGCCGGAGATCTCGCAGGGCCGCCTCGAAGCACTGATCAACTTCCAGACGATGGTGTCCGACCTGACCGGCATGGCCACCGCCGGCGCCTCGATGCTCGACGAGGGCACCGCCGTGGTCGAGGGCATGCTCCTCGCCCGCCGCGCGTCCAAGGTCAAGGGCGACGCGTTCCTCGTCGACGCCGACCTGCTGCCGCAGACCCGTGCACTGCTCGACCACCGTGCCGACGCCGTGGGCATCACGCTGCGCGCGTTCGACGCTGCTGACGGCCCGAGCGACGACCAGCTCGACGGTGCGTTCGGCGTCATCCTGCAGTACCCGGGCGCCTCGGGCCGCATCGTCGACCCGTCGTCCGTCATCGAGCGGGTCCACGCCGGTGGCGGCATCGCCGTCGTCGCGGCCGACCTGCTCGCGATGACCCTGCTCGCCAGCCCCGGCGACCTGGGTGCCGACGTGGCCGTCGGGACGAGCCAGCGCTTCGGCGTCCCGCTCGGCTTCGGTGGCCCGCACGCCGGCTACCTCGCGGTGCGCGCCGGCCTCGAGCGTCAGCTCCCCGGTCGCCTGGTCGGGGTGTCCTTCGACGCCGACGGTCAGATGGCCTACCGCCTCAGCCTGCAGACCCGCGAGCAGCACATCCGCCGCGAGAAGGCGACGAGCAACATCTGCACCGCGCAGGTCCTGCTCGCCGTGATGGCCTCGATGTACGCGGTCTACCACGGGCCCGAGGGCCTGCGGTTCATCGCCGGCCGGGTCGCGCGGACCACCGGTGCGCTCGCCGCCGTGGCGCGTGACGCCGGGGTCGAGGTCGTGCACGACGCCTTCTTCGACACGCTCACCCTGCGGGCCGTCGGTCGCGCCGAGGCGATCGTCGCGGCAGCGCAGGACGCCGGCTACCTGCTGCACGTCGTGGACGCCGACACGTTCCAGCTGTCCGTCGACGAGACGACCACGCCCGACGACGTCGTGGCGCTCGCGGGCGTGCTCGGGGCGGTGGACGTGACCGTCCCCGCGACCGAGACCGCCGTGCGCGACGCGGCCACGGGCCTCCCGGCCGCCCTGCAGCGCGAGAGCGACTACCTGACGCACCCCGTGTTCAGCGCACACCGCAGCGAGACCCGCATGATGCGGTACCTCAAGCACCTGTCCGACAAGGACTACGCGCTCGACCGCGGCATGATCCCGCTCGGCAGCTGCACGATGAAGCTCAACGCGGCGACCGAGATGGCCGCCGTGACCTGGCCGGAGTTCGCGAACATCCACCCGTTCGCACCGCGCGAGGACGTCGAGGGGTACCTCGACATGATCGGCGACCTCGAGTCGTGGCTCGCCGAGGTCACCGGCTACGACACCGTGTCCCTGCAGCCGAACGCCGGCAGCCAGGGTGAGCTCGCCGGCCTGCTGGCCATCCGCGGGTACCACCAGGCCAACGGCGACAGCGAGCGTACGGTCTGCCTGATCCCGTCGAGCGCGCACGGCACGAACGCCGCGTCCGCCGTGCTCGCCGGCATGAAGGTCGTCGTCGTGGCCTGCGACGAGAACGGCAACGTCGACCTCGAGGACCTCCGGGCCCGCGTCGCCGCCCATGCCGACACCCTCGCGGCCCTGATGATCACGTACCCGTCGACCCACGGCGTCTACGAGCACGACATCCGCGAGATCTGCGACGCCGTGCACGACGCCGGCGGCCAGGTCTACGTCGACGGCGCGAACCTCAACGCGCTGCTGGGCCACGCCCGCTTCGGCGACTTCGGCGGCGACGTGTCGCACCTCAACCTGCACAAGACCTTCTGCATCCCGCACGGCGGTGGTGGCCCCGGCGTGGGACCCGTCGCCGCGAAGGCGCACCTGGCACCGTTCCTGCCCGGCCACCCGTTC
Source organism: Curtobacterium sp. MCSS17_005 (assembly GCF_003234225.2). NCBI lineage: Bacteria > Bacillati > Actinomycetota > Actinomycetes > Micrococcales > Microbacteriaceae > Curtobacterium > Curtobacterium sp. MCSS17_005. The sequence goes on from NZ_CP126258.1 coordinate 924,873, forward strand.
GCGCAGCAGGCCGACCGGCGCTCCGGTGCGACCGCTGCCGAGGCGGACGACCGCCTGGCCCACGCCGGCGGCCCGGTCAGTGCGGCGCCGTACGGCAGCCCGAGCATCCTGCCCATCACGTGGACCTACGTCCGGATGATGGGGCTCGAGGGCCTCACCCGTGCGACCGAGGCCGCGGTCCTCGGGGCGAACTACATCGCTGCTCGTCTGCGCGACGCGTTCCCGGTGCTGTACACGGGCGACGACGGACTGGTCGCGCACGAGTGCATCCTCGACCTCCGCCCGCTGCGTGACACCACCGGCATCACGGTCGACGACGTCGCGAAGCGCCTGGTCGACTACGGGTTCCACGCGCCGACGATGTCGTTCCCGGTGGCGGGCACGCTCATGGTCGAACCGACCGAGAGCGAGGACCTCGCCGAGCTCGACCGCTTCGTCGACGCCATGCTCGCGATCCGGGCCGAGGCCGCGGCGGTCGAGCGCGGTGAGTGGCCGGCGGACGACAACCCGCTCGTGCACGCCCCGCACACGGCCTCGTCGGTGATCTCGGGGGAGTGGGCGCACGCCTACACCCGCGAGCAGGCCGTCTACCCGCTGCCGGGCATCAGCGGCCGGAAGTACTGGCCCCCGGTGCGTCGCATCGACCAGGCGTACGGGGACCGCAACCTGGTGTGCGCCTGCCCGCCGATCGAGGCGTTCGCCTGATCCCGACCGGCGCCGACACCCCGTCGTCGCCGCGCACCTCGTGCCCCGTCCGATCCTCCGGGCGGGGCACGGTCGTGTCCGGCCGGTGGCACGGTCGCGTCTCGGGTGGTCACAACACCCCGCTCAGTTCCGCCGAGCGGTCACGAACCGTCGTCCGGACCCACGCCGACCGACAGTTCGTGACCACTCGGCGCGCCACCCACGGCAGGTCTTGACCGCTCGGCGCAGCCCCGGAACCGTACCCCTGAGCGATGCTCGGCCGTCCCCCGACTTGCACAGAAGTGTGACGGAGTGCAATGGATTTCATGCGGATGCAACAAAAACGCACTCTTTACCGGCACGCGCGCGAATGTTGCATCTTCTCGCAAGGATCGTGCAAGTTGGTTACCGGCGTGTAACCGTTCGCCCCTGGGTTTGGACGCCGCTGTTCACCTTGCCTACAGTGCAAAGGTCAAACGCGCCCGGGTGACACCGCTGTGCCCTGCGCGTCCCATGCACCAGGAGGAACCTTGATCAAGAAGCGCGCCGGGCTCTCAGCCCTCGCCGTGCTCGGGGCCACAGCACTCGCCCTGACCGCCTGCTCCAGCAACAGCTCGTCGAACGGCGGTGACTCGGGCTCGGCGAACGCGTCCGGGATCGTCACCACGAACGGCAGCGAGCCGCAGAACCCGCTGATCCCGTCGAACACCACCGAGACCGGTGGCGGCAAGATCATCGACTCGCTCTTCGAAGGCCTCGTCTCGTACGACGCCGACGGCAAGCCGGTCAACGAGGTCGCCAAGAGCATCGACACCGATGACTCGAAGACGTTCGACATCACGCTGAACACCAACTACACCTTCACCAACGGCGAGAAGGTCACGGCCGAGTCGTTCACCAAGGCGTGGAACTGGGCAGCCCAGAAGTCGAACGCCCAGGGCGCCAGCTACTTCTTCGAGAACATCGAGGGCTACAACGCCGACAAGGACTCCGAGCTCACCGGCCTCAAGGTCGTGGACGACGACGAGTTCACCGTCACGCTGAAGTCGGCGCAGTCCGACTTCCCGCTGTCGCTCGGCTACTCGGCGTTCGTGCCGCTCCCGTCGGCGTTCTACGACGACACCAAGGCGTTCGGTGAGAACCCGATCGGCAACGGTCCGTACAAGCTCGACGGTAAGAAGGCCTGGACGCACAACCAGTCCATCAAGCTCGTCACCAACAAGGACTACGAGGGCAAGCGCAAGCCGAAGAACGGTGGTCTCACGATCACGTTCTACGCCTCGCAGGACACCGCGTACTCCGACGCCCAGGGCGGCAACCTCGACGTCCTCGACGCCGTGCCGGACAGCGCGTTCAAGACCTACAAGTCCGACTTCCCGGACTCGAACGTCAACCAGCCCGCCGCGATCTTCCAGGCGATCTACCTGCCCTACTACCTCGACCACTGGAAGGGTGAAGAGGGCAAGCTGCGTCGCGAGGCCGTCTCGATGGCGATCAACCGCAAGCAGATCACCGACAAGATCTTCGACGGCACCCGCACCCCGGCCAAGGACTTCACCTCCCCGGTGATCGCCGGCTGGAACGACGACCTCGACGGTTCGGACGTCCTGGACTACGACGAGTCCGAGGCCAAGAAGCTCTGGGCCGAGGCCGACAAGATCTCGAAGTACGACGACACGCTCACCATCACGTACAACGCCGATGGTGGCCACGAGGCCTGGGTGACCGCGGTCACGAACTCGATCTCGAACACGCTCGGCATCAAGGCCGAGGGCAACGCGATCCCGACGTTCCAGGAAGCCCTGGACCTCCAGACGAACGACAAGCTCACGGGCGGGAGCCGCACCGGTTGGCAGGCCGACTACCCGTCGCTGTACAACTTCCTCGGCCCGACCATGGGTGAGGGCTCGTCGAACAACTACTCGCGGTACGACTCCAAGGAGTACAACGAGCTGCTCGCCAAGGGCCGTTCGGCTGCGACCGTCGAAGAGGGCAACAAGTCCTTCGACCAGGCACAGGAACTCCTGTTCGAGGACCTGCCCGAGATCCCGCTCTGGTACTCCAACGTGACCGGTGTCTGGAACGCGGACAACGTGTCGAACGTCAAGTTCGGCTGGAACTCGGTGCCGCTGTACTACGACATCGAGGTCAACAACTGATCCAGGTCTCCTAGAGACCGAAGCGCGAGCAGGTATCCTGCTTCGCGATCACCGGACGGGGGTTCGGGGACCGCACAGGTCCCCGAACCCCCGTACCACGGTGACAACACCCCCACACAGCGGGCGCCCTCCCGCACCGGACATCCGTGCCGACCCTCGGACCGTCCACCCCTCACCACAATGAACCTGATCGACATCGCTCCGGACCGGGCAGTGATCTGATGCTCTGGTACCTCGGCAAGCGCCTCCTGCAACTCATCCCCGTGTTCTTCGGGGCCACGTTCCTCATCTACTTCCTGGTCTTCTCGCTGCCCGGCGACCCGATCGCCGCGCTGTTCGGCGACCGGCAGCCGTCGCCGCAGGTCATCGAGACGCTGCGTCAGCAGTACAACCTCGACAAGCCGTTCATCGTGCAGTACCTGCTCTGGATCGGCGGCGTGTTCCGCGGCGACCTCGGCGTGACCTACTCGGGTCTGCCGGTCAGCCAGCAGCTGGCATCGGCCTTCCCGATCACCGCGCGCCTGGCGATCCTCGCGCTCGTGTTCGAGGCCGTCGCCGGCATCGTCGTCGGCGTCATCGCGGGTCTGCGCAAGGGCAAGCTGTTCGACGCCACCGCGCTCGTCGTGTCGCTCCTGCTCATCTCGGTGCCGACCTTCGTCGTCGGGTTCGTGCTGCAGTACGTCTTCGGCATCAAGCTCGGACTGTTCCGGGTCACGGTGTCCGGCGAGGCGCCGTGGAGTGAACTCGTCCTGCCGGCGATCGTCCTCGCCTCGGTCTCGTTCGCGTACATCGTGCGTCTGACCCGGGCCAGCGTCGCCGAGAACATGAGTGCCGACTTCGTGCGGACCGCCACGGCCAAGGGGCTGCCCCGTCGTCGTGTCGTCGGCGTGCACATCTTCCGGAACTCGCTCATCCCCGTGGTGACCTACCTGGGTGTCGACATCGGCAACCTGATGGTCGGCGCGATCGTCACCGAGGGCATCTTCAACATCAACGGTGTCGGCGGCACGGTGTTCCGCGCCGTCAAGCTCGGCGAGGGCCCGACGGTGGTCTCCTTCGTCGCCGTGATGGTCATCATCTTCATGCTCGCCAACCTCCTGGTGGACCTGCTCTACGCCGTCCTGGACCCGAGGATCCGCTATGCCAAGTAACGCCGCACCCCGCTCGGCGACGCACTACGTCGCCCCGCTCGAAGAAACCCCCCTGCAGGCGGTCGACCAGGTCAACGAGGACGAGAAGACCCGTTCCCTGTGGACCGATGCCTGGGAGTCGATGCGGACCCGCCCGACGTTCTGGATCTCCTCGATCCTGATCCTGCTGATCATCGTCGTCGCGGTCTTCCCGGGGCTCTTCGCCCACGTCGACCCGCGGGCGTCGAACCTCGACAACAGTGACGGCGGACCCGAGGCCGGGCACATCCTCGGCTTCACGCGTCAGGGCTCGGACGTCTACGCCCGCGTGATCTGGGGTGCCCAGAACTCGCTCATCGTCGGCATCGTCGCGACGATCCTGGTGTCGATCGTCGGCATCGTGATCGGGTCCCTGGCCGGCTTCTACGGCGGCTGGCTCGACACGATCGTGTCCCGCATCGGTGACATCTTCTTCTCGATCCCCACCGTCCTCGGTGCGATCGTGATCATGTCCGTCATCCCCGCGCGCAACGCGATCACCGTCGCGCTCGTCCTCGCGGCCTTCGCGTGGCCGCAGATCGCCCGCATCATGCGCGGTGCCGTGCTGAGCGCCAAGCAGGCCGACTACGTCATGGCGTCGGCGGCCCTTGGCGTCAGCCGGTTCCGGACGCTCGTGCGCCACGTCATCCCGAACTCGCTGGCTCCGGTCATCGTGGTCGCGACCGTGTCGCTCGGCACGTTCATCGTCGCCGAGGCGACGCTGTCGTTCCTCGGCATCGGTCTGCCGCCGTCGGCCCTCAGCTGGGGCCTCGACATCGGCACCGCCCAGACGTCGATCCGCACGAACCCGTCGACGATCTTCTGGCCGTCGGCTGCCCTGTCCATCACCGTGCTCGCGTTCCTGCTCCTCGGTGACGTGGTGCGCGACGCGCTCGACCCGAAGGCGAGGGCCCGCCGATGAGCGAGACACTGACCCAGACGAACAGCAGCCGCACCGGTGGTTCCGGCGCGCCGCTGCTCGAGATCACCGACCTGCAGGTCGGCTTCAAGACGCAGAGCGGCCTCGTGCAGGCCGTCCGCGGCGTCAACCTCACCCTCGAGCAGGGCGAGCGCCTGGCCATCGTCGGCGAGTCCGGTTCGGGCAAGTCGACGAGCGCCCAGGCGATCATCAAGCTGCTCCCCGGCACCGGTGAGGTCACCGGCGGCTCGATCAAGTTCAACGGGCGCGAGCTCGTCGGACTGAGCGACAAGGAGATGTCGGAGATCCGCGGGAAGGAGATCGGCTACGTCCCCCAGGACCCGATGTCGAACCTCAACCCGCTGTGGTCGATCGGTTTCCAGGTCGAAGAGGCGATCCGTGCGAACGGCATGGCGACCGGCAAGAAGGCCGTCCGCGACCGTGCCGTCGAGGTCCTGCAGGAAGCCGGCCTCGGCGACGCGTCGACCCGCCTGAAGCAGTACCCGCACGAGTTCTCCGGCGGCATGCGCCAGCGCGTGCTCATCGGCATCGGTCTGTCGAGCCGCCCGCAGCTGCTCATCGCCGACGAGCCGACGAGTGCGCTCGACGTCACCGTCCAGCGCGTCATCCTCGACCACCTCGAGAGCCTGACCCGCGACTTCGGCACCTCGGTGCTGTTCATCACGCACGACCTCGGCCTCGCCGCCGAGCGCGCCGAGAAGCTCGTCGTGATGTACAAGGGCCAGGTCGTCGAGGCCGGTCCCTCGAAGGAGATCCTGGCCAACCCGCAGCACCCGTACACGCAGCGTCTCGTCGCGGCGGCCCCGTCGCTGGCCAGCCGTCGCATCCAGTCGAAGGTGCAGCACGAGCGGGTCGACATCGCCGACGCCGGCAACGACGACGCCGAGCTGATCGCCCGGGCCCAGGAGCGCGAGCACCGCCCGGCCGAGGACCTCATCGTGGTGAAGAACCTCGAGAAGGTCTACAAGCTGCGCGGCAAGAGCCTGGCCACCCGCGAGCTCAAGGCCGTCGACGACGTGTCGTTCTCGATCCAGAAGGGCACCACCACGGCGCTCGTGGGTGAGTCCGGTTCGGGCAAGTCGACCGTCGCGAAGCTCGTCCTGCAGCTCGAGAGCATCACGAGCGGCACCGTGCAGTTCGACGGCATCGACATCGGCGCGCTGAAGGGCAAGGACCTCTTCGACTTCCGCCGCCGCGTGCAGCCGGTGTTCCAGGACCCGTACGGCTCCCTGGACCCGATGTACAACGTCGGGAACACGATCGCCGAGCCGCTCGCCACGCACAAGGTGGGCGACAAGGCCTCGCGTCGCGCGCGGGTGCTCGAGCTGCTCGATCAGGTCGCGCTGCCGAAGTCGATGGTGAACCGCTACCCGAACGAGCTGTCCGGTGGCCAGCGACAGCGCATCGCCGTCGCCCGCGCGCTGGCGCTCAAGCCGGAGGTCATCGTCCTCGACGAGGCCGTCTCCGCGCTCGACGTGCTCGTGCAGGGGCAGATCCTCGACCTGCTCACCGAGCTGCAGACCGATCTCGGCCTGACGTACCTGTTCATCACGCACGACCTCGCGGTCGTCCGCCTCGTCGCGGACAACGTGTGCGTGATGCGCCGTGGGCAGATCGTCGAGAAGGCGACGACCGACGAGGTCTTCGCCGCCCCGAAGGAGCAGTACACGAAGGACCTCCTGGCCGCCATCCCCGGTGCCGGGTTCGAGTTCGGACGCTGATCCACCTGGACACGAACGAGGCCGGACGCCCCGTCGTCCTCCGCGCTGGTCGCGGGGGCGCGGTGGCGTCCGGCCTCGTCGCCGTCCTGGGCTTGTTCCTGCTCGGCGATGCGGCGTTCCGGGGGAGCTGGGACGTCGTCCTCCGGGCCGCCGGCCCGATCGCCGTGCTCGTCTGGGCGCTCTGGGTCCTGACCTACCGCCCGTGCATCGTCATCGACGAGCGCGCCGTCACCGTGGTCAACCCGCTCCGCCGCACCGTGGTGCCCTGGCAGGCCGTCGCCGACGTCCGGCTCCGCTGGCAGATCGTGATCGAGACGGTCGCCGGCCGGAAGGTGCAGTGCTGGGGCGGTCCGTCGCTGCCGCGGCCGAAGCCGGCCCGGCGCGGTGAGCGGGCCGTCCTGCGACAGCCCGACGAGATGACGGTGCTGCTCGACCGCTGGTCCGAGCACCGCGACGGCACCGGCGCCGGCGACCCCGTGCGCGGCTGGGACGTGCCGGCCCTGGCGGTCGGCGCAGCGGCGCTGGCGCTGCTCGCCGCTTCGCTGCTCAGCCTGTGGCTGGGAGCCTGACGCGGCTCGCGATCGGGACGACAGGACGGACGGGAGGCCCGGCGCACGACGTGTGCCGGGCCTCCCGTCCGTCTGCTGGTCACGTCCACGGCGTGACCAGCGTCGTCAGACGACCGCGTCGACCCGCTCGGTGAGCAGGTGCTCCTGGTCGGTCTGGATGCAGGCGACTCCGCGGCCGTGCACGGGCTCGAGACCCGGGTCGATCGTGCGGCACTGCTCCTGCCGGCCCTCGTCGAGGAGTTGGTAGAGCGGGCAGCGCGTGCGGAACCGGCAGCCGTCGATGCGCTCCGTGGGGGAGGGCAGGTCGCCCTCGAGCAGGATGCGCCCGCGGGCGGCCTCGGCCATCGGGTCCGGCACCGGCACGGCCGACAGCAGGGCCCGGGTGTACGGGTGCTGCGGGTCCGAGAAGACCGCGTCGCCGTCGCCGTACTCGACGATGCGGCCGAGGTACATGACCGCGACGTCGTCGGCGATGTGCCGGACGACGGACAGGTCGTGCGCCACGAACAGGTAGGACAGCCCGAGGCGGTGCTTGAGGTCCTCGAGCAGGTTGATCACACCGGCTTGCACCGAGACGTCGAGCGCGGAGACCGGCTCGTCGAGCACCAGGATCTTCGGCTCGACGATGAGCGCACGGGCGATGCCGATGCGCTGCCGCTGGCCGCCGGAGAACTCGTGCGGGTACCGGTCGATGTAGCTCGGCTCGAGCCCGACCAGCTCGAGGACCTCGCGCACCCGCCGGCGGATCTCGTCCTTCGCGACGCCGTGCACGGTGAGGGGCTCGCCGATCACCGAGCCGATGTCGAGGCGCGGGTCGATCGACGCCATCGGGTCCTGGAACACGACCTGGATGTCGCGGCGCAGGGCCAGACGGTCCTTCTTGGACAGCGAGGCGGTGTCGACGCCGTTCACCCGGATGGTGCCGTGCTGGGCACCGGCGAGCTCGAGGATCTCCATGATGGTGGTCGTCTTGCCGCAGCCGGACTCGCCGACCAGACCGAGCACCTGGCCGCGCTTGAGCGTCAGGGAGATGCCGTCCACCGCGTGCACCTCGCCGATCTGCCGGCGGAAGAGCGCGCCCTTGGTGAGCGGGAACGTCTTGACGACGTCCTGCAGCTCGAGCACGACCTCGTCGCCGTGGTCGACCGCTGCCTCGGGGACGTCCTCGGGGCGGGGGAAGATCTCCGAGCGCTCGAGGGTGCCCGCGGCGATCTCGTCGCGACGGATGCACGCGGCGGTGTGGTCGTCGAGCAGGGTGCCGTTGCCGATCGTCTGGACGGCGCCGGTCAGGACCGGGTTGTCGGCGCTCTGCGGCACCGACGGTGCGACGAGGGCGGGTTCGCCGTCGCGGCAGGCGTCGATGACGGCGGGGCAGCGGTCGGCGAACGGGCAGCCGGTCGGCTTCTGCGTGAGCAGGGGCGGGCGGCCGTCGAGCGGGACGAGCCGCTCGGTGCGGGCGGACGTCATGTTCGGCATCGAGCGGAGCAGCCCGATCGTGTACGGCATCACTGGTTCACGGAACAGGGGGAGCACCGGCGCCGTCTCGACGATCCGGCCGGCGTACATCACGGCGACGCGGTCGGCGTTGCCGGCGACGACGCCGAGGTCGTGCGTGATGAGCACGACGGCCGCACCGGTCATGTCCTTGGCGGTCTGCAGCACGTCGAGGATCTGCGCCTGGATCGTCACGTCGAGCGCCGTGGTGGGCTCGTCCGCGATGATCAGCTTCGGGTCGTTCGCGATGGCGGTGGCGATCATCGCGCGCTGGCGCATGCCGCCGGAGAACTCGTGCGGGAACGCGTCGAGTCGTCGCGCCGGGTTCGGGATGCCGACGATGCGCAGGAGTTCCTCGGCGCGGGTGCGTGCGGCGTGCTGGGTGAGGGAGCGGTCGTGCAGGCGCAGGCCCTCGATGATCTGCTGGCCGATCGTGTACACCGGCGTCAGGGCGGACAGCGGGTCCTGGAACACCATCGCGATGTCCCGGCCGCGCAGCGCCGACATCTCGCGGTCGTTCCTGCCGACGAGCTCCTGGCCGTCGAACCGGATGCTGCCCTGCACCTGGGCGGACGACGGCAGCAGGCCCATCACGGCCATCGAGGACACCGACTTGCCGGAACCCGACTCGCCCACGATGCCGAGGAACTCACCGGGGGCCACCGAGTAGTCGACGCCCCGGACCGCGTAGACGGGCTTGGTCTTCGGGTTGAACGTGACCGACAGGTCGGACACGGTGAGCAGCGGCTCAGTCACGGTTGGCTCCGGAGGTGGGGTCGATGGCGTCGCGCAGGGCGTCGCCGAGCAGGCTGGTCGAGAGCACGGTCGCGACGAGCGTCGCGGCGGGCAGGACGAACAGCCACGGGCGGGTGACGGCGGACTGGCTGCCGGCGGCGAGCAGGGTGCCGAGCGAGACGTCGGGGATCTGGATGCCGAAGCCGAAGAAGCTCAGCGAGCTCTCCGCCAGGATCGCGGCGCCGACGCCGAGCGTCGCGTCGATGATGAGCAGCGACGCCACGTTCGGCAGGATGTGCCGGCGGATGATCGTGAACGCCGGGACGCCCATGAACCGGGCGGCCTTGACGTAGTCGCGCTCGCGCAGGGACATCGTCTGCCCGCGGATCACCCGGGCCATCACCATCCAGCTGAACACCGCGAGGCCGACGATGAGGGCCACCCACGTCAGGTTCTTGAAGACCGGGCTGAGCAGCACGAGCGCGTAGAACGACGGGATCACGAGCAGCAGGTCGATGACCCACACGAGCAGCCGGTCGGTGACGCCGCCGAAGTACCCGGCGATCGCGCCGACGATGCCGGCGATCAGGGTCGCCGCCGGCCCGGCGATCAGGCCGATGAGCAGCGACTTCTGCAGGCCGACCAGGGTCTGCGCGTAGATGTCCTGGCCGATGTCGTTCGTGCCGAACCAGTGCGCGGCGCTCGGCGGCATGCCGAACGCCAGTCCGTCGGAGTCGACGGCGTTCCAGTGGTACAGGTACGGGCCGAGGAACGCCCAGAGGATGATGAGGAGCAGGGCGCTGCCGCCGATGCGCGCGCGCCAGGTGCCGAACACCTTGCGCCAGAGCGGGGTGCGGCCGCCCGTCACCTCGATGACGTGCGCCGGCGTCCCGGCGTTGCCGTCGCCGGGGTCACCGGCGGTGGTCGTGGTCGTGGGGTCGAGAACAGACACGGGTCACACCCTCACTCGCGGGTCGAGCGCGGCGTACAGCAGGTCCGCGAGGGTCCCTGCGATGAGCACGAGGATCGCCGTGAAGAGGATCGTGCCCGATGCCGCGTTGATGTCGTTGTTGCTGATGCTCTGGACGAAGTACTCGCCCATGCCGTGCCAGCTGAAGACCAGCTCGGTGATGCTCGCGCCGGTCAGGATGAGTCCGAACGAGTACGCGAAGAAGGTCGACATCGGGATGAGGGCGACCCGCACGCCGTGGCGCATGATCGCCGACCCGCGGGTGCGGCCCTTCGAGCGTGCGGTGCGGATGAAGTCGTTCGACAGCACGTCGAGCATCGCCGAGCGCTGGTAGCGCGAGTACGTGGCGACGGCGCCGATCGTCAGCGAGATCGTCGGTAACAACAGGTGCCCGAGCCGGTCGCCGAGCACCGGGAAGAACCCGGTCACCCCCGGCGTGTACTCACCGGTGAACCGGATCACCTGCGTCCCGACGCCCTGGTTGAGCGTGGTCGCGAGGATCATCAGCACGACCGCGATGACGAAGGTCGGGGTGGCGAGCACCGCGAACGACAGGTACGTCGAGACCTGGTCGGAGGTGCGGTACTGGCGGACCGCGTTCCAGACGCCGAGGAGCACCCCGAGGATCGCGCCGAGCAGTGTGCCGATCACGAGCAGCCGCAGGCTCGTCCCGGAGCGGGCGATGATGTCGGCCGTCACCTCGGTGCCGCGGGTGCTCATGCCGAGCGAGCCGTGTGTCACCAGACCGACCCACCAGTCCCAGGTGCGGACCAGGAGCGGGGTGTCCGGATCGGCGCCGAGCTTGCGGAGCGACGCCTCGATGGTGCCCTGCGGCACGGCCGGGTTGCGCCCCAGGAACCGGGCGGCCGGGTTGAGCGTCGTGCTGGCGAGGATGTACCCGAGCGTGGTCGCCACGATCGTCAGCACGATGTAGTTGACGATCCGCTTTGCGATGAAGGCGAGCATGTGGTTCGTGACCTCTGGGTGCGGCCGTCCGACCGGACGGCGTTGTCGGTGGCGACAGGCTAGCCGTTCGGGCGACTGGTTGGGACAACGGAAGTGACGCTATGCAACATTCGTTACGAGCGTGTTTCGATTCATCGCACAGACCCTTGTGCCGCCTTCGGATGTGGCTAGGGTTCTCAACCAACAGACGCGACGGCGGGGGCCGCCGCGGTCCAGCGCGATCTGCGCGAACCACAACGAAAGGGAATCCTCGCCATGCGAAAGAGGATCAAGGGCATCGCCGTCCTCGCCACCGCTGCGGCTGCCGCCGTCGTGCTGGCGGGCTGCTCGGGCGGCGGACAGGCTGGCAACAGCAGCTCCGCGGTCGCCGAGTCGTCACTGAAGTCGACCGGCTGGACCGTCGCGGACCGCGCCGACGTCAAGGACGGTGGGTCGATCACCCTGCCGATCGACAGCGCACCGGCGAACTTCCAGATCAACAACCTCGACTCCGGAACCGTCGACGACCAGACCATTTCGGGTGCCTACCTGCCGGGCTTCATCCAGTTCAAGGAGAACGGCGAGTGGGAGGCGAACAAGGACTACGCGACGTCCGTCGAGCTGACCAAGGACTCGCCCCAGACCGTCGAGATCAAGATCAACCCGAAGGCCGTGTGGTCGGACGGCACCCCGATCAGCGCGAAGGACGTCATCGCGAACTGGAAAGCGCTGAACGGCACGAACAAGGCCTTCGCGCCCCTGGCCACCAACGTGTGGGAGGACGTGGACTCGGTCAAGCAGGGCTCCGACGAGCGTGACGTCATCATGACGTTCTCGAAGACCAACGCCGACTGGGCGAGCGTCTTGGGCTCCATCTACCCGTACTGGGCTGTCGACACCCCCGAGCACTTCAACAAGGCCTGGGCCAAGGGTCCGTACGCCGCCGACGGCAAGACCTACGTCTCCGGTGGCCCGTACATCGTGAAGTCCTTCGACGCCAACGGCGGCGTGCTCACGTTCGCGAAGAACCCGAAGTGGTGGGGCGACGAGGGCAAGCTCGACACGATCGTCTTCAAGACGGTGTCCCGTGACGGTGTCGCCCAGGCGTACGGCAACAAGGAGCTCGACGCCTTCAACCTGAACGGCAGCGCCGACAACCTCAAGACGGCGAACTCGCGGTCCGACTCGAAGATCGAGCGGTCGCTCGGTACCACGCAGCGCCAGATCACGCTGAACGGCACCTCGGACGTCTTCAAGGACCAGGACGTGCGCCAGGCGTTCGCGCAGGCGATCAACCGCAAGGTGCTCGCCCAGGCGATCCTGTCGCCGGTCAAGAGCCCGGGTGACGTGCTCAACAACCTGACGTACCTGCCCGGTCAGGAGGGCTACCAGGACGACGTGTCGAGCGTCTACGGCTACAGCACCGACAAGGCGAAGTCGAAGCTTGAGGACGCCGGCTGGAAGATCGGCTCGGACGGCTACGCGACCAAGGGCGGCAAGGAACTCGACGTCCGCTTCGTGATCCCGTCGGACAACCCGAACTCGGCGAACATCGCGCAGCTCGTGCAGCAGCAGACCAAGCTCGCCGGCTTCAAGGTGACCATCGACACCGTGCCCACCGACGACTTCTTCACGAAGTACATCACCACGACGACGCGTGACTTCGACGCCACGTACTTCGCGTGGCAGGGCACGCCGTTCCCGATCTCGTCGCTGAAGTCGATCTACTACCCCGCCGACGCCGGCCAGAACTACACCGGCGTGACGGACGACTCCCTCGGTGCCGCGTGGGACAAGGCGAACGCCGAACTCGACCCGGATGCCCGCATCAAGGACGCCCAGGCGATCGACAAGAAGATCGTCGCGGTCGCCGGCACCATCCCGCTGTTCGCCGAGCCGTACGCCTGGGGCGTGCGCAAGGACCTGGTGAACTACGGTCCGGCGCAGTTCCAGCAGTACTCGGTCAAGTGGCAGGACGTCGGCTACACGAAGTAGTCGCGACCGAGTTCACGAACGACACGGTTCGCGAACGACACCGCACACGAACGACACCCCCGACGTCGCACGACGTCGGGGGTGTCGTTCTGCATCGGGTTCCGTCCGAGCGCCACGGCCGCGAGGACCGCGCGACCGCTAGAACCGTGCCGCCGCCAGCGACGCCGCGACCCCGAGGACGACCATCGCCAGGATGGTCCAGCCGTGGGTGCGGTGCGTGATCGGCGCAGCCGTCACGCTCGACGGGGGCGGACCGTCCTGCTCGGCCGGGGCGGGCACGTGGGCCAGCATCCGCGCGGCCGCAGCGTCGACGTCCAGGCGATCCGGGCCTCCCGGCTGGTCACCGGTGTGCGCGGCGAGCCGCGCCGTCGGGCGGGTCGCGATCCAGACGCGGCGGACGCCCTCGCTGGTGACCACCTCGATGCCGTACTTCGTGCGCACCTCGCTGATGCGTGACCAGGTGTAGCTGCTGGTACGCCGGACGTCCACGATGCGCAGGTGCTCCGGCGTCAGCTCGATCCTGGGACGCCACAGCGCTGCCCACGCGACGAACGCGACGGCGATGCTCGGTATCGGCACGAGCCAGGGGGCGCCGCCGCCGAGCAGGGCCAGCGGGACGAGCACGACGGCCACGGCCCAGAGGACGACGGCGAGGGCGCGCAGGCCGGGGGCGATGATGGTGGTGGGCACCGGACGAGGGTACGAGATGCCTCCCCGGAGACGCCCGGGGAGCGGGTGTGACACACCGGCGCGTATCTCCGGACGACCCGATTCCCCGGGGAGGCAGATCCTGGACGGACCCTCGTGCGGTCAATGGTCGTCGCCCCCAGTTCGGGTGTCAATACCCCACCGCGACGCATTCAGTGGACTCCCACGCCGGGGGCTACGAAACGAGCAGTTCGATCTGTTCGCGGATGGTCTCGGCCTTCGGGAACCGCAAGCCGACGAGGCCGATGTGCCGCCAGCGGACCACGCCGTCGGGGCCGATCACGAAGACCGATCGGCGCAGGCCGATGCCCGGGGCCTGCACCCCGTAGGCGCGGATCACCGAACCGGCGGTGTCGCTGAGCAGCGGGAACGCGAGCGAGGATCCGCGGGCGAAGCCCTCGTGCGAATCGAGTGCCTGCGGGCTGATGCCCCACACGGTCGCGCCGAGGTCGGTGAACTCGTCGAGTTCGGCCTGGTAGCTGCAGAGCTGGGCCGTGCAGACCGCCGTCGCGTCGCCCGGGTAGAAGGCCAGCACCACGGTGCGGCCGATCTCGGCGGACAGGTCGTACTCGTCGTCGGTGCGGACGCCGCCGCGCACGACCATCCCCGGCAGGGTGAACGACGGGGCGGACTCGCCGATCGCGGGGATGCTCATGGGTCTCACGGTAGGGCGGCCCGGCGGTGGTTGCCCCTCGGCGCGCTGTGCGGGGGCTGTGGATGCGCTCCGCGGCCTACGAGAACAACTGCGGGAACGCGTGCGCCACCCAGGGGTACCCGACGAAGACCACCGCGTCGAGCAGCGCGTGCGTGATGACGAGCGGCAGGAGCCGGCCCCACCTCGTGTAGATCCAGCCGAACACGACGCCCATCACCGCGTTGCCGATGAAGGCCCCGAACCCCTGGTACAGGTGGTAGCTGCCGCGCAGCAGGGCGGTCGACAGGATCATCTGCCAGCGACCACAGCCCAGGTCGCCGAGTCGGGCGTAGAGGTACCCGATCACGATCACCTCTTCCTGCAGGCCCGAGCGGATCGCGGACAGCAGCAGGACCGGGACCGTCCACCAGTAGGAGTTGAGCGCGGCGGGGTCGACCGCGACCGTGATGCCGAGCGCCCGCCCCGCGAAGTACAGCGCGAGCCCCGGGATCCCGATGCACAGCGCGATGAGCGCCGGGCCGCCCAGGTCCGGCTTCGCCCGGAACCGGTCGATGCCGAGCCGCCCGAGGTGCGGCCGCGACGTGCTCCACAGCAGGTAGCAGACGAGCGCGACCGGGGCCAGGTCCACCGCGATGCCGAGGAGCTGCCGGGCGAGGTCGACGTACTGCACCGTCGTCGACGAGGTGTTCAGGGCCGTCGACTGCTCGCCGAGCGGGGTCGTCTGCGACAGGTCGTCGATGATCTGCAGGATCGAGTAGAGCGCGCTGGCACCGAGTGAGAGCAGCAGGACGATGGTGATCTCGACCCACGTTCGCCGACGGCTCATGCGCTGTACTCCTGTCGCTTGCGAACTACCGGTAGACTGGCGTGTCGGGCGTTCTGCCCACGGGTGCGGTGCTGTGAAAACACTGGCCCGACACTCTCCCAGAAATTGAAGGATGTCCTGTATGGCGCTCGCCACCCGGTCCGACCTGCGCAACGTCGCCATCGTGGCACACGTCGACCACGGCAAGACCACCCTCGTCGACGCGATGCTCACGCAGACCAACTCGTTCGACGCCCACTTCGAGGGCGAAGACCGCATGATGGACTCGAACGACCTCGAGCGCGAGAAGGGCATCACGATCCTCGCGAAGAACACGTCGGTGCTCTACAACGGCAAGCACGCGACCGAGTTCGGCGCGGACGGCCCCATCACCATCAACGTGATCGACACGCCCGGTCACGCCGACTTCGGTGGTGAGGTCGAGCGCGGCCTCTCCATGGTCGACGGTGTCGTGCTGCTCGTCGACGCCTCCGAAGGTCCCCTGCCCCAGACCCGCTTCGTGCTGCGCAAGGCGCTCGCCGCGAAGCTCCCGGTGATCCTGCTCGTCAACAAGACGGACCGGCCCGACTCCCGCATCGACGAGGTCGTCTCCGAGTCCCAGGACCTGCTCCTCGGCCTCGCCTCCGACCTGTCGGACGAGGTCGACGACCTCGACCTCGACGCGATCCTCGACGTCCCGGTGGTCTACGCCTCGGGTCGCAACGGTGCCGCGTCGCGCAACAAGCCGAACGACGGCGAGCTGCCCGACAACGACGACCTCGAGCCGCTGTTCGAAGCGATCCTCCAGCACGTCCCGGCCCCGAAGTACGACGACGAGCACCCGCTGCAGGCGCACGTCACGAACCTCGACGCCTCCCCGTTCCTCGGTCGCCTGGCGCTCCTGCGCATCTTCCACGGCACCATGAAGAAGGGCCAGACGGTCGCGTGGGTCAAGCACGACGGCACCGTCGTCAACGCCCGCATCACCGAGCTCCTCATCACGAAGGCGCTCGACCGCTACCCGGCCGAGTCGGCGGGCCCCGGTGACATCGTCGCCGTCGCCGGCTTCGACACGATCACCATCGGCGAGACCCTGACCGACCCCGAGGACGTCCGCCCGCTGCCGACCATCACGGTCGACGACCCGGCGATCTCGATGACGATCGGCACGAACACCAGCCCGCTCGTCGGCAAGGTCAAGGGCCACAAGCTGACCGCCCGCATGGTCAAGGAACGCCTCGACCGCGAGCTCGTCGGCAACGTCTCGCTCAAGGTCCTCGACATCGGCCGCCCCGACGCGTGGGAGGTCCAGGGTCGTGGTGAGCTCGCACTCGCCATCCTGGTCGAGCAGATGCGTCGCGAGGGCTTCGAGCTCACCGTCGGCAAGCCGCAGGTGGTCACGAAGCGTGACGAGAACGGCAAGCTGCAGGAGCCGTACGAGCACATGACGATCGACACGCCGGAGGAGTACCTCGGCGCGATCACGCAGCTCATGGCCGCTCGCAAGGGCCGCATGGAGAACATGACGAACCACGGCACGGGCTGGGTGCGCATGGAGTTCATCGTCCCGTCGCGCGGCCTGATCGGCTTCCGCACGTCGTTCCTCACGGAGACCCGCGGCACCGGCATCGCCAACGCGATCTTCCACGGCTACGACGAGTGGGCCGGCGCGATCCAGACCCGCATCAACGGCTCGATCGTCTCCGACCGCTCCGGTGTGGTGACGCCGTTCGCCATCACGAACCTCCAGGAGCGGATGTCGTTCTTCGTCAACCCGACCGAAGAGGTCTACGAGGGCATGGTCATCGGCGAGAACTCGCGCGCCGACGACATGGACGTGAACATCACCAAGGAGAAGAAGCTCACCAACATGCGGTCGGCCAACGCCGACACGTTCGAGTCGATGACGCCGTCGCGTCAGCTCTCGTTGGAGGAGTGCCTCGAGTTCGCCCGTGAGGACGAGTGCGTCGAGGTCACCCCCGCCGCCGTGCGCATCCGCAAGGTCGAGCTGGACGCGTCGGCTCGCCAGCGCTCCTACGCGCGTCTCAAGCGCCAGGACGCGTAAGCACCAGCGCGAGCAACACGCGCGGAGGCCCGTCCTCCGTCCGACGGCCCGGTCACCCGCAACAGGTGGCCGGGCCGTTCGCGGTTGTACCGTGGTCAGCGTGACTCTCGACCTGCTCTCGATCTACCAGGACCTGCACGCCCACCCGGAGCTCGGCTTCCAGGAGCACCGCACCGCCGGTGTCATCGCTGCGAAGCTCGCCGAGATCGGTGGGATCGAGGTGACGACGGGCGTCGGCGGCACCGGCGTCGTCGGTGTCGTGTCGAACGGCGAGGGCCCCGTGGTCTGGCTCCGCGCCGACATGGACGGCCTGCCCGTGCAGGAACGCACCGGCCTGTCCTACGCCAGCGAGCACGTCGGCACCGATGACGAGGGCCGCGAGGTCCCGACCATGCACGCCTGCGGCCACGACATCCACGTCACGTGGCTGCTCGGCACGCTGGAGCGCCTGGTCGCCACGACGGGGGACTGGCGCGGCACGGTCGTCGCCGTCTTCCAGCCTGCTGAAGAGGTCATCTCCGGCGCCCGCGCGATGGTCGAGGACGGCCTGGTCGAGCGGTTCCCGAAGCCGGACGTCGTGCTCGGGCAGCACTCCGCACCCGCACCGGTCGGCATCGTCGCGGTGGGCACCGGCCCCGTGATGGCGTCGAGCGACCGGCTGACGGTGACCTTCAACGGCCGAGGGGCGCACGGTTCGGCGCCGCAGGCATCGCTCGACCCGGTCGTTACCGCGGCCTCGGCCGTCGTGCGGCTGCAGACCGTCGTCGCCCGTGAGGTCTCGCCGAGCGACGCGGGGGTCGTCACCGTCGGCAGCTTCCACGCCGGCACGCGGGCGAACATCATCCCCGACGAGGCCGTGATCGAGATCTCGACCCGGGCCCGCAACGAGGAGACCCGCCAGCGCATCATCGCCTCGATCGAGCGCATCGTCCGGGCCGAGAGCACGGCCGGAGGCCTGTCCGAGCCGACGATCGTGCGCGCGCCGGGCGCCGAGGTCACCGTGAACGACGCCGAGGCCGCCGCCACCGTGCTCGAGGCCATCCGCGCCGAGGTGCCGGGAGCCCGCGACCTGGAGATCGGGCTCGCCATGGCGTCGGAGGACGTCGGCCAGCTCGCCACCGCCGCCGGAGCGCCGCTCGTGTACTGGTTCACGGGTATCACCGACCCGGAGCGCTTCCGCCGCGGCGAGGAGATCCCGAGCAACCACTCGCCGTTCTACGCGCCGCAGGCCGAGACCGCGATCCCGGTCGGCGTCGACGCCCTGGTCGCGGCGACGCGCGCCTACGTCGCCTGACACGTTCTTCGGGAAGGAGGCCCGGGGCGGCCCCGCCGCGCACGTGACCGCCCCGGGGACGGCACGTTCACAGCCAACTCGCGCCGGGCCTCCCGGCTCGTCCGTTACGGTCGCGCCATGCGTTCCCTCCGTACCCCGCTGATCGCCGCCGTCGCTGCCGGCATCGCCCTGGCCGGACTCACCGGCTGCTCGACCCAGGCCGTGCAGCAGGCCACCGACCTCGGGTCCTCCGTCGCGTCGAACGTCGCCGACGGGGTCGCGGGCATCGACGGCAAGGCGATCCAGGACGGCATGTCCTCGGTCGCCGGCGGCATCGACGGCGCGCTCGACACGGCGCTCAAGGGTGCCGACGTGACCTCCGACGGCAAGGTGCCGGACGGGTTCCCGTCGGCCGACGTCCCGCTCGTCGACGGCACCGTGCTCGGTGGGGGAGCCGGACCGAACGGCTCGGGGTGGGTCGCGCAGGTCCGGGCGGCCTCCGTCGACGACTTCCAGGCCGCCGTGCAGCAGCTCACCGACGCCGGGTACACCGAGTCGGCCAAGCGTGCGGACTCGTCGAGCGCGTTCGGCATGTTCCGGAGCGACGCCTACCGCGTCGTCCTGACCTTCTCGGAGACCAAGGACAGCGGCGGCGTCACGGCGACCTACATCGTCACGCCCCGCTAGTCCCGTACCCTTGGGGACGATGTCGAAGGCCCCCGCCACGCGCCCCGAGCGCGTCCTGATCGTGCACGCCCACCCCGACGACGAGACGCTCTCGTCGGGCGGGACCATCGCGACCCTGCTCGAGCGCGGCGCCGAGGTGACCGTGCTCACCGCGACCCGGGGCGAGCGCGGCGAGATGCTCACGGAGCAGTTGGCCCCGCTGGCCGGCGACCCCGCGCGGGTGGCACGGCACCGGGAGACCGAGATCGCTGCGGCCCTCGCCGCCCTCGGCGGTCCGCAGCACCTGTGGCTCGGCGGGCGCGGTGCCCGGCCGACCGACCTGCCGGAGCGTCGCTACGTCGACTCCGGCATGCAGTGGGGCCCGGACGGGCGGGCCACCGCCGCGGACGACGCCCCGGCCGACTCGCTGATGGCGGCGGACCTGGGCGAGGTCGTCGACGACGTCCGCGCCGCGATCCGCTCCACCGGTGCCGACGCCGTGATCAGCTACGCCGACGACGGCGGCTACGGGCATCCCGACCACGTGCGGATGCACCACGCGGCGCAGTACGCAGCCCGTGCCGAGGAAGTCCCGTTCTCGATGATCGTCGACCCCGCCAGCGGTCAGGCCGACGTCACGGTCGACGTCATGCCGGTCCGGGCGAAGGTGCGGGCGGCTGTCGAGCAGTACCGCTCCCAGGTCGCTGTCGACCCCGTGGACCCCGCCGACCCGAGTGCCCTGTCGTGGGTGATGCCGCACGGCGTCCGGCAGCACGCCCCGGCGGTCGAGGCGTTCCGGCACGACGCGGCCCCGCAGCCGGCGGCCCCGCAGACCTACGCCGAGATGTCCGGCCAGGGCAAGGCCGCGGCGGTCGTCGTCTCGCTGCTGCTCGGGCTGCTCGCCGGCGGGCTCGGGACGGTCACGCACCAGCAGACGCTCGGCGCGTTCCCGGTCGGACTCGTCATCACCACCCTCATCGTGCTCGGCCTGACCGTGGGCGTGCGGCTCGTCTACCGCTCGCGGACGATGGTCGCCGCGATCGGCATCGGGATCCTCGTCGCGACGCAGGTGCTCGTGTCGGTCGGCGGGGAGAGCTCGCCGCTCGTCCTCGCCAACGCGGCCGGGTACGTGTGGAACTTCGCCCCCGCGGTGATCGCCGCCCTGGTCCTCGCGTGGCCGGACCTGTCGGGGCTGCGGTCCCGGACGGCCCCGGGCCGCGAGTAGACTCGAACCCGCTCGTCGAAGGGAGCACCCGAACCGTGACCTACGTGATCGCCCAGCCCTGTGTCGACGTCAAGGACCGTGCCTGCATCGACGAATGCCCGGTCGACTGCATCTACGAGGGTGACCGCTCGCTCTACATCCACCCCGACGAGTGCGTCGACTGCGGTGCGTGTGAGCCGGTCTGCCCCGTCGAGGCCATCTACTACGAGGACGACCTGCCCGACCAGTGGGCCGACTACTACAAGGCCAACGTCGAGTTCTTCGACGAGGTCGGCTCGCCCGGCGGCGCTGCGAAGGTCGGCGTGATCCACAAGGACCACCCCGTCGTCGCGGCCGAGCCCGTCCGCGGCTGACCGGACCCCCTCGTGGCGCTCGACCTCCCCGACTTCCCCTGGGACCAGCTCGTCCCGTTCAAGCAGCGCGCCGCGGCGTACGAGGGCGGCATCGTCGACCTCAGCGTCGGATCGCCCGTCGACCCCACGCCCGAGGTCGTCCGCACCGCCCTGGCCACCGCGACCGATGCGCACGCCTACCCGCAGGTCGCCGGCACCCCGGCGCTGCGACAGGCCATCGCCGACTGGTACGGCCGCCGGCACGGCGTCGCCCTGACCGAGGCGAACGCGCTGCCGACGATCGGCTCGAAGGAGTTCATCGCGGGCCTCGCGCTCTGGCTCGGCATCGGCCCCGGTGACACCGTGGTGTTCCCGGCCGCCGCGTACCCGACGTACGAGCTCGGCGCCGCACTGGTCCGCGCCGAGGCCCTCGCGTCGGACGACCCGGCGGCGTGGCCGTCCAGCACGAAGCTCGTGTGGCTGAACTCCCCGGGCAACCCCGACGGCCGCGTGCTGACCATCGACGAGCTCCGTGCCGCCGTGGTGCGCGCCCGCGAGCTCGGAGCCGTCATCGTCGGCGACGAGTGCTACGCCGAGCTCGGGTGGGACCCGGAGTACGCCACCACCCCGACGCCCACCATCCTCGACCCCCGGGTCGTCGGTGACTCGCTCGACGGCGTGCTCAGCGTGTACTCGCTGTCGAAGCAGTCGAACCTCGCCGGCTACCGTGCGGCCTTCGTCGCCGGTGACGCCGCGATCCTGGCCGACGTCCTGGCCGTCCGGAAGCACGCGGGGCTCATGCCGCCGCTGCCCGTGCAGCAGGCCATGGTCGTCGCGCTCCAGGACGAGACCCACGTGCAGCAGCAGAAGGCCCGCTACCGGGCGCGCCGGAACATGCTCCGGCGAGCACTCGAGGATGCCGGGTTCCGGATCGACCACAGCGAGGCGGGGCTCTACCTCTGGGCCACCCGTGGCGAACCCGCACTCGACACCGTGGCCTGGCTCGCCGACCGCGGGATCCTCGTCGCACCGGGCACGTTCTACGGCGCAGCAGGGGGCGAGCACGTCCGCGTGGCCCTGACGGCGACCGACGAGCGCATCGCCGCAGCGTCGCAGCGACTGGCGAGCAGCCGTCGCCTCGGCACCGCGTAGCACGGACACGAGTCGTTCCGGTGGTGCCCGCAATCCCTGGGAACCACCAAATCGTCACCTGGGATGTGTGCACGACCGACAGGTGCCGCGATTAGGCTGTCCTCGTGACTGACACTGCCAATGACGCTCAGAAGACGGCCACACCGCCCACCACGCCCGTCCCCGTGAGTCCCGCCGCCGAACAGCAGGGCGCGACCGCGACGCTGACGTTCCCGGGTGGCACGGCGGAGTTCCCGATCCTGCAGAGCGTCGACGGCGCGTCCGCTATCGACATCTCGACCTTCAAGAAGCAGACCGGGATGAACACGCTCGACTACGGGTTCGTGAACACCGGTGCGACGAAGAGCGCGATCACCTACATCGACGGCGACCAGGGGATCCTGCGCTACCGCGGGTACCCGATCGACCAGATCGCCGGGAACTGCACGTTCCTCGAGGTCGCGTGGCTCCTGATCTACGGTGAGCTGCCGACCCCCACCGAGCTCGAGCAGTTCGACGCCCGCATCCGTCGGCACACCCTGCTGCACGAAGACCTCCGCCGCCTGTTCGACGCCCTGCCGCACTCGGCGCACCCGATGTCCGTGCTCTCGAGCGCCGTCAGCGCCCTGTCCACGTACTACGAGGACGACATGGACGTGGACGACCCCGAGAAGGTCGAGCTGCAGACCGTCCGGCTCCTCGCCAAGCTCCCGGTGATCGCGGCCTACGCCCACAAGAAGGCCATCGGGCAGGCGTTCCTGTACCCGGACAACTCGCTGTCGTTCGTCGACAACTTCCTGCGGCTGAACTTCGGCACCATGGCCGAGACCTACAAGCCGAACCCGGTGCTCTCGAAGGCGCTCGAGCGGCTCCTCATCCTGCACGAGGACCACGAGCAGAACGCCTCGACCTCGACGGTGCGCATGGTCGGCTCGACGAAGGCGAACATGTTCGCGTCGATCTCCGCCGGCATCAACGCCCTGTACGGCCCGCTGCACGGTGGCGCGAACGAGGCCGTGCTCGAGATGCTCCAGCAGATCAAGGACTCGGGCGAGCCCGTCACGCGCTTCGTCGAGCGGGTGAAGAACAAGGAGCAGGGCGTCAAGCTCATGGGCTTCGGACACCGCGTCTACAAGAACTACGACCCGCGCGCGAAGCTCGTCAAGGAGTCCGCGCACGAGGTCCTCGAGTCCCTCGGTGTGCAGGACGACCTGCTCGACATCGCGATGGAACTCGAGCAGATCGCGCTCGAGGACGAGTACTTCGTCAGCCGCAAGCTCTACCCGAACGTCGACTTCTACACCGGCATCATCTACAAGGCGATGGGCTTCCCGCCGAGGATGTTCACCGTCCTGTTCGCCATCGGTCGTCTGCCGGGCTGGATCGCCCAGTGGCGCGAGCTGAACAACGACCCGCTCAACAAGATCGGTCGCCCCCAGCAGCTCTACGTGGGTGCGCCCGAGCGCGACGTCCCCGAGCGCTGATCGACTCCGAGCGCCCCGCCCCACGGTTCCGTGGCGCGGGGCGCTCGTGCGTGTGCGCAGAGTGTCGCCGTCCGGCGGGACGCGCCGCTCGCCTCCGCCGAGTGGTCGCGAACTGTCGTCCGGCGGGTGTCGAAACGACGGTTCGTGCGCCCTCGGCGCCCGCGGACGGTGTGTTGTGATCACTCGCGGGGCGGGGTGGGGCACTGGACGCGACCGCCTGGAGGCCCGGTGCCGGTCTCGTGGACCGGCGCCGGGCCTCCAGGCGGGTGTGTCGGGCGCGGCGTGGCGGGACGCGCCGCTCACCTCCGCCGAGTGGTTGCGAACTGTCGTCCGGCGGGTGCCGGAGCGACAGTTCGTGCACCCTCGGAGCGCGCAGGCGGCGTGTTGCGACCGCTCGCGGTGCGCTACGCGTGCAGTGCGGTGTTCAGCTGGATGCCCTCGCCCTTGCGCTGCAGTGCCTCGACGGCGCCGCTGATGCTGTTGCGGCGGAACAGGATGTTCGGGGTACCGGAGAGCTCCGCGGCCTTGACGGTCTTCGGGGTGCCGTCGGGGTTCGGGGCCGCGCCGACCAGCACCACCTTCGTGCCGGCCGTGACGTAGAGACCGGCCTCGATGACGGAGTCGTCGCCGAGCGAGATGCCGAGGCCCGCGTTCGCGCCGAGCAGCGCGCGTTCGCCGAGCGAGACACGGTGGGTGCCACCGCCGGACAGGGTGCCCATGATCGAGGCGCCGCCGCCGATGTCGGTGCCGTTGCCGACGACGACGCCCTGCGAGACGCGGCCCTCGATCATGGCGTCACCCAGGGTGCCGGCGTTGAAGTTCACGAAGCCCTCGTGCATGACGGTCGTGCCCGGTGCCAGGTGTGCGCCGAGGCGGACCCGGTTCGCGTCGCCGATCCGCACGCGGTCCGGCACGACGTAGTCGACCAGGCGCGGGAACTTGTCGATCGCGTGCACGGCGATGCCGGCGCGCTGCAGGGACGGGCGCAGGCGCGTCAGGGACCCGGGGTGCACCGGGCCGGCGTTCGTCCACGCGACGATCGGCAGGTGGCCGAAGACGCCGTCGAGGGAGACCTCGTTCGGGCGGACGTGCAGGTGGCTCAGCAGGTGCAGGCGGAGGTACGCGTCCGGGGTGCTCGTCGGGCCGGCGTCGATCGTGATCTCGGTGGTGACGGCCTCGATCCGGACCTCGCGGCGGGGGTCGTCTCCGACGTGCGCCTGCAGCTCGGCGGGGAACACGGCGTCGGCGGGCAGCGCGCCGAGGTGCGTCTCGGGGTACCAGGTGTCGAGCGTCGTGCCGTCGGTGGCGATCGTCGCGAGGCCGTGGCCCCAGGCGTGGGTCGGGCGGTCGGTGGCAGTCGTGTCGGTCACGGTTCCAGGGTACCGAGCGCCGGTCGGCGGGCACCGTCCGTCCGGACTGCCGGGGTGGTCCGGTTGCCGACCGTCCGGACTGCCGGGGCGGTGCGAGGGGCGGCCGATAGGCTGCCCGCATGCCGGAGCACCTCGACCTCACCGCCTCGTCCATCGACATCACCCGTGCCATCTGCGACATCGAGTCGGTGTCCGGCAACGAGCAGGCCCTCGCCGACGCGATCGAGGCCGTGCTCGCACCGCTGCCGCACCTCGAGGTGATCCGTGACGGCGATGCGATCGTGGCGCGGACGAACCTGGGCCGCGACCGCCGGGTCGTCATCGCCGGACACATCGACACCGTCCCGCTCAACGACAACCTGCCGACCGAGTTCCGGACCACCGAAGACGGCACCGAGATCCTCTGGGGCCGCGGCACCGTCGACATGAAGGCCGGCTGCGCGGTGCAGCTCAAGCTCGCGTACGACCTGGTCGCCCCCTCGGTCGACGTCACGTGGGTCTGGTACGACCACGAGGAGGTCAGCGACGCCCTGAACGGCCTCGGCCGCCTGGCCCGGACGCGACCCGAACTCATCACCGCCGACTTCGCGATCCTGGGCGAGCCGTCCGGGGCGCAGATCGAGGGCGGGTGCAACGGCAACCTCCGCGCCGAGATCCGCACGTTCGGCAAGCGCTCGCACAGCGCCCGGAGCTGGATCGGTGACAACGCGATCCACAAGACCGCTCCGATCCTGGCCACCCTGGCCGCGTACGAGCCCCGCACAGTCACGGTCGACGGGCTCGAGTACCGCGAGGGCCTGAACGCGGTCGGCATCAGCGGCGGCATCGCGGGCAACATCATCCCGGACGAGGCGATGGTGCACGTGAACTACCGGTTCGCCCCCTCGCGCTCGGCCGACGAGGCCGTCGCCCACATCCGCGAGCTGTTCGACGGGTACGAGGTCACGATCGTCGACCTCGCCGCCGGTGCCCGCCCCGGGCTCGACGCCCCGCTCGCGCAGGACTTCGTCGCGGCCGTCGGCGGACCGGAGCCCCGTCCGAAGTACGGCTGGACCGACGTCGCACGCTTCTCGGCGCTCGGGGTCCCCGCGGTCAACTACGGCCCCGGCGAGCCGGTCTTCGCCCACCACGACGACGAGCAGGTCCCGGTCGCGCAGATCACCGCGGTCGAGGCCGGGCTGCGTCGGTGGCTGACGGCCTGACGACGGCGGGGGCCACCCGGAGGACCCCTGCTCGGAACCGCTGGCGGGCCCGGTACCGGGTCGTCCCGTGGTGGGTGCGCATCACGGTCGTCTACGTGCTGGCGCGGCTCGTGACGGGCGCCATGATGCTCGCGTTCGCCCGCGTGCAGGCGGCGAACTCGTTCACCGTGCAGAGCCCGGGCTACCTGTCGTTCGCGTCGATCTGGGACGGCGCCTGGTACCGCGTGATCGCCACGGGCGGGTACCCGTCGACGCTGCCGGTCGACGCCGCGGGGCACGTGACCGAGAACGCGTGGGCGTTCATGCCCGCCTACCCGTTCACGGTGCGGGCGCTCACGCTGCTCACCGGAGCGTCGTTCGAGTTCGTCGCGGTCTCGGTGTCGTTGCTCGCCGGACTCGGGGCCGCGCTGGTGTTCCGCCGCCTCATGGGACGGTTCCTCGACCCCGCACGGGCGACGTTCGCCACGGTGCTGTTCTGCGTCGCACCGGTGTCGGCGATGTTCCAGGTGGCCTACGCGGAGTCGATGGGTCTGTTCCTGCTGCTCGTCGCGCTGCTGCTCATGGTGGATCGACGGTGGTGGGCGATGCTGCCCGTCGTGCTCCTGCTCGGCATGACCCGACCGACGGGGCTCGCCTTCGCGTTCCTGGTGGTGCTCTTCGTGGCCGCGTGGGCGATCCGCCCGGCGTGGGTGCGCTCGTCGGAACCGCTGATCCTCCGCCGGCTCGTACCGCCCGCGGTGGTCGCCACGGTGTCGGGTCTGGTCGGTCTGGCGTGGCCGGCGATCGCGTGGGCGGTCACCGGGGTGCCGAAGGCCTACACGGACACCGAGCTCGCCTGGCGGTCGTCGTACATCGGGTGGAAGGAACTCGTGCCGTTCGCGCCGTGGGTGCAGGGCTTCGGGTGGTGGTTCGGGCAGCCGGCCGGCACGGTGCTGCTCGTCGTCGTGCTCGTCGGGTTCGCGGCGTTCGTGGGCATGCCCGCCGCACGCCGGATCGGCATCGAGCTCCGACTCTGGGGCGTGGCGTACCTCGTGTACCTGCTCGCGGTGTTCTTCCCGCAGTCGAGCACGTGGCGCATCCTCGTGCCGATCGCACCGCTGCTCGGGATCGTGGCGCTGCCGCGGTCGCGGGTGTACCGCGTGGCCGTCGTCGTCGCGTTCGTCGGGCTGCAGTGGGTCTGGCTGTACTACACGTGGTGGATCGACGGCTACGACTGGACCCCGCCGTGATCGATGCGGGGCGCCGGAGGCCCGTGGAACCGCGTTCTGCGGAGCATCAGAACGGCACATCCGACACCCCCAACCTGGGCGGTTTCGCAGTTGCCCCCTCCATACGGGATAATGGGGCTGCATTTACTGCACGAAAGGGGACATCTGATGGCAGCCATGAAGCCGAGGACCGGTGACGGGCCGATGGAGGCTGTTAAGGAGGGTCGACTCATCATCGTGCGGGTTCCGCTCGAAGGTGGAGGCCGCCTGGTCGTCTCGGTCAACGATGCCGAGGCCAAGGAACTCCACGACGCACTCGCTGAGGTCGTCTCGGCCTAGTACGTCGAAGCACCAGAACGGAAGGCCCGGAGCGTGTACGCTCCGGGCCTTCCGTCTGTCCGCCGACGATCCCGTGGCTGGGGGATCCGCGGCGCTGTCGGTCGGCTCCGGCAGGATGGGGCCGTGCCGAGGACCCACCTGCCCATCCGACGCGTCGAGGAGTACCGCGACCCGGACCCGATGCCGCGCGACGAGTGGCCGGCCACGCTCCCGCCGATCCGGCAGCTGCTCGACGAGGGCCTCGAGCTGGACCCGGTGACGGTGTTCGTCGGGGACAACGGTGTCGGCAAGTCGACCCTGGTCGAGGCCATCGCGCTCGCGTTCGGGATGTCCCCGGAAGGCGGCTCGACCGGGGCGCACCACTCGACCCGCCCGTCCGAATCGGACCTGTGGCAGCACATCGTCCTGCGACGTGACTTCGGTGCACCTCGCGGTGGCTTCTTCCTGCGTGCTGAGACCATGCACGGCTTCTTCACCTACCTCGAGGAGCACCCGAACCGCAGCCGGCCCGAGCCGGTGTTCCACGAGCGCAGCCACGGCGAGGCGTTCCTGGACTTCGTCATCGATCGGGCGCGCTGGCCCGGGCTCTGGATCCTCGACGAGCCGGAGTCCGCCCTGTCGTTCTCGGGCTGTCTCACCCTGATCGCACTGTTGCGCTCGATCGTCGAGACCGGCGTCGGCCAGGTCGTGCTCTCGACCCACTCACCCGTGCTCGCCGCGTTCCCCGGTGCCGAGATCCACGAGGTCGGCGAGTGGGGCCTGCGGCGCACCGAGTGGCGCGACCTCGACCTGGTGCGGAACGAGCGTGCGTTCCTCGAGTCGCCCGAGCGGTACCTGCGGCACCTGGACTGACCTGCGCGAGCGGCGGCGGGTCGAGCGCTAGTTGGTGACCTTCGTCAGCTGCAGCAGCCCGTCACCGGCGGGCGACAGCGCGCTGCGCACCGCACCCGAGGTCGAGACCTCGGTCAGGAGCAGCCGGAAGTCCGTGGTGGCGCGGTCGCGCTTCACCGGGTCGGCCACGCGTCCGCGCCAGAGGGCGTGCGGCACCAGGACGGTGCCACCCAGGCGGGCGAGCCGCAGACCGTGCTCGACGTACTCGATCACGTGCTCGGGGTCGGCGTCGACGAGGACGACGTCGTACGAGGCCTCGTTCATGCGGGGGAGCACCTGGTTCGCTCGACCGGGGATGAGCCGGATCCGTGCGGGAGCGGTGCCGGCGCTGATGTAGGCGTCGCGGGCGAACTGCTGGTGGTCGACCTCGACGTCGATCGTGGTCAGGGTTGCGTTCGGGGCGCCGGCGAGCAGGTACAGGCCGGAGACCCCGAGGCCGGTGCCGATCTCGATGATGCTCGTGGCTCGCGAGGCTGCGGCGATGACCCCGATCTGCGCACCGATCGCAGGCGAGATCGCTTCGACCCCGAGTTCCAGGGAGTGCTCACGAGCACGGGCGATCGCCTCGGTCTCCGAGACGATGTCCTCGGCGAACTTCCAGTTCGACTCTTTCTCTGACACGCACACTCCGTTCGGGAGACAACTCTAGAGGTGCAACGCAGCAGCACGCGTTAGGCTCGCTCGCGTGGACATCCCGCTCGACAAGATCCTGATCATCGGGGTCATCGGCGTCCTCTTGCTCGGGCCGCAGCGCCTGCCGATGTACGCCCAGAAGCTGGCCGAGTTCGTCAAGGCAGTCCGTCGGTTCGCCGACACCGCGAAGGAGCGGATGCGCGACGAGATGGGCCCCGAGTTCGACGACATCGAGTGGCAGAAGCTCGACCCGCGCCAGTACGACCCGCGCCGCATCATCCGCGACGCCCTGCTCGACTCCGGCACGAGTGCCGCAGCCGTCCAGACCGCGCAGGTGACTGCCTCGAAGGTGCGGGCGACGGCTCCCGTCGTGCCCCTGGCCGCCGGTGAACCGGCACCCTTCGACGCCGAGGCGACCTGACGCCCGTCACGTCCGCACACGACGGACTGGAGGCCCGATGCCAGCTGGCACCGGGCCTCCAGTCCGTCAGGGGGTCGCGTCGCGACGCCCCGTCCCTCCCTACTTCAGGGCCGCCAGGAAGCGGTCCGTCCAGGCGAGGGCCGCGGTGCCGGCCACCGAGCTGCAGGTGGGTGACGCGGTGCTCTGCGCCGTCGGGCAGGGGGTGTCGCGGTCGAGCGACCAGGTGTGCACGCCCGCGAGCCCGTGGGACTTGGCATACGCGGCGACGGTGTCGGCATCCGCGAGGGTGAAGACCTCGTCAGAGGTGTCGTTGACGCCGATCATCGGGGTGACCTCGATCTTCGACGAGGCGATCCCGTAGGTGTGCTGCAGGTTCGTGACCGCCTGGATCGTGGACTGCCCCATCTGACACGTCGACCCGACGATCACGCAGTTGGCCGTGGTCGCGCGTCCGAAGTCCATCGTCATGAGGTTGATCGTGTAGTTCGTGAGCGCTGAGGCCTTGATCGCCTTGACGGTGGCGTCTCCGGTGCTGTTCAGCCCGCCGAACGAACCGTCGGACGCCGCCAGCGTGGCGAGCGTGAACGAGAAGCGCAGGCCGGGGTGCTTCGCCTGCGCCAGCGCCGCTGCGCTCACCAGGTTCTGCACGTCCGCGGCGGACTGCCCGCTTTCGATGTCGAAGTCGACGCCGATCATGTGCGGCGAGGCGTAGCGGGCGATGAAGGACTGCAGCGCGGTGCCGGAACACTTGAACGAGCCTGCGGCGCCACCGGTGCTGACGATGTAGTTCACCCCGGCCGCGTCGAGCTTCGCGATGTTGGCGCTGGCGAACGCGTCGGCGGCCACCCCGCCCCAGTTCTCGCTGCCGCAGGTACCGGTGGCGAAGGCGAGCGTGATGGCCTTGAGGCCGGGCTCCCGCGTCGACACGAGGCTGTTGCTCGACCCGACGACCGGGATCCGCGTGCCGGTGACCGCGGTGTTCATGACGTTCGTGTTCCAGTCGAGGTTCACGGTGATGTCCTTGTACGGGCTGAAGACCAGGCCGCTCGCGGTGCCGGTGCTGCCGTTGCCGGGCGTGGTGGTCCCACCGCCGCCAGGGGTGGTGGTCCCGCCGCCGGTGCCGCCACCGGTGCAGGTGCCGGACGACGTCCACGGCTGGCCGCTGCCGGTCGCGCCGGAGTGGGTCGCCGGTTCGTCGCCCTGGGTCCACCAGTTCGCGGTGTAGTTCGAGCCGTTCTCGCTGACGGTGGCTCCGCCGTTGTAGGCGGTGCCGGCACTCCAGGCGGTCGCGCAGGTCGTCGCAGCGAGGGCTGGCGCCGCTGTGAGCGAGCCCCCTGCGACGATGACGGCGGCGATGGTGGCCACGAGGCCCGATCGCACGCGGGTGTTCTGGTTCACACGGTTCTCCTGTCCTCGGTCGGACGTCGTCGTCCGGCGGGTGGAGCCCTCACGTCGCATTCCGCAAGGGCATTGTGTAATGCCCTTGCATAATGCGCCGGGGTAGAACGCCCTGTCCATGAACGAACGCACAGGATGCGTCGAGCGGACCGGTGCGGCGAAGCGAATCCGCTCCCCAGGACGGGCCGCGGAACGCCGGTCAGGACAGCGACAACCCGAGCTTCCGGCCGGCGAGCCCGCGTCCCATCGTGATGATCCGGTCGGCGATCGCGGTCAGGGCCACGGCGGACGGGTCCTCCGGGGCGCCGAGCACCACCGGGACGCCTGCGTCACCGCCCTCGCGCAGGGGCACGGACAGCGGCACGGTGCCGAGCACCGGGACGGGGGCGTCCTGCCCGCGGGAGAGCCGTGTGGCGGTCTCGGCGCCACCACCCTCACCGAACAGGTGCAGCACCGAGCCGTCGGGCTGCACGAGCCCGGCCATGTTCTCGACCACGCCGATGACCCGCTGCCCGGTCTGCCGGGCGACGATCCCGCTGCGCTCGGCGACGTCGGCCGCGGCGGCCTGCGGGGTCGTGACGACCAGGACCTCGGCGTGCGGCAGCAGCTGCCCCACCGAGATCGCGACGTCGCCGGTGCCCGGGGGCAGGTCGAGCAGCAGGACGTCGAGGTCGCCGAAGAACACGTCGGTCAGGAACTGGTTCACGGTGCGGTGCAGCATCGGTCCACGCCACGACACCGCGGTCGAGACGTCGTCGACGAACATGCCGATCGAGACGACCTTCACGTCGTGCGCCACCGGCGGCAGGATCATGCTGTCCACCCGGGTCGGGCGGGGCGCGACCCCGTGCTCGTCGGTCAGACCCATCAGGCCGGGGACGCTGAAGCCGTGCACGTCGACGTCGACGACCCCGACCCGCAGGCCCCGGCGGGCGAGCGCGACGGCGAGGTTCACGGTGACCGTGGACTTGCCGACGCCACCCTTGCCGCTCGTGACGGCGATGACGCGCGTGAGCGAGTCCGCGGTGAACTGGACGCCCTTGGGGCGGCCGGCGCGCAGCCGCTCGGTCAGCGCGGCACGAGTGGCCGGGTCCATCACGGACACGTCGACCTCGACGGCGCCGACCCCCGGGACGGACCCGGCGGCGACGCGGACGTCGCGCTCGATGGTGTCGGCGGCGGGGCACCCCACGATCGTGAGCTGCAGGTCGACGCGCACCGCGCCTCCTGGCTGCACGTCGACACCACGGATCATGTCGAGCTCCGTGACGGGGCGGCGGATCTCCGGGTCGATGACGCGGCCGAGCGCGGCGAGGACCGCCGTGCCGAGCTGATCGTCGGTGGGGACGGCGTCAGCCACGGGTGGAGCTGTCGTGTTCGTCCGCGTAGCCGGCCTCGTCGGCGTCGCGGCGGTCGAGCTCCTCGAGCAGGGAGCGGAGCTCGGCGCGGATGAAGTCCTTCGACGCCATGTCCCGCATTGCCAGGCGCAGGGCCACGACCTCGCGGGCCAGGTACTCGGTGTCGGCCAGGTTGCGCTCGGCGCGCTGGCGGTCCTGCTCGAACTGCACGCGGTCGCGGTCGTCCTGCCGGTTCTGCGCGAGCAGGATCAGCGGGGCGGCGTACGAGGCCTGCAGCGAGAGCACGAGCGTCAGAGCCGTGAAGCCGATGGCCGCCGAGTCGAACTGCCACGGCTTCGGCGCCAGGGTGTTGTAGCCCATCCAGACCACGCAGAACAGCGTGAGGCCGATGAGGAACCACGGCGTGCCCATCCCGCGGGCGATGCCCTCGGTCGCACGACCGAAGGTGTCCCCGCGACCACGGCGGCGGCTGGGGAGCACACGCGTGCGCATGCCCTTGGGGGAGTCGAGCCGGACCTCTTGCCGGTCACGGTCGCGACGGTTGTCATCCGTTCGGGCCACGGGTGGTCCTCCTTCCCGTCGTCACGGGTGTCCTGCGCGGGCGTTGGCGTGGAAGCGGTGAGGGTTCCCCCTCGCCCTGACTTCGCCAGTCGTCCGGCAGGACGTGGTCGAGGACATCGTCGATCGTCACCACCCCGACGAGACGGTGGGCGTCGTCGACCACGGGGACGGACAGCAGGTTGTAGGTCGCCATGATGCGGGTGACCTCGGCGGCGCTCGCGTCGACCCGGACCGGTTCGGTCTGCTGGTCGATGAGCGTGCCGAGCCGCTCGTTCGGCGGGTAGCGGAGCATCCGCTGGAAGTGCACGAGTCCGAGGAACCGACCGGTCGGCGGCTCGTACGGCGGCAGGGTGACGCAGACGGCGGCGCCGAGCACCGGTGCGAGCTCGTGGCGGCGGACGAGCGCGAGGCCCTCGGCCACGGTGGCGTCGGCCGAGACGATCACCGGTTCGGTGGTCATCAGACCACCGGCGGTGTCCGGCTCGTACTCCAGGAGCATGCGGACGTCCTGCGCCTCCTCCGGCTCCATGAGCTGCAGGAGGGCCTCACTCCGCTCGTCGGAGAACTGGGCGAGGACGTCGGCCGCGTCGTCCGGCTGCATCTGGTCGAGGACGTCGGCGGCGCGGGCGTCGACCAGTCGGGTGAGGATCTCGATGCGCTCCTGGTCGGGCATCTCCTCGAGCACGTCGGCGAGGCGGTCGTCGGGAAGTTCCTCGGCGACCTCGAACCGGCGCTCGGCGGGCAGGTCGAGCAGCGTCGACGCGAGGTCGGCGGGCAGCAGGTCGGAGTAGGCGGCGATGACGTGCTCGGCGGACTGGGCCTCGCCGGGGAGCTCGTCCTCGGTGACCTCGTTCCACGTCGCGAACGTCGTCGGACCCTTGCCGAACGGTGACGGCGTCGTCTTCGGCTTGCGGAGGAAGAGCTGCGCGACCTCCCAGTCGCCCTGCCCGCGGTCCTCGATCGCGACGTCCTCGATGGTGGCGCGGATCCGCTGGTTCTTGATGAGCACCTTGCGGCCGAGCATCTCGGCGATGACGCGGACCTCGCCGCCACGCTGCTCGAAGCGGCGCATGTTCACGAGGCCGGTCGTGATGACCTGCCCGGCACCGATGGAGGTGATGCGGCCGATGCTCACGAAGATGCGGCGCTTGCCGGGCACCTCGACGATGAGCCCGACGACGTGCGGGGGATCGGCCCGGCGGTAGACGACCAGGACGTCCCGGACCCTGCCGACGCGGTCGCCCGCGGGGTCGAAGACGGAGCACCCGGCGAGGCGGGCGACGAAGACCTTCGTGGCGCTCACCCGACCCAGCGTAGTCGCTCGGGTGTGGGCGTTCGCCCGCGCTGCCGGCGGCACCGGTCGGTGGCTTCCGATCGGCTGCTTCCCTGAGAGTGCACGTGCGATTGCAAGGTGTGCGGTGAATGATGGCTGTGTGAGCAATCAGAGCCCCTTCGCCGGCAGGACCGCCCAGGCGTTCCCGACGCTGCCCAAGGGCGACGTCCTGGGAACGTACGACAGCTACCCCGACGCGCAGCGCGTGGTGGCGAAGCTGGCCGAGGCCGACTTCCCCGTCAACCAGCTCTCGATCGTCGGCAACGACCTGAAGACGGTCGAACGGGTCACCGGCAAGATGACCTACGGCCGTGCCGCCATCGCCGGCGCGCTGTCCGGCCTGTGGCTCGGCATCTTCTTCGGCATCGTGCTCACGCTCTTCTCGCCGAGCGCCGGCGGCCTGATCCTGGCCGCTGCGATCATCGGTGCCGCGTTCGGCATGCTCTACGGCATCGTCTCGTTCGCGATCACGAAGCGACAGCGCGACTTCACGAGCGTGCACCAGGTGCTCGCCACGAACTACCAGATCGTCGTCAACCCGCAGCTGACCGGGCAGGCGCAGCGCATCCTCGGCGAGCACGGGGCGACCCCGTCCACGCACTGGAACGACGCTCCCCAGCAGCAGCAGCAGTGGCGTCCGGGCCCCGGTGGGGTCCCGCCGCAGCAGCAGTCGCCGTACGGCGGGCACGCCACACCGCACCAGCAGCCGGGTGGCCCGCAACACCCCGGCACGTCGGCCCCCGGCGCGCAGACGGGTGCGCCTTCGGGCCCGCCGCGCTACGGCACGAACGACGGACCCCGGTACGGGGAGACCCCCGAGACGGCTGCCGCCCCCGCGGCCCCGCCGGTGCCGGAGCGTCGACCCGAGGAGCCGCCGCGCTACGGCGAGCGGGTCGCCGGTGGGACGCCGCCGGAGCCCTCGTCCTCGCCGGACGCGCCGCGCGAGGGCGACGGGGACAGCGACCGCCGCTAGCCGTGCTTCGCGGGCGGCACTTCGTGCGACCTCGGCGGTCGTCCGGGTGCTCCGAGCGGTCGCAACACCCCGCGCGCACGGCCTCGAGCGGTCGGAGATCGTCGTTCGGCGTCGGCCAAGACGACGGTTCGTGACCGCTCGGCCTCGGGCCGACGGCACGTCGTGACCGAGAGCCGAGCGGGCTCGGGCGCGCGCGGGCTTGCGCGGGCTTGCGCGCCGCCCGGTCTGGCGGGGCAGGCTCGGCGCGGCTAGAGGACCTTCGAGTAGCAGACCGACAGGGGCGCCCCGACGTAGGGCCCGAAGTTCGCGATCCGCCGGAACCCCTCGCGCTGGTAGAACCCGACGGCGCGCTGCTGCTCCGTGCCCGTCTCGAGGACGAGCGCCGGGGACCCCAGGTCGAGCGCGGCTTCTTCCAGCCGTCGCAGCAAGGCAGCCGCGACGCCGGACCCGCGAGATTCCGGTCGGACGTACATCCGTTTGATCTCGGCGATGCCGTCGTCGACGATGCGCAGGCCCCCGCACCCCAGGGGAGTCCCGGACTCGTCCCGTGCGACGAAGAACACCGCGATCGACTCGGCCGTCGGCTTCTCGCCCGGTTCGGTGTCGCCGCCGTGCGCCCGGTCGATCTCCAGGCGCTGGGCGGCGCGGAGTCGCTGGGCGTCGGGGGAGTCGAAGTGCTCGACCTCGATCGAGATGGCGTTCGGGGAGGCCTCGGGCATGGTCACCCGATCAGGCTAGCGGCCCGAGCGGGCGATCCACCCCTCCACTTCCGAGGGGGTCCGGGGGATGCCGACGGACAGATTCTCGGCGCCGTCCTCGGTCACCAGGATGTCGTCCTCGATGCGGACACCGATGCCGCGGAACTCCTCCGGCACGGTCAGGTCGTCCTGCTGGAAGTACAGTCCGGGCTCGATCGTGAAGACCATGCCGGCCTGAACGGTGCCGTCGAGGTACATCTCGCGGCGGGCCTTCGCGCAGTCGTGCACGTCGAGCCCGAGGTGGTGGCTCGTGCCGTGCACCATGTAGCGGCGGTGGAACTGGTTGTCCGGCTCGAGCGACTCGGCGGCGGAGACCGGCAGGAAGCCCCACTCGGCGGTCTTGCGCGCGATGACCTCCATCGCGGTGGCGTGCACCTGGCGGAACGTGATGCCCGGCTTGACGATCGCGAACGCGGCGTCGGCGGCTTCGAGCACGGCTTCGTAGACCATGCGCTGCACGGGCGAGAACGTGCCACTCACCGGCAGCGTGCGGGTGATGTCGGCGGTGTAGAACGAGTCGACCTCGACCCCGGCGTCGATGAGGATGAGATCGCCCGGCTGCACGGCGCCGTCGTTGCGGGTCCAGTGCAGGATGCAGGCGTGGTGGCCCGAGGCGGCGATGGTGTCGTAGCCCACGGTGTTGCCGTCCGCGCGGGCCCGGCGGTTGAACGTGCCCTCGACGATGCGCTCACCGCGCGGGTGCGCGAGCACGGCGTCGAAGTCGCCGATGACGTCGTCGAACCCGTGCTTCGTGGCGTCGACGGCCTTGCGGAGCTCACGGACCTCGTACGCGTCCTTGACCAGTCGCAGCTCGGACAGGTCGCGGGCGAGCAGGTCGTCGCTGGCCGGCGACCCCTCGGTCTCGTCCGCGCCACCGATCGCCGCGCCGATGCGGGCGTCGAGCGAACGGGTCAGGTCGTCGTCGGCCTCACGCACGAGCAGCGCCGACGCGTCGAGTGCGTCGGCGACGGCCGAGAACGCCCCGAGGTCGGCCGTGGCC
This sequence comes from Curtobacterium sp. MCSS17_005, assembly GCF_003234225.2. NCBI lineage: Bacteria > Bacillati > Actinomycetota > Actinomycetes > Micrococcales > Microbacteriaceae > Curtobacterium > Curtobacterium sp. MCSS17_005. The sequence continues at coordinate 962,043 of NZ_CP126258.1, forward strand.
AGCCCGAGGTCGGCGGCGACGGCGTCGAGCGAGGGGCGCGGCCCGACCCAGAACTCCCCGATCTCGGGGTTGGCGTAGAACTCTTCCGAGTCGCGGCCCGCGGTGGCGCGGAAGTACAGCGTCGCGTCGTGGCCGGAGCCGTTCGGCGTCATCACGAGCACGGAGCCGACGACGGTGTCGGTGCCCCAACCGGTCAGGTGCGCGAAGGTGGAGTGCGGGCGGAACGGGTAGTCGCAGTCGTTCGAGCGGACCTTGGCCTGCCCGGCCGGCACCACGATCGTGCGGCCCGGGTGCAGCTCGGAGATGCGCGCGCGACGGTCGGCGGCGAACGCGGCCTGCTCGCGGGGCTCGGGCTGCGCTTCCGAGCGCTCGGCCCACTGCGACCCGATGAAGTCCTTGAAGGTCGAGGACCCGGGGGTCGTGGATCGGTTGCTCGTCGCGCGGGGAGTCGTGTCGGCCATGCGTCCATCATCGCACCGCCCGGGGACACCCGGCCTGTGCGGCCACTCACCTGTGGATAGCATTGGCCTCGTGCCAGACCCGTTCATCGACCTGCACGCGCACTCCAGTGTCTCCGACGGCACCGAGCGTCCCGCGGAGCTCGTCCGAGCGGCCGCGGCCGCCGGACTCGACGCCGTCGCGCTGACCGACCACGACACGACCGCGGGGTGGGCGGACGCCACGGCCGCGGCGCACGAGCTGCCCCTGACCCTGCTGCCCGGCCTCGAGCTGAGCACCCGGATCGGCTACCGCAGCGTGCACGTGCTCGGCTACCTGGTGGACCCCGAGCACCCCGGACTGGTCGAGGAGACGACCCGGATCCGCGACGGCCGGCTCTCCCGCGCGCACCGCATGGTCGACCGCATCGCCGAGGACCACCCGATCACCTGGGCGGACGTCCTGGCCCAGTCCAGCCCCGGTGCCACGATCGGCCGTCCGCACATCGCCGACGCCCTGGTCGCCCGCGGGCTCGAGTCCGACCGGTCCGCGGCGTTCCGCGGCATCCTGCACCCGGCGTCCGGCTACTACGAACCCCACGAGGCACCGTCGCCCCTGCGCGGCGTCGAACTCATCCGGCAGGCGGGCGGCGTGCCCGTCATCGCGCACCCCGCGGCGTCCTCGCGCGGGATCGTCATCGACGAGCCGATGCTCCGCGACCTGGTCGACGCCGGGCTCGGCGGGCTCGAGGTCGACCACCGCGAGAACCTGGCACACGGCAAGCGCACCCTGCTCGACTGGGCGACCCGCTACGGCCTGTTCGTCACCGGTTCGAGCGACTACCACGGCACCGGCAAGCCGAACCGGCTGGGCGAGCACCGCACCGCACGCGTCTCGTTCGACGCGATCGTGTCCGAGGCCACCGGCAGCGCCCCGGTCGTCGGCCCCGGTTCGCGTCTGGCCTGACCGCAGACCGAACGGCTGGCCACTGGGTCTTCGGCCTGGCCGACAGTCCACGCGCCGGCGTCCGCGTGCACTGTCGCTGCGCGCGTGACGCCGGTCCGCGGGTGGAGACGACGAAGGGCCCGTCGCGTCAGCGACGGGCCCTTCGGTCTGGAGGCGCTACTCGCCGTCCGACGTACCCTGCGGTGCCGAGGCGGTCGCCGAGGCATCGCCGGTGCCGGCTCCGCGACGGCGGCGACGACGGCGACGCTTCGCGGCGCCGTCGGTGGTGGAACCACCTTCGACGGCCGAGCCGTCCTCGGTGCCCGCCGCGGCGGTGGGGGCGACCGACTCGGTGGCCGGAGCCTGCGGGGCGGACTGCTCCGAGCCTCCTGACCGGGTGCGGCTGCGCGACCGCGAACGCGACGCGTCACGCGAACCCGAACCCGAGGCCGGGCGGTCGCTGCTGCGCTTCTCGACGGGCGCGCCGGCAGAAGCGGCGTGCGACGACGAGCCGGGCAGACGGCCCTTGGTGCCCTTGGGGATGTCGAGTTCCTCGAACAGGTGGGGCGACGACGAGTAGGTCTCGACGGGCTCGGGGATGCCGAACTCGAGCGCCTTGTCGATCAGCGTCCACTTGTGCAGGTCGTCCCAGTCGACGAACGTGACCGCGATGCCGGTCTTGCCCGCACGGCCGGTGCGGCCGGCGCGGTGCAGGTACGTGTCCGGGTCGTCCGGGATCGTGTGGTTGATCACGTGCGTGACGTCGTCGACGTCGATGCCGCGGGCGGCGACGTCGGTGGCGATGAGCACGTCACGCTTGCCGGCCTTGAACGCCGCCATCGCGCGCTCGCGCTGCTCCTGGTTGAGGTCGCCGTGCACCGCCGCGGCGTTGAACCCGCGGTCCTTCAGCTCCTCGACGAGCTTCGCCGCGGCACGCTTGGTGCGGGTGAAGATCACGGTCTTGCCGCGACCCTCGGCCTGGAGGATGCGGGCGATGACCTCGTCCTTGTCCAGGGAGTGCGCACGGTAGATGAGGTGCTTGATGTTGGCCTGCATGAGGCCCTCGTCCGGGTCGGTCGCCCGGATGTGCACCGGACGGCTCATGAACCGGCGGGCGAGCGCGACGATCGGCGCGGGCATCGTCGCCGAGAACAGCATCGTGTGCCGCACCTCGGGGACGGCCTGGAAGATGCGCTCGATGTCCGACAGGAACCCGAGGTCGAGCATGCGGTCGGCCTCGTCGAGCACGACCTCTTGCACGTGGGAGAGGTCGAGCAGACGCTGCCGCTGCAGGTCGATGAGTCGCCCGGGCGTGCCGACGACGATCTGGGCACCGGCCTTGAGCTGCTCCACCTGGCCCTCGTAGGCCTTGCCGCCGTAGATCGAGACGACCGTGGTCGGACGGTTCGAGGCCGCGAGCTCGAGGTCCTCGGTGACCTGGACCGCGAGTTCACGGGTCGGGACGACGACGAGCGCCTTCACGCCGTGCGCCGGGTCGGCACCGAGTCGCTGGATCAGCGGCAGGCCGAAGCCGAGCGTCTTGCCGGTACCGGTCTTGGCCTGGCCGATGATGTCCTGGCCGGTGAGGCCGAGCGGGATGGTCTGTTCCTGAATCGGGAAGGGCTCGAGGATGCCCTTGCCGGCCAGTGCATCGACGATGTCCTGGTCGATGTTGAGGTCTGAGAAAGTCAAAGAATCACCTTAGTTCTGGTGGAAGTCCGGGCCAGTCTACCGACGGGGCCGTCCTCCGGGGCGCGCCGGGGTGCTTCGGGGAGTCGGGCGGTCCGGTCCGGGCGCCGAGCGGGGCGACCGGCGGGTCCCACGGGGCGCGCCCTCTATGCTGGTCGGGTGGTGTCGTGGTGGAACCGGAAGCGCGCGGCGCAGCTCGCTGCCGCATGGCTCGCGTCGCGGAACCCGCGCGGAGCCGCACAGGTCAAGCGGCTCGCGCTCGACGACGTCACCCCGGAGCTCGACGTCTACCTGGGGCAGGCCGCGTACCTGCAGCTCTCCGTCTACGAGACGATGGGACGAGCCGGTGCTTCGGCCCCGACGCTCTCCGGCCGTCTGGTCACCGGGGTCCTCGCGACCACGGCGCTCGAGCGGCACCGCACCATCGTGGCCGAGATCGAGCGCGGCGGCGGGGACCCGGCGGCGCTGATGGCCCCGCACCGCGAGGCGATCGACCTGTTCCTCGAACGGACGAGCGGCGCCGACTGGTACGAGTCGATGCTGACCGGCTACGTGACGGCCGGCATCCTGAACGACCTGTTCGGCAACCTGCTCCGCTCGCTGCCGATCGACGTGCGGCAGCGGCTGCGTTCGGTGTTCGACGCGCGCGAGGAAGCAGCGGTCGTCGAGGAGCTGACGGCTCACATCGAGGACGACCCGCAGATCGGTTCGCGTCTGGCGATGTGGGGACGACGTCTGGTGGGCGACACCCTGCTGGTCGCCCGGTCGGCGCTGGCGTCGCACGCTCGCGAGGACCAGGAGCGGCTCGAGCCGGTCTGGACCGAACTCATCGCCGCGCACACCCGACGGATGGACGCACTCGGTCTGACGGCCTGAGCGGTCAGGCTGCCTGCGGGGCGGGCTGCTCGAGCGTCAGGTTGCTCGGGCGTCAGGCGCCGCGCGTCTTGAGCTGCTCGTAGTACGCGGCGTCGCGCTTGTCGCGCTGGGTGCCGAGGAGCCACTCGACGACGAGGGCGACCACGCCGGACCCCACGAGGGCCACGACCCAGATCCAGGTGCCGTCGTACCGCCACCCGGCCCAGGTCAGCGCCTCCCAGAGGACGGCTGCGGCGATGCCGCCGACCGCGGGGCCGACGAGCACGCCGCGGTTCGACCGCCACGGCAGGATCACGTGCGCGACCGCGCCGATGATGACGCCGCCGAGGACGGCGAAGAGCAGCTCCACGTCGTCAGGCGACGAAGCCGATGCGCCGTGCCTCTTCCGCGCCGACCTCGACGTACGCCAGGGCCGAGACGGGGACGATGAAGCGACGACCCTTGTCGTCCTGCAGCGACAGGTGCGTCGACTTGGCGGTGAGCGCCTCGGACACGGCCTTCTCGACCTCGTCCGCGGTCTGGGCGGTCTCGAAGGCGATCTCGCGGGGGCTGTTGATGATGCCGATCTTGATGTCCACGAGCACAGCGTATCCGAGCGGTCCCGTGCGGCATCGGGCGTTCGCCGCGGGCGCACTCGACGGCGCGACGACCGGTGCCCCGCGCGTCCGCAGCGGTGCTGTCGGCGGTCCTGGGTACCGTACGAGCGTGCCGCAGACCATGCTGATGCCCGCTCCCGAGGACACCGGGTTCGCGCGCGCACTGGTCGACGACCCCTCGCAGGCCGCGGTGCTCGCGTTGCCGGACGGGCGTCACGCCGCGGTGATCGGTGCGCCGGGCAGCGGCAAGACGACCACGCTCGCACGGCTCGTCGCCGACCGGCTGTCCCGTCCCGACGCGATCACCCCCGACGGCCACGCGACGGTGCTCGCCCTGACCTCGGCACGGACGGCCGCGACGGCGTTGCGTGACCGGCTCGCTCGGGCGGTCGACCGGGTGGTGCCGGGTGCCCTCGCACGCACCGTGAACTCACTGGCGTTCCAGATCGTCGCCCACGCGGCGGCGGTGCAGGGGCAGGAACCCCCGACGCTGCTCACCGGCGGGGAGCAGGACCGGATCATCGCCGACCTGCTCGCCGGGCACGAACTCGACGGAGCCGGACCGGCCTGGCCCGACCCCATCACCGCCGTCGTCCGTGAACGAGCGGGGTTCCGCACCGCCCTGCGCGACGTCATGATGCGTGCGGTGGCCGCCGGTGTCGAGCCCGACGACATGCGGGAACTCGGCGACGAGCTCGGACGGCCCGAGTGGCGGGCCGTCGGGGACTTCGTGGACGACTACCGAGCGTCGGTGACCGCGTTCCGGCCCACCGGACTCGACTCCGGCGAACTCGTGGCGTACGCCACCGCCGCGGTGCTGCGGCACGAGCTCCCCGCGAGCATCGCCGCCCTGCGCCTGGTCGTGGTCGACGACACGCAGGAGCTGGTGGAGGGTGAGATCGCGCTGCTCGGGGCACTCGCGCGCTCCGGCGTGCAGGTCGTGGCCTTCGGCGACCCGGACATCGCCGCCTCGGCGTTCCGCGGCGCCGAACCGGACGTCCTCGGTCGACTGGCCGTGCGACTCGGCGTCGACCGCGTCGACGAGCTGTTCCTCGGCGCCGTGCACCGGCACCCCGCCCCGATCCGCGCTCTGGTCACCGGCGTCACGGGTCGCATCGGCACCGCGGCGGCCGGTCGGCAGCGCAGCGCCTCGGCGGGCGACCAGGATGCGCGGTCCGACGCCGTCGTGCACCTCGAGGCCGCCAGCCGGTCGGCACTCGTCGTGGCGATCGCCCGTCGACTGCGCGAACACCGCCTGCTCGACGGTGTGCCGTGGCACCGGATGGCCGTGGTCACCCGCAGCGGTGCTGCCATCCCCGAACTCGTCCGGGCGCTCTCCGTGGCCGAGGTCCCGGCGACCGCCGGTGCCGCGCCCGTCCGTCCGCGCGACGACTCCGCGGCGAGGGCGCTGCTCGACGCGGCCGCAGTGGCGCTCGACGTCCTTCCGCTCGACGCCGCTCTGGCCACCGCGTTCGCCTCCGGGCCCCTCGGCGGCCTCGACACCCTGGCGATGCGTCGGCTCCGGCTCGCCCTGCGGCGCGAGGAACTCGCGGGCGACGGCAGCCGCACCGCCGACGAACTGCTGGTCGATGCCCTGGGCGCACCGGAGCGTCTGGCGACGGTGGACGCCGGGTTCGCGCGACGCGCGACCCGGCTGGCCCGGAGCCTGGTGCAGGCGCGTGCCGACGCCCAGGCGGGATCGAGCATCGAGGAGATCCTCTGGGGCCTCTGGGAACGCAGCGGTCTCGCGAAGTCGTGGGGTGCCCAGTCCGCCGCCGGTGGGGTCGGCGCCGGGGAAGCCGACCGGCACCTGGACGCCGTCGTCGGCCTGTTCACCGCCGCCAAGCGCTTCGTCGAGCGCACGCCGGACGCCCCCGCGCGGGTCTTCGTCGACGACCTGCTCGGCGCCGACCTGCCCGAGGACTCGATCGGCCCCGACCGGACCGCCGGCCGGGTGCGGGTGCTGACGCCGTCGGCGACGATCGGGCTCGAGTGCGACGTGGTCGTGGTGCTCGGTCTGCAGGACGGCGTCTGGCCCAACACCCGGGTGCGCGGCAGTCTGCTCGACCCGGACGGACTGGTCCGCGCTGCTGCCGGGGTCGAGCGTTCGCCCATCGACGACCGTGCCGCCGTGGTCGCCGACGAACTCCGGCTGTTCGCCCGGGCCGTCTCGCGCGCCACCACCCAGGTCGTCATCGGCACGGTCGCGAACGACGACGAGTCGCCGTCACCCTTCGTCCGGCTCGTCCCGGTGCCGCCCGACCGTCAACCGACCGTCCACCCGCTGTCCCTGCGTGGGCTCGCCGGGTCGCTGCGCCGCCGTGTGGTGGGCTCCGGCGACCACGAGGCCGCCTCCGCGCTGGCCCGCCTGGCCGAGGCCGAGGTCCCCGGGGCGGACCCGGACGAGTGGTACGGGCTCGCCGAACCGACCACGGACGACCCCCTGGTCGACCTCGACGCCGAGCCCGCGCCCGAGATCGAGGGTGGCGAGCCCGTCGCCCCGGCCGTGTCGGTGTCGCCGTCGCGGATCGGCACCTTCGAGGAGTGCCCGGTGCACTGGTTCGCGCAGACCTTCGGCGGCGGTGCCCCGAGCCCGGCGATGGGCATCGGCACGATCGTGCACGAAGCGATGGAGCACGCCACCGCGATCGACGTCGAGTCGCTGTGGGAGCGGGTCGAGGCGCGGTGGGACGAGCTGACGTTCGAGTCACCCTGGGTCGCCGACCGCGAACGTGCCCGGACCCGGCGGATGATCGAGGGGCTGAGCGACTACCTCCGCACCTTCGCCAGCGCCGGCCGTCGACTGCTCGGTGCCGAGACCTCGTTCGCGCTCGTGACCGGGCCCGCCCGGATCCGGGGGAGCATCGACCGCATCGAGGTCGACCCCGAGGGGCGGGTGAGCGTCGTCGACCTGAAGACCGGCCGTTCCATGCCCAGCGAGAAGAACGACATGCCGGAACACCCGCAGCTCGGCGCCTACCAACTCGCGGTCGAGGACGGCGCGGTCGAGGGCGTGCCGGCGGGGTCCCCGATGACCGACGCGCGGCTGGTCTTCGTCCAGAACCCCCGCGGCGGACAGGCGTACTCCGAGCGGACGCAGCACGCGTTCGACGCCGAGGCGCGCGAGGCCTACCGCGAGCGGTTGCACGGGGTGGCACGGGGCATGGCCGGCCGGACGTTCGTGGCGAACGTGGACGACCACTGCGAGAAGGCCCGGACCGGGGTCGAGTGCCGGATCCACGTGGTGGCGGAGGTGACCTGGTGAGCGACACGGCGGACACGACCGGCACGTCTGACGCGACCGGCACGTCTGACGCGACCGGCACGGCGGCTGTGGCTGGCACGGCGGCTGTGGCTGGCGCGGTCGGCACGGCTGCCGCTGTGCCGCGCGTCATCCGGCACGGCGCCGACGCCATCGCTGACGCCCTCGGCCGCCCCCGTCCCACCGCCCAGCAGCGCGCCGTCATCGAATCGCCGCTCGTACCGGCACTGGTCGTCGCCGGTGCCGGCAGCGGGAAGACCGAGACGATGGCGTCCCGCGTGGTCTGGCTGCTGGCCAACGGACTCGTCCGCCCCGACGAGGTCCTCGGACTGACCTTCACCCGCAAGGCCGCCGGCGAACTCTCCGTCCGCATCAACGACCGCATCCGCGCGCTCGAGGACGTGGGCTTGATCACCCCCGGGGACGCCTTCGAAGCGCCCACAGTCTCGACGTACAACGCCTTCGCCAACGCGGTCTTCCGCGAGAACGCCCTGCTCGTCGGGCGTGACGGCGAGTCCCAGGTGCTGACCGAACCCTCGGCCTGGCAACTCGCCCGTCGGGTCGTGGTGGCCGCCCGCGACGACCGGCTCGCCGGACTCGACCGCGACGTCGACACCCTGACCGCAGCCGTGGTGGCGCTCGCCGGTGCCACCTCCGAACACCTCGTCGAGCCCGAGGACCTGCGCCGGTTCGCGATCGAGTTCTCCGAGCTGCTCGAACTCCCCGGCAACCGCGGCAAGCCGTACAAGGCGATCACCGACGCGGTCGCCGCGATCGGCGCCCTCGAACCCCTGGCCGACCTGGTCGCCGAGTTCGGGCGGCAAAAGGTCGACCGCGGGTTCGTGGAGTTCTCCGACCAGATCGCCCTCGCGCTCGCCGCGGCCGAGTCGGCCCCACGCGTCGTCACCGACCTGCGGAGCCGGTACGGGGTGGTGCTCCTCGACGAGTACCAGGACACCTCAGTGGTGCAGACCCGGTTCCTCGCCCGGCTGTTCCGCGGGCACTCGGTGATGGCGGTCGGCGACCCGCACCAGTCGATCTACGGGTTCCGCGGTGCGAGTGCCGCGAACCTCGCCCGGTTCCCGCACGACTTCGGCACCGACGAACCCGGCGTGGCCGAACCCGTGACCTTCGCGCTGTCGACCAGCTGGCGGAACCCGGTGGACGTGCTCGCGGGGGCGAACGCGATCGTGGCACCGCTGTCCGAGGCGTCCGAGGTCGACGTCGAACGGCTCTCGCCCCGGCCGGGCGCGGACGCCGGCACCGTGCGGGTGGTGTTCCCCGAGACCCTGCCGGAAGAGGCCGACGAGGTCGCGGCGTGGTTCCAGGACCACCGCCGGCAGGACCCGACGGGCTCGATGGCGCTGCTGCTGCGCGCGCGGAAGGACCTCGCGGCGTTCACGGCGGCGCTCGGTGCCCGCGGCGTGCCGTACCACGTGCTCGGCACCGGCGGACTGCTCCAGCGCCCGGAGATCGTCGACCTGGTGGCGTGCCTGCGCGTGCTGCACGACCCGGCGGCCGGCAACGACCTGATCCGGCTGCTCGCGGGTGCACGGTGGCGGGTCGGGGCGGCGGACATCGTCGCCCTGCACCAGCTCGCCCGGTGGCTGTTCCAACGTGATCACACCCAGCAACGCCTCGACGACGACCTGACCGCGGCCTTCCGGGCCTCGGTGGCCGCCGGGGAGCACGGGTCGATCGTCGACGCGCTCGACTTCGTCGCGACCGCACCCGACGAGCACGGCGCGCTCGAGGGCATCACCCCCGCGGGTCGCAGCCGGATGCGTGCGCTCGGCGGGCAGCTCGCGATGCTCCGCTCACGCGCGGGGAGCGACCTGGTCGACTTCGTGACGCTCGTCGTGCAGGGGATGCGACTCGACATCGAGGTCGCCGCGCACGAACAGGGCAGCGGCGCGTACCTCGACGCCTTCATCGACGAGCTCGCCGGTTTCGTGTCGACCGACGACCGCGCCGACCTCGGTTCGTTCCTCGGATGGATCGACGCCGCAGCCCGACGGGACGACATGGGCCCGCGGTCCGAGGAGCCCGAGGCCGGCACCGTGCAGATCCTGACGATCCACGGGTCGAAGGGGCTCGAGTGGGACGCCGTCGCAGTGCCCCGGATGGTCGAGGGCGGCCTGCCGGCGCGTCCGCAGGAGGGCTCGTCCGGCTGGCTCGGGTTCGGCCGACTGCCGTACGAGTTCCGCGGGGACGCCGCCGAGCTGCCACGACTCGCATGGCGCGGGCAGGAGACCCAGAAGGACGTCACCACGGCGATCGACGCCTTCAAGGAACAGGTGAAGGCGCGCAACGAGGACGAGGAACGCCGGCTGACCTACGTCGCCCTGACCCGTGCCAAGCACGACCTGCTGGTGTCCGGCTCGTTCTGGGCGGGCGGGGTCCGACCCACCGAGCCGAGCCGCTACCTGCGCGACCTGGTGGACGCCGGCGTCATCGACGGTGCGGCGATCCCGGAGACGACGGTGCACGACGAGAACCCGATGGGGGAGAGCGGCGCGACCCAGACCTGGCCGCACGTGCCGTTCGGGCAGCGTGCGCCGCGGGTCCTGGCCGCCGCGGAGCGGGTGCGGAACGCGAACCCCGGTGCTGCGGGGCGCTTCGCCGCCGACATCGACCTGCTGCTCGCCGAACGGCACGCCAACCGGAACGCGAAGCACGCGGTCGCCGTCCCGCACAGGGTGCCGGCCTCGGGCTTCAAGGACTACCTGACCGAACCCGACTCCGTGGCCGAGCGGCTCCGCCGGCCGATGCCGGAGCGACCGTACCGGGCCACCCGGCTCGGCACCCTCTTCCACCAGTGGGTGGAACAGCGGGCGCGGAGCGGCGGCGCGCTCGAGACGCTCGACGTGTGGGACGGCGAGCTCGACCTCGATGCTGACGACCTCGCCGATTCGTCGCCGGACGCCGTGGTCACCGACGACGACGCCCGTCGCCTCGCGGACTTCCAGGCGACGTTCGCCGGTTCACGATGGGCCGGGCTGACGCCGATCGAGGTCGAGCGCGAGATCCACATCCCGTTCCTCGGCCACAGCGTCGTCTGCAAGCTCGACGCCGTGTACGAGATCGACGGGCGCGCCGAGGTGGTCGACTGGAAGACGGGCAAGGCGCCGTCGGGGGCGGACGACCTGGCCCGCCGCACCCTGCAGCTCGCGTTGTACCGCGTCGCCTACGCCGAGTTCACCGGGCGACCGCTCGACCAGGTCGACGCGGTGTTCTACTTCGTCGCCGACGACCTCGAGGTCCGTCCGACCGAGCTGCTCGACCGAGCCGGACTCGAGCGCGCGTGGTCCGAGGCCATCGGCAGCTGACGTCCCGCGGTCGCGCTGCGCCGGTGTCGTGCTCCGCCCGTGTCGTGCTCCGCCCTGGAGGCCCGGTGCCGGTCCGCCGGACCCGCGCCGGGCCTCCAGGCGGTCGCGTCGACGACTCCTGCCGCACTTGGTGAGCAGGAATGGTCGGGTGCGCCGCAGCGACCCGACCATTCCTGCTCACGAAGCGTCAGCCGTGACGGCGTTCGGTGGAGGACAACAGTTGCTCCACCTCGCCGATCTCCATCGTCTCGGGTGACACGGACTGCAGTGGTTCCGCACTGGGGGCGTGTACCGCGTCGACCAGGCGGTGCATCATCGCGACGGCATCGTCGACGACCTCGGTGCTCTTCGCCTGGACGCCGTGCAGCAGCCAGTGCGCCGTCTCGAGTTCGTGGTGCACGCGTGCACGCTGAGCGAGCTGGCGGTCGCGTCCGCCGCCGTTCGCCTCGTAGGCGCTGAGGACGGTGTCGAAGGCGTCGCGGCGGCCGGCGAGCACCCAGGCGAGGTCCTTCGCCGGGTCGCCGAGCCGCAGCTCGCCCCAGTCGAGGACCCCGGTCACCGCGTCGCCGTCGACGAGCAGGGCGCCGGTGCCGAGCGAGCCGTGCACGACGGTCGGTGTGAACTGCCAGAGCTGCTGGTCGCGAGCGGCCCCCTCCCAGCGCTCGACGAGCGCGGCGGGGACGAGCTTGGTCGCCACGGCGCGGTCCATCACCGAGACTGCGGACCGGAGCACCTCGAACGGCGTGAGCGACGGCAGGCCGGCGTCGGAGACGAAGCTCGTCGGCAGCTGGTGGATCGAGGCGACGGCACGGCCGACACTGGTGGCGAGGTCGGGGCGCTCGACGAGCGACGCGAGGGTCGGGTGGGTCCCGGCCAGTCGGGTCGTGACGATGGCGCGCGTCGACCCGATCGGCGCCTGGCCGCGGTACTCGGCGACGCCGAACGGCAGCCGCGTGCGGATCCCGGCGCTCAGCGCACGGATGGCGACGAGGTCGGCTGACTGCCGCGCCTCGGCGCGCTGGTTCCGGGGGCGGCGGATGACGATCTCGGTGCCGTCGGCGTCGCGGAGGAGCGCCGACTCGTAGTCGCCGGCCGCGGCCGAGCCGAGCGTGCGCGTGCCCGTGACGAGGAGACCTGGAACGGCCGTCGTCGCCAACGCGGCTAGAGTGAACTGGGATCCCGCCATGCCCCTTAGGGTAGGCGCGTGACGCGTGCACGGCTGCACGCCACGCTGTTCGGCGGCCCGCACGCCCACCGCACGTCTCCTGCACGTCCGCACCCGATCCGAGGAGCTCTCCCGCCGTGACCGTCGAGTTCGCCGCCCGGCTCCCGCTCTCCCGCAACGAACTCGACCGCGACGCCGAGTTCCGCACGACCGACGACGTCGAGCGTGTCCTGCGTGAGGACGAGCGCACCCGGTACCTGCCGGTGCGTGGCGCTGAGATGCTCCGGAACGCCGACGGCACCCTGCGCTTCGTGACCGCGACGGAGATCCCGGTCGACACCGTGACCCTGTACCTCGGCCGTGCGGTGTCGGACGCCGCCGATGCCCCGGCGGGTACCCGCTTCGTCGCCGCCCTGATCGACAGTGCGACGGCGACCGCCATCGAACCCGACGACGACGCCTGGCAGAGCCTCCGGATGTTCGGCACCGAGCTCTCGCCGCGCGACCAGGGCCTGGCGGTCGAAGCCGTCGCGATGGCCAACTGGCACGCCGTGCACGGCTTCTCGCCGCGTACCGGGTCACCCACGGCCGTCGTGAGCGGCGGGTGGGTCCGCCGCGACCCCGAGGGACACGACCTCTTCCCCCGCACGGACGCGGCGATCATCGTCGGGGTCGTCGACGCCGACGACCGGATCCTGCTCGGTTCCAACGCCGCGTGGGACGCCGACCGGTACTCGCTGCTGGCCGGGTTCGTCGAGCCGGGGGAGTCGCTCGAGGACGCCGTCCGCCGCGAGGTCTGGGAGGAGTCCGGCGTCCGCGTCGAGGAGCCCGAGTACCTCGGTTCGCAGCCGTGGCCGTTCCCCGCGTCGCTGATGGTGGGCTTCCGTGCCCGTGCAGCCGGCGGTGACCCGACGACCGCACGCCCCGACGGCGTGGAGATCCTGGACGTCCGGTGGTTCTCGCGCGACGAGATCCGCGAGCGCGCCGGCGACACCCTGCTGCTGCCGGGACGCACCTCGATCGCCCGCGCCATCATCGAGGAGTGGTACGGCGGGCCGCTGGACCTGCCGTGAGCGTCACCGGTCCGCGCGGTGCAACGGGTGCCGGGGCAGTCGAGCCCCGGCCGCCGTCGCCCGACGAACTGCTCGCCGCGCTCGATGCCGAGCAGCGGACGGTCGCCCGCACCCTGCTCGGTCCGGTCGCGGTGCTCGCCGGCGCCGGGACTGGCAAGACCCGTGCCATCACGCACCGGATCGCGTACGGGGTCGCCACCGGGACCTACGCCCCGAACCACGTCCTCGCGCTGACGTTCACGACCCGTGCCGCCGGTGAACTGCGGTCGCGCCTGCGTGCGCTCGGCGCCGGGACGGTCCAGGCGCGCACCTTCCACGCCGCCGCGATGGCGCAGCTCAGCTACTTCTGGCCGGACACCGTCGGCGGGCACGCCCCCAAGATCGTCGAGTCCAAGGGTCGGATGATCGCCCACGCCGCGGACACAATCGGCATGCACGTCGACACCCCGGTGCTCCGCGACCTCGCCGCCGAGGTCGAGTGGCGCAAGGTGCAGATGCTCTCGCTCGACGAGTACGAGGCCGCCGCCGTCGACCGGGTGATGCCGCGCGACACCACGCCGCGCCGGGTCATCGACCTGATGAAGGCGTACGAGCGGCTGAAGGACGACCGGCGGCAGCTCGACTTCGAGGACGTCCTGCTGGCGACCCTCGGCATGGTCGAGTCCGAGCCCCGCGTGGCGTCGTACGTGCGGCAGCAGTACCGGTTCTTCGTCGTCGACGAGTACCAGGACGTCTCGCCCGTGCAGCACGACCTGCTGCGGGCCTGGCTGGGCGGCCGCGACGACCTGTGCGTCGTCGGCGACGCCAGTCAGACCATCTACTCGTTCGCCGGCGCCTCGAGCGACTACCTGCTCGGGTTCGGGTCGGAGTTCCCGCGCGGGTCGGTCCTGCGCCTCGAGCGGAACTACCGCTCCACCCGCGAGGTCGTGTCCGCTGCCAACACCCTGATGCGCGGCCAGCCCGGCGCGCTCGACCTGGTGGCCCAGAGCCAGGAACCGGGCCCGGAACCGGTCGTGCTGGCCTGCGTCCACGACGGCGACGAGGCACAGACCATCGCCCGGCGCATCGCCGAGCTCGTCGGGGCCGGAGCGTCCTACGGGGACTGCGCCGTGCTCTTCCGAGTCGGAGCGCAGTCCGCTGCGCTCGAATCCGCGCTCGGCCGGAACGGCATCCCCTACCGCGTGCAGGGCGGGACCCGGTTCTTCAACCGCCCGGAGGTCAAGCTCGCCGTCCACCACATGCGCGGCGAGGCGATCCGGCAGACCGACGACGAGCTGACCCGACGGGTCCGGCTGGTGCTGCAGGTCAGCGGCTGGACGGAGACGCCGCCGGAGGGCACCGGCGCAGTCCGCGAGCAGTGGGAAGCGCTGCAGGCGATCATGGGCCTGGCCGAGGACGCCCCCGCCGGAACGACGATGCAGCAGTTCACCCAGGACCTGGTGGACCGTGCGGCGACGCACCACGAGCCCGAGGTCGACGCGGTCACGCTCGCGACGCTCCACTCGTCGAAGGGTCTGGAGTGGCCGCACGTGGTCATCGCCGGCGCCGCCGAGGGACTCCTGCCGATCTCGCACGCGTCGACCGACACCGAAGTGGACGAGGAACGACGCCTGTTCTACGTCGGCCTGACCCGAGCCCGCCGATCCGTCACGATCACGTGGTCGCAACAGGGCTCCACGCGTGGGGGAGCCCGGGCTCCGAGTCGGTTCCTGGCAGCGCTCGGCACGCGCACCGCGGATGGGGTCGGACCGGCGAACGGCTGACCGACAGGTCGTCGCGCTCGAAGACGAGCTGGTCGGGCTCGGCCCGTTGCGTCCGGAGCGGGAGCCGTTCCAGCAGCATCCGCGTCGTGGCGGCGGCCACCGCCGCCGCCCGCCACGGTGACAGCGGTGCCGGGTGCCGCCCCCACACCTGGGCGGCGATGGCCGGCCAGGCCGGGTCGTCGTCGACGCGTGCGTACTCAGCGCACTGGAGGCACGGCCCGGCCCCCGGCACGACGAACGGACCGAGACGGACGCGTCCGTCGCCGACGACGACCGCCAGGTGCGGCACACCCCGGCGGGTCCACGCGGCGCGGAGCGCCGGGTCGACGACGTGGTCGGCCACCACCACGGCGAGGCGTGGTTCGGGCTCGGGCAGCACGATCGGCCCCCCGGTGGGCGCGGCGGTGCGGCTGACCGTCACGCCCTCGCCGGACAGGAACGTCGCCACGGTGTCGGCGAGGACTCCGGCGCCGTGCACCTCGATGCGTTCGAGTGGCTCGGGCAGAACCTCGACCACCGCGGGTGACGCGGCACCGAGCACACCGGCAGCACGTTCCGGGGAACACCCCGACGCGGCCGCGAGTCCGGACAGCACGTCGTGGCCGGTCTCTCGTCGCAGGCCGTTGAGGAACCGCTCTTCCCCCGTGGTGGGCACCGCGACGACGGCGCGTGGAGGATCGACCCCGAGCTGGACCGTGGCGGGGTCACGCCAGACGAACTCGAGCGTCGGATCGATGCGGATGCCCATGACCCCACGGTGCCGGAGTGCGCGGCACGTGTGGGGTCACCAGGGGCATCTGTGGAGAACTCAGCGGGGCTGGTCGCCCGTGTCGTTCCCGGGGTCGTCGGCCGCTCCACCGTCGGGGTCGTCGGCCACACGGCCGGACTCGTCCTCGTGCGGGCGCGCACCGGTCGAGTCGTTCAGCAGGTCCTCGAGGGCCTTGTCGAACGCGTCGTCCTCGTCGCTCTGGGACGGGTTCCGCAGCCGCGCAACGAGGGCATCGGGTGCGTCGACGTCGTCCGAGGTCGGCACGAGGTCGAAGTGCGACCAGAGGGCGTCGCGCTGTTCGGCGCCGAGCTCGTCGGTCACCCGCTGCCACATCGCCGCGGCCTCACGCAGACGGCGCGGCCGCAGCTCGAGGCCGACGAGTGTGGCGAACGCCGATTCGGCCGGGCCACCGGCCGCACGGCGGCGGCGCACCATCTCGGCGATCGCCCCGGCCTTGGGGAGACGGACGGTGGCCGCGGCGGTGACCGTGTCCACCCAGCCCTCGACCAGGGCGAGCATCGTCTCGAGTCGGGCGAGCGCGGCGTCCTGCTCGGCGGTCCGCGGCGGGATGAGGGCACCCGAGGCGAGTGCGTCGCGCAGCTGCTCCTGGTTGGTCGGGTCGATGTCGGCCGCGAGTTCCTCGACGCGGTCGAAGGGGATGTGGATGCCCCGCGCGTAGTCCGTGATGGACGAGATGATGTGCAGCCGGAGCCACCGTGCCGACCGGAAGAGCCGGGCGTGGGCGAGTTCGCGGACCGCGAGGTAGATGCGGACCTCGTCCTCGGAGACGTCGAGGCCCTCGGCGAACTCGGCGACGTTCTGGGGCAGGAGCGCTGCGACCTGCTCGTCGAGGAGCGGCACGCCGACGTCACCGCCGGAGACGACCTCCTTCGACAGCTGCCCGACGACCTGGCCGAGCTGGATCGCGAACAGTGCCCCGCCGATGCCGCGCATCGCCTTCGAGACGTCGCCGAGCATCGCCTTGAGCTGCTCGGGAGCACGCTGGTCGATCGCCTCGGTCAGGGCATCGGCGATGCTGAAGGCCACCGGCTCGGCGATCTGCGTCCACACCGGGACGGTCGCCTTGGCCCACTGCTCACGCGTGTAGAGGCTCGGGGTCGCGGTCAGCTCGGCGACGGTCGTGACCTCGTCGAGCCACAGTGCAGCGACCTGGAAGGCCTGGTCTGCCGCCTGCGAGGTGGCCGGGTCGACGGGGTGGCCGCCGTCCCGAGCGATCGCGGTGGCGCGTTCGGCGGTGGCCGAGAAGTCGATGCCGTCACCGCCGGACTGCGCGGCACGCTGGAGCTGGCTCATCAGGTTCGCCACGGAGGCCGGGTCGTTCGGCAGACCGGCGGCACCGGCGAGCTGCGACGGGTCGATCTGCCCCTCGCCCGAGAGCAGCTTGCGCAGCATCTCCTGGAAGTCGTCGTCCGGCCCCGGCTGTGGTTCATCAGGCATGCCGACTACGCTAATCGCTGCTCACGGGGCCGCACCTGGGATGCCCCCGTGGGAACGCCCGAAGCGCTGCGCCCAGGGCGAACAGCCCCGTCGTGAGACGCGGGCGACCACCCTGCCGCCAGGCGCGGGTGCCCACCTCGGAAGGACCCCGCGTGACCCTCTTCGCCCCCGCGCCCCGTCGTCGCTCGCGTGCCCGGACCGTCGGGTGGGCGTTCCTGATCGGCGCGGTCGTGCTGGGACTGCTGGCGAGCCTGTTGCCCAGCCCGTACCTCATCGAGGTCCCCGGGCCGGTCTACAACACGATCGGCACGCAGGAGCAGGGGACGGGCAAGGACGCGAAGGACGTCAAGCTCATCCAGGTGTCCGGCCACGAGACGTACCCGACGGCCGGCGCCCTCGACATGCTCACCGTCGGCATCCAGGGCGACGCCACGAACCGCCCGTCGTGGACCAGCGTGATCCGCGCGATCTTCACCAGGTCGCAGGCGGTGATCCCGGTCGAGGCGATCTACCCGAGCGGCACCACGACCGAGCAGGTGAACGAGCGGGACTCCGCCGACATGCAGGCGTCGCAGCAGTCGGCCGTCGCCGCCGCGCTCATCCAGCAGGGGAACGACCTGCCCACGGAACTCGAGGTCAGCGCAGTGCAGGAGGGCTCAGCCGCCGACGGCGCGATCGAGAAGGGCGACGTCATCACGGCGTTCGACGGCAAGTCGCTCACGACCAACGCCGACGCGGTGAGCCTGCGCGAAGCCGTCGCGCAGCACGGCACCTCGAGCCCCGCGACCGTCACCGTCGAACGGGACGGCGCGACGAAGGACGTCCGGGTGACGCCGCGCAGCGAGCAGGGCACGGCGCTGCTCGGGGTCGGCGTCACCGAGCGCTACGAGTTCCCCTTCAAGGTGTCGATCCGCCTGCAGGACGTCGGCGGTCCGTCCGCCGGCATGATGTTCGCGCTCGGGATCATCGACGAGATCACGCCGGGCAAGCTCAACGGCGGCAAGCACGTCGCGGGCACCGGCACGATCACGGCAGACGGCGAGGTCGGGCCCATCGGCGGGATCCGGCAGAAGCTCTACGGCGCCGCGGACGCGGGCGCCACGGTGTTCCTCGCCCCCGCGGACAACTGCGACGAGGTCGTCGGGCACGTGCCGGACGGGCTCGACGTCTACAGCGTCTCCACGCTCGACCAGGCCGTCACCGACCTGCAGACGATCGCCGACGGCGGGAGCACCGCGAAGCTCGCCCGCTGCGGGTCCTGACCCGGTCCTGAGTCCCCGTACAGGTTCACGCTCGGTCCGGTCCCATAGGATCAGTGTCACTGACGGCCCGCCGCGAGCCGGGCCCGCCGGTCCGACACGTCTGGAGCACATCAAGTGACGACAACCTCGTCCACCTCGGGGCGGCGTTCGCCGCGGGTCCCCATCGTGGTCACGATCATCGTGCTGGCCGCACTGGTGATCGCCTTCTTCATCTTCGCCAGCCTGTACACCGACTACGCGTGGTTCGCGCAGCTCGGGTTCCAGCAGGTACTCACGACCCGGTGGATCGCCGGGACCCTGATGTTCCTGGCGGGCTTCCTGGGCATGGCGGTCCCGGTCTTCGTGAGCATCGCGCTCGCGTTCCGGTTCCGGCCGGTCTACGCGAAGCTCAACTCGCAGCTCGACCGCTACCAGCAGGTCATCGAGCCCCTGCGGCGTGCAGTGATGATCGGCATCCCCGTGGTCCTCGGCATCTTCGCCGGGCTCTCGACGGCGGGGCGCTGGAGCATGGTCCTCGAGTACTTCAACCGCACGCCGTTCGGCAAGACCGACCCGCAGTTCGGACTGGACATCGGGTTCTACGTGTTCGAGCTGCCGTTCTGGCGCTCGATCGTGGCCTACTCGTCGGCCGTCGTCCTCATCGCCGGTCTCGCCGCACTCGCGGCGAGCTACCTCTACGGCGCGCTCCGCTTCGGTGGCCGCGAGGTCCGGATCTCCCGTGCCGCGCGCATCCAGCTGGCGGTCACGGCGGCGCTCTACATCGCGCTGCAGGCCGTCAGCCTCTGGCTCGACCAGTACGCCGCGCTGACGAAGTCGAACTCGCTCATCACCGGTGCCCAGTACACCGACGTCAACGCGGTCATCCCCGGCCGCGAGATCATGGCGGGCATCGCGGCGATCGTCGCGCTGCTCTTCATCGTCACGGCGGTCATCGGTCGCTGGCGCATCTCGATCGTCGGGACGGGCCTGCTGCTCGTCGCCGCGATCGTCGTCGGCGGCATCTACCCGTGGGTCGTCCAGCGTCTGCAGGTGAAGCCCTCGGAGCGCACCTTCGAGTCCGCCTACATCGAGCGGAACATCAAGGCCACGCGTGACGCCTACGGCGTCGCCGGGGTCGAGGAGCAGAACTACGACGCCACGACCGAAGCGAGCTCGGGTGCCCTGGCGCAGGACGCCCAGACGACGGCGAACATCCGCCTCATCGACCCGAAGATCGTCTCCGACACCTTCAGCCAGCTGCAGCAGTACCGGCAGTACTACCAGTTCCCGAACGAGCTCGACGTCGACCGCTACGACGTCAAGGGCGAGACCGAGGACACGGTGATCGCGGTGCGCGACATCGACCTCGACGGCCTCAGCTCGGCCGCGAACACCCAGTACAACCGGGCGTTCGTCTACACCCACGGCTACGGCGTCACCGCGGCCTACGGCAACCAGCGTGCGAGCGACGGCAAGCCGGTGTTCCTCGAGTCCGGCATCCCGTCGAACGGTGCACTGGGCGACTTCCAGCAGCGCGTGTACTTCGGTGAGACCTCGCCGCCCTACTCGATCGTCGGTGCGCCGAAGGGCACGAAGGACGTGGAGCTCGACTACCCGTCCGGCTCCGACGACGACAACGGCGGCAACGCGACCACCACCTACGCCGGCGACGGCGGTCCGAGCCTCGGCAACTTCTTCAACCGGCTCGTCTACGCCGCGAAGTTCCAGTCGGAGCAGATCCTGCTCTCGAACGCGGTGAACAAGGACTCGCAGATCCTCTACGACCGCGACCCGATCACCCGCGTGCAGAAGGTGGCGCCGTACCTGACCGTCGACAGCGACGCCTACCCGGCGATCGTCGACCACCGCATCCAGTGGGTGGTGGACGGATACACCACGAGCGACGCGTACCCGTACTCGCAGAGCCAGAGCCTGTCGGACAGCATCGCCGGCGCCGAGTCCTCGACGTACCGCACCGACCAGGTGAACTACATCCGGAACTCGGTGAAGGCGACCGTCGACGCCTACACGGGCAAGGTGACGCTGTACACGTGGGACACGAAGGACCCGGTCCTGAAGACGTGGCAGAAGATCTTCCCGACGTCGATGAAGCCGGTGTCGAGCATGAGCGCCGAGCTCCTCGACCACGTGCGGTACCCGACGGACCTGTTCAAGGTGCAGCGCTCGATCCTCGGTACGTACCACGTGACCAACGCCAACTCGTTCTACTCGGGCGACGACGCGTGGAACACCCCGCAGGAACCGACCAGCACGGCGACGTCGGACAGTGACGCCGACACCGCGGCGACGTCGACGAACGCACTCGGCGCGCAGACGACGACGACCGCCAACAGGGCGAACCTGCAGGACCCGTACTACCTGACGATGAAGGTGCCGGGGCAGGGGACGGCGTACTCGCTGTACACGACCTACATCCCGCAGCAGTCGGCCGGGGCGAACAACCGCAACGTGCTGACCGGCTACCTGGCGGTGAACTCCGACGCGGGTGGTGCCGGCAAGGGCGAGAAGGCGTCGGGCTACGGCAAACTCACGCTGTTGACGATGCCGAAGACCGACAACATCCCGGGCCCCGGACAGGTGCAGAGCCTCTTCAACGGTGACTCGACCGTGTCGCAGGAGCTCAACATCCTGAAGCGGGGCAACTCGACCGTGAAGCAGGGCAACCTGCTCACGCTCCCGGTCGGCGGTGGGTTCCTCTACGTGCAGCCCGTCTACGTCCAGTCGACCTCGAGTGGTTCGTACCCGCTGCTGCAGAAGGTCCTCGTGGCCTTCGGCGACAAGATCGCGTTCGAGGACACCCTCGACGAGGCCCTGAACTCGCTGTTCGGCGGCGACTCCGGTGCGGCGGCCGGCGACTCCGGCGCGAGCGGCGGTGACAGTGGTTCCGGTTCCGACAGCGGGTCTGGCTCGGACACGGGTTCCGGCTCCGACACGGGCTCCGGCTCGACCGGCTCGACGGGTTCCGGCTCGGCCGACAACGACGCCCTGCAGGAGGCCCTGGCCGATGCCAAGGCAGCCCTGCAGGACCGCCAGGAGGCCTACGCCGACAACGACCTGGTCGCTGCGGCGGAAGCCGACCAGCGCCTCCAGGACGCGATCGAGGCCGCCACGGCAGCCGAGAACGGCAACTGACACACCGTGGCGGGGCACTCGATTTGTGTCCCGCCACGGCCCCGTGTAGGCTTCTAAACGTGCCGCGGGGTGGAGCAGTTCGGTAGCTCGCTGGGCTCATAACCCAGAGGTCGTAGGTTCAAATCCTGCCCCCGCAACCAAGCGTCACATGAAGGCCCCGGTCCAACAGGACCGGGGCCTTCTTCGTGTCCCGCCCGCCGCAGACCCCCGGGTACGCTCACCGCATGGCCACCCTCACGATCGCGGCGGCGCAGTTCGCCCCCGTGGACGACCCCGTCGCCAACCTCGACACCGTGCGCACCGCCGCCGTCGACGCGGCGGCCCGGGGCGCGGACCTCCTCGTCACGCCGGAGTACACCTCGTACTTCACCGCCGACATCGACGATCAGTTCGTCGCCGCGGCGCAGCCCCTGGACGGTCCGTTCGTCTCGGGCCTCCGCGACGTCGCCCGCGAGTCCGGCATCGCCCTGGTCGTCGGGATCGCCGAGTCGGCAGACACGCCGGAGCGCTTCCGGAACACCCTGGTCGCGGTGCTCCCGTCGGGCGACCTGGGTGCGACGTACCGGAAGGTCCACCTCTACGACGCCTTCGGCTCGCGGGAGTCGGACCGCATCGAGTCCGGCGACCCGGAGCAGCTGCCGGTCTTCGAGCTCGGCGGAGTCCGCGTCGGGCTCGAGACCTGCTACGACCTGCGCTTCCCCGAGGTCACCCGACGGCTCGCCGCCCCTGAGACCGGAGCGGCCGACGTCGTCGTCCTCCCCGCGGAGTGGGTGCGCGGGCCCGGCAAGGAGCACCACTGGCGCACGCTCCTCACCGCCCGCGCGATCGAGAACACCGTGTGGGTCGTCGGGGTCGGGCAGACGCCGCCGATCGGGATCGGCGGCTCGGTCGTCCTCGACCCGTCGGGCGTCGCGGTCGCCTCGGCCGGCGCCTCGCCGACCACGCTCACCGCCACGATCGACACCACCGTCACCGACGCCGTCCGGCGGGTGAACCCGTCGCTGTCGCTGCGGCGGTACGACGTCGGACTGCGCCCCCTGCCTGGAGGCCCGGAGCAGCCCTGACGCGTCGGTCGCGTCCCCGACGCGGTCGCGTCTCAGGCGCGGGGGCGCGCTCCGAGGGTCGCCAGGCGTGCGGCGGCGTCCTCCAGGACACTCCGGCGCTTGCAGAACGCGAAGCGCACCAGGGACCGGTAGCCGGAGACCCGGTCCGGGCGGACGAACGCCGAGACCGGTACGCCCGCGACACCGGCCAACGCGGGCAGTTCGAGGCAGAACGCACGGGCATCGTCGTACCCGAGCGGCGCGGCGTCGGCGAGCACGAAGTACCCGCCGTCGGGTCGCATCACGTCGAAGCCCGCCGCGGTCAGCCCGCCGGCGAGCAGTTCGTGCTTCGCGCGCAGGTCGGCGGCGATGCCGGTGAACACCGCGTCGGGCAGGCGGAGTCCCACGGCGACGGCCGGTTGGAAGGGTGCGCCGTTCACGAACGTCAGGTACTGCTTGACCGTCGTGATCGCGTCGACGAGCGCCGGGGGAGCGGTGAGCCAGCCGACCTTCCACCCGGTGGTGTTGAAGGTCTTGCCCGCGCTCGACACCGACACCGTCCGTTCCGCGGCACCCGGCAGGGTCGCGATGGGCGTGTGCGGGACGTCGAACGTCAGGTGTTCGTAGACCTCGTCCGTGATGATCACCGCGTCGCGCTCGGTGGCCAGGTCGACGATCGTCTGCAGCACCTCGGTGGGCAGGACCCGGCCGGTCGGGTTGTGCGGGGTGTTCACGAGCACGGCGCGGGTGCGGTCGGTGAAGGCCGCGCGGAGCGCGCGCTCGTCGGGCAGGAAGTCGGGCGCGGTGAGCGGGACTGTGACGTGCACGCCGCCGGCCAGCCGGATGAGCGCGCCGTAGGCGTCGTAGAACGGCTCGAAAGTGATCACCTCGTCGCCGGGTTCGACCAGCGCGAGGATCGTCGCGGCCAGCCCCTCGGTGGCGCCGGCGGTGACGAGGACCTCGCGGTCGGGGTCCACCTCGAGCCCGTACCACCGCTGCTGGTGCTCGGCGATCGCCGCCCGCAGGTCGGGGGTGCCCCGGCCCGGCGGGTACTGGTTCACGCCGTCGCGGATCGCCTGCACCGCGGCTTCGAGCACCTCGGCCGGCCCGTCCTCGTCGGGGAACCCCTGCCCCAGGTTGACCGCACCGGTGCTGGCGGCGAGGGCGCTCATCTCGGCGAACACCGTCGGTGCGGGGACCCCGTCCGGTCCCAGCAGCATCGCTCCGTCGGCGGCTCGCAGCCACGGTCCTACCTGGCGCATGTGGTTCCCTCCCGTGCGGGCGACGTCGTGTCGCGCTGAACGGACCCCAACCTAGCTGTCCGTCCCGCGGCGGACCGGGGCACCGTGTACAGCGCACGCATAAGATCGCCAGGGGTGGCTCGCAGCCTCGCCAGAAGGACCGCTCAGGTGCGTGCGACAGACTGCACGAGCTTGAAAGGAGCACGTCCAGCATGACCGACACCACGCCCGACGGGCAGGGCGACGACCGCCGTCCGGACGATGCGGCTCCGCCTGCCGCCAGTGAGGACGCCGCAGCAGCGGCCACGAGAGGGAACACGTCGATGCCGAACGACTCCGACCAGCCGGACGAGACCCCTCGCCCGAATAAGAACGACGAGACGACCCCGGATCACACGGACGTGATCCCGTCGTCGACGGACCACCCGACCGACCGCTACACCGCGCCGTACCCCGCCGTCTCCGGTGAGTCCTCGGGCGCGCAGCAGGGCGGCTACGGCCAGCAGACGTCGCCGTACGGCCAGCAGGCGCCGCAGGCCCAGAACCCGTACGGCCAGCAGCCCCAGCAGAGCCAGAACCCGTACGGGCAGCAGTCCCAGTACGGCCAGCAGGCGCCGCAGGCGCAGAACCCGTACGGCCAGCAGTCGCAGTACGGCCAGCAGGCCCAGAACCCGTACGGCCAGCAGGCCCAGAACCCGTACGGCCAGCAGTCCCCGTACGGCCAGCCGGGCGGCGAACGCCCCCGCTACGGCGAGTACGCCCAGCCGACGTCCTCGTCCGCTCCGAGCTCGTCCTCCGAGTACGCGAACGCGTCCGCGCAGGCCCCGCAGTCCGCCACGAGCGCCTTCGGCGACGTCGACGGCGCGAACCAGCGCAACGGCCACTACTTCAGCGACGACACCTCGGGTGCCGCGGCGACCACGACGACCAAGGATCGCTCGGGCCGCAACCGGCTGCTCCTGCCGATCATCGCGGCGGTCATCGCAGGCGGTCTGGTGGGTGGCGGCGCCGGTTGGGCCGTCTCCTCCGGCAACGACGGTGGCAGCGTGGTGTCCTCCGGTTCGTCGCAGGGCGGCAACCTGACCGTCAACGACTACGACTCCGCCACCGTGGTCACGGCCGTCGCGGCACAGGCGACCCCGTCCGTCGTCACCATCAACGTGTCGGCGAGCAACGAGGCCGGCACCGGTTCCGGCGTGGTGATGAGCAAGGACGGCTACATCGTCACGAACACCCACGTGGTCACTCTGGACGGCGACAGCTCGAACGGCCGGATCACCGTGACGACCTCGAACGGCAAGATCTACGCGGGCAAGCTCATCGGCACCGACCCGACGGTCGACCTCGCGGTCATCAAGATCGATGCGACCGACCTCAAGCCGATGGAGTTCGCGGACTCGTCGAAGCTCAACGTCGGCGACACCGCGGTCGCGATCGGTGCACCCCTGGGGCTGTCGAACACCGTCACCGACGGCATCGTCTCGACCCTGAACCGCAGCATCCAGGTCACCTCGAGTGCCCCCAGCGAGGGTGGCGACTCGAACGAGGGCGGCAACGGCGGCTCAGGTCCCTTCGACTTCTGGGGCAACGGGGACAACGGCAGCAGCTCGTCCGCGAACACCACCGTCTCGCTCCCGGTCATCCAGACCGACGCGTCGATCAACCCCGGCAACTCCGGCGGTGCGTTGCTCGACGCCGACGGCAAGCTCATCGGCATCAACGTGGCGATCGCGTCCGCCGGCAGCTCTTCGTCGTCCGACTCGGCCGCGGGCAGCATCGGCGTCGGCTTCTCGATCCCGTCGAACCTGGTCGAGCGGGTCGCGAACGAGATCAAGGACAAGGGGTCCGCCACCCACGGGCTGCTCGGCGCGACCGTCGGCGACGCCTCCGAGGACGCCAGCGCCACGCAGATGGGCGCGCTCATCAAGTCGGTCTCGTCCGGCGGGGCCGCGGCGAAGGCCGGTCTGCAGAAGGGCGACGTCGTCACGAAGATCGGTTCGGCGGCGGTCTCCGACGCCACCGACCTGACCGCGCAGGTGCGCTACTTCGCAGGCGGCGCGTCCACGACGATCAGCTACCTGCGCGACGGCCAGACCCGCCAGGCCGACGTGAAGCTCGGGACGTACGACAGCAAGGGCTGACGCCACCACACGACGGACAGGAGGCCCGGGGCACGACGTGCGCCGGGCCTCCTGTCCGTCCCGGGGTGCGTCCCGCGCCGTCGCAGGTGGGCGGTTCGGCCTCTTGATAGGCTCATGGTCGCTCTGCGGGGCGGCACCGCCCCGGTGCGTCCCGTGCCGCCAGCCAGCACCCCGAGGTACGCATGCAGTCAGACGGACAGCCCCTGCCGGGCGTCTCGTACGTGATGCCCGTGCTCAACGAGGTCACCGAGGTCCGGGCCGCCGTCGGCAGCCTGCTCGACCAGGACTACACGGGCCCGTTCGAGGTCATCCTCGCGCTCGGGCCGTCGATCGACGGCACGAACGAGCTCGTCGCCGAGATGAGCGCTGCCGACCCCCGGATCCGCGCGATCGACAACCCGGTCGGGTCGACGCCCGCCGGGCTGAACGTCGCGATCCGTGCGTCCGTGCACCCCGTCGTCATCCGGGTCGACGCGCACTCGGTCCTGCCCACCGACTACACGCGCATCGCGGTGCACACGCTCCTCGAGTCCGGTGCGGACAACGTCGGCGGCATCATGCGCGCCGAGGGCCGCACCCCCTTCGAGCGGGCCGTCGCCCTGGCGTACGGCAGTCGTGTCGGGCTCGGTGGCACGCCGCACCACGTCGGCGGCACCGCAGGCCCGGCCGAGACCGCCTACCTCGGTGTGTTCCGACGCGAGCGGCTGTTCGACGTCGGACTCTTCGACGAGGGCATCAAGCGCGGACAGGACTGGGAACTCAACCGGCGGCTGCGCCAGACCGGTGGGACCGTCTGGTTCACGCCCGAACTCGTCGTCACGTACCGCCCGCGGCCGAGCCTGAAGCGCCTGGTGCGGCAGTTCGTCGCCACCGGGCTCTGGCGCGGCGAGCTCGCCCGTCGGTTCCCTGCGAACAACGGCCTGCGCTACTTCGTGCCGCCGGCCATGGTGGCGGCGATGGCGCTGGGCATCGTCGCCGGGCTCGTCGGTATCGTCGGCGCAGTGCTCGGCACGCCGCTCGCCTGGGCGCTGCTCGGGTTCGTGGTGCCCGTCGTCTACCTGCTCTTCGTCGTCCTGGGGTCGATCGCCGTGGCGCGCCGCTCCGGGCTGCCGACGCTCCTCTGGCTGCTCGTCGTGCTGCCCTGCATCCACGTGGGCTGGGGGCTCGGGTTCATCATCGGGTTCCTGACCCGCACGTCCGAGCTGACCACCCACACGGGACGGTGACCGAATGACCGACCAGCCCACGACCGGCCGCGGATCCGCACGGCCGACCTCGATCGCCGAGCTCCGGGCCGTCGCCCAGCCGGACGAGGTCCGTGCCCGCGCCAACGCCGAGCACTGGACGGCCTCGCTGTACCTGCGCGACGTCTCGCCGTACCTGACCTGGGTGCTCCTGAAGACCCGCGTCAGCGCGAACCAGGTCACCGGCCTGATGATCCTGGTGGGCTGGAGCGTCGCCGCCGCCCTGCTCATCCCGGGCATCTGGGGCGCCGCGCTGGCGCTCGTGCTCGGCCAGCTGCAGATGCTCGTCGACTGCTCCGACGGCGAGGTCGCCCGGTGGCGCGGCACCAAGTCGCCCGCCGGGGTGTTCCTGGACAAGGTGGGGCACTACACGACCGAAGGCCTGATCCCGGTCGCGCTCGGCATCCGGGCAGCCACGTGGCCGATCCACGACGCCGACTGGCTGTGGACCACGATCGGCTGCGCACTCGGCTTGGTCATCGTGCTGAACAAGGCCCTCAACGACATGGTGCACGTGGCCCGCGCGAACGCCGGGCTCGACAAGCTCGTCGACCGGCGGGACGCCTCCACCGCGCCGTCGGGTCGGAAGCTCGCCTCGCTCCGCCGTCTGGCGAAGTTCCTGCCGTTCCACCGCCTGTACCACTCGGTCGAGCTGAGCATGCTCGCGTTCGTCTTCGCCCTGCTCGCCCTGGTGATCGGTGACCCGCTCGCCAGCCGGATCCTGGTCGGTGCGCTGTTGCCGCTCGCCGTGCTCGCGACGATCGGGCACTTCCTGGCGATCATCGCTTCGAAGCGGGTCAAGGCGTGACCGAGGACACGCCCGTGCCCGGAACGGTGCGCCGCCACGCGGTGGTGCACCGCGGACGACCGCGTGTCGCCGTGGTGAGCCTGTCGCAGGGCACCCGGCCGGACGACCTGCGCCGCGGGCTGGACAGCGTGCTCGCGCAGCAGGACGTCGAGCTCGACGTCGTCTGCGTCGGCAACGGCTGGGCGCCGACCGGACTGCCGGACGGCGTTCGGGCGCTCGCCCTGCCCGAGAACGTCGGGATCCCGGCCGGTCGGAACGCCGGGGCCGAGGTCGTCGACGGCGACTACGTGTTCTTCCTCGACGATGACGCGTCGGTGCCGTCGCCGACGTTCCTGCGCGACGCGATCGCGCTGTTCGAGCACGATCCGTCGCTCGGCCTCGTGCAGCCGCGCGTCGTCGACCCCGCGGGCGCCGCCAACCCCCGCCGGTGGGTGCCGCGGATCCGGAAGGGCGAGCCGGACCACTCGTCGCCGGTCTTCTCGGTCTGGGAAGGCGCCGTCGTGCTGCCGATGGACGTGTACCGGGCCGTCGGCGGGTGGGGTGCCGAGTACTTCTACGCCCACGAGGGCATCGAGCTCGCCTGGCGCGTGTGGGACGCCGGCCGTCGGACCTGGTACGCCGGAGACCTCGTCGCGCACCACCCCGCGATCGACCCGGCGCGGCACACCGAGTACTACCGGTTGAACGCCCGGAACCGGGTGTGGCTGGCTCGGCGCAACCTGCCCGCGGTGCTGCGACCACTGTACGTGGGGTCGTGGGCCGCGATCCAGATCGCGCGCTGGTGGCGTCACCCCCGCCGACTGGCCACCTGGTTCGGCGGGATCCGTGAAGGATGGACGACCGACTGCGGTCCGGTCCGCCCGATGGGCTGGCTCACAGTCGCACGGATGACCATCGCAGGGCGGCCGCCGGTCGTCTGACCCGCACGCCTCGTCCCACCAGAGCAGACCCGGAGAAGGACCATGTCGATCATCAGCGACCTGCGGACCGCGCTGCGGCTCGTCGAGCGACTCCTGACGTCCCGCCGGAGCCGACGGCAGCTCGCGCAGCGCCTGCCGTCCGCGTCGAAGCCGGCGCCCGGTTCGGTCGAGATCGCCGTGTACTTCGCCGACGGTCCGGTCAACATGTACCAGGTGCGCCAGTGGTACGCGCCGCTGGCCGAACTCGCGAAGACGCATCCGGTGGCGATCATCTCGCGGAGCCCGGGCACCATGCTGACCCTGCTCGACGAGTCGCCCGTGCCCGCGGTCTACGCCCGGCAGGTGGTCGACCTCGAGCACTTCGTCGACAGCCAGGCACCGAAGGTGGTGCTGTACGTCAACCAGAACGCCCGCAACTTCCAGATGATGCGGTACGGGCGGATGTGGCACGTCTTCGTCAACCACGGCGAGAGCGACAAGATGTACATGACCACGAACCAGTTCAAGGCGTACGACTACGCCCTGATCGCGGGGGACGCCGCACGCGATCGTCTGGCCGAGGCGCTGTGGGACTACGACCTGGACGCCCGGACCATCGCGATCGGACGCCCGCAGGCCGACCACTTCGCCGGAGCGGCCCCGTACCCCGACGACGACCGGACCGTCGTGCTCTACGCCCCGACGTGGGAGGGCGACCGCGGTGCCGCGGCGTACGGGTCGATCGCGTCGCACGGCACGGTCATCGCCGAGCAGGTGCTGGCGTCGCCCCGCCACCGTCTGGTCTACCGCCCGCACCCGCGCAGTGGTGTGCTCGACCCTGCGTACCGCGCGGCGCACGAGCGGATCGTCGCGGCGATCAGTGCGGCCAACGCCGCCGACCCCGCCGCGCACCACCTGTACGACGACGGCGGTGACCTCGGCTGGCAGCTGGCGGACGCCGACGTGGCGATCACCGACATCAGCGCGATGATCTACGACCGGCTGGCGGTCGGCAAGCCGCTCATCGTCACGCGGCCGGTCTCGCCCGAGGCCGACGTCGACGAGCGGGGCTACCTGAGCGACGCGAACTGGCTGACCGCAGCCGACGCCCCGTCGGTGCTCGCCCGCGTCGACGCGGCCGCGAGCGACGCCGAGGAGCTCGCGCGCCTGCAGCACTGGGTCGCACGGTACTTCGGCGACACGACCCCGGGCGCCGCCACGGAGCGGTTCCACGAGGCAGTGGAGTGGCTGCTCGAGCGGTGGCGGACCGTCGCGGCCGAACGCGACGGGCGCTGACGGCCGGTCGTCACGCCGGGTGTGCCGAGGCGCAGATCGGCGCACGGTCACGGCTGGAGCCCCGGCCCGACGAGCGACATCCGCCAGAGGTACTCGGACCGGTCGGGCCGACGCCACCGCACGATGACGACACCCGTGTCCTCGGGGTCGGCACCGAAGACCGCCAGGGACAACGACCGGCCCGGATCGAGGCGGCGCACCGCGAGCGGCGGGCAGTAGCCGTTGCCCAGATGGGTGAGGGAGAGCCCGTCGACCGGCTCGGGGCCGGTGTTGACGAGGTCGTACCGACGCGGTGCGTGCGATCGGTCGACGGCGAACGGGACGGCGTACGCGGTTGGTGGGTGGTGCATGGGTGGAACGCTAGGGGGAGGGTCCGACGGCGGGACCCCGGGGGCGCTCACGAGGGCCGGGGCTGTGGAGGGAGCCAGCGATACCGGTGTTGGTGCAGGAGGAGTACCCCGGCCGGTCAGGAGCCGTAGTCTGCCGCGTACCGGGCCAGCGCGGCCTCGATGGTGCCGTCGAGCTGCAGACGACCCTTGTCGAGGTACAGTCCCCGGTCGCAGAAGCGGCGGAGGTCCTTGTCGCTGTGCGAGACGAAGAACAGCGTCCGGCCGCCAGCCAGGAGCTGCTCGATCCGCTTGTAGCACTTCTCGCGGAAGGCCTTGTCGCCCACCGCCAGCACCTCGTCGACCAGGATGACCGGTTCGTCGAGCCGCGAGATCACCGCGAACGCGATGCGGACCTTCATGCCGCTCGACAGGTGCTTGTAGGGGGTGTCCACGAAGTCCGCGATCTCGGCGAAGTCGATGATCTCGTCGAAGGCGTCGCGGATCTCGGCCCGCGACATGCCGTGCAGGCCCGCCGTCAGGTACACGTTGTCGCGCACCGTGAGGTCCCCGACGAAGCCACCGGTGATCTCGATGAGCGGGGCGACGCCGGCACCCACGTCGACGCGGCCCTCGTCGGGCAGCATGACCTGGGCCACGAGCTTCAGCAGGGTCGACTTGCCCTGTCCGTTCCGCCCCACGACGCCGATCGCCTCGCCGGGGCGGACGTCGAACGACACGTTGCGGAGCGCCCAGAACTCATCGGCACGCTTGCGGCGCCCGCGTCCGGCGAACAGGTCCTTGAAGTTCCGGCTCGCGCGACGGTTGCGCTTGAAGCAGATGCCGGCGTCGCGCACCGAGATGACCGGTGCGACGGTCTCGGTGCGACGGGTCTGGTCGGTCGCGGTCATCACAGCTCCTTCAGCACGCGGTGCTCGCTGCGGCGGAACACCACGAAGCCGATCACCAGGACGATGCCGGTCACGACCACCGAGGCGCCGACCTCGAGCCAGTCGAGCTGGCCGGGGAAGAACGCCGCGCGGTACATGCCGAAGATGCCGGTGAGCGGGTTGATCGCGGCGATGTTGCGCAGGGCGGAGGGCAGCGCGTGCGTGCCGTAGATGATCGGGGACGCGTAGAACAGGAACCGCAGCACGAGCTTGGTGGCGCGCTCGAGGTCACGGAAGAAGACCACGAGCGGCGCGACGATGAGGCCCAGGCCGTAGACCAGCGCGCACTGCAGCACGATCGCCAGCGGGAAGAACACGACCTGCCAGTGCAGGTGGGCACCCGTCGCGATCGCGAAGGCAGCCAGGACCGGCAGGCTCAGCAGGAACTCGATGCCCTTTGACGCGTCGATCCGTGCCACCCAGATCGTGCGGGGGATGGTGGTCGAGCGGATCAGCTTCGATTCCTTGATGAACGCCCGGGTGGAGTCCGAGACGCCACCGGTGAACCACATCCACGGCAGCAGCGCGGACAGCAGGAACACGATGTACGGGTCTTCACCGACCGAGCCGCGGTGGAAGACCTGCGTGAAGACGAACCAGTAGATCCCCGACATCACGAGCGGGTCGAGGATCGACCACACGTAGCCGAGCGCCGACGTCGAGTAGCGGACCCGGAGGTCGCGGACGGTCAGCAACCACAGGGCCTGACGATAGCGCCGACCGGCGCTCCGGGCCTTCGCGGGTGCGGGAGCCACTGGCGCGGTCGGCGCACTCGCTGTGGTCACGGTTTCCCTTCGGGCGGAACCGCCGAGGGGGTCCTGACGGTGGTTCAGGCGAACAGGTTGTTCGCGCGCTCGAGGTCCTCGGCGAAGTCGATCTCGACCGCGTACAGGTCGGAGATGTCGATCGGCGTCCAGCGTAGCCCGTCCTCGGCGATGGCAGCCTCGATGCCGCCCTCGAAGTACTCCTGGTCGTCGACGCGGCCGAGCTGGCGGATGAGGGCCTGCTTGTCGGCGGCGGAGACGTAGTTGATGCCGACGGCTTCGCCGAGACCCCCGACGACCTGCTTGGAGAGCTTGTGGATGAAGCCCTCGGCGTCGACGGTGTACTTGACCTCTTCGTCGGAGACCTTGTCGGTGTTGACGCTGACGAAGGAACGGCCCTCGTCGATCATGTCGGCCGCACGGACGAGCGCCATCGGGTCGAAGACCACGTCGCCGTTCATCCAGAGGACACCGCTCTTGCCGGTGGCCTTGAGGGCACGCAGCAGGCTCTTCGAGGTGTTGGTGGAGTCGTAGGACTCGTTGTAGACGAAGTTCGCGTCGGGGAACGCCTCGACGATGTGCTCCGACTTGTAGCCGACGACGATCGTCACGCGGGCGCTCGAACCGAACGCGGCGCGGATGTTGTCGAACTGCTGCTGCATGATGGTGCGGCCGTCACTGAGCTCCGTGAGCGGCTTCGGCAGGCTGCGGCCGAGACGGCTGCCCATCCCCGCTGCGAGGATCACGATCTGCGTGGTCATGCTGGTCCCTTCTGGTGTCCGCCCGCGCACCCTGGGGTACGGGCGGGCCTCGTCGAGTCTGCGCTTCCAACGTCCGAGTTGCCCGAGAACCGGTCGCGTCGACGTGGTCGTCGCTGCGAAGAGGTCGCCGGGATCGCCTGCTGGAGCAGGTTTCCAAGTGGTGAACACTCCTTCGTGCCCTGGTGAATGATACGGAAACACCCCCTCGCGGGGTACGAGTCTGCGCGCTTCGTACTCAATTCGTGACCCTGGCCGCGACGGTTCCCGACGGTCGGAGAGCGTTGGTACGGTGGGTCGATGCCAGCGCGAGCAGAGAACGAGGACGTGTACGCCACGGCCGACGCTGCCTGGATGACCGAGGCGGGGGACGCCGACGACGCGGACACCGCCGCGGCTGCTGAGGACGACGCAGCCGACGACGACACGGGGGACACTGATGCGGACGACGCCGCCACTGATGACGCGATGACCGACGGGACGGCCGTCCGCACCGACGACGCGACGACGGACAACCGCACCGACGACGCGACGGCCGCAGCGCCACGCCCCGCGAAGGGGCGCACCGGCAAGGGACGCACGAAGCGCCCGACGAAGGCCGCCCCGCGGACCGACGCCGCGCCTCCCGTCCCGACCGAGGCGGACGACGCGGACGACGCGACGGACGTCGCTGACCGGGCGACCACCGCCGCCGCGCCCGCGACGAAGAAGCGTGCGCCCCGCACCGCCGCCCCGAAGCAGCCGCAGACGCTCCAGCCCGTCGTGCTCGCGGCGAGCGGCCTGGTCAAGCGGTACGGGCAGACCCTGGCCGTCGACGAGGTCGACCTCGAGATCCGGCAGGGCTCGATCTTCGGCGTGGTCGGCCCGAACGGCGCCGGCAAGACGACGACCCTGTCCATGATCACCGGACTGCTGCGACCCGACGCCGGCTCGGTGACCGTGCTCGACCACGACGTCTGGGCCGACCCGACGGCGGCGAAG
The DNA here is from genome assembly GCF_003234225.2 of Curtobacterium sp. MCSS17_005. Taxonomy (NCBI): domain Bacteria; kingdom Bacillati; phylum Actinomycetota; class Actinomycetes; order Micrococcales; family Microbacteriaceae; genus Curtobacterium; species Curtobacterium sp. MCSS17_005. The sequence goes on from NZ_CP126258.1 coordinate 996,251, forward strand.
CGCAGTCTCGGTGTGCTGCCGGACCGGCTCCGCCTGTTCGACCGGCTGACCGGTGCGCAGCTCCTCTACTACTCGGCCACGCTCCGCGGGCTCGACGGGGCCACCGCCCGCAAGCGCAGCGCCGACCTCGCCGAGGCCTTCGGGCTGGGCGAGGCGCTGGGCCGCCAGGTCGCCGACTACTCCGTCGGCATGGCGAAGAAGATCGCCCTGGCCGCGACCCTGATCCACTCGCCGCGGGTGCTCGTGCTCGACGAACCGTTCGAGTCAGTCGACCCGGTGAGCGCGGCGACGATCACCGACATCCTGCGCCGGTACACCCGGGGCGGCGGCACGGTCGTGCTGTCCAGCCACTCGATGGAGCTCGTGCAGCGCACCTGTGACTCGGTCGCCATCATCGTCGGCGGCAAGGTCCTGGCGTCCGGCACCATGGCCCAGGTCCGCGGGCGCAAGAGCCTCGAGGACAAGTTCGTCGAACTCGCCGGCGGTCGTGTCGTCGCGGAGAGCATGGAATGGTTGCACAGCTTCTCCGGCTGAGGGCGGACCTGCTCGCGGGCGAGGTCCGCGGCACCGCCCGCCGGTCCGTCGCCGTCGTGCTCGCCAGCCTCGTCGGACTCCTCGCCGCCGTGTTCGTCGCGTCGCAGACCATCGCCCTCGGTGACGCCGACCCGGACGTCGCGCGTGCGGTCATCGTGCCCGTCGGCACCCTGATCACCTTCGGGTTCACGGTCGTACCGCTCGTCGTCGGACGGAGCGACCAGCTCGACCCGCGGCGCTTCGCGGTGTTCGGCATCGGGCGCCGTCGCCTGGCGATCGGACTCGTCGTCGCCGGGCTCGTCGGTGTCCCGGTGATCGGTGTGGTCGTGGTCGCGGTCGGCCAGGTCGTCGCCTGGGCCCGCGACGCCGGTCTCGGGCTGCTCGCGGTGCTCGGCGGGCTGCTCGGCGTCGCCACGTGCGCGCTCCTGATCCGGGTCTGCTGCACCGTCGGCTCCCGGTTGATCGGGCCGGACCGCTCCCGCGACGCCGGGTGGCTGGTGGCGCTCGTCATCATCGCGCTCTCGATCCCGACGGTGGCGCTGCTGCTGCGCGTCGACTGGCTCGACCCGCAGGGCGCCGAGATGCAGCGGGTCGCGGACATCGCCGGGTGGACCCCGTGGGGTGCCGCGTGGGCCGTGCCCGCCGAGGTCGCGAGCGGCCACGTCGGCGCGGGTGTCCTGAAGCTCCTCGTCGCGGTCGCCGTCGTCGCGCTCCTCGCCTGGGCGTGGTGGGCACTCGTCGGCCGTGCGCTCGAGACCGTCGACGACCGTGCCCGCACCCGCCGCTACCAGGGCCTGGGCTGGTTCGACCGGTTCGGTTCGGCCCCGGTGTCGGCCGTCGCCGCCCGTGCGCTCACCTACTGGGTCCGCGACCCGCGGTACCGCACGTCGTACCTGATCATCCTGCTCGTGCCGATCGTCGTCATCCCGCTCGGTGTCGCCGGGGTGCCGTGGCAGTGGACCGCCCTCGTGCCGCTGCCGCTGATGGCGCTGATCGCCGGGTTCCTGCCGCACAACGACGTCTCGTACGACAACACCGCCGTGTGGCTGCACGTCGCCTCCGGTGCACCCGGGTGGAGCGACCGCCTCGGTCGTGTCGTGCCCGTGCTGGTCGTGGGGGCGCCCGCGATCGTCGCCGGGGCCGCGCTGTCCGCCCGGCTGTTCGGAGACTGGGCGGTGTTCCCGCTGCTCATCGGCGTGAGTGCGAGCGCGTTGCTGTCCGGGCTCGGGTTGTCGAGCGTCCTGTCCGTGCTCATGCCCTACCCGACGGTGCGCCCGGGCGACCACCCCTTCCAGCAGCCGCAGGCCGCCGGCGTCACCGCCACGGTCGCGCAGGCGTCCATGGTGATCGGCATCGTGCTCTGCACGGTCCCCGCAGCCTGTCTCGCGGTGCTCGCCGTCGTGCAGGGTCCGGAACCCTGGTCGGTGCTGACGCTCCTGGTGGGCATCGGGGTCGGTGCCGTCGTGCTCGTGATCGGGGTCTCCGCCGGCGGACGCCTGTTCGACCGCCGCGGCCCCGACCTGCTCGCCGCGGCGCAGCGCAACTAGCGACACCGAGCACCGAGCACCGAGCACCGAGCACCGAGCACCCAGCGACTCGGCGCGACGATCGCTCAGCGCGGACGAGCGGCGCGCCCGAGGGCGGACCGTCGTACCCTGGACCCATGAGCATGACGGAACCAGGCGGCGGCCTCGACGTGATGGACCGGGAGCTCGAGAAGCTCCTCGAAGACGAAGCGATCGAACCCGGTGACCACGAGCGGTTCTCGCACTACGTGAAGAAGGACAAGATCCTGCAGTCGGCCCTGTCCGGCAAGCCGGTCAAGGCCCTGTGCGGCAAGAAGTGGATCCCGGGTCGCGACCCGGAGAAGTTCCCGGTCTGCCCGGACTGCAAGGCCATCTACGAGAAGATGAAGGCCGAGTAGACGCGACCAGCAGACGGACGGGAGGCCCGTGGCGACGCCGCCACGGGCCTCCCGTCCGTCCGTCGGTCGCTTCGTGAGCAGCAATGGTCGCGTCCGTCACGCAGACCCGACCCTTTCTGCTCACGAAGCGGTGACGCGACGCGCGACGCGTCGTGCGTGCGCGCCCTAGATCACCAGGGTGGGGATGGCGGGGTCGCCGCGCCCGATGCGGGACGCGTCGGCGGGCAGCTCCGCCTTCGCGCGCTTGTGGTGCGCGCGTGCGGCCTCGACGCCCTGCGTGCCGAGGAACGCCGGGTCGACCTCGCCGCCGGTGACGACGGGTACCAGCAGCGGTCGCTCGTCCGGGCCGACCTGCGCGCCCGTGAGCACGATCTCGGCGGTCGCGACGCCGTTGCGGAGTCGTCGGCCCGCCTCCTTCCGGCCGCCGATCGACGCCTTCTCGGCCGACTTCTTGGCGACGGGGACCCAGTCGCCGCCGTCCGCGTCCCGGTGCGCGACGAGCTTGAACACCATGCCGGCGGCCGGGTGCCCGGAGCCGGAGACGACCGAGGTGCCGACGCCGTACGAATCGACCGGGGCGGCTCGGAGCGCGGCGATCGTGTACTCGTCGAGGTCGTTCGTCACCGTGATCTTCGTGCCCGTCGCGCCGAGGCGGTCGAGCTGCGCACGCACCGCGGCGACGACGGACGGCAGGTCGCCGCTGTCGATCCGGACGCCGCCGAGCTTGCCGTCGGTGAGGCGGACGGCCGTCTCGACCGCGGCCTCGATGTCGTAGGTGTCGACGAGCAGGGTCGTGCCGCTGCCGAGCGCGTCGAGCTGCGAACGGAACGCCTGCTCCTCGGAGTCGTGCAGCAGCGTGAAGGCGTGCGCGGCGGTGCCCATCGTGGGGATGCCCCAGGTGCGGCCGGCCTCGAGGTTGCTCGTCGCACCGAAGCCGGCGATGTACGCGGCACGGGCAGCGGCCACGGCGTTCCACTCGCCGGTGCGGCGGGAGCCCATCTCGGCGAGGGGGCGGCCGTCGGCGGCGGACACCATGCGGGCGGCGGCCGAGGCGATCGCGGAGTCCGCGTTGAAGATGCTCAGGGCGAGGGTCTCGAGCACCACGGCCTCGGCGAAGGTGCCCTCGATCTGCAGGATGGGGGAGTTCGGGAAGTAGACCTCGCCCTCCCGGTAGGCGCGGACGTCGCCGCTGAACCGGTAGTCGGCGAGCCACGAGGCGGTGCCGGCGTCGATGACACCGCGGTCGCGCAGGAACCCGATCTCCTCGTCGCCGAAGCGGAAGTCGCCGAGGGCGGTGAGGAAGCGTCCGAGCCCGGCCGCGACGCCGTAGCGGCGGCCGTCCGGCAGCCGCCGGGCGAACACCTCGAAGACGCATCGGCGGTCGGCGGTGCCGTCCTTCAGGGCGGCGTCCACCATGGTGAGCTCGTACTGGTCGGTGAGGAGCGCGCTGGTCACGTCTCCGACACTAGTGACGTACCGGTGGGGAGGCCCGGATCACCCCGTGCGCCCGGCCTGCGTGGCGCGCGTGGTCGCGTCGGTGCTCGTCGGCGGGCGTCGGTACGCTGGTGCCGTGACGGATGCACCGATCGGAGTCTTCGACAGCGGGGTCGGCGGTCTCACCGTGGCCCGCGCCATCATCGACCAGCTCCCGCGCGAGAGCATCCGGTACGTCGGCGACACCGTGCACTCGCCCTACGGCCCGAAGCCCATCGCCGACGTCCGCCGTTACGCGCTCGAGGTCATGGACGACCTGGTCGAGCAGGGCGTGAAGGCCCTGGTCATCGCGTGCAACACCGCCTCGTCCGCCGTGCTCCGCGACGCCCGCGAACGGTACGAGCAGGCGTACGGCATCCCCGTCGTCGAGGTCATCCAGCCCGCGGCCCGCGCCGCCGTCAAGCAGACCCGCACGGGCCGCATCGGGGTGATCGGCACCGTCGGCACCATTGCGTCGCGCGCCTACGAGGACGCCTTCGCGGTCGCCGCCGACGTCACGCTGACCACCGCCGCGTGCCCCCGGTTCGTCGAGTTCGTCGAGGCCGGGGACACCTCGTCGCCGTCGCTGCGCGAGATCGCGGCCGGCTACCTCGACCCGATCCGTGCCGCCGACGTCGACACCCTCGTGCTCGGCTGCACCCACTACCCGCTCATGTCCGCCGCGATCCAGTTCGTCATGGGTCCGGAGGTCACGCTCGTCTCCAGCGCCGAGGAGACCGCGAACGACGTCTACCGCCGGCTCGTGGAACACGGGCTCGAGCGCACCGCGACCACCGCCCCGACCTACTCGTTCGAGGCGACGGGCGACGACAAGAACGGCTTCATCCGGCTCGCACGGCGCTTCCTCGGTCCCGAGGTCTCGAGCGTCGGCCACCTCCAGACGGGGGCCATCACGCTGCCCCGCACCGAAAGGACCCCATGACCGACAACCTCCGCGTCGACGGCCGCACCGCCACCGACCACCGTCCCGTCACCATCGAGCGGGGGTGGAGCGCGCAGGCCGAGGGCAGCGCGCTCATCTCCTTCGGCAACACCAAGGTGCTCTGCACCGCGTCGTTCACCAACGGCGTGCCGCGCTGGCTCGCCGGCAAGGGCACCGGGTGGGTCACCGCCGAGTACTCGATGCTGCCGCGGTCGACGAACGAGCGCATGCAGCGCGAGTCCATCAAGGGCAAGGTCGGCGGCCGCACCCACGAGATCTCCCGCCTGATCGGTCGTTCGCTCCGCGCCGTCGTCGACACGAAGGCCCTGGGCGAGAACACCCTGGTCATCGACTGCGACGTGCTGCAGGCCGACGGCGGCACCCGCACGGCGTCGATCACGGGCGCGTACGTGGCGATGGCCGACGCGATCGAGTGGGGCCGCGCCAAGGGCTTCATCGCGAAGAAGGCCACCCCGCTCACCGACAGCGTGCAGGCGATCTCGGTCGGCATCGTCAAGGGGGAGCCGATGCTCGACCTGGCCTACACCGAGGACTCCGCCGCGGACACCGACATGAACATCGTCACGACGGGGTCGGGCAAGTTCATCGAGGTGCAGGGCACCGCCGAGCACGCGCCGTTCGACCGTGACGAGCTGAACGTCCTGCTCGACCTCGGCCTGGCCGGCAACCAGTCGCTCGCAGCGATCCAGAAGACCGTCCTGGGGATCGCGTGACCGGCACCGTCGTCCTGGCCACCCACAACCAGGGCAAGGTCGTCGAGCTGCGCGAGATCCTCGGGTCGGCGTTGGGCGAGGGTGTCGAACTCGTCGGCTACGACGGCCCCGAGCCGGTCGAGGACGGCGACAGCTACGCCGCGAACGCCCTGATCAAGGCGCGTGCCGCGGTCGCGCACACGGGGCTGCCGGCGCTCGCCGACGACTCCGGGATCGCCGTCGACGCCCTCGGGGGCGCACCGGGCATCCACTCGGCCCGCTACGCCGGTACTCGCTCGGACGCCGACAACATCGCGCTGCTGCTCACGAACCTGCAGGGTGTCGTCGAGCGGACCGCCTCGTTCGTGTGCGCTGCCGCCTTCGTGACGCCCGACGGTCAGGAGCACGTGGTCGAGGCGGTCTGGAACGGCGAGGTGCTGACCGAGCCCGTCGGCGACGGCGGCCACGGCTACGACCCGGTGTTCCGGCCGGACGACGCCGACCGCTCGTCGGCGGAGCTCACCCGCGACGAGAAGAACGCGCTGTCGCACCGCAGCAAGGCGTTCCGGGGCATCGCGCCGATCGTGCGGGAGCACTTCGGCGTCTGAGCACCGGCGCGCTCGTCGTTCCGCACAACGGAAGTCGCCCCGAACCACGTGATCGCGTGGTCCGGGGCGACTTTGGTTGCGCTGGGCGCTGGGCGCAGGCCGTGCGCCGGTGCTGCGGCTAGAGCGTCGGGTCGACCGTCGGGGCCGTGGTGGCCGCGGCCTCGTTCGTGTGCTTCGCCTTGCGGGCGTTGCGCAGGTACGTCAGCGCCATCGGCACGACGGTCACGACGACCGCGGCGAGCAGGATGATGTCGATGTACTCACGGACGATGTGCGCCACGAACGGGATGTGCCCGATGAAGTACCCGAGGAACGTCACGCCGACGCCCCAGACCACGGCGCCGATCGCGTTGTAGAGCGAGTACTTCTTGTAGTCCATCCGGCCGACGCCCGCGGCGATCGGGGCGAAGGTGCGGACGACCGGCACGAAGCGCGCCAGGATCACGGCCAGGGGGCCGAAGCGGTGGAAGAACGCGTTGGTGCGCTCGACGTTCGCCTTCGAGAAGAGCCCGCTGTCCTTGCGCTCGAAGATCGGGGGCCCGGCCTTCTTGCCGATGTAGTACCCGAGCTCGCCGCCGAGGAACGCGGCGGCGCCGATCATCAGCGCCGCGACCCAGATCGGGATGCCGCCGATCTCGCCACCGCGGTCGAAGGCGAACAGGCCGGTGATGACCAGCAGGCTGTCGCCCGGGAAGATGAAGCCGATGAGCAGACCGGTCTCGGCGAACACGATCGCGCAGACCACGAGCACGGCGATGGCCCCGAAGTGGTCGAGGATGTACTGCGGATCGAGCCACGGGATCAGGGCGAGTGCGACGGAGTGCATGGTTCTTCCGGTCGTGGAGCGGGAGTCACGGGGAGGACTCCCGCGGGATGAGGGTACCGCCCGGAAGTGACCGGGCCATCCCTCGCAGGGTTGACCTGCACGAGGCGTGCGGATGACCGCAACGGTGCGCCTGGGGGGACTCGGTGCGGAAGGAGGGACTCGAACCCTCACGCCTGGGGCACAGGAACCTAAATCCTGCGTGTCTACCGATTCCACCACTCCCGCGAGCAGCGGCAGTCTACCGAGCGCGGGGCGCGGGGCGGACGTGCGCCGGGCCTCCAGGCCGTGGGACGCACCGTGCGTGGGACGTGACGTGGTGCGAGCTCGGCGGCTGGGTGCGGCGCTTTGGAAGTGCACGGTGCGGTCAACGGCGCACGGAGCGGAGGAGCGCGCACGGTGCGCCGCCGTTGTCAGCGCAGCGGGCGCGGCAGGTACCGGGGGACGTAGCGGAGCAGGATGCCCGCGCCGACCAGGCCGAGCACGCCCATCACTCCGCTCGCGACGGCGATGGACGCGACGGCGGTCACGCCGGAGATGAGGAGCGGCGCCGCCGCCGACCCGAAGTCGCCGGTGAACCGCCAGGCCCCCAGGAACGGTGCCGGTGCGTCCCGCGGGGCGAGGTCCGCGCCGAGCGTCATGAGGATGCCGGAGCCGACCCCGTTCGCCAGGGACATGCCCATCGCGATCGCGACGAACCAGCCGATCCGGGCGTCCAGGTGGCCGCTCCAGGCGAGGAGGAAGTAGCTGATGCTCAGACCGAGCATGCAGGGCAGCGCGCTCGCGAGCCGTCCCCACCGGTCCATGATCTGCCCGCTCGTGTAGAAGAGCGCGAAGTCGACGGCTCCGGCGATGCCGATGACGAGCGCCGCGGTCGAGTCGTCGAGACCGACGCTCACCGCCCAGAGCGGCAGGATCACCTGCCGCCCGGCCCGCATCGCACCGATCAGGGCGGCACCGCTGCCGAGCCGCAGCAGGACCGCCCCGTTCGCGCGGATGGTGCGGAAGAGGCCCTGCGCCTCCTGCTGGACGAACTGCGCGCCGGTGTCGGCGGGCGGTTCGGTCGCGTGGTCGCTCCCGTCCGTCGCGTGGTCGGCCGACAGCCGGGAGGCCCGTGGCGGCAACCGCAGGCCGCGTGTGCCCGTCGCGGGGTCGCGCAGCACCAGGAGCACGGTCGCGGCCGCCAGGCAGCAGACGACGTGGATCCAGAAGGCACTGCTGGTGGTGCCGGTCAGGTGGATGACGCCGGCGGCGATGAACGGGCCGACGAAGTAGCCGAAGCGGAAGACACCGCCCAGGCTCGACAGCGCCCGTGCCCGGATCCGCAGGGGGATCGCGGTGGTCATGTAGGCGTGCCGGGCGAGGGCGAACACCGCGGTGGAGACGCCGACCAGGAACACCCCGAGCGCCAGGACCCAGGCGTTCGCGGCCGTCGTGGCGACCACGAGCCCGACCACCGACACGAGCGCGGCGCCGATCATCGCGTTCCGCTCGCCGATGCGGGCGACGACGATGCCGGACGGCACGTCGCCGATGAGCTCGCCGACCAGGATGAGCGAGGCGACGAAGCCCGCGAAGGCCAGGCTGGCACCGAGCGAGTCGGCCGCGATCGGGATGATCGGGATGATCGCACCCTCGCCGATGGCGAAGAGCGCGGCGGGCAGGAACCCGGACAGCAGGACGGACCGGAAGTCGAATGAGTCGTTCCCCGTCGTGGCCATCGCCCGACCAACGGTACGCCAGCGGTACCGCTTCGTCGGCGGGTTACCCTGGACGCATGCGTGTTCTTGCGGCGATGAGCGGTGGTGTCGACTCGGCGGTGGCCGCAGCCCGGGCGGTCGACGCCGGCCACGACGTGGTGGGTGTGCACCTGGCCCTGAGCCGGATGCCCGGCACCCTGCGCACCGGCAGCCGCGGATGCTGCACCATCGAGGACTCGATGGACGCCCAGCGCGCCGCGTCGGCCCTCGGGATCCCGTACTACGTGTGGGACTTCTCGGCCCGGTTCAAGGAGGACGTCGTCGACGACTTCGTGGCCGAGTACCAGGCCGGCCGCACCCCGAACCCCTGCATGCGCTGCAACGAGCGGATCAAGTTCGCGGCGCTGCTCGAGAAGGCACTGGCCCTGGGCTTCGACGCCGTCGCGACCGGGCACTACGCCTCGATCGTCACCGGTCCGGACGGCTCGCGTGAGCTGCACCGGTCCGCCGCGTGGGCGAAGGACCAGTCGTACGTGCTCGGGGTCCTGACCGCCGAGCAGCTGCAGCACGCGATGTTCCCGCTCGGCGCGACGCCGTCGAAGGACGAGGTCCGGGCCGAGGCCGCCGAGCGCGGGCTGACGGTCGCCCAGAAGCCGGACTCGTACGACATCTGCTTCATCCCGGACGGCGACACCCGCGGGTGGCTGGCGGACCGCGTCGGCACCGCGCCCGGCGAGGTCGTCGAGCGTGACGGCACGGTCGTCGGCTCGCACGAAGGCGCCACCGGCTACACCGTCGGACAGCGCCGCGGCCTGGCCCTCGGTCGCCCGGCACCGGACGGCAAGCCCCGGTTCGTGCTCGAGATCCGCCCGAAGGACAACACCGTCGTCGTCGGCCCGAAGGAGGCCCTCGCCGTCACCTCGATGTCCGGCTCTCGGTTCACCTGGGCGGGCACGGCCCCGGCCGACCCCGCGACGCCGTTCGCCTGCGACGTGCAGATCCGCGCGCACGCCGACCCGGTGCCCGCGACCGCCCGGGTGCAGGACGACGTGCTCGTGATCGACGTCGACGAGCCGCTGCACGGGGTCGCTCCCGGGCAGACGGCCGTGGTCTACGTCGGCACGCGGGTGCTCGGCCAGTGCACGATCGACACCACGGTCAGCGCCGTCCCCGTCGACGCCTGACCCCGCCGCTCCCGGGGCACACGCTCGCTGCACGCCGCGTCGGTGGTGCACGGTAGAACTGATGCCATGAGCGAGACCGACGCGACGTTCGAGACCATCGACCCCGACGGGCTCGACGCCGCCCAGGCCGCGCGCGAGGTCGACCGGTTGCGCGCCCGCGTCAACGAGCTACGGCACGACTACTACGAGGGCAACGCCTCGCCCCTGTCGGACGCCGACTACGACGCCCTGGTGCACCGCCTCGACGCGATCGAACGGCGGTTCCCGGAACTCCTGACGCCCGACAGCCCGACGCAGACCGTGGGCGGGCAGGCGCAGACGACGCAGTTCGCGCCGGTCGAGCACGCCGAGCGCATGCTCTCGCTCGACAACGTCTTCAGCCCCGACGAGCTGACCGAGTGGGCCCTCAAGGTGCAGCGCGACGCCGGTGCCGAGCGGGTGCGGTTCCTGACCGAGCTGAAGATCGACGGCCTGGCCATCAACCTGCGGTACGAGCACGGTCGGCTCGTCTCCGCCGCCACCCGTGGTGACGGCGTGGTCGGCGAGGACGTCACCGGCAACGTCCGCACGATGGGCACGATCCCGGACCGCCTGTCGGGCACCGGCCACCCGCCCCTGGTCGAGGTCCGGGGCGAGATCTTCTTCCCGGTCGCCGAGTTCGACGAGCTCAACGCGAACCAGCGAGAGGCGGGGGAGCGCGTGTTCGCCAACCCGCGCAACGCCGCCGCCGGGTCCCTCCGCCAGAAGGAAGAGGGCAAGTCCGAGGCGAAGCGTGCCCTGATGGTCGACCGGCTGCGGCGTCTGCGGATGCTCGTGCACGGCATCGGCGCGTGGCCCGTCCGCGAACTCGAGCAGGGGACCGACGTCCGCAGCCAGTCCGAGGTGTACGAGCTGCTGCAGACCTGGGGACTCCCGACGAGCAGCCACTACCGGGTGTTCGACACCATCGACGAGGTCAACGGCTTCGTCCGGACCACGGGGGAGCGCCGGTCGTCCGTCGAGCACCAGATCGACGGCGTCGTCGTGAAGGTCGACGACCTCGCCCTGCACGAGGAACTCGGGTCGACCTCGCGGGCACCGCGGTGGGCGATCGCGTACAAGTACCCGCCGGAAGAAGTGCACACGACGCTCACCGACATCGTGGTCAGCGTCGGCCGCACCGGCCGCGCCACCCCGTTCGCGGTGATGGCCCCGGCCGAGGTCGCCGGGTCCGTCGTCCGCCAGGCCACGCTGCACAACCAGCAGGTCGTCAAGGCGAAGGGCGTGCTGATCGGTGACACCGTCGTGCTGCGGAAGGCCGGCGACGTCATCCCCGAGGTGCTCGGCCCGGTGGTCGAGCTCCGTGACGGCTCCGAGCGCGAGTTCGTGATGCCGACGAACTGTCCCGAGTGCGGCACCGAGCTCGCCCCCGCGAAGGAAGGCGACATCGACCTGCGCTGCCCGAACGCGAAGAGCTGCCCGGCGCAGGTGCGCGGTCGGGTCGAGCACATCGCCTCGCGCGGGTCGCTCGACATCGAGGGGCTCGGCGAGGTCGCGGCCGCGGCGCTCACGCAGCCGCTCCGCCCGGAGACCCCGCCGCTCGTCACCGAGGCCGGACTGTTCGACCTGACGATGCAGGACATCGTCCCGATCGAGGTCATCGTCCGCGACGCCGAGACCGGCATGGAGAAGGTCGACGACGACGGCACCCCGAAGCGCGTCACGCCGTTCAGCCGGGCGCGCAAGAAGACCGACCCGCCCTTCGACCCCGAGGCACGCGGCGCCGACTACACCGGTGAGCCGAGCCGCTACCCGTCGAAGAACGCGTTCGAGATGCTCGCGAACATCGACGCCGCGAAGACGAAGCCCCTGTGGCGGATCCTGGTCGGCCTGAGCATCCGCCACGTCGGACCGGTCGCCGCCCGAGCCCTGGCGAACCACTTCGGCTCCCTCGACGCGATCCGGTCGGCTTCGCGCGAGGACCTCGCGGCCGTCGACGGGGTGGGCGGCATCATCGCCGACGCCCTGCTCGCCTGGTTCGACGTCGACTGGCACCGCGAGATCATCGACCGCTGGACCGCGGCCGGCGTGCAGTTCACCACCCCGGGCCACCCCGGCCCGGGCGGCGCCGACGTCGAGGGCGGCGTGCTGAGCGGCGTCACCGTCGTCGCGACCGGCTCACTCGAGGGCTACACGCGCGAAGGTGCGCTGGAGGCGATCATCACCGCCGGCGGCAAGGCAGCGTCGAGCGTGAGCAAGAAGACCGACTTCGTGGCCGCCGGTCCGGGTGCCGGTTCGAAGCTCACGAAGGCCGAGCAGCTGGGTGTCCGGATCATCGACGCCGAGCAGTTCCACCTGCTCGTGACCGAGGGGCCGGCGGCGCTCGCCGAACCGGAAGCGCCGACGACCGAGGACTGAGGACTGAGGACCGACCGGGATGCACAGCACGCCCGATCGCATCCGCAGAGCGCGGCGCGCCGTCGAACGCGCCCAGTTCGGGGGACAAGTTGCATCGCGCATGGATGATCGGCGGACATCTCCATAGACTCGACCGAGCATCACCCGTCGTCTGCAGGGGGACGTCGGGACGGCCTTCCCGGGGGAGACCCGATTGCTGCTCATCGCTGCGGCTCTGCTCACCGCCTCGGTGCACTCGCTCGGAGTGATCGAGGCCCCAGGCATGCCCCCGGCGCACCAGGTCGCGGTCGCCAGCACCGCCACGACCCGCATCGTCCCGGTCGAGGACCGGGCCGACGTCACGCTCGCGGCAGCACCGCCGGCGGCACCGGCGGTGGCATCGGCGGTGGCACCGGCGGTGGCGCACAAGTCGGTGGCAGCGTCGTCGCCGACGACAGCGGTGGGGGTCGACGACCTCGCCGCCGCACACGGGCGCGCCTTCGTCGAGGACCTCGGTGCGCTCGGCGCCGCCGACCTGCGGAGCGCAGCCACGGACCGTCGTGTCGTGGCGACGGTGCAGGACGACCCGCCGCCCGCGCAGACCGTCGCGCAGTGGTGGTCGCACCTGCCGGCCGACGAGCAGGACCTGCTCCGCGTGCACGCGCCCGCCCTGGTCGGGAACCTCGAGGGTGTGCCGTACGCCGTCCGTGACCAGGCCAACCGTGCGACGCTGACGTCCGGCCTCGCCGACGCCCAGGTCGGTGCAGCCCGGGCCGCGATGCTCGGGCAGGTCCGGGACTCCCTGGTGCACGAACCGGGTGACCCGCGGCGCTTCCTCGTGGCGCTCGACACCCGGGGTTCCGGGCGTGCGGCGATCAGCATCGGCGACCTCGACACCGCGGCCGACGTCACCGTCGTGGTGCCGGGTATGTTCTTCACGGTCACCGGGCAGATGACCGACTTCACGAACACCGCCAACGACCTGTCCCGCGAGCAGGCCACCCTGGCCCCGCTCGCCGCCACCGGCAACGGGTCGGGTGTCGCCGTCGTCGCGTGGATGGGGTACCGGACGCCGGACCTGTCCAACATCCTGTCGCTCGGGCTCGCACGGACCGGGGCCGAGCGGCTCGAACGGACCGTCGCAGGGCTTCGCGTGATCCGGGCGGGCGACCAACCGCGCGTGAACATCGTCGCGCACTCGTACGGGTCGACCACGGCGATGACGGCCCTGGCGTCGGGGCGGATGACCGCCGACACCCTGACCGTGCTCGGATCGCCGGGCAGCGACGTCCGGACGGCGGACGACCTCGCCGTCGCCACCGGGCAGGTGTTCGTCGGCGGTGCGCACAGCGACCCCATCGCGGGCTCCGGGTACTTCGGCACCGACCCGGGCGGGGCGTCGTTCGGGTCCACCGTGCTCGACCTCGCGGGGGGCGCCGATGCGCTGTCGGCCGGTGACGTGTTCCGCCGCCCCGTGGGCCACAACGACTACCTCAAGCCGGGCACGGCATCGCTGCACGACGTCGCCTTGATCGGCATCGGCCGCGGCGACCTGGTGCGCGAGCAGGTCCGACGCGGCAAGTCGGGTGGTGACGGCATCGTCGGCGCCTCGCCGGACATGTACCTCGTGCGCCCGCAGGACCTGCAGCCCCGTGACTGACCGGCCGTGACCGACGGGCGGTGGGCGGCTGGCCCTGACCGACCGGGCGGACCCGCCGGTCGTGGCGACGCGGTGGGCGTGACCCGATCGTGACCGGTGGCCGACGTGGCGGAGCCGTTGCGGGCCTCCCGGGCGGATCGGTGCGCCCGCGCGGATCGCGACGCGTCCTCGGAACCGCCTGGGTGGCAACCTGAACGCGACCGCAGCCTGCACTCGTTCCAGGGCAGAACCAGTACAGCCCTGCTGCCTACGGTGCCGTCATGCGTGTGGTGCGATGGCCTGGTGCTCTCCTGATGTTCGTGGTGATGTCCGTGCTCGCCGGCATGCTCGTCGCCGTCGCGGTGACCCCGGCGGTCGCCGTCGCGGGTGAGGGGACCTCCGGGGCGGTCTCGTTCTTCGAGGACCTGCCGACCTACCTCGACGTGCAGACCCCGCAGCAGGTGTCGTCCGTGTACGCGGAGCAGGGCGGGAAGCAGGTCAAGATCGCCTCGTTCTACGCCGAGAACCGCACGAACGTGACGGCCGACCAGATGGCGGACTCGCTCAAGCAGGCGGCGATCGACACCGAGGACCCGCGCTACTACGACGAGGGCGGCATCGACGTGCTCGGAACGCTCCGCGGGGTCGCCGCGACCGTCGTCGGCGGGGACGTGCAGGGCGGCTCGAGCATCACGCAGCAGTACGTCAAGAACGTCCTGGTGCAGCAGTGCGAGGAGCTCACGGGCAAGGACCAGGCCGCCACCGAGAAGAAGGTCGAAGCCTGCTACCAGGACGCTGCCGGCGTCACGCCGCAGCGCAAGCTGCAGGAGATGCGGTACGCGATCGCGGTGAACAAGAAGTACTCGAAGGACGAGATCCTGACCGGGTACCTCAACATCGTCGGGCTCGGCGGCCGCGTCTACGGGGCCGAGGCCGGGGCCGAGTACTACTTCGGCGTGCACGCGAAGGACCTGTCGCTCGTGCAGTCGGCCACGCTCGTCGCGATCCTCAACAACCCGTCGAACCTGCGCATCGACGTGCCGAGCGACAAGGACAACGGCAAGGCCAACGGGTACGAGCTGACGAAGGAGCGCCGCGACTACGTGCTCCGCCGGATGCAGGCGCACGGGTCGATCACGAAGGCACAGATGACGAAGGCGATCGCGACGCCGGTCACGCCGAAGATCACCGAGACCGCCAACGGGTGCTCGACCGCCGCGACGCACCACGACGCCGGCTACTTCTGCGACTACGTCCGCGACCAGGTGCTGGAGGACCCCGCGTTCGGCAAGACCGCGGCGGCACGCATCGCCACGCTCGACACCAAGGGCCTGCAGATCCACACCTCGCTCGACCTCGACCTGCAGGGCCAGGCACAGTCCGCCCTGTCCACCTACGTGCCGGCCACGATGGCCGGCGTGGACGTCGGCGGCTCGAACGTCACCGTGGAGCCCGGCACCGGCCGGATCATGTCGATGGTCCAGAACACCACCTACACGCAGGGGGACAACGCCGCAGCCGGGGCCACAGCGGTGAACTACAGCGCCGACTCCGGGTACGGCAACTCGGGAGGGTTCCAGACCGGCTCGACCTACAAGGTGTTCACCCTGGCCGAGTGGCTCGCCAGCGGGCACACCCTGTCCGACTCGGTCACCACCTCGGAGCACCAGTTCGAGAACGCCGAGTTCACCAACACCTGCCAGAACGTCGCGGGCGGCACCTGGAACGTCGCCAACGCCGAGAGCGTGCCGTCGTCGATGTCGGTCGAGGCGGCGACGGTCGAGTCGATCAACACCGCGTACGCCCAGATGGGCAAGCAGCTCGACCTGTGCAAGATCGCCCAGCTCGCGCAGTCGATGGGTATCCACCGTGCCGACGGCGGTGACCTGACGCAGACGCCGTCCTCGATCCTCGGCGTGAACGAGCTGTCGCCGATCGACCTGGCCGAGGCCTACGCGGGCTTCGCCAACGGCGGCATCGTGTGCACGCCCACCGCGATCGACTCGGTGACCGAGGCGGACGGCACGAAGATCACCCCGACGCCGTCGTCCTGCACGCAGGGCGTCTCGGCGGACGTCGCGGGCACGGTCGACTACGCGCTGCAGGGCGTCCTGTCCGGGTCGGGGACGGCCGCGAGCGCGAACCCCGGGGACAGCGTGGCGAAGTTCGCGAAGACCGGCACCACCGACGGTGACGTGCAGAACTGGCTGGTCGCGTCGTCGACGAAGTACACGAACGCCACCTGGGTCGGCAACGTGCAGGGGAGCGTGAGCCTGGCGAACTGGCCGTTCCTGCAGGGCACCACCGGGTACAGCGCGAAGTTCGGGGTCGGGAAGTCGATGATGGCGTACCTCGACCAGACCGTCGGTGGGGGAGCGCTGCCCGCACCGAGCCAGGCGATGATCGGGCAGACGAGCAAGTCGTCTTCATCGTCCTCTTCGTCTTCGTCTTCGTCGTCGTCGGGGTCCTCGTCCGGGCAGGGGACGGCGCAGGACGACCAGACGACGCCGACGCAGACGGCTGCGCCTGCCGCTCCGGCTGCACCCGCTGCCCCGGCTGCACCCGCTGCCCCGGCTGCGCCGGCGCCCGCCGCGACGGTGGCCCCGGCGGAGCCGGCTGCGGGGGACCAGAACGGGAAGTGACCGTCTGACGCTCTGGAGGCCCGGCGCCGGTCCGCCGGACCGGCACCGGGTCTCCAGGGCGTTGTCCACAGCCGCGCCTGCGCGCCCGACGCAGCCAATAGACTGTGGGGCATTCCACGAACCGATCGACGGAGCACCATGCCTGACATCACGAGCGAGCAGGTCGCACACCTGGCGAACCTCGCACGTATCGCACTCACGCCCGACGAGATCGAGAAGCTGACCGGGGAGCTGTCGCACATCGTCGAGAGCGTCGCCAAGGTCGCCGAGGTCGCGACCGACGACGTCCCGGCGACGAGCCACCCCGTGCCGCTCGGCAACGTCACCCGACCCGACGTGGTCGGCACGACGCTGACGCAGGAGCAGGCGCTCTCCGGGGCGCCCGACTCCGACGGCGAACGGTTCCGCGTGACCGCCATCCTCGGCGAAGAACAGTAGGGCGAAGAACAGTGACTGACGACATCACGAAGCTGAGCGCCGCGGCGCTCGCCGACGCCCTCGTGGCGCGCGACGTCTCGAGCGTCGAGGCCACCCAGGCCCACCTCGACCGGATCGCCGCCGTCGACGGCGACGTGCACGCGTTCCTGCACGTCAACCAGAACGCCCTGGCAGTGGCGAAGTCGATCGACTCCCGCCGTGCCGCCGGCGACGACCTCGGGCCCCTCGCCGGTGTGCCGATCGCCGTCAAGGACGTCCTGTGCACGCAGGACATGCCCACGACCGCCGGGTCCAGGATCCTCGAGGGCTGGGTGCCGCCGTACGACGCCACCCCCGTCGCGAAGCTCCGCGCCGCCGGCCTCGTGCCGCTCGGCAAGACCAACATGGACGAGTTCGCGATGGGCTCGACCACTGAGTTCTCGGCGTACGGTCCGACCCGCAACCCGTGGGACCTCGACCGGATCCCCGGCGGGTCCGGCGGTGGCTCGGCCGCTGCGGTCGCCGCGTACGAAGCACCCTTCGCCCTCGGCTCGGACACGGGTGGCTCCATCCGCCAGCCGGGTGCCGTGACGGGCACGGTCGGCGTGAAGCCGACCTACGGCGGCGTGAGCCGCTACGGCGCCATCGCCCTGGCGTCCAGTCTCGACCAGATCGGCCCGGTGTCCCGCACCGTGCTCGACGCAGCACTCCTGCACGACGTCATCGGTGGGCACGACGCGAAGGACTCCACGTCCATCCCGGACGCCTGGCCCTCGATGGCCGCCGCCGCACGCGAAGGACTGCAGGCGGACACGCTCCGCGGCCTGCGCGTCGGCGTGGTGAAGGAACTCGCCGGGGGCGACGGGTTCCAGGCCGGTGTCACCCAGCGCTTCCAGGAGACGGTCGCGCTGCTCGAGTCGGCCGGTGCGGTCGTCGTCGAGATCGACGCCCCGTCGTTCGCGTACGCGATCAGTGCGTACTACCTGATCCTCCCGGCCGAGGCGTCGTCGAACCTCGCCAAGTTCGACTCGGTGCGCTTCGGCCTCCGGGTCACGCCCGAGAACGGTGCCACCGTCGAGGACGTCATGGCCGCCACACGTGAAGCCGGCTTCGGGCCCGAGGTCAAGCGGCGCATCATCCTCGGAACCTACGCGCTGAGCGCCGGCTACTACGACGCCTACTACGGCTCGGCGCAGAAGGTCCGCACGCTCGTGCAGCGGGACTTCCAGGCCGCCTTCGAGCAGGTCGACCTGCTCGTCAGCCCGTCGGCGCCGACGACCGCGTTCCCGATCGGTGAGCGCATCGACGACCCGCTGGCGATGTACCTCAACGACCTCACGACGATCCCGGCGAACCTCGCAGGCGTCCCCGGCATGAGCATCCCGAACGGCCTCGCGCCCGAGGACGGCCTGCCCGTCGGCGTGCAGCTGATGGCGCCTCAGCGTGAGGACGCCCGGCTGTACCGCTACGGTGCCGCCCTCGAGCGTCTGCTCGAACAGCAGTGGGGCGCGCCGCTCATCGCGTCCGTCCCGGACCTCGACCAGAGTCAGCAGTCCGCTGCGCAGGAAGGTGTGATCTGATGGCGCAGAAGGACGCGCTGATGGACTTCGACGAGGCGCTCGAGCGCTACGAGCCGGTGCTCGGCTTCGAGGTCCACGTCGAACTCGCGACGAAGACCAAGATGTTCTCGGACGCCCCGAACTTCTTCGGCGGCGAGCCCAACACGAACGTCACCCCGGTCGACCTCGGGCTGCCCGGATCGCTGCCCGTCGTGAACGCACAGGCCGTGCGGTACTCGATCCAGCTCGGGCTCGCGCTCGGCTGCTCGATCGCCGAGTCCTCGCGGTTCGCCCGGAAGAACTACTTCTACCCGGACAACCCGAAGAACTACCAGGTCTCGCAGTACGACGAGCCCATCGCCTACGAGGGCGAGGTCGAGGTCGAGCTCGCCGACGGCACGATCTACAACATCCCGATCGAGCGCGCCCACATGGAAGAGGACGCCGGCAAGCTGACGCACGTCGGCGGTGCCACCGGCCGCATCCAGGGCGCCGAGTACTCGCTCGTCGACTACAACCGTGCCGGCGTGCCCCTGGTCGAGATCGTCACGAAGCCGATCTTCGGCGCCGAGCACCGTGCCCCCGAGCTCGGAGCCGCCTACGTGCAGGTCATCCGCGACCTCGTCCGGGCGCTCGGTGTCTCCGAGGCCCGCATGGAGCGCGGCAACCTGCGGTGCGACGCGAACATCTCGCTGCGCCCCCGCGGGCAGGAGAAGCTCGGCACCCGCACCGAGACCAAGAACGTCAACTCGTTCCGCGCCGTCGAGCGTGCGATCCGCTACGAGATCCAGCGCCAGGCCGCGATCCTCGCCGCCGGTGGCACGATCACGCAGGAGACCCGCCACTGGCACGAGGACACCGGTCGCACGTCGGCCGGTCGCCCCAAGTCGGACGCGGACGACTACCGGTACTTCCCGGAACCCGACCTGCTGCCCGTGGTTCCGGACCCGGCCGTCATCGCGGAGCTCCGTGCCTCGCTGCCCGAGGCCCCGGTCGCACGTCGCCGTCGCCTGAAGGGTGACTGGGGCTTCGCCGACCTGGAGTTCCAGGACGTCGTCAACGGCGGGCTGCTCGACGAGGTCGAGGGCACCGTCGCCGCCGGCGCCGCACCACAGGCCGCCCGCAAGTGGTGGACCGGTGAGATCAGCCGCGTCGCCAACGCCCAGGACGCCGCCCCCGGTGACCTGGTGTCGCCGAAGCACGTCGCCGAGGTCATCGCGCTCGTCGAGTCCGGCGACCTGACCGACCGCCTGGCACGCCAGGTGCTCGAGGGCGTCATCGCGGGCGAGGGCTCGCCGGCGCAGGTCGTCGAGGCCCGCGGGCTCAAGGTCGTCTCGGACGACTCCGCACTGACCGCCGCGGTCGACGAAGCACTCGCGGCGCAGCCCGACGTGCTGGCGAAGATCCAGGACGGCAAGGTCCAGGCGGCCGGCGCGATCATCGGTGCGGTCATGAAGGCCATGAAGGGCCAGGCCGACGCCGCCCGCGTGCGGGAACTCGTGCTGGAGCGCGCGCAGCAGTCGTAGGCAGTCCCACCTCGGAGGGCACGGTACCGGTCGGTGCCGTGCCCTCCGAGCGTCCCGGTCGCCGTGTGCATCCTGGGGACACGTCAGCGATCGGGTGACAGGATGAGTCGTGTCCGCAACGATCCGCGCCATCGGAACCGCCGTCCCCGAGACGACCCTCGACCAGCCACGGGTGCGTGACCTGTTCTCCGCCCAACCCGACCTCGGGCGGCTCGGCAAACGGCTCGTCCCCGCCGCGTTCGACGGGTCGGCGGTCGACCAGCGGCACACCGTCCTCGAGGAACTCGACTCCGCGCGTGCCGGCGGTGCCTTCCGTGACGACGACGGCACCCTGCGCTCGCCGTCCACCGGCTCACGCAACGACCGGTACCGCGAACTCGCCCCGCCGCTGTTCGTCGCGGCCGCCCGCGACGCCGTCGAACGTGCCGGCATCGCGCCGGAGGCCGTCACGCACCTGGTGACCGTGTCGTGCACCGGGTTCACGCAGCCCGGGCCCGACATCGACGTCGTCGAGCAGCTCGGGCTCCCCGGGGGCGTCTTCCGGCACCACATCGGCTTCATGGGCTGCTGCGCCGCGTTCCCCGCGCTGCGGATCGCCGCGGCGTTCGTCGACCAGGACCCGGACGCCGTCGTGCTCGTCGTCTGCGGCGAACTCTGCACCCTGCACGTCCGCGCCTCGAACGACCCCGACCAGATCGTCGCGAACAGCGTCTTCGGCGACGGTGCGGCCGCCGCGGTCGTCGCCCGGGACGGAGCCGGTCTGCGCTTCGACGACTTCACGACGGCCGTGGTGCCCGAAGGGGCGTCCGAGATGGCGTGGAACATCGGGGACGAGGGCTTCGAGATGGTCCTGTCCACGGCCGTGCCGAAGCTCGTCGGCCTGCACGTCCCGAGCGCCGTGCAACCGCTGCTCGCCGGCGGGCCGGCGTCGGACGTGCCGGTGTGGGCGGTGCACCCGGGCGGCCGGGCCATCCTCGACCGCACGCAGGAGTCGCTGGGCCTGCCCGACAGCGCCATGGAGTCGAGCCGGCGGGTGCTGCGGGAACACGGGAACATGTCGAGCGCCACCGTGCTCTTCGTGCTGCGGGACGCCGTCGACGCCGGCCTCGAGGACGGCAGCGCCGTCGTCGCGCTCGCCTTCGGCCCCGGCCTCACCGTCGAGAGCGCACGGCTCACCGCGGTGCGGACCGAGGCGTCGCCCGCGGCAGAACCCGCGGAGTCGCCCGTGGCGGAACCCGCGGCGGCACCCGCTGTCGCACCCGCCCGCGTGCCCGTCGCGACCACGGGCGCGGCGTGAGCCGTGAGGGCGGCGGCACCACGGGCCTCCCGGCCGTCGACCTGCGCACCCGCGCGCTCGACCTGACCGAGCTGATGGACGACCCGGACTGCGACCCGCGCGCCCTCGCACGCACGTTCCGGCGCTTCGCCGTCGTGAACGCGCTCGTGAGCGGCTGGCGCGCGGCCTGGCGGTCCCACGTCGTGCCGGCCCTGCCCGCCAGCGGGCGCGGCCGGGTGCTCGACCTGGGGTGCGGCGGCGGCGACCTGGCCCGCTCGCTGGTGCGGTGGGCAGCGAGCGACGGATTCGACCTCGAGGTCGTCGGGGTCGACCCGGACGAACGTGCCATCGCCGCGGCACGGCGGTCGTCCCCGACCGGTGTGACGTTCCGGCAACAGTCGAGCGGTGACCTGGTCGCGGCGGGTGAGCGGTTCGACGTCGTCGTGTCGAACCACGTGCTGCACCACCTGGGCGACGAGGAGCGGCGGGGGTTCCTGGCCGACTCCGAGCTGCTCGCGAGCGGACGCAGCCTGCACTCCGACATCCGGCGGTCGCCGGCGGCCTACCGGGCGTACGCGCTGGCCTCACCGCTCGTGGCGGCGGGGACGTTCATCCGCGTCGACGGCCTGCGGTCGATCCGCCGGAGCTTCACCGTGCCCGAACTCCGCGACGTGCTGCCCGGCGGGTGGCGGGCCGAGGCGGCTGCGCCGCACCGGGTGCTGGCGATCCGCGACGCCTGAGCGGGCGGGCCGCCCGGACCTTTCGCCCTCAGCGACAGATCACGGGCTCGCGAGCGCGTGAACTGTCGCCCAGCGCGAAAGACCGGCGGGCGGCGACGCGCGCCGCTACGGGCGCAGCAGCACCTTGATGGCCCGGCGCTCGTCCATCGCGCGGTAGGCCTCGGCGGCCTCGTCGAGCGGCAGCTCGAGGTCGAAGACGCGCCCGGGGTCGATCGCGCCGGACAGCACATCGGGCAGCAGCTCGGGGATGTACTTCCGGGCCGGGGCCATGCCGCCCGCGATGGCGATGTTCGTGTCGAACAGGTAGCGCGTGCCGATCGTCGGCACCCCGTGCGGGACCCCGACGAAGCCGACGTTGCCACCGGGGCGCACCGAGTGCAGCGCCTGGTCCATGCTCTCCTCGGTGCCGACGGCCTCGACCGCGCAGTCGGCCAGGTCGCCGCCGAGCAGCGCGCGGACCGCCGCGACGCCCTCGTCGCCGCGCTCCGCCACGATGTCGGTGGCACCGAACTCGCGGGCGAGCGCCTGGCGGTCGGCGTGCCGGCTCATCGCGATGATGCGCTCCGCCCCGAGCCGCTTCGAGGCGAGCACGGCGGACAGGCCGACCGCGCCGTCGCCGACCACGACGACGGTCTTGCCGGGGCCGACCGCTGCCGACACGGCGGCGTGGTGACCGGTCGAGAAGACGTCGGACAGGGTCAGCAGCGACGGCACCAGCGCCGGGTCGACCGGACCGGGGACCGCGACGAGCGTGGCGTCGGCGTCCGGGATCCGCACGTACTCGGCCTGTGCGCCACCGACGGGGTCGCCGTACGCGTCCGTGCTGCCGAACCCGGACAGGTGGTCGCAGCCGGTGGTCATGCCGTTGCGGCAGGCTTGGCAGGTGCCGTCGTTCATGGTGAAGGGGGAGATGACGAAGTCGCCCTCGTGCAGGCCGGTGACGTCGTCACCGACGGCGACGACCTCGCCGACGAGCTCGTGGCCGATCGGCCGTGGCTGCTTCGTCTCGGTGACGCCGCGGTAGGGCCAGAGGTCCGATCCGCAGACACAGGCCGCGAGGACCTTGACGACGACGTCCTTGCCGGACAGCAGCCCGGGTCGGTCGCGCTCCTCGACGCGGATGTCGTTCGGGGCGTGGATGATCGCTGCGCGCACGGGCGGGCCTTCCGTCGAGATGATGGGGAACCGGCGCGGTCGACGTCGTCCGGGCCATCGTCGACAGTACCCTCGTGCGGGTGGACGACGACCGGTACGGCGGCGATGTGCTCTCGGGGGACTGGCGCTCGCGCGGGGTGAAGAAGGTGCGGCAGGTGCCGCTCGAACGGGACATGGTGCTCGAGGACCCGGACTCCGGGTGGGCCGGTGCCGTGGTGGGGCTCGAGGCGGGCAACATCGCGCTCGAGGACTGGAAGGGCCGTACGCGCTCCTTCCCCTTCACCGGGCAGTTCTTGCTCGAGGGTGAGCTGGTGACGCTGGGGCGGCCGTCGGCGCCGGTCGGGCGGTCGGCCGGGGGCGCTGGTGCTGCTGGTTCCGCTGGCCGTGCGGGTGCCGCTGGTTCCGTCGGTTCCGTCCATGCGGACTGGAGGCCCGGGGGCGCGCCCGCCGTGCGGCAGGCGTCCGACGGTGGTCGCCTCCGCACCGCGTCCGGATCGTTCGCCGTGGAGTCGCAGCGTGCTCGGGTGGCGCTCCCCAGCCGCATCATGGTCGAGGGCAAGCACGACGCGGAACTCGTCGAGAAGGTCTGGGGCGCCGACCTGCGCGTCGAGGGCGTCGTGGTCGAGGAACTCTCCGGCGTCGACAACCTGGCCGCGGTGCTCGACGAGTTCCAGCCGACGCGGGAGCGCCGGGTCGGGGTCCTGGTCGACCACCTGGTGCCCGGGTCGAAGGAGTCCCGCTTCGCCGACGCCGTGATGCGTGGCAAGTGGGGCGCGCACGTGCTCGTCGTCGGGCACCCGTTCGTCGACGTCTGGCAGTCGGTCAAGCCGGCACGGGTCGGGCTGCGGGCGTGGCCGACGATCCCGCGCTCGATCGAGTGGAAGGCGGGCATCTGCCAGGCACTCGGCTGGCCGCACGCCGAGCAGGCCGACATCGCCCGGGCATGGCAGCGGATCCTCGGGCAGGTGCGCACCTTCGCGGATCTCGAGCCGGAGCTGCTCGGCCGTGTCGAGGAGCTGATCGACTTCGTGACGGAACCACAGTCCTGAGAACCGGCAGATTGCCCGACCGGCGCGGTGTGCCGGGGGTGATCCGCGCCTCCAGGCCTACTGTTGAGGGATGGACGGCATCGACGGTCGCGTGCGGGGCGCGGTCGACCTGTGGCTGCGCTGGCTGCCGCGCTGGCAGATCGGTACCGCCCGCCCGCGCACACGCATCTGCCGGAAGTGCACCGGGTCCCCGATCGCCGCGGCCGCGGGGTTCGGCCCCGACGTGCCGCACGCCGTCCAGCACGCGCTGATCGGGCGGATCTCGACGATCGTCGAGGACGCCGTCGACGACTACACGGCGAAGAACCTGCCGCTGCTGCAGCGTGAACTCGAGCGGGCGGCGGCGCGGAAGCGGCACGCGGGGTACCAGCCCGCCGAGGGGCTGTCGCCGGAGTTCCAGGGCCTCGACGTGGACCCCGAGCCGTCGCCGGGGTCGCCGTTCCTGTTCACGCTCGGCGAGCTGGCCGGCACCGGTGCGGGGGAGCAGACGCCGCGCGAGCCGCTGTCCGACGAGGCGAAGGCTGCGCTCCGGCACGAGATCGCGCTGTCCGACGAGTGTGCGCGGTCGACCGGCACCGCGGTGTGCCTGGCGCTCATCGACCACCGGCCGCGGATCGCCGAGGCCGTGGAACGCCTGGTGGAGCCGCAGATCGAGGCGCTGGTGTCGGACATGTTCCGCGGGTTCGACGGGCCGGAGGACGGGCCGCGCAGCGGGTTGTTCTAGGCGCGGGCGCGGGGGTGCGCGTGCGGTTGTGGGTGCGGTTGTGGCTGCGGCCGTGGGCCGAAGCCGCACGGTGCTGTCTGTGTCGGCCCGTGCGAGGTTGACCGCTCGGTGCACGCTTGTAGCGCCGCACGGAGCCACCACGGTGGCACCGTGTGACGAACCTCGCACCGTGCGTGCTTCTCGAGCCTCGCACCGCATCACGAACCGTGCGCGGTTTGAGCGACCTCGCACCGTGCGCCAGGCCCGGAGCCTGCACGGGTTGAGTCGACGCGCACCGTGCGAGGTCGGCGGGTCGGCGGGTCGGCGGGTCGGGGGATCGGCGTCAGCGGGGGAGCAGGGTGCGGCCGGGGATCACGGTGCCGCGCAGTGAGCGGTGCTCGACCGGGCGCGTGGGGTCGTCGATGCGGCCGATGACCAGGTCGATGGCCTCGCGGCCGATGCGCTCGATCGGTTGCTCGAGTGTCGTGAAGCCGATCCAGTCGCTCGCCAGTGGGTAGACGCCGTCGAACCCGGTGACGGAGAGGTCACGCGGGACCTCGACACCGCGGCGGGCGAGCGCCTCGCACACGTCGAGCATGAGCCGGTCGGTCGGGCACATCACCGCGGTCACGCCCGACTCCTGCACGGCGTCCACCAGGTCGGCGGCGAGGTCGTCGGGTGGCCGCACGAAGCTCGCGTCGATGTCGATCACCCGGACACCACGTGCTCGGAGCCGCTCGAGCATCGCCGACGACCGCGCGTGCTGCGTGATCGCGTTGTCGAGCGGGACCGTGAACACCGCGGCCGTGGTGTGGCCGGCATCGGCGACGGCGTCCGCGATGGAGGCCCCACCGTCGACCTCGTCGCAGTAGACGCTCGAGAGCGCCGGGTGCAGCTCAGGCCGACCGGCGACGACGGTGGCGATGCGGGGCGCGAACTCGGCGATGTCGGCGGACGGCATCAGGCCACTGCACACGACGAGGCCGTCGACGCGCATCGACACGAGTGCGGCGAGGGCGGACTTCTCGTCCTCGACCCGGCCGACGCCCGTCGTGGTGACGACGCGGTAGCCGAGCTCCGATGCGCGGCGCTCCATCACGGCGTGCAGTGCGGTGTAGACCATCGACGATGCATCCCGGACGAGCATCCCGATCGTGTTCGTGCGACCGCTGACCAGCCCGCGAGCCATCGCGTTCGCGACGTACCCGAGCTCGGCTGCCGCTCGTTCGACGCGCTCGCGGGTCTCGTCCGAGAACCGTCCGGTCCCGGAGAGCACGCGGCTCACCGCCGACTTCGAGACCCCCGCACGTGCGGCGACGTCGAGGATCGTCGGTTGGGAACCGCGGCTGCCGTTCACGCGTCGGACGCTGCGGCGTCCCGTCGCGACCGCGACGCGGTGAACCGGAGCACGCCGCGGGCGATCGCGCGCCAGCCGAGCAGGAACACCCCGAGCACGATGGTCGCGACGATGACGAACGAGATCGGCAGCGGGTTGCCGTCGACGTCCCCCTGCCCGGTGGCGACGCGGATGGCCAGACCGACGAAGACCGTGAGGACCCAGACCACGACACCGGTCGGCCAGAAGCGCAGCGGTCGAGCCCAGGCGCCGCTCGTCACGTACCCGATCGCCCAACCGGCCAGGAACGGGTAGGCGGTGGTCCAGAGCGCGAGTGCCGTGTTGGCCTCACCGTGCGACGAGCGCCCGATGAGCGTAAAGACGACGATGAGGACGACGTCGATGACGGCTGCGAGCCAACCCCAGGTGCGTGCGTTCACCCGCTCATTCTCGCAGGCCCCGGGCTGCTCGCTCATTCCTCCACAAGGTGCTCGGCGCGGCTGGTCCTCCACAGCACGTCCACGGGGTGCTGCTCCGAAGGCGGAGGATCCGGAGCATCACGAGTATGTCGATGAACCTCAAGCTCGCACCGGTCCCCGAAGTCCTCACGTTCCGAACCTCCGCCCAGCGCCCCGACGAGTCCGATGTCATCAGACGTCGGGCCATTGCGGGCGAGCTCACACGGGTAGCACGCGGACTGTACGCGGAGTCTGCGGGATGGGCCGCGCTCCGCCCAAGTGAGCAGCACCACGTCCGGCTGCGCTCGTTCGCCGACCGGATCCGCCCCGGAGACCTGATCTCACACGTCTCCGCCGCCGTCGTCTTCGGTGTGCCCCTGCTCACCCCACCACCGACACGGATCCACGTGACCTCACGCGGTGCCGACCGGCGCACCACGAACGCGACCTTCGTGGTGCACGCCGACCTCGACGCCGAACGGAACGAGCGTCCGGTCGCCACGCCCGACGGGTTGCTGTTGTGCGGACTCGATCGGCTGGCGACCGACCTCGCACTCACACTGCCGTTCACCGACGCAGTCGTGTCCCTCGATGCGCTCCTCCGTCGCGAGGTCGAGCGCGAAGACGTCCGGTCGGCGATCGAGCGGCGCGGGCAGAAGGGACGACGTCGCGCGCTCCGGGCGATCGGGTTCGCCGATGCCGCATCGGACTCACCGGGGGAGTCGTACGCACGAGCGCGGTTCGACCAGTTCGGGACACCACCGCCGGTCCTCCAGCACCGCTTCCGAGCGCCCGGCGAGCCGGACATCGTCGTGGACTTCTGGTTCCCGGACGCCGGGGTCGTGGTCGAGTTCGACGGAGCCGTGAAGTACCGGAGCAGTGCGTACCTGCGGGGACGGACGCCGGAGGAAGCGCTGTTCGACGAGAAGATCCGGGAAGACCGGCTCCGCGCGTTCCCCGAGGTGCGAACCGTGGTGCGGCTCACCTGGTCGGACCTGCGCAACGAGTGGGTCCTCCGCGCGAAGCTCCGCCAGGCCGGAGTCCGTATGTCGCGCTGAGGGATGTCAGCCACGCACCGTGCGAGATTGTTCGGCCTCTTGCCGGTGCGCACGGTGCGCGGTTCGTCGCCCACCGTGGACCTGGCTGCTGGGTGCGAGGTCGTCGGCAGCGAACGGGGCCGCGCACCGTGCATCCTTCGCCGGTCGGGGGCGAGCAGCCCGCTCCGTGCAGGGTTGTAACCGGGCACGAAGCCGTCAATCTCGCACGGGGCGGCGGAACTCGCACCGTGCGCCGTCACCGCATCCGACGCACAGCACCGCGCCCGCCGCGAGCACCGCACCCGGAGTTCACCCGGCGGCGACGCCGGAGGCACCCGGAGTTCACCCGGCAGCGCCACACTCAACCCCGGCGCGGGAACGTTCCCACACGACCCGCCCGCACGACACCCGCACACCCGCACACCCGCACACCCGCACGCCCCCACCCCGCACCACCCCACGCACCACGGAACAGGGAGAACCCACGTGAAGACCCGAGTCCTCGCCGGCCTCGCCATCGCGGCAGCCGCGACCGTCGCACTCTCCGGCTGCGTCCAGAGCGCCAACGCCTCGAACGTCTCCGACACCGACGGCACCACCGACCTCACCGTGTTCATCAGTGGCGACACCAACGTCCAGGACCTCTGGGACAAGTCGCTCATCCCCGCCTTCGAGAAGACGAACCCGAAGATCCACGTCAGCACCAGCATCGACCTGCACGGCGAGCACGACGCCCAGACCCAGGCGAACCTCGCCACCGCGGTCAAGGCCGGCAAGTCCGTCGCGTACGACCTCGTCGACGCCGGCTTCGTCACCACCGCCGGCAAGGCCGGGCTGATGGCGCCGGTCAGCGACAGCACGATCCCGAACCTCAAGGACGTCCCGGACGCCACGAAGCAGCAGGGCGGCGACAGCGCCATCCCGTACCGCGCCTCGAGCGTGCTGCTGGCGTACGACGCGACAAAGGTCACGGACCCGCCGAAGACCCTCGACGACCTGCTCGCCTGGATCAAGGCCAACCCGGGCGAGTTCGCCTACAACTCCCCGTCGTCCGGCGGTTCGGGTGGTTCGTTCGTGGCCACGGTGCTCGCGAAGTACCTGACGCCCGCCGAGCAGGAGACGATGCAGACGAAGTACGACAAGTCGCTCGAGTCGAAGTGGGACAAGGGCTTCGCGGCCCTGAAGGACCTCGGCCCGTCGACGTACCAGAAGGGCGTCTACCCGAACGGCAACGACCAGGTCGTGCAGCTGCTCGGCAGCGGCCAGATCGCGATGGCCCCGGTCTGGAGCGACCAGTTCATCACCTCGCAGAAGACCGGCATCATCCCGAAGACCGTCAAGGCCGTGCAGATCGACGACCCGTCGTTCACCGGCAGCGCGAGCTTCCTCGGCATCCCCAAGACCGAGCCGAAGGCCAAGAAGGCGGCAGCCGAGAAGCTCGCCGACTTCGTGCTCAGCGCGAAGGGGCAGCAGCTCGTCGCGAGCGCCGTCTCCGGTTACCCGGTGATCCCGCTCGACAGCCTGCCGGCGTCGGTCGCCGAGCAGTTCGCCGACGCGAACCCCTCGCAACTCCGCCTCGGGTTCCAGAGCGACTTCGCCGCCGACATGAACGCGGCGTGGGACGCGAAGGTCCCGCAGTGACCCAGACCGTCCAGGACGGCCCGGCAACCGGTCGGGAGGCCCGTGGCGACTCCGCCATGGGCCTCCCGCCCGTCCCGCCCCACGCCCAGGGCCCGGCGCACCCCGCCGGCGGGCGCACGGCGCAGGAGCGGCTGGCCCGCCGCCGGCGGTGGCAGGGCCTCGCCCTCGTCGCCGCCCCGGTGCTGGTCGTCGTCCTGTTCGTCGGCGTCCCGGTGGTGAACGCCGCCCTGTTCAGCCTCGGGTTCACGGGCGGCCTCAACCAGGCGCTCGCCGACATCGGCGGCGACACCGTGCGCGGCTTCTCGTTCGCGATCTACGCGACCCTGCTCGGCAACGCCACGTTCCTGCGTGACCTGGTCGCGACGCTCGGGGTCACCGCGCTGTCGACCGGCCTGACCGTGGGGCTCGCCGTCGTCGTCGCGGTGATCCTGCGGCTCCGCGGAGGCTTCCTCGGCAAGACCCTCAGCGTCCTGGCCGTGGTGCCGATCTTCGTGCCGGTGGTCATCGCGAGCTGGTCGATCCTGACGTTCACCGACGCGCAGGGGTTCCTCCGGAGCCTCGGTGCGCAGTTCGGCCTGGACGTCCCGGTGTGGGGCTACACCCTCGTCGCCGTGGTGTTCGGCAGCGTCTGGACCAGCCTGCCGTTCGCGGTGCTCATGATCGCCGGGGCGCTGCAGGGCACCCCGGACGCCCTGGTCGAGGCCGCGAAGGACGCCGGGGCGAGCACCTGGCGTGTCGTCTGGCAGGTGCTCCTGCCGATGGCCGCGACCCCGCTCGTCATCGCGACGACGTTCACCGTGATCGGGGTGCTCGGTTCGTTCACCGTGCCGTACTTCACCGGTCCGAACGCGCCGACGATGCTCGGCGTCGACATCTCGAAGTACTTCCAGGCCTACAACCGTCCGCAGCAGTCGACGGCGATGGCGTTCATCGTGTTCGCGTTCGCCGCGGCCGCGAGCGTCTTCTACCTCCGCTCGACGGTCCGCTCGAACGCGGGCGAGCTCGACGAGAAGCGTCAGGAGCAGCAGTGATCAAGCGTCTGACCGGCAATGCCCTCGTCTGGGCGACGGCGATCGTGCTGGCCGTGTTCATCCTCGGGCCGCTCGTCTGGCTGGCGGCTCGGGCCTTCGCCACGACGTGGACCTACCCGAACCTGCTGCCCGACGGCTGGACCCTGCAGTGGTGGGGCACCGTGTTCGAGGACCGCAGCCTGGCCGTGGCGGTGCAGAACTCGCTCGTCCTCGCCCCGCTCACGGTCCTCATCGCCGCGGTCGTCTGCCTGCCCGCAGCGTGGGCGATCAGCCGCATCGAGTTCCCGGGGCGGCGGCTCGTGCTCGTCGGGCTGTTCGCCACGAACGCGTTCCCGAAGATGGGCCTCTTCGTCACGATGTCGGCGATGTTCACCGCGCTGAACCTCATGAACACGGTCACCGGCATCCTGATCGTCCACGTCCTGGGCTGCGTCGTGTTCATGACGTGGTTGCCCGCCGCAGCCTTCTCGGCCGTGCCGCGGTCCCTCGAGGAAGCCGCCCGCGACGCCGGGGCGAGCCGCTGGCGCACCTTCTGGAAGGTGACGTTCCCGATCGCCTGGCCCGGGATCCTCGTCGCGATGGTGATGTCGTTCCTGGCGTCCTTCGACGAGGCGCAGGGCACGTACCTGGTTGGCGCCCCGACGTACATGACGATGCCGACGGCGATGTACTCGCTCGTCCTGAACTCCCCGCGCCAGGTCTCGGCGGTGTTCGCGATCGCGCTGAGCATCCCGTCCGTGGTCCTGCTGCTGCTCGCCCGGAAGCACATCATGGGCGGCCGCCTGGCGGACGGCTTCCAGATCCGATGACCCACACCAGCACGAAAGGCGACCAGATGACGGACGCAACGCTCGTCGCGGAACGCGCACCGGGCCTCCAGGCCGACGGCAGCACGACGGACCGGACCCGATCCGGCGGCCTCACCATCCGCGGACTGCGCAAGACGCTCGGCGGGCGCGACGTCGTCGCCGGCATCGACCTCGACGTCGCGAAGGGCGAGCTCGTCTCGCTCCTCGGGCCGTCCGGCTGCGGCAAGACCACGACGCTCCGCATGGTGGCGGGGTTCCTGCCCGCCGACGGCGGCGTCGTGACCATGGGGGACCGCGACGTCACGTCGCTCGGGCCGGAGCGCCGGCCGAGCGCGATGGTGTTCCAGAACTACGCGCTCTGGCCGCACATGACGGTGACGCAGAACGTCGCGTTCCCGCTGCGGACCCGACGGGTGCCGAAGCAGCGGGTCGCCGAGCGGGTGCGCGACGCGCTCGAGCTCGTCGGCCTCAGCCACCACGCCGGCTCGAAGCCGACCGCGATCTCGGGCGGTGAGCAGCAGCGCGTGGCCCTGGCCCGCGCCATCGTGCAGGAGCCGGACGTCCTGCTCCTCGACGAGCCGCTGTCGAACCTCGACGCGAAGCTCCGCGTGAGCGTCCGCGACGAGATCCGCCGCATCCAGCAGCGGCTCGGCATCACGACCGTGATCGTGACCCACGACCAGGACGAAGCGCTCAGCATCTCCGACCGGATCGCCGTGATGCACGACGGCCGCATCGAGCAGATCGCGACCCCGACCGAGCTCTACGCCCGCCCCGCCACGAGCTTCGTCGCGTCGTTCATCGGGTCGACGAGCGTCGTCACCGGCCGGTTCCTCGCCGGCACGTCGGTCAGCCCGACGGCGGCCGACACGGTGCTGGTCCGCCCTGAGCAGGTCGTGCTCACCGACGACTCGCCGATCCGCGCGACGGTCGCGCGGGTGCTCATGCGGGGGCACTTCGCCGAGGTCGTGCTCAGCACCGACGGCGCGGAGCTCCGCGCCTACGTCACCGGGCCACCGCCGGCGGTCGGCACCGAGACCGGGGTGCGCCTGGGCGAGGTGCTCGTCCACCGCGACGGCGTGCTGCTCGAGGTCGCCCGATGAGCGCCGGGGTCCCGACGTCGACGGTCTCCGCTGCGGCTGCGGTCGACCGTGTGATCTCGACCAGTCCGGACGGGAGGCCCGGCGTGCGTCCGCCACGCCTCGTCGCCCACCGCGGTGCGCCGCGCGTCCGGCGTGAGAACACCCTGCCCGCCATCGCGGTCGCCGAGGCGCTCGGCGCCGAGGTCATCGAGGTCGACGTCCGCCGCACCGCCGACGGCGTCGCCGTCCTGCTGCACGACGAGACCCTCGGCCGGATGTGGGGCGACGCCCGCCGGGTGTCCGACGTCGACTGGTGCGACGTCGCCCGGCTCGGCAACGGCCTCGACCGGATCCCGCGGCTCGACGGCGCGCTCGAACGCCTCGACGGCTGCCGGTCCACCCTGCTCGTCGACCTGACCGACGCCGAGGACGCCCTGGTCGCCGCCCGCACCGTCGCGGGCTTCACCGGTTCCACCGCGGTGGCCTGGTGCGGGGCGCCGGCGGCGATGGCGGTCGTCCGCTCCGTGCTGCCCGACGCCGACGTCTGGCTGGCGTGGGAGTCGCTCGATCCGCCCGTGTCGGCGGACCTCGAGGCGCTCGAGCCGTCGACGCTCAACCTCGACGTCGCGTTCCTCACCCCGCGCACCGTCGAGGTCGCGCACGCCCTGGGCCTGCGCGTCGCCGTCTGGACCATCGACGACGTCGAGCCCGCCATCTGGGCAGCCCGGCTCGGTGTCGACTCGATCACCACGAACGACGTCGGGTCCATCGGGGCAGCCCTGTCGGCGGCGGAGCGCGACGGCTGGCCCGAGCGCGACCGCGAGCCCACCGAGACCGAGGTCGCCTCGCGCGCCCAGGCCCTGGCCCACCGCATCGCCCACGAGGTCATCGCCTACACGCGCGAACACCCGGTCAGCGAGGTCCACACCAAGGCGAACCCCGCCGACCTGGTCACCGACGTCGACCGCCTGGTGGAGCAGCACGTCCGCTCCCGCGTGCGGATGGTGTTCCCGACGCACGGGTTCACCGGCGAGGAGTACGGCGAGGCCCCCGGTGACCGGCACCGCTGGTTCCTCGACCCCGTCGACGGCACCACCAACCTGGCGAACGGTGTGCCCTGGACCTCGATGTCGCTCTGCCTGACCCGTGGTGGCCGTCCGCTCGTCGGGGTCGTCGCGGACCCCTGGCGCGGCGAGGTGCTCGAGGCCCGACGTGGCCGCGGCGCCACCCTGCGCGACCGCCAGCTCCGACTCGACGACACACCCCGGCCGCTCGCCGGCGCCGTCGTCGGCACCGAGCTCGACGGACACCGCCCGTGGCCGGGGTTCGGGGCGTTCCTCGACGCCCTGGCCGACCGGTCGTGCACGCTCCGGGTGCAGGGATCGGGCACGTTGACGATCGCCCAGGTCGCGGCGGGGCGGGGGATCGGCGGCTGCGTCTCGGCGTTCAACCCGGTCGACCACGGCGCCGCGGTGCTGCTCGTGCACGAGGCCGGGGGCGTCGTGTTGACGCCGTCCGGCCCCGTGGAGGGCTTCCCACCCGTGGGGGAGCCGTTCCTCGTGGCGCACCCGGGGGCCGCGGACGAGCTGCACGCGGTGTGGACGGCGGCGCTCGCCGCGGGGTGAGCCGCGGCGCACGGTGCGGGGTCTGTGATCCGGTGCGGGGGTGGCTGCTGGGTGCGGTGCTGCAAGCGCGCACGGGGCTGGGAACCGTGCACGGGGTGCGGAGGTGCGCACGGTGCGGGCGGGAGGCGCGGTGCCGGCCCGGCACGCGCCTCCCGGCCGACTCTGAGCGGGCGCTCAGTCATCGGACGCCGGGGGTTCGTAGTGTTGCAGTCCACGACGGGTCCGACCGGACCCACCGTGCACCCGAAGGAGCATCGACCATGGGATTCCTCGACCGCCTGCTCGGACGTCCGGAGCGTGACCGATCCGCTGACGCACAGCAGAACCAGTGGGGGCAGCCGCCGCAGCAGCAGGGCTACCGGTACGGCCAGCAGTCCTACCAGCAGCCGGCGCCGTCCGCACCGCAGGGCGGCCAGTACGGCGTCCCGCAGTGGGGCGGTGCACCGACGCAGCAGCAGGGCGCGACGACCGACGACGAGCGTGCGGTCGAGCGCTACCGCTACCTGCTCCGCACGGCACCGCCGGAGCGCATCGAAGAGGTCCACGCCGAGGCCTTCGCCAAGCTGACCGACGAGCAGCGGCGCATGGTCTACGACGAGTTCACCCGGACCGCGCCTCCCGGTGAGGCGCCGCGTGGCGACGATCCGCGCTCGCTCGCCCAGTCGGCGACGCGCTCCGAGATCCGCCAGCCGGGCTTCATGGAGCGCTCGCTCGGCGGCGTCGGCGGTGGCGGCGGACGCTTCGGCAGCCAGCGCGGCGGCCCGTCGTTCGGCAGCATGATCGGTGCCTCGATCCTCGGGACCGTGGCCGGCTACGTCATCGGTTCGGCGATCATGAGCGCGTTCCTGCCGGACCCCGGTTCGTTCGATGGCGGTACCGACGCTGCGGGTGACGGTGGTTCGGAGGACACTGGTGCTGAATCCGGCGATGCCGGGGCGTCCGACGGCGGCGCATCCGACGGCGGCGGCTTCGACAATGCGGGCTGGGGCGACAGCGGATCCGACTTCGGCGGTGGCTTCAGCGACTTCGGTGGTGGCGACTTCGATGTCTGAGTGACGTCCGTCGCTCCACCGATCCACTGATATGTTGTGTGGTCGACGAAGGAGCGACATGGCCATCATCGAAGCCTCCGGGCTGACGAAGACCTACAAGTCGAAGTCCGGGCCGGTGCACGCACTGGCCGGACTCGACCTGTCGGTGCCGCAGGGCACCGTGAAGGCACTGCTCGGGCCGAACGGCGCGGGCAAGACCACGGTGGTGAAGGTGTTGACGACCCTCATCACGCCCGACTCGGGCACCGCGACGATCGACGGCATCGACGTGATCGCCGACCCGCAGGCCACTCGGCGGTCCATCGGGGTGTCCGGGCAGTACGCGGCGGTCGACGAGAACCTGACCGGGTTCGAGAACCTCGAGATGATCGGGCGGCTCTACCACCTGGGCCGCAGGACGGCACGCGATCGTGCCCGGGAGCTCATCGACGTCTTCGACCTGTCCGAGGCGGGGGACCGTCCGGTGAAGGGCTTCTCCGGCGGCATGCGGCGACGCATCGACCTCGCCGGGGCGCTGGTGATGAACCCGCGCGTGCTGTTCCTCGACGAGCCGACGACGGGCCTCGACCCCCGAAGCCGTCTGGCGCTCTGGGGCATCATCGAGGACCTCGTGGCCGAGGGGGCGACGGTGCTCCTCACCACCCAGTACCTGGAAGAGGCCGACCGGCTCGCCGACGACATCGCGGTCATCGACGACGGGGCCGTCATCGCCGAGGGCACCGCTGACCAGCTCAAGGCGCAGGTCGGCGGGCACCGGGTGGTCGTCACCTTGGTCGACGAGGCCGACGGCGACGCGGCGACGACGGTGCTGCGGCGGTACGGGGTCGGCGAGGTCGAGGCCTCGGGCGACGGCCGCACCCGTGCCATCGCGGTGGAGGCCGGTCCGGCAGCCCTGCAGCGCGTGCTCGCCGACCTGGGCGAGGCCGGCATCGAACTCCACGACGCCGGCATGCGGCGCCCGACCCTCGACGACGTCTTCCTCCGCCTGACCGGGCACGCCGCGACGGACGACGACGCCGACGAACCCGCGGCCACCAAGCAGAAGGAGACGGCCCGATGACCACCACGTCCCTCGCGCCGGGCCGCCAGCTGCCCGTCGTCGTCACCTCGCCGCTCGCCGTCTGGGTCGAGGACGGCTGGACCGTCACCAAGCGGAACCTCATCAAGCTCAAGCGGTCGCCGGACATGCTCGTGTTCGCCGTGCTGCAGCCGATCATGTTCGTGCTGCTGTTCAGCCAGGTGTACGGCGGCGCCATCCAGGTGCAGGGCACCGACTACACGCAGTTCCTGATGGCGGGGATCTTCGCGCAGACCGTGGTGTTCGGTGCGACGTTCTCCGGGTCGGCGATGGCGCAGGACCTGAAGGAGGGGCTGATCGACCGGTTCCGGACGCTGCCGATGTCGGCGTCCGCGGTACTGGTCGGGCGGACCAACTCCGACCTCGTGCTCAACTCGATCTCGATGGCGATCATGATGCTCACCGGGCTCGCGGTCGGGTGGCGGGTGAACTCGTCGCCGCTCGAGTTCCTGGCGGGCATCGCCCTGCTGCTGCTGTTCAGCTACGCGTTCAGCTGGGTGATGGCGCTGCTCGGCATGAGCGTCAAGACGCCCGAAGTCATCAACAACGCCTCGTTCATGATCCTGTTCCCGCTGACGTTCATCTCGAACGCGTTCGTGCCGAGCGACACCCTGCCGCTGGTGCTGCGCGTGTTCGCGGAGTGGAACCCGGTGTCGTCGCTCGTGCAGGCCGCGCGAGAGCTGTTCGGCAACGTCGGGTCTGCCCCGGTGCCGGACATCTGGACGATGCAGCACCCCGTGCTGACCGTCCTGATCGGGATCGCCGTGATGCTCGTGGTCTTCGTCCCGTGGGCGGTGAACAAGTACACCCGCATCAGCGCGAAGTGAGGCCATGGGCGGTCAACAAGGCTGCGCCATCCACCCCCGCATCAGCGCGAAGTGATCAGAGCAGCTTGCGCTGCAGCGCCCACGCGGTCAGCTCGTGCCGGTTCGACAGCTGGAGCTTCCGCAGGACCTTCGACACGTGTGTCTCGACGGTCTTCACCGAGATGAACAGCGCCGTCGCGACCTCCTTGTAGGCGTACCCGCGCGCGATGAGCCGCATGACCTCCTGCTCGCGCGCGGACAGGCGGTCCAGCTCGGCGTCGTGCTGCGCCGTCTCGCCGCTGACCGCTCCGAAGGCGTCGAGCACGAAGCCGGCCAGGCGCGGTGAGAACACCGCGTCCCCGTCCGCCACGCGGGCGACGGCCTCGGCGACCTCGGCACTCGACGAGCTCTTCGTGATGTACCCGCGGGCGCCGGCGCGGATGACCCGCACCACGTCGTCGGCGGCGTCCGACACGCTCAGCGCGAGGAACCGGGTGTCCGGGTTCTCCGGCGCGGACCGCGTGATCACCTCGGCACCGCCGCCGCCAGCGCCGCCCGGCAGGTGCACGTCGAGCAGGACGACGCGCGGGCGCGTGGCCGCGACGAGCGTCACCGCCTCGTCGACGGTCGCGGCCTCACCCACGACCTGGAGGCCCGGTGGCAGCCCGGCGCGCACGCCGGCTCGGAAGATGGAGTGGTCGTCGACGATCGCGACCGTCAACGGGGCGGGCTCGGTCATGCGTGCTCCTCGTCGTGCGCCGCGGGTGCGAGCGGCAGGGTCAGCCGGACCTCGGTGCCGGTGCGGCCCGGCCCCGGCGCGATGGTCGCGTGGCCGCCGAGGCGCTGCATCCGGCCGACGATCGACTCGCGGACGCCGTACCGGCCCGCCGGCACCGTGTCGACGTCGAAGCCCGGGCCGCGGTCGCGGATGCTGAGCTCGACCCGGTCGCCGGCGGTCTCGGCGTACACGCTCACGGTCCCACCGGCGTGCCGGGCGGCGTTGAGCATCGCCTCGCGGGCGGCGGCGACGAGCCCGTCCGGCAGGTCGCTGCGGGCGGGTCCGACCGCGATGACCTCGATGCGGGCGGGGTACTCGGCCTCGATGTCCACGGCGGTGTCCCGCAGCTGCGCGCCGAGGTCGCGGGCCGGTTCCGCCTGTTCGGTGAAGAGCCAGGACCGCAGCTCGCGCTCCTGTGCCCGCGCCAACCGCGCCGCGTCCGAACCCGGCTCGGCCTTCTGCTGGATGAGGGCGAGGGTCTGCAGCACCGAGTCGTGCAGGTGCGCCGCGAACTCGGCCCGCTCGAGGTCGCGGACGCGGGCGGCGCGTTCCTCGGCGAGGTCGCGGACGAGCCGGACCACCCACGGGGCGACGACGACGGCGACCCCGACCAGGACGGCGACCGCGGCGGTGAGCACGGTCCAGACGTTCGGGCGGCTGCTCGTCGTGAAGAACAGCAGGATGCCGAGCACGACGAGCACCAGGGCCCCGAGCGCCCGGACGACGAGGGCGGACGACCCGGCGGTGCGGACGTTGCGGAGCGCGTCGAACTGCCGCCAGGCGAGTGCGGCGCCGGTGACGACCACGACGCCGGGGACGATGACCTCGAGGGGGACCGCCGCGCCCATCCGTGCCGCGACGACGGCGCCGGCGGCGGCGAGCAGGGCCACGCCGAGCAGGATCTCGACGACCGGGGCACGCCGGCGGGACGCGGTGGCCTCGTCCTGGTCGACGACGGCGGCAGGGGTCAGCACGGACTTGAGCGGTGCGCGTCCGGCGGCTGCCCCGACGGCGGCGCTCGGCACGGTCGCCCAGAGCCAGGCGTAGAGCAGCAGCCCGGCGCCACCGCAGACCACCAGGACCGCGGTGGCGAGCCGGACGGCCCCGACCGGCAACCCGGTGTGCGCCGCGAACCCGCTGCAGACCCCGCCGACGACCCTGGGGGTCGGGCGCGTCATCGTCGCGGTGGCCATGGGGCAATCCTGGCACCCGGACGGCCGCCACAGCAGGGTCCGGGGCCGGAATCAGGGACCGGTCAGGGGGAACCCCGATGGTGTCGGCGCAGCACTGCCGGGATGCTGGTGGCCATGACCGATCACCAGCACGACTCCGCTCCCGGCACCGCCGCCGGCAGCGCCGACTCGACGACCCGGTTCTTCGACTGGGTCCGCGGCCTCGGCATCGCGCGCACCGACGACCGCTGGCTCGCCGGCGTGTGCGGTGCCGTCGCCCGCCGCACCGGGCTCGACCCCCTCGTGGTCCGCGGCGTGACGATCGTCGTCGCGCTGCTGGGCGGGCCGGTCTTCCTCGCCTACGCCGTCGGCTGGGCGCTGCTGCCCGACACCGCCGGACGCATCCACGTCGAACGGATGATCCGCGGGGTCCTCGACCCGGCGCTCATCGCGATCGGCGCGCTCGTGGCACTGACCTTCGTGCCCGCGGCCCGGGGTCTCTGGTGGCAGGGGGTCCCGGACGCCTGGGGGATGCCCGGGTGGCTCGAGGCGACCCTGGCCACGGCGTGGAGCATCGTGCTCGTCGGCGGGATCGTCTGGCTCATCGTGGTCCTGGCCCGACGCGGGGTGGACGGCGACCGGACCGCGAGCACCGGCACCGGCACCGACCCGAGCGCCGCACCGCGGGGTGACTTCTGGACCAGCCCCGAGGAGCCGCACCCGGCCCGGAACGCGTGGACCGCGGAGGCGACCAGCGCGACGGACGCGGGACGGGCCTCCTGGCAGTGGGGTGCACCCGCGAGCCCCGAGGACCGGCGACGGCAGCACGAGGAGCGGATGCGCGCCGAACGCGAGCGGGCGGCCGAACGGCGGGCCGAGCGGGTGGAGCGGCGACCCGGGGCGGCGTACGTCGCCGTTTCCCTCGGACTCGCGCTCGTCGCCGGAGCCGGGGTCACGTTCTGGGCGCAGCAGGCCGGGTGGTCCGTCCCGGTCCTCGGGATCGCTGCCGCGCTCGCTGTGCTGGCGGTCGCGACGATCGTCGCCGGGGTCCGGGGCCGTGACGACGGTGTGCTCGGACTGTTCTCGACGGTCGCCGCGGTGGCCCTCGTGGTCACCGGGGTCCTGCCCGCCGGCACCCAGGTCTCGCTGATCGGCGGCACCACGTGGCAGGTCGAACGCGCTGCGCCGGGGATCGGACGGGACTTCGCGATGCTGGCCGGCGGTCCGACGCTGGACCTCCGCGGGCTCGAACCGTCGGCGGTCGGGGGCGACGTCAGCCTCTGGCTGGGCGCCGGCGGAGCCGAGGTGCTGCTGCCGACCGACCTGCCGGTGCGGGTCGAGGTGAGCGGTGTCGGCTACGGGATCGACACCGGCGGAGGCGACGACGACGGCACCGGTGGGGTGCTCCGGACCACCACGCTCGAGAACCGTGCGGCACGCACGGCCGATGCGGACGAGACGACGACCGTGCACCTGTGGATCCTCGGTGGTGGCGTCGAGGTGCCGCGGGCGATCACGGTCGGCGAGTGAGGAACGGGACGATGACGACGGACAGCACGACGAACGACGGAACGACCAACGACGAGACGACTGCACCGATGGCCTCTCCGGTGGCTCCGGACGGGCACACGGCACGGCCCCGGCGAGGTGGTGCACGCTTCGGCACGATCCTCTGGGGCGTGCTGCTCCTGGTGTTCGCCGGAGCGATGGCCGTGAGTGCGCTGCCGATGTTCTCAGTGGACACCACGACCCTGCTGTTGGCCGCCTGCATCGCCGCCGGTGTGCTGCTGATCGTGGCGGGGATCGTGGCGGCCCTGTCCCGCACACGGCGCTAGTCGGACCGCTCCGTGCACAGGGCCGTCCAGGTGTGCACGGGGGCCACCCGGACGGCTTAGCATCATCCACGTGACCGCGACAGACGCCGAGCGGGCCGCCCAGCGCGACGCCACCGAGCAGCCCCTCGACCGCAGCACCCGCCTGCGCCGGTGGATGCTGCACGGGGCCGACCAGGGCGCCTCGCACCAGGGCCCGCACCAGGTCGAGGTCGAGAAGACCCACCCGTGGTGGCGGGTCATGTGCCTGACCGGCGTCGACTACTTCTCCACCCTCGGGTACCAGCCCGCCATCGCCGCGCTCGCCGCGGGTCTGCTGTCGCCGATCGCGACGATCGTCCTCGTGCTCGTCACGCTGTTCGGGGCGCTGCCGGTCTACCGCCGGATCGCCCACGACAGCTTCCGGGGCGCCGGGTCGATCATGATGCTCGAGAAGCTCCTGCCCTGGTGGGCGGGCAAGCTCCTCGTGCTGGTGCTGCTCGGGTTCGCCGTGACGGACTTCATGATCACGATGACCCTGTCGGCGGCCGACGCCACGGCGCACATCGCCGAGAACCCATACACGCCGCACTGGTTCACCGAGATCCCGGTGCCGCTCACCCTGGCGCTGCTGCTCCTGCTCGGCATCGTGTTCCTGCGCGGGTTCAAGGAGGCCATCGGCATCGCGGTCGGGCTCGTCGCGGTGTTCCTCGCCCTGAACGCCGTGGTCATCATCGTCTCCCTCTGGCACGTGTTCGAGAACCCGATGGTGGCGAGCGACTGGTGGTCCGGGCTGACGGCGCAGCACAGCAACCCGCTCGTGATGGTCGGCATCGCCCTGATCGTGTTCCCGAAGCTCGCGCTCGGGCTCTCCGGGTTCGAGACCGGCGTCGCGGTGATGCCGCAGGTCCGCGGTGACGCCAGCGACGACACCAGCGACCGACCCGAGGGCCGGATCCGTGGCACCAAGCGACTGCTGACCGTCGCGGCGCTCATCATGAGCTCGTTCCTCATCACGTCGTCGATCGTGACGACGTTCCTCATCCCGCAGCGCGAGTTCCAGCCGGGCGGCGGTGCGAACGGGCGTGCCCTGGCCTACCTGGCGCACGAGTACATGGGCGGCGTGTTCGGGTCGATCTACGACTTCTCGACCGTCGCCATCCTGTGGTTCGCCGGCGCGAGCGCGATGGCGGGACTCCTCAACCTGGTGCCGCGGTTCCTGCCCCGCTACGGCATGGCACCGCAGTGGGCGCGTGCGGTGCGTCCGCTCGTGATCATCTTCACGCTCATCGCGTTCGTCATCACGATCATCTTCCAGGCCGACGTCGACGCGCAGGGCGGCGCCTACGCCACCGGCGTGCTGGTGCTCATCACGAGTGCCGCGGTCGCGGTGACGCTGTCCGCGCGCCGCAAGCAGCAGCGCAAGCGCACCATCGCGTTCGGCGTGATCTCGGTCGTGTTCGTCTACACCACGGTCGCCAACGTCATCGAGCGGCCCGACGGCGTGCGGATCGCGGCGATCTTCATCATCGCGATCGTCGTGGTGTCGCTCATCTCGCGCGTGCGGCGTTCATTCGAGCTCCGGGCGTCGTCGATCGAGCTCGACGCGACCGCCCGCCAGTTCGTCGAGGCCGACGCCGACCAGTTCAGTTCGGTCTGCATCATCGCGAACGAACCCGGTGCCGGCACCGCCGAGGCGTACCGGGCGAAGGGGCGCGAGGAACGCCGCGACTCCGGCATCCCGGCCCGCGTGCCGACGATGTTCCTCGAGGTCCTGCCGGCCGACTCCTCCGACTTCGAAGAGGACCTGGTGGTCGAAGGCCACGTCATCCACGGGTTCCGCGTGCTGAAGGTCCGTTCCGGCAACGTCCCGAACACCATCGCGTCGACGCTCCTCGCCATCCGCGACCTCGCCGGGGTGGTGCCGAGCATCTACTTCGAGTGGAACGAGGGCAGCCCGATCCGCAACGCCCTGCGCTTCGTGTTCACCGGCGCCGGCGACGTCGCCCCCGTCACGCGCGAGGTCCTGCGCGAAGCGGAACCCGAGGTCAACCGACGGCCGAGCGTCCACGTCTCGTGAGCCACGGACCGGGCGCAGGGCGTGCCTCCAGGCCCGTCGGCGGCCTGGCGGCGATCGCGGTCGCCGCGGCGGTCTGGGGCACCACCGGGACCGCGACGCACTTCGCGCCCGGTGTGCCGGCGTTCGTGTTCGGTGCGGTCACCTTCGGGCTCGGCGGCCTCGTCCTCGCCGCGACCGCGGGCCGCGGCACCCTGCGTGCCGTCACGCAGCGCCGGACCCGCGGCTGGGCACTGCTCGGCGCCGCGTCGCTCGTGGTCTACGCGGTCGCGTTCTACGCGGCCCTCGCCGACGCCGGGGTCGCACTCGGCACGACCCTGGCCATCGGCTCGTCGCCCGTCTTCGCCGGCCTGGTCGAGTGGGTCGCCGACCGCAGGCGCGTCACCCGCCGGTGGGTCCTCGCCACCCTGGTGAGCGTGGTCGGCATGGTCGTCGTCACCCTCGCGCGCTCCGAGCACGACGGCGGGCGGTCACTCGCTGTCGGCGTCGGAAGCGCCCTGGTCGCCGGCCTGACGTACGCGCTGTACTCGTGGGCGGTGGCGCGGGGGATGCACGCCGCGACGAG
The DNA here is from genome assembly GCF_003234225.2 of Curtobacterium sp. MCSS17_005. NCBI lineage: Bacteria > Bacillati > Actinomycetota > Actinomycetes > Micrococcales > Microbacteriaceae > Curtobacterium > Curtobacterium sp. MCSS17_005. The sequence continues at coordinate 1,039,593 of NZ_CP126258.1, forward strand.
TCGGATGCCGATCGCCGTCGGTCGCGCGGAGCCCGACAGCATGCGCGTCGGCGGGGACGTCGGGGTCGCGGCCGCACGGGCTGCCCGCGGGCCGAACGAACGCGGCCTCGTCGGCGCGGTGTTCGGGGTGGCCGCGGTTCCGCTCGTCGTGCTCGCCGTGGTGGCGGGCGGGCCGTTCCTGACCGACGTCGGCAACTGGCCCGTGTTCCTGTACCTGGCGCTGGTGCCGACGGTGATCGGACACTCGCTGTACGCGCTCGGGCTCCGGACGGTGACGGCGTCGGTCGCGACGCTGCTGTCCCTGCTCGAGCCCGTCGTGGCCGCGGTGCTCGCGGTGCTCGTGGTGGGGGAGCGCCTGGGGACCGGCGGATGGGCCGGCATCGTGCTGGTGGTCGCCGGGCTGTCCGTGCTGGCGCTGCCCACGCGGCGCGCGAGCTGAGCGGCGCCGCCCGGCGCCCGCGCGTCAGCCGTCCAGGATCTGGTCCCGCACCTTCCGCCGCAGCACCTTGCCGATCATCGAGCGCGGCAGGTCCTCGACCACCACGACCCGGCGCGGCACCTTGTACGCCGCCAGGTGCTCGCGTGACCAGGCCCGGAGCGCGGCCCCGTCGAACGTCGAGGGGTCCTTCGGCACGACCGCGGCGACGACCTGCTCGTTGCCGCCCTGCGTGATGCCGACGACCGCGACCTCCTTGACGCTGGGGTGCTTGAGCAGGGTGTCCTCGACCTCGGACGGCGACACGTTGAAGCCGCCGGTGATGATGAGTTCCTTGAGGCGGTCGACGATCCGGACGTACCCGTCGGCGCCGATGGCCACGATGTCGCCGGTGCGGAACCAGCCGTCGGGCGTGAAGACCTCGTCGGTGGCCTCGGCCTTGCCCCAGTAGCCGCGGAACACCTGCGGGCCACGGACCTGCAGTTCGCCGGGCTCGTCGATGCCGAGCACCTTCGTGTCGTCGTCGGGGTCGACCACGCGCGCCTCGGTGGAGGACAACGGCAGGCCGATCGATCCGAGTCGACGCTCGGGGGAGACCGGGTTGGCCATCAGGACCGGGGAACACTCGGACAGGCCGTAGCCCTCGACCAGGTAGCCGTCGGTCCGGGCCTCCCACGGTTCGACGATGTCCTGCGACAGCGGCATGGCGCCGGAGATGCCGATCTCGATGCCCTTGAGCGACACCTTCGCCGAGTCGGCCGCGTGCTGCAACCGGGCGTAGATCGGCGGCACGGCCGGCAGGAACGTCGGTGGGTGGCGCTTGATCGCCGTCAGGACGAGGGCGGGGTCGAACGCGGGGAAGAGCACGAGCCGCGAGGCCATGCTCATCGCGAAGGTCAGGCAGAGCGTCAGGCCGTAGGCGTGGAACATCGGCAGCACCGCGTACACGACGTTGTCGCCGCGGCGGATCTGCGGCACCCACGCCCGGGCCTGCGCGGCGTTCGCCAGCAGGTTCCGGTGGCTCAGCACCGCACCCTTCGGGGTCCCGGTGGTACCGGACGTGTACTGGATCAGCGCGACGTCGTCGGTGGCCGGCCGCGGGTGCCGCTTCGACAGCTTGCGGGTGTCGGCGAGGTCGTCCCACTTGACCGTGCCGCGCACCTTCGCCGTCAGCTTCGCGCGGGACTCCCGGGCCTTCGCGACCGGCAGCGCCAGGGCGAGCCGGGTGCTCCGGGGCATGGCGCGGGTGATGTCGACCGAGACGATCGCGTCGAGGTGCACGTCGGCCGGGAAGTCCTGCAGCGTCGCGACGGACTTGTCCCAGGCGATGGCGACCTTGGCGCCGTGGTCCTCGAACTGGTGGCGGAGTTCCCGCGGCGTGTACAGCGGGTTGTGCTCGACCACGATCGCGCCGAGCCGCAGCACCGCGTAGAACGCCACGATGTGCTGCGGGCAGTTCGGCAGGACGATGGCGACGCGGTCACCCGCGCCCACGCCGAGCTTCCGCAGGCCGTTCGCCGCGCGGAGGATCTGCTCCTCGAGGTCGGCGTAGCTCGTGGTGCGCTTGAAGAACTCGAGGGCGACCTGCCTGGGGAACTTCCGGGCCGACTGCTCGACCAGGTCGTACAGGGAACCACTCTGTTCCTCGATGTCGTGCGGGACCCCCGGGGCGTACGAGGCAAGCCAGGGACGAGGCGTGTCGATGCTCACCCGACCCAACCTAGTGGGCCACCCCCGTGCACGCTGGGAGGGCCACTTTGCGCGATGCCACCCCCGCGCCCAGGTGACGGACGGAACATGACGACATGTCCACTGTCTCCGACGTCTTCCGGTCCCGCCTCAACCAGACGTTCACGGGTGGTTCGACCGGCACGGAAGCCTGGATGGACGACCTGGAACACGGCACCGACGCGGGCTTCTTCGGTCCGGGCTCCGCCACGTGGGCGGTGCACGGCGGGAGCCACGGCATCGTCGCCGGCGTGCGGGCACTGCTCGTCCAGGCGCTGCACCCCGGCGCGCTCGCGGGCGTCGCCGACCACTCCCGGTACCGCGAGGACCCGTTCGGTCGCCTGGCGGGCACCAGCCGGTGGATCGCCACCGTCACGTACGGCGACCGGCAGACCGCCCGCAGCGGCAGCGACTGGGTGCTCCGGCTCCACGAGCGGGTCCGCGGGCAGTACGTCGACGCGCACGGCACCACCCGCCCCTACGCGGCGAACGACCCGGACCTGGCGCGCTGGGTGCACCTCGCCTTCACCGACGCGTTCCTCCGCGCCGCCCAGCGCTGGGGTGGTCCGATCCCCGGGGGCGCCGACGCGTACGTGCGGGAGTGGGCCGAGGCCGGGCGCCTCATGCGCATCGTCGACCCGCCCGAGTCCGAGGCGGAGCTCCGTGCCCAGATGAACGGGTACCTCGACCGCGGCGAACTCCTGGTCGACTCGCGCACCCGAGACGTCGTCCGGTTCATCAAGGACCCGCCGCTGTCCCGCCTGTTGCGACCCGGCTACCACGCGGTGTTCCAGGGCGCCGTGTCCACGCTCGACCCGCGGCACCGGTCGCTGCTGGGCCTCCGTGCGCCGATCGTCGGCCCGGTGGAGCTGCCGGTGGTCCGCACCACGAAGCTCGTGCTCGACGGGATCGGTGCGGTGCTCGACGACCAGACCGGGTCCGAACGAGCCGCGCGGCGGCGCATCGCGCGCCTGCAGCGCGCTGACGGCAGCGCGGTCGCCTGACCACGGCCGTCACCGCGACCACCTGACGGACGGGAGGCACGGTGCCAGCTGGCACCGTGCCTCCCGTCCGCTCGTGGGGGCGTCAGAAACCCGACGGCACCCGGGGCGTGTACGCGGACTCGAGTCGCGTGACCTCGTCGTCGGTGAGCGTCAGCGACGCTGCGGCCACCGCGTCGTCGATGTGGTGCTCCTTCGTCGCGCCGACGATGGGCGCGGAGACCGCGGACTTGCCGGCGACCCAGGCCAGGGCGACCTGCGCCATCGGGATGCCGCGCTCGCCGGCGACGGCCTCGACCGCGTCGACGATCGCGCGGTTGGCGTCCTCGTCCTGCTTGTAGAGGGTCTTGCCGAACTCGTCGGTCTGCGCACGCGAGCCCGACCCGGAGGCGTCCCAGGGGCGGGTGACGCGGCCGCGGGCGAGGGGGCTCCACGGGATCACGCCGACGCCGGTGTGCTCGCAGAAGGGGAGCATCTCGCGCTCCTCCTCGCGTTCGAGCAGGTTGTACTGGTCCTGCATGCTCACGAACTTCGTCCAGCCGTGGCGCTCGGCGGTGTGCTGCATCTCGGCGAACTGCCACGTCCACATGCTGCTCGCGCCGATGTAGCGCGCCTTGCCGGCCTTCACGACGTCGTGGAGGGCCTCCATGGTCTCCTCGATCGGCGTCACCGGGTCGAAGCGGTGGATCTGGTACAGGTCGACGTAGTCCGTGCCGAGCCGGGTCAGGGAGGCGTCGATCTCGTGCATGATCGCCGCGCGGGACAGCCCGGCGCCGTTCCGGCCGGGACGCATCCGGTTGAAGACCTTCGTGAAGACCTGGACGTCCTCGCGCGGAGCCAGCTCGGCCAGGAGCGTGCCGGTGATCTCCTCGCTGCTGCCGTCCGAGTAGACGTTCGCGGTGTCGAAGGTCGTGATGCCGGCCTCGAACGCGCGGCGGACGAACGGGCGGGCCTCGTCGATGCCGACGCTCCAGGCGTGCGAGCCCCGGTCCGGGTCGCCGTACGACATCATGCCGAGGACGACGCTGCTGATCTCGAGCCCCGAGTTGCCGAGGCGCTTCGTGTCGGTGGTCATGCCGTCACTCTGGCATCGCGGCCTGTGACGGCGAGCAGGCGGACCTGGAGCGGGGAGTCCTCGGTGACGTCGACCGGGGGTGCGTAGAGGCCGGTGGCGGCGAGGTCCTCGATCTGCGGCTCGAAGTACTCCCACACGGCGCGGACGAGCTCGTCGGGCAGGGACTCCTCGGTGCCGGTCGCCCGGGCGAGGTCCCACGTGTGGATCGTGATGTCGCTCGTCTGCTCGGTGAGGTACTGCGCGGCGGGCACGACGTCGGTGCTGAGGTGCACGGGTGTGTCCTGCGGGGCGTTCCGCCAGGCGTCGGTCGCCGCGGTGGCGAACCGGTGCCACTCGGCCACCAGGTCGTCGCCGATCGGCTCGAGGTCGGCCTGGGCCTGGGCGTAGTCGCACCCGGTCAGGAGCTTCGGGATCCAGCGCTGCTCGTCGACGACGTGGGCGACGAGGTCGCGGGTGGTCCACTCGGAGTCGGGGGTCGGGGCGTCCCAGTCGGTGACGGCGGCGACGCGGCGGCCGAACTCGGCTGCCGCGAGGGCCTGCATCGCGATCCAGTCGGTGGCCATGGTGGTGCTCCTGTTCGTCGTGCGGGCGTGCTCTTGGTTGGTGCATTTCGTGCAACTCGGGGTCCGGCGTGCGGATTCCCCTCGGTGCCGTCGCACGTGCCAACGTTACGCGGGGGCGGCGCTGAGCCGTCGCTCGTCCGCTCGTGCCCTTTGTCCCTGCCCGCCGGCTGCCCTGCCCGCTGCCCGCTGCCGGCTGCCCGCTGCCGGGGCCCCCCTTGCGCGAGCGGGCGAAATGCCGCACGTGTCGCCGCCGTGTCCCGGGCATTCCGCCCGCTCGGCCGCGCTCCCGATCTCGGCCGGGGCCGTTCGCCCACCTCGCGCTCGTGTTCTTGGGCGAGCGGGTGAAATGCCGGCGTGCTACGGGGATCAGCGTGGTCTTTCGCCCGCTCGTGGCCACGTGCGTGGCCGTTCGGCGTGGGGCTGGGCGTTTGCGTGGGCACGGGCGCCGGCGTGGGCGTGATTGCGGGGACCGGCGTCGACTTCGGTGCCGGTTTGCGCGAACGGGCGGAATGCCTGACGAGCCAGGACGAGGCTCCGGGGTATTTCGCCCGCTCGTGGTCAGGGGACAGGCGCGGGCAACGAAGAACGCCCCGACTCCGTGCGGAGTCGGGGCGTTCTTCTCGGGTTCGGGGAGTGCCGCTCGGTGCCCTTAGTCGGGCGTTGAGTCAGAGGTGGCTCAGGCCGCCTGGAGGACGAACTGGACGTCGAGGTTGATCGTGACGTCGTTGCCGAGCGTGAACCCGCCGGCCTCGAGCGCCGCGTTCCAGTTCACACCGAACTCGGTGCGGTCGATCTTCGTGGTCGCCTCGGCACCGAACTTGACCTGGCCGTAGCCATCCGTGGTGAAGCCGCCGAGCTCGGCCTTGAGGACGACCGGCTTGGTGACGCCGCGCAGGGTCAGGTCGCCCGCGATGTGCAGGTCGTCGCCCTTCGCCTCGATGCTCGTGGAACGGAAGGTCAGCTGCGGGTGCTCTTCGGTGAGGAAGAAGTCGCTCGTCTTGAGGTGCTGGTCGCGCTGCTCCTGGCCGGTGTTGATCGACGCGACGTCGATGTTGGCCTCGACGGTCGACTCGAGCGGGTTCTCGGCGGTGACGACGGTGGCGTCGAACGTCTCGAACTTGCCCTTGACCTTGCTGATGGCGAGGTGGCGGACCGAGAAGGTGACCTCGGAGTGGGTCGGGTCGATCTTCCAGGTGCCGGTCTTGTAGCCGGGAACGGTGTCAGCGGTGAGCGTCATGGTGGTCCTTCTTCCGAACGAGAGTCTGCGGTGCGACGCGTTCCATGCGCCTGCATCGAGTTGATACTACGACAGTGTGCACCGTTTTGGTTGAAGCGTCAACCATTGTTCACCCGAGTGTCGCAAACCGCGTGTCGTGGGCTCCTCTGGCGCCGACCTCGAGCAGCCGACGGATGCGGTGCAGGAAACGCTCGACACCGTGAGCGAGGTCGTCTGCTGTTGCTCTGACGAGCCACCAGTCCACGTCCTTGAGGTGCTCCCCGCGCGTCAGGTCCTTCCGGAAAGCGGCTGGATCGGTGCGGTGCAGATCGCTCTCGTACTCGATCGCGACCCTGGCATCGGGGTAGGCGAGGTCTACACATGCAATCCACTGCCCGTCGACGACGACATCGTGGTTGAGCGCCGGCTCTGGGAGCCCGCGGCGAACGAGTGCCAGCCGTGTCCGGGTCTCTCCCGGAGAGCGAGATCCCCTCCGGATCTCGTCGAGCGCGAGGCGGAGCTTCACGATCCCGCGAATGCCGCGTCGTCGTCGGACGGCCTGGGCGAGTTCGTCGAGCGTCGCCCAGCCGAGCCACCCCACGAGCGCATCGCCCGCGACGATGAGTTCGTCGAGCGTCAGCATCGAGCCCAGTGCGACGAACGTGTCGGCCGGAGTGGTCAGTGACACTCCTCGTGCGATCGTCGCGCGGACCGATCCGTACCGGGCTCGGTGGCCGACCGCGCCGCGAACGCGGAGTGCTTGGTCGGTCCCGATCGTCGTGACGTGCAACCGCCGGTCCCGTTCGAGGCGGCGGGGCAGCGGGACGCTCATGATCGCTGCTGCGGTGACGTGGCTGAACACCTGATCGGGGCGGAGCCGAGGAGCGAGCGCTCTCGCGCGTTCATCCACGGACTCCGGTGGGAACGCTGATCGGATGCCGTGGAACGGGCGGACGAGATCGCGAGCGTCGAGTCGGCCACGCGAAACGCCTCGGTGCAGCGCATCCCGCACGCGGAACGAAGCGTCGCGGAGTGCCATCGGGAGTCGGCGTCTTGCGGTCATCTCCACAGCGTGACGGCGAGCCGACCCCGAGGACGGGAGTCGGGCCTCCTCTGTGGACGGCTTGCCCGCTCTCGCCGCTGTGGAGGACGGCTGCTTCCGCGAGCGGGCGAAACACCGCGCCCTTCGCCGACCGCACCCCGGTCTTTCGCCCGTTCGCGGGGTGGAGGGGATCGCAGGGAGCACGGAAGCCGCAGCCCGGGTTGCCCTCCGGGCGAGCGGGCGAAATGTGTGGGTGCGCTGGCAAGAGCACCGTGGCATTTCGCCCGCTCGCGTATCCCGATCCCGACCACCGACCCCGACCCGACCCCGACCCGATCCCGGCCCGGCCCCGGCCCCGACCCCGACCCGACCCCGAACCGACCCGACCCCGACCCCGACCCCGACCCGACCTCGGACCCACCCGCCCCGCACCCCGCCCCACATCCCAACCCCGACAGGCACTCGCGGGACCCCTCACGTGCGCGCTCACTCCAGTAGCGTCGGGACCATGGAATTCAGGTACCTGGGCAACTCCGGACTCAAGATCTCCGAGATCACCTACGGCAACTGGCTGACGCACGGCTCGCAGGTCGAGAACGACGTCGCCACCCAGTGCGTGCGGGCAGCGATCGACGCCGGCATCACCACGTTCGACACCGCGGACACGTACGCCAACACCGCCGCCGAGACCGTCCTCGGCGAAGCGCTCAAGGGCGAGCGGCGCCAGTCCCTCGAGGTCTTCACGAAGGTCTACTGGCCGACCGGCCCGAAGGGGCACAACGACGTCGGCCTCAGCCGCAAGCACATCATGGAGTCGATCGACGGCTCGCTCGAGCGACTGCAGACCGACTACGTCGACCTGTACCAGGCACACCGCTACGACTACGAGACGCCCCTCGAGGAGACGATGCAGGCCTTCGCCGACGTCGTCCGCCAGGGCAAGGCGCTCTACATCGGCGTCAGCGAGTGGTCCGCAGAGCAGATCCGCGCCGGTGCCGCACTCGCCAAGGACCTCGGCTTCCAGCTCATCTCGAACCAGCCGCAGTACTCGATGCTGTGGCGGGTCATCGAGGGCGAGGTCGTCCCCGCCTCGAAGCAGCTCGGCCTGTCGCAGATCGTCTGGTCGCCCATCGCGCAGGGCGTCCTGACCGGCAAGTACAAGCCGGGTCAGCCCCTGCCCGAGGGCTCCCGTGCCACGGACGAGAAGGGCGGCGCGGACATGATCAAGCGGTTCATGCGCGACGAGGTCCTCGAAGCCGTGCAGCGCCTGCAGCCCGTCGCCGACCAGGCCGGCCTCACGCTCGCGCAGCTCGCGATCGCGTGGACCCTGCAGAACGACAACGTCGCGAGCGCCATCGTCGGCGCCTCGCGTCCGCAGCAGGTCACCGACAACGTCAAGGCCGCCGGCGTCAAGCTCGACACGGACGCCCTCGCGGCGATCGACGAGGCACTCGGCGACATCCCGGAACGGGACGCGTCCAAGAACGTGTCCCCGTCGTCGCGCCCCGCGTAGACGCAACCGACTGACCGAACGGGAGGCCCGGTACCAGCTGGTACCGGGCCTCCCGTCCGTCGTGCGCGCGCCTGACCACCGCAACTGACGGATGGTCAACATGAACGGCGTGTGTCGCGCATCTGGCAGAGGCCTGGCAAGGTGCGTACCCCACCCAAACCCCCCGTCGAAGCCCCCGAATCGGGGGCATGACCCGAACTGATACCCCCGTTCTGGTGTCACCCGACACCGGCGCGGAGCGGACCGTGCGCCCTGGCACGATTCCGCGCCTGCTCGCCACCGCGAGGCAACTCGCGTCGTTCGGCACCATCGGTGCCGTCTGCTTCGTCATCGACCTGGGCGTCTACAACCTGCTCCGTGCCACCGTCATGCCGGACGGTCCCATCGCCGCGAAGATCGTGTCGGCCATCGTCGCGACTTCGGTCGCGTGGATCGGCAACCGCTTCATCACCTTCCGTGCCCAACGCCAGACCGGCCGCCGCGAGACCGTCCGCGAGGGGTTGCTCTTCGCCGCCACGAACCTCGTCGGCCTCGGCATCGCCGCTGCCTGCCTGTTCGTCTCGCACTACGTGCTCGGCTTCACGTCCACCCTCGCCGACAACGTCGCCGGCAACGGCGTCGGCCTCGTCCTCGGCACCGCGTTCCGGTTCGCCGCGTACAAGGCCCTCGTCTTCCGGTCCACCGACACACGTCCGAAGGGGTTCCCCGAATGACCATCTCAGCCGCGTTGCTGACGGCCGCAGGGCCGCTGCTCCAACCCGACAACGACACCGGGACGACGGGGGACGTCCCGAACCGCGGGACCACGGACGTGCCGACGGGAGGCTCGGGGCAGCTCCCACAGGCCGCCTGGTCGCTGGGCGAGTGGCTCGGCTACTCGACCCTCGTCGCCCTGTCCGTGCTGCTCACGATCATCGCGTTGACCACCCTCTGGTGGATGCTGCACGCCTGGCGCTCCCGGGACGCGCTGAAGTCGACCAGCTTCAGCCAGACCCCGCGCCCGGCGGCGCACCGGTTCACGCTCCTGGTGCCCGGTCGGCACGAGCAGGACGTGATGGGACAGACGCTCGACATGCTCGCGACCCAGGACCACCCCGACTTCGAGATCATCGCGATCGTCGGGGAGGACGACCCGGAGACCGACGCCGTCGTGCGTGCCGCGGCAGCTCGGCACCCCTCCCTGATCAAGGTCGTGGTGGACGACACCCTGCCGAAGAACAAGCCGAAGGCGATGAACCTGGCGCTCCAGCACGCGACGGGCGACATCGTCGGGGTGTTCGACGCCGAGGACGAGGTCTACCCGCGGCTGCTCTCGCTCGTCGACTCGCGGTTCCAGGAGACCGACGCCGACGTGGTGCAGGGCGGCGTCCAGCTGATGAACTTCAAGTCGAGCTGGTGGTCGCTCCGGAACGTCCTGGAGTACTACTTCTGGTTCCGCTCGCGCCTGCACTTCCACGCCGGGTCCAAGTTCATCCCGCTCGGGGGCAACACCGTCTTCGTGACGCGCTCCCGCCTGGAGTGGTCGAACGGCTGGGACGCGCACTGCCTCGCCGAGGACTGCGAACTCGGCGTGCGGCTCTCCGCCGACGGCGCGAAGGTCGTCGTCGCCTACAGTCCCGAGGCCGTCACCCGCGAGGAGACCCCGCCGACCTTCGCCTCGCTGCTCAAGCAGCGCACGCGGTGGAACCAGGGCTTCCTGCAGGTGCTGGGCAAGGGGGAGTGGAAGAAGCTGCCGTCCTTCCGGCAGCGGTTCTTCGCCCGCTACATGCTCACCATGCCGTTCATCCAGGCGGCCACCGGGCTGCTCATCCCGCTGAGCGTCCTGATGATCCTGTTCGTCAAGGTGCCGACGGCGATCGCCCTCGTGTCGTTCGTGCCGGTGGCACCGACGCTCATGCTGCTCGCCGTCGAGATCGTCGGGCTGAACGAGTTCGGCCGCCTGTACGGCGAGAAGGTCCGGCTCCGCGACTACGTGCGGCTCGTGCTCGGACTGGTGCCGTACCAAGTGTTCCTCGCCGCCGCGGCGGTCCGGGCAGTCGTCCGGCACGCCAAGGGCCAGAACGGGTGGGAGAAGACCGAGCACACCGGCCAGCACCGCAACGGACAGGTGATCGGCTTCGCCTCGGACCTGGACGGATCGGGCGCAGCGTCGTCCTCGGTCGCCGGAGCCGGCGCAGCATCGTCCGCGGGCGCCGGATCGGGCGCAGCGTCGTCCGACCGTGCGTTCGCCGGCACCACCACGGGAGGCACCCGATGACCGCCAGCATCACCGACACCACGGGCATCCCGATCCGTGGTGGCACCACCGCCCACCGCACCGGCATCGGGGCCTGGTTCCGCCGGCACGCAGCCAGCCTGGCGTGGTTGCTGCCCGTCGTCGCGGTGACCGTGCTCGTCCAGGCCTGGAACATGTCGGGCACGCCGCAGCGCATCGACGACGAGGGGACCTACACCGCACAGGCGTGGGCGATCACGAACCTCGGCGAGCTCACCCACTACACGTACTGGTACGACCACCCGCCGCTCGGATGGATCCAGATCGCCGGGTACACCGGCTTGACCGGGGCGTTCGCGCGCTACCCCTTCGCGGTGGAGGCCGGGCGCGAGGCCATGGTGTTCTTCTCCGCAGTCTCGAGCATCCTGCTGTTCATCCTCGCCCGTCGTCTCGGTGCCGGACGGATCACGGCGGCCGCCGCCGGACTCGTCTTCGCGCTGTCACCGCTCGCGCTGCAGTACCACCGCACCGTGTACATCGACAACGTCGCGACGCCGTGGCTGCTCGCCGCGTTCGTCCTCGTCCTGAGCCGTCGCCAGCAGCTCGCCGGGTTCGCCGGTGCCGCTGCCTGCCTCGGCATCGCCGTGCTGTCCAAGGAGACCTACCTGCTCGCGCTGCCGTTCCTGATCTGGATGGCCGTGCGTCGCGCCGACAAGAGCACCCGTCGGTACACGCTCAGTGTCGCCGGGGCCGTGCTCGTGCTGATCGGCGGCGGGTACCTGCTGCTCGCCGCGGTGAAGGGCGAACTCGTGCCGGGCAACGGGCGAGTCAGTCTGTGGGAGGGCGTCACCTACCAGCTGGGGTCGCGGACCGCTTCCGGATCGGTGTTCGACGGGGGCAGCCTGGCGAACGAGGCCGCCGCGCAGTGGTGGGCACTCGACCCGGTGTTCATCGTGCTCGGCTCGGTCGCGGCAGTCGTCGGGCTCTTCCTGCGCCGGGTCCGCCCGATTGCCGCGATGCTCGTGTTCCTGCTCGCGGTGATGTTCCGGCCGAACGGGTACCTGCCGGTGCCCTACGTCATCATGCTCATCCCGTTCGCGGCGCTCCTCGTCGCGTACACCGCTGAGCGTGCCGTCCTCGCGATCGCCGGTCGGGTGCACACCCGGAGTCACATCGGTGCGGCGACCCGTCGTGGCCTCGGCGTCACGTGGGCCGTCGTCACGGCTGCGGCGCTCGTCGTCGCGGTGCCCTTGTGGGGGACGCAGCTGCGGGGGTTCCTGCTCGGCGACCTCGACCTGCCGATGCAGCAGGCCGAGCAGTGGGTGGGCGACAACGTGCCGAAGTCCTCGCGTCTGCTGGTCGACGACGCCATGTGGGTCGACCTCGTGGACGACGGCTTCGCCCGGAACAACGTCGTCTGGTACTACAAGCTCGACACCGACGGAGCAGTGGAACGGCAGTCCCCGAACGGCTGGAAGGACTCGGACTACGTCATCACGACGGACTCCATGCGCACCGGTGGCAACTCGTCCACCGACGTGCGGCAGGCGATCGAGAACTCCACGGCCGTCGCGACCTTCGGTACCGGTGACCAGCAGGTCGAGGTCCGCCGGATCCACGCTGAGGGAGCCAGTGCCGCCGAGACCGCGATCACCCGGGCCACCGACGTCCGGAAGACCCTGGGGACCGAGCTCGCCTCGAACCCCGCCCTGCGTGCGGACGACGGCACGAAGTCGCAGTTCCGCGCCGGACAGGTCGACTCGCGGGCGATGATCGCGCTCGGACAGGTGCTCGCCGACCAGGACGTGCGGGTCGACCGGTTCACCCCGCGCACCGGGGAGACCGGCCAGCCGTTCCGCACCGTCGTCCTGCACACGAGCGACGACGCCTCGGCAGCCCGGGTCGCTCGGACCTTCGACGCCATGTCCCAGGCGTTCCAGCCGGACTCGGTCGAGCGCGAGGGAGCACGGCTCACGGTGACGTACGCCCCGGCCGACCCGACGACGACCGCGACGAGCGCCTCGTGACCCCCGATCGCTCGGCCGGGCTGGCCGCGCTGGCGTTGGGCGAGCGAGCGTTCCGCGAGCGGGCGTTCCACGAGCGGGCGAAATGCCCGGAGGGCTCCGGCGCGGACCCCGGCATTCCGCCCGCTCGCCGGATCGGCCGCGGAACCGTTCTCCGCGAACACGTCGGGGCGGAACGCCCGCTGGACGAGCGGGCGAAATGCCCGGAGGGCTCCGGCGCGGCCCCCGGCATTTCACCCGCTCGCCCGGGGGCCCACACGAACCGCACGAACCGCGGGAACGGCGAGTCCGGCACGACCGCCACGGCCCGCACGGCCCGCACGGCCCGCACGGCCCGCACCTCGACACGACCCACGCCAACCGCACCTCGACCCGAAGGAGCACCATCATGACCGCACGCACCACGAACCGCCGCCGCACCGCCGTCGTCGGAGCGCTCGCCGCCACACTCGTCGCCGCGACGGTCGGGCTCGCTGCCCCGCAGACCGCCTCCGCCGCGACGGCCGACCAGGGCTGGCTCCGCGTCGGACACCTGTCGCCGGACACGAAGGGCGTCGACGTCGAACTGTCCAGCCTCGCCGGGGGCAAGACCGTCTTCGAACTCGACGACGTCACGTACGGCCAGGTCAGCCCCTACGAGAAGCTGCCGGTCGGCACCTACGTCCTGTCGATGCGCGCCGCCGACGCCCCGGGATCCACTCCCGTCATCTCCACCGACGTCACCGTGCAGGAGGGCGACGCCAGCACCGTCGTCGCCTACGGCAAGAACGACGGGCTGAAGACGACCGCGTTCACCGACGACCTGCAGCAGCCCGGCGACGGCAAGGCGAAGCTCCGGCTCGTGCAGGCCGCCACCACCGCGAAGCGCGTCGACGTGCAGACCTCCGACGGCACCCCGATCGCCGAGGACGCCACCTTCGGCAGCGCCACCAAGTACGCAACGGTCGACGCCGGCAAGTGGTCGCTCGACGTCTCCGGCAGCGGCCAGCGCGGCACCGCCGAGGTCGATCTCGCCGGCAACACGGTCTCGACCCTGTTCGTCCTCGACGACAGCAAGGGCAACCTGACGGTCGTGCCCGTGACGGACGCCGCGGCGACCGCCGCCACCCCGTCCGGCGGTGTGCAGACCGGCGGCGGCGGCGCAGCCGCCGACCGACCGTTGACCGAGGCGGTCCACGCGGCCGTCGCGATGCTCCGCTCGCTGTTCCGCTGACGCTCCGGACTGGAGGCGCGGATCACGTGCGCTGAACGGCCCACGTGATCCGCGCCTCCCCTTCGACCCCCCCACCATCCCCGGAGAGGCAGGCCAGCATGACCCGCAGGACCTGGATACCGGTCGCCGCCGCGGCGGCCGTCATCGTCGCCATCGTGGTCGCGATCGTCGCCGTCCGCCCTTGGTCGTCGAGCACCACGACCGCCGCTCGCGGCACGGCGACCCCGACCTCGACCACCGCGCCCGACGCGACGCGCTCGCCGCAGCAGCTGCGGTCGGCGTTCCTGGACCGCTACGTCGAGGGCGGTCGCGTCGTCCGCACCGACCAGGGCGGTGACACCGTCAGCGAGGGGCAGGCGTACGGCTTGCTCATCGCCTACGCGAACGACGACCGTGCGCGCTTCGACGCGATCTGGGAGTGGACGGAAGAGCACCTGCTCACCGACGACGACCTGCTGGCGTGGCGGTGGACGTCCGACGAGGGCGTCGCCGACGAGCAGTCCGCGAGCGACGCCGACCTCGACGCCGCCCGCGCGCTCGTGCTCGCGGGGAAGGCCTGGGACGACGACCGGTACACCGCCGCGGGCAAGCGCATCGCGGCGGCGATCCTCCAGCACGAGACGGCCCGGACGGACCTCGGTACGATCCTGCTGCCCGGGCCGTGGGCGGATCAGGAGCCCTACCGGTACAACGCCTCGTACGCCTCGCCCGCGGCCTTCTCGGTGCTGGCGGACGCCACCGGGGACGACCGCTGGAACGCGCTGAACCGGGGTTCGCGCGCCGTGACCGCGGCCGTACTGGACGCCTCCGACCTGCCCAGCGACTGGTCCCAGGTGCACGCCGACGGATCGGTGGACCCGATGCCGGCCGTCGGTGGGGACGGGCGCGTGCTCTACGGGTACGACGCGATGCGGACGCCGCTCCGGTACGCCGAGGCGTGTTCGGCGCCCGACCGGGAGCTCGCGGCGGCCCTCGCGCCCACGCTCGGACGGACGACGCGGCTCGCCTCGCAGCTCGACCTCGGTGGCACCCCGGTGACGCAGGACACGAACGCGCTGGCCTACACCGCGCGGGCCGCGGCTGAGCAGGCCGCCGGTTCCTCCCGTGCGGCTGCCGACGACCTCGAGCGAGCAGACCGGACGGCGGCGACCACACCGACGTACTACGGAGACGCCTGGCTGGCCATCGGTTCGACGATGCTGACCTCCGACGTGCTCGGGGGCTGTGCCCGCGACGCAGGAGGCGCCTCGTGAGCGGCCGTCGGAGCGCGGGGCGCGTCTCGGCCGTCCGGAACCGAGGCGTGGTGATCGGTTCCGTGGTCGCCGCTGTCGTGGTGGTCGGGGGTGTGGCCGGGGTGGCGGTCGCGTCGACCGTCGGCGGTGGCGCGGGGGATCGCGCTGTGTCGTCGGCGCCCTCGTCCTCGTCCCCGTCGCAGTCGTCTCCGTCGTCGTCTTCTTCGTCTTCGTCTTCGTCGTCCTCGGGTTCCGGCACCGACGGGTTCCAGGACCCGGCCGCACCCGAGCCCCGCTCGACGGCCACCCCGGTCAGCGTGTCGATCCCCGCCATCGGCGTGCGGTCCTCGCTCGAGGACCTGCACCGCGGCGCCGCCGGAGAACTCGACCCGCCTGTCGACTGGGACAGCGCGGGCTGGTTCAGCGACGGGATCGTCCCCGGCGAGGTCGGCCCCGCCGTCATCGCCGGTCACGTCGACAGCCCCACGAGCGCCGCGGTGTTCTTCCGGCTCGACGAACTGGTCACCGGCGACGAGGTCCACGTCCGGATGTCCGACGGCAGCACCCGCACCTTCACGGTCGACCGTTCCGAACGCGCCGCCAAGTCGGCGTTCCCGACGAGCGACGTCTACGGCCCCACCCCCACCCCGCAACTCCGACTCATCACCTGCGACGGCACGTTCGACACCGCCACCGGGCACTACACGGACAATCTGATCGTGTTCGCAGACCTCTCGTCGGATTGACCCACCATGCCAGCGATACATTCGACCGAGAGCACGAGGAGCACCATGAGCGAGACCCTGGTCATCATCCCGACCTACGACGAAGCGGAGAACGTCCGGCCGATCGTCGAGCGCACGTTGGCCGCGACCGACGACTCCGTGCACGTGCTCGTCGTCGACGACAACTCACCCGACGGCACCGGCGACATCGCGGACGCCATCGCCTGCGAGACCGACCGGGTGCACGTCATGCACCGCACCGTCAAGGACGGCCTGGGCGGCGCGTACCTGTCCGGCTTCGCGTGGGGCCTGGAACACGGCTACGCCAAGCTCGTCGAGATGGACGCCGACGGCTCCCACCACCCCGAGTACCTGCCCTGGATGCTCGAGCTCGCCGACTCCAACGACCTGGTGCTCGGCTCCCGGTGGATCAAGGGCGGCAAGGTCGAGAACTGGCCCTGGTACCGCCTGCTGCTCTCCCGCGGTGGCAACCTGTACACCCGGCTCGCACTGGGCATCGCGGTGCGCGACGCCACCGGCGGGTTCCGGGTCTTCACCTCGCGGGCGTTCGAGCGGATCGACCTCGCCGGGGTCGCGTCGAAGGGGTACTGCTTCCAGGTGGACCTGTGCTGGCGTGCCCTCGAGGCGGGCCTGCGTGTCGTGGAGACGCCGATCACGTTCACCGAGCGGGAGTTCGGCGTCTCGAAGATGAGCGGCAACATCGTGCGCGAGAGCCTGGCGCTCGTGACGAAGTGGGGCATCGACCGCCGGTTCCGCGAGACCCGCTCCCTGGTCAAGGACCACCGCAAGCTACCGTCCGTGCGGAAGAACGCGCACGCGGTCGCCGACCACGCCGCCTGAGGCCGCGAACGCACGGACGACTGAATGCACGAACGGCGACGGACCCTGTGGGTTCGTCGCCGTTCGTCTGCGCGGCTCGCAGCGCGCGGGGTTGCTAGCGCAGCACGACCACACCCCGGCCGCCGAACCGGACGACGCCGGCATCGACCTCGGTCGCGCCGAAGCCGTAGAGCTCCTCGCCCACGGCGTCGGGCACCGGGACCTCGGCTGCGTCGTCGGCGAAGTTCACCACGACGTGCACCGGCGCCACGTCGGGGCCGAGCAGCCCGCGGGTGAGCACGAGCCACCGACGGTCCTCGCTGAAGCGGACGGCGTTCGCCTCGTAGCGGTGGTCGACGAACGCCTGGTCGGTGCGCCGCAGGGCGATGAGCACCCGGTACGCACGCAGGATCGCCGCACCGCGCTCCGAGCTGACGTCGGCCCAGTCGAGCTTGGAGTTGGTGAACGTCGTCGGGTCCTGCGGGTCCGGCACCGCTGACTCGTCCCACCCGTGTTCGGCGAACTCGGCGATGCGTCCCTCGGCGGTGGCCTTGCCGAGCTCGGGCTCCGGGTGCGAGGTGAAGAACTGCCACGGTGTCGAGGCCGCGAACTCCTCGCCCATGAACAGCATCGGCGTGAACGGCCCGAGCAGCGTCAGGGCCGCCGCGATCACGAGTGCCTCGTCGTCGAGCGTCGCGGCGAGCCGGTCGCCGGCGGCGCGGTTGCCGATCTGGTCGTGGTTCTGGTTCGCGACGACCAGGGCCGTCGCGGGGGAGGTCCCGCGGTCGATCGGCCGGCCGTGCCGCTTGCCGCGGAACGACGACCAGGTGCCGTCGTGGAAGAAGCCGTCCTCGAGCACCTTCGCCAGCGCCGACAGCGGGGCGAAGTCGGCGTAGTAGCCGTTCGTCTCACCGGTGAGCGCCACGTGCACGGCGTGGTGGAAGTCGTCCGACCACTGCCCGGAGAGGCCGTACCCGGCGGCCTCGCGCGGCCGGAACATCACCGGGTCGTTGAGGTCGGACTCCGCGATGAGCGACAGCGGACGACCGATGAAGGACGAGTAGGCGTCGGTCTCGTCGGCCATCGAGGCCAGCACGTGCGGGCGGGTGGTGTCGCGGATCGCGTGCACGGCGTCGAGCCGGAGCCCGTCGACGTGGTGGTCGCGGAACCACATGCGCACGTTGTCGAGCACGTACCGGCGGACCTCGGGGTGCTCGACGTTCACCGAGTCACCCCAGGTGTTGCCGAGCCCGGCCAGCAGGTACGGGCCGTACAGCGGCAGGTAGTTGCCGCTCGGTCCGAGGTGGTTGTAGACGACGTCCTGGATGACCCCGAGCCCCAGCGCGTGCGCGGTGTCGACGAACCGGTCGTAGGCGTCCGGGCCGCCGTACGGGGCGTGCACGGAGAACCAGCCGACCCCGTCGTAGCCCCAGTTCCACTCGCCGTTCACGGCGTTGACGGGGAGCAGCTCGACGAACTCGACCCCGAGCTCGACCAGGTGGTCCAGTTTCTGGGCGGCGGCGTCGAGCGTGCCCTCGGGCGTGTAGGTGCCGATGTGCATCTCGTAGATCACGGCGCCACGGGCCGGGCGTCCGGTCCACGACTCGTCGGTCCACGCGAACCGCGCGGGGTCGACGACCTCGGACGGGCCGTGCACGCCCTCGGGCTGGTACCGGCTGCGCGGGTCCGGTCGGACCGCGTCGTCGTCGCCGATGCGGAACCCGTACCTGGCACCGACGACCGGCATCACGGCGTCGGTGGACCACCAGTCGTCGTCGCCCTTGGTGAGCGGGTACTCGACGTCGTCGACGACGAGCCGGACCCGGTCCGGCTCGGGCGCCCAGACGGCGTAACGGTCAGGTGCGGTCATGCGTGACCCTCCAGGATGTCGATCTCGGCCTGCGCGTCGGTCTCGGTGGCGTCCGTCGTGCGGTCGGCGGCGGGCCGGGAGGCACCGCTCGCGTCGGACACGGCGGTCACCGCGTCGGCGTGGCCGGCTGCACCGACCACGTCGGCGGGCACGAGCAGCGCGACCGGGTAGGTGGTGAGCAGGTCGGCCAGCGCGATCCCGCGGTCGGCGGGGACGCGTCGGCCGGTGAGCAGGTCGATGCGCTCGACGGGGACGGCGTGCACCAGCGTGTCGCCCCAGCCGCCGACCCGGCCGAGGCCGATGGGCAGACGCGTCGCGATCGTCACGGCACCGCCGCGGTCGAACGCGATCACGTGGTCGGCCGCGCTGCCGGTGGCCTCGAGCTCCAGGTACCGGGTGAACAGCTCCGGGTGGTCCCGACGGATGCGCAGTGCGCGGGTCGTGACCAGGAGCTTCGCGGCACCGTCGATGCCGACGGCCGGCAGGTCCTCGGGGCCGTCGTCGTCCGGGCCGTCGAGCTCGGCGAGCACGTGGCGCCGCTCGGCGTAGTCGACCGGACGACGGTTGTCGGGGTCGACGAGCGAGCGGTCCCAGAACTCGGTGCCCTGGTAGACGTCGGGGACGCCCGGGGCGGTGAGCTGGACGAGCTTCTGGGCGAGACCGTTCGACCACCCGGCGGCGTCGATCTGCTCGTCGAGGGCGTCGAGCACGGCGACCACGTCGGGGTTGTCGAACGCGGCGTCGACGATCGCGTGCATCTGCTGCTCGAACGCCTCGTCGGGCTCGGTCCAGGTCGTGCTGTCACCGGCTTCGCGGGAGGCCTTCTCGGCGTACGCGTGCAGACGCTCACGACTGGCGGGCCGGGCGCCGACGATCGCCTGCCAGAGCAGGTCGGCGAACACGCGGTCCTGCAACGGCACGAACGACTGCAGACGCTCGAGCGTGGCGGCCCACTCGTCGCCGAGCTCGGCCAACACCGCGATGCGGGCGCGGGTGTCCTCGCTGCGCTTGGTGTCGTGCGTGGTGAGCGTCGTCATGGTGTGCGGCCAGCTGCCGAGCCGTTCGCGCTGGGCCTGGTGGAAGTCCGCCACCGAGACCGCGAAGACGCTCGGGTCGCCGCCGACCTCGCTCAGGGACGACAGGCGCGAGGTGCGGTAGAACGCCGTGTCCTCGACACCCTTCGCCATCACCATGCCGCTGGTCTGCTGCAGTCGGACCGCGGCGGCGTTCGTCGGGTCGACGAGTGCCGGTGCGATCCGGTCGATCACGTCGTCGAGGTCCGGGCGGGCCTCGGCGGCACGCTCGAGCGCGGTGATGAGGTGGTGGGCGCCCTCGGGCAGGTACGTGCGGTACACGTCGAACGAGGCCACGACCTCGGCGACGGCGTCGACGATCCGCTCGTGCGTGATCGTCTCCGTCACGGCGCTCGGAGCGAGCAGGCGTGCGAGCCGCTCGACCTCGCTGCCGAGGATGCCGTCGGCGATGCCCCGTCGGGTGTCGTGCGTGAGCTGCTGCCAGTCCGTCGGCTCGGCGCCCGACGCCGCGGTCAGTGCCTGCTCGCCCGCGGGGTCGACGAACACGCGGTCGAGCACCCCGAGGGCGTCGTACCCGGTGGTGCCGTCGACCGGCCACGAGCTCGGCAGCTGCTCGCCGGGCTCGAGGATCTTTTCGACGAGGGTGTAGGCCCCGCCGGTGAGCTCCGCCAGGTCCTGCAGGTAGCCCGCCGGGTCGTACAGCCCGTCCGGGTGGTCGATGCGCAGGCCGTCGACGAGTCCGTCGCGGAACCAGCCGCCGATGACCCCGTGCGAGGCCGCGAAGACCTCGGGCTCCTCGACGCGGATCGCCGCGAGGGTGTTCACCGCGAAGAACCGGCGGTAGTTCAGGTAGTGGTCCGCGCGCTTCCAGTGCACGAACGCGTAGTGCTGGCGGTCGTGGACGGTCTCGACGGAGTCGCCGTCGTGCACCGTTCCGGGTGCGGTGGGGTAGGCGGTCTCGCCGACGCGGAGCACCGGACGCTCGGCGTCGGACGTGTCGAGCGTGACCGCGTCGAGCAGCCGGTCGTCGAGCACGGGGACGCGGAGCTTGCCGTCGCCGGCTTCCCAGTCCACGTCGAAGGCCCAGGCCACGGGGGAGCCCTGCCCGAGTTCGAGCAGGGACCACCACCACGGGTTCGACTCGGGGGTCGCGACGCCGACGTGGTTCGGCACCACGTCGACGATGACCCCGAGGCCGACGGCGTGAGCGGCCTCGGCCAACGCCCGCATCGCCTGGTCGCCACCGCGGTCGGTGTCGACCCGCGTGTGGTCGACCACGTCGTAGCCGTGGTTCGACCCGGACTCGGCCTGCAGCACCGGCGACAGGTACAGCCAGTCGGCGCCGAGGTCGTGCACGTAGTCGACCAGGTCGCGGGCAGCGTCGAGGTCGAAGTCGGCCGAGACCTGCAGCCGGTAGGTCGACGCGGGGACGCGGTTCGCGGCGCCGGGCGTTCCGGCGGTCATCGGGCGGTTCCGCTCGGTGCGGTGGACCCGGCCGGGTTGGCCGGGGTGACGGCGTCCTGCGGGGCGACCGGTTCGGGGGCGCCGTCCTGCTCGGCGTCGACCGGAGTGCTCGTGACCTCGTGGTCGGGCTCGGCACGCAGCACGATCATCGACCGTGCGGGGACGTCGAGCGGGGTGCCCGCGTCGAGCACCTCGTCGCGGGCGCCGGGGTTCGCGGTGTCGATCCGGACGGTCCAGCCGGGGGAGTACTCCTCTGGTGGGAGGGTGAAGGTCACGACGTCGTCGTGGGCGTTGAAGTAGGTGATGAAACCGACGTCGGTGACGCGGTCACCGCGGGCGTCGCGACCGCGGATGCCCTCGCCGTTCAGGTACATGCCGACGCTCTTGCCGAAGCCGGAGTCCCAGTCCTCGGGGTCCATGGCGTCGCCCGAGGGGGTCAGCCACACCACGTCGGGTAGCGGCTCGCCCTCGCCACGTCGGACCGGACGGCCGTTGAAGTACCGGGTCCGGCGGAACGTGGGGTGGTCGTGCCGCAGCTTCACCACGTCGGCGGTGAACTGGATGAGGTCTTCGTCCGCGCTGTCCCAGTCGATCCAGCTGAGCTCGGAGTCCTGCGCGTAGACGTTGTTGTTGCCGGACTGCGACCGACCGAGCTCGTCGCCGTGCGCGATCATCGGCACACCCTGGCTCAGGAGCAGGGTCGCCAGGAAGTTCCGGCGACGCTGCAGCCGCAGAGCGTTCACGGCCTCGTCGTCGGTCGGGCCCTCGGCACCGGAGTTCCAGGACCGGTTGTGGCTCTCGCCGTCGTTGTTGTCCTCGCCGTTGGCCTCGTTGTGCTTCTCGTTGTAGGCCACCAGGTCGTACAGCGTGAAGCCGTCGTGCGCGGTGATGAAGTTGATGCTCGCCTTGGGCGTCCGGCCGTCGTGCTCGTACAGGTCGGCCGAGCCGGAGATCCGGGAGGCGAACTCGCCGAGCGTCGACGACTCACCGCGCCAGAAGTCACGGACGGTGTCGCGGTACTTGCCGTTCCACTCGGACCACTGGGGCGGGAAGTTGCCGACCTGGTAGCCACCGGGGCCGACGTCCCACGGCTCGGCGATGAGCTTGACCTGCGACACGATCGGGTCCTGCTGCACCAGTTCGAAGAAGGCCGACAGCCGGTCGACCTCGTAGAACTCACGGGCCAGTGCCGAGGCGAGGTCGAAGCGGAACCCGTCGACGTGCATCTCGGTCACCCAGTAGCGGAGCGAGTCGAGGATGAGCTGCAGCGAGTGCGGGTGCCCGACGTTGAGCGAGTTCCCCGTGCCCGTGTAGTCCATGTAGAACTTCTTGTCGTCGTCGACCAGGCGGTAGTAGGCCGCGTTGTCGATGCCGCGGAACGACAGCGTCGGGCCGAGGTGGTTGCCCTCGGCGGTGTGGTTGTAGACGACGTCGAGGACGACCTCGATGCCGGCGCGGTGCAGCTCGCGCACCATCGTCTTGAACTCCTGGACCTGCTGGCCCTGGTCGCCCGACGACGAGTACGCCGAGTGCGGCGCGAAGAAGCCGATGGTGTTGTAGCCCCAGTAGTTCGACAGCCCCTTGTCCTGCAGGGTCGAGTCGTTCACGAACTGGTGCACCGGCATGAGCTCGAGCGTGGTGATGCCGAGGCGCTGCAGGTGCTCGATGACCGCCGGGTGAGCGACGCCGGCGTAGGTTCCGCGCTGCTCTTCCGGCACGTCCGGGTGGGTCTCGGTGAGTCCCTTGACGTGCGCTTCGTAGATGACGGTCTCGCCGTACGGCGTCCGCGGCGGGCGATCCCCCTGCCAGTCGAAGAAGGGGTTGATCACGACGCCCTTCATCATGTGCGACGCGGAGTCCTCGTCGTTGGTCGATTCCGGGTCGCCGAACGTGTACGAGAAGAGCGACTGGTCCCAGTCGATCTCGCCGCTGGTCGCCTTGGCGTACGGGTCGAGCAGGAGCTTCGACGGGTTGCAGCGCGCGCCGGAGTCCGGGTCGTACGGGCCGTGCACGCGGAAGCCGTACTCCTGCCCGGGGCCGATGTTGGGGAGGTACGCGTGCCAGACGTAGGCGTCCACCTCGAGCAGGCGGACGCATTCTTCGTTGCCGTCGGAATCGAACAGACAGAGTTCGACGCGCTCGGCGACCTCGGAGAACAGCGCGAAGTTCGTGCCGCTCCCGTCGTAGGTCGCCCCGAGCGGGTACGGGTTTCCGGGCCAGGTGTGCAAACGGTCCTCCAGGTGTGGGTGCGGCCAACATATCGGCGGCGCTCGTCCGCGTCCGCAGACAAGCCCCAGCTGTGGATGCCCACTGCGCCCCGCGGCCTGTGGAGGAACGGACGAGTAGCGTCGCGCGCATGGCCAACATCGTCTCGAAGATCGCAGACCAGGTCCGCCCGCTCGAGGTCTCCACGAACTACGGAGAACCCGTCGAGGTCGGCGACCAGACCCTCATCCCCGTGTCCGTCAGCTGGTTCGGCTTCGGTGGCGGCGGGGACGACGAGAACGGTGGCGGCGGTGGCGGCGGCCTGTCGGCCCCCGTCGGCGCCTACGTCCGTCGCCCGGGCAAGGACCTGGAGTTCGAGCCGAACCTGATCTCCCTGATGGTCGTGAGCATCCCACTGGTCTGGGTGACCGGGCGTGTCCTCCGCAAGCTGGTGCGCACGCTCAAGAAGTGACCGCCTGATGGACGGGAGGCCCGTGGCGACGCCGCCACGGGCCTCCCGTTCGTCTTGCCGTCACGCGGTCGCGACCGCGTCTAGACTGCTGGCACACACACGGGAGTCCGGGACCGCCGGGCTGAGAGGGAGCGATCGGCGCTCCGACCGTCGAACCTGATCCGGATCATGCCGGCGCAGGGAGGAGTCAGCAGCATGCCTTCAGGCACGTCCACAACCGTCACCACCGCTCCGCGGCGATCGCTGCGTTGGCGGGTCGTCGACATCGTCGTCGCGAGTGTCCTCGCGGTGGCCCTCGGAGTCGTCTTCCGGCTCTGGGAGTTCGGCTACGAACCGATCAGCGCCGTCATGGACCTCGTGCTCCCGGGCACCAAGGCCCTGTTCGGCGGGGTCTGGCTGCTCGCCGGCCCGATCGTCGCGATCGTCGTCCGCAAGCCCGGCGCCGCGCTCTACGGCGAGATGGTCGCCGCCTCGGTCGAGGCGTTGTTCGGCACCCAGTGGGGATGGCTCACGCTCGAGGCCGGACTCGTCCAGGGTCTCGGCGCCGAGATCGTCCTCGCGCTGTTCCTGTACCGCGTCTACCGCCTGCCGGTCGTCGTGCTCGCCGGTGCCGCGGCCGGACTCGCGCTCGGCATCAACGACACCGTCCTCTGGTACCCGGGGCTCGACCTGGCCTTCAAGGTCGTCTACGTGATCTGCGCGGTGATCTCCGGTGCCGTGATCGCGGGGGTGGGCTCGTGGCTCATCGTCCGGGCACTCGCCCGCACCGGGGTGCTGTCGTCCTTCGCGGCCGGCCGCGAGCACAGCCGCCGCGAGCCCCGCGCCCTGGTGTGACCGTGCCCGCTCCGTCGGCGACGTCCCCTTCCACCGGCGGCGACGCCGGCGCAGGGGGCCGTGTCCGCGGGGCACGGATCGTGTTCCGCGGCTGGGGCTGGCGGTACCCGGAGCGAGACGCCTGGGCCGTGCGCGACGTGGACCTGACCGTCGAGCCGGGGGAGCGGGTCGCCGTCGTCGGGCCGTCCGGTGCCGGCAAGTCGACGCTCCTGCGAGCGGTCGCCGGCGTGCTGCCCGACGAACCCGACGCCACCGACGACACCGCTGCCTCGGTGCAGGGGACACTCCTGGTCGACGAGGCCGACCCCCGCGCGGTCCGCGGGCGTGTCGGGCTCGTCATGCAGGACCCCGAGGCACACACCGTGATGTCCCGCGTCGGCGACGACGTCGCCTTCGGCTGCGAGAACGCCGGCGTGCCCCGCGACGAGACCTGGGACCGGGTGCGGACGGCGCTCGCCGTCGTCGGCCTCGACCTGCCGCTCGACCGCTCCACCGCGCAGCTGTCCGGTGGGCAGCGGCAGCGGTTGGCGCTCGCGGGCGTGCTCGCGATGCGGCCGGGTGCGCTCGTGCTCGACGAACCCTGCGCGAACCTCGACCCGGACGGCGTGGCGCAGGTGCACGACGCCGTCCGGGCGCTGCTCGACGAGACCGGGGCGACGCTGCTCGTGGTGGAGCACCGGATCGGCACCTGGCTGGACTTGGTCGACCGTGTCGTGCTGCTCGAACCGGGCGGCGGCGTGGTCGCGGACGGCCCGCCTGCCCGGGTGCTGGCGGACCACGGCGAGGCGCTCACGGCCGCCGGTGTCTGGGTGCCCGGCGCCGAGCCGGAGCGTGGTTCGGCGCGGCGGCGGCGTCCGCTCGGACGAGCGGGCGAAATGCCCGGGGCGTCCGGTGGCGCGACCGCGGCATTCCGCCCGCTCGGCGCGGGGGAGATCGGCGAAGGGGAGCGTGACGACGCGGCGGCGGTGCTGCTCGAAGCTCGGGGGCTCGGCACGGCAAGGGGAAAGCGAGCGGTCGGGAACGGCATCGACCTCGGGCTCCGCGCCGGGCAGGTCCTCGCCGTCACCGGACCGAACGGCGTCGGCAAGTCGACGCTCGGGCTGACCCTCGCGGGCTTGCTCCCACCGGCAGCCGGTGAGCTCCGCGCCACGGACACCCTCGCCGACGGCATCGGCGCAGCGCCGCACGCCTGGACGAGTCGCGAACTCGCCGCCCGGATCGGCACGGTGTTCCAGGACCCCGAGCACCAGTTCGTCGCCCGCTCCGTCCGCGAGGAGATCGAGGCCGGCGCCCGAGCACTCGACGCGCCGGACGCCGCCGAACGGGCCACCGCGCTGCTCGACGAGTTCGGGCTGGCACACCTGGCCGACGCCAACCCCTTCACCCTGTCCGGGGGCGAACAACGACGACTCGCGATCGCCTCGGTCATCGCAGCCCGTCCGCCGGTCGTCGTGCTCGACGAACCGACCTCCGGGCAGGACCGTGCCACGTGGCAGGCCGTCATCGGTCGGCTCGGGGCCCTCGCCGACGCCGGCACCGCGGTGGTGGCGGTCACCCACGACCGCGATCTCGTCCGGGCACTCGATGCCGACGAGGTCGTGCTCGGGCCGGACGGCGCGCGGTCCGTCGAACGCGACCAGGGGCGGTCGAACGCGACCATCCCGGAGACGGGGCCGACAGCCGGGAGCCGCCCCTGGCCTCCAGACCGGACCGACACGGACGACCGGACCGCCGAGGCCGCCGGGACTGACGCGACCGATGGGACCGACCGGACGAACCCGGCGCGACGACCGCTGCCGGCCCGCGCGACCGGCATCCCCGGCGTCCAGCCGGTCGCGTCGCTGATCGGTGTGCTCGCCCTCGGCGTCTGCCTGGTGCTCAGTCTCGACGTCGTCTCCGCCGCCGTCGCCCTGGCGCTCGAACTCGCACTCCTGCCGCTCCTGCGCCTGCCGGTCCGGACCCTGCTGCTCCGACTCGCACCGGTGCTCCTCGCGATCCCGCTGACGGCGGTGAGCATCGCGCTGTACGGCAGGCCCTCGGGTCGGGAGTGGTTCGACCTCGGGTTCGCGCACGTCACCGACGGGTCACTGACGCTCGCGTTGGCGACGGCGCTCCGGGTCCTCGCGGTGGGGGTGCCAGCCATCGCGCTCTTCGTGCGGGTCGACCCGACCGACCTGGCCGACGGGCTCGCGCAGGTGCTCCGGCTGCCCGCGCGCTTCGTGCTCGGCGCGCTCGCCGCTGTCCGGATGATGACCTTGCTCGTCGACGACTGGCGACAGCTCGCGATGGCGCGGCGTGCCCGAGGACTGGCCGACTCCGGGCGGCTGCGACGCGGGGCGACGATGGCGTTCGCGCTGCTCGTGCTCGCGCTGCGGCGGGCGACGACGTTGGCGGTGGCGATGGAGTCACGGGGGTTCGGTGCTCCCGGACGGCGGACCTGGGCGCGGGTCGCACGGTTCGCCGGGCCGGAGTGGGCGATGGTGGCGGTGCTGGTCGGCATCGGCGTGGTGTCGATCGCGGTCGCGGTGAGCGTGGGGACGTGGCGTGCCTGACGCGGAGCGTGCAGCCGGCACGACGGGCGGCGAGCGTGCGACGGGTACGACCGCCGGTGACCTCGCCCCCGGCCTGGCCGCTGCTGCTGCCGGTGTCGCCGCCGCCACGGGACGGCGCGCCGTCGTGCTCATCGACGGCCGGTCCGGCACGGGCAAGACCACCCTCGGAGCACAGGTCGCGGAGCAGCTCGGTGCGCAGCTCGTGCACCTGGACGACCTGTACCCGGGGTGGGACGGCCTGCGCGCGGCTGCCGACGCCGTGGTGACCGACGTCCTCGGAGCGCCGAGCGGGTACCGACGCTGGGACTGGGCGGCCGATGCGCCCGCGGGTTGGGCGGCGGTGGACCCCGACCAGCCGATCGTGGTCGAGGGGTGCGGGGCGTTGTCCCGGGCTTCGGCACCGCTGGCGTCGTTGCGGGTGTGGCTCGAGGCCGACGACGCCGTGCGGTGGGACCGGGCGATCGGACGCGACGGTGAGGTCTTCGCGCGCGAGTGGGACCGCTGGGCCGCGCAGGAACAGGCCTTCATCGCCGCCGAGGACCCGGCCGCCCTGGCCGACGTGGTCCTGCGGACGTAGCGCGCGGCGGGCCCGCGCGCAGGCCAACGCGCGTGGCGGCCCAGAGGATTCGCGCTCAGCGACACCCCACGGCCTCCGGAAGGCGAGAACTGTCGCTCAGCGCGAAACGTCAGCCCGCGGCGCCCGCGCCCGCGCCGGCCGCTGCGCCCGCCGCGCCCGCGCCCGCGCCCGCCCGCGCCTCCCGCCGCGCCACCGCCCGCGGGTCCACCGCGAACACCGCCGCCACGATCGTCAGCACCGCGTACACCCCGAGGTACCCGCACAGGATCCACGGCGACCCGCCCCCGAGCTGCACGAACACCGCGGCCAGCAGCGGCGTCAGCCCCACCGAGAAGATCGACCCGATCTGGTACCCGAGCGACATCCCCGAGTACCGACGCCCGGTCGGGAACTGCTCCGCGAACCACGCCGCCTGCGGCCCGTAGATGCTGTCGTGGAACACGCACATCCCGATCAGCGCCACGAGCGGCAGCAGCACGAGCGGCCCGGCGTCGAGGAACGCGAAGAACGGCCAGATGAGCACGGCGATGCCCACCGCCGACCAGATCGTCAGCACCCGCCGCCCGACCCGGTCGGACAGCCACCCCCAGAACGGTGTCGACACGAGCGACACGGCCGAGATCACGAGTACGGCCTGCAACCCCGCGTCCGAGCCCGATGGCCCGCGCACGTTGCCGAGGTAGGTCAGCGAGTACGTCGTCAGGATCGAGTACAGCGCCGGCTGCACGAGGCGCAGGCCCGCCGTCACCAGGATCGACCGCGGGTGCTGCCGGATCGCCTGCCACACCGGGAACCGTTCGACCCCACCCGAGGCGCGCAGCTCCTGGAACACCGGGGCGTCCTGCACACCGAGCCGGATGACGAGCCCGACCGCCACGATCACCGCCGAGAACAGGAACGGCAGCCGCCAGCCCCAGGCCAGGAACGCCTCGGTGCCGAGCGTCGACCGCACGAGCGTGAAGACCCCGGTCGCCAGGAGCATCCCACCGGCCGACCCCATCTGCGTGAACGCCCCGAACAGTCCCCGGTGCCGCTCCGGCGCGTGCTCGACGGACAGCAGCGCCGAGCCGCCCCACTCCGCACCGGCCGCGACGCCCTGCAGCAGCCGCAGGAACACGAGCGCCACGACGGCGCCGACCCCGATGGTCGCGGCGGACGGGATCACTCCGATCAACGTGGACGCGATGCCCATCAGCACCAGCGACGCGACGAGCAGCTTCTTCCGCCCGATCCGGTCACCCAGGTGGCCGGCGATCACGCCGCCGAGCGGCCGCGCCACGAACCCGACGCCGTAGGTCGCGAACGACGCGATGACCCCGACGGCCGGCGTCACGGACGGGAAGAACGTCGGTGCGAACACCAGTGCCGAGGCCGTCGCGTAGAGGTAGAAGTCGTAGTACTCGACGGTCGTCCCGACGAACGACGCGAGGGCGACCCGACGACGGGTCGCGGTGGTCGACGGTGCGGCGGGTCGGCCTGGAGGCGCGGTGACGGTGGTCTGGTTCGGCATGCCTCAGGAGCATGGTCGCGTCCAGGGCCGCGGGGAACACCGCGCGTAACGGGAGGTCACGTCACTGTCGTCGGGCGGTGCCCGCCGACCACGATGGGACGCATGAGCGATGCACCGAACCGCCCGCTGCGCTTCGCGGCCTTCGTCATGAACACGACCTCGCACATCCAGCACGGTCTGTGGCGGCACCCCGACGCCCGGCAGGCGGACTTCGACGACGTGACGCTGTGGACCGACCTGGCGAGGACCCTCGAGCGCGGCAAGTTCGACGCGATGTTCTTCGCCGACGTCGTCGGGACCTACGGCCCCGGTCGCGGCGACTACTCGACGAACCTGCGCGAGGGGCTGCAGATCCCCTCGAACGATCCCTCCGTGCTGCTCTCCGCGCTCGCCGTGTCGACCGAGCACCTCGGGCTCGCCTTCACCTCGAGCGTCATCCAGGCGCACCCGTTCGACTTCGCTCGCAAGGTCTCCACGCTCGATCACATCACCAGGGGCCGCATCGGTTGGAACGTCGTCACGAGTGCCCTCGACAGCGCCGCCCGGAACTTCGGCGCCGACCGGCTCGAGGAGCACGACGAGCGCTACGTCTGGGCCGAGGAGTACCTCGAGGTCTGCGCGAAGCTCTGGGAGGGCTCGTGGGAGGACGGCGCCGTGCTGAAGGACCCCATCCGCGGCTACGCCGACCCCGACAAGGTGCACCGCATCGACCACCACGGCAAGCGCTACGACGTGCAGGGCCCGCACCTGTCGGCACCGTCGCCGCAGCGGACCCCGGTGCTGTTCCAGGCCGGATCGTCGCCGGCAGGCCGGGCCTTCGCCGCGCGGAACGCCGAGGCCCAGTTCATCCTGACCTCGAACCGGGACGCCACCGAACAGCTCATCCGCGAGACCCGCGACCTGGCCGAGGCCGCCGGCCGGCAGCGGGACGACATCGCGTTCTTCCTCGGCCTGACCTTCGTCACCGGCTCCACCGAGGCCGAGGCGAAGGCCAAGGAAGCGGAGATCGACGGGTACCTGGCCGCCGACGGGTTCCTGGTGCACTCGAACCTGGGCTTCGACCCGGACACCGGCGAGCCCCTCGACCCGGACACCCCGCTCTCCGAGGTCCGCACCCACGCCGGACAGTCGCACCTGCAGTGGCTCCGCGAGGCCGCCGGGGACCGCGAACCGACCATCGCCGACCTCGCCCGGTTGTCCGCGAAGCTCCGCGCCCGGGTCGTCGGGACGCCGGAGCAGATCGCCGACGAGCTCGCCGACTGGCAGCGGGTGGGCGTCGACGGCGTCAACGTCATCAACTGGACGCTGCCCGGCTCGTACGAGGAGTTCGTCGACCACATCGCGCCGACCCTGCAGGAGCGCGGACTGATGCAGTCCGAGTACCGCGAGGGCACCCTGCGCGAGAAGCTCTTCGGCCACGCACAGCTGCCGGACTCGCACCCCGCCCGGCAGTGGCGCGGGGCGTTCTCGGGCGGTGCCGGCGCGACCGCGGCCCACCCGGACGACGCGACCCGTGCGGTGGAGGTGCCCGCATGACGGCCGCGACGACGACCGACGGACGTGTGACGGGCCTCCCGGCCGACCGTCTGGCGACCCTGCGCGAACGCTTCGCGCCCGTGTTCGCGACCATCCGCGACGGCGCGGTCGAGCGTGAGCTCGCGTCCGGGAAGCCCGGCGACCGGCCGCTGCCGCACGCCGAGGTCCGGGCGCTCGCCGACGCGGGGTTCGGGCGGCTGCGCGTGCCGGAGGACCGCGGCGGCTTCGGCGTGACGCTGGTCGAACTCGCGCACCTGGTGACGGACCTGGCGGCGGCGGACTCGAACATCGCGCACCTGTGGCGGGGGCACTTCGGGTACACCGAGCTGGTGCTGCTGCGGCCGTCCTCCGCAGGCCGGGACGAGTGGCTCCAGCGCATCGTCGACGGAGCGATCATCGGGAACGCGACCTCGGAGCGGACCGGAACGACGCTCGCCGACATCTCGACGACGGTGACGCCGGCTGGTGATTCCCTGCGCCTCGACGGGCGGAAGTTCTACTCGACCGGCACGCTCTACGCGGACTGGATCTACCTGGCGGCGGACCGCGACGGGGAGCGCGTGACGTTCGCCGTCGACGCCTCCGCGCCGGGTGTCAGGGGCATCGACGACTGGGACGGGTTCGGGCAGCGGTTGACGGCGTCCGGCACGACCGTGTTCGACGGGGTTCCGGTCGACCCGTCGGTGGTGTCGGCGTACCGGGACGCTCCGCTGTCGCACATCCAGGCCTTCTACCAGCTGTACCTGCTGGCGGTCCTCGCCGGGATCGGGCAGGCGGTGTCCGACGACGCCGTGGCCTTCGTGCGACCGCGGACCCGCACGTACATCCACGCCAACACGGCCGTGCCGGGGGAGGACCCGCAGGTGCTCGCGGTGCTCGGCCGGCTGTCGGCCGGGGCGTTCACCGCCCGGTCACTCGTCGTCGTCGCCGCGGGGCTGCTCGACGGGGTCGTCGCCACGAACGAGCCCGGGGTCGGCCTCGACCGCGTGCTGCTCGACGCGGCCGAGAACGCCGTGTACCAGGCGCAGGTCGAGATCGGGCCGCGGGTGCTGCGGTCGGCGTCCGAGCTGTTCGAAGTCGGCGGGGCGTCAGCGGCCGACCGGACGCGTGGGCTGGACCGGCACTGGCGGAACGCCCGGGTGGTGGCGTCGCACAACCCGGCGGTCTACAAGGAGCGGATGGTGGGGGAGTACGCGCTGCACGGGCGGGGGCCGGTGGGGGCGTGGGAGAAGTACCACGAGGTGGGGCCGACGCGGTTCTGAGGGCCCGGCAGCGGCGCGGGGGCGGCGCGAGTTTTCGCGGTGAGCGACAGTTCTCGCGCCCGTGGGCCCGAGGAATGTCGCTGAGCCCGAAACCCGGGGCGCCCGGCGCTGGGCGCGTCGCTGGCAGCTACGCCCAGCCGAGCTCGTGCAGCCGCTCGTCGTCGATGCCGTAGAAGTGGCCGATCTCGTGTACGAGGGTGGTGTGCACCTCGTCCTTGAGCTCCTCGACGGTGTCGCACTCGGCCAGGTGCTGCTTCCGGAACACCACGATGCGGTCGGGCAGCTCGCCGAAGCCGTACTGCCCGCGCTCGGTGGCTGCGATGCCGTCGTACACGCCGAAGAGCTCTTCGCCGTTCTCCGGTTCGTCCTCGACGACGAACACCACGTTGTCGAGCCCGTCGACCATCTCGTCGGGGAGCAGGTCGAGTTCGTCGGTCACGAGTTGCTCGAACGCTTCGGCGGACATCTCCATCACGCAGGGATCGTCCCACACCGGGCTGACCACCCGGGCTGACCACTCGTGGCTGACCACTCGTGGCGAAGCCGCACGGCGCCAGAGGCGCCCAGACAAACGCTGAGGGAGAGCCCCGGTTGCGTCACACGCAACAGGACTCTCCCTCGACCGGGGTGAATAACGGGTCTCGAACCCGCGACCTCCTAGACCACAACCAGGCGCTCTACCAACTGAGCTATATCCACCATGTTCGAACCGGCGGACCGGCGCGACCACTCAATAGTAGTACATGCGGGACGGGGTGCGGACCACCCGTGTCGCTACTCGGCCGCGGGCTGCGCCAGCCGTGACTCCCACTTCGCCACGACGTCGGCCTGCACGGCACGCACGTCGTCGGTGCTCGGGCCGGGCTCGGCGACGAAGCCGGCGCGGCGGTAGTACTCGAGTTCGCGGATCGACTCGAGGATGTCCGCGAGGGCCCGGTGCCCACCGTGCTTCTCGGGCGCGTTGAAGTACACGCGGGGGAACCAGCGGCGGCAGAGCTCCTTGATGCTCGACACGTCGACGCTGCGGTAGTGCAGGTGCCCGTCGACCCGCGGCATGTACTTCGACAGGAACGCACGGTCGGTGCCGATGGTGTTGCCGGCGAGGGGGGCGGAGCCCTCGGCGGGGACGTGCTGGAGGATGTACTCGAGCACCTGGTACTCGGCGTCCGCCAGGCTCACGCCGTTCGGGATCTCGTCGATGAGCCCCGAGGTGACGTGCATGTTCGTCACGAACTCGTTCATGTTGTCGAGCGCGGACTGGTCGGGCTTGATGACGATGTCGAAGCCGGGGTGCACGGGCTCGAGGTCGAAGTCGGTGATGACCACGGCCACCTCGACGAGTTCGTCGACCTCGAGGTCGAGGCCGGTCATCTCGCAGTCGATCCAGACGAGGCGGTCATTCGCGGTTGCCATGTCCTCGATCCTATTCCCGCCCCGTGTGCCTCCCGTACGTGCCGCCGTCCCCGCCCGCCCGCGCCGGCCCGCCCGTGCCCGCCCGTTCCGCGAGCGGGCGAAATGCCGCGGTCACCCTGCGGACGCACCC
Source organism: Curtobacterium sp. MCSS17_005 (assembly GCF_003234225.2). Taxonomy (NCBI): domain Bacteria; kingdom Bacillati; phylum Actinomycetota; class Actinomycetes; order Micrococcales; family Microbacteriaceae; genus Curtobacterium; species Curtobacterium sp. MCSS17_005. The sequence goes on from NZ_CP126258.1 coordinate 1,073,275, forward strand.
GGATGTTCCGCCCGCTCGTCTCGGTCACGAGCCGAATGCGGTGCAGGCGACCGCCTGGAGGCCCGCCGCGACCCCGGCAGGCCACCCCGCGCCTCCAGGCGGTCGCCCTCCACCCCGCCCGCCGCACCGATCCCGCCCGCTCCCGCGTCGTCACCGCGAGCGGGCGAAATGCCGCGGTCGCCCTGCGGACGGACCGCGGTGTTCTGCCCGCTCGCCGACGGCGGCGCTGCAGTCGCGGCCTCGCGTGCCCACGTCCTGCCGAGCGGGCGAAATGCCGCGGTTGCCCTGCGGGCGCACCCGGATGTTTCGCCCGCTCGTCCGCGACGCGAGCAGCGAGCACCGCAAAACGACCGCCTGGAGGCCCGAGGCGACCCCGGCAGGCCGCCCCGCGCCTCCAGGCGGTCGCCCTTTACCCAGCCTGCCGTACGGTTCTCGCCAGCCCCGCACGAGCGGGCGAAATGCCGGGGTCGCTCTGCGGTCGAAGCCTGGTATTTCGCCCACTCGCGGGTGGAGCGTGGAATGAGGGGCGAGCGAGCCCCCGCGCGGACGCACGAACGGGCGAAATGCCGGGGTGCCCACGGGGGACACTCCGGCATTCCGCCCGTTCGCGGGAAGGGGGAAGGCGCCTCCGCAGCCCCGTACCTAGGCCATGTCGCCGGCGGTGATGGCCTCGGCCTCGACACGCTCCGGCTCGGCACCGTCGTCGACGCGGCGCAGGACCCTCGTGGTGCAGAGGATCACGACGAAGGCGACCGCGACGGACGCTCCCGCGAAGACGTACGCCGCCGAGGGGGAGTACGCGTCGGCGAGCAGGGTCGCGACGGGCGGGGCGATGGCGCCGCCGATGAAGCGGACGGCGGAGTAGGCGCTCGAGGCGACCGAGCGGGGGAGGTCGGTGGCCTCCATGACGCACTCGGTGAGGACGGTGTTCAGGACACCGAGCACGAGGCCACCGATGACGACGCAGATGATCAGGCCGACCTGGGACCGTACGACGAGGGCCGCGGCGAACAGGTCGAGTGCGAGCAGCGGCAGCGCGATCTTCAACACCGTCGTCCTCCGGAGACGGGCGGTGAGCATCGGGGCGACCCACACCGAGGTGATCGCGAGACCGACACCCCAGCCGAAGAACGTGAACCCGATGCCGAGCGCGCCGAAGCCGAGCGGGAACGGCGTGTACGCCAGCAGGACGAAGAAGCCGATGTTGTAGAACAGCGCGGTCGCGGCGAGGGCTGCGAGTGCCGGACGGGCCAGGGCGCGGAAGGGTGCGGAGAGCTTCGTCGGCGTGGGCTTCTCGAGGCTGCCGGTCTTCAGCAGGGCGACGATGGCGATGAACGCCACCGCCATCAGGGTCGTGACGCCGAAGAACGGGCCGCGCCAGCTCACCGAGCCGAGCAGGCCTCCGACGAGGGGCCCGACGGCGATGCCGAGGCCGAGCGCTGCCTCGTACAGGATGATCGCCGAGGCCGTGCCGCCCGACGCTGCCCCGACGATGGTCGCGAGCGCGGTTGAGATGAAGAGCGCGTTGCCGAGGCCCCAGCCGGCGCGGAAGTCGATGATGCTCCACACGCTGTTCGACGTCGCCGCCAGGACCGAGAAGAGCACGATCAGGGCGAGTCCGATGAGCAGGGTGCGCTTCGCGCCGATGCGGCTGGAGACCCAGCTGGTGAAGAACATCGCGACACCGGTGACGGCGAGGTAGCTCGTGAAGAGCAGTTCGGTCTGCGCGGGGGTCGCCTTGAGGGACGCAGCGATCGCCGGGAGGATCGGGTCGACGAGGCCGATGCCCATGAACGCGACGACGCAGGCGAAGGCGATCGCCCAGACCGCGGACGACTGCTTGAGGATGGAGCCGGACTGGCCGGCGGGTGCGTGGGCGTTCACGCGGGGATCTCCGTTCCGTTGGGGGTTGTCCGGGTGCGCTGGGCGATCAGGTTCGCCGCGTGGTGCAGGACGTCCCAGTCGTCGTCGGTCAGGTCGGCGAACAACGGGCCGACCGTGCTGGTGAGGGTGGAGCGCCAGGAGGCGAGCCGTTCGCGTCCGGCCTCGGTGAGTTCGATGAGCTGCCCGCGGGAGTCGTCCGGGTCGACGCTGCGGCTGACCAGGCCGTCGGCGAGCATGCCGGCGACGAGTCGGGTCATGGTGGGCTGCGCCACCCGGGAGGCGGTGGCCAGTTCACCGAGTCGCAGGGGCTCGTCGGTCTCGAGGATGCCGAGCGTGCGCCAGACCGCGGTGGACGTGGTGTTGCCCGTCGACTGGACGGCGCTGCGGATCAGGCGGTTGACGGAGACGAGGAGGGTCTCGATCGTCTGCTCACGCGGTGTTTCCATAGCTGAACTATATAGCCTTGCTATGAATAGCGCAACGACGGGCTGGACAGACTGCACCAGCCGCGGCCTGGTAGAAGGGAGGCATGAGCGACATCACCATCCACGAAGGCGACGAGTACACCGCGATCTTCCACGGCGGCCCCTTCGACGGCACGACCGACACCCGCACCGCCACGAGCGACGCGCTGGACGACGAGGTCACGGTGTTCGCCGACGTCGAGGGCCTGCAGACGGCCTTCACCTACCGCGCCACCAAGTCCCGCCAGGTCCTCGACCAGATCTCGGTCGAGTTCACCTACGAGCCGGAGGAGTCCGACCCGGTGGACGACCTGCAGGACCGCGGCGACCGCAGCGGCGAGTTCGACCGGGAGTAGAACCCCCACCCGCCGCGTTGCAGGACCACATGCAGCTCGACCTCTGGACGTCCGCCTTCTGTGCGCCGTGTGCCGCCGCCCGCCGGGTGTCGGCCGAGGCGTCGGCGCTCGTCCCCGGGCTCACCGTGACCGAACGCGACGTGGCGGCGCACCCCGACGACGCGGAAGACCTCGGTATCCGGTCCACGCCCACGATCATCGTGCGGCAGGACGACGGCACCGAGGTCTTCCGTTCACCCGGCGTCCCGACCCGTGACCAACTCCTGCTCGCGGTGGCCAAGGCGCTCTGAACGAGCCGCCGCCGCGGCCGGGGTGGCCGCCGCCGCGGCCGTCCCAGCGGTGGCCCCCGGCGGGGGCACAGTGACCTGCGCCCCCGCACGCTGCGACGTCGGCGCCGCCACCACGACGGGCTCCGGCGGATCGACCAGCGCCCGCACGCGTCGCGCCAGTCGCTTCGCGCCCCGGATCGGCGCCCCGATGCCCAGTGCCACCAGTCCGAGCGGGCTGCGATCGGCCCCACCGAGGGCGTTCTTCCGCTCCCACGCACGGCGCAGCACCCCACCGCGACTCCGCCGTGCCGGTGCCCGATCCAGCAACGTGCCGGCGTCCCGTCGGGCCATCAGCTCCACGAGTCGGTGCTGCCAGTCGTCCTCCGAGGCCGGGTGGAAGTAGTTGTCCCGCATCCACTCCGGCCGGACGACGCCGAACCGTCCGTCGACCAGGTCGACGGCGTCACCCTCGAGGCCGCTCCCCACGAACACCTCGTTGATCAGGTGCCGGCCGATCCCGAAGTCGGTCAGCGTGAGCGCGGGCACGCCTCGCGCCGCCGCCTCGAGCACCGCGGTCGAGCTGATCGTCACGAGCGCCACCGCCCGGTCGAGGTGCTCGGCCATCGGGCCGCTCTCCACCACGAGGTTGGTCGGCGCGTCCGGGGGCACCAGGTCCGGGTACGGGTGCTCCTCGCGGTGTGTCTGGTGCTCACCGGCCGCAGCGCGCGTCTTGATGACGACGCGCCACTCCGGGTGCGCCCGCGCCGTCTCGACGAGCCACCGCACGACGAGTGCCCGGTCGGCCCGCTCGAACGGCACACTCGGCTGCGCAGCGAAGACGACGGAGTCGCGGCCCGTCGAGCCCGCACCATCGCTTGCGCCGGCACCGCCGGTCGCGCCGGCACCCCGCGCGAACGGCAGCGTGGCGAGCGCGAAGTGCGGCTCGACGCCGCCCTCACGCGCCATCTCCTCGTACGCGCGGACCTCGCGGTGGCTGTGCAGCACGAACAGGTCGGCCCGGGCGCGGAAGAAGATGCCCTTCCACTTCGACGGGAACGAGATCCCCGGCAGCCCCGACACCAGCACCGGCCGGTCCGGGATCCGCCGGTGCACCTCGTCGATCACGAGTTCGGCCACCGGTCCGATCAACGACACCAGGACGGCGTCCGGCGGGTCCTGTCGGAGCTCCTCGACGACGGCGTCGACGTCCTTCGGCGTGGGCGGTTCGCGGTGCAGGTGGGCGAGTCGCCGGTCGAGCCCGCGGAACGCCGACCGCAGCTGCTTCGGACTCGCCGACCGCGGGGTCGCCACGGTGCGCAGCTCCAGGTCCCAGTCCGTCGGGGCGGTCGCCAGCAGGTGGGCGCCCCACTTCGCGAACGAGTCGGTGTCGACCAGGCCGACCACGCGTCGGACGCGTGGTGACGCGGCGGACGGGAGGCGCGCCTCCAGTCCGACTGTCGACCCGCCGGCGTCACCCGGCCCGTCCAGGGCACGGGTCCCGTCGACCGGGCCGCTCACGCGCACTCCGCTCACGTGCGCCCCGCTCACGCGCCGACGCGACGCAGCTTCGCGAGCGGTGCCTGCTCGTCGGCGGTCGGATGGGGACTGCATGCGCTCACGCGCCGACGCGACGCAGCTTCGCGAGCGGTGCCTGCTCGCCGGGGAAGATCCTCTTGACGCCGTCGCCGAGGGCGGTCTCGATGATGCGGATGTCGCGGGCGAGCGTCTTCAGGCCGTGCGGCTCGAGCGACGCGGCGTGGTCGGAGCCCCACATCGTGCGGTCGAGCGTGATGTGGCGCTCGACGGCCGTGGCACCGAGGGCGACCGCGGCGATGGAGATCTGCAGGCCGGGCTCGTGGCCGGAGTACCCGACGGGGACGCCCGCGTAGCGGTGGGCGAGGGTGTCGATCATGCGGAGGTTCGCCTCCTCGGCCGGCAGCGGGTAGGTCGACGTCGCGTGCATGAGGACGAGACGGTCGGTGCCGAGGCTCTCGACCGCAGCGTCGATCTGCTCCAGCGTGGACATGCCGGTCGACAGGATGACGGGCTTGCCGGTCGCGGCGACGGCGGCGAGCATGCCGAGGTCGGTGACGGACGCCGAGGCGATCTTGTACGCGACGACGTTGAGGTCCTCGAGGAAGTCGACCGACGGCTCGTCCCACGGCGACGCGAACCAGTCGAGCCCGCGGAGGGTCGCGTGGTCACCGATCTCGATGTACTGGTCGCGGTCGAACTCGACGCGGTAGCGGTACTCCAGGTAGGTCATGTCGCCCCACGGGGTGCTGCGCGGGGTGTTCTTCATGTGCTCCGGCGTGGAGATCGCGGGGGTACGCTTCTGGAACTTCACGGCCTGCAGGCCCGCATCGGCAGCGACGTCGATGAGCTGCTTCGCGATGTCGACGTCGCCGTTGTGGTTGAGGCCGATCTCGCCGATGAGGTACGCGGGGCGGCCCGCGCCGATCGTGGACGTACCGATGGTGACGGTCATGGTGCTCCGTTCGGTGCGGGGGTGCCCCGCGTCGGGGATGGGTCTCGGGTCGTGGTGGCTGCTGGGGCCGGGGCGCCGACGGGTGCGTCGGTCAGCGCGCCGGGCGCTTCGGCGGGCGCTTCGGCGAGGGCTTCGGCGAGGGCCAGGTCGGCCTCGTCGTCGATGTCGATCGCGCCGGCACCGTCGACGACGGCCAGCTCGACGCGGCCGTGGAACCGGTGTCGGTTCTCGAGGAACCCCGCCGTCCGCATCACGTAGAAGGCGCCGGTCTCGCGGTACTCGGGCTCCCGGTCCTGCCGACGGGGCCTGGTCGCCGCGTCGTGGTTCACCGCGACCGCCGTGCCGTCCGGGGCGGTCCGCCACAGGAACGCGTGCGACGGAGTGGCGGCGAACACCGCGTCGGCGTGCCCGTCGACCACGCGTGCGACGGCGGCGTCGAGGTCGGCCGGGTCGATGAACGGCGAGGTCGCCTGCAGGAAGACGAGGACCTCGGGCAGCGGGGTGCTGATCGCGTCGAGGACGTGCAGCAGGGCGGACTCCGAGGACGCCTCGTCACCGGCGAGCTCGGCCGGACGGCGGACCACGGCGGCACCGGCGGCGACGGCCTCGGCAGCGATGGCGTCGCCGTCGGTGGTGACGACCACCTCGTCGATGCGCGTGGCACGTCGTGCCGACTCGACCGCCCGACGGACCAGCGAACGACCCGCGACCGTGCGGAGGTTCTTGCCGGGGATCCCCTTCGACCCGGCACGTGCGGGCACGACGGCGAGGACGGAACCGGTGGTGCGCATGCTCCGGACGCTACGAAGCGCGGGTGTCCCGGAGGGGAACGGGGAGCAGACGGCGGCCGACCGTTGAGCGACCGCCGAGCCCCGTCACGGCGACGCGGCGGGGCGTGCATCGAGCGTCCGGGGGCCGCTCGCCGCTACAATCGACGCTGCTCGCCTCCGTAGCTCAGTGGATAGAGCAGGTGGTTTCTACCCACCGTGCCGCGGGTTCGATTCCTGCCGGGGGCGCCGAAGACGAACAGGGCCGCCATCCTCTCCGGATGGCGGCCCTGTTCTCGTCGTGGCGGCTGCTACTCGTCGTGCTGGCTGCTACTCGTCGTCGTCCGCGGCGCGGCGCCGGAGTTCGGCGGCGCTGATCGGCTGCGTGTACGGCGCCTCTGACGTCTCGTTCGCGTCGGCCGGCTCGGCGGGGGCCTGGTTCAGACGCGTCGGGATGGACGTGGTGTTCGTCGCGCCGGGGGTGTCGACCCGGGGTGCCGATGCGGGCGGGACGTCGTTCGCGGGCGCCCGGTTGACGTGGGCGTCGGCCGCGGTGGGCGTCGCGACCGGGCGGTCGGACGAGGACGGACGGTCGTTCCGGGGTGCGCGGTCGGTGTCGCCGAAGGCGCGGATGGCGCTCGCGTCGCCGAAGGCCCGCGTGGCACTGTCGTCGTCCACGACCTCGGTGTCGTCCGTGCCGCGGCCCTGGGCGGAGCGGGCGGGCGAGGTCGGGGTGCCGAGCGCCGGACGGACCGGGGGTGCAGCCTCGTCGTCGCCGTAGACGCGCGTGGTGTTGTCACCGAAGGAGCGCGTGGCGTTCGGGTCGGCGCTGCCGCGGTTCGGGTTCGTGCCCGCACCACGGTTCACCGAGAACGACGGGGACGTCCCGCCGGCAGGACCGGCTGACGCAGTACCGGCTGATGCAGTACCGGGTGCAGCAGCGGCCGGCGCCGGAGGAGTCGAGGGTGCGGACGCGGGGCGCTGGGCCGGACGCAGCGAGGTCGTCGTCGGGGTGGGACGCTCGGCGGGAGCAGTTGGCGCCGGTGCCGGGGTCTTCGCCTGCGCCTGCATGCGAGGGGCCTCGGCCTGGTCGGCGTTCCAGTCCTGCTGGCGCTTGATCAGGTCGGCATCGGGGTCCGGGGACTCGAACTTCCAGCGCTCGAGGTCGGCCTTGAAGAGCTTGCGCGCACGGCTCGGTCGTGCCTGCCAGTCGAGTAGGCGGTCACGGAACTCGGCGAGGGACTGGTCCGCCTGGAAGCTGAACGTCGACGAGTTCTTCTTGATGTCGGCGATCTCGTGCTGGGCCCAGTTGGCGGCCAGCGGCGCACCCTGCACGGGGAGCAGGCGCAGCCGGATGTCGGCGTCCTCGGCGAGGTGGTCGGCGTAGGCCCGCTCGTCGTGCCCGAGCGATCCCCACGCCGCTGCCTTGCGCGCAGCCGTCAGGATCGCGGCGACGGCCGCGTTCTTCGATTCCCGCTCCTGGAGCGCCACGACCCGCTTGGTCGCGCTGCGCCCGATGAGCGCCGCGATGACACCCGCCACGACGATGGCGACGAAGGGGATCACAGCGCCCGAGAGCACCCGCCACCCCGTGTCGGACGAAGTCCAGTCGGTCAGGTCGTTCCACCAGTCCATGCGCGCACCATACCCACGGAACGGTCAGGCGTCGGGGAGGCCGGACGGCGTTCCGTGCATCCCGGTGCAGATGATTCCAATGTGGAACATCATGACCAGCGCAGGGTGTCCACGGCATCGTCGGCGGACCACACGCTCGGCAGCTCGACGAACCGGCGCTCGGTCGCGACGTACCGGCGGGCACGGTAGGCGGTGTCACCGGCGACGTCGATGCGGTCGACGTACCCGACGATCTCGCCGTTTGCCCGGGTGACCCGGCTCAGGTCGTCGCGGACGTCGAGGATGCGGTATTCGCCCCGGGCGCGGGCCAGCGGGACGGTACGGATCCGCAGGGCGGGTTCGGTCATGGTCTGCATCGCTGGCCTCCTGGTCGGTGTGGTTCCGACGCTACGGGGGACCACCGACACGCCGAGGGGCGCCGTCCGATCTGGGGAACAGGGTCTCCGCGCACACTGTTGTGGAGGAACGAGGGGCTGCACCGGCGGCCCGCAGAGAGGTTGTGGCCATGACCACGTTCGTGCTCGCAGGTGGATGTTTCTGGTGTCTCGACGCCGTGTACCGCACGCTCCAGGGGGTGCAGGACGTGGTGTCGGGCTACGTCGGCGGACGGGTCGAGGACCCCTCGTACGAACTGGTGTGCACCGGGACGACGGGGCACGCAGAGGCCGTCGCGGTGACGTTCGACGAGTCGGTGATCCCGGCCGACGTGATGCTCGACGTCTTCTTCACGCTGCACGATCCCCGGCAGCTGAACCGCCAGGGGGCCGACGTCGGCACGCAGTACCGTTCCGCGATGTTCCCGGCCGACGACGCGCAGCGCGAGCTGTTCGAGCGCGCCATCGAGCGGGCGTCGGACATCTGGGACGGCGGGATCGTCACCACCATCGAGCCACTCTCGACCTTCTACACGGCAGAGGAGTACCACCAGGACTTCTTCGCGAAGAACCCCGGGCAGGGGTACTGCCTCGCAGTCGCGCTGCCCAAGGTGAACAAGGTCCGGAAGGCCTACAGTCAGTACATCCTGGCGTCCTGACCCCGGGGCGGCAGGGCCACGAGGAGGTGGTTCGAACATGACGGACAGCACGGGAACCTGGGTCGCGATCGGTCCGGCCGGAGCGGTGGGCAGCATCCACCGCGCGGCGGACGGGTTCCAGGTCGAGCTCTACGGGCGACGACGGGCGGGCGGGCCGTACCCGTCCCTCGAGTCCGCGAAGGGCGCGGTCCACGCCGCGCTCGGACCGTTGGCCGCCCGGCCCGAGTTCCGAGCGCACTGACCGGGTCCGGACAGGAGGCCCGGGGGACTCGTCCTCAACAGGTCGCCTGGTCGGGTCCACACGCCACAGATCGAGCCCGGGGTCGCTGACGCGGCCCCGGGCTCCGTGACGATCGACGCATGAACGACATCATCACCGTCTGCGGAATCGTCGCCACCGAGCCCCGGCACCTCGTCACCGAGACCGGCATCGCCATCACGAGTCTCCGACTCGCCTCGCCCTCGCGCCGCTGGGACCGGGCCACCGCCGCCTGGGTCAACGGCGCCACCAACTGGTACACCGTCACCGCGTTCCGGTCGCTCGCGCCGAACGTGTACAAGTCCCTGAAGAAGGGCGACCGGATCGTCGTCGCCGGCCGGGTCCGCATCCGCACGTGGGAACGCGACGGTCGCGGCGGGACCTCGGTCGAGATCGACGCCGACGGCATCGGACACGACCTGGCGTGGGGGATCAGCAACTGGCTGCGGGTACCGCGGCAGGTCGGCGACGGTGCCTCGGGGCAGGGTGGCCTGCGCGGTGTGGACCCCCGCACCGGCGAGGTCCGTGGCCCCGCTGCTGGGCCCGGCGCCGGTCACGGAACCGACCACGGGGCGGAGTCCGAGGGCTCGCACGACGACCACGCACCGGCGACCGAACACGACCCGGACGGCGACCGTGACGGTGAGGTCGACGGGCTGCACGGCGCGCCGGCGCTCGGTGACGGCGCGGAGCCCGCGGGTCCGTCCGAGCACGTCCTCGAACAGGACGCCGCCCCCTGGGACCCCGCGCCGCCCCTCGACGACCACGCCCACGACGCCGAAGCGGCCTGACCCGCACGCCGACCGGAGTCGGGCTACGGGTCAGGCCGCCGGGGACGCGTGCGGTTCACCGCGTCGCGACGGTCACCACTTCTGGGCGATCATGCCGATGCCGGAGACCTGGGCGGTGTCCCAGTTGCCGCCGCGGGGCAGCCCGGTCACGCGGCCGTCGATCTTGAAGCTGGCGCCCTGCACCCGGGGGCTGTTCGTCTGCTTCGCCTTCAGTCCGTGGAACGAGAAGCTCGTGTCCCACTTGCCGTTCAGGCCGGTGTTCGACTTGCGGTCGCCCACCGTGATGCGGGTGTTCTGCACCGTGGAGTGCACGACGTCACCGTTCAGGCGGGCGTTGGCCTCGGCGTTGAAGAACAGGCGACCGTCGAGGTTGAGCTTGAGGGTGCCGATCGTCTTGTGGTTCACGATCATCGTCGCGACGTCGTTCTTGTACCAGCGCATGCCGATGGGCGTGAGCTTGTTGGTGGCCGGGCCGAGGTAGCCGTAGGTGAACTTGCCGTTCTGCACGCGCTCCCAGATGTAGCGGGGCTTGCCCTTGCTCTGCGGCGAGCCCTTGTCCGACTGGATCCCGAACGCGTAGGCGTTGTTGTGGGCGTCGTGCACGTTGATGTACGACGAGTAGCCGGTGCCCGTGCCGTTGGCGCTGATGCTCGCCGTGTACAGCAGGTACGGGTCGCCCTTCGGCACGGCACCGGCGGCCGATGCCGGCGACACCGGGGCGATGAGTGCGACGGTGAGTGCGATCGCTCCGACGAAGGGGAGCGCGAGGCGGCGGAGCCGCGACGGGGTCGTGGTCGTGTGCGTGGTCATGGTCCTCGTCCTGTCCGTGGTCCTGGTCCTGGTCCTCGTCGTGGTGAGCGACGGGCCCCCGAGGTTGCGGGGCGAGGAGAGGCTACGTCGTGAAGTGCGTTGCGCAACAGGGCTGTTCGTCCAGGTGCGGGAAGCGGCGATCCGGCGTCGGGCGAGCGGTGCTCCGGCGGTGTCACTACACTTGGGGCCGATATGGCTGAGTACATCTACCAGATGGTCCGCGCCCGCAAGGCGGTCGGCGACAAGCTGATCCTCGACGACGTCACGATGTCGTTCCTCCCCGGTGCCAAGATCGGCGTCGTCGGGCCGAACGGTGCTGGCAAGTCGACGATCCTGAAGATCATGGCGGGTCTCGACCAGCCGTCCAACGGCGAGGCGAAGCTCACGCCGGGCTTCAGCGTCGGCATCCTCATGCAGGAGCCGGAGCTCGACGAGAGCAAGACCGTGCTCGAGAACGTGCAGGAAGGCGTGGGCGAGATCCACGGCAAGCTCGCACGCTTCAACGAGATCTCGGCGCTCATGGCCGAGCCGGACGCCGACTTCGACGCGCTCCTGGCCGAGATGGGCACGCTGCAGGAAGACATCGACGCCGCCGACGCGTGGGACCTCGACTCCCAGCTCGAGCAGGCCATGGCCGCGCTGCAGTGCCCCCCGGGGGACGAACTCGTCACGCACCTGTCCGGTGGTGAGAAGCGCCGCGTCGCGCTCTGCAAGCTGCTGCTCCAGAAGCCCGACCTGCTCCTCCTCGACGAGCCCACCAACCACCTCGACGCCGAGAGCGTGCTCTGGCTCGAGCAGCACCTGCAGCAGTACCACGGTGCCGTCCTCGCCGTGACCCACGACCGGTACTTCCTGGACCACGTCGCCCAGTGGATCGCCGAGGTCGACCGCGGCCGCCTGTACCCGTACGAGGGCAACTACTCGACCTACCTCGAGAAGAAGCGTGCTCGCCTCGAGGTCCAGGGCAAGAAGGACGCCAAGCTCGCGAAGCGCCTGTCCTCGGAGCTCGACTGGGTCCGGAGCAACACCAAGGGCCGTCAGGCGAAGTCGAAGGCCCGTCTCGCCCGGTACGAGGAGATGGTCACCGAGGCCGAGCGCACCCGCAAGCTCGACTTCGAGGAGATCGTGATCCCGGTCGGCCCGCGTCTGGGTTCGCAGGTCATCGACGCCGAGCACCTGCGCAAGCAGTTCGGTGAGCGCGTCATCATCGGCGACCTGTCGTTCACGCTGCCCCGCAACGGCATCGTCGGCGTCATCGGGCCGAACGGTGTCGGCAAGACCACGCTCTTCAAGACGATCGTCGGCCTCGAACCCCTCGACGGGGGCACGCTGAAGATCGGTGACACCGTCCAGATCTCCTACGTCGACCAGACCCGCGGCGGCATCGACCCGAACAAGAACCTGTGGGAGGTCGTGTCCGACGGACTCGACTACATCCAGGTCGGCAAGACCGAGATCCCGTCCCGCGCCTACGTGTCGCAGTTCGGCTTCAAGGGCCCGGACCAGCAGAAGCGCGCCGGCATCCTGTCCGGTGGTGAGCGCAACCGTCTGAACCTGGCGCTGACGCTCAAGCAGGGCGGCAACCTGCTGCTCCTCGACGAGCCGACCAACGACCTGGACGTCGAGACGCTCGGCAGCCTCGAGAACGCCCTGCTCGAGTACCCCGGTTGCGCCGTGGTCATCACCCACGACCGGTGGTTCCTCGACCGTATCGCCACGCACATCCTGGCGTGGGAGGGCCTCAACGAGGACGGCACGCCGAACTGGTACTGGTTCGAGGGCAACTTCGAGGCGTACGAGGAGAACAAGATCGAGCGGCTCGGTGCAGATGCCGCGAAGCCCGGTCGCGCGACGTACCGCAAGCTCACCCGCGACTGATCCTCGTGGCGAGACTGCACGCTCCCATCCGCATGCGGTGGAGCGACATCGACGCCTACGGTCACGTCAACAACTCCGCGATGCTGCGCCTCCTCGAAGAGGCGCGCATCGTGGGGTTCTGGGGTGCCGACCCCGGTGAGGACCCCGACAGCGACCTGCCCGCGCCGATCATCGACGGTCGGCCGGGTTCCGGCACCATGACGGTGATCGCCGGCCAGCGCCTGGAGTACCTGGCATCGATCCCGTACCTCCGTCAACCGCTCGACATCCAGATGTGGATCGGGCGGCTCGGTGGCGCGAGCATCGACGTCTCGTACGAGGTCTGGTCGCCGGTGGGGCAGCACCCCGCCGTCCTGTACACCCGGGCGACGACGGCACTCGTGATGGTCGACGCGGCGACGAACCGTCCGCGTCGACTGACCGACACCGAGCGTGCCGCGTGCGAGCGCTACCTCGAGGAACCGGTGCAGTTCAGCCGGCCGTAGGCACCCGCATCATGCCCTCCTGGGCGACGGTGGCGAGCAGCTGACCGTCACGGGAGAACATCCGGCCGAACGCGAGTCCCCGTCCGCCCTGTGCGCTCGGGGACTCCTGCGTGTACAGGATCCACTCGTCGGCGCGACCGTCGCGGTGCCACCACATGGCGTGGTCGAGGCTCGCGCTCTTGACCCCCGGGGTGCCCCAGGCGACGCCGTGCCGCCGCATGATCGGCTCGAGGATCGACAGGTCGCTCGCGTACCCGAGCACCGCACGGTGGAGCGCCGGGTCGTCCGGCAGGTCGCCCTGCACGCGGAACCAGACCGCCTGGTGCGGCACGTGCTCGCCCTGCACGTCGACGAACACCGGGCCCTCGACGTGTCGCAGGTCGATGGACCGCGCGGCCCAGGCACGTGCGACCGGGTGGTCGATCGCGGACAGGATCGACGCGGCCGACGGCAGGGACTCCGGGTCCGGGGTGTCCACCGGGTAGGGGTCCTGGTGCTCGATGCCGGTGTCCGGCACCTGGAACGACGCGATCATCGAGAAGATCGGGACACCGCGCTGGTACGCCTGCACGCGACGGGCCGCGAACGACCGGCCGTCGTGGATGCGTTCGACCCCGAAGGTGATCGGCACGTCGATGTCGCCGGGTCGCAGGAAGTAACCGTGCATCGAGTGGACGTCGCGTCCCTCGATCGTGCGCTGCGCGGCGACGATGCACTGCGCCAGGACCTGGCCACCGAACACCCGTCCGCCGGGTGACCAGTGGCTGGCGCCGGTCAGGATCGTCTCGCCCGTGCTCGCGCCGGTGTCCTCGAGTCGCAGGGTCCGCAGGAAGTCGGGTTCGCCGTTCACGCTGTGCATTCTACGAACGGCCGCCCGCCCCCGTCGCAGGTCGCCACGCCCAGGTGCTGCGGCATCGACGGCCGGTAGGATCGGGGACGACATGGGCAACTCGTTCACGCTTCCCGACGCCGCCTCACTCGGTGACCTCCGCACGTACCTCGGACGTGCCGCTCGGATCGAGGACGGCTCGGTCCGGCTCATCGCCGACTCCGGCGTCCTGGCCGTCTACACGGCGATCCTCTACCCGCTCGGGCTGCTCGACGAACTGCCGACGGTGCTCGGGCTCCGCACGTTCTCGCTCACCGAGCCGGCGTCGATCGACACCGTGGTCCCGCTGCAGTCGCTCCTGGAGCGCCTCCGCCTGCTGGCCGAGGCGCAGGACGCCGAACACGCCGAGGGTGCCGACCCGACTCGGGCCACCCCGATCGAGGTCGAGCTGCCGCACGAGGTGCACACCGTGACGTGGGCGGCCATCTCCCCGCCCCGCGGCGGCTGGGTCCCGCTGCCGGACGTCTCACCGGAACTCCTCCGCCGAGCCACCCGCGACGGCATCGCCGAGGTCGCCGACGCCGTGCCGTCCAACGCGGGCGAGGCCATCGTCCGGCGGATCCGCGCCGAGGTCTGGGGCCGACCGGTCCCCGGCGTCGAGCACCTGCCCGCCGGTGCGGGCTTCGCGGGCGAGAGCCTCGGGTTCCTCGGGCACGACCCGGTCCGCCTGTTCGAGACGGGTCCGTGGAGCCGGCTCACGACCTCGCGCGGCCACGTGCTCGTGAAGCGCCGCGCCTGGACCCTGAGCTCCTAGCGACGACGACAGTGACGGGGACGCCGACGGCTACGGCGACGGCACCCGGCCGCCGTGGTTGGCTGGCCGCATGCACGTCTTCCTCACCGGTGCGTCCGGCTACATCGGCTCCTCCGTCCTCCGCTCCCTCGTGGCCCACGGCGACGAGGTCACCGCGCTCGTCCGGTCCGACGAGAAGGCCCAGCACGTCCGTGACGCCGGTGGCCGGGCCCTGGTCGGCGACGTCACCGACACCGACGTCGTCGAACGCCTGCTGCACGAGAGCGACGGCGTCGTCCACACGGCATCGGCTCCGGGCGTCGACCCGGACTTCATCCGCACCGCGATCGGTGCCCTGGCCGGCACACCGAAGCCGTTCGTGCACACCGGCGGGATCTTCACCTTCGGTGACTCGACGGACATCTCCGAGCAGTCGCCGATCGACCCGCCGGCGTTGACCGCCTGGCGCGGACCGAACGAGGCCCTGCTGCGGGGGAGCGACGTGCGGAGCACCATCGTCGCGCCCGGCATCGTGTACGGGCGCGGCGCCGGCATCCCGGCGATGTTCGTCAGCGACGGCGAGCAGCCGGTGCGGCTGGTGGGCGACGGCTCGCAGCGCTGGACGACGGTGCACGTCGACGACCTCGGCGAGCTCTACGTCCTCGCGCTGCACCGCGGCGAGCCCGACGGGTACATCGTCGCCGCGACCGGGGACGACCCGACCGTCCGCCAGATCGCCGAGGCCGGGGCCCACGGTGCACCGGTCGTCGCCGAGAGCGTCGACGCGAGCCGCGAACGGCTCGGGCGGGACTTCGCCGACGCCCTGCTGCTGCACCAGGAGGCATCCGGCGCACACGCCCGGTCGGCCTTCGGCTGGCGGCCGTCGCGGCCGTCCCTGGTCGAGGACCTCACCTCCGGCTCCTACGTGCGCTGACCCGCGCTGCCCGAAGACGCCGGCGTCCCGCGAACACGCCGCCGGTCCCGCGAGACGCCGCCGAATTCGGAGGCGCGGAACGCACATGACGGCGTCGGACGGACACGCCGGCGTCTCGCGCGCACGAGAACGCGGGAACCGGCGGACGGGAGGCCCGTGGCCGAGCCGCCACGGGCCTCCCGTCTGCCACGCGTGACGATCACTGCACGCCGGCGTCAGCGGAAGACGCCGCGGGAGCGTCGAGACGCCGCCGGATTCGGCGGCGTCTCAAGGACAGGACGGCGTGTGCCCGGCGCGGGTCAGTCGAAGGTGTTCGTCATCGCGTGGGCGGCGCGGTCGAGGTAGCCCCAGAGCTCGGCTTCGTCGAGGGGCGCGAGCTCGAGTGACTCGACCGCATCGTGCATGTGGTGGAGCCAGCGTTCCCGCGCCTCGGACGTGATGCGGAACGGGTTGTGCCGCATCCGCAGGCGAGGGTGGCCGCGCTGCTCGCTGTAGGTGCCCGGACCGCCCCAGTACTGCTGCAGGAAGGCGGACAGGCGCCAGATCGCACCCTCGAGGTCGTCGGCCGGGTACATCGGCCAGATGACCTCGTCCTGCTGCACGCCCTCGTAGAAGCGCCGGACGAGCCGGTCGAAGGTCGGGGCGCCGCCGATCCGCTCGAACAGCGACCCGGTGGCCGAGGCGCCGTGCTCCCCGACGCGCAGGGTGATCGGCTGCGCCGGGACGCCGACCGAGCCTGGCATGCCGGGGGCGCCGGGCATGCCGAGCGAGCCGCGTGCTCCGGGCCCGCCCGTGCCGCTCGGGGGTGTGGGGTCGGTCATCGGGGGTCCTTCCCGCTGTCGGGGTCGTCCGTGCGGATCGGCTGCCCGAGGATGTTGCGCTTGGTCCGCCGGGGCTTCGTGGGCGCCGGCGTCGGCTGGGTGCGGACGGTGCGCAGGCCGTTGATCGAGGTCGCGTTCTCCCAGCCCTCGGGCATGATCATCGCCATCGCCGGCAGGGTGATGCCGAGTTCGTCGACCGCGTGCTTCAGACGGGTGCGGAGCTCCCGGCCGACGACGTCGAGCTCGGACGCGCGGGTCTTCACGACGAGGCGGAAGACCATGCCGGCGTCGGTGATCGACTGCAGCCCCCAGATCTCGGGCTTCTCGACGATCCGCTGCCGCCAGCGGGACTCCTGCGACATCGTGACGGCGGCCTTGAGCAGGGCGTCCTGCACGGCGTCGATGTCGGTGTCGTAGGGGACGGTGATGTCGACGAGCACGCGCGACCAGCCCTGCGACAGGTTGCCGACGCGCAGGATCTGGCCGTTCGGCACGAACCACAGGATGCCGTTCACGTCGCGGATCTGCATGACGCGCAGCCCGACGTTTTCGACGACGCCGGTGGCCTGCCCGGTGTCGACGACGTCACCGACGCCGGCCTGGTCCTCGAGGATCATGAAGATGCCGGACAGCAGGTCCTTCACGATGGACTGGGCGCCGACGGCGAGGCCGGCTGCGACGAGGGACGCACCACCGACGATGCCGACCGCGGCGCCCTTCCACACAGCAGTGGCGATGATGACGAGTGCGATCGCGACCACGACGACGGTGGCGAGGTTCTCGAGGACGCTGCCGAGCGTCCGGGTGCGCTGGACGACCCGAGCGGTCTGCACGGGCGACGCGATGAGAGCCTGGGTGTCAGCGGCTCCCTGGCGCTTCTTGACGCCGTTCACGATCCGGTCGACGACCTGCTTGATCATCCGGCGCAGGATCAGCCGGAGGATGATCGCGGCAATGATCGTGATGACGATCGTGATCGGTGCCTGCCAGGTGTCGACGAAGTCCGTGAACGCGTTCGAGACCAGTTTGGACGTGTCTTCGGTCGTTGCAGCCAAGTTCATATCCGGTCGATGCTAAGCGGCGGGGCCTCGGTGTCCCTGGAGGAACACCAAGACCCCGCCGGATCAGAGCAGGGGTCAGGCGTCGGCGGCCTGGACCCGGAGCGCGCGCTCGGTGCCCGCGAGGCTCTCGGACACGATGCGGCGCAGCGCCGGCGTCTCCGGGTGCTCCTCGAGCCACGCGGCGGCGGCGTCACGGAGCTCGGCCGACGCGAGCGGCGCCGGGTAGAGGCCCGAGACGATGGTGTCGGCCATGTGGTAGCTGCGCTCGGCCCAGATGCGCGTGAGCACCTCGAAGTACTTTGGCACGAGGCCCTCGAGCAGCACCGGGCTGTTCACGTGCTGGAACCCGACCGTGGTCTGGCGCACGATGGCGTTCGGCAGCTCGGACGAGTCGACCAGCGACGAGAACGCCGCCAGCTTGCCCTCGGCCGTGGGGATCGTCGCCCGGGCGCGGGCCGCGGCCTGCTCGCCCGACGCGGTCTTGTCCGCGGCGAGCTCGGCGTCGATCTCGGCGTTGTCCGCAGCACCCGCGAGCACGAGGCCCTCGAGCAGCTCCCAGCGCAGGTCCGTGTCGATCTCGAGGCCCTGCAGGGTGACCGATCCGTCGCGGAGACCCTGCAGGGTCGCGACGTGCTCGGGCGTGGACGGGACCTGCGCGAAGAACTTCACGAACTGGAACTGCGCGTCCGAACCGGCCTCGGCCGAGGACGCGAGCTGCCAGAGCGTGTCGCCGACGGTGCGGACCGTGGCCTCGACCGAGCCCGGCGCCACGTAGTTGCGTGCGGTGAGCAGCAGCTGCGAGAGCGTCGTGCGGATGGTCGTCGACTCGGTCTCGGTCGCGATGTTGCCCAGCACGAGGCGGACGTAGTCGCTGGCCGGGGACTCGGCGTCGCGCGTGGCGTCCCACACGGAACCCCAGACGATCGAGCGGGCGAGCGGGTTCGCGATCGACGCGAGGTGCTCGATCGCGGTGCGCCGGGAGTGCTCGTCGAGACGGATCTTGGCGTAGGCCAGGTCGTCGTCGTTCAGCAGCACGAGGTCGCCGCGCTGGACGCCGACGAGCTGGGGCACCTCGGTGCGGGCGCCGTCGACGTCGATCTCGACGCGGTGGACCCGCTCGAGCTTGCCGCCGGCGGAGGCCGTGTCGGCGCCGAACGGCGCGGACTCGTCGTTCCGGAAGGCGTACACACCGATCGCCAGACGGTGCGGGCGCAGCGTCGGGTAGTCGGCGGGGGCTTCCTGCAGGACGGTGAACGACGTGATGACGCCGGACTCGTCGGTCTGGATCTCGGGGCGCAGGGTGTTGACGCCCGCGGTCTCGAGCCAGAGCTTCGACCACTCGGTCAGCTCACGGCCGCTCGTCGCCTCGAGCTCGACGAGCAGGTCGCGGAGCTCGGTGTTCGAGTGGTGGTGCTTCTTGAAGTAGGCGGAGACACCGGCGAAGAACGCGTCGATGCCGACCCAGGCGACGAGCTGCTTGAGGACCGAGCCGCCCTTCGCGTAGGTGATGCCGTCGAAGTTGACCTGGACGTCCTCGAGGTCGTTGATCGTCGCGACGATCGGGTGCGTCGAGGGGAGCTGGTCCTGGCGGTAGGCCCAGGACTTCTCCATCGCCTGGAACGTGGTCCAGGCCTCGGTCCACTCGGTGGCCTCGGCCGTGGCGATCGTGGAGGCCCACTCGGCGAAGGACTCGTTGAGCCACAGGTCGTTCCACCACTTCATGGTGACCAGGTCGCCGAACCACATGTGGGCGAGCTCGTGCAGGATCGTGACGACCCGGCGCTCCTTGATGGCGTCGGTGACCTTCGACCGGAACACGTAGGTCTCGGTGAAGGTGACCGCGCCGGCGTTCTCCATCGCACCGGCGTTGAACTCCGGCACGAACAGCTGGTCGTACTTCTCGAAGGGGTAGGCGACGTCGAACTTCTCCTCGAAGTACGCGAAGCCCTTCTTCGTGATGTCGAACACGTACTCGGGGTCGAGGTACGAGGCGAGCGACTTGCGCGCGAACACGCCGAGCGGGATCGTCCGGCCGTCGCGGCTGGTCAGCTCGTCGCGCACGACCTCGTACGGGCCGGCGACGAGTGCGGTGATGTAGCTCGAGATGCGCGCGGTGGGCGGGAAGGCCCAGGTCGCGACGTCGCCGTCGACGTGCGGCTCCGGCGTGGGGGAGTTCGAGACGACCTGCCACCGCGACGGCGCCGTCACGGTGAAGGAGAACTCGGCCTTCAGGTCGGGCTGCTCGAAGACCGCGAACATGCGGCGGGAGTCGGGGACCTCGAACTGGGAGTACAGGTACACCTCGTCGTCCACCGGGTCGACGAACCGGTGCAGACCTTCACCGGTGTTCGTGTACAGCGCGTCGCTGACGACCACGAGCTCGTTCTGCTCCTGCAGGTCGTCGAGCCGGATGCGCACGCCGTCGTTCACCGCGGCGACGTCGAGCGCCGTGCCGTTCAGCGTGATCGAGTGCACAGTCTTCGTGATGGCGTCGATGAAGGTCGATGCGCCGGCGGTGGCGGTGAAGCGCACCCGCGTGGTGCTGCCGAAGCTGTCGGCGCCGCGGGTCAGGTCGAGCTCGACGTCGTACGTCTGCACGGCGACGACGGCCGCGCGCTCCTGGGCTTCGATTCGGGTGAGGTTCTCTCCGGGCACGCAACGCTCCATCTTCGCTGGGGACGCGGACGATCGGTGTCCGCGTACGGGGCCCCGGACGGCGTCGTGCGCCGGCGGGACGATGGGTTCCAGCCTAGCGACGCCGCGTACGCTCGGATCGTGACCGAGACGACTGTGGACAACCCGACCGACCCCACCACCGCGCGCACCGCCGTGGAGTTCTGGTTCGACCCGAACTGCCCCTGGGCCTGGATGACGAGCCGCTGGGTGGGTGAGGTCGCCGAGCACCGCGACCTCGACGTGACCTGGAACGTGATGAGCCTGTTCGTCCTCAACGAGGACCAGGACGTCCCGGACACCTACAAGGAGCGCCTGCACGCCGGTCAGGTCTACCCGCGCATCGTCACGGCGGCGAAGCTCCGGCTCGGACAGGACGTCGTCAAGCCGCTCTACGACGCCCTCGGCGAGCACATCCACCACCGCCAGGAGTCCGACCCGGAGCAGGTCGTCCCCGCCGTGCTCGCCGAGCTCGGCCTCGACGCCGACCTGCTCGAGTACGCCTGGACGGACGAGGTCGACGCCGCCGTGCGCGCCAGCCACCAGGACGGCATCGACCGCGTCGGCCAGGACGTCGGCACACCGGTCATCGCCGTCGAGGGCACCGCGTTCTTCGGACCGGTCATCTCCCCGGCGCCCAAGGGCCAGGAGGCGCTCGACCTGTGGGACGGCGTCGTCGCCGTCGCGAAGTACCCCGGCTTCTTCGAGCTCAAGCGCTCGCGCACGGTCGGCCCGGTCTTCGACACCACCAACTGACGCTCCGGAACCAAGTTCCGGACACAGCACCGCGGGATCGCGTGGTTCCGTGTCCGGAACCAGGTTCCGTTCGTCGACGGGCGGCCGGGAGGCCCGTGGTGCGCCCGCCCCGCCCGCCCCGCCCGTCGCGTCAGACGAGCGGCAGGCGCATGAGCGTCAGGTCGAGCCAGCGGTCGAACTTCCGTCCGACCTCGGGCACGACCGCGACCGTGGTGAACCCCAGGCGTTCGTGCAGGGCGATCGACCCCGTGTTGGTGCTGCAGATCCCGGCCATCATGACGTGCCGGCCCTCGGCGGTGGCGCGCGCGACCAACTCGGCCATCAGGGTCGTCGCGATGCCCCGGCCGCGGAACGTCTCGACCACGTAGACGCTGTGCTCGACGGTGTGCCGGTACCCGTCCGGCTGCCGCCACTGCGAGTACGTGGCGTAGCCGGCCACGACGCCGTCGACCTCGGCCACGACCACCGGGTAGCCGCCGCCCCGCCGCTCGGCGAGCCATCCGTCGAAGTACGCACGTGGGTGCGGGGTGTCCTGCCAGATGGCGGTGGAGTGCAGGACGGCATCGACGTGCAGGGCGTGCACGACGTCGAGGTCGGTCGGGGTGCAGTCGCGGATCACGACCCCGTTCGTCGCATATGCTGTCGTCATGTCTCACATCGTAGACGACGAGCGCGCCGATCCCGCAACCGGCGCCGACGACACCCCGGTCGCCGAGCAGCGGGCGCTCGGCGAACGCCTCCAGCGGCTCCGCACCGAGCGGAAGTGGAGCCTCACCGAGCTCGCCGAGGAGTCCGGCGTCTCCCGCGCGATGATCAACCGCGTCGAACGCGGGGTCTCCAGCCCCACCGCGACGATCCTCGGTCGACTGTCCGGTGCCTTCGGCCTGACGATCTCGCAGCTCCTCGACGATGCCCTGGAGCACGAGGTGCCCAGGGTGACGGACCCCGACGAGGCGCGCGGGGTCCAGCGCGGCGCGACCGCCGATTCCTGGACCGATCCCGCCACCGGGTACCGCCGCCGTCCGGTCTCGAGCGCGGCGTTCCCCGCCGACGTCACCGAGGTGCGCCTCCCGGCCGGCCGCGAGGTGGCCTACCCGGCGTCGGCGACCGCGTTCCTGCGGCACTGCATCTGGGTCGTCGACGGCGTGCTCGAGGTCGTCGTCGGCGGCGAGCCGACGCGCCTGGCCGCGGGGGACCGGATCGAGCTCGGCGACCCCGCCGACGTCGTCTACCGCAACCCGGGCGACGACCCCACCCGGTACCTCGTGGTGGCGGTCCGCGCACCGTAGTGAGTGGTGGTCCGGGCCCCGGAGCCGCAGGAATATGATCGGTTCCATGCGCATCCACCTCGGAACGGACCACGCCGGCCTCGAGTTCAACAAGACCCTCGCAACCCACCTGACCGAAGCCGGGCACGAGGTGGTGGACCACGGTCCGACCGAGTACGACGCGCTCGACGACTACCCCTCGTTCTGCATCAACGCCGCGCACGCCGTGGTGCAGGACCAGCGCGCCGGCGTCCAGGCGCTCGGTGTCGTCTTCGGCGGTTCCGGCAACGGCGAGCAGATCGCCGCCAACAAGGTCGAGGGCATCCGCGCCGCGCTCGTCTGGAACGAGTCGACCGCGCTGCTCGCCCGTCAGCACAACGACGCCAACGTCATCTCCATCGGCGCGCGCCAGCACACCGAGGACGAGGCGATCCGGTTCGTCGACCTGTTCATCGCCGAGCCGTTCTCGGGCGAGGAGCGCCACGCCCGCCGCATCGCCCAGCTCGCCGAGTACGAGACCACCGGGCTGATCGCCGGCCGCCAGATCGACCAGTAGGACAGCGACCCAGCGGCCCAGCAACACCGAGTAGACAAGACCAATGCCCGAGGGTCACTCCGTCCACCGCATCGCCAACCAGTTCACCCGGCACTTCGTCGGCAAGCGCTGCGAGGTGTCGAGCCCCCAGGGTCGCTTCGCCGCCGGCGCCGCGCAGCTCGACGGCAAGCGCATGATCGCCGCGCGTGCGGTCGCGAAGCAGATGTTCCTGGAGTTCGAGGGCGACCTGTTCCTCCGCGTCCACCTCGGGCTGTACGGGGCATGGGACTTCGCGGGCGTGATCTCCACCGCCGAGGCGCTGTCGGACGACGACGACCGCGAAGAGTCGCTCAGCTCGATCGGCGCACCGCGGCTCGCCCGGTACCGGATGGCCGAGCAGGAGAAGGCGGAGGACCCGATCGAGTCCTTCCCGCCGGGCCCGGTCGGCCAGGTCCGGGTGCGGATCCTCACCGAGGACACCGTCGCCGACCTGCGCGGCCCGACCGCGTGCGTCGTGGAGACACCGGCCGAGGTGCAGCGCGCGCTCGACAAGCTCGGCCCCGACCCGATGAACGACGACGGGCCCGAGGCCGAGAAGACCTTCGTCGACAACGTCCGCCGTCGGAACGTCGCCATCGGGCAGCTGCTCATGGACCAGTCCGTCGTGGCCGGCATCGGCAACATCTACCGCGCCGAGCTGCTGTTCCGGCAGCGCATCGACCCGTACAAGCCGGGCAAGAAGATCACCGTCAAGCAGGCCAAGGCGCTCTGGGCCGACTGGTCGAAGTTGCTGCACGACGGTGTCCGTGACGGTCTGATGATGACGATGGACGACCTGTCCGAGGCCGACCACAAGAAGGCCCTGCGTTCACGCAAGGACCGCCACTGGGTGTACCACCGGCAGGGCGAGCCGTGCCGGGTGTGCGGCACCGAGATCCGGATGGCCGACATGGCCGGTCGGAAGCTCTACTGGTGCCCGAAGGACCAGAAGTAGCCCACGGGGCACGGGCACACCCGCGCGCTCACACCTCTCGGTAGGTGAACCGCCCGGCGACGGCCGTCCCGAGCACCCGCATGCCGCGCAGCGCGGCGGACGAGGACGCGGCGAGCGGGTCGGTCTCGACGAGCACCAGGTCCGCCACGTCGCCGACGGACACCCCGACCCGTCCGTCGGTCGACCCCTGCCACGCGACGAGTGCCGAGAGTCGTTCGGCCGGGTGCCACGGGTCCCGCCCGTCGCGGTCCCGACCAACGGCCGCCGCCATCGACACCCACGGGTCGAGCGGCGCCACCGGAGCGTCCGACCCGAGCAGCAGGCGCGCTCCGGCCCGGGCGAGCGAGGCGAAGGCGAAGGCCCGGTCGGTGTGCCCGGCCCAGTGTCGGTCGGCGATGTCCCGGTCGTCCATGGCGTGTTCGGGCTGCACGGACGCGGCGACCCCGAGCCGGGCGAACCGGTCGACGTCGGTGTCGACGAGCAACTGCGCGTGCTCGATCGTGCCGCGGGCCCCGACGGTCTCGAAGACGTCGAGCGCCAGGGTGTTCGCACGGTCGCCGATCGCGTGGATCGCGGGGACGAGTCCGGCGTCGACGGCACGGCGGGTGATCGCGACGAGCTCCTCGAACGGCCAGGCGAGTACGCCGGAGCCGTCGGTCATCGCGGCGGTCCGGGTGCCGAGGGACCCGTCCGTGACCACCTTGAACGGCCCCATCGTGAGCAGGCCCCGCGTGCCGTCGACCACGTCGCCGGTCTGCAGCCCCCGGGCGATGGCCTCGTCGAGCTCGGCCGGGTACACCCCGGACGCGACCCGGATCGCGTCGGTGCCGGCGTGGATCCGGCGGCGCCAGCGGTCGAGCCCGAAGCGCATCTCGAGGTCGACCACGCCCGTCACCCCGCGGGCCGCCGCGGCCTCGGCAGCGTCCGCCACGTAGGCGTCGAGCAGGTCGTCCGGCACCTGCGACAGCGCACCGGTCACGTCGAACGCGTCCTGCTCGCGCAGGACCCCGTCCTCGCCCGCCTCGAGCGGTCGGCCGACAGCAGCCGAGAAGTGCGCGAGCGCGAGGGCGTTGCACCACACCGCGTGCAGGTCGGCGCTGATGACGACGACCGGGAGGCTCGGAGCGGCACGGTCGAGCAGCTCGCGTCGGGCAGGGTGCGGCCACATCCCGTCGCGGTAGCCGTGTCCGACCAGGACGCGGTCCGCCACGCCCGCCCGCGCGACGGCGGCGAGCAGGTCGGCGGTCGCCTCGGCGGAGTCGCAGCCGGTCACGTCGACACGGCGGCGGACGAGTGCCCACTGGTCGAAGTGCGTGTGGTGGTCGCGGAGCCCCGGGCCGAGCCAGGCACCGGCGGCCTCGACGACGTCGGTGTCGACGCTCGTGGGGTCGAGCGTGCCGGTCGGTGCGATCTCGGTGACGCGACCGTCGACGATGCGGACGTCGGCAGGGGCCCCGGAGGTTCCCACACGCCGGACGGTGCGGAGCAGGATCTCGCTCACCGTTCCTCCAGACCGCGCGCTCGTTCCATCTCGTCGGCGAGCGCCGGCGACGCGTAGGGGCCGTCGCCCCGCAGCCCGGCGACGATGCGGTCGATCACCTCGGGGGCCTTGTTCTGCGACAGCTTGGCGCGGGCGTCGAACCGGGTGACGCGGATCCGGATGCCGACGGTGCCCTTGGCCATCCGGCGGGCGGTCTCCTCGTCGATCTGCAACGACACGGGCGAGGGCATGACGTGCTCGAAGTGGTCGACGAGCTCGCCGAGGACCCGGAAGTTCTCGTCGTCGGACAGGATCTCGGGAGTGCCCCAGACGTGTGCGGTGATGTGGTTCCAGGTGGGCACGAACTGCTCCGGCGGGTACCAGGCGGGGGACACGTAGCCGTGCGGACCCTGGAACACGACGAGCACCTCGTGCTGTCCGAGTTCGTGCGCGACCTCGTCGGGGCGGCCGACGTGGGACACCAGCACGAGGGCGTCCGGGTCGTCGTCGGGGCCGGGGGTCTCGAGCAGCACCGGGTAGTGCGACGCCACCAGCCCGGCCGCGGTGTGGGACACGATCGTCGCCCACGGGTTCCCGGTGATGAGGCGTCGGACCTCGTCGACGTCGGTCATCAGGAAGTGCGGTGTGTGGCGCATGGTCCGAGCGTGGCACACCGCGGCGGAGCGCGCGACGGGTGTCGTTTCGTCAGTGTTTCTGCGCGGTAAAACTCTCAGAGCGCATTGAAAGAAGTCTTGTGGACGGGATTCGAACCGGCCTAGCTTTCCCACCACGACGACCGGGCAGGGATCCGGCCGCACCCGATCGAGGAGAGATCATGCGACGCAGGACGATCGCCGCGCTGGCCGCGGCGGCAACCTTGGCACTGGTGGCGACCGGCTGTTCGGCCGGCGGCGCGGCCGACGACGACGCTCCCTCGAGCCTGGTCTACGCGACCGGCGAACCCGACCACCTGACCCCGGGGCGGCAGACCGTGGCCTTCGACCAGGTGATGAGCGTCTTCGCGCCGCTCACCCAGACCGACGCCGACGGTGACCTGCAGTACGTGGCGGCGAAGAGCGTCGAGAGCGACGACGCCACCACCTGGACGATCACGCTGCGGGACGGCTGGACGTTCCAGAACGGCGAGGCCGTCACGCCCGAGAGCTACGTGAAGGCCTGGAACCACGTCGCCTACGGCCCGAACGCGTGGGAGAACAGCGGTCAGCTCGCCGGGATCGTCGGGTACACGGACCTCAACCCGGCGAAGGGCACCCCGAAGACCAAGGAGATGTCGGGGCTGAAGGTCACCGGCAAGGACACCTTCACGGTCACGCTCACCCACGCGGACAGCCAGTTCCCCCTGCAGCTCAGCCAGGCCCAGACGGCGTTCTACCCGATGCCCGCGGCCGCCTACGACGACCTGAAGGCGTACGACAAGAAGCCGATCGGCAACGGCCCGTACGAGATGACGAAGGCGTGGAAGGCGGACCAGGAGTTCACCGTCACGGCCTGGAAGGACTACGAGGGCACGAAGCCCGCCACCGACGAGGTGACCTTCCGCAGCTACTCCGACATGAACACCGCGTACACCGACGTCCTGGCCGGCAACGCCGACGTGCTGTTCCTGCCGACCGACAAGATGACGAGCGCGAAGGCCGACTTCGGCGACCGCCTGCACTCCTTCGACGCCCCCGGCATCGACTACCTCGGGTTCCCGCTGTGGGACGACCGGTACTCCGACCCCGACGTGCGCCGCGCGATCTCGATGTCGATCGACCGTGACGAGGTCAACGACGCGATCTACGGCGGGCTGTACGAACCGGCCACTGCACTCACCCCGCCGTCGATGTCCGGCACCGAGGAGGGCATCTGCGGCGACGCCTGCGAGTTCGACCCGGCAGCGGCGAAGAAGCTCCTCGCCAGTGCCGGCGGGTTCGACGGCACGATGACGCTCGTCTACCCGGGCGGCACCGGCCTCGACTCCCTGTACGAGGCGTACGCCAACCAGATCCGGCAGAACCTGGGCGTCGACGCCGAGGCGAAGGCCACCACCGACTGGGCGTCCTACTACTCGGAGCTCACCGACAAGACCGTCGCCGGCCCGCACTTCGGCCACTGGGGCGCGCTGTACATCAGCCAGCAGAACACGCTCCGGGCGCTGTTCACCACGGCCGGCGGCTGCTCCCCGTGCACCGGCTACTACCAGTCCGACGACGTCGACTCGCTGCTCGCGAAGGCCGACTCCGCCGGGTCCCAGGACGAGGCGAACGGGTACTACACGAAGACGCAGGAGGCGGTCCTCGAGGACTTCCCGATCGTCCCGACCTTCTTCGACAAGTACTCGTACGTCACGAGCGACAAGATCGCGAAGCTGCCGGCAGTGGCGGGCAGCCCCGTCATCGCGCAGATCGCCGTGAAGTAGGGCGGGGCATGGAGCAGCACACCGTCCTCGACCTGGTCCGTGACGTCCCCGACCGCGACGGCTTCCCGCTCGTCGACGACCTGCACGCCCGGTTCGCCACGCTCGCCGCGGCCCACCCGGACCGGGTCACGGTCACCCGGATCGGCACGAGCCGCCTCGGCGAACCCCTGCACAGCTACCGCATCGGCACCGGGTCGCACGCGGCCGTCGTGGTCGGCGGGGTGCACCCGAACGAGCCGATCGGTTCGTGGACGGCGCTGCACCTCGCCGAGACGGCCCTCGGTGACGAGCGGGTGGCCGGGCTCGACGTCACCTGGCACATCGTCCCGACGATCGACCCGGACGGCATGCGGCTCAACGAGGCGTGGTTCCACGACCCGCACGACCGCGTCTTCTACTCGCGGCACTTCTACCGGCCGGCCCCGGACAGCCAGGTCGAGTGGACGTTCCCGAACAGCTACAAGTCGGTGTACTTCGACCAGGTGCTGCCCGAGACGCTCGCGTTCATGCGGCTCATCGACGACACCGAGCCGGACCTGCTCGTGAGCCTGCACAACGGCGAGATGGGCGGCGTCTACTACTACCTGTCCGAGGACCTGCCCGCCGTCGTCGACACCCTGCACGCGGTGCCGGCGGCACTCGGGCTGCCGCTCGACACCGGGGAGCCGGAGTCGCCGTACCTGCGGGAGCTCGCCCCGGCGGTGTTCGCGATGGATGGCATCGAGACGGCGTACGCCTACCTCGAGGAACTCGGCGTCGACCCCGGCGAGCACATCCACGGCGGATCGAGCGCGGCGTGGGCGATGCGGCACGGCGCCCTCTGCATGGTGGCCGAGCTGCCGTACTGGAGCCACCCCGATGCCGACGACCAGACCCCGACCGGCGAGCCGTACGCCGACCTGCTCCGTCGGTGCGCGGACGAGCTCGGTGCCTCGGGTGCGGAGCTGCAGGCGTTCCTCGACGAGGCGTCTCCGATGCTCTCGATCCCGTCCCCGTTCGTCGAGGCCTCCCGGGCGTTCGTGCCGATGCTCGTCGGGATGGCGGACACCGACCGCCGCCGGGCCGAACGGGAACCGGCCGACCGGACGGCCACCGTCGCGGAGCGCTTCGGCTGCGAGGACCTCGTCCGCTGCTTCCGCCTGCGCTACGGCGGGATGCTCCTGCGCGCCGTCGAGGCGGAGACGACCGCCGGCACGGCGTCCGCGCCGCTCCGGCGGCTCCGCGACCGCCTGGCCGAGCGGTACGCGCACTGGCAGGCGGACGCGTCGACGGGTGCGCAGCCGATCCCGGTGGGGAAGCTCGTGGGCGTGCAGTACGGGGCGATCCTCGCCTGCGCGGCGCACGTGGCGGACCCGACCCGCGCCTCCCGTCCGGTGTCGGCGGCCGTGTCGGGAGGCGCGTGATGCGTCCGACGCTCGCCGTCGGTCGCCGACTCGGCGGCCTGGTCATCGTGTTCCTCGGGGTGACCTTCCTGATCTACGCGATGACGTTCGCGCTGCCCGGCGACCCGATCAAGGCGCTCGGCGGCGAGCGCCCCCTGACCGACTCGGTCGTGCGGGCGCTGCGGGCCGAGTACCACCTCGACCAGCCGCTGTGGCTGCAGTACGTGCAGTACCTGGGCGGACTGTTCCGGGGTGACTTCGGCACCGACTTCAACGGGCAGTCCGTCGGCGAGCAGATGGCCTCACGGTGGCCGGTGACGATCACGCTGGCGCTGAGCGCGTGGGCGCTCGAGATCGTCCTCGGCATCGGGCTCGGCGTCGTCTCGGCGCTCAGGCGCGGCACCGTGCTCGACAAGACGGTGCTCGTCGGCACCATCGTCGTCGGCGCGGTCCCCGTGTTCGTGCTCGGCGTGGCCCTGCAGCTGGTGTTCTCGGTGCGGCTGCACTGGTTCCCGGTCGCGGGTGTCACCGCGGGGTGGCCAACCGCGTACGTCCTGCCGGCGTTCGTGATCGCCCTGTTCGGCCTGGCCGCGGTGTCCCGGCTCACCCGGACGTCGATGATCGAGACGCTCGACGCCGACTACGTGCGGACGGCCCGCGCCAAGGGGCTCGCGCCGGGCCGGATCGTCGGCGTGCACGTGCTGCGGAACTCCCTCATCCCCACCGCCACCTACCTGGCGACCGACCTCGGGTACCTGATGGGCGGCACCGTCATCATCGAGGGCATCTTCAACCTGCCGGGCGTCGGGAACCTGCTGTTCCAGGGCATCCGCTCGCACGAGGGCGCCGTCGTCGTCGGCATCTCGACCGCCCTCATCCTGGTGTTCCTCGTCACGAGCGTGCTCGTCGACCTGCTGCACGCCGCCCTCGACCCGCGCGTCCGGACAGGAGCCTCCCGATGACCACCGAAGCCCTCGGCGCCACCGTCGAACCCGTCGTCGGGGTCCGGCGCCGGCCACTGCTCGCCGCCGCCCGGACGCCGGGGTTCTGGGTGCCCGCGTCGGTGCTCGTGGTGGTCCTGCTCATCGCGGCGTTCCCGCAGCTCTTCGCCGGCCTGTTCGGCCACGGCGACCCCCGGGTGTGCGACCTCGGCCGGAGCGGGGCGTCAGCGACCGCCGGGCACCCGTTCGGCTTCGACCTGCAGGGCTGCGACGTGTACGCGAACGTCATCTGGGGCACCCGGTCGTCGATCGCCGTCGCGGTGCTCACGACCCTGCTCGCCGGCATGGTCGCGGTCGTCGTCGGGACCGTCGCGGGCATGGTCGGCGGGTGGGTCGACGCCGTCCTCGCCCGGCTCACCGACGTGTTCCTCGGGTTCCCGTTCCTGCTCGGCGCCGTCGTCGTGCTGAACAGCGTGGGGGAGCGGTCGGTGCTCACGGTGTCGCTCGTGCTCGCGCTGTTCGGGTGGCCGACGATGGCCCGGCTCGTGCGGTCGAGCGTCCGCAGCGTCCGGGGTGCCGAGTTCGTGCTCGCCGCCCGGACGATGGGGTTGTCGACGTGGCGGATCACCACCCGGTACGTGCTGCCGTCGTCGATCTCGCCGCTGCTCGTGCTCGCCACCATCACCGTCGGCGGGGTCATCGTGTCCGAGTCGTCGCTGACCTACCTCGGCATCGGGCTGGAGCGTCCGGCGATCTCGTGGGGGCTGCAGCTGTCCGCGGCGACCTCGCAGTTCCTCCGCGCCCCGCACATGCTCATCGCGCCGGCGGCGTTCCTCGCCGTGACCGTGCTCGCCGTCATCGCGCTCGGCGACACGCTGCGCGCCGCACTCGACCCGCGTCGGCGCTGACGTGCGTCGCGGCGGACGCCGCAGCGATCGACGCGCCAGACTCGAACCACCGCTTCTCGAAAGGACCACCGTGACCGACACCCTCTCCGCGTACCGGAAGACCCTGCCCTACATCCGTGAGTGGGTGTCGTACAAGGTGTGGCAGCTGCGGGTGCCCGGCGTGCAGGTCGCCGTCGGGTACGGCGGCGAGGTCCTGTTCGACGAGGCCTGGGGCTACGCCGACGTCGAGGCCGGGCGCCGCCTGACCACCACCGACCTGTTCCGCATCGCCTCGCACTCGAAGACCTTCACCGCGACGGCCCTGCTGCGGCTCGCCGAGCGCGGGTCGCTCCGGCTCGACGACACCGTCGGCACGTACGTCCCGGCACTGGTCGACGGCGGTTCGCCGCTCGCCGACGCCACCCTGCGCGAGCTCATGGAGATGGGGGCCGGCGTCATCCGCGACGGGCATGACGGCGACTACTGGTCCCTGCTCCGCCCGTTCCCCGACGAGCAGGAACTCCTGGCGCTCGTGCTCGACCGGGGCCAGAAGGTGCCGACCGGTTCGTCGTTCAACTACTCGAACCTCGGCTACTCCCTGCTCGGCCTGGTCATCGCGGCGGTGTCCGGGCAGTCGTACAACGACTTCGTGCGCGAGTCGATCACCGAACCCCTGGGCTTGCGGAACACCGGCCCCGACTGGGACCCCGCACGCGCCGACGACTTCGTGGTCGGGTACACCGGCTTCCACACCGCGCGGCACCGGCAGCGCATCGACCACGTCGACACCCGCGCGATGGCCGCCGCCACCGGGTTCCACGGCACCGCGTCCGACCTGGTCCGCTACTTCTCGCAGCACGTGATCGGGCAGGGCACCCTGCTCGACGACCACTCCAAGCGCCTCGCGCAGCGGAAGGCCTGGAGCGCCACCGACGACCCCGCGGCCCGGGGCTACGGTGCCGGGTTCATCGTCGACCGGATCGGCGGACGGGAGATCCGCGGCCACTCGGGCGGGTTCCCCGGCCACATCACCCAGTCGATGTTCGACCCGGCGTCCGGACTCGTCGTGTCCGTGCTCACGAGTGCCGCCGCCGGACCCGCCACGCTCATCGCCACAGCGGTCATCGCGATGCTCGACGCAGCGGCCGACGCCGACGCCCCGGGGACCCCGGTACCCGACGACGTCGACGCCGCCGCCTTCACAGGACGCTTCGCGAACCCGTGGGGCGTCACCGACGTCGCCCGGATCGGTGACCGGCTCGTCGAGGTGGACCCGTCCGGCCCCGAGCCGATGGACACCCCCACCCGGCTCGAGGTCGTCGACGCCGACACTCTGCGGATGACCCACGGCAACCGCTTCGGCTCGGTCGACGAGGACATCACCTACACGCGTGACGAGGACGGCACCGTGCGGGCGATCCGCGGCGGTGGCGGCATGTCGCAGGAGCCGTGGTCGATCCCGGACGAGCGACCCGAGGTGGCCGCCGGGCTGGCCTCGTGACGGACGACAGGGGCGCCGCCCAAGGGGCCCCCGACGACGACCGGCTGCTCGGACCGGAGCGCCAGGCGTTCGTCGAGGAGTTCGCCCTGATGCTCAACGACGGCGCGGGCATGCCCCTCACCGACGCCCGGGTGCTGGGCTACCTGATGATGACCCGCGCACCGCACTCGTCGTCGTCGGACCTGCAGGCAGCGCTCGGTGCCAGCTCGGGGTCGGTGTCGATGGCCACCCGACGGCTCGTCGACTCCGGGTTCGTGAAGCGCCACATCGTCCCCGGCGAGCGCAGTCACTACTTCCGGGCCGAGGCCGACGTCTGGGGTTCCTGGCTCGCCAGCGAACGGAAGTACCTCGACCGGCAGCGCGACATCATCGGCCGCGGGCTCGCCGTCGTCGAGGGTGCCGGCCGCACCGGCACGGGCGACGTGGACGCCGAGGTCCGTGAGCGTCTGCTCAACGGCCGCGACTACATGCAGTGGCTGCAGGGCTACCACCGCAAGATGCTCGAGGAGTGGGAGGCCTTCAAGGCCGCCCGCGACGACACCGACCCCCCGGAGACCCCATGAGCGGCACCACCGACGTCCTGACCGTCGAGCACCTCACCGTCACCTTCGACGTCGACGTCGACGGCGAGGTGGTCCGCGCCGTCGACGACGCCTCGTTCACCGTCGCCCGGGGCGAGGTCGTCGCGGTCGTGGGGGAGTCCGGCTCCGGCAAGAGCATGACCGCGATGACCGCGATGGGCATCGCCCCCGACGGTGCGCGCGCCTCGGGGAGCATCCGGCTCGGCGACCTCGAGGTCATCGGCACCGACGAGCGCACCCTCCGGTCGGTCCGGGGCCGCAGCGTGTCGATGATCTTCCAGGACCCGTCCGCGGCGCTGAACCCGGTGTTCACCATCGGGTTCCAGCTCGCCGAGGCCGTCCGACGCACCGACGGCCAGCACGACCGCGCCGCCGTCCGGGAACGCTCGCTCGAGCTGCTCCGCGCCGTGGAGGTCCCCGAACCCGAACGCCGCCTGGCCCAGTACCCGCACGAGCTCTCCGGCGGGCAGGCCCAGCGCGTGATGATCGCGATGGCGCTCGCCGCCGATCCGGACCTGCTCATCGCGGACGAGCCGACGACCGCCCTCGACGTCACCGTGCAGGCCGAGGTGCTCGACGTCCTCCGCGCGCTGCGCGAGCGCACCGGCACCGCGATCCTGCTCATCACCCACGACATGGGTGTCGTCGCGGACCTCGCCGACCGCGTGGTCGTGATGCGCCGCGGACGCGTCGTCGAGACCGGCACCGCCGAGGCGGTCTTCGCCGCACCGTCCGCCGACTACACGCGCGAACTCCTCGCTGCGGTCCCGCGCATGGGCACCGGGTCCGGTCTGGAGGCCCGGCTCGGCTCCGCCACGGAGCCCCCGGCCGCCGTCCTGGACGTCCGGCACCTCGTGGTCGAGTACGGCGGCGCCCTGCGCGGGCGCTTCCGTGCCGTCGACGACGTGTCGTTCACCGTCGGCCGTGGCGAGATCGTCGGCCTGGTGGGGGAGTCCGGCAGCGGCAAGACCACCATCGGCCGGGCCGCGGTGGGCCTCGCGCCGATCACCTCCGGCTCGGTGGTCGTCGACGGCACCGACGTCGCCGGCGCACGACGAGCCGCCCGCCGGCAGATGCGCCAGCACGTCGGCGTGGTGTTCCAGAACCCGCTCCGGTCGCTCAACCCCCGGTACACCGTCGGGCAGACCGTCGCCGAGCCGCTCCGCCAGATCCTCCGGCTGCCGGCAGTGCAGGTCGAGGAGCGTGTCGAGCGGCTCCTCGCCGACGTCGGTCTCGACGGCGGGTACGCCGAGCGCTACCCGCACGAACTCTCCGGAGGCCAGCGGCAACGCGTCGCGATCGCCCGCGCGGTGGCCCTCGACCCCGCGCTCCTGATCGCCGACGAGCCGACGAGCGCGCTCGACGTGTCGGTGCAGGCCCGCGTGCTCGACGTGTTCCGCGAGCTGCAGGAGCGCCTCGGGTTCGCGTGCCTGTTCGTCACGCACGACCTCGCCGTGGTCGACACCCTGTGCGACCGGGTCGTCGTGCTGCACGGCGGCCGGGTCGCCGAACACGGGACGCGCGACGCCATCCTGCGCTCGCCCCAGGACCCGTACACACGACGGCTCATCCAGGCCGCCCCGGTGCCGGACCCCGCGGAGCAGGCACGCCGACGCTCCGAGCGCCTGGCGGCCAGCGCGGGCTGAGGCGGGCGGGAGTCCGGCTCAGCGCACCTCGGCCGAGGCCCACAGCACGCCGGCCCCGCGGCCCACCGGGCGCAGCAGCGGCACGGCGACGAGCACGGCCGCGGCCAGGTAGGCGACGGTCTGCAGCAGGCCCGGGACCGCGAAGGCGACACCGAGCGACTCCTGCGGGAGCGCTGTGAGGAGCACGGTCTCCGACAGCAGTGCGGTGACGAACCACGCTGCAGCCGCCACCGTGACGATCCATCCGAAGGCCCGGTGCGCACCCGGTTCACTCCGGACGGTGATGACGCCGAAGACCACGAGCGCCGCCTGCGCGACGACGAGGAACACATCGATCAACAGTCCGGGAACCAGCGACACGAGCGCGAACGCGAGCACGGACACCGCGAACGTGAGCGCCCGGCGGTCTCGAGCGCGCACCGCGGCGACGAGCACGACGACGGCAGCGATGCCGGCGACGACCGTGGCGCCGAGGAGCAGCCCGCGGGGCAGGTCCCAAGGAGCCAACCAGACCGTCCCGACCAGTCCGGCCGCTCCGAACACCAGCGCCGCCACCACCGCGGCCGCCGACACCACCCGTACCCCCGTGCTGCTCTGCATGCCCGCACACTATGCCCCGGGACCCCGCCAGCGGAACACCCCTCCGCTCGGCGAGGGACGGACGTTCGTGTCCGCGCGATGACGGTTCCGGTTCGCGCCGCCCGGGGATCGTGAACCAGAACCGTCAACGAGGTGGGAACGCGTGCCCATCCGCCCCGGCTCGCCGCCCGCCGACGACACGCCCGTCCGACGCCAGGTCGTCGTCCACACGACGCGGTCGACTTGACTGTCGTTCGAACACACGTTCGAATACCGTCGTGGGACGGCGTCGCGAGAACCGGTGGCAGCCCCCGGAGCACCCGGAGGTCGAGCGTCCGCGCGCGTACTCCCTGTCCGAGGATGCCCGCGGCGGCGACGTCTGCCACGCCGTCACCCCGAAGCCGGTCTGGGCGTGGATCCAGTTCCCGACCTTCCATGTCCGGGTGAAGGCCTTCGCGAAGAGCTGGACCCGCGACGCCGTGCTGGTGGAGTGGGCGCAGTTCGGGCAGCAGGCCGAGGCGTGGGTGTGGCGCTCCGCGGTGAAGCACCGCACGCTCCGTGTCGACCGGGACAGCGCGAACCGGAGTCCGCAGAACGCACTGCGTTGACTTCCGCCCGCACCCCGAGGATGGTTTAGCGAACGCGGGTTCAGCAAGTAACTCACTGATCGAGGCAATCGGTCCGGATCCGTACTCACGAAGGAGGCACCATGAAGAACGCAGCGGTGCCGTCCTGGGTCGCCCACGTGCTCACCCCGCCCGAGGTCATCAGCGCCTACGTCGAGCGTCGGATCAACGATCCGTCCCTCTTGTCGGGCGAGCAGTCGGAACCCACGTACGCAGACTTCCTGCGCGACGAGTAGACGGTCTTCTCCAGGAGGCCCGGATCACGCACCGCCGTCGGCGGACGTGATCCGGGCCTCCTCTTCGTTCACCCCACCGGTCCGCCGCGCCGGCGACGTGCCGACAGCGTCACGCCGACGCTCGCGGCGGTGACGCACGCCAGGGCGACCGTCTCGAGCACCGACAGCCCCTCGGCCAGCACCACCAGGCCGGCCAAGGCGGCGATCGCCGGGCCGAGGCTCTGCAGCACCCCGAACACCCGTGTCGGCATCCGGCGGAGTGCGAGCATCTCGAGGGCGTACGGCAGCACGCTGGACAGCACGGCGACGGCACCGAAGACGAGCAGGAGCGTCGGTTCGCGCAGGACGCCGTCGACCGCGGACCGGAGCCCGAACGGCAACGACACCAGCATCGCCACCACCATCGACACGACGAGCCCGTCGACGCCGGGGATCGCGGCACCGACGTGCCGGTTCATCACGATGTAGCCCGCCCAGCCTCCGGCGGCCAGGACCGCCCAGGCGACCCCACCCACCTCGGTCACCGCGGTCGGACCGACGCCGAGCAGCACGACCCCGGCGAGCGCCAGCACGGCCCACAGGGCATCGCGCCAGCGCCGGGTGTGCACGAGCGACAAGGCGAGCGGCCCGAGGAACTCGATCGTCACGGCGACACCGATCGGGATGCTCGCGAACGACAGGTAGATGAAGACGTTCATGCCGCCGAGCGCCAGGCCGAGGCCGACCGCACCGAGCCACTGCGCCCGCGTCCAGTGCCGGACGCGGGGACGGACCACCAGGGCGAGCACGACGGCGCCGATGACGAGCCGGAGCGTGGCGGCCCCGACCGCGCCGACGTCGTCGAAGTGGGTCTTCGCGATCGCGGCGCCGAGCTGGACGGACACCATCGCGGTGAGGGCCAGCAGGGGTGCGGGGACCCGGTTCATCCTCGGGCTCGGTTCATCCTCGGGCTCGGCTCATCCGAGGTAGGCGAGGACGGCGAGGACGCGGCGGTGGTCCTCTCCGGTGTCCTCGAGCGCGAGCTTGCCGAAGATGCTCGACACGTGCTTCTCGACGGCTCCGGTGCCGATCACCAGGGCGCGGGCGATCGCGGCGTTCGTGCGGCCCTCGGCCATCAGCCCGAGCACGTCACGCTCGCGCGGGGTCAGGGCTGCGAGCGGGTCGCGGCGGCGGCTCATCAGCTGCGTGACGACCTCGGGGTCGAGCACGGTGCCCCCGGCGGCGATGCGGCGGACGGCGTCGTCGATCTCCTCGAGCCGGGTGACGCGGTCCTTGAGCAGGTAGCCGATGCCGGTCGCGCCGGCCGCGAGGACGTCCTCGGCGTAGGTGGCCTCGACGTACTGGGAGAGCAGGAGCACACCCGTCCGTGGAGCGATCCGGCGGGTCTCGACGGCGGCGCGGACACCCTCGTCGGTGAAGGTCGGCGGCATCCGCACGTCCATCACCACGACGTCGGGTGCACCCTCGGGCAGCGTCGCCAGGAAGGCCCGGGCGTCGGAGTACTGCCCGATGACGTCGATGCCGGCCTCGTCGAGCACGCGGGCCAGGCCCTCGCGCAGCAGGATGGCGTCGTCGACGACGACGGCCCGGATGCGTGCTGCATCCGGGCCGTCTGTCATGCCGACCAGCCTAGTGGGAGCGCGGGCGCCCCCGTGGGGTCACGACCGCTGGTTCGCCGCCGTCGGGACGCCGTTCAGGGCACCGAGGGGGATCCGGGCGGTGGCCTCGGTCGGGCCGCCCTCGGGGCTCGAGACGACCAGGTCGCCGTCGAGGGCCCGCATGCGGCCGATCAGGCCCTCGATCCCGTGGCCCTGCTGCGGTCGTGCGCCACCCCGGCCGTCGTCGGTGACGCTGACCGTCAGGTACCAGAGGCCCGAGGCGTCGACGACCAGCCCGAGGTACACCCCGGCAGTGGTGGCGCCGGCGTGCTTCATGGTGTTCGTCAGCAGCTCGCTCACCGTGAAGTACACGTTGCGCTGGATCTCCGTGGCGAGTTCCAGGCCCTCGGGTAGCCGGACGTCCAGACCGACCGGGATCGGGGTGCGGGCGACCAGTGCCTCGAGCGCCGCGACGAGTCCGCGGTCGAGCAGGATCGGCGGGGCGAAGCCGCGTGACAGTGCGCGCAGTTCGTCGAGGGCGTCCTGGGCGTGCTCGGATGCCTCACCGATGAGCTGCTTGGCCTTCTCGGGGTCCTTCTCGAAGGCGCGTTCGGCGGCGGACAGGTCCATGCGGAGTCGCACCAGCCGCTGCTGCGGGCCGTCGTGCAGGTCGCGCTCGATCTGGCGGAGCGCCTGCCCCTCGGCGGTGACGGCACCGGCGCGGGAGGCCTGCAGGCCGGCGACACGCTGCTCGAGTTGCTCGGCTCGGAAGCCGCCCAGCAGGCCGAAGTCGACCCAGTAGTGCGCCAGGACGGATCCGCGGGCCCAGAGCGGGAAGAGCACGACCGATGCGGCCATCGACAGCAACCCGAGGGCGCCGAACCCGACGACGGCCGTCGTGTCCCAACCGAAGTACTGCGCGCTCAGCCCGTTGGCGAACGCGACCACCGCGAGCCCGACGGGCCAGAGGAAGCCGACGAACAGCAGGGCTCCGGCGCCCACGGTGAAGACCGCGACGAGCGGGTACACGACCGCGGCGTGCAGCAGGTAGAGCCAGTAGTGCGGGTTGGCGACGGCCGAGCCGGTGCGGGTCCACCAGTTCTGCTGCCAGCGGGGCGTCCAGTCCACCGGGCGGATCGGGCGTCGGTCGGCCCAGCTCATGCGGAGCTTCTCGAACTGTCCGAGCCACCGCGCCACGAACAGCGCGATGAAGAACATGAGCAGGACGAAGGGGTTGAAGAGGTCGCGGAACCCGCCACCGAAGATCGCCGTCGGGAACGCGAAGTACAGCGTGCAGAGCAGCACGGCGGTGAGCGCCATGTAGCCGAAGTCCCGCGGCAGGCGCTTCCACGCGTCACGGTAGAACTGCCCGGCGGTCATGCCGGACCCGCGACCGGAACCACCGACCGGACCGGACCCGACCCGCGGGGTGGCGCTCCACGACGCCGGCGGGGACTGCGGGGCGTCCTGGGGGTCCTGCTGGTGCTGGCGCGGGTACTGGGGCATCGGCTTGGTGGCTCCAGGGGGCACGGAGTCGCCCAGCGGGACGGTCTGGGCCTGGTCGGGCGAAGGCGTGACGTCGTCCAGCGGGACGGTTCGCGCCTGGTCGAGGCGGTCGGTGTCGGTCATGCATCCAGCCTCGCGATCGCGGAGCCGTTCCCCCATCCTGCCCTCTCCCCACCCCGGGTGGGGTTATCCCCCCTCTTCCACAGGTCGCCCGATCCACGTCCGCGCGTCCTGCCCGTGGAGCACGCTCGTCGGATGGGTGACGCGCTCCGAGCACTGATCGACGCCGTCGGGCTCCAGGTCGGGCCGGGCACCGAGGTCCGGTCCGACGACGAGGCGTGGACGCTCGACGTCGAACCGACGGGCACCCACGTCTGGGTGGCGACGCGGTCCCGCTCCGTGTGGGTCCGGCACGGAGAGGACATCGCGATCGTCGACGCCGGCACCGCCGCCCTCGTCGAAGGGCACGCGACGATCACGATCAGCACGGGCCCCGAGCGCTCCGGCCCGCCCCGCGTCGCGGAGACGTACGCGTTCCCGCACGAGGCGCTCTTCGCGCTGACCGGTGTCCTCGTCGGCGCCGCAACGCTCGGCCCGCTCGCCGACGAGGTCCTCGCACTCCCACCCGTCGCGACCACCGGTCCGCCCGGGGCTCCCTCGCCCGACGTCGGCCTCGCGCTCCGCCACGTCGGGCACCTCGACGGCGGGAGGTGGCACGGCGCGCAGCAGCAGGCCCTCGCACGGCTCGTCGTCACGACGGTGCTCCGCGACAACCCGCCCCCGATGCTCGGCGACAACGGTCTCGCGCGGGTCCTCGACCGCCTGTTCGATCCGGCCGGTCCGTCGTCTCCGCAG
Source organism: Curtobacterium sp. MCSS17_005 (assembly GCF_003234225.2). Classification (NCBI taxonomy): domain Bacteria; kingdom Bacillati; phylum Actinomycetota; class Actinomycetes; order Micrococcales; family Microbacteriaceae; genus Curtobacterium; species Curtobacterium sp. MCSS17_005. The sequence goes on from NZ_CP126258.1 coordinate 1,113,298, forward strand.
GCCCTCCTCGTCGGTGTCCGGATGTCGGAGCGCACCCTCGAGCGCCGGTGCGCCGCAGTGACGGGTTGCTCGCCCGCGCAGCTCGGCCGCTGGTACCGCAGTCTCGCCGTCCGGAGCGCACTCACCCGAGGCGACCGCCCGTCCGACGTCGCGACCCGCTTCGGCTTCAGCACGACGTCGTCCATGCGGCGGGCTCTCGAGCGGGTCCGACCCCCGACGAACCGCCGGTGACCGTTGCCCGCGGGTGTAGGAGGTTCCGCTTCGCATCGATGACGGTTCTGGTTCACGATCCTCGGGTTTCGTGAACCAGAACCGTCACGGCGCGGAGAAGACCACGTCGTCCCGTCGCCGACCGGTGTGTGCGCGCCAGATCCAGGCAGCCGCGCCGCGCTTCGGGAGCGGGAGGGGGAGCGGCGGCGGGAGCGGGAGCGAGTCGTCGGCGCCGACCTCCGGAGCGGGTCAGGCGGGGGCGCGGCCGGTGGACTCGCGGACGCTCAGGGTGAGCGAGGGGCCCGGGCGTGAGGGGAGCGGGGCGCTGGCGTCGATCTGCGCGCGCAGTAGGGTCGCCGCACGCTGTCCGAGCTCGACCGTGTCGCGGGTGAGCGAGGTGATCGCTGGCCGGACGAGCCGGATCATCGCCGAGTCGTCGAAGGACACGATCGAGACGTCGCCGGGCACCGCGACGCCCATCTCGCTCGCCACGCCCAGCCCGGCGACGGCGAGCACGTCGTTGTCGTAGACGATCGCGGTCGGTCGGATGCTCCTCGACAGCAGGGTGCGGGTGGCGCTGGCGCCGGCCTCGGCCGAGTGGTCCGTCGGTACCGAGACCGTGTCGTCGAGCCCCTCGTCGGCAGCGAACGCCCGGAGCCGGTCCATGCGCATGGCGGTGTGCTCGAACTCGGGCCGGCCGGCGACGTGCGCGATGCGTCGGTGCCCGAGGGCGTGCAGGTACCGCAGAACGGTGTCGGTGGCGTCCGAGTCGTCGATCCAGACGAGCGGGCGGGAGGCGATCGCGGCCGGCCAGGCGGCGAACCTGCTGCAGCTGCACCAGGACTTCCCGAACATGTGGGACGCGTGGGACGTCGACCGGTACTACCGCAACCGCGTCGAGGACCTCGTGTCGACCACCGGGCTGGCCGCGTCGGTCGACGAGTCCGGGGTTGCACGGGTCGTCGTGTCCCGGGCGTTCGGCGACTCGACGGTGACGCAGGAGATCGTCCTGGCGCCGGGGTCGCGCACCCTGGAGTTCGACCAGGTGACCGACTGGCACGAGACCGAGAAGTCCCTCAAGGTGGCCTTCCCGCTCGACGTCCGCGCCGAGCACACCGTCGCCGAGACGCAGTTCGGCGCGCAGAAGCGGGTGACGCACACCAACACCTCGTGGGAGGCCGCGAAGTTCGAGACCTCGATGCACCGCTACGTGCTCGTGTCCGAGCCGGGCTTCGGCGTCGCCCTCGTGAACGACTCGATCCACGGCTTCGACACCACGCGCGACGCCGTCGACGGGCACGTCACCACCACCGTGCGGCTGTCGCTGCTGCGGGCACCGCGGTTCCCGGACCCCGAGACCGACCAGGGCGTGCAGACGCACCGGTACGGCATCGTCATCGGCACCGACCAGCTCGGAGCCACGTCGGCCGGCGTGCGGATGAACGCGGGCGCGCGGACCATCACCGCGGCGCACGGCTTCGCGCCGCTCGTGCAGGTGTCGGGCGACGTCGTGCTGTCGAGCGTCAAGCTCGCCGACGACCGGTCGGGTGACCTGGTCGTGCGCGTCTACGAGCCGTCCGGGCAGCGGGGGACCGGGGGCATCGCGGTCTCGGCCGACGGTGCTGCGTTCGGGCCGGCTGCCGAGGTCACGCTGCTCGAAGAGCCGCTCGGTGACGCCGAGGCGTCGGCCGACTTCGCCGCGTCCTCGTTCGCCGTCGACGCCTACGAGGTCCGCACCTTCCGGTTCCCGCGCAACTGACCGACCGACTGACCGACCGACCGACCGACCGCCCGTCCCACCCAAGGAGGAACCACATGAAGCAGTCCACGAAGTTCAGCATCGCGACCGCACTGGTCGCCATGCTCGCGGCACCACTGGTGCCCGCCGCAGCGTCCGCGGCGCCCTCCTCGTCCGGGTCCAGCCACGGGCACGGACACGGTTCCGGTCATGGTCACGGGCACCACGCTGCGCCCACCAAGTCGGGGCCGACGAGCATCGCCTACGTCGAGGTGAACAACGACGAGCTCGCCAACGTCGGGCGGTACACGCTGGAGAACGGCGCGAACGCGTTCGACGTGGCGATCATCTTCGCCGCGAACATCAACTACGAGGACGGCAAGGCGGTGCTGTACAACAACGAGAACGTGCAGCGAACCCTCGACCAGGCCGCCACGCAGATCCGCCCGCTGCAGGCCAAGGGCATCAAGGTCACGCTCTCGGTGCTCGGCAACCACCAGGGCGCCGGACTGGCGAACTTCCCGACGAAGGCCGCGGCGCGGGACTTCGCGGCGCAGGTCTCGGCGACCGTCAAGAAGTACGGACTCGACGGCGTCGACCTGGACGACGAGTACTCGGACTACGGCGCGAACGGCACCCCGCAGCCGAACCAGCAGTCCATCGGCTGGCTCATCAGTGCCCTCCGTGCGGACATGCCGGGCAAGATCATCTCGTTCTACGACATCGGCCCGTCCTCCGACGCCCTGAAGACCGCGAGCCCGTCGATCGGCGGGAAGCTCGACTACGCCTGGAACCCCTACTACGGCACCTACACGGCGCCGACGATCCCCGGCCTGCCGAAGTCGAAGGTCTCCGCCGCCGCGGTCGACATCCAGAACACCCCGCCGGCGACGGCGGTGTCGCTCGCACAGCGCACGAAGGCCGACGGCTACGGCGTCTTCATGACGTACAACCTGCCGGGAGGCGACGAGTCCGCCTACGTCTCCTCCTTCACCGAGGTGCTGTACGGACAGGCCGCGTCGTACCGCTGACGCTCGCGTCCTGACGGCGGCTCGCGCCCCGTGCTCCCCGGCTCCGGCCTGGAGGCACGGGGCGCGTCCGTCGTCCGGGTCCCGCTGGGCGGGCTCCCGCGGCGTGGTGCGAGGGCGGGGCCCCGGGTTCGCCTGGTGCGAGGGCGGGGCCCAGGGCTCGCCTGGTGCGAGGTTGCGCACTCGGTGCGAGCCCGCGCCCGTCGCACCGAGTGCGGAACCTCGCACGGAGTTCGGCGCCCCTCGCACCGTGCGAGGTCCGCGGCCGTACGATCGCCGCATGGAGCTCGAGTTCCGCGGCGAGGTGATCGAGTGGCGCGGCCCGTCACCGTTCTTCTTCGCCGTCGTGCCGCCGGACGCTGCCGAGGTCATCGCTGACCTCGCGCCGGTGCTCACCTACGGGTGGGGTGTGATCCCGGCGCGCGTGACGATCGGCTCGGTGACGTGGACGACGTCGCTGTTCCCGAAGGACGGCGGGTACCTCGTGCCGTTGCGTGCGGCGGAGCGGAAGCGTGCCCGGGTGGATCTCGGCGACTCCCCGGAGATCACCCTGGAGTTCGCCGGCCCCTGACGCGCGTGCCACCGACCATCACTCCTCCACAGGTCCGTCGATCGCGATGCTCCCCACAGGCATCGACGGTGGGCCCCGGTGTCGCGGTCCTGCTCCCTACCGTCGAAGGCGTGGAGGGGAGGTGGCGATGGTCGAACGACCACGACATCCCAAGAAGGACATCGAACTGGTCATGCGCGGGGCAGAGGCACGGGGATGGCGCTTCGCGAAGGGGAGGAAGTACTACAAGGCGTACTGCCCGTGCGGCGAACACCTGCACACGGTCCACTTGACGCCGTCGAACCCCTGGTACGTTGTGCATCTGAAGTATCGGCTCGCGCGAACGGGCTGTGAGGACAGGAGAACGTGATGACGAACTACTTCGTGCGGCTCGAGTGCGTGGCGCAACTCGGGGCAACGGACGATCCGCGCGCAGCCCTCGCAGCGGACTTCGACGCCATCGCGGACGCACTCTTCGACCTCGACGACGTCCACGACCAGGACCTGACCGCTGACCTGTCGACCGGCACGCTCACCTTCTCGATCGGTGTCGACGCGGACGACGAGTCCGGTGCACTCGACCGTGCGCTCGGAGTCGTCCGGACCGCACTGCACGTCGCTGGACGCGGCACTCCCGGTTGGGAGCAGCAGTACCGGATGCTGCGGCAGGAAGTCGGAGAAGCGCCGCTCGGAGCGCTCTGAGGCTGGCGGGCATCCGTCGCCGGAGTCAAACCGTGCAGACGGACCGGTCCCGTGCTACTTGCAGAGCTTCAGGCCCGCTTCGAGCACGGGCGAGATGTCGATCCTCAACCCGTCGACGTCAGGATCCGGTGCCCAGATGGGGTCGATTTCCGGGTACGACGTGTGATCCTGTGCGGTGCCGTTGACCGCGTAGCGGGTGCCGTCGGGAGCCTTGAGTGTCACGACGTTCAGATCCATGCCGCCCGCGGTGATGTTCTTGCAGCGCACGACCGCGTAGGGCACCGTCAGCGGCCACTTGTCTCCGAACTTGGTGCTGACCAGCAGGCCCTTCTTCTTCTCGAGCTTCTTCGGAACGTGGACCTTGGCCGCCGGAGCAGGGGGCGCGTAGTCGGCGCAGAACCCGTCTTGCGGGTCGCCGAGCTTTACCTTGCCGCTCTTCTTCTTGGGGAACTTGACGACGACGTACCCGGCGTTGCCGCCCTTGTCGTCCGGTCCTCCGCCCGGAGCCCACGTGCGGTCTACGCAGATCACACGCTTGCTGACCTTGACCCCGTTGACCGTCAGGCCCTCCCAGATCGGCGCATCGGGCAGTTCAGCGAGGACCCGCTTCTCGGCCTTCTTGATTCGCTTCGACTTCTTCGCGGTCGCCGTGGGCGTCGGTTCGCCGGTCGCGGTGGTCCGGGTAGGGGCAGCGGACGCCGCGCCCGCCGGCAGTGCTGCCGTGCTCGCGACGATGCTGACTGCCGCGAGCGCCATGACGGCGAAGGAGAGGTGCTTGTTCACGCGAACGAGAGTATGGCTCAGAGTCGGCTCCCGATAGCCCTTGTGCCTGGTTCTCGGCACCCATAGCGCCGGATCTAGCTGGGGCGCCTGTCCGGCTTGCGGCTGCAGCATCTCGACCGGCACTTCTCAGTAGGTGGAGGCCTGGAGTGTTGACCTCATCACGTCCGGCAGCACGTCTTCCACCGTGAGGAGCTCCTTCACCGCGCTGAACACGGTGTTCCGGTTCGCGCTGCGACAACGGCTGATTGCTTACAACCATACGACGCCGTGGACGTCCCATGCGCCACCAATGTCGAGGGGTTCGCGCCGTTGTTCCTGATCGCAGCACAGGGGTAGCAGGTACCAAAGGAGTTGGACGAGTGAGCGCCGTGAGGGCTGCTGATCCGCTTCGCGGCGGGCACTGAGCTACGAGCCACCGAGTTGCAAGGGTTACGCATCCGCGACCTCAACCTCTCGGCCGGGTACGTAGAAGTTGGGCCCTCTATCCGGCGCGTGAATGGCGAGTGGCAGGTGGGCATCTCCAATAGGGGCGCTCGTTCAACCCGGAACGTGCCGCTACTCTCGCGCTCGCTCATCGTTGACTTGCGCGAGTACCTGCTCGTGCATCCCAAACAGCAGCGACCCCGACGCGCTGTTCTGGGAAGCGGCAACGGCTCTCGTCGGCTTGACTGATCCCGGAACATCGACGGGGGGGGGGGTACGCGCCTACTACCTCGTGCCTGCCGCCCAGCAGCCGGGTGTGAAGCAACACATGCGCTTCCGCGATCTACGACACACGTACGCTTCACTCTTGCCCGCCGCGGGCTTCAAGCCGTACGAGGTCAGCCGATGGATGGCACGCGTTTGTCTCCACGACCGACACCATCTACTGACACCTCTACCCAACCGACTGATACGACCAGATCGCTCGGTTCGAGGCCTACGTCGCGGAGGTGTGATCCCCGTACTGATCCCAGAATCTCGGGTAGAAGAGGGATAGGGGCGATTCTGCGTCACCGTGCTCGCTGAGCGCCGCCCGACACTGTCGAGCAATCTCCGCCCTATAGGTGTCGATCTGTGGCACCAGCGTGAAGATGCTCGTCATATCGATCGGAACAGTGCGGAACTGCCCGACGTCGAACGGTAGGTGGTCGCCCGACCGGATTAGCTGGACCGCCGGTAGCCGACTCGCGTGCCGCAGAGCAAGCTCGTAGAACACGTTCGGATTGCCGAAGGAAAGGTCCGCGATCACGAGCGGAGCTCGAACGAGATGGTCAATGATTTGAGCAGTGATCATGCCCGGTGTGCTGATGCGATCTGCGCGGACTATGCGCAGCCCAAGCGTCTCCAGCGCTGGTTCGATGAGAGAGCCCAACATGAGGTCCGCATGCATCCGTTGCTCCGACCCCTCATCCCCGATCGGCGTCACCAAGAAGCAAACATCCGTGAGGTCAGCGGCGTTGGCTATCACCTGCGCGGGCGACTTGGCACTCTTGCGGGGTGCCGGGGGTGCCCGGTGGAACTCTCGGCGCGGCAGATCAGCCTCAGCTTCGTCCGCATCGTTCTCGTCGTCCTCCGGTAGTTCTTCAGCGACCTCGTCCAGGAGGATCTCGAAGGTGAGGAGTCGCTCGGCACCGGCGTACGTCGTGAGTAGTCCGAGGTCACGGGCGTTCGCGAGGAACGTCTCAACGCACTCGTTCGAGTGTGCTTTCGACGTAAGGGCTTGTTCCACGACAAAGTCGACCATGACTGAAGCGGCAGGCATGCGGTTGTTTTTGAACTGTTCGTACAGTGCGTTGAACGGCACGACGTCCGCGATGGCAAGCTGGAGCCGCGCTGCCAGCTTGGCTTGGCCGAGGGACTCGTCGCCTGATGCCAGTGAACCCTTTTCGGTCAGCTCCAAGAACTCAGCCTGATAGCTCCCCTTAGTCAGCCCGTATTGGGAGGAGTTCGTCACCAGCTGTCGGCTAGTGCCAGAATCCGCCGAGCGTCCCATCTGGTCGAAGAGCGTCAGCCTCCGCACACGTTGACCAGCGGCGTATCGCTGGATGGCCTCTGCCAGAGGCAAAGACTCGAGGAAAGACGCAGCTGGGTAGGACCGAGGCGTCCGCGTCCTCCGCGGCTTCTTATTGGGATCCGTTGTCTTTGAGGTCGCGTCGGCGCTGGCTTCGGGGAGCTCCGCCGTAGGGCCTTCAACTTGCGGCGAGTCGGGTCCGTTCGGCTGAGTTTCGTCAGCTTTCGAATGTTCCGAATCCGCGTCAGGGGCGCTCGCGGGTGTGGGGGGCGACGGGACATCGGTGTCCGAAGGCATGGCTGCGTTCCTAATGATGGAAGGTGAGGACTGCTCCTCACAACCTACAGCGGCTGCGCTCCGTCGCCTGGCACCCATCCGGGGGCTGGGCCCCCGCCACGCGTTGAACCACACAGAGGAGTTTCGGAGTGGTTCGGCCTGAGCGTCCGTGACCTGGACGGCCTACTTCCCAGTAGGCACAAGAGAGGGGATGACGGGAATCGAACCCGCGTAGCCAGTTTGGAAGAACGTCCCTTACGCATTACCAGTATAAACCGACGTGAACCGCCTAGGCCCTCGTAGGGCTGTTCTCGCCCGCATTCTCGGACATTCGCGAGAACTGCGGTGGTTCACGTCGGTTTGGCTCGGTCGGGGGTGGCGGAGCGCGGTAGGAGGGGTTTTCGGAGGGGCAGTAGTTCCTCTGAGCTTCCTACAGGCGAGACAGGAGCTCTGCCTTCTTGGCATCGAACTCTTCGGCTGTGACGATGCCAGCGTCGCGTAGCGCTCCAAGCTTCTCAAGCTGAACGAACACGTCGTCGGCCGATGCTTCGGGGACCGCGACGGGCGCGGGCGAAGCGGGTGCACCCTTCGAGCTGATTCGCCCGCGCACGGTATCGACGATCAGCTTGCCGACCTGCTTCCCCACACTCTTAATCTCAGCTTTGTTGCCCGAGACGAAAACGATTATGGAGCCGGTCAACATTCCAGAGTTCCACTGAACAGAGCTAACGCGATCAAGTGGGAAGTCTTCGGACACCTGCTTCATCACGCCGTCCTTTAAGAACAGCAAGCGCCGGTCAGTAAGTGCGACTATCCCGAGACCTTCGCCATACACGCCGGTTGAGACGTGCTCGACCGTCTCTCCCTCCCAGAGGTGCGATTCCAGTTTGCGAAGTTCGCGACCGCCGCCAGCTGTGGTACCCGCGCGATCCTTCGCGGCCTGGATATCGGAGCGTAGTTCAATTTTTTCTCGTGCCATGGTGATGACTCCTTCTGACTAATCGCAGAGCTTCAGGCCTGCGTTGATCACGGGCGAGATGTCGATCCTCAATCCGTCGACGTCAGGATTAGGTGCCCAGATGGGATCGATTTCCGGGTAGGAGGTGTGGTCCTGTGCGGTGCCGTTGACCGCGTAGCGAGTGCCGTCGGGAGCCTTGAGCGTCACGACGTTCAGATCCATGCCGCCCGCGGTGATGTTCTTGCAGCGCACAACCGCGTAAGGCACCGTCAGCGGCCACTCGTCTCCGAACTTGGTGCTGACCAGCAGGCCCCTCTTCTTCTTGAGCTTCTTAGGTACATGCACCTTCGCGACCGCGGTTGCAGCTGTGGGCTCGTAGTCCGCACACGCGCCGTCCTGCGGGTCGCCAAGCTTGATCTTCCCGCTCTTCTTTTTCGGGAACTTCACGACGACGTATCCGGCGTTCCCGCCCTTGTCGTCGGGTCCGCCGTCCGGTGCCCAGGTGCGATCCACGCAGACCACACGCTTGCTGACCTTCACGCCGTTGACCGTCAGCCCCTCCCAGATCGGGGCGTCGGACAGCTCAGCAAGAACGCGCCTCTCTGCCTTCTTGATCCGCTTCGACTTCTTCGCGGTCGCCGCGGGCGTCGACTCACCGGCCGCCGTGGCCTGGGTAGGGGCCGCTGATGCCGTGCCCGACGGCAGCGCTGCCGTGCTCGCAACGATGCTGACTGCCGCGAGCGCCGTAACGATGAAGGAGAGGTGCTTGTTCACACGGAGCAGAGTATGGCTCAAAGTCCGCTTTCGATAGCCCTCGTCTGCGGGTGCTGCTGGCCGCGTGGCCTGTTCTAGCTGGGGTGCTTGTCCGGCGTCGCGTTGCCGCTGGCTAGCCCCTCACGCCGCATCGCTCTCGCCTGCTCCTGCACGGTGAGCGGGCGCTTCGCTCGCTCCTTGTCGTCGCCGGTGTACTCGGTGCCGCGTTCGCTGTTGGTGTTCACGAGGATTGCCTTTCGTCATTGTCGATAGTTGCGAAAAGAAAAATGCCCCTTTCGCCCCGCGGTGCTGCCGCAAGTATGTACCGTGAAGGCTACAGCCAAAGGAAAGGGCAGCACATGGCAATGCGTCAATCCGAAGCGGAACTGCGCACCACCGTGCCTACAGAAGTAGTCGACGCACTGGATTTGATGGTGCGTCTCGGCGGCGTTTCGAAGGCAACTATCGTGCGCACCGCGCTGGTGGATCACCTGACGACGCTCGGGGTGCTCTTCCCCGAGGTCGCGCAAACACTCCGCCCGACCAAGACCCGCGGTCGCCTTCGCGACCGCTCAACCCAGAAGGAAGACCGATGACCGTCACCACCACCCCATACCCCGCCTACGGCGGACCGCGTGCAGCGAAGAACCTCCGGCAGAAGGCCGGCGACTACCGCGGTGCAGCCGAGGAACTGCGCGCCGAGCTGGACGCCGCCGAGCGTGCGTTCGGCGCTGCGTTCGAGCGAACCGACCAGGCCACCAGCACCCGGGACCGCATCCGCGACCTGGCCAAGCGCCCCGCGCGCCGGATCGGAGCCTGACATGCCCGTCTTCGACTACAGCCCAGCCGTGGCAGCCGACCCGGAGGTCTACCGCATCCACGCTCGCGAGGAGAGCTACCCCAACTCGGTCGCAGAGCAGACCGAGATCAAGCGCGTGGACGACGCCGTGTTCGGCCGCGTGCGCGTCTATGAGAACTCTCTGGTCGGTAGCTCCCAAGCACTCGTGGAACGGGGAACGGCCCTGACGCGAGAGACCACCCAGGTCGAGCAGTCCGTCCGCGAAGAGGTCGAGTACGCGCTGGATCACGAGAGCCGCACGGACCTGAAGCAAGTCGCCGCTCGTTACACCGCGCTGCACAGCCGGGCGCAGCAGAAGATCGAAGAGCTCGAACGGCTCGCCCGGGAGGCCGAGTGGCTGGCCGAAAAGGCCGAGGACCCCTACGGCGCGTACAGAAGCCTTGTGGTCCGCTATCCAGCGCTGAGCAAGAAATATTAGCCACAGAATACCGCCCCGACTCCCAAGAAAAGAGTCGGGGCGGCGGAGGGACTTGACCGTGACATCAAATATTCTACCAGAGCGTCCCTTAGACGCGCTGCACGCGCTGTGGAACTGGAAGCGCAGCTGGCTGAACCTCGACCCGGTACCGACCGCGCCGGGCGACAGCCCTATGCGCCACCTGAGCCGCGTGGAGCTCGCTACCATGCGACTGCGCGCAGACCTCTCTGCCGAACGCGTGCCGTGTCAGGGCATCGTGTTCGACGCTGCGATGCGCATCGCCGTGTGGGCGGATCGCGGCGTCCTGCCGTACATGTCCGGGTGGACCGTGGCCAAGTCGCTTCAGTCGCTCTATTACCCGCAGTCCTGGAACGCGAAGGTGCCCGTGCGCGGGCTCGACCTGCTCGTAGCGGTGGACTGCACCAGCGACATGCATGGCGTCTCCGTGACGCTCGACGCTGAACCGACTGACGGCCTCCACCACCGGCCGATGCGGCTGCGAAACCGCTGGGTCGAGCTCGAATAAATTTAACGTGATCTAGGATCCCCACGACGAGAGAGGCGGTGAGATGGATGAAGTACGGAAGCACGGCATGGCAGGGGCGGAACGCCACCACAGCCCGACCGGCGTCTATCGGGCGCGCCCCGCGGCTGCTCCCTGAACTCGCCGTCGTCTTCTCGCAGCTGTCGGATGCTGTCTTCACCGAGCGCGCCGTCGCCGAGATGCTGCGTGCCCACCAGCGCACGCAGGACAGGATCAATCGCCTCAACGCCCGGCTGCGCCACGCGCTGCGGGTGCTGGTCGTGCTCGTCGCCGCTGGCAGGACTCTCCGCGTGCCCGCTGCACGCCCCGCTGCTCGTCCTGCTAGCCCCAACGCTCCGAACGCCGTCCTGGCGGCTCGGCTGGCGTAGTAGTTCCTCTTCGCCAACCCGCCGCCTCTCAGGTCCTTCTTCCACCGGGCCGGGCGGCGAATTTGCGTGCTTCACGCGCGTGCATCGCTCCGGTCGAATCACCTGACAGGAGCCAGCCGTGGCATCCCTCAACAACTCCCCAGCGCCAGCGCGCAACTGGCTGCACTACGCCGAGGCCGCCGCCTACCTCGGATTGACGGACCGGCAAGTCCGTCGACTCGTCACAGGCAAGAAGATCGGCTTCACCCGTTTGGGCCTCCACACGCTGTTCAGCCCTGACCAGCTTGACGCCTACATCGAGGCCCACACCTTCACGCCGGAGCAGCAGTCGTGAGCTCGGCATGGCCGGCGCCTCCTGCGATTGCAGTCGAATGGGCCACCGCTCTTGATGCGCACAGGACCGCCCCGAACCAGTGGGAGGCAAGTTGCCCGAACCCTGACCACCGCGACGAGAAACCCTCGTTCGGCTTCAGCGTCGGGAAGGACGGGCGGGTTCTAGCCCACTGTTTTGGTTGCGACTGGACCGAGGTGAAGCACGGTCTCGTGCTCCGAGGTCTAAACCCAGACCAGGCGACCCGGGTTCTCCGCGCCAAGGCGTCACCGCAGAGTGCGGAGGACGGTTCCGCCCAGCGACAGCCCCTCGCGCTCGAAGACCAAAAAGCGCCTGCACGCTGGCACAAGGATTTGATGCGCCAAGCTGGATCACGGGCACTCAAAGTCTTGCGAAGCGAGCGGGGACTGTCGAGGGAGACAATCGAACGCTACAACCTCGGCTGGGACGGCGACCGGATCACCATCCCCGTGCGGCAGAACGATAGGTGGGTGAATGTCCGGCGGTATAGGGCCGGAACCGCAAATAAGATGCTGAACACGCCCGGGCACGGCGTATCTGTCCTATATCCGGAGGATGTGGTGCTCGGAAACGATCTTCCGGTCCTTTTCTGTGAGGGTGAGCTGGACGCGTTGCTCGCGAATCAGGAGTCAGAGGGCCTCTTCGTCGCAGCAACAGGTACTGGCGGATCCTCGCAGCCGCCACAAAATCTCGAGCTGCTTGGTGGTCGAGACGTATTTGTCGCCTACGACGCCGACGAGGCCGGACGCTCTGGCGCACAAAAGGTCGTGGTGCGGCTGCGTGCGGCTGGCGCACGAGTGTTCATCATCGACTTGGTGCAGGAAGGGCTTTTGCCTGCTGGTCAGGTCGGAGCTGATATCTCCGACTTCTTTCTCTATCACGATGGGTCGGCGGCGGCACTGTACGGGGCGATGCGGGAGGCGCGGCAACGCAATACAGATGCGTCGGGGCAATCCGCTGGTCGTTTGGTTCTCCGGCCTGCCTCTGCAGTCTCGTCTCGCCGTCAACGGTTCTTGTGGGACAACCGCATCCCGCTCGGAGCTGTGACGCTCTTTGCGGGGCGCGGTGGCGTTGGGAAGTCGACGTTCGCGCTTTGGCTCGCGGCGCAGGTCCAGCACGGCACGCTTCCAGGCGACCTCTTGGGCCAGAGGACCTCGGTGCTGTACGTCAGTGTCGAAGACGACTGGGCGACTCAGATGAAGCCGAGACTCGCAGCCGCTGGCGCTGACATGGACCGCATCTTCGACGTTGCCATCTCCACAGGCGTGGAGGAGACCTCTGGGGAGCGCTACCCGTCGCTGCCGGATGACTTGCCGCTAGTGAAGGGGGCAATCGAGGCAACCGGAGCACGGCTCGTGATCTTCGACCCGATCACGTCCAGCATGACAGGCAACGACCACCACCGAGAAGTGGTTCGGTCTGTGCTCGATCCTCTCGCAAAGCTGGCACGGGAGATGGACGTCGTCGTGATCGGCATCATGCACTTCAACAAGGGCGGCGGAAATGCCTCCGACAAGCTGTCTGGTAGCCACGCCTACCGAGACGCGGCGCGGGCAGTGATGCTCTTTGCGAAGGATGACGATCAGCAGCAAGTGGTAATGACGCAGGACAAGGGGAACTACGCGGACTTCGGTGAGATGTCGATTGCATATCGGCTCGAAGACACGTTGGTGCCGCTCGATGACGGCGATCACGCCCACGCAGCTCGGGTCGAGTACCTGGGGGAAACGCTGACGACCGTGGATCAACTCATCAATCGAACGCCGGAGGGCAACGACGCGGTGATGTGGCTGCAGGAGTTCATGCGCGAGAACAGCGGGACTGCGCCCGCGTCCGAGGCGGAGGCGGCGGGGGAGGCAGAGGGCTACAAGAAGAGCACTCTGACCCGCGCACGCAGGAAGACGCGACCACCGGTTGAATCGCGCAAGTCGAGCCTTACGGGCGGGTGGGAGTGGTACTGGCCCGAAGGCACCACGAACACGTCAACCTTCCGTGTGGTGAATTCTTCCTGAAACCCGGGCTTGACCGCGACTTCTTCCGAGCCTGCCGAAGAAGTCATCCTGACCTCCGAAGAATTCATCTGCTCCTCGGAGAAATACGAAGAAGTCATCCACCGAGAGCGTGGCGTCTTCCTGACGCCTTCGCATCACACCGCACCTAGGAGAAGAAGACATGTCGAAGAACAACTCGGACCTCATGCACGCGGACACCCGTTGCACCGCACGCCGCCGCAACGGAGAGCCCTGCCGCAACTGGGCGATGCTCGGAACGAACGTCTGCCGTATGCACGGCGGCGCTGCCCCGCAGGTACGGCGCCGGGCGCAGCAGCGCATCCTCGAAGCGAGTGACAAGGCGGCGGCGCGACTGGTGGAACTGATGCAGGACGCCAAGGTGCCCTACGCCGTGCAGCTAGCCGCCGCCCGCGACCTGCTGGATCGCGCCCAGCTGGCCGGGAAGCAGGAGATCGAGATGGGTGTGACAGTCAGCCTGCTGGAGTCCAACATCGAGGCGGCTTTCGTGTACGACCTGGACGACGCCGACGTCACCGAGCTCCCGGACGAACCGGGTGGCGCGCCCGACTACTCCGCCGAGGAAGCCGCGGCCGACGCCGCCATGGAGGAACGCCAAGCTGCCCGCGACCGCCGCCAGCGGAAGACCGGCAACCCGGCCCCGCGCACCGCGGCCGAACGCGGTGCACAACAGCCCAAGCCGGTGCAAGCCGGGCCGCAGGTCCGCAAGGGGCGGAGGACCCGGTGAACCGGCAGTGGTCCAGGCGTCCTTTCGATCGGACTGTGTCGGCCGAACGCCTCCGACCGGGTACCCCGGTGACCCCTCGGACGCACTCGGGCCGCACGCTCGGATATTCGGACGGCGCTGGTGAAATCTCAGATGCGGAGGTTCGATTCAGGTCGAGGCGGAAGGCGCAACCGGACGTTTCCGCCGCAGACCGAGAGGACAGAACCATGACCGTGCAAGAGCTAATCGAGCTTCTGGGCGAGTACGACCCGACGAGCCAGGTGCAGTTCCAGATCGTCGCGGACCAGGAGTCGGCGGGGTTGCTCACCGACGAGGACGGCGCGCCCGTCATCGGGCTGACGCGAGAGGGCGCGGTCTGATGCACGTGATCGGTTACGTGCGCGTCAGCACGGAAGAACAGGAACGCTCCGGCCTCGGCGTCGAGGCGCAGGTCGAAGCCATCCACGCTGAGGCCAGCCGCCGCGGGTGGACGGTCGAGGTCGTCGCCGACCTCGGACGCAGCGGCAAAGCGGTGAACCCTGAGCTGCGTCGCGCACTGGACCTGCTTCGCACCGGGCAGGCAGAGGCCCTCGTCGTCGCGAAGATCGACCGGTTAGCGCGGTCGGTGCTGCACGCGAGCGAGATCTTGGTCGCGGCACAGCAGCAGCACTGGAACCTCGTGATTCTCGACCTGGCGGTGGACCTGGCGACGCCACAGGGCCGAGCGATGGCGCAGATGCTGGCGACGTTCGCAGAGCTGGAGCGCGAGATGATCTCGGTCCGCACGAAAGACGCGCTTGCAGCTCGTGCCCGCCGCGGTGAGCGCAACGGACGCCCGTCGGCAATCCCAGCCGGACTAATGCGCCGCATCGTGCTGTCGCGGGACGCCGGAGCGAGCTTCCGGTCCATCGCGGCTGAGCTCACCGACGAGAAGTACCTGACGCCCACCGGGCTGACTACCTGGAGCGAGTCTGTTGTGCGGCGCGCATACAACTCCATCGCCCGAGTCGGGGCGGCTGTCTGATGGCGCACGTAAGAGAGGTAGAGCGCAGGACCGGGCGCGCCTACGAGGTCCGTTGGCGCGATGGCGGGAAGTTCCGGCAGCGGTCGTTCACCGTCAAGCGCGAGGCTGAGCGGTTCGCCCTGACGGTGGAGAACCAGAAGGCGCACGGACAGACGACCGAGCCGCTGGCCGGGCGCAGCAAGAGCTTCGAGGAAGTCGTGCAGGCGTCGCTCGCGGCGTCCCGCGCGAAGCTGAAGCCCAGCACCTACGCCGGGTACGTGCAGCTATACGAGGCGCGCGTGCTGCCGACCTTCGGCAAGCGGCGTATCTCGACCATCACTTCGGAAGAGGTGGAGGCCTGGGTCGCTGAGCTCATCGCCACCGGCCGCGCGTCCTCCACCGTGCGCAACCACTTCATCGCGCTGAACAAGGTGTTCCGGTACGCGCTGCGGCACAGGCTGATCGCTCACAACCCGTGCGACGCCGTGGACATCCCTCGCGCCACCAACGCCGAGGGGTTCGCTCCGGTGTTCCTCACAGCGACGCAGGTGGAGCAGGTCGCCAAGGAACTGGACGAGTACGCGCCGTACGGGCTGCTGATCCGCTTCGCCGCAGGTACCGGGCTGCGCGCCGCCGAGCTGCAAGGGCTGCGTATCCGCGACCTCAACCTTGCTGCCGGGCACGTGGAGGTTCGGCAGTCCATCCGGCGCGTGAACGGCGAGTGGCAGGTCGGTACCCCCAAGAGCGCCCGCTCCACCCGGAACGTACCGCTGCTCTCGCGGTCGCTCATCGCTGACCTGCGCGAGTACCTGCTGGCGCACCCGCACAGCGGCGACCCCGATGCGCTGTTCTGGCCAGCCCGCAGCAACGGCTCTCGCCGGCTCGACTGGTCCCGGAACATCGACTGCGGGGGAGTGCGCGCCTACTACCTGGTGCCAGCAGCCCAGCGGGCGCGCGTGGTGCAGCACATGCGCTTCCACGACCTGCGTCACACGTACGCCTCGCTCATGCTCGCTGCCGGGTTCAAGCCGTACGAGGTCAGCCGCTGGATGGGGCACGCATCGGTCTCCACGACGGACACCATCTACGGACACCTGTACCCGACCGACTACGACGACCAGATTGCGCGCTTCGAGGCGTTCGTCGCCGAGCCGGCGAGACGACGCGCCGAATAGAACGCGAATAGTTGACAGCCAGAAATTTATAGGTCAGCATGGATCCATGCTCGACGATCTGATCTCGCAGCAGGACGCAGAAGCGATCCTCGCACCCCACCTGGACGCACTGCGCGGCTTCCTGGAGGGAGGTTGGGCCGATTGGCACGACATGGTTGCCAAGTCTCCGAAGCTCGCTACCTCGCGCGCCACCACGAGGGCGAACATCGTGTACGACACGATCACCGCACGAGCTGAGGAGTACTTCGATACTCAGGGGATCCCTGCCGTCCGCAAGGGTCAGATACTTACTGTCTCGTTCGACGACGGTCGGCTGATCATGCGGTTCAAGAAGTTCAGAAGCCGGAAGCTCAGCACCTCTGGAATCCCTACGCAGCAGCGGCTGGAGTTCGAGTTCCAGCAGGTCGTCCTCGACGGAACCGCTGCGACGTACGTGGTCGCGGGGTACCTGCCGGACGAGCTCGGACTCGACCTCGACGTGCTTGCGATCGCTTGCCCCTTCGACGGTCGAGTAATCTGGCAGATCGATCTCACGGGTCAGGGCCTCGCCCCTGTTCTCCCTGTGCCCGTCGACTCGCCTCAGGGGCCGCCGGTACGAAGCACGCGTCCCGCGGAGCGGGAAGAAGCCGAAGGATAAGCAACATGAATCCGCAGATGCTAACTCTTCTGCGCGAATCACGAGGGTACAGCGGCGCGCAACTCGCGAAGCTGGCGGGCATACCGCAACCAACGTTGTCCAAAGCTGAAAACGGCCTGGCCACTTTGGATGACGCGCGTTTGCAGAAGGTTGCCGATGTGCTGGACTACCCCGTGGACGCGTTTTCTTGGACAGATCCTGTGTACGGCTTTGGCAGTGCAGCTTTCTATCATCGGAAGCAGCAAAGCCTTCCGCAAACAGTTCTACGCAAAATCCAGGCGCAAGTCAATCTCACGCGTATGCGACTAGATAAGCTGTTGCGTTCGATCGAGATCGATACCCAATACAGTCTCCCCGTTCTGGCGATTGAGGATTTTGGCTCGCCTGCCGAAGTTGCTCGTGGGGTCAGGGCCAACTGGCGGATGCCCATGGGGCCAGTGCGAGATATGGCAGCAACCCTCGAATTGGCAGGCATCATTGTCGTGCGCAGCAATCTTGAATCTCCGAAGATTGCCGCCATCAGCCTCGACAACGTTGGCACGTATCCGGCGCTCATTATTCTGAATGCGGGTATGTCGGCAGATCGGGAGCGTTTCACCTTGGCCCACGAGCTTGGCCACTTGGTCATGCATTCGGTTCTGGTCACGTCGGATGAAGCCGAGCGTGAGGCAGACGAGTTCGCAGCTGAGTTCTTGATGCCGGCCGCAGAGATTCGCACGCAGCTGAAGGGCATGACGCTGGCCCGTGCCGCTCAGCTCAAGGTGGTGTGGCGGGTCGCTATGAGTGCCCTTATTCGACGCGCCCGCGATCTTGGGCTGATTGACGCAACGCGGTACAAGAGTCTGATTGTGTCGATGTCTCAAAAAGGCTGGCGGAAGGCTGAGCCGGTGGAAGTTCAGCCCGACCACCCGACGGTCGTTTCATCATTGATCGATGTTCACCTCCGGGATCATGGTTACTCTTTCCACGAGCTCGCCCAGGTCGTTGCTCTGAACCCCAGCGAGTTCGGATCCAGGTTTGAGGTTGAAGCACCTGAGTCGCGAAAATCAAGCGGCGGCCATCTGCGAGCGCTGAAGTGAGGATATAATGGCAATTCCCTTCGTTATCCCGTCCAGGACGTTCAAGAGTCGCACCGCGGCCAAGAATTTCGTTCGAGACGAGATCCTCCATGCGTACCCGCTGCGTGAACGAATTCCGGTTGGGACGCATGAGCAGATCCTCCGCGAGATTCTGGAGCTGCACTCCGACGCGGACGAGAAGATCGGTGAGGGAATCGATTACTTCTACGTCCAGGAGACCTGGCGTCTGCCGGGCAAGGAGGCGGTTGGTCGGAAGCAGCGTGCCATCATCGTGGTTCGCACTGACGGTTCGGAGCGAGATTGGAGCTATCACCACGTCATCGATAGCCCGACGGAGGCCGCGAATGTGAAGAGTGCTCTCGCCTTCGCTATCGACGATGCTCGCGTCCGGCGACGCGACGAGGACTTCGCGTCTGGTAGCGAACCTGTCTACTGCGCGCTGAGTGGCGAGCTGATCGAGCAGAAACATCAGGCTGACACGCGCCACCTCAGCCCCACCTGGGCGGAGCTGACCGAGGGGTTCGCTGCCGAGCACGGTGGTTGGGGAGCTATCAGCACGCACAGCGGTAACGGCTACGTATTCGTCGGGCGGGACGTTGAGGATGAGGAGCTCCGCAACGAGTGGCTCGCTTACTACGAGCAGCGCGCCAATCCGGTGTACGTGAAGAACGAGCAGCCCACTCGCGTGTGACTGCCCGCTGGGAGTGGCTATGGAGGGGTTCGGCCTTTGCGTCCGTTGCCCGGACGGGCCTGCTTCCCAGTAGCCACAAGGGAGGGGATGACGGGAATCGAACCCGCGTGGCCAGTTTGGAAGACTGGGGCTCTACCATTGAGCTACATCCCCGCGCCTGCGCACCAGGCGCAGCCCGACCATCGTAGCGGACGAACGAGCACCGACATGCCGACGCGCGTCATCCCGAAGCCGGACGCCGGTGCCGAGCGCACCATCCGCTGGTCGCGGGTGGTCTCGTACGTGCTGGTGGTCTTCGCCGCCGCGGTGCTGTCCCTGCGTCCCGACGTGTTCGGGGATCCGCAGTCGCAGCCCGCGCACGCACTGCTGCACGTCTGGCGGATCGTCGTCGGACTGCTGCTCGCGGTGGCTGCCCTCGGGGTCCAGGTGGCCGTCGGGATCCGGTGGCGGCGGGGTCTGCGACGCGCCGCGGAGGACGACTGAGCAACCCCCGGGAACAGCGCGCCGTCGGACCGCTAGACTCACCGGGGTCGCATGCGCCCCTCGGCGTGCGCGGCTGATCCCTGGCACGAAGCAACGGGGCGTAGCTCAGCTTGGTAGAGCGCCCGCTTTGGGAGCGGGAGGTCGCAGGTTCAAATCCTGTCGCCCCGACCAGGTCCTCCGAGCACCACCGACCACACGAACGTCAACCAACAGGAGAACATCCCTTGGCCACCAGCACCGTCGACAAGGTGAGCGACACCCGCGTCAAGCTCACCGTGAACGTGACGCCGGACGATCTCAAGCCGAGCATCGACCACGCCTACAAGCACATCGCCGAGCAGATCAACATCCCCGGCTTCCGCAAGGGCAAGGTCCCGCCGGCGATCGTCGACCAGCGCGTCGGCCGCGGCGAGGTCCTGAACCACGCCGTCGGTGACGCCATCGACAACTTCTACCGCCAGGCGGTCGAAGAGCAGGAGCTGCGCATCCTCGGCCGTGCCGAGGCCGACGTCGCCGAGCTGCCGAACGTCGCGGACTTCACCGGTGACCTCGTCCTCACCTTCGAGGTCGACGTCCGCCCCGAGTTCGACCTGCCGGACTACTCCTCGTACGAGCTCACCGTCGACGCCGTCGAGGTGTCGGACGACGAGATCGAAGAGGAGCTGCAGAACCTCCGCACCCGCTTCGGCACGCTCGTGACCGTCGACCGTCCGGTGAAGACCGGCGACTTCGCGCAGATCGACCTCACCGCCAGCATCGGCGACGACGAGGTCGACTCGGCCACCGGCGTCTCCTACGAGATCGGCTCCGGCGACCTGCTCGAGGGCATCGACGAGGCGCTCGAGTCCCTGACCGCCGGTGAGTCGACGACCTTCGAGTCGAAGCTCGTCGGTGGCGACCGCGAGGGCGAGACCGCCCAGATCGCCGTCACCGTCACCGCCGTCAAGGAGCGCGAGCTCCCCGAGGCCGACGACGAGTTCGCCCAGATCGCCAGCCAGTTCGACACCATCGACGAGCTCAAGGCTGACCTCAAGGAGCAGATCGCGAAGTCCAAGACCTTCGGTCAGGGCGCCGCGGCTCGCGACAAGCTCGTCGAGAAGCTCACCGAGGACGTCAACATCCCGATCTCGGAGCAGCTCATCGCCGACGAGGTGCACCGTCACCTCGAGCAGGAGAACCGCCTCGAGGACGAGGAGCACCGCAAGGAGGTCTCCGAGTCCAGCGAGACCGCCTTCCGCTCGCAGATCCTCCTCGACGCGATCGCCGAGAAGGAAGAGATCCAGGTCTCGCAGGAGGAACTGACCCAGTACCTCATCCAGGCCGCCGCGCAGTACGGCATGGAGCCGGCCGAGTTCATCAAGGTCATCGACCAGAACGGCCAGATCCCCGGCATGGTCGGCGAGGTCGCCCGCTCGAAGGCGGTCGCGACAGTCCTGTCCAAGGTGACCGTCAAGGACACCAACGGCGACGCCGTCGACCTGTCCGCCTTCACGGCGGGCGTCGCGCAGGAGCCGGCAGGGGACGCCGAGTAACGATCTCGACGCCACCAGTACGACAGACGGGAGGCGCGGTGCCAGCTGGCACCGCGCCTCCCGTCCGTATTTCCGCACCACCGCATTGCTGTCGGCGAACAGACGAGAACTGGTGCGTTGCACCCGATAAGTTCGACAACAAGCGACAACTGAACGGGAGCTTTTCCATGGCCGAAGCAACACTGAACCCCAGTGTTTTTGACCGCCTTCTGAGAGACCGGATCGTGTGGCTCGGCTCCGAGGTCCGCGACGACAACTCGAACGAGATCGCAGCCAAGCTGCTGCTGCTCGCCGCCGAGGACCCTGAGAAGGACATCTACCTCTACATCAACTCGCCCGGTGGTTCGATCACCGCCGGCATGGCGATCTACGACACGATGCAGTTCGTCCCGAACGACATCGTCACCGTGGGCATCGGCCTCGCCGCGTCGATGGGACAGTTCCTCCTGTCCTCCGGCACGCCCGGCAAGCGCTACATCACGCCGAACGCGCGCGTGCTGCTCCACCAGCCGTCCGGTGGCTTCGGCGGCACCGCTGCCGACATCCAGACGCAGGCCAAGGTCATCCTCGACATGAAGCAGCGCATGGCGGAGCTCACGGCCGAGCAGACCGGCAAGTCGGTCGAGCAGGTCCTCAAGGACAACGACCGCGACAACTGGTTCACGGCGCAGGAAGCGCTCGAGTACGGCTTCGTCGACCACCTCCGCGCCTCGAGTGCCGAGGTCATCGGCGGTGGTGGCACCGTCGGCGACGGCGAGACGCCCACCAGCGCAGCCGAGCCCGACGCCCAGTCCTGATCACCACCGAAGAAAAGGAAACGAGAATGCATCTCCCCATGCTCGGTGGCGCGCAGAACGTCCCGGCTCCGTCCAATCGGTACATCCTGCCGAGCTTCGAAGAGCGCACGGCCTACGGCTACAAGCGCCAGGACCCGTACGCCAAGCTGTTCGAGGACCGCATCGTGTTCCTCGGCGTGCAGGTCGACGACGCGTCAGCTGACGACGTCATGGCCCAGCTGCTCGTGCTCGAGTCGATGGACCCCGACCGCGACATCGTGATGTACATCAACTCGCCCGGTGGCTCGTTCACCGCGATGACGGCGATCTACGACACGATGCAGTACATCCGTCCGCAGATCCAGACGGTCTGCCTCGGTCAGGCTGCCTCGGCCGCGTCGGTGCTCCTTGCCGGTGGCACCCCCGGCAAGCGTCTCGCGCTGCCGAACGCCCGCGTGCTGATCCACCAGCCCGCGACCCAGCAGGGTGGCGGTCAGGCGTCCGACATCGAGATCCAGGCGGCGGAGATCCTCCGCATGCGCACCTGGCTCGAGGAGACGCTGTCGAAGCACTCCAACAAGACGCCGGAGGAGATCAACCACGACATCGAGCGCGACAAGATCATGTCCGCGCAGGAAGCCGTGGAGTACGGCCTGATCGACCAGGTCCTCACCAGCCGCAAGAACCTGCCGGCGCTCGTCAAGTAGCACCAGCAGGAACGACGAAGGCCCCGCACCGAACGGTGCGGGGCCTTCGTCGTTGCGCGGTGGTCAGTCCTCGGTGTCGTCGGACTCCGGGGCCGGCTTGCGGCGCAGGAGCAGCAGTACCGCGACGACCACCCCGACCAGCACGACGCCACCGGCGCCGATCCAGATCGCGTCGGACGCCGCCGAGTCGCTCGATCCCGAGGCGGTGCCGGTGGTGGTGTCCGAGCCGGCGTCGTCGTCACCGGCGGTGGCGCAGGTCGGGGGCTTCGCCGCGCCGGAGGCCGGGGTGAAGCCCGACGGCGCCTTCCACGTGAAGGGGTACTCGTCGGACACGGTGTGCCCGTCGGCGGAGACGATCTGCCACTCGACTGTGTACTTGCCGGAGTCGCCGAGTGCGGCGGCCGTGGTCATCGACGGCCCCTCGACGTCGACGCAGCCGTCCTCGTAGTACCTGCCGTCGGGGCCGACGATGCGGAACGCGAACCCGGAGCCAGAGTCGCCGATGTCGAGCAGCTTGTCGTTCGTCGTGATGTCGAACGTCTCCGGCAGCTCGGTCAGGGTGCCGCCGACCTCCGGGTCGGACGAGATCAGGTAGTTGTGCGCGCTGGCCGGACCGGCGAGCCCGAGGACTGCGCCACCGGCGATCGCGACGGCCGCGGCGGTCCCGGCCACGAGCCTCCAGGCAGAGGACCGAGGCCGGGACCGACGCGAGCCGCGCTGCGTCACTTGGCGGAGCTCCGACGACGCGTGCCGGCGACGGCGACGACCAGGGCGACGGCGCCGAGCACCAGGCCCCCGAGGCCGAGGAAGCGACCGACCAGGTCGGGGTCGCTCGAGGCGGTCGAGCCGGCGGCCTCGGCCGTCGGGGTCGCGGCGATCGGGTCACCGTCGTCGTTCGTCGCCTCGGCGGCGGTCAGCGTGATCGAGGGTGCCGGGTGCTCGGGCTCGGCTTCGCCGGCCTTCTGCTCCTGGTTCCACTCGACGCTGCCCTTCTCGCAGGTCTGGATCGCGGGGAACTCGACCAGGTCGCCGGCCTTGCCGTCCGGCAGCGAGAACGAGAGCGCGAAGGTGTCGCGCTCGTCGGCGGGCAGGGGGGTCTTCGCGGTGTACGTGACGCTGGTGACGCGCTCGGCGGCCGTCTCGGCGTGGTCCTCGTCGGATGCCGACGCCGACGGGTCGGTGTAGGGCTCGGTCGCCTTCGTGATCGTCCAGTTCGGGTTCACGGTGGGCGTGACCTCGATGACGGACTCCGGCACCTGGAACTGGATCTTCGTCGTGGGGGAGCCGTCGCAGCCGTGCGGGACCGAGAAGGTCGCCGTGGTGTACGAGTTCGCTGCGGTCGACGTGGCCGTGGCGGACACGTGCGCGCTGGCCGCCGTGGCGCTGCCGAGGACGATGACGGCTGCGACACCGAGGGTGACGGCGCCGCCGGCGGCGAGACGCTTCTGCATGGGGTTCCTTCCGGGGTGGTTCTGCACCTGCTGTTCTACAAGATGTAGAGAAGTCCGGATCACCGTAGCAGGCTCGCACGCCCTGGGCGAACGCGCGGGCGGATTCCGGAGGGGCATCACGGTCGGTGTCACCGGTTGCGGTTAGGCTCGTGTCCACGACGAGGTGCCCACCAGCAGCGGTGCACCAGCGGTGGTGCGACAGCGCGGCCGGCATGTCCAATCAGGGAGGCACGGGAATGGCACGCATCGGAGAGAGCGGCGATCTCCTCAAGTGCTCGTTCTGCGGCAAGAGCCAGAAGCAGGTCCAGCAGCTCATCGCCGGACCGGGCGTCTACATCTGCGACGAGTGCGTCGAGCTCTGCAACGAGATCATCGAGGAACGTCTGGCCGAAGCCGGCGAGGACACCTCGAGCGGGGACTTCGAACTGCCCAAGCCGCGGGAGATCTTCGACTTCCTGCAGGAGTACGTCATCGGGCAGGACCCGGCGAAGCGCGCCCTCGCCGTGGCCGTCTACAATCACTACAAGCGCATCCGTGCGCAGGGGCAGATTACCGCCGCCGAAGACCGCGACGACATCGAGATCGCCAAGTCGAACATCCTGCTCATCGGCCCGACCGGTTGCGGCAAGACGTACCTGGCGCAGACCCTGGCCAAGCGCCTCAACGTGCCGTTCGCCGTCGCGGACGCCACCGCCCTGACCGAGGCCGGCTACGTCGGCGAGGACGTCGAGAACATCCTCCTCAAGCTCATCCAGGCCGCCGACTACGACGTGAAGCGCGCCGAGACCGGCATCATCTACATCGACGAGGTCGACAAGATCGCCCGCAAGGCCGAGAACCCGTCGATCACCCGCGACGTCTCGGGTGAAGGCGTGCAGCAGGCGCTGCTCAAGATCCTCGAGGGCACGGTCGCCTCAGTCCCGCCGCAGGGCGGCCGCAAGCACCCGCACCAGGAGTTCATCCAGATCGACACGACGAACGTGCTGTTCATCGTGGCGGGCGCGTTCGCCGGGCTCGAGGACATCGTGTCCTCGCGCGTCGGCAAGCGCGGGATCGGCTTCGGGGCGCCCTTGCACAGCGCGACCGACCACCAGGACCTGTACTCCGAGGTGCTGCCGGAAGACCTGCACAAGTTCGGTCTGATCCCCGAGTTCATCGGTCGTCTGCCCGTCGTCACCACGGTGTCGCAGCTCGACCAGGCGGCGCTCATGCAGATCCTGACCGAGCCGAAGAACGCGCTGGTGAAGCAGTACCAGCGGATGTTCCAGATCGACGGCGTCGAGCTCGAGTTCGACCAGGGTGCGCTCGAGGCCATCGCGGACCTCGCGGTGCTGCGCCAGACGGGTGCCCGCGGGCTCCGGGCGATCCTCGAAGAGGTCCTCGGCCCGGTGATGTTCGACGTCCCGTCCGACGACGACGTCGCCCGCGTGGTGATCACCCGCGAGTCCGTGCTCGAGAACGCGGCGCCGACGATCGTGCCGCGGCCCCGGGCCAAGCGCGTCGAGAAGTCGGCGTAGCCCTCCGGAACCAGCGAACGGACACAGCACCACGGGATTCCGTGGTGCTGTGTCCCTTTCGTGGTGCGGTGCGACGGCGTGCGGCTACTCGAGCCCGCGGCGCCGCAGCAGCGGGCCGACCTCAGCGTCGCGGCCGCGGAAGTCCCGGTACGCCTCGAGCGGATCCTTCGCCCCGCCGACCCCGAGCAGGCGTTCCGCGAAGCGTCGACCAGCTGCACGGTCCAGCCCGCCGTTGTCGCGGAACCACTCCACGGTGTCGGCGTCGAGCACCTCGGACCAGATGTACCCGTAGTACCCGGCGTCGTACCCGCCCGAGAACGTGTGCGCGAAGTACGTCGACGAGTAGCGCGGCGGCACGGCCTCGACGGCGATGCCGGCCGACTCCAACGCCGAACGCTCGAAGTCCTCGACGGACGTCACCGCTGCGGCGTCGGCAGCCGAGAGCCGGTGCCACGCCTGGTCGAGCAGTGCGGCGGCGAGGTACTCGGTCGTGCCGAAGCCCTCGTTGAACCCCTCGGACTCGCTGAGCCCCAGGACGAGCTCGGGCGGCAGGGGTGCTCCGGTCTCGTGGTGCTTCGCGTAGTTCGCCAGCACGGACGGCCACGACAGCCACATCTCGTTCACCTGGCTCGGGAACTCGACGAAGTCCCGCTCGACGTTCGTGCCGGAGAACCGCGGGTAGGTGGTGCGGGCGATGAGGCCGTGCAGGGCGTGGCCGAACTCGTGGAAGAGCGTCTCGACCTCGTCCTGGATGAGCAGGGTGGGGGAGCCGGCGGACGGTTTCGCGACGTTGAGGTTGTTGACCACGACGGGCAGGGTGCCGAGCAGCTCGGACTGCTCGACGACCGGGTTCATCCACGCGCCGCCGCGCTTGCCGTCACGCGTGTAGAGGTCGAGCAGGTACAGCCCGACGGGTTCGTCGTCGTCGCCGGTGACCTCGAAGACCCGAACCTCGTCGTTGTAGCCGTGCAGGTCCGGGCGCTCGGTGAAGGTCAGACCGTACAGGGCGCCGGCGGCGTGGAAGACCCCGTCGAGCAGGACCCGGTCGGCCTCGAAGTACGGGCGGAGCGCGGTGCTGTCCGCCGCGAACTGCTCGCCTCGGAGGATCTCGGTGGCGTACGCCCAGTCCCACGACTCGATGTCGAACCCGACCGTGCGCGACCGGACCGCGCGCTCGTCGTCGGCGTTCCGTGCCGCAGCGCCGACGAGCGAGGACAGCAGCCCGTCGACGGCCTCGGGGGTCTTCGCCGTCTCGTCGGCGGTGACCACGGCGGCGTGGTTCGGGAACCCGAGCAGCTCGGCGCGCTCGGCGCGGAGCCGGACGATGCGCAGGAGCACCTCGCGGTTGTCGTACTCGTTGCCGCGACGACCGCGGGCGAGCGAGGCGCGCATGATCCGCTCGCGCAGGTCGCGGTTCGCCAGCGAGGACAGCCACGGGTGTCCGGTGTAGAGCGGCAGCGTGATGAGCCAGCCGTCCAGGCCCCGGTCGGCAGCAGCGGCGGCCGCGGCGGACTTCGCCCCGTCGTCGAGCCCCTCGAGCTCGTCCTCGTTCGTCACGTGCACGGCGGAGTCGTTGGTGTCCTCGAGCAGGTTCCGCTCGAAGGTCGTCGTGAGGGTCGAGAGCTCCTGGTTGATCGCGGTCAGACGCTCCTTGCCCGCGTCGTCGAGTCCTGCCCCCGCCAGGGTCATCTCGGCGTGGGTCCGCTCGACCAGGCGCAGCGCCTCACCGGTCAGCCCGGCGGCCTCGGCACCGTCGAGCACCTCCTGCACGCGGGCGTACAGGCGGGAGTCGAGCGTGATCGCGTCGCGGTGGGCGGCGAGGAGCGGGGAGACCTCGGCCTCGAGGTCGTGCAGCTCCGGGGTCGAGTCGGCCGACGACAGCGTGAAGAACACGTGGCTGACGCGGGTCAGCAGCTGCCCGGATCGCTCGAGTGCGACCAGGGTGTTCTCGACCGTCGGGGCGTGCGGGTCGGTGGCGATGGCCTCGACCTCGGCGCGCTGCTCGGCCATGCCGGCCTCGAACGCCGGTCTGTAGTGCTCGAGTCGCACGTCGCCGAAGGGCGGCAGGGCGTAGGGGAGGGTGCTCGGGACGTCGAACGGGGTTGCCATCTGCCCACCCTATGCACGGGTGCTGGAGTCCGTTCCTTCCCATGACACCCGGACTGGGAAGCGGAATGGGGCGTACCTGGTCGAAAGAACGGACCCGGTACGCCCGGAACGACCAGGTACGCCCGGAACGGCCCGGCAGGCGCACCCGCGCCCGGCGCGACCAACAGGCGGACTGGAGGCCCGTGGCGGCGCCGCCACGGGCCTCCCGACCGCCCCGCGTCGCGTGTCAGCGCATCGCGGCGTCGATCAGGGTCACCGCGGCACGGCGCGCGTGCGCGGCCGGCGCCGTGGTGCCCGCGATGGCCGCGGTGGTCTGCGCGCCCTCGGCGAGCAGTGCGAGCTGTGCGGCGAGTTCCTCGGCGTGCTCGGGGTCGGCGACGACCTCGGCGGTGAGCCGCTGCACGAACTGCTGGAACGAGTCCTTGTGCTCACGCGCGATCTCGGCGACCGCGGGCGAGGTTGCGCCGAGCTCGCCGAACGCGTTGATGAACCCGCAGCCGCGGAACGTGTCGTCGCCGAACCACGACTCGAGGAAGTCGTAGACCGCCAGCAGCTTGTCGCGCGGGCTGGTCGCAGCCTCGACCGCGCCGTGCACACCCTGCTCCCACATGTCGTGGCGGCCGGCGAGCACCGCGGCGATGAGCTGCTCCTTGCCGGGGAACGCCGCGTACAGCTTCTTGAGGGAGACCCCGGCGCCCGTGCGGATCTCGTCCATCCCCACGGACTGGATCCCGCGCGTGTAGAACAGCTGGTCCGCAACCTCGACGATGTGTGCTCGGACGTCCGGCTCGACGGTGCTGGTGGCCATGTGTGTACCCCGTTCCCTGAGTGTTCACCGTTCTCGAGTTGCGCTGGGAACGGGCGTTCTCTACTGTAGTCGACATCGGCGGAGAACGATCGTTCTCCGCGATACTCAGGGAAGGAACGATCATGGGTGCCATCACCGTCGGAACCGAGAACAGCGTCGACATCGAACTCCACTACGAGGACAAGGGCCAGGGGCAGCCGATCGTGCTGATCCACGGCTTCCCCCTCGACGGCAACTCGTGGGAGGGGCAGGTCCCGATGCTCCTCGAGGCCGGCTACCGCGTCATCACGTACGACCGCCGCGGCTTCGGCCAGTCCTCGCAGCCGTCCACCGGCTACGACTACGACACCTTCGCCGACGACCTGCACACGGTCCTCGAGACCCTCGACCTGCGCGACGTGATCCTCGTCGGCTTCTCGATGGGCACCGGCGAGATCGCCCGCTACATCGGCCGCCACGGTGAGGACCGGATCGCGAAGGTCGCGTTCCTCGCCTCGCTCGAGCCGTTCCTCGCCATCACCGACGACAACCCCGACGGCGCCGGCCCGATGTCGTTCTTCGAGGGCATCGCCGCCGACGTGGCGAAGGACCGTTACGCGTACTTCACGAACTTCTACCAGGACTTCTTCAACCTGTCGGAGAACCTCGGCACCCGCATCTCCGAGGAGCAGGTCCGCAACGCCTGGAACATCGCGGCCGGCTCCGGCTCGATCGCGTCCGCCGCAGCACCCCTGACCTGGCCGACCGACTTCCGCCAGGACATCCCGAAGGTCACCGTCCCCGCCCTGATCGTGCACGGCACGTCGGACAACATCCTCCCGATCGACGCCACCGGCCGACGCTTCACCGAGGCGCTGCCTGCGGCGGAGTACGTCGAGATCGAGGGCGCCCCGCACGGCCTGCTCACCACGCACACCGCCGAGGTGAACGAGGTCCTGCGCACCTGGCTCGCCGAGTCCTGATCCCTCGGCGATCACGCGGGCGCTCCCCGGCGGGGGCGCCCGCATCGTGAGCACAAATGGTCGGGTTCCCACCGGGGACCCGACCATTTCTGCACTCCAAGCGCGCCGCGCAGCGAGCAGCGCGCAGCGCGCCCCCGCGCAGCGCGCTAGTCCTCTTCGCCCGCGTCGTCGGGGTTCGTCACCTGGGCGTGCCCGAGCGCGTCGAGGTGGATCGAGGTGCCGTCGTCGAGCTCGACGATCGGCTTGCCCTCGAGGAACGTCAGGGTCCAGCCCCACGTCGCCGTGTCGACGGACTCCGCCGCGAGCTCGTCCTCGACCCCGCGCACGGCGACGACCATCGTCTCGGGCAGTCGCGCAGGCGGCTCCCCACCCACGTTCCAGCGTGTGCCCAACTGCATCCGTGCCTCCAGTCCGGTGGTTGACGGGCCGGGTCACCAAGGCGACCCGGCCCGGACAGGCGACGTTACGCCTGCTGCTCCGCGAGCTCGATCTCGGTGACGGCGAGCTCGTCGCCGTCGACGAACGACAGGTTCTCGATGCGGCCGACGGCCGCCAGGTCGACCGCCGCGCGCTCGATGAGCACCCGCGTCTCGGCGGGTGCCGCGACGACCGCACGCGTCACGGGCGTCTTCTGCGAGGCCTTCGCCGCCGTCTTCGCCCCGCGGATCCCGATGAGCGCCTGCCCGACGGCCGCGAGCAGCCCGGTGGGGGCCGCGTCGGTCGGCAGGTCGGCAGCGGTCGGCCAGGAGGCCCGGTGCACGCTGGTGTCGTGGGTCCAGGCCCACACCTCTTCCGTCGCGTACGGGAGGAACGGTGCCAGCAGTCGGAGCAGCACGTCGATCGCGCCGCGCAGCGCCAGGACCGCGCTCGCCTGCGTCTCGTGCGTCGCGTCGGACGCGGTGCCGTAGGCGCGCTCCTTCACGAGCTCGAGGTAGTCGTCGCAGAACGTCCAGAAGAAGCGCTCGGTGATCTCGAGGGCACGGGCGTGGTCGAACCCGTCGAACGCCGCGGTGGCCTGCTCGACGACCGCACCGAGCTCGGCGAGCATGTCGACGTCGAGCGCCTCGGTGACGCTCGTGGCGCCCTCGGGCAGCGGGAAGCCGTAGACGAACTTCGCCGCGTTGAGCACCTTGATCGCCAGACGACGGCCGACCTTGATCTGCTTCGGGTTCTGCGGGTCGAACGCCGCGTCCGTGCCGAGCTTGGACGAGGCCGCCCAGTAGCGGACCGCGTCGGCGCCGTGCTGCTCGAGGATGGACAGCGGCGTGACGACGTTGCCCTTCGACTTCGACATCTTCTTGCGGTCGGGGTCGACGATGAAGCCGGAGATGGAGGCGTGCTTCCACGGCACCACGTCGGCCTCGAGCTGGCTGCGGAGCACGGTCGTGAACAGCCACGTGCGGATGATGTCCTGCGCCTGCGGGCGGACGTCGTACGGGTACACCAGGTCGTAGAGCGCCGGGTCGGTCTCCCACTTGCCCGCGAGCTGCGGGGTGAGCGACGAGGTGGCCCAGGTGTCCATGACGTCGAGCTCGCCCTGGAACCCGCCGGGCACGCCGCGCTGGTCCTCGGTGAAGCCGGGGGCGGGCTCGGAGGCCGGGTCGACGGGCAGCTGCGCCTCGGTCGGCACGATCGGCTGGTCGAACACCGGGTTGCCGTCGGCGTCGAGCGGGTACCAGACGGGCAGCGGCACGCCGAAGAAGCGCTGGCGCGAGATGAGCCAGTCGCCGGACAGGCCACCGACCCAGTTGTCGTAGCGGACCCGCATGAAGTCCGGGTGGAACGCGATCTCCTCGCCGCGCTGGCGGAGCGTGCTCTTCAGCTGCTCGTCGCGGGCACCGTTGACGATGTACCACTGGCGGGTCGACACGATCTCGAGGGGCTTGTCGCCCTTCTCGAAGAACTTCACCGGGTGCTGGATGGTCTTGACGTCACCGATCAGCTCGCCGGACTCGGTCAGGGCGTCGACGACGACCTTCTTGGCCGAGAACACGGTCTTGCCGGCCATCTCGGCGTAGAGCTCCTGGCCCGTCACCGACTCGATCCAGGCGGGCTCGTCGGAACGCACGCGTCCGTCGAAGCCGATGATCGCGCGGTTCGGCAGCTGCAGCTCGCGCCACCACACGACGTCGGTGGTGTCACCGAAGGTGCAGACCATCGCGATGCCGGCGCCCTTGTCCTTCTGCGCCAGGTGGTGTGCGAGCACCGGGACCTCGACGTCGAACAGGGGGGAGCGGACCGTGGTGCCGAAGAGGTCCTGGAACCGCTCGTCGTCCGGGTGGGCGACCAGGGCGACGCAGGCGGGCAGGAGCTCGGGGCGGGTGGTCTGGATGACGACGTCGTCGCCGCCGTCGGTGCGGTGGAAGGCGATGCCGTGGTACGCGCCGGGCATCTCCTTGTCCTCGAGCTCGGCCTGCGCGACCGCGGTGCGGAACGTGACGTCCCACAGGGTCGGGGCGTCGGCCTGGTAGGCCTCGCCGCGCTCGAGGTTGCGCAGGAACGCGCGCTGGGCGCTCGCCCGCGAGGTGTCGTCGATGGTGCGGTACGACTGGGTCCAGTCGACCGACAGGCCGAGCGTGCGGAAGAGCTCCTCGAACTGCTGCTCGTCCTGCACGGTCAGGCGCTCGCACAGCTCGATGAAGTTGCGGCGCGACACGGGCAGCTGGTCGGCGGCCTTCGAGGACTTGCCGTCCCCGCCCTCGAACGGCGGCGTGAACTCGGGGTCGTACGGCAGCGTCGGGTCGCAGCGGACGCCGTAGTAGTTCTGCACACGGCGCTCGGTGGGCAGACCGTTGTCGTCCCAGCCCATCGGGTAGAAGACGTGCTTGCCGCGCATGCGCTCGAACCGGGCCTTGAGGTCGGTGTGCGTGTACGAGAACACGTGCCCGATGTGCAGCGAGCCGGAGGCGGTGGGCGGCGGGGTGTCGATCGACCAGACGGCGTCGCGGTGACCGGCGGCGTCGCGGTCGAAGCGGTAGGTGCCGTCCTGTTCCCAGACCGGCCCCCAGACCTGCTCCAGTCCGTCGACGCTCGGCTTCTCGGGCATGGGCTTGGTCATGGGTGTGCCTTCCGTACGTGTGTGCGGCACCGAGTCCGTGATGAGGTGCCTGAGTGTTCCGCGCCTGACGCGCGGTGCCCCAATCGTAGCGGCCGCGCGCGGGCGCGCAGGCGGACGACCGGCCGCTCACGGCCATCGCCGATCGGCGCCTAGCACACCGAACTGTCGGACACGCCCGGAGCCTGCTAGTCTTCCTGGGTTTGTCCGGCGAGCGCAGGGTTCGCAGGAGCTGCAACGTCGCCGTCCGCCGGACGCCCGAAGGAAGCACCGCACCCCGGAGGAACGACTTGGCACCGAACAACGCACCCCACCCGCACGGCGATCGGCCGTTGCGCACGAAGGGCGCCGCGAAGCGCGCTCGTCGCGATCTGACGAAGGACGACGTCACCGTCGTCGAGGAGTCGCTGCTCAAGCGTGCCGTCGCGGCTGCCGCGCTCGGCAACGCCATGGAGTGGTTCGACTTCGGCATCTTCGCGTACCTGACGGTCACCATCTCGCAGGTGTTCCTGCCGCAGGGCGACCCGGCCGCGAACATCGTCGCCACGTTCGGCTTCTTCGCCGCCGCGTTCATCGTGCGCCCCATCGGCGGTGCCGTGTTCGGCCCGATCGGCGACAAGATCGGCCGCCAGAAGGTCCTCGCGCTGACGATGATCCTGATGGCCGCAGGCACGCTCATGATCGGCCTGATCCCGTCGTACGACACCATCGGCTTCTGGGCCCCGGTCCTGCTGCTCGTCGCCCGCTTCGTGCAGGGCTTCTCGACCGGTGGTGAGTACGGCGGCGCCGCGACCTTCATCGCCGAGTACTCGCCCGACAAGCGCCGCGGCTTCATGGGCTCGTGGCTCGAGTTCGGCACCCTCGCCGGCTACGTGCTCGGCGCCTCGATCGTCACCGGCCTGCAGTTCGGCCTCTCCGAGGACGCCCTGCTCAGCTGGGGCTGGCGCATCCCGTTCATCATCGCGGGCCCCCTCGGCCTGATCGGCCTCTACCTGCGCCTCAAGCTCGAGGAGACCCCGGCGTTCCAGAAGCAGCAGGAGCAGGCCGCCGAGCGCGAGGGCCAGAAGACCCCGTTCCTCAAGCTCTTCGCCGAGAACTGGCGCTCGCTCATCATCTGCATCGGCCTGGTCCTGGTCTTCAACGTGACCGACTACATGCTGCTGTCGTACATGCCGACCTACCTCGAGCAGAACCTCGGCCAGAACGCCACGTTCGGCCTGATCCTCATCGTCATCGTGATGCTGCTCATGATGGTCGTCATCACGTTCGGCGGTCGACTGTCCGACAAGTTCGGGCGTCGTCCGGTGCTCGCCGCCGGCTGCATCGGCTTCATCCTGCTGTCCTGGCCGGCCCTCAAGCTGGTCCAGACCGGCACCGGTGTCGGCGTCTTCGCCGGCCTGCTGATCCTCGGCGTCGTGCTGGTCACGTTCACCTCGACCATGCCGTCGACGCTGCCCGCGCTGTTCCCGACGATCATCCGTTACGGCGCCCTGGCGATCGCGTTCAACGTGTCGGTGTCGCTCTTCGGCGGCACCACCCCGCTCGCGACCGCCGCGCTCATCAACGCCGCGAAGGACGCCGGGTACGGCTGGGCCGAGGACATCCCCGCGTTCTACCTGATGCTCGCCGCCGTGATCGGCCTGGTCGCGGTGTACTTCACCAAGGAGACCGCCGCGAGCCCGCTCATGGGCTCGGGCCCGACGGTCGGCTCCGAGGACGAGATCGCCGGCGTCATCGAGGACTACAACGACCCGACGTCGGAGCTCGCGCAGTCCGACTGGGCGAAGGACTTCTCGACGAGCGAGATCCCGATCATCTCGGCCGACGCCCAGAAGGAACCCTCCGGTTCCTGACCACGGGGCCGCCCCGCGGCAACCCGGCCAGGAGGCCCAGTGCACGTTCCGTCACGGAACGCGCACCGGGCCTCCTGGCCGTTCCAGGTCCGTCGGTGACGGCACGCGCCCAGCGACAGTCCACGGGCACGAGCGCGCATGGACTGTCGCTCAGCCCGTGAGGTCGGCCGTCGCGTCGGCGGCGGGGCCCGCTGCCAGCCGCTCCGCGGCGTGCAGCAGCCGCGCGGTCACGGGGTGCGCCGGGCGCGCGAAGACCTCGGCGGCGGGGCCGTGCTCGACGACCGCGCCGCGGTGCACCACGAGGACGTCGTCCGCCATCCGCCCCACCGCCCGGAGGTCGTGCGACACGAACACCATCGCCACGCCGGTCTCGTCGCGGAGTCGTTCGAGCAGCCGCAGCACGGCGTCCTGCACCGTGGCGTCGAGGGCGGTCACCGGCTCGTCGAGCACGATCACCTCGGGGTCGGTCGCCAGCGCACGGGCGATCGCGAGCCGCTGGCGTTGCCCGCCGGACAGGGTGCGGGGGGAGCGGGAGCGCAGCACGGGGTCGAGGTCGACCTGCCGCAGTGCCGCGTCGACCCGTTCGCCGAGCGCACCGCGTGCCCGCCGTTCGTCACCGCGCGAGAACGCGTCGGCGAGGACCCGCTCGACGTTCCACCGTTCGTCGAACGTCGCGCCGGGGTCCTGCACGACGGCCGCGAGCCGGTGCCGTCGGGGGCGTCGCTCGCGTTCGGGCAGCGGGACCCAGGGTTCGTCGTCGAGCGTGACCGTGCCGGCGTCGGGCGTCTCGAGCCCGAGGAGCATCCGCGCGAGCGTCGTCTTGCCCGAGCCCGAGGCGCCGATCACCCCGAGCACCCGGCCGCGCTCGAGCGCGAACGACACGTCGTCCACCGCGAGCACCCCGCCGTAGCCGCGTGAGAGCCCATGCGCCGCGAGCACCCCCCTCGCACCGTGCGAAGTTGCCCGCTCGGTGCCGCGGCTGCCGATCGGCGCACGGTGCGGAGTCGTGCGGTCGGTGCGAGGTTGGCCGCTCGGTGCATCGTCAGAGGGCTGCACGGAGCCATCGACCTCGCACCGATCGGCAAGATCGGCACCGTGCGCCGGCGCGGGCGCAGCCGCGGCAGCACCGGCCGCGCGCACCAGTGCCCGGGTCGCGGGGTGCTGCGGCGCCGCGAAGACCTCGGCGACCGCACCCTGCTCGACGATCCGGCCCTCGTGCACGACGGCGACCCGGTCGGCCCACCCCGCGACGAGCCCCAGGTCGTGCGTGATGACGAGCAGTCCGGCACCCCGTGTCTGCGCCGCCCGCAGCTGTTGCATCACGGTGACGGCGACCCCGGCGTCGAGCGCCGTCGTCGGTTCGTCGGCGACCAGCAGCGCGGGGGACCCGACGGTGGCCGCGGCGATGAGGGCCCGCTGTCGCATCCCGCCCGACAGTGTTCCGGCGAGCCGGCCGTCGGTCGCGACGTCCGGGTCGAGGCCCACCGCGGCCAGGGCGCCGCGCACGGCGTCCACGCGCTCGGCCGCACGCATCCCGGTGTGCAGGCGGAGGCTGTCGGCGACCTCGCGCCCGACGGGGCGCAGCGGGTCCAACGCGCCCAGGGCCTCCTGGCCGACGTAGCCGACCCGCGACCCCCGCAGCCGGCGCCACCGCCGGTCCGTGTACCCGCCGACGTCGACGCCGTCGACCGCGAACACGTCGGCGTGCACGGCGGCGCCGGGCGCGGACAGGCCGAGCACGGCGCGGGCGGTGACGGTCTTGCCGGAGCCGGACGCCCCGACCAGGGCGACGCACTCGCCGGCGTCGACGCGCAGGTCGACACCGTGCACGATCGGGGTGCCGCCGATGGCGACGGTGAGCCCGCGGACGTCGAGGACGGCGCTCACCGCGCGGCCCCGGTCCGTCGGATCGCCCGGCCGAGCACGGTGACGGCGGTCGCGAGCACCACGATCGCGAGTCCGGGGAAGGTGCTCATCCAGGGCGCGGTCTGCAGGTAGGTGCGACCGTCGGCGAGCATCGCGCCCCACTCCGGCGCGGGCGGGGGCGTGCCGACGCCGAGGTAGCTCAGCGCCGAGGCCCACACGACCGCCTGCCCGACCCCGAGCGTGGCGACGGCGACGACGGGCCACAGCGCCGTCGGCAGCACGTGCCGGACCACGGTGCGGGCGGGGGAGCGGCCGAGCAGCACCGCCGTCTCGACCACCTGCGAACTCCGGGCGGCCCGGACCAGGCCGCGCACGATCCGGGCGTAGCCGGGAGCGGTCGCGAACCCGACCGCGAGCACCGCCGGCACCGGACCCGGACCGGTCACGGCGATGACGACGAGCGCGACGAGCAGCAGCGGCAGGGCGAACGCGACCTCGGTGACGCGGCCGATGACGGCGTCGAGCAGGCGTCCGAGTCTTCCGGCGCCGGCACCGAGCCCGGCGACGACGCCGAGCAGGACGCCGACGCCGCCGCCGATCAGGGTCGCGGCGACGCCGACGACGAGCGATGCCCGGGTCCCCGCGACCACGCGCGCCAGGACGTCGCGGCCGGACTCGTCGGTGCCGAACGGGTGCGCGCCGCTCGGCGCGGCCAGGGCATCTGCGGGGTGCACCGCGAGCGGGTCCCCGCCGCCGAGCAGGGCGGGCCAGGCCGCCGCCACGACGGCGACCAGGACGACCACCCCCGCGGCGATGCCGCCGGCGCCGAGCGTCCCCCCACGGACACGCTCGGTGCCGGCAGCGGTCTGGTGGCCGGGCGCTCCGGTCTGGAGGCCCGGGTCGGCGATCCCGCTCACCGCGCGCCCGCCGGACGGCCGGGCCCACGACGTCGCGCATCACCGGGGCGGGCGGCCGCGTTCCGTGCGGTGCTGCGCGGGTCGACGGCACGCTCGACCAGGTCGGCCACGGCCAGCACGACGACGTACGCGGCCGCCGACACCATCGCGATGCCGGCGACGAGCGGCATGTCCCGCTGGGTGACGGCGGTGACCAGGGCACGGCCGATGCCGGGCAGGGCGAACACGGACTCCACGACCACGGCTCCGGAGACGAGCGACCCGAAGGCCCACGCGGACAGCGCGATCCCGGGCAGGGCGGCGTGCCGGAGCAGGTGCCGTCCGAACAGCCCGAGGCGGGTCTCGCCCCGGCCCCGGGCGGCGAGTGCGAAGGCGGAGCGCTGCGCGTCGACCACGCCGTCGCGCACGGTCTCGGCCAGGTACCCGGCGACCGGCACGGCCACGGTCAGCACCGGGAGCACCCAGCCGCGCGCGGTGCCGTCACTGACCGCCGGCACCCACCCCAGGGACGTGGCGAACACCACGATGAGCACGCTGCCGAGCCAGAAGTGCGGCATCACGCTCGCGGTGACGCTCAGGGCGCTGGTGAGCCCGGCGGCGATCCGGCCGCGCTGCGTCGAGGCCCACGCGGCGACGATCGCCAGCACCCAGGCGACGACGAGGCCGGCGACCGCGAGCGTCAGCGTGACGGGCAGCTGCTGGGCGAGGAGCGTCGCGACCGGGGTGCGGAAGGCGTACGAGTCCCCGAGCTGGCCGGTCGCCAAACGTCCGAGGAACACCGCGTACTGCACCAGGACCGGCTGGTCGAGGCCGTACTCGTGGCGGACCTGGGCGACGGCCTCGGCCGAGGCCTGCGAGCCCGGTCCGCCGAGGATCGCGAGCGCCGGGTCACCGGGAATGAGCCGGATCGCGACGAAGACGATCGTCGCGACGGCCCAGAGCACGCCGATGCCCCCGGCGAACCGCCGGAGGGCCCACCAGACCCACCGCATCCGTGTCAGCGGTCGATCCAGGCGGTGCCGAACCAGGGCGTCGAGACCGGGGTCGTCCGGATGCCGTGCACGGCCGAGCGCACCAGGAAGTGGTTCTGCTGGTCGTACAGGGGGAGCACGGTGTCGCTCGCCAGGATCGCTTTCTGGGCCTGCTCGTACAGGTCGGCGCGCTCGTCGGCGTCCGAGGTGCCGGCGGCCTGCTCGAGCAGCCGGTCGACGGCGGGGTCGTCGAGCTGGGCGAGGTTCGCGAAGTAGCCGGACGGTGCCGGTTCGATGCTCGCGCTGTCGTACAGGATGCGCAGGACGTCGGGGCCGACCTTCGTGTACGGGGCGCTGACGACGTCGTACTCGTTCGCGGCGAGGGCGGCGTACCAGCTGGACAGATCGAGTTCGTCGAGGACGACCTTGAACCCGACGGCTTTCTCGGACGCCTGGATCTGCTGGAACAGGCTGCGCTCGGCCGGCACCGACTGGTTCGTCGAGACGGGGAACGTCACGGTGAGCTGCTGACCGTCCTTCTCGCGGATGCCGTCCGACCCGACCTTCCACCCGGCGTCGTCGAGGAGCTGCTTCGCCCTGGACGGCGAGTAGTCGAACCGGCTCTTCTCGGAGTACGCGAGCGGCTCAGCGCTCGAGAGCACCGAGTACGAGCGCTTCGCAGTGCCGAGGAACAACGACTGCAGGCCGGGGTCGATCTCGGCGCCGGCGATGAAGGCCTGGCGCACCGCTTCGTCGCGGAACACCCCGTGCCCGGAGTTCAGCTCGAGCCGGTTCGAGGCGCCGGGGCGCGGGGCGTCGAGGTCGCGGATGGCGCCCTTCGCCGACGCGGCCTTGAGCTGGTCGGGCTGGGCGTTGTCGATCACGTCGACCTGACCGGACTGCAGCGCGGCGTAGCGCGAGGTCGAGTCCGGCAGGAACCGCCACGTGATGCCGGACAGGCGCGGCTTCGTCTTCCCCCAGTAGTCGGTGTTCTTCGTCAGGGTGACGCGGTCGCCGTGCTTCCAGCCGGTGACCTCGAAGGGGCCGGTGCCGACGGGGGACTCGCAGTTCGTCGCCTGCTTCCGTTCGAGTGCCTTCGGGGACTCCATGCCCACCCAGGGCTGCGAGAAGGACTCGAGCAGCGCGCTGTCCGGCCGGCTCAGCGTCAGCGTGACGGTGTGCTCGTCGGTGGCGGTCGCCTTCGTGATGGACTGCAGCGCCAGGTAGCCGGTGCTCGAGGCGGTGGCCGGGTCCTGCACGTGCTCGATGTTCGCGACGACCGCGGCGGCGTCGAACGGGGTGCCGTCGGTGAAGGAGACGTCGTCGCGCAGGGTGAACGTCAGGGTCATCCCGTCGTCGCTCGTGGTCCACTTCGTCGCGAGCTCCGGCGTGGGCTTGCCGTCCTCGAGCCCGACGAGCTCCTCGATGTACTGCGTCGCCAGGAGTGCCTGCGGGTAGTTGCCGCCGACGTGCGGGTCGAGGCAGGTCGGTTCGGCGTCGCCGGAGGCGTAGGTGAGCGTGCCGCCCGCGACCGGGGTGCTGCTCCCGGTGCTCGGGCCCGGTCCGCTGCAGGCAGCCAGGACGAGCAGGACCGCCGAGGCGCCCGCGACGGCGGCGAGGGTTTTCTGTACTGAGTCCAAGATCATGGCTGACCGAGTCTAGCGGTTTACTGGGGCCCATGGACGAACCGATCCGCCGCGGTGGCCGACCCCGACGCTCGAGCGCCGAGGTGCTCGCGGACGCCGCCGCCGAGCTCTTCCTCGAGCAGGGGTACGGACGCACCACGGTCGACCAGATCGCCGCCCGCGCCGGGGTCAGCCGCGCGACGTTCTTCAACTACTTCCCGGCGAAGGCCGACGTGATGTGGCTCGAACTCGACGCCGCCGTCGCCCGGCTGCCCGGATACCTCGCCGCCTCGACCGAGCCGAGCGTCGTCCGGGCCGTCGAACAGGCGCTCCTCGCGGCAGCCCGTGCCCACGACCCCGAGCGGGTGCCGTGGGCCGTCGCGCAGGCCGAGGTGATGGGCATCGGGCCCGAGCTGGTGGCGGGCGTCGCGGTCCGGGTGACGGCGCAGCACGAGGCCGTCGCCGCCTTCGTCGCGGGCCGCACGGGGGAGCAGCCGCGCTCGCTCTGGCCGCAGACGGTGTCCGGCGCGATGCTCGGGGCCGCCGCCGCGGCGTTCGGGGTGTGGGTCACCGACGGGGTCGGCCGCCGTGCGCTCGTCGAGTACGTCGCGGCGGCGCTCACCCCGGTGGTCGCGGGCCTCGACGCCCGCTGACGCCGTCGTCCTGCGGTCGTGCCCGGGGAGGTGGTCGTGACCGACGGTGGGTCTGGAGGCTCGTGGCGGTCTGGCACCGCGCCTCCCGTCCGCCGGTCGGTCGCTCACAGAACACGCCGGCGTCCTTGCAAGACGCCGCGCAGCTCGCGAGACGCCGCCACATTCGGCGGTGTGTTGGCAACCTGGCGGCGTCTTCGGAACACGACGGCGTGTCTCAGACAAGCCACGCGGCAACGACACGGCGAGCGCTCACTCCGTGCGCAGGGTCCCCGCCCCACCGGATGCCACATCCGAAGCCGTGCCGTCCCGCACGACCTCGGGCACGTCGCCGTCGGTCGGCACCAGCGACTCGTCGCCCGGGTAGCTCAGGGTGAGGACGGCCTCCTCGATGTACGGGCTGTCCTCGAGCGACTTCTCCACGTCGCGCAACCGGACCGCCACGTGCTCCTCGGTCTCGTTGCCCGTCAGGTCGACGGCCGCGACGAGGTACACCCGCGACGGCCCCACGAACTCCAGGTGCAGGTAGGTGACCCGCTCGACCTGCGACCGGCCCAGCAGCTCGACGAGCACGGCGTTCTCGAGCTCGGGGGACGTGCTCTCGCCGAGCAGGAACCGGCGGTTGCGGTCGATCAGGACGATCGCGACGACCCCGAGCAGCACGCCGATCGCGATGGAGCCGAGTGCGTCGAAGACCGCCAGCCCGGTGACCTGGTGCAGGAACACCCCGAGGAACGCCACGACCAGGCCGATCAGCGCCGCCGCGTCCTCGGCGAACACCGCACGGAGCGTCGGGTTCGACGACTGCAGCACGTGCCGCAGCACCGGTACCTTGCGCTTGGTCGCGGCACCGTGCGCCTGCCGGTACGCCTGCAGGAAGCTCGTGCCCTCGAGCAGGAACGCGACCCCGAGCACGACGTAGTTGAGGACGACGTCCTCGGCCGGCCCGGTGTCCCCGAACTCCGAGATGCCGTGGTAGATCGACACGATCGCACCGGCCGTGAACAGGCCGAACGCGGCGAACATCGACCAGATGTACGTCTCGCGTCCGTACCCGAGCGGGTGCGCGGTGTCCCGCTTCTTGCCGCCCCGTCGTTCCGCGACGAGCAGGAAGACCTCGTTGCCGGTGTCCGCCCAGGAGTGCGCCGCCTCGGCCACCATCGAGGCCGAACCCGAGACGAGCGAGGCGACGGTCTTCGCGATCGCGACGAGCAGGTTCGCCCCGAACGCGATCAGGACGGTGACGAGTGACTCGGGGCGTTCTTCTGCGGGCATCACTCAAGCATGCTCCCGTCCGGTAAAGTCGTGTTCCAAGAGCGTCGATCCGGCCATCACCGGGGAGCTTCCGGAAGAACGCGGAGCGCACCAGCGGCTCCGTCAGTAGAACCGGGCGGGTTCGGGACCGTCACCACCCCCGACACAGAGTGGTCGCACAGCGCACGTTGGGCGGCAAACGAGGTGGTACCGCGGAACCTGTTTCCGTCCTCGTGGAGATCGAGCGAACCCACAAGGAGTCCCGGTGCCGTACCCGTTGAACGCCGATGCCGATGGCGTCGTCCCCTCGCCGAGCTTCCCCGCCGTCGAGCGGGGCATCCTCGCCTTCTGGAAGCGCGACGACACGTTCCAGGCGTCCATCGACGCGCGACAGGGCTGCCCGGAGTGGACCTTCTACGACGGCCCGCCCTTCGCCAACGGCCTGCCGCACTACGGGCACCTGCTGACCGGCTACGCCAAGGACGTCTTCCCGCGCTACCAGACCATGCGCGGCAAGCAGGTGCACCGCCGCTTCGGCTGGGACACCCACGGCCTGCCCGCCGAGCTCGAGGCGATGCGCCAGCTCGGCATCACCGAGAAGCACGAGATCGACGCCATGGGCATCGACGTCTTCAACGCCGCCGCCAAGAAGTCCGTGCTGCAGTACACCGACGAGTGGCAGGAGTACGTCACCCGCCAGGCGCGCTGGGTCGACTTCGAGGACGACTACAAGACCCTCGACGTCACCTTCATGGAGAGCGTGCTCTGGGCGTGGAAGCAGCTCTGGGACAAGGGCCTCGCCTACGAGGGCTTCCGGGTCCTGCCGTACTGCTGGAACGACCAGACGCCGCTGTCCAACCACGAGCTCCGCATGGACGACGACGTCTACAAGATGCGCCAGGACCAGTCCGTCACCGTCTCCTTCCCGCTGCACGGCGACCGCGCTTCCGCGCTCGACCTGACCGGTGTGCGGGCACTCGCCTGGACGACGACCCCCTGGACCCTCCCGACGAACGCCGCCCTCGCGGTCGGTCCGGAGATCGCGTACGCGGTCGTCCCGGCAGGGCCTGGAGGCGCCGCTGACGGTGGCGACGCCGGTTCCGCCTCGTACCTCCTCGCGTCCGACACCGTGGCCGCGCACGCGAAGGAGCTCGGCTACGCCTCGGGTGACGAGGCGCTCGCCGCCGTCGCGCGCACGCTGTCGGGCGCCGAGCTCGACGGCGTCGAGTACGAGCGTCTGTTCGACCACCTGGCCGACCAGGAAGGCTACGAGAACGCGTGGCGTGTGCTGGTCGCCGAGTACGTCGAGACCGGTGAGGGCACCGGCATCGTGCACCAGGCCCCGGCCTACGGTGCCGACGACCAAGAGGTCTGCGCTGCCGCCGGCATCCCCGTGGTGCTGTCCCTCGACGAGGGCGGCGTCTTCACGTCGCAGTTCGGCGAGGTCGCCGGCATGCTCTGGTCGGACGCGAACAAGCCACTGACCAAGGCCGTCCGCGACGCCGGGCGACTGCTCCGCCAGGCGTCCTACGAGCACAGCTACCCGCACTGCTGGCGGTGCCGGAAGCCCCTCATCTACAAGGCCGTCTCGTCGTGGTTCGTCCGCGTCACCGAGCTCCGTGACCGCATGGGCCAGCTCAACCAGGACATCAACTGGGTGCCGGACAACGTCAAGGACGGCCAGTTCGGCAAGTGGGTGGGCAACGCCATCGACTGGTCGGTCTCGCGCAAC
Organism: Curtobacterium sp. MCSS17_005; assembly: GCF_003234225.2. NCBI lineage: Bacteria > Bacillati > Actinomycetota > Actinomycetes > Micrococcales > Microbacteriaceae > Curtobacterium > Curtobacterium sp. MCSS17_005. The sequence goes on from NZ_CP126258.1 coordinate 1,156,419, forward strand.
CGCTACTTCGGCACGCCGATCCCGGTGTGGCAGTCCGACGACCCCGAGTACCCGCGCACCGACGTGTACGGCTCGCTCGCCGACATCGAGCGCGACTTCGGTCGACTGCCGGTGAACGCCGAGGGCGAAGTGGACCTGCACCGGCCGTTCATCGACGACCTGACGCGGCCGAACCCCGACGACCCCACGGGCAACTCGACGATGCGCCGGATCACCGACGTGTTCGACGTGTGGTTCGACTCCGGGTCGATGCCGTACGCCCAGGTGCACTACCCGTTCGAGAACGCTGCGTGGTTCGAGTCGCACAGCCCGGCCGACTTCATCGTCGAGTACATCGGGCAGACGCGCGGTTGGTTCTACGTCATGCACGTGCTCTCCACCGCGCTGTTCGACCGGCCGGCGTTCCAGAACGTCATCAGCCACGGCATCGTCCTCGGCTCGGACGGCCAGAAGATGTCGAAGTCGCTCCGGAACTACCCGGACGTCTCCGAGGTCTTCGACCGCGACGGCGCCGACGCCATGCGCTGGTTCCTGATGTCCTCGTCGGTGATCCGCGGCGGCAACCTCGTCGTCACCGAAGAGGGCATCCGCCAGGGCGTCCGCGAGTTCATGCTGCCGCTGTGGTCGACGTACTACTTCTTCACCCTGTACGCGAACGCCTCGGGTCCCGACGGCTACCGGGCCCAGCGCCGGACCGACTCGACCGATGTGCTCGACCGGTACCTGCTCGCGAAGACCCGGGTCCTCGTCACCGACGTCCGGACGCACCTCGACGCGCTCGACACCCCGCTCGCGGCCCAGGCCGTCCGCGACTTCGCCGACGTGCTGACGAACTGGTACGTCCGCCGCTCGCGTGACAAGTTCTGGACCGGGGCCGACGCGGACGCCGGGGCCGAGACCCGTGCGGCGTTCGACACGCTGTACACCGTGCTGGAGACCCTGACCCGTGTGGCGGCCCCGCTCGCGCCGCTCGTCACCGAGGAGATCTGGAAGGGCCTGACCGGCGGACGCAGCGTTCACCTGACGGACTTCCCGGACCCCGACGAGTTCCCCGCCGACGACGCCCTCGTCGACGCGATGGACCGCGTGCGCGACGTCGCCTCGAAGGGTCTGGCGCTCCGCAAGGCCACCGCCAAGCGCGTCCGCCTGCCCCTCGCCACGCTGACCCTGGTGGTGCCGGACCCGGCCGCGGTCGAACCGTTCGCCGACATCCTGCGCGACGAGCTCAACGTCAAGCGCGTGGTGCTCGAGGCCCAGGCGGAAGAGTCGCTGGCGCAGTACGGCATCGAGCGGAAGCTCACCGTGAACGCCCGCGTCGCCGGGCCCCGCATCGGCAAGCAGGTGCAGCAGGTGATCCCGGCCGCCAAGAAGGGCGACTGGACCGCGACCGACTCCGGCGTGACCGTCGGTGGCGTCGACCTGATCGAGGGCGAGTACTCGCTCGACCTCACCGTGGCCGACGCCTCGGTGGCCGTGGCGTTCCTCGACGAGGGCGGTTTCGTGGTGCTCGACACCGTGACCACGCCCGAGCTCGAGGCCGAAGGGCTGGCCCGCGACGTCGTCCGCGCCGTCCAGCAGGCCCGCCGCGACGCCGACCTCGACGTCAGCGACCGCATCGCCCTGACCCTGCGGGTGGACGACACGGCCGACGGCGCGGTCCGCACGCACCAGGAGCTCATCGCGGGGGAGACCCTGGCGACGAGCGTCGAGATCGAGCCCCTCGGGGCGGACGACACCACCACCGACGTCGGTGACGGTGCGAAGGTATCCGTGGAGGTAGCACGCGCATGAGTGACCACGACCAGTACGACGACCACGAGGTGAACGAGGAGTTCGTCGGACACGACGAGCTCGACGGTCACGGTGTTGATGGGCGCGACGAGGACGGCATCCGGATCCCGGTCGGCCCCTCCGGTGACGCTCCGACCGACGCCGTGCCCTACGGCGGCGACGACGACGAGGTCCGGCGCGTCGAGGCCGCCCTGTACGCCCGCATCGGCGAACAGGCCCCCGAGCGTCGACTGACCGCCACCCGCCGCGCCGTCGAGCTGCTCGGCGACCCGCACCTGGCGTACCCGGTGATCCACGTGACGGGCACGAACGGCAAGACGTCGACCGCGCGCACCATCGAGAGCATCGTCCGGGCCCACGGTCTGCGCACCGGTCTGATGACGAGCCCGCACCTGGTGTCGATCCGGGAACGCATCGTGGTCGACGGCCAGCCCATCGCGGCGGACCGGTTCGTCGAGAACTGGGACGACATCGCCCCGGTGCTCGAGATCACCGACCGTGAGCTCGCCGACAAGGGCGAACTCCCGCTGACCTTCTTCGAGGCGCTCACCGTGCTCGCCCTGGCGTGCTTCGCCGAGGCGCCGGTGGACGTCGCCGTGATCGAGGTCGGGATGGGCGGCGAGTGGGACTCCACCAACGTCGTGCAGAGCCAGGTCTCGGTGTTCACGCCGATCGCCATCGACCACGCGAAGCAGCTCGGCGCCACCGTGGCCGAGATCGCCCGCACCAAGTCGGGCATCGTCAAGCCGTCGTCCGCCGTGGTGTCGAGCCGGCAGGTCCCCGAGGCCCTCGCCGAACTCGAGCGCGCCGCCGAGCTCACCGAGTCCACCCTGGCCGTCGAGGGCATGGGCCCCTTCGAGCCGGTCACTGACCGTCGCGGAGCGGCGGGCAGTCCGAGCTTGCAGGGAGGGTTCAGCGTCGTCGACGTCACCCCGGCCGTGGGCGGACAGCTCATCACCGTGCAGGGCATCGCCGGCCGCTACGACGACCTGTTCCTGCCGCTGTTCGGTCGGCACCAGGCCGAGAACGCCGCCGTGGCGATCGCGGCGGTCGAGTCGTTCCTCGGCCGCGGGGCCCAGGCCCTCGACGAGGACGTCCTGTCCGAGGGCATCGCCGGCACGACCAGCCCCGGTCGCCTGCAGCCCATCGCGACCGACCCGACCGTCGTCGTCGACGCCGCGCACAACCCGCACGGTGCGAAGGCCCTGGCCGAGGCGCTGCCGGTGGCGTTCCCCTCCGAGCACGTCGTCGGCGTCGTCGGGATCCTCGGCGACAAGGACGCCCGCGGGTTCGTCCGCGCGCTCAAGGACACCGTCGCCACGTTCGTCGTGACGCAGCCGCCGGGGGAGCGTGCGCTCGACGCGGACGAGTTCGCCCGTGTCGTCGTCGACGAGGTCGGCGAGGACCGCGTCGTCGTCGAGCCGTCCCTGGCATCCGCACTGCAGGAAGCGCGCAGTCTGGCCGACGAGGCGGACGCCGAGGACGCCCTCGTGCTCGTCGCGGGCTCCATCGTGATGGTGGGCGCGGTCATGGACCTCGTGCACCGCGAAGGCGAGGCGAAGTGACGGACGCACCAGGGGCCTCCCGGCCGGGCCGCGCACCGCGCACCCGGAAGCCGCGCCGCGAACGCGGGGCGCAGGAGAGCCTGCTCTCGATCACGCTGGTGCTCGAGGCGATCATGTTCTTCTTCCCCATGCTCGTCGTCTTCGGCAAGGGCACGCTGCCGCCCGCCGCGGCCTTCGGTGGCGGCATCGGCGCGATCATCGTCCTCGCAGCTGCCTCACGTCTGACGGGCAACCGGGCCGGTGTATGGTTCGGGTGGCTGCTGCAGGCGGCCATCCTCGCCACCGGGTTCATCGAACCGTTCATGTTCGCGGTCGCCGTGGTGTTCCTGGCGCTGTGGGTCTTCTGCTTCGTCAAGGGCGGTCAACTGGACCGTCAGAACGCCGCGCGCCGAGCGGCCATGGGCGAGGACTGACCACCACATTCGACCCCGAACACAGGGAGTACTGCGTGTCCGACTTCGAAGAGACCCTCGTCCTCGTCAAGCCCGACGGCGTCGCCCGCCAGCTGACCGGTGAGATCCTCCGCCGGATCGAGGCGAAGGGCTACGAGCTCGTCGACCTGAAGATGCTCACCGCGCCGCGTGACCTGCTCGACGCGCACTACGAGGAGCACCAGGGCAAGCCGTTCTTCGAGCCGCTCGTCGAGTTCATGCAGTCCGGTCCCGTCGTCGCCGTGCGCGTCGCCGGCAACGGTGCGATCGCGGGCTTCCGCTCGCTCGCCGGCACCACCGACCCGACCTCCGCCGCGCCCGGCACCATCCGTGGTGACCTGGGCCGCGACTGGGGCCTCAAGGTGCAGCAGAACCTGGTCCACGGTTCGGACAGCCTCGAGTCGGCCGCGCGCGAGCTCGCGCTCTGGTTCGCCTGAGCGGCGGGGACGACGTGACGAACAACGACCGACCCACCAAGAACGAGCGGCGTCAGCACGCCCGAGAGGTCGCACGCCAGCGAGCCGACGCCGAGAAGCGCCGCAAGCGCCGCAACAAGTGGTTCCTGCAGGGCGGCATCGGCCTGGGCATCGTGGCGATCGCCGCGATCATCGCGATCGTCGTGGTGAACGTGAACAACGCGCCCGTGGTGTCCGCAGCGGGGCCGAAGAACATGGCCACCGGCGCGATCCAGTTCACCGGCCAGGACGGCAAGGTCACCCCGGTGACCACGCCGGCCGTCTCCGCGACGGGCTCGGCCTCGCCGGTCCCGACGGCGAACAGCGACGGTGCCGTGACGGTCACCGAGTACGTCGACTGGGCCTGCCCGGTCTGCAAGCAGTTCGAGGCGGCATACTCCGACCAGATCCTCGACAAGGTGAAGTCGGGCGACGCGACCCTGGCGATCCAGCCGGTGTCGATCCTCGACCGCAGCTACGCGGGCTCCCGCTACGCCAGCCGTGCCGCGAACGCCGCCATGTGCGTGGCGAACTACGCGCCGGACAAGTTCCTCGACGTGCAGACGCAGTTCTTCGAGAACCAGCCGGCCGAGGGCACCAAGGGCCTGACCAACTCGGAGATCGCGAAGCTCGTCAAGGCGGGCGGCGCGACCGGTTCGGACCTGTCCGAGTGCCTGTCGTCCGAGCAGTTCAAGGGCTGGGTGACGAAGTCGACGCAGGCCGTCACCACGAACGAGGCGCTCGCGGGCACGCAGGGCTTCGGCACGCCGACGATCGTCGTCGACGGCAAGCGCCTGGACGACCTGAGCACCGTCATCACCGCGATCGACGCCGCGGCGAAGTAGCACTCCCCGAACGACCGACGGCCCTCGCTCCCATCCCGGAGCGGGGGCCGTTCGTCGTGAGGGGGGGCTAGGACGCCCTGCCGTGCTCCCGGACGAAGGCCGCGAACGCGTCGACGTCGGCGAGGGACGCCGCGCCGTCGGCGTTGTACTGCTCGCCGTCGACGATGATCGTCGGCGTGCTCGTGATCCCGTCGAGCGACGAGTTCGGCACCGGGTCGTTCATCGCCCGGTTCGTGGCGTCGGCGACCCACCCGGCGAAGTCCTGCCGAGTGATGCACGGTGCCACGGCCGGATCCGTCGCGCCGGCTTCGCGCGCGAGGGACGCCAGCTCGTCGTTCGTGAGCCCGCGCGTGCTCTCCGAGGGCTGGTGTTCGTAGAGCGCGCTGTTGAACGCCAGGAACGCGTCCGGGTCGTGGTCCGCCACGCAGGCGGCAGCCGCAGCCGACCGGGTGGAGTACCGCGATCCGAGCGACACGCGGTCGAGCAGCCCGAGCGGATGCAGCTCGAGGGTCGCGGTGCCGTCCTCGACCCACTGTCGGATCCGGGGCATCTGGGCCGTCTCGAACTGGTTGCAGTACGGGCACATGTAGTCCGCGTAGATCGTGATCGCGGTCGTGGTGCGGTCCTGCTCGGTCGGCGTCGGGGTCCCACCGTCGGGCACCGCCCGCGTCTCGACGGGCACGATCCTGCCGTGCACCCCGGTGAGCAGGACGCCGTCGCTCGCCGCGTTCCGCGGACCCGGCCCGGCGGGCTGCACGGAGTTTGCGATCACCAGGACGACCACCGCGACGACCGCGAGGCCGCCGACGATGATCCCGCTGATGCCGAGTGTGCGGCGGCGGCGTCGGCGCGACTGCTCCGCCGCCCGGGTCGCTCGTGCGCGTTCACGTGCGGCGTCCCGGCGCGCCCTGCTGCTCTCGTTCTCGCTCATCGATCCCGAGCGTAGGGGCAGCGAGGGCGGCTCAGAAGCTGGTGAGGACCGCGGGGAACTTGATGATGATCGTGACGATGATGACCAGGTAGTTCGCCAGCGCGAACGCCCAGCTGAAGGGCAGGAGCGACCGCCCGACACGCTGCGCTCCGGCGCCGAAGCGCCCCTGGGCGGCGTTCCAGATCGTGAACACCCAGAACATCGGGATCGTCATCGACCAGACGAGCATGCACCACGGGCACAGCGCGCCGATGACGAAGACGGTCTGCGTGAACAGCCAGGTCACGAACACCCACGCCAGGAAGACCCCGGCGTTGAACGCGATCCAGAACCAGCGCGAACCGTTCCGGAACCCGGCGAGCAGCAGCACGGCGACGGCGATCGGGGCGACGAACCCCATGACGCCGAGCAGCGGGTTCGGGAACCCGAACAGGTGCCCCTGCCAGCTGGCCATCACGTCGGAGCAGTTGATGAACGGGTTCACGTCACAGCTCAGGACGGCCTTGGGGTTCTGGTACTTCGTGAACTCGTCGAGGACGAGCCGGAACGAGCCGAACAGGCCGACGATCCCGGTGACGAGCAGGAAGACCGCCATCGCGATCGGACGACGGGGGGCAGGTGCAGACGCGGTCACGCGGTCATCATCGCATGCGGGTTCCGGTGCTTTCCGGGTGCGGCATGCGATAATGCCTGGAGGTCGTGCGGCCAACCGCACACCGAAGAGAGCTTTCCGAGTGACGCCCCACCGGGCCGAACCCGGACGATCCGGTGCGGTGAGAGCGCACTGTGGTCGGGCAGCGTCACTCCGACGCCGAGCCGGACCGGGCCGGGTGCCCGGACCGGAACGGGCGCGGACGCAACGAGAAGTTGACGCGGACCGATCACGAGACAGCGAGCGCGGGGGCGTCGACGCCGCCCGCCACGACACAGAATTCCCGCCACCCGAAAGGGTGCGAGTGGGGCCGAGGAGTGCACCAGTCCATGGTGGAGCAGAACAACGACAACACGACCAACGACGAGAACGCGCCGAAGCGCCGGAGCCGCCTGTTCGGCGGTCGCCGCGCCCGGTCGTCCGGCCAGGAGGCTGGGCCCACGCGAGCCGGTTCCGACGCGTCGCGAAGCGACGTGGCGGCCGAGCTCGTGGGGAGTGGCGCCGAGCAAGCACCCCACGCCGACGACACCCTCGCGCTGACGGGCGGCGCTGACGCCCGTCCCGCGGCCAGCGTCGCGTCGGCCGGTTCGCCGGACTCTCCCGATTCGCCGGACTCGCCCGACTCCCCGGCCTCGCCGGTGTCGCCCGTGGAGCCGACCGACACCGGGGCGGTCTCCGTCGCGGTCGAGGCCGTCGCCGACAGCGGTGCCGAGCCGCACGACGTGAGCACGCTGACCGGTGACCTGCCGGTCGTGACGGGCGACCAGTCGGGCACCGCGACCGACGGGGCGGACGCGGACCGCGCCTCCCGTCCGGCCGACGCCGCACCGACGGCCGAGGCGAGCGACGACGCCGCACCCGCCGACGAGCCGTTCGTGCCGAAGGCCACGAGCACGCTCAGCCTGATCTTCCACGCGCCGGTGCTGCCGGAGCTACCGCAGCGCGCGCCCCGGTTCGAGCGCGACCGCGATCGTGACCGCGACCGCGACCGTGACGAGGACGACCGCTACGACCGCGAGGACCGCTTCGACCGCGACCGTGACGACCGCGACGACCAGGGCGGCTCGCGCCGTCGCTCGCGTCGCCGTGGTTCGAGCGCCGACCGCGAGGCCCGCGAGCCGCGCGACCACCAGGAGCCGCGCCGCCGCGAGCCGGAGCTCATCACCGAGCCGCAGCGCATCAAGGGCTCCACCCGTCTCGAGGCGAAGAAGCAGCGCCGTCGTGACGGCCGCGACGCCGGACGTCGCCGCCAGGTGGTCAGCGAGGACGAGTTCCTCGCCCGCCGCGAGAGCGTCGACCGCCAGATGATCGTCCGCTCCAGCTCGTCGACGATCGAGATCGGCGTGCTCGAGGACGGCATCCTCGCCGAGCACTACATCACCAAGTCCGAGAACGTGTCGCTCATCGGCAACGTCTACCTCGGCAAGGTGCAGAACGTCCTGCCCTCGATGGAGGCGGCGTTCGTCGACATCGGTCGTGGCCGGAACGCCGTGCTCTACGCCGGTGAGGTCGACTGGAACTCCGTCGAGACCGGTAACCACGGTCGCCGCATCGAAGCGGCACTCAAGCCGGGCGACAAGGTCCTCGTGCAGGTCACGAAGGACCCGGTCGGCCACAAGGGTGCCCGCCTCACCAGTCAGATCTCGCTGCCGGGTCGCTACCTGGTCTACGTGCCGAACGGCTCGATGAACGGGATCTCGCGCAAGCTGCCGGACACCGAGCGTGCCCGACTGAAGAAGATCCTGAAGGAGGTCCTGCCGGAGCACGCGGGCGTCATCGTGCGCACCGCTGCCGAGGGTGCGACCGAGGAGCAGCTCACCCGCGACGTGCAGCGCCTGACCAGCCAGTGGGAGGCCATCCAGAAGAAGGTCGCCGGTGGCCACGCCCCGGTGATGCTGCACTCCGAGCCCGACCTGCTCATCAAGATCGTCCGCGATGTCTTCAACGAGGACTTCACGAAGCTGATCATCGACGGCGAGGCCGCCGGCGGGACCATCGACGAGTACCTGTCGGCCGTCGCCCCGGACCTCAAGGACCGCGTCGTCCGGTACGAGGGCCCCGACTCCTTCGAGGAGTTCCGCCTCAACGAGCAGATCGACAAGGCGCTCGACCGCAAGGTCTGGCTGCCCTCCGGTGGTTCGCTCGTCATCGACCGCACCGAGGCCATGACGGTCGTCGACGTCAACACGGGCAAGTTCGTCGGCTCCGGCGGCAACCTCGAGGAGACGGTCACGAAGAACAACCTCGAGGCCGCCGAGGAGATCGTCCGGCAGCTCCGCCTGCGGGACATCGGCGGCATCATCGTCGTCGACTTCATCGACATGGTGCTCGAGGAGAACCGCGACCTCGTGCTCCGCCGTCTGGTCGAGTGCCTGAGCCGGGACCGCACGAAGCACCAGGTCGCCGAGATCACCTCGCTCGGCCTCGTGCAGATGACCCGCAAGAAGATCGGTGTCGGTCTGCGCGAGTCCCTCGACGAGGTCAACGCCAAGATCAACGACAACAACGCCGACCCGGGCCCGAGCAAGGGCCGTCGCAAGGGTCGCGGCGGGAACGGCAACGAGAACGGCCGGTCCGGCAACGGCGGCAACGGCAACGGCAACTCCGGTTCGTCGGGGTCGTCGAACGGGGCGTCCAGCCAGGCGCACCAGATCACCGACGACGTGAAGAACGCGCTGTCGCGGATCGCCGCCTCGACCCTGTCGCACGACGAACAAGAGGCGGCAGCCGCTGCCGTGACCGCGACGGAGGCGACGGCACCGTCGTCGGCCGATGCGTCGACCGGCACGGACAGCACGGGTGGCGACCAGCCGACCGGTTCGAAGCGTCGCCGCCGCGGCCGTGGCGGCCGCGGGGCAGAGCAGCAGAGCGGAGACCAGCAGGCCGTTGCCGACGCTCCGGCCACCGATGCACCGCAGGCACCGGCCGCCGAGCAGTCGGACGCACCGGAGTCGTCGGCCACCGCCGAGCCGGCCGTGATCGTCGAGCCCGAGGCGCGCGCGCCGAAGGGTGCTGCTCCGGCCGTCACCGAGCCCGCAGCCGCACCGAAGGCGAAGGCCCCGGCCCGCCGTCGCGTGAGTTCGAGCGCCACCGTGACGCCGACCGACAACACCGTGGCGATCCTGGACATCCCGATCGCCGCGGCGCCCAAGCGCGAGCCCCGCGCGGTCGCCCCGGACGCCGAGTCCCTGCTCGACTCGGTGCTCCAGGCGCTCCCGGAGCCGAAGCAGCCCGGACAGGGGCGCTCGCGCTCCCGCCGGGTCTCGTCGCCGAGCATCAGCGCTCCCGCCACGCCGACGGAGGAGTCGACCGCCGACGCCGACGGCTCCGACGGCGCAGTGATCCTGGGGAACTGACGTGACGAACCCGGGCGACCCGCAGCAGCAGCGTGGGTACTACGGTGCGGGCTGGTCCCAGCCCGCACCGCCTGGCCCGGGTGCCCAGCAGCCCGGCGGCCCGGTGCCGCCGCAGCAGGGCGGTGTGCCGCAGTACGGCCGTCAGCCCGGGGCCGGTGCGCCGTACGCTCCGCCGCGGCCGCCTCGTGCCCCGGCCGACCCCCGTCGGGCCTTCGCGCCCGGCGCCTCGGTGACGAACACCGCCGGTGCGCTCATCGCCGTGGTGGCCCTGGTGCTCGTCGAGTTCGTGTCCGGGCTCTTCGGGCTGCTCGGCACCTCGCTCGTGGTCAGTCCGTTCCGGCACTACGGCGCCGGCACGAGCCTGCTCGGGAGCTTCACGACCGGGGTCTTCGTGGCTCCGTTCCCGTACTACGTGGGCGCGTTCCTGGCCCTGGCGTTCCTGACGCCGATCGACCGCCGCAGCCCGCTGCCGAGGCTCCTGCTCCGGGTCGTCCTCGCCGGCGCCGCGGGCACGGTCGCCCTGATGCTCGTCGGGGTCTTCACCGGCTCGTTCGGAGCGGCCACCGCCGGCGGTTCCCAGCTCGTCATCGACGTGCTCACGCGACCGCTGCAGAACGGCCTGCCGTTCACCGTGATGCTCCTGGCGACCGCCACGGCGGCTTGGCTCTGGCTCGGTCGGCCGCGCCGCGGACGAGGCACGTCGACGACCCCGGGCAGGCCGGGCACCGTCCGACCCGCCGACGCGGTCCCGCCGTCGACGATCCAGCCGCAGGCACCGCAGCAGCAGCAGCAGCCGGCACCGTACGGGCAGGGGCGCGTGCAGCCCGACCCCCACGGCCAGTACGGCGGGCAGTACGGCGCCGGGCCACGCCCAGACCAGCAGCAGCCCCCGGCGAACCCCTGGGGCGGTCCAGCGCCCCGCTGAGCGTGCTCGCGGCCCCTCGCACGGTGCGACGCCCCGCCGCGTCAACGCCGCCCCCTTCGAGCCGTGCGAGGTTCCGTGTTCGGTGCGCCCGTCTCCGCGTCGCACCGAACACGGAACCTCGCACCGTTCGCGCGGCCCTGCGAGCCGGCGGCGCACCGTGTGCGGCGCCGGGCGGGGCGGACACGCACCGGGCCTCCCGGCCGTCCGGACGCGCTGTCAGAGACCGCGCTTGTCCCGCTGCGCCACGCGCAGCCCACTGCGGATCAACCGCAGCACGAGCTCGCGACCGGTCACGGCCGAGGCGCCAGCGGCCACCAGTTCGTCGTACCGCGCGAGCGGGACGTCGTAGTGGTCGTGGTCGAACGCACGGCGCGGCACACCGGCCCGCGCAGCGAACGCGTGGAGTTCCGCGTAGGATTCATCACTGACGAGGTGCGACCACAGTGTGTCGTGGGCGGGCCACGTCGGTGGGTCGATCAACACGGTCACCGTGCAATCGTACGGGTGTCGCCGTTTGACCGGACCCAGGGTGATCGAGTATTCTCGGTCCCTGGTGTCAGCGGGCCGTTCTGCCTGCGTCGCCGATCGGGCCCGGCCTTCCGGGAGCCGCTCGTGCAGAAGTGGGCACCCGAGACTTCCCTCAAGCAGAGTTACGTAAGGATTTCCACGTGGTTTACGCAGTAGTGCGCGCCGGCGGCCGTCAGGAGAAGGTCGAGGTCGGCACCATCCTGACCATCGACCGTGCCAAGGCGGACGACAAGGGCAACATCGACCTCGCCCCCGTGCTCCTCGTGGACGGTGACAAGATCACGTCGGCGGCTTCCGAGCTCGCGAACGTGACCGTCACCGCCGAGGTGCTCGACGACCTCCGTGGTCCCAAGGTCATCATCCAGAAGTTCAAGAACAAGACCGGGTACAAGAAGCGCCAGGGTTTCCGCGCTGAGCTGACCCGCGTCAAGATCACCAAGATCGCGTAAGGGAGTCAACTCATGGCACACAAGAAGGGTGCGAGTTCCACTCGCAACGGTCGTGACTCGAACGCACAGCGCCTCGGCGTGAAGCGCTTCGGTGGAGAGGTCGTCAACGCCGGCGAGATCATCGTCCGCCAGCGCGGCACGCACTTCCACCCGGGCGCCAACGTCGGCCGCGGTGGCGACGACACGCTGTTCGCCCTCTCGTCCGGTTCGGTCGAGTTCGGCACCAAGGGTGGCCGCAAGGTCATCAACATCGTCAACGCGTAGTCGTTCGAACGACTGCAGCTGGAGGGGCGGGCCGAGTGCCCGCCCCTCCTTCGCTTTTCCCGCCGACGATCCCGTCGGCACAACGAAACACCTGGAGTGGACCCATGGCGACCTTCGTCGACCGCGTGACCCTGCACCTCAGCGCGGGGCACGGCGGCAACGGCTGCGTGTCGGTCCGCCGTGAGAAGTTCAAGCCCCTCGCCGGGCCCGACGGCGGCAACGGCGGTGACGGCGGCGACATCGTGCTCGTGGCCGACCCGCAGGTGACGACGCTGCTCGGCTACCACCGTTCGCCGCACCGCTCGTCGAAGAACGGGCAGCCCGGCATGGGCGACCACCGCAGCGGTGTCAGCGGCGAGGTCCTCGAGCTCCCGATGCCCGTCGGCACCGTGGTGTACGACGAGTCCGGCGAGGTCATCGCCGACCTCACCGAGCCCGGCATGCGCGTCGTCGTGGCCCCCGGCGGACAGGGCGGCCTCGGCAACGCGGCGCTCTCCACCACGAAGCGCAAGGCCCCCGGCTTCGCGCTGCTCGGCACCGAGGGCTGGGCCGGGGACATCAGCCTCGAGCTGAAGACCATCGCCGACGTGGCCCTCGTCGGGTTCCCGAGCGCCGGCAAGTCCTCGCTGATCGCGGCCGTCTCCGCCGCCAAGCCGAAGATCGCGGACTACCCGTTCACGACCCTCACGCCGAACCTCGGCGTCGTCGAGTCCGGTGACACCCGCTTCACCGTCGCCGACGTCCCCGGTCTGATCGAGGGCGCGTCCGAGGGCAAGGGCCTGGGCCTCGAGTTCCTGCGCCACGTCGAGCGGTGCGAGGCGCTGCTCCACGTCATCGACTGCGCCACGCTCGACCCGGGCCGCGACCCGATCAGCGACCTCGACGTGATCCTCGGCGAGCTCGAGCGCTACCCGGTCCCCGAGGGCCAGGTGCCGCTGCTCGAGCGCCCGCAGCTCATCGCCCTGAACAAGATCGACGTGCCCGAGGCGCAGGAGCTCGCCGAGTTCGTCACCGCCGAGCTCGAGGGCCGCGGCTACCGCGTCTTCCCGATCTCCACGGCGTCCCGCAAGGGGCTCCGCGAGCTGACGTTCGCCCTGGCCGACATCGTCGAGCAGGCCCGCGCCGCCCGTGCTGCCGAGCCGGTCCCGGAGCGCATCGTGCTCCGTCCCCGCTCGGTCAACGAGAAGCCGTTCACCGTGCGCGCCGAGGGTGGCGAGGAGCACCGCTTCTACCGCGTCCGCGGCGCGAAGCCCGAGCGCTGGGTCCAGCAGACCGACTTCACCAACGAAGAGGCGATCGGCTACCTGGCCGACCGGCTCGCGAAGCTCGGCGTCGAGGACGGCCTGTTCAAGGCCGGAGCCGTCGCCGGCTCGACCGTCGTCATCGGTGGCGACGGCGGCATGGTGTTCGACTGGGAGCCCACGCTCACGTCGACTGCGGAGCTCATCACGAGTGCCCGTGGCACCGACGCGCGCATCGGTGCGACCTCGCGTCCGACCCGCAACGAGCGGCGCGAGGAGTACTTCGAGCGGATGGACGCCAAGGCGGCCGCCCGTGCCGAGCTCGAGCAGGAGCGCGTCTCCGGGCTCTGGGTGGACGACGACGTGGTGACCAGCGACCAGCTCGGCACCGGCGACCAGTTCGACGCCGACCAGGTCGAGACCAGCGACCAGAAGGACTGACCGCGGCATGACCGACACGACCGCCCGCACCGACCTCGGACCCGTCACACGGCGCGAGGACATCCCGCGTGCGCGGCGGATCGTGGTCAAGGTCGGCTCGTCCTCGGTCAGCGGTGACGCCGCCGGCCAGATCGGCCCCCTGGTGGACGCCCTGGCCGCCGCCTACAACCGGGGGACCGAGGTCGTGCTCGTGTCGTCCGGTGCGATCGCGACCGGGTTCCCGTTCCTCGGACTCGAGGGCCGGCCGGACGACCTCGCCACGCAGCAGGCGGCGGCCGCCACCGGACAGAACGTCCTGATGTTCCGGTACCAGAAGGAACTCGACCGGCACGGTGTCGTCGCGGCACAGATCCTGCTCACCGCCGGTGACCTGCAGAACCCCACGCACCGGGTGAACGCCCAGCGCGCCATCGACCGCTTGCTCGCGCTGCGGGTGCTCCCGATCGTGAACGAGAACGACACCGTCGCCACGCACGAGATCCGCTTCGGCGACAACGACCGGCTCGCGGCACTGGTGGCCCGGCTGCTCGGGGCCGATGCCCTCGTGCTGCTCTCCGACGTCGAGGCGCTCTACACGGCACCGCCGGAGCAGCCCGGCGCGACCCGCATCGACGAGGTGCCGTTCGGCGACGAGCTGGCCGGGGTCACCTTCGGCTCGATCGGCACCGCCGGCGTCGGCACCGGGGGAGCGGGGACCAAGGTTGCCGCCGCGCGGCTCGCGGCCGAGGCCGGGACCGCGGTGCTCGTGACCGACACGGCGCTGGTCGACCGCGCGTTAGCGGGCGAACACCTCGGCACCTGGTTCCACGCCGCGCCGCGTCCCTGACGCAGCCCGCACCGCGCCCGGAACGGTCACGACGCGCCGTCGGCACGGCGCCGACTGGTCGGAGACCGTCGGCGCAGGCGTCGCGGGGCGACGGTCTGTGACCGCTCGCGTGGCGCGGGACGACGTGTCGTGACCGCTCGGCGGTGTGGACGCGACCGCCTGGAGGCCCGGCGCGGGTCCCGGGACCGGTGGCGGGCCTCCAGGCGGCCACGACTCCCCGTCGGGACTGCGCCGACTGGTCGGGGACTGTCGGTGTGGGCATCGCGGAGCGACGATCTGTGACCGCTCGGCGGAGGGGCACGACGTGTCGTGCCCGCTCGGAGCGGGGTACCTGGCCTGGAGGCACGGCGAGCGTCCGGCACGCCCGTCACGAACCGAGGGGCGGACCTACAATCGGTCCATGTCGTCGATCGCGCCCGCCCCGACCCTCACCGACAAGCTCGTGGCGGCACGGGCCGCCTCGTCGGCGCTCGCGACCGCGACGACCGCCGTCAAGGACGCCGCCCTCGGTGCGATCGCCTCGGCGGTGCGTGCCGCGACCGACGAGATCGTCGCCGCGAACCACGACGACCTCGTCGCCGGCGAGGACGGCGGGCTCTCGTCCGGGCTGCTCGACCGGCTGCGACTCGACCCCGTCCGGATCGAGGCCCTCGCCGCCGCGGTCGAGCACGTCGTCGGGCTGACCGACCCCGTGGGCGAGCACGTGCGCGGGTCGCAGCTGCCGAACGGACTCCAGCTCACCCAGGTGCGCGTGCCGTTCGGTGTCGTCGGGGCCATCTACGAGGCACGCCCGAACGTCACCGTCGACATCGCCTCGCTCGCGCTCAAGTCGGGCAACGCCGTCGTGCTCCGTGGCGGGTCGGCGGCCCAGTACACGAACGCCGTGCTCGTCGCCCGGATCCAGGACGCGGTCGAGTCGGTCGGCCTGCCCCGCGACCTGGTGCAGACCATCGACGAGTTCGGCCGCGCCGGTGCCACCGAGCTCATGCGGGCACGGGGCCTGGTCGACGTGCTGATCCCGCGGGGGAGCGCTGCGCTCATCCAGACCGTCGTCACCGAGTCGCAGGTACCGGTCATCGAGACCGGTGCGGGCGTCGTGCACGTGTTCCTCGACGCCTCCGCGCCGGAGCAGCGTGCGGTCGACATCGTCCTGAACAGCAAGGTGCAGCGGCCGAGCGTGTGCAACGCCCTCGAGACCCTCCTGGTGCACGAGGCCGCGGCCGAACGGCTCCTGCCACTGCTGGCCGACCGGCTGCGGGCGTCCGGCGTGACGCTGCGCGGCGACGACGCCACGCGGGCGATCGTGCCCGGGGTGCTCCGCGCCACCGACGACGACTGGGCGACCGAGTCGATGGACCTCGACCTGTCGATCCGTGTCGTGCCCGACGTCGACGCGGCGATGGCGCACATCGCCCGGTGGTCGACGCACCACACGGAGTCGATCGTGACGAACGACGTCGACACCGCCGAACGGTTCCTGGCGACCGTCGACTCGGCGGTCGTGATGGTGAACGCCTCCACCCGGTTCACCGACGGCGGCGAGTTCGGTTTCGGTGCAGAGGTCGGCATCTCGACGCAGAAGCTGCACGCGCGCGGTCCGATGGGCCTGCCGGAGCTCACGAGCACGAAGTGGATCGTGCGCGGCTCCGGGCAGATCCGCGGCTAGACTGAACGGCGTCTTTCCCCGACCGAACGGAGCACGAACGATGACCCTCCTCGCAGAAGCTGCTGAGCACGCCTCCGGGGCGCCCGCGTTCGTGTTCCCCATGGTCGGCGCCCTCTTCTTCATCTTCCTCGGCTTCGTGACCTGGAGCTTCCGCGACGTGGCCTACCGTCACTCCCAGAAGTTCGAGGCCACCCGCCACCACGAGACGGGTGTCGACGAGTTCGGTCACACCAAGATCTGACCGACCACTCGATGCTCGAGACCACCGGACGGCCACGCATCGGCGTGATGGGTGGCACGTTCGACCCCATCCACCACGGGCACCTGGTCGCGGCGTCCGAGGTGGCGCGGGCGTTCGACCTCGACGAGGTCGTCTTCGTCCCCACCGGACAGCCGTACATGAAGTCCGACGTCACCGACGCCGAGCACCGGTACCTGATGACCGTGATCGCCACCGCGTCGAACCCGATGTTCACCGTCAGCCGCGTGGACATCGACCGCCCGGGGCCGACGTACACCGTCGACACCCTGCGGGACCTGCACGAACAGCGACCGGATGCCCAGCTCGTCTTCATCTCGGGCGCAGACGCCGTTCAGCAGATCGTCGACTGGAAAGACCATGATGGTCTCTGGGACCTCGCGCACTTCGTGGCCGTGACGCGTCCGGGACACGCCTTGAGCCTCACCGGATTGCCCGAGCGGGACGTAAGCTTGCTCGAAGTCCCTGCACTGGCCATATCCTCGACGGATTGCCGTGACCGGGTTCGACGGGGGTTCCCCGTCTGGTACTTGGTTCCCGACGGTGTCGTCCAGTACATCTCCAAGCACCATCTGTATCGGAGCGTTGCATGAGTTCGTCCGACGCGCAGCCGCCCCTGTCGCGGCGCCAGGCGCGCGAGCGGGAGCGTGCCGCCGCGGCCGGTTCGCAGCCCGCGACGCCGCCCCCGACCGTCGCCGCACCCGCCGCCGAGACCCCCGAGTCCCGTCGCCGCCCCGGGTCGCACGTCGCCCCGGCGCCCGGTGGGCCCGCCCAGTCGTCCGTGCCGGCATCGGCACAGGCCGCGCCGGGGTCTGCCCAGTCCGTCCCGGTGTCGGCGCCCGCGGCCGGTGTGCCGCCGTTCCCGCCGGCCTCCGCGACCGAGATCGTCCCCGGCAGCGGTGGGCTCACCCGTCGGCAGATCCGGCAGCTCCGCGCCGCCGAGCGCCAGGCGGTGCAGCCGGTCCCGCTGCAGGACCCCTCGCCCCAGTCGTCCGACCGCACCGTCGAGGACGTCCTCGGGTCGGTGGACACGATCGACCCCACCGCCGAGCCGCAGAGCGCCCCGGACGCCGAGGCCACGCACGACGAGCAGCCCGCTGCCCCGACGGTCCTCGACCAGGCCGCGGTCGCCCAGGCCACCGAGGCCGACGGGTCCCCGGACGCGCTCGAGCCCCTCGACGAGGCCGCCGCGCACGCCGAGGAGCCCCGCCGTCACCGGTCGACGTGGTCGCCGCCCGCCGACGTCACCGAGTCCGACGCGTCGGCGACCGTCGTCCCCGAGTCCGATGCGCCGGTGACCGACGCCCCTGCGGACGAGACGACCGACGTCGCCCCGGCGGACGAGTCGTCCGAGGATGTTCCGGCCCCCTCGGCCGACGACGTCCCCGCTCCCGCTCCCGCTGCCGGTTCGCAGCCCGCCGTCACGCCGGTACCGATCCCGACGAACGCCGCCGCGGCGACCCCCGCGGTGTTCCCGCTCTCGCTCGACGCCGAGGACGACGACACCAACGAGGTGCCGCTGCCCGAGCCCACAGCCGAGGCCCCGAAGGTCCCCGCCGCGTTCCAGCGTCCGACCGAGCCGAAGCCGGTGACCACCGCCTTCGCGCCGCCCGCCGGCCACTGGTCCCAGCAGGCGCACGACTCGAACGACTCCGAGGTGCACGACGCCGAGACCGGCACCCGCCGCGTCGCGGTGACGAACACGAACGCGATCATCCTGCCGAACTCGGCGCTGGCCGACCCCACGGGCGCGCTCAACGCGACGGGCGAGGTGATCCTGACGGGGTCGATCGACCTGCCGGCATCGCTGTCGTCGACGGGGTCGCACCGGCCGATCGACGGCGCCGAGGTCGACCGCCTGCTCGAGCAGCAGGACGAGCAGCCCGAAACCGACGCCAGCCCGGTGCGGGCCAGCCGCGCGGTGTCCAGCCACACCTCGACCCGTCAGGTCGTGCTCGCCGCCGCCAAGCCGAAGGAGTCGCGCACGCCGCTGATCCTCGGTGTGACGGTCGGCGCGGTCGGGCTGGCTGCGGCCGGCGTCATCATCACCGCACTGCTCACCACCCACGCGTTCGGCGGCTGACCGCTGCCGTCCTCGACGTCCGTTCTCCACCACCCCGCCGACCCTGGCCTGGCCGCTGTCGGCGGGGTGGCTTATGATCGTGACCCATCAAGCGAACCGGCTGTCCGTCGGTTCGACGACCGGAAGGAATCCGTGACCGCCTCCACTCGCGCACTGGAACTCGTGCAGGCCGCAGCACTCGCGGCCGACGCCAAGCAGGCCGAGGACCTCGTCGCTCTCGACGTGACCGGGCCGTTGCAGCTCACGGACGTGTTCCTGCTCGCAACCGGTCGGAACGAGCGCAACGTGCAGTCCATCGCCGATGCCGTCGAGGAACGCCTCCTCGAGCTCGGTGCCAAGACGCTCCGCCGCGAAGGCCGTACCGAGGGCCGCTGGGTCCTCATCGACTTCGGCGAGATCATCGTGCACGTCTTCCACGACGAAGACCGCCAGTACTACTCGCTCGAGCGTCTCTGGGCCGACTGCCCGACGATCCCGCTCGAGCTCCCGGTGGACCACACCGCCTGATCAGCGACGCGCCCGGGTGACGGCTTCGATTTCGTTGCCCGGCGTTCGCATGGTGTACGCTTCTATGGTGCCTCCGGGGAACCGGTTGGTACGGAAGCAGCACGATCTGGGTCTGTGGCGCAGCTGGTAGCGCACCTGCATGGCATGCAGGGGGTCAGGGGTTCGAGTCCCCTCAGATCCACCCTCAACCCCCGTCGTTCCTCGGAACGGCGGGGGTTCTTCGTGCGCCCGGCGGGACTCGGTGGCCCGATACGCTGAGCGCATGAGCAACGACGCGCCGCTGTCCGGGTCCCCGCTGACGATCGCCTCCGCCGGGTACACGGCCGACATCGCCACCGTCGGAGCGACACTGCGGACCATGCGGTACGAGGGCCGAGACCTGGTCGTCCCGTTCGATGCCGACGAGGTCCGCCCCGTCTTCCGCGGTGCCGTCCTGGCCCCGTGGCCGAACCGGATCGTCGACGGCGAGTACTCCTTCGGCGGCGTCGACCACGAGCTCGCCCTCACCGAGCCCGCACGGCACCACGCCCTCCACGGACTCGTCGCGTGGACGGACTTCCGCGTGCAGGAGCAGGCGGACGACCGCGTGGTGCTCGCCACGACCGTGCAGGCGCAGCAGGGCTACCCGTACCGCGTCGAGGTCACCGTGGAGTACCGGCTCGACGCCGAGGGGCTGCACACCACGATCACCGGGACGAACACCGGGGCCGAAGACGCACCGTGGGGGACCGGCCCGCACCCGTACCTCGTCGCGGGTGCCGGCACCGTCGACGACTGGACCCTGACGCTCCCCGCCGCCGAGGTGCTCGAGGTGACGTCAGACCGGCTCGTCCCGACCGACCTGGTCCCCGTGCACGACGAGTTCGACCTGCGCACGCCCACGCTGATCGGCGACCGGTTCATCGACCACGCCTTCACCGGCTTCGACCGCGACGCCGCCGGCCTCGCCACCATCGCGGTCACGGCGGCGGACGGTCGCGGAGTCCGTGCGACCTTCGGGCCGGAGTGCGGCTGGGCCCAGGTGCACACCGCCGACCACGTCGTCCCCGAGTACCACCGCGCCGGTCTCGCCGTCGAGCCGATGACGTGCGCCCCGGACGCCTTCAACGACGGCGAGGACCGCGGCCTCGTGGTGCTCGCGCCCAGCGCCTCGCACGCCGCCGCATGGACGATCGCCGCGATCTGAGCACCCCCGACCCCGGCGTCCGCGTCGAGGTCCGCCGACTCGACCCGGTCCCCGACCTCGCGGCCCTGGCGGCGCAGGTCACGGGGGACCTGGTGTGGCTCGACTCCGGCCTGCCCGACGGTGCTCCCGCCACGGCTCGGCCCCGGGCGCGCTGGTCCGTGCTGGCGTGGACGGACGGGCCGTTCGCCGCCCGGTTCCGGCACCAGGACCGTCGTGCGCACCTGACGGTCGCCGCGCCCGCCGAGGAGTGGTTCGGGCCTGCCCGGTCCGAGGAGCGTCCGGCCTTCGCGGTGCTGGCGGACCTGCTCCGACGCACGCCCCGCCTGCCCGAGCCGGTCGCCGGGTGCGGGTTCGCGCTGGGCTGGGTCGGGTTCCTCGGCTACGAGCTCGGCCGTGAGTCCGGCGGCCCGGACCGCACCGCCGACGGGCACGCCGACGCCGACCTGCGGTTCGTCGACCGAGCCGTCGTCGTCGACCACACCGGTGGCGCCTGGGCGCTCGCGCTCGTCGCCGACCCGGAACCGGCGGCCAGCGCGCGGAACCGCGCGTGGCTCGAGGAGGTGCCCACCCCCGCGACGCCGGTCGGCGTCGTGGACGCGGCCACGGGCCTCCCGGCCGGGGTGTCCGCGGCGACCGGACGCGTGACGCGTGCCGCCTACGAACGGGCGGTCGACGTGTGCCGCGCGGAGATCCGCGAGGGGAACGCGTTCCAGGTCTGCCTCACCACCGCCTTCGCGGTCGGACTGGAGGCCCGTGGCGGCCCCGGTACGGACCCGCACCTGGACGAGTACCTGCGGATGCGGGCGGCCGATCCCGTCCCGTTCGGCGCGTTCCTGCGGCTCGGCTCGCTGCGCGTGGCGAGCCGGTCACCGGAGCGGTTCCTGCGGATCGACGCGGCCGGAGCGGTGCTCGCGGAGCCGATCAAGGGCACGCGGCGGCGGCTCGCCGACGCGGTGGCGGACGCGGCTGCGCGGGACGACCTGGCGGCGAGCCCGAAGGACCGCGCCGAGAACGTGATGATCGTCGACCTGCTGCGGAACGACCTGCTGCGGACCGCGGTGCCCGGGTCGGTGCGCGTCGAGCGGCTGTGCGCCGTCGAGACGTACGCCAGCGTGCACCAGCTGGTCTCGACGATCGGGGCGGTGCTGCCGCCGGGGACGTCGCGGGCCGACGTGGTGCACGCGGCGTTCCCGCCGGGGTCGATGACCGGGGCGCCGAAGAGCAGTGCCACGGCGATCGCGGACCGGCTCGAGGGGGCGCCGCGCGGGGTGTACTCGGGCGCGATCGGGTACTTCTCGGCGAGCGGGGCGGCCGACCTGTCGGTGGCGATCCGTAGCCTCGTGACCGTGCTCGACGAGTCGGGTGCGGTGCGTTCCCGGACCCTCGGAGCCGGGGGAGCGGTGACCTGGTCGTCGGTGCCAGCAGACGAGGCGGACGAGGTCGAGACCAAGACGCGGTCGGTGCTCGGCGGAGTCGGGACGGTCGCCAGCTGGTGAGCTGATGCCCTGATACGAACACGTGTTCGACCTGGACTGTCCACAGATGTCGGACGCGATTGACATCATCGAACACATGTTCGAATATGAGGGCATGCAGACGGCGGCGGCACTCCGGTCGCCCACCCCGGACCGGGGCGGGCGGAGCGGTGCTGCACGCGGCGGCAGCGGTGCGGGCAGTGGTGGTGCGCGCCGTGGGACGGACCACCTGAGCGATGCCCGGGCCGCGCTCGACCGCATCACGTCGCTGCGCTCCCGGGTGGCCGACATGGAGTCCACCCGGGTCGACACCGCCGGGCTCCCCACCGCGTCGGCACTCGAACCCCTGCTGCCCGGCGGCGCGATCCGGGTCGGTGGTACCTACGCCGTCCCCGAGTCGGTGCTGCTCGCGATCACGATGCTGCAGGCGGCCTCGGCGGCCGGGGCGTGGTGTGCGGTCGTCGGGGTGCCGTCCTTCGGGATCGAAGCCGCCGCCGCCGCGGGGATCGACCTCGAACGGCTCGTGCTCGTCCCCGACCCGGGTGACCAGTGGCTCGCCGTGACGGCGGCGATGGCCGACGTCGCCCAGATCGTCCTCACCCGACCGCTCGGCCGGGTCGTGCCGGGCGACGTGGCACGGCTGTCGGCTCGGCTGCGACAGCGCGGTGGCGCACTCGTCGCGCTCGGCTCCTGGCCCGGGGCGGACGTCACGCTGCGGGTCACGTCCTCGACGTGGAGCGGCATCGGTCAGGGCCACGGCCACCTGACGGAGCGCCGGGCCACCGTGACCGCGATCGGGCGTGCCGGCGCGGTGCGTCCGGCGACCGCCGAGCTGCTCCTGCCCGCGGCCGACGGTGCGGTCCGGGCCGCCACACCGGTGCCGACGGTGGGCTCCGGCGACACCCGCGTGCTGCGGCCCGTGGCGGTGGCGTCGTGATCGCCTCCGGGCGCGTCCGGACCGACGCGATCACGCGGGGAGCGGCACTGCCCGAACCACCCCCGACCCGGACGATCGTGCTCTGGTGCCCGGACTGGCCGGTCATCGCGGCGGCTCGGGCCGGTGGCACCCCGCCGGAGCAGCCCCTCGCCCTGACCGCCAAGGGGCTCGTGTTCGCGAGCTCCGCGTCCGCGCGTGAGCAGGGTGTCGTGCGGGGGCTCCGTGTGCGTGAGGCGCAGGCGCGGTGCCCCGAGCTCCTCGTGCAGCCCTACGACGACGCCCTCGACCACCGCGCCTTCGAGCCCGTCATCCGTGCGGTCGAGGCGGCGGTCCCCGGGGTCGAGGTGCTGCGGCCGGGCACCCTCGCGCTCCGCGCCCGCGGGCCGGCCCGGTACTACGGCGGTGAGCGCGCGGCGGCGGCGACCCTCGCTGGCATCGCGGCCGACCACGGCGCCCCCGCGGTCCGGGCCGGGGTGGCCGACACCCCGTTCGCGGCGGACCAGGCCGCCCGTGCCCGTCCGGTGCGTCCCGGTGAACGGGTGCGGCTCGTGCCCGTCGGGGGATCGGCGGACTTCCTCGCGCACCTGCCGCTCGGCGTGCTCGGCGACCCCGACCTCACGACGGTGCTCGACCGGCTCGGCATCACCACGCTCGGCGACTTCGCGGCACTCGGCGACGAACAGGTGCGGGACCGCTTCGGCGTGGCCGGGGCGTTCCTGCACCGGTTGGCCGGGGGCCGTGACCCCCGAGAGATCGCGGCGCGGGAGATCCCGCCGGAACTCCGGGTCGAGGCGTCGTTCGAGCCCCCGCTGGACCGTGCCGACCAGATCGCGTTCGCGTTCCGGCGTTCCGCCGACGACTTCGCCGAGCGACTCCGGGCCGCGGGGCTCGTGGCGACGACCATCCGCGTGGGGATCGTCGACGAGCGCGACATCCTGCTCGAACGGACCTGGGCGCACCCGCGCTGGTTCGACGCCGCCGACGTGGTCGACCGGGTGCGGTGGCAGCTCGCCGGCGGGGTGGACCCCAGCGGGCTCGAGGCGCCGGTCACCTCGGTCGTGCTCGAGCCGGTCGCCGTCGACGACATGGCGAACCACGAGCGCGGGCTGTGGGGCTCCGGCCCGGACGAGCGCGTGCACCACGGCCTCGCCCGGATCCAGGGCATGGTCGGCCACGACGGTGTGGTGAGTCCGCGCATCGGTGGTGGCCGCACCCTGTCCGAGCGCGTGGTGCTCGTGCCGTGGGGCGACGCGCCCGCCGGCGGTGAGCGAGCCCTGGCGACCGTCCGCGACCGCCCGTGGCCCGGCAAGCTGCCCGGCCCGCCCCCCGCCACCGTGCTCGAGCGCCCCCGACCGGTCGACGTCGTCGCCGTCGGTGGTGCGAGCGTCGACGTCGACGAGCGTGGCGTGCTGTCCGGCGCACCCGAACGGTTCCGTGCCGAGGGCGACCGGGGCGGCGGCTTCTCGGCCGTGACGGCCTGGGCGGGTCCCTGGCCGCTCGTCGTCCGGTGGTGGGAGTCCGGCGGCCGACGCCTGCACCGGCTGCAGCTCGTCGACGCCGAGGGGCGTGCCTGGTACCTGGTGCTGGCGGACCACCGCTGGTGGGCCGAGGCGATTGCGACGTGACCCCGACCCCACCACCGACAGGAGCGTGACCTGATGGGCTACAGCAACCCACCCATCCCGTGGTCGCAGTTCGAGCGTGCCCTGTCCGACAAGCGGAGCCCAGGCACGGCGCACGATGGCGACGGCGGCGACAGCCCGGCGTGGTCGCGGAAGCGCGAGCCGTACGTCCCGTCACCGCTCGACACCGACGGCGGGCCCGTGGTGCCGTACGCCGAGCTGCACGCGCACTCGGCCTTCAGCTTCCTCGACGGCGCCAGTCAGCCCGAGCACCTGTTCGAAGAAGCTGCTCGGCTCCGATTGCACGCCCTCGCGCTCACCGACCACGACGGCTTCTACGGGGCCGCCCGGATGGCCGAGGTCGCCGAGTCGTACCCGCAGGTCGGCACCGTCTTCGGTACCGAGCTGTCCCTGGGGCTGACCGAACCGCAGAACGGTGTGCCCGACCCCGAGGGCTCGCACCTGCTCCTGCTCGCCGACGGCCAGGGCGGCTACCACCGCCTCGCCGGCGCGGTGACGAGCGCACACCTGGCCGCCGGGTCCGAGAAGGGCAGCCCGCAGTACGACCTCGACGACCTCGCCGCGCGGGCGGAGGGGCACTGGCGGGTCCTCACCGGCTGCCGGAAGGGCTCCGTGCGGCAGGCCCTCGAGCAGGGTGGCGAGTCCGCCGCCGAGACCGCGCTCCGGGTGCTGCTCGACCGGTTCGGCAGCCGCAACGTCGTCGTGGAGCTGCTCGACCACGGCGACCCGCTCGACAGCGCCCGCAACGACGCCCTGGCTGTCCTCGCCGCGAAGCACGCGCTGCCCCTGGTCGCCACCGGCAACGTGCACTACGCCACCCCCGACCGGTTCCCGGTGGCGACCGCACTCGCGGCGGTGCGTGCCCGCCGCAGCCTCGACGAGATCGACGGCTGGCTGCCGGCCGCCGACACCGCCCACCTGCGCTCCGGCGCCGAGATGGCCAGACGGTTCGGGCGCTACCCCGGCGCGATCGAGCGGACCGTGGAGCTCGCCGACGAGCTCGGGTTCCGACTGAAGACCGTGCAGCCCGGGTTGCCCGACCTCGACGTCCCGGACGGGCACACCGCGATGTCGTGGCTGCGCGAGCTGACATGGACGGGTGCCCGGCGGTTCTACCCCGGCAGCGCCGACGGCGTCGACCCCCGCAAGCGGGAGCGCATCGAGCGTGAGCTGTCCGTGATCGAGGAGAAGAACTTCCCGGGGTACTTCCTGATCGTGCGCGACATGGTGCAGTACGCCCGCGGTCGGGGCATCCTCTGCCAGGGGCGTGGCTCGGCGGCGAACTCGGCGGTCTGCTACCTGCTCGAGATCACCGCGGTGGACTCGATCCGGTACGGGCTGCCGTTCGAGCGGTTCCTGTCGGCGATGCGCGACGAGGAACCCGACATCGACGTCGACTTCGATTCGGACCGCCGCGAAGAGGTGATCCAGTACGTGTACGCCAAGTACGGCCGGCACAACGCCGCCCAGGTCGCGAACGTCATCACCTACCGCCCCAAGGGCGCGGTGCGCGACATGGCGAAGGCGCTCGGCCACAGCCCCGGGCAGCAGGACGCCTGGTCGAAGCAGGTCGAGCGGTGGGGCTCGGTGACCGAGAGCCAGGACCACGACATCCCGCCCGCGGTCGTCGGGCTCGCGAGCGACGTCCTCGGGTTCCCGCGGCACCTCGGCATCCACTCCGGCGGCATGGTGCTGACCGACCGCCCGGTGGGCGAGGTCGTGCCGATCGAGCACGCCCGGATGGACGGCCGCACCGTGCTGCAGTGGGACAAGGACGACTGCGCGTACATGGGGCTCGTGAAGTTCGACATGCTCGGGCTCGGCATGCTCGCGGCGCTGCAGTACTCGTTCGACCTGGCGGCAGAGCACTGCGGGGAGCGCTGGGAGATGCACTCCATCCCGAAGGAGGAACAGGGGGTCTACGACCAGCTCTGCCGCGCGGACACGATCGGGGTGTTCCAGGTGGAGTCCCGTGCGCAGATGGGCACCCTGCCCCGACTGCTCCCGCGGCGGTTCTACGACCTGGTGATCGAGGTCGCACTCGTCCGACCCGGGCCGATCCAGGGCGGCGCGGTGCACCCGTATATCCGCCGGCGCACGGGCGAGGAACCGATCACGTACATGCACCCGGCGCTCGAACCCGTGCTCGAACGCACCCTCGGGGTCCCGCTGTTCCAGGAACAGCTCATGCAGATGGCGATCGCGGTCGGCAACTGCTCCGGTGACGACGCCGACCTGCTGCGACGGGCGATGGGGTCGAAGCGCGGGCACGAGAAGATCGACCGGCTGCGCGACAAGCTCTACACGGGGATGGCGGACAACGGCATCCACGGCGCGGACGCCGACGCGATCTACGCGAAGATCCAGGCCTTCGCGAACTTCGGCTTCGCGGAGAGCCACTCGATCAGCTTCGCCCTCATCGTCTACGCGAGCGCGTGGATGCGGCTGCACTACCCGGGGGCGTTCCTGGCGGCACTGCTCCGGGCGCAGCCGATGGGGTTCTACTCACCGCAGACCCTGGTCGCCGACGCCCGACGGCACGGCGTCCGCGTGCTGCGACCGGACATCCTGCGGTCCGGGGTCGACGCCACGCTCGAACCGCTGCCGGACGGGGACGCCCCTGCCGGTGACGACGCGTGCCTGGCCACCGAGCAGCCACCGGTGCTGCCCTTCGACAAGGCGCTCCCCGACGACACCGCGAGCCACCGACGCGACGGTGCCTTCGCCGTGCGGCTCGGGCTCGCCGAGGTCGCGTCGCTCAGCCGGAAGAGCGCCGAGAAGATCGTCGCGGAGCGGGACGCCAACGGTCCCTTCCGCGACATGTCGGACCTGGCCCGACGGGTCGGGCTCACCACGCCGCAGCTCGAGGCACTCGCCGCTGCCGATGCCTTCGCCCCCTTCGACATCGACCGCCGCGGTGCGATGTGGTCGGCTGCCCAGGCGGCCGCCGAGCGTCCGGACCAGTTGCCGGACACGCAGGTGTTCGTGCAGCCGCCGTTGTTCGGGCAGATGACGAGCGGGGACGTGCTCATCGCCGACATGTGGTCGACGGGCATGACGACCGACGATCACCCCGTCCGGCACGTGCGCGACCGGCTCGCCGCCCGCCGGGTGCTCAGCGTGCAGGACACCGCGACCGCCGAGACCGGACGACGGGTCGAGGTCGGCGGGATCGTGACGCACCGGCAGCGTCCGGCGACGGCCTCCGGCATCACGTTCCTGAACGTCGAGGACGAGACCGGGCTGGTCAACGTCATCTGCAGCGTCGGGGTCTGGGGGCGCTTCCGCCGGGTGGCGCGGGAGTCCCCGGCGGTGATCGTCCGGGGCATCCTCGAGCGCTCGCCCGACGGGGTGGTCAACCTGGTGGCGGACCGCATCGAGCACCTGTCGCTGTCCGTCCGCACCCGCTCGCGGGACTTCCAGTGAGCGGTCTGCTCGAGTGAGCGGGCGTGCCCGAGTGAGCGGTCGTGCCCAGGCGAGCGGTCGTGCTCAGCGCACCTCGGGCAGGCGGATCGTGACCTCGAGTCCACCGGCGGGCACGTTGCGGAGCGACGCCGTGCCTCCCGCCCGTTCCGCCACCGCGCGCACGATCGCGAGTCCCAGCCCCGAGCCGCCGGGCAGGGTGCCGGCACCGGTCGACGGGTCCGGGTTCGGGCGGGACGTCCGGGCCTCGTCCGGACGGGTGAAGCGGTCGAACGCCACCGGGATGAAGGACTCGGGCACGCCGGGGCCGTCGTCGGTGATCTGCAGCACGCCCTCGCCGCCGGTGCTGCGCCAGGACACGAAGATGCCGCCGCCGCGGGGGAGTGCGGCCACGGCGTTGCCCGCGATGTTCGTGACGAGCTGGGCCATCCCGCCGGTGTCGATCCGGTAGCGCGGTTCGACGGTGCCGCCGCCGATGCCCGGGCCGGAACCGCCGACGGCGACGGGCGGCTCGAGGTCGAAGTCGACGGTGACGTCCTTCGCCGAGGCGATGAGCCGGACGCGGTCGACCGCGGCCATCACCTCGTCGCCGAGGTCCGACCACGCGGTCTCGGGGCGCCGATCGCCGTCCTGTTCACGGCGCTCCGACTCCTCGATCCGCGACAGGGCGAGCAGGTCGTTCGCCAGCCGCGACAACCGCGCGACGCTGTGCTTGGCGCGTTCGATGTGGGCGGCGAGGGCGGCGGCGTCGTCACCGTCGAGCGAGGCGAGGTCGAGCTGGGTCGTCAGGATCGCCAGGGGCGTCCGGAGCTCGTGGCTGGCGTCCGACACCATCTGGCGTTCGCGCTCGGTCGCCTGCCGGGTCCGGGCGAGGAAGGCGTTGAGCGTGGTCGCCAGGGATGCCAGCTCGTCCTGGGCGGGGCCCACCGGCAGTTCGGCGCGCTCCGGAGCCACGGAGAGCCGTTCGGCCTCGCGGCGCATCCGGTTCACCGGGCGCAGCGCGGTGGTCGCGAGCACCCAGGACGCCACGCCGAAGGCGAGCAGGATGGCCAGGCCGGTCAGCGACAGGGTCGTCGTGAGGTCGTCGACGACGATGGCCTCGGCCTGCGAGTTGCGGGCGGCGACGACGGTCCAGCGGCCGGCCTCGTTGACGGGGTGCTCCACCACGACGCGGTACTCCGCACCGGAGACGCGGATGATCGAGGTGCCGGCAGCGGTGGAACGCAGACTGCCGAGCGCCTGCTCGACACGGTCGGGCATCGTCGACAGCACGATCTCGCCGGACGGGGACACGACGGCGACGAGCTGCGCGTTGCCCGGCGGCGACAGGTCGGGGTCGCTGTCGACCTCGAGCGTGGCGACGTAGGGGTCGGCATCGGCATCGAGCAGCGTGCGCGTCGCACTCGCGACGACGCTCACCACCTGGAACCGCATCACCAGGACGAGCAGCAGGATGACGATCGCGGCGATCGCCGTCGAGCCGATCGTGATCCGGGCACGCAGGGACAGCAGACGCAGCGGCCGGATCGGGCCGCCGCGTCGGCGGTCCGATCGTGGGGCGTCGTCGGCCCCGTTCACGCCCCGAGCAGATCCAGGCGGTACCCGCGACCGCGGACCGTGGCGATGGCGACGGTGGCCTCGTGCGCGGTGAGCTTCTTGCGGAGGTACGAGATGTACTGCTCGACCACGTTCGGGTCGACGTGCTGCGAACCGTCCCAGACCTCTTCGAGGATCTTCGGGCGGTCCACGACACTGCCGGCGGACCGGGCGAGCAGGCGGAGCAGGGCGAACTCGGTGGGGCTCACGGCGACGCGCTGCCCCTTGATCGAGATACGGCGGGCCTCCGAGTCGATCGACACGTCCCCGACCTCGATCGTGCGGGGAGCCCCGGCGGACTCGCGACGGCCGAGCGCACGCAGCCGAGCGGTGAGCTCGGCGAAGGCGAAGGGCTTGGTGAGGTAGTCGTCCGCGCCGGCGTCGAGCCCGAACACGCGGTCGTCGACGGCGTCGCGCGCGGTCACGAGCAGGATCCGCACGGGGTCCTCGCGCTCACGGATCCGCCGGGCGAGCTCGAAGCCGGACATGCCGGGCATCATCACGTCCACGACCGCCAGGTCGAACGCCTGCTCGCCGAGGGCGATGAGCGCCTCGACGCCGTTCTCGACGGCCGTGACCCGGTACCCCTCGGCCGCGAGTCCGCGTTCCATCAGGGCACGCATCTCGTCGTCGTCCTCGACCACCAACAGCCGCATAGTGGACCTCCTCGGACCCATCGTGGCATCGAACCGGCGCGGAGGGCCGTTCTCCGGGCCCGACTCGCTGAATCTCGTCACAGGACGAGGCAGAACGGTCTGTCCCACGTTCTAGGGACGTGAGCGCCGCTTGCTTCGTTGCTAGGCTCCGGCAGCGGACAGCGCGACCCGATGCGCCGCCCGCACTGGGGGATCATGAACGACTCGATCGACCACCCGGCCATCGTGCGCCTGCGCGCCGAACTGGACGCCGCGTGGAAGGGCATCGGCGCGCTCGCGCAGCTGGAGGACGCACCACGCGACCGCGTGGTCGCGGAACTGCGGACGGCGGTGCCGGACGTGGCGAGCCGTGCTGCACGCGAGGTCGGCACCGAGGCCGTCGTCGCCGAGATCAGCCGGTACGCCGACGCCGGCATCCCGGGTGCGACCGCGACCGACGTCGTGCCGACCGCGGTGATCTGGTCGGACGTCGTCCGGACGGCGTCGGAAGCGGCCTGCGCAGCGCGCTGAACCGGACCGAGCGGCCTGCGCAGCGCGCTGAAGCGGCCTGACTAGTCGTCCTCGCCGAGCAGTTCGCCACGCACCCGTCGGATGTCCTCGAGCAGCGCCCCGATGAGCACCCAGTGCCGGGAGTTCGGCCGCACCACCTCGAGCGGCGCGGTGAGCGCCGGCTCCGAGGTCTCCGCCCACGGCGCGGCGTCCGGTCCGAAGGCTGCCGCGTCCGCCCGGCCGACCCCGTCCACCGGGTCGAGTCGTGTCGACTCGACCCGCGCACTGAGCGCCCGGACGTCCGCACCGATCCGTGCCACCTCGGTCGCGATGCCGTGCACCACCGGGTCGTCGCGCAGGTCCGGTGCGGTGTTGTCGCGGATCGCCCGGGTCATCCCGGTGACCCGTGTCACCAGGACGCGCAGGTGGTCGGTGGTCACCACGTCGTGGTCGAGGATCGTCCGGTGCCGGCCGCCGCGCGGGTTCATCGTCAGGGACTCGCGCGCCGACCCCAGGGACGCCTCGGCCTTGGCGTGCTGCTGCCGCAGTGCCCGGGCGGCGACGAGCGCCTCGTCCCATCGCTCGCGGTCCCACCCTTCGGTCAGGCCGATCGCGATCCGCTCGAACGCCACCGCGGTGTCACGGGCGAGCCGGGCGACGGCGAGGTGCGCCGGTTCGAGCAGCACGGGCGGCACGATGAGCGCGTTCACGACCAGGGCGACGATCGCACCGATCACGGTCTCGAGGATCCGGTCGGCGGAGTAGTTCGGCGTCACGACCCCGGCGGTGAGCACGAGCATCCCGCTGATCCCCACCTGGGTGGCCGAGGTCGGTGTGAGCCGGAGCGCCCACGCGATGAGGATCGCGAGCACGATGACGAGCAGCACGACGAACACGCCGTCGCCGAGCAGCAGGTGGAACCCGGTGGCCAGCACGACGCCGATCACGACGCCCGCACTCCGCTCGAGCCCCTTCACGAACGACTGGTTGATGCTCGGCTGCACCACGAGCAGCGCGGCGATCGCCGCGAAGGTGGGGAACGGCCCCTGGATGACCAGGCGGCAGAGGAGTACGGCCGCGACCACCGCGACGGCGGTCTTCACGACCTGCAGGAACGGCGTGCGACTGGAGCTGCGGAGGCGCGCGACCGGGTTCACACCGACCACGGTAGCCACCGGCCGCGCGCCGAGCCGTGCACGAACGCGACGAAACCCGCGCGACACGGTTGACTGATGTCGTGTGGCCCAACCATGAGCGCGTCATCCCGCAGGCCTTCGCCGGCTCCGGGACCTCCGTGGTGGCCGCGCGGGCGCACTCCGTCGAACCCTCGGGCAACGGCTACCTGTACGGCTACGAGGTCGACACGGTGGACCGCAACGGCCAGCGCGCCACGGTCCTGACCTACGTCGACACCGGCGGCACCCACGACCAGAACAGCGCGATCGTCACCGATCCGGCGACGGGCGACCCGGTGTCGGTGTGGGCGTACCCGAACGACCCCGGCCTGCCGGTGCTGCCGCAGGTGACCTACCGCGACGCCGTCGCCGAGCTCCTGACCACGCTGGGCATGCCCGTCACCGACCCGGTGCTCACCGTGGCGGCGTACCGGCCCGGCAAGCGCGCGGTCGTGCGCGTCGACGCCCCCGAGCGCACCCTGTTCCTGAAGATCGTCCGTCCGCACCGGGTCGCGCCGATCGTGCAGTCGCACGAGCAGTTCGTCGCGGCCGGTCTGCCGGTGCCGCGCGTGCTGTCCAGCCGTGGCGACGGCCTGCTCGTGCTCGAACGCATCCGCGGCGTACCCGCCGGCAGCCGCATCCTCGACATCGCCGACGACCCGCGCTTCGTGGCGTCGCTCGCCGCGCTGAGCGGTCGGGTCGCCACCGTCCCGATGACCCAGCAGGCGCGCGCCGACGCGATGGACCACGCCGACTGGCACCGTCGCACGCTCATCGCGGCTCTTCCGCGCGACGCCGAGGAGATCGACCGCCTGTACGACGCCATCGGCCGCCGCTCCATCGGCTGGTCGAGCTCGACCAAGCAGGTCGTGCACGGCGACCTCCACCTGGAGCAGGTCTTCGTCGACGAGGACGAGCCGTGGCGCATCTCCGGCCTGCTCGACATCGACACCGCGGGCTGGGGTTTCCCGGTCCGAGACGTCGGTGCCGTCGTCGCCCACCTCGTGGTCACCGGGCTCTGGCACCGGTCCCGAGGCGACGCCGAGCGCGGTGCCGCCGCCGAGCGCCTCGCCGACGCGATCGCCCGCGACTGGGTCGCGCGCAACCCGCGCGAGGCCGACCGCATCGGACCCGCCATCGGCGCCCAGCTGCTCGCCCACGCCGGCGGCCAGGCGACCACCGGCTCCGCCAACGGGATCCAGACGGCCCAGCAGCTCCTCGCCGCGACGCAGGCCGCCCTGGCGGACGCGGCCCCGAGCCTCCCGACCGGTGGTTCGACCCGCCCGCGGTCCGCACCGCAGGTCTGAGACGCGACCGGAGGACGGACTGGAGGCACGGGTCGGGCCTGCCACGGGCCTCCCGTCCGCCGTCGCGACGCGCGCGGGCAACGCGCCGGTCGCCTCCGTCGGTGGTCCGGGAGTAAACTGAGCGCGCACGCACCGCGTTCCCGCGTGCCGCGTCGATTCCGGACGCAGCCGTCGATCACTTGATCGACGCGGGGACCGGGCCGTGACCGCCCCGAGGGGGCATCACGTGCGTGTGACGACGCCGGATCCCGGCGCGGACCGTCCGAACCTGCTCCCGGCAGGTGCTCGTGTGGAACGGCTCGCGGGAGTCCACCGGACGTCCCGATGCGGGGACCGGCGATGCGGTGGGCCACGGTGGCCCGCAGCTGAACCGGAGCCGCGCCAGGCGCCGGTGCAGGACTTCCCGCCCCACGGGCGGATCGCCCCGACGTGTGGGCGGAACAGGAGGAGCGTTGGCTCGATCAGGCACCCGGCGTGCTGCCGGCGGGACGCGGACCGCGTCACGTCGCACCAGGCCGCTGGACAACGACGGCGTCATCCCCGTCCTCGCCCGCGCTGTGCGCGAGGTCGAGGCCGCGGCACAGCGCGGACCGCTCAAGGCATCGAACCGGACGAAGTTCCAGGCGGTCGCCCTGCTCATGCGCGAAGAGCGCGCGCGGGTGAAGGCCGACACGGAGCTCACCGACGCACAGCGCGCCGAGCAGCTCAAGCGGCTCGACGGCGTGGCCACGATCCTGGCGAAGACGGCGGCGCGCGACACCAGCGTCATCCAGCTCCTCGCCGAAGAGGTCCAGGTGTCCGAGGCGACGCGTGCGGTCAAGCGCGACATGATGATCGCCGGTGGCATGGAACTGCAGCCGGAGGACCTCGTCATCGCGTCCGAGCCCGCCGCGGTGGTCGAGACCCCGGTGCGGGCCGTCGTGCCGCAGGCGGTCGTGCAGCGCCAGCTCGCGAACCCGTTCATGCCGCCGGACTTCGCCCTCGCCGACCAGCCCGTCGCACACCCGCGTCGCCTGGCGAACTGGGAACTGTTCGGACCGCTGTTCAAGTCGTTCGAGTACGGCGCGGGCGGGGGAGCGGCGTCGATGCCGCTGCCGGAGCCCACGACGCTGCACTCGCGCTCCGGCACCACGCTCATGAAGCACCAGGCGGAACTCGTCGCCGCCGCGGCGCAGGGGCACCGCACGTTCCTGCTCGCCGACGAACCCGGCCTCGGCAAGACCGCACAGTCGCTGCTCGCCGCCGACGCCGCGAACGCGTTCCCGCTGCTCGTCGTCGTGCCGAACGTCGTCAAGACGAACTGGGCGCGTGAAGCAGAGCGCTGGGTGCCGAACCACCGCGCCACGGTGATCCACGGGGACGGCAACGACCTCGACGGATTCGCCGACATCGTCATCGTGAACTACGAGATCCTCGACCGGCACGCCGGGTGGCTCGGCAACTTCGGGTTCAAGGGGATGGTCGTCGACGAGGCGCACTTCATCAAGAACAAGGACTCCCAGCGCGCCCGGTTCGTGCTGCAGATCGCCGAGCGTATCCGGCAGCGCACCGCCGCACCGCTGCTCATGGCGCTGACCGGTACCCCCCTGATCAACTCGGTCGAGGACTTCCGCACCATCTGGGAGTACCTCGGCTGGATCGACGACAAGAAGCCGCGCGCGAAGCTCATGAACGAGCTCGAGGAGATCGGCCTGACGCCGGCCGACCCCGGGTTCTTCGTCGAGGCCCGCCGTGCCGTCATCGACCAGGGCATCGTCCGACGCCGCAAGGTCGACGTCGCCGCGGACATCCCCGCCCGCCGGATCGCCGACATCCCCGTCGAGCTCGACGGTGACGAGGGTCGCTCCATCCGCGACGCCGAGCGCGAGCTCACCGCGAAGCTCGTCCGCCGCTACCACCAGGCGCTCGACGCCCGCACCGGGCAGGACCCGGTCGTCGGCATCGACCACAAGCTGGTCCGCCAGGTCGCGCGCTGGGAGCTCGAGGACCAGGACGCCTCGTCGACCGGCGAGAACGTGTTCTCGATGGTCCGCCGCATCGGCCGGGCCAAGGCCCAGCTCGCGGCCGACTACGCGGCACAGCTCGCCTCGAACGTCGGCAAGGTCGTGTTCTTCGCGAAGCACCTCGACGTGATGGACCAGGCGGAAGAGGTGTTCGCCCGTCGCGGGCTGCGCACCGCCACGATCCGTGGCGACCAGACCCCGACGCAGCGCACGGCCGAGATCGACTCGTTCGTGAACGACCCCGACGTCGCCGTCATCGTCTGCTCGCTGACCGCCGCCGGTGTCGGCCTGAACCTGCAGGTGTCGTCGAACGTCGTGCTCGCCGAGCTGTCGTGGACGAGCGCCGAGCAGACCCAGGCGATCGACCGGGTGCACCGCATCGGACAGGAAGAGCCCGTCACCGCGTGGCGCATCATCGCCGCGCAGACGATCGACACGAAGATCGCCGAGCTCATCGACTCGAAGGCGTCCCTGGCCGCCCGCGCGCTCGACGGTTCGGACGAAGAGGTCGTCGACTCCGGTGACATCCAGCTCGACGCGATGGCCGCGCTGCTGACCGAGGCGCTCGGCGGCTAGCGCGGGCGCATTGCGGAGGGCCGCCGCTCAGATGCGGGACTGCACCTCGGCCAGGGACGGGTTGGTCGCCGTCGAGCCGTCGGGGAACACCAGCGTCGGCACGGTCTGGTTGCCACCGTTGACCTCGGCGACGAGTTCGGCGGTACCGGGGGTCTGCTCGATGTCGACCTCGGTGAAGGGCACCCCGGCCTTCGACATCTGGTTCTTCAGCCGGGCGCAGTAGCCGCACCACGTGGTGGTGAACATCGTGACGCCGCCGGCTTCGGGCGTGAACTGCTCGCGGGTGATCGTGTCGCTCATCCCTGCAGGCTAACCCCGGGTGCGGGGAAACCTCGCAGTGCCTGGTAGACAAGAGCGTGTGAGCCACACGCACCTCGAGATCGAGCGCACCTACGACCTGCCCGAGGGCGGTGCCCTCCCCGACCTCGTCGGCGCGGGCGGCATCCTCCGCACCGAGCACCAGGAGCCGTTCGAACTGGACGCGACCTACTGGGACACCGAGCGGTACGACCTGGTGGCCGCGCGGGTGACGGTCCGCCGTCGCACGGGCGGCCCCGACGCCGGCTGGCACATCAAGCGCTCGGAGTCGGACACGGTCCGCCACGAGCAGCAGTTCCCCCTGACCGACGACGCCGACACCGTGCCCGACGAGGTCCTCGCCGCGCTCTTCACGGAGCGCCGTGGCCGCGGGCTGCGTCCCGTCGTCCGGATCACCACCACCCGCACCGTCACCCGACTGCTCGACGAGGACGGCGACCAGATCGCCGAGCTCGCCGACGACCAGGTCACCGCCCAGCGCCTCGACGACGACGCTCCGGAGACCCCGCGCACCTGGCGCGAGGTCGAGGTCGAGACCGTCGACGGCGTCGACCCGCAGATCGCCCACGAGCTGTTCGCGGCCCTCGACGGACGCTTCGCGGCCGTCGGCGCCGGCCCCGCCGCCGTCGCGTCCAAGCTGGCACGCGGGCTGGCAGGAGCACCGGCACCGCGCCTCCAGACCGAGGAGAAGCCGGCCAAGGGCACGACCGCACGGATCCTGGCGAAGCGGGTGCGCAAGCTGCGCGTCGCGCTGCTCGGCCAGGAGGCCCGGCTCCGCTCCGGCGACACGGCCGACCTCCGGCAGGCGGCCGACACCACCCTCGAGATCGCCGCGATCCTGGGCGCCTACCGCCCGGCGTTCCCCGACGGCGAGGCCGTCGACCGCGCCGCCGAGGCGGCGGACGGCCTGGCGGGCGTCACCGCGCGTGCGGCGCTGGCCGCGTACCTCATCGACCGGCTGCCGCGGGCGTCGTCGCCGGCACAGGACGACCTGGTCGACGCGATGACCCGCGAGCGCATCCTCGCCTCGACCCGGGAACGTCGCGACCAGGCGGTGCGGGACGTCGTCGCGTTCCTGCACGGCGAGCCGTTCCTCGAACTGCTCGACGCCCTCGACGACGCCGCCGAGCGCCCGGCGCCGACAGCGTGGTCGCTCCGCGCACCGAAGCAGGTCGCGCAGGACGTCGGCGCCGACGTGAAGCCGCGTGTGCGCGAACTCGTCCGGGCCGCCGTCGCCGACGACACATCGGACACCGCTGCCGAGCGCGAGGCCGCCGACCGGGCCACCACCGAGGCCGCGTGGCAGGAGACGATGCGCGCCCGGATGGCGATGGACGTGCTCGGCGACGACGCGTTCCCGCACGCGCTGTGGAAGCGGATCGGCACCGCTGCCGACGTGCTGACCGAACGGGTGCGGTCCCTGCACGCCCTCGACATCCTGCGGGCGAACGCGGCGATCGCGGAGCGCGGGGGTGAGGGCACGTTCGGGTACGGGGTGCTCGCGGGGGACCGGGTGCGCCTGGCCGAGGAGTCCTACGACGAGGCGGTGCACGCGCTCAACCGCGTGTGAGCGGTGTGCGCGCTGCGTGCGCTGCGTGCGCTTGGTGCGCTTCGTTCGCTTGGTGAGCAGAAGAGGTCGGGTCCCGCGTTCGGACCCGACCTCTTCTGCTCACGAAGTGCGAAGCGTTGCTCAGCCCGCGGCGATCGGGTTGGCGGTGGCCGCGGCGGGCGTCTCGTCGGCGAGCCCGAGCACGTCGAGCAGCCAGGCGAGTTCGAACGCCCGCTCCTTCCACGACGCGTAGCGACCGCTGACACCACCGTGGCCGGCGGACATCTCGGTCTTCAGCAGCACGGGGGCGCCGACCTCGCGGAGCTTCGCGGTCCACTTCGCGGGCTCGACGTACAGCACGCGGGTGTCGTTGATCGAGGTCACGGCGAGGATCTGCGGGTACTGCACGTCGTCGCGGACGTTCTCGTACGGGGTGTACTCGCTCATGTAGCGGTAGACCTCGGCGTCGTGCAGCGGGTCGCCCCACTCGTCCCACTCGATGACGGTGAGGGGCAGGTCCGGGTCGAGGATGCTCGTCAGCGCGTCGACGAACGGCACGGCGGCCAGGATGCCGGCGAACCGCTCGGGTGCGAGGTTGGCGACCGCACCCATCAGGAGCCCGCCCGCGCTGCCGCCCTCGGCCACGAGCCGGTCGGCGCTCGTCCGGCCGGACTCGATCAGGTGCTCGGCGACCGCGACGAAGTCGGTGAACGTGTTCTTCTTCGTCAGGGTCTTGCCGTTCTCGTACCAGTGCCGGCCGAGCTCACCGCCACCACGGACGTGCGCGACGGCGAAGACGACCCCGCGGTCGAGCATCGACAGGCGCATGACGCTGAAGCCGGGGTCGATCGAGTGCTCGTACGAGCCGTAGCCGTACAGGTGCAGCGGTGCCGGGGTGCCGTCCTCGACGGCGTCACGACGCCAGACGAGCGAGATCGGCACACGGGTGCCGTCCGAGGCGGTCGCCCAGTCGCGCTCCTGCACGTAGTCGGCCGGGTCGTAGCCGCCGAGCACGGGCTGGCGCTTCAGGACGGTGACCTCGCCGGTGGCCAGGTCGAGGTCGCTGACCTCGGAGGGGGTCACGAACGACGTGTACCCGATGCGGAGCGTCGGCTGATCCCACTCCGGGTTGCCGCCGAGACCCGCCGAGAACAGTGCTTCGTCGAAGGGGACCTCGTGCGCGTCGCCGTAGCCGTCGCCCTCGATCGGGATGATCGCGACGCGGGGGAGCGCCTCGGAGCGGTACTCCAGGGCGAGGTGTCCGGCGAAGGCGTCGACCGACTCGATGCGGCGCTCGGTGTGGTGCGCCACGACGACGCGGCGGTCACGCTCGGACGTCGGGTCGTCGGCGGGGACGTCGACCAGCTCGAAGTTCTCGGCGCCGTCGTTGTGCAGCACCAGGAACCGGTCGCTGCCGCCGACGATGGCGT
Source organism: Curtobacterium sp. MCSS17_005 (assembly GCF_003234225.2). NCBI lineage: Bacteria > Bacillati > Actinomycetota > Actinomycetes > Micrococcales > Microbacteriaceae > Curtobacterium > Curtobacterium sp. MCSS17_005. Next base: position 1,195,397 of record NZ_CP126258.1, read on the forward strand.
GCTCGATCTCGTACTCGACGCCCTCGCGCCGGGGCCAGACGACCTGGAACTCACCGGTCGGGTCCGCGGCGTCGAGGACGTGCGCCTCGGACGTGATCTTCGAGCCGAGCTCGATGACGATGTACTGCGAGGAGCGGGTGACACCGACGCCGACCCAGTAGCGGTCGTCCGGCTCCTCGAACACCAGGACGTCCTCCGACGCCGCGGTGCCGACCGTGTGCCGCCAGATCTTGTCCGGACGCCAGGACTCGTCGACCGTGGGGTAGAACACGTAGCGTCCGGCCGGGTCGAAGGTGGCGCCGGCCCCGGTGTTCGGGATGGCGTCGCCGAGGTCGGTCCCCGTGGCCAGGTCGCGCACGTGCAGGGTGTACCGCTCGTCACCCTCGACGTCGATGCCGTAGACCAGGCGGGTGCCGTCGTCGCTGATGTCGTAGGTGCCGAGGGAGAAGAACTCGTGGCCGTCGGCCAGGGCGTTGCCGTCGAGGACCACCTGCTCGTCGGGGAGCGTCGACTCGCCCTCGACGACGGCGGGCGGTGTCCAGTCGTCGGGGCCGGCGACGGGCACGCGGCAGTGCACGCCGTACTGGCTGCCCTCGGCGGTGCGGGTGAAGTACCACCAGCCGCCCATGCCGACCGGTACCGAGAGGTCGGTCTCCTGCACGCGGCTCTTCACCTCGGCGAAGATGCGGTCCCGCAGCGGCGCGAGGTGCGCGGTGGCGGCGTCGGTGTGGGCGTTCTCGGCTTCGAGGTACGCCAGGGTGTCGGGGGATTCCTTGTCCCGCAGCCACTCGTAGTCGTCGACGAAGTCGATGCCGTGGTGGGTCCGTGTCACGGGCCGCTTGGCGGCGCTGGGCGGGGTGGATGCGGTGTGCTCGTTGCTCACCGTCCCACCCTATTCGCCCGCACCCCCGGTCAGGCCGCCGTGCGCTCGCGCCCGCCCACCGCCGCCTGCACCCGCTGCTCGAACGCCTCGAGCTCGTCGACCACGGCCGGTGCGACCCACGCCCGGTCTCGGAGACGATCGGTGACCGGACGGAGCACTCCCGCCGACACCAGGTCGTGGGTGACGCGCTCGACCTCGTCGGTGGTGAGCAGGGTGTCCAGGTGCGCTTCGGTCAGGACGGGGTCGTCGGCGAGCGCACGGCCGACGACGGCGTGCGGGCCCGAGGCGCAGGGGCCGACGGACCGATCGGCGTCGTGCTCGGCGAGCAGCAGGGCGCTCAGGGTCGCCTCATCACAGACCGTCCCGATCGCGAGGGCCAGGTCGACCACGAACCCGGTGACCTTGCCGTCGCGGTACTGCTCGAGGTGCCGGAAGTACCGCCGCCGATCCGCCGCGAGCGCGGTGGCCACCGGTGCCGTGACCGTGGTCGTCACCCCGCGACGCCGGAGCACGGCACCGATCAGCGCGCGCCCGATCCGACCGTTGCCGTCGGTGAACGGGTGGATCGACTCGAACTGGGCGTGGGCGATCGCGGCCTGGGCGATCGGGTGCAGGTCCACACGGTGCACGAACGCGAACAGGTCGGCCATCAGCGGTGCCACGAGCTCGGGCGGTGGTGGCACGTACACGGCATCGCGGGGCGTGGCACCGCCGCCGATCCAGTTCTGCACGTCGCGGTACCGGCCGGCGTACCGTCCGTCCACCGGGTCGTCGCGCATCAGCAGGCGGTGTGCCTCGAGCAGGGAGGCCTCGGTGACGGTGCCCGAGTCCGCTCCGGACACCAAGTGCTCGACGGCGCCGCCGGCCCGGACGACCGCGGTGGCACCGGCGTTCGCCCGGATGCCGACGAGGGCCCGTGCCAGGTCGTCGATCGACGCGGACTCGTCCTCGATCCGCGACGACGCCACGGCTTCGGTCCGGCCGAGCACGGACCCGAGCGGCGCGAGCCGGGAGCCGTGGTGGACGTCGAGGGCGCGCAGGGCCGTGGCGCTCCGGTCGAGCAGCGCGACGGTGTCGTCGTCGGGCGTCCACCGGGCCCTCGCGATGGACGGGGGCAGCGACACCCGCACGGTGGTCACCAGCCGGTCGTCACGGCACCCGCGGACGGCGCTCCGCCACGGTCGCTCGCTGCGTTCGTGCGTGGGCCAGGTGTCGCTCCGGTGTGCCATCCCGCGACGGTAGAGCCACCCGGACGCTCGACGCCAGGAATCGGTATTTCGCCCGCCGCCGCCGCCGCAGCCCGCCCGCCGCCGCGGGCCCGCCCGACCTCCGGCCCCACCCGCGCCCGCATCCTCCCGCGTACCGTTGGTGCCATGAGCAACTCCTTCGCGATCACCGGTGCCCACGTCGTCCCCGTCTCCGCTCCAGCCTTCGACGGCGGCGCGGTCGTCGTCGAGGACGGCCGGATCACCGCGATCGGTCCGGACGTCTCCCCGCCCGAGGGGATGACGGTCATCGACGCCGCGGGTTCGTGGCTCGTCCCCGGCTTCGTCGAGGCACACGGCCACGTCGGCATCCACGAGGAGGCCAACGGCGAGGCCGGCAACGACACGAACGAGATGACCGCGCCGAACATGGCCGGCGTCCGGGCGATCGACGCGATCGACATCGACGACGAGGGCTTCCGGGATGCGCTCGCCGGCGGCATCACGAGCATCGTCGTCAAGCCCGGCTCCGGCAACCCGATCGGCGGTCAGAGCGTCGCCATCAAGACCTGGGGTGGCCGGACGATCGACGAGCAGCTCATCTCCGACTCGGTGAGCGTGAAGAGCGCCCTCGGCGAGAACCCGAAGCGCGTCTACGGCGGCAAGGGCCAGACGCCCTCGACCCGGCTCGGTGTCGCGAAGATCATCCGTGACGCCTTCGTCGAGGCGCAGAACTACAAGGCCGCCCGCGACGCCGCCGCGGCGAAGGACGAGCCGTTCGCCCGCGACCTGACGAAGGAGACGCTCGTCCGGGTGCTCGACGGCGAGCTCGTCTGGGACCAGCACACCCACCGCCACGACGACATCGCCACCGCGATCCGCCTGTCCGAGGAGTTCGGCTACCGGCTCGTCGTGAACCACGGCACCGAGGCGCACAAGATCGCCGACGTGCTGGCCGCCAAGGACATCCCGGTCATCTACGGCCCGCTCTTCACCAGTCGCTCGAAGGTCGAGCTCCGCGACCGCGGCATCCCGAACCTCGCCACGATCGCGGCTGCCGGGGTGCGGGTCGCCATCACGACGGACGCGCCCGTCGTGCCGATCAACATGCTCGTCGACCAGGCGACCGCCGCAGTGAAGGAGGGCCTGCCCGCCCAGACCGCACTCGAGGCGCTCACGGTCAACCCGGCCGAGTTCCTCGGGTTCGGGGACCGCGTCGGTCGGCTGGCCGAGGGCTACGACGCCGACCTCGTGCTCTGGGACGGCGACCCGCTCGACGCGACCAGGCGCGCGACGCGCGTCTGGATCGAGGGCAAGCCCGTCTTCACGTGGGCCGACGGAGCCGGCGTCACCACGCCGCGCTGGTAGCGATCACGAGACGGACTGGAGGCGCGGTGCCAGCTGGCACCGCGCCTCCAGTCCGTCGTGGAACCACGCCGCATTTCGCGGTGCGCGACACCTCACGCGGGTGCCGCCCCGTGACGTGTCGCTCAGCGCGAAACGCGCACGGCGCACGCGCCGGGCGCCGCGTGCTCAGACCTCGCGCGCCAGCAGGAAGTCGTTGATGCGCGTCGTGAGCTCGGCGTCGATGGGCCGCGCGTCGCCGTTCACCGAACGGATCGGCGCAGCCTGCCGCACGCTCGACACGAGCCAGAGCGCGTCCGCCGCCGCCAGGTCGGCGAGGGTGACGAGTTCGTAGGCGGTCTCGATGCCCTCCTGCTCAGCGAAGCGGAACACGTCGGCCTGCGTCGTGCCGGCCAGGATCCCGATGTCGGTGCGGGGCGTGACGAGCCGGTCGCCGACCTTCATGATCAGGTTGGCGCGCGTGCCCTCGAGCACGTAGCCGTCGCTCGAGACGAACAGGGCGTCGTCGGCGCCGCGGCGGACGGCCTCGCGCAGGGCGGCCATGTTGACGCCGTACGACAGCGTCTTCGCGCCCTGCAGCAGCCACGGTGAGGTGCGCTCGACGTCGTGCCGGTACCCGCGGTCCAGGACGACGACGGAGATGCCCTCGGTGCGGGCGGCCGTGGAGTCACCCGACGGCGCGGCGTAGACCCACCCGGTCGGGCGGTCGGTGCCCTCGACGCCGCGGGTCAGGACGGTCTTGGCGAAGGCCTCGCGCACCGGGTCGAGGCGGGCGCAGACGGCCTCGATGGCCTGGCGCCAGGCCTCCGGGTCCGGGGCGGGCAGGTCGAGCATCGCGGCGGAGCGGCCGAAGCGGGCGAGGTGCGCCTCGAGGGCCTGGGGCCGACCGTCGATCACCGTGATCGTCTCGAACACGCCGTCGCCGCGCGTGACGCCGAGGTCCTGCACCTGCACGTGCTCCTCGAGCGGCTTCGCCCAGGTGAAGGCGTCCGCCGCGGGGTCGTGCGGCGCAGCGTCGCGGGAGGGCTGGTTGAGGACGGCGAGCACGGTTTCGGTCATGCGTCCATCCAACCGCAGCTCAGCCGGCTTCGGGCAGCGCGCCCAGCAGCTTCCACACGGCGGGCGTCAGTTCGGGGTGCTGCAGCGCGATCCGGCGCAGCCGGTGGTACTCCTCGCCCAGCCTGGTGCCCTGCCCGGACGCCGGGTGGCTCGCCCACTGCGCGTGCCGCTTGCCGATCGCCTCGTCCAGGTCGACGGCGTCCGCACGCAGGATCAGCACGACCTGCTCGTCGACGGTGGGGAGCGTCGGCATGAACTCCCACGGGTCCTCGCCCTGACGGCTCCGGTGCTCGACGAGCATCGAGATCTCCTCGGCGGCCTCGGCGCGCAGCACTTCGAGGCTGCGCCCGGTCCTGCGGGGCTCAGCCATGGTGCCCCCGCAGCACGCCTGCCATGGGAAGAGCGTACGACACTCCATCGGTCACACTGGACGCGTGACCCTTCGCGACGAGAGCAAGTCCCAGCATCCCCGGGTGGTGGTCGTGTACCTGCTGCGCGACGGCGAGGCAGGCCCCGAGGTGCTGCTGGGGGAGAAGCGCCGTGGCCTCGGCACGGGCCGTCTGGTCGGCCCCGGCGGCAAGCGCGAGCCCGGTGAGTCGGCGGTCGAGACCGCCGTGCGCGAGGTGCGTGAGGAGGTCGGCCTGCGGCTCGACGCGGTCGACCTGGAGGCCCGTGGCACGTTGGACTACCGGTTCCCGTACCGACCGTCCTGGTCCCAGGTCTCGGACGTCTTCGTCTGCCGCCGCTGGCAGGGAGACCCGTCGGGCTCGGACGAACTCGAGCCGAGGTGGATCCCCGTCGACACCGTGCCCTACGACGCGATGTGGGACGACGCCCGGTACTGGCTGCCGGGGGTGCTCGCGGGCGGCAGCGTCCGCGCGCGGTTCACGTTCGCCGAGGACGACGCGACGGTCGCCGGGTTCACCGGGACGGGCGTCGGCGTGGGCGGCTAGCGCGGCTGCTGGGTGCGGGTGCTGCCGGTGCGCGCTTCCTCGGCGGCGGCCATGACGTCGGCGTCGCCGCTCCGGCCACCCAGGGGACGCACGAAGAAGTCGATGATGCCGACGACGATCGCGCCGATCATCGAGAACATCGCCCACCCGACGAACAGCCCGGCGGTACCGCGGCCGTCGGCGGGTGCGAGCAGGACGCTCGCAGCGTAGAAACCGACCGTCAGCACGAGGAACACGACGACGACGGTGATGAGGACGCGGTGCCAGGTGATGCGCGGGTTCATCCGATCAGGATACGCGTCAGCGGTCGGCGTGCTTGCCGTGCGGAGCCGCCGCTGGTCGCGGTTCCTTCCGGTTCGCGGGGCGCTGCACGGCGATCCGCCCGGTCGGTGTCGCGTCCGGCTCGAGGCCGTCGCGACCGCCGGTGAAGACGTCACCGCCGGTGCGGTCGTCCTCCCAGTCGTCGTCCCGCAGCACGCTCAGGGTGCCGGTCTCGGTGGAGGTCAGGCCGTGGCGCTCGAGCTCGGCGTCGCGCTGCCGGCCGAGGAACTCGCGGTTGGCGGTGTTGGCGTCCTGGAACATCGTGGTCCGCCCGGTGACGATCGCCCGGATCCGTCGGCGCTCCCACCACTTCTTGCCGAAGTACATCAGCACGAGGCCGGCCGTGGCGTAGCAGGCCATCGTGATCAGGCCGCGGGCCGGGCCGGGGCCGACGCCGTAGACCTGGTGCTTGATCATGTCGACCATGCTCGAGCCGACGACGACGTTGTTCAGCCAGGCGAATGGCTCGGGCATGAACCACTTCGGGTAGGCGCCGCCGGACGACGGCATGGACAGGAAGACGAAGCAGATCATCGCGGGTGCGGCGATGAACCGGCCGACGAAGTAGCTCAGGCCGTTGACCGCCAGACCGATCGCCACGATCCAGCCCCAGGCGATGAGCACGAGCTGGATCCAGTGCCCGTGGATGGCGCCGAGCACCGGCCCGGCGAGCGTGTTCGTGATGAGCGAGATGACGAGGCCGCCGACCACGATCACCGTCATCCGGGTGCGGTGCCGGAGCGGGCCGCCCATGATGCCGATGAACATCGCGACCATGTAGCCGCCGATGCACCACGCGAGCATGACGTACATCGCGACGGTGCCGTACTCGTCCCACGCCGGCAGGGGTGCGAGCTCGGTGACCTTCGGGGTCGCCACGCCCAGGCCGGTCAGCACCGCGGTGAGGGTGGCCGGGACGAGGCTCGCGACCTGGAACTGGTGCGCGCTCGCCTTGAAGAACTCGTTCGCGGCCGGGTCGTACGCGACCGCCATCGAGCCACCCACCACGTCGCGCTTCGCCTGCGCGAGCGAGTCGTACGTGTGGAACACGAACTCGCCGGGCAACGCCTGCTGCACCGCCTGCACGAACGCCGGGTCGCTGCCGATCAGGGCGATCGGGACGTCGTGCGGGTGCGGGGCGTGGAACGCGAAGACGTAGCACAGGCAGAACCCGACGATGAAGAACAGCGGCATCCAGAGCTGCAGGCCGATCAGCTGCAGCGACGGGTGCAGGGTCGAGTACCACCGGCGGTAGGCACCGTGCTGCTGGGGCGCGGGCACCGGAGCCTGTCGCCTGGGTGCTGACCGCGTGTGCCCGGCGACCTTGCCCCCACGACGCGGCTTGGTCCCACGTGCGGAGGGCCGGGTCCCGCGCGGCTTCGGCGGGCTGGGACGGGAACCGCCGGGGCGCTCCGGTCCGTCGTCGTTCCTGGGGACGTCGTTCCGCGGCGTGCTCACTCGGCGCTCTGCTCCTGCTCTCGATCGGAGCGCCAGGATACGCCCGGGGTGCTCAGGAGCGACTGCGCGACGCCTGCGCCGAGTCCATCGCGAGTTCTTCCGCGTCGAGGGTCACGAGCACGCGGCGCATGACCTCCTCGTCGAGGTTCCCCTTCTCCCGCTCCTCGAGCACGATCTCGCGGCGGCGGTCGAGGAGCTCGCGGCGGATGTCCTGGATCTGCGAGCCACGGAGGCGCAGTGCGACGTTCCGCCCCTCGTCCTCTTCTTCCTCGGCGTCCTGACGGAACGTCTCGGCCTGACGCTCGAGTCGCGCCTTCAGCCGGTTCACCACCGAGTCGACGGCCTCCGAGCCGTACTGCTTCGCCCACGCCGGACGCCGCTTCTCGAGCAGCTCGATCGCGGCCTCGGTGGTGCGCTGGTTGAGTCGCATCTCGCTGCGGACGTCCTCCTCGCCCTCGGCCGGGTCCTGCACCTTGAGCGCGCGGATGACGAACGGCAGGGTGAGTCCCTGCAGCAGCAGGGTGCCGACGGTCACGAAGAAGGCGATGATGAAGATCGTGTCCTGCGCCGGGATCTGCGTGGGGCTCGCCACGACCGACACCGCTGCGGCCAGGGTCACCACGCCGCGCATGCCCGTCCACGAGATGACGGTGAGCTCCCGCCAGTTGAGCTTCGGCTCGGCGGAACCGCGCATCCACCGCAGCGAGGGGTGCCCGCGGGACAGCTTGATCCGCAGTGGCCGGAGCCACTTCCCGTTGATGCGGTTGCGCGCGTAGGACTCGAACACGAACAGCGGCCGCACCAGGATCACGACGACGAGCACGACGGCCGCGGCGGTGAGCGTCTGCCCGAGGCTCCGCTCGCTCTCGACCAGGTCCTGCACCACGGTGTTGAGCTGCAGGCCGATGAGCGCGAACACGAAGCCCTCGAGGATGACGTCGATGCTCGTCCAGAGCGGGCGCTCCTGCAGGCGGGTGGCGTAGCCCTCCTTCGGCGAGTTGTAGCCGATGTACAGGCCGGCCGTGACGACCGCGATGACCCCGGAGCCGGACAGGTCCTCGGCGAGGATGTAGGCGACGAAGGGCAGCAGGATGCTCATGATCGTCTCGACCACGGGGTCGTTGATGCGCATCCGGATCCAGTGCACGACGACGCCGAGCACGATGCCGACGACCAGGCCGACGCCGATCGCCAGGCCGAAGATGCCGAGGTCCTGCCAGATCGTCAGTGACGTGCCCGCGATGATGAGCGTGAACACCCGCACCAGGGTCAGCGAGGCCGCGTCGTTGATCAGGCTCTCGCCCGACAGCACGGTCATCACCCGGCGGGGGAGTCCGAGCTTCCGGCCGATCGCGGCGGCGGACACCGCGTCCGGCGGGGCGACGATCGCGCCGAGCAGGATCGCCGCCGGCAGCGTCATGTCCGGGATGAGCAGGTACGCCACCCCGCCGACGACCAGGGCGGTGACGATCACCAGGAAGATGCCGAGCCGTCGGATCTGCTTGATCGAGCCACGGAAGCTCTGCCACGACACGTCGAGGGCCGCCGAGTAGAGCAGCGGCGGCAGGATCACCGTGAGGATGACCTCGGAGTCGATCTCCATCGGCGGCAGCCCGGGCAGGAACGAGGCGGCCAGGGCGACCGCCGTGACGAGCAGTGGAGCGGGGAGTCCCTTGGCCCGGGCGAACCCCGTCACCGCGAGCGATCCGATCAGCAGGATGAGGAGCTCAGCGGTGTCCATGGACACATTCTCCCATCGGCATGGTTCCGAAGCTGAACGAGTGTGAAGCTGCGGTGAACAACAGGTTGCCGATCAGGTTTGCTCGAAGGGCCGACGCCTGGGACACTTGCCCGCGGTGGACATCACACTCATAGTCGTCCTGGTCATCGCGTTGGCCCTCTTCTTCGACTTCACAAACGGTTTTCACGACACCGCCAACGCGATGGCGACCCCGATCGCGACCGGCGCCATGAAGCCCAAGGTGGCGGTCACCGTCGCTGCGGTGCTCAACCTGGTCGGTGCGTTCCTCAGCACCGCCGTGGCGACGTCGATCTCGCACGGGTTGATCAACGAGGGGCCCGGTGGCGTGGCCATCAGCCCCGAGATGATCTTCGCGGGCCTGATCGGGGCAGTCGTCTGGAACATGATCACGTGGCTCCGCGGGCTGCCGTCGTCGTCGTCGCACGCACTGTTCGGCGGGCTGATCGGTGCCGCGATCGTCGGCGCCGGGTTCCAGTCGGTCAACTACGTCGCGCTGCTGACGGTGGTGATCATCCCGGCGTTCGCCTCGCCCGTGATCGCCGCGCTCGTGTCGTTCCTGTCGACGCGCATCGCGTACCGGATCACGAAGCGTCCGGTGTTCCCGAACGAGCGCGGCGGGTTCCGCATCGGGCAGGTCTTCACCAGCTCGATGGTGTCCCTGGCGCACGGCACCAACGACGCGCAGAAGACGATGGGTGTCATCACGCTGACCCTCATCGCCTCGGGTGCGCAGTCGTCGAACCAGGGCGTGCAGTTCTGGGTCGTCGTCGCCTGTGCCCTCGCAATCGCCCTCGGTACCTACACCGGCGGCTGGCGGATCATCCGCACCCTCGGCTCGGGCATCACTGAGATCCGTGCGACGCAGGGCTTCGCCGCCGAGGCCTCGACCGCCGCGACGATCCTCGCCTCCAGCCACCTCGGCTTCGCGCTGTCGACCACCCAGGTGTCCTCGGGCTCCATCATCGGTGCAGGGCTCGGCCGCCGCGGTTCGAAGATCCAGTGGTCGACCGCCGGCAAGATCGTCATCGCCTGGTTCATCACCCTGCCCGCGGCCGCCGCGGTCGGTGCGGTCGCCTCGGGCATCGCCCGCCTCGGCGTCGTCGGGCTCGTGCTCGACGCCGTGATCGGTGCCGTCGTCATCCTCGGCCTGTACCTGTGGTCGCTCCGCAAGCCGCACGAGCAGGCCTCCGCGATCGAGGTCGACGTCGCCGCGAACGCGGTCCTGACCCGCAAGGAGCTGCGTGACATGCAGCGCAAGAAGCGTGCCGACGCGGTCGCCCAGCGTCGCGCCGAACTGAGCCGCGAGCGCACGCTCCGTCGCATGGCGGCCCGCAAGGGAGGCCGTCGCTGATGGGCATCGACTGGTTCGCGTTCCTCACCGTGGCGCTCGTCGCCGTGGTCTCATCGTGCTTCGTCGTCGCCGTGTACTCGGTCGGCCTCCGTTTCTGGAGCGCCGCCGACACCCGCGAAGGCAAGTTCACCGTGAAGGACGACGGCACGATCGGCCCGGCCACCGCCGGCTTCCCGAACCCCGCCGGAGTCTCGGCGGCCGCACGTGCGCTCCGTGCGGCGGCCATCGCGTGCTTCGTCGTGTGCGGCGCCGTCGTGCTCTACGGCGTCTACCTCATCGTCCCGCAGTTCCACTGACGGGCACGCTCACCGAGTGAGCAGAAGACGCCGGGTCGCCCCTCGCGACCCGGCGTCTTCTGCTCGCTCGTCGTGCGTTCGCCGCGCCCGCGCACGCGGGCGGCGCGCTTGGTGAGCAGAAGATGTCGCGTCGCCGTGTGGGACCCGACCCCTTCTGCTCACGAAGTGCGCGGGCGGGCGCGCGCGGCGCGAGCGGGCGAAATACCCGCGTCCGCGCTCGCGCCTACCCCGCCATTCCGCCCGCTCGCGTCCGGGGTGTGACTGCGGGTCGAACGGGAGGCCCGTGGCGGCCTGGCACCGAACCTCCAGGCCGGTGGCGAGCGGGCGAAATGCCGGCGTGCGTTGCTGAGGCGACCGCGGCATTTCGCCCGCTCGCGCAGGAACGCCGCCGGTCCGCCCAGCCCCGGCGCGTTCCCGGACCGGCCGGACGGACGGGACTAGCCTCAACATGTGACCGGCAACGAGGAGGCACCTGTGACGACGACGACGCGGACCGAGAGCGACTCGCTGGGATCACGGGAGGTCCCGAACGACGCGTACTGGGGCATCAACACGTTGCGGGCACTGGAGAACTTCCCGATCACCTCCGTGCCGATCGCCGTGTACCCGGACCTCATCGAGGCGCTCGTCACCGTGAAGCAGGCGGCGGCGCGGGCGAACCGGGCGATCGGTGTCCTCGACGAGGAGCGCGCCGACGCGATCGACCGTGCAGCGCAGGAAGTCCGCGACGGGGCGCTCCGCGAGCAGTTCGTCGTCGACGTCGTGCAGGGCGGCGCGGGGACGAGCACGAACATGAACACGAACGAGGTGCTCGCGAACCGGGCACTCGAACTCCTCGGCCGGGAGCGGGGCGACTACGCGTACCTGCACCCGATCGACCACGTGAACCGCAGCCAGTCCACGAACGACACGTACCCGACGAGCATCAAGATCGCGATGATCTTCGGGGTCCGTCGTCTGATCGTGCAGCTCGAGGAGCTCTCCGCGGCGTTCGCCGAGCGGGGCCGCGCCTTCGCCGACGTGCTGAAGGTGGGCCGGACGCAGCTGCAGGACGCGGTGCCGATGACCCTCGGGCAGGAGTTCACCGGGTTCTCGCACACGATCCAAGAGGATGCAGACCTGCTCCGCAAGGTGATGCCGCTGCTCGCCGAGATGAACCTCGGCGCCACGGCGATCGGCACCGGGATCACCGCGGACCCGCTCTACCGCGACGAGGTCCGTCGGCAGCTGCAAGAGGCGAGCGGCATCGACGTCGTCACCGCCCCCGACCTCATCGAGGCGACGAGCGACGCCGGAGCGTTCATGACCCTGTCCGGCACCGTGAAGCGCAGCGCCGCGAAGCTCTCGAAGATCTGCAACGACCTGCGGTTGCTGTCGTCCGGTCCGCAGGCGGGTCTCGGCGAGATCACGCTGCCCGCTCGCCAGGCCGGCTCGTCGATCATGCCGGGCAAGGTCAACCCGGTGATCCCCGAGGTCGTGAACCAGATCGCCTACGCGGTCGCGGGGGCGGACACCACCGTGACGATGGCGGCGGAGAGCGGGCAGCTGCAGCTCAACGCCTTCGAGCCGATCATCGCCCACTCGATCCTGCAGTCGCTGCAGTGGATGTCCCGCGGCTGCGCAACGCTGCGCGAGCACTGCGTCGTCGGCATCGAGGCGAACGAGGCGAAGCTCGCTGCCCAGGTCGACACGAACGTCGGCGTCGTCACCGCGCTCACGCCGTACATCGGGTACGCCGCCGCGGCGTCGATCGCGCACACGGCGCTGACAACCTCGACGCCGATCTCGACGCTCGTCGTGGCCGCGGGGCTGATGGAGGAGGACCAGGTCATGCGGGTGCTCAGCCCGGCACGGCTGTCGGGCATCGAGCTGGCGACGGGTGCGATCCCGATCATCACCGAGGAGATGCTGGACGCCGAGGCGCGCAAGCGCTGACGCGGGGCGTCCGCGCCACAAGAACGCGCGCACGCGCAGCCCGTCAGGGCAGCGGCCGCTCGCCCACCCGCACCTGCTGCGCCATCGCCCGCAGGTGCTCTTCGCCCGGGGTCAGCTCGGCGTCCTCTTCCTCGGCCACCCGCGCGGCCTCGGCCCGGACGTGCTGGGCGGCCGCGATGTCCTGGTCCCGCCACCGCGCGAGCGTGAAGTTCCGCGTGACGTCGCGCAGCGGCAGCCGGATCGACTCGTCCGCCTCGATGCCGGCGAGCAGCTGCCGCATCCGGATCACCTCGGAGTCGAGCTCCCCGCCGACCACGAGCACGAAGTTCGAGATGTACAGGTACACGAGCAGCAGGATCGCGCCACCGAGCCACCCGTAGGCGCGGTTCCCGCCGCCGAGGGTCTCCACGTAGAGCGCGAACCCCACGGTGGCGATGGCCCAGGTCACGATCGCGAACGCGGCACCGGCCGACACCCACCGCAGCTGCGGGGTCTTCACGTTCGGCGTCGCGTAGTAGAGCACCGCCACCATCACGACGAGGTCGGCCGCCAGCACCGGCCACTTCACCACATTCCACACGTCGTCGATCCAGGGCGCCCACCCGAGCTGTCGGATGACGGCCTCGGAGATCGTCGGTGTGCCGAGCAGGATGACGATGGCGACGGCGCCGCCGACCATGACGAGCAGCGTGACGAGGAGCATCATGCTGCGGAACTTCCAGATCCGCCGGCCCTCCTCGACCTCGTAGGCGGTGTTCATCGCCCGTCCGAACGCCGTCGCGTAGCCGGACAGCGACCAGAGCGTCAGCACGACGCCGATCGTGAACCCGAGCCACGGGTTGTCCAGGGTCAGGAGCTGCCGGAGCGGCCCCTCGAGGTGCTCGGCGGTCTCCGGCCGGACGATGAACCCGAGGACCTCGACGATGTCGGTCAGGCTGTCGCCCTTGCGGTCGACGATCGACAGCGCCGACACGACCGCCAGCGCGGTCGGGAACACCGTCAGCAGCGCGAAGAACGTCAGCGACGCGGCCGCGTCGACGACGCGGTGCCGGATGACCGAGTGGTAGGTGCGCCGGACGACGGCGCGGACTCCCGTCCGCTGGAGGTCGCGCGATGCGCTGTCCGGCATGTGTCGTACGGTACCCGACACGTGACGGCCTGGAGGCCCGTGGCGGGCCCGCCCCGCGCCTCCAGTCCTGCGGTGGTCGCGTCCCACCCGCAGCCCGCGCAGCCGAGTCTCGGCGCGGCGGACAGTCTCCCGCGCGTTCGGCCGCGGAACTGTCCGCGCAGCCGAGTCTCGGTGCGGCGACCCGACCGCCCCGCCGTCAGTTGGCGTGGGGGTGCAGGGCGTCGTAGCGGCGGAACGACGGGACCATCCGGAGGAGCAGTGCGACGAGTCCGATGATGAGCACCCCGCCGATGACCGGTGGGTACGCGATGCCGGCCGCGACGACCAGGCCGGCGTACAGGTCGCCGAGCCGCGGGCCGCCCGTGACCACGACGATGAAGATGCCCTGCAGCCGACCGCGCATGCCGTCCGGCGACGCCGCCTGCAGGATCGTGTTCCGGAACACCGAGCTGACGTTGTCCGCACCGCCGGCCATGGCCAGGAACAGCGCCGCGAGCCCGAGCGCCGGCAGGATCTCGACGCCGAACGCCTCGCCCGAGCGGCCGCCGAGCACGTGCGCCAGCGCGATGACCACTCCGAACGCCGCGATCGCCCCGCCGTACGCCGTGATGGCCCAGCCGACGGCCTCACCCTGGCGTCGGACGTGCCCGAGCGGCCCGGAGAACACGCTCGACAGCAGCGCCCCGATCGCGTACGCGGCGGTCAGGGTGCCGACGGTGATCGACCCGCCGCCGATGACGAGCGCGCCGATCGCGGGGAACAGCACACGCGGCTGCCCGAAGGTCATCGCGATGATGTCGAGCACGAACGTCATCGTGATGTTGCGCGACCGCCGCAGGAACTTCGCGCCCTCGATGAGCGAGCCGAGCCCCGGTCGCAGTGCGTCGTGGTCGGCGGCCATCCGCGGCAGCGTGAACACCCCGAGGAACGCGAACGTGAACAGCACGACGTCGATCGTGTAGGTCGGCGCGAACCCGACGCTCGCGATGAGCACACCGGCGATCGCCGGGCCCACGGTGACCTGGAACCCCGACGCGATCCCGCCCAGGGCGCTCGCCGCGGGCAGCAGGTCGGTGCCGACGAGCCGCGGGACGATGGCCGAGCGGGAGGCGTTGCTGACGGTGGCGGCCACGGCGTTCACCGTCGCGAGCACGTAGAGCAGCGCGACGCTGTGCAGGTCGAGCCAGGCGTGCGTGGCGATCAGGGCGACGGCGACCCACGCGATGATCGACGACACGAGCGCGACGAGGCGTCGGTCGAAGGCGTCCGCGAGCATGCCGCCGTACAGGCCGGCGACGATCATCGGCACGAGCGCGATGACACCCACCAGGGCCACGGCGAAGGTCGAGCGGGTGATCTCGTAGACCTCGAGCCCGACGGCGACGGTGGTCATCTGGGTGCCGATGCCGGCGATCGCGGTGCCGGCCCAGAGCCGTGCGAAGGCGGGGGAGCGGCGGAGCGGGGTGAGGTCGGCGAGCAGGCGGCGGCGCGGCGGTGCGGGAGTCGATGGTGTCACGGTGGAACCATTCTGCGGGCTGGACGCTCGTTGCGCGTGCCCGGTGCGCGCTCTGGTTGACTGATCGGCATGACTGACCTGAACAGCAAGCCCGAGTTCGACGCCCCCGAGGGCCCCGCCCCCACCGAGCTCGTCATCACCGACATCGTCGAGGGCTCCGGCGAGGAAGCGTCCGCCGGCTCGACCGTCAAGGTCCACTACGCCGGCGTCGAGTACGAGACCGGCGAGGAGTTCGACAGCTCCTGGAACCGCGGCGAGCCCATCGACTTCCCGCTCGCGGCCCTGGTGCGCGGCTGGCAGGAGGGCATCCCCGGCATGAAGGTCGGCGGTCGCCGCAAGCTCGTCGTCCCACCGGAGCTCGCCTACGGCCCCGCCGGTGGTGGCCACTTCCTGTCCGGCAAGACCCTCATCTTCGTGATCGACCTGCTCGGGGTCCGCTGATGCAGGTCGGTGCCCCGACGATCGAGCTGAACGACGGCCACCGGTTCCCGGAGCTCGGCCTCGGCACCTACGGCCTGAACGGCGACGAGGGCGCTGCGGCGGTCGGCACCGCGATCGCGAGCGGCTACCGGCTGCTCGACACGGCGCTGAACTACGGCAACGAGGACGCCGTCGGCAAGGCCGTCCGTGAGTCCGAGGTGGCGCGCGAGGACCTCGTCGTCACGTCGAAGCTCCCCGGCCGGCACCACGGCTACGACGAGGCGCACCGCTCGATCGACGAGACCCTCGGCAACCTGGGGCTCGACCACGTCGACCTGTACCTGATCCACTGGCCGAACCCGTCGGTGGACAAGTTCGTCGACACCTGGAAGGCGTTCGTCGACCTCCGTGACAGCGGCAAGGTCCGCTCGATCGGCGTCTCGAACTTCACGCCCGAGCACCTCCGCCGGATCGTCGACGCCACCGGGGTCGCCCCGGCCGTCAACCAGGTGGAGCTGCACCCGTACTTCCCCCAGGCGGAACTGCGGAAGGTGCACCAGGAGCTCGGCATCGTGACCGAGAGCTGGAGCCCGCTCGCGAAGCGGTCGGAACTGCTCACCGAACAGCCGATCGTCGACGCCGCCGCCGCGCACGGTGTGGCCCCCGGCCAGGTCGTGCTGCGCTGGCACGTCCAGCTCGGTGCGGTGCCGGTGCCGAAGTCGGGCGACGCCGCCCGCCAGAAGGAGAACCTCGACGTCTTCGGCTTCGAGCTGACCGGCGACGAGGTGCAGGCGATCTCCGCGCTCGAGCGCGGTCGTCTGTGGGACGGCGACCCGGACACGCACGAAGAGATGTGACTCCGACGCGACCCTTCGGGGACAGCGGGGCTCCCGGTGGGCAGTACACTGGTTCCCCCTCTTCCCGAAGGGTTGCGTGTGTCCGAACCGACCGAGATCGACCGTGAACGCGGCTACGTCGACGGCCTCTTCCGTCGTCTCGACGAGTTGACCGCCGAGGCCGAACAGCGCCTCGCCGAGACCCGCCGACAGGCGGTCGGCGGGAACCACCAGAGCCGCAGCGAGCGCGACGCGTACGCGCGGCTCTACGAGGACACCGTCGCGACGCTCGAGCGGGTGGGGGACCGTCTGGTCTTCGGCCGGCTCGAGGTCGCCGAGCCCGACAACCCCGACGACACCTTCCGGTACATCGGCCGTGTGGGGCTGCGCGACGCCGAGCACCGGCCGCTGCTGCTCGACTGGCGCGTCCCCGGTGCGAGCGCCTTCTACCAGGCCACGGCCGCGCACCCGATGGGCATGCGGTCCCGCCGGCACCTGTCCCTGCAGGGTCGTCGTGTGGTCGGCGTCGAGGACGAGGTGTTCGACGCCTCGCTGTACGACGACGAGCGCACCCACCTGCAGGGTGAAGGGGCGCTGCTCGCCGCGGTGACCGCCGAACGCACCGGCCGGATGACCGACATCGTCGCGACGATCCAGGGCGAGCAGGACCGCATCATCCGCTCCCCGCTCGAGGGCGTGCTCATCGTGCAGGGCGGCCCCGGCACCGGCAAGACCGCCGTGGCGCTGCACCGAGCCGCGTACCTGCTGTACTCGTACCGCGAGCGGCTGCGGGGCTCCGGCGTGCTCATGGTCGGCCCGTCGCCGGCGTTCCTGACGTACATCGAGCAGGTGCTCCCGTCGCTCGGCGAGACCGGCGTCGTGATGGCGTCGCTCGGCTCGCTCTACCCGGGCGTGCACGCGACGACGCACGACACCCGCGACGTCGCCGCCGTGAAGGGCGCCGCGCAGATGGCGTCACTCCTCCGGCGGGCCGTGCGCTCGCGCCAGGTCGTGCCGACCGAGTCGGTCACGCTCGACATCGAGGGCGAGCGGCTCGTCGTCCCGCCGCAGCTCGTCGCCGACGCCATGAAGCGTGCGCAGGACCGCGGCAAGCCGCACAACGCCGCCCGCGTCACGTTCAACAAGACCGCCCTCGACGCGATGACCCGCCTGCTCGCCGAGCAGCTGCGGGAGCGCGGCACCACGGTGGACGAGGCCGACGAGAAGGTCCTGCGCGAGGACATCCGGAGCTCGTACGACGCCCGCGTGCTGCTCAACACCGCGTGGTTGCCGCTGCCGCCGGAGAAGTTCCTCGAGGACCTCTACGCCCGTCCGAACTGGCTCGCCTCGCTCACCCCCGACTGGACCCCGGAGCGCCGAGCCCTGCTGCAGCGTGCCCGAGGCGCAGCCTGGACCGTCGAGGACGTCCCCCTGCTCGACGAGGCCGCCGAACTGCTCGGCCCGTTCGACCCGACCGGCGGTGCCGCCAAGCGCGCGGCGAAGGCCAGCCGGAACCGTGACATCGAGAACGCCCGACAGGCCATCGAGAACATGGGTGTCGAGGGCATCGTCAGCGCCGAGCAGGTCGCCGGCTCGTTCGCCGAGGGCGGCGACCCCCGCTCCACGGCCGAGCGCGCCGCCGACGACCGCGAGTGGACCTACGGGCACATCGTCGTCGACGAGGCGCAGGAGCTCTCGCCGATGCAGTGGCGCGTGCTCGCCCGTCGCAACCCGCTGCGCTCGTTCACGATCGTCGGCGACATGGCGCAGGGTTCCTCGCCGGGTGCCGCACGCACCTGGGACGACGTCATCGGGGCGCTCGCGCGTCGCCGACGCGGCCGTGCGCCGCAGGTGCCGCTCGACCACCGCATCGAGCAGCTCACGGTCAACTACCGCACCCCGCGCTCCATCGTCGAGGCGGCCGGGGCCTTCGCGGACAGCGCCGGCCTCACCGCCACCCGCAACGAGGCCGTGCGCGACGGCGACCCCGTCGAGCGCGTCCGCGTCGCCCGGGCCGACCTGCTCGACGCCGTCGTGGCGGTCGCCGACGCCGAGCGCGCCCGGATCGGCTCCGGCACCATCGGCGTCATCGTCCCCGAGGCCCAGGCCGACACGATCCGGCAGCGGCTCGCCCGCACCGAGGCGGACGTCCGCGGGCTCGCCTCGCCGAACGCCGGCTCGCTCACGGTGCTGACTGGTGCGGACGCCAAGGGCCTGGAGTTCGACGGCGTGCTGCTCGTCGACCCGGACGGCGTGGGTGCCGACGCCGCCCGTGCCGCCGCCGCGGTGTACGTCGCGATGACGCGTCCGACCCGTCGCCTGACGGTCATCGACGTCGACTGACCGTCGCGCGCGCGTCCCTGCGCACGGTCGGTGGGTGGTGGCGTCACCGCGGTGCGGACGGGAGGCCCGGTGCGGGCCCGCCAGGGGCCTCCCGGCTCAGGTCGGGTCGCCCTCGGACCGTACCCGCGCGACCAGGTCGGCCCACGGGCCGTCGAGGCGGCGACCCGGGATCGTCACGGTGGTGCGCTCGACGGTGATCGTCCAGCTGAAGTCGTCGGGGACGGGCGCCGCGGTCGGCGCCGGGGTGCGCCGCAGCGCGTCGACGACGTCGGACCATGCCGTGGGGTCGCTGCTCGTGTCGGTGTCGACCCGCCAGCGCCGTGTGGTGCCGGCGAAGCCCCCGGAGCGGCGGACCTCGATGCGCATGCCCTCGACGCTACGCCCGGGTGGCGCGATCAGTCGAGCACGCCCACCTGCTGCCAGGCCTGACGCACCGCGGTCTGCTCGGCGGATCCGTCCCCGAACCGTCGCCCGGCCGCGTCGACGGTGACGGTGGCGAAGCCCGCGAAGTCGATCGAGGCGGCCACCTCGGGCGACGTCAGGGCGTCCCACCACACGGCGCCGGCGCCCAGCCACGCGGGGCCGCCGATGGCCGTGGCCGCCAGGAAGAAGGCGTGGTTCGGGATGCCGGAGTTCGTGTGGACCCCGCCGGCGTCGTCGGTGGTGACGACGAAGCCGGCCATGGTCGCCGGCTGCGGGTCCTTCCCGAGCACCGGGTCGTCGTACGCGGTGCCGGGAGCCCGCATCGACCGGAGCGCGTCGCCCTGCACGGCGTCGGTGAACAGCCCCTCGCCGATGAGCCAGCTCGCCTGCTCCGCCGTCTGCCCCGCCGCGTACTGGGCGACCAGGGAGCCGAAGACGTCGCTGATCGACTCGTTGAGGGCGCCCGACTGGCCCTGGTAGGTCAGGTCGGCGGTGTACTGCGTGACGCCGTGCGCGAGCTCGTGGCCGATGACGTCGAGCGCGACGGTGAAGCGGCGGAACACCTCGTCGTCGCCGTCGCCGAACACCATCCGGCTGCCGTCCCAGTAGGCGTTGTCGTAGTCCTGGCCGTAGTGCACGGTCGCGTCGAGGGGGAGTCCGGCGCCGTCGATCGACACCCGGTCGAACACCTCGAGCCAGAAGGCGTGCGTGGCGCCGAGGCCCGCGTACGCCTCGTCGACCGCAGCGTCTCCGGAGTCGGCGTCGCCCTCGCGCCGGACGACGGTGCCCGGCAGCGTCGTGGTGCCGTGCGCGTCGGTGATCGTCCGCTGTGGGGAGCGGTCGACGGCACCGCTGACGCTGCGCGGTGCGACCAGGTGCGCGTGCTTCGGCGCCTGCACGGCGTCGAGGGAGGCCAGCGCGGTGCGTGCCGCCGAGGCCGCCCGGGGGAAGGCGTCGGCACCGGCGACGGCGCGGAGCAGGTAGGGCGGGACGACGGAGCGGATGCGGTCGGTCGCGGTCATGCGCACATGCAACCACCGGGCACCGACACGGCCCTGCGCGGGCCGTCCCGTGGCAGGGTCAGTCGCGTTTGCGGTGCTCGACGAGGGCCAGCGCGTACGACTCCCACCACTGGCCGGCCGCGGGGCCGCCGTTGCAGGTGCCGTCGCTGAGCCCCGGCGTCTTCACCCAGAGCAGGGCGTCGAGCCGCGTGCTGCCGCCTGTGACGTGCGGCTCCTGGCCGAGGCCGGCGCCCTCGGGGTTGCACCAGGTTCCCCGCCACCCCTGTCCGTTGCGGGAGACGTCGATGACGAAGTGCGGGTCGCCCCCGATCGCGTCGGCGAGCTCGTCGGCGTACGCGCGCTCCTGGTCGACGCGGTAGAAGTTCGACACGTTCGTGAAGAAGCCCTGCACCTCGTCGACGCCGGCCTGCCGCAGCCAGTCCGCCATGGTGGCGGTCGGCACGCGGTTCTCGTTGCCGCCGTCCAGGTACACGGTGAGGCCGTGGCCGGTCAGCGCGTCGACGGCCTTCCGCAGCAGGGGCAGGCGTTCGTCGCGCAGCCGCTCGCAGTTCTGGATCTGGGCGATCGAGTCGGGTTCGACGAGCACGACGGCGTGCGAACCGGCCATCGCCCGGACGGCGGACCGGACCCACGGCAGGTAGGCGTCGTCCTCGGTGCCGCCCTTCGAGTAGCTCCCGCAGTCGCGGTCCGGGATGTTGTAGAGGACGAACACGGGGGTGGCGCCACGTTCCTCCGCCGTGCTGACCACCGACCGGATCGTCGAGCGGGTCTCGGCCCGCGAGGTGTTCGTCAGCCAGGTCGCGATCGGCTGGTCGGCGATCACGGCGATCTGCTCGGCGGTCCGGGTGTCACCGTCGGCACGGGCCTGGCGCTCGCGGATGCCGGCCTGGTTCACCGCGGTCGGCTGGCGTGCGAGCCCGCCCGGGAACGCCTCTGCCGCGGACTTCCGCTCGGCGACGGTGCGCCCGCTCGGGGTGCCGTCGCCGTCCGGCTGGCCGCCGTTCCACGGGCCGACGACCACGAGCGTCGCGACGACCGCGGCGACGACGACGGCCGCAGCGGCGATCCACCCCCACTGCCGCAGGCCGCCGGTGCGGTTGCGGCGTGGGGTGCTGTGTGCCTCGTGCTCCGGCATGCTGCGGTGCTCCTGATCTGACCGTGCGGTGTCGGTGGTGCGGGCACCGATCGCGCCCGGACCCATGCTGACAGGTGCGGGGGAGTCCTGACCAGCGCCGATCCGCGATCGCCCAGGTGTCGCACCGACGGCTGACAGGAGCGCTCCAGCGACCGCGCAGGACCGTGCAGCACACTGTGCGGATGTTCCGTCGACTCCTCCTCCTCGCCCTGACCGCGGGCTACGCCTGGGTGATCTGGCGGATGACGCTGACCCCGCAGGTCTTCACCTCGGCCCAGAACTCCCTCGTGCTGCACGCGATCGCCTGGGTGCAGCAGCTGCCGCACGGTGCCTGGTTCACGTACGAGCGCACCGAGTTCCTCGCCAACATCGCGATGTTCGTGCCCGTGGGGATGCTCGCGGCGCTGTGGTTGCCCCGTCGCTGGTGGATCCTCGGCGCGCTCGTCGCGGTCGCCCTGTCGACCGGCATCGAGTTCGCGCAGGCCACCTACCTGCCGTACCGCGTCGCGGACCCGCGCGACGTGCTGTCGAACGGCCTCGGTGGTCTGCTCGGCGCGACGCTGGTCGGACTCGTCCGCAGTCTGCTGCCGGAGCGTCGCCGCCGACGCCGTCTGCACCCCAGGACCGCCTAGGACTCTGGTAGTCTTGTGCGGTTGCCGTCGAACGGCCGCGGACAAAGAGCGCTCGTGCATCAGGCACGGGCACCGCGCAACGGACAGGAAGGGGATCACCATGGCACTTGACGCACAGGTCAAGCAGGAGATCATCGAAGAGTACGCGACCCACCCGGGCGACACCGGATCCCCCGAGGTCCAGGTCGCCGTTCTGACGCGTCGTATCAACGACCTGAACGAGCACCTCAAGGAGCACAAGCACGACCACCACTCGCGTCGTGGCCTGCTCCTCATGGTCGGTCAGCGTCGCCGTCTCCTCGGCTACCTCTCCGACGTCGACATCGCCCGCTACCGTACGCTCATCGAGCGCCTCGGCCTGCGTCGCTAGTCGACCGACACACGCTTGACCGAACGCCCCGGACCTCTTCGTGAGGACCGGGGCGTTCTTCGTTCCCGGGACGTTCGACGCTCGGCGGCGGCCCTGCTCCGTCCGCGCTCCGTCCTCGGTCGGTCGCGACACGTCGCCCGCGCTCGTGCGGCGGTCACAGTTCGTCGGACACCGCGGTCTCACGCGACACATCGTGGCCGCTCCGCAGTCAGCGCGCGGGGAGTCGTGACCGATCGGCACGCTGCTCGACGGCGGGAATGGTTGCGACGGCGACCCGGTTGGATGCTATGTTCATGCAAACGCATCTAAAGTCGGGAAGCATCATGACCACCATCGCCGTCGTCTCCGCCGGACTCTCCGAGCCCAGCTCCACCCGCCTGCTCGCCGACCGTCTGGGGGAGGCCGCCGTCGCGTCGCTCGTTGCCGAGGGCACCCAGGCACACGTCGTGCACGTCGAACTCCGGCCGCTCGCACACGAGATCACCGACGCGATGCTCACCGGCTTCGCGGCCCCGGCGCTCTCGGCAGCGATGGCCGCCGTGGTCGAGGCCGACGCCGTCGTGTTCGTCACGCCGATCTTCACCGCGGGCGTCAGCGGGCTGGCGAAGTCGTTCCTGGACGTGCTCGACAAGGACTCGATGGCCGACATGCCCGTCCTGCTCGGTGCCACCGGCGGGACCTCGCGGCACTCCCTTGCGATCGACCACGCCCTGCGGCCGGTCTTCGCGTACCTGCGCGCGGCGATCGTGCCAACCGGGGTGTTCGCCGCGACCGACGACTGGGGGACCGACGGTGACGCGGCCGCCCTGGACGGTCGCATCCGCCGGGCCGGAGCCGACCTGGCCTGGGCGATCCGGGCCTCCAGGCGGGCGCCGCAGGAAGCCGACGCGCTCCCCGCGACCCCGGACTTCGCGAGCCTGCTCGGCGGCCTCGGCCACTGACCCGCGGTCCCGCCGCCGTCATCGGGGGCGCGTGCTCTTAGGCGGACCACAGGGTTCGTACGGTCGGTGCGCGGCGGGTGTGCGGCTCGCTCATCGGTGCCCTCGGGAACCTCGTCATGACGACGAGGAGGACCGATGGACACCAGAGGCAGCGGCAGGCGATCCGCACGGATCACGAGTGCGCTCGTCAGCGTGGGTGGGCTCGTGGTGGCGATGGTCACCGGAGCGGGGCTCTGGCTCGGGCACGAGCAGGCGAGCACGAGCAGTGACACGAGCACGAGCAGCTCCAGCAGCAGCGACTCCAGCAGCAGTGCCGACACGAGCACCGACTCGTCGACCCAGCCGACCGACGCCACGACCGACTCGGCGAGCGGCTCCGGCACGACCGACTCGGACACGACCGACTCGGACACGACCGACTCGGACACCGGCGTCTCGCAGGGCACCACCGGCGGGACCTCCGACACCACGACGACGGGGTCGTGACCGTGCGCGCCGCCACCGAGTGGGACCTCTGGACCACGACCGCCCGGGTCGTCCTCGACCACCGGGATCGTCGGCACCTCGCGGCCGCGGAGTCCTGCGTCCGGCAGGTCACCTCCGCCGTCGACGCCGCGTGCAGCCGCTTCCGCGACGACTCCGAACTCACCGCACGCGCCGACGACCTGGTGCGTGGCACCGAGGTGTCGCCGCTCCTCGCCGCACTGGTGCATCAGGCCCTCGACGCAGCCCGGCTCTCCGACGGCGACGTCGACCCCACCCTCGGGCGCCGGATGGTGTCCCTCGGGTACGACGCCGCCTTCGCCGACGCCCGGCCGGTCCCGTCGCCCGAGGCCCTGTCGCGTGCACTCGACGACCGTCCGGCGTGGCAGCGCATCCTGCTGTCGGGCACGTTCCTGCGCATCCCCGAGGGCGTCACCCTCGACCTCGGTGCCACGGCGAAGGCCGCTGCCGCCGACATGGCCGCGGCGAGCATCACCGCACGGCTCGGCATCGGCGCGCTGGTGTCCCTCGGCGGTGACGTCGCGACCGCCGGCCCGGATCCGTCCGGCGGTTGGCAGGTGCGGGTGCAGGACCTCGAGGGCGACCCGGTCGACCACGTCCGGATCGCCTCGGGGTGGTCCGTGGCGACCTCGAGCACGCAGAAGCGCCGCTGGGAGCAGGACGGCACCGCCCGGCACCACATCCTCGACCCTCGGTGGGGCCTGCCCGCCGAGCCGGTCTGGCGCACGGTGACCGTCGTCGCCCCGTCGTGCACCACCGCCAACACGATGACGACGGCCGCCGTGGTGCGCGGTCGCACCGCCGCCGAGTGGCTCCGGCAGAGCGGACGCGCCGCCCGGCTCGTCGCCGCCGACGGCACGGTCGTGCGGCTCGGCGGCTGGCCCGACGACCAGGGCGCGGACGTCCAGCGCACCGACGAGCAGCCCGACGACGACCGATCGGCGGTCGCCTGATGGACACCGCGCTCTGGGTGATCGGCCGGGGGACCGGGGTCACCGCCGTCCTGCTCCTCACCCTCACGGTGCTCCTCGGCATCGTCACCAGGGGCGGACGACCGCTGCCCGGACTGCCCCGGTTCGCCGTGCAGCTCGTGCACCGGGACGTCGCCCTCGCCGCCACGGTGTTCGTCGCGGTGCACGTGGGTTCGCTGCTGCTCGACACCGAGGCCGAGCTGCGCCTCCTCGACACGGTCGTGCCGTTCGTCGGCGCCTACCGGTGGTTCTGGCTGGGGCTCGGCACCCTGGCCGTCGACCTGCTCGTCGTGCTCGTCGTCACCGCACTGCTCCGCCGTGCGATCGGCCCGCGGGTCTTCCGCGCCGTGCACTGGGCGGCCTACGCCATGTGGCCGATCGCCCTGGCCCACGCGGTCGGCACGGGGACCGACGGCACCTCCGTGTGGTTCCTCGTGCTCGCCGGCGTCTGCACCGCGGCGGTCGTCGCCGCCGTCGTCTGGCGCTGCACCGCCCGTGTCACCGAGTTCCGTTCCGCGAAGCTGGAGGTCGTCCGATGACCCTGACCCACCCCCGCACCGTCGTCCCGCCCGCCGGCACCCGACGGCTCCTGGCCGCACCCGGTCCGACGCGCACCGACCACCAGGACACCCTCGGCCCGCTCCCGCAGCTCGGCCCGTGGGTGGTCGACGAACTCGGCCGCGCCGGCGTCGACGGCCGCGGCGGAGCCGGGTTCCCGCTCGCCCGGAAGCTCGCCGCCGTGACCGCCCGCGGTCGCCGTCGGGGACGGGGTGCGCCCCTCGTGGTCGCGAACGCCGCCGAGGGCGAACCCGCCAGCCGCAAGGACGCCGTCCTGCTCGAGCGCGCACCGCACCTGGTGCTCGACGGCCTCGTCGTCGCGGCCGCCGCGATCGGTGCCTCCGAGGCAGTGCTCGCCACGAGCGACCGACTCGCCGGTCCTGTCCGCCGGGCACTCGCGGAACGCGCCGACCGCGGGGGCGACCCTGTGCCGATCAGCCTGCGGGTCCTGCCCCACGCCTCCTTCGTGTCCGGGGAGGCCAGCGCCCTCGCCTCGGCCGTCGCCGGTGGCCGGGGTGTGCCCGAGGACCGCGTGGTGCGGCTCGCCGAACGCGGGCCGAGTGGGCGGCCGACCCTGGTGTCGAACGTCGAGACCCTCGCCCAGGCAGCACTCGTCGTGCGCTTCGGGGCGTCGTGGGCGCGGGGGGTCGGCAGCCCGAGTGCCCCCGGCACCCGGCTGGTCACGGTGAGCGACGTGACGGACCCGACCACCGCGGTGGTGCTGGAGACCGCCGGGGGTGCGCCGCTCGGGGAACTGCTGCGGGCCTCCCGGCTGCCGGTGACCGATCCGGCGCACACACGCGCCGTGCTGGTCGGCGGATGGGGCGGGACGTGGCTGCCGGCCGCGGCCCTCGACGCGTCGTTCGACCCCGAGGGGCTGGCTCGGTGGGGCGCAGCGCCCGGGGCCGGCGTGCTCGCCGTGCTCGATGACCGAACCTGCCCGATCGCGGTGACGGCACGGCTGGCGACGGCGCTCGCCGGAGCCTCGGCCGGACGGTGCGGACCGTGCGTGAACGGGCTGCCGCGGATCGCCGGCGTCGTCGGGGACCTGGCGTCGGGGCGAGCCGGCGTCGGGAGCGTCGCTTCGGGGCGAGCCGCCGGTGACCTGGCGGGCGAGATGCGTCGGGTCGCCGCGCTGGTGGACGGTCGCGGGGCGTGTCACCACCCGGACGGGGTGGCGCGGATGGTGCGGAGCGCGCTCGACGTGTTCCACGACGACGTGCAGGCGCACCTCGGTGGCGGGTGCCTGCTGCGACCCGGCGGTGCGCGGTGAGCGGGGGCGCGGGCGCTGGCGCGGGCGCGGGCGATGTTGCGCTGCACGTCGACTGGACGCGCTGCCGGGGCCGGGGGTTGTGCACCGAACTGTTCGCCGACCGGCTCGAGCGCGACGAGTGGGGCTACCCGATCGCCCGGGCCGGCGACCCCGGCGACCCCGGTGCCCGGGCCGACAACCCGGGCGACCCCGGTGCCCGGGCCGGCAACCCGGGCGACCCCGGTTCCCGCGCCGGTGAGCCCGGCGACGCCGGCGACCCCGGCACCCGCGACGTCCCGGTCCGTCCGCACGAGCGGGCCGCTGCGGCCGACGCCGTCGCGATGTGCCCCCTGCAGGCGCTCCGACTGGTGGAGCGGTGAGCAGCCGGCGACCGGCGCCCGGCCGGCCCAGCGCTCAGTACCAGTGCGGGTTGACGCTCATCTCGTGGCCCCACGCCCCGCAGGGTGAGCCGTAGGCGCTCTTGATGTACGCGAGCCCCCAGTCGATCTGCGTGTTCGCGTTGGTGCGCCAGTCGGCTCCGGCGACCGCCATCTTCTCGGCCGGCAGCGACTGCGGGATGCCGTAGGCACCGCTCGAGGCGTTCAGGGCGTTCGCCCGCCACCCGGACTCCTGCGTCCAGAGCGACACCAGGCACGAGAACTGGTCGGATCCCCACCCGTACGACCCGAGCGCGCTCCGTGCGTAGGCCTGTGCGGCTGCGGGGTCCACGGCGACGCCCCCGGTGCTCGGGTAGGACGAGCCGGTGCCGCCGCTGGTCGCACCGCCGCTGGGCGCGCTGCTGCCGGCGTTCGCCGCGGCTGCGTTCGCCGCCGCCTCGGCCGCCGCTGCTGCGGCCCGCTTGCGCTGCTGCTCCGCCTTCTGCGCGGCGACCCGCTGGCCGAGCTCGTACCCGGCCTCCTGCTTCGCGGTGCTGTCCTTGAGCGACGCGAGCTGCGCGTACAGCTCGTCGCTGTGCTGCTCCGTCGACTCGACGGCGGCGTCCGCCGCCTGTTCCGCCGCCTTCGCCGCGGCCGAGCGTTCCTCGGCCGCCTGCGCGCGTGTCGCCCGCTCCGTCTCGGCCCGCTCGGCCTGCTCGTGCAGCGACGATGCCGTGCCGGCCGCGACGGACGCCTCGTCCATGACGCCGGACCAGGTCTCCGACAGCTGGTCGAGCGCGCCGAGCTGGTAGAGCAGCTGGTCCGGGTCCTTCGCGGTCGCGATGCGGGTGGTCATCTGGTTCGTGCTGCCGTCGCGGTACAGGTTCGCGGCCAGTTGGCCGGCCCGCTGCTGGGCCCGGTCCGCCGTCTCGCTCGCGTGCTGCGCCTGGGCCTGGAGGCTCGTGGCGGCCTGGGTGGCCGACGCCAACTCCGCCTCGGCCGCGTCCGCCTTCGACGAGGCCACCAGGGCGGCCTGCGACTTCGCGGCTGCTTCGTCCTGCGCCGACTGCAGCGCAGCCTGCACCTTCTGCACCTCGGCGCGCTTCGCGGTCTCGTTGCCCTTGGCACGCTGGACGTCCTGCCACGTGGGGTACTCGGTGGCGTTCGCGGGGACGGCGGTCAGGGCCGGGGCGACGAGCGCGCCGACGACCACGGCGGCCGCGACGAGCACGCCCCGCGAGGGGGTGAGGCGCATGTCGGCAGGCTACCGATGTTCACCAGGAGTCCTGCGAGCCGCGCCGCTGACAGCCCGTGGACTGGTAAAGTCCATCGTGTCCGAGGACTCATTCCCCGGACGTCACACACAACACTGCGCAGGCCGGGCACGGAGCTGGTCATCGGTGGTGGCTCGCGGGCCGGAACGGTTTCCCGAGTGCTTCTACTGCTGGCCAGACATGCGTCCGGAACGATCGGCGCGCACGCACCATCGAGTGCCGTCGCCATGGCCTGCCGAACACACATCAAGGAGGCGCCCTTTTGGAGGGTCCCGAGATCAAGTTCGCCGAAGCCGTCATCGACAACGGCAAGTACGGCAAGCGCACCGTCCGGTTCGAGACCGGTCGGCTCGCACAGCAGGCCCAGGGCGCGGTCGCCGCGTACCTGGACGAGGAAACGATGCTCCTCTCGGCCACCAGCGCCGGCAAGCACCCGCGTGAGGGCTTCGACTTCTTCCCGCTGACCGTCGACGTCGAGGAGCGTTCCTACGCCGCCGGCAAGATCCCCGGTTCGTTCTTCCGTCGTGAAGGCCGTCCGTCGACCGAGGCCATCCTCGTCTGCCGTCTGATCGACCGGCCGCTGCGTCCGTCGTTCGTCGACGGCCTTCGCAACGAGGTGCAGATCGTCATCACCGTCCTGAGCATCGCTCCGGACGAGTTCTACGACGCGCTGGCGATCAACGCCGCGTCCGCGTCGACGCAGATCTCCGGTCTGCCGTTCTCCGGCCCGATCGCCGGTGTGCGCCTCGCGCTGATCGGTGACCAGTGGGTCGCGTTCCCGAAGGCCTCGCAGCTCGCCGACGCCGTGTTCGACCTGACCGTCGCCGGCCGTGTCGTCACGGACGAAGCCGGCAACGAGGACGTCGCGATCATGATGGTCGAGGCGGAAGCCACCGAACACGCCTGGGACCTCATCCAGGGCGGGGCCACCAAGCCCGACGAGGCCATCGTCGCCCAGGGCCTCGAGGCGGCGAAGCCGTTCCTCAAGTCCCTCGTCGACGCGCAGGCCAAGCTCGCCGCGCAGTCGGCCAAGGAGATCCAGGACTTCCCGGTCTTCCCGCCGTACGCGCCCGAGGTCTACTCGGCTGTCGAGGCCCTCGCGCTCTCCGAGCTCGGTGACGTCTACAAGATCGCCGCCAAGACCGAGCGTCAGGACGCCGACGACGCGCTCAAGTCGCGCGTCAAGGCCGCCATCGCGGAGCAGGTCACCGCGGGCTCGCTGCCCGAGGTCGCCAACTCGCAGGTCGGCGCCGCGTACAAGTCGGTCACGAAGAAGGTCGTCCGCGGCCGCATCCTGACCGAGCAGATCCGCATGGACGGCCGCGGCCTCGCCGACATCCGTCCGCTCGACGCCGAGGTCGCCGTGATCCCGCGCGTCCACGGTTCGGCGATCTTCCAGCGCGGCGAGACGCAGATCCTCGGCGTCACCACGCTGAACATGCTCAAGATGGAGCAGCAGATCGACTCGCTGTCGCCGGTCACGAAGAAGCGCTACCTGCACCACTACAACTTCCCGCCCTACTCGACCGGTGAGACCGGCCGCGTGGGTTCGCCGAAGCGTCGCGAGATCGGGCACGGCTTCCTCGCCGAGCGCGCCCTCGTGCCGGTGCTGCCGTCGCGTGACGAGTTCCCCTACGCCATCCGTCAGGTCTCCGAGGCGCTCAGCTCCAACGGCTCGACCTCGATGGGTTCCGTCTGCGCCTCGACCCTCTCGCTGCTCAACGCCGGTGTGCCCCTCAAGGCCCCGGTCGCCGGCATCGCGATGGGCCTGGTTTCCGACACCGTCGACGGCCAGACCCGCTACGCGGCCCTGACCGACATCCTCGGTGCGGAAGACGCCCTCGGCGACATGGACTTCAAGGTCGCCGGTACCTCGGAGTTCGTGACCGCGATCCAGCTCGACACCAAGCTCGACGGCATCCCGTCGACGGTGCTCGACGCGGCGCTCAAGCAGGCCAAGGAGGCCCGCTCGGCCATCCTCGGTGTGCTGAACGAGGCCATCGACGCCCCCGACGAGATGGCGGACACCGCTCCTCGCGTCATCTCGGTGCAGATCCCCGTCGACAAGATCGGCGAGCTGATCGGCCCGAAGGGCAAGACGATCAACGGCATCCAGGACACCACGGGCGCCGACATCTCGATCGAGGACAACGGCACCGTCTACATCGGCGCCGTCGACGGTCCGTCGGCCGAGGCCGCTCGTGCCCAGGTCAACGCGATCGCGAACCCGACCAACCCGGAGATCGGGGACCAGTTCCTCGGCACCGTCGTGAAGATCGCCACCTTCGGCGCCTTCGTGTCGCTGCTCCCGGGCCGTGACGGTCTGCTCCACGTCTCCGAGGTCCGCAAGCTCGCCGGTGGCAAGCGTGTGGAGAACGTCGAGGACGTGCTCGGCGTCGGCCAGAAGGTCCTGGTCGAGGTCACCAAGGTGGACGACCGCGGCAAGCTGTCGCTCGCGCCGGTCGTGGCCGACGAGACCGAGGGTGACTCCACCTCGGCCGAGACGGTCCGCGCCCACGCCGAGGACCCGGCCGAGGGCTGATCCTCGCCGCGTCCTGACGCACGAACGGCCGCCGTCCCTTCCGGGGCGGCGGCCGTTCGCCGTTGCGGGGCAGGTGCCACGCGTTGGCCACGCGTGCTTTCGCGGTCAGCGACACCTCACGGGCACGGCGCCGCGTGAACTGTCGCTGTGCGCGAAGGATCGCCGCGCGGTGCCGCGTGCCGGTCAGGCCGTGGGGGTCTCCTGCGTGCCCATGAGCTGCGCGCGCCCGAGCAGGTGCCCACGGAGCATGAAGCCCACGACCGCGGGGGTCGCGTCGGCGGGGACCTCGAGCACGGGGACGTCGAGGGCGCTCAGCGTGAAGAAGTACCGGTGGACACCGTGGCCCGCGGGCGGAGCGGCCCCGAGGAACGTGTCCGAGCCGAACTCGTTGCGGCGGCGGAGCGCCTCGGCGGGCAGCAGTGCGTCGTCGGTGCCGGCACCTGCGGGGAGCGAGGTCGCCGAGCCCGGGATGTCCGTGAGGCTCCAGTGCCAGAAGCCGGAGCCGGTCGGGGCATCGGGGTCGTAGACGGTCAGGACGAAGCTCTTCGTGGCCTCGGGTGCGTCCGACCACTCGAGTGCGGGGGAGCGGTCCTCACCGCCGACGTCGGAGCCGCGTGCCGAGGTGGGCAGCTCGCCTCCGTCGGTGAAGTCGGGGCTCGTCAGGGTGAAGGACGGGACGTCGGGCAGGTTCCAGTTGGGGTCGTTGGCCATGCCCCAAGCCAACACCCGCCGGCTCGGGCTGCGCTCGGTGCGCGCGCGGGGCTGTGGGAGTTCGCACGTGACGGCCTGGAGGCGCGGTGCGGGCCCGCCACGGGCCTCCCGGCCGACCGCGGTCGCCTCGACCGCCCTGCGGAAGCGACGGATCTGGCGTCAGCCCGCGAGCACCCGGTCGACCACGCGGTTGAGCGCAGCGGTGGCGGCGATCGCGTCACCGGCGTACGCCCCGGCCATCGCACCGTCGCGCGCGAGCATGAGCTCGTCGGCACCGTCGCCGGGCAGGGGGTGTCCGGCCTCCTGCAGCAGGGTCGCGAGTCGCTCGGTGTACCAGTCACGGTGCACGGCGACGACCTGGCGGACCGGGTCGCGCGGGTCGTGGTACTCGGCGGCGGCGTGCAGGAACGCACAGCCGCGGAAGGCCGGGTCGTTGACGTCGTCGGCCAGCGCGGCGACCCACGCACGGACGGCCCGCTCGGGGGAGCCGGCGTCGGCGATGAGCTGCTCCATCCGCTCCTGCACGCGCTCGTGCTGGGTGCGGATGTAGGCGAGGATCAGGTTGTCCTTCGACCCGTAGTGCTTGTAGAACGTCGCCTTCGTGACGCTCGCCTCGGAGATGAGACGGTCGACGCCGACGCTGTGGATGCCCTCTTCGTAGAAGAGCCGCGTGGCGGTCTCGAGGACACGGACCTTCGCGCCGCCGGAACGGGGAGTCGGGGGGACGCTCGACCCGTCCGGCGACGCGAGGTTCGTGCTCGGGCCGGGGAGACGCTGGACGGCCGGTTGGGGGGAATCGACCGTCACAGCGTGTACTCCTCGGACTCATCGGCTCCGCGACCGGAGTGGGGGGACTCGGTGGTCGCGCAGGACTGATGTCCCGAGCCGCCGGATCGGAACTTAGGGGGGCTTTCGATCCGGCGTGGCCAACAGTAGCACAAGGAGGACAGACAGACGAGTCGGTCTGTCCACACTTTCTGTACCCCACTTCGAGTGGCACGCGACCGAGACCGGGAAACTGGGCGGGAGGCATCGACGGATCAGTAGGCTCGTCTGCGATGAACCAGCCAGTGCCACTGCCGCTCGGGGCCCCGGACACGTCGTTCCTGACGTCCGGCGGGGCCTTCGTCCGTCGCACCGTGCTGCCCTCAGGGGTCCGTGTGCTGACCGAGGCGGTGCCGGGTGCCGCGTCGACGAGCATCGGGTTCTGGGTCGGCGTCGGTTCGCGTGACGAGCGCGACGGGCAGTTCGGGTCGACCCACTTCCTCGAACACCTGCTCTTCAAGGGCACCGAGACCCGATCGGCGCTCGACATCGCCATCGCGTTCGACTCGGTCGGCGGTGAGCACAACGCTGCGACCGCCAAGGAGTACACCTGCTACTACGCACGGGTCCGGGACACCGACGTCCCGATGGCCGTGAACGTCATCGGTGACATGGTCACCGGCTCGGTGCTCGAACCGGACGCCTTCGCCGTCGAGCGCGGGGTCATCCTCGAAGAACTCGCGATGGCTGCCGACGACCCGGCGGACGTCGCCGGCGAGGCGTTCTTCGCCGCGGCCTTCGGTGGACACCCCCTCGGCCGTCCGATCGGCGGGACCCCGGACAGCATCCGTGCGGTCCAGCGCGACGAGGTGCTCGCTCACTACCGCGAGCACTACGCGCCGAACGGCATCGTCGTCACCGCCGCCGGTGCCGTCGACCACGACCGGTTCTGCGAACTCGTCGCCGGCGTCTTCCACGACGCCCCCGACGCCGAGCCGCTGCCGCGCCGCACGCCCGACACCGTGGCCGACCCGGTCGAGGCGAAGCTGACCGTGGTGCACCGCCCGACCGAGCAGGTCAGCATGCTCCGCGGCTCGCAGGGCCTCGACCTGCGCGACGACCGCCGTCCCTCGCTCAGCGTCTTGAACGCCGTACTCGGTGGGGGCATGAGTTCGCGCCTGTTCCAAGAGGTCCGCGAGCGCCGCGGCCTGGCCTACGCGGTGTCGTCGTTCGCCCCCGCGTACCTGGACAACGGTGCCTTCGGTGTCTACGCGGGCTGCGCGCCGGACAACGTCGCCGGTGTCATCGACATCGTCGACGCCGAGTTCCGCCGGATGGTCGACCACGGCATCACCGACGACGAGCTCCGGCGTGCCAAGGGCCAGATCGAGGGTGCGCTGACACTCTCGCTCGAGGACTCCGACGCCCGCATGACCCGGCTCGGCCGTTCCGAGCTCGGCACCGGCGAGTACACCGACCTGTCGACGGCGCTCGAGCGGGTCGACGGTGTCACGACCGACGGCGTGCTCGAACTCGCGCGCGACCTGCTCACCCGTCCGACGATCACCTCGGTCGTCGGTGCCGTGCAGCAGGACGAACTCGCCGCGGCCATCGGGATCGGCAGCTGAGCACGGACATGTCGCACTACCTGTACCTCGTCCGGCACGGCGAACACCAGGACGCCGAACACGGCCTGCGGGACGGCAAGCTGTCCGAACGCGGCAAGCGCCAGGCGACCCTGATCGCGGACCGCCTCGGCGGCGTGCCCTTCGACGGCGTGTACCACTCGCCGCTCGAGGCCCCGAGCGAGACCGCCGCGTTCCTGTCGCAGCGCCTGCCGTCGATCCAGCCCGAGCCCTCGACACTGCTGTTCGACTGCATCCCCTCGGGCCCGACCCCGGACATGCCGCACGCCTACCAGGGCTGGTACGGCGGCATCACCGAAGAGGAGATCGTCGCCGGGCAGGCCCAGATGGGCGACGCGGTGTCGGAGTGGTTCACCCCGGCGCGCGAGGACCGGCACGACCTGCTGATCACCCACAACGCCGTGATCGGCTGGTTCGTGCGCGAGGCGTTCCAGGCCCCCGAGTGGCGCTGGATGGGCACGAACGTCGCCCACACCGCCCTCACGATCATCCGGATCCGGTCGGCGAAACCCGCCGAGGTCGTCACGCTGAACGACCTGGCCCACCTGCCGGTGGAGCTGCGCACCGGCCTGCCGGTCGACCAGCCCGTCTAGCGGCTGCCCGTCCGGTCCGCGGCGGTGCGGCCGGGAGGCCCGTGGCGGGTCAGGCGATCGGCTTGCGGTACCAGGCGGTCGCGTTCGGGTTGTCGTTGAACGGCTCGACCCGCTGGTACCCACGGCCGCGGTACATCGCGCCGGCCGCCACGAGCGAGTCGTTCGTGTCGAGGACGATGCTCGTCGCACCGAGGTCGGCCCCGGTCCGCTCGAGCAGGTCCATCACGGCCGTCGCCACGCCCGTGCCGCGCCCGGCCGGCGCCACGAAGACGTGCTTGACCTCGAACCGGACGTCGACGGCACCGGTCGCGTCGACCCCGTCCGCGATCCGACGGAGGCCGCCGCAGCCGACCGCGACGCCGTCGTCGTACGCCACTGCGAACACCCCGTTCGGCGGCGTGAACTCGGCCGCGGGCGTGCGCTTCCGCGAGTACGTGCCCTGCGCGCTCGGGAAGGTCGCCTCGCGCTCGTCCAGGTACGCGTCGAGCAGCGCGTCGACCTCGGGTAGATCGGCCGGCACGGTCCTGACCTCGACTGACATGCGTCGATCCTAGGATGGACCGCATGGTCACTCCCGTCGCCGTCGTCGGCGCCACCGGTCGTCTCGGGGGCCTCGTGGCGTCCGTCGTCGAGGAACTCCCGGAGTTCGAGCTCGTCGCCCGCCTGTCGTCGAAGGACGGCGCGCACGAGGCGCCGCCGTCGGTGTTCGGCGGCGCGGCCCTGGTGGTCGACGTGACGGTGCCGTCGCTCAGCCCGGCGATCGTGGAGAACGCGCTGTCGAGCGGCGCGAACGTGCTCGTCGGCACCTCCGGTTGGTCGCTCGACCGGCTCGCGAAGCTCCGCACCGGCCTGCAGGAACGTCCGGACCAGGGGGTGCTCGTGGTCCCGAACTTCTCGATCGGCTCCGTGCTCGGCACGCACCTGGCGACGATCGCGGCACCGTGGTTCCCGGCCGCCGAGATCGTCGAGACCCACCACGCCGGCAAGATCGACTCGCCCTCGGGCACCGCGGTGCGCACCGCCGAGCTGATGGCCGACGCCCGGCGCGAGGTCGGTCCCGTGGACGCCCCGCACGTCGACCAGCGCGCCCGCGGCCAGCAGGTCGCCAGCGTGCCCGTCCACTCGCTCCGGCTCCCCGGGGTGAAGGCCGTGCAGGACGTCGTGCTGAGCGGCCCCGGCGAGACGCTGACGATCCGGCACGACACCAACGACGACGTCGCCTACGTCGCGGGCATCCGTGCGGCGCTGGCGAACGTGGTGTCGGCGCGGGGCCTCACCGTGGGTCTCGGCAGCGTCCTCGGCATCGGCTGACCGCCGTGGGTCGGATGGAGCGGGCCGGACGCACGATCCGCTCGCCGTTCTGGGGTGCAGCGTTGATGGCGGTGCTGCTCGCCCTGTACATCGTGCTCGTCGGGCAGCGCGCCGTCGCCTTCATCGCGACCGGGATCCCGATCGGCATCGGCATCGGCGTCGCACTGTTCGTCGTCGCCGCGATCGGAGCGCTCCTGCTCGTGCTGGAGTTCCGCTTCGGCGTCCGCATCACCCGGCTCGGCGCGCGGCTCGAGGCCGAGGGCGGCACCCCGGACGACGTCGTCCCGGTGCGGCCGTCGGGCAGGCCGATCCGCGACGCCGCCGACGAGCTGTTCCCGCGGTACCGCGACGCGGTCGAGCAGGACCCGGCCGACTGGCGTGCCTGGTACCGGCTCGGTGTGGTCTACGACGCCGCCGGTGACCGCAAGCGCGCACGGTCGGCGATGCGCACCGCCCTGGCGCGCGCCACCGACCGCTGACCGCGAGCTGATCCGCGGATCAGAAGACGGCGTCGATCGCGTCCGCCGCCTGCGTGTACCGGAACGTGTAGCCGGACTCGAGCAGCTTCGTGGGGACCATCCGCTGGCTCGACAGGAGCATGTCGTCGGCGGCGTGCCGCAGCGCCAGGCGCAGGGCGAACTCGGGGATCCGGAAGAGGTACGGGCGGTGCAGGACCTCGGCGACGTGCTTCGTGATGCGATCGGCCACGACGGGCTCGGGGCCCGCCAGGTTCACCGGACCGGACACGTCCGGTGCCGCGGTCGCCAGGTGCACGATCGCGCCGACCTCGTCCTCGAGTGCGATCCAGGGCCAGTGCTGGCCGCCGGTGCCGAGCCGGCTGCCGACGCCGAGCTTCGTCAGCGGGACGAGCGGCGCGAGTGCACCGCCGCCCTTGCCGATGACGATGCCGGTGCGGAGCGTGACCACCCGGACCCCGGCGGGAGCGGCGTTCGCGGCGGCTTCCCACGCGGTGCAGACGTCGGCGAGGAAGCCCGTGCCCGGTGCGGCGTCGTCCTGCAGCACGTCGGCCGGCCGGTCGCCGTACACGCCGGAGGCCGAGCCCGACAGGAACAGTGCCGGGGGAGTGGCGGCGTGCCGCATCGCCTCGACCAGGGTGTCCGTGGCGTCGATGCGCGAGCTGCGGATCTCCCCGCGGTACGCGTCCGTCCACGGCAGCTTGCCGATGTTCGCGCCGGCAAGGTTGATCACCACGTCGGCACCGTCGAGGATCGCCGGGTCGAGCGGACGCCGCCCCGGTGCCCAGCAGAACTCGGTCGCAGTGCGCGCTTCGCGGCGGACGAGTGTGGTGACGTGGTGCCCCGCCTCGCGCAGGGCGCGGACGAGGGGCGTCCCGATGAACCCGGACGAGCCGGCCACCAGGATCGAGAGCGGTTGTTCCGTCGTGTCGGGCATGCCCGCAACGGTACTCACACCGACGTAGGCTTCTGTGTGTGACCGACAGCGAGACCGTACAGCCCGACGCCTCCGTCCCGACCCCCTACGAAGACCTGCTCCGCCGGGTCCTGACGGAGGGCTCGCCGAAGGGCGACCGCACCGGCACCGGCACCCGCAGCCTGTTCGGCGCGCAGCTCCGCTACGACCTGTCGAAGGGGTTCCCCCTCGTCAGCACGAAGCGTGTGCACTTCAAGTCGGTCGCGTACGAGCTCCTCTGGTTCCT
The DNA here is from genome assembly GCF_003234225.2 of Curtobacterium sp. MCSS17_005. Lineage (NCBI taxonomy): Bacteria > Bacillati > Actinomycetota > Actinomycetes > Micrococcales > Microbacteriaceae > Curtobacterium > Curtobacterium sp. MCSS17_005. The sequence goes on from NZ_CP126258.1 coordinate 1,232,934, forward strand.
GCGCGGCGAGGGCAACGCGACCTGGCTGCAGGAGCACGGCGTCCGCATCTGGAACGAGTGGGCGGACGCCGACGGCGACCTCGGCCCGGTGTACGGCGTGCAGTGGCGCTCGTGGCCGACCCCCTCGGGTGAGCACGTCGACCAGATCGCCCAGGTCATCGACCAGATCACGACCAACCCGGACAGCCGCCGGCTCATCGTCTCGGCGTGGAACGTCGCCGACGTGCCGGACATGGCGCTCGCCCCGTGCCACGCGTTCTTCCAGTTCTACGTCAACGACGGCAAGCTCTCGTGCCAGCTCTACCAGCGGAGCGCCGACATGTTCCTCGGCGTCCCGTTCAACATCGCCTCGTACGCGCTGCTGACCCACATGATCGCGGCGCAGACCGGGCTCGAGGTCGGCGACTTCGTCTGGACCGGCGGCGACTGCCACATCTACGACAACCACGTCGAACAGGTCGAGGAGCAGCTGTCCCGCACGGCGTACCCGATGCCGACGCTCGAACTCGGTCCGCGCGACTCGATCGACGACTACGAGTACGAGGACTTCACCGTCGTCGGCTACGAGCACCACCCGGCGATCAAGGCCGCGGTCGCCGTCTGATGATCGGCATGGTCTGGGCCCGCTCGACCACCGGCGTCATCGGCGCCGACGGCGGCATGCCCTGGCACGTGCCCGAGGACCTGGCGCACTTCAAGCAGGTGACCGGCGACGCGACCGTGCTGATGGGCCGGCGCACCTGGGAGTCCCTGCCCGAGCGCTTCCGGCCGCTGCCCGGTCGGCGCAACGTCGTGCTCACCCGGGACACGACGTGGACGGCCGACGGCGCCGAGGTCGTGCACGACCTGCAGGCCGAACTCGAGCGTGCCGACGGCGCCGACGAGACCGTGTGGGTGATCGGCGGCGGTCAGGTCTACGCCGCCGCACTCGACGCGGCCGACCACGTCTCCGAGACGCTGATCGACGTCGACGTGCCCGGCGACACCGTCGCACCGACGCTCGGCGAGGCGGCCGGCTGGACGCTCACCGACGAGGGCCCGTGGCAGGAGTCCCGCAACGGCGGCACCCGCTACCGGTTCCTGGAGTGGCAGCGCCGCGCCTGAGCGCCCGCACGCGCCGGGCGTGACCGGCAGGACGGAGGTGATCCGGGCCTCCCGGCCGCGCCGCAGGCGGTCCACCGTCCACACGGACGGCGGTCCTCGCGCGCATCCCCGGTACGCTGGTGCCCGTGTCCCCGCGTGAGAATCCCTTCGGTCAGGTCCTCGTCGCCCTCGTGACCCCGTTCACGGCCGACGGCGAGGTCGACTGGCCCGGCGTCGAGCAGCACATCGACGACTGCATCACCGCCGGCGCCGACGGCATCGTCGTCACCGGCACGACCGGTGAGACGTCGACGCTGACCGACCCGGAGAAGCTCCGTCTGGTCGAGGTCGGCAAGTCCGTCGCCGCCGGCCGCGCGAAGATCATCACGGGCGGCGGCTCGAACGAGACCGCGCACGCGATCCACCTGTACAAGCAGAGCGAGAAGGCCGGCGCGGACGGCGTCATGATCGTCACGCCGTACTACAACAAGCCGACGCAGTCGGGTGTCCTCACCCACTTCCGGATGATCGCCGACGCCACCGACCTGCCGGTGATCCTGTACGACATCCCGGGCCGCACCGGCATCCCGATCACGTACGACACGATCCTGCGTGCGTCGAAGCACCCGAACATCCTCGCCGTGAAGGACGCCAAGGGCGACTTCGCCGAGGTCTCGCGGGTGCTGAACAACACCGACCTCATGTACTTCTCCGGCGACGACACGAACGTGCTCCCGCACCTGTCGATCGGCGCCACCGGCCTGATCGGCGTGACCGCGAACATCACGAGCGCGCCGTACCGCACCATCGTCGACGCCGTGAACCGGGGCGACCTGGCCACCGCGACGGCCGAGCACAAGCGACTCGAGCCGCTCGTCCGCGCCGTGATGACGCACGTTCCCGGTACCGTGGCCGCCAAGTACATCCTGCACGGGCTCGGCCGCATCGGCAGCCCGCGCGTCCGACTGCCGCTCGTCGGCCCCGAGGACTCCGAGGCGTACGCCATCGAGACCTCCCTCGAAGCCGTGCGCGACGTGCCCGGCGCCGACTTCTCGAACTTCCGCCCCGACCGCAACGCGGCGGCCGGCGGTGCACTACCGAAGGTGCCAGGCACCACCCGCTAGCGAACACCGCGGCGCGCAGCACGCGCGTCGCCCGAATCCGTAGGACCGAATGCCCACACAGATCTCCGAACCGCAGCCGCTCGAAGCCGGCACCCTCCGCGTCGTCCCCATCGGGGGCCTCGGCGAGATCGGTCGCAACATGACCGTCTACGAGTACGAGGGCAAGCTGCTCATCGTCGACGCCGGCGTGCTGTTCCCCGAGGAGCACCAGCCCGGTGTCGACCTGATCCTGCCGGACTTCTCGCCGATCCGTGACCGCCTCGACGACGTCCTCGGTGTCGTGCTCACGCACGGCCACGAAGACCACATCGGCGCCGTCCCGTACCTGCTCAAGCTCCGCGACGACATCCCGCTGATCGGCTCCACGCTGACCCTCGCGCTGGTCGAGGCGAAGCTCAAGGAACACCGGATCAAGCCGTACACGCTCGTCGTGGCCGAGGACCAGACCGAGCAGATCGGCCCGTTCCACCTCGAGTTCGTCGCCGTGAACCACTCCATCCCGGACGCCCTCGCCGTCGCGATCACGACCCCCGCCGGTCGTGTGCTGCACACGGGTGACTTCAAGATGGACCAGCTCCCGCTGGACGACCGCATCACCGACCTCCGTGCGTTCGCCCGTCTGGGCGAGGCCGGCGTGGACCTGTTCCTGCCGGACTCCACGAACGCCGACGTGCCGGGCTTCACCGCTCCGGAGCGCGACATCGGCCCGGTGCTCGAGAACATCATCATGCGCGCCCGCAAGAAGGTCGTCGTGGCGAGCTTCTCGTCGCACGTGCACCGCGTGCAGCAGGTCCTCGACGCCGCCGCAGCCGCGAACCGCAAGGTCGCGTTCATGGGGCGCTCGATGATCCGCAACATGACGATCGCCGCCGACCTCGGGTACCTGCGGGTGCCGGAGAACGTGCTCATCGACACGAAGAAGGCGAAGAACGTCCCCGACGACCAGATCGTCTACATGTCGACCGGGTCGCAGGGTGAGCCGATGGCCGTCCTGGCCCGCATGGCGAACCTCGAACACCAGATCGAGATCGGCGAGGGCGACACCGTCATCCTCGCGTCGTCGCTCATCCCGGGCAACGAGAACGCCGTGTACCGCGTCATCGACGGGCTGACCAAGCTCGGTGCGAAGGTCGTGCACAAGGGCAACGCGAAGGTGCACGTCTCCGGGCACGCCTCCGCCGGCGAGCTGCTCTACTGCTACAACATCCTGCGGCCGCGCAACGTGCTCCCCGTCCACGGCGAGCACCGCCACCTGTACGCGAACGCCGACCTGGCGATCCAGACGGGTGTCCCGCCGCGCAACGTGATCCTCGGGCAGGACGGCATCGTCGTCGACCTGAAGGACGGCGTCGCGACGGTCGCCGGCCAGTTGGACATCGGCTACGTCTACGTCGACGGCTCCACCGTCGGTGAGATCACTGACGCCGACCTGAAGGACCGCCGCGTCCTGGCGGAAGAGGGCTTCATCTCCATCTTCGCCGCAGTGGACTTCACCACCGGGCAGTGCGTGATCGGCCCGGAGATCCAGTCGCGTGGGTTCGCCGAGGACGACTCCGTCTTCGACGACGTCCGCCCGCAGATCGCCAAGGCGATCTCCGAGGCCGCCGCCAACGGCACGCGTGACTCGCACGCCTTCGCGCAGGTCGTCCGTCGCACGGTCGGCCGCTGGGTGAACACGAAGCACCGTCGTCGTCCGATGATCGTCCCGGTGGTCATCGAGGCGTAGGGCCCGTCCGCGGGTGGGCGCGCGTTCGCGTTCGCGTCCGTCCGGCCCGGGAGGCCCGTCCAGCGTCCGTCACGGACGCTGCGGCGGGCCTTCCTGCGTTTGTCCTGAGCGGGCGTTAGGGTTCTGCCCATGGCCGGAGGCACCAAGTCGACCACGCGCTCGCGCGCGTCCACGTCGTCCCGTGGCAACGGGACGCGCGGTTCGTCGCGCACCCAGGCCACGACGAAGAAGCTGCCGCAGGCCGCACCCACGCCGGTGTTCCGCGAGCAGAACCCGCTCGTGACCTTCTGGCTCGCGATGGCGCACGGCGTCGGCGCGATGTTCCGGCTGCTCGGCAAGGAGACCCTCGAGAAGGACCAGCGGCGCGACGGGTTCCCGTTCCTGCTGTTCCTGCTGGCCATCACCGGCGGCGTCGTGGAGTGGCTCAACCCGACCAACAGCGTCTCCGTCGCACTCGACGCGTACACGTTCGGTGGGCTGTTCGGTCGCCTGGCGTTCGCCCTGCCCGTCATCATGATCGTGTTCGCCGGGTGGCTGTTCCGGCACCCGGCCTCGGTGCACGACAACACCCGGATCGGCATCGGCCTGGGCATCCTGATCGTGTCGATCGCCTCGCTCTGCCACGTCTTCGGCGGCCGTCCGAGCGCGGCCGACGGCATGCCCGCGCTGGCCGCCGCCGGTGGGGTGCTCGGCTGGGTGGTCATCGGCTGGCTCGTCACGATCGCGACCGCCTGGGTGGCCGTCCCCGTGGCGATCGTGCTGCTGGTGCTCTCGCTCTTCATCATCACCAAGACGCCGCCGAACAAGCTCGGGCGACGCCTGCACGAGCTCTACGCCTACCTGTTCGGCGCCCCGGCCCCCGCAGCAGAACCCGAGGCCGACGCCGTGGCGGAGCCCGCCCCCCGCGCCCGCACGTCGAAGCGCGGCAAGAAGGGCGACACCGACTTCCAGCTGTTCGACGACCTCGGGTTCGGTGACGAGCAGGCCGCTGCCGACGCCGAACCCGGTGGCGACAACGTGCCGTGGTGGCGCCGGAACAAGTCCGGGCGTGAAGAGGACCCGGCGTACGACAGCCCCGTGCTGCCCCCGGCCAGCGGGGTCGCCCCGGCTGCCGCTGCCGTCGCACCAGCTGCCCCCGTCGTGCCCGCTGTGCCCGCCGTGAGCCCGAACGCCGGTGCCGCCGCCGGGCTCGTCGACCTCACGCCGGCCGAGCCCGCGTCGGTCAACCTCAACGACTCGGTCGAGCAGGACCTGCAGGACGCCGAGCAGGCGCTCCGCGCGTTCGGCACCGACGTCCCCGCGCGGCCGGAGCCGACGGCCGACATCCGTCCCGCGGTGCCCGAGGTGCTGTCCGAGCCCGAGATCGTCGACGAGCCGGAGGACATCGACGCCGCCGCCGAGCTCAGCGCGGCCGCCGCCGGTTCCGACGAGGACCCGTCGAAGCCCTACCGACTGCCCGCCGCCACGACGCTGAGTTCCGGAACGCCCTCGGTGGCGCGGAGCCAGGCGAACGACGACATCGTCGCCGCGATCACCGGGGTGCTCACCGAGTTCAAGGTCGACGCGAAGGTCACCGGGTTCTCCCGCGGCCCGACGGTCACGCGGTACGAGATCGAGCTCGGCCCGGGCGTGAAGGTCGAGCGCGTCACGGCGCTGTCGAAGAACCTGTCGTACGCGGTCGCCTCGAACGAGGTCCGGATCCTGTCGCCGATCCCGGGCAAGAGCGCCATCGGCGTCGAGATCCCGAACACCGACCGCGAGATCGTCTCGCTCGGTGACGTGCTGCGCTCGAACGCCGCCCGCAAGTCGAAGCACCCGATGACGATCGGCGTCGGCAAGGACGTCGAGGGCGGCTTCGTCGTCGCGAACCTGGCGAAGATGCCGCACCTACTCGTCGCCGGCTCCACCGGGTCCGGCAAGTCGGTGTTCATCAACTCGATGATCACGTCGCTGCTGATGCGCGCGAAGCCGTCCGAGGTCCGCATGGTCCTGGTCGACCCGAAGCGCGTCGAGCTCTCCATCTACGCCGGTGTCCCGCACCTCATCACGCCCATCATCACGAACCCGAAGAAGGCGGCCGAAGCGCTGCAGTGGGTCGTGAAGGAGATGGACATGCGGTACGACGACCTGGCGTCGTTCGGGTTCCGCCACGTCGACGACTTCAACAAGGCGATCGAGAACAACGAGATCGTCCTGCCGGCGGGGAGCGAGCGGAAGCTCAAGCCGTACCCGTACCTGCTCGTCGTCGTCGACGAGCTCGCCGACCTCATGCTCGTGGCGCCGCGTGACGTCGAGGAGTCGATCGTCCGCATCACCCAGCTCGCCCGTGCCGCCGGCATCCACCTGGTGCTCGCGACGCAGCGCCCCTCGGTCGACGTCATCACCGGCCTGATCAAGGCGAACGTGCCGTCGCGCATCGCCTTCGCGGTGACGAGCGTCACGGACTCCCGCGTCATCCTCGACCAGCCCGGCGCCGACAAGCTCATCGGTCAGGGCGACGCGCTCTTCCTGCCGATGGGCTCGTCCAAGTCGCTCCGTGTGCAGGGTGCCTGGGTGCAGGAGGGCGAGGTCGCCGAGGTCGTCCAGCACGTCACGCGTCAGGCGCAGCCCGAGTACCGCCAGGACGTCCAGGCCGTGGTCGAGCGCAAGGAGATCGACGCCGACATCGGCGACGACCTCGAACTGCTGCTCGCGGCCGTCGAGCAGGTCGTGTCGACCCAGTTCGGTTCCACGTCGATGCTGCAGCGGAAGCTCCGCGTCGGCTTCGCCAAGGCCGGTCGTCTGATGGACCTGATGGAGTCGCGCGACATCGTCGGGCCGTCCGAGGGTTCGAAGGCCCGCGACGTCCTGGTGACCGCCGACCAGCTGCCCGCGGTGCTCGCGAAGCTCCGCGGCGAGGAGCCGCCCGCCGCGGCCGCTCCGGCAGCGCCGGCCCCGACGCCGTCCGGCGACGGTGACCGCTACGGCGCCGACCCCGTCGGGGACATGACCCGCGGGTACGATGAAGTCCACGACGAGCCCGATGAGGACGCGTGGGGACTGACGGGCAGGGAGTGACGGCGATGACCGCCTCGGACAGCACGAACACCACGCACGGCGCACGGTTCCCGTGGCGCGGGCGGCTGCTGCGCAAGGGCCCCGGCCCGGCGTCGACCGCGAACGTCGCGAACATCATCACGGTGGTGCGCATCCTGATGGCGCCGCTGTTCTTCGTCCTGCTGCTCGCCGACGCCGGCAACGACGGGCCCCTGCGGATCTGGGCCGCGGTCGTCTTCGTCGTGGCGATCGTCACGGACAGCGCCGACGGCATCATCGCCCGTCGGCAGAACCTGGTCACGGACTTCGGCAAGCTCGTCGACCCGATCGCCGACAAGGTGCTCATCGGTGGTGCGCTCGTCGCGCTGTCGATCCTGGCCGAGCTGCCCTGGTACGTGACCGTGCTGATCATGGTGCGCGAGATCGGCATCACGGTCTTCCGGTTCGCGGTGCTCTCCGACCGGGTGATCCCGGCGAGCCGCGGCGGCAAGATCAAGACCGTGCTGCAGGCCGTCGCCCTGACGGCGGCGCTGTTCCCGTGGTGGAACCTGGTCGGCGACTGGGCGCACTGGGTCAACGGCATCCTGATGACGGCCGCGTTCCTGGCAACGATCCTGAGCGGGATCGACTACCTCTGGCAGGCATGGAAGCACAACCGCACCACCGCATGACCGGACCCGAGCGCTCGACGCAGGCCGCGCCTCCCGTCCCGGTCGCACCGGGACTCATCGCCGAACTGACGGCGCGGGGCGAGACGCTCGCCGTGGCGGAGTCGCTGACCGGCGGCCTCGTGGTCGCCACCCTCGTCGACGTGCCGGGCGCGAGCGCCGTCGTCCGCGGCGGCGTCGTGGCCTACGCGACGCCCGTGAAGCACTCCGTCCTCGGGGTCTCGGCGGAGCTGCTCGGGGCCGAGGGTGCCGTGCACCCCGAGGTCGCCCGGCAGATGGCCGCCGGTGTCCGGATCGCGCTGTCCGTCGACGGGGAACCCGCGACGTGGGGGATCAGCACGACGGGTGTCGCCGGCCCGGATCCGCAGGACGGCAAGCCCGTCGGTACCGTGTACGTGGGGATCGCCTCCGCCGCGGGGGCTGAGGCCTTCGAGCTGCACCTCGACGGTGACCGGGGAGCAATCCGGCACGCCACCGTCTCCGAACTCCTTGCACGGATGTCGTCCGAGGTCCGGGGCCGGGAATAGGTCCCGTTTCCACTGGGTTACATCTCACGAAATCTCCAGCAGTACGGCAGCCAGCCTGGCTACCATGCTGCAACCGGCAACGCTATTGTTGCTGAACCCGAACTCGATCCACCGGACCGAGCGGGCGCGGAGACGACAGAGAGGAGGAGTTCTCATGGTTCTCGTTCGTCAGGAAATCGGCGATGTGCTCCGGGACTTCCGCTTGCAGAAGGGCCGGACCCTCCGTCAGGTCGCGTCCAAGGCCAGTGTCGCGCTCGGGTACCTCAGTGAGGTCGAGCGCGGGCAGAAGGAAGCCAGCTCGGAGATCCTCGCGTCCGTCGCGGATGCTCTGGACACGCCAATCTCGACCATCATGCGCGAAGTGGGTGACCGCCTCGCGATCGTCGAGGGGCTGACCCCCGTCCCCGACACGCTCCCGGACGACCTCGTCGCCGAGTTCGACAACGACCTCGCGGTGCGCTGAGCGCATCGCACCGAACGCCCTCGCCGGTCCTTCCCGGCGGGGGCGTTCTGCGTTCCGGCCCACGACCACGCGCCTAGGCTGGTCGGATGCGCGTGAGTGAGTTCTGGCGAGCCGTCGACCAGGTGTTCGGTGAGGCCTACGGTTCCGTGGTCACCCGCGACGTCGTGCTCGAGGGGCTGGGCGGTCGCTCCGCCGTGGACGCCCTCGCCGCAGGCATCGAGGCCCGCCGGGTGTGGGACGCCCTGTGCGACTCGCAGGACGTCCCGATGGACCGGCGGCACGGCAAGGGCCTCGCCGAACCCCAGGACTGAGCGGGGTTCGCGGGGCCGCGCACCCGAAACTGTGTTCGGCGTGTTGCTCGAACGCGTGTTCGATCGGTGGTAACTTCCTCCACAGCGGCGTCGCCCGGATGTTCCATCCACAGATCGCGTGACCGTCGGCAGTGATGTCGGTGGCTCGCCATAGGTTGATGGACATCGGGAACAGCCCGAAGCCTTGTCGCAGAACCATCGGCCTTGCACCATCGGCCGGCGTGGACGCGACAGCCTACAGGCGGCCGAACACGAGCACGAAGGAGCACCCCATGCCATCACCGGCAGACCGCGAGAAGGCCCTCGAGACCGCACTCGCACAGATCGACAGGCAGTTCGGCAAGGGTGCGATCATGCGCCTCGGTTCGGACGAACGCGCCCCCGTCAACGTCATCCAGACCGGGTCGGTGGCGCTGGACGTCGCGCTCGGCATCGGTGGCCTGCCCCGTGGCCGCATCGTCGAGATCTACGGCCCGGAGTCGTCGGGTAAGACGACCCTCACCATCCACGCCATCGCCAACGCCCAGCGCGCCGGTGGCATCGCGGCCTTCATCGACGCCGAGCACGCGCTCGACCCCGAGTACGCCAAGAAGCTCGGTGTCGACATCGACGCCCTGCTCGTGTCGCAGCCCGACACCGCCGAGCAGGCGCTCGAGATCGCGGACATGCTGGTCCGCTCCGGCTCCATCGACCTGATCGTCATCGACTCCGTCGCGGCCCTCGTGCCCCGTGCCGAGATCGAGGGCGAGATGGGTGACTCGCACGTCGGTCTGCAGGCCCGCCTCATGTCCCAGGCCCTGCGAAAGCTCGCCGGTGGCCTGAACCAGACGCAGACCACGATGATCTTCATCAACCAGCTGCGCGAGAAGATCGGCGTGTTCTTCGGTTCGCCCGAGACCACCTCGGGCGGTAAGGCGCTGAAGTTCTACGCGTCCGTCCGCCTCGACATCCGTCGCATCGAGACGCTCAAGAGCGGCACCGATGCGGTGGGCAACCGCACGCGTGTCAAGGTCGTCAAGAACAAGATGGCGCCGCCCTTCAAGCAGGCCGAGTTCGACATCCTGTACGGCGTCGGCATCTCGCGCGAAGGCTCGCTGCTCGACTTCGGTGTCGACCACGGCATCGTCAAGAAGTCGGGCGCCTGGTACACCTACGACGGCGACCAGCTCGGGCAGGGCAAGGAGAACTCGCGTTCCTTCCTGATCCAGAACCCCGAGATCGCTGCCGACATCGAAGGCAAGATCCTCGCCAAGCTCGGGGTCGGGGGCGCCAAGGCCGAGGACGCCCCGGTCGAGTCGATCGCGCCGAAGCTCGCGGAGCGCAAGGGCGCGTGAGCACCGACCACGACGACGACGGCCTCGCACCGGTCACCGACCTGTTCGGTGCGAGGTCGCGTCGCCGTGCCCCCGTCACCCCGGTGACGCCGGCGATCCCCGAGCCTCCGGTGTCACCGGACGAACCGCGCGACACCGACGGCTGGGCGCTGCCCGAGTCGGACGAAGGCCGGCCGGACGAGATCCCCGCATCGTTCGACGCCGATTCGCCGGTGCCCCTGCACGGTGCCCGGGGGCCGGCAGCGTGGGTGTCGCCCGTCATCGGAGACGGCAGCGGGCGCTCGATCCGTGCCGAGCAGGACGGCTACGACTCCGAGACCGCTGACGCCACCACGGCGTCGGTGTTCTCCATCGCCGGTGGCGAGGAGATCGACCCGGCCGACGCACCCCGTCCGCTCGACGAACAGCGGGCGGATGCCGAACGGATCAGCATGCGGGCCCTCGGGCGCAAGGGCGTGAGCGAGTCCGAGATGCGGACCCTGCTGCTGCAGCAGGACCTCGACCCCGACGTGGTCGAGCACGAGATCGAACGGTTGACCCGTGTCGGCCTCCTCGACGACGTCGCCCTCGCCACCGACCTGGTGGATCGACTGCACGCCCGCAAGGGCCTCGGCCGACAGGGTGTCGTGACGGAGCTCCGTCGCCGGGGCATCGACCAGGTGGCGATCGACACCGCGCTCGACGACGCCGCCGATGACGAGGACGACGAGTTCCTCCGCGCGCAGGAACTCGCCGACAAGCGGGCGCCGCAGATGCGCGGGCTCGACCGGGCCACCGCGGAACGCCGTCTGTCCGGCTTCCTGATGCGCAAGGGCTACAGCTCCGGCGTCGTCCGGATCGCTGTTGCGCGTGCCCTCGACGGTGGCGGAAAGCGACCGCAACCCGGCCGCGGGACCGTCCGGTTCGAGTAGTCGCTCCGACCTACACTGGGACGACCATGGCCACCGTCGAAGCGCGCCCCCGCACCTACGAAGTCCGCACCTACGGGTGCCAGATGAACGTGCACGACTCCGAGCGGTTGAGCGGGTCACTGCAGGCCGCGGGCTACACCGCGGCGGACGGTGCGCAGGCCGACGTCGTGGTCATCAACACCTGCGCGGTGCGCGAGAACGCGGACAACCGCCTGTACGGCAACCTCGGGCAGCTCGCGGGGATCAAGCGCGAGCACCCCGGCATGCAGATCGCCGTCGGCGGGTGCCTGGCGCAGAAGGACAAGAACGTCATCCTCGAGAAGGCGCCGTGGGTCGACGTCGTCTTCGGCACGCACAACATGGGGTCGCTGCCGACCCTGCTCGAGCGGGCGCGGCACAACGACGAGGCGCAGATCGAGATCCTCGAGGCACTCGACGTCTTCCCGTCGACGCTGCCCACCAAGCGCGACTCGACGCACAGCGGCTGGGTCTCCATCTCGGTCGGCTGCAACAACACCTGCACGTTCTGCATCGTCCCCTCGCTCCGCGGCAAGGAGAAGGACCGCCGTCCGGGTGACGTCCTGGCCGAGATCCAGGCGCTGGTCGACGACGGCGCGATCGAGGTCACGCTGCTCGGGCAGAACGTGAACTCCTACGGGGTCGAGTTCGGCGACCGACAGGCGTTCGGCAAGCTGCTGCGGGCCACCGGTGCCATCGAGGGGCTCGAGCGCGTCCGCTTCACGAGCCCGCACCCGGCGGCGTTCACCGATGACGTCATCGACGCGATGGCCGAGACCCCGAACGTGATGCCCCAGCTGCACATGCCGTTGCAGTCGGGTTCCGACCGGGTGCTCAAGGCCATGCGCCGGAGCTACCGCAGCGAGCGGTTCCTCGGCATCCTCGACCGCGTCCGCGCGAAGATCCCGCACGCGGCGATCTCCACCGACATCATCGTCGGGTTCCCCGGCGAGACCGACGCCGACTTCGAGGACACCCTGCGCGTCGTCGAGCAGGCGCGGTTCGCGTCGGCGTTCACGTTCCAGTACTCGATCCGTCCGGGCACGCCGGCCGCGACGATGGACGACCAGCTGCCGAAGCACATCGTGCAGGACCGCTACGAGCGACTCGTCGCCCTGCAGGAACGCATCACCGCGGAAGAGAACGCGCTGCAGGTCGGCCGGAGCGTCGAGGTGCTCGTCGCCTCCGGTGAGGGCCGCAAGGACGACGCCAACCGCCGGCTCTCCGGTCGGGCGGAGGACTCCCGGCTCGTGCACTTCACCGTGCCCTCCGGGTCCGAGGTCCCGCGCCCGGGCGACGTGGTCACCGTGGACATCACTCGTGCCGCTCCGCACTTCCTGCTCGCCGACGACGACGACGCGCCGCTGCGCATCCGACGCACCCGTGCCGGGGACGCCTGGGACCGCGCGCAGGCCGAGAGCTGCGGCGTGCCCACACCCGCTGCCGCCACGGGCGACGGGCCTCGTCCGGTCTCGCTCGGGCTGCCCACGCTCCGTGTCGGACGCTGAGCTCCCCGGGGTTGCGCCGACGATCGCCGCGTCGCCCGCATCCGGTGACGCCGCGGACCTGATCGCGGTGGTCGGGGCGACGGGCACCGGGAAGTCCGACCTCGGCATCGCGATCGCAGAGCGGCTGCGTGCTGCCGGCCGCCCCGCGGAGATCATCAACGCGGACGCCATGCAGCTGTACCGGGGCATGGACATCGGCACCGCGAAGCTCCCGCCGGCCGAACGGCACGGCATCCCGCACCACGAGCTCGACGTGCTCGACGTCACCGACGAGGCGAGCGTCGCCGCGTACCAGGTCGCCGCCAGAGCCGACGTCGACCGGATCCAGGCCGACGGTGGCGTGGCCGTCCTCGTCGGCGGCAGCGGCCTCTACGTCTCCGCGGTGCTGTTCGACCTGGCGTTCCCGGGCACCGACCCTGCGCTCCGTGCGCAGCTCGAGCGCGAGCACGAGGAGCTCGGCCCGGGCATCCTGCTCGAGCGACTCCGCGCTCTCGACCCGGCGGCCGCCGCGACGATCGACGCGCGCAACCCACGGCGGTTGATCCGTGCACTCGAGATCGCGAGCCGATCCGAGGTCGTGACCCCGAGCCTCCCGGCCGCGCCCCGCGCCTGGCGACCGTCCCGGATCCTGCACCTGCGGCGCGACCGCGAGCAGCTCGTGTCGGCGCTGCACGAGCGGGCGGCGCGGATGTTCGAGGCCGGCCTCGTCGACGAGGTCGCGGCGCTCCGCGAGCAGGGCCTCGAGCAGGGCAGGACCGCGCGCGGCGCGATCGGGTACTCGCAGGCGCTCGAGGTGCTCGCCGGCACGGCGACCCGCGAGCAGGCGGTCGAGGCGACCGGCATCGCGACCCGGAAGTACGCCCGGCGGCAGGTGTCGTGGTTCCGTCGGTACGCCGAAGCCGAGACGCTCGACGTCACGGGGGCGGACCGCAGCGACCTGTCGCAACTGGCCCGTAGGATCGTGCCGTGACCGAGCTGCACTTCACCAAGGGCCAGGGGACCGGCAACGACTTCGTCCTGTTCGCCGACCCCGACGCCACCGTCGACCTGACCCCCGAGCGGATCCGTGCCATCGCGGACCGACGCTTCGGCGTGGGCGGCGACGGCGTGATCCGCGCAGTGCGGTCCGAGGCCATCCCGGAGGGGCGTGCGCTCGTGGCCGTCGAGCCCGAGGCGACGTGGTTCATGGACTACCACAACGCCGACGGCACGGTCGCGGAGATGTGCGGCAACGGCATCCGCGTGTTCGCCCGGTACCTGACCGAGTCCGGCCTGGTCGAGCTCGCTCCCGGCGAGACGCTCACCGTCGGCAGCCGCAAGGGGCTGGTCGACATCCAGCGCACCACGAACGGGTTCGCCGCCGACCTCGGACGCTGGGGCCTGGGCATCGAGGGCGGTGGTTCCGACGACGTGCTCGTCCGGGCGAAGAACCTCGACGGGGCGCGGCCCGGCATCGGCATCGACGTGGGCAATCCGCACGTGGTCGTCGCCGTCGAGACCGAGGACGAACTGGCCGACCTCGACCTGACCTTCCTGCCGGTGCTCGACCCCGCGCCGGAGCACGGTGCGAACGTCGAGTTCGTGCTGCCCGGCGACCCCCTCATCAAGGACGGCGTCGGCGAGATCACGATGCGGGTGCACGAGCGGGGGAGCGGTGAGACGCTCTCGTGCGGCACCGGGGCCGTCGCGGCGGCCCTCGCCACGCGCTACTGGGTCGGTGCCGGGGCGCCGGACACCTGGCGCGTGCGGGTGCCGGGCGGGCTGCTGACGGTGCGGATGACGGCGACCGAGGACGGCGAGCACGTCTCGTTGTCCGGTCCCGCCGAGCTCGTGTTCTCCGGCGACCTGACCGTCTGACCGACGCGGAGCCTCGTTGCCGCTTCGTGAGCAGAAATGGTCGGGTGCCCAGCGGCGACCCGACCGTTTGTGCTCACGATGTGAGCGCTCGCGCACGCGCCCTACGCGCTGCGCTGCACCCGGATGACGCGGAACCCCTTCGCCGTCGACTCGCGCGTGACCGCGAACTCCGAGCCGAGCGCCCCGACGAGCCACTTCTGCAAGGAGTCACCTCCGAGGTCCTTCGACACGACGAGCCAGGCGTCGCCCCCGACCTCGAGCCGGGGCAGCCACGTCAGCAGGATCTGGTGCAGCTCGTCCTTGCCGACACGGATCGGCGGGTTCGACCAGATCGTGCGGAAGCGCAGGTCGGCCGGCACGTCGTCGGGCAGCGCGATCGTGACGTTCGACGCCCCGGCAGCAGCCGCGTTGGTGCGCGCGAGCCCGAGCACCCGCTCGTTGACGTCGACGCCCCACACGTGGGCGTCGGGGGACTGCAGGGCCATCGTGATCGCGATCGGGCCCCAGCCGCAGCCGATGTCGAGCAGCGCTCCGTCGGCAGCGGGTGCCGGCACCGAACCGAGCAGGACCTTCGTGCCGCGGTCGACGCCGTCGGGGCTGAAGACCCCCGCCGCGGTCGACAGGGTGAGGGACTGACCGGCGAGCGTGACGTGCACCTGGCGCGGCCGGAGTTCGCTCTCGGGGCTGGCCGAGAAGTAGTGGTCGTTCGCCATGGATGAACCGTACCGGCAACCGAGTGTGTCGGAGGGCCTCCAGAGGTAGCCTGTGCACAGGATGACGGATACCCATCAGCAGAACCACCAGACCAACGACGACAGCGCAGACGGTGTCGTCGAGAGGGTGTTGCGCAACGCAGACCACCGCGCAGCATCGTCCATCTTCGCACCCGCCCAGGCCATCCAGACGCAGTCGGTCGACGACCGCAGCTGGACCGGCGACGGCGACCAGTACGACCGTGAGGACCGTGCGGCGCTGCGCCGTGTCGCCGGTCTCTCCACCGAACTCGAGGACGTCACCGAGGTCGAGTACCGCCAGCTGCGGCTCGAGCAGGTCGTCCTCATCGGCGTGTACCCCCAGGGCGACGCCTCGGACGCCGAGAACTCCCTCCGCGAGCTCGCGGCACTCGCCGAAACCGCGGGCGCCGTGGTGCTCGACGGGCTCCTCCAGCGCCGGCCCAACCCGGACCCGGCCACCTACCTGGGCAAGGGCAAGGCCCAGGAGCTCGCGATGGTCGTCAAGGCCACCGGCGCCGACACGGTCATCGCCGACACCGAACTCGCACCCTCGCAGCGTCGTGCGCTCGAGGACGTCGTGAAGGTGAAGGTCATCGACCGCACGGCCGTGATCCTCGACATCTTCAGCCAGCACGCGAAGACCCGCGAGGGGAAGGCGCAGGTCGAACTCGCTCAGCTGCAGTACCTGCTGCCTCGACTGCGCGGTTGGGGTGACTCGATGTCCCGGCAGGCCGGTGGCCAGGTCTCCGGAGGCGCTGGCATGGGCTCTCGTGGCCCCGGTGAGACGAAGATGGAGCTCGACCGCCGCAAGATCCACACGCGGATGGCGAAGCTCCGCCGGCAGATCGCCGGGTTCACCCCGGCCCGTGAGGCCAAGCGTGCCGAGCGCAACCGCAACGAGGTGCCGAGCGTCGCGATCGCGGGCTACACCAACGCCGGCAAGTCGTCGCTGTTGAACCGGCTCACGAGCGCGGGTGTGCTGGTGCAGAACCAGCTGTTCGCGACGCTGGACGCCACCGTCCGTCGGACCGAGAGCGCCAAGGGCCGGGAGTTCACGTTCGTCGACACGGTCGGCTTCGTGCGCAACCTGCCGCACCAGCTCGTCGAGGCCTTCCGTTCCACCCTCGAAGAAGTCGGTGACGCCGACGTCATCGTGCACGTGGTCGACGGCTCGCACCCCGACCCCGGGGCGCAGCTGTCCACCGTGCGCGAGGTCATCGGCGACGTCGGTGCGGGTGACATCCCGGAGATCGTCGTCTTCAACAAGGCCGACCTGATCGACGACGCGCAGCGCCTCGTGCTCATCGGACTCGTGCCGGACGCGGTGTTCGTGTCGGCGCGCACCGGCGAGGGCATCCCCGAGCTCCTCAGCGTCATCGAGGACCGCCTGCCGGAGCCCGACGTCGACCTGACGATCGTGGTGCCGTACGACCGCGGCGACCTGGTGTCGTCGCTGCACGACACCGGCTCGGTCGAGTCGGTCGACTACGTCCAGGACGGCACGCGCCTGCGGGTGCGCGTCTTCCAGCGGCAGGTCGCCGAGCTCGAGCCCTACGTGGTCACGCCGGTCCCGACCGTCTGACGCTCGACTCCGGCGGGCGCTGGAGAGCGCTGCCGCGCGGCCTGGAGGCCCGTCACGGGTCCGCCGGACGCCGTCGCGTCATCGAGACGCCCCGGAACACACGAAACGCCGCCGGATCCGGCGGCGTTTCGTCGTGCGAGGGGTGTCGTCCACAGGGCTGACGTGCACTGACGACGGCGTCTCGCGCCGGTGCAGCGCGAGTCGCGAGTCGCGATTCACTGTCAGAGGGAGCGGAGGACCGCGACGACCTTGCCGAGGACCGAGGCGGCGTCGCCGAGGATCGGCTCGAAGGCGGAGTTGCGCGGCAGCAGCCACGTGTGACCGTCGCGCTGGCGGAAGACCTTGACCGTCGCCTCTTCGTCGAGCATGGCCGCGACGATGTCACCGTTCTCGGCAGTCTGCTGTGAGCGGACGACGACCCAGTCGCCGTCGCAGATCGCGGCGTCGATCATCGACTCACCGACGACCTTGAGCATGAAGAGCTCGCCGGTGCCGACGAGCTGTCGGGGGAGCGGGATGATCTCGTCGACGTGCTGCTCGGCGGTGATCGGGACGCCGGCGGCGATCCGACCGACGAGCGGCACGAGCGTGGTGGCGTCGATGTCCGGGCCGCCGACGTCGGACGACGGCTCGTCGACCAGGACCTCGAGCGCGCGCGGGCGGTTCGGGTCGCGGCGGATCCATCCCCCGAGCTCGAGCTGGCCGAGCTGGTGGGAGACGCTGGAGAGCGAGGAGAGCCCGGCAGCGTCGCCGATCTCGCGCATGCTCGGCGGGTAGCCCCGCGATGCGATCGACGCGCGGATCGCATCGAAGATCGCCTGCTGCTTCGGCGTCAGCGGCTTCTGGCCCCGCAGTTCGTCCACCACGTCGTCTCGCTTTCGTCGGTGCCGGTCCGGCCGCGGCGGGAATGTCGGTGGTCCCCGTCAGGCTTGTCCCAGTCGATCGAAACAGTATCCGACCAGCCAGGGCCGGACAAACACCTGTTCGAGCGTGTCGCAAGAAAACCCCGCAGAAATCCACTCCCAGGACTTGTGCGTCGTCTGATTCGAAACTATGTTCGGTACACGACTTCGGTTCCACCGAACGGGAAGGCAAGAACGACATGAGCACCATCGCCATCGCTGACATCCAGCGCACCGCGGCGCCCGCCGTGCGTACCCGCCTGCGTCTGACGCGTCGCGGCCGCATCGTCTTCACGACGCTCGCCGCGCTCCCGCTCCTCATCGTCGTCGCCCTCGGCGTGCTGAACGGCGGGCAGGCCTCCGCCGGAGACGCCACCGCCGGCGGCGCCCGCACCCAGTTCGAGACCGTGACGATCCAGCCGGGCGAGACGCTCTGGCAGCTCGCCGAGCAGACGGCGCCGAACTCGGACCCGCGTGACTTCGTGCAGGACGTCGTGAGCCTCAACGCGCTCGACGGCTCCGCGCTGCAGGCCGGCGAAGAGATCGCCATCCCCACCAAGTACACGGACAGCGAGTAGTCACTCGGGCAGCGCCGTCCGGACGGCTGGTCGCCGCACGGTGACAGCGGCCTACGATGGATCGGTGGCATTCACGCTCGAAGACCTCCCGATCCGAGACGACCTGCGCGGGCAGAGCCCGTACGGCGCCCCGCAGAAGCACGTCCGCGTGCAGCTCAACGTCAACGAGAACACGCATCCCGTTCCGGACGACGTCGCTGCCGACATCGTCGAGTCGATCCGGCAGGCCCTGCTGACGGTCAACCGGTACCCGGACCGCGAGTTCACCGAGCTCCGGCAGTCACTTGCCGACTACCTCGGGCACGACCTGACCGCCGAGCAGCTCTGGGCGGCGAACGGGTCGAACGAGGTGTTGCAGCAGCTCCTCCAGGCGTTCGGCGGACCCGGTCGCTCGGTGCTCGGGTTCCCGCCCACCTACTCGATGCACTCGATCCTCGCGTCGGGCACCGGCACCACGTGGATCCCGGCCCAGCGGGACGACGAGTTCCGCATCTCGCCCGAGACCGTCGTGGCGGCGATCCGTGAACACCAGCCCGACATCGTGTTCCTCTGCGGGCCGAACAACCCGACGGGTACTCCGCTCGACATCGAGACGATCGCGGCCGCCTACGACGCGACCGACGGCATCGTGATGGTGGACGAGGCGTACGCCGAGTTCATGCCGTCCGACGCCCCGAGCGCCCTCACGCTGCTGCCCGGTCGTGAGCGCCTGGTGGTCTCCCGCACGATGAGCAAGGCGTTCGCGTTCGCCGGTGCCCGGGTCGGGTACATGGCCGCACACCCCGCCGTCGTCGACGCCGTCCGGCTGGTCCGGCTGCCCTACCACCTGTCCGCGCTCACCCAGGCGGCGGCGATCGCGGCACTCCGGCACGCCCCCGAGATGCTGGCGATGGTCGACGACATCAAGGGGCAGCGTGACCGCATGGTCACCGAGCTCCAGGCCATGGGGTACCGCACCTACGAGACCTGGTCGAACTTCGTCCTGTTCGGTGGTGTCGCCGACCCGAACGCCGCGTTCGAGTCGCTGCTCGAGCGCGACGTGATCGTACGCGACCTCGGGATCCCGAACCACCTGCGGGTGAGTGCGGGGACCGAAGCCGAGACGACCGCGTTCCTCGACGCGATGCGGCAGGTCGCCGCCGAGCAGCCGCCGGTTAGGGTTGAGGCATGACCGCCCGCACCGCCTCGATCAGCCGTTCGACGAGCGAATCGAGTGTCGAACTCGAGCTCGACCTGGACGGCACCGGGACCTCGTCGATCTCGACCTCCGTCCCGTTCTTCGACCACATGCTGACCGCGTTCAGCAAGCACTCCCTGATCGACCTGCGGGTGCGCTCGACGGGTGACACCGACATCGACGTGCACCACACGGTCGAGGACACCGGCATCGTGCTCGGACAGGGGATCAAGCAGGCCCTCGGCGAGCGCTCCGGCATCGGCCGGTACGGCGACGCCCTGGTCCCGTTGGACGAAGCGCTGGCCCAGGCCGTCGTCGACGTCTCCGGGCGTCCGTTCCTGGTGCACTCCGGCGAGCCCGCGGGCTTCGAGTTCCACCGCATCGGCGGCCACTTCACCGGCTCGATGGTCCGCCACGTGTTCGAGGCGATCACGTTCAACGCCGGCATCACCGTCCACGTCCGCGTGCTCGAGGGCCGCGACCCCCACCACATCGCCGAAGCCGAGTTCAAGGCGTTCGCCCGAGCCATGCGCAAGGCGGTCGAGCTGGACCCGCGCGTCGACGGCATCCCCTCCACGAAGGGCGCCCTGTGACAACCGCCAAGCCGAACGTCGTCGTCCTCGACTACGGGTCGGGGAACGTCCACTCTGCCGCCAAGGCACTCGAGCGCGCCGGTGCCGAGGTCACCCTGACCTCGGACAAGCAGGCGGCGTTGAAGGCCGACGGCCTGCTCGTCCCCGGCGTCGGGGCGTTCGCCGCCGTGATCGACCAGCTCGAGGGCGTGCAGGGCGGCGAGATCGTCGACCACCGTCTGGCCGGCGGGCGACCCGTGCTCGGCATCTGCGTCGGCATGCAGGTCTTGTTCTCGCGGGGCATCGAGCGTGGTGCCGACGTCGAAGGGCTCGGCCAGTGGCCCGGTACCGTGCAGGAGATCCAGGCCGAGGTGCTGCCGCACATGGGCTGGAACACCGTGCAGGCGCCCGAGGACTCCGTGCTGTTCGACGGGCTGCACGACGAGCGCTTCTACTTCGTGCACTCCTACGGCGTGACCGACTTCCCGCTCGAGGCGTACGGGCCGTTCCGTGCGCCCCGTCTGACGTGGGCCGAGCACGGGCAGCCGTTCATCGCAGCGGTCGAGAACGGGCCGCTCACCGCCACGCAGTTCCACCCCGAGAAGTCCGGCGAGCCGGGCATCCGCCTGCTCTCCAACTGGGTGCGTTCGCTCTGAACCCGGCCGGCGCCGGGCGCGACGGCCGTGCCGGACGCGCACCGGGCCTCCCGGCCGTCCGCAGCCCCTTCTCCACCGCAACGAAACCGACAGGACCATGACCGACCTCACCGACACCCCGCCCCTCGTCCTGCTGCCGGCTGTCGACGTCGTCGACGGACAGGCCGTGCGACTCACCCAGGGCGAGGCGGGGAGCGAGACCGGCTACGGCGACCCCGTCGCCGCTGCCCGGACCTGGCGCGACCAGGGTGCCGAGTGGATCCACCTCGTCGACCTCGACGCGGCCTTCGGTCGTGGCGACAACCGCCGGGTGATCGCACACGCCGTCCGCGAGGTCGAGGGTGTCTCCGTCGAGCTGTCCGGCGGCATCCGCGACGACGCCTCGCTCGAAGCGGCACTGGCGACCGGTGCGGCGCGCGTGAACCTCGGCACCGCGGCCCTCGAGAACCCGGATTGGGCCGCTCGTGTGATCGGTGAGTACGGCGAGCAGATCGCCGTCGGGCTGGACGTCCGCGGCACCACACTGTCGAGCCGTGGCTGGACCGAGGACGCCGGCGACCTGTGGGAGGTGCTCGACCGGCTGGAAGCCGCCGGGTGCGCCCGCTACGTGGTGACCGACGTCACGAAGGACGGCACGCTGCAGGGGCCGAACGTCGAACTGCTCCGCCAGGTGTGCGACCGGACCGACCAGCCCGTGGTGGCCTCGGGCGGGATCTCCACGCTCGACGACCTCCGTGCGCTCCGCGAACTCGTGCCGTACGGGCTCGAGGGCGCGATCATCGGCAAGGCGCTGTACTCCGGGGCGTTCACGCTGCCGGCCGCACTCGACATCGCCTCCGAGTAACCCCGTGGCGGGCATCTCGAACGGCCGCGGCACCGGGCCCGAAGCCGACGACGCGCACACCCCCGGCGGGGCGGCGGACTCGGCGGGCTTCTCGTGGGAAGGCCGCACGTTCGACCACCACGACACCGCGTTCGCGGACGACGACGGACTCGCCGATCCCGCGGTGGTCGCGGCCATCGGTGCGATCGCCGACGGTGCGTCCCAGGCGGCGATCGTCGAGGCGCTCCGGACCGCCCGGCTGCTCATCCCACTCATCGCCGAGGCCGGTGACGTGGGGGAGACCGACGAGGGCAAGCTCGTCGACAAGACCCAGGAACTCTCGATCGTGACGGTCGCCGGTCCGGACGGTCGCAGCGTGATGCCGGCGTTCACCTCGGTGGACGCCATGCACGCATGGGACCCGGACGCGCGCCCGGTGCCGGTGGAGTCCCGCCGTGTGGCGATGGCCGCGGCGAGCGAGGACACCCAGCTCGTCGTGCTCGACCCGAAGTCGTCGACCGAGTTTGTGCTGCGTCGTCCGGCGGTGTGGGCGCTCGGGCAGGACCTGCCGTGGACCCCGTGCTTCGAGGACCCCGAGGTGGCCCGGGCCTTCGCGGCCTCGGTCGAGGGGGAGCCCAGCGTCGCCCGTGTCGAACTCGCGCCGGGCGACCCGGTCGGCCGGTTCGCCGGGCCGGAGCTGACGGTGGGACTGGCGCTGCACCCGGGGCTCGACCGCGAGCAGGTCGGCGAGCTCGTCGGTCGGCTGCAGCAGCGGTGGTCGACCGACCCCGTGATCGCCGAGCGGGTCGACAGCATGCGCGTCGCCCTGCGCGTCGCCTGACGAGCAGCAGCGCCCGGGGCCGGGCTGCCAGCCAGCAGCGCCCGCGGCCAGGCTGCCAGCCAGCAGCGCGGCGGTCCCGCGGCGGTGCGACCCGGCCCAGCCCGAGGTCGCCGGTACGATGACGGGGTGAGCCCGAACCCGACGACCAACCCCACCGGCGCGACCACCCACGGTCCGACGGGGCGTCCCGTCCGGGACTTCCCCGTGCCCGAGGAGCTCGACGGCACCGGACCCGCCCGCATCATCGCGCTCTGCAACCAGAAGGGTGGCGTCGGCAAGACCACGACGGCCATCAACCTGGGTGCTGCACTCGCCGAGTACGGCCGCAAGGTCCTCGCCGTCGACTTCGACCCGCAGGGTGCGCTGTCCGCGGGCCTCGGCGTCCGGACGCACGACATCCACACCGTCTACGACCTGCTCATGGGCGCCGTGAAGGACCCGAACCAGGTCATCCAGCCGACGAACACCCCCGGCCTCGACGTCATCCCGGCGAACATCGACCTCTCCGCGGCCGAGGTGCACCTGGTCAACGAGGTCGCCCGCGAGCAGATCCTGGCGAGCGTGCTGCGCAAGGTCGCCAACGACTACGACGTGATCCTGGTCGACTGCCAGCCGTCGCTCGGCCTGCTCACCGTGAACGCCCTCACCGCGGCGCACGGCGTGCTCATCCCGCTCGAGTGCGAGTTCTTCGCGCTCCGCGGTGTCGCCCTGCTCATCGAGACGATCGACAAGGTGCGCGACCGCCTCAACCCGGCGCTCAAGCTCGACGGCATCCTGGCGACCATGTACGACTCGCGCACGCTGCACTCGCGCGAGGTCATGGAGCGGGTCGTCGACACCTTCGACGACAGTGTGCTCGACACCGTCATCGGCCGCACCGTGAAGTTCCCGGACGCCACGGTGTCCGCACGCCCGATCACGCAGACCGCGCCGGATCACCCTGCCGCCCACGCCTACCGGCAGCTCGCACGAGAGCTCGTCCAGCGTGGCGCCGTCGCCTGACGCGGGGTTCCGGGTCCGGCTCGCCAACTTCGACGGACCGTTCGACCTCCTGCTGTCGCTCATCACGAAGCACGAGCTCGACATCACCGAGGTGTCGCTCGGTGCCGTGACGGGGGAGTTCATCCAGTACGTCCGGCAGGCCGAGTCCGCCGACGAGCTCGACGAGGCCAGCGAGTTCCTGGTCGTCGCGGCGACCCTGCTCGACCTGAAGATCGTCGGGCTGCTGCCCCAGGGCGAGCTCGTGGACGCCGAGGACGTCGCCCTGCTCGAGGCCCGCGACCTGCTGTTCGCCCGACTGCTGCAGTACCGGGCGTTCAAGCAGGCAGCCGACTGGTTCGGGGAGCGCTGGGGCGTCGAATCGCGCCGACACGTCCGCAGCGTCCGGCTCGAGGAGCGGTTCCGCGCGCGGACGCCGGAGCTCGTCTGGACCCTGTCGGTGCAGGACTTCGCCGCACTGGCCGCGCTGGCCTTCGCCCCGCGGGAGATCCCGACCGTCGGCCTCGACCACCTGCACGCCCCGCTCATCAGCATCCGCGAACAGGCCGCGATCGTCGTCTCGATCCTCCGCACCCGCGATGGTGAGGGCGTCTCGTTCCGTGAACTGGTCGCGGGCGTCGACCAGACGGGTATCGTGGTGGCTCGCTTCCTCGCGATCCTCGAGCTGTACCGGAACGCGTCGATCTCGTTCGAGCAGCTCGAGCCGCTCGGGGAGCTGACACTGCGGTGGACCGCCGAGGACTGGTCCGACGAGAGCCTCGCGAACCTGGGAGCCGACTATGACGGATGACGTGCACGACACGTCCAGCGCCGAACCCGGCGGCGCTGACGAGATGGCCGACGCCCGCGCGATCGAGCGCGAGATCCACGAGCGCACCGCATCGCAGGTCCACCCGACCGTCCCCATCGACCGCCAGCTCGAGGCCATCCTGATGATCGCCGACCAGCCGCAGTCACTCGTCGCCCTCGGTGCTGCGGTCGGTTCGCCCGTCCCCGCCGTCCGCCAGGCGATCGAACGCCTGGTCGCGGACTTCGACGGCGTCGACGGCACGATCCGCCGTGGCTTCGAACTGCGCGAGGTCGGTGGCGGCTGGCGCTTCTACGTCCGCGCCGACCTGGACCCCGTGGTCGAGCAGTTCGTCGAGGCCGAGCGACCCTCGCGGCTGTCGCAGGCCGCACTCGAGACCCTGGCGGTCGTCGCCTACAAGCAGCCGATCACCCGCTCGCAGATCGCTGCGATCCGCGCCGTCAACGTCGACGGCGTCGTCCGAACCCTGGTGGCACGCGGCCTCATCGAGGAGTCGTTCACCGACGCCGAGACCGGCGCCATCAACTACGTCACGTCCGACCTGCTCCTGCAGCAGCTCGGCATCAACTCGCTCGACGAGCTGCCGCTCATCTCGCCCCTCCTGGACGACGGTGCGGACGGCTTCGAGCAGAACGAAGGGATCCCCGATGGCAGGGTTTGACGACCGGGGGCGCGGCGCGCCCCGAGACCGAGACGACCGCAACGGACGCTCGGGAGGCCCGGATCGCTCCGGCCGCCCGGCCGGCGGACGCGGTGGGGCCGGTTCCAGTGCCGGTGGCCGCTCCGGCGGGTACGGTCGCGACGACCGCGGGGGCGCACGCCCGCCGCGTGACGACGACCGCCGTGGCGGGTACCCGTCGCGTGACGACCGCGGCGGCGACCGCGGCGGGTACCGCGGGGCTTCGGCTTCGCGTGACGACCGTGGTGGCTACCGGGGTCGCGACGACCGTGCCGGTGGCGGCGACCGTGGTGGCTACCGTGGCAACTCCGCGCCGCGTGACGACCGTGGTGGCTACCGGGGTCGTGACGACCGTGGGGCTTCCGCGCCGCGCGAAGACCGCGGTGGCGACCGTGGTGGCTACCGCGGCAACTCGGCTCCGCGTGATGACCGTGGTGGCTACCGCGGCCGGGACGACCGTGCCGGTGGCGGCGACCGTGGTGGGTACCGGGGCTCCGCTCCGCGTGACGACCGTGGTGGCTACCGGGGCCGCGACGACCGCGGAAGCTCGGCGCCGCGCGACGACCGTGGTGGGTACCGCGGCCGTGACGACCGCGGGAGCTCGGCACCGCGTGACGACCGTGGCGGTTACCGGGGTCGCGATGACCGTTCCGGTGGCGGCGACCGTGGTGGCTACCGCGGCAACTCCGCTCCGCGTGACGACCGCGGTGGCTACCGCGGACGTGACGACCGTGGGGCTTCGGTTCCGCGTGACGACCGTGGTGGCTACCGCGGACGTGACGACCGTGGTGCTTCGGCCCCCCGCGACGACCGTGGTGGGTACCGCGGCCGCGACGACCGTGGCAGCTCCGCTCCCCGCGACGACCGCGGTGGGTACCGGGGTCGCGACGACCGTGGCAGCTCCGCTCCCCGCGACGACCGGCGCGACGACCGCGGCCGCGACGACCGCCGGACTCCCGACGGCCAGCAGAGCCGCGTCTGGCACAACGGCCGCCGCTACGTCGGCGGCACCACGAGCGTCCGCAACAGCGACCGCACCACGCCGAAGCCGAGCGGGCAGCGCGACGACCGGGGCAACCCGGCCGAGGGCACGCCCGAACGGCCGATCATCGAGGACTGGGACGCGGCGGACGGAACGGCGCCTGCCGGGGCCGAGCCGAGCCTCCAGGCAGAGGGTGAGCGCCTGCAGAAGGTGATCGCCGCTGCCGGCGTCGCATCCCGCCGGGTCGCGGAGAACCTGATCGTCGAGGGCCGCGTGACGGTCAACGGCGAGGTCGTGGACGCCCTCGGGCGTCGCGTCGACCCCGAGAAGGACGCGATCAGCGTCGACGGCGTGCCCGTGCAGATCGACTCGTCGCGGCGCTACATCGTGCTGAACAAGCCGACCGGTGTCGTCTCGAGCCTGCAGGACGAGCGCGGTCGCCGCGACCTGACCGAGTTCGTGGACCGCTACGAGGAGCGCCTGTTCAACGTCGGCCGTCTCGACACCGAGACCTCCGGGCTGCTCGTCCTGACGAACGACGGCGACCTGGCACACGTGCTCGCGCACCCGTCGTTCGGCGTGCAGAAGACGTACATCGCGAAGGTCCACGGCAACGTGAACCCCGCCGTGGTGCAGCGCCTGACCGAGGGCGTCGAGCTCGAGGACGGTCCGATCAAGGCCGACAAGGTGCGGTTGCTCGAGTCCTCGCGGGGTGAGTCGCTCGTCGAGATCACGCTGCACTCCGGCCGCAACCGCATCGTCCGTCGCATGCTCGAGGCCGTCGACCACCCGGTCCTCGAACTCGTCCGCCGGTCGTTCGGACCGCTGCACCTGGGCAGCCTGCCGCCGGGCAAGATGCGCGAGCTCGGCACGGTCGAGGTCGGCAAGCTGCTCAGCACCGTCCGTGACGCGAAGCCGTCCGCTCGTGACGACCGCGACGTCGCGCTCGACCAGGACGACGACGAGTACGAGGACGAGTCGGCGGACTGACCGACCCCGAGGCTCGGGCATCGACCGATGCCCGAGCCTCGATCGGTAGGCTTGCACGGTGACCGACGTGACCCCGACCGACATCGACCGCCGTCTGCGCGGCCCGGTCCGGGTCGTCGGAGCCGGGTTGCTCGGCGCCTCGATCGGTCTCGCCCTGCGCGAGAAGGGCGTGGACGTCGTCCTCGACGACGTCTCGCCCGCGGCGCTGGCGCTCGCCGTGGACTACGGCGCCGGGCGTCGACCGGCTGCCGGCGACCAGCCGGAACTCATCATCGTCGCGGTGCCGCCGGACGTCGTCGCGACGGTGGTGGAGCGCGAGCTCGCCGCCCACCCGGACGCTGTCGTGACGGACGTCGCCAGCGTGAAGTCCGGGCCGCTCGCCGCCCTGGTGGCGGCCGGGGCCGACGTCTCCCGCTACATCGGGTCGCACCCGATGGCCGGACGCGAGCGCAGCGGTCCGACCGCCGCCCGCGCCGACCTGTTCGTCGGCCGCCCCTGGGTCATCGCCGGGCACGACGGCATCACGTACCAGCGTGCCGCGGTGGTCGAGGACCTCGCGCTCGACGTCGGCGCCACCGTCGTGCCGATGGACCCCGAGTCGCACGACCTCGCCGTGGCGTACGTCTCGCACGCGCCGCAGCTCGTGTCGACGCTGATGGCCTCGCGCCTGCGGGACGCCCCCGACGGGTCGCTCGGCCTGGCCGGCGGCGGCGTGCGCGACGTCACCCGGATCGCCGCGAGCGACCCCGGGCTCTGGGTGCAGATCATCGGGGCGAACGCCGGGCACATCCGGCCGGTGCTCACCGACCTGCGCGACGACCTGTCCCGCGTGATCGACGCGCTCGGCGACCCGGACGGTGCTGGATCGCCGCGCACCATCGCCGAGACGATCGCCGACGGCAACCGCGGGGTCGAACGGCTGCCGGGCAAGCACGGCACCACCAAGCGCTTCGCCCAGGTGGTCGTCCTGGTCGACGACACCCCCGGGCAGATCGCCGCACTCCTGACGTTCATCGGGGAGATCGGCATCAACCTCGAGGACATGCGCCTCGAGCACTCACCGGGCGCACAGATCGGCATCGTCGAGGTGTCGGTGCTGCCCGAGCAGGAACAGCGACTCGTCGAGGAACTCGAGGGGCGCGGATGGAGGATCGCAGCAGCATGGGCCTGAACGACGACACGAACGACTCCGGCGTGATCGGTGGACGCGCTCCGGCCGGTGGGACCGACGGGCCCGACTCCGGCCTCCCGACGCCCGGTACCGGTGGTGCCGGCGGGCCGCTCGGCGGCCCCGGTGACGGCGGCGACGGCGGTCCGCTCGGCGGTCCGGCCGGCGGCCTCGGTGAGCCCGGCGGGGAGCCCGGTTCGACCAGCGCCCCGATGCCGTCCGGCCTGGCCGACGGCGCCTACGTGGCGAAGATCGTCATCGCGGTCGACGGTCCCGCCGGCAGCGGCAAGTCGAGCGTCTCCCGCGCGGCCGCACGCGCTCTGGGCTTCGGATACCAGGACACCGGCGCCGCCTACCGTGCACTCGCGTGGCACGCCCTGCAGCGGCAGGTCGACCTCGACGACGCCGCGGCGGTCCTGGCGAGCTGGGACACCTTCGACTACGCCATCGGCACCGACCCCGACGACTACTACGTCAAGGTGGGGGAGACCGACGTGACCGAGGCCATCCGCACCCCCGGCGTCACCGGCGCGGTCGCCCACATCGCGAAGCTCCCGGACGTCCGGAAGCGCCTGGTCCAGCTGTTCCGCAACGTCATGCGGAAGACCGACGCCCCGGGCATCATCACCGAGGGCCGGGACATCACCACGGTCGTCGCACCCGATGCCGAGGTCCGGATCCTGCTGACGGCCGACGAGTCCGTTAGAATGGCCCGACGCTCGGCAGAGGTCACGACCCAGTCGGCCGCCGAGACCTCCGCAGCACTCGCTCGTCGCGACGCGGCGGACGCGAAGGTCGTCGACTTCATGAACGCCGCCGACGGCGTCACGACGCTCGACTCCACCGACCTCGACTTCGACCAGACCGTGCAGGCGGTCGTCGACCTGGCCCGCGCGGCCACGCACTGACGCACGACCGGACGGCCTCGGCCGCCTGGTCACACCACGGCCGGACCCCCGGCCCCGGCCGGCAACGGCCACCGACACCGCGGCCCCGGCCGCTCGCGAGGAACCCAAGATGGCTCAGCTGGACAACCCGGACAACGACGACTTCCCCCGGTACGACGACGCCCTCGGCGAGCGGCTCGCCGGACTCGACGAGGCCGAGGCCGAGCAGCGCGCGACCGCGCTCCGCGCCGGACTCGAGGAGTACGACCTCGAGGACGAGGACCTCGCCCTGCTCGAGGCCGGTCAGGTCGGCGAGGACGGCGTCCACTACCTGCCCGCCTACCCGGTGCTCGCGATCGTCGGCCGCCCGAACGTCGGCAAGTCCGCGCTCGTGAACCGCATCCTCGGTCGTCGTGAGGCCGTCGTGCAGGACGTCCCCGGCGTCACCCGCGACCGTGTCAGCTACAAGGCCGACTGGAACGACAAGCGCTTCACGCTCGTCGACACCGGCGGCTGGGAGCCCGGCGCCGAGGGCATCAACGCCTCCGTCGCCGCGCAGGCCGAGGTCGCGATCGACCTCGCCGACGCCGTGCTGTTCGTCGTGGACGTCACGGTCGGGATCACCGCCACCGACGAGCACGTCGTCAAGATGCTCCGCGGCACCGACCGCCCCGTCATCGTCGTCGCGAACAAGGCCGACGACGAGCGCCGTGAACTCGACGCCTACGAACTCTGGAACCTGGGGCTCGGCGAGCCGCATCCGGTGTCGGCCCTGCACGGCCGCGGCGTCGCGGACCTGCTCGACCTGATCATCAAGACACTGCCCGACACCTCGGCCGTCGCCAAGCAGGAGGTCGGCGGCCCCCGCCGCGTGGCCATCCTC
The DNA here is from genome assembly GCF_003234225.2 of Curtobacterium sp. MCSS17_005. Taxonomy (NCBI): domain Bacteria; kingdom Bacillati; phylum Actinomycetota; class Actinomycetes; order Micrococcales; family Microbacteriaceae; genus Curtobacterium; species Curtobacterium sp. MCSS17_005. The sequence goes on from NZ_CP126258.1 coordinate 1,262,761, forward strand.
GGCCGCCCGAACGTCGGCAAGAGCTCGCTGCTCAACAAGGCCGCCGGTGAGGAGCGGGTCGTCGTGAACGACATCGCCGGCACCACCCGCGACCCGGTGGACGAGCAGATCGAGCTCGGTGGCAAGGTGTGGCGCTTCGTCGACACCGCCGGCATCCGGAAGCGCGTCCACATGCAGCAGGGCGCCGACTTCTACGCGTCGCTCCGCACCACCGCCGCGCTCGAGAAGGCCGAGGTCGCCGTCGTCGTCCTCGACGTCACCGAGCCGGTCTCCGTGCAGGACCTCCGCATCATCGACCTCGTCCTCGAGTCCGGCCGTGCCCTCGTGCTGGCGTACAACAAGTGGGACCTGCTCGACGACGAGCGCCGCCGCTACCTGGAGCGCGAGATCGAGCAGGACCTGGCGCACGTCGCCTGGGCCCCGCGCGTGAACATCTCCGCCCGCACCGGCCGCCACCTCGAGAAGCTCGTGCCGGCGCTCGAGACCGCCCTCGAGTCGTGGGACACCCGCATCCCGACCGGCAAGGTCAACGCCTTCATCGCCGAGCTCGTGCAGGAACACCCCCACCCCGTGCGCGGCGGCAAGCAGCCCCGCATCCTGTTCGGGACCCAGGCGTCGAGCCAGCCGCCGACCTTCGTGCTCTTCACGTCGGCGTTCCTCGACCCGCAGTACCGACGCTTCATCACGCGTCGCCTCCGCGAGGTCTGGGGCTTCTCCGGCACGCCGATCAACGTCAACATGCGGGTGCGCGAGCGCCGGAAGCGCTGAGCGCTCCCACCCGTCACGCAGAACGCGCCTCGATCCGTCGGGGCGCGTTCTGCGTTCGCGTCCGGCCTGGAGGCCCGGAGCCGGTCCGGCGCGCCGGTGCGGCATCATGGGGGCGTGGGTAGCGGGCCGTGGGCAGCGGACCGACGCCGGCTCGCCCTGGTGGGCGTCCTCGTCGGTGTGGTCGTCGTGGGTTCGGTGTCCCTGTGGACGATCTCGCACGCACCGGACGACGGCGACTCGCTCACCCGTGCCGACTCCGTGCCCTCCGAGCCGGCGCAGTCGCCCGACGTCCGACTGCCGCCGACCAACGGCCTCGAGGAACCGATCGAGCCCGAACCCGTCCGCCCGGTCGACGGTTCGCCCATCGACCCGTGGTGGCGCCGCGTCCCGCCGGTGTCCGGTGACATCGTCGGCATCGGGGCTGCGGCCTCCGGGCACGTGCGGATCGCCGGGAACACGGATGACGAGACCCTCGCGGTGCAGATCGACCACCTGGAGACCGGCGGGGACGGCCCGGTCGACGTCGTGCTGTCCGCGGGGACGGTGCGCGGCGGTTCGAAGCCGGTGTGGACGCCGGCCGGGGAGTCCTACGACCTGTTCCAGGCCGCCGGGGTCGAACAGGGACTGACCGTCGTGCTCAGCGATCCGTGGTCACTGCCGGACGAGGTCCGTTCCCTGGTCCTGCTGGACGCCGACACCGGCACCGTGCTGGGCGGCGCGGCACTCGTCCCGTCCGACTGAGCGGGGCCGGGGCGGGGGCCTTGCTGTGCCGACGCCGAACGACACTGTCGTGGTCGTCCGACCTCGACAGTGTCGTTCCGCATCGGTGCTCGTGGCTGTGCCGCGTCTGCCGCCATCGCCGGGATGGGGCACGATGTACTGGTGACGCAGCAGAACGACGGACTCGGTGTGCTCGCCGACCGCGTGTGGTGCCGTCTGCGGCTCGACCGGTTGGCCGGAGGCCGGCAGTCCGGGTACGTCATCCGCGAGGACATGCTCGGACACCCCGACACCGTCCGCTCGTTCCGGTGGATCCGGTGGCTGCTCGTCGCCGAGACCGTCGTCGGGCTCACCGCCATCGTGGTCGCCGTGCTGCTGACCCGCGCGGGGGAGTCCCTGTCATGGGCGGTGTGGTTCCGGTCCACCGTGGTGCTGCTCATCACCCTGACGCTCTACGTGTTCGCCTGGCGGGCGCAGCTCGGGTACTACTGGGCGTACCAGCGGCTGCGGTTGTTCAGCCGGATCTTCCCGATCGTGACGCTGATCGTCGCGGCGATCCCCGGGCTCTACCCGTTCTGGATGGTCATCGAGCAGATCCTGTTCTCGGTGCTCATGGTCGGCATCGGCGACGTGCTGACGAGCGACCACATGCGGACCACGTTCCCGAAGCCCGCGCGGCAGTAGGGCTCCGGTCGGCGGGGGCGGACCGGATCTGCGACAGAACACGAGTCGATCGACAGGTGGAATGTCGCAACGGTGGTGCGCGACCGGCGCGACCCGGGCTACGCGACCGTCGCCAGCGCGAACGGGAGCACGGCGGAGGCCCCTGCGCGCCGGAGCTCCCGACCGGCGACGGTCATCGTCCACCGGCTGTCGACCAGGTCGTCGACGAGCAGCACCGGGCCCTCGTGCGCCTGCAGGGCTGCGGCGAGCGACGGATCGACCACGAAGGTGTCCCACACGCCGGACAGTCGGTAGGCGCTGTTCGTCGCACCGTCGCCGCGAGGGGTCCCGCCGGCACGGCCGAGCGTGCCGAGGAACTGCAGCCGCCCGATGGTGGACAGTGCCTGGGCGAGGGACCCCACCAATTCGGGCCGTGACCGCGAGGACATCGCCACGACGCCGGTCGGCCGGGCCTCCCACGGCCAGTCCTTGAGCGCCCGGACACAGCCGTCGACGAGCTCGCGCGAGATCGGGGCATCGGGGGTGGACGGCGAGAACAGCGCACGCAGGGGACCGCCCCAGCCCAGGTCGGTCAGACGCGCCACCGCACGGCCGGGCTGCACGAGCTCGTCCGCGCCGATCTTGCCCCGCACCGAGACCCCGAGCGACGACATCCCCGAGGGCCACTGGGCACGCGGGGCGATCTCGACGCCGACCTTGTCGAGCGCGGCCGCTGCCCCGGACGAGTCGGTGTCGGACACGGCGGTCGGGAACCATTCCCCGGCGCAGTTGTCGCACCGGCCGCAGGGCTCGGCCGAGGGGTCGTCGAGGTCCTGCTGCAGCAGCTGCATGCGGCAGGCCGAGGTGGACTCGTAGTCGAGCATCGACGCGGCCTCCGCAGCACGGGCCGCTGCGACCCGCTCGTACCGGGGCGCGTCGTACTCCCACGGCTGCCCGGTCGACACCCAGCCGCCGGTGACGCGTCGGACGGCTCCGTCGACGTCGAGCACCTTGAGCAGGAGTTCGAGGGTGGAGCGCTTGATGTCGACCAGGCCCTCGAGCGCCACGGTCGACATCGCGGTGTCGGTGGACAGGGCGCCGAGCACAGCAGCGGCACGGGCCTCGGTCGGCATCGAGGCGCTGGCGAAGTACTGCCAGATCTCGCGGTCCTCACGCCCCGGCAGGAGCAGGACGTCGGCGTTGTCGGTCGCACGACCCGCACGGCCGATCTGCTGGTAGTAGGCGACTGGAGACGAGGGCGCCCCGACGTGCACGACGAACCCGAGGTCGGGCTTGTCGAACCCCATGCCGAGCGCGCTCGTGGCGACCAGGGCCTTCAGCTCGTTGCCCTTGAGCTGCTGCTCGAGCTGTTCGCGCTCGTCGGTGTCGGTGCGCCCGGTGTAGGCACGGACGGCGTACCCGTTGTCGCGCAGCAGCCGTGCGATGTCCTCGGCCGCCGAGACGGTCAGCGTGTAGATGATGCCGCTGCCGGGCAGATCGCCGAGGTGCGCGAGGAGCCACCCGAGCCGCTGACGGGCTTCGGGCAGCGTCAGCACGCCGAGGCGGAGGGACTTGCGGGCGAGGGACCCGCGGATGGTGAACACCGGGTCGGCCGGACCAGCGGTGAGCTGCTCGGCGACGTCCTCGACCACGCGCTCGTTCGCCGTCGCGGTGGTGGCCAGGACGGGGACGCCGTGGGGGAGCGACCGGATGAGCTCGGCCAGACGGCGGTAGTCCGGCCGGAAGTCGTGGCCCCAGTCCGAGATGCAGTGCGCTTCGTCGACCACGAGCATGCCCATCCGGGCGATCAGGGTCGGCATCTGCTCGTCGCGGAACTTCGGGTTGTTCAGGCGCTCGGGGGAGACGAGGAGCACGTCGACCTCGTCGCGGGCGAGGGCCGCCTGGGTCTCGCCCCACTCGTGGGCGTTCGCGGAGTTGATCGACACCGCACGGACACCGGCCCGCGCGGCAGCGGCGACCTGGTCGCGCATCAGGGCGAGCAGCGGCGACACCAGCACCGTCGGGCCGCCCCCGCGTCGGCGCAGCAGCAGTGTCGCGAGGAAGTACACCGCGGACTTGCCCCACCCGGTGCGCTGCACGACCAGGGCGCGCTGCCGGTGCTCGACCAGCGCCGAGATCGCCTCGAGCTGGCCGGGGTGGAACACCGCGTCGGGGCGCCCCGTGAGCGCAGCGAGCGCCTGCTGCGCCTCGGCGGCGATGTCCGCAGAGGGGGACACGGAAGACGACGCGGTGGACCCGACACCAAGACCAGACATGCCCCCATGCTGTCAGGAGCAACCGACGAAACCCGACCCGCGCCTCCAGACTGTGGACAACGCGACGGCGCGCGCCTACTGGTAGGTGACCAACGACGGCGTCGGCTGCACCTGCTGCATGGTCTGCGCGGGCGTCAGCATGGGCGTGTCCTCGTCGTAAAAGTTCTTCCAGCCCCAGTGCAGCCCCTCCGGTGCGCCCTGGTGCAGTGCCTTCCACGTCGCCTGCTTGTCCGGCTGTGACCCCTGCCCGTCGACGTGCACGAGCATGTCGAGCTCCGGGTGGGTCTGCAGTGCGGAGCGGTCCTGGATCATCGACAGCCGGAACTGGTGCAGCACCAGGGCCTTCGGCGGCAGCCCCTCGTCGCGCACGAGTCCAGCCAGCCACGAGGAGACCTCGTTCACCTCGGACGCCGAGACACTCCCGATCTGCTTGAGGGGCACCTGGTCCTTCGTCAGCCGCCACTCCGGGTCGAGCGCCAGCCACACCCCGGGCTTCTTCAGCAGCGACTCGTACTTCTTCGCCTGCGACAGGAAGTCCGTCCGACCCGGCTGCAGGTCGATGATGACCGGCATGTCCGCATCGTGCGCGGCCTCGACGTAGGGCTCGAGCGTCGACACCGGCAGCTCCGTCGAGTAGTCGCCGTCGGCTCCGGCGTCCCCGGCGGCGACGGTCGCGATGACCTCCATCGCCGGCGTCACGAGCTCGTCGGACTCGGCCCGGTACGGCTTCGCGACCTGCTCGGCACGCTGCACGGTCTCCTTCGGCCCCTGCTCGCCGAGCACGCCCAGCGCCGGCGCCCCGGGAGCCCCGTACAGCGCGACGTACCGGTGCCCGTCGAACGGCCGCTGGCCGCCGTTCCGCAGCTGGAACCCGCCCTCGGCCGCCCGCACCGTCCACTCCGGATCCGGCAGGGCCTCGAACGCCGCACCGACCAGGACGGTCGGGTGCTTCGCCCGCTCGTGCAGCGCGGTCACCACGTCGGGCGCAGCAGCCGGGTCGGTCACGCCCTTCGGCATGGTCACGACGCGAGCGCCGGCGGCCTTCGCGGTCGCCACGGCAGCAGCGTCCGCACTCGCGTTCGCCACCACCACCGTCGCCTGCCGGGAGGCCCGGGTCGACTCCGGCGCGTCACCGCCGTCCGGCGCCTGCCGCTGTTCGACGTCCGTGTCGAGCGACAGGTCGCCCTCGGCCTGGTACCAGTCGGCGCCGAGCCGGTCGAGCTCGCGGGCGACGGCGGCGCTCGTGTTCTTGGTCGTCAGCAGCACCGGGACGTGGGCGCTCGCCGCAGCCTCGGCCCCATCGCGGATGCCGTCGGTGTCGCCGGCCCGGGCGACGACCGCTCCGGGAGCACTCGCGAACAGCGCCTTGCTGACGCGGACCGACCGGGCGGCGGCGTCCGAGGCATCGGCCACCGTGACGGTGTCAGCCGAGGCCTTCGCCAACGTCGGGCGGCTCGTGTCCGGTCCGCTCGACGTGCACCCGGCGGCTCCGAGCAGCAGGCCGGAGACCGCGATCGCGACCAGGAGACGAGGGGTGGAACGAGAACGCATCGAGCCACCATACGAGCCAGACGGAGAGGTCCCTGGGAATCCGACGGGTGTCGTCTCGTAGAAGGGAGGCATGCCCCACCACCCCGACGACCGCCCGCTCATCGGACCGGTCCGGTCGCCCGAGGTGCACTGCATGACGCTCAACGTGCGTCGCCGCGTGCCGCGACAGCCGACCCACCCCGACGCCTGGGAGCGTCGCCGAGAGGCCGTGCTCGCGCTCGTCACGTCCGAAGCGCCCACCGTCCTCGCCGTCCAGGAGGCCCTGCCCACGCAGGCAGACGACCTGACGTCCGGCCTCGGGTCGGGTTGGGAGCCCGTCCTGGCCGGACGCGGAGCACGCGGCGGTGGTGAACAGGTCGGCCTGTTCCTCGACCGCTCCCGCCTCGACGTCGTCGAGCGCCGCACCTGGGCGCTCTCCCGCACACCCCACCGCCCCGGCTCGCGGTCGTGGGCCACGTCCTTCCCCCGGCACGCCGTCGGAGCCGTCGTCGACGACCGCGCGACCGGCATCCGGTTCCTGGCCGTCGCCACCCACCTCGACGTCGCCTCGCCGTGGGCCCGACTGCGGTCCGCCGAACTGCTCGGCCGGATCGTCCGGCAGCGCGGCCTGCCCGCCGTGGTCATGGCCGACTGGAACAGCCCCGCCGGTTCCGCACCATGGCGAGCCCTGGCGGAGGCGGGGGTCGAGGACAGCTGGGGGCGGGCCTCCAGTCAGGTGGGTGAGCCCTACGGGACGTACCCGCACTACGGGAGTCCGCGCGTCGGTGGCCGGCGGATCGACGGGGTGCTCGTGACGTCCGAGGCGGAGGTGGGCCGCGTCGCGGTCGACGTGCGGCGGCCGGGCGGCGTCTGGCCGTCCGACCACGCCGCCGTGCACACGGTCGTGCGGTGGGCGTCGTGATCGCCACGCTCGGACCGACGTTCCTGCGGCCGCGGTTCCTGGTGGCTGACGTGGTGCGGGCGCTGACGGTCGTGAGCGTCGTCGTGGCGACTGTCGGCTGGGGCGGGACGGCGTTCCCGGTCATGGCGCTGGCGCTGCTCGGTGTCGTGGTGCCGCGGATGCTCGGGCTGCGGCCGGCCTTCGACGTGGCGGTGTGCGTGCTCGTGCTCCTCGCCGGGTGGTCGAGCGTGCTCGAGTGGTACACGACCGTCTTCCTGTGGGACAAGTTCATGCACGTCGTGCTGACCGGGCTGCTCGCGGCGGTGCTCTACGTCATCGGTGCCGATCTGCGGGCGGTACCGGCCCCGCACGCCGAGCGCCGGGTGGTCGTCGCGGTGCTCGCGCTGTGTGCGGGACTCGCGGTCGGGGCCGTGTGGGAGATGGGGGAGTGGCTGGGGCACAACTTCGTCGACTCGAAGATCTTCGTCGGGTACGACGACACGATCGGGGACCTGGCGGCGGACGGGTCCGGCGGGTTGCTCGTCGGGCTCGGGTTGCCGTGGTTGGCGGCGCGGCGCGAGGTGGTGCGGCCGGGCTGAGCGTGTCGTTCGGGTCGCGTTGCTCCGACTCGCCGTGGCACGGAGGGGGTCTGACGTCCGCTATGCTGGACCGGTCGCTCGCGCTCCGGTCGGACGCGGGCGAGGATCCTCCGGGATCCTGAGTTCTCCGGAACTCGCGGGCTGTGGCGCAGCTTGGTAGCGCACTTGACTGGGGGTCAAGGGGTCGCAGGTTCAAATCCTGTCAGCCCGACCGAAACGTGTCGGACACGACGACAGAAGCCCACCGAGGATCCCGGTGGGCTTCTTCGTTCTCATGGCTGTCGTTGGGTCGTACGCATGGGGCTGCCTCACTGCGACGTTCAGCGGACCACCCGTGTGCGACATGAGTCTTCCACCCCTGCGGCCCGGTCGATTCAGACACCGCGTTGCGCGACGGGACCGGCTTACGAGACGTTCCTGCCGGGGCTCGTCACCGAACGTGTGCCTTTGTCCATCGAGGCGAGTCGGACACCACCTCATGACGGCGACGATAGATTCGCGGCATGACCCCTCGACGCGTTGTACTCGTGACGCTGGGTGCACTGGTCATCATCATCGGCTTCGTGTTGATGGCCCACTCGGACGGCAGGCTCGACCGTCTGATGGCTTTTCTCGTCATCTTTGCCGGGTTCGCTCTAGTCGTGTTCACCACGGCTCGACCGGGCCAAGCGGCGCTCGCCCGCTACTGGAGCAAGTACGAGAAGAAGTAGCCACGACACATGTCACTCCTGCCGGACCGTTGAGCGCTCGTCATGCAGGACACGGTCAGGGCTGTAGCCCCGCCCGGTTTTGGATCCCTATCGGCAGCCGATCCGGCCTCACCTGCCGTCACTCGGCGGCCCCGGTAGAGTCGGTGCGAACGCCGAAGTCGACGAGATGGGGGATCTCGATGCGCAGGATCGTGTCGGTTGCAGTGATGGCCGTTCTCGCTTGCACCGTTGTCGGTTGCACTGACAGTTCCAAGCCTGACGTCACTCCGGCCCCATCCTCCGACCAACCGTTGGCTTCGGCATCTGCGGTCTCCGAGAGTGCTCCGGCCGAAGATCACGGGAGGACCGTGACGGCGAATGGAAGCGTCACCGGCGGTCCCTCATCATTCGTCTACACCGTGGCATCGGGGGACGCCGTGACAGGAATTGCTGCGCGTTTCGGTCTCTGCACTGCCGACATTTACCTGGCCAATGAAGACCCGGAGGTATATGGGCACGAGCTTGCGGTCGGCCAGCAGCTCACTATTCGCCGGATGGTCGGACCGGGTCATACAACGGAGCAGTGCGACCAGCCCTACCCAGACGGCGTGTACTGACCATGCGAGAGCGAGACTTGCAGGGTCCGCCTACCCAGCACGGCTGGAAGTCAACACGAAGTTTGGTGTTGTTCTGGGTACTCGCGGTGGTCGGGCTGCCCATCATGGCCGGCGCGTGGTTGTGGCTCAGTCTTGCCTCGTTAGAGGAAGCTACAGAACAGCCGAAGGCCGTTGCTGCGGGCACCACGATGGCTGGCACGACGCTGCTCGTGGGCGGCATCCCGCTGGCGCTCACCCATGTACTGGGACTGGTCGTCCTTGGCGTGGTAGCAGTCAAGGGACGGTGCCACCGGTGGACGGGGATGATCGCAACCCTGGTTGCAGTTGCTGTCGCCTCCGCGGCTGGGATCGCGTTCGTATTGATCCTGAACGGCGGGCAGCTGCTCACTCCAGTGAGTGGGTCATACGCCCCGTAGCCGCTACCGGCGCGCAACATGATGCTGAGGTCCCTCGACACGTGTGGGCCGACGAGGCTAGATGAGTTCCGGCGTCCAGTAGCGGATCGGCTACTGAGACATTTGGGCCGGTTCTATGAGCCGGTCACACTTCGTGTCATAACGATGCTGCCGTAGCGCTTACCGGGGAAGCGCACGTCGTCGACGTGCTCGAAGCCCCAACGCGCGTACATGGCGACAAGGTGCTCGGCCGGTGCCGCAGTGTCGAGTCCAATCCGCGTGATACCGTTCCTCACGGCCCACGCGCACGCGACGTCGAACAGCGTTCTGGCGACGGCGCGACCGCGCAGTTCCGGCCCGACCGCCACTTGGCACAGCCATCCGGTGCCTGGCTTCTGAGCATGCTCCGACAGTGAACGGACGTCGTCTGGTGGAGGCGCGGACATCGTCATGCTCGCTGCGACACGGCCGTCGTTCTCCACAATCCAGCAGACGCCCCCTGCCACCCGCTGACGGGTCGTCTCGACGTCCTGGGTCGCTGAGGTGCAGTTCAATCCCGCATCTTGAAGCTCTCGGTAGGCCGAGTTCAGAAGAGCCGTCAGCTCCACTGCGTCCTCAGGACGGAAAGGACGCGGCTCGACGTTGGTAGTCACCCTGCAAGCCTAGGAGGCTGCCTCACGGTAAGCCGGTCCCGCCCGCCGACGCCCGGATCGGGATCGGCTACCGGACTTCTTCTTCCTCCCCTTGAGCTGAGGGATTTGCCCTATCCGCTTGCGCGGGTGGGACGACGCACGCCTGTCGCCCTGGTCTCCGCATCGCCTTTCTTGCTCGTCTCTTGACAGATCCACAGGTTGGGGTCGAAGGTGACTGTCATGGGGACGGATCGGGGGGCTGGCGCTGAGGACCAGCCCGCGGAACGGCTTGAGCGCCTCGTTGCTGAGTCGCCCGGGTCAGTGGTTTCTGCGCCGGAGCAGGCGCAAACCTCTCGTCGAGTCCTCGGTGCGGTGGGCTTGCTTGCGGGTATCGGTGTTGTTGTGGCCGTGGGGTTGATTGCCGTTTGGAACTTCGTGTTGTCGCACGTTGTGCGTGCGGCCATGAGTCATTGGGCCGGTTAGTAGAGATCTGAGGCACGTCCAGCATGGGCAGGGCCGTGTGGGCGTCATTTGGGGGAGAGATGGCTGAGTTGTGGTTGCGTCGACGTTCGTTCCGTACCACCGCAGTGGCGGTTCTGGCGTGCGTGGCAGTGTTTGCGGGAGGTCCAGCACTGGCTGCCGCGCCGCCTGCTGCGGACCCGGACGCCTCGTTGCCGCCGGTTCAGAGCCAGGGGGATGCATCGCAGCAGGTTCCGGAAGGCGACCGGCGTCAGGCTCTTGGATCTGAGTGGGCGTCCTCGGGGGATGCCGCGTATCAGCTGGTGGGGACGGCTGACGGTCTCGCGGTGGTGCGCGGCACCGCGAAGGCGGGGTACCGCTGGGAGACGTTGGCGCAGATCACCGTTCCGGGTGTTGAGACGGACCGGTGGATTGGGAACTTCTGCCTGACCGCTGATGCGTCGCGCATGGTTGTGGTTTATGCCCCGCGGACGACGACGAACTCGGAGCAGGGGTTCGGGGAGGGTGCCTGGGCAAGTGTCGTGGACACGAAGACGGGGGAGCAGTCCTCTCTCGGCCGGGGGTACAGCATCTCGTATTCCAATCCGGGCTGTGGAGCAGGGCAACGAGTCGCTTTGATGCGGTCCGTGGACGATGCGACGTCAATTGCGAGCTTTGACGCGGTGGACAAATCGAGCCAGTGGACGGCTGACATCCCGCGGCAGCTGACATCCCCCGTGCCACTTGCCGACGGGTCAGTGCTCGGCGCCACTGCTGGGAAGATTGTTCGAGTCCGTGACGGTGGTGCGGTGGAAATGGTCGCCAAGACAACCGGTACCGCCTTTGATTTGGTCGTCGCCGGAAGTCGGCTGACGTATGCCGAGTACAAGGGTGCGACCGCCACGGTGAAGACGGGGACAGTGCCCGCGACGGGGACGGCTGCGCTCCGCTCACTTGGCTCCGGGAAACTTGAACAGGTCGGGGTTGCAGCGGATTCCCGCGGCCACACCTACGTCCTCGGCGACCTCAAGGCAGCTGGTTCGGTCCCGGATGGGATCCGTACGGCACCAGAGGTGCAGCCGGGTGCGGACATCTCGACGACGGGGCTAGTGGCGACAAGCGACGCGGCATCCCCGTCCACCCTTGGTGGTAGCGCCGCTGGTGACGCAACGATCGGGGTGCAGTCTCTCGAGACGGGGAAAGCCACAACGCTCGAAGTCCCTCCGGCGGGCGGGGACGTGACTTCTTCGCCAGTCGGTTCTCCTGCCGCATCACGGTCTCGGGTCGCCGCAGCTGCGGTGGGCTCGAAGTCGAATCCATCCGAAACGGAGCGCACGTGCGCGGTGCCCCGCAACGACCCGCGCGCACAGGCGCTGCAGCCCAAGCCGCGGCAGGTCGAGTGGGCCGTCAACCGGATCGTCTCCGGCCAGCTGACCATCTCTCGCCCCGCGAACTGGAACAGCACCGGCATGGCCGCGTACAAGCCAGCAGACCTGTTCCCGACGAAGGCGCTCTCCGGCGGCGGACGCATCCCCTCGCAGGTGCTCCTCGGGATCCTCGCGCAGGAGTCTAATTTGTGGCAAGCGTCCCGCTACACGAAGCCTGGAGCGACCGGGAACCCGCAGATTGGCGTGTTCTACGGCAACCCGCAGGCCGCAGGTGTGAATGACAACGCGTTCTGGGCGGTGGACTTCTCGAACGCCGACTGCGGCTATGGAGTCGGGCAGGTCACCGACGGGATGCGTCTCGCCGGCCGCGAGCAAGGCCGCGTTACCGCACTTCCGGTCGCGAAGCAGCAAGCCATCGCCCTCGACTACACGGTGAACATCGCTGCTGCGGCGCAGATCCTGACGGACAAGTGGAACCAGAGCCGCGCCGACGGCACCACCATCAACAACGGCGACCCGACGAAGATCGAGAACTGGTTTGCAGCGGCCTGGGCGTACAACTCCGGCTACCACGCGAAGGGAGAGCCCGAGTCGAACGGCGCGTGGGGGCTTGGCTGGCTGAACAACCCGGTCAATCCGGCCTACCCGGCAAACCGGAAGGCCTTCCTCGATGGCAACGCGGCGGACGCCGCACACCCACAGGACTGGCCCTACCCAGAGAAGATCATGGGGTTCGCGGCGAACTCGCTGACCTTAACCGAGAAGCAGACCGCCGACGCACCGCCGACCGAAGTGGGCGGGTACCGCACCGCCTGGTGGAACGGCACCGACGAGACCGCTCCGAAGAACCGCACGGCGGTGAAGCCCCCGCTGACAACCTTCTGCCAGCAGGGCGTAAACGAGTGCGCACCGATCTACACCGGCTACTGCTCCCGCTCCGACCTGCACTGCTGGTGGCATGGAAACGCGACCTGGAAGAAGGACTGCGACACCACCTGCGGCAACGAGCTCTACCGGTTCGCCCCCGCTGCCGACTACATGACCGAACAGCCCAACGGGGAAAGCTTCCCGCCTGCCTGCACCCGTACCGGTCTGCCGAGTACCGCGCGAGTCATTGACGACGTCCCGATCACGACGGACGCGGGAACCCTCACCGCCAACCCGACGAGAGCTGGATGCTCTCGAGTAGCCACAGAGGGGTCATTCCGATTCGACTTCGGTGCTGCCGGTGCATCCGGTTCGTACCCGTCGAAGATCGACACGCATCAGCTCGGCGGCGGCTTCAACGATCACTTCTACTTCACCCACACGTGGGCATCCAACAACACCCCGGCCTCTTCCGTGACTGGCACGTGGACGCTCGGCGGCAGTCTCAAACAGTGGGGAAGAGTCTGGATCCACACCCCGGACAACGGGGCATGGGCGAAAGACGCCCGCTACGACATCAATCTTGGCGACGGACGCACCAAAACCCGTGTGCTCCCACAACGCAACTGGTCCAACAAGTGGTCATCCGTTGGGGTGTTCCAGTTCAATGGCACACCGTCGGTATCGCTGTCGAACATTACGAACGACGCCGACGACAACGCCGCACGAGACGACGTCGCGTGGGACGCCGTCGCATTCGAGCCGCTGTCCGCGAAACCGAAGGACATCGTGGTCAACATCGGCGACTCGTACTCCTCGGGCGAGGGAGCGCCAGGTGACACCCCTGGCGGCTACATCCCGGTCAGCGACACCAACGGTGATGATACCTACTACCAAAACGCATGCCACCGCTCGGTGAACTCCTGGACCAACCGGGCCGTCTTGCCCGGAGCGACAGCCACTGTGGCCAGCCGCGACAGCACACGCGACGCCACGCTGGACTACCACTCCGTGGCGTGCTCGGGCGCGCAAGCGACGAATCTGCTGACGACGAAGCAATGGGAACCACCGCAGCTGTCGCAGGGGTACCTCGATGAGAACACCACCCTGGTGACGATGTCCATCGGGGGGAACGACATCGGGTTTGGCGACATCATCCGCGGTTGCATCTTCAAGGGTGTCTGCGAAGACAAGCAGAAGCCTTCCGCATACGCGGCACTCGACATTCTCAAGGGCCGCCTCGACGCCACCTACACCGAGATCAGGCGGCAAGCACCAAACGCCAAGATCGCGGTGATGGGCTATCCGAACATTTTCGAGGACGGCGTCAAATGCGTCGCGGGGATGAAGGAAGCCGACCAGGCGTGGCTCGTACAGCTCGGCGTCGACCTGAACCAAACGATCAAGGATCGCATCACGGCGCAGAACGCGGGCGCGAAGATGGTGTTCATGGACCCGGCGCCGGTGTTCAAGGGGCACAACGTCTGCAGCGCAGACCCAGCCATCCACACAACTCTGCCGATCGTCACGAACCTTTACGGTGCCCGGCGCAGCGGCGAGAAGGCCTGGTTCAACATCCCCGTTACCGAGGGCGCAGACGCGATCTTCGCGGTGTCGCAGCAGAGCTTCCACCCGAAGGTTCTCGGTACTGGCTACGAAGCGAAGCTGCTCGAGGCAGCCCTCAAATAGCAGCCCGCCGCTTTCAGACCAGGCGCCACTCGCCGCAGCACGGGTGGACGGCCGTCACAGAATGCTGCTGTCACAAGGGGATAACTATGGAACTGACCAGCAACCGCCGCATCGTCGCGACACTGCTCGCGTTCGGACTCGCCGCCGGCGCCCTCGTCGGGGGAAGCCAGACCGCCGGCGCCAGCCCGGCTGCCGCGGCCACCACCGCCGCTGCGTGCACCGACGGAGGCGAGACAGCGGACAACTTCGTCGCGTACAACATGTACGTTGAACTTCGCCGCAGCGCCAAGTGCGGAGGCACCGCCTGGTTCCGCATCAACTACAACGGCGGCGGCATCCAAGGCAACGGCGAAGTCACGCTCCAGCTCAAGTCCCGCACCGGGACCGTCTCGTCGGTATACACGAAGGACGTCCTCAGTGCCAGCCCGTCCTGGGTGAGCCCGTACTACACCGGTTACAGCCAGGCTCGGTTGGTCTACAAGAACAAGTCCGGTGGTGTCGCCAACCGCACGGGAGGGTGGAAGTCGATCTACCAGGAAGCACGGTAGTTCGACCACTTACGACTGAACGGGCTTTGAGGCGTCCTATCTCAGGGCCCGTTCAGCGCTTCATCCGACACCCTCGGGGAACGATGCATGGCACTGATCCACCTGATGACCCGGACCCTTCACATGACGGATATCCAGTCGTTGCCCGACCGAGAGTTCCTGCCCTAGGACGTCGTCATTGCTCAGGTAGATGTCCGCAGTGCAGATGCCAAACCGCTGCGCGATCGCTATCACCGCGTCTCCTTGTGCAACCCGGTACCTGTACCCGTTCCCGTCAGCGGTGCTCGATCCCGCGGCGCCGGCACGAGATCCCAGATCAGAGGGATCCGCAGAGACAACCCCCACGGGAGTCGACGAGGCGGACGGCGTAGCCGTTGGCGACGCCGATGGGAGTGGCGACTCTCGATGCGTGGTGCAACCGGTCAACAGGACCCCGCTTACAACAGCAACGACCACTGCCGTAGTCACTCGATTCACTCTGCCCCCTTAGCTCAGTGGACCCAGCATAAGGCGCGCCTTCGACAGGGCGACTCGCCGCCCGGTGGACGACGTCTTGCATCACTTCCAGCCCCGCTGACATGCTCCGAGAAGCAGCATTATCGGAACCGGGCCGCGCCGACTCGGTATCCGTGTGCGCGCATGGCGGCTTCGACGGCGGTGGTGATCAGCTTGCGCTGCTCGGTGTTGTCGCCGGCGGTGAGGGCGTTGAGTTGCACGGTGCCGATCGGCGTGGTGCTGTCAAGGATCGCGACGAGCTGCTCGAGGGGGAGCTGGCTACGGTTGTGGAGGGTGTGCAAGTGGCGGGCGATACCGTCGCGGAGATGCTGTTGGAGCTCCTTGGTGAAGGTGGCGTCGTCGGCGTGTACCCAGCCGGCCTGTCGGTAGGTTCGGCGGGTGGCATAGACAGTGCGTGCGAACGTTGCGGCCGCAGCAAGGCCCGCCAGGACCCAGGTGGCGGTCGTGCCGACGGCAGCGAGCCCAACTGTGATGATCACGCCGCTGATCAGCGTGGCGAGGATCCATGGCACGTCGGATCGTGTTGCAGCGTGCGCGATGCTACGGGCGGTGTCGGCGATCGCGGTGACTTCTGATGCTGCTGGTTTCGGGACGGGAGCGCGGCTGATGGGTTCGTAGGTGGTTGCAGTCCGTCGAAGGGGAGTCGTGGAGCGGATCCGTGTGAGGTCCTCGTCGATTGCGAGGTCACGTCCTGGGTCCTGGCCCGGTGCGGTGAGATAGCTGCGGGGGACCCCGTAGAGGTCCGTGATCGCGGCGAGGGTCTCCGGGGCGATGCGGTCGACGCCGGTCGCGTAGGCGGCAGCGTCGGGGTCGACGGGTTGTCCGCCGTGCTCGACGAGTGACCACACCAGGCGAGCTCGTGGGGGAGTGTCGGCACCGTCGAGTGTGATCGCCATCATTGCTAGCCGATGTCGGAGCGTTCTGCCCCTTCAACGTGCCGGGTCATCAGCTCGACAGACGGAGATACCGGATGATTGTGCGCCTGGTCTTCATCCCGTGAGGGTACTGCCGGGGCGGAGACTCCTCGCGTCTACGCGTACTGTCGACGCCGCCTCTGCGACGCGCAGCCCCGGAAGAGCGACCGCACGCTCGAGTGTTCCGCTCTCACGTTGGTGTGTTCGATGCCGCCCCTGGCCTGCTCGGCGCGATGTTTCCCGGTCTCATTTACCTATAGGTTTCCGAGACACTGGCGTGAGACACATTGTGGCGTTCAGGTCGCCGCCGAAGCATCTAAGGAAGCCGAGAAGGGGGACATTCTCGGCGCCATCGGCACAGTCATCACGAACTGGCAACAGGTCCCAGAACTCGTCGGGCAGGAGTATGCGCTCCGCCGGCAGGTGCAGGCGCACAATGACAACGTCACGACGACCCTCGCAAGCATCGCCTCTGAGTTCGACGGCATCACCCCATCGACTGCGAACGCGCATCCGGTTCATCTCGCATCGACGACCTCCTCGAAGGACGCATCCGACGGCAGTGGCAACTGGTTCGAGGACGCCTGGAACACCACGAAAGCAGCGGTCGGCATCGGCGGCGCTGTTCTCGGTGCGGAAGCGGATGCGGCCTGGCCGTACGTGCAGGACGCTGCCGGAGTGGCGGGGAACATCTTTGCGTCGATGGGGAACGCGATGGTGAACCATCCAGACGAAGTCGTCGAGCTTCTCGGCGGTCTGGCATTGCTGGCCGGTGGGGCGGCGGTCGAGGGTGGTGGTGTCGCCCTCGACCTCACCGGCGTCGGGGCTGTGGCTGGGGTCCCGTTGAACGTTGCCGGTGCTGCGGTGATGGCTGCAGGGGCGGGGTTGGCTGCTTCGGGCGGGATTCCGCTCGGCGTGCACGCGATGACCGATGATCGGCTCACGCCGAACCGCACCGATCACGTGGACGCCTGGAAGAAGGAGCAGAACGAGAAGCACCCGGAGCGGAACAAGGACGGTACGTACCGGTCCGAGGGGAACAAGCAGGCTCACGCGGACGTCAAAGCTAAGGAGCGACAGGGTGTCGAGGAGGTCGCTGAGGACGCTGGCCTGCCCTACCGAACCGACCAGGTCAAAGCGCGAGTTGATGGCGCCCCGAACGGCCGGTTCTTCGACGGGCTGATGGAGAAGCCGGACGGGACGTGGGCAGGGATCGAGGTGAAGAGTGGCGGTGCGACGCGCAACGCCGAGCAGCGATCCTTCGATGGTCTGGTCAGCTACGACAACCCGGCATACGCCACGATTGACGGGAAGCTCGTGAAGAGCACATCCGTCATCCTCAAGAAAGTACCCTGACTCGGTTGCGGGCAGCGCGGCCGGATCTGCGCGACTTCCGCGCATACAGAACGTGACAACGGCGGAGGCCACACCTGTTCATCAACACCACCAACAGTGAGCGAGAATCTCAGCTCACGGCGGACTTCCGACCGATCAGGGACCAGCTCCGGCGGATGCTCGGTTTGCTGGACGGGCAGAGCGATGGTCGATTCGCGTACGCTATTTGGTGGCTGCCGGACGACGCTGGTTGGCCGGATGCTCCTGACTACGAGGCCGGCGAGTACGACCTGAACTACCTCCAGGCAGGCGGCACCGCTGAGCGGATGAGCGTCGATTTGCAGATCGTCGACGGTGGGCAGATGCGTCACTTCATCGTGGGTCGCGACCACGACGTCGACGAGCCGCTGACGGAGCCGGTGACTATTGCGGGCACCGAACACGCACGCCACCCCGCCGAGGTGTTCGACGCCGACGAGGCCACCGAACTGTTCTTTTACTACTACGAGCACCGCGGCACCGTTCCCGACGGGTACGTCCTTCGCCCCCTCGACCTCTCCTAGCTTTCGAAGCGAATTCGAGGGGCCGAAGGTGTTCCTGTCGGACCGCGCTGCCTTGAAGACCTTCTACCGCCGCAACGGACTGGCCCGTCGAAGCCGATGACGCTGCCCGATAGCTGATTGCTCAAGGGTCGGAGTCGGGCCTGGCGGATGCCGCCGTGGCTAGATGCGATCCTTCCCAGCTGCAGGAGAAAGGCCGTCGATGAGCAGCTGTACCAGGCAGCTGGCCAAGGGGCGTTGACTTTCGTGGCCGGCGATGACGGTGATTGGGTCGAGTGACCGGATGCCGCGGTCCTGGTGCGCAGGGGAGGGAACGCTTGCTACCGCCCGACAGGGGTGCGCGGTGGGAAAGGGACCAATGGCACCTGTTGGGAGTGGGATGAAGAACCTCGGCTACTGGGCTGCAACGATCCTGATCAGCGACGCAGCTGCATCGGTGGTTCTGCGCTACGCGGCGATCAACGGAAACGGATAGGTCGCTGAGTACGAGGGTGAGCTGCTCGAACTCGATGGGCATGAGATCAGTGCCGTCTTCACCTATCTCGACATCCGACCACTCCTCGCGCGCGCTGGCCACGCGGCATGCCAACGCTTCGACGGGCCCGTAGCCGATGTCACCTACACCGACCCGAAGACGTTGGGCACGCTGACTCGCGCTCTGGCGCTTGTCGAGGGCGGCGAGCAGCTAGATGTGTCTTACGATCCACAGACCGGGTTCGTGCGCTCCGTTCGCAGGTTCGCTGCGGAACAGATCTGCGAGAGCGTCGAAGTGTCCGTCGACTGAGATCCGTGTCAACTGCCCATCGCCACCGAGAGCGCTCGGTCGCCTCCGGTCCCTCCCGAGCCTTGCAGATCGCGAACGGCTGGGAGCCCTCCCGGGCAACACCCACACTGGCCACTGCCTGACCGGCGCAGGCCCAGGAATGCGCCGACACCCACCGCAGCAATGCCTCCGAAGAACGAAAGGCTCATGCTGCTGAACCAGGGCGCGTCCGAGCACCCGGTGTGTGGAGGTTTTGAGCAGAGCCCGTAGGCGTACAGGTTCTCGTTGAACACGTAGCCGGTTGAGATGACCACGGCCACGATTTCCGACCACGACGAATGCCCAGTTCATGACCAGGTCGCCGCGAGCAGCATTCCCTTCCCGAGGTGTGCTTGTGGTGCGTGTCCTCGTTCACGAGTGCTTCGATCGGTTCTTCTCCACCGGCCAGCTCCGTATCTGATCACGAGAGTGGCTGTCGTCGAATCCACTCGGTCACCCCGAGGTGAGCGATGCCGGTCGCAGCGAGACAGATCATGGCCCACCCGACGACGCTGTGCCCGGTGGCGAGCAAGAAGATCCCGAAGGCGAGGACGAGGGCGACCAGGAGCGCACCGACCAGGAGCAGCAGCAGGCTGGTCACGGGGCTGGCGTTCAAGGTGAGCTGCACGTCACGCACCCAGGCCGGGGTCCGCACACGATGCACGAGGATCGCACCGTACCCACCAGGACGGCGATGCTCGCTGCGAACAGACCTGCTTCAGCCATGGCGAGATGGTACCGGCGAAAGGTGCATGCTTCGGCTGGTCCGCAGCCTCGAACGCCCCGGCTGACGCTGACAGGATGAGTTCGTGCAGATCGAAGACGTGGACGAGCGGCACTACGGCACCGAAGGCGAGCGCGACGCGTTCGTCGTGCACTTCTTTCATGGCCCGAGCGGCGAGATGGTCGCGCCCGACTGGGACGCCACGAGTTGGGCGGTCAGAGTGATCCGCGTCACCGACGCGACGTACCGTGCGGCGTTTGCAGAGGCCAGACGGATTGCTGCAGGCGAGATGTCGCCGACACTGTTCTCGGTGTCCCTCGAGACCGCGGGGCCGAACGGCCCGGGAATCCTGCGACTGTTCGGGACAGACCTCAACATGGAGGGACTCGAGCTCGAGCCCGATTCACACGCGGCGAAACGGGAGATGTTCGCCGAGTTCTTCAGCCGGGACCGTGCTGCGCGCGCGTGATCGGGCCTCCAGCCCATCACGCGCCGCGCGCGAGGAGCTGCTCGTGATGGAGCTGCAGTCGACGTCCGCACCGCTGTGCAACGCGCTCACTGTGGGTGACGATCACGAACTTGGTTCCCGCTTGCTGCAGCCGGTCGAAGAGGGCGAGCACTTCGTCTTCGGTCGTCTCGTCCAGTGCGCCGGTGGGCTCATCGGCGAGGACGACCGCAGGGCGCTTCGCGATGGCTCGAGCGATCGCGACGCGCTGCGCTTCTCCTCCTGACAGCCGTCGTGGGCGCTTGCTGGGGAGGTGACTGATGCCGACCGCCTCAAGGGCCTCATGTGCTCGGTCAGCGGAGTCAGCGCGAGCAGGAACTCCGAGCCGGACGTTGTCGAGCACGCTGCGGTCGCCGAGGAGGCTGTGGTCCTGGGCGACGATGCCGATGTGTCGCAGTCGGTGTGCCGCCATCCTCCGTGCGGTGCGCTCGAGCACGTGCCCGTCGTGCTCGTAAGTACCGTCGAAATCGATGTCGAGGCCGGCGAGGATCCGGAGCAGCGTGCTCTTGCCGGATCCGCTCCGCCCGGTGATCGCGACCGAGTGATCGTCGTCACGAAGGTCGAAGTCGAGTCGGTCGAACAGTGCTCGGGTCGATCCGTCGGGCTCGGTGATGGTCTTCGAGACGTCGCGCAGCACGATCATCGTGGGGTACCTCTTCGGCGTTGGGTGGTCAGTTCGATGCGAACGGCTCGTCGACCGCGTGCGCCGTCCACTACGCACCAGAGGAGCAGGGCGGTGCCGGCGCTGAGTCGAGCCGTTGCACTGTCGTTGGGGAGCAACGCGCTGATCGCGAGGAACAGCCCGAGCACGGCGGTGTACTCGGTCAGGCGGCTCGCACGGAACAGTCGGTTCGTGGCATCCGGGCTCCTCCCGAGGAGATGGTGCACCCGCGCCACTGGCGCTCGACAGTGATGCAGGAGCCGGTTGAGGAACGCCGTGATGATGCCCACGCTCGCGGTGAGGACGACGAGCAGCGCGGTGACGAGCACCAGGTTGTCCTGGACGAGCTGGCGGACCAGGGAGAGCTGCACGAGATAGGTCGGTACTCCGAGCAACGTGTACGACCGGAAGTCGGTGTCGTCTCCGATCGCGTCGAGACGCGCGACGACGTCCCCGAAATCGAGGCTGTGATCGACGGCGAGATCGGCGTTGAGCACCTGGAACACCAGGCGTCCGAACAGCTCGGAATCCAGCCGGTCGAGTGCTGCTCGGTCGAGTCCGGCGAGTGTCGGCGGGTAGGGCACGATGACGGCGTCATCGAGGTAGTGGTTGGCTTCGCCGCGGAAGTACATGGCGCTGTCCGGTTCGAGGAAACCGACGACTTCGAGCTCCTGCTCCTGCAGGATGACCGCTCCGGTGAGTCGCTCTCCGAGCGCGTACACGCCGCGGTACTCGTTGCCGAGCAGCACCGGGATCCGGCCGGATCCCCAGTCGACAGCGCTCCACTCGATCGGCTTGCCGTCCTGCACGGAGAGCCCCGCGAACTCGTACGCGGTCTCGTTGAGCTGGATCGACTTGATGTCCTGAACGCTCCGTCCGGACTCGTCCTGGTACTTCCCCTTGAGCGTGTACTCGGTGCCGTACCCGACGTCGAACCGGTCGTCACCGCGGAAGTCGGGGACGGTGACGGGCTGGTCGTACGAGGAGATGAAGTCGAATCCGGGCTCGTCGTCGATGCGATCGACGAACGAGGCGACTGCGTCGAGCGCGTGCTGGTCCCGCCGGATCGCTTCGAAAGCGTCCGGGTCGAGATCGTCGATCACCGTGTAGAGGTCGACGTCGGCATCAGCGGACAGTCCTTGGGCCACGGCCTGCGATGTGGACTGGGTGAACGACGCCACGTTGTACCAGCAGAGTGTTAGCAGCACGAGCAGGATGATCTTGGCGACGATGATCGTCCAGTTCGACCGGAGGTCGTTCAGCAGTTCCATCGTCGGGCTCCCTGCCAGAACGAAGCGACGGAGACAGCGAGCACGACGGTTCCGATCGCGACGACTGCCGTGGTGACGTCGAGGTCGAGGATGGTGGTCTGCCTCACGACTGCCGCGCCCGCGAGCGCGGTCGTACTGGCGGCGATGCTGATCACGCCGACTCGGATGGCAGCGCTGCGAAGGGTGGTCAGCGGTCGGATCCCCGTGGTGAAGCGGACGGCGGCGGTGCAGAGTTCCCATCGTCCGGCCTGAAGACCTGCGACCACGGCGATGAGCATGATGACGAGCACGCCGAGCGTGACCAGGACCGGCGACACCGCGTCGACGTTCGTCCTGCGGTTCGTGCCGTCGTCGATGATCTCGACGCTCCTGCCGGGGAACTCTGCGTTGTAGTGGCGGACACTGCTCGGGCCGTCCAGGAGCAGCCGTTGCGGTGACGCCGAGAACTGCGTCGGATCGGCGAGGACCACGTCATCGGACAGCAGGCTGTCGGCCCGCACACCGAGACGCCCCACCACCTCGTACGTCGTGGCACCGACGGTGATTTCCTCGTCGCGGACGTCGACGGCAGCGCCGACGAGGGCTTCGCCGGGACGCCCGGTCAGAGCGTGCCCGTCGTGCAGCGGAACGTCCGTCCACTGTCCGGACAGGGCCACGACGGCGCGGACGTCACCTTCCAGACCCACGAACACCTTCGTCCCCGGTTCGAACGCGCTCCGAGCACGCATGAGTTCGTCGATCGTCGCGGTCACCCACGCGCTCTGGCCGGAGCGAAGATCGTTGCCCTCCGCGGCGATGACGCGTCGGCGAGCGTCGAACGCCCCGATCAGCACCGTCAGGAGCATGGCCAGCAGGAGCATGCCCGCGGTCGCCGTGAGCTGTCGATGCGTCACCTGCCGTAGTAGGTCTTCGCAGTGCCGACCCCGTTGCCGGGCTGGTTCGGCCGGTACGGCTTCCACACGGTCACCGCTTCGGTGCCGGACCTGCCCCACTTCCGCCCAGAGTCCGCGATGACCCTGCTGCCGTGCTCGAGCCGCGCACGCGTGTAGTGCTGCACGCCGACCCAGGTCGCCCAACCATGCGCGCGCTTGTGCGTCGTCCCGTTGATCGTCTTCCGTTCCGCTGCGCCGCGGTGGTTCACCGCGAACACCGACATCCCGGTTGCTGCGCCATTGACGGTCCCGGTGCTCTCGGACCATCCGCCGACGACTCCCTGTTTCTGGGCATCGCCCTGCGCATGCGCGGGGATCGCGCCGAGGAACACCGTTCCCCCGACAGCTACTGCGGCGAAGCCTGCGGCAACCCGCCGAGCCTGTTGACCGATCTTGCTCATCGACTACTCCTTCTCCTGACTCTGACGTCCAGCCGTTAACATGTCAAACCTAGAACGTTTTGTCTAGGAAGGGTGTCTCCGGCCGCAACCCTCCTCCGGACGCGTGACGGGGGGGGGGGGGGCAGCGCGACCACGAACGGACGGGAGGCCCGGTGCCAGCTGGCACCGGGCCTCCCGTCCGTCCGTCATCCGCCCGTGACGGGTGACCGCTCAGGCGGGCTCAGGCACGCGCGCGGCGTCGCCGACTGCGCAGCGTCCACACGAGTCCACCAGCCGCGAGCAGTGCCGCCGCCAACAGCCCGAGGGGAAGCAGGTTCGCGCCCGTCCAGGCCAGTGCGCCGCCAGGGTCGCTGCCCGCATCCGCGCCACCGTTGTCCGGCGCTGCCGCGCCCGGTGTACCGGATCCGCTGTCACCCGGCGTCGGAACGCCGCTGCCCGGCGTGCCCGCACCCGGCGAGGTGGTCGGCGCCGGAGCAGCCGCAGCCACCACGGTGAAGGCGGTCCGAGCCAGGGCCACACCGTCGACCGATGCGGTGACGGTCACCCGACCGGACGCGGTGCCCGGCACCCGCAGGTCGGCCGAGAACGCACCACTCGCGTCGGTGTGCGCGGTGGCACCACCGATGCGTGGCGCGGTCGCCAGCGCCACGTCGGTGTCCGCCGGGAACCCGGCGCCGGTCACGGTCTGCGTGTCGCCCGCGTCCACCCGAGGCGACTCGACCCGCAGGACCGGGGTCGCCGCGGCCTTGCTGCTGAAGGCGACGACCGTGCGCTTCGTCACGGACCGTTCGTCGACCGGCACGCTGATGGTGCGGGTGTCGGCGTCGTACGTCCAGGCGGTGTCCGCGATCACCCGGTCGTCGATGGTGACGGTGCGGGGGCGGTCCGCGTTCGTGAACGTCGCCGTCCACGATCGGTCCTGCACCTGGCCGGCGAAGGAGCCGTCGGCGGGGGCGATGGCGAGCGAGCCGCCGGTCGCCTGCTGCGTGTAGCGGACGGTGGTGGAGGCGCTGCCCGCCGCGGCCTTCGCGGACGCGGCGGCCGTGGTCATCGCGCTCGACTTCGCGGCGGCTCCCGCAGTGCTGTCCGCAGCGCTGTCCTCGCCGGCGTCCTCGTGCAGGTCGAACGAGCCGTTCGATCCGGTCGCCACCGTCAGGGTGACGGCGTCGAGCGGGGCGGCGTCGTTCTTGACCTGCTCCGAGCGGGTGGGGACGATGCCGCCGCTCTTCACGAACACCGGCATGCTGTTCAGGTCGGTCGTCACGTCGGCGGTGGTGCCTCCGGCGTACGTCTTGCCGGTGAACCAGTCGGTCCACGAGCTGCCGGCCGGGAACCAGACGGAGCGGGTCGCCGTGCCGGAATCGTCGTTCGCGGTGGTGACCGGGGCGACGAGGACGTCCGGGCCGTACAGGTACTCCGAGCCGGCCTGGGCGTAGGACTCCTGCGCCTCGGGGTACTGCAGGTAGAGCGGCTGCAGGATCGGGGTGCCCGTCTCGGTCGCCTGGGCGGCGAGCGTGTAGGTCAGGGGGACCAGGGCCTCGCGGAGGTTCAGGAACCGCTTCGCCGATGCCTCGGCAGCGGCCGGGTACTGCCACGGCAGTCGGTCGCTGTGGTTGCTGTGCAGGCGGTCGATCGGCTGGAAGGTGCCGAGCTGTACCCAGCGGGCGTAGAGGTCCTCGGGCAGCTGGGTCGTGCCCTCTTCGGCGCCCTCGATGCCGTACTGCGCCCCGTTGTGGCCACCGATGTCGTGGCTGACCGAGGCCAGACCGGTCGCGGCGGACTCACCGGGGGTGTAGCCGACCTCGGCGAGCAGCATGTCCCACGACGACGTAGTGTCGCCGGTGAAGTGCACGGTCGTGCGCTTGTCCGCCCACGGGCCGGTCGGGACCGCCTGCGGGTTGCCGTAGCCACCGGCCGTCAGCGAGCCGTACGCCCGCGAGAACGCGAGCCCCCGGCCGCCGAGTGCCTGGTCCGTGTACTCCGCGTACTGCTGGTTGATGAACGCGTCGGGGGTGACGCCGTTCGCGGAGTACTTCGAGTTCTCGCTGCAGCACCAGTCGAGCCACCACATGTCGACGCCCTTCGGCTGCAGCGAGGTGTGCAGGTCGAAGTACGCCTTGAGCTGGTCGGGGTCGGACCAGTCGAACAGGTACCGGTCGCCGTCGCCCTTGGTGAGCTTGCCCTTCGCGGTGGCCTGGGCCTTCGCGAACTGCGGGTCCTGGCTCGAGATCGACGGGTGGATGTTGAGGGTGTTGTGGATGCCCTCGGCGTGCCAGTCGGCGAGCAGGCCGGTCATGTCCGGGATCCGGGACGGGTCGACCGACCAGCCGTTCCACTTGCTGTCGCCCTGGTTGGTGGGGCTGCCGATCTTGTAGTCGGTGTCGATCGCCATGACGTCGACGGGGACGCCTTCGTCGTCGAACTGCTTCGCGATCGCCAGGTAGTCGGCCTGCGAGCGGTCGTAGTACTCGGAGTACCAGACGCCGTACGCCCAGCGGGGGAGCAGCTTCGTCGGACCGGTCAGGACGGCGAGCTCCTGCAGGGCGTGACGGTAGTCGCTGCCGTACCCGAAGACGTAGCCGTCCTGGTAGCGCTCGCCGCCGTGGTCGCCGGCGGGGGTGACGGTGTCGGTCGCCTGGTCGTACAGCGCCGAGGCGCTGTCGTCGAGGAGCGACCAGCCGTCCTGGTAGAGCAGCCCCGGGTTCGTCTTCACCGATCCGTTGGCGGTGTCGAGGTCGCGTCGGTACCCGCCGAGCGGTGCATGTGCGGCGAGGACCGGCGACGCGGTGTCGACCACGGCGAGGGTGTCGAAGTTCACGTTGCAGTTGTTCGCCACGGTCGGGCACCCGATCACGACGTCGTTCGTGCCGGCGGCCAGGTGCACCGGCACGGTGGCGGTGTTCCAGTAGTCCCAGCCGCTCGTCTTCGGGAGCGGTGCAGTGGTCGACTGCTGACCGGTCGGGGCCGCGGTGAGCATCGGCGTCCCGGCGGAGCCGTTGGCGTAGCGGACCTGCAGGGCGTAGTCGCCCGCGGCCGGCACCCCGGTGACGTGGGTCGTCAGCTGCGCCCCGGCACGCTCGAACCCGGCGACGAAGCCGTCCCCGGCGAAGCCGTTGTGGTTCGTGGCGGTCGTCGCCGGAGCGGTGCGTGCCGAGTCCTCGGCCTGGCACACGGTGCCGAACGCGCAGTCCTCGCCGGTGACCGTGGTCGACGGTGCCGGGTAGGCGGCACCCGTGCCGACCAGGGCCAGGCTGTCGACGTTCACCCGGCCGGAGTCGTCCGCGGTGCGTTCGATGCGCACGCGGTGCTCGCCCGCCGTCAGGTCGAGGGTCGTGACAGCGGTGGTCTTCCAGTCGTCCCAGTTCGCGCCGGGAGCGAGCCGGATCGTCTTCGCGGCACCGCCGTCGACCCTCACGCTGAGGGTGCGGGTGGCGACCTGGCCGTCGCCGCCCTGCGAGTTCGCGTAGCGCAGGGCGAGGTCGTACGAGCCGGCACGTTCCGCCGTGGTCGTGAAGGTCATCGCGTTGCCGACGGACTCGAAGCCCGCGGCGAACCCGGCTCCGGTGAAGCCCGTGTGGTCCGTCGCGAGGGACAGGCCGGTGAGCCCGAGCGTCTCGGCCTCGCAGAGCGACCCGATCGTGCACGAGGGGGTGGGCGTCGACACCCACGGCGTGCCGGTGACCCGCTGGCCGGAGGCCGTGGTCACGGTGGTCTGCAGGGTGTCCTGCGTGAAGGCCCCCGAGCCCTCCTTGTACCGGACGGTCATCGCGCCCGTGTCGAGGGTCAGCCAGCCGTCCCGCTCGGTCTTCGTGAACTTCGTGGGTGCGAAGTCGTCGCGGCCGATGACGTTGAAGGTGCTGCCGTCGGTGAACTGCGAGTCACCGGCGTACTCGGTGCGGATCAGGGTGGGGGAGAGCACCTCGAACCGGGCCTGGCCCGAGACGACGGTGCGGTCGGCTGCGGGGTCCGCGGCGGCCGGGATCGCGGCGATCCCGAGCATGCCGAGGGCGGTCGCAGCGACGATGCCCGACGACAGCGCACGGCGCAGCCCTCGGGATCGGAAGGAGATGGGGCGCAAGTGGGTGCTCCTCGTGGACGTCGTCGTCCATCGGGCCGTGCAACGGCCGTGACCTGCGGGCCGTCCCTGCGGCGGCCCGTTTACAACGCTGTAAACCATACGACCAGGAGGGCTCCCGAGGAAGGGGCAGCCGGGGGTCGGCTCGTTTCGCGGCTTGCGCCGCCTTGGTGAGCGGGGTGGTCGCGTCGTCCGTGGCCCTGGACTCGAGACGCTGACGGACTGGAGGCGCGGTGCCAGCTGTGAACTGGTCCCGGTTTGTTGGACCGTGAACTCAGATTAGGCCGCGAGGGCGTGGGCTCGGTATTGAACCGGGCTCATGCCCTCGAGTCGTTCCTGGGAGCGGTCGGTGTTCCACCAGGTGATGTAGTCCTGGATCGCGGTGTCGAGCGTGGTGATGCTGTCGAAACGGGTCGGGTGGAACATCTCGGCTTTCAGATGGCCGAAGAAGTTCTCGATGATCGCGTTGTCGTGGCAGTTGCCCTTCCGCGACATCGACTGGGACGCGCCGGCAGCTGCCAGCAGTGACCGCCAGGACCGGTGCTGGTAGTGGATGCCCTGGTCCGAGTGCACCAGCGGTGCCGCCCCGAGTGCGCTGTGGAGTGCGTCGCGGAGCGAGCCGTGGGTGAGTTCCAGGGTTGGGGACGTTCCGGTTCGATAAGCGATGATCTGCCGGTCGAAGAGGTCCATCACCGGTGACAAGTAGAGCTTGTGTTCACCGACCCGGAACTCCGTCACGTCCGTGACCCATTTCTGGTTCGGCGCGGTCGAGGTGAAGTCCCGGTTCAGCAGGTTCGGTGCGACCTTGCCGACCTCGCCGCCGTAGGACGAGTATCGGCGTCGACGACGCACCAGGCAGACCAGGTCCTGGCGTCGCATCAACGCCAGGACCGTTTTCTTCGCCACTGGCCCGGTGCGGCGGAGCTCGGCGTGGATCCGCCGGTGCCCATAGCGGCCGTTGGTGCGGACGAAGATCGCGCGGATCGCGTCCGCGGTGTCAGCGTGCCGGTCAGGTTCGCGCGAGCGGGCTTGCTGGTAGAAGAACGTGGAGCGGGCAAGACCCGCGATTCGCAGCAGCGTCTGTAGTGCGTGTTCGGCCTTGCCAGCGGCAACGGCTGCGGTCTTCACCGACGCCGTTGCTGCGCCTGCAAGGCCCGCAATTTTCCCAAGTACGCGTTCTCTGCCCGCAAGTACTCGTTCTCCCGCCGGAGTCGTTCCAGCTCGCTGAGATCGGTGTCCGGCTTCGCTTTCGGGCGCCCCGTTGGGCGCGGCCGGAGGGCGTCCTCGCCGTCCTTGCGAACCTGGTTCACCCATTTGCGCAGCAGCAGCGCTGAGGAGAGCCCTCCCTCGGAGGCGAGCGCATCGGCTGGTTCCCCGGCAAGGAAGCGGCGCACGAGGTCACGTTTGACCTCGAACGAGTACGAGCGTCTGGGGGAATCCACGAGCACCTCCGGACCATGCAGCAACCACCGTTGATGCAAGCGTCGCACCGGTTTCCGTGTCACTCCTAGCCGACGAGCCGTCGCCCAATCACTCAACCCCCGACCGAACCACTCCACCGCAGCCACCCGCTGCGCACTCGTCAACGACGACGCGGTACCACCCACACGAACCATCCCCGGATCTCGAACCAACTAATCAGTCCAAGAACCGGGGACCAGTCCACTGGCAACGTGCCTCCAGGCTCGGCCGCCACTCCGCTGGCGGCGGTCGAGGTGGCCGGACTCACGACCAGGCCGTCTCGGTAGTCGGTTGGCTGTCGCGCGCGCGCGCGTCGCCGTCGTCATCGATCTCGGGCGTCACCGTCACCGTCACCGTCGAAGACCTGGCGGTTGCCGGCGATCACCTGCTGGTGTTCCCGTATCCAGTCGGCGAGGGCGAGCGCCACGTACTGCAGCGACCGTCCGAGGTCGGTGAGCTCGTACTCGACGCGGGGCGGCACCTCGGCGTGGACCGTCCGCGAGACGAGCCCGTCGCGCTCGAGTGCGCGCAGCGTCACGGTCAGCATCCGGCGTGAGATGCCGGGGATGACCTCGGAGAGCTCGGTGAACCGCCGCCGCTCGTCGCCGAGCACCCCGATCACCAACAGCGTCCACTTGTCGCCCATCCGGGACAGCAGTGACCGGAAGAGTTCCGGGTCCTCGCTCGTGCACAGCTCGGCCATCGTGGGCATCGACTGGTGGAGCCGGGCCTGCAACGTCTCGAGCGCGGTCTGGTCGGTCATGAGGTCTCCCGTGGTTACTGCCGGGTAACAGGGGATCGTTTGCGGTAACGGGAACCCGGCGGGCAGGGTTACTCATCGTAACCGAAGCCCGGGTCGTCGACTCGGGAACGATCGAAGGAGTGTCATGACATTGTTCCGCCTGGACGCCAGCATCCGCACCGAGGGCTCCACCAGCCGAGCACTCGGCGACATCGTCGAAAGCGAGTGGAGTGCCGTGCACGCGGGCTCCGAGGTGACCCGCCGTCACGTCGGCACCGACCCCGTGCCCGCCGACAGCTGGGCCGACGCCGTCGCCGCATCCGCGACGCCCGAGTCCGAGCGCACGGCGGCCCAGGTCGCCGCGGTCGCCCTGGCCGCCGAGCTGACCGATGAGCTCGCCGGTGCCGACGCCCTGCTGTTCGCCGTGCCGCTCTACAACTTCGGCGTCTCGCAGCACTTCAAGTCCTACGTCGACCTCGTGCTGACCGACCCGCGCATGGCACCCGGCGCCGTGCCCGCGACCGTGGGCAAGCCGGCCGTCCTCGTGACGGTGCAGGGCGGCAACTACTCCGCCGGCACACCCCGGGAGGGCTGGGACCACGCCACGGCTTGGATGCGCCGCATCCTGGAGGACGTCTGGCAGCTCGACCTCGACGTGGTGACGCGCGAGTTCACGCTCGTCGGGGTGAACCCCGCCCTCGATCAGTTCACGGAGCTGGCCGACGAACTGCGGGTCCGCGCCGAAGAGCAGGCGGCCCGGCACGGCCGCACGTTGGCGGCCGTGCCGAAGGCTGCGTGAAGCCGGCTCCTACGACGCGAGCATCTGCGCCACCACCGCGTACAGCTCCTTGGGGTCCCCGGCGAGCATCTGCTTGATCAACGCGGTCTGCTCGTCCACCACGACCTCGTAGTCGTCGCGCTCGACCCCGTCCAGGGTCGCGCGCGCCACGTCCGCCGGGTCGGTCTTGGGCATCGAGATCCCCGCGGTCATGTCGGTGTCGGCCACTCCGAGGTGCACGGACATCACCGCGGTCCCTTGGCCGGCCAGCTCGTGCCGCAACGCGTTGCCCATGTTCCACAGGGCGGCCTTCGACACTGCGTAGGCGGAGGCTCCGGGCATGGCGAGCCACGAGGCACCCGAGGCGATGTTCACGATGCTCCCACCGCCGTTCGCCGCCAGGGCGGGTGCGAACGCGCGGATCACGGACAGGGTGCCCCAGACGTTCGTGTCCATGTCGGCGTGCGCTGCGTCCAGATCGCCCAACAGGGTCGCCGTGGTCGCGATCCCGGCGTTGTTGATCAGGAGATCGACGTCGGTCGCGACCGCGGCGGCCGCTGCGACGGACGCGGGGGAGGTGATGTCGAGGGCGAGACGCTCGACGCCCTCGAGGTCGATCAGTTCAGGGCGTCGGGCGGTGGCGTAGACCTTCGCCCCGCGGGCGATCAGCTGTGCGGCGAGGTGGCGTCCGATACCGCGGTTCGTGCCGGTGACGAGGGCAGTGGCTCGAGAGAGGTTCATGCCCGCTACGGTAGAACCTGACGTCAACGTGAGAATCAAGCCCGAGGGACGGAACGATGCGGATCGGTGAACTCGCAGAACGCGCCGGCGTCAGCGTCCGGTCACTGCGGTACTACGAGGAGCAGGGGCTCCTCGAGTCGGAGCGGACCACGGGCGGCCACCGGGAGTACCGCGAGCCCGATGTCGCGCGGGTGCGCTTCATGCAGATGCTCTACGCGGCGGGGATGCCGAGTCGTCGGATCATCGAACTCCTGCCCTTCCTCGACACCGGGGTCGCGACGCGGACGATGCTCGACCACTTCGACGAGGAGAGCGATCGCATCCGACGCCAGATCGAGGCCCTCGGCGCCACCCACGACCGCCTCGCGCGGCTCCGCGACATCGCGGCGGAGTCCATCGCGGGGCGGCCGCCGGAGGAGTGCCGCTCGTCGGCGAACGCCGCCGCCGCGTGAGCACCCGCGACTAGCTGGCGACGGGCCTGCTGAACAGGTTGACGACGTTGCCGTCCGGGTCGCGGACCAGTGCGGAGCGGTTGCCCCACGGCATCGTGGTCGGCTCCAGGACGACGTCGTCGCTGCCGAGCTGCAGTCCAGCGAAGTCGCCGTCGACGTCGGCGACCTCGAACTCGATGAGCACGGAACGGTTCGTGGCCGGCGTCAGCGCGCCGCTGAGCATGGCGACCGTGGCGGTGCTGGCGATCGCGAGGGTCCCACCCGGGCTGGTGAACTGCGCGAAGACCGGTGCAGGGCGCTCGGCCGGCTGGCCGGTGACCCGCTCGTAGAAGGCGACCATCCCTTCGAGGTCGTCGGTGATGATGCGGACGGATGCGAACGACATGGGGTTCCTCACGGTGGTGCTG
Organism: Curtobacterium sp. MCSS17_005; assembly: GCF_003234225.2. Taxonomy (NCBI): domain Bacteria; kingdom Bacillati; phylum Actinomycetota; class Actinomycetes; order Micrococcales; family Microbacteriaceae; genus Curtobacterium; species Curtobacterium sp. MCSS17_005. The sequence goes on from NZ_CP126258.1 coordinate 1,294,779, forward strand.
CTGACTCGGAGCGACCAGCTTCACCGGCCGCCGCGACACCGTCCTGTCGGTGTTTCCGGAAACCGACCGCGTTTCCGGAAACCGACCGCGCTAGTCGTCGAGGACCGGCCGGAGCCGTCCGTACTGGATCGCGAGGTCCTCGGATCGCAGGACGCGCTGGGCCGGCCGCTCGTCGGTGACCTCGACTGACAACATCCGGTCGCCGCGGAACGCCCGCACCCCGTCGCGGGTCCTGCACCAGGCGATCAGGTACCACTGACCGTCCTTCCCGATCGACCCCAGCGGTTCGACGTCGCGGACGGACTCCGCTCCGCCGGCATCCCGGTACCGGAGCCGCACCACTCGATCCGCACGCAGGGCAGCCGCGAACTCGGCCGGGGCGACCGTGTCCTCCTCGTCCTCCAGGAAGTGCACCCGCGAGGCCAGCGCACTGGCTCGTGCGGCATCCCCGGCGGGCATCACCGCGAGCGTCTTCCTGGCCGCGGTGTGCGCGGCGTGCCGGAACGGACTCCGCCCCAGCGACCCGAGCCCGATCAGCACCGCGAGGGCCTCATCCGGCGTGAAGCCCGCCGGGCCGAGCGTCGCGGACGCGTCGATCACGTACCCACCCGTCCGGCCGCGCTCCGCCCAGATGGGCACACCCGACTGCTGCAACGCGGAGATGTCCCGTTCGATGGTCCGGACCGACACCTCGAACCGCTCCGCGAGACGACGCGCGCTCCGCGGTTGCGGGGAGACGGCGCGCAACTCCTCCACGAGGCCGTAGAGCCGGTCGGTGCGGTTCACCTCGCCATCTTCGCTGTCGTGCCGAGGGTTCCGTCAGATCCACGCCGTCTCGTCTGCCACGTGCTCGTGGAGCTCGCGTCCGTCGGCCTAGGCTGCGGGGGTGTCCGCAGCCCTGACCGTCGAACTCCTCCGGACGTTCGGTGTTGCTCTCGAACCCGGGTTGTCCGAACGGGAACTGGCCCGGGCCGAGCGTCGGTACGGCGTCCGGTTCGGCGCGGACCACCGTGCTCTGCTCTCCCTCGCAGTGCCGAGCGGGGACGGCTGGTTCGACTGGCGCGCTCGGAACGACGAACGGCTGCGACGGGCGATCCGGTGGCCGGTCGAGGGTGTCCTGTTCGACGTCCGTCAGGACGCCTTCTGGCCCGGGTCGTGGGGCGAGCGACCCGGCGATGAGTCGCAGCGTCTCGAGGTGGCCGAGCGGCACCTGCTGCAGTGGCCGCAGCTGGTGCCGTTGTACTCGCACCGCTACCTGCCTGCCGCGCCGCTCGGTAGCCGGGCGCCCGTCTTCTCGGTGCACCAGACGGACGTGGTCATCTACGGCGATGATCTCGTCGACTACGTCAAGCGGGAGTTCCGGCCGGATCGTACCGAGTGGGAGACCAGCGTCGGGATGCACGACCTGGAGCCGTGGACGCTGCTCGCCTTCGGCGAGGACGTGCCCTGAACGCAACGAGCGGGTCGGACTGCCGGCGGTCCTGAACGCAACGAGCTGACGGACTGGAGGCACGGTGCCAGCTGGCACCGTGCCTCCAGTCCGTCCCGGGGTCGCGCCCAGGGCGTGTCAGGACTCCGACAGGAATCCGGCGCGAAGCTTGAGGGCTCCGTCAGGGAAGCGCGCCCGCCGTCGGCGGTCCGGCATTCTCGGCAGGTTGCCCGCATGCACCACGGAACCAGGAGGACACCGGTGGCCCTCATCGACAACGGCATCTACGTCAACGGAATCCGAACGGAGTCGCCGCAGGACCTCAGCCTGACCGACGAGGCGCTCGACGCTGCCGGAAGCGGTGCGATGGCCTGGATCGGGCTGTTCCGACCGACGGCCACCGAGCTGGCCTCGGTCGCGGACGAGTTCGGGCTGCACCCGCTCGCCGTCGAGGACGCGCACAAGGGACACCAGCGGGCGAAGCTCGAGCGCTACGGCGACACCCTGTTCGTGGTGCTGCGACCCGCCTGGTACGACGAGGACGAGGAGACCGTCGAGTTCGGTGAGGTGCACCTGTTCACCGGGCGCGACTTCGTCGTGACCGTCCGGCATGCGGAGCAGCCGAACCTCGCCGACGTGCGGAAGCGACTCGAAGCCGATCCGGAAGCCCTGGGGCGCGGGTCCGAGGCGTGCTCTGCGCCGTCCTCGACGAGGTCATCGACAGCTACGCCCCGGTCGTCGCCGGGCTGCAGGACGACATCGACGACATCGAGGACGACCTGTTCGACGGGGACGTCGACCCGGCGTCCTCGCGGCGGATCTACCAGCTGCTCAGCGAGGTCATCGGGTTCCAGCGCGCCATCGGCCCGCTGCCCGGGATGCTCAACGCGTTGCTGCGCGGTGCCGAGAAGTACGGCACGGACACCGAGGTGCAGAACCAGCTGCGGAACGTGCTCGACCACGCGATCCGTGTCACCGAGCGGGTCGACACGTTCCGGACGCTGCTCGAGAACGCCCTCACGCTGCACTCGACCCTGGTGACGCAGGAGCAGAACGACGCGATGCGCCGGATGACCAGCGCGAGCCTGGCACAGGGGGAGGAGAGCCGGCGGCTGGCGCGGGCGTCGATGGAGCAGGGCGAAGAGGTGAAGAAGATCTCGTCGTGGGCGGCCATCCTGTTCGCCCCGACGTTGGTGGCGTCGATCTACGGCATGAACTTCGAGCACATGCCCGAGCTGCGGTGGGTGTGGGGGTACCCGGCGGCGATCGTCGCGATGGTGCTGCTGGCGGTCGTGCTGTGAGCGGTGTTCAAACGGAAGCACTGGCTCTGAACGTGCGTGATGACGGACTGGAGGCGCGGTGCCAGCTGGCGCCGTGCCTCCAGTCCGCCGGTCAGTCCGTCCAGGTCTGCTGGACGAGCGCTCTCAGGAGGCCGTCGGTCGGGACGTTCGACTGCGTGATCGAGATCCAGGTGTCGCCGCGCACGAAGAACGTGTGCGTCGTCTCCACCTGATCCGAGTAGTACATCGACGTCTCGGTGTGCTGGCAGGAACGTCCCCCGAGCGTGTCAGTGCAGGTCCAGTCCTCGTCGGCGTCGGCGCGGAGGCGAAGCTGCAGGACGTCACGGTCTGCCGTGCCCATCTCGAGGAACAGCCCCTCGTCGCCCTCCGAGGTGCCGCCGGGCGACCAGGAACAGACCAGCTCCGCGTCCTCCTTGAACGGGGTCTCGGGGTCGACGTAGTAATCGGTCCTGCCGCCCGGTACCTGGGGGCGGAACTGGGTGATCTCCAGCGAACCGAACAAGCGCGGAGCATCAGCGGCCGGCACGGAGTCGGTGCACGCTCCGGGGATCGTCGCCGTTGTGTCGGCCGGCGCGGGGGTCGGCGTGATGCGGGCCGCGGACGGTGACGGTGACCCGGTCGGTGCCGGTGTCGGCGGCACAGAGGACGGCGCGGGTGCCGGTGCTGCGGCGAAGGGCGTCGGAACGAGTCCGAGCGCCACCGAACCGCTCGCAGTGCCGATGCCGAGCACGCCGATCAACGCCACGATGAGGCCGACGCGACGGCGTGCGGAGGCCGGGCGTGGCTTGTCGTGCATGCCCCGGACGACCTGTTGCCGCATGCCGGCGAGCATCCGCTGCATCTCGTCGCCACCGGGCGGCTCGTTGCTCATCGGGGACCCGTGGTCGGTTCGTCGTTCATCGTTCATCGTTCGTCACCGCCTTCTTGATCCGTGCACGGGACCGCCACACGCACTGGGTGACGGCGCCGACGCTCATGCCGAGCAGGTCGGCGGCCTCGGCGTAGGAGCGGCCCTCGATGAGGCAGAGCTCGCACACCTGGCGATCGAGTGGTGCGAGCGCGTCGATCTCGGCGCGGACCCACCGCAGTCGCTCGCGGGCGTCGTCGTCCGGTTCGGGCGCTGCGAGTTCGTCGGGCAGGTCGAGACCCTCGTGCCGCCGCTGCTGTCGCCGCAGGTTCGCGGCGTGGTTCCGGCACACGACGAGCAGCCACGGCAGGAGTGACTCCCAGGGGACCTCCACGCTGTCGGCCTTCTGCCACAGGGTCAGGAACGCGTCCTGCACGATCTCCTCGACGTCCATGCGCCGCGTGACCAGTGCCCACGTGTACCGGGTCATGGTCTCGGCGTGACGGTCGAACAACGCGGTGACCGCGTTGCGGTCGCCGCGCGCTGCTGCCGCCACGAGCGCGCTGTCCGGCTCGGCTGATCGGTTCATGTCCACCCCCTTCACTTGCGCAGTGTGCACGAAGGGGACATCCTCACAGATCGGTGGTCACCGGGCGTGTCGTGCGAATGCACCGTCCACTGGTCGCGTCGCGCGACCGACGCCGGCTTGTTCACCCAACCGACGCATGCGCGTGGCAGGGTGGTCCGGGGCATCGTCGCCCGCAGCCCAGCCAGCCGCCAGCGGAGCACGATGCCAACACCCGACATGATGATCGTCACGGACCTCGACGGGACGTTCCTCGACCACCACGACTACTCGTTCGACGCGGCCCTGCCGATGCTGGAACAGCTGCGGGCGGACGACGTCCCCGTGGTGTTCTGCAGCAGCAAGACGCGTGCCGAGATCACGACGCTGCAGGCACGCACCGGGCTCGACGGGCACGCGTTCGTGGCGGAGAACGGTGCGGTCGTGGTCGGACCGGCGGGCGACGTACTGGTCGGACCGGTCGACGGCGAGCTCGAGCGGCTGCACGGAGAACTCGACCACGTCCGCCGGGCACTGCATCTGCGGTTCGAGACCTTCGGCGGCGTGACCGACGCGGTCGTCGCCGCGTGGACCGGCCTCGACCTCGAAGCGGCCGGACGAGCGCAGCAGCGCGAGGCGTCCGAGGTGCTGCTCTGGCACGCCGAGGACGACGACCGGGCGGACGCGTTCCGCGCGGCGCTCGCCGCGGTCGGCCTCGACCTGGTGCGCGGCGGCCGGTTCTGGCACGTGCTGCCGGCCGGCCGCGACAAGGGCGCGGCGGTCCGGACGCTAATCGCCGACCACGAGCGTCGGACGGGGACGGTCCCGCGCACGATCGGACTCGGCGACGGCCCGAACGACACGGCGTTGCTCGACGCGGTCGACTTCGCCGTCGTGGTCCGCGGGCACGGCCCGGCACCCGGACCACTCGCCGACGACCGCCCCGAGCGCGTCCACCGCACGACCGCCCCCGGCCCGCAGGGCTGGACCGAGGGGCTCACCCGGTTCACCACCCCGTCCGTCAGGAGCCACCGATGAGCGACTTCCACCAGAACGGCGTCATCACGACGTTCCACGACCTCGGTCGCCGCAGCACCGCGAGCCTCGAAGAGGACCTGCGGGGCTTCGCCGAGAAGCGCCCGATGAGCCTGATCCTGCCGGCGCTGTACTCCGAGCTCGAGCGTCCGGCCCTGTCGCGGATCGTCGACGAGCTGGCCGAGGCCGACTGGCTCAGCGAGATCGTGATCGGGCTCGACCGGGCCGACCGGTCGCAGTTCGAGCACGCCCGCGAGTTCTTCTCGCGGCTGCCGCAGCGGCACCGGATCCTGTGGAACGACGGGCCCCGACTGCGCGAGCTCGACGCCGAACTGGAGCGCGCGGGACTGGCACCGGGGGAGCCCGGCAAGGGCCGGAACGTCTGGTACTGCACCGGGTACGCCCTGGCGTCGGAGCGGGCGGACTGCATCGCCCTGCACGACTGCGACATCACCACCTACGAGCGGGGCATGCTCGCGCGGCTGTTCTACCCGGTCGCGAACCCCGCGTTCGACTACGAGTTCTCGAAGGGCTACTACGCCCGCGTCGCCGACGGTCGGATCAACGGCCGCGCCGCGCGGCTGCTCGTCGGGCCGCTGCTCCGCTCGCTCCGCCAGGTCTACGGGGAGTCCGAGTACCTGGAGTACCTGAGCAGCTTCCGCTACCCGCTGTCCGGCGAGTTCGCGATGCGCGCTCACGTGCTGAACGGCCTGAAGATCCCCGGCGACTGGGGACTCGAGATCGGCATGCTCTCCGAGGTCTACCGCGACTACGCGACGCGGCAGGTGTGCCAGGTGGAGATCGCCGACGCGTACGACCACAAGCACCAGCCCCTCGCCGAGGCCGACGGCACCGGAGGCCTCGCCCGGATGGGCAACGACATCGTGCAGTCGCTGCTCCGGAAGCTCGCGACGATGGGCGTCCCGCTCACGTCCGACTCGTTCCGCGTGCTCAAGGCGACGTACTACCGGAACGCACTCGACATCGTCGAGGTCTACCGGCACGAAGCCGAGATGAGCGGGCTCGCGTTCGACCAGCACGCCGAGGAAGCCGCCGTGGAGCTCTTCACCAAGGCGATCCTCGACGCCGGCGGCGCCTTCACGGCGCGGCCGAACGACAAGCCGTTCATCCCGAGCTGGAGCCGGGTGCGCTCAGCGGTGCCGGACGTGCTCGACCGGCTGCGTGACGCGGTGGAGGCAGACCAGCAGGACTGATCCGGCGCCCAGAGCGCGCCCTGGGCGCGAGTCAACGGCGGACGGGAGGCACGGTGCCAGCTGGCCCCGTGCCTCCCGTCCGTCGGTCTGGCGCCGTTCTCAGGCCGCGCGCTTCGGCGCCCAGCCGAGTTCCGGACCCAGCCGTTCGGCGATGTCCGTGATGATCTGCGCGTAGTCGTCGGGCTCGAACGAGAAGGGGAGCGCGAAGGCGACCTCGGTGACCGCCTGGTAGCCGACGTCGGCACGGAGCCGGTCGGCGATCTCGGCGGACGTGCCCACCAGGTCGGCGGCGAAGAGCATCCCGGCGGGGCCCTGCGGCACGCCGACGCGACCCGAGCGGCTGTCGACGTAGGCACGGTAGCGGGCCGCTTGCTCGGTGGTCGCGGTGTCGGTCGGGATGACGACCAGGCCCTGCGAGACGCGGGCGGCAGCGGGGTCGGGGTGGACGTCGAGGTAGGCCTCGATCTGGGCGCGCTGATTCGTGGCGAAGTCCGTGCCGACCTCGCTGCGGGTGACGCTCGAGGTGAGCAGGTGGAAGCCGTTCTCGCCCGCCCACACGGCCGACTTCGTGCTGCCGGTGCCGTACCAGATCCGGTCGGACAGGCCGGCGCTGTGCGGCTGGACGGTGCTCGCGAACTCCTCGATGCCGCGGCGTTCGACGCTCTCGGTCGCCGTCAGGGGGTCACCGCGCACCAGGTCACGGAAGCGCAGGAGCCGGTCGTTGCCGAGGTCCTCGTGCTCCAGGGTGTCGGGGTAGATCGCGTCGCGGTACAGGTCGAAGTTCATCGGGGTGCCGACCGAGAACCCGGGGTTCAGGCGGCCGCCGAGCAGGACGTCGACCGTGCTGAGGTCCTCCGCCAGGCGGAACGGGTTCTCCGCGCCGATCGGGGTGACCGCGGTGCCGAGGTCGATGCGCGCGGTGCGCTGCGAGGCCGCCGCCATCACCGCGACGGGGGAGGAGATGCCGTGCTGCAGGTGCCGGTGGCGCAGCCAGGCGCTGTCGAGGCCCAGGGTCTCGGCGCGCTCGATCACGCGCAGGGTGTCCTCGTGGCCCTCGGACGGTCGGGCGGGGTCGAACGACCCGATCGTCAGGAAGCCGAGCCGGTGCAGGGGAGTTCCGTCGAGGGGCATGGGTCGATCGTGCCAGATGCGTGGTGCCGGGTCCGTCGTGCCCGGTGCGTCGCGCAGACCTCGGTCCTGTGGGTCAGGGTCGGGTCTCCTTGATCAGCGCTTCGACGTTGTTGCCGTCCGGGTCGGACACGAACGCGGTGTACGCGTGGTACTCCGGCCAGTAGCGCGGCTCGTGCCGGGACACCCCGCCGGCGGCCACGGCCTCTCGGTGGAAGGCGTCGACCTCGCTCCGCGATCCGGCCTCGAACGCCAGGTGGAGTCCGCGCGTCGTCGCCTCGGGGGTCCGGGCGGTCTCGAGCGAGACGCTCGGGGTGTCGTCCCCGTGCTGCCAGAACTCGGCGACGGAGTCGGTGCGGTAGCCCGCTCCGATGCCGAGGGGCGCGAGGGCGGCGGTGTAGAACGCGTCGCTCGCGGCGAAGTCGCTGGCGAAGACGCCCAGGTGGTGGATGAGGTGACGACCCGGCATGGGACGACCCTAGGCCGCCGTGAGGGCATCCGTCCGGGCAGCTTCCCGGTGCTGCTGGCAGGCTGGAGCCGTGCACATCACCCTGGACTCCGCGACCGACATCGTCATCTCCGGCATCCGGTTCCCGGAGGGCAACCGCTGGCACGACGGACGGCTCTGGTACTCGGACATGCACACCGGCGAGGTGTTCTCGGTCGACCCGTCCTCGACCGACGGCCCCCGGCTCGAGGCCACCGTCGACGGGCAGTCGTCGGGGCTCGGGTGGCTCGCCGACAGGCGGCTCATCATCAGCTCGATGGAGTCCCGCACGGTCGTCGCCGTCGACCCGGACGGCAGCACCTCGGTGTTCGCCGACCTGTCCACCATCGAGTCCTCGCTCGTGAACGACCTGGTCGTCGACGCCCCGACCGGCAGGACCTACATCGGCGCCTTCGGCTACGACCTGTACGCGGGCGAGGAACTGCGCCCCGGCCCGCTCTACGTGATCGACCCCGACGGCTCCGTCCGCCTGGCCGCCGAGGGCCTGGTGTTCCCGAACAGCGCCAACATCCTGCCCGGTACCCGCACCCTGGTGGTGAGCGAGACGTGGGGCGGCCGCCTCACCGCCTTCGACATCGAGGACGACGGTTCGCTGACCGGGCGTCGCGAGTGGGCAGCGCTGCCCGGCGGCGTGACCCCGGACGGCAGCACCGTCGACCGTGACGGCGCGATCTGGGTCTGCTCGGTCGACACGGGGGAGTTCCTGCGGGTCGTCGAGGGCGGCGAGGTGACCGACCGCATCGACGCACCCGGGGACTGCGCGATCGACTGTGCGCTCGGTGGCGAGGACGGGCGCACCCTCTACCTGGCGACCGCCGACAGCTACGACCCGGCCGTGACGGCGACGACGCGCGCCGGTCGGATCAGTTCGGTGCGGGTCGAGGTCCCCGGGTGGTGAACCCGAGCGACCTCGCCGAGGCGACGCGTCGTGCCGAGTACCTGGTCGAGCACGGGCCGACGGTGGTCATCATGTCGCAGCAGGCGGGGCTCGCCGCAATGTCGGTTCTCTGGGTGGCCGCCACTGCCCCCGCCGCCTTCCGGCTCACAACGCTGGTCTGGTTCCTCCTCGCCGTCGCCGGAACGGTCGTGGCGGTGACCGCATGGGTCCGTGCTCGACGCCACCGCAGGCTGCTGCCCTACCTCGTCGAGACGCCGGAACAGCCGCTCGGCGCGCTCACCCCGGCGGACCGCAAGTCCGTGACCCGACAGGTCAGCGGACGGGCACCGGTGGCGCACGAGGCCGTGCCGCTCGTGCGGGCGATGCTCGCGTGGCAGCGGCGGTCCACCCGAACCTCGGTGCCGACCCTGATCGGCACCGGGCTCAGCCTGATGGGACTCGGCGGCGCCTCGGCCGCGACGTTCGGTTGGGGTTGGGCGTTCCTGGTGTTCGTCGCCGTCGTCGTGGTGTTCGTCACGGTCGCGACGGTGATCGGCGTGCGTCGAAGCCGCCGAGTCCTGGCCGAGATCGATCGGGCAGGGGTGCCCGTCTCCTGAGCGAAGGGAGGCCGTCGCGCGGTGCGAGGTTGCACACGTGGTGCGAGGTGGCAGGGGCGCACCAGGCGTACAACCTCGCACCAGGCGACAGGGCCTCCGACCTCCACCGCGCGCTCCCGCGTCACCCGCACCCCTCCGGGTACGGCAGACTGCACGGACAAACATCCAGGAGTGATCGTCATGTTCGTCGCCGCCATCGTCTTCCTCGTCATCGCGCTCGTCGCGCTCTTCTTCCGAACACGCACCTACTCCACCCCCGCACGACCGGCCACACCCGGTCGCGAGGCACGCCCCGCCGTCCCGACCCGCCGCCCGAACCTCATCGCGACGTGGACCGCGGCCGCCGCCGGCGTCCTGTTCGTCGGGCTCACGCTCGGCAGCACCCTGTACGCGCAGGACACGGGCGAGTCGAAGGTCCAGGTGGACATCTCCGGCAACATCGTCGGACAGACCACGGACTCCGGGTTCCACTTCAAGGCACCGTGGGCCACGCTCCACACGTTCAACATCCGGAACCAGACCGTCACGTACATCAACGCGGTCAACGGCTCCGACTCGGACAACAACGGCAACGTCCGCTCGGGCCCGTACGTCACCGTGCAGGACCAGGACGGCGTCTCGTCGAACGTCAGCCTCAACCTGCAGTACAGCATCGACGCGAAGTCGGTCACCGACATCTACCGGTCGTACAAGACCGAGGAGAACTTCAAGACGCAGTTCATCGGCAACTCGGTGCGCAGCGTCGTCCGCCAGGTGCCGAATGACTTCACCACCATCGAGCTCATCACCAAGCGCGGGACCGTCGAGAAGGCGATGATCCAGGCGCTCGAGACGCGGTGGAAGGGCTCGGGCGTGCACGTCGACAACTTCGCCCTGCAGGAGATCACCCCGCCGAAGTCGGTCATCGACGCCTACGCCACGGCGCAGCAGGCGCAGATCCAGGTCACGAAGGAGCGCGCGCTCCTGGACGCCAAGAAGGTGCAGGCGCAGCAGCAGGTCGCCGAGGCGCAGGGTCAGGCCGACGCCAACGAGGTCCTCAACGAGCACCCGCTGTCCGACGCCGCGCTCAAGCAGCGCGAGATCGAGGCGCTCAAGAGCGCCGGCGACAACGGCTCCCTGATCGTCGTGCCGCAGGGCACCGACAACATCCTCAGCCTGCCGGGGACCTCGGGTTCGAAGAGCAAGTAGCGCGCCGAGACGCCGCCCAGTCGCCGAGACGCCTCCGTTTTCGGAGGCGTCTCGCGCACCGGGCGGCGTCGGGGGAACACGACGGCGTCTTCCGGATCCGAGACGCGCGCCGAGACGGACGGGAGGCACAGTGCCAGCTGGCACCGTGCCTCCCGTCCGTCGACGTGGCGGGGTCCAGGGCCCCGCTCAGGCCGCGCCGTGACTGGCGCGGCTGCGCCGCGAGAGCGAGTCGATGATGACGGCGAGCAGCAGGACCGCGCCGGTGATCATGTAGCGGATCGACGAGTCGAGGCTCAGCAGGGTGAGCCCGTTCGAGATCGACTGGATCACGATGATGCCGAGCAGCGCTGACCAGGCGCTGCCTCGGCCACCGAACAGGCTGGTCCCGCCGATGACGGCTGCGGCGATCGCGTTGAGGTTCGTGTCACCGGCGCCGGACGACAGGCTCGCCGAGTTGAGGCGGGCTGCGGCGAGGATGCCGCCGACGGTGGCGAAGAGCGAGGTCAGCATGAACACCGAGATGTAGATGCGGTTCACCCGGATGCCGGAGCGCCGTGCGGCTTCGACGTTGCCGCCGACCGCGAAGACCGAGCGGCCCCAACGGGTGCGCTTCAGTACGAAGTTCATCAGCACGACCAGCACGATGAAGAACACGAACGAGGTGCCGGTGCCGAAGTCGCGCGACAGGTACCAGACCATCAGCGCGAGGCCGAGGAACAGGGCGACGGCCTTCACGATGGTCAGCGACATCGCCCCGGTCGACAGCCCGGCACGGCGGCGGCGGGCAGCGCGTCGGATCTCGGTGAAGAAGAGTCCTCCGGCGGCCAGGACGGCGAGCAGGTAGGCGAGCCACGGCGGCAGGTACGACGCCGACGCGAACTGCACGATCGGTGAGTCGTACGGCAGGTTGATCGAGCCGTTCGGGCCGAGGATGAGCAGCTGCAGCCCGAGGAACCCGAGCAGACCGGCGAGCGTGATGACGAAGCTCGGCACCCCGAAGCGGGTGAACAGCAGGCCGTAGAGCAGACCGGCGGCGGCACCGACGGCCAGGGCGACGGTGAGCACGAGCCACAGCGGCCAGCCGAGCGTCGTGAGGCCCTGGCCGAGGATCGCGGCGGAGAGCCCGCTGACGCTGCCGACGGACAGGTCGATCTCGCCGAGCAGCAGCACGAGGACGATGCCGATCGCGATCGTGCCGACCGCGGCGCACTGCAGGGCGAGGTTGACCAGGTTGCCCGGGGACAGGAAGTCGGGGGAGAGCGCCTGGAACACCGCCCAGATGACGATGAGCCCGACGACCACCGGCAGCGAACCGATGTCACCGCCGCGCACCCGGCGGACGAAGGCCTTCGCCGCGCCGCCGATCCCCTGGTCGCGCAGGAGCCGCTCGTCCTGCAGGTCCGCGGCCGAGGGCGTCGGGGTCGCTGCGGTGAGGGTCTCGTCGGTCTTGCTCATGCGCTGGTCTCCTGCTCGGTGCGGGCGGCGGCGCGACGGGTGACGGCGTTGTCGGTGGCGCCGGTGATGGCCGCGATGATCTCCTCGTAGGAGACGTCGTCGATGCGGAACGTGCCGTTGTTCCGCCCGAGTCGCAGGACCGCGACCCGGTCGGCGACGGCCTGCACGTCTGCGAGGTTGTGGCTGATGAGGACGACGCCGAGTCCGCGCTCGCGCAGGCGTTCGACGAGGTTCAGGACCTCGGCGGTCTGCGCGACGCCGAGTGCTGCGGTGGGCTCGTCAAGGACGACCACCTGGGGATCACCGATCAGCGAGCGGGCGATCGCCACGGTCTGCCGCTGGCCACCGGACAGCGACGCGATCGGGATCCGCACCGAGGGGATCCGCGCGGCGAGCTGCTGGAGGAGCTCCCACGATCGGCGCTCCATCTCCTCTTCGTCGAGGAACGGGTGGGCGATCTCGCGCCCGAGGAACAGGTTCGAGACCACGTCGAGGTTGTCGGCGAGGGCGAGGTCCTGGAACACCGTGGCGATGCCGAGGGTCTGGGCCGCCGCGGGGTTCGGGACGCTGACCTCGTCGCCGCCGAAGGTGATCGTGCCACCGTCCGGCGTGTAGACCCCGGCGAGGATCTTCACGAACGTCGACTTGCCGGCGCCGTTGTCGCCGACGATGGCGACCACCTCGCCCGGGTAGACGTCGAAGTCGATGTCGCTGAGGGCCTGGACGGCGCCGAACCGCTTGGTGATCCCGCGCAGGGACATCACCGGGTCGGCGGAGGGGTGTGCTGCTGGTGACGCGTTGCTCACGGGTGTCGTGCTCACGGGTGTCGTCCTCGATCGGTGAGGCCCGCCCGGTCCGCAGTCGGACCGGGCGGGCAGAGGGGGTCGGACCTACTTGATGCCGGCGCTGTCGCAGGCCGACTTGTACTGCGCGGTGCAGATCTTCGACACCTCGTACAGGCCGTCCTTGACCACCGTCGACTGGACGTTGTCCGTGGTGACGGCGACCGGGTCGAGCAGCGTCGACTGGACGCTGGCGCCCCCGGCGGTGTCGACGGTGGTGTCGCCCTTCGGGGTCTCACCCTTCGCGAACTGGATCGCCAGGTCGGCGGCCTTCGACGCCTCGGGCTTGAAGGCCTTGTAGACGGTCATGTACTGCTCACCGGCGAGGATCCGCTGGATCCCCGCGAGCGAGGCGTCCTGCCCGGTGACGGGCGGGAGCTCGGTGACGCCGGCCGACTTCAGGGCCGCGATGACGCCGCCGCCGGTGTCGTCGTTCGCTGCGTAGACGCCGGTGATCTTGTCCTTGCCGAGCTTGCTGATCTGGCCGGCTGCCCAGTCCTGCGCCTTGGCGGGGTCCCACCCGGGGGTGTCGTACTCGGCGAGCACCTTGTAGCCGCTGTCGTCGATGACCGAGTGCGCGCCCTTCTTGAACTGCGAGGCGTTGTTGTCGGTGGGGGAGCCGTTCACCATGATGATGCCCGAGCCCTCCGGGACCTTCTTCGCCTTGAGGGCGTCGACGAGTGCCTGGCCCTGCAGCTCACCGACCTTCTCGTTGTCGAACGAGATGTAGTAGCTCAGGTCGGGGCTGTTGATGAGCCGGTCGTAGGAGATCACCGGCACCTTCTTGGCCTTCGCCTGCTGGACGATGGACGCTGCGGCCTCGCCGTCGAACGGGTCGAGGACCAGGACCTTGACGCCCTGCGTGAGCATCGACTGGGCCTGCTGCAGCTGCTTCGACGCGTCGCCGTCGGCGTTCGCGTAGATGACCGAGCAGCCGCTGCACTGCTTCTTCACCTCGGCGGTGAAGAGCGGGCGGTCGGCGCTGGCGTAGCGGGCGGTGACGGAGTCGGGCAGGAGCAGGCCGATCTTGGCCTTCGACGCGTCGCCGCCGCCTCCGCCGGAACCGGTCCCGGCGTCCGCGCCGTTGGAACAGCCCGCCAGGGTGGTGATCGCGAGCAGCAGGGCGCTGACGCCCAGCATCGCTCGTGTGGTGGATTTCTTCATTGAAACGTCCTCCAACAGTGGACCGCCCCCATCGGCGGTGCCCTGAGTGTGACAGCGAGCGTTCTTGGCTGCAAGAGTTGAACGCAAGGACCGCGCGCCGTGACGAAAACGTTATCCGGAGGGCGCGGAGCGGCACGGCCGGCGCAGCGCGGAGCGCCCCGGCCTGCACGGGGTGCCCTGGCCGGCACGCCCGGCGCGTCTCCGCCTAGCGTGCGCGCGTCACGTCCACGGCTTCGATCGCCAGGGCCAGCGCGCCGGTCACCGCGGCCTTCTCGCCGAGCTGCCCCTGCACCACGTCCGGCGTGCCGTCCACGTCGACGATCAACGACGACTCGAGGGCGTGCCGCATCGGGCCGAGCAGGAGTTCTCCGGCACGCGCGAACTCGCCCGTGACCACCACCCGCTCCGGGTCGAGGACGTTGCAGAGCCCCACCGCCGCCGAACCGATCGCCCGCCCGGCGTCGGCCACGGCGCGCATGCAGACCTGGTCGCCGCCCATCGCGCGCAGGATCAGGTCCGCCAGCTTGAGGGTGCCGACCTCGTCGCGGACGCCCTCGAGCACGGCGGGTGCGCCGGCGATCGCCTCGAGGCACCCGCGGTTCCCGCACCGGCACAGGGGGCCGTTCGGCAGGACGGGGGTGTGCCCGAACTCACCGGCGATGCCGTGGTGCCCGCGGAACAGGTGCCCGCCGAGCACGAGTCCGGCACCGATGCCGTTGCCGACGTCGAGCGTCACCACGGTGTCCCGGCCACGGGCGGCACCGCTCCGGTGTTCCGCCAGGGCGGCGAGGTTGGCCGAGTTGTCGACCTGCACGGGCTTGTCCATCCGTCGGGCGAGCGACTGGCCGAGCGCGACGCCGTCCCATCCGCGCAGGATCCCGCCGCGCGCCGTCATGCCGGTGCGGGCGTCGATCGGGGCGGCCACGGCGAGGCCGACGGCGAGCACCTCGTCCATCGACGACTCGATGGACTCCACCATGTCCAGCACCAGCAGCGCGGTCTTGTCGAGTTCGGCGTCCGCCCGGTGGTCACGGGCCAGGGGCATGTGTCGCTCGGCCAGGACGGCGCCGTTCAGGTCCGACAGCGCCAGCCGCAGGTGCCGCGGCGAGACGTGTACCCCGGCGACCAGCCCGAGGCCGTGCGGCAGGGTCACGCGGAGCGCCCGGCGGCCACTCGAGGTACTCGGCGTCGCGTGCAGGGCACCGGTCGCGACGAGTTCCTTGACGATGTTCGAGACGGTCGCGGGGGAGAGCCCGGTGACCCCGGCGAGCTCGACCTGCGTCAGTCCGCCGTGCCGCTTCACCGCACTGACGACCCGACCCCGGTTGGCTTCACGCAGTGAAGCTTGGTTCCCCGGACTGCGGCGCGGCTCTGACACGGGGACAGCGTAACGGGCGGGTCCGGAACGCTCGCCGTGACGGACGGGAGGCCCGGTGCCAGCTGGCACCGGGCCTCCCGTCCGCCCCGGTGTGCGTGCAGTGCCTCAGCGCAGGCTCCGGAACGTCGCACGGACGTCGTCGACGAGCAGCTCCGGCTGTTCGAGCATCGCGAAGTGCCCGCCGCGCGCCACCTCGTTGAAGAACACCAGGTCGGTGTACCGGCGCGCTGCCCAGCGGCGCGACCGGCGGACGTACTCGCCCGGCATGATGCTCAGGCCGACGGGCAGGGTCAGTGGTTCCTCGACGGTGCCCGGGGTGGCCCAGCCGGTGCGGGTCGCCTCCCAGTAGATCCGCGCCGCGGACGCGGCGGTGTTCGGCAGCCAGTACAGCATGACGTCGTCGAGGATCTCGTCGAGCGGGAAGAGCCGCTCGGCATCGCCGTGTTCGTCGTGCGAGCCGCCGACGTCCTGGAACATCGCGTAGATCCACGACGCCAGCCCGACGGGGGAATCCGCCAGCGAGTACCCGATGGTCTGCGGGCGGGTCGACATCTGCTGCGAGTAGGCCGACAGCTCCCGCCAGTACTGGCCGCTCTCCTGCAGCATGACCTGCTCGTCGGGGGAGGCGTTCCGGGCCTCGTCGTCCGTCGGCATGAACAGGGCCATGTTGAGGTGGATCCCGGCGAGCCCGATGTCCCCGGCGGCCTGCAGGGCTGCGAGCTCCGCGGTGACGGTGGCGCCGAGGTCACCGCCCTGGGCGAACCAGTCCCGGTACCCGAGCCGGGACATCAGCACCGACCAGGCCCTCGCGGTCCGGGCGGTGTTCCACCCGGTCGTCGTCGGCTTCCCGGAGAAGCCGAAGCCGGGCAGGCTCGGGATCACGACGTGGAAGGCGTCCGCCGCGTCGCCGCCGTGTGCCACCGGGTCGGTGAGCGGGTCGATCGCGTGGCGGTACTCCAGGACGGAACCGGGCCAGCCGTGGGTGAGCAGGAGCGGGCGGGCGCCGGGGACGGCGGACCGGACGTGCAGGAAGTGGACCTCGAGCCCGTCGATGTGGGTCGTGTGCTGGCCCCAGCCGTTCAGCAGCGCCTCGGTCCGGCGCCAGTCGTACTCCGTCGCCCAGTGTTCGACGAGGGCGCGGACCTTCTCGAGTCGGGGTCCCTGCGAGGTGTCCTCGACGGTCTCGGCATCGGGCCAGCGGGTGGTCAGGAGACGGCGGCGCAGGTCGTCGAGTTCCGCGTGGGGGACGTCGAGGGTGAACGGGGTGATGGCTGCGGTGTCCGACATGGGGTCCTCGGGTGTTCGGTGTCGTGACGGCTGTCCGTCTTGATCGCAGATGATCTTTGCACAAGACGTTCTTGTTCGGGTACGGTCTCCGGTATGGACACCCCGACGCCGACCGACGCACTCCCCGAGATCGACTGGGGTGCCGAGGGCATCGAATCCGAACTCGGGTGGGCGCTGCCGCTGGCGCTCCAGGGCTTCACGCGGCTGGGCAGCGAGGCGGTCGCCGACGTGCCGGGAGGACCCCGTGGCTACCAGGTGCTCGTCGCGACCACCACCGAGGAGCCGTCGTCGCAGCTCGGGCTCGCGCAGCGCCTCGGGATCGACAAGACCCAAATGACCTACATCGTCGACGCGCTCGAGGCGGGCGGGTTCGTCGAACGCCGCCCCGCCCCGACGGACCGGCGGGTGCGGCAGGTCCACCCCACCGACGCCGGGCGTGCCCTGCTCGCCCGGACGCGGTCCGCCCTTCGCGGCGCGGAGGGCGTGCTCATGCGGCACCTCGACGACGACGAACAGACGACGCTGCGCCGGCTGCTGGCCCGCGTCGCGCTCACCGCCGGGCTGGGCACAGCCGGACCAGATCAGGCGGACCCCACGTTCCAACACCCCCTCGCCGTCCCGGAGCGATCCCGACGGCGCACCGCGACGACCACGTCGACCACCACTGCAGTGAGGCCCCGCCCATGACCACCACCATCCTCGTCGCCGGCGCCACCGGCGACCTCGGGCACCGCATCGTCCGCGAGCTCACCCAGCACGACGTGCGGGTGCGGGTCCTCACCCGGCCCGGCAGCAGGACCGCTGATGAGCGCTTCGGCGGCGACCCCCGTGTCGACGTCGTCGCCGCCGAGTACGGCGACCACGACGCCCTGAGCCGGGCCGTGAGCGGGGCCGACGTCGTGGTCTCCGCGGTGAGCGGGACCCGTCCGGTGATCGTCGACGCCCAGCGTGCGCTGCTCGCGGCGACCGTGGCGGCGGGCGTCCGGCGGTTCATCCCGTCCGACTACTCGGCCGACTACCGGCGGATCGCACCCGGCACCAACCGCAACTTCGAGCTGCGGCGGGAGTTCGCGGCCGACCTCGACGCGGCCCCGGTGCAGGCGACCTCGATCCTGACTGGCATGTTCACCGACCTGCTGACCGGCGAGGCGCCGATGATCCTGTCCGGCCGCCGGCTCGTGCTGTTCTGGTCGTCCGCGGACCAGGTGCTCGACTTCACCACGAAGGACGACGTGGCCCGGGTCACGGCCCTCGCCGCCCTGGACGACGATGCTCCGCGGGTGATCGAGATGGCGGGCGACCAGGTCACCGCGCGTGACGTCGCACGCACCATGAGTGAGCTGACGGGGGAGCGCTTCCGGCTGCAGTGGGCCGGCACGACCGGGACCCTGTCCGCGATGAGCGCCGTCGGCAGGCGCCTGTCGAAGGACCCCGACGAGACGTTCCCGGCGTGGCAGGGGATGCAGTACTTCGTGAGCATGTTCAGCGGGCAGGCGCAGCTGCACCACGTCGACAACGACCGCTACGGCGTGCAGTCGTGGACGAGTGTCCGTGACGTGCTTCGCGCGTACCTCAGCGGACAGGGCCACCCGGCGACGGACTGACGGGCGCGGTGTGCGGTCGTCGGCGGCGGAGCAGGAACGCGAGACCGACGACGACGACCGGCACCAGCGCGAGCGCGGCGAGCCAGACCAGGACGTCCCACTCGGGTGAGAGCGGCACGCCGAGCGTGCTCGACGAGGTCCGCCAGACCTGGTCGCCGGGCCCCTCGTGCTCGTCCATCCCCGTGACCGGGAACAGCAGTGCCGTCACGACCGCCCAGCCCACCAGCACCAGGACGGCGATCAGTGTCCACGGCCGCTGACTCGCCGCAGGGCCCGTGCGCGTCATCGGACGGCCCTGTCCGACCGGACCGCCCGGACGATCTGCCACACGCAGACCGCGAGCACGAGGGCGCCGGTGACAGCCGCGACCCACGTGCCGGCGACTCCGACCATCGGCGTCGTCGTGCAGGAGCTCGTGCCCGCTCCGGGGACGGCGTCGAGACAGGTGGTCGTCTGGACCAGCAGCAACATCGACACCGTCACGGTGACGACCACCGCGACCGTGGCCCACCCCACCACTCGTTCCACCGTGCGCTCCGTCCTGTCCTCGATCGGTGACTCAACCATCCCGCATGACGGGCCGGACCGGTGTCTCGATCCTGCAACGTCAGCCGCTCGCGGTGACCGCATCGCTCACGCAGGACCCGGGCCGACCGACCGCTGACGAGCGCCGTCGTCAGGCGACTCGCTCGAGCCGCTCGACGAGCTCCCGGACGGCGTCCGTCGCACTCGGGCGCTGCGCGGTCTCCTCGCCCAGTCGCCGTGCCGCGGCGAAGTGGCTGCGCTCCGCGAGCATCCGGTGCACCGCCGGACCGACCGCCGACGGCTCGTCGACCACGACCGCGACACCGGCACCGGCGGCACGGGCCGCGTTGACGAACTGGTCCGCGCCCTGCGGGAGCAGCACCATCGGCACACCCACGCTGGCCGCGGCGAGCACCGTGCCGGCACCGGCCGCGGCGACGACCAGGTCCACGCCCTCGAGCAGCTCGCGCATCGGGCGGAACGGCACGAAGTGGACGTGCTCGGTGTCATCGAGGCGCTCGCCGATGACGCCGACGGTCACCACCAGGTCAGCCTCGTCGGGGTGGAACCCGTCGAGGATCGCCGTCAGCAGCGCCGCGTCGCCGAAGACCGTACCGAGGGTGACGAGCACCCGCGGTCGCCACTCGCTCACCGGGAACGGTGCGAGCGACTGCTCGGAGGCGGCGTCTGGTCGGCTGTGCGGCTCGGAGCGGAACGGGATCGTGACGAGCGGCTGCGCCCATCCGGGTGCCTGCAGCGACACCGGCGTCGGGTCGAGCAGCGCGATCGGCGGGGTCGGCGCCACTCCGCGCTGTGCGTAGCGGGGGAGCACGAGTTCGGCCATCGGGCGGCGGAACTCCTCGGGGACCTCGGGGCCGAAGGCGACGATCGCGTACGGCACGCCGAGCTCCGCGGCGACGAGCGGCCCGACCAGATCGACGGCGTCGGCGACGACCACGTCGGGGGCCCACCCGCGCGCTGCGCGGACGGCGTCGTCGACGGTCAGGTCGACGCGGGTGCCGGCGAAGAACTCGGCGACGGCCGCCGGCTCGGGGCGGTTCGCGGGGTCGCTGCCGGGGATGCGTCGGGCCACCTCGGCGAACAGGCCGGGAGGCATGGGGCCGGCCGCCAGGACCGGCACCGTGGGCAGTTCGGTCGCCATGGGCTCGCGCATCCCACCACTGGTGAGCAGGGCGACGTCGTGTCCGGCCGCCTGGGCGGCACGGGCGAGCGGGACGAGGGGCAGGAGGTGTCCGAGTGCGGGCACGCCGGAGAAGAGGATGCGCAAGAGGGGTCTTCCTGGTTCGGTTCAGTCGGCGGCGAGGACGAGCGGGATGCTGCGTCGGCGTCCGGTGACGAGGGGGATCGTGCCGGCGGCCACCATGAGCACGAGGCTCACGAGGGCGGCCGGGAGTGCGGCCTGCAACCCCAGGTGGGGCTGCGTGCCGGGGACGGTGACCGCGAGCGCGACGGCTTGTCCGGAGGCGGTGAGCACGAGGACCACGGCGGACACGAGGACCGCGGTGCCGACGAGGATGACGGACTCCCAGGCGGCACGGGCGAGCACGGTGGCGCGCGACCCGCCGGCGGCCTCGACCAGCGCGGCCTCCTGCTCGCGGCTGCGTCCGGCCATCAGGACGGTGGCGGCCGCGCCGAAGAGCGACACGAGCAGCGGCCCGCCGAGCATGAGCAGGACGCTCTGCACGTCGAGTCCGCCACCCGACGACCCCGTGGTCTGTTGCACGGCGTCACCCAGGGTGTCGAAGCCGGCGAAGAGGCTGCCGGGCAGCGCGATCGTGATGACGAGCGCGCTCACCGTGGCGCTGCTCCGGTCGACGGAGAACGCGGCGGCGTTGCGCGCGAGGAACCACGATGCCGATCGGTGCGCGGGCACCACCGACGTCCAGGCCCGGAGGGCGGCCGGGAACACCACGGGGCCGATCGCGGTGCAGGCCGCCGTCAGGAGCGGCCCGATGAGCAGCACCTGCCCACCGGTCCGGACGCCGGCGTCGACGATCGAGCTGGTCAGCAGCCCGGCGAGCAGCAGCGCCACGGCCCCCGCGGCCCACCGGGTCCAGGTCGTCCGGATGCGGACGGACTCGGGCTCCCGCAGGACCTCGATCGGGCGGACGAGGCCGGCTCGGCGCGACGGCCGGAGACTGCTCAGGACGACCACGACCGTCACGGCGAGCACGACCGCGACGGCGCTGGTCGGACCGAACCGTTCGTCGAGGCCCCGGAGCCCGTCGGACTGCGACAAGCCGAAGTGCAGGAACGCCGGGACGAACGGGGCCACGACGACGCAGCCGATCGTGCTGCCGACCAGCGCCACGACCGCGAGCTGCAGCCGGACGACCACCGTCACCGTGCGGGACGGCACCCCCACCAGCTGCCAGAGCGCGTAACCGCGACGCTGCAGGTCGATCGTCAGGCGGGTGACGCTGCCGAGGACCGCGGTGACGGCGACGATCGTCAGCACGACGACGAGCGAGGCGAGCGTGGTGAGGCCGCCGGCTCGGAGCAGGTCCGTCGGTCTGCCGGACCCGATGACCGCGAAGCCGGTCTCGAGCATCCCGGCGGCGATGGCGGCGGCCGCTGCGGTGGCCGCGCTGACGACGAGGGCGCCGATCCAGATGCCGGCGTTCTGCCGCAGGTCACTCATGACGAGTCGGAGCACGTCAGACCTCCTGCGCGGCGGCGGTCAGGGCCTCGAGGACCTCGGCGGCGTCCGGGTGCGTCAGCTCGCGGTGCACGGTGCCGTCGCGCAGGACGAGCACACGGTCGGCACGCGCGGCCGCTTCGAGGTCGTGCGTGACCATCACCACCGACCGCTCACCGTCGGCCACCCGGCGCAGCAGGTCGAGGACCGCGTCACCGGCGGTGGTGTCGAGGGCGCCGGTCGGCTCGTCGGCGAACACGACGTGTGGTTCGGACGCCAGGACCCGTGCGATCGCGACCCGCTGCTGCTGCCCGCCGGACAGCGCGCCCGGGCGGTGGTCTCCGCGGTCGGCGAGTCCGACCGAGGCGAGCGCGGCGTCGATCTGGGCCGCGGAGACCGGCCGGTGGGCGAGGCTGGCGGGCAGCGCGATGTTCTGCCGCGCGGTCAGCGACGGGATGAGGTTGAACGACTGGAACACGAAGCCGACCGTCGAACGACGGAGCGCCTGCAGTTGCTTCGGTCGGAGGGTCTCGAGGCGTTGCCCGGCGATCGACACCGATCCGCTGTCGTAGGGCTCGAGGGCGGACAGGCAGTACAGCAGCGTCGACTTGCCGGAGCCGCTGGGGCCGACGACGGCGACGAACTCGCCCGGCAGCACGGACAGCGAGACACCCCGGAGCACCGGGACCCTCGACTGTTCCGGCCCGGGGAACGACTTCGTCAGGTCGTGTGCCTGCAGGAGGGGTTCGGTCATGGTGTCAGTCCATCTCGTTCTCGGCGGCCGGTCACTGGTGCGGACAAGAGGGCCGTGGTGGAGCCAGCTCCACCACGGCAGGGTCAGACGTCCGTCGCGGGGGCGGCCGACCGCAGGATGCCGAGGACTCGCGCGTACCGACGCTCCTGGTAGACGCCGTGCACCCCGGCGAGCAGGACGGCCGTGACCACCCCGGCGGCCAGTGCCCCGGACGGCGCCCACGTGCTCGCGGTCAGCAGGGCCGCCCCGGCACCGGCGACGATGCAGTTCACCACCGCGATCGCGCTCGACAGCGTGAAGAACACCCCGCGCCAGGACAGCCGGAGCCCGATGTCGAGCAGCTCGTTCGGGGCGATCCGGTCCGCGGGCACCGGGAAGTACCGCGGGGCGCCCGGCAGGATCGTGCCGTACCAGCGGCGGATCCGCTGCATCGCGGCGAGGGCGACCACGTCCTCGAGCGAGGTCTGGACGAGTCGCTCGTAGGTGAAGACGCCGAGCAGCACGACGACCGGGATCACCACGGCGAGGTAGCCCGTGGCGAAGTCGGTGTCGGCCAGGAACCCGAACGCCACCAGGGCGCTCGACAACGTCGTCAGGTAGATCGCGGCCCGGGTCGACGACTCCGAGACGGTGATGCCGCGCGCGGTCTGGAGCACGAAGTGCTCGGTGACGAGCGCCGTGAAGAACGCGCTCGGCGCGTCCGGCAGCCGCGCGGCCGCGTGGTCGGCGTCACCGCCCGTGTCGTCGGCCATGCCGCTCGCCGTGTCGTCGGCGGAGCCTTCCGGCATGGGCGCCTCCCGGTGGTCGTCGTGGTCGCGACCCGGTGCCGGGTCGCCGCCACGAGGCTCGCAGCTGGTCCGCCGACGGTGCATCCGTTGCGTGACGTAACCCGAGCCTCCAGGCCGTGACCCGGTGCGTCAGTCCGTCGGACCGGACGCTGCCAGCGCGGCCGCCAGCTCGGTCCGACTCGTCACGCCGAGCTTCGGGAACACCTTGTACAGGTGTGTGCTGACCGTGCGGTGCGACAGGTAGATGCGGTCCGCGATCTCGCGGTTCGTCATGCCGGCGGCGGCGAGCCGCGCGATCTGCAGCTCCTGGGGCGTGAGCTGTTCGCGCGTCGGCGTCGTCGTGCTGTCGGCCCGCTCCGGGGCCTCGCCGGCTGCGCGGAGTTCCGCCGCGGCGCGGGCGGCGAAGCCCGCGGTGCCGGCGGCGTCGAACGCGTGGAGCGCCTCGCGCAGGTGCAGCCGCGCCTCGACCACACGGCGCTCGCGGCGGAGCCACTCGCCGAACAGCAGCTGGGTCCTCGCCAGTTCGACCGGGGCGTCGGCGAGACGGCCGACATCGATCGCGCGGGCGTAGAGGGGCTCCGGGTCCGCGCCGTCCGTGTCCGTTCCCGCCGCGTCCGTGCCCTCGGCGAGCAGCGCCCGGCTCCGGACGACGAGTGCGGTCAGGTGCGCCGAACCGGTGGTGCGGGCGACCGCCTCGGCCTCGGTGAGGTTCTCGACGACCGACTCGGGTCGCCCACCCCGGACCGCGGCCTCGGTGCGGTCGGCGATCGCCCACAGGGACCGGGTCGCGTGGACGGTCATGTGCGTGAACTCGATCTGGGCGTCGCGGTGGCGCCGCTGACCGAGGGCGACGAGTCCCGCTGCCCACCGCGCGTCGGCGCTGGCGAGGGCGAGCCGCCCGCCGTGCGCGAACTCCGAGCCCTCGCGCAGGGCGACCAGCGCTGCCTCGTCGTCGCCGAGCAGGGCGTGGCCGCGGGCGAGCGTGGCGTAGGCCATCCCGGCGATGAGCGGGAGCTGCACGTCGCGGGCGATGCGGACGGCGTACTCGGCGTCGGCCAGGCCGTCCCGCACCCGCCCGCGCAGCATGAGCACCGTCGCCCGGCCCCGCAGCGCCTGGGTCTCGTCGGCGACGGCGCCGAGCTGGTGGGCGCGCTCGTACGCCAGCTCCCAGCACGTCAGCGCGGTCTCGAGGTCCTGCTGGGACTCGGCGGCGATCGCGAGGGACGCCATCGCGAGCGGCTGCTCGGTGAGCTGCGGCACCAGGTGTGCGAGTTCGGCGCGCAGGTGGTGGGCGGAGCCGAGCGGCGCGAGCACGGCGAGGGCCACCGGCTTCAGCGGGCTCGCGGACCGCACCGCGAGCAGCGCCGCCTCGATGTCCTGCCACTCCGACCGCGGCAGGTTGCGGCCGCGGGCGTTGAGGGCGGCCGCCCAGAGCACCCGAACGAGCCGGTCCGCGTGCTCCGGGCCGGCGAGCACGGGCCGGATCCGGCGGAGTTCGATGCGCGGTCGGCCGGCAGCACCCGTGGTCAGGCTCAGCACCGTCCGGGTGACGGCGGTCTCGGTGACCGTCTCGGGGTCGGCAGCGAGGGAGTCGACCAGCTCCAGGAGCTCGATCGCCTCGGCCGTCATGCCGGCGGCCCGAGCGGTCTCGGCGGCGCGGCCCAGCCGACGTGCCCGGCCGGTGACGCCCTGCGACAGTGTGGCCGCACGCTCGTAGGCCCGGACCGCCTCGGGGCGGGCACCCCGCTGTGCCGCGCGGTCGGCGGCGGTCTCGAGGTCGGCGGCGATGGACTCGTCCCGCTCGAACGTCGCCGAGGCCCGGTGCCAGGCGGCGCGCATGCCGTCGGTGACCACCGACGCGAGCGCCCGGTGCGCCGCGGACCGGGCGGCGGCCGAGGCGTTGCCGATCACCGCCGAACGCAGGAGCGGGTGGCGGAAGCGCAGGGAGACGAGGTCGGTGCGGAGGAGCCCGAGTTCCTCGAGCGGTTCGAGGTCGTCGACCCCGAGGTCCATCGTCCGGGCCGCCGCCATGACGTCCTGCAGGCCCGCGTCGTCCGCCGCCGCGGCGAGCAGCAGGAACGAACGGCTGCCGGACGGGACCGCGGCGACCTGCTCGAGGAACGCCTGCTCGAGCCGCCGCGTGGTGGGGAGTCGGGACGCGATGGTGGCCGGGCTGCCCGTGGTCCAGGTGACGGGGAGTTCGTGCAGGGCGAGGGGGTTCCCACCGGCCTCGGCCAGCACCCGTCGACGGACCGAGGCGGACAGGGTGCCGGCGTGTGCGTCGAGCAGGGCCTCGGCGTCGTCGTCGGGGAGCGGCCCGAGCTCGAACCGCGGGAAGCTGCACGGGGGGACGGCGTTCGGGGCGTGACCGGTCCGGGCCGCCGCGATGACGACGACCGGGGCGTTGGAGAGTCTGCGCCCCACGAAGTCGAGCACCTCCGTGGTGGACCGGTCGAGCCACTGCAGGTCCTCGGCACGGACGAACACCGGCCGGTGCGACGCGGCTTCCTCGAGCAGCCCGAGCGTCGCGGTGCTCACCA
Organism: Curtobacterium sp. MCSS17_005; assembly: GCF_003234225.2. Lineage (NCBI taxonomy): Bacteria > Bacillati > Actinomycetota > Actinomycetes > Micrococcales > Microbacteriaceae > Curtobacterium > Curtobacterium sp. MCSS17_005. Next base: position 1,320,484 of record NZ_CP126258.1, read on the forward strand.
GCAGACGGTCCGGACTCGGGCCGTCCTCGACCGCGAGGGCCGTGAGCAGTGCGGTCCGCTGCCGGGGCGGCAGGGCGGAGGCGAAGGGCAGCAGCGGGTGGAGGAGCTCGTGCAGGCCGTCGAAGCCCACGCTGTTCGCACCCTGGATGCCGGTACAGGTCAGCACGCGGAAGCCGGCGCGCCGCGCGTGCTGCTCGACGGCGGCGAGCAGGGTCGTCTTGCCGATGCCCGCCTCGCCCTCTACCAGGATCGCGGAGCCACGCTCCGGCGCTCCGTCCGCAGGTGCCGTCGCGGCATCGTCGAGCATGCGCGTGAGGGCCGCGAGTTCGTCTGCGCGGCCGAACAGTGCACGGTCCTGGGCCGGCGGCGACACAGCTCGTTCGGCGTCCACACGCTGTCCTTTGCTCATTTAGGTGATCTTTCACCTAAGTTACGACGCGGTGGTGAGCGAGGGCAAGCGCAGCTAGGGGTGGTCGGCCGGTCGGGGAAGGGTGCCGTGCTCGAGCACCGACTCGTACACGCGCTCGAGCACGTCGGCGAAGCCCGCCAGCTCGTCGTCGCGCAGGTCGCTGAAGAACATGTCCTTGACGAGCTCGGTGTGGCTCGGTGTGGCTTTGCGGAGCGTCCGCCAGCCCGTGTCGGTCAGGGCGACGGCGGTGGTGCGCCGGTCGTGCTCGCTCCGACGGAGTTCGAGGAACCCGCGGTCGGCCATGCGCTTCGCGTGGTGCGAGGCACGGCTGCGCTCCCACCCGATGCGGGTCGCCAGCGCCGACATCGTCATCTCGCCGCCCGGCTCGCTCGTGAGGGCGACGAGGACGTCGTAGTCGGCGAGCGAGATGTCGCTGTCGGCGCGCAACTGCCGGTTCATCTCGTACCGCAGGCGCAGCTGGAGCTTCATGTAGGCGTACCAGGTGCGCACCTGCTCGGCGCTCATGTAGGCGTACGGGGACTCCGGGGGCACCTCGTGCTGCATCGACATCGCCCGTGTCCTCCTGCCTCGCCCACCGTCCAGACGCCCGACCATCATCGCAGGGTGCGTGACATTGCGGCGGGTCGGGCGTCTGCGGGTGGGTTCAGCTGGTCAGCAGCGTGTAGACCTTCGCGATGCGGTCACCCTCGACGAAGCAGATGTCCATCCCGGACACGACGGGCGGCGCTCCCTCCGGTCCGAAGTGCCAGGCGAGGTACCCCATCCCGTGGTTCTCGTAGACCGGGCCGGCCGGCGAGAACACGAACCCGGGAGCCTCGTCGAGCAGGCGCTGCGCCTTGGTGTGCAGGGCGTCGTGGCCGGTGACGACCTCGTCGGGGTCCAGGAACTCGACGTCGGGGGCGTAGGTCCGCTCGATGGCGGCGCGGCGGCGGCCCGGGTCGCGTTCCCCGAACACCTCGAACAGGTTGGCGTGCATGAGCGATTCGAGCGGTTGCGACATGGTGTCTCCGTCGGTGGTCGGTGGTCGGTGGTCGGTGTCGGTGTGCGGTGGTGGTCTCGGTCACGTGTGCGACGGGGACCGGTCGGTCCAGTCGAAGACGAGGTCCCGGTGGGCGATCGCCCACGCGCCCTTGACCCGGACGAACCGGTCGAGGTAGCGGATGGACATCGTCAGGAGCACCCGCTCGCCGCCGTCGTGCAGGACGTGGAACGCGACGCAGTACGTCTCGCCGTCGGCGGTGTCGGGCCCCGTGAACCGGATCGTGGACTGGCCGTTGAGGTACGTCGTCACCTCGTACTGGGCGATCAGTGCGGCGAACGTCTCGGCCAGGTGCTCACGGCCGTGGACCGTGTCGACCGGATCGTGCGAGGAGGGGTCGCCGTCGTACAGCACGACGACCCCGTCCTCGGTGAACACGGACGCCTCGAGCACCGCGTCGCGTCGGTCGGCCCCGCGGGCGTAGGTCGCCAGCAGGGTCCGGATCTCCTCACGCGCGACGAGCGTCTCGAGCGTCTCCGGGGTGCCCGCGCGGGCACGCTCCTGCTCAGGCAAGGGCGGCACGGAGCGACGCGGTGGCGAGCATCAGCGCGTGCTTCGCGGCCTCGGTGTCGTGCAGTGCGTTCACCATCACGAAGTCGTGGACGATGCCGCCGAAGCGGGCGTTCGTCGCCTTGACGCCGGCTTCGCGCAGGCGTGCCGCGAAGGCCTCGCCCTCGTCGCGGAGCACGTCGGCCTCACCGGTGATGACGAGGGTCTCCGGCAGGGTCGCGAGCACCTCGAGCGGCGCACGGAGCGGCGACACCGTGGGCAGGGCGCGCACGGCCTCGTCGGTCGTGTACTGGTCCCAGTACCACTGCATGCCGGCGCGGGTGAGGAAGTAGCCCTCCGCGAACTCCTCGTACGAGGCGGTGTCGAACGCGGCGTTCGTCACCGGGTAGAAGGCGACGAGCTTCACGAACTCGACGTCCCCGCGCTCGGCGGCGAGGAGCGCCAGGGCGATCGCCATGTTGCCGCCGACCGAGTCGCCCGAGACCGCGAAGCACGAGGCGTCGAGCCCCTTGTCGCCGCCCTCCTTGACGACCCACTGGGCCGCGGCGTACGACTGCTCGAGCGCGACCGGGTGGGCGACCTCGGGGGAGCGGTCGTACTCCGGGAACACGACGGCGGCGTTCGACCCGATGGCGAGGTCGCGCACCAGGCGGTCGTGGGTGTGGGCGTCGCCGAAGACCCAGCCAGCACCGTGCACGTACAGGATCACGGGCAGGTTCGCGGTGGTGCCGGCTGGCTTGACCAGGCGGATCTTCACGGTGCCGGTGGGACCGCCCTCGATCTCCAGCCACTCCTCGTCGACCTCGGGCTTGAAGATGGGGGAGTCCTGCACGGAGTCGACCGCCTTGCGTCCCTCGGCGGGCGGCAGGTCGTTCAGGAACGGCGGGTTCGACGTGGCGTCGACGAACTCCTGGGCGGCGGGCTCCAGGGCGATGTGCTTCGGGTTTCCGGTCATGGTGGGCTCCTCGTGGGTCGCGGGTGACGGATGGTGCGTGGCGTGCTCCACGCTGACAGGAGGCCCGTCCCGGCAGCATCCGTCAGGTGACGTATCCGGCACCCAGCGTCCAGAGCCGCTCCGCGTCGCCGTGGTCCAGCGCGTACCGTGCCACCCCGCGGTCGTGGCCGGTGCCGTCCTCGAGCACGGGTGACTCCTGGTTGTCCTCGAAGTACCGCCCGGTCACGCCGGCGACCAGCGGGGAGGCGACCAGCAGCGCCGACGTCGCCGCGCCCTGCGCCGGGGTCTTGAAGAACGGCTGTTCGATCCGGTTGCCGTCGTCGTCGAGCGCACCCATCGCCCGGAGCGTCGCGTCGTCGAGGTGGCGCTGCAGCCGGGTCGTGATCCAGCCGGGCATGAGGGCGTTCGCGGTGACGCCGTGGTCCGCCCAGCGGTCGGCAACGCCCACCGCGAGGAGCACGTCGGCCGTCTTCGACTGCGCGTAGGCGGCCCACCGGTCGTACGGACGCACGGCGAAGTGCGGGTCCTCGAAGTGGAACGGGGAGCGCAGGTGCGCGGTCGAGCTCACCGTCACCACCCGGGCGGACCCTGCGGCGAACAGGTGCTCCCGCAGGCCGAGCAGCAGGGCGAAGTGGCCGAGGTGGTTCGTCGCGAGCTGCATCTCCCAGCCCGATGCGGTGAGCTGCTTCTCGGGCAGGGCCATCACGCCGGCGTTGGCGACCACCCCGTCGACCGCGCCCTGCCACGCGTCGGTGAAGCGGCGCACGGAACCGAGGTCGCTGAGGTCGAGTGCTCGCGGCACGACCCGGCCACGGGCCTCCAGGCCGGCGAACGCCGCGTCGGCGCGGGCGGTGTCGCGCACCCCGACGACGACCTCGGCTCCGGCGCCGGCGAGGGCGCGGACGGTCTCCGCGCCGATGCCGGAGGCGCCTCCGGTGACCAGGTACCGGCGGCCGTGCAGGTCCACGTCGGCGAGGACGTCCGCCGCGGTGGCGGATGCGGAGAAGGGGGTGCGGACGGGGTCAGACATCGTCGCGCTCCGTCCGTGCCGTGGCGAGCCGCTCGAGGATCCGCGCCAGCTGCTGCGGCATGTCCCCGGGCTTCCGGGCGGTGACGAGCTGGCCGTCCTCGACGACCGGCTCGTCGATCCAGGTGCCGCCGGCCGCACGGACCTCGTCGGCGACCTCGTGCCAGGACGTCAGGCTGCGCCCGTCGACCAGCCCGGCGGAGGCCAGGACCTGCGGTCCGTGGCACACGGCGCCGATGAGTCGGCCCGTGGCGGCGAAGTCCCGGACGAACGCCAGGGCCTCGGGGACGGTCCGGACCTCGGCCGGGGCCAGGCCGCCGGGGATGAAGACCGCGTCGTAGTGCTCGGCGGTGGCGTCCGCGACGCGCTGCAGCCCGGTCCGCAGCGACAGGCCGACGTACCCGGTGACGGTCCCGTCGTCGGGCGTCAGGACGTCGACGTCGTAGCCGGCCTCGACGAACCGGTAGTAGGGGTAGAAGAACTCGACGTCCTCGACGCGGTCCGCGGTGACGATCGCGATCCGGCCGACGGGCGGTCGGTCGGCGCGGATCGCGGCGCGGTTGTCGGTGACGCGGGGATCGGTGGTGGTGGGCACGGTGGGCACTCCTTCGGTTCCGAGGTCGTTGCCTCGGTATCGTTTGACAAGCATCAAACCATTGCGATCATGCCTGATAGGTTTGATGCATGTCAAACGAAGAGCCGAAGGTCGGGCACGACCCCTTCCCGCTGCCCGCCGTGGACGACCTGGAACTCGTCCGGGTGCTCCGGGCGGCCGGCGACCCGGCGCGACTCGTGATCATCGAGCGGCTGTCGGACGGCGACTACCACCCGTGCAACCTCACCGACTACCGGCTGGACATGCACAAGACGACGCTCTCGCACCACTTCAAGGTGCTGCGCGAGTCGGGGCTGACCCGGACGCGTGTGACGGGACGCGAGCACGCCGTGCAGCTGCGCCGGGACGCGCTCGACGCGCGCTGGCCAGGGCTGCTCGACACGCTCGTCGCGGCTGCGGTGCGGGACGACCCCGAGGCGCAGGCGGCGCCCGAGGTGTCGCCAGCGGGCTAGTGGCGAGCCGCTGCCGCCAGTGCGGCGGTCATGCCGGCCCGGTCGTGCCGGACCCCGTACGCCGGCTGGTCGCGTTCGTACCGCCAGCCCTCGCTGAGCGACCCGACGTCGACCACGTCGAACCCGAAGCGGTCGAGCAGCTCGGTGACGACGGCCTTCGCGTCCGCGTCGTCCCCGGCGACGGTCAGGGCTCGGCGCCCCGGCGTGCCAGCGGGGGATCCGTCCGTGGTGACGTCGGCGGCACCGAGGTTGTTGAACGCCTTGACGACCCGGGCGTCCGGCAGCGACCGCTGGAGCAGCTCGGAGGTGGTCGGCACCGCGCCCTGCTCGAGCTCGTCCACGGGTCCGAAGAACTCCGGGTAGTAGTTGCCGGTGTCGACGACGACCTTGCCCGCGAACGCCTCGGCCGGCAGGTCCCGGTAGCCGTTGATCGGGATCGAGACGACGACGACGTCACCGGCCCGGGCGGCGTCGGCGACGGTGGCTGCTCCGGCACCGGGGGAGAGCTCGTCGATCAGGGACTCGAGCGTCTCGGGCCCGCGGGAGTTCGCGAGGACGACGTCGAGACCGACGGCGATCGCGCGGCGGGCGATCTGCGCGCCGACGTTGCCGGCGCCGATGATGCCGAGGGTCTCGATGGGGGTGGTGGTCATGTGCTTCCTGTTCCTCGATCCGGATGGGTTCCGAGCAACGGTCGCTCGTCGACGCCGACGGCGGCATCCGTCACTCGACGTATCCCCGACGGGTCTCGGCACGGCCGGTGGTGCCGACCCGCGCAGCCCCCTACCGTGGGCACGTGCCGAGCGCGACCCGCCCCGACCAGCCGCACTGGCGCATCGCGCCGTGGAGGTTCCTCCTCTCATCGACCCCGTGGCGGTCGGTGGTGTTCGTCGCCCTGACCGCCGCAGTCGGGCTCGTCCTCGCGGCGCCGGTGGTGGCCACCTGGTTCGTCGCCCCCTTCTGGGCCGTGCTGGTGGCTCGCTTCGAGCGGTGGCACCCGGTCGTGATCGGCGAGCCGCGCATCGCCGACCCCCGTGCTGTCCGCCGCAACCGCCCCGGCACGCTCCGCGACCGACTGCGCGACCCGGTGGTCTGGCGCGAACTCGGGCACCTGGTCGTGTTCGCCGCCTTCGCCGCAGCCGGGTTCGCGCTCCTGGTGCTGACGCTGGTCGCCTTCGTGCTCGCCGTGCGCACGTCGATCGGCAGCGCTCCGCGGCCGGACGACGTCATCGGGAACGCGGTCGCCGGGCTGCACCTCGCCACCCCGGTCGTGCTGGCCGGGTCGATGGCGGCACTCGTCGGCGCGCTCTACGGGTTCGCCGCCCTGGCGCTCGCCGAGGTATCTATCGCCCGCACGCTGCTCTCCGGCCGGGCCGAGGTGCTCGAGCAGCGTGTCGAGGAGCTCACGTACTCCCGGCAGGCGTTGCTCGACGGGTTCGACGCCGAACGCCGGCGCATCGAGCGCGACCTGCACGACGGCGCCCAGCAGCAGCTCACGGTGCTCGCGATGAACGTCGGCCTGCTCGTCGTCGAACTCGACGCGGCCGTCGCCGCGGCAGCGGAGCGGGACCGACCCGACCTCGACGCACTGCGCACCACGGCCGACCGGATCACCGACAACGTCGACGACGCCGTCCGGGCGCTGCGGGACAGCGTGCGCGGCATCCATCCGCGGGTGCTCGTCGACCACGGGTTCGGCGCCGCGGTCGACGAGCTGACAGCGCGCTCGCCGCTGCCCGTCCGCGTCGACGTCCGCCTGCCGGAGCGGCTGCCGGCGCGGATCGAGAAGGCGGCGTACTTCGTCGTGAGCGAGGCGCTCACGAACGCCGTCCGGCACGGTGCCGCCCACGCCGTCTCGGTGACCGCTGGGGCAACGGACGCGTGGTTCCGGCTCGAGGTCGTGGACGACGGGACGGGCGGTGCGGTGCCCACGCCCGGCGGTGGGCTCGACGGTCTGCGTGAACGTGCGGCAGTGCTCGGCGGGACGCTCGTGGTCGACAGCCCGGCAGGCGGCCCGACGGCGCTCCGGTTCACGGTGCCGCTGTGCGACGCGGCGGGGGTCACTGCGCGACGCGACGGTGCCGCTGCGCGACGCGACGGGGCCGCTGCCCGACGCGACGGGGCCGCTGCCCGACGCGGCCGTGCCGCCGCGCGAGCGGGACCGCGCCGACCCGTGATCCAATGACGCTCGTGAAGATCTTCGTGGCCGAGGACTCCGTCCTCCTGCGTGCCGGCCTGGTCAGCCTGCTCGAACGCTTCGGGCACACCGTCGTCGGGACGGCCGAGGACGCCGTCGGCCTGGTGTCCGGCGTGACCGCCCTCGTCGCGGCGGGGGAGGCCCCCGGCCTCGTGCTCACCGACGTCCGGATGCCCCCGGGCGGCACCGATGACGGGCTGCGCGCCGCGGTCGCCCTGCGCCGGGAGCACGTCGGGCTACCCGTGGTGGTGCTGTCCCAGTACGTGGCGGACGCCTCCGTGCAGGACCTGCTCGACGACGGCAACGGCGGTGTCGGCTACCTGCTGAAGGACCGCGTCGGCAAGGTGCCGGCGTTCCTCCGGTCGCTCGAGACGGTGGCGGACGGCGGCGTCGTGGTCGACCCCGAGGTGGTGCGACACCTCACCGGGGGCCGCGCCGCACCCAGCCCGCTTTCCCGCCTGACCGACCGCGAACGGACCGTGCTGACCCACATGGCCGAGGGCGCCTCGAACGCCGAGATCGCCGCGGTGCTCCACCTGTCGGACGCAGCCGTCGCCAAGCACGTCGGCAACGTGTTCACGAAGCTCGACCTGACACCGGACGACGCCAACCGTCGTGTCCGTGCGGTGCTCACCTACCTGCGCGAACAGCGCTGAGGAGCCGACGATGACGACCATCGGACTGCGCCGGATGGTGCCGCGCGACCCCGACCAGCGACACCGGGCGGCGAGCCCCCTGGAGCTCCTGTTCGACCTGGTGTTCGTCGTCGCGGTGGGCTTCGCCGCGACGAACCTGCACGAGATCGAGCTCGAGGGACACGTCGCCTCCGCCGTGCTGGCCTACGGGCTGGTGTTCTTCTCGATCTGGTGGGCCTGGATGAACTTCACCTGGTTCGCCACGTCGTTCGACACGGACGACTGGCTCTACCGCGTGATGACCTTCGTGCAGATGGCCGGGGTGCTCGTCCTCGCCGCCGGGGTGCACGCGGCCATGGTCGAGAACGACTTCACGATCGGCATCATCGGCTACGTCGTCATGCGGCTGGCCCTGGTCGGGCAGTGGATCCGCGCCGCCGCGTCCTCCACCCGCTACCGCCGGACCGCCACCCTGCACGCCGTCGGCATCACGGTCGTGCAGCTGCTCTGGGTGGTCTCCCTGGCTCTGCCCGACGACGTCTGGTCCTACGCGGCACCGTTCCTCGTGCTCGCCGAGCTGTCCGTGCCGATCTGGGCGCAGACCTCGACGGGGACGGCCCCGTGGCACACCCGGCACCTGGCCGAGCGGTTCTCCCTGTTCACCCTCATCGTCCTGGGCGAGGGGCTGGTGGCCTCGGCCGGCGCGGTGATCGACGCCCTCTCGCACACCGAGCACCTCGGAGCCCTGCTGGCGCTCGCCGGCTGCGGGCTGGTGATCACCGTCGGCATGTGGTGGATCTACTTCTCCCGCGAGCAGCACGCGCACATCCGCTCGCTGCCCACCGCGCTCGTGTTCGGCTACGGCCACTACTTCGTCTTCGCCGCCGCCGGAGCCCTGCCGGCCGGCATCGAGGTCGCGGTCAGCGCCGACGCCGGACACGTCGAGCTGTCGTCCGCCTCGATCGCCGCGACCGTCGCGGTGCCGGTCGCCGTGTTCGTGCTGTCGATCTGGGCGCTCGCGATCCGGCCGTCGCTGTCGGCACGGGCCAACGCCGTCGTGGTGGCCCTGGTGCTCGTGGTCCTCGCGTCGATCGCGGTGCCGGCGGTGTCGCTGCCGGTCACGGCGCTCGCCGTGGTGGCGGTCGTCGTGACCCTCGAGGTCGCGTCCGCACAGACCGACACCTGACGGACGACGGACTGGAGGCACGGTGCCAGCTGGCACCGTGCCTCCAGTCCGTCAGGTGGTCGCGTCGACCGCCCGTCAGCGCTCGGGCTGCTCCGTCGCCGACGTGTCGTCCGGTGCCGGACGTGCGTCCAGGCTCGGGTCGACCGCCGGGTCGGCCGAGATCGACTCGGGCCGCACCGGGAAGTCGTCGAGCGCACCCGCGCCCACCGCGGGGGCCGCGGTTCCGCGGCCCCCGCGCACGCGGTTCTTCACCGCGGCCCAGGGGCGGCCGAGGCCGGACCGTGCCGGACGCTCGGTCGGCGCCTCGACCTCGAGACCGTAGTAGGCGCCGACGTGCTCGAGCAGGACCTCGCGCTCGGCCTTGTCGTAGGCACGGCGCTCGCGGGTGAAGGCGATGATCGTCGACCAACAGGTGAGCAGCAGGACGATGCTGAACGGCAACGCGGTCGTGATCGCCGCCGTCTTCAGGGCGTTCAGTCCACCGCTGAGCAGCAGGGCGACGGCGAGCAGTGCAGCGACACCGGCGAAGAAGACCCGCAGCCAGTTCTTCGGCTCGATGTCACCGCCCGACGCGATCATCGCCATCACGAGCGACCCGGAGTCCGACGAGGTCACGAAGAACACGCCGATGAGCAGGATCGCGCCGTAGGTCAGCACCACGCCGGCGGGCAGGTCGCCGAGGACCGCGAACAGCGACCCCTCGATGTCGACCGAGCCGTCCGAGCCGATCAGGCCGCCCGAGCCGTCGGTCTGGCGGTGGATCGCGGTGCCGCCCAGGACGGCGAACCACAGGAACGTGAGCGCGGTCGGCACCAGGAGGACACCGAACACGAACTGGCGAACGGTGCGGCCCTTGGAGATGCGGGCGATGAAGACACCGACGAACGGCGCCCACGACATCCACCAGCCCCAGTAGAAGGTGGTCCAGGCGCCCTGCCAGGCCTCGCCCTCGGCGCCCTGCTGCGCGGTGACGTTGAACGACAGGCCGACGATGTTCTGCAGGTAGGAGCCGATCGACTGCACGAAGTCCCGCAGCAGGAACTGCGTCGGGCCGACGATGAGCACGAACAACAGCAGTGCGGCGGCGAGCAGCAGGTTGAAGTTCGACAGGATCTTCATGCCCTTGGTCACACCGGTGACGAGCGAGACGATCGTGACGGCGGTGATCACCGCGATGATCGCGATCTGGCTGACGATGCTGCTGTCGGCGATGCCGGCGCTCTCGAGTCCGGCGCCGATCTGGATGACCCCGAGGCCGAGCGAGGTCGCGACGCCGAACAGCGTGCCGACCAGGGCGATCACGTCGATCAGGTTGCCCCAGCCTCCGCGCACGCGGTTGCCGAGCAGCGGTTCGAGGGCCCAGCGGATCGACACCGGGCGTCCCCGGCGGTGGATCGCGTACGCCAGGGCCAGGCCGAGGACGACGTAGATCGCCCACGCGTGCAGGCCCCAGTGCAGGAACGTCTGGGTCAGTGCCTGCTGCGCGAGCTCCTTCTCGTTCCCGGTGACGCCGGGGCGCGGGGAGGCGAAGTGGCTGAGCGGCTCGGAGACGCCGTAGAAGACGAGGCCGATGCCCATGCCGGCGGCGAAGAGCAGTGCGAACCAGGAACCGGTCGAGAACTCGGGCTCGTCCTGGTCCTTGCCGAGCTTGATGTCACCGAAGCGGCTGAAGCCGACGAACAGCGAGAAGCCGACGAAGAACGCGGCGATCAGCACGTAGTACCAGCTGAAGTTCTTGACGATGCCGTCCTGCAGACCGAGGAACAGCGCCTCGGCGGTGGAGGGGGAGATCAGGGTGAAGGCCACGAACCCCAGCACGATGACGGCGGCGGGCCAGAACACCCACCGCCGCAACTGCGGCGTCGTGGTCACGGGTCCGGGCAGGGGAGGAGTGGTGCTTGCCATCCCTCCATGGTGCCTGCTCGCGTTCCTGTGTGTTCGCCCAGGCGTGTCGTGGGCGCTGCCGTGGTCCGCCCCCGGCGCGCTCCGTGCGAGGTTCCGCACTCGGTGCGGCGCTCCGGCCCTCGCACGGAGTGCGCAACCTCGCACCAAGTGGCGGCGCGCGGCGGTGGACACGCTGCGCGGCGGACGGGAGGCGCGGGGCGGGCTGGCACCGTGCCTCCCGTCCGTGGGGCGCACCGACCACTGCCACATGCGATTACAACGTTGACGTACGCTTTACAGCGCTGTAAACAGGAGCCTGCGCGACGATGCGCGACGAGGGAGAGACCCGATGGTGGGAAGCAGGACCGCAACACTCCAGGCGGCGGTGAGCCGGCGGGGGTTCCTCGCGGGCGCGGCCGGCGGCATCGCACTCGGCACGATGGCGCTCGCCGGGTGCGCGACCCCGGGGCGTGCCGCCGGTGGTGCCACGACGCTCCGCTTCTACGAGCAGAAGCAGGAGGTCATCGCGTACTTCGACAAGCTGCTGCGGAAGTTCGAGGGGGAGCACGCCGGCATGTCGGTCGTGCACGACAGCACGGCGGCCATCGCCCCGCAGTTCGTGCGCGGTGAACCGGCGGACGTCGGGTGTTTCAACGACAACCTCGAGCTCGCCCGGTACATCTCGCGCGGCGTGCTCAGCGACCTCAGCGACCTGCCGTCGGCAGCGCGGGTCCGCCCCGACATCGACACCCTGACGAACCAGTACGCGAAGTTCGAGGACCGCACGAGCGTGCTGCCGTACTCGCTCGCCGCGGCCGGGGTGATCTACAACAAGCGGATCTTCGCCGACCACGACCTGCCGGTCCCGACGACGTGGGACGAGTTCGTCGAGGTCTGCCGGACCCTGCAGCAGGCCGGCGTCACCCCCATCTACGCCACCGACCGGGACACTTGGACGCTCTGGCAGGGCCTGTTCGACTACTCGGTGGGCAGCCTCGTCGACACCGGCTCGTTCTTCCGCAAGATGAAGGCCCTCGGCGCCGACGTCGGCCCCGACTCCGAGGTGTCGTTCGAGAAGGACTTCGCGGTGCCGATGGAGCGCGCGAAGACCATCTCGTCGTTCTTCAACCGCGACCACGCCACCCGGGCCTACGCCGACGGCAACCTGGCGTTCGGCAAGGGCGAGGCCGCGATGTACCTGCAGGGCCCGTGGGCGCTCGGGCAGATCGCGCTGATCGACGACAAGCTGCCCGTCGGCACCTTCGCCCTGCCGGTGTCGAACGACCCGGCCGACCGCAAGGCCCGGGTCAACATCGACCTCGGGCTCTGGATCCCCACGGCGTCCGAGCACCCGGAGCAGGCGAAGGAGCTCGTCGAGTTCCTCATGCAGCCCGACGTCATCGACGCCTACAACCGCGACAACCTGGCGTACTCGCCCCGCATCGACGCACCCCCGCAGCAGGACGAGCGCCTCGCCGGCCTGCAGCAGTACGTCGACGACGCCGCGTTCTACCAGGGCGCCGGCACCTTCATCCCCACGTCGATCCCGCTCGGCAACTACCTGCAGTCGGCGATCCGGAGCGGGGACTTCACCTCGATGCTGCAGCGGCTCGACTCGGACTGGCGGCGGCTCGCCGGCCGTTCCGCGACGGTCTGAGCCGGACCAGGACACAGGAGCCACCATGACCATGCAGACCCCGCTCTCCCGCGACACCGACCCGGCGACCTCCGGACCGGCGACCGACGCAGCCCGCACGCACCGGCGTGTGGGTTCCCGCGGTGTCGGTTCACTCAGCCGCACCGAGGGCATGTACTACCTGTTCCTCGTGCCGGCCCTCGTGCTGTTCACGGCGTTCGTCGTCGCCCCCGCCTGCGTCGGCGTCTTCTACAGCTTCACCGACTACCTGGGGTTCGGGCAGTGGGACTTCATCGGCGTCGAGAACTACAAGGCGCTCGTCTCCGACCCGGCGATCCTGGCGTCGTACGGCTTCACGCTCGGCTTCGCGGCCGTCACCGTCGTCGTCACGCAGGTCGTCGCGCTGTCCCTGGCGATCGCCCTGGCGAAGAAGATCCGGTTCGCCGCCGGGCTGCGGTCGGTGTTCGTCATCCCGATGGTGATCTCGGGGATCATCGTCGCCTACGTGTTCAACTTCCTGTTCTCGAACACCGTGCCGGCCCTGGCCACGAGCGTCGGTTTCGGCCCGCTCGAGCAGAGCATCCTCGGCGACCCGAACCTCGCCTGGCTCGCGATCGTGATCGTGTCCGCCTGGCAGACCGTGCCCGGCGCGCTCCTCATCTACACGGCGGGCCTGACGTCCATCCCCGAAGAGCTGTACGAGGCCAGTGCGCTCGACGGCGCGACCGGCTGGAAGCAGCTCCGCTCGATCACGCTCCCGCTGCTCGGCGGCTTCATCGTCATCAACACCGTGCTCGGTGTGAAGGGCTACCTCGGCGCCTACGACGTGATCGTCGGTCTGACCAACGGCGGCCCCGGCAGCGCGACGAGCAGCGTCGCGATGACCATCTTCGGCGGCTTCACCGGCGGCGACTACGCCTACCAGATGGCGAACGCGACCGTGTTCTTCATCATCACCGTCCTCATCTCCGTGCTGCAGCTCGCGGCGACCCGCGGAAGGAACCTGCGACTCGCATGACCGCCATCGACACACGACCCCCGACCGACACCCGCGCCGTGACCACCGGCGGAATCGGTCGCTCCGGCCGCGGCCCCCGCCGACGACTGGGCGGCACGAACTGGACGCTGACCGTGGTCCTCGGCCTCGCGTCGCTGACCGTGCTCATCCCGCTGTACGTGACGCTCTCGATGGCGTTCAAGACGACCGAGCAGTCCGTCGACGGCAATGCACTCTCGCTGCCGTTCCCGTTCAACCCGGGCTCGTTCGCCGAGGCCTGGCAGCTGACCCGGTTCCCGGTGTCCTTCTCGGTGTCGCTGGGCGTCGCGGCGCTCACCGTCGTCGCCACGCTGCTCCTCAGCTCGTTCGCCTCGTACGCGATCGTCCGGAACTGGCACAAGCGGTTCTTCCGGTACTCGTTCGTCTACCTGCTCGCGGCGATGTTCCTGCCGTTCCCGGTGGTGGCGCTGCCGCAGATCAAGCTGACCGCCGAGATCGGCCTCGACAACCCGATCGGCGTCGGGATCCTGCACGCCATGTTCCAACTGTCGTTCAGCGTGCTGCTCTACTCGGCGTACCTGCGGTCGATCCCGGTCGAACTCGAGGAGAGCGCCCGCATCGACGGGGCGTCCACGTGGCAGATCTTCTGGCGGATCATCCTGCCGCTCCTCGGCCCGATGAACGCGACGGTCGGCATCTTCGCGTTCCTGGCATCGTGGAACGACTTCATGATGCCGTCGCTCATCACGGCGGATCCGGGGTTGCAGACCCTGCCCGTGGTGCAGAACATCTTCCAGAGTCAGTTCGGCACCGACTACAACGTCGCCTTCGCCTCGTACCTGATGGCGATGGCGCCCACGATCATCGTCTACCTGTTCGCGCAGCGCTGGGTCATCAGCGGCGTGACGCAGGGCGCGGTCAAGAGCTGAGAGGCACCACGTGAGCAGCAGCACCACCGGCACCAGCACCACCGGCACCGCCGGCGCCGTCCTCCCCACCATCCGTCCGTTCCCGGGTTCGGACCCGGTCGCCGACCCCGCAGCCGTCGTCACCGGCGACCACTGGCGCATCACCGTGCTCGACGCCGGGGCGTTCCGCATCGAGTGGAGCGACGACGGCGGGTTCGAGGACCGCGCATCGACCTTCGCGATGCGCCGCCGCCTGCCCGCGCCGGCGTTCACCGTGGAGCGGACGGCCGCCGCCGACGGCACCGACGGCACCGGCGGCATCGTCGGCGGCGTCGTCGTCACCACCGACCGTGCTCGCCTGCGCTACGACGGCCGCCCGTTCAGCCCGAGCGGCCTGGTCGTCGAGACCACCGGCCCGGACGCCAACCGCTGGCGCTGGGGGCAGGAGCCGCGCGACCTCGGCGGCACCGGCCGCACCCTCGACGACGTCGACGGCCGGATGCCGCTCGAACCGGGGATCCTGGCCCGCGACGGCATCACCGCGCTCGACGACAGCGAGTCGTTCCTGTTCGCAGAGGACGGCTGGATCGGCACGCGGGTGCCCGGGCGCCGCGACGTCACGGTCTTCGCGTACGGCCGCGACTACGACGCTGCGCTCCGCACGTACCACGCCGTCTCCGGACCGCCGTCGCGGATGCCGCGGTGGGCACTCGGCAACTGGTGGAGCCGGTACCACCCGTACAGCGACACCTCGTACCTCGAGCTGCTGGACCGCTTCGCCGACGAACACCTGCCGTTCTCAGTCGCCGTCATCGACATGGACTGGCACCGGGTGGACTCGGTCCCGCCGCGCTTCGGCAACGGCTGGACGGGGTACTCGTGGGAGCCGTCGCTGTTCCCGGACCCGCGGGCGTTCCTCGCCGAGCTGCACCGCCGGGGGATGCGCACGACGCTGAACCTGCACCCGGCCGACGGCGTGCGGGCGTTCGAGGACGCCTACCCCGCGGTCGCGCGGGCGATGGGCGTCGACCCGGAGACCGAGCAGCCGATCCCGTTCGACCCGACGGACCGCCGGTTCCTGCAGGCCTACTTCGAGCAGCTGCACCGCCCGCTCGAGGAGCAGGGCGTCGACTTCTGGTGGATCGACTGGCAGCAGGGTCGTGAGACCGGGCTGCCCGGCGTGGACCCGCTGTGGCTGCTCAACCACTTCCACCTGCTCGATTCGGCGCGACACACGGCGTCGGGCGGAGACGCAACCGCCGACACGACCGCGGACGCAGACACCGCCGCCGCCGGAGCAACCGCAGCCCCCGTCGACGGCATGACCTTCTCGCGCTACGCCGGCCCCGGCAGCCACCGGTACGCCGTCGGGTTCTCCGGCGACGCCGTCGTGTCGTGGGCGTCCCTGGCGTTCCAGCCCGAGTTCACCGCCACCGCCGCGAACATCGGCTACCCCTGGTGGAGCCACGACATCGGCGGCCACACCCGCGGCGTCCGCGACGACGAGCTCGCCACCCGATGGGTGCAGTTCGGGGTGTTCTCGCCGATCATGCGCCTGCACTCCGCGAACAACCCGTTCATCCGCAAGGAGCCGTGGGTGTTCCCCGCCGAGGCCCGCGCCGCGATGGGCGAGGCACTCCGCTTCCGCCACCGCCTGGTGCCGTACCTGCACACGATGAACCACGGCACCGCCGAGGGCACCGCGCTGGTCCGGCCGCTCTACCACCTGGAGCCGCGCCGCGACGAGGCGTACCGGGTGCCGAACACCTACGCGTTCGGTTCGGAGCTGCTCGTCGCCCCGATCGTCGCGCCGCGCGACCCGGTCAGCCGGCACGGGGTCGCCCGGGCCTGGCTGCCGCCGGGCGCCTGGACCGACGTCTTCACCGGCACGGTGTACGCGGGCGACCGGTTCGTCGACCTGCACCGCGCGCTCGACACGGTGCCGGTCCTGCTGCGCGCCGGTGGGATCCTGCCGCTCGCGGCGGCCGACCAGCTCGACGCCACCGTCAACCCGACGGCGTTCGAGGTCCTCGTCGGACCGGGTGCGCCCGGCGAGTTCACCCTGGTCGAGGACCACGAGGGCGAGGGCAGCCGCACCGCCCGGACCCGCCTGACCTGGGACCCAGAGCACGCCGAGTTCCGGGTGCACGCCACCACCGGGGCCCTCGACGTCGTCCCCGCCCACCGCGACTGGCGGATCACGTTCCTCGCTGCGCCAGCCGACGGGCAACCGACGTCGGCACGCTCGGCCGAGCGGTTCTCGGTCGAGCTGTCCGTCGACTCGGCGTCGGGCGGATCGGTCGCACTGGTCGGCGCTCCGGTCGTCGGGGTCGACGCGCGGGAGGCCGTGCGGCGGGTCCTCGAGGGCGCGCAGGCCGGCAACCCGGAGAAACTCGAGGCGTGGGAGGTCGTGGTGAAGGACCTGCCGCGTGCGGACCGCATCGTCGAGCTCGGCACCGTCGGCCTGCCCGACGCCCTGCGGGACGTCGTCGTCGAGCTGCTCGGCAGCGTGCACCCGGGGGAGCCGGCTCCCGCAGGCCGCTGACGGCACGCGATGGGGGGAAATAGGGACTGGAGGCGCGTGGCGGCACCGCCACGGGCCTCCAGTCCGCCGTTCACGCGCGCTGGTGCGCCGCCCGGTCGGACGTGCCGTCCGCGTACGGCGCGCTCTCGCCGACGAGCAGGTGGTGGCCGACCGTGACCAGCCGGCCGGGCACGTCGGAGCCGTCCATCCGCTCGACCAGCAGGTCGAGCGCGGTGTCGGCGAGGGCAACCGTGTCGGGCGCGACGGAGGTCAGGCTCGGCACCAGGCTCGACCCGAGTCCGACCGCGTCCCACCCGACGACCGCGACGTCACCAGGGGCGTCTAGGCCGCGCAGGCGCATCGCCCGGAGCGCCCCGAGCGCGGCCAGGTCGTCGCGGCAGAGCAGACCGTCGACCCGGAGTCCGGCGTCGAGCGCGGCGCCGAAGGCGACCTCGGCACCGGCGGCGTCACCGACCTCTCGGGGGACCAGCAACGCGTCGTCGAGCGGCAGACCCGCGGCGACGAGTCCGGCGCGGTAGCCGTCCAGGCGCAGTCCGGACGTGCGCGACGAGGGGCCGGTCTCGTGCCCGAAGAACCCGATGCGGCGGCAGCCGAGCGCCACGAGGTGTGCGACGGCCTCGGAGGCGGCCCCGGCGTTGTCGATGACGACCTGGTCGGCGTGCGGGGGCCGGACGTCCTCGCCGAGGAACACCACGGCGGTGTCGCCGCGGATCCGGTCGATCGTCTCGGGCGTGAGCACCTGCGGGTGGATCACGACCCCGTCGACCACGCCGGCCTCGCGTCCCCGCACCGCCGAGCTTTCACCGTCGGGGTCGCCGCCGGTCTCCTCGAGCAGGAGCTGGTAGCCGCGGTCGGCGCACACCCGGGAGAACACGTGGGCCAGTTCGGCGAAGTACGGACGCCGCAGGTCGGGGAACGCGAAGGCGAGCATGTTCGAGCGTCCGGTCGCCAGGGACCGGCCCGAGACGTTCGGGCGGTACCCGAGCTCGTCGATCGCGGCCTGCACCCGGCTGCGCATCGGGTCGCTGACGTGCTGGTAGCCGCGGACGACGTTCGACACGGTCTTCATCGAGACGCCGGCGTGCGCGGCGACGTCCTGCAGCGTGACCTTGCCCATCCGCTCACCGTAGCGGGCGAAGGGTCACCGGACCCGGCGGACCGGCCGCGGTCGTCAGGGGACGAGTCGGCGCTGCACGATCGCGCGGGCGACCTCGGAGAGCGGCTCGTGGTGCTCGAGCGCGTACCCGCGGATCACCGTGAAGGCGTCCTCGATCGAGACGCCGCGCAGGTACGACACGACGCCCTTGGCCTGCTCGATGACCTCGCGTGACCCGATGGTCCGCTGCAGCTGCGCCCGGACGACCTCGTGCTCGCGCAGGGAACGTTCGTGCAGGATGCCGATCGTCGCCACGTCCGCCAGGGCGCGGGCGACGCGCAGGTCCGCCTCCGCGAGGTCACCGACGCCGGCCCCGAACAGGTTGAGCGTGCCGATGACGTTGTTCCCCAGCCGGAGCGGGACGGCGTGTACCGACCGGAACCCGAGCGCGAGCGCACCGGTGCGGAACATCGCCCACTCCGCCGGGGCGGCCTCGATGTCCGGGCACGTCACGACCCGTCCGGTCGCGAACGAGGTCATGCAGGGGCCGGCCTCGGCGTCGAGCTGCAGGACCTCGACGAGCCGGGTCGCCTCGGAGGTCGAGGCCACGACCTCGAGCTCCTGGTCGTCGTTCGCCAGCAGGATGCCCGCGGCGTCGATGCCGAGCACGTCGGCGCAGGTCTCGACCAGGGTCTGCAGCAGTTCCACGACGTCGTAGGCGTCGACCAGGGTGTCGGCGAGTGACGTGAACGTCTCGAGGATCCGGGCTTCTCTGCCTGCCGTCGTCACTTGACCTCCTCGATCAGATCGCCTCGCTTCTCGAACCGGACCGTGCCGTCGAGGATCTCCTCCGCCACCCGTCGCATCGTCGTCCGACGGGCGAAGGCGTGGCCCTGCAGCAGCAGGTAGGCGTCCTCGGGGCTGATGTCGAGCTGCGCGAGCACGACCCCGGTGGCCTGGTGCACCACGCGCCGCGACGACGGGCTCCGGTCGAGCAGGGCGTCGTCCTCGTCCGCGATGGAGCGGAGCGCGCGGCGCAGGACCCGGCGGCTGACGGCCGAGGCGAGGGTCATGGCCTGCCGGACGGTGTCGTCCTCGATCGTCGCGGGCTGCGGCACGTACACGTCGACGGCGCCGAGCGGGAACGGTCCGAACGCGACCGGGAACGCGAAGACCGCGCCGACGGGCTCGCTCCGGACGGCCTCGTTGAAGGCTGGCCACGCGGAGTTCGGACGCTGCACGAGATCCGTCTCCAGCACCGGGGCGTCGTTCGCCAGCGCGGTCCAGCAGGGCCCCTCGGACAGGTCGAACTGGATCTCGTCGACACGGGTGGCGACCTCGTCCGTCGCGGACACGGTCTCGCTCGGGCACAGGTCACCGAAGGTCGAGATCGAGACTCCGCCCATCGGCAGTGCGAGCGCGAACGGCCGACTGAGTTCGTCGTCGGCGATCTCCGCCGACCGGAGCGCACGGAGTGCACGCTCGAATGCGTCATCCATGGGCGCCTTCCCTGCCGGATCCCGATCCTACGCGCTGTGCGGTGTCGGACGGTCCGGACGACGCAGGCATGTTCGGCGGTGGGCCGGCGCGCCAGGCGGGGAGTTCTGCGGGCGGGTACGACCCCTGCTCGTCCTGCACCCGGAGCATCGCGTCGAGGGCGACGAGGCTCACGCCCGGGGTCTCACGCACCACCGTCCGCACCGCGTTGCCGAGCAGGAACGCCATCAGGTCCTCGCTGCCGCCGTCCGGCCGGTAGTCCCGCCACGGACCGGCCCCCGCGCGTTGCAGGGCACCGGCGAGCACCGCTTTCGCGTCGTCGACGTCGACCTCGCAGTCGAGCACCAGGCGGAAGCGCCGCTGGTTCCGGTCCGACAGGCTGGGTGCACCGTCCTCGTCGTCCTCGGGAACGAAGGACCGCAGTGCCGACGACGGCGCGATGCCGTACGCAGCACGGAACGCCGCAGCCATCCGGCCCGCGTTGCTGAACTGCCAGCGTTCGGCGATCTCCGCGATGGTCCGCCGGTCCGGCGCACCGGAGGCTTCCTGCAGGTCGCGACGGACCCCCTCGAGGCGCACGGCGCGCAGGAAGGTTCCCGGGGACTGCCCGATCTCGGCCTGGAACCGCTTCTGCAGGCTCCGCGGCGACAGCTGCACGGCTGCGGCGACGTCGGCCACGGTGATGTGGGTCGTCGCGTGCTCGTGGACGAACCGCATCGCATCCCGGACCGCACGCGAGAGTCGGGGCGGGCCGTCCTGGGTCGCGCTGCTCCCGTCGCTCATGTGCCGACCGTACGGGACCCGCCGATGGCGCGCTCCCAGGGCCCCGATCGAGGCCACGGATGATCCACCTTGCGCGGTCCGAAGTCAACCCCTGACATGACCGGAATCGTCCTGCCAATACTGAATCTGTCTCGTGCACCGCCGTCGAAATCGGTGCGCCACATCGAACCGACAGGGAGGGCGCGATGGGACACCGCCAGGGATCCACGACCGTGATGACCGAGGCCGCCGTCTGGCAGCAGGTCGTCCACACCGATCGGATCCGTGCGCTCGCCGCGACGGACCCGACGGACATCCGCGTCCAGCCGGTCGACTCCGGGTGCTGGCGGGTCGTCGACGCCGCAGCTGCATGGGGGGACCCCGACATGCTCCTCGGCTTCATCGAGCGCACGGTGGACGGTTTCGACTGCACGCTCATGGCGGCGCTGCACGAGCACGACCGGCGAGCGAGCCTGCAGGACGCCCGCGCCTGGTTCGAAAACCGCTGCGGACAGCACTTCGACGAGGCACCGTGCTGACCGCGGTCCACGGGACCGACGCTGCCCGGACCGTCACCGCGAGGATCGACGCCCAGCGCCGCCGCACCGAACGATCCGGCACCGACCGGGCCTTCGCCGCACGCGTGCTCGCCCAGGCCGGGCACGGCCGTGACGTGCGCTTCGACGTCGAGGACGACGCCTTCCGGCTGCCGTTCCGGTTCCGGTACCGGACCCGACGGGACGGTTGCGTGAGCCTCGTCACGGCGTCGGCGACCTCCGGCTTCTCCGGGGTCTTCGAGCCCATCGACCGCATCGTCGTCGGCTGGTCGAGCACCGGCGGTGTCCGCATCGCCGTCGAGGACGGCGTCGTCCTCGAGACCCGCCCGGGCACCCCCGTCCTGATGCCGACGTCCGGGGAGTTCTCCGTGCGCGGCCCGAAGGGCACGCTGCAGCTCGTGAGCATCGACCGGTCGCTCCTCGACCAGGTGTGCTCGTCGCTGGGAGCAGCAGCGCCCGACCTGCCGGCCCGGGGCGCCGAGCCAGCAGTCGCGGCCCTCGAACACCTGCGCCGGTGCGTCGAGCAGGTGGCCGTCACCGCGACGCGCGACGGGTTCACCTCCGGTGCCCGGACCGGTGCGCAGGTCGCACTGGTCGAAGCCGTGCTCGGAGCCTTCGGGGTGCGGCCGCCGGCGGTCCTCCGCCGTGCGGTGGCGCCCTCGACGGTCGAGCTCGCCGAGGCCTACCTCGACGGACACTGCGAGCGGACGTTGTGCCTGGCCGACATCTGCGACGCCGTGGGCGTGAGCCCACGGACCCTGCAGACCGCCTTCATGCGGGAACACGGTGTCTCGCCGATGACGTTCCTGCTCCGGATGCGGCTCGACCGGGTGCACGCCGCGCTGGAATCCAGCAGCCGGCACGAGACCAGTGTGAGCGAGGCCGCGATGGCCTGGGGCTTCCGGCACCTGGGTCGGTTCTCGGGCACGTACTTCCGTCGGTTCGGGGAGTACCCGGGGCAGACGTTGCGTGCATCGTCCGGTCGGTGCGCAGACGGTCCGGAGCGCCACGCGGGCTGATTTCGTGCACTGCGCAACGTGTTCCGGACACCACGGTGAACACGCAACTTCGGCCCCTAGGGTCGCCGCAAGCGCAATCGCGTGAACTCCCTCGAACCGGTTGAAGGACCGATCCGTACCGGAAGGCGGTCCACATGACCACCACTCCGCTCGCTCCGGGTTACACCCGCACTCGTCCCGCTACGGGGGCCCGCAAGGGAACCTCGACCTACTCCGCGCTCCTGGCGCAGGTGAAGGAGAACGGCCTCCTGCGCCGTCGTACCGGTTTCTACTGGGCACTGTTCGGCGCACTCGTCGGCAGCCTCGCCCTCGCCTGGGTCGCGTTCGCGTTCCTCGGCGACTCGTGGTTCCAGCTCATCGTGGCCGGTGCGCTGGGCGTGCTGTTCACGCAGTTCGCGTTCCTGTCGCACGAAGCCGCGCACCGTCAGGTGTTCGAGTCCCAGAAGTGGAACGACCGCGCGGGCCGCTGGCTCGGCACGTTCCTCGTGGGACTCAGCTACTCGTGGTGGATGAACAAGCACACCCGCCACCACGGCAACCCGAACACCGTCGGCAAGGACCCGGACATCGCCCCCGACGGCATCCGGTTCCTGCCGGAGGACGCCGCCGCCGTCAAGGGTGGCGCGATGAAGACCTTCATGCGCTTCCAGGGATGGCTCTTCTTCCCCTTGCTCACGCTCGAGGGACTGAACCTGCACCGTTACGCCGTGATGTCGATCGTCACCGGCAACGGCACCAAGGCCGACAAGAAGCACCGCCTGATCGAGGGTGCCCTGCTCGTGGCTCGCTTCGCGATCTACCTGACGGTCGTGTTCTGGTTCCTGCCGTTCGGCATGGCGTGCGCGTTCCTCGGGGTGCAGCTGGCCGTGTTCGGCGTGATGATGGGCGCCTCGTTCGCCCCGAACCACAAGGGCATGCCGACGATCGCGCACGACGCGAAGGTCGACTTCTTCTCCCGCCAGGTGCGCACGTCGCGCAACATCCGTGGCGGCTGGTGGGTGTCGTTCCTGATGGGTGGCCTGAACTACCAGGTCGAGCACCACCTGTTCCCGTCGATGCCGCGTCCGGCGCTGAAGCAGGCCCGCCTGCTCGTCCGTGACCACTGCGACACCCTCGACGTGCCGTACACCGAGACCACGCTGTTGCGTTCCTACGGCATCGTCGTCCGGTACCTCAACCGCGTCGGCCTCGCCGCCCGCGACCCCTTCGCGTGCCCCATGGTCGCGCAGCTGCGCATCCACTGATGCCGTGCTGACCGCCATGCCCACGGGCACCGTCAAGTGGTTCGACCACAGCAAGGGATTCGGCTTCATCCACCCCGACGACGGGTCCCAGGACCTGTTCGCGCACTTCTCCAGCATCGTCGCGGCGACCGGCTCCCGGCCGCTCGCCCAGGACGACCACGTGCAGTACGAGATCGGGCCCGGCAAGAAGGGCCCGCAGGCGGACAACATCTCGATCATCCGCTGATCGGCACCACCACGAGCAACGCCCCGACCGATCCGGTCGGGGCGTTGCTCGTTTCGCGCGTGCGTGGCCGTGGCCGCGGCCGAGTCTCGCCCACCACGATCCCGCGCCGAGCGACAGTTCACGGCGGCTCGTCCGCGCAAGGTGTCGCTGAGCGTGGAACGAGGCGGGCGTTCACTCAGTCGTCGTTCAACGAACCCGGGAAACACTGCGAGAACGACGACAACCGGACCTTCTTGATGTCGTTGTAGATCGTGATGAGGTACTGGTCGTCGTTCGTCCCGGTGAGCGTCAGTCGCTTCGCGCCCTTGTCGGTCATGTCAGTGGCGGCCGTGTACCCGTCGTCCCGCACAGCGGCGGTGATCGCGTCGTAGGTCTCACCGACGTCCACTGGGCGCGCCAGGGTGATGGCGGCGCCGCCCGCTGCCGAGACAGCGGTGTCCGAGCAGGCCAGCAGCGTCCAGTCGATCGTGCGGCTGCTGGCGACCGCGTCGTGCGGGATCGCACCGATCAGCCGGTCCTGGACCTCCGTCGTGCGTCGTTCAGCAGTTGTCCGGGACACCGAGGCGGTTGCGCCCGGCTCGGGTTGTTCCCTCATCGACGGTCCTCCAGCGCAGGCAGTGATGGACAATGCGATCGTCGTCACGAGACCCGCGACGAACCAGGCGGAGCGGGTGGTCACTCGAAGATCTCCTCGGTGAGTTGGTCGAGGACGGCACGATTGCCCTCGATGCGTGCGACCTTGTCCGTCTCGCCCACGGTCTCGGGTCATGGGCTTGCGACCAGCGACAGCTCACGCCCCTCGGGCCCCGTGAGGTGCCGCTCAGCCCGGAACGAGCTGAGCGTTCACTTGCTCAGATCGACACAGGCCTCGTCGAGACCTGCGGTCCCGGCACCACGGTCCTCCAGCGTATCTGTGTGCTCAACGGTCGGACAAGGAGCCCGGATAGCAGGGCGAGAACGAGGCGATCCGGACGGTCAGCGACTCGTTGTCGACAGTGATCAGGTATCGCTCGCCGGTGCCGCGGCTGAGCGCGAGCCGTTCGAGGCCTTTGCCGGTCCGGTCCGTCTCGGCAGTGAACGAGGGGTCCGTTGAGAACTCGGACCGGATCTTGCCGTACGCGGGATCCACTGCTTCTGACTCCGTCAGCCGCAGGGTGACGCCGCCGGCAGACTGCACCTCTGAGTCAGAACATGCGAGCAGTACCCACTTCCGAGTCGTATCAGACGAGACCTTCTCGGAGTCGAACGTTTCGGCGATCTTTCGTTGCACGGCACCCGTGCGCTCCTCGGCCGCAGCGCGGGCCTCCGCTTGATCGGAACCCGATGAGGTCGTCGGTGTTGCCGTCATGGGTTGTCCTCCAGCGCATGCGGTCAGTGCAAGGGCGATGATCGCCCCGATGGCGGATGATGTGGCCGGGTGTCTGGTCACGGGAAGATCTCCTCCACGAGGTCGTCGAGGACGTCCTGGTTTCCTTCGATCCGAGCAACCTTGTTGTGCTGGTCCATGAGGTTCCCGAAATCGTACGGGTTCACGTCCTCGGGCGGTGGCCCGTAGTACTCGCCGTGGCCGAACGCAGGGTTCCGGCGAGGATTGTTCCCGTCCCACACCCCGCCCGTCGCTTGACCTACCTGCAGGATGTCGACGTAGGAGTAGTCCGTGTAGGTGGTCTGTCGGTTGGGCTGCCACGTCTCAGGCATCCCGGCTCCGGAAAGCGACGCGACCTGGTCGTACTGCGTGCCGAGGGTCTCAGAGGTCGCGATGTTCGCCAGGCCCCAGCTGTGCCCGATGGCCGTCGTCTGCGCGTCCGTCAGGTTGGGGTCCACGTCGAGCCCGGCCGACAACTGCCGGAGTCGTTCTGCGGGAGCGAGAGCGAAGTCGGGGTCGTTGGCTTCCGCGACCCCAGCGGGGCCCGCGGTCTCCTCGCCAGGGAAGACGCCGTCCTTCGCGACGAAGACGACCGTGTCGTCGGGGGAGTACCCCTGGAGGTATTCGGGCACCTGTTGCACGCTGCCGTTGTAGAAGGACTCGACATTGCTGAAGGTCCCGGGCACGTACGTGATCACGTGCTCTGTGTCCGGTGACGGCGTGCCGATCATCTCGATGATCCGATGGTCCTTCGGGTCGTACAGGTACAGCTGGGTCTTCGGCGGCTCGGCCGTGACCCGGAGCAGGTACTTCTCCTCGAGCGCCAGCCGGTCGATCTCGTCCTTGGTCGACTTGTCGGTCCGACCGGAGAGCGCCTCGGACCAGGCCAGAGCCAGTCGGAGCGCCTGGAGCCGAGACTGCACGGCTGAGAGGCGGTTCCCCGCGAGGTTCTTGTTCGCCGCGACGCGCGCCGCGGGCGGGAGGCCGTTCAGTCCGCCGAGCACCGACGGCACTGCTGCGATGAGTGCCTGCTGCTCGGGGGACAGGGTTCCGTCGTCGCCGCTCCCGAGCGACTGCCACCACGCGCGCACCGCGCCGGGGTCGGCCTGCTGGATGGTCTCGACGACTTCGGGGTGGGCCTTCAGGAACGCTGCTGCCTCGTCGGCGCTCATGCCCTGGAGCAGGGCGAGCAGCGTCAACGGGGTCGCACTCGCGATGTCGGACCCGCTCAGCTTCTGGGGGAGTCCGTTCGCCCGGCGGGCCGAGAGCGCGTCGATGCACCGCCGGTCGGCCGCACGACGCTGCTCGACGAGCGCGTCCCACTCCATGTCGAGGGACCGGCTCGTCGCGACTGCGTGGGACAGCTGGTCGTCGGCCCGGTTCGCGGTGGACTGCAGTGCAGCGCCCGCCTCCGGTGTCGTGGTGGCGTCCTTCGCAGCCGAGCGTGCTTCGTCGCGAGCCGTCTCGGACGCAGTCCGGGCGGACGCGAGAGTCGCTGCGGCCGCAGCCCGGGCGGTCTCGAGCCGCAGTTGCTCCTGCTGCACCGCCTCGAGGTCCATCGCGTACCGCTCCAGAGCGGACGCCTGCTCGACGAGCGCAGTCCGGAGCATCATCGTGTCCGCGCTGAAGTCGCCGATGTTGGACAGGAACGGTTCCTTCGCGCGTCCCTTCCAGTCGGCGCTCTGGCCATCGCTCGCGATGTCACGCAGGGCCCGCTCGACGTCCTGGAGGTCATCAGCTTTGGTGCGTCGCGCAGTCGCCAGCGCCGCGACGGCGGCGGTGTCGCCAGCCCCGGGGTCGGTGGTCGTCCAGGACATCAGCGACCGCCAGACTGGCCCGCGAGGTCATCCTCGACCGCGGAGATCTTGGTTGCCACCTCGCGCGGGTACTGCCCGATGGCACTGAGCGACTGCGCGAGCACCTCAGCGCGGTCGGTGATGGCGGTGCCCGCCGTCCCCAGCGCGTCTGCGACCTCGGCAGACCCGAGTGCGTCCTCTCGCGGGTCGCTGAAGGCCCGGTCGAGCCGGACCGCCTGCGGTACCGGTGTCAGGGCGTTCGTCAGCGCATCGAGCGTCGACTCGACGACCTGCAGATCCCCCATCGGTCACCCCTCCCGTGGCCTGCCACGACCCTAGCAGCGTTCTCCCGCACACGGTCGGGCCGTGGAAGCGCCGACGAGGCGGACTGGAGGCGCGGTGCGGTCTGGCACCGCGCCTCCAGTCCGTCGTCCCTCACGTCCACCGCAACCGACGCAAGTCGGCCCGGGCCACGCTGCTGCGTGGTCCGGGCCGACTGGGGTGGTGCGGGAGGTGTTACTTGATCTGTGCGGTGATGGTGGCGGTGCCGACGAGCAGGCCGCGCTTGACGGCGTCGGTGCCGAAGGTCTTGTTCAGCAGGCCGGCGGCGTCTTCGGAGACGTGGACGGTGGTGCCGGTGAGGATGGCGTTGTCGCCCTCGAGCTGGAGGGGCTTGAGGGAGCCGCCGTGCAGCTCGAACAGGAACGCGTTGGCCGCGGCGACCTTGCCGTTGACGAGGACGTCGCCGTAGAGCTTGGACGAGCCGGGGTTCACGACGAAGTTCTCCAGCGTGACGGTGGTGTCGCCGGCCTTCAGGGTCAGACCCGAGTCGTCGTGGTTCAGCAGGCCCTGCACGTACGGGCGGTAGTTGCCGTCCGGCGACCAGTAGGTGACCGACCCGGCGGTGATCGGGAACGACACCGACCCGTCAGCCAGGGTCGCATCTCCGGAGACGCCGGGGGTGAGCTTCAGGGCGGTGAGGGCGTCGGTGAAGCCGGAGTCGAGCTTCACGGCGGTGGAGCCACCGAGGACCTCGGGGACCGAGGCGACGGGTGCGGGGATCTTCGACTCGGACGACGAGGACACCGTGTGCACGTTCGGGGTCGCGGCCTGGGCGGAGGAGATCCCGAACGCGGCACCGCCGAGGACGAGGGCGCCGGTCGTGGCGAGGGTGATAGAGGTCTTGAGGCTCTTACGCATCGTGATCAGTCCTTTGCTGTTGTCGCGCTCGGCGCGGCTGCTGTGTGCGCGCCGAACACACCCTTGGTGGGGTGGAGAACCAGCGATGTGCGGCTGGTGAGCGCTCCGGGTGTTTCCCGGTCGTTGCAGGTGATTCGGCGTCGTCCGCCAGTCGGATTGGAACGAGTTCTCCGGGCCTGCCACCCCTAGGCTCGGGTCATGCGGGGAACGACGATCCGACCGACCACGGAGGACGACTGGGAGTCCGTGCGGGCACTGCGGCTCGAGATGCTCCGGGACACCCCGAAGGCGTACGGGGAACGGCTCGCCGACGCGGAGCGGCTGCAGGAGCGTGACTGGCGGCGACGCGGCCGCCGTGAGCACGACGTCGGCGGGACGACCCTCGCCGCGATCGGTGCCGACGGCCGGTGGCTCGGGACGATGGGGGTGTTCGTCCCCGGCCCCCGGGTCGGGCCGCTCCTGGTCGGCGTCTACGTCGCACCGTCGCACCGTGGTCGTTCCGCCGGCGTCGCCGATGCGTTGCTCGACGAGATCGAGGTGTGGGCGGCGGCGCACGGATCGGCCCTTCGGCTGCACGTGCACCAGGGGAACACCCGCGCGCAGGCCTTCTACACCCGACGCGGCTACGAGCCGACGGGTGCGACCGAGGCGTACGTCCTCGATCCGAGCGAACTCGAGGTCGAGATGATCCGGCAGCTACGGAGATCGCTGTGAGCGACGGGACGGCCGGAGCTGCCGGGGCTGCCGGGCCCGTCGTGCGGTGGCTGCTGTCCGACGTGGGCGGCGTCCTCGAGCTCGTCGACGACGCCGCCTGGCCCGGACGCTTCCGGGCGCGGTGGGCCGAGCGTCTCGGGATGACGACGGACGACTTCTCCGCACGCCTCGTCGCAGCGGACCTGCCCGACGCCTCCCGTCAGACCGGCGTCGTCGACCGGTACTGGGGCGCGATCGGCTCGGCGCTCGGGCTGGAGGCCGACCAGCTCGCCGTCATGCGGGCCGACTTCTGGGATGCGTACTGCGGAACCCTGAACCAGCCGTTGTACGACTTCCTTGCCAGACTCCGCGGCACGATCGGCCTCGCGATCCTGTCGAACTCGGGCGATGGTGCTCGAGAGGAAGAGGAGCGGCGCTTCCGGTTCTCGGCGGTGTTCGACCCGATCTGCTACTCCCACGAGATCGGTGTGAACAAGCCCGATGCGGAGGCCTTCCGCATCACGCTCGAGCGCTTGGGGGCGGACCCGGACGAGGTGTTCTTCGTGGACGACGTGCCCGAGAACATCGAGGCCGCACGTGCGCTCGGCATCGGGGCGCACCTGCACGTCGACACCGACGAGACGATCCGGGTGCTCGAGGCGGTCGTGCGGGGGAGCGGTCGGGCAACCGGGCGCTGACGCCCGGTCTTCGTGGGTGTGCCGAGCCCGATGCGGCATGATCGGTCCGTGTCTTCTGTGAACCCGACCGACGCGTACCGTGCCGCCCGCGACCAGCTCCTCGCCGCGGACTCTCCCGAAGCGGCACGCGCCCGGTTCCGCTGGCCGGACGTCGGCGACACGTTCAACTGGGCGACCGACTGGTTCGACGTCATCGCGACCGACAACAGCCGCACCGCGCTCTGGATCGTCGAGGAGGACGGCCGTGAGCAGCGGCTCAGCTACGCCGAGATGGCCGCACGGTCCGATCGGCTCGCAGCGCGCCTGCACCGCTTCGGTGTGCAGCAGGGCGACAACGTCCTCGTCATGCTCGGCAACCAGCTCGAGCTCTGGGAGACCATGCTCGCCGTGATCAAGCTCGGTGCGGTCATCCTTCCGACGTCGACCATGCTCGACACCGCCGACCTGCAGGACCGCGTCGACCGGGGCTCGGTGGCGCACGTCGTCACGAACCACGGCGAGACGCACAAGTACGACGACGTCCGCGGGTCCTTCACGCGCATCGTCATCGGCGGTCCCGCTGACGGATGGACGGAGTACCCGAGCGATCTGGGCGAGCCCGTTGCCACCGACGAGGTCCGCCCCCACGTCGTCACCCGCACGACGGACCCGTGCCTGGTCTACTTCACGTCCGGCACGACGTCGAAGCCGAAGATGGTCGTGCACACCCAGACGTCGTACCCGGTCGGGCACCTCAGCACGATGTACTGGCTCGGCGTCCGGCCCGGTGACGTGCACCTGACCATCAGCTCGCCCGGGTGGGGCAAGCACGCCTGGAGCTGCTTCTTCGCGCCGTGGATCGCCGAGGCCACCGTGTTCATCCACAACACCGCGCGCTTCGACCCCGATGCACTCCTCGCGCAGCTCGAGCAGGCCGAGGTCAACTCGTTCTGCGCGCCGCCGACCGCGTGGCGGATGATGCTGCAGTCCGACCTCGGCGTGAAGCCGCGCGCGCTCCGCGAGCTCATCTCGGCCGGCGAGCCGCTCAACCCCGAGGTCATCGGCCGGGTCGAAGCGGCGTGGGGGCTCACCATCCGCGACGGCTACGGGCAGACCGAGACCACGGCGATCATCGGCAACGCCCCGGGCGCCGCCGTCACGCCCGGCGCGATGGGCAAGCCGCTCCCCGGCGTGACCGTGACGCTGCTCGACCCCGTGACCGGCGAACCGGGCGACGAGGGCGAGGTCTGCCTCGACCTCACCGAGCGGCCCGTCAACCTGATGGCCGAGTACCTCGGCGACCCCGACCGCACGGCATCGTCGATGCGCGACGGCTTCTTCCACACCGGCGACATCGCCGTCCGCGACGCCGACGGCGAGCTGACGTTCATCGGCCGCACCGACGACGTGTTCAAGTCCTCCGACTACAAGGTGTCGCCGTTCGAGGTGGAGAGCGCCCTGCTGCAGCACCCGGCCGTGGCCGAGAGCGCGGTCGTCCCGGCCCCTGACGACGCCCGTCTCAACGTCGTCAAGGCGTACGTCACGTTGGCCACTGGATGGGAGGCGTCGGCCGAGACCGCCAGGCAGGTCCTGGAGTACGCACGCACGGCTCTCCCCGCCTACGCGCGCGTCCGCCGCGTCGAGTTCGCGGAGCTCCCGAAGACCATCTCGGGCAAGATCCGCCGCGTGGAGCTGCGGGAGCGCGAGGAACAGTCGGTGACCAACGGCACGCGCGCCGAGGCGGAGTGGCGCGACGACGAGTTCCCCGGCCTCCGTGCACCCCGCCCGCAGGCGAGCTGACCCGCACGGGCGCCGAGGGGTCGGCACGTGGAACTGATCAAGGACGTCTCACGCGGCGACTGGCTGCTGGCCCGGGCCGGCGCGTTCGCCTCGTTCGGCGGCGTCGCGGGCACGGGGTTCGAGGCGTACGTCCGGATCCTGCACCCGCTCCGAGCGGATCGCGAAGACCGTACGACCGTGGACGAGTGCGACGAGCACCCGGTCCTCGAATCGGCCGAGTGGCGCTGGGCCGACGTCGCCGAGCGCACCCGTCGGACGATCGACCCGCTCGTGTCGTGGCAGACGCTCAGCGGTCGGGACGACGAGTCAGACCTGCCCTTCGAGGACGGCTGGGTCGTCCATCCACCCGAAGAGGGCTGGTACGAGCCGACGCAACTCGCCGCACTCACCGAGCTCCTCGCCGAGGCGACGTCCACGCCGGACGACCTGGTCGGGGCGATCTGGGACGGGTGGGGCGACCTGAACGGGACGTCGACGTTGGCCTTCGGGTGGCAGGGGAGCGGCGAGCCGACAGCGGCCGACCGCGTGGAGATGCGGGCGCACATCGCCCGGACGCAGGCGCAGCACGGGCGGGAGCAGGCTGCGCTCCGGGAGTCGCTCGCGGGTCCGCGCTTCCTGTGGCCCGCCCGCGAGTGCTTCCTGCTCTCCATGTCCCTGTCGCAGCTCAGTGACCCGTCCTGGACGGACGACGCCCGCGTGGGCAGGTACGTCGACTTCGGGCACACCCCGCAGATGCTCTGGCCCGAGGGGCACGAGTGGGTGCTCGCCACCGAGATCGACTGGGACTCGACGATCGTCGCCGGCTCACGGTCGCTGGTCGATGCGGTCCTCGCCGACGACCGGTTCGAGGCGTACGAGGTCGACGCGCACGCTTCCCCGGGTTGATCAGACCGGCAGGGCCACCTCGGTGGTCACGCGCCGGACACTCCGGGTGGACGCGGCGACCACGGTGGCGACGACGATGACGACGGCGCAACCGACCAGGGTCGCGGGCGTGCCGACCGCGTGCGCCAGCGGCCCCACCAGGGCCTCGCCGAGCGGGACGGCGACGAACGACCCGACCATGTCGTACGAGTAGACCCGCGACAGCACGGCCCGGGGCACGTTCGACTGCAGTGCGTGGTCCCAGGCGATCGCGAACAGCTCGATGGCCATCCCGCCCAGGGCGAACGCGACGAGCAGGGTCGGCAGGGCCGGTGCGCCGGCGAGCGCCAGGACGGGGAGCGCGGTCACGGCCATCAGGGCGACGCCGATGCCGAGGGCGTGCCGTGGCCGCCACCGCAGTGCGATCAGCGCTCCGAGCGCCAGACCGACGGTCTGCGCCGCGACGACGAGTCCCCAACCCGCCCTGCCGAACGAACCGTCCGCGACCACCGGCCCCAGCACGGTGGTGGCACCGACGAAGGCGGCGTTGAGCACCGCGAACTGTGCGACCACCGTCCAGACCCAGCGTCGTCCCGAGAACTCAACCCATCCCTCCCGGATGTCTGCGATCACCGACGGGCGGTCGGCCGGTGCGACGGACGGGCGACGTGGCAGTCGGATCCGTGCGTACAGGGCTGCAGCGACGGCGAAGCCGGCGGCGTCCACCGCCAACCCCCACCCGGCGCCGACGAGCGCCACCATGCCGGCGCCGGCGGAGGCCCCGAGGATGGTGCCGGCGTTGATGCTCAACCGGATCACGGCGTTCGCCGGACGGAGCAGTGCCTCGGGCACCGTCTCGGGGACCATGGCCGCGGTCGTCGGCAGGCTCACCGCGGCAACGGCACCGTTCAGGATGCTCAGGACGACGAGGAGCGGGACCGTCGCGGTACCCGTCAGGACCAGCCCGGCGACGGCGCCCTGCGTCAGTGCGGCACCGAGCGACGTGACGACGAGCACGACGTCACGGGGGAGACGGTCGGCGATGACCCCGCCGAACAGCAGGACGGCGACGTTCGCGACCGAGCGTGCGGCCACGACGAGGCCGAGGTCGACGGGCGAGCCGGTGAGGTCGAGGACGGCGAACGCCAACGCGATCGGGGCGACGGCGTTGCCGAGGATGCTCACCGTGCGGGCGGCGAGCAGCCAGCGGAACGGTGCGTGGCCGAGGACGCCCGTGGTCGGCGTGCTCACGGTCGCCGCATCGGGAACATCGAGACGGTCATCGACACCGGAACGGTGCCCGGGGTGCGGGGGCGCTGCGCTGCGGCGTGGAGCAGGGCGGAGGCCTGGCCGACGTGGTGCACCACCCGGCGCCACGTCTCGGGGCCGACCCACAGTTCGGCGTCGGTGGAGACGCCGGGCCCCGTGGTCCGCTGTCGCACCCGGCGCCGGAGCTCCTCGACCTGGGCCTCGACGTACACGAGCTGGTCCTCGACCGAGACCTCGTCCGCGCCACCGTCGTCGCCACCACCGCCGGATCGGCCGTCGGGGTCGAACGGTTGCGACGACGACTCGTGCCGGTACCGCTTCGCCTCGCCGCCCCGGAGCCGGACGACCTCGACGACGGCGACCAGCCCGGCCCGTTCGAGCACGCGCAGGTGGTAGCTCGCGGTGGCCTGGGACAGACCGAGCTCCCGCGCGGCCTCGGCGGCGCTCATCGCGGTGCTCGTCACCAGCGACAGCAGGCGGAGCCGGATCGGGTGGGCGGTCGCCCGGAGGGACTGGAGGCTGGACATGCGCCCATCCTTCGTCGCGACACCCGGCACCGTCAAATGGCTCTTTGGGGGTTGTCCGGACCAATCCCACGCCGACTTTTCGCGTCCAGCGACAGTTCATGGCCCGCGGCGCCCGTGAACTGTCGCCCAGCGCGAAATCCCGCGCGATCCCGCCCGCGCCCGCACCCGCGCCGCACCCGCGCGCCGCGCCCCGGCGCCACCCCGCGTCACCCTGCGGGAGCACACATCTCCCCCCAACGGCGGACGCGGCGGCGCAGAGCACTCCCGTAGCGTCGAGGCCGTGATCGAAGTCAGCCATCTCACCAAACAGTACGGTCCGAAGACCGCCGTGGACGACGTCTCCTTCGTCGTGCGTCCCGGCAGTGTGACCGGCTTCCTCGGCCCCAACGGCGCCGGGAAGTCCACCACGATGCGCATGATCATGGGGCTGGATCGGCCCACGTCGGGCACGGCCACCGTGAACGGCCAGCCCTACACGAGCTTCCGCGACCCGCTCCGGCAGGTCGGCGCCCTGCTCGAGGCGAAGGCCGTGCACTCGGGCCGCAGCGCCTACAACCACCTGCTCTCCCTCGCGGCGACCCACGGCATCCCGAAGTCCCGCGTGCACGAGGTCATCGACATGACCGGCCTCGACTCCGTCGCGAAGAAGCGCGTCGGCGGGTTCTCGCTCGGCATGGGGCAGCGCCTGGGAATCGCTGCCGCACTGCTCGGTGACCCGAAGACCCTGATCCTCGACGAGCCCGTCAACGGCCTCGACCCCGACGGCGTCGTGTGGGTACGACAGCTCGCCCGCCGCATGGCCGCCGACGGCCGCACGGTGTTCCTCTCCAGCCACCTGATGAGCGAGATGGCGCAGACCGCCGACCGCGTGGTCGTGCTCGGCCGGGGCAAGGTCCTCGCCGACGCCCCGATCGCCGAGTTCGTCGCCGGTGGCGGCGCCGCTGCCGGCACCGATGCCGCCGTCAGCCGCGTCATCGTCCGCACGCCGGACCCGAACGGCTTGTTCACCGCGATCGGTCCGAACGCCGCGGTCACCCAGCGCGAGGACGGCTCGTTCCTCGTCGTCGGGCCCGACGCGCCGACGGTCGGCAACATCGCCGCGCAGGCCGGCGTCCCCCTGCACGAACTCACCCCGACCGGCGCGAGCCTGGAAGAGGCCTACATGGCCCTCACCCGCGACGACGTCGAGTACCGATCGGAGGGCACCCGATGAGCGCCACCACCTCGCCGTCGACGAGCCTGCCGGGCTCGACCCGGCTGTCGTTCCCGCACCTGGTGCGGAGCGAGTGGATCAAGCTGCGCAGCATCCGGTCCACGTTCTGGTGCTACGCGATCCTGGTCGTCGTCACGATCGGCATGGCCGCGCTGGTCGGAGCGAACACGAACAGCGGCGGGCAGGACCTGCCGACGGACATCGCCAACGGCACCGTCGTGAACGTCAACACCGTGGGCGTCCTGCTCTCGTCGCTCGTCGTCGGGGTGCTCGGCGTCCTCATCATCACCGGTGAGTACGGCACGGGCCAGGTCCGCTCGACCTTCACCGCCGACCCCCGCCGCTCCGGCGTGATCCTGGCGAAGGCCACCGTCCTCGCCCTCACGACCTTCGTGGTCAGCGCCGTCGCCACCTGGATCGGCGTCCTCATCTCGCTCCCGCTGCTCGCCGGCAACGGTGTCGAGGCGGAGATCGGTGACCCGTCGGTCTTCATGCCGATCCTCGGTTCGTCGGTCTTCCTGACCCTGCTGGCGCTCCTCGCCTACGGCATCGGCCTGCTCGTCCGCTCGAGCGCCGGTGGCATCGCGATCACGCTCGGCATCCTGTTGGTCCTGCCGGTGGTGCTGAGCCTGATGGCCGGGCTGATGAACGTCGAGTGGCCGACGAACATCGCGGCGTTCCTGCCGGACATGGCCGGCGGCCAGCTCTACGCCTACTCGTACGACGGCGCGAGCGCCGCCGACGACAGCGGGGTCGTGCTCAACGGCTGGGGCGGCTTCGGCGTCCTCGCCGCCGAGGTGCTCGTCGTCGGTGGCCTCGCCCTGACGCTCGCGCGCCGTCGCGACGTCTGACGCGACCACCCCACGGCCGGGAGGCGCGGTGCCAGTCGGCACCGCGCCTCCCGTCGTTCACGGTGCGGGTCCACAGCGTCACTAGGCTCACAGCGTGCGCCCCGTCCCCGCCCTGCTCCTGCCCGCGATCGCGGGTGTGCTCCTGCTGGCCGGGTGCTCCGCGTCGGCGGTGCCCGTCGACGAGGCCGCCCGGTCCGCCTGGAAGGTCCAGCAGGACGCCGCGGTCGAGACCGACGACGCCGTGCTCGGCGTGCTCACGGCGGACGTCGACCCCGAGGTCTCGGACGAGGCCGACGCCCAGAACCGTGACGGTGTGCGTCTGCAGTTCGCCACGTCGCAGACCCTCGACCATCTCGAGTTCTCGTGCTTCGGGCACGGGGAGATGCGCGGCGTCGTGCGGATCGGAACCGAGCGCAGTTCGACAACGCGGACGCTCGAGCCGATGTCCTGCGACGACAGCCCGCACCGCATCGCGGCGGGGGTGCGTGGCACCGTCGACAGCGTCGGGTTCAACGGGTTCGACAGCGACCGCCCGAGTTCCTGGCGCCTCGTCATCGTCGGTCCGGGAACCGGCACCGGTTCCGACTGAGGCCCCGAGCGCTCAGGACCGCCGGACGTCGTACCGGTGCAGGGTGACGCCGTTGTCGTAGCGCTGCTGCTCGAGCAGGTCGAGCTGCACGAGCGGGCGGTGCCCCGAGAGCGGCGGATCGAACAGCGGCCGGCCGGCGCCGAGCACCGACGGGTGCGTGAAGAGCATGACCTCGTCGAGCAGCCCGGCGTCGAGCAGCTGACTCGCGATGCTCGGTCCGCCCACTCCGATGTCGCCGTCGCCGGAGGCGCGGATCGCGGCCAGCTCGGCGATCGCGTCGCCGTCGCCACCGATGACCCGGGTGTCGTGGTCGGCGGTGGTCCGTGTGCGGGACACCAGGATCTTCGGCTGCGCGGTCCAGATCTCGCCGTACTCGCGCAGGTACTGCGGCATCGACTCGTCGTGCCGCGCGTCGGGCCAGAACGGGTCCATCATGTCGCGCACCACCCGGCCCTCGACGGACAGGGTCATCGCGGCGGCGCGGGCGTTGAACTCGCGGTGCAGCGGCTCGTCGATCCGGACCCAGTCGGGGCCGTCCAGTCCGTCGTGCTCGCCGGGGGCCCGTTCGACGAACCCGTCGACGGAGACGTTGATCCAGTAGACGAATCTCGCGGACATGGCATGACTCCTTCGTCGAGCCGAGCGTACGCTCGCGCACGTCGCCCGTCGACACCCGCAGTCCCTCCAGCAGCACCTCCCTCAACGACGAGAGCAGGTCAGGCATGCGCCGATCGTCCACCGCACTCCTCGCCGTCGTGACGTTCCTCGGCGTCGCGACCACGGGCCTCCAGGCCGCACCAGCGGATGCGTCCGCGGTGCCGGGCGGGACCACCCGGGCGACCACCACGACCGTGGCGTCGAGTCCCGCCGGCCGGCACGGCCGCGCGGCACCCAGCCACCAGAACCCCGTCGCGCTCAGCCTGCCCGACGGGCAGACGGCCGCGAGCTGCGCGGACCCGACCGTGATCCACGGAGCCGGACGCGACCGCAACTGGTACCTGTACTGCACCACCGACGCACTCACCGCGACGGAGCAGAACCCGGACGGGTCCCTCGTGCAGCACGCGGTGCCCACGTACCGGTCGACCGACCTGACCCACTGGACGTACGTCAACGACGCGTTCCCGACGAAGCCCGCCTGGGTGGGCGACGCGAACGGGATCTGGGCGCCGGACGTGGTGTACCGCGCCGGAGACCGTGGCCGGGCGGGCACCTGGTACCTGTACTACGCGGCCTCGGACACCCCGTCGGCGACGGGGCCGAGCGGCGGCGGCTCCGCGGTCGGGGTGGCGACGAGCTCGAGCCCGACGGGTCCGTGGAAGGACTCCGGCGGCCCGGTCGTGGCACCGCAGACCGCACCGAACGGCGACGGAGCGCGGTGGGCGTTCGATCCCGAGGTCATCACCGACAAGGGCACGACCTACCTGTACTTCGGCAGCTACTTCGGCGGTGTGAACGTCCGACGCCTCAGCGCCGACGGACTGCGCTCCGACCCGTCGACCGAACGGCAGATCGCTATCGACAACCGCTACGAGGGCGCCTACCTGATGCGGCACGGCGGCTGGTGGTACTTCATGGGCTCCGCGACGAACTGCTGCAACGGCGCCCTGACCGGCTACGGCGTCTTCGTCGCCCGGTCACGCAGCCCGCTCGGACCGTTCACGGACCGCGACGGCGTGGCGATCACGAGCACCCGGGTCGGCGGCACGCCCCTGCTCGCGCAGAACGGCAACCGGTGGGTCGGGACCGGCCACAACACCGTGGTCACCGACTTCGCCGGCCAGGACTGGATCATCTACCACGCGGCCGACCGCAACGACCCGTACTACGCGGGGCAGCCGACCTACACGAAGCGGCCGGCGCTGATCGACCCGCTCGACTGGCAGCACGGCTGGCCGGTCGTGCGCGGTGGTGCCGGCCCGTCCGACACGGTGCAACCGGGGCCGGTCGCACAGCCGGGGCAACGGCCGACGTACCGGGCGTCCACCGCCCCGGTCGACGTGCCGGGGCGGACGATCCGCGCGCTGTCGACCTCGTTCGACGGTGCCGCGCTGCCCGCCGCGCTCACCTGGACGCGTGAGCCGGACCCGTCCACCTGGACCGTCGCCGACGGCACGTTCCGCTGGCAGACGCAGGACGCCGACATCCACCCGCCCGCGACGCCGCTCGCATCGGTGCTGTCCGAACCGGCGCCCCGTGGGGACTACGTGCTCCAGACCACGGTCGGGGTGGACACCCCGGCGACCGGCGACGGCCTGAACTACGTGCAGGGTGGCCTGATCGTCTGGGGTGACGACGGCAACTACGTCCGGCTCACGTCGAACTCGATCTTCAACACGCGACAGACCGAGTTCGGCAAGCAGATGTCCGGGCAACCGGCCGGGGCGCCGAGCTACGGCAACATGGTCGTCGGTCCGGTCGGGGACACCACCACGCTCCGGATCGTGCACCGCGAGGTCCGGGGTGAGGACCGGTACACGGCGTACACCAGCCTCGACGGGCGGCACTTCGTCCGGGGCGGCACCTGGACGGCGGACCTCGGCAGTGCGCCCCGCGTCGGGCTCATCTCACTCGGGGGCTCCGGCTTCAGCAGCACCTTCGAGGACCTCCGCGTGAGCACGGTCGTGACGCGTCGCTGACGGGGTGGCCCCGCAGAACACCGGTGTTCGCGCGCTGAACCGCGGTCTGCGCGTGTTCGACCCGCGAACACCGGTGTTCTGCGAGGCCGCACGGCCCCGTTCAGCCGCGAAACGTCGCCCGTCACCGAGATACCCGTCGGGATGCGAAGATGCATCGTTGGTGCCGGAGCCGAGAACGAGGGTTGGATGATCCCGACGGAAGAACACGACGCGAGCGCGCCGCTGCTCGACGGTCGGTACCGCTTGGAGCAAGCGATCGGCCAGGGCGGCATGTCCGTCGTCTACCGGGGTGTGGACGAGAGCCTGCACCGCCCGGTCGCGATCAAGCTCTTCCACGCAGGCATCGTCGACATCGCCCGGCAAGAGGCCGAACTCGGCGTGCTGGCGTCGCTCGAGCACCACAACCTCGTCAGCCTGCTCGACGCCGGTGTCGTCGCCGGGCAGGACGGCACGCAGCAGCGCTACATCGTGATGTCGCTCGTCGTCGGGCAGGACCTCGAGGAGCGCCTGGCCGTCGGCCCGCTCGCCTCGCGGCACATCGCCGAGATCGGCTACGACATGGCCGAGGCCCTCGACTACATCCACGCCCACGGCGTCGTGCACCGCGACATCAAGCCGTCGAACATCCTGCTCGTCGACTACGGCAACGGTTCCGACCGGGCCCGGGCGCGCCTGACCGACTTCGGCATCGCGCTCGCCGCCGGCGTCGAACGCCTGACCGCCGACGGCGTGACCACCGGAACCGCCGCGTACCTCAGCCCCGAGCAGGCGCGCGGCGGCGAGGTCGGCCCACCGAGCGACGTCTACTCGCTCGGCCTCGTGCTGCTGCAGTGCTTCACCCGCCGTCGCGAGTTCCCGGGCTCCCTCGTCGAGTCCGCCGTCGCCCGCCTGTCCCGCGACCCCGTGGTCCCCGAGCCCCTGCCCGAGCACTGGAAGCACCTGCTCCGTGCCATGACCGCGCAGGACCCCGCGGCCCGTCCGCTCGGCGCCGAGCTGGTCACGATGCTCCGCGACGTCGTGATCGCCGAGACCGCCACGGCCGACCACGTGGTCGAGCCGACCGACGAGACGGCCCCGGTACCGACGCGCCCCGAGACGGACCGCCCGGCGACCCTCGACACCCTGCCCGACGAGTCACTGCAGCGCACCACGGCGATGGCGGCCCGGCTCTTCGACGCACCGATCGCCCTGGTCGAGGTCCTCGACGAGGACCGCGAGTGGTCCCAGTCGTACATCGCCGAGGGCGTCGACGATGCCGCCCGCAGCATCAGCTTCCGCAACGGCTTCGCCCCGGTCCCCGTCCCCGTCGTGATCCCGGACGGCTCCGCGCACCCCGAGATGCGCAACAGCCCCCTGGTCACCGGGCCGCTCGGCATCCGCTTCTACGTCAGCGTCCCGCTCGTGAAGCACGACGGCGCGCCGATCGGCACCCTCGCCGTCCTCGACACCCGCCCGCGGCAGGCCACCGAGGACGACCTCGCGAACCTCCGCGACCTGGCGGCGCTCGCCGTCACGCAGCTCGAGATCCGACAGGAGTCCCTGCGCACGACCAGCGACTCGCTGCCGGTCCCACGGGTGGTCGGCGGCGACACCACCTGACGGGAGGCGCGGTGCCAGCCCGCACCGCGCCTCCCGACCGTGCGGTGGTCGCGCCCACCGCCGCGCCGACGCCGTCCGCCGAGCGGTCACGATCCGTCGCCGGGCGCGCTCCCGCGCGACGGTCCGTGGCCGCTCGACCGCCCGTCAGCGGTGTGTCGTGACCACTCGCGGTGCCGGGGATCCGCTCGCGTCGGCTGGCACTGTCGAGCGGGCGGAATGCCGGGGTGCTTCCGTGTGCCGACCCGGGTGTTTCGCCCGTTCGCGGTGGTGGGGGTTCGCGCGGGGCGGCTGGCGCTGCCGAGCGGGCGGAATGCCGGGGTGCCTCTGCGGCCGACCCGGGTGTTCCGCCCGCTCGTGCGGGGCGCGCTCAGCCGAGGCGGGTCGCGGCGAGGCCGCCGTCCACGTCGATGGTGGCGCCGTGCACGAAGGTCGCCTCGTCGGAGGCCAGCCAGCGCACGGCGAACGCGACGTCCACCGGTCGGACGGGCGCGCCGGCCGGGGTGCCCGCCGTCATCTGCGCGAGGACGTCGTGCGAGTCCGCGTTGCCGGGCGTCGCGGTGGCGCCGGGCGACACGGTCGACACCCGCACGCCGTGCGGTCCGAACTCGGCTGCCCAGGCACGGGTCAGCTGCTCGACGGCGGCCTTCGTCGCCGGGTAGAGCGCCGTGAACGGGACGCCGACACGGGACATCCACGAGCCGATGTTCACGATGACGCCCGACTCGCGTTCGACCATCGCAGGAGCCAGCGCTCCGACCAGCACGTGCGGCGCGCGGACGTTCGTGGCCCAGAGGGCTTCGGCGTCCTCGTCGGCGAGCAGCGCGGTGGGGCCGACCGGGTAGACGCCGGCGTTGTTGACGAGGACGTCGACCCGGCCGCCGAGGGCCTCGGTGGCGCGGGCAGCGAGGTCACGGACCGCGCTGGGGTGGCTGTTCAGGTCGCCGATCACGGCCACGGCGGTGCCTCCGGACGCGGTGATGGTGTCCACCACGGCCTGCGTGCGCTCCGGGTCGCGGCCGGCCACCGCGACGGTGGCGCCGGAGGCGGCGAGGATACGGGCGACGGCTGCGCCGATGCCGCTCGAGGCGCCGGTCACCAGCGCGGTGCGGCCGGCCAGTCGGGCGTCGGTGGTCAGGGAGTCGAGGAGTGCTTCGTTGGTCTGCATGCTCCGATGCTCGTTCCGACGGACCCGGCGGTGATTGCCCAGGGCTCCGGAGTGCTTGCCGGATCCTGCGCGGGCACCCCTCGCGTCGGATGCCTCGACAGAATGGGCACATGGACGACGTCATCTCGGACCGGCTGGACCGTGCGTTGCAGAGCGTCCTCGCCCACCTGGACGACACTGAGCGCGCCGGACGGATCGGCCTCCGCCTGGCCCGGGTGGACCGTCCGACCGACCTCGGGTACCAGCGCTACACGCCGTCGGTGTCGCTGGTGCTCGCCGGACGGAAGCGCTCGGTAGTGGGGGACGACGACCAGGTCTGGGGTCGGGAGCGCTTCATCATCACGCCGGTCGACCTGCCCGTGATCGCCGGGGTGGTCGAGGTCGAACCACCCGCGGGGTTCGTCGCGGTCGTCTGGCAGCTCGACCCCGCGGTGGTCGCCGAGGTCGCGACGGCGATGTCCCGCCCCCACCAGGACGAAGCGCCGCCGGCACGACTCGGCAGCTGGACCCCGGCCCTGGCGGACGCGTTCGCCCGACTCGTCGGACTGCTCGATGCTCCGGAGGACATGACGGTCCTCGCCCCGCTCGTCACCCGCGAGGTCGTGCTCCGCCTGCTGCAGACCGACCAGGCACCGCGCATCCTGGCCGCGATCGGCAATCGCGACGGCGACGTCGTCGCAGCGGCCACCGCCCTGCTCACCGACCGGTTGGCGGACCCGTGGTCGGTGGCGGGCCTGGCCGCGGCGGTCCGAACGAGCGAGTCGACGCTGTTCGCGCGCTTCCGGCAGGTCACCGGGATGAGCCCGGTGCAGTACCTGCGGCGGCTGCGGCTCGGGGAGGCCCGGCGGCGGATGATCGTGCTCGGTGACACCGCTGCCCAGGCTGCGGCGGCGGTGGGGTATCGGAGCGCCTCGCACTTCTCGCGCGACTACCGCGCCCTGCACGGCCGGCCACCGGCTGCCGACGCCGGTCGGGCCCGTGAAATGCTCGCGCGGGGCGAGGTCGCGATCGCCTGAGGCGCGTCAGTCCTCGGTGAGGGCCGCCGCGTAGGCCCGGACGGACCGGTGGTACCGGGGGAGTGTCGGCTCGACGGCCTCGATCGCGACGCGCAGGGCCTCGGCGGAGCGTCCCGCGCTGTGCAGGGCGAGCGCGAGGAACACCTTGGGTGCCGCCCCGGTGGCGGGGTGTTCCGGCGCGTCGCGGAGCATCGTGATGGCCGCGTCGATCCGGCCGAGGTTCCGCAGCGTCGAGGCGTGCTGGACGACCATCCTGGCTGCGCGGTCCGGGTCGACGGCGTCCAGGCCGGCTGCGGTCGCGGCGGCGTACTGCACGTCGGCATCGGCCTCGTGTCCGCCCGAGTCGAAGGCGCCGCCGAGCTCGAACGCGCCGAGTGCGGGATGCGGAGCCTCGGCGGCGAGGTCGCGCATCCGCTCGATCCGCTGCTGGTCGTCGATCGTCTCGTCGTCCCACAGCGCCGCGACGCGTGACTCCCAGTCCCCGGTGCTCATCCGGCGAGCGTACCGCCGTCGGTGATCGTCGCGCGGAACGAGCGGACCAGCGGTTCGCCGGGCTGC
This sequence comes from Curtobacterium sp. MCSS17_005, assembly GCF_003234225.2. NCBI lineage: Bacteria > Bacillati > Actinomycetota > Actinomycetes > Micrococcales > Microbacteriaceae > Curtobacterium > Curtobacterium sp. MCSS17_005. Next base: position 1,363,724 of record NZ_CP126258.1, read on the forward strand.
ACGACGGCGGGGGTGTCCCACGCCAGGGCCGAGCCGATCGCGGGGTACTCCTCAGCGCGGACGAACCAGGGGTCGTGGTGGTCGACGGCCTCGATCCGGATCGTCGCCGGACCGCCGTCGAACACCGCCGACCAGGTAATCCAGGGTGTGACCGAGCCGTGCACGGCTGTCTCGCCCTCGCCCTCGGCGGTCCGGACGACGACCCCCGTGCACTCGGGGAACCGCCAGAAGAAGCCGCCGTAGCCAGCTCCGGTCCGGCCGTTGCTGCCCGGGCCCCCGAGGTGCACCGGGGCGTCAGCGGGGGTGCGGAACGACGACGACCAGGACAGTTCCCACCCGCTGGTGACCGCGCGCCAGCGCAGGGTGCGGTCCTCGCGCAGGACCACCGTGCGATCCGGGCCCCGCCAGACGAGCGCTTCGGCGGACATCGTGCCGTGCTGCTCGGCGAGCACCACCTCGACCGAGCCGTGGTCGTCACGCCAGACGTAGCCGCGGCCGTGGACGTAGGTCCGGCCGCCCCAGCAGTTCACGCCGTCGACGTCCGGGATCGCGACGCCGACGCCACAGTGCCAGTCGTGGTCGCCGGGGTGGTGCGCGCTGACGACGGTGCCGCCGAGGGTCCGGACCGGGTGCAGGTACGGCCGAGGGGACGACGTGGCGATCGTGCCGGTGCCGCTGCGTTCGACGGCGACCTCGACACCGTCCACGACGAGTGCGCGGATGCCGTCGTCGGTGCTCACGCCACCGACGCTACCCGCGCGTCAGCCGGGCGAGCACGACGCTGTCGAGCACCTCGTGCGGATCACCCTCCGGTGTCGTCGCGGTGCGCGGCCGGACCTCGGCGACCAGGACATCCCACCGGTCGTCGAGCTGCAGGGCGGCGAGGTCGTCGGCCGGTGCGGGGAACCGGTACTCCCGTAGCTCGGGCGGCAGGTCGTCGTGCGGGGGAGCGGCGTGCGCGGTGACGAGCAGGTGCCCACCGACGTCGACGAAGCCGGCGGCCCGACGCAGGATGTCGGCTCGGGGGATCTCCACCGGCCACGACTGCAGGAACGACGCCGTCACCAGGTCGAACCGCCCGGCGGTGTCCCACCGGGCGAGGTCCGCGGCGACGAACGCCGTCCGGTCCTCCACCCCGGCGGCGACGGCGGCCCGCGAACCGCGCTGGAGCGCCGTCACGGACAGGTCGATTCCGGTCACGTCCCACCCCTGCTCGGCGAGCCACACCACGTCGCCGCCCTCGCCGCAGCCGAGGTCGAGCGCACGCCCCACCGGCAGCCCCCAGGTCACCGAGGCGAGCACGGCGTTCACCCGGCCGGACCAGATGCCGTCGCGCTCGGCGTAGCGGGCCTCCCACCACTCCCGGGCGGACGGTGCGGCGGTGGCGTCGGAGGCGGCGGTGGCATCGGTGGCGGATCCGGCGGCGGAGCCGTCGTGGTGGGTGTGCATACACCTACTCCAGCGCACCTGCCGGGCCGGACCCAAGCGGTGTTGCCGACCCAGCAACACCGCACGGTGCGGGGCGGGCGGGACCCGGGCCTCCCGTCCGCCCGATCGTGAGCAGAAGGTGTCGGGTCGGCTCGACGGACCCGACCATTCCTGCTCACGAAGCGCGCGCGCCCCCTACTCGTCGGCGGCCAGCGGCTCGGCGTGCTCGATGCGGGCGCTCGCCGTGGCCATGTGCGCGTCCATCGCGCGCTGGACGGCGGAGACGTCGCGGACGCGCAAGGCCTCGAAGACGGCGCGGTGCTCGTGGAACGCGGCCTCGGTCGCCTGCCGGGTCTGCACGCGCCGCGCGACCCAGACGCTCAGCATCGAGCGCAGGCTCTGCAGCAGGTCGGCGAGCACGTCGTTGCCGGACGCCCGCGCCAGCAGGACGTGGAACCGGACGTCGGCGTCGATGAAGGCCTGCGGGTCGTCGAGCGTCGCCTCCTGCCGGACCAGGTACTCGCCGAGCTCGGTGATTTGCTCGTCGGTGGCGCGCTGTGCGGCGAGGATCGCGGCCGTGCGCTCCAGCGAGGACCGGATCTCGAGCAGCTCGCGGGTGCGGTTGGACGCCAGCATGAGGCCCCACGACAGGGTCGTCGGGAGCAGGTCCGAGGTGCCTCCGCGCAGGTAGGTGCCCGAGCCGGGGCGGATCTGCACGATGCCCAGGATCTCGAGGGCGGCGAGGGCCTCGCGGACGGCCGAGCGTCCGACGCCGAGCCGCTCGGACAGGATCCGCTCCGAGGGCAGCCGTGAGCCGGGGGCCAGTTCGCCGGCGGTGAGCAGTGAGACGAGCTGTCGGGCGACCACCGAGGCGGGGGACCCGACGGGCACGGACTCGAGCTCGAGTCGGATGTTGAGGGGGTCGTCCGGGCTGAACGCGGGCATGGAGTGAGCGTACCGGTCGGTCAACCGGTTGCGTGGGGAGCGGCGCCAGCGCGGCGAGCGGTGCGCACGGTGCAGCGAAGAGCGCGCGAAATGGTCAACCGGTTGACAAGTTGCCCGACCGCGACGCACACTGGATCAGGCGCACCGATGCGCCCGCTCTCGATCCGCGCAGCAGCACGGACCGTCCTGGCGCAGCCGACTGGAACATCCCGGCCCAGCCGCCAGGAGCGTCCCGGCGCAGCCGCCAGGACGGGAGTCGTACCACCCCCACCGAGCAGGAGTCATCGTGGACATCCCCGCCACGCGAGGCATCCCCACCTCGGTCGTCGAGAAGACGGCCATCCGCAAGATCGCGATCCGCATCGTGCCGTTCGTGGCGCTGATGTTCTTCATCAACTTCCTCGACCGCACCGCGATCTCCTTCGCCGCCCCAAACGGCATGGAGGCCGACCTCGGCCTGACCGCCGCCCAGTTCGGCTTCGCGTCCGGTGTGTTCTTCATCGGTTACCTCGTGCTCGAGGTGCCGTCCAACCTGGCGCTGCACAAGTTCGGCGCCCGGATCTGGCTCGCCCGCATCATGATCACGTGGGGCATCGTGTCCCTGCTCTTCACGTGGGTGCAGAACTACCCGCAGCTCGTCGGCCTGCGCTTCCTGCTCGGCATCGCCGAGGCCGGCTTCTTCCCCGGCGCGATCCTGTTCCTGTCGACCTGGGTCCCGGCCCGTCACCGCGGCAAGATGCTCGCGCTGTTCTACCTGGCGCAGCCGCTCACGAGCGTCATCGGTTCCCCGCTCGCCGGCTGGCTGATGACCCACGAGGGGATCCTCGGCGGTCTGGCCGGATGGCGCTTCATGTTCCTCTGCGTCTCGATCCCGGCGATCATCGTCGGCGTCCTGTGCCTCTTCGTCCTCAAGGACAAGCCGTCGCAGGCGAAGTGGCTCGACGAGGACGAGAAGGTCTGGCTGGAGACGACGCTCGCTGCCGAGAGCGCCGCGAAGGGCGGCGGAGACGGTCACGGCAAGGGCGGCCTGCGTGCGGCCTTCGGCTCCGGCCGCGTCTGGATGCTCGCCGCGGTGTACTTCGGCTTCATCTACGGCCTCTACGCGCTCAGCTTCTTCCTGCCGACGATCATCGACGGCTTCCAGGAGCAGTTCGGCACCACGTTCGACCTGTTCCAGAAGGGCCTGATCACGGCCATCCCGTACGTGCCGGCCGCGGTCGTCCTGTACTTCTGGTCGCGTGACGCCTTCCGTCGCGGCGTCCGGGTCTGGCACATCGCCGTCCCGGCCCTGGTTGGCGGCCTGAGCATCCCGGTCGCGCTCTACATGAACAGCCCGGCCGCCACCGTCGCGGTCATCGCGATCACCGCGTGTGCGATCTTCGCGGCCCTGCCGAACTTCTGGACGGTCCCGACGCAGTTCCTGACCGGTGCCGCCGCAGCCGCGGGGGTCGCCCTCATCAACACCGTCGGCAACCTCGGTGGGTTCGCCGCCCCGTACATCACCGGTGCGGTCAGCGAGTGGACCGGCGGGTACCAGGTCCCGATGTTCATCGTCGGCTTCTTCATGGTGCTGTCGAGCGTGCTGATGTTCGTGCTCGGCCGGAACACGAAGCGCAACGAAGCAGCTGCCGCGGCGTCCGGAGCCGACACCGCGGTCGCCGCCACGGACGGACCGACCGCCATCGCGAAGGAGGCCGGCGCATGACCCGCCTGTTCAACGACCCGGCGGACTTCGCCGACGAGATGGTGGACGGCTTCGTCGCCGCCAACCGCGCCCGGGTGCGCAAGGTGCACGGCGGCGTCGCCCGCTCCACCACCAGCCCCGAGGGCACCGTCGCGCTCGTCGTCGGCGGTGGCTCCGGCCACTACCCGGCCTTCGGCGGACTCGTCGGGCACGGCCTGGCGGCCGGTGCCGCGATGGGCAACCTGTTCGCCAGCCCGAGTGCCCAGCAGGTCACCGCGGTCGCGAAGGCGTCCGAGCACGGCGGCGGCGTGCTGCTGAGCTACGGCAACTACGCCGGCGACGTCCTGAACTTCGACGCCGCGGCACGGGCACTCGAGGCGCAGGGCATCGACGTCCGCACGGTCCGCGTGACCGACGACGTCGCGTCCGCGCCCGCCGACCAGGCGCACCAGCGCCGCGGCATCGCGGGGGACCTCTGCGTGTTCAAGGTGGCCGGAGCGGCCGCTGAGCGCGGCGACGACCTCGACGCGGTCACCGCGATCGCGACCCGCGCCAACGACCGCACCCGCAGCTTCGGGGTCGCGTTCTCGGGCTGCTCCCTGCCCGGCGCCGACGAGCCGCTCTTCACCGTCCCCGAGGGGCGCATGGCCATCGGCATGGGCATCCACGGCGAACGCGGCATCGCCGAGGCCGACGTCCCCACCGCGGACGGCCTGGCCGACCTGCTCGTCGACAAGCTCCTCACCGAGCGACCCGAGCGACCCGAGCGCACCGGCACCGGCACCACGACACACGGCACCGCACCAGACGCCACACCAGCACGCCCCGGTCCCCGCGTCGTCCCGATCCTCAACGGCCTCGGCTCGGTCAAGTACGAGGAACTCTTCGTCGTCTTCGGCGCCGTCCAGCGGAAGCTCACCGACGCCGGCATCGTCGTCGTGGAGCCCGAGGTCGGCGAACTCGTCACGAGCTTCGACATGGCGGGCGTCTCGCTCACCCTGTTCTGGCTCGACGACGAACTCGAGCAGCTCTGGGCAGCACCGGCCGACGCCCCCGCCTACCGCAAGGGCGGCGCCGTCCCGCAGCAGCCGGTGCCGGTCGAGGTGCTCGAAGCCGGCGTGGTCGTGCCCGTGACGCCGGGCACCGAGGAGTCCCAGGCCTCGGCCGCCCGCGTCGCGAGCGCGATCGCCGCGATCCGCGCCACGATCGACGACCACGCCGACGAACTCGGCCGCATCGACGCCGTCGCCGGGGACGGCGACCACGGCATCGGCATGCAGCGCGGCTCCACCGCCGCCGACCGCGCGGCACAGGACGCCGCCGCGCGTGGCGCCGGCGCCGGTTCGGTCCTCGCGATCGCCGGCGACGCCTGGTCCGACAAGGCCGGTGGCACGTCCGGTGCGATCTGGGGCGCCGCCCTGGAGGCACTGGGTCGCGTCCTCGGCGACGACGAACGCCCGTCGGCCGCCACCGTCCAGAGCGCGGTGCACGCCGCCGCCGAGGCCGTCCTGGCATTCGGGGCCGTCCCCGGTGACAAGACGATGGTCGACGCGCTCGTGCCGTTCGACCAGGTCTTCTCCGCCCGGGTCGACGCCGGCGACGAACTCGTCGACGCCTGGTCGGCCGCCTCGGCCGCAGCACAGACCGCGGCGGACGCCACGGCCGACCTGTTGCCGCGGATGGGCCGCGCCCGCACCCACGGCGAGGACGCCGTCGGCACCCCGGACGCCGGCGCGATCTCGTTCGCGCTCATCACCGCCGCGGTCCTGGCGACCATCGCCGTCCCCGCTTGACCCCCACCACGAAAGGCACACCCGCATGAGTGAGCAGCAGTTCCGCATCGTCGTCGGTTCGGACGACGCCGGCTTCGACTACAAGGAGGTCATCAAGGCCGACCTGGCGAAGGACTCCCGCGTGGCCTCGGTCGTCGACGTGGGCGTGGACGCCGACGGTCACACCGCCTACCCGCACGTCGCCGTCGACGCCGCCCGTCTGGTGGCGAACGGCGAGGCCGACCGCGCGATCCTGATCTGCGGCACCGGCCTCGGTGTCGCGATCGCGGCGAACAAGGTCCCCGGCATCCGCGCCGTGACCGCGCACGACTCGTTCTCGGTCGAGCGCTCGATCCTGTCGAACGACGCACAGGTCCTCTGCATGGGGCAGCGCGTCGTCGGGGTCGAGGTCGCGCGCCGGATGGCGAAGGAGTGGCTCGGCTACACCTTCGACCAGACGAGCGCGAGCGCCGAGAAGGTCAACGCGATCTGCGCCTACGACGGCGCCGCCCCGGTCGGGACCGACGCCTGATGACCGCGACCACGGCGGCCGCCCCGGTGACGATCGGGGTGTCGCTCAAGATGTACTTCTCGCACGCCCGGACGCTCGAGTGGGCGGCCGCCGTGGCCGACATCGCGCGGAGCCACCCGGCGGTGCGGTCCGGCGCGGTCGAGCTCTTCGTGGTGCCGACGTTCCCGTCGCTCGTCCCGGTGCGTGCGGTGATCGGGGACGCCCCCGTGACGCTCGGCGCGCAGGACCTGGCGTGGGCGGACAGCGGCGCGTTCACCGGCGAGGTCTCCGGTGCGGAGCTCCGTGAGATCGGGGTCGACCTCGTCGAGATCGCACACGCGGAGCGACGCGAACTGTTCCACGAGACGGACGACGAGATCGCCGGCAAGGTGCACGCGGCGTACCGCAACCACCTGCGGCCCCTGATCTGCATCGGCGAGACCGAGCGCGCCGCCGACGGCGACCCCGCGGCCGCGATCGCCGAGGTCACCGCGCAGCTCGACCGCTTCACCGCCACGGCGGCCGCCGACGGGCTGGCCGGACCGCTCATCGCCGCGTACGAGCCGGTGTGGGCGATCGGTGCCCCGCAGCCCGCGCCCGACGAGCACATCGTCGCCGTCCTGGCCGGTATCGAGCAGCACCTGGCGACCCGGCCGGAGCTCGCCGGCTCCGTCGCGATCTACGGCGGCAGTGCTGGTCCGGGCCTGCTGACCCGCGGTGCCGGACGCATCGGCGGCCTGTTCCTCGGCCGCTTCGCCCACGACCCCGAGGCGATCCGCACGATCCTCGACGAAGCCGAGGCGCTGACCGCGACGCAGGACGGAGCACCGGCATGACCTCCCTGCTCGGCCTCTCCACGTACGCCTACTTCTGGCGCATGTCCGACCGCGTCCCGTCGCCGATGTCCCTCGACGACGCCCTGCGCGACGCCGCCTCGCAGGACGGCGTCGACCTGTTCCAGATCTGCGACCACCTGCCGCTCGACACCGCGACCGACGAGCGCCTGGCCGCGATCCGGTCCCTGGCCGACGACCTCGGTCTCACGCTCGAGGTCGGCACCCGCGGCACCCGGCCGGAGCACCTCGCCCGGTACCTGCACGTCGCGCAGCAGCTCGGCGCGACGCTCGTGCGGAGCATGTGGACGAGCGGTGACGACCAGCCCGACGCGGCCGAGACCGAACGGCGCCTGCGGCAGGCGCTCCCCGCCTACCAGCGCGCGGGCGTGACCCTCGCGCTGGAGACGTACGAGGTCGTCGCCACCGCCGACCTCGTCGCGGTCATCGAGGCGATCGGCTCCGACCACCTCGGCATCTGCCTCGACCCGGCGAACACCGTCGCCCGGCTCGAACACCCGACCGACGTCGTGGCGATGACCGCTCCGCACGTCGTCAACTGGCACGTCAAGGACTCCGCCTTCACCCGCTCACCGGGCTGGGTCGGGTTCCAGTACACCGGCGTCCCGATCGGCACCGGGGTCCTCGACCACGACGCCGTCCGCGCCGCGATCGACCCGGACACCCGGGGGATCAACCGCGTCATCGAGTTCTGGCTGCCGTGGCAGGACGAGCACGCGGGCGCCGAACCGTTGCCGGGGGAGCCCCCCGCACAGACCACCACCCGCATCGAAGCGGCGTGGACCGAACACACCATCGAGTACATCAGGAGCAAGGAATCATGACCGACACCGTCACCACCCCCCACACCGTCGCTGCCGGATCCGGCACGGCCGACGTCACCGTCGCCGTGATCGGTGCCGGCGGCAAGATGGGCACCCGCGTCTCGAACAACTTCGCGAAGAGCGAGTACACGACCCTGTACAGCGAGGCGTCGCCCGCCGGCCAGGAGCGCATCCAGGCCCTCGGCCGCGAGATCACCGACAGCCTCGACGCCGCGAAGGCCGCCGACGTCGTCATCCTCGCCGTCCCGGACGTCCTGCTCGGCACCATCTCGGAGCAGCTCGTCCCCGTCATGAAGTCAGGCGCCAGCATCCTGACGCTCGACCCGGCCGCCGCCTACGCGGGTCTCCTCGCCAAGCGCGAGGACATCCACTACGCCGTGGCGCACCCGTGCCACCCGTCGGTGTTCCTCGAGCGCACCACCAAGGCCGAGTGGGACGACACCTTCGGTGGCATCGCCGCCCCGCAGGAGGTCATCGCGGCCTTCGACGCCTCGGAGTCGCTCGGCGACGAGGGCGACCGCGCCAAGGCCGTCGCCGAGGCCGTCATCACCACGATGTACGCCCCGGTCATCCAGGTGCACTGGGTCACGGTGAAGCAGCTGGCCGTGCTCGAGCCGACCCTGGTCGAGACGATCGCCTGCATGATCGGCGACTTCCTCAATGACGCCCTCGAGGAGACCGTCACGGGTGTCGGCGTGCCCCGCGAGGCCGCCCGCGCCATGCTCTACGGCCACACGTGGATCGCGCTGACCAACGGCCTGCGCGGCTCGAACCCGTTCTCCGACGCCTGCCACATCGCGATGGGCTACGGCCGCGAGAAGCTCATCAAGGAGGACTGGAAGCAGGTCTTCGACGACAGCGAGCTCGACTCGGTCATCGCGAAGATGCTCAAGATCGACGCCGTCCGGCGCTGAGCCGCACCGTCACCGACCACCGCGCCGACCCCTCAGCGCGTCCGGACCGGAACGCCCCGCCGACCCCCTTCCGGCGGGGCGTTCCCCGTGCCGTCGGCGGCCACGAACCCGCGCGGCCCCCATGCCTCCGCCAGCGTGATCGAGGCCACACCGGGCACCGTCAGCGCGCGCACCGCGTCGGCGAACCACCGCTCGGCGGCCGGCGTGTGCTGCGCCGGGTCGGTCGCGTCCGGGACGGTCTCCTGCCCGTACCCGTGCTCGACGGTCGCGTCCGTCAGGACCCGGGTCGGTGCCGTCGCCACCGCGTTGAACCGTGGCCGCAGCGTCACCGGTCCGACGTGCAGCGCCCTGCCGGCGGCCAGCCTGGAGGCACTGCTCACCACCCAGCGCTGCATCCGGATCGACTCGGTCACCTGTTCGGGCGACCGGTCGTGCATCTGCGGCGTCACGCTGCAGGTCAGGGGGCCGTCCCAGCCCGAGAACACCGCGATCGACCGGTTCAGCTCGGTGAAGTGGGCCCGGGTACCGGCGACGACCTCCAGCGCGCCGACCGCTGCCACCGCTTCGCGCAGTGCCCGCTGCAGCGCCGGCGTCGTCACGTGCGACACCGGGTCGAACGCCCCGACGCGGATCACCGGCCCGCCCTCGAGCACCGCGTCGGTCGCCGCGCGCAGCAGCACCGGGTCGTCGGTGACGAACCGGACGTCCAGGGGCACACCGCCCGCGTCCCGCCGGGCCGAGGCGAGCACCGCCTCGACGTTCGGGGCCCCGAGGGTCGGCTCGACCAGGATCGGGAACCCGCGGAGCAGGTCGGCGTCGTCCGGGCGCGCAGCGACCGGTGCCGAACCCGCGAGCAGCTGGAGCGTCGGCGGCGGCGTGACCACGGCACCGGGAGCCGGCCCGTCGAGCGCCGCGAGGTCCAGGGCGGGGGAGGCCGCGCCTCCCGACCGGGTGCCCGGACCACCTGCTGGACCGACCGCCGTCGCACGCAGGGTGAGCCCCTGCCGGACCGTCGTCCCAGGCGAGAGGGCGACCGGGAACGGCTCGGCGAGCGGCGTCGAGTACGTCTTGAACGAGGCGTCGGTCCAGTTGCGCTGGTCCTCGGTCTCGAACACGTCGCCGGTCAGGTCGAGCGCCAGCGCGACCGGGCCCGCCGACCAGTCGAGCCCGGCGACGTCGACGGCCGGTTGGTGCGGCGCGATCCAGAACGGGAACGCCGTCGCGGTGCTGCCACCGGACGGATGCCGCACCGTCAGCGGCTGTCCGGCCAGAGTCGGCGGGTGCAGTACGACGAGTCCGATGCGGTTGCGGCGGAAGGCCCGCGTGACCGTCCCGACCGCGGCGAGCCGCAGGGTGTCGTCGTCGAGCGTGACCTCGAGGACGGTGCGGACGACCTCGACGCCGTCGTACCGAGCGCTGGTCTCGAGGCGGATGCTGCCCTCGTCACCGTCCACCGTCCGTATGAGCACCGTGTCGTCGGCGGTGCGCCAGTCGTGGTCGCGGACGACGAACCGGACGGCGCGCAGGACGAGCGCGCCCCGGACGGTGACGTCGGTGAGTTCGGCTCCGCGCAGGGCCAGACGCCAGGGTCCGACGGACACGATCTCGTCGTTCGACGTCGCAGTCATGGTGCATGCCTAGCACCGGTCAACCGGTTGGGCAATGATGGGGGCGACGGAGCAGCGCTGCTCCGAGGACGGAGTCCCACATGACCGCACGACTCGACGGCCGGACCGCACTCGTCACGGGAGCGGGGTCCGGCATCGGCCGCGCGATCGCCGACCGCTTCGTGGCCGAGGGGGCCACCGTCGTCTACGCCGACCGTGACGCCGATGCGGCCGCCGGTGCCGCCGCCGCAGCCGGCCCGACCGCGACCGGCCTGACGATGGACATCGCCGACGAGGCGAGCGTGGCCGCGGGGTTCGCCGGACTGGCCGACCGTGGTGCGAGCCCCGACGTGGTGGTCGCGAACGCCGGTGTGCAGCTGTTCGGCCACGACGCGAAGGTCGCCGACCTGTCGCTGGAGACCTGGGACCGCACGGTCGCGGTCAACCTCACCGGCACGTTCCTGACGATCAAGCACGCCGTCCGGGCGATGCTCGCGAACGGCACCGGCGGGTCGGTCATCGCCACCGGGTCGCCCACCGGCCTGAACGGCGAAGGCGCCGACTTCGCGGCGTACTCCTCGACCAAGGGCGGCATCCACGCTCTCGTCCGGGCGACCGCGATGGCCTACGCGGGGGACGGCATCCGGGTGAACACGGTCGTGCCGGGCTACACCGAGACCGGCCTCGTGTCGGCGATCTCCGGTGACCCCGAGGCCCGAGCCGCGATCGTCGCCCGCACGCCCCTCGGCCGCCCCGGCACCCCCGACGACGTCACCGGCATCATGGTCTACCTGGCCAGCACGGAGTCGTCCTACGCCACCGGAGCGGAGTTCCGCGTCGACGGCGGCATGACGAGCCTCTGACCCGTCTCGGAGGCTCGGTGCGCCCGCCGGACCCTCCCACGCCCGACCTTTGGCCGCGGAACGCAGCACGTGGTTCGGCGGCTCCCGGCACGCGTACCGTCCGTCGCGATGATCGATTCGCCCACCACCGCTGCCCCGTCGAACTACGAGTCCGCCGACGGTGTGGACCCCCTGCACGTCACCACCTACCGACAGGTCCGCAAGGCCGCCCGCCGCGGACACGCCCTGCCCGGCGACGCCGGTGAGCCGTCCCTCGCCGACCTCGTCAACGATCGGAAGAACGGCACCGCCGAGTCCCGCTGACGCAAGCTCACGATCCGGTCTCGACGAGGTCTCGATCGGGACACGACGACGCGAACGGCACGACGGCGCTGCCACGATGTCGTCCATGGTCTCCTTCCGGTACGCACTGCCCCTGGTCGTCGTGAGCGCGGTCCTCGTGTCCGGCTCGCTTGCCGGTTGCTCGGCCGATTCCGGCACAGCGGCGGTCTCGACGTCGGCCCCGACGCCGACCTCGGAGGCCTCGAACGCCCAGTCCGTGGGCGGTGCGACGGACCCCATGGAGGAGGACCGGAGTGCTGCGGCGATCTGCGGCCAGATCAGTGCGCTGACGACGATCTCGCTGAACGCGACGGTCGGCCGCAGCCAGGGCGAGCTCTCCGAGGCGCAGTACCAGGCACTGATCGCGGCGGAACGCTTCGGCTACGAGCACCTGTCGAGCAGCGATGAGGAGCTCGATGACGCGATCGACTACGCGCACGAGTACCTCGACGCGCACCCCGCACCGGAGTCCGGGCCGGCGCTCGAGATGACCCCCGAGTGGGAACTCGTCGGGCGCACCCTGAACACCGCGTGCCAGCGGGCCGGGTCGAACGTCGTGAGCACCGCCCAGTACGGCGGCTGACGACCCTGATCAGGCTCCCGTGACCGCCGTCACCAGCGCGTCGAGCGCGCGGTCGAGCTCCGGCAGCGTCACGGCGCCGTAGCCGAACACGATGCCCGGCGGCGTGCTGCCGGGCGCGATCCCGTACTCCTCGAGCGACGCCACGAGCACCCCGGCGTCCGCCATCCGCTGCGCGATCTCCGCCCCGGTGGTCGGACCCGACCACGTGACCACCGCGTGCAGTCCGCCGTTCAGAGCACGGGCCTCCAGGCCGGCGACGTCGCCGAGCCGAGCCGCGATCCGGGCCCGGCGGTGCGTGTAATCCCGCCGGACCCGACCGAGGTGTCGCCGCAGCGCACCCGTCCGCAGCAGGTGCACGAGCGCGGCCTGCACCGGTTCGGCGACGACCGCGCCACGTGCTCGACGGGCAGCGAGTACCGCGTCCGTCACCGGGGAACCCGCCGCTGCGCCGGCCGCAGCGGGCAGCACGAGGTAGGCGCAGCGCAGCCGGGGGTCGAGCGTCTTCGAGAAGCCGCCCACGTGCAGCACCACGCCCTCGGCGTCGAGCGCGGCCAGCGCGGGCACGGGAGCGCCACGGTGCCGGAACTCGGAGTCGTAGTCGTCCTCGACCACGACGGTGCCGGTGGTGGCGGCCCAGGTGAGGAGCCGCCGGCGCCGGGCGACGGGCATCACCGACCCGAGCGGGTACTGGTGCGTCGGGCTGACCAGGACGGCGTCGACCGGTCCGGCGGCCTCGAGCGCGTCGAGGTCGAGGCCGTCCTCGCCGACCGGGACGCCCACCAGGGACCCGCCCGCACTCGTGATCGCACGGTGTCCGGTGCGGTAGCCGGGGTCCTCGACGGCGACGACGGGAGCGCGACCCAGCAGCCCCCGCAGCGCTTCGGTGACGAGCGACAGCGCCTCCGAGGTCCCCGCGGTCACGAGCACCCGGTCGACCGTCGCCGTGAACCCGCGGGTCAGGCCGAGCTGGGCGACGACCTGTGCCCGCAGGTCGGGGGAGCCGAGCGGATCCGCGATCGCGTTCCGGAGCGGGGCCGACGCCGCGGTGCGCCATGCTGCCCGCCAGTCCCGCTGCGGGATGGCGGTGACGGCCGGGATGCCGGGTCGGCAATCGACGAGCGGGGGAGTCCGCGCCGGATCGTCGGGGTCGGGGAAGCGGGCTCGGACCGGAGCCGAGCCCGGAGCCGAGCCCGGAGCCGAGGTCGCCGTCACACTCGCCGCGACCCGCGCGAGGGCACCGTGCCGCGTCCGCAGGTACCCCTCGCCGTCGAGCTGCTCGTACGCCGCGACGACGGTGCCCCGGGCCACCCCGAGCTCCGCCGCCAGCGCCCGCGTCGACGGCAGTGGATCGCCCTCGCGCAGGGTGCCGTCGTGCACCATCCCGCGCACCCGTGCCACCACACCGGACACCTTGCTCGACTGGTCCATCGTGATCTCCCCGATCTGGTCCAGGCGCCAGACCACTGGTGACCCTAGCGTGACGACATGCCCACCTCGAGCCCCGAACCGGAACCGCTCACCGACGGCCCCTCACTCCGCGTCCGCCGCCTGCGCGACCGCCAGTCCGACGACCCCGCCGTCCTGCACGCGATCCTCGCCGAGGCCCACGTCGCCCACGTCGGCATCGTCCGCGGCGGCCACCCCGTCGTCCTGCCGTTCCTCTGCGCCGTCGGGGACCTCGGCGACGGCCCCGTCCTGCTGCTGCACGGCTCGACCGGTGGAGGTCTGTTCCTCGACGCCGGGGCCGAGGGCGTCCCGGTCGCCGCCACCATCACCCACCTGGACGGTCTCGTCTTCGCACGCTCCACCAACGACAGCTCGGCGAACTACCGCAGCGCGATGGTCGCCGGCCGCGCCACCGTGGTGCCGACCGACCTGCGCACCGAAGCCCTCTGGCAGGTGGCCGACCACCTCATGCCGGGCCGCCGGGCCGAGGTGCGCGAGATGACCGCGAAGGAGGTCCGCGCCACCCAGGTCCTCCAGCTGCCCCTCGACCGCGCGAGCGTCAAGGTCCGAGCCCACGGTGTCGGCGAGGACCCGGCGGACGGTGAGGACCACACCGTCTGGGCGGGCGTGCTGCCACTCGCGGTCCGCGCCGGGGTCCCGATCCCGGGGGACATCTCGGGGGACAGCCCGGTGGACGCATCGGTCGTCGCGCTGTCGGCTCGCCTCGACCGCCTGGCGGCCGACCGGGAGGCCCGGATCGCCGCCGTCATGCGGGTCGCGCCGGCCTGAACCCGGGTCCACCGCCGCGGGCCGGCTCCGGAACGCCCGTGCGCGCCGTCGGAGTGGCCTGCGAGCGGTGCTCGTTCCTGTGACCAGCCGCAGGAACACTCCGGCGCTGCCCAGCCGCGAGCACCACCGTGACCAATACGTTACTTTCCGGACCGCCGAGTGGTCCCGACCCGGAAGGACCCATGGGACGCCACACCCTGCCTGCAGCAGCCGACGACCGTCAGTACGCGCGAACGCACACGCACCCCGCGGTCGACCCCGCGCCGCTGACGCCGGACACGCAGCAGTCCCGTCCCCGTGGTCGCCGCTCCGCCCTCGGCCCCGCGGCCGCCCGCTCCACCTTCGTCGAGCACCCGAAGCCGGCCCGGACCGTGCGGATGCAGCCGCGTCCCGCCCCCGTCGCGTCGTCGGCCGGCAGTGCGGTGCTGAGCCGGACCGCCACCTTGCGTGCCGAGCGCGCCGTCGATCCGCGGCACATCCGCCGTTCCGCCAACGCGAAGCGCGCGGCGATCCTGCTCGCGCCCGCGATCGCAGTGACCTCGAGCCTGACGCTCGCCCTGCCCGCGAACGCCGACACCCTGCCCGCGGACACCCGCGCCGGCACGACCACGGCGCAGGCCGCCCAGACCTTCACGGTGGCGCACGACGTCCAGGTGCCCGTGGTCTCCACCGACGGCATGACCACCACGACGACGATCGTGTCCTACCCGACGCTCGACCTCCGCTTCGGGGTGACGACCGCGCAGGCACAGTCCGCGTTGTCCGCCGCACTCTCGGCCGGGGGCGACCGGGCCACGATCGTGCAGACCGCCCTGCAGTACATGGGGGACCCGTACGTCGAGGGCGGCGCGAGCCACGAGGGCATCGACTGCTCCGGGCTCACGATGGTCGCGTACCAGGCAGTGGGGATCCAGCTCGTGCACTACGTGCCGACGCAGGACGCAGTCGCCACCACGATCCCGGAGTCCGAGGCGCTGCCGGGCGACCTCGTCGTGTACGACGACGAGGACCACGTCGGCCTGTACCTCGGCCAGGGGCTCGTCCTGCAGGCACCGCACCCGGGCGAGGTCGTCGACATCGTCCCGATGTACTCGGCGGCGCACCACTTCGCGCGCGTCCTGCCCGCCGGCAGCTGACCCGACCATCCGTGGCGCGGCCGTGGTGGTGACCAGCAGGACCACCCGGACGGGGCGTCCCCACCGATCACGGGCCTCCCGTATCCTGGAGTGATGGCTTCCGACACCCGCACCCCGTTCGAACAGCAGCAGTCTGCTCGTCCGCAGGTGCGCCCGCGCACCGAGGGCTGGAAGCAGGCCACCGACACCGACGGTCGCCCGCTGCTGCAGTTCGCGTCCCCGAAGCGTGGCAAGCCGCCCGTGCACCTGGCCGACCTGACGGCCGAGGAACGCGAGGCCCGCGTGAAGGAACTCGGCCTGCCCGGGTTCCGTGCCAAGCAGCTCGCGACCCACTACTTCCAGCACTACACGTCCGACCCGGCCAAGATGACCGACCTGCCCGCCGCCCAGAGGGAGCAGCTCGTCGCCGGGATGCTGCCGCCGCTCCTCACCGAGACCCGGCGGCTGGCGACGGACAACGGCGACACGATCAAGTTCCTCTGGAAGCTGCACGACGGCGCCCTGGTCGAGTCGGTCCTCATGCGCTACCCGGGCCGCATCACCCTGTGCGTCTCGTCCCAGGCCGGGTGCGGCATGAACTGCCCGTTCTGCGCCACCGGCCAGGCTGGGCTGACCCGCAACATGTCCACCGCCGAGATCATCGAGCAGATCGTCCGGGCCAACGCCGCGATCGCCGCTGGTGAGCTCGGGGGGGATCCCCGCAAGGGCGGCAACGACCGCGTCGACGCCGAGCGCGTGACGAACATCGTGTTCATGGGCATGGGAGAGCCGCTCGCGAACTACAAGCGGGTGATGGACGCCGTGCGGTTGATGGTCGCGCCGCAGCCGAACGGTCTCGGCATGAGTGCCCGCGGCATCACGGTGTCGACTGTCGGACTCGTGCCGGCGATGATCAAGCTCGCGGACGAAGGGATCCCGCTCACCTTCGCGTTGTCCCTGCACGCTCCCGACGACGAGCTCCGCGACGAGCTCATCCCGGTGAACTCGCGCTGGAAGGCCGACGAGGCGATCGACGCCGCGCACAACTACTACGTCAAGACGGGCCGTCGTGTCTCGATCGAGTACGCGCTCATCAAGGACATGAACGACCACGCCTGGCGAGCGGACCTGCTCGCCGAGAAGCTCAACAAGCGCGGCAAGGGCTGGGTGCACGTCAACCCGATTCCGCTCAACCCGACGCCAGGCTCCGTGTGGACCTCGTCCGAGGTGCACGTGCAGGACGAGTTCGTGCGCCGACTCAACGCCGCCGGCATCCCGACGACCCTGCGCGACACCCGCGGCAAGGAGATCGACGGGGCGTGCGGGCAGTTGGCAGCGGCCGAGTAGGTCGGTCGGATCAGCGGGACCGGTCCAGTCCGGTTCGTCTGGTGGTCGTCTGTTCGTTCGTTCGGGAGGCACGGTGCGGGTTCGCACCGTGCCTTCCGTCGTTCCCGGGGTCGCGCTCAGGCCGTCGATCCCCGGAAACCCGGGAGACACGTGCCGTTCACCCGACTGCGACACGCCCGGGAGGGACGACGGTTGGCAGGGCCCCCGGGGCGTGTGTAAAGTAATCACTCGTTGCCGCTGAGGCGGAGAACGGAACGGCCGAGACGGTCACAGGGTGCAAGCCCTGGATGCGCAGTCCGGACGGGGTCCCGCTCAGGCAACATCCCCCCGAAGAAGTCGAAGTGATTCGACGTGTCTGACGGTGGAACAAGACGAATGCCTCTCTGGCGGAACCTGTGATGGGTCGAGCGGGGAGTGCGTCTGGTCCTTGAGAACTCAACAGCGTGCACATTGTCAATGCCAATTTATTGATTGACCTCGTGCCTGGTCGGCTTGCTGACCGGGTCATGAAGCAATTCCTTTTGGATTGAAGATTGTCAGTAGACAGTCAACAGTCAGAATCAACTCGGTCTGACACTTTCGGGTGTTGGGTCTGTATTTTTTTACGGAGAGTTTGATCCTGGCTCAGGACGAACGCTGGCGGCGTGCTTAACACATGCAAGTCGAACGATGATGCCCAGCTTGCTGGGTGGATTAGTGGCGAACGGGTGAGTAACACGTGAGTAACCTGCCCCTGACTCTGGGATAAGCGTTGGAAACGACGTCTAATACTGGATATGATCACTGGCCGCATGGTCTGGTGGTGGAAAGATTTTTTGGTTGGGGATGGACTCGCGGCCTATCAGCTTGTTGGTGAGGTAATGGCTCACCAAGGCGACGACGGGTAGCCGGCCTGAGAGGGTGACCGGCCACACTGGGACTGAGACACGGCCCAGACTCCTACGGGAGGCAGCAGTGGGGAATATTGCACAATGGGCGAAAGCCTGATGCAGCAACGCCGCGTGAGGGATGACGGCCTTCGGGTTGTAAACCTCTTTTAGTAGGGAAGAAGCGAAAGTGACGGTACCTGCAGAAAAAGCACCGGCTAACTACGTGCCAGCAGCCGCGGTAATACGTAGGGTGCAAGCGTTGTCCGGAATTATTGGGCGTAAAGAGCTCGTAGGCGGTTTGTCGCGTCTGCTGTGAAATCCCGAGGCTCAACCTCGGGCTTGCAGTGGGTACGGGCAGACTAGAGTGCGGTAGGGGAGATTGGAATTCCTGGTGTAGCGGTGGAATGCGCAGATATCAGGAGGAACACCGATGGCGAAGGCAGATCTCTGGGCCGTAACTGACGCTGAGGAGCGAAAGCATGGGGAGCGAACAGGATTAGATACCCTGGTAGTCCATGCCGTAAACGTTGGGCGCTAGATGTAGGGACCTTTCCACGGTTTCTGTGTCGTAGCTAACGCATTAAGCGCCCCGCCTGGGGAGTACGGCCGCAAGGCTAAAACTCAAAGGAATTGACGGGGGCCCGCACAAGCGGCGGAGCATGCGGATTAATTCGATGCAACGCGAAGAACCTTACCAAGGCTTGACATACACCGGAAACGGCCAGAGATGGTCGCCCCCTTGTGGTCGGTGTACAGGTGGTGCATGGTTGTCGTCAGCTCGTGTCGTGAGATGTTGGGTTAAGTCCCGCAACGAGCGCAACCCTCGTTCTATGTTGCCAGCGGGTTATGCCGGGGACTCATAGGAGACTGCCGGGGTCAACTCGGAGGAAGGTGGGGATGACGTCAAATCATCATGCCCCTTATGTCTTGGGCTTCACGCATGCTACAATGGCCGGTACAAAGGGCTGCGATACCGTAAGGTGGAGCGAATCCCAAAAAGCCGGTCTCAGTTCGGATTGAGGTCTGCAACTCGACCTCATGAAGTCGGAGTCGCTAGTAATCGCAGATCAGCAACGCTGCGGTGAATACGTTCCCGGGCCTTGTACACACCGCCCGTCAAGTCATGAAAGTCGGTAACACCCGAAGCCGGTGGCCTAACCCTTGTGGAAGGAGCCGTCGAAGGTGGGATCGGTGATTAGGACTAAGTCGTAACAAGGTAGCCGTACCGGAAGGTGCGGCTGGATCACCTCCTTTCTAAGGAGCATCTGGTCAGTGCTGGTCGCCCATTAGGGGTGGTTGGTTGCTGGTCCAGGCGCCTGTTTCGGACCGAACGTGTCCGACGGGTAGCTCATGGGTGGAACATTGACAGTGCAGTTGGGAGTGATGCTTCCGACCTCAGTACGCTCTGCTTGCAGGGTTGGGACGGGTCGAAGGTGGAGCGCTCAGCTGGTGCACGTTGTTGGGTCCTGAGGGACCAGGCTTCCCGCTGTCACGTGAGTGGTGGTGGGGGTTGGGCCTACGGGTCCTTCGTCGGGCCAGGGTGAACCTACCGTTGTGGTGGGGGAGTGCTGGTGCCGATCGTATGTTGAGAACTACACAGTGGACGCGAGCATCTTTGATTCGCGTCATCCATGATCAGCCTTTCGGGTTGTTGATTGGTGACGTTGGATCGCAATTTTAATCTTTGTGGTCAAGTTTCTAAGAGCAAACGGTGGATGCCTTGGCATCTGGAGCCGATGAAGGACGTAGAAATCTGCGATAAGCCTCGGGGAGCTGATAATCGAGCCTCGATCCGAGGATTTCCGAATGGGGAAACCCCGCCAGGCGTTTTGCGACCTGGTGACTCCCGCCTGAATATATAGGGCGGGTAGAGGGAACGTGGGGAAGTGAAACATCTCAGTACCCACAGGAAGAGAAAACAACATGTGATTCCGTGAGTAGTGGCGAGCGAAAGCGGATGAGGCTAAACCGATCATGTGTGATAGCCGGCGGGCGTTGCATGGTCGGGGTTGTGGGACACGTCACTCAGTTCTGCCGGACTGGGACGGTTACAGCGCATCATAGTCGAACCGGTTTGAAAGCCGGGCCGTAGTGGGTGCCAGCCCCGTAGACGAAATGGTGTTATGGCCGGATGTGTATCCCAAGTAGCACGGGGCCCGAGAAATCCCGTGTGAATCTGTCAGGACCACCTGATAAGCCTAAATACTCCCAGATGACCGATAGCGGACAAGTACCGTGAGGGAAAGGTGAAAAGTACCCCGGGAGGGGAGTGAAATAGTACCTGAAACCGTTTGCTTACAAACCGTCGGAGCCTCCTTAGTAGGGGTGACGGCGTGCCTTTTGAAGAATGAGCCTGCGAGTTAGTGATATGTGGCGAGGTTAACCCGTGAGGGGCAGCCGTAGCGAAAGCGAGTCTGAATAGGGCGTTTGAGTCGCATGTTCTAGACCCGAAGCGAAGTGATCTATCCATGGCCAGGTTGAAGCGACGGTAAGACGTCGTGGAGGACCGAACCCACTTCAGTTGAAAATGGAGGGGATGAGCTGTGGATAGGGGTGAAAGGCCAATCAAACTTCGTGATAGCTGGTTCTCTCCGAAATGCATTTAGGTGCAGCGTTGCGTGTTTCTCGCCGGAGGTAGAGCTACTGGATGGCCGATGGGCCTCAACAGGTTACTGACGTCAGCCAAACTCCGAATGCCGGTGAGTGAGAGCGCAGCAGTGAGACGGTGGGGGATAAGCTTCATCGTCGAGAGGGAAACAACCCAGACTACCAACTAAGGTCCCTAAGCGTGTGCTAAGTGGGAAAGGATGTGGAGTTGCACAGACAACCAGGAGGTTGGCTTAGAAGCAGCCACCCTTGAAAGAGTGCGTAATAGCTCACTGGTCAAGTGATTCCGCGCCGACAATGTAACGGGGCTCAAGCACACCACCGAAGTTGTAGATTTCGCACTATAGACAAGCCTTCGTGGTTCAGTCGTGCGGAGTGGTAGGAGAGCGTCGTGTGGCGAGTGAAGCGGCGGAGTGATCCAGCCGTGGACGCTACACGAGTGAGAATGCAGGCATGAGTAGCGAAAGACGGGTGAGAAACCCGTCCTCCGAAAGACCAAGGGTTCCAGGGCCAGGTTAATCCGCCCTGGGTAAGTCGGGACCTAAGGCGAGGCCGACAGGCGTAGTCGATGGACAACGGGTTGATATTCCCGTACCGGCGAACAACCGCCCAAGCTAATCCAGTGGTGCTAAGAGTCCTAACCCGGTACAACCGGATCCCTTCGGGGTGATGGTGGCCGGTCTAACGCTCGACCCCATGCTGGTGCGGTTAGCGTATGAACAGGTGTGACGCAGGAAGGTAGCTGAGCCAGGCGATGGTATCCGTAAGGTGAACCTGGTGTAAGGATGTAGGGCTGACGATAGGCAAATCCGTCGTCTGTGTGCCTGAGATCCGACGCGTACCCGTAAGGGGAAATCAGTGATCCTATGCTGCCGAGAAAAGCATCGACGCGAGGTTGCAGCCGCCCGTACCCGAAACCGACTCAGGTGGTCAGGTAGAGAATACCAAGGAGATCGAGAGAATCGTGGTTAAGGAACTCGGCAAAATGCCCCCGTAACTTCGGGAGAAGGGGGGCCGGACACGTGACCGGATTTACTCCGTGAGCGTTGAAGGCCGCAGAGACCAGTGGGAAGCGACTGTTTACTAAAAACACAGGTCCGTGCGAAGTCGCAAGACGATGTATACGGACTGACGCCTGCCCGGTGCTGGAAGGTTAAGAGGAAGGGTTAGCCTTTGGGCGAAGCTCTGAATTTAAGCCCCAGTAAACGGCGGTGGTAACTATAACCATCCTAAGGTAGCGAAATTCCTTGTCGGGTAAGTTCCGACCTGCACGAATGGCGTAACGACTTCCCAGCTGTCTCAACCGCGAACTCGGCGAAATTGCACTACGAGTAAAGATGCTCGTTACGCGCAGCAGGACGGAAAGACCCCGTGACCTTTACTACAGTTTGGTATTGGTGTTCGGAGTGGCTTGTGTAGGATAGGTGGGAGACTGTGAAGCGGGCACGCTAGTGTTCGTGGAGTCATTGTTGAAATACCACTCTGGTCACTTTGGATGTCTAACGTAGGACCCTGATCGGGTTCATGGACAGTGCCTGATGGGTAGTTTAACTGGGGCGGTTGCCTCCCAAAGAGTAACGGAGGCGCCCAAAGGTTCCCTCAACCTGGTTGGCAATCAGGTGGCGAGTGTAAGTGCACAAGGGAGCTTGACTGTGAGACTGACAGGTCGAGCAGGGACGAAAGTCGGGACTAGTGATCCGGCAGTGGCTTGTGGAAGCGCTGTCGCTCAACGGATAAAAGGTACCTCGGGGATAACAGGCTGATCTTGCCCAAGAGTCCATATCGACGGCATGGTTTGGCACCTCGATGTCGGCTCGTCGCATCCTGGGGCTGGAGTAGGTCCCAAGGGTTGGGCTGTTCGCCCATTAAAGCGGTACGCGAGCTGGGTTTAGAACGTCGTGAGACAGTTCGGTCCCTATCCGCTGCGCGCGTTGGAAATTTGAGAAGATCTATCCCTAGTACGAGAGGACCGGGATGGACGAACCTCTGGTGTGTCAGTTGTTCTGCCAAGGGCACCGCTGATTAGCTACGTTCGGACCGGATAACCGCTGAAAGCATCTAAGCGGGAAGCCGTCTTCGAGATGAGATTTCCATGCACCTTGAGTGTGAGAGGCTCCCAGCAGACTACTGGGTTGATAGGCCGGATGTGGAAGCGGGGACTAACGACCCGTGGAGCTGACCGGTACTAATAAGCCGAAGACTTGATAACACACTGATTTCCCGCACCTTGTGTGCGGGGCTCGCGTCCACTTTGTGGTTCCCGACAGACGATCGGGAATCGAAACTGAATACACCGCTCTGCCCTCCTCACGGAGGGCAGCAGCCGGGACAGCTTTGAGACCAAATGTACGATCTGGTCGAGAGTGTTCCGGTGGTCATAGCGAGAGGGAAACGCCCGGTCACATTCCGAACCCGGAAGCTAAGCCTCTCAGCGCCGATGGTACTGCAAGGGGGACCTTGTGGGAGAGTAGGACGCCGCCGGACTTAACGTAGAAGAACCAGGGAACCCCTGACCATTCGTGGTCAGGGGTTTTCTGCGTTCCCGGCCCGTTCTGGGTCCTTGTCGAAAGGGACTGGTCAGGCCGTAGGATCAGCCGACGACGGAGGAACGATGACCGAAGCCTGGCCGGCCCTGCCCGACGGCTCCCGACTGGCGCTGCGGGAGATCCTCATCCACGGGGTGCTCTCCCGGGCCGAGATCGCTCGGTCACTCGGGCTCTCACGGGCGAGCCTCACCCGGGCGATGCGGATCCTCGTGTCACAGCGGCTCGTGGTCGAGGTCGGCACTGATGTGCGTGGCGCCACCGGCCGCCCGTCGGAGCTCCTGCAGGTGAGCAGTGGGCAGTGGGAGTTCCTCGGCGTCAAGCTCACGAAGGACCGCCTGTACGCCGCGGTCACGGACCTGGGCGGACGGGTCCTCGCCCTGCACGAAGAGGCGATCGACGACACCGCCGCTGAGTCTCTGGCGGAGCAGATCACCTCCGTGCGAGAGCGGCTTCGGGATGCGCACCCGGCGATCTGCGCGATCGGAGTCTCGCTGCCGGGTGACGTGATGGTCCGCGCGGGGGAGTCCGTCGTCGCGGCGTCGGTGTTCCTCGGGTGGCACGATGTGCCGTTCGCCCGGATGCTCGAGGAGCGGACGGGCATCGCCACGTTCACCGCGAACGACGTGCATGCGCTGACGGCGAAGGAGCACTGGTTCGGTGCGGGTGCCGGTCGCGGGTCGATGGTGCTCGTGACGGTCGGTGAGGGCCTGGGCCTCGGGCTCATCGCGAACGGGCAGGTCTCCACCGGGGAACACGGGCGGCTGGGGCGCATCGGGCACCTCCCGGTCCTCGGGGGCGGTCCGGACTGTGGTCTCGGTCATGCCGGGTGTGCCTCGAGCTACCTGCCGAGCCCGGTCATCGTGCGGAACGCCGGCCACGAGGGGAAGACGTACGACCAGGTGGTCGAGCTCGCCCGGGACGGCGACGAGGGTGCCCTCGCCGCGTTCGAGGATGCCGGCCGCGCCCTCGGGGTCCTGCTCGCCACTGCGGTGCACATCGCGGACCCTTCGGCGATCGTGCTGACGGGCGACGGTCTGCCCGTGTACGACCTGGCGCGGGCGACCGTGGACGAGTCGATGCGGGCCGCCCTGGCGCCGTACGCCGAGCCGGTCACGGTGGAGGTGCAGCCGTTCGAGTTCTCGGAGTGGGCACGTGCCGGTGCGGTCCTCGCCATCCGCCGGCTGCTGGGCGAGTAGTCAGCCAGCGGGACTGCAGCGGTGTCGACGCGTTAGTTACACGCGTTGACAAACGCGGACGCAGACGGGAGGCTTGAGCGGTCCCCACCATCGAAGGAGATGCCGTGACCGCTGCCCCCACCGTCCCGTGGCCGACCGACGGCCTGTCGTTCGGCGGCGACTACAGCCCCGAACAGTGGCCCCGGGAGACCTGGCTCGAAGACGTCCGACTGATGCGCGAGGCCGGGGTGAACCTGGTCACCGTCGGGGTGTTCTCGTGGGCACTGCTCGAGCGGTCGCCGGGGGACTTCACGTGGGAGTGGCTGGACGACGTCCTCGCGCTGCTGCACCAGAACCGCATCGCGGTGGACCTCGCGACGCCGACCGCTGCCCCGCCGAACTGGCTGCTGACCGCACACCCGGAGATCCTGCCCGTGGACACCACGGAGCGGCGGGAACGACCGGGTGGGCGACTCGGGTGGTGCCCGGCCTCCGAGCTGTTCCGGGAGCACGCGCTCCGCATGGTCGACGCGCTGGCCGAGCGGTACGGCCGACACCCGGCGGTGCGGCTCTGGCACGTGAGCAACGAGCTCGGCGGCGGCAACGGCCGGTGCTACTGCGAGGAGTCGGCAGCGGACTTCCGGCACTGGCTCGTCGCGAAGTACGGCGACGTCGAGGCCGCGAACGACGCATGGGGCACGGCCTTCTGGGGGCACACGTACACCTCGTTCGACCAGGTCTCGCCGCCGCGCGGGGTGGGCGGGGCACCGAACCCCGGGCTCGCGCTGGACTTCGAGCGGTACTCGTCCGACGCGCTGCTCCGACAGTACGACGCCGAGAAGGCCGTCATCGAGCAGCACTCGGACGTGCCGGTCACGACGAACTTCATGGTGGGCGCCGGGTCGCAGGTCGTCGACTACGCCGGGTGGGCCAAGCACGTGGCGATCGTCGCGAACGACCACTACACCCTGGTCGACGACGCCCGCCGCGAGCAGGACCTCGCGCTGGCCGGGGACCGGATGCGCGGGATGTCGGCGGACCGCCGTCCTTGGCTGCTCATGGAGCACTCGACGGGTGGCCCGAGCTGGCAGCAGCGCAACCGCGCCAAGGAACCGGCCGAGCTCGTCCGGAACGCCCTGGCGCACGTCGCGCACGGGTCCGACGGGGCGCTGTTCTTCCAGTGGCGGGCCTCCACCGCGGGCGCGGAGCAGTTCCACTCGGCGATGCTCCCGCACGCCGGCACCCGCACTCGCATCTGGCGCGAGGTCCTCGCCCTCGGCCGGGCGCTGCAGGACCTCGCACCCGTGCAGGGCACCCGCGTCGAGCCGGCCCGGGTCGCGATCGTCGTGGACGAGGCCTCCGGGTGGGCCGTGCAGTCGGGGCTCAAGCCGCACCGGGGCCTGCGCTACGGTCGGGAGCTCCGCGCCTGGCACCGCGCGTTCCACGACCGGCAGGTGCTCACGGACGTGGTCCCCGCCGACGCCGACCTGGACGGCTACGACGTGGTCGTCGTGCCGACGATGCTCATCGTCGACGACGCGACCGCCGCGCGGCTGTCCGCCGTGGTGGACCGCGGCGCCACCCTGATCGTCACGTACCTGTCCGGCGTCGCCGACGAGACCGCGCGCATCCGCACCGGCGGCTACCCGGGCGCCTTCCGCCAGGTGCTCGGCGCCTGGAGCGAGGAGTTCACGCCGCTGCAGCGCGACGAACGCTGGACCCTCGACGACGGCGAGGTCGTCACCGACTGGGCCGAAGCGGTCGTCCTGGAGGACGCCGAGTCCGTGCTCCGGTACACCGACGGCCCGCTCGCGGGCCGGTCCGCCGTCACACGCCGCCCCGTCGGCGGCGGCGCCTGGTACGTGTCCGCGATGCTCGCGGACGACAGCATCCAACGGCTCGTGGACGGGGTGATCGCGGAGCGGGGGATCCTGCGGACGGTCACCGGGCCTCCCGGCCTGGAGGCGGTGCGTCGCGTCGGCGACGACGGTTCTGCCTTCCTGTTCCTCGTCAACCACCGTGCTGACGACGTCACGGTCGTCGCGTCCGGCACGGACCTGCTCGACGGGTCCGGCCACGGGCCGGACACCGTCGTGCCGGCCGGACGCGTCCGCGTGCTGCGCGAGGAGCGGGCCTCGTGACCGTCGTGGAGCGCGAGTCGACAGCCGTCGGTGCCGGCGATCGACGTGTGTACGTGCTGCGATCGGCCGGGGTGTCGCTGGTGCTGGCGTCCGCGGCGGACGGGCTGCCCGAGGTGCTGCACTGGGGTCGGGACGTCGGGCCCGTCGCGCCGGACGACACGGCCGACCTGCTGCTCGCACTCGGACGGCCGCTCGGGCCGAGTGCGCTCGACGCGCGGTGGCCCCTCACGGTGCTGCCGACCGAGCGCGACGGGTGGGAGGGGCGACCGGGGATCGCGGGGCACGTGGACGGGATGCCGCTCGTGCCGCGGTGGCGCGACGTGGTGGTGATCGGTGACGACGAGCGGATCGTCGTGACCGCGGAGTCGGACTCTGTGGCGCTCCGGAGCGAGTTCGCGCTCGACACCGCGGGGGTGCTGCGGGTGCGACACACGGTGACGAACACCCACGCCGAGCCCGTGCACGTGCAGGCGCTCGAGGCGACGTTGCCCGTGGGGGAGCGGATCGCCGAGGTGCTCGACCTGAGCGGACGGTGGACCCGTGAGCGCACACCGCAGCGCCGGGCGGCGACGGCCGGGAGCCACGCGCGGGAGAGCCGTCGCGGGCGGACGGGCCACGACTCGCCGACGTTGCTCGTGCTCGGGACGCCCGGGTTCTCGGACGCCGAGGGCGAGCTGTGGGCGGTGCACCTGGCCTGGAGCGCGGACTCCGTGTACCGGTACGACCAGCTCGCCGAGGCGCGACCATTGCTCGGTGCCGGAGAACTGCTGCGCGCCGGCGAGGTCGTGCTCGGCGAGGGGGACTCCTTCGCTTCCCCCGACGCCGTGTTCGTGTGGAGCAACACCGGGATCGACGGGCTGTCCGACCGCCTGCACGACTCGTTGCGCAGCCGTCCGGAGCACCCGCGACGACCCCGGCCCGTGGTGCTCAACACGTGGGAGGCCGTCTACTACCGGCAGGAGCTCGAGCCCCTGGTGGCGCTGGCGGAGACGGCGGCGGACATCGGGGTCGAGCGGTTCGTGCTCGACGACGGGTGGTTCCTCGGCCGGCGGTCGGACTCGACCTCGCTCGGGGACTGGCGCGTCGACCCGACGGTGTGGCCGGACGGGCTTGCACCGCTCGTCGACCGGGTGCGTGCGCTCGGCATGGAGTTCGGCCTGTGGTTCGAGCCCGAGATGGTCAGCCCGGTGTCCGAGCTGGCCGCGGCGCACCCCGAGTGGATGTTGCAGCGGCCCGAGGACGACGTCCGCACGTGGCGGAACCAGTACGTGCTCGACATGGCGAACCCGCTGGCCCGGCACCACGTGCTCGAGAGCATGTCCCGCGTGATCGGTGCGCACCACGTCGACTTCGTGAAGTGGGACCAGAACCGGGACATCGTGCACGCGGTGCATGCGGGGCGCGCTGGCATCGACGCGCACACCCGCGGCGTCTACGCGTTGATGGACGAGCTGCGCGCGCGGCACCCGTGGCTCGAGATCGAGGCGTGCGCGAGCGGCGGTGCCCGGATCGACCTCGGCGTGCTCGAGCGCACTGACCGGGTGTGGCCGTCGGACTCGAACGACGCCTTCGAGCGACTGCCGATCCAACGCTGGACCGAGGCGCTGCTGCCACTCGAGCTGATCGGCTCGCACGTCGGGCCGGAGATCTCGCACACGACGGGCCGGCACCTCGACCTGGACTTCCGGATGGCGGTGTCGCTGTTCGGCTCGGCCGGCATCGAGACCGACATCACGAAGCTGTCGCCCGAGGAGCTCGACCGGCTCCGGGCCTGGACGGCGCTGTACCGACGGGAGCGCGGGCTGCTGCACTCCGGGCGGCTGCGGCACCTGGACCTCGGGGACCCGGGGACGGTGGCGACGTCGGTCGTGGCCACCGACCGTTCGCGGGCGCTGGTTCGGGTGGCGCGGACGGAGACGGGGCCGAGGTCCTTGCCGGTGCCGCTCCGGGTGCGCGGTCTCGACCGGTCGCGGCGCTACCGGCTCGCTCCGGTGTCCGGGCTCGCTGTGCCCCGTGGGCTCGACATGGTGCCGCCGGAGTGGCTCGTGCGCGGACACCTGGAACTGACCGGCGCCGTGTTCGAGGACGTCGGCGCCCGGCTGCCACTGCTCGCACCCGCGACCGCGATCGTGCTGGAGCTCCGCGCGATCGACTGAGCGCCGTCGGCCGCGCTGTTTCGGCGGGGGGAGCGTTTCCTGATCGGCGACGTGACGGTTCTGGTTCGCGATCCTCGGCGATCGTGTACCAGAACCGTCACGCGCCGAGGGGAAGTGTCCGTCCCGGGCGATCGGTGTGGGGTGTCGCGCGGTGACCGAGGCGGCGGTGCGGGACGACCCCTCCGTCCGCGGGCTGCGGTGTTGCGGGCTGCAGGCTGCGGCATTGCGGGTGCGAGTGGTGCGGGTGTGGGTGCGGGTGGGAGTGGTGCGGGTGCGAGCGGCTTGGTGCCGGGGTGCGGGTGCGAGCGGCGGTGCTGCCGGGTTGCGGGTGCCGGGTGAGGGGTGGTGCTGCTGCGGGTGCCGGGTGCCGGGTGCCGGGTGCCGGGTGCCGGGTGCGGGGTGGCGGTGCTGCGGGTGGTGCGGTGCGGGTGGCGGTGTTGCGGGTGCAGCGGAGGTGTGCGGGCGTGCTCGGGTGACGGTTCCGGTTCGCGAACCCGGGGGATCGTGAACCGGAACCGTCAGCGCGGCACCCCGGTCAGGGCAGGAGCGAACCTGCGTGGCGGAGGACGAGCGGGTGGACGAGCTCCTGTGCAGCGATGCCCGGCGCACCAGTCACCGTGAAGGTCACCGACTCGCCGGGGAGCAGGGACACCAACCCGTCGTCGACGCGGGCGGCCGCATCCACACGGTCGGGGAACAGCGAGACGTCGCGCGCGTACGCCGTCGCCGTCACGGTGACCGTTGCGCCGTCCTCCGTCGCCGACACCACCGTGGACAGGGGCGAGGGTTCGAGTGCCTGGTCGACGACCTCGGCGAAGTCGTGCACGGTGCGGGTGCCGGCTCCCGTGACGACGAGGACCTCGGAACCGGGGTCGCCCGGCACTGCGAGCAACGACGGCAGCTGCACCCGGTCGGCATCGGCGGGGGCGGCCGCGAGCATGAACGACGACGACTCGAGCACGGTGCCGTCGAAGGCGACGCGGGAGACCGTGACCTCGTCGGCGACCGACGCCCCGGACGCGTTGACGAGGACGACGTCGAGACCTCCGTCGCCGTCACCGCCCTGGGCACCGGACGACGGCTGCACGGTGAGCAGCACGGGCTGGTAGGCCTGCCGGACGGCGTACCAGACGGGCTTCCGGATGCCGGCGTGATCGACCAGCGCCCACGACACCACGGGCCAGTCGTCGTTGAGCTGCCAGACGACCATGCCGGTGTTGTCGGGCGTGCGGGAGCGGAACCACTCCATGCCGAAGCGGATCGCGTGCGCCTGGTTGAGCTGCGCGGCGAAGTGCCAGTCCTCGATGGAGCTCGGCTCGGGCAGGTGCCCCCGCATGCCGTCGGCGAGCTTCCGGTTGCCCTGGTCGGCCTTCTGGTGCACGAGCATCTCGTGGCCGTCCGGGTCGAGGGGCTCGTCGTGCACCACCGCGGTCAGGGTCGACCACGCCGGCGGGCCCTGGAACCCGAACTCGGCGACGAACCGCGGCTCCCAGTCGGCGTAGGCGCGGTAGTCGAGCCGGTTCCAGACGTCCCAGATGTGCACGCTGCCGTTCCGCTGGTCGTTCGGCGTCAGGTACTCGTCGAACGAGAACGGGCTGCCCGGCGTGTACGGCCGGGTCGGGTCGAGCTCGGCGACGACCGACGGCAGCAGGGAACGGTAGTAGCCGTTGCCCCAGGTCCGGCCGACGAGCGACGGCCGCCAGCCCCACTCGGCGTAGGCGACGAGGTTCTCGTTGTTGCCGTTCCACACCACGAGTGACGGGTGCGGGCTGAGGCGGGTGACGGCCTCGCGGACCTCGGGCTCGACCTCGTCGGCGAGCCAGGGCTCCTCGGCGTAGGCGGCACAGGCGAACAGGAAGTCCTGCCACACCAGGACGCCGAGCTCGTCGCACCGGTCGTACAGGTCGTCGGACTCGTAGATGCCGCCGCCCCAGATGCGCAGCAGGTTCATGTTCGCGTCGATCGCGTCCTGGATCCGGTCCGCGTACCGCTCGGGCGTCATCTCGGTCAGGTAGGCGTGGTCGGGGATCCAGTTCGCCCCGCGCACCATGACCGGACGGCCGTTCACGCGGAGCAGGAACGGCGCACCGCCGGCGTCGGCGGCGGTGTCGAGCGTGACCGTGCGGAAGCCCACGCGGCCGGTCCACACGTCGTCGCCGACCTCGACCCGGACGTCGTACAGCGGCTGGTCGCCCTCGCCGCGGGGCCACCAGACGGCGACGTCGGGGACCTCGAGGCGGACGGTCGCGGCGCCGTCGAGGACGGGGCGCGCCCCGACGACCCGGCCGGCGGTGTCGAAACCCGGGTGCCCTGCGGACGCGGGGTGCGGGGCCAGGGTGATCCGGGCCTCCAGGCCGGTGCCCGCGGAACCGTCCGCGGACGCGACGGGCGCGCTGCCGATGGCCTGCGAGAAGGAGCCGGTGGAGCCGGCGTGCTCGACGTCGACGTGGGCCGTCAGCACCCCGGTGGTGCCGTCGAGGTCGACGAGCGGCCGGACGGCCGCGATGCGGACGCCGCTCCAGGACTCGATGCCGATCGACTTCCAGATGCCGCTCGTCGCGACGTCGACGCCCCAGTCCCACCCGAAGTTCGACGCGTTCTTGCGGAGCGCGTTGTAGGGGTGGTGGTTGACGTGCGGCAGCTCGCCGCCGTGCAGGGCGGACAGACGCTCGGCGGCGGGGACGGGCGCGTCGAACGTGACGACGAGCTCGTTCGCGCCCGGGCGGAGCAGGTGCCCGACGGGGAACCGGTACGAGCGGTGCTGGTTGGCGGTGGTCGCGACGACGATGCCGTTGAGCTCGATCGTGGCGAGGGTGTCGAGGCCCTCGGCGACGAGGTCGTGGCGCGCGTGCGTGGTCGGGCCCGTGCCGCTCTCGCCCGGCCAGTCGAACGTGCGGCGGTAGCGCCAGACGGTGTCGCCGATCCACTGGGTGGCGGCCTCGCCGTCGCCGTCGAACGGGTCGGGGATCCGGCCGGCCCGCAGCAGGTCGGTGTGCACGCAGCCGGGGACCTGCGCCGCGATCGGTTCGCGGTGCTCCGCCGACTGCTCGGGCCCGGTCACCGCCTCGAGGGTCCACGTGCCGTCCAGGGTGGTCCGCTCCATTGCGTCTCCTCATCGTTACGGGACCGTGACCCGACCCCTTGACCGCCTTAGTTTACGCGTGTAACAATCACGCTCACAACGTGGACCCTGCGACGACGCAGACCGAGAGGACAACGATGTTCAACCCAACCCGTTCACGGCTCGCCATCGGCGGCGCCGTTCTCCTCGCAGCCGGCCTCGCGCTCAGCGGCTGCAGCTCCAGCGGCACCGCCAGCACGAACGACGCCGCTGCCTCGACCCTGGTGGCGTACACCGGCCAGTCCGGCGACTACCAGATCAACTTCAACCCGTGGTCGCCGTCCAACATCGGCGGCGTCGGCACGATCTACGAGTCGCTCTTCTTCATCACCAACGTCAACACGAAGGACCCGAAGCCGCTGCTCGGCAAGTCCTACGAGTGGAACGACGACGGCACGCAGCTCACCATCACGCTCCGCGACGGAGCCACCTGGAGCGACGGCGAGCCCTTCACCTCGAAGGACGTCGTGTTCACGCTCGACATGCTCAAGAAGCAGAAGGCCCTGAACTCGATCGGCTACGACGGCACCGCGAAGGCCGACGGCGACGACAAGGTGGTCGTCTCGTTCGACAAGCCGTCGTTCGTGCTCGGCCCGAACCTGCTCGGCAAGACCTGGATCGTGCCCGAGCACCTGTGGAAGGACATCGACCCGACCACCGACGTCGTGCGCGAGCCCGTCGGCACCGGCCCGTACACGCTCGGCACCTTCAAGGCGCAGGCGTTCACCCTCGAGGCGAACAAGGAGTACTGGGACGGCGCCCCGGCCGTGAAGACCATCCGCTACCTGTCGCTCTCCGGCAACACCGCCGGCGCCGACGCACTGAAGCAGGGGTCGATCGACTGGCAGACCGGCCCGGTGCCGAACATGGACGACATCCCCGCCAACTACAACGGCTACGACGGCATCACCGTCGGCCAGAACCAGATGGCCCTGCTGACCTGCGCGAACACCGACCTGGGCTGCGCCGGCCCACAGACCGACCCGGCCGTCCGCCACGCCATCGCCGATGCCATCAACCGCAAGCAGCTCAACTCGCTGGCGTTCGAGAACACCGCGAGCGAGATCTCGCCGACCTTCGCGCTCACCACGACGCAGAAGGACACCATCTCGAAGGACATCGAGCCGGCCGTGATGCCGGAGACCGCCGACACCGACGCGGCCGCCTCGACCCTCGAGGACGCCGGGTGGGAGAAGGGCTCCGACGGCATCTACGCCAAGGACGGCAAGAAGCTGTCCCTGACGGTCGAGGTCGTCACCGGGTGGACCGACTACATCACCGCGATCGACACGATGACGCAGCAGCTCAAGGCCGCGGGCATCGAGCTCAAGGCGCAGCAGTCGTCGTGGAACGAGTGGACGGACAAGAAGACCAAGGGCAACTTCGAGCTCGCGATCGACTCGCTCGGCCAGGGCCCCACGGCGAACCCGTACTACCTGTACAACAACTACTTCACGACGGCCAACACCGCGAAGGTCGGTGAAGCGGCCCCGATGAACATCTCGCGGTACAGCAACCCCGACGTCGACAAGGCCATCGCGAAGCTCGCCACGATCAACCCCGAGGACACCGCGGCGACCCAGCCCGAGCTCGACACGATCCAGGAGCACATCGTCGAGGACCTGCCCTACATCCCCGTGATGACCGGCGGCACGACGAGCGAGTTCCACGCGGCGAAGTTCACCGGCTGGCCGACGAAGGACGACCTGTACGCGTTCCCGGCGGTCTGGGCGAGCCCGGACAACGCCGAGATCTTCAAGGCGCTCAAGCCGGCGAAGGGCTGACACCGATGGGATCGCGACCGAGGGGCACTCGACGATGACCTACTTCCTGCGCAAGATCGGCTTCTACGTCGTCGCACTGTGGGCGGCCCTGACGCTGAACTTCATCATCCCCAGGCTCCTGCCCGGCAACCCGGTGGACATCCTGCTCGCCAAGCTCCAGCAGCGCGGCGGCCAGGTGACCCCGGCGACCCGGGAGGCGTACGAGCTGCTCCTCGGTGGCGATTCCTCGGAGCCGCTCATCTCCCAGTACGGCCACTACCTGGTCAACGTGTTCCGCGGTGACCTCGGCGTGTCCGTCAGTTACTTCCCGGCACCCGTCACCGAGGTGATCGGCAGTTCGCTGCCGTGGACCATCGCCCTGGTCGGGATCGCCACCATCGTGGCCGCGATCATCGGCGTCGGCCTCGGGGCCTTCGTCGGCTGGCGGCCCGGCACCTGGCTCGACTCGTTCGTGCCGGCCACCACCCTGCTCGCCGCGGTGCCGTACTTCTGGCTCGCGCTGATCCTGGTGTACTTCTTCGCCACCGGGCTCCACCTGTTCCCGGCGCAGGGCGGCTACGACGTCATCCTGACGCCCGGGTTCAACTGGGACTTCATCGTCTCGGCGGTGCAGTACGGGGTGCTGCCGGCGGTGACGATCGTGCTCGCGTCGCTCGGCGGCTGGCTGCTCGGCATGCGCAACATGATGGTGTCGACGCTGTCCGAGGACTACATCACCACCGCGCAGGCGAAGGGCCTGTCCGACGGCAAGATCCTGCG
Organism: Curtobacterium sp. MCSS17_005; assembly: GCF_003234225.2. Lineage (NCBI taxonomy): Bacteria > Bacillati > Actinomycetota > Actinomycetes > Micrococcales > Microbacteriaceae > Curtobacterium > Curtobacterium sp. MCSS17_005. The sequence goes on from NZ_CP126258.1 coordinate 1,397,885, forward strand.
GAACTACGCCGCCCGGAACGCCGTGCTGCCGTCCGTCGCCGGGTTCGCGATCTCCCTCGGGTTCATCGTGTCCGGTTCCGTCGTCACCGAGCAGGTGTTCTCGTACCCGGGCATCGGGTCGAAGCTGCTGTCCGCCGTGACGAACAACGACTACGCGCTCATGCAGGGGATCTTCCTGTTCATCACCCTGGCGGTCCTCGGCGCGAACCTCGTCGTCGACCTGCTGTACGGACTGATCGACCCGCGCACGCGGGCCCGGAGCTAGGGGAGGAGACGACCATGACCAACATCCAGCAGGAGACCGAGCCCACCATCGGCGCGCTGACCGAGGAGGCCGACAGCACCACGTCGATCGCCACCCGGCGTGCGTCGAAGGGCGGCATCCGTCGGTTCCTCCCGACGCTCACCCCCTGGCTCGTCACCGGCATCGCGCTCGTCGCCGGCGTCACGCTGTTCGGGGTGATCGGACCGCTGCTCGTCGGCGACCCGACCACCATCCGCGACACCGGGCTGCAGGGACCGAGCGGCTCGAACGTCCTCGGCACCACCCAGACCGGTCAGGACGTCCTGGCCCAGCTCGCCTTCGCCACCCGGGGCAGCCTGCAGATCGGGCTCATCGTCGGCGTCCTCGCCACGGTGCTGTCCGCGTTCTTCGGCATCCTCGGCGCCTACCTGGGCGGGATCATGGACGAGGCGTTCTCGCTGTTCTCGAACGTGTTCCTCGTCATCCCCGGACTGCCGCTCGTCATCGTCATCTCCGGCCTGGTGCCGCGTGAGGCCCGCGGGCTGTGGACCATCGCGGTCGTCCTCGCGATCACGTCGTGGGCCGGGTCCGCCAGGGTGCTGCGAGCGCAGACGATGTCGATCCGCAACCGCGACTACGTGTCCGCCGCCCGGGTCGCCGGCGAACGGCCCTGGCGGGTCATCGCCGTCGAGATCCTGCCGAACCTGCTGCCGGTGCTCGCGTCGCAGTTCGTGTTCGCGGTGATCGCCGCGATCCTCGGGGAAGCGGGGCTGTCGTTCCTCGGGCTCGGGGCGTCGAACTCGTCGACGCTCGGCACCATGCTCTTCTACGCCCAGAACGGCTTCGCGCTGGCGAACGGCGCCTGGTGGTGGTTCGTGCCGCCGGGCCTGCTCATCGCCCTGCTCGGCATGGGCCTGTCCCTGGTGAACTTCTCGATCGACGAGGTCATCAACCCGCGACTCGCGAACGTGCGTGCGCAGCGACGGCGCGACCGTCGTGCGAAGCGTGCGGCCCGCTCGGGAGGCCCGGCCCGCGTCGCCACCGCCGGTCACGACACGAAGGGGGTCGCCCGATGAGCGCCACCGACACCGCACGACCGGTCACCTCCGGCCCCACAGGCGACGGCCGCCGCCCGGCCGTGCTGACGATCGACCACCTCGACGTCGTCTACGAGACCGAGCACCCCGTGCACGCTGTCAAGGACGTCTCGCTCACGCTGGCGCCCGGCGAGATCCTCGGGCTCGCGGGGGAGTCGGGCTGCGGCAAGACGACCCTGGCCTACGCCATCACCCGGCTGCACCGGCCACCGGCGAAGGTCACGTCGGGCAGCATCACGTTCCACGACCGCGACGGGAGCGACGTCGACCTGCTCGGCCTGCCGCACGAGCAACTCCGGGCCGTGCGGTGGTCGAAGCTGTCGATGGTGTTCCAGGGAGCCATGAACGCGCTCAACCCGGTCACCACGATCCGCGCCCAGCTCGACGACGCCCTGGTCGAACACCGCAAGGGCATGCCCCGCAAGGAACGACGGGCCATCGCCGAGGACGCCCTGCGCCGCGTCGGTGTCGACCCGTCCCGCATCACCGCGTACCCGCACGAGCTGTCCGGCGGCATGCGGCAGCGCGTGATGATCGCGATGGCGATGCTGCTCGAACCGCAGATCATGATCATGGACGAGCCGACCACCGCGCTCGACGTCGTGGTGCAGCGGGAGATCCTGCGCGAGATCGTCCGACTGCGCGACGAGCTCGGGTTCGCCGTCGTGTTCATCACGCACGACCTGCCGCTGCTGCTCGAGATCAGCGACCGGATCGCGATCATGCTTCGCGGCGAGGTCGTCGAGTGCGACCGTGCGAGCGTGATCCAGCACGACCCGCAGCACCCGTACACGCGGAAGCTGCTGCAGTCGTTCCCGAGCCTGTCCGGAGCCCGTGGCGCGTTCATCCGCACCGGGGTCGAGGACGGCGCCGAACCCGAGACCGACACCCGGGCCGTCGTGGTCCAGGCAGCACAGGAGACGGACCGATGACCAGTGTGACCGTCAGCCACCTCGGCAAGGACTTCCACACCCGCAAGGGGCTGCAGCGCACCACCCTGCGGGCCGTCGACGACGTGTCGTTCGACCTGCTGCCCGGCCGGACCGTCGCGCTCGTGGGGGAGTCCGGCTCGGGCAAGTCCACCATCGCGCGGATGCTCGCCAAGCTCGAGACCCGGACGCGCGGCTCGATCGACGTGCGGCTCGAGGACGGCACCCCAGTCGAGGGCAGCATGTACCGGCGGCACGTGCAGATGGTGTTCCAGGACCCGTTCGCCTCCCTCAACCCGTTCCACTCGATCGAGCACCACATCGCCCGGCCGCTGCAGCTGCACCACCGGGCCCGCGGCGCCGACGAGACCGCCGACAAGGTACGGGAACTGCTCGGCCGGGTGAACCTCGACGAGGACTTCGCGTCGCGGCGGCCGCACGAGCTCTCCGGCGGGCAGCGGCAGCGCGTCGCCATCGCCCGCGCGCTCGCCCCGGGCGCCCAGGTGCTCATCGCCGACGAACCCGTGTCGATGCTCGACGTCTCGATCCGCCTGAGCGTGCTCAACCTGCTCGGCCGGCTGCAGCGCGAGGACGAGCTCGCCGTGCTCTACATCACGCACGACCTGGCGACCGCGCGGCACTTCTCCGACGAGATCCTCGTGCTCTACCGCGGCCGGGTCGTCGAGCGGGGACCGTCGGACGCCGTCATCCTCGACCCGCACCACGACTACACCCGGCTGCTCGCCGAGGCCGCCCCCGACCCGGAGCGCACCGAGCGCCGGATCACCGCGGGGCCGCCGCTCGACCGGACGAAGATCGACAACACCACCTGCTACGACCACACGGTCGGGGACTGGGTGTCGAGCGAGCCCGCACCGGTCGGGGCGCGATGAGCGACGGGCCGACGTTCGTCGACTGGGTCACCGACGGGTTCGCGGCACGGTTCCGGGTCGGTGCGGACCAGCCCGCGGCGCTCGTGTCGTTCGTGCCGGCCGGCGGAGCGTCGGCTGGCGGAGCGCTCGCCGACGGGCCGGACGATCCGCAGCCGCTCGTCGAGCTGACGACGATCGGGCATGGTCGGTTCCCGGGCGGGTTCCGGCACGTGGACTCCACGATCGGGGCGCGACTGCGACCCGTGTCGCACCACGTGCACGACGACGGGACCGACCTGTGGTTCCGGATCGTGCAGGCGGACGCGGACACGGGCCTCCAGGCCGAGTCGGTGTTCCGGGCGCGCGCCGGCGTACCCGCGTTCCAGACGTGGACCGAGGTGTCAGCCGAGCACGGTGAGCACGTCGTGGACTCCGTGTCGTCGTTCGCGACCGGGGCGTTCCTGACCGACTCGGGTGCCACCGTCGATGAGCTCGCCCTCGTGCACGCCGACAATGACTGGGCAGCGGAGAGCCGGTGGCGGTCCGATCCGCTGCGGTCGATCGGGCTCGCGCGTATCGACCGGGAGGCTCAGCACCACCCGCCCCGCAGCCGCGCCGTCGTGCAGAACCGCGGCTCGTGGTCGACCGGCGAGGCGCTGCCGATCGGGGTGCTGCGGGCGGAGGACGCTGTTTCGCTTCCGTACGCGCTCGTCTGGCAGCTCGAGCACAACGGGCCCTGGTTGTACGAGCTCGGTGAGACCCGTCGGCACGCGTACGTGCTGCTGAGCGGGCCGACCGACCAGGAACACCAGTGGACCACCGTCGTCACGCCGGAGCAGCCGTTCACCTCGGTGCCGGTGTCCGTCGGCATCGCCGGGTCGATCGACGACGCCTTCGCCGTGCTCACCCGGCAGCGTCGGGCGTTCCGGCACGTGCGGGAGGCCGACCGCGCCCTGCCCCTGGTGTTCAACGACTACATGAACACGCTCATGGGCGACCCGACCACCGAGAAGCTCCTGCCGCTCATCGACGCGGCCGCCGACGCCGGAGCGGACCTGTTCTGCATCGACGCCGGCTGGTACGCCGAGGGGCACTGGTGGGACACCGTCGGAGCGTGGGAGGAAGCGGCGTCGCGGTTCCCGACGGGGCTCGGGGCCGTCATCGACCACATCCGTGCGCGCGGCATGCAGGCCGGCCTCTGGCTCGAACCCGAGGTCATCGGCATCCACTCGCCGCTGGCTTCGACCCTGCCGTCGTCCGCGTTCGTCGAGCACCACGGTGTCCGGGTCGCGGAGCACGGGCGGCACCTGCTCGACCTGCGCTCGCCGGAGGCCCGCGCACACCTCGACGGGGTGGTCGACCGGCTCGTCGGGGAGCTCGGGGTGACGTTCTTCAAGATGGACAACAACACGATGACCGGGCCGTTCGTCGGGATGCTCGACCACCAGCGGGCGCTGCTCGACTGGCTCGACGCGGTGCAGGAGCGGTACCCGGCACTGCTCATCGAGAACTGCGCCTCGGGAGCGATGCGCGCCGACTGGGCCATGTTGTCCCGCCTGCACATGCAGTCGACGTCGGACCAGCAGGACCCGGTGTTGTCCGCCTCGATCGCCGCCGCCGCTCCCGCCGCGATGCTGCCCGAGCAAGCGGGGAACTGGGCGTACCCGGCGCCGACGATGGACCCGGAACTCTTCACGCTGTCGCTCGTGAACGGGGTGCTCGGGCGGATGTACCTGTCGGGGTACCTCAACGAGATGTCGTCGTCGCAGCGTGGGGTGGTCGGTGACGCCATCGCTGCGCACCGGCAGGTCCTGGACGTCGTCGAGGCGTCCGTCCCGGTCTGGCCCCTCGGGCTGCCCGCCTGGGAAGACCCGTGGATCGCGCTCGGTCTGCACGCCACCACGGGCGACCTGTACCTGTCGGTGTGGTCGCTGCCCGGTGCGTCCGCGTCGGTGTCGCTGCCGCTGCCGGCGCTCGCCGGGCAGGCGGTGGTCGTCGAGCCGCTGTTCCCGACGGCACTCGGGTCGTGGTCCGTGGCGTGGGACGCCGCTTCGGGCTCGCTCGAGGTCACGAACGGTGGATCGACCCCCACAGCGCGGGTGCTCCGCGTCCGGTCGCAGGAGGCGGACGCGGGGGCCTGAGCGGGCGCGCGTCGCGATGGCAGGGCGCACGCTGGAGCGGACGGGAGGCACGGTGCGGGCAGGCACCGTGCCTCCCGTTTCGTCGGTCGTCGCGTCCACGGCGCAGGGGACGCGGGTTCGTGTCCGCGCGGTGACGGTTCCGGTTCACGATCCTCGGGGATCGTGAACCAGAACCGTCAGGAGCGCTGCAGGAAGGGGGCCTCGGCCCGCGGACCCGGGAGTCACGGCAGGAGCTGGAGCTCCATCGCCCGGGTGACGGCACGGGTGCGGTCGTTCACGCCGAGCTTCTCGAAGACGTGGCCGAGGTGGGTCTTCACCGTGGCCTCGCTGAGGAACAGCGCGCGGCCGATCGCCGGGTTGCTGTTGCCCTGGGCGACGAGACGTAGGACGTCGAGCTCGCGCGGGGTCAGCGACGGGCCGGCCGCAGCGGGGAGCGAACCCGTTGCTCGGCGGACGAGTGCTGCGGCTGCCGACGGTGCGAGCGCGGTCTCGCCCCGTGCGGTCGCCCGGACGCCGGCGAGGATCTCGGACTCCGGGGCGGCCTTGAGCAGGTAGCCGGTGGCACCGGCCTCGATGGCGGCGAGGATCTGGTCGTCGGACTCGTACGTGGTCAGGATCAGGACGCGGACGCCGGGGTCGGCGGCGAGGATCTCCGCCGTCGCCGCGTCGCCGTCGAGCACGGGCATCCGGAGGTCCATGAGCACGACGTCGGGGCGTTCGGCCAGCGCGACCGTCACCGCGGCGCGGCCGTCGCTGGCCTGGCCGACGACCTCGACGTCGTCGGCGTCCTGCAGCAGGGCCACGATGCCCGACCGGACGATCGGGTGGTCGTCCGCGACCACGACGCGGATCACCGGGTCACCTCTGCCACGGGGTGACGATCGACGGCCGGGAGGCTCGGCTCGGGTCCGGTGGGCAGGCTCGCGTCGACGACGGTGCCCCGGCCCGGGGTGCTCGTGATCGTGCAGGCACCGCCGGAGAGCGCCAACCGTTCGTGGAGGCCCCGGAGACCGTGCCCGGCCGTCGGGACGCCGGTGTCGAACCCGACGCCGTCGTCGGTCACACGGACGCCGACCCGTTCGGGCGCGTGCTGCAGGACGATGCTGACGGAGCCGGCGTCGGCGTGCGCGCGGATGTTCGCGAGGGACTCCTGGACGACCCGGAGCAGCACGACCTGGGCGTCGCGGTCGAGCGGGCCGTCGGTGGCGTCGACGGCGACGGCCGTGCCGGTCTCGCGGGTGTACCGCTCGGCCAGGCGGTGCAGGGCCCCGGCGAGGCTGCCGCTCGTGGCACCGGCGACCCCGGCGGCGATGAGGGCGCGGGAGTCCTCGAGTGCCGCTCGTGCCGAATCTTCGAGGACCGCCAGCCGCTCGTCGAGCGCGGCACCGCGGTCGTTCGCCAGGTCCTTGCGGGCACGTTCGGTGAGCATGACGATGCCGGCGAGGTTCTGCGCGACGGTGTCGTGGATCTCGCGGGCCAGGCGCTCCCGTTCGCTCGCGACGCCCGCGCTGCGGTGGGCATCGGCGAGGGACTGCTGGGTGGCGCGGAGCTCCTCGACGAGCTGGCGGCGCTCCTCGGACAGTCCGGCGACGCTCGAGATCCACATGCCCATCGCGCAGGCACCGATGACGCTGATGCCCTCGATGAGCAGGGTGCTGACGAGGGCATCAGGGCCGCTCGACACCTGCAGGCCGATGCCGCTCGCGACGCCGACCGCGACCGAGAGCGGGACGGCGGTGCGGACCCGTTCGGACTGCACCCACACGAGCGGGAACGCGATGCACTGCACGAACGCGGTGCTCGGCACGACGGCGGGCAACACCAGAGCCGCGACGAGGACCAGCGGCAGGAAGACCGCGGCGGCACGGGGGCTGTCGTAGCCGCGGTGGCCGAACACGGCGTAGGCGACGACGAGCACCACGACCGCGGTGTAGGCGGGCCAGCGGGTGCCCCACGGCGACCACCCGAACACGGTGATCACGGCGGTGAGGAGCATCGTGCCCGCGAAGAAGACGTGCAACCACCGGTTGCGCCTCCACGTCTCGCCGTTCATGTTCCCAGCATCCCACCAGCGGAGCGCCATCAGGCGTCCTTGCGGTTCCAGCGGAAGGTGAGAAGGCAGGCCACCGTGCCCAGGACCAGCCACGCTGCCAACACGAGGGCTCCGAGGCCGAGGTGCCACGCGCCTCCCGGCTCACCCGACTCGAACGCGCCGGGCAGGAAGACGGACCGCATGCCGGACGCCATCCAGCGCAGGGGGAAGACGGACGCAACGTCCTGCAACCAGGTGGGGAGCTGCGTGAAGGGCAGGTAGACGCCGGAGATGAACTGCAGCACCAGCACGATCGGGACGATGGTGGCGGTGGCGCGGCGGCCCTCGCGGGGGAGCGCCGAGACGGCGATGCCGAGGACGCAGCTGGTGGCGATGCCGAGGACCATCACCCCGGCGAAGACACCCCAGTTGCTCGCGTCGGTCGGCAGATCGACGCCGAACACCAGGCTCGCGATCGCCAGCAGCAGTGCGGTCTGCACGAGCGTGGTGACGAGGACCATCCCGATCTTGCCGACGAAGTACGACAGCACCGGGAGCGGTGTGCCGCCGAGGCGCTTCAACGTGCCGTCGCTGCGCTCGGTGGCGATGTCGACGCCGAGGGACTGCGTGCCGGAGAGCAGGATGCCCGTCGCTACCAGGCCGGGCAGGTAGTAGGTGGCGTAGTCGACGCTGACGTCGGGGCCGGCCTGGATGTCGGCGGCGCCGGAGAACGCCACCGAGAACAGCGCCAGCATGATGATCGGGAACAGGAACGTGAAGAAGACCGCGTCGGGAGCGCGGAAGTAGGTGCGGATCTCGTAGGAGATCCGGCTGGTCGCTGTCTTCACTGCTGTCCCACCATGTCGAGGTAGACGTCCTCGAGGGACGGACGGATGACTTCGAGGTCGTGCATGGCCATGGTGCTGCTGCGGATGAGCGCCGTCGGGTCGATCGTGCGCTCGTCGTGGTGTCCGCCGTCGTCGTCTCGCCAGCGGACCCGGGGCGTACGGGCCTCGGCGCCGCCGATCTCGTCGATGGGTGCGAGGTCGAGGAGCTTCCCGTCGGCGATGACCGCCGCCCGGTCGGCGAGCTGGGCGGCTTCGTCGAGGTAGTGCGTGGTGAGCAGGATCGTCGTGCCCTCGTGCTGCACCTGGCGCAGGAGGTCCCAGAATTGCCGGCGGGCCTCGGGGTCGAAGCCCGTGGTCGGTTCGTCGAGGAACAGGACCTCGGGGCGGCCGATGATGCCGAGGGCGACGTCGACGCGGCGGCGCTGGCCACCCGACAGTCGGCTGATGCGGGTGTTGCGCTGCGTCTCGAGCCCCGTCGCGGTGAGGAGCTCCTCGACGCTGCGGTGCTTCGGGTAGAGCGTCGCGAAGTGGTTCAGCTGCTCGGCGACGCTGACGTTCGGGGACTCCGCGCTGGTCTGCAGGACGATGCCGATGCGTGCGTTGTGGCTGCGGCTCGTCCGTGCCGGGTCGTGGCCGAGGACGCGGACCTCGCCGGCGGTGCGGGAGCGGTAGCCCTCGAGGATCTCGACCGTCGTGGACTTGCCGGCACCGTTGGGGCCGAGGAGCGCGAAGGTCTCGCCCCGTTCGATCGTGAAGGAGACGTCGTCCACGGCACGTTTGCCGGTGGCGTACTGCTTGCCGAGGTGTTGGACCTCGATGGCGGGGGACTCGGGCATGGGTCCAGCTTCGTCGCCGGCTCGTTGTGGGGGATCGGCCGGGGCGGTGGTCTCGGCATCGTCCGATCGGGGGATGGTGCCGGACTGGAGGCGCGGTGCGGGTTGGTCGTCCACAGGGCGTTCCACGGATGGCCGCGTCCGGCAACTCCTCTGATATGTTGCGAATGGGGAAGCGGTGCAGACCGCGACGGCGAGACGGGGGAGACGATGGCCGATCTGCAAGTGTCGTGGAGCACGCTCGAAGCCGTCCACGGTGCGCTCGACAAGGCGACGGGCACGTTCACGGGCACCTCGCTCCCGAACGAGGGCGGCGCGTCCGGAGCAGAGGACGTCGCGCAGGCGTTCGCGACCTTCCGGACGGCGCAACAGCGTTCGGACGAGTGGCTCGCCGACACGAGCCGGACGCTCCGCGAGTACGCGAAGGACACGAAGTCGCTCTTCGCCGACGCCGACGACGACCTGGCCGGCAAAGCCGGGGGCAAGTGATGGCGGCCGATCCACTCGCCGGCGACCCGGGCGCGATCACCAGGCTATCGAGCGCGCTTGCCGACCACCAGGACGACATCCGCACGGGCACACATCACGTCGCCAGCGCACTGCACGACGCCGACGGGTGGGAAGGCGCATCGAAGGACCGCTTCACCACCACCGTCGGGACGATCGCGCCCGCCGCGCAGCGCATCATCAGTCGACTCGACGCCGCGATCGACGTGCTCGACACCTACGCCGAGGCCGTCCGACAGATCCAGGACGAGGCCGAACGGATCCAAGCCGCTCAGCTGACCAACGCCGTCGACTCCATCGCCAACGCCGTCTCGTTGGGCAGCGCTCAGTCGACCGCCGCGGGCAGCGACGCCACCGAAGCAGACGACCGACGAGTCGATCGTCTGCAGACCGACGCTGACGACCTCGCCGCCGCGGCGAAGCGACTCGACGCGGAGTGGGACGCCCTCGTGGAGCGGCGGGCTGCTGCGGACCGTGCGGCAGCGGCGGGCCTCACTGACAGTGAGGTGCTCGGGGTCGCCGTCGGGTACGCGGGGACGCTCGCCGCGATGAGCGACGCCGACTTCCTGCGGGCGGTGGCCGGGATGCCGCCGGAAGTACTCGCGGCGCAGGACAAGGCCGTCGCCGACAGGATCGCCGGGATGCCGCCCGAGGTCGTGCAGGCGTGGTGGGACGGGCTCGGTGGGCGCGGGACCGCTGGGGAGCATTCGGCGGCGCAGGACGCGCTGACTACGGCGTTGCCCGCGGTGATCGGCAACCTGAACGGGGTGCCGTACTGGGCGCGTGACCAGGCGAACCGGTTGAGTGCGCAGCGGGCGTACGAGCAAGCGAAGGAAGCGGTGAAGGCCGCGAAGAAGGACCTCAAGACGGCGATCGGTCGGACCGCGCAGCTCGCGGCGCAGCAGAAGCTAAACGCCGCCGAAACTCGTCGCGACCGGCTCGAGAACTTCACGGCCGGAGCCCGCACCCAACTCGCAGTCGATGACTCGGTCCCCCGGCAGATGGTGTCGTTCCACGATGGGGAACCACCCCTCGGCGCGTTCTCCCTCGGCGATCTCGACACCGCCGACGGCGTCAGCTTCGTTGTCCCGGGGATGGGGTCGTCGCTGGCGGACACGACGCAGTACATGCGTGCTTCCTCGAACATCATGTTCTCGCAGCGTCAGATGGATCGCGGAGCGAACACGGCCATGGTCACATGGTTGGGGTACGAAGCTCCGCCGAATGCCGCCACCACCGGGAACCTCGGTGTCTTCGGCGATTCGTACGCTGAACGAGGAGCGCCGAAGCTGGCCGCCGACCTCGGTGGATTCCGTGCGACGCGGCCAGGCGCTCAGCTCGATGTCGTGGCACATTCCTACGGTTCGACGATGGCGTCGATCGCGCTCCACGAGAACCCGGACTTGGGCGTGCACTCGCTCGTCACGCTCGGTTCAGCGGGCATTCCGACTTCCATCCCGAACGCAGCGGCGACCAACGTAGAGCACATGTACGCGGCGCAGGGAGTCGAAAAGGGCGACATCGCGTTCATCGGCCGGAAGTACAGCATGCGACTCGACCCAACTGACGGCTTCGAGGGCGCGACGAGGATCAAGGCATTCGGAGAGAACGGCGTGAACATCCATGACCTCACGGCGCCGAAAGATTCGCACGATCACGGCTACCTCGACTTCGGTACCCCTACGCTGGCAGCCGTGGCGAAGGTGACCCTGCCGTGATGGCGAAGCAACGCATCGGGCTCGTCGTGTTGACGGTGAGTCTGCTGACCGGGGGCCTCACGGCCTGTGCAGGAGGGAGCCAATCAATGCACACCCCTGACGACGCGAAGGCTGAAGCCTTGCAACTGCTCCGCAAGACCGAGAAGGCCGTGGACGTGCCGTGGCCCGACACCCCGGAACCGACCGCCGAGCAGTGCGATGACGGTGTCCGCTTCGCCTACTTGGTCCCCGTGTCGGTCGACAACGACGCGAAGGCGACCGCGAAGTCACTCCGGCAGCTCTGGGAGTCGGAAGGTCTTCGAGTATCGCCGTCCGAGACGGATTTCGGTGCGAGGGGCACGCTCTACTCGGCGACTGCCGACCGGGATGGTGCGGCAGGAGCGGCGTACCAGATCAGTTCGACGTCGGTCGCGGTGCAGGTGACCTCTCCGTGCGCAACGGGGTCGGTGCACGATTACGACGAGTGACGGTTTCGAGGCGGGGGCGGTTCGTCCGGACGCCCAGCTCGACGTCGTTGCGCACCCGTACGGATCGACCACCGCGGCAGTGGCGCTCGCGGCCTCACCCGACCTTCGGGTGCACTCCTTCGTGACCCTCGGATCAGCAGGTATCCCGTCCTCGGTCCCGAACGCCGCTGCGACCCACGCCGAGCACATGTACGCCGTGAGGACTGCGCGTCATGCGCCGAACCGCAAGAGGCTCGCCGTGCTGGCAGCCCTGCTGTCCGCCACGATCGTGCTCGCCGGATGCGCGGCCGAAGGGAAGACCATGACCCCGGAAGAAACGCAGAAGGACGCCCTGGCGCTGCTCGACCAGAGCACGACGTCAACGAATATCGATTGGTCGTCGCCCGGGGACCCCGTCAGCAAGAAGTGCTCGGAGGGTGTCCGGTACCAGTACATGGTGCATGCTCCGGTCAACTCGAAGCAGACCGAACTCGCTGACTCCCTGGCCGAGTTCTGGCGCTCGAAAGGACTCCAGGTCGAGCGGAGCAAGCAGGACTTCGGGTCGAAGTACGGGACCGTGTACGCAGCCACGGCGAAGGCTGACGGGAAGGCGGGCGCAGCCTTCGAGATCACGAACGGAAATGCATTCGTCTACGTCAACTCCCAGTGTGTTGCTGGCTCTCCGGACGATGAATAACAGCCGTGGCGAAGCGACGCGAAGGCTGAAGCCTTGCAACTGCTCCGCAAGACCGAGAAAGCCGTGGACGTGTCATGGCCCGACACCCCGGAACCGACCGCTGAGCAGTGCGATGACGGCGTCCGCTTCGCCTACTTGGTCCCGGTGTCGGTCGACAACGACGCGAAGGCGACCGCGAAGCAACGGGGTCGGTGCAGGATCACGACGAGTGGCGGTGTCGAGGTGGGGGCGGCTGCGATGACGAGGCGAGTGGGCAAGCCGATGACCGCTGCCGCTCTGGCCGGCACGATCGTCCTTGCGCTGGCGGGGTGCGGGATGGCAGGGAGTCTCGGAACGTCGGATACCTCGACAGCGGCACGAAGACGCTGTTGGGAACAGCGAAAGTGACCATGCCGTGAACAGCCTGTCGAAGTCGCTCCTCGGGTTCGTCGCCGTGGTCGGGCTCCTCACGACGGCGACGGCCTGTGGTTCGAACGGGGAAGACGAGATGCAACCAGACGAGGCGAAGCAGAACGCCGTGGCGTTCCTGCGAGAGACGATGGACCACGAACCGCTGGCTTGGCCCGAGGTCCCAGACCCGGTGGCCACGCGATGCGCCGACGGGGGCGACGGAGTCCGGTTCACGTACCTCGTGACGATCGACCAGAAGACCGATCCCAAGGAACTCTCCACGTCGTTCGAGGAGTTCTGGAGGGGGAAGGGGTTGGACGTGCAACCCTCGCAAGAGGACTTCGGGAAGTACGGAGTCGCGTACTCGGCGACCGCGCGTGCGGACGGGAAGCCTTGGGGTTCGTTCCAATTCAGTGAGCGCGGCATCAGCCTCTACGTCGACTCCCAGTGCGCCGAGGGTTCGCCGGACGACGACGAGGACTGATCGGTGTGGTCCAGACGACTCGGCACGCAACGGGGTCGGCTCCGATGACGAGGCGAGTGGACAAGCCGATGACCGCTGCCGCCGTGGCCGGCACGATCGTTCTCGCGCTGTCGGGGTGCGGGATGACAGGGCCGGGCGAGACCATGACCAGCGACGAAGCGCGCTCGCAGGCCGTGACCGAACTCCGGTCGGTCCTGAAACTCGCTCCCGACACATGGCCACAGGAAGTCCCGAAGCCGGTCGCGAACGACTGCCAGGTCGACGGGCAGAAGGCGGTGCAGTTCAGCTACTACGTCGAGGTGGACAGGCCGGACGACCCGCAGGTGCTCGTCGGACAGGCCACTGAACACTGGAGAAAGCAAGGGTACGAGCTCGCAACGACGCGGACCGAGATGGATCCAGCGACGGGCGACGTGTCCGCTGTGGTCGCACGCGCCGACGGCAAGCCTCGTGCGTCGATCGCAGCCACGAAGATCCGCGCGCACGTCAATGTCGACTCGCGCTGCGTGCTCGGGGACCCGGACGACTACCGGTGACGGTCCTGATGACGAATGAGTTCTGACGGTTCTGGTTCGCGATCGCCGGGGATCGCGAACCGGAACCGTCACGACTTCAGTACTGCGGACGGATCCAGTCCGTCGGCTGCACGAAGCGGGCGCGGGGCAGGACCTCGTCCGGCTCGGCGGTCCGCACGCTCGTGATGATCGTGTCCTCGCCGTACTCCGACAAGCGGCGGGCGATGCCGTCGCGCTCGTCGATCACCAGTGTCGCGCGGGTCGCCGGGTTCCCGCGGTGCTCGAAGGTCAGCAGGATCGAGTGCTCGCCGATGTGCTGGACGAGGACGGGGTGGAAGCTCTCGGAGCCTCGTCCCCATCGGAGCATCAGGTCGGGCACGGCCATCCGGACGACTGGTGCGTCCGTGGTGCTGCGGTCGAACGAGGCGTCGATTGAGCCGCCGGGGTAGACGTCGTCGTGCAGAACCCCTTCGCGGAAGCTGGCGTGTTCACCGTCGGACCGATCGAGGGTCCAGGTCTGCGCGGCCTCGTCGATGTCGACACGGAACTGCCAGTGCTGCTGCCGGGACTCCTGGTGGATGCCCTCGAGGACGTACCGGGCGGGTCGGCGGAGGGCGGCGAGCTCCTCGGCGATCGCGGGACCGTCGGACCGGGTGAGGAGTTCGTCGAAACGCACGGTGCCAGCACGGCGCACCACGTGCCGTGGACCGCACCCCATGACGGGCGGGAGGCGCGGGGCGGGGTGGTGCCGGGGCCTCCAGGCCGTGGGGTGGTCGCGTCAGGTTGCGTCAAGCAACGTGCGCGTAGACCGGGAGGATGCAGGTCGTCGGAGTCGAACAGTTCGGAGGGCCCGAGGCCCTCGCCGTCCACGAGGTGCCGGAGCCGCACGCCGGTGCGGGATCCGTGCGGATCCGGGTGCAGGCGTTCGCCGTGAACCCGACCGACACGGGGGTGCGTGCCGGGCAGCGGGACAGCTCGCAGGCCTCGCCGCCGTACGTGCCGGGGATGGACGCCGCCGGCGTCATCGACGAGGTCGGGCCCGACGTCACCGGCTGGCAGGTCGGCGACGAGGTCATGGCGATGGCGTTGCCGCTCAGCGCCCACGGTGGCGCCTACGTGCAGGAGCTCGTCGCGCCGGTGGGGTCGTTCACGCGGATTCCTCGCGGGACGTCGATCGAGGCTGCGGCGACCGTGCCCATGAACGGGCTGACGGCGTTGCAGATCCTGTCGCACGCCTCGCTCGCGCCGGGTCAGACACTCGCAGTGACCGGGGCCGCTGGGCTGCTCGGGAACTACGTGGTGCAGCTGGCGAAGGCCGCCGGGCTGACCGTGATCGCGGATGCTGCTCCGGCGGACGAAGCCCTCGTGCGGTCGCTCGGGCCGGACCACGTGGTGCCGCGAGGTGCTTCCTTCGCCTCCGCTGTCCGGGAGCTCGTGCCGGACGGGGTCGATGCGCTCGCCGATGCTGCCGTGCAGCGCGACGAGGTGGTGGACGCCGTTCGCGACGGGGGAGTCTTCTTCGACGTGCGGGGGTGGCAGGGCAACGGGGCTCGGGGGATCGAGTTCGTGCAGATCATGGTGTTCTCGGAGTACCGGTCGTTCGACAAGCTCGAGCAGCTGCGGCATGCGGTGGAGAGTGGGACGTTGACGCCGCGGGTGGCAGAGGTGCTGCCTGCTGCTCGGGCTGTGGAGGCGCATGAGCGGTTGGAAGCGGGCGGGACGCGTGGGCGGTTCGTGCTGACGTGGTGAGTTGATGACGTGGCGATGGACGGGAGGCGCGGCGCTGGGTGGTGCCGCGGCTCTCGGTCGTCGGGGAGAGATTGCGGCGGGCGCGCCGTACGCGGACGCGGGCTAGTTGGTTTTCGTGTTCGTGAGGTGCGGCCCGATGTAGCCGATGAACACTTTGCCGGTCCGGTCCGTGTCATCGAAGTAGTGCATGCGTGGAGCGAACGTGTCGCGATGGGTTGGTTTGAAGTGCGCGAACATCTCCGTGGGGACCAGGGCGCCCGTGGAGTCGGGGATAGCGAAAACGCGTTCTTGACGCCAACCCTTGTTCTGCAGAACTGAATCGCTCTCTGTGGAGGCGTGCCGATCACGCGGGCATCGGGTTCCGATTGGTCCATCGTCATTGGTGAGATACATGTGTAGGCTTCCGCTCCAGCCGCCCGCCTTCGCCTCGGCGTAGTCGTGAAGAACGCGAACGTACAACCACAGCGCGGAAGCGTAGCGCCCGATGGGATCTCGCTCGTCGACAGCCAAGGGACCAGCCTCGTTGCCGGTGAACTGAACTCTTGCAATCGCCGCGTGTTCTTCGTCACCGGGCGTCAGTCGCGCAACCAGCTCTCTCACGCTCTCAGGGTCAGCCCAGGCGCTGTCATCGGGCACGATCGCCAGTGCGGCACGCTGCTCGCTGGTCATCGAAGTGCGGAGCCAATCCCGCTCCCGTCTCAGGTCAAGAGCTTCCTGCGCTTCGCTGGCCGCGACCAACTCAAGCTCATCGATGCGCTCGTTGAGCGCGAGAAGTTGATCGGCGAGCCGACCCTCTCGGGCACCGGCTTCAGCGAACAGCTCTTCGTAGGCTGACTTCTCGCCCGCGGCCTTCGCGAGGAGTGAATCCAGAGCATCGAAGTGGTCGTGCTCCAAGTTCGAGGCACCGAGCCACCGTCGCACGAATCGGGCGATCCGGTCTTTCAGGCCGACGGGGAAGGCACCCGGTTCTGGTGAATCAATCGAAGAACCGACCGTCGCAGCGGTTGTCCCCGTGTTCGTTACCGAGGGCGTTTCGTGAGCCTCGTCCGTCGCGAGCGTTGTCTCGACGCGCTCCGCGACGATCGTACTGATCCGAGCGTCCCGAATCCTCCGACTTTCGGCGTCGATGAGCAGTCGCATTCCACGGCGAACGTCCTTCGGGAGTTCGTGGCCGAGGAAGTGCTTCCGGATGCCTTCCGCGTGCAAAGACTGGAGGGGCAATGCAACTCGGCCGGCACGGATCGAGCGAGCAAAGGTCGCCGGGCCGAGGACACGGTGTCGAGCACCGTCGGCGGGAAGTGCGAAGTCGACGTCCGTCACAAAGGTGCGGACCCGTCCCGGTGAGACAGCATGGGACGGCGGGAGCATTGCAGCGAGAGCAACGGCAGCGGCATCTGTCACGACATACGTGGCAGCCACGCCGACGCTCATCGTGGTCAAGTCGGCGATCGTGCGTTGCCAGACCTCGTCCGTGTCGCGGCTCAGGGAGGTCGCCACGACCACCGGTACTCGGCGTTCTACGTCGTTGATGACGGCCACGAGCGCTGCGACGTCATCAACATCGACACGGACCGGCGCCGATGTGAGGTGAGCCGCCCCGTCGCGGACGACGGTCCGAGCGAGGAGGTTCTTGACGATGCGAGGAGGTGCGACATCTCGCATCGCTCGCTCCGGCTCAACGTCGAGCATGCCCGCCTCGATCACCACCGCCTCGCCGTTCGACCGAGACGACAGCGCGAACACCGAGATGAGCCAGGTACCACGATCGTTGGTCTCGACGAAACGCGTAAGGCGCCTCCGGGCCCCGTGAGCATCGTCGTCGATGGTGACCGATACAACTGCACTCTTCCCGAGCCGGACGTCGCCTTCGCCGTCCCAGTCCGCAGATTCGAGAGTTCCGCGGCGCTTTGAGCGAAGCTTGGAGCGCAGCCACTGCCGCAGCTCCTCATCGGACAAGTCCAGCGCAGAGACGTCCTCTGGCAGACGAAGCACTGCCCGGTAGCCGACTGCGTGGTCGAGCACTGCTGCCTGTGCAGCTGACGCGCCAGCGCTCCCGGCGACTTCCTGCATTGCCACGTTTCTCCTCATCGATCAGCCATCCGGCCCAGGTCAACATCGCCTTGAGCAGTCCGAGCGACCCGCTGAGAGGTCAGCGCTACCATCAACGCCATCGTCATACGGTCGCTGACGTTCTGCGTCATCCTCGTTCCACCGAAGAGCGCGAGCGTCTCGCGCAAGAGTGACGTCTCGGACCGAGGTCCGCCGTGACGGACCAGGTGGACCATCGCATTGCCGATCTCCCGGAGCGCGACGACCTCGACCGGCCGGGAGTCCTGAGGGGTGGATGCCCGGAAGCCCGACCAGCCTTCGGGGTCGACGCCGATCGGCCAGACGAAGCGCTCCAACGCACTCCAGCGCAGCATGGGTGGCACGAGCGCCGAGATCGCCTGCGACCGAGCAGCGTGCACGCGATCCAGCCCGAACGAGTTCGCGACCAGGCGCACCAAACGCTCCTCGGCGATCGGCCCCTCCGCCTGGACCACCTCGACCAACAGCGCCTGGACACGAGCAGCGTTCTGCGGGAGATCGATCGCGTCGAGGACGGAGACATCCCCGTACAGATCAGCCTGCGACCACGGACGGAACCGTTCGACCTCTCCGGTCGCGACCACTTCACGAGCGAGGTCGTTTTGCTCGACCTGCGTGGCAGGGGCGACGTGCGAGCGCGACGTGCCTGGCCCATCGGGGCCGCCGCCCCCAGTGCGAGCGTCGAGGCGGACGTCGACTGGGTCATCCGAGGGCTCGGGAGTTGGTTCGACGAGGTCTGCCCGGGCTGCGAAGTCGATCGGGGACACCGGAAGCGAGTGGTCAACAGTGGACCCGTCCGGACCTCGCGAGAACGCCAGCTCCCCTGGCAGCTCCTCGAGCACCTCGTCGATCGCCGTCGAAACGGCGGCTGTCGCCTCAGCGGCAACGACTCGCTCCTCATGCGCCTTCTGGAGCGAGTCGACGATCGAGTCGACGACGACGTCGTGGTCCGCCAGCCACTGCGGCATCCACACCCGTCGGACGCTCGGCCAGTGCATCAGGTTCTCGAGGACCTCCAGGGGGAGTGCGTCCCGGTCAGCGACCGTAGCGCGTGCTGCCCAGGCGGGGGTGTCGAGCAACACCGCGAGCAGCGGCTCCGTCGGGTTCGACGGGTGGGCCACCGCGATGTCGACCTTGAAGTCGGACAGACCCACGTCCGTCTGGACGGCGAGCCCGCGCGCAGCCAGCTCCGAGGCGATCTCGTCGCGATGCCGATCCGTCAAGATGGCGTCGTCACGTGCGCCGAGGGCCGCTCGGGCACCGCGCTGTGCGAGCTCGAGGTACGCGCGCAGGTGCTTGATGCCCAATGAGGTCGTCTCGTCAGCGCGGAGGTCCTGCGGGTCGAAACTCGAGAACAGCACCACCTGCCGTCGTGCACGGGTCACCGCCACGTTCAGTCTCCGCTCACCGCCAGGGCTCGTGAGTGGCCCGAAGTTGAGCGGGAGGATGCCCCGCGAATTCTTGCTGAAGGCGGTGGAGAACAGAATCGTGTCGCGCTCGTCACCCTGCACGTTCTCGAGGTTCTTCACGAACAAGCCGTCCACGGCCGAATCGAGCGCCTCGTTGATGCGCGGGTCTTCGAGCGCACGCAGGAGTTCCTCCACCAGGGACCGCTGCTGCGCGTTGAAGGTCACGACACCGAGCGACGGGACGAGGTCGGACGAGGCCGCGAACCGCCGCTGGATCTCCGCGACGATCGCGCGGGCCTCGACCGGGTTCGTCCGGAGGTTCTGCCGGGTCGTACCCTCCTGCCCTGCGCGCATGAACTGGCCGTCGACGCGTCGGAGGGACACCCCGTGACCGTCGACGCCTGCGGATGCCTCACCGAGAGCAGGTGCGGGGAAGGAGGTGAGCTGGTCGTCGTAGTAGTACCGGTTGCTGAACGCGATGAGCGACTCGTCCTGGCTGCGGTAGTGCCAGGTCAACTGAAAACGGTCCACGCGGGCCTGCACACACTGGGCGAGGATCGACTCCTCGTCGACCGCCACCTGTTCGGCGGCGCCGTTCTCGTCGTCGTCCGAGTCGTCGATCGAGGTCTCCGCAAACGAGGTCGGTGGCATCTGCTTCGAGTCACCGACCACGACCACCGCCTTCGCCCGCCCCATGGCACCGATCGCGTCCGCCACCCGCACCTGCGAGGCTTCGTCGAAGACGACGAGGTCGAACAGGCCCGGTGTTGCTTCGAAGAACCGTGCGACTGAGTCGGGGCTCACCAGGACGCAAGGGGTCAGTTCGGTCACGTACTGGCCGTATCGCGACATGAGCTCGCGGACCGGCATGAGCTTGCGCACCTTCGACGAGCGCACCTCGGCGAGGAACTGCCCGGCGCCGCCGGACGCGGTGGTCTCGTTGAACGTCCGCCGGGTGACGACCTTCTCGGGAATGACACGCGGGAGGTGCTCCCGCAGGTCACGAGCGGCGTCGACGTACCGTCCGATCTTGTGTTCGTGGGCGGCAGGGTCGAACTGGTCGAGCCCCGTGGCGCGTGCCCGTTCGAGTCGCATCGCGGTCGCGAGCCCCCGGTCGAAGGCCTCGAGTGCGTCCTCGGATCCCTGGGCGCCGGTCAGCAGGACCTCGTACGCGTCGAGCAGTCCCGCGGCGCGGAGCGGCTCGAGGACCGACAGCCAGTCCGCCCAGGCCTCGGGAGTGCACCCCTCACGAGATGCTCCCGAACGCCCGTCGCGGGTCGCGGGTCGCGTTCCAGCGGTTGGTCGGCAGCTCTTCGCCGAGCCAGCGGAGCCACGCCGCGCTCGAGGAGAGCACTTCGAGAGCGGACGAGAATGCGACGACCTGGTCGCGGAGCTCGGGCTGCGGAGCACCGGAACGGGTCGTGTAGGCGAACAACGATCGACGGAACTGTCGGTCCTTCGCATCCTCGCTCGTACCGCCGGTCACATCGGCCAACCAGCTCAACCACCGGACCTCGGTCGCGAGCGACGCAGGGGCGTCCTGGTCGAGCGGACTCCATCCCGCGCGGATGACGAGGCCCGGGATCACAGCGATGCTGCTCGCGAGGTCCCGAGCAGCCTGCTGCATGTCCGCCGCGCGCGCCGTCAGCGCCACGAGCCGGTCCGGGTCGACGACCACACCCGGAACCCCGTGCGGCGCGAGTTCGTCGGCAACGCTCTGAAGGCGTTTCTTGCGACCGAAGATGCTCGACGTCGCGGCGGTGGCGGCCTCCCTGGCGATCGCAGCGAGATCCGCTCGAAGCGATTCCGGGCGGATCACTGCGAGCACGTCGGCGTAGCGCTGCGAGAACGAGTGGACCTGGTCCTGAACGGCGGCTGTCGCATCACGCCACCGCTGCGTCCCGGCTTCGGTGAGGACGGCCGCGGTGACGGGCGGTGCCTCGACGATCGAGGCGAGGGCTCGGAAGTGCTCTGGCCTCGTGGCGTTGGTCAGGGCTTCGGCGTAGGAGCCGAGCGTCGGGTCGTCGCGCGCCGGGACCATGTCGACCGCACGATCGAACGCGACGGCGCGGGCACGCAGGACTTCGGGATCGGTACCGGCCGAGGCGAAGGCCCATGGGTGGTCGGCGACCGGGCGCGCCCGCAGTGCGACGTCCGGCGCTTCTCTGAGCGCTCGACGGATCGAGTTGATGTCCGACTCGGTGATGCGTGCCGCGACGTCGACCGGGATCTCGAGTGTCCGCGTGATGTCTGCGGTCGCGAGCTCCGAGTTGCGTGCCATGTAGAACGAGCGACCAGATTCGTTCGTCTCGTGCAGCCTCCGGGCGTACCGGCTGAGGCCGCGGCGGTTCTGTGAGACTGCGTCGCCGGTGCGGACCACTGCTTCCTGGTCGACCCGCGGCCGTTGCGCGAGAGCCTCTCGGAGACGAGCGCGAACCTCAGCGGGCTTCGCTCCCTTGTCGTGCAGGTCGAGGGTGAAGGGCGCGAGTCCGACCGCGTCGAGTCGTCGTTGAACGACCTGGAGGGCGGCGCGCTTCTCTGCGACGAACAGCACGCGCCTGCCGTCGGCGATCGACTTCGCAAGCAGGTTCGTGATGGTCTGCGACTTCCCCGTTCCGGGCGGGCCCTCGAGCACGAACGTGCGGCCGGCCATCGCAGCAGCGACCGCCTCGAGTTGCGAAGAGTCAGCCGGCACGGGGAGGTCGGACAACAGCTCGTCGAGCTCGTCCGTCCCGGCCGAGGCGTGTTCGAGGTCGACCTGGTCGCCGACGAAGCGCTCGGTCGGTGACTCGATCAGGTGCTGCACGAGCGGATTGTTCGACAGTGCCGCCCAGTTCTCGTCGAGGTCCTTCCAGAGGCGGAACTTCGCGAACTGCAGGATGGCGAGGTCGACCGTGGGTTCGACGACGGCGTCGATGCCGGCACGGAGGATCGCCGCTCGCGTGCCCGCCAGGACCTGCTCCACGTCGATGCCCGACGCGTCTGACTTCGGGTCGGCGAGCGCAGGGATCCGGATGCGGTGCTCGGCCCAGATCTTCTCGAGGAGGCAGTAGTTCGGAGTGGACATGCCGGATTCGTCGAGGACGACCTCGTACGCGCCGCCGCGCGTCCGGGCCTTCAGCGTGACGGGCACGAGGATGAGCGGGGAACGGACCTGCTTGCTCTTGACCGTCCAGACCATCGACCCGAGTGCGATGTACAGGTTGTTGGATCCGGTCTCCTCGACGACGGTCTTCGCTTTGTGCGCGAGCGTCTGGAAGTGGCGTGAGTAGCGGTCGACGGAGACGTCCCCGTAGACCGTCTTGTTGCCTCGGAACAGCTCGGTCTTGTCATCGTCGGGGAGGGACGCCGCTGACCGCACGCCGCGTTGCAGGAGCACCTCGGGGAGGTCGTTCGAGGCCCGGATCGTGAAGGGCTTGCCGGAGTTCAGGTAGTCCTCGAACTCGGCGAGTCCGTTCGACGCCAGGTACAGCTCGAAGCGGGCCCGGTCCGTGAAGTTGATCAGGCGGTTCCGCAGGCTCAGGTCGAGCAGGTTGTTCTTCCACTGCTTCACGCGAGGGGGCGTGGAGTCCTCTGCGGACTCGGTCGCTGCACCGGAGTCCGCTGGTACGTACTCAGCGAGACGCGCGTGCTCGACCTGGTACTCGACGACGCGTACCTCTCCGTCTTCGGTGATGGTCCTCGCCGGCAACGGGAGGATCTCGCTCCGGCGTGCGAGGAAGACGTCGACGACCCCCTGGATGTCGTGGAGCTCCTCCGACAGGTGACGTGCCCCGGCGGCGATCACGTCGGCGAGCGAAGCCGCCGAGCCGTCGGTGGTGAGCATCGTGGTCTCTATCGGGGTCACGGCCCCGATGTCGACCAGGTTCTTCAGCGTGACCCCGGGAGAGACGAGTGACGGCATCGGTGTGTCGAAGCGCGCGTAGGCGAGGAAGGCGTGCCGGCGCATGACGATCAGCAGCGGGCGGATCCCCGCCCACTCCAGCGCAGCAGCCAGCACCACCGTCGTGTCGAGGCAGGTGCCGAACCGGCCTTCGAGCACTTCTGCCGGGGTTCTGACCTGCTGGCCCGCGCCGGCCCAGCTCGCGGGCGGCATGCTGTAGCGGACCTGGCGGTCGCGCATCGCCCGCACGATCGCAGCGACCGTCTCATCGACGCGCTCCGGCCCCTCCTGGTAGCCGCTCAGGCTCGCTCGCCCCGTTTCGACCGCCAAGATCGTCGAGGCCTCGTCGAGGAGCGAGGTCAGCGCCGGATGGTTCGGCTGCACGTGTGCCGCGAGCATCTCCTCCGACAGCTGGGTGCCGCCGTCGACCCACTGGTGGGCGGCAACGAGGTGAACCTCAGCGGCGGCCGTGGCGAGAAGCTCGTCGCCGTCGCGAAGCGTGGCCGTGACGACGGCAGGACGAGCGGCCTCGACCGTCGCGGTGACGGCCGGGTCGAGCCGGAACCCGAGGTCGTGCTTCTCGATCTCGGACTGCGGCGCGAGGTCGAAGAAGTGCTCCCTCGGCTCGCCGAGCGAGAGCCCGGCTGAGGAGACCTCGATGGTGAGCCGCGCGTCTCGGACGTTCACGCCGTCGTGACGGATGCGGACAGCGTTCACCACCGCGATCCGGTTGTGCGCCATCGCGTAGCTGATGAGCGGTGCACACTCGATCGCGAGTTTCGTGGAGCTCGTCGCGGCCCCTGGCGCGCCCGATGCCGATGCAGCCGAGGCAGAATCGGTAGCCGAGGCTGCGTGCGTCGCCTCCACGGGCGCCGTGGTCGCGCGCGTCGCGGTCCGCTCTGCCATTGACGACTGGAACGCCCGTCGGAGCTCGGTCGCCTCCGCAGCTTGCTCCTCGGCACCCACGGCCTCGAGGAGGCGGACTGTCGTGTCGAGGGCCCGGTAGGTGTCTGCTTCGTCGAAGACGGCGTTGTGTGCCCATCGGTTCCGGACATCGCGCAGCTCGCCGGCGAGTCGTCGCCCGTTGTGGTCGAGGTCGAAGGGGAATCCGAGCTGCGGCAACTTCTCTGTCAGGGCACGGAGGACCACCTGCAGGTCGTGTTCGTCGTACTGGGTGTTCGACCGGCCGTGCTTCTGCTGGTCGAGCAGCTGGATGAGTTGGGGCCACCGCGCTCCGGACGAGATGCGGGGCTGCAGGACGTCACTGACGAACGGCTCCAGGCCGGCGACCGCGACTCGTAGCGCTGCTCCGACGTACTCGATATCCTCGGGGCCGTTCGTCATCGCAGCGTCCTCTCGTGCAGGTCGTGAGCGCGGTTCGGTGAACGGCGCTTCCGGAGCAGCCGACGGTTGTACGGGAACCCCCGCCGACACCGACTCACCTTGCCACGAGCCGCCGTCATCACTGGCACGGGCTGAAATGAGCGCTGAATCGAGCGTCGCCTCGTCGATCATCGGGACACCGTACTGCCGCGCCTTCTTCGACTTGCCGCTCAGGCTGTCCAGGTCTGCCGCGACGAGGAGGGTCGTCTTCTTCGTCACCGCGGCGCCCACGGTGACACCGAGCGCGCGCAGCTCGTCTTCGATTTCCGCTCGGGGGCGACGCATCTCGCCCGTCAGCAC
Source organism: Curtobacterium sp. MCSS17_005 (assembly GCF_003234225.2). Lineage (NCBI taxonomy): Bacteria > Bacillati > Actinomycetota > Actinomycetes > Micrococcales > Microbacteriaceae > Curtobacterium > Curtobacterium sp. MCSS17_005. Next base: position 1,422,450 of record NZ_CP126258.1, read on the forward strand.
GACGATCGTCGCTGCGTCGAGCTGTGGCCGCGGCTCAGCAGCCGGTGTGCCGAACGGCATCGGGCTCCCGGCGGACCGTGCGAGCGCCGCCCGCACGACGTCGGACGGGACGCGCAGCAGTTCGGCCACGAGGTCGACTTGCGCCCGTTCGGAGGGATCGAGCAAGCCGTCGCACAGGGCGGCGCGGGCGAGCGTGTGCACGTACTCCTGGTGGAGTTGGGCACGCTGATCCGCCGGCATCGCGAGGTGCTCGGCGAGATCGTCGAGCGCGACTGATTCGTCGATGCTGAGGAACCCGTCCGCGACGGCGCGGTCGACGAGTGCGAGGTACTCCCGCTCGATGTGGTCGGTGCTCGCCGGCAGGAGTTCGACCGCGCGGTCCATCGCGCTCGTAGCTGGGGCGGCCGAGGTGCGGCGTCGGGGCAGCCACTCCGGTCCACTCGCTCGGGGGTGTCCCCACGTGAGTGTGACGCCGGTCTCGAGACGTTCGTCCCAGCGCCGCCGGTCCTCCGCGGGGTCCTGCATGTAGGCGCCGAGGAGCCGAGCGGTCGCGCGGGCATCCGCGAGTGCTTCGTGCGCGTCAACCAGGTCGATGTCGAACGCGGAGCAGCAGTCGGCGAGGTTCCGCGCGGCGCCGGGCAGGAAGGTGCTCGCGAGCCGCATCGTGCACACCGAGTTGTCCGTCGTGCACGGGAACGGCGCGCCGGCGCGAGCGAACTCCGCCTGCAGGAAGGAGACCTCGAAGCGCACGTTGTGGGCGACGAGCGTCCGTCCCTGAAGGAGGTCGGTCAGGTCGCCGACGATGTCCCCGAACGTCGGCGCACCGATGACGTCCGCTCCGCGGAGACGGTGGATGTGCGTGGGCCCGAGGTCTCGGTTCGGGTTGACGACTGTCTCGAACTCGCGCTCGATCCGCCCGTGTTCGTCGACGAGGACGACGGCGATCTCGATCACTCGGTGGCCTGTCTTGGGAGACAGCCCCGTCGTCTCGAGGTCGACCACTGCGAAGCCCTTGTTGGTCACCGGTTGTTTCCTTCCCGGGCGCGGACTCCTACCCACAGCCCGTCCCGTGCTCGTGTCATACCGACGTACAGCTCTCGTTTTCCGCGCTCGTGACGTTCACGGGCTGCGTCGGACCATCCTTCGCCCGCGGCATCGAGCAGCCGGGGGTCGACGTGCGCGAGGAGCACCTGCTTGAACTCCAAACCCTTCGCACGTTTGACGGTCCCCACTCGAACCCCGTCGGAGCTCCGCCCCGCGTACTGCTGCAGTGAGACGGTCGCGACGCCAGCTCGCCCGAGCGCCTCCATGACATCGTTCGCCTGCCGGTTCGTCGCCGTGAGGATGCCGACGTCACCGTGACCGGTCCCGACCAGCCGGAGGACCTCGGTCAACCGGTCGAGCATCGCCCGGTCGTGGTCCGCACGACTCGCGAACTGCGTCGTCGTCGGGGCGGCACCGGAGCGGGAGACGTCGGACACCGCGTCACCGACTCCGTCGACACCCTCGATGTCCACGAACTGGTCGTCCGCCACCATCTCCTTCGCGAACTCGAGGATCTCGGCGGTGTTCCGGTGGTTCACGTCGAGCACGACACCGCGTCCGGACAGGCTGATGCCGACCTCGCCAAGCGTGTACCCGCCGGGGTAGATCGTCTGCTGGCCGTCACCGATGAGCGTCAGGCCGTCGGTCCGGTCACCCACGAGCTGGTGCACCAGCGAGACCATCGCGCAGGATAGGTCCTGCGCCTCGTCCACGATGACCGCGTCGTACCGCTCGAGCGGCACCGCGCGGACCGCGTCGCGAGCGAGCAGAACGATGTCCTCCCAGTCGTGCGCCCGTCGCTCGCGCAGCCCGCGCGCGTACGCCTCGTACAGGTCCCAGACGGCTTGCCGCGTCTCCAGCGGGAGCGCGTGCTTGCGCCCGACGCGAGCCAGGTCCGCGTACTCGTCGAACCGCGTCAGGCCGCGGCCCTTGATGACGTGGCTGATCTCGTCTTCCCAGTACGAGCGCGAGAATCGCGACGACCGCAACGGACTGGAGGCGCGGATCGCGTTCCACGCGTCGTCGAACGCAAGCTGGGCCTCCCGTCCAGGAGTGCGGAACGCGATGCCGCGTTCCTTCAACAGGCGCGTGGCGAACGCGTGGACGCCCATGAAGTCGACGCGACCGACCATGTCGGGCGCGAGGCGTTCGAGGAGGGACTCGAGGACCTTCGGCAGAGTGCTGATGTACGTCGTGAACAGCACGCGACCGCCGGTCGCGCGTGCGAGGTACGCGGCCCGGTGCAGGCCGACGACGGTCTTGCCGGTGCCGGCAGCGCCGCGGATGCGTGCCGGGCCGTTGAAGCTGCGGCGGACGAGCTTGGCCTGTGCCGGGTCGAGGAACGCCATCCAGTCCTCGATCGGCGCTTCGAGCACGCCGTCGAGGAGCTGGTCGGTCAGCTCGTCGTCCGCGGTGTCGACCGTCGGGACGAGTACGTCGGATTCGCGGGGGAGTACCGGTGCCGGGACGACGACCTGTGGCGGTGTTGCTCCGCCGTCGCCGATCACGGGGAAGTGGTGCAGCATCGCGGCGAGGACCTCGTCGACGCGGGACGCGGACAATCGGGCTCCACGCTTCGTGATGTGGCCGAGGAGGTCGTGCGCCCCGATGACATCGACCGAGGCGACGCGAGCGTGCATGCGCTTCTGGCCGGCGAGTGCGGCGACCGCATGCACCTCGCCGGGCGCCAGGCCCGTGTCCGCCAGTGCTGCCTCGGTGCTGTACGCGAGATCGGCGAGTCGGGCGATGTCGTCGGTGACGTCCTCTTGGCCGCGGGTGATCCGGTCGCCGTAAACCGCGACCTCGCGCCAGGCCTTCGTGTCGACGATGAAGACGCCGGCGCGGCCGACGACGACCATGTCGACCTGCGCTGTGCGGCTGCCTGGCCAGCTGCGGTCCGCGAGCAGGTGGTAGCCGATGCCGGCGAGGGGGGCGAGGATCCGCGCGGTCTCGCTCTCGGTGCGGTGGGCGATCTCGAAGCGGGCAGCGCGTTGCTCGGCGTCGTCCGCCTGGCGGCGGAGTTCGCGTGCATGGCTGCGCTGGCGGTGTGCCTCGACCCCTGCGGATTCTCCGGCCATCGTCATGGTGTTGCCCCTCGGAGGATCTGTTCGTCTCGACCGTTCGCCGTCCCCGGAGCGTGCGGTGCTGATTCATCCTCGTGGATGCGACGCCGCTCCGGGAGCACCTGTTCTGGGGTGCTTCGGCGCGACGGCTTTCCAATCGATACGTTACACATCAGTAAACGATCGCTTGCGGGTTCCCGCCGAAGTGCCGAGACGAAGCGTGGACAGCGGCCGCCAGTGTCGAGAAGGACTCGGTTCTGTCCCTAGGATCTCGATGACGGAGGACGATACATGGACGTACGTGAAACCACCCTGCAGGAACTGCTCGGCGGACCCAAGCAGTACCTGGTGCCGCTCTACCAGCGGCCCTACGCGTGGGAGGTGCGTCAGCGGAAGCGCCTGTGGAGCGACATCCTCGAACTCGCCGAGACCCGCAGGACGAACCCGAGCGCGACGCATTTCATGGGCTCACTCGTGCTCTCGACCGGAGCAATCGTGCCGACCGGCATGGAGTTCCTCGTCGTTGATGGCCAGCAGCGACTGACGACGTTGTCGATCCTGCTGTGCGCGCTCCGGGACTACCTGCGGATGCACCAGACCGACCAACCAATGCTTGCCGAGAGCATCCACGAGCAGTACATCGCGGACCGCTTCAAGCCCGGCGACGCCCGACTCAAGCTCTTGCCCACGCAGGCGGATCGCGACTCTTTCCGAGCCGTCGTCGACGGCGCAGTCGGTGCCGACTCCACGTCCGGGGTGGGCGACGCCTACTCGTTCTTCCGTCGCGAGCTCGAGCTCGCCGACGACCCGGATGATCCCCACGACATCGAACGGATCCGCGAGGCCGTCCTCGGCGGTCTGAGCTTCGTGTCCATCACTGCTCGCGACGAAGACAACGTCTACCGGATCTTCGAGTCGCTCAACAACACGGGCCTCCGACTGACGCAGGGTGACCTCGTCCGCAACTACCTGTTCATGCGACTCGGGTCCCGTGGGGAGTCGGTGTACACGTCGTGGTGGCTCCCGATGCAGCGCCGGCTCAGCGTCAACGACCTCGAGCTGATCTTCTGGCTCGACGCCGTCGCAGACGAACCGCTGCTCAAGCAAGGCGACATCTACAGCTACCAGCAGGCGCGGCTTGCCAAGATGGACGACGAGCAGATCCTCGCAGAGATCGAACGCTTCAGCCGTTTGTCCGAGCAGCTCGAGGTGATCCGGGAGCCTTCCCGCGAGCCTGACCCCGGTGTTCGCAAGCACCTGCAGCACCTGGCGGAGTGGGGATCGACGACCACCGTGCCGCTCACCCTTCGGCTCCTCGCACGGCGCGCCGCCGGCGCCAGCAACACGGAGCAGGTCGCGGGCGCGCTCGCAGCAGTCGAGTCCTACATCGTTCGCCGGACCATCGGTGGGCGCTCGGGCCAGGGCCTCAACCGCACTATCCTTCAGGCGTGCGGCGTCCTTGATGATCGACCGGTCGACCGGGTTCTCGTCGACTACTTCTCGACCGGGCGAAAGTACTTCTCGACCGACGACCAGATCCGCGACGCAGTCCGCACCCAGCCGTTCTACCTACGTGGTCTGCGGACCCAGCAGAAGCTGATCCTGAAGTGGGTGCAGGAGGAACTCAACGCGAAGGAACCGGTCGACGTCGAGAAGTCGACGATCGAGCACATCTTGCCGCAGACGCTGACCCCAGAATGGCGTGCAGCACTCGATGTCAATCTCGCCGACGACGAGACGGCCGACCTCGTGCACGAGCAGCTCGTGCACTCGCTCGGCAACCTGACGCTGACCGGGTACAACTCCGAGCTCAGCAACCGGCCCTTCCCCTCGAAGCAGGAAGATTTCCGAAAGAGCAGCTTCAGCGGTCTGAACCGGCTTGTCCTTGAAGCATCGACGTGGGGGCGCGCCGAGATCCTTGCTCGTGGTGAATGGTTCGCCGAACGGATCGTCGAGCAGTGGGCCGGCCCGAACGAACGGCTGCAGTCATCCGACACCGGCCGCGACTGGTCGCTCGTACACCAAGCGATCATGGCCATCCCCGCCGGCCACTGGTCGTCGTACGGTGACGTTGCTGCTCTCGTCGGCACGCACCCGGTCCCGCTCGGCGTTCATCTAGCGAGCCACGAGGTCATCGGAGCACACCGGGTGCTGCAGGGCGGCGGCACAATCTCGCCTGGGTCCCGTTGGCCGGACCCGTCAGATGATCGAGACCCCCGTGCGGTTCTGGAAGAGGAGGGCCTGCGGTTCTGGACGAACGGCGCCGCCGACGAGGCCGCCCGTCTCTCAACGGCGGCGCTCGCCGAGCGCGTCGGCCTCGTCACTGACGGAGTCAACGGCACGGACGCCGTGTCGGATGGCACCTTCATGGGCCAACTCTCCAGCGCGAACCCGCCGACGACGTTCCACGCCGTCTCCGAGCTCTTCGCCGCATGGAAGGAACTCGGCGGCACTGTCGAGTTCGGGTCGAACCGGGAGAGCAGCGCGTTCATGACGGCACCGCGTCGCTCCGAGGAAGGGCCGTCGCACTGGCCCTTCGCGATCTACCCGATCTCCGGGAGCGTCGAGGTGGTGTTCCAGCACCTACGAGTCCGCCCGCCGTTCGATGACCTCGCGCTGCGGCAAGAGTTCCGTAGCCGACTCAATGCCGTGCCGGGGATCGACCTCGCCGCCAGCAGGATCGACAAGCGGCCGTCGTTCGCGATCGATGTGCTCAACGCGACCGCTGCCCGCGAGCAGGTCGTTGACGCGCTGAGGTGGTTTGTCGACCAGCTCAACCCCAACACACAGAACGCTGAAGGAGACACCGATGAGCGATGAGCTCCACGACGAAGTGCACGAGGATGAGTCACAGAACGACGAGGCACCCTCGTCGGCGCTGGTCGAGTTCGAGGACGGTCTCGCCATCTTCTTCGGCACCGATGTCCCGGATGGACTCGAGGTCGTTCCGTTCTCGTTCATCGACGAGCCAACGCTGCGCGCAGTCTCGACGGCCGTCGGGAACGCCGTCGGCCTTGGAAGCGTCGGCGCGCAGGGCGTCAACGCAGCGATGCAGGCCCAGGGACTCGTGCGACTGGCACCTCAGACTCTCGAGGCGCTCAAGACGGCGACACCGATAGTCAAGGACGGCTGGAACCTCGGGACCCTCGCGAGCGGCGGCGGTTCGTTCACAGCGTCGGTCCGCTGGCTCCCCGCCACTGCAGCGACGACTGCCTCGGTCCTCGCCTCGATGGGGCCCGCGATCACGTTGATGGTCATCCAGTTCCAGCTGAACCAGATCGCTGCCGTTGCCCAGCACAATCTGGAACTGACCTCGAAGGTGCTGCAGGTCGTGCGCCAGGGCCAGTGGTCCGCGGTGACCGGACACTACGAGACCCTCATCCGCGAACTGCGGCACGCCCGACGGATCGGGGAAGTAACCGACGCGGTCTTCGCTGAGGTGCGCGGCTACCAGGGTGAACTCACTTCGCAGTGGGACGCGAACAAGCATGCAGTGCAGCGATACGCCGACGAGCTCGAGAAGAAGATCGGGCACAAGGACCGCCAGCAGTACCTCGCCGACAACGGACAGGCGATCATCGCCGATGTCCAGGCGCTGCTGCTCTCGCAAACATCCTGGTTCGTCTACCAATCCCTCCGCGCCGGCCACCTGTTGCGGAGTGCGAAGACGAACGAGGCAGACGCCAAGCTGCTCGACGGATTGGTGACCGACGCCCGCGACCTGCACGAGCAGTCGCTTGCGCAGACGGACGAACTGCTGGACCAACTCGCTCGTGAATTTGCGATCATCGCCGAACTGCCGGGCAAACGGACGTTCAAGATCGGGGGAACCGCACGTGCGGCGAAGGAGTCGCACCTCATGGTGCGTGAGCTCCAGAATGCCCTCGGGCACATCCGGGGGATCGAGACGGCACCTGACCGAGAGCCCCTTCAGCTTCCGTCCTTGCTGGTCTTCGAGGACGACGTTCCGGAGGAGCTCATTCGGATCCTCCCCTTCCGCCTCCAGCCCGGGGAGCAGGTCCTCGCGCTTGCTGACGTCTCATTCGACCGGATCACCCTTCCTCGTCTGAGCGACGGTTGGGTTGCCCTTACCGACCGACGTCTGCTCCTGACCAAGCAGGACTCGTTACGACGGGTTGGTGCGATTGACTCCGAGTTGAGCCTTGCGAACATCCGGTACGTCCGGCGTTCGGACGCTCCGGAGCGTCCACCCGTCGTCGAGATCATCACCAAGGACGCGGACGTGACCCTCCGCTTCGCCGCGTGGGCGAAAACCGGTGCAGCGCGCCGATCCGCAGCAGGCTTCGGGGAGCTGATCGCCAGTTTCATGAACTTGCCTGCGGAGGAGATCCCGGCGGTCAGCCTGCTCGAGATCGCCGCTTCAGATGAAGGATTGCGCTCGTTTCGAAGCTGATTCACACAGCTGGGCCGGCCTGTTGACGTGACTCAACGCAGATCCAGAACCACGATGCCAGGTTCGGGCCGGGCAATCTGCAGGTGAGCGCATGAGCGTGAGACGTTCGACACAGCGTCACCGACCCCGTCGTCGCCCCCGATGTCGACGACCTGGTCGTGGGCCACCATCCTGCGGACGAAGTCGAGGATCCCCGCGATGTGTTGTTGGTTGCCATCGAGCATCGAGCATCGAGCATCGAGCATCGAGCATCGAGCATCGAGCATCGGCTCGACAGGTGAAGGCCGACCTCGCCGAACGCATACCCGCCGTTGTACATCGTCTGCTGCCCGTCGCCGGTCAGGGTCAGCCTGCTGGTGCGGTGACCCACCAATTAGTGCACCGGCGCGACCATTACGGGGCAGGTCCTGTGCCTTGTGAAAAAGACCGCGCGCTACCGCTCCAATGGAGCCGCACGGACGGCATCGCGTGCGAGGTGCACGTTGTCCCCCCAATCGTGGGACCGCCGCTCGCACAGCCCGCGGGCGTGAGCCGCGTCGAGATCCCGGACGGCCTGGCGCATATCCAGCGGCAGCGCGTGATTGTGCCAGGCGCGAGCCAGGTCAGCGTAGTCGTCGAACCACGTCAGGCCGCGGCCCTTGACGACCTGGCTGATCTCGTCATCCCACTGCGAGCGCGAGAATCGCGACGACAGCAATGAACTGAACCCATGGCGTACTGTTGTGAAGTGCGACTGGGTTCAGGACCGAGCGGCCATCGAGGTGCCGCCCGACGATCCGTCTACGCTCTCACCCGCGTAGTGCCAATTAAGACCGAGTACGGCAAGGACTCAATGGAAGGCCCCGAATACATGCACGGCGTCGACGTCCCTATCGCTCTGGCCGAGGACGAGACGCCAGAGCTCATTAAGGGCTACATCACCACTTCGCGCGCATTCGGCCGGGACGTCTACCTCACAAGTCACTTCGCGCTGAAGGACGAGCCCGACAACGTCATCGACTTCGACACGGGCGAGCGTCGGACGGTGGCCGCCCTCACTACCTTGGACGCTCCATCGTCGCTGCGGTTTACGACCTACAACGAAGTTCTCTTGATCGATGATGTCCGCCGCCCCCGTCACACCCTCGAATGGTTCCCAGGCCAGCTGGGCTGAGTGAGAAGAAGCATGAGTAAAATTGTTGACAACGGTGAAGTTAAGCTCGCCGATGCGCTGAATGCCATCCTTCCGCACGCCACTGCATTCGACGCCTGCGTGGGCTACTTCAACCTGCGAGGCTGGCAGCACCTTCGTGCTGCGATCGGCAGCATGCAGGACGGCGACGGTTCCCGACCACCGGTACGGCTTCTTGTCGGCATGGTGACCTCGCCCGATCGGGCCCTTCGCCAGGCGCTCGAGGGGGGGGACGGGAAGATCGATCTGCCGACCGCCGTCAAGCTGAAGGATGAAGCGGTTCTGGCATTCGCCGAGCAGCTCATTTGGGGCCTTCCGACACAGTCTGACCAGGACGGCCTGAGGCAGCTGCGACGCGACCTCGAGAACGGGTTGCTGAACGTCAAGTTTGCGGCGCGAACGCCATTGCATGCAAAACTCTACGTAGCGCATCTGCCTGGCGGACCGGCCGGATTTAGACACGGCATCGTGGGTTCGTCAAATTTCACGGCGGCGGGTCTGAGCAAGCAGGGCGAGTTGAGCCTTGAAGAGACCGACCTGCAGGTTACGCAAGAGCTCGCCGACTGGTTCGAAGCTCGTTGGGTAGACAACTTCTCCCTCGACATCACGACCGAGCTGATCGAAGTTCTAGAGCAGTCCTGGGTTCGTGAGGCCCAGCCGCTCCCGTACCACGTGTACCTCCGCCTCGCCTACGAGCTGTCTCGCGACGCTCGCGAAGGTCTCACGCTGGACATCCCATCGGAGGTAAAGCAGGTCCTGCTACCGCACCAGATCAGCGCCGTGCAGGTGGCGAGCAAGCTCCTGGAGCGGAAGGGCATCGCCGTGATTGGTGACGTCGTCGGTCTCGGGAAGACGTTGACGGGTACGGCGATCGCCGCCACGGTTGGTGAGAGCGTGCTCGTAATCTCACCCAAGAACTTGGTGAAAATGTGGGAGGAGCACTTACACCGCTTCCACATCCCAGGCAAAGTACTCAGCCTCAGCATGGTGCGGAAAGAACTCCCAGAGCTTCGCCGCTACAAACTCGTTCTCGTCGATGAGTCTCATAACCTGCGCACCCGGGGCCGCAAAGCGTGGGAGACGATCCATGCCTACGTCGAGGAGAACGACAGTAAAGTAGTTCTCTTAACTGCCACGATGTTCAACGCACGTCACAAGGACATCGGCGGGCAACTTGGCCTCAAGATTCAGTCTGACGAACCGCTCGGCGTGCGACCCGAGCGGCTGATCGCCGAGATCGGGCCCCAGGAGCTGGCGCGCAAGACGGGCGGGCGCCTGGACTCGCTCAGCGCCTTCGAGCGTTCGGAGTACAACGAGGACTGGCAGCGGCTTCTGAGCGAGTTCCTTGTGCGCCGGACCCGGAAGTTCCTCGAAGCGGCCTACGGCGAGAAGGACCCCGTCAACGGCGAGGTGAAGCTCAAATTCCCGAACGGTCAGGCGTTCCACTTTCCGAAACGCAGCCCGGAGCCGCTTCGCTACCCGGGCGGTCTAAGCGACCCGAATGACCGCCTCGCGACGAGCGAGACATTCGATGCCGTTGACAACCTTAATTACGCGCGTTACCAGCTTGGCAAGTATCTTGATGAAGACGTAAAGCCGAAGGATAAGGCCGAGGCGGATCTCGTCGATGACCTCCGGACCTCCATCTCCGCGGCAGCCGGCTTCATCCGGACCACAGCGCTGAAGCGACTCGCATCGAGCGCCCATGCTTTTGTTCTGACTATTAAACGGATGATTGCCCGAAACTACGTGCTCGAATACGCGATACAACACGAGCTGCCGCTCCCACTCGGCAACTTTTCCGACCTCTACTTCGACCTCGACGCAGTCGACGTGGACGCCGACGACGCCGATGGACTGGGCGCGTCAGAGGCGGCCTCACCGGCGTGGGGCGTCAAGTGGACGTCGGACCAGTGGGAGACGTACGCGGAGACGGCATACACGGCCGTAGCTAGGAAGAAGCCGAAGGGAATCCGCTGGGCCCGCCCGCAGCTGTTCGCTCATGACACCCTGCTGGCTCATGTGCACGACGACTCCCTGATGCTCCAGGACCTGCTGGATGCCTACGGGATCTGGGACGCAAAAGATGACACTAAGCTCCACGCGCTCGGCAGCATGATCGAAGAACTCGCACCGGGCGAGAAAATTCTCATTTTCAGCGAGTACAAGGACACGGTCGACTACATTGCCACACATCTAAATAAGTGGACGAGCAAGCCCTACGCTTCGGCGAGTGGCGGTTCGACGGATCCCGTGCGGATCGCTCGCAGATTCGCACCGGAGGCGAACTCGCACCTCGGTGGTCTCCCCGACGGCGAAACCGAGGTCGATGTGCTCCTAACGACCGATGTGCTCAGCGAGGGCCAAAACCTGCAAGACGCTGCCATTGTCGTTAACTGGGACCTGCCGTGGACGACGATCAAAGTCATCCAGCGAGCTGGACGCGTCGACCGCGTCGGTCAGACGGCCAAGACCATCCGCGTGCTGTCCTTCCTCCCGCAGGACGGTGTCGAGGCGGTTATCCAGCTTTTCAAGCGCCTCGACACGCGACTAAAGGCATTCCAAGAGATCCTCGGCGGGAATGAGGACTTCTTCCGAATTAGCGTGACCGACGACTTCATAAAGGGCCTCTTCGACGGTAGTGCAGTTCTGGGTGAGGATGAAGGCGAGGTCGATGCCTCGTCGTATGCGCTCGGTATTTGGGAGGGCGCCGAAAAGCGCGACCGTCGAACCGCGCTCGATCTTCAGGAAGTCGTATACTCAACCAAAGCGGTCTCGTTTGACGCTGAGGCAAGTGTAGTGACGTATGGCCGCACTGACGCCGGAGCCGATCTGCTCATCCGCTCGTCAAAGAGCGTCATCACCTTCCTCACTCCGATGGAGGCTTTGAAGTCGGTTGAAAGCGCGGTTCTGGAGATGCCAGGGGTACGGCTGGAGGACCACCTCGAGCACGTCGTACGAGCCGCAACGGCAATGAGCGAGCAAGTTAAGCAGAACACTGTGCTGCTTAACCACGGCTTGCGCAAGCATCTCTACGACTTTCTCGCGAAACAGGTCGAGCGCATCGACATCCCCGAGACTACTCGGACGAAGGCAGCGCAGCTCATCGACGCAGCAACCGCGAACCCGATCCGTGACGCGATTAAGACGGAACTGATTGGCGTCCTGCGGTCTGTCAAGACGCTTGGCGACGACAGCGGACAGCTTGAGCGGCTTCTCAAGCTTCACGATGAGAACGCGCTGGTAGACGTTCGTGATCTCGGGGCCGACCGAGTGCAGATCGTGACGTCAATGGGCTTCAATCCGGTTAGCGCAGATAATGAGGGAGCGGACGCATGACACTTCTGAACCGTGCTGCCTCGCTGCAGCACGCATTCCTTCAGGGCGGACTCTCCGAGATGTTCGTCGAGCAGCTTGGCTGGTCGTCTCCGACCGAGGTCACGCTGCCAATACAGGTAGACGGCGACGACTTTGCGCCGACACTTATTGCCAGCCTCAAAGGGTTTCGCGTTTATGCGATCAAGATGCCAGAACGACCAACACGACAGCGCATGCGGCAGGTTGACTCGCAACTCGCCCAGCTGTCGCCTGAGCGAATGCAGGTGTTCCAGGGGCCGGATGCGTGGTTCTGGCACTGGCCGAGGCGCACCAACGCTGGGACAACAACTTTCGAGTCCGTGGAGACGGCGCCAAACTCGCTGCCAACGTTTCTAGCCCAGCGGCTCACCGGTCTTGAATTCACGACCGTCGAGCACTCTCGTGGCATCACGCTCGCGCAGGTTCGTGATCGGGTGCATGGCAACTTCGACGCGACGAATGTCACCAGGAAGTTTTACGACCGGTTCGAGACGGAACACGACGGTCTGGCAAGGGCAATCGTTGGGATCCCCGAGGGGGACCGAGTTGATTACGCGACGACACTGCTGAACCGCCTGATGTTTCTCTACTTTATGCAGAAGAAGGAGTTTCTGAACGGCGACTCCCGCTACTTGGAGAACACGCTCGCGTCAGTTCGAGCGCTTCGCGGCCCGGATCAGTACTACAGTTTCTATCGTGACGCGCTTCTTCCCCTCTTTTTTGACAAACTCAACGATCCGGCCCAGCAGGTCGCTGATCCAGAGATTGCAGGAGTGCTCGGCAATGTGCCATATGTTAATGGCGGCATCTTTGGTCGTACCCAGCTGGAGGAAGAGTGCGCCGATACGCTCGTAGTGCCTGACAGTGCGTTCGAGTCAATACTGAGCTTCTTCGCCGAATTTAATTGGCATCTTGATACGCGGCCGACTGGGAATCCGAACGAGATTAACCCTGAGGTCATCGGTTACATTTTCGAGCAGTACATCAACTTCGCCACCTCCGGGAAGAAGGAGCATGGCGCGTATTACACGGCACACGATGTCACGGCCCACATGGTCGCCCAAACGCTGGTGCCCCGGGTGCTCGATAACGTTGTCGGCATCGTGCCGGTCTTTGACCTCTTGCAGGCGGACCCGGACCGATACATCCAGCCGGCGATGCTCCACGGGTGGAATGCGGCAGCGTCAGATTGGGTCGATACGTCCGAAGGGCTCTCGATCGCTTGGGCGGGTGACCCAGTGGGGTGGTCAGCGCTCGACGCCGGTTCGGGTGATGAGTCCGCGCAGCTGGCGGCCGAGACCTGGGTAGAGACGTTCCATCGTCGCGAGCGCGTTGAATCGCTGCGATCACGGATCGCGGCGGGCGAGATCGCCTCCGTGAACGACTTGGTCACGGAGAACCTCAACAGTTCCCTGCTCCTGACCGACGCCATTGACCGGGTGAGCAGTCCGGTCACCATCGCCGGGCTCTTTCGGGCGCTGACGGAGCTCGCGATCTTTGACCCGACATGTGGGTCGGGCGCTTTTCTTTTTGCAGCGCTGGAATCGTTGGAAGACATCTACGCGCACGTCATCGATGCGGCTCGAACAGTGCAGGGCAGTGCAGGCGTAGTTGCGCTATTGCAGCAAGTTGACGCGCAGCCGAGCGCGCGGTACTTCATCCGCAAGCACATCGCCATCCGCAACCTCCATGGCACCGACCTTATGCCCGGGGCAATCGAAACCGCGAAGCTTCGCATCTTCCTCGCGCTCGCCGCTTGCGTTGATCGTCGCGAGGAGCTCCAGCCGCTACCTGATCTGGATTTCAATCTCAAGGTCGGGAACCTCGTTGTCGGATTCAAGGACACCGACGACGTCGACCGCGTCGGGGCTGATCTGCTCACATCTGCTCGACTCACCGCGCTTCAACCAAAAATTGACGACTACGCAAACTTATACGACGAGTTTGTGACGGCTGTTGAATGGGCAAGCCCGAAGCTGAATTCGATGAAAACGGAGCTTCAGCTAAAGGAGCAACAACTTCGCGATGCGTCTAATGAAATTTATGCGGAGGTGACCCGCGTTGCCGCAGAGGATTATCCCGAGTGGTTGGAGAAGGTTCGACCATTCCATTGGTTCTGCGAGTTTCCGGCGGTCCTTCGTCGCGGGGGTTTCGATGTGATTATCGGAAATCCTCCGTATGTGCGTATGGGGCAGTTGCCCGGGTACACGGCTATTGGTTACGAGACAAGTCGCTGCCCGGACCTCTTCGCCGTTTGCTACGAGCGAAGTCTGTCCTTGCTTGCCCCAACGGGTCGGCACGCCTTCATTGTGATGGCGGCGCTCGCGATCAGCGAGGATTATCGTCCACTCCGGGAAGTCATCGCAAAGCGGTCCGGAAGCGAGTGGTGGGCAACCTTCGGGCGTATCCCCGCCGGACTCTTCCCTTCGCACGTCCGAGTGCGGAACACGATTTTGGTCCTCGGTCCAGGGCAGGGCATCCGGGCGACGCGCCACCATTTGCACAAGGCCGTCCAGCGGCCCTGGCTTCTGCCGACAATCGAGTACGCAAGTGTGCGGCGTGCAGATGGCGAGTGGCCTGTACGCGGCGGGGTGGCCGCTCCGATCCTGCAGCGGCTTTCGGAGCTTAGGCCAGTCGCAGGAGCGAGGAGTAGCGACGTTGCTCACGTCCGGCCAACCGCTGCCTACTGGGTACCGGTCTTGCCAGCTGCTTCGCCGGTGGTGGACGCCGATGGGCGCGTTCTCGAGCAAGTCGATTCCGGCCTAAAAAAGATCGGGCTGTTCGAAGGCGAATCCGTCGCCGACGTGGTTTGCGTTCTTGGTGGGAAGATCTCCTATCTCTGGTGGGTGCTGCTCGGAGATGACTTCCACATCAATGCGCGTGAGCTCGAGGCCTCTCGCGCTCTGGCGAAGCTCGCGGCGGGAACGCCGGGCTGGTCCGCCGCGGTCCAGGCCGTGCACGCAGCGATCCCGTCGGCAACCTTCGTCAGTATCAACGCGAAGAAGTACTACTTCAACGTCCGGTGGAGCAATCTCCGAAATGTGACCGACGCGGTTGATCGACTGGCACTGACCGCCCTCGGCGGTACCGACACAGACTGGCGTGCGCTGAATATTCTTTATCGCCAGGTTATGCGTTCCTCCGGTGACAGCGCCAAGGGTCGCTACGTTACTCCCACCGAGTACGCCCAGATCCTCGGTTGGTGATCGTAGAAGTCTCCTCGTGCGCGTCGGCGATATACGGTCGCGGAAGTTCGTCGGCAGGCCTTCGTCGCGATTGGTTACAATGACAGGCCGTGTGCTCGCCAGTGCTTTCGGGATTTCGCCCTTCACATTCACTTCGCCTGACAGCATTTGTTCCATGACGACAGAATGAGGCGGGGCGACTTGGCCTATTAAGCGCGCGGGCAAGGGAAACGTGACGCCCGAGACTAATCCTGGCGGATCCCGCACGACCTCGGGCTCACTTTGATGCAGCAAGTCAAAGCTTCCGGACTAGTGGTAGAGGTGCGGGCGCGCTCGGCGAAGTCCTCCGGATGCGCAGCGTGGTGAACGCGAGCGTGGCGCAGCGGCGGCTGCTGCTGTGATGGTCGACTCGGCGACCGAGGCGTCGCCGAGGTGGGTCGTCTCGCCCAAGCGAATCAGCGTTCGGCTGAGGCGGCTGACGCCATCGACAAGCTGGAGTCTAAGGACTCTGCTGACGACACCAGGTCAAACGGTGCTCCGGGAGCGGACTGCTCCTCGAGGTCGGCCTTGACCGACGCCGAAACCCCGAACAGCAACGTCGCCACGAACCCCACAACGTATGCCACCACGAGCCCGGACCCGTACCCGAGCAACGCCCACCCATACCCGGACGACCCGTTCAGCAGCGGGATGAGCGACAGGTCCGAGGCCCCGATGGCGATCGCCCCGACGGAGTGCCCGAGCTGGTCGAACAGCCCGACGACACCGCCGCCGAACGCACCACCGATGCACGCGGTGATGAACGGCCGCCCGAGGGGGAGCGTCACGCCGTAGATCAGGGGCTCTCCGACACCGAGGAACCCGGCGGGCAGCGCACCCCGAATGGTCCGCACCAGCGAAGCGTTCGACCGGAACCGCACCCACAGCGCGATGCACGCACCGATCTGCCCAGCACCACCCATCGCCAGCACGGGCAGCAGCACGGTCCACCCGGTCTGGTCGATCAGGGTGGTGTGGATCGGGATGAGCCCCTGGTGCATGCCGGTCATGACGAGCGGCAGGAAGAGGCCTCCGAGCACGAAGCCGGCGAAGGCTCCACCGTTCGCGAGCAGCCAGGTCGCAGCGGTCCCGATCGCGACCGAGACGACACCGGCGACGGACATGAGCACGCCGAGGGTGATCGAACCGGCGACGAGCACGGTGACGGTCGGCACCACGATGAGCGCGATGACGTCCGGCGTGACCCGGCGCATGAAGCGCTCGACGTAGGCGGCGAGGATGCCGCCGGCCAGCGCACCGAGCACACCGCCCTGCCCGGGCGCCAGGGTCTCGCCGAACACCGTGACGTTCGCGACACCGGCCGCGACGATGATCCCGCCGACGGCACCGCCGAGGACGGGCGTGCCGCCGAACTCCTTCGCGGCGTTCATGCCGGCGAACACGGCGAGCAGGGAAAGGAAGCCGGACGAGAGCACCCCGAGGAACGGCGTCACCCCGGGCACCCACCCCAGGTTCGTCAGGATGCCGTTGATCCCGGCGATCAGCCCGCAGGCGATCAGCGCGGGGATGAGCGGGATGAAGATCGCGGAGATCTTCCGGATCGCGCGCATGGTCCGACCGTCGGAGCGGGACCGCGCGGTCGCCTTGATGGACGCACCGCGAGCAGCGAGCTCCTCAGGCGACGCACCAGGCCCACCAGCCGCAGCCGGCGGGGCGGCCGCGCGTAGGGCCTCCAGGCCGTCGGCCACGCGGTCGACGAGACCCGGGCCGAGCACGATCTGCAGGTTCGAGCCGGCCGCGATGGCGGCCATGACGCCGTCGGTGGCCTTCAGGTCCTCGAGCGCGACGGACGAATCGGACACGACCTCGACCCGCAGGCGGGTCATGCAGTTCTCGACCTCGGCGATGTTCGCGGAACCGCCGACGGCGTCGAGGATCTGCTGGGCGAGTTGCTGTGCATCGGGCATTGCTGTGCTCCTCGGGGGAAAGGAAACGGAAAAGGGGGAACGAGGTCTACAGCACGGCGCGCAACGAGCCGGCAGCAGCTTCGAGGCGAGCACGCACGTCGGCAGCGGAGGCGCGGGTCAGGATCACGGCGATGGCGGTCTTCACCTCGCCGTCCGAGGCGTCGAGCGCCGCCTGGACCTCGGCGGGGGGAGCGCCGGAGACGTCCTGCACGAGCGAGAACGCCCTGGCGACGAGCTTCGCGTTCGTCGCCCGCACATCGACCATGCGGTTGCCGTACGTCTTGTGGCTGCGCACCATCGCGAGCGTGGTGAGCATGTTCAGGACGAGCTTCTGCGCGGTGCCCGCCTTCAGGCGGGTCGAGCCGGCGATGAACTCGGGGCCGACGACGACGTCGATGGCGATGTCGGCCTCCCGCCCCGCGGCCGAGTCGGGGTTGCACGCCACGGAGACCGACAGGGCGGACCGGCGCCGGGCCTCCAGGATGGCTGCGATCACGTAGGGCGTCCTGCCGGACGCGCTGATCCCGACGACCACGTCGTCGGCCGTCAGGCCGAGCGCGTCGAGGTCGCGGACGGCGGCGGCTTCGTCGTCCTCCGCGCCCTCCACCGCGGTGGTCAGGGCGGGGTGGCCGCCGGCGATCACGCCGACCACCTGGCTCGGGTCGGTGCCGAAGGTGGGCGGGCACTCGCTGGCGTCGAGGACGCCGAGCCGGCCCGGCGTGCCGGCGCCGACGTAGACGAGTCGGCCACCACGCGCGAACGCTGCGGCGATCGAGTCTGCCGCCAGGGCGATGGCCGGGAGGCACGGCTCCAGTGCCGCAGGCACGCTGCGGTCGCCGGCGTTCATGCGCTGGGCAGCTTCCAGCGTGGAGATCGTGTCGATGTCGTCCAGCGAGTGGTCGGTCGCCTCGGTGGTGAGGGCCGCGAGTTCGTCGCGGAGGGCGTCGTGGCTTTCATGCGTCTGGTTCATGGTGGTGCTCAGTTCCGGTGGTGGGTGCGGACGGCGTCGCGGCTGCGGGCGAGGAGCGGCTGGGAGCGCTCGTCGGTGCGCTGCGCGACGACGACGAACAGGGTGTCGACGATGGCGAGCTGGCTCATCCGGCTGCCCATGACCGCGGGGCGCAAGGCACTCTCGGCACCGGCGACACCGAGCAGGACGTGGTCGGCGGTGGTGGCGAGCGGGGCGGTGGCGTGGCCGGTGATCGCGACGATCGTGGCATGTTGAGCGCGGGCGGCGTGGGCGACCTCGAGGGTCTCGACGGTGGAGCCCGAGTGGCTGACGAGCACCAGGACGTCGTGCTCGCCGATGACGCTCGCCAGGGTCAGGGCGTTGTGCGGGTCGTCGGCGATCGAGCTCACGATGCCGATGCGTTCGAGCTTGAGGTGCAGGTCTCGGGCGACGATGCCGCTCGCGCCGACGCCGTACAGGACGACGCGGCGGGCGTCGCTCACGGCGGCTGCCGCTGCCTCGAGCGCGTGCGGGTCGAGTGCGGCGCGGGTGTCGGCCATCACCGCGCGGACGTCCTCGGTGACCTTCGCGATGACGGTAGCGACGTCGTCGTCGACCGCGACACCGGCGTGGATTTCGGTGGACTCACGCTCGTGAATCCCGCGTTCGACTGCTCGGGTCATGCTGCGCTGCAGGGCGGCGAAGTTCGTGAAGCCCAGGTGTTGGGCGAAGCGGGAGACGGTGGCGGGGGAGACCCCGGCTCGGGCTGCGAGGTCGGTGGCGTTCGTGTTGGCCGCGGCTGCCGGGTCCTCGAGGACGGCGTCGGCGATGGCGCGCATGCTCGACGGCATGCTCGCCGACTGGGTGCGGACGAGGGCGAAGGCGTCGGCGCGCTCGGATCGCTCGGGCCGCTCGGGCCGCTCGGGCCGCTCGGGCCGCTCGGTGATCGTCATCCCGCCATGAAAGCGTCTTTCGCAGGTGAGCGCCAGTGCTGAAAGTAAATTGCGCGTTACATCGTTCTGCCCGACCTGTGTGCCAGCGGACTGACGGTGGCGGCGATCACCAGGGGGAGGACGAACGCCCACGACGCCGGATCGGTGTTCGTAGACACGACTCCGGCCCATCCGGCTGGTTGGTCCGGGGTCCCCCGACCGAACAGCGCTGCGACGAACAGGTAGAGCACGCCCGGCACGGACTGGTACCGATCGCCGAGTACCGCTCGGCTGACCAGCGCGAGCGCGCAGAACGCGATCGTGTTCCGGGCGGTCGCGACTGAGGCCTCGGGTGCGGCGCCGATCGCGAGCCCGATGCTCGCGGTGACGGTCACCAGCGCGACCACCGCGATGACGGCGGCCAGCTCGAGCAGGTCCGTCCGCCGAGTGGGCGCGGGGAACGGTGCGCGGGTGACCGAAGCGCTCGTCGCGATGGCGATCACCAGCGGGAGCACGGCCGCGACGGGGATCAGCGCGAACGGTGCGCCGCCGCCGAACGAGGGGAAGAGCATGCCGATCGGGCCGAGCGCGATCGAGAGCACCGTCAGGGCGGTCGTGAGTCCGAGCAACGGCAGGGTTCGGTGGACACGCAGCCACCAGATCACGAGGACGGCACCGCGATGTGGCCGATCGAGCAATCCGTCAGCCGGTCGACCGTCGCGGTGACCCACGTGGCCTGAGCGGGGGCCGGAGCACGACGGAGGGCTCGCAGAACGTCGGGGTCATCCAGCTCGAGGGCGGGTTCCACCTGGTCGGCGTTCACGATGCCCTCGGCAGCGACGTCGATGAGCCATCGGTTGGCGACAGCGGCATCGTTGAGGCGTTCGGCGTCGTCCTCCTCGGCGCCGCAGTACGCCACCTCGGCGTCGCCGAGCAAGGAGGTGGTGATGCTGTGGAGCACGTCCGCGTCGGTCATCCGGACCTGGACGATCATGTTCAGGACGTCGGGCGACGACGGTGCGTTGCTCGCCCGGATGGTCGACGGCACCGTGATGCCCGAGCGGCCGAGGTTCTCCACGGCCTTCCGGATCACCGACTGCGAGTCGTCGGCGGTGCGTTGCTCCGGGAAGAGGCAGATCGTCGGCGCCGCGCCGCTGCAGATCGCTTGCGTTTGCGGGCGGTCGACGATCGGTGCCGCGCCGAGGCCGAAGCCGGCGGTCAGCGCGATGAGGGTGATCACGACGAACGAGCTGGCGCCGATCTGGAGTCCGTACCGGCGCGCACGGTCACCACTCGAGCGTCGAGCGACCGCGATGACGAGCAGACTGCACCCGGCGAGCAGACTGAACGCCGTCGCGATGACCGGTGCCCGGGTGTCGAGCGCGGTCTCGACCGAGCAGCAGTCCGCCATCACGAGTCCGGCGAGGTACCGGAGCGGGAAGTAGTCCACGGACCAGGTGAAGCCGAGCCAGCTGTACGAGACGAGCAGACTCAGCGGGATGGACGCCACCGGCGGGGCCCACCGCCCCAGTGCGAATCCGATGCAGCTGTGGAAGAACAGGATCCCCGCGAAGGCCAGGCCGACGAGGGGCGACGGGCCACCGGGAGTGCCCCAGGTGTCCCGACTCATGAGTGCGACCGCGACGAGCTGGAGCAACAGACCAGCGGCCAGTGGTGTCCACAGGTGATCGGTGACGACTGCTGCACTGGATCGGCTGCTGGACTCGATCACCGGCGCCGCGGCCCGGAAGCGCTTCCCTTCCCAGGCGCCAGCCGTGGCCGCGACGCCGCACGAGAAGACCAGGTAGATCGCGGAGCCGGCCATCGCGGCGGGCCAGTAGCCGGCGACGGTCGTCTCATCTGCGAACTGCACGCTGTACGCGACGACGCCGAGCAACCCAGGAATGAGGAGCCACACTGCCGCTCGGCTGCGCCACGGGATGATCGGGTGCATCAGTCGTCCTCACTCGTGAACCGCGCGTACGAAGCGGTGATCGCCTCGGCAGGCGAGAGGTCTGCGAACGGCTCGGTGAACGACGCGACCGAACCAGCGAACGGCACCCGGCCGTCGACGAGGACGGTCACGTGGTCGTAGGTCGTGGCGACGTCCTCGGTCTGGTGTGTCGAGACGACGACGGACACTTCCGTCGGCAGGTTCTGGATCACCCGAGCGAACCGCGCGCGCTGTGCCGGATCGAGTCCGGCCGTCGGTTCGTCGAGCAGGATCCACTGCGCGCCGGGCACCAGCGCGCCGGCAACGCCGAGCCGCCGGATCTGGCCGCCCGACAACGAGGACGCTCGTGCGTCGGCTCGGGTGGCGAGATCGACGGCGGTCAGGGCGGCCGTCGAGCGATCCCAGGCGTCGGCGCGCGACAAGCCCTTCAACCAGCCGCAGTAGGCGACGTGCTCTCGAGCGGTCAGGCCGGGGAAGGCGCCGCTCCGCTGCGGAAGCCATGCGACGCCGCGGCGGTACCGTCGGCGGTTTCCGCGCGTCCCCGGTTCCCCCAGTCCCTCGATGCTGATCGTCCCGGCGCGGGGGCGGAGCGTGTCGGCGATGAGCCCGAGCAGGGTCGACTTGCCAGCGCCGTTCGGCCCGAGCAGGACGCTCGCTCCGGTCGGGAACACCGTCGACAACCCGGAGAGCACCGTGTGGTCGCGCCGGTACCCGAAGGTGAGTTCGTCGATGTGTATGCCCACTGCGCCCCCTTGAAACCTTGTACTGGTGTTTTACCGTACAGGGCGAAGGATCACCGTAGGAGCACGAGGTGCGGCAGGCCTACTGAGTCAGCGCTGGTGGGCGGTTACCGCCGTGGCCGCCTGCACGTAGCGTCGTGCAGCCCGGGTCTGACGCAGAATGACGGGGGACATGGCGGCAGCCACGACGAGGAGTGCTCCGCAGATGATGCGACTGAGGCCAGCTACGAACGAGTTGTCGTCGAACAGGTTCGGGATCTGCGGGCCAGCAATCCCCACGTAGAGCAGCAGGAACTGGCCGAGCGCGACCGGTTGGTAGGCAGCGCGGAGACGGGCGAGGTCGAATGCCCGTCGTGCGAGGTCGGAGTCGGCTGGTTCGATCGGGGTCCCGCTCGCGATCGCCTGCGCGAGCGTCTTCCGGCCGAAGCGTGAGAGCCCATCGATCGGCGCCTGCATGTCGGAGGATCGGCGGAGCGTCGTGGTGAGCATCGAGAAGGTGCCGAGAAGACCACCCACTCCTGCAGCGATGCCGACGATCGCGAGGGTGGTCTCGAGCGCGCTGTCCTGCCGTGCGAAGAGCGACCCGCCGACCGCACCGAGGACCACACCGATCGTGACGATGACGGCGGTTCTGCGCCAGGCTCGGCGGGCAACGGCCTCGGGGGTGGCTGGCACTTCCGACACGGCGGTCATGCGAGAAGGATCGGAGTAGTGGTGCGGCGTTCGTTGTCGGCCGCCGCGGCTTCTGCGTAGCGCCGAGCTCGGCGGCCTCGGACGACCAGCAACGGCACGACGAACACCATTTCGACGACGAAGAGCGCCAGGAAGATCCGGCTGATGATCGCGTTGCCATCGCCGGTGACGACTCGGGCGAACTGGGGAGCTGCGGCTCCTGCGAACAGCAGGAGGTTCTGGACGAGGATCAGCCCGTTGAACGCGGCGGTCCCGCGAGCGAGGGTGAGCGCGCGGTGCTGCAGTTCGGGGCCCGCGTCCTCCGCGAGCGGAACGCCCGAGCGGATGGCTCCTTTGATGACCTTGCGGCGGTCTCTCGTCAGGCCCTCGGTCGCCTGCGTGATGATCGACGACGCGCGTGCCGTGGCGGGGAGCAACGAGAGCATCCCGGCCATACCCACCAGCACGGTGACGCACGTGAAGATCGCCAAGGCGACGGTCCAGCCGTCCTCGGTCCGCGAGGTTGCCCAACCTGCCACCGCTCCGGCGACCGCGGCGATCGACGCGACCAGGGCGGTACGACGCCAGGCACGCCGGATGATTCGTTCGTCTTCCCCCACCCGCTCACCCTACGGGGCGGGGCAGAGCCGTGTTCTGGAGCCGAGCACCCGTCGGGCGCTGGCGGTGTGGTCGAGGTGGGGCGGGCCTCCAGGAAGCCGTCAGGCGACGCCGCGTCGCGGACGGAAGACCCCCGCGCGGACCAGCCACACGTAGAGCAGGCAGCCGATGCAGACGTCGAAGACGGCGTTGAGGAACGCGGCGACCAGGGCGACCGCGGCACCGATCGGTGCGGCGTACGGCACGCCGAGCAGTGCGAGGAGCAGCGCGACCGCGGTCACGAACAGGCCGACCTGCTGGGCGAAGGTCGGGGGTTCCGGAGCCTCGAGTTCGGCGGGCGGGGCCAGGCGTGGGCGGACGACCCGTCGGAAGAGTGCGCCGTAGGGGTGGCGGCGGATGCCGGCGATGCCTCCGACGGCGAACAGCGCGACGATGACCGCGAGCAGCACGATGCCGGCGACCCACGTCTCGGGGATCAGCGTGAGGACGATCGTCGCGGCGAGGAGCACCGTGGTGATGGCGGCGCCGAAGCGTGGGGAGCGCGGGTCGATGCCGCGCGTGGGGTCGGTCGTGGTGGTCATCGGGACTCCTGGGTGCCGGTGGTTCCTGGGGCGCCGGTGCTGCGTCTGGTGTCTGTGCTGCCTGCAGTCAGGACGGCGTCGAGGGCTGCGGTGAGCTCGGGTGGGCGGGGTGGGCCTCCGAAGCGGGTGCGAACGGTCCGGGAACCGTCGACGAGCAGGACCGTGGGGGTCTGCAGGACGTTGAAGCGGCTCGCCAGTCCGGGGTGCTCGGCGAGGTCGATCTCCAGTCGGGTGACGCCGTCGTGTCGGGCTGCGACGGAGTCCAGGTGCCGGGCGGTCGCGGGGCAGCGGGCACAGGTCGGGGTGGAGAACTGGACGAGGGTGGCACGGGTGCCGAATGCCTCGGCGGGGGCGAGGTCGGCGACCGTCCCGGCGTCGCCCGGTGCCGTCGTGGTCCGTGCGCGGCCGGTCTTTGCGCGCAGGAGCAGGCCGAGCAGCGTGGCGAGTGCGAGGACTCCCACGAGCACGGCGACGGCCATGATGACGGTCATGCCGTGACGGTACGTGGTTCGGCGGCGTTCGGGGCCAACGTGACCGAACGTGACGGGGAGCAAGTGTCGGGTCTCGCCGGCTGTCGCTCGACCGATCTCCGCTTCGCTTGAACAGGCATACTTTTCAAGGCGATGTGCCACCGATCGGCGGGGCTGGTCGGAACGCGCCGCACGCTCGAACGGGGTGCCGCAGTACGGTCGCGGACAGGCGAACCGGAGCGCATCGTGCTCAGACGCGTCGGAGCAGCCGGGCGACCGCGCCCTGCAACAGCAACAGCAGCGCCCACAGCAGGCCGATGCTCGGGAACACCACCGACAAGACCAGCGCCGCCGACAGCAGTCCGGCGGCGATGAGACCACGCGCCGAGTCGCCCAGCGGCGTGGCGAGCAACTCGGGGTTCCGTCGGAGCACGAGTTCGATGGCGGTGAGCGCGAGGCTCGTCACGACCATGCTGCCGAGGTAGAGCGCGTGGGCCACACGGTCGTCGTTCTCGCCGCTGTTGAGCAGGTTGGCGGCGAACGGCAGGAACACGATGCTGATGAGCCACACGAAGTTCAGCTGCATGATCCGCGGGTTGTAGGACCGCACGTGCTCGAACACCTGGTGGTGGAGGATCCAGAACCGGGAGATCAGCCAGAAGGTGATGAGGAACTCGAGCAGCGCGGGCCAGTGCTGGCGGAGCAGGTCGCCGGCGCTCTCGCCCGAGGACATCTCGCTGGCGATGTCGACCAGGGGCAGGATCAGCAGCGTGATGGCGATCGCGACGGTGGCGTCGGAGAAGTTCACCAGGCGGTCGAGTCCGCGGTCCGTGCGGGCGTGCTCGGTGCGTGCGTGCTCCGTCATGGGGCGAGTGTAGGAGCGCTTAGTGTCGGGGTGTGAGCGACGACGTGACACCTGGGCGGTACCGGCACTTCAAGGGGAACGACTACGAGGTGCTGCTCGTCGCCCGTGATGTGGAGACCGAGGAGCCCGTGGTCGTGTACCAGGCGCTCTACGGCGAACGCGGGCACTGGGTGCGCTCGCTCGCCGACTTCACCGCGCACGTCACGCGCGACGGGTACGACGGGCCTCGGTTCGTGCCGATCGGCTGACCGTCCGGCGACCCGACGGGGTCGGTGTCGGCGCCCACCCCTAGGCTTTCAGCGCACCGAAGAGCAAGGGGGAGCGCATGCAGATCGGCGTCGACGGGCACGTGCTGCTCAGCCCGAGTGACCTGAGCACGTGGTCGGCCTGCGAGTGGGCGTTCCTCCGCCGCCTCGACGCCAAGCTCGGCCGCGGGGAGGCCCTGCCGGACGTGCACGACGACATGCTCGAGCGCACGGCTCGGCTGGGGGACCAGCACGAGCTCGACTACCTCGAGATCCTCAAACAGACCCGCGCCGTCGTCGAGTTCGACCGTCCCGCACCGCCGGACTACGCACGCGCCGCGGCCGAAGCACGACAGGCCTTCGCCGACGGCGCCGACGTGCTGTACCAGCCGACGTTCCACGCAGCACCGACCGCCGACGCCCCCGGGTTCATCGGCTTCGCGGACTTCATCATCCGCAACGACCGCGGCGAGTACGAGGTCTACGACACCAAGCTCGCCCGCCACGCCAAGATCAGCGCCCTGCTGCAGCTCGCCGCGTACGCCGAGCAGATGCAGGCGCACGGCATCCCCACCGGTGAGCAGGTGCACCTGGTGCTCGGCGACCGGACGACCACCACGCACGACCTCGCCGACATCGCGCCGGTGTACCGCACGCAGCGCGCCGAACTGCAGCGGGTCATCGCCGAGCGCATCGCCGCCGACGAGTCACTGCAGTGGGGCGACCTGCGCTACTCGTCGTGCGGCCGATGCGCCGTCTGTTCGACCCAGGTCGCCGAGCACCGCGACCTCGTGCTCGTCGCGGGCATGCGCCTCGACCAACGGGCGAAGCTCATCAAGCACGAGGTGCGGACGATCGACGACCTGGCGGTCCGCACCGGGGCAGTACCGGGCTTGTCCCGCGCGACGCAGGATCGGCTGGTACGGCAGGCGAGCCTCCAGATCGAGTCGGAAGACGCCCGACGGAAGGGCGCCGACGGGCCGGGCCAGCCCGTGAAGCCGCGCTTCGAGGTCCTCGACGCCCGCGCGCTCGACGCGATCCCGGCACCCGACCCGGGCGACGTCTTCTTCGACTTCGAGGGCGACCCGCTGCACACCGAGGACGGCGTGCACTGGGGCCTCGACTACCTGTTCGGCCTGGTCGACGACCGCGCCGAGTTCACCGCGTTCTGGGCGCACACCATCCGCGACGAGCGAGTCGCGCTGGAGCAGTTCCTCGCGTTCATCGAGGCCCGGCGGCAGCAGTACCCGGGCATGCACATCTACCACTACGCGGCCTACGAGCGGACGCACCTGCTGTCGCTCGCCGCCCGGCACGGGGTGGGTGAAGAGGCCGTCGACGACCTGCTGCGCGCCGGGGTCCTGGTCGACCTGTACCCGATCGTCCGCAAGGCCCTGGTCGTCGGCAGTCACAGCTACTCGATCAAGAAGCTCGAACCGCTGTACATGGGCTCGGACCTGCGCGAGAGCGACGTCACGAACGCCGCGGACAGCATCACCGCCTACGTCGACGCGATCGAGGAACTCCGGAACGGTGACGCCGTCGAGGGGCAGCGGATGCTCGACCAGGTCGCCGACTACAACGCCTACGACTGCCGCTCGACCCTGCGCCTGCGCGACTGGCTCCGCTCGCTGCGCACCGACGACCCCGATGCGGCCGACCCCGCGCTCGAGCTCGAGGTCCCACCGATCCCCGTCGAGCGCGAGCCCAATCCGGTGTACGTCGCCCTTGCCGCGCAGCTCGAGGACGTCGACGCCCTCGACCGCACCCCTGACCAGACCGCGTTGGCGCTCGCCGCAGCCGCGATCGACTACCACCGCCGCGAGGCCAAGACCTTCTGGCAGGACCACTTCGACCGCCTGCGGAACCCGGTCGACGACTGGGCCGACACGCGTGACGTCCTGGTCGTGGAGCGTGCGTCCGTCGAGCGCGACTGGGACACGCTGCCGCGTGCCCGCTCGCAGTCGCGGGAACTCCGGTTGTCGGGGACGCTCGCGCCCGGCTCGCGGCTCCGGCCTGGAGGCACGCCCCACCTGGTCTACGACGACCCGCTTCCGCCATCGGTCGCCTCTCCGGGCCCCGGGTCGAAGGGCGCGTCGTCGCGCGCCGTGATCGTGGACGTGTGGGACAACGGCGATGCCGTCGAGGTCCTCGTGAAAGAGGGCCTGCCCGTCGGTGGCGAACTGCACCACGAGTTCCCGGTGGCCTTCGCCCCGTCGGCACCGCCCCGAGCGAAGCCCCAGCCCGAGGCGATCGCGTGGTGGGGTCAGGCCGTGCTCGACGAGCTGCCGGCGATGCTGCCCGACCCCGCGCTCGACCTGCTGCGCCGGGTGCCCCCGCGTGGTCCGGTCGTCCCGGTGCAGGGTGACGACACGGTGTCGGCCGTCGTCTCGACCCTGCTCGGCCTCGACCGGTCGTACCTGGCGATCCAGGGCCCTCCCGGCACGGGCAAGACCTACGTCGGCTCGAACGTCGTCGCCCGGCTCGTCCGCGAGTACGGCTGGCGCGTCGGGGTCGTCGGCCAGTCACACGCGACGTCGGAGAACTTCCTGACCTCGGTCGTGAACGCCGGCGTCCCCGCGGACCGGGTCGTGAAGGTGCCGAAGTCAGGCGCGACCGAGGACGAGCTCGACGCCGCGGCCTGGACCCCGGTGAAGAACGGTGCCGCCGTCGCCGCGTTCCTCTCCTCGTGCGAGTCCTCGGGCACCGGCGGCGTCGTCGGCGGCACGGCGTGGACGTTCGCAAACGAGTCGACGGTCGAGCGCCGTTCCCTCGACCTGCTCGTGGTCGACGAGGCCGGACAGTTCTCCCTCGCCCCGACCATTGCGTCGTCGGTCGCCGCGACCCGGCTCCTGCTGCTCGGGGACCCCCAGCAGCTGCCCCAGGTGTCGCAGGGCTCGCACCCGGAGCCCGTCGACGAGTCCGCGCTCGGCTGGCTCGCCGACGGACAGCACGTCCTGCCGCCGGAGTTCGGGTACTTCCTCGCCCGCACCCGCCGCATGGAGCCCGCACTGACCGAGTCCGTCTCCGCCCTGTCCTACGACGGGCAGCTGACCTCGATGGTCTCCGGACGGCACCTCGACGGCGTCGACGCGGGCGTGCACCCGGTGCCGGTCGTGCACGCGGGCAACACGACGTCCTCTGCTGAAGAGGCCGCCCGGGTCGTCGCACTCGTCGGTGACGTCGTCGGCCGCACCTGGACCGACGGTTCCGACACCCGGGCGCTGACCGACGAGGACGTCATCGTGGTGGCGCCGTACAACGCGCAGGGGGCATTGATCCGGCAGGAGCTCGACCGCGCTGGCTTCACCGGCACGCAAGTCGGCACGGTCGACCTGTTCCAGGGCCGCGAGGCCGTCGTGTCGATCGTGTCCCTGGCAGCGTCGAGCGCAGCGGACATCCCGCGCGGCCTCGATTTCCTGCTCATGCCGAACCGGTTGAACGTGGCGATTTCGCGGGCGAAGTGGGCGGCGTACCTCGTGCACTCGCCGGCGCTGACCACCGGGTTGCCCCCGTCGATCGCGGGACTCTCGCTGTTGTCCCGCTTCATCGAGCTCGTCGAACCGCGCCGCTGACCGGTGGGAAGTCAGTCCGACTCGACCGTGCCGATCGTCGAGCTGTAGGTCGCCACCGCCCCGAACCGCGCTCCGATGATCGTGACGGTCCACGCGGAGCCGTCCGGGGCGACGGAGTACAGGACGCGTGCGCCATCAGGAACGCCAGCGAGCCCGGTGCCGTCGGGCAGGAGGATCCGCTCCGGCGCCGTCATCCCGACCGACAGGGTTGACGGGTACGGGCCTGCGCCGAACCTCTGCTTCATGACGAAGGCGAGCGTGCCGGCGCTCTGTACGACGGCCGACCGCTCGGTCTCGACAGTCGCCGGAGCTGGCGGCGCGGCAGGTTCCGGCGTCGCTGCCGGAACAGCAGACTCCACCGGAGCAGCGACGGCCGGGCGTTGCGGGACCGCAACCGGGCCGCTGGCAGCGCTCCGGCCGTCAAGGGGGAGCGAGAGTGCTGGCAGGTGGACACCGGTACCCGCCAGAGCGGACCCGATGACCGCGTACACCATGAGCGCCGTCCCGACGCTGCCGAGGATCGCACCTCCGCGACCGAATGCCCGCGCCTTGGCCGAGCCCCATCGTGCGGTCTTGATTGCCTGCACGCCGAAGACGATCGCCGAGATGCCGATCGTCGAGACGATGAAGCCCGTCTGGATCCCGGACTGTTGCGGCTCGACGAGTGCGATGACCACGCTGCCGAAGCCGAGCAGCATCGCAAGGGTCGCGAACGCCCAGGGCCTCGTGCGCCTGCGTGGTTTCGAGTTCAGTAGCGGTGAGGGTGCGTGGAGCGTCGGCAGCCGGCGAGCACCGCTTCGCGAGGGTCCTGACGAGTAATCCGGAGGGGACCAATCTCGTGGTCCTGGCCCGCCCAACGGCATCGTCGTTCCCCCGTCCACTCGGTCCAACGGACCCATCTTGATGGGCGCCGCTGACGTGAGCGATCCCCAGAACTGGGTTGACGGGCTGGCCAGGAGTGAAGGTGGCAGACCGCTACCATCACCCAGACATCGGCACCGGATGCCCCTCGGGCTCGGGCAGGCCATTCGACGGACGAGGTCGCAGGGATGGGCGGTCGCTGTCGGCACCGCGACCGTCGTGGCGATCGTGGTGTCCGTGACCTGTGTGGTCGTCGCGGAGCACGCCGGGTGAGCCAGCGCTGCGTGACGGTTCTGGTTCGCGAAGCCCGAGGATCGTGAACCAGAACCGTCAACGGCGCGAAACCACGGACCCACCCGCCGCGCTGTGACGCCAGAACGAGGGCTGGCCGGACCAGACGTCGTCCTGGAACGGTGGAGGCATGGGGGAGCGCACGATCACCGCGGACCGTCCGAGCCCGAAGGGAACGGCGCCGCTGACACTCCGCGCCCGCAAGCCCGGGTACGCCGTGATGCAGCAGTGTCTCGCGATCCAGGCCGACGGCCGCGCGCTGACGACCTGGCAGCGGTTCTGGGGGCACGACCCGCTGCGGCCCGAAGCCCGTTCGTGGTTCAAGGGAGCGATCGGCGAGCGGCAGGTGGCGGCACAGCTCGAGGAACTCGGCCCGGACTTCACGGTCTTGCACGCCGTCCCGGTCGGGGCGGGCAGCACGGACATCGACCACGTCGTCGTCGGTCCGACCGGCGTCTTCTCGATCAACACGAAGAACCACTCTGGCCACGCGGTCTGGGCGGGCGGACGCACACTGCTGGTGAACGGCCAACGAACGCCGCACGTGCACCGCGCGCTGGCCGAGGGAGAGCGTGCCACCGCACTGCTGTCGGCTGCAGCGGGTGGTCCGATCCTCGTGCAGCCGATCCTGGTGGTCGCGGCCGCCGAGCTCCGGTTCGGCAAGAAGCCGCCGGCAGCCGTGGTCCTCGAGCCCGAGCGTGTGGGGAGCTGGATCCGCGGCCTGCCACGTGCGCACTCCGACGAAGCCGTGCGCTTCCTGTCGATGCTGGCGGAGGAACGGGGCACCTGGCACGTCGATGCCGTGGTCATCAACGACACACTCCGCGACGTCCAGCGCTTCGAGCGACTCGAACGCGAGATCGCCGACGCGTGCTCCCGCCGCAGCCTCATGCGTCGGGCTCGGGTCCTCGCGGTCTTGGCCGTTCCGGCGGGTGGTCTGCTCGGCTACTGGTGGGCGGTCGCTGCCGCGGCGATGGCGGCTGCCTGACGACGAACGGTCTGAGCCGCAGACGGAGCGGGTCAGTCGTCGCTGGTCGGGACGCCACCCTGCATCTGTGCCCGCATCTCGGCGAGGACGTCGGCGTGCAGGAAGTTCGCCTCGGCCGCACTCGTGGGGTCGACCACGATGCCGAACTCCTCGGGGAGCGCGGACACGAGCTCGGACATCGGCACCGGACGCCCCTCGGCGTCGGGCAGGCCGGCGGCGAGTTCGTCCGGGTCGGTGAAGACGGGCACGAACGGCTTGTCCCGGATCATGACGTGGGCGACGCTGCCGGCCTCCGGGGTACCCGCCGCCTTCCATGGGACCCACGCCGCGCTGCGCAGGAAGCCCGCGGGCGAGGCCGCCATCCTCCGTCGCAGTTCGGCGGCCGCGGTCGGCGGGGCCTTGTCGACGCCTCGGCCGAAGGCTGATCCGTTCGTCTCATCGGTACTCACGCCAGCCATGCTGTCACGGCCGGCGGACACGGCGGAGCCGAGCCGCGCCTCCAGGCCGATGCCCGGCGCACGCGGACGTGCGCCGGGCATCGGAGGTGACGGTCTCAGTACGCGGCCGACTGCCCGCCGTCGATCGGGACGACCGTCGCGTTGACGTAGGACGCGTCGTCGGACAGCAGGAAGGCGACGACGGCGGCGATCTCGGGGGCCTCGCCGTAGCGCTTCGTCGGGTTGACCTGGATGAACTCCTCGGCGGCCTTGCGCGGGTTCTCCGCGTCGAGCTGCTTCATCGAGTTCTCGACCATGGGCGTCCAGATGGCACCGGGGGCGATGGCGTTGATGCGGATGCCGTAGCGGCCGTACTCGACGGCCGAGTTGCGGGTGAGGCCGACGACGCCGTGCTTGGCTGCCGCGTACCCGGACTGGTTGCCGATGCCGCGGATGCCGCCGACGCTCGCGGTGTTCACGACCATGCCGGAGCCCTGCTCACGCATGACCTTGAGCACCTTCTCGAGCCCGAGGAACACGCCACGCAGGTTGATCGACACGACCTTGTCGAACTCGGCGGCGGTGAAGGACTCCGTGGGGTTCTGCTTGCCCTCGATGCCGGCGTTGTTGAAGAAGCCGTCGATGCGGCCGAAACGCTCGGTCGTGGCGGTGACGTAGGCGTCGACCTGGGCCTCGTCGGACACGTCGGCGACGGTCGTCAGGACCTGCGCGTCCGGGTTTGCCTCGAGCACGGCGGTCTTCGTTGCCTCGAGCCCCTGCTCGGAGACGTCGACCAGGGACAGCGCAGCGCCTTCGGCGGCCAGGCGGACGGCGGTCGCGCGGCCGAGGCCGGAGCCGCCGCCGGTGATGAGGACGACGCGGTCGGCGAAGCGGGTGGCGCCGGTGGTGGTTTCGGGCATGGTGGGAGGCCTCCTGAGGTCTTCGACGGTGAAGGGCTCGGGGTCCGCGGTGGGGCAGCGAGTCCGATCGATGCATCTGCATCGAGATACCTATACTACACCTGTCGTTTAGTGACCGCGTCAGCAGGCGTCCAGCACCCGCACCATCGCGTCCCGCTCCGCCGGGGCCACCCACAGGCGGTACTTCGCCTTCACCGTGACCTGGTGCTCGATGTAGGTGCAGCGGAACGCCTTGTTCGCGGGGAGCCAGGTCGCCGCGTCGCCGGAGCCCTTCTGCGAGTTGGACCGCCCGTCGACGGCGAACAGGTTCACCGGGTCGTTCGCCAGCGCCTGCCGCTCGGTCTCGGTGAGCCGCTGCGCTCCGGTGCGCCACGCGTTCTCGAGTGCGACGACGTGGTCGATCTGCACGAGGGTCGAGGTCGTGTTGCCGCGCACGAAGTCCACCGTCGCACCCGTGTACGGCGAGACGAGGGTGCCCGTGAGGACCTTGCAGCGGCCCTCGCGGGTGATGTCGGCGAGGTCGCGGGCGAGGACGTCGTTCCGGGTGTCGCACCCGTTGCGGTCGACGTCGAGCCAGGCACTGCCGAAGTCGCCGGTGCGGTCGTAGCCGGTACCGGCTGCCTTGCCCTTGACGGGCAGGCCGGCGAGCTGGGTGCGTGCGCGGACCGCGTCGGCGTCGGTTCCGCGGCTGACGGTCGGACTGGAGGCGGGGCTCGCCCCCGACGACGCCTGCTGCGGGCCGATGGTGGTCGTCTCCACGGCTGTGGGGCCGCCCGCAGCGTCGGCGTCGGGTCCGAGGACACCGGTGGCGTCGAGCGCGTACCCGCCGACGGCGAGGGCCAGGACGATGAGGACGGAGGTCAGGGTGATGCGGCTGCGGCGTCGGCGGGACGTCATGCGGTGGGACTCCAGGTGGTGCGGGGCGGAACGTGGTGCGGGTCGAACGGGGGCGCGGGCGGCGGCTCAGGTCAGCAGGGAGCGGATGTCGTCGGCGGTCAGGTCGTCGGCGAACAGGGCGTCGTCGTCGATCATCGTGGCGAACAGCTCGGCCTTGCGCGCGGCGAGGGCGAGGACCTTCTCCTCGATGGTGTCCTCGGCGATGAACCGTTGGACGCTGACCGACCGGGTCTGCCCGATGCGGTGCGTGCGGTCGACGGCCTGGGACTCGGCGGCGGGGTTCCACCACGGGTCGAGGACGAACACGGTGTCCGCCTCGGTCAGGGTGAGCCCGAACCCGCCCGCCTTCAACGAGATGAGGAACGCCGGAGCGGTGCCCTGCCGGAAGCGCTCGATGACCTCCGGGCGCTTGCGGGTGGAGCCGTCGAGGTACTCGTAGCCGATCCCTCGGGCGTCGAGGGCGTCCGAGACCATCCGCAGGAACGAGGTGAACTGGCTGAACACCAGGGCGCGACGGCCCTCTGCTGCGAGCTGTTCGAGTTCGTCGAGCAGCAGGTCGAGCTTGGCGGAGGGGATCGGGGTCGATCCCGACGTGACGTCCGAGTCCGACGACGACGACCCGGACGACACCAGGGCCGGCGACAGCGCGAGCATCCGCAGCAGGGTCAGCGACCGGAACACGATCATCCGGTTCTTCGACAGGTCGTCGATCAGGTCGAGGACCTTCAGGCGCTCCCGGTTCAGGGTGCGCTCGTACAGCTCCCGGTGCGCGGGGTCGAGCGTGACCCGGACGACCTGCTCCTGCTTCGGGGGCAGGTCGGCCGCGACGGCTTCCTTGGTGCGGCGGAGCATGAGCGGCCGGATCCGTCGGCGCAGCCGCCCGGTGAGTTCCTGCCGGGCCCCGCCGCGGAGCTCGGGCGAGGCGAGGGGCTTCACGTAGTCGTCGCCGAACCGGGTCCAGGTGGACAGCAGCCCGGGCGCGACGATGTGGAACAGTGCCCACAGGTCCGTCAGGCCGTTCTCGAGCGGTGTGCCGGTGATCGCGAACTTCACCGGTGCCTGCAGCTCCGAGGCCACACGGTGGGTCTGGGACTGCGGGTTCTTCACGAACTGGGCCTCGTCGAGCACCAGCGCCGACCACGGCAGGTCGATCCAGGCGCGGGCGTCGAGCCGGAGCAGCGCGTACGAGGTGACGACGACGTCCGACGCGGCGGCGGTGCGCGCGACGAGCCCCGGGTCCTTCAGCGACGTCGAGGTCACCGTCGCGACCCGCAGCGACGGCACGAACTTGGCGGCCTCGGCAGCCCAGTTGCCGACGACCGAGGTCGGCGCGACGACGAGGAACGGGGGAGCGTCGGGCTCCGCGGCACGACGGGCGGCGACCATCGCGAGCACCTGCAGCGTCTTGCCGAGCCCCATGTCGTCGGCGAGCACCCCGCCGATGCCGTGCGTCACCAGGAACGACAGCCACGCGTACCCGGCGTGCTGGTACGGCCGCAGGTCGGCGCACACGGTGTCCGGCACGGGGACGTCACCCGGGGGAGTCGCCCCGAGCAGCCCCGAGGCGATCGCCTGCCACCGCTCGTCGTGCGAGGTCTCGTCAGCCAGCAGGTCGAACTCCGACCACAGCCCGGCGTGCAGGGGCGTGACGGCGATCGGCTGGTCGGGCTCCCACTCGTCCAGGTCGCGGGCCTCGTCGATGAGTTCCTTGAGCCGATCGAACGCGGGGTCGGCCAGCGACAGGTACGAGTTGTCGACGAGCTTGAGCCGTCGCTGCCGACCCGCGAGCGCGGTGAGCAGCGGCGTGAAGGGGATCTGCTTGCCGTTGACGCTCACGATGATGCCGAGGTCGAACCAATCGTGCTTGTCCGACGGCATCGTCGTGACGCGGATGTGCGGCCGCCCGCTCAACCGCTCGTAGTCGAGCCGCTCACCCTGTACGACCGTGCGCACGCCGAGCGACGGCAGCTCGGGCAGGAACTCGTTCGCGAACACCGCGACGTCGGCCCCGTCGACGGTGCCGTCCTGGAACCAGTCCAGTCCGCCACCGGGTCCGGCAGGGCGGACGGGAGGCCCGGCCTGCGTCGCGTCGTCGGCCTGCGTCGTCGCCGTGGTCGGCTCCGCGGCCGCGGCCGCCGTGGCTGGCTCCGTCACGGGTGGGTCGTCGGTGCCTGTCGGATCGTCGGCGGCACGGAGCCCGGACAGGTCGGGGAGCGGGCCGTGCAGGGACACCGGGTCCTTCCGGCCGTCGACGTGCCAACGCCAGTGCAGGTGCACGCGGTCGTCGGTGCGCGGCGCCCTGGCGGGCTCGAAGGTGGCGGTGAGCACGAGCTCGGGCGGGGTGCGCTCGGGCAGCTCCACCGAGCCGTCGGAGCTGACCAGCCCGAGGGCACCGCGCAACCGGGGTGACCAGTCGGCCAGGAACTCGTCGACCTCGGCGGTCGGCACGGTGATCCGGGTGCCCTCGAGGAGCATCCGTCGCTGGTCCTCGGGCACCGGCGCCGGGGTCGGGGCGACGGCCACCGTGAACTCGGGGCTCTCGCGGAACACGTAGACGCCCTGGTCGCCGATCATCCGCGCTGCTCCGGGCACCACGGGCCGGCCGTCGAGCACGGCACTCGCACCGATCACCACGGCGTCGCCGTGCCGGGCCACGTCGAGCAGCACCTGGGCCTGCGTGCCGAGGACCGCACCGCCCTCGCGCTTGCCCGTGACGAACGCGATGTCGAGCGCCGCGGCCTGCTGCAGGAGCGGCCAGAGCAAGGGGCTCCGGAAGTCGTCGAGGTGCAGCCAGTCGCTCTCACCCGGCAGGCCCGCGAGCTGCCCCGCGCGGTGCAGGGCGGCGAGCTGCAGGAACCAGGCGTGCTGCTCGGCACCGACGCCGAGCCGGTTCTGCGAGTAGGGGAGCGTGCCCCAGGTCAGCTGCCCGCGCACCCAGTTGCCGGCGTCGCTGCGGGTCACCGGACGGACCCCGAGCCGCACGCTGCGGGACGGTGCCGGCAGGGCGCGGCCGGCGGCACGGGCTCGCGAGGCGAGTTTGGCGGGAACCGCGTCACGCAACTCGAACTGCAGTCCCATCCTGGTGCCCTGCGGGGTGGGCGCCCGCTCGTCGTCACCGGCGAGGCGGGCGAGGTCGTGCCTCCAGTCCGAGGGCGGCGGAGCCGGCGCTTCCGGGCGTGGGCCGGCGCTCGCGGCGAGGGCGCGGGCGTTGATGGTGAGGAGCGCGGCCGCGACGTGCTTGCAGTCGCCGCCGAGCGGGCAGCTGCAGGTGCTGCGGACCGGGCGGACGAAGTCGCCGCGCGCGGGGGTGGTGTCGACGCGGAGTTCGTACGGGTCGTCGGCGGTGCCGGACACGACCGCGGTGACCGTGCCGTCGTCGTCGTGCCAGGTGGCGTCGTCGACCAGGCCGGCGCGGACGACGTCGCGTGCGCGGCCGAAGGTCTGCGGCCCGACGAAGCGGATGACGTCGACGGCGTCGATCATCGGGGCAGCAGGCACGGGACCATCGTGCCAGTCGCCACCGACGATCCCCGCCGCCACCCTGTGCGACGAACATCTGACAGGACTACCGTCCAACTCGGAGCGCGACGACAGCGGTCCACGGAACCGATTGGAAGCGCATGCCGGACCGACTGCGGTGGGTACGCGACTCAGCCGACCACTGGAACGGGTGGATCGACGCCGAGGTCGTGTGCGACATCACCCGGACCGACACGTACACGGTCGATTCACCGGACCACTCGCTGACCGGCGGGCACTCGTCCTTCGAGAGCGCGGCCGCTCAGGTACACGGTTGGGTGCGCTGGACCGGCCGTTAGGCCGCAGAGCGCAACCCGGTTGTACGTCCACCCGCTGCTCCCTAGCGTGAGAGGGCAGGCCGGGGACCACCCGGAGGTGACCACACCGCTCTGCTCCAGGAGAGAGAGGTGTTCCCATGACCGACACGACCGAGTCGCAGGCGCCCGCTCCGGGTTCCGATCCTGCTGCACGCCCCGCCCAGCCACGTTCGCTCGTCGCCGTGGCCGGTCAGGACACCGACGACGCCATCAGCTCGCTCGCCGGCATGTACGCGGGCAAGGCCTGGTACTCCCGGGCCCTCGACCAGGACTACTGGTTCAAGTACGTCGGTGTCGGTGACGAACGGCTGAGTGTCCGCCGTTCCCAGATGCACGGGTACCTGCGCGGTGACGTCGCCACCGAGGGCGAGGTCGTGGTGCAGTGGCTCGAACGGGGCGAGGCCCGCGTCGACGTCGGCCGCGACGAGGTCCGCATGCAGCCCGGCATCCCCACCCTGTTCCCCGTCGAGCGCCGGTTCGAGATGGAGTACCAGGACTGGGACCAGCGCCTGGTGCACCTGCGCCGTGACCTGGTGCTCGACGTCGCCGCCGAGGAGCACCTGGTCGACGGCACCATGGCGTTCGACACCACGACGACGCCTGACTCCGCAGCTCTGGGCCAATGGCGGGCCGCCGTGTCCGGCGCGCTCCGTGCGCTGCGCGAGGAGGGCGACGAGTCCCTCGCCTGGCACGAGGCGCAGCGTGACGTCGCCCGGGCCCTGTTCCGCATGTACCCGCTGCAGGCCGAGCGGTTCCCCGCGGGCTACGGCACCCGCAGTGACGGACGACTCCGGGCCGCGGTCGAGTTCATCCAGGCGCACGCCCACCAACCGCTCACCGTGGCCGACATCGCGCAGGCCGCGGGGCTGAGCATCCGGGGGATCCAGGAGTCGTTCCAGCGGGCGTTCGAGCGCTCGCCGATGACGTACCTGCGCGAGGTGCGGCTCGGACGGGTGCACGAGGAGCTGCGGATCCTCGACCCGCAGGCGACCTCGGTGGCGGACGTCGCCCGGCGGTGGGGCTTCGCGCACATGGGGCGCTTCGCCTCGGTGTACGCGAACCGGTTCGGGGAGTACCCGCGGGAGACGTTGCGGCGCTGAGGGGCGCGGGCGTCGGCTGCGCTCGGCGCCTCGTCGGCTGTGCTCAGCGCTTTGCCGGCTCGGCCAGCTTGCTGTGCTTCCGCGAGTACCCGAAGTAGACGCCGAGCCCGATCGCGAACCAGATCGCGAACCGCACCCACGTCTCCCACTGCAGGAACGTGATGAGCCACAGCGACGCGATGACGCCGATGATCGGGATGACGGGCATGAACGGCAGCCGGAACTGGCGGTCCAGGTCGGGCTGCCGGTAGCGCAGCACCACCACGGCCGAGCACACCACCACGAACGCGAGCAGGATGCCGATGTTCGTGAGCTCCGCGACGACACCGATCGGCAGCACCCCGGCCAGGATCGCCGACGCGATGCCGAGGATCCAGGTCACCCGGGTCGGCACGTGCCGCTTCGGGTCGGTCTTCGCGAACCACTTCGGCATCAGGCCGTCGCGGCTCATCGAGAACCAGACGCGCGAGGCGCCGAGCATGAACGTCACGAGCACCGTGACGATGCCGACGATGGCGCCGATCGCGATGACGTTGGCGACGCCGCCGAGTCCGACCGACTCGAACGCCGACGAGAAGCCCGACGCCGGGTCGATGTCGGTGTACTTCTGCATCCCCGTGAGCACGAGGGTCGCCAGGACGTACAGCACCATCGAGATGCCGAGGGACAGCAGGATCGCCTTCGGCATGTGCTTGCGGGCGTCGGTGGACTCCTCGGCCGCGGTGGACATGGCGTCGTAGCCGAACACGGCGAAGAACACGGTCGCGGCGCCGGTCATCACGCCGCCGAAGCCGAACGGGAAGTACGGGAAGTAGTTGGCGCTGTTGATGTGGAACACGCCGAGCACGACGATGAGCACGACGAGCGCCACCTTGATGCCGACGGCGACGAACTCGAACCGGGCGGCGCTGCGGATGCCGCGCGTGAGCACGAACGCGGTGAGCAGGCACAGCGCGATCGCGAAGACGTCGATCACGTGGCCGTCACCGGTGCCCGGGGCGCCGAGCATCCACGCGGGCAGGTCGATGCCGAACTGGCCGACCAGGAACCCCACGTAGCCGGAGATGCCGATCGCGACCACCGCCACGATCGCCGTGTACTCGAGCAGCAGGTCCCAGCCGATGAACCACCCGACGATCTCGCCGAGCACCGCGTAGCCGTACGTGTACGCGCTGCCGGCCTTCGGGATGAGCCCGGCGAACTCGGCGTACGACAGCGCGGCGGCGGCGCTCGCGACCCCGGCGACCAGGAAGCTGATCAGCACCGCGGGTCCGGCGACGCCGTTCGCGACGGTGCCGGCGAGGGTGAAGATGCCGGCTCCGATGATGCCGCCGATGCCGATCGCGGTGAGCTGCCACAGGCCGAGGTGCCGTTTCAGGCCGCCCTCGCCCCCGGCCTCGTCATCGATCGTGTCGATGGGCTTCCGTCGGAACAGGCTGCGTGTCGTCGTCGTCACCCGCCCATGGTGCACCCGGAGGGGATCGTGCGCACGGGCGGGGTGCGCGCGTTCCGGCGGCGGGGTTTCGCGCTGGGCGACACTTCACGCACCGCCGGACCCGTGAACTGTCGCTCGGCGCGAAAGAACGCCCCAACGCGCGCACAGGCGCCCGGCCGCACGCACGCGGCTGCACCGCAGGCACCGGGCGTACACCTGGAGCATGCGCCACCCGAAGAGGACCGAGCCCGGCCCCGGCCAGGAGTCCGTCTGGGACTACCCCCGCCCGCCCGCCGTCGAGCGGGTCACCGCCCGCGTCGTCGTCCGTCTGGGCGGCACGGTCGTTGCCGACACGACCGACGCCGTCCGCGTGCTCGAGACCTCGCACCCGCCGGTCTACTACCTGCCGATGGCCGACCTGGCCGAGGGTGCGTTGGTCAAGGCGCCGGGTTCGAGCATGTGCGAGTTCAAGGGCCTGGCGCGCTACTTCGACGTCGTCGGTGGTGACAGGACGGTCGCGAGCCGTGCCGCCTGGAACTACCCGACACCGGTCCCGGGCTACGAGTCGCTGCGGGAACGCGTCGCGATCTACCCGTCGGCGATGGACTCGTGCGAGGTCGG
Organism: Curtobacterium sp. MCSS17_005; assembly: GCF_003234225.2. NCBI lineage: Bacteria > Bacillati > Actinomycetota > Actinomycetes > Micrococcales > Microbacteriaceae > Curtobacterium > Curtobacterium sp. MCSS17_005. The sequence goes on from NZ_CP126258.1 coordinate 1,462,638, forward strand.
CGGCGAACGGGTCCAGGCGCAGGACGGCGACTTCTACGGCGGCTGGATCACGGCGGACATCGTCGGGCCGTTCAAGGGCGCGCCCGGCACGCTCGGTTGGTGACCCGGCTTCAGCGGTTGGCGTACGGCGACCAGAACGGCGCCGGGAACGCGCCCCCGGTCACGATCACGAGCACCTGCCAGACGAGCATGACGAGCCCGGCGCTCCCGATCACGATGCCGATCCACGACCAGACCTGCACGGCCCGGCGACGACCGGCGATCCGGATCGCCCGCCAGCCACTGAGCACGCACACCAGCCCGAACACCGCACCGAGCAGCACGTGCTGCACGGTCGACTGTGCGGGCACGATGATGCCGAGGTAGAACGCGACCGGTCCGAGCACCACCGCGAAGGTCGCCGGGGCTGCCGGCGGTTCGTGGTCTCGAGCGACTGCTCCCATGGACCGCATGGTAGCGAGTGAACCTCGCTTCGAACACGTCCGAGTCGCGCAGCGCGGGCACCCGGTCGCGGGAACGGGCACCATGGAGGCATGCGTTCCTTCTTCCGCGTCCTGCTCGGCCTGGCCCTCGTCGTCGCGGGCACGAGCCACCTCACCTTCGCGCGCAAGGAGTTCACGGCGCAGGTCCCCGAGTTCGTCCCGCTGGACGACGACACGACGGTGCTCGCGTCGGGGGTCGCGGAGATCACGCTCGGCTCGGCCCTGGTGCTCGCTCCGAAGCCGGCCCGCCGCTTCGTCGGCTCGGTCGCGGCCCTGTTCTTCACGGTGATCTTCCCCGGCAACCTGTCGCAGTGGGTCAACCGTCGCGACGCCTTCGGCCTGGACAGCGACGAGAAGCGCTTCGTCCGCCTGTTCGGTCAGCCCGTCCTCATCGCGCTCGCCCTCTGGTCGACGCGCGGCCGGCGCTCCTGATGGACGCGCCCGCGCGGCAGAGCGGCCCGGCCCCCGGGACGGGTCCTGGGACGGGTCCGGCTCCACTCGGGTCCGGTCCGGCGCGCTTCGGTCGGGAGGCCCGGCACCCCCTGGCAGGCCGCAGCCGCGTCGCGGACGTGGTCGCCTCCACCGCGCTGCTCGTCGTGCTCACGGTCGGTGCGTTGGCAGCGGGGTGGGGGATCAAGCTCATGTCGCTGGCGTTCGTGTCGTGCGCGGCGCCAGGCAACACCTGCAACGAGACGCTGGGGGACTCGGTCGTCGTCGTGGGGCCGATCATCGTGGCGGCGGTGCTGGTCGCGACGATCGCCGTCTGTGTCCTGCGGCTCGTGCGGCGTCGGCTGACCTGGCCGGTGGTGCTCGTCGGCATGGCGGCGATCGTCGCGGTGTTCTTCGCCTCGCTGCTGCTCGTCGACAGCTCGGTCACGCACGGCATCTGAGGCACTCTTCCCTCACAGGCTGGGTTCGTGGAGCGGCTATCCACAGAACCCGGATCGCGCTTCGGGCGGTGGCTTCCGGTTCGCCACGCTGGAGCCATGCCTGACACCGAGATGCTCGACCGCCTGATCCGTGAACCCGTCCGCACCGACCACGATGTCGTCCGACTCGTCGAAGCCGTCGTCGAACGACCGCTGCGCCGGCAGTGTTGGGTGCTGTTCCTCGACGACCGTGGGATGTCGATCCCGTTCCTGTTGCCGATCGCTGACCTGCCGTACTCCCCGGACGAACACGTCGACGACTTCGCGGCCCTGATCGCGGACATCGTGGCGCAGCTCGGGGCCGTCGACGTCGTGCTCGTGTGGGAACGCCCCGACGCCGACCGGCTCTACCCGGTGGACTGGGAGTGGGTCGACGCCTGCGCGTGTGCCCTCGACGAGCAGTCGGTCCGGCTCCGCGCCCAGGTCGTCGTGCACTCCGGGGGAGCCGCGATCGTCGAGTTCGACGAGGAGACGCAGGCGGTGGCCTCGTGAGCGGTCAGCCCTGGGGAGCGGCGTCCGGCACGTCCTGGCCGGTGAGCTCCTCGACGATCGCCTTCGCCTGCGGCCACGACTTCGCGTAGTGGTCCGGGTCCGAGTTGATCTGCACCGCGTGCGCCACCTGCGTCGGGGTCATCGTCTTCCACCCGGGGACCTTCACGAGCTTCGCGTAGAACATCGACGCGGCCGTGTACGGGTCCATCCGCTGCTCGTACGTGCCCCACGCGCCGTTGTCGCGCTGCTGGAACAGGCCGCGGCTGTCCGGGCCCGCGGCGTCGCCGTGGTCCAGGTTCACCAGGCTGGACTCGCCGATCGCGGTCATCACCCCGACGGCCTGCGTGTGCGGGCCGATGCCGAGCGCCTGGGCGGCTTCGATCACGTGCGCGGCGTTCACCAGGCGGTCCTGACAGAAGCCACCGACGGGGCCGGCCGGCACGACCATCCCGCCGATCGTCTTCGAGGCGACGGCCGGGCACGCGGGAGTCGGGGTGGCGGCGCTCGACTTCGCGATGCCGGCGAGCGAGTTGACCGCGATCACCACGAGGACGACCACGCCGATGCCGACCGCCACGATCCCGGCGCCGAACACCGAGGCGAGGGTGATGCCGACACGGCGCATGACGGGACCTCTCGACGGGCTGGGCGGGTGCTGGGCGGGCGGAGCGGGAAGAGCAGCACGAGCGTACGGGCGCCTCCTGGGAAGCGTGCGGCGGCCCGCCGTGATCGCACGTTCGCGGTTCGGGGTTCGGGGTTCGGGGTCCGGAGTTCGGAGTTCGGAGTTCGGAGTTTGCCGCCGGTTGCTCGCCGCGGGGAAGGTGCATCCCCGGCAACGAGTGACGGTTCTGGTTCACGAAACGGGGGCTTCGCGAACCAGAACCGTCACGGGTCACTCGTGCACGTCAGTCACCGTCGGCGTCGAGCGTCCTGTCGACCTCGACGTAGGCGCCAGCCCCCGGCGGACAGCGACAGCGCGGCGATCACCGCGATGACGATGGTCCAGATGACACTGGTCGCGTCCATCAGACGTCGCGGTGGTCGTGCGGCGGGCGCTGCACCTTCGTCGGCTCCGTCACGAGTCCGGTCGGGGCCTTCTCGGCCTGCTTCCGTCCATGGGTGAACCAGGTCAGGATCCAGAGCAGCACGCCCAGGGCCAGCAGCGCGCCGGCGATCTGGTACTGCTGCGGGTCACGACCGGACGAGAACGGCAGGACGAGCCAGAGGCACGTGATGATGCCGATGACCGGGATGATGACGCCCGCGCGGAAGTGCTTGTGGTCGACCTTGTCGCGGCGCAGCACGAGCACGGTCACGTTCACGACGGCGAACACCGTCAGCAGCAACAGCGAGGTGGTGCCACCGAGGACGACGACGATGGGGGAGTCCGGGTCGAGCGAGACCCACCCGATCAGCAGCAGCGAGATGAGCGTGGTGAAGACGATCGCGGTCGACGGGGTGCGACGGGCGGGGGAGATTCGGGACAGGAAGCCCGGCAGCACGCCCTGCTTGCTCATGCCGTAGAGCAGACGCGACGCCATCATCATGTTGATCAGGGCCGTGTTGGCGACGGCGAACATCGAGATGAACGGGAGCAGGTCGGCGATCGGGAAGTCCGGCGCGGCGGTCTGCACGACGGTGACGAGCGGGGTCTCGTTGCCGGCGAGCTCTCCGATCGGCACCACGGCCACGGCGCAGATCGACACGAGGACGTAGATCACCGCGGTGATCCCGAGGCCGGTGAGCATGATCTTCGGGAAGATGCGCGAGGGGTCCTTGGTCTCCTCGGCCATGTTGACCGAGTCCTCGAACCCGACCATCGCGAAGAACGCCAGCGACGTCGCGGTGCTGATCGACAGCAGCAGGGACTTGTCCTCCGGCGTCTCGAACATCACGACCCGCGAGAAGTCCGCGTTGCCGCCCGCGATCGCCCAGAACCCGATCAGGATCACCATGACGAGACCGGACAGCTCGACGAGCGTCAGCACGACGTTCGTCTTGACGCTCTCGCTCACCCCGCGGAAGTTGATGAACATCACCGCGAGCATGAAGCCCATCGCGATGAGCATCACCACGCCGTTCGGCAGCTCGATGCCGAACCCGGCGCCGAGGTTCGCCGCGAACGCCCGTGATGCCGTCGACGCCGACGTGATCCCGGAACACATCACGATGAACGTCACGATGAAGGTGACGAAGTGGATGCCGAACGCCTTGTGCACGTAGAGGGCGGCACCGGCGGTCTGGGGGTACTTGGTCACGAGTTCGAGGTACGAGAAGGCCGTCAACAGCGCGACCGCGAACGCGATGAGGAAGGGGAGCCACGCTGCTCCGCCGACCTCGGCCGCGACCTGGCCGGTGAGCGCGTAGACACCCGTGCCGAGGATGTCGCCGACGATGAAGAGCAGCAGGAGCTTGGGACCGATGACCCGGCGGAGCTCGTGCTGCTCCTGCTGTGGGCGGTCCGTCTTGGTGGTGGCCATGCGTCACCCTTGCGCGCGAGATGCCTTTCTGTCCAGTCCCACAGGAAGGTTTCTCGCGATCGCAACACGGTCGCTCGGCGACGGATACGCTCCGGCCATGGACCAGCAGTCGAACACCACCGAGGAGCCCATCGAGTTCGCGGACTTCAACGCGAAGCTCCTGGTGCTCGACGTCCTCTGCTACGACCTCGACGTCCTCGACCCCTACGACCCGGACGCCGAGGACGAGACCGACGAGGACCTCGACGTCGACGGGCAGGACGACCGGGCGCGCGAGTACTACGACGACCTCGACCTGCTGCCGTCGCACCTGTCGCTCGTCACCGAGATCACGGTGGACTCCGACCTCGAGGTGCTGCGGGACGTGCACCCCGGCTGGGACGGCTCGGACGACCGCTTCGACCCGCAGAACTGGGACGACCTGCTCGACCTGCCGGAGCTCCGCACCGTGTACGCCGCCGCACCACTGCCCGCCCACGTCGCCGAGCGGCTCGCGGCCAAGGGCGTCGAGGTCCGCTCCGCCTGAGCGGGACGCGACCGGGACGGACCGGGGCGGACGGACGGACGGCTAGCGGTCCAGCGCTCGCAGCTGTTCGGTGAACTGCTTCGCGCCGCCCTGCGCCGGGTGCCGCACGGCGGTCGCCTCGATGCCGGCCAGGGCGAGCGCTCCCTGCGCCTTCCGACCGACGGCGACCACCCGGACCCGCTCCACGCCGCCGAGGGCCTCCAGCAGCGCGAGGGCGACGGGTGCTCCCGAGCGGACCTCGGCGGGTCGGGGCGTTCGGTTCGTCAGCCGGTCCGGTGCCACGAAGGGGTGGTGCGGGAAGATCGCCCACGCGACGGGGAGCGCACCGCGCCAGCCTTCCAGTGCCGCGTGCACGACGCGCGACGAGGCCTCCCACGGTGCCGTCGGCTCCGGTGGCACCGAGTACCCGGACCCGAGTTCGCGCATGCTCGTGAACGGCACACCCGTGTTCGTCATGCCGCGCCACCCAGGGGCCTCGGCCACGAGCAACGTGTCGGCCCCTGCGCCGGACTGCTCCAGGTACCGCGTCAGGTTCGCTCGTCGCAGTCCTCCCTCGGCCGACCCGACGTCGTAGAGCGCCTCGGCGTCCGACTCGACGGGTACGGCGTCGAGCGCCGCCCAGAACGCCGCGAACCGGCCGCCCGTCCCGCTCACGATCGCCCGAGCACCCGGCGGTAGACGTCCTCGAGCCCCGCGGCCGATCGCTCCCAGCTGAGGCGCTCCGCGTGCTCCCGGCCCGCCGCGGCGAGGCCGGCGGCGTACGGCGCATCCGTCAGGATCCGCTCGATCTCGTCCGCCCACGCCTGCGAGTCGCGGGACTCGAGCACGACGCCCGTCTCCCCGTCGACCACGGCCTCACGCAGGCCCCCGGCGGCGGCGGCCACGACCGGCACCCCGGAAGCGGAGCCCTCGAGCGCGACGAGTCCGTACGTCTCGGAGTGGGACGGCACGAGCACGGCTGCCGCGCCACGGAACAGGAACGCCAGGTCGGCACGCGACTGCGGCCCGATGAAGGTGACGTGGTCGGCGATGCCCCGCTCGTCGGCGAGCCGACGCAGTTCGTCCACGTAGTCGCCCGCCTCACTCGAGACGTCGCCCGCGATGACCAGGGTGGGGCGGGCCTCCAGGCTGATGTCCGCGATCGCCTCGATCGCCAGGTCCAGGCCCTTGAGCGGCTGCACGCGCGCCGCCGCGACCACGTAGGGGGTGGCGGCGCGGCGCGCACCGACGGCGGCGGGGCGGAAGACGGACCCGTCGACCCCCGGCGGCACGATCCAGATGCGGGCGTCGTCGCCGCCGAGCCGGGTGCGCACCGTCGAGGCCTCGGCCTCGGAGACCACCACGACGGCGTCCGACTCGCGAGCGAGCAGCTCCTCGCCGGCGATGCGGCCCGCGGACTCTGGGCGTTCGCCCTCGGACAGCGGCGTGGCCGGGTCGGCGGCGATGGAGTGGAACGACTGCACGTGGGGGATGCCGCGCTCGCGGGCGACGGGCAGCGCGGCCGCGCCGGAGAACCAGTGGTGCGAGTGCAGGACGTCGAACGGGCCGAGCTGCTGCAGCTCGTGACGGAACGGTTCGATGAACGCGTCGTGCTCACCCTTCGGCACCGGCTCGGCCGGCCCCGCGGACAGGAACCGCAGGCACACGCCCGGCACGAGCGACACCGAGTCCGGCTGCGTCGGAGCGGACCGTCGCGTGATGATGTCCACGTGGTGGCCCAGGTCAGCCAGCGCCTCGGCCTGGTGCCGGACGACGACGTTCATGCCGCCGACCTCGCCCGAACCGGGTTCGTCTCCGGGGGAGGTGTGCAGCGACACCAGCCCGATGTGCAGGGGTTCGGTCGTCGCGCTCACCGCTCAACCCTAGCCGCGCGGCCTCCGCTGCGACGGGCGTGCGGGCGCCACCACGACGGGCCGGCGGCCCGCCTCGTCCAACGGGTCGCACAGGAGGGCCGGATCACCTCCCAGGATCTGCACGCGGTCGTCGCCGTTTCGCTCCCAGAACGCCGCCGTCCACGCACACAGCGCCCCGTCAAGCAGGTCCTCGCGGTGCTTGTGCGTCGGACCGTGCAGCACCGACGGGTCGGCGAGCCGCCGGGTCAGCGGGTGCGAGTCGAGCAGCAGCGGCGGGTCGAGCGGGGTCTCGCGCAGCCGCCGGACCAGCTCGTCGAAGGCCTCGGCGCGACGGGCACGTGCCTCGGCGGCGGGGATCCGGAGGTCGAGCCGCTTGTACCGGGGTCGTTCCACGTCGTAGCCGAGCTCCTCCACGCCGACCAGCGTCGTGTACGGGTAGCACTCGAACATCGCCGGACCGGTGCGTCGGCGCATCGAGTCCGTGTCGGAGACGTAGCCGACGCCCAGCGTGGTCAGCCGGTCGAGCAGCGCTGAGCCGGCGCTCGCCGCCGATGCCTGGTTGGTCGGGTTCGCGGCGACCTTCCACCGGCCGTACCGCTGCCCGACCTGCCGCTCGGACTCGCGGATGCCCGTCGGGTTCGTCACGACGAGCGAGGCGTCCACGGCGATCAGGGATCGTGGCCCGAGGTGCTCGGCGATCCAGTCCGTGACGGCGTCGACCCCGCGGGCCCACCCGGCGTCGGTGATCGTGCCGTCGTGGTCCATCGCCACCAGCCCCGTCTCGTTCGCGGCCTTCCGCTCGGAGCCGAGCCCCCACGCCAGGTCGATGCCGAGGTACGCGTTCACCCGCCCATCCTGCCGACCCTGCCCGCAAGACACCGGTGTCCGCGCGCTGAACACCGGCGTGCGCGTGTTCGACCAGGGAACACCGGTGTCTTGCGGGAGCAAGAGCGGTCCCGGCTGCGGGCGGACGGCCGGCACGCGTGTACGGTCCGCTGCATGGCGAGCGAAGCGACGACGGTGCGGGTGCCCGGCCCTGACGGTGACCGCGAGGTCCGGATCAGCAGCCCCTCGCGGGTGCTCTGGCCCGAGGCGGGCATCACGAAGCTCGACCTGGCGGAGTACCTCGTCACGGCGGGGGACGCCTTCGTCCGGGCGAACGGCGACCGGCCGATCTCGCTGCAGCGGTTCCCCGGCGGCGTCGACGGCGAGCAGTTCTTCTCGAAGAACCCGCCGAAGGGGGCGCCGGACTACGTCCGCTCGGTCACGGTGACCTACCCGAGTGCGCGGTCGCACCCGCAGCTCGTGATCGACGAGCCGGCCGTGGCGGTGTGGGCCGCCCAGATGAACACGGTGGTCTTCCACCCGTGGGCTTCTCGTGCCGAGGACAGCGACCACCCGGACCAGCTCCGCATCGACCTCGACCCGCAGCCCGGCACCGACTTCGGCGACACGGTGCCGGTGGCCGAGGAACTCCGGAAGGTCCTCGACGAGGTCGGTCTGACCACCTGGATCAAGACGAGCGGCAACCGCGGCCTGCACGTGTTCGCGCCGATCCGCCCCGAGCACGAGTTCCTCGACGTGCGGCATGCGGTGATCGCTGCGGCGCGCGAACTCGAACGACGGATGCCCGACCGGGTCACGACGGCGTGGTGGAAGGAGGAGCGGGGGCAGCGGATCTTCGTCGACTTCAACCAGGCGAACCGTGACCGCACGATGGCCGGTGCCTACAGTCCCCGAGCTCTCGCACACGCCTCGGTGTCCACGCCGATCGCGTGGGAGGAACTGCGCACCGCGGACCCGACGACCTTCACGATCCGCACGGTGCCGGAGCGGCTGCGGACCACGGGCGACCCGTGGGAGTCGATGGGGGAGCAGCCGGGCAGCATCGCGCCGCTGCTCGAGTGGTGGGAGCGGGACCTGGCGAACGGCGAGGGTGAGCTGCCGTTCCCGCCGGACTTCCCGAAGATGCCGGGGGAGCCGCCGCGCGTGCAGCCCTCACGGGCGAAGAAGCCGAGCTGAGGCCGAGCGGCCGAGCGGCCGAGGGGCCGAGCAACAGGCGGCCGAATGCCGAACAGTCGCAGCCGAGCCTCAGGCTGCGGAGGAGACGTCCCGCTGACGGTCCGGGTCCTCGACGCGCGTGGTGTGCGTCGGCAGCCCGATGCTGGCGGTGTGCAGGCGGGTGAGCCGCGACCAGGTGCCGCGGTGCACGTCGGTGATGCCGTCGACGATCACGAGCCGAGTCCGACCGTGACGAGTGCGAGCGCCGTGGCGGTCACGCCGGCGATGGCGCTGATGACCGCGCTGAGCTGCAGGACGCGCTGGCGCCGTGCCTCTCGGACTTCTGTGAAGGGGCTCCGCCGAGGGTGGCGGACAAGCGTGCTGGTGCTCATGTCGACCGCTTTCGATCCGGGCGTCCGAATTGGACGCCTCGTGCTGCTGAGATCATCCTGGCACGGCTTCGCTAGTTCGGCTAACTACTTTTCCCCGAACGTGACAGAACAGCGACAAACGGACACCGCAGTGCGTTCCGTCGTCAGGACAGCACGTCGTTCAGGTCGTACGCACTCGGCACCTCGAGCTGCTCGAACCCGCACGACGTCGCGTCACGGTCGGGCCGCCACCGCTCGAACTGCACGGTGTGCCGGAACCGGTCGCCCTCCATTTGGTCGTACCGGACCTCGAGCACCAGCTCCGGCGCCAGCCGGACGAACGACGTGTCGCGACCCGACGAGAACCGCGACCGTTCCCCGTCACCGGTGACGGGCCTCCCGTCCGCATCGCGGAGCACGACGGGCTCGAGCTCGTCGATCAACGCGGCCCGGCGCTTGTCGGAGAAGGCGGAGACGCCGCCGACCTGGCGGAGCTCGCCGTCCGCGTCGTACAGGCCGACCAGCAGGGACCCGACGCCGGAGCCGCTCTTGTGCACGCGGTAGCCGATGGCGACGACGTCGGCCGTGCGGTGGTGCTTGATCTTGAGCATCGAGCGCTTGTTCGGTTCGTACGGCCGCGCTCGCGGCTTCGCGACGACGCCGTCGAGCCCGGCGCCCTCGAACGTGGTGAGCCACTCGCGCGCCTGCTCGACGTCGAGCGTGGTGCGGGTGACGAAGAGCGGGTCGGTCATCGCGTCGCCGAGCTGCTCCAGGCGCTCGCGACGCTCGTCGAAGGGGCGGTCCACCAGCTCTTCGCCGTCCACCGCCAGCAGGTCGAAGGCCACGAACTGCGCCGGCGTCTCGACGCTGAGCTTGGCGATCCGCGAGGCTGCCGGATGGATGCGCTGCGACAGCGCCTCCCAGTCGAGGCGCTCGGCACCGGGCTCGCCGGAGCGCAGGATCACCTCGCCGTCCAGGACGACCGGGTGGTCGCGGCCGCCGAACTGGGCGCGGAACGCCTCGACGAGCTCGGGGAAGTACCGGGTGAGCGGCTTGGCGCCGCGGCTCCCGATCTCGACGTCCTCACCGTCGATGGTCACGATGCCCCGGAAGCCGTCCCACTTCGGCTCGTACCGCAGCCCGCCCTTCGTGCTGTCCTGATCGGGGACGGTGGCGACGGCCTTGGCGAGCATCGGTGCGATCTCCATGGGTCCTGTCTACTCGCGGGAGTCGGCGGGGCTGCGCACTTCGTGAGCAGGAATGGTCGGGTCCGGCTCGACGACCCGACATCTTCTGCTCACGATGCGCGGCCGGGAGGCCCGGATCACCCCGGGCAGGTCGGGCGGCGTCGATAGGGTGGCGAGCGTGACGACCGTGCCTCCGCCGGCAGCGCCGGCCCCGGAACCGATCAGCCCCGTGCAGGCCGCCGCACTCCGCGACGGCGTCCTGCCACCCGTCGAGCAGGTCCGGCCGGGCATCTGGACCCTCGCGGTGCCGTTCCGGTTCGGGGTGCCCGACGCGACGCTGGTCTACGTCGTCGAGGGGTCGGACGGCTCGCTCGCGGTGATCGACCCCGGGTGGTCTGCCGACGGCGGGCTCGCCGAGCTACGGGACGGGCTCGCCGCGATCGGACGCACCCTGGACGACGTGTCGCTCGTGGCCGTGACGCACCTGCACGCCGACCACCTGGGTGCCGCGGCGGCCATCCGCCGGGCGACGGGCGCACGCGTGGCGATGCACGGCCTCGAGGTCCGCGCGCTCGAACGGGAACGCGCCGACGCCGAGCGGAACGACACCGCCATCGCGACGTGGGGGCTGCCGGAACACCTGCGGGCCGGGGTCGTCGAGGCGTGGGGCAGCGGACGCCAGATCGGGATGGGCCGGATCGAGGCGCCGTACGCCGACGTGCTGCTCGAGGACGGCGACCTGCTGCCGATCCCCGGTCGGACGATCCGCACACTGTGGACCCCGGGGCACACGAGCGGGCACGTGTGCTTCCTCGACGAGGCCGATGGGCTGCTGTTCTCCGGCGACCACGTGCTGCCGCGGATCAACTCCGGCATCGGGCTCGGCGGCCGGACCGGCACGAACCCGCTCGGCGACTACCTGGCGTCGCTCGCGCGGCTCGACCCGTACGCCGACCTCGAGGTCTGCCCGGGGCACGAGTACCGGTTCCGCGACGTCGTCACCCGCGCGCAGACGCTGGCCAGGCACCGGGAGGAACGCTCGCGTCACGTCGCCGCGGCCCTCGACACACTGGACCGTCCGACGCTGTTCGAGGTCGCCGCCCGGGTGCCCTTCAGCGGCGGGATCGAGTCGATGACCGGGTTCCTGCTCGCGAGCGCCCTGACGCAGACGGCCTTCCACGCGGAACTGCTCGGGCGGGCCGACGAGGTCCGGCCCGCCTGACGAGCGCCACGGACGCGCGGGTCAGCCGAGCGTCGTCGCCAGGCGTTCGATCGTCGTCTTCGCGTCGGCGAACTCCGCGGCGGCGTGGTCGGCCAGCGGCGCGAGGTCCGGCAGCCGGTCGGCCAGGGTCGCGCTGACCGTGATCGGGTACAGCTTCATGCCGAGCGCGGTGCCGAGCACGATGTGCAGGACGGGGGAGCCGTGGTCCCAGCCCTCGGTCGGGGTGCCGGCGTCGTAGGTGGCGCCGCGGCTCACCACGGTCACGACGGGGCGTCCGCCCAGGGGCTGCACGCCGCCGGTCAGGATGCCGGGCACGTGGACGCGGTCGATCCAGGCCTTCAGGGTCGACGGCACCGTGTAGTTGTACAGCGGCGCACCCACCACGACGACGTCGGCGGCCAGGAGTTCGTCGATGACCTCTTGACGCAGTGCCTCGGCCTCGGGGGCGACGGTCTCCTCGGCGGTGCGGTCGGCGGCGGCCCAGTGCAGCGCAGAGCTCTCCAGGTGGGGGAGCTGGTCGACGTGCAGGTCCCGTCGGACGACGGTGTACTCCGGGCCGCGGGTGCGCCAGGCGTCGGCGAAGGCCGCGGTCAGCGCGCGCGAGCGGGAGTGGGACAGGTCGGCCGAGGAGTCGATGTGCAGCAGCGTGGGCATGTCGCCAACGCTACCGGCGCGGACCCGGCCGGGCGCGGATGCGAAACGGCCCCGCCTGCTCCGGTACAGGAGCAGGCGGGGCCGTCACGGGCCTCCCGTCCACCGCGCGGGCACGCGACGGCCGGGAGACGTCTCAGGGTGTCAGCGCTGGGCGCGACGACGACGCGCGAAGCGGGCGCCGATGAGGCCGGCACCGGCGACGAGCAGGCCGAGGGCCCACGGCAGTGCGTCGGTGGTGTCCGAACCGGTGTAGGCGAGCTGGCCACCGGTGTTGACCGGGGCGACCGGGGCTGCTGCTGGCGCGACCGGGGTCGGGTCGGCGATGCCGGCGACCGCGGTCGGCTGAACGTCCACGGCGAACGAGGTGCTGAACGAACCGAAGGCGACGGACAGGTTGTGCACCGAGGCGTGCGGGAACGTGACGCCGACGATGCCGAAGTCACCGAGCTCGGGGTCCGGAGCGATCACGTCGCTGGCGATGTCCGACGTCACGGTCGGCAGGACCGTCTCGTCCTCGTCGGCCAGGATGTCGTTGCCGTAGCGGTCGACGAGCCCGCCCTGGACGACGAGCGTGCCGCCCTGCTTCACGGTCGGACGACCGCCGTCGGTGAACACGACCGAGAAGGAGTCATCGGTGGACTCGGCGTCGACCGTGTAGACCGAGCCGTCCGGCGCGATGACCCACGAGCGCTGCTTCTCGGCTTCCAGCTGCGAACGGTCGACCGTGTAGACCTGCACGCCGAGCGGTGCGCCGGCCTCGACGGTGAGCGAGACGTACTGGGTGACGGACTCGGTGCCGCTGGTCGCCGTGACGGCGAAGGTCCAGTCCCACGCCTCGGTCGTGACGCCGCTGAGCTCACCGGTCGACGCGTCGAAGGTGAGGCCGTAGGGGAGCTGGTCTGCGGGGGACATGTCGTCCTCCGGGAACTCCTCGGCGTACTCGGCGTCGTCCTCGTCGAACCAGGCGAGGCTGTACTTCGGCTCCGGGAAGCCCTGCGCACGGAAGGTGTGCGAGAAGGCGTCACCGGCGGCGGTGCTCAGCTCGAGCGGGCTGTCCTGCGTGGCACCGGCCTTGGTGGGCTGGCCGTCCTCACCGAGGAACGCCGGGGTCTGGGTCACGGCGGCGGTGGCCTCGGACTCGACCGTGGAGGTCTCGGTCGCGCCGGGCAGCGTGCCCGTGACGGCGACCGTGATGGTCTTGCGGACGTCGGTCGGCTCGACGACGTAGCTCGCGGCCTTCGACAGGACGTTGCCGTCCTGGTCGGTCCACGAGTACTTGTACCCCGCCTCGTCGTCGAAGCCGGTGACGACGGCGACGAGTCGGGTGCCGACCTTGGCCGTGCCCTCGATGGTGACGGTCGCGTCGGCGGCCTTGGCCGTGACGTCCGGCTTCGGGGTCTCGGTCGGCTTCGGAGCCTCGGTGGCGGCCGGCGCGGTGGTCTCCGGCGCGGCGGGCTCGGTGGCCTCGGGGGTGGGCGCCGGGGCTTCCTCGGCCGGAGCCGGGGTCTCGGGCGCGGTCTCGACGGGCGGGTCCGTCGGCGTGGGCGTCTCGCTGCCCTCGGCCGGGTTCGGGGCCGGCGTCTCGGCGGCCACGATCGGCTGCGTGGTGTCGAGCGTCTCGGCGTTGGCGGCCGTCGCGGTCATGATGCCGAGGCCGGTGGTCAGGCCGACCAGGGCGACTGTGGTGCCGACGGCGCAGGCGCGACGGACAGTGGAGGTGCTGCGGTGCACGGGATCCCCCAGGGATTCGGTCCGGGCTCATCGCCCAGATCATGTGAATTTGCCGAGAATGTCGGCGTTCTCGGATCGTAGCGGGATGACGTTGCCGGGCTGTGACGATTCACCGGAATGTGACCCGGGTTGGGGGTGCGTGCGGGAAACCGCCGGACCCCCGCACGCGCGGCGTGCCCTGTTGGCGCGGCAGGGCGGACGGGAGGCGCGGTGCGGGCCCGCACCGCGCCTCCCGTCCGTCCGGGGCCGCGTCTCAGGCGCGACGGCGACGCAGACGGTGGACCAGCAGACCGCCGCCGGCGGCGAGCAGGCCGAGCGCCCACGCGAGCGGCCCGGAGGCGTCAGCGCCCGTGTAGGCGAGGTGCCCACCGCCGCCGGCTGTCGGGGTCGTGTCGCCGACGGTCGCGACCGACGGCCGTACGTCCACGTCGAACGTGGTCGAGACGTCACCGAGGGCGACCGTGATGGTGTGCGGCGAGGCGTGCGGGAACCCGACGCGGGGCTCCCACTCGCCGTACGGCAGCGTCACTTCGTCGCTGGGCACGCTGCTCGTCACGACGGGCTGCGCCCCGTCGGACTCCTTCGTGCTGTTCCCGAACGCGTCGAGGGCCGTCACCCGGACGACCATCGTCGCCCCCTGGGTCACCGGGACGGCGTCGACCGGGATCGACTTCGGGCTCTCCGCGAAGACCTCGCGCAGGCCCTCGGCGTCGCGGAGCCACCCCTTCGGGGACCCGATCGTGCTGACGAGCAGGCTGAGTTCCTTCGTCGCGGCGGGACGGATGGACAGGTGGACGTACTGGGTGGCAGCGCGGGACCCGTTCATGGCCATGACCTGGAAGTCGTACTCGCCGGCCACCGTCGGAGCGCCGCTCAGGACCCCGCTCGTGTCACCGACGGCGAGGCCGAGCGGTGCGATCGGGTGTTCGTTGCCCGGGACGGGGAACGCCGTCGGGCCGGTCAGCAAGACGTAGTGCAGCTCCGTCGACGACCCCGTCGCGGTGAAGGTGCGCTCGATCTGCTCGCCCGCGGTGGTCTCGATGCGGATGGGGGACTCGGGCGTCGAGGGCTCGGTGAACGTGATGGTGTCCGGGGCGGCGGGCTCGTCGGTGTCCTCGGCGCCGACCACGACCTCGAACGACGTGGAGACGCCCCCTTCGGAGACGGTCACGGTCCGGGCGCCGGTGCCGCCGAAGGTCACGGTGTTCGAGGAGTCCCCGTCGTTCCACACCGCCGCGTCGGAGTCGTCCGTGCTCGTGACCGTCGACCGGGGGTAGTCCGGACCCGGCGTGGTCCGGTTGCCGTACGCGTCGACTGCGAGGCCGGCGAGCGTGAGCGGAGTGTCCTCGGCGACGGGGATGTTCGGCACGATGCGGACGCGGCCCTGACCAGCGGCCTGTTCCCAGATCGTGCCGTCGGTCTCGACCTGCCACAGCCCGTTGTGGTCGGGGGTGGCGACGCCGAACGTCACGCCCACGGGGTCGCCGGGAGCGACCGTCAGCTCGACGTACTGCGTGATCTCGGTCGAGCCGCTCAGGGCGACGACCTGGAACCGGAAGGTCCCGGCCTCCTTCGGGTCACCGCTCAGGACGCCGGTGTCGACGTTGACCCAGTAGTCGGAGGACGGGGCGTCCTGGATGGCGTAGCCGACGGTGCCGTCGCCGCCGGTGGTCTCGAAGGTGCGTGTGAAGGGCGTGCCGCTGGTGGCGGTGAGCTCGATCGGGTCCTCGGCGGTCGACGGTTCCGTGAAGGCGAGATCGCTGCCGTCGTCGGCCGCGGGTGCCGCGGACGCCGCAGGTGTCGCCGGTGCGGCGGACGCCGTGGGCTCTGGTGCCGGCGTTTCCGGGACCGCAGTCGGCGTCGGGTCGGTGGACGGGCCTCCCGGCTGCTCGTCGGTGTCGACCGTCGTGACGGGCGCGGCGGGCTCAGCCGGCGTACCGGGCTCGGCCGGCGTACCGGGTGTCGCCGTGCTCGTGGCGGTCGTGGGTTCGGCCGCCACGGCGGTCGCGGCGCCGATGCCGAACGCCGACGACGCGGTGACGATGGCGACGGCTGCGCCGATGGCAGCGACCCGTCGTGTGGTGGAGCAGGGCTGGTTCATGGGATCCCCCTCGGATGCCGGTCGGGGCACCGGGAGGTGCCCTCATCCAGGAGATGTCTGTGTCGACGAGATCCTGACGGATGCACAGGTCTCGATCCGGTCACGGCGCTGGAAGGCGCGCGCTGGATGGCGTGCGCGCTGGCTGGCGCGCCGGCGGATCAGTCGCCGACGGCGGCCGCCGCGCGCTCGAGCGCGTCACGGAGTGCGCGGACCGCCGGGGACGACGACCCCGCGGACCGCACCACGGTGAAGATCGTGCGTCGCGGCCCCTCCGGCAGCTCGAGCAGCCGACAGGTCGTCGTCCGACCGGTCCACATCAGGTCCGGCATCAGGCTCACCGCGTTGCCCGACTCGACCAGACGGATCTGCGTCTGCAGATCGGCGGTCTCGTACCGGACGTCGGGCTCGAAGCCCCAGCGCCGACAGACCTGCTCGGCGAAGTGCCGCGACGCGGTGCCGCGGGGTTCCATCACCCAGGGCATGGTGCGGGCGTCCTCGAGCGACGACACCGGGCGCAGGGCCGTGTCGAGCGGGGGCAGGGCGAGCCGGACGGCGTCGGTCGTCAGGTCGGAGCGGTCGAGCCCGGGCAGGTGCGGAGCGGCGTGGGCCGGGTACTGCTCGGCGATGACCATGTCGAAGTCACGAGCCCACGTCTCGTTCAGTGCGGTCTCCGGTTCCCGCTGGACCATCTCGACCCGGACGTCGGGGTGTTCCGTGGCCATCTCGTGCAGGGCGCTCGGCATCAGGGCGAGGGCCGCGGACTGGAACACCGCGACCCGCACACGCCCCTGCACGGACGACAGGGTCTCCTCCACCTGTGACTGCGCGTGCTCGAGGACGTCGAGCACCTGGCCCGCCGCGGCCACGAGCACCTCGGCCTGTGGGGTGAGCTGGAGCCGACGCCCGGCCTTGCGGAGGAGCTGCACACCGGCCTCCCGCTCCAGGGCGCTCAGCTGCTGCGAGACCGCCGACGGGGTGAAGTTCACGGCCTCGGCGACGGCCGCGATCGTGCCGCGGATGGACAGCTCACGGAGGAGCACGAGACGGCGGACGTCGAGCATGGTCCGACGCTAGCCGGATCAGGACCGGAACGGTAGCGGAACTGAACGGTATCCATCAGGAACGCTCACTTCCGCTACCGCATCCCCGACCTCCACACTGAACCCATGACGACGCTGCACGAGGACTCCGCCATCGACCACGACGCCCTGGCGGACCAGTCCGTCGCGCTCGTCCGACAGTGGCTCGCCGAGGCCGAGACCTACCCGGTCGACGGCTCCGCGAAGCAGCTCGCCGGCGTGCTCGCCGACCCCGCCGGCCTCGACTTCGCCGTCGGGTTCGTCGACGGGGTCGTGCGACCGGAAGACCTCGCCGTCGCCGCCCGAAAGCTCCGCCAGATCGCCCCCGATGCCCCCGGGTTCCTGCCCGCCGCGCTCCGCGGACTCGTCCGGCTCGGCGGCGGCATGGCTCCGATGCTGCCGAACGTCGTCGTCCCCATCGCTCGACGGGTCCTCCGGAACATGGTCGGCCACCTGATCGTCGACGCCACCGACTCCAAGCTCGGCCCGGCCATCGCCGGCATCAAGCGCGACGGCGTCCGCCTCAACGTCAACCTGCTCGGCGAGGCCGTCCTGGGGGAGCGCGAAGCCGCCCGCCGACTCGAGGGCACGCACAAGCTCCTGGCCCGCGACGACGTCGACTACGTCTCCATCAAGGTGTCCTCGACCGTGCACCCGCACTCGCCGTGGGCGTTCGGCCACGCGGTGGACGACATCGTCGAGCAGCTCCGACCGCTCTTCCAGCGTGCCGCAGCCGCCACCCCGGCCAAGTTCATCAACCTCGACATGGAGGAGTACAAGGACCTCGACCTCACCATCGCGGTCTTCACGAAGCTCCTCGACGAGCCGGAGTTCCTCGGCCTCGAAGCCGGCATCGTGCTGCAGGCGTACCTGCCCGACGCGCTCGCCGCGATGCAGGAGCTGCAGGAGTGGTCCGCCGCCCGCCGCGCTCGTGGTGGTGCCGGCATCAAGGTCCGTCTGGTCAAGGGCGCGAACCTGCCGATGGAGCAGGTCGAGGCCTCGGTCCACGGTTGGCCGCTCGCCACCTGGCACACCAAGCAGGACTCGGACACCAACTACAAGCGCGTGCTCGACTGGGCGCTCACCCCATCGCGCGTCGAGAACGTCCGCGTCGGTGTCGCCGGGCACAACCTGTTCGACGTCGCGCACGCCTGGCTGCTCGCCGGTGAGCGCGGTGTGCGGGACGGCATCGAGTTCGAGATGCTGCTCGGCATGGCGCAGGGCCAGGCATCGGCCGTGAAGAACACCGTCGGTTCGCTCCTGCTCTACACGCCGGTCGTGCACCCGGGCGAGTTCGACGTCGCGATCGCCTACCTGATCCGCCGTCTGGAGGAGGGCGCGTCGCAGGACAACTTCATGTCCGCGGTCTTCTCGCTGGTGTCCTCGCCGCCGCTGTTCGCCCGCGAAGAGGAGCGCTTCCGCGCCTCCCTGGTGCCGCTCGCGACGCCCGAGGGTCTCGAAGCGCCGGCCTCCCACCGTGTCGCCGACCGGTACGCCGCCGTCGGCCGCCCCGGCCCCGGCCACTTCGAGAACACCCCGGACAGCGACCCCTCGGTCGGCGCCGTCCGCGCCTGGGGCGACGCCATCACCGCGCGCGTCGCCTCGTCGACGCTCGGCGTCCGCGCCGTCCAGGAGGCCCGGGTCGACTCCGCCACGGCGCTCGACTCCGCGCTCGGCCGCGCCAAGGCCGCCGGTGCCGTCTGGGGGACCTGGTCCGGTGGTGCGCGTGGCGCCGTGCTGCACGCCGTCGGTGACGCACTCGAGGCGAACCGCGCCGCCCTCATCGAGGTCATGGCGTCGGAGACCGGCAAGACCATCGACCAGGCCGACCCCGAGGTGTCCGAGGCGATCGACTTCGCGCACTTCTACGGCACCCTGGCGTCCTCGCTCGACGACGTCGACGGTGCGACCTTCACGCCCGCGGCGCTGACCCTGGTCGCGCCGCCGTGGAACTTCCCCGTCGCGATCCCCGCCGGATCGACCCTCGCCGCGCTGGCGGCCGGGTCAGCCGTCGTGCTGAAGCCCGCGCCGCCCGCCGAGCGCTCCGGCGCCGTGCTCGCCTCGATCATCGAGACCGCGCTCGACGCCCACGGTGCCCCGGCCGACGTGCTCGCGTTCCTGCAGGTGTCGGAGGACGACCTCGGGCAGCAGCTCATCGCCTCGCCGATGGTCGACCAGGTCATCCTCACCGGTGCGTACGAGACGGCCGAGCTGTTCCGCTCGTTCCGCCCCGACCTGCCGCTGCTCGCCGAGACCTCGGGCAAGAACGCCGTGATCGTCACGCCGTCGTCCGACCTCGACCTCGCCGTGAAGGACGTCGTCGCTTCCGCCTTCGGGCACGCCGGTCAGAAGTGCTCGGCCGCGTCCCTCGTCGTCATGGTCGGCTCGGTCGCCAAGTCCAAGCGGTTCCGGAACCAGCTGCTCGACGCGGTGGCCTCGCTCACGGTGGGGTACCCGACCGACGCCGCGACGCAGATGGGTCCCGTCATCGAGCCGGCCTCGGGCAAGCTGCTCGGCGGCCTGACGAAGCTCGGCGCGGGGGAGTCCTGGGCCGTCGAGCCGAAGCAGCTCGACGAGACCGGCAAGCTCTGGAGCCCGGGTGTCCGACAGGGCGTCCGCCGTGGCTCCGAGTTCCACCGCACCGAGTACTTCGGCCCGATCCTCGGCATGATGACCGCGGACTCCCTCGACGAGGCGATCGACATCGTGAACGAGGTCGACTACGGCCTGACCTCGGGCCTGCACTCGCTCGACCCGGCCGAGATCGGAGCGTGGCTGACGCGGATCCAGGCGGGCAACCTCTACGTCAACCGCGGCATCACGGGCGCCATCGTCCGCCGCCAGCCGTTCGGCGGGTGGAAGAAGTCGGCGGTCGGTGCCGGCACGAAGGCCGGTGGGCTGAACTACCTGCTCGGGCTCGGGTCGTGGACGCCTGCACCGGCGGTCGCTGCGTCCGGTGTCGCCGTGTCGGGTCCGGTCTCGGCGTTCGCCCGGGCTGCCGAGGTCGCCTCGCCGATGCTCGACCGTGCGCTGGCGTCCGACGAGCAGGCCTGGTCGACGCTCTTCGGCACCGCGACCGACGTGTCCGCGCTCTCCGCAGAGCGGAACATCGCCCGGTACCTGCCGTTCCCGTCGGTGCAGGTGCGGCTGGCCGCGGTTGCCGGCTCGGACACGGACCCCGACGCCTCGGTGGTCGAGCTCGTCCGCGTCGTCGCCGCTGCACTCCGTGCCGGCACGAAGATCGAGGTCTCCACGGCCGCGACACTGCCCTCGTCCGTCGCCTCGGCGATCCGTTCGCTGCCGATCGTCCGCTCGCTGTCGCAGACGGTGTCCGACGAGGCCTTCGCGAACTCGGTCGCCTCGGGGCCGTCGACCCGGGTGCGGCTCATCGGCGGGGACACCTCGGCGCTGTACTCGGCCGTCGGTGGACGTCCCGACGTCGCGGTGTACGGCGGCCCGGTGACCGAGGCCGGGCGGCTCGAGATCCTGCCGTTCGTCCGCGAGCAGGCGGTGTCGATCACGGCGCACCGCTTCGGCACGCCGAACCACCTGACCGACGACCTGATCTGACCCCGGACTGCGGCGCTGGCGTTCGGGTCCAGCGCCGCTTGCAGAACCGAAGTGCCCCCGAACCGCGCGATCGCGTGGTTCGGGGGCACTTCGGTTCTGCGGAGGGTCCCGGTCAGTCGGCGACGGCGGGCTGCTGCGCGACCATCGAGCCGGTCACGAGTTCGCGGAGCTCGGCGGGCAGCGGGATCGGACGGCGCGCCCCCTCGCGGTCGATGATGACGTGCACGAACTCACCCGTGGCGAGCAGGGCGCCGTCGGACTGCCGGAACAGGCCGAACTCCCACGACAGGCTCGTGGTGCCGAGGTGCTTCGAGCGCATCCCCACCTCGATGACGTCCGGCCAGACGGCGGACTCGACGAACCGGCAGCTCGACGACACCAGCACGGCGATCCACTCCGACGAGAACGGGTCGAGCCCGGCGACCTCGCGGAACCAGTACGTCGACGCGTTGTCCATCGCCGAGTAGTAGATCGTGTTGTTGACGTGCCCGAACATGTCGTTGTCGTTCCACCGGGTGGGGTAGGTCCGGTGGAACGGGTACTCGTCGATGGTCATCGGTCTCCGATCGGTGGTGCGGGTGTGGCGTGCACCGCGTCGGGCCGCAGGACGTACTCGAACGCCGCACGGGCCCGGTCGGGATCAGGGGTCTCGCCGGAGATGAACTCGGCGTAGGTGAACGACTCGGAGATCCGGACGAGCAGCCGTGCGAGCTCCTCAGCCGACAACGGTGCCGGATCGAACGTACCGGACGACTCCTGCTGCTCGATGAGTGCGGTGACCCGGGCGACGAACCGGCTCTGCACGTCGCTGTCCGAGGTGGTGAGCAGACGCATCGCCCGAGCGGGTTCGCGCGTCAGGAACGCCCGGAAGTACGGGGCGTCGATCAGGTCGGCGGTGAACCGGTCGAGCACGACGACGAGCCGGGCCGCTCCGGTCGCCCCGATCTCGTCGGCGGCGTGGGTGGCCCCGTCGAGGGTCGGGACTGCGAGGGACCACAGGATCTCGGACAGCAACCGGTCACGGTTGCCGACCCACCGGAACAGCGACGTGCGGTCGACGCCGAGTGCGGCAGCCAACGCCCCCATGTCGATCCGTGAGCCGGCGATGAAGGTGTGACGGGCCTCCCGGAAGGCGCGCAGCGCAGAGTCCGATGTGTACACGCGATCCTCTCTTGCAACGTTTCCGAGAATGATGCATCGTGGTTCCCATGTCAACGACGATGCCCGCGACGCCCCTGCTCGAATCGGACTTCTACGGCTTCCAGCAGCAGCTCACCGAGCAGGAGCGCGCGTCGCTCGGGCGGCTCCGGCAGTACCTCGAGCGCGAGGTCGCGCCGATCGCCGACGAGTACTGGGCGCGCGCCGAGTTCCCGATGCAGGTCATCGCGCCCCTCGCCGAGCTCGGCATGTACGGGCCCGGCGTCCCGCTCGTGCGGCAGTTCGAGAACTCGGCCGTGTACCGCGGTTGGGCGGCCCTCGAACTCGGACGCGTGGACGCGAGCGTCGCCACCTTCATCGGCGTGCAGTCCGGCCTGGCGATGAACTCGATCGCGGTCGCTGGCAGCGACGAACAGCAGCGCGAGTGGCTGCCCCGGATGGCCACGGGCGAGATCGTCGGGGCGTTCGGGCTCACCGAGCCGTACTCGGGCAGTGACTCGGCGAAGGGTCTGCGCACCACCGCCCGGCGCGAGGGCGACGAGTGGGTGCTCGACGGCGAGAAGCGCTGGATCGGCAACGCCACCTTCGCCGACGTCGTCGTGATCTGGGCGAAGGACGTCGCCGACGGTCAGGTCAAGGGCTTCCTCGTCACCACCGACACCGCGGGCTTCACCGCGACCAAGATCGAGGACAAGATCGCCCTGCGCGGGGTGCAGAACGCCGACATCGTCATGCAGGACGTCCGGGTGCCCGAGTCGCGTCGGCTGCAGAACGCGACGTCGTTCCGCTCGACGGCCGAGGTGCTCCGACTGACCCGCACCGAGGTCGCCTGGCAGGCCGTCGGCATCGCGGTGGGGGCGTACGAGGCCGCGCTGGCCTACGCCCGCGAGCGGATCCAGTTCGGCAAGCCGATCGCCGCGCACCAGCTCGTGCAGGACCTGCTCGTCAAGTCGCTGTCGAACATCACGGCTTCGATCGCACTGTGCACGCAGGCCTCGGCCATGCAGGACGCCGGGGTCGGTGCCGACGAGCACTCGGCGATGGCCAAGGCGTTCGCCACCGCGAAGATGCGGGAGACCGTCGCCTGGTGCCGCGAGGTACAGGGCGGCAACGGCATCGTGCTCGACAAGGGCGTGGCCCGGTTCTTCGCCGATGCCGAGGCGATCTACTCGTACGAGGGCACGCGCGAGGTCAACACCCTGATCGTCGGGCGGGCGATCACCGGGCAGGCCGCGTTCGTCTAGCGGCCCGCCCGGCCCGCCCGCGCTACCCGAGCAGGGCCGGCCGCTCCCACTCCTGGTCGAGCACGTGCTGCCCGAGGAACGCGAACACCGTCTCGTACCAGACCACGGCGTGCTGCGGGGCGAGCACCCAGTGGTTCTCGTCCGGGAAGTACAGGAACCGGTGCGGCATCGAGCCGTCCGGCGCAGCGTGGTGCTCCGCGAGTTCGGACCAGAGCCGCAGCCCCTCGCCGATCGGCACCCGGTAGTCCTTGTCGCCGTGGATCACGAGCATCGGTGACGTGATCTCCGCCACGAACAGGTGCGGGTCGTTCGCCGCGATCCCGTCGGCGTCGAAGATCGAGGACCAGTACTGCGACGAGTCCGTCGTGCCGTTGAACTGGTCGAGCGCCCACAGGCTGGCGTGGGTGACGATCGCGCGGAACCGGTCGGTGTGCCCGGCGACCCAGTTGGCCATGTACCCGCCGAACGACCCACCCATCGCGGCGGTCCGGGTCGCGTCGATGTCCGCCCGCGCCTCGACCACGTCGGTGATCGCCATCAGGTCGGTGTACGGCGCCTGCCCCCAGGCGTTCCAGCCGCGGTTCACGAAGTCGAGCCCGTAGCCGGTGGACAGCGCGGGGTCCGGCAGCAGCACGGCGTAGCCCCGGGCTGCGAGCAGCATCGGGTTCCAGCGCCACGACCACTGGTTCCACGAGTTGAGCGGTCCGCCGTGGATCCACAGGACGAGCGGGTGCGGCCCCTCACCCTCGGGCACGACCAGCCAGCCGCGCACGCGGGCGCCGTCGGCTGCGGTCGTCTCGACCTCTTCCAGGTGGGCGGGCACGTCCGGCAGGGGCGCCGGAGCCGCCAACGGGGTCACCCTGCCGTCCGCCGCGATCCGCACCGGGTGCAGCGGGGCCGCCCAGGAGGCCCGGAGTGCCACCACCACGCCCGTCGCCGCCGCCACGCGCAGGCTCGAGTACGCCCAGTCGTCGTGCGTCAGCTGCTCGACGGCTCCGCCGTCGAGGGGGATGCGGAAGACCGGCGCGCGGCCGTCCTGGTCGGCGACCGCCAGGAGCGCGCGGTCGCCGTGCTCGAACACGAGCTCGCTCGGCCAGCGGTCCCAGTCGGTCGCGACGCGGCGGGCGTCGGAGCCGTCGATGCCGGCGACCCAGACCTCCTGCTGGTTCGCGCCGGCCGGGGTGGAGCGGACGGTGCGGACCCAGGCGATCGTCCTGCCGTCGTGGCTGAGCGCCGGCATCTCGTGGTCGACGTCGACGTCGTCGAACAGCACCGTGCGGTGGCCGCTGGACAGGTCGATGGTGACGAGCGTCGAGCGGTCCCCACGGGCCTCCCGGACGCCCACGGAGGCCAGCAGGACCGAGCCGTCGGGCGTGAGCGCCCCGCTGACGTGGTCGAGCGAGCGTCCGGGGGCCGGTGTGCGGTCGACTGGCCGGACGGGTTCGGCGCCGGCCGCGTCGCTGTCGGTGTCGCCGCCGGCCGCGTCGAGCGTCAGGACGTGCGTCTGTGCCGGGCCGAGGTCGTGGTCCCAGTACCGGACCGGGTAGGTCTCGTGCAGGATCGCGCGGACGTGCTTGTCCTTCCGGGTCTTCCGGAGCTCCGCGTCGGCTTCGAGCACGGTCGCGGGGTCGGAGCCGGCCCCCGGCAGCAGGTCGGCGGTCAGTGCGACGACCTCCGACGAGGCCGCGGTGGCCAGGACCCCGCCGACGCCCCCGGCCAGGCGGGTGAGCGGGCGGGCCTCGCCACCGGTCGCGGGCAGCACCCAGAGCTGGGCGGCCTCGAGGTCGGTGGCGTCGGCGTCGGGCCGGGCGGAGACGAAGAGCAGGTCACCGGTGCGGGTGAAGGCGATGCCGCCCTCGCCCTTGGCGGAGCGCGTGAGGCGGACCGGGTGTGCGGCGGGTGTACCGGCGTCGTCCGTGTCCTCGGCCGGGGCTGCTGGCACCTGCCAGATCGACCGGCGGTACCCGGTGCCGTCCGGGTCGAGTGCACTGACCGTCAGCGCGACGCGGGTGCCGTCGGGGGTGATGTCGATGCCGTCGACGCGGGGGAGCGCGATGTACTGGTCGAGGTCGGAGAACGGGGTGCTCATGCGTGCACGCTCGCCAGGTCCTCGGCCCAGAAGGCGGCCACCTGCTCGGCGACCGCGGTGCCCTGGGCGTGGCCGGCCTCGGCCGACGGTGCCTGGGTGGCGAGCGAGAGCGAGTTCGTGCCGAAGGCCTGCTGGGACGCGCTGTCCGCCACGACGACCTCGACCGACGAACCGCCGGCCCGCAGGGTCTCGACGGCGACGTCGAGCCAGGGCCCGCACGGTGACGGGCTCTCGGGGCCGCAGGCGATGACGAGCACCCGCTCGTACCCGGCGGCGGCGTCGGCGTTGGTGCCCGAGCGGACGCCACCGTCGACGTACGGGCGGCCGTCGATGGCGACCGGTGTCCAGACGAACGGCACCGAGCAGCTGGCCGCGACCGCGCGGGGGAGCGGCACGCCGTCGGCCGCCGTCAGCAGGCGGAAGGTGCCGTCGGTGGCGTCGACCGCGGTGACGGCGAGCGGCTTCTCCGGCCACTCGGTGGACGGGAGCGTCTCGCCGAAGGTCGCCGTGCGCTCGTCGTCGCTCTGCCCGCCGACGACCCGCTGGGCGGCCTGACCGAGTCGAGTACGGGCGTCCTGCTCGCCGGTCGCACCCTGCAGTGCTGCGCCGATGTGCTGCTGCACGGCTTCGACGTCGATGGGCGCCGGCTCTTCGTAGGTGGTCGGCGCCGGGGTGTGCTGCTGGTCGTAGGCCTGCTGGACGGCACCGTTCCGGACGAACGCGCCGACGACGCTGCCGGCGCTGGTGCCGACGACGAGGTCGGCCGCGTCGAGGTCGACGCCGGCTTCCTGCAGGGCGACGAGGACACCGACTTCCCACGCGATGCCGGCGACACCTCCGCCACCGAGGACGAGGGCTCTGGATCCGGGGACGGGCGTGCTGACGTCGGTCATGGGTCCTGCTTACCAGCTGCGTGCGACGGGCCGGTGGAGGCCGATGGATCCTGTGGAGAACCCGCCTGTGGACAACTCCGTCCGCGTCGGTGGCGTGACCTAGCGTCGTGGTCATGGGGCAGCAGCGTTCAGGACGGGTCGGCACGGTCGTGTGGCCGATCGTGGTGGCTGCTGCGCCCACCGCGGCGTTCCAGCTGCCGAACCTGTTCGTCACGCCGGCGGTCCGACTGTCGCTCGTCGCGTTCGGGCTCGTCGTGCTCGTCGGTGCCGTGACGGTGCAGGTGGTCCGGACCCGGCGCAGCGACGCCGCCCGGTCGGTGGCCGAGGACAACGCCACCGCGGCGGAGCTCGAGCAGTCGACGGCGGTCCGGTACGCGTTCGGCCAGATCGCCACCCGGCTCGTCCGGTTCACCGAGCTGCCCCGGTCCGATCGCCACGGCGAACTCTCGGTCGTCGCCGACCGCGTCGCCGTGGCCCTGGCGTTCTACCTGCTGCCGAAGGTGCCCGACGTCCGCGCCAACGTGTACCAGCTGTCCACCGATCTGCGGGCGCTCGAGCCGATCGGTCACGGTGGCGCCGGCGACACCGCCGGGGTCTTCCGAGCGGGCACGCCCTACGGTGACCGCAACCTCGAGTGGGTGCTGGTCGGGGGATCACCCCGGATCGTCGGTGACCGCTCGGCCGACGTCGACGTCGACCAAGACCTGCCGGGCTTCGAGCCGCGGTACACCTCGTACGTCTCGGTGGTGATCCGGTCCGACCAGTACTCGTTCGGCATGCTCACCGTCGACTCCCCGGTCCCCGATGCCTTCACCGAACTCGACGCCAAGAACATCGCGATGATGGCGTCGTTCATGGCCGTCGCGTTCTCGCTGACCTACTCGTTCCCCGAGCGCGACCGCAATCCAAGGAAAGGCCCGTGATGCTCACACGCTCTGTCGGACGCTCGACGTACGATGCCCCCATGACGACCGTGAACCCTGCTCCGCCGTCGTTCGGGCGTGCCCGGATCTCCTCGCCGAACTGGAACGACACCACCACCGACGCCGACTACGAAGACCTCGACGTCATCGCCGCCAACATCGAACGCGAGCGCGTTGCAGCCCGGCTCCGGGTCACCGCAGCCATCGCCGCGCGTCTGGGTCGCTGACCCCTCCCGCATCGTCCACGACGAACGGCTCCCACGCATGCGTGGGAGCCGTTCGTCGTCTGCGGAACCCGATCCCGAGCCGGAGCCGGTGTCGCGGCTACCGCGCCTCGGTCACGTCGATGAGCACCTTGCCGACCGTGTCCTGCTCGACGGCGTCGTGCGCCTGGGCGGTCTGCTCGAGCGCGAAGCGGGTGAGCGGGAGACCGGCGTCCTCGCCGACCGGCAGCACACCGTCGTGCAACGCCTCGGTGAGGTCCTCGGCCGCCGCGGACAGCGCCTCGTCACCGATCGTGTAGAGCAGCAGGAACTGGTAGCGGGCGTTCACGCTCAAGTTCGGGCGGATCGGCAGGCTCGCCTCGTCACCGCCGTTGTTCGCGTAGATCGACACGACGCCGTGGTTCGCCAGCACGTCGGCGACCAGCGCGGCGTTCTGCGGGATCGACACCTCGACGACGATGTCGACACCGTCCGGCGCGATCGACCGGATGCGCTCGGCGGCGTCCTCCTCGCGGTAGTTCACGACGTGGTGGGCGCCGGCCGCCGTGGCGAGGGCTGCCTTCGCGTCCGAGCTGATCGTCGTGATGACGGTCGCTCCGGCCCAGCGGGCGAGCTGGATCGCGGCGTGCCCCACGGCACCGGCGCCGCCGGCGACGAGCACGGTGAAGCCGTCGAGGGCTCCGGGGCCCAGGCGTGCGGGGCCGTCCTCGTGGGTGGTGAGGGCGCGGTGCGCGGTCATCGCGGGGACGCCGAGCGAGGCGCCGACGTCGAACGAGACGCCGTCGGGCAGCGGGACCACGCGCGACTCGGGCACGACCGTGAACTCCTGCGCGGTGCCGGTCGGCCGTGACGCCGCCGCCATGAACAGCCAGACGCGGTCGCCGACGGCCAGCCCGTCGACTCCGGGGCCCACGGCGTCGACGACACCTGCGCCGTCCTGGTTCGGCGTGATCTCGGGGAACGGCAGCCCGTCGCCGTACGTGCCGCCGGCACGGGCCTTCCAGTCGGTCGGGTTCACGCCGGAGACGACGACGCGGACGCGGACCTCACCGGCACCGGGCTCCGGGATCTCCCGCTCGACGAGTTCGAGGACGCTGCTGGCACCGGGCTTCGTGTAGACGATCGATCGCATGTCCCCAGGCAACCACTCGTCGCCGTCGGGGATTCCGAGTGCGGGGTGCTCAGCGCGCGTCGTACCCCTCGCGCGCCTCGGCGACGTCGGGCATGTGCGAGGTGGCCCAGTCCTCCAGCGGCACGAGCACCGTGCGCAGCGACCGCCCGAGCTCGGTCAGTTCGTACTCCACGTGCGGCGGGATCTCGGGGAACACCGTCCGCGTCACCATGCCGTCGCGTTCGAGCGCCCGCAGCGTCTGGGTGAGCATCTTCTGCGAGACCCCCTGCACCCGGGCCGCCACCGCCGAGTACCGTGCGGGACCGTCGGCGAGGGCGCCGATCGTCAGCACGCTCCAGCGGTCGCCGATCCGGTCGAGCAGCTGCCGGCTGGGGCAGTCCGCCGCGTAGGGGCTGTACTCGAGTGCTGACATGGTGTCCTCCGCAACGCACCGCCAGGTGCCTACTTACTCAAAGAGAGTAACTCTTGTACGGTGACTGTCAACGTCACCGACGCCCGTGACGTCCACGAAGGGAACACCATGACCAACATCGTCGTCTTCGGAGGCACCGGCTACGCCGGCTCCGCCATCACCCACGAAGCACTGTCCCGCGGCATCACCGTCACCGCGGTCGCCCGTGACACGAGCAAGCTCGAGCCGGCCGAGGGCCTCACCCTGGCGCAGGGTGACGCGTTCGACGCCGACTTCGTGTCCGAGGTCACCAAGGGTGCCGACGTCGTCATCGTCTCACTCCACGCCGTGCAGGCCGACGGCAGCGAGCTGAAGGACAAGTTCCAGCACTTCGTCGACGCCGCCGCAGCAGCGGGTGCGCGTCTCGGCATCGTCGGCGGTGCCGGTTCGATGCGCGTGTCCGAGGACGGCCCCCGCCTCTTCGACACCGACGGCTTCCCGGACGCCTTCAAGGGCGAGGCGAAGAGCCACGCGCAGATCCTCGACGCCCTCCGTGCGTCGGACACCCAGGTCGACTGGTTCTACGTGAGCCCCGCCGCGGCCTTCGGCAGCTACAACCCGGGCGAGCGTCGCGGCACCTACCGCGCCTCGGACGAGGTCCTGCTCGCCGACGCCGAGGGCAACTCGGACATCTCCGGCGCCGACTACGCCATCGCGTTCGTCGACGAGATCGTCACCCCGGCGCACCACCAGGCGCGTTTCGGCGTCGCCTACTGAGGCACTGCCCCTCGCGGGACACCGGTGTTCACGCAACACACCGCGGGATCCCGCGGCGTCGAGCGTGAACACCGGTGTCTTGCGTACTGCCCGGCGCGACCGACGGGCGGACGGGAGGCGCGGGGCGAGGCCGCCACGGGCCTCCAGGCCGGCAGGTGGTCACCGCCAGTGCCCCAGCGTCAGTGCGCGACGATCGCCGGCACCGGCAGGTGGTGGCGCATCCGCACCGCCAGGTGCAGGCCGCCCCGGCGGGCGAGCACGAGCGCGATCACGGCGGCGGCCGCAGCAGGCACGCCTCCGGCGACCATCATCCCCGCGTGTGCACCGAAGCGGTCGACGATCTGGCCCATCAGCGGCCCGCCGATCGCCTGCCCACCGAGCAGCACGAGGACGTAGAGCGACATCACCCGGCCACGGATCGCCACGTTCGACGACAGCTGCACGAGCGAGTTCGATGCGGTCTGGAACAGCAGCTGCGACATCCCGACAGCAACCAGCGCGACGGTGAACGGTGCGATCGCCGGGATCGACCCCGAGACGACGAGCAGCACGCCCGTCCAGAACACCCCGCCGACGATGGTGCGGAGCCGGACGACGGCCCGCCGGGTGGACAGCAGTGCGCCGACCAGGGCGCCGATCGCCACTGCGGAGTTGAACACCCCGTAGCCGCCGGCACCGACGTCGTACACCTGTGACGCGAAGGCGGAGAGCAGCACCGGCATCGTCAGCGCGAACACCGAGAAGAACGCGACGAGGATCACCGGCACGATGATCGTCGGCTTGTGCACGGCGTAGCGGAGGCCCTCCACGAGCTGCCCCTTGCCGCGGGGCGCCGGGGGTGTGCGGTGCAGTTCGGAGACCTTCAGGAACCCGAGCGTCACGACGACGGCGACGCAGGCGATCGCGTTCACACCGAACGACCACCCCGCGCCGACCGCGACGAGCAGGGCCCCGGACAGCGCCGGACCGATCATGCCGCCCAGCTGGAACACCGACGAGTTCACGCTGATGGCGTTCCGCAGGTGCTTGTGGCCGACGATCTCGGTGACGAACACCTGCCGCGCCGGGTTGTCGATCACGGTGACCATGCCGACCAGGAACGCGATCACCCAGATGTGCCACGCCTCGACGACGCCGGCGAGCGTCAGGACGGCGAGCAGCGCGGACAGCACCGCGAAGGCTCCCTGGGTGATCATCATGAGCGCGCGCTTCGAGAACCGGTCGACCAGGACGCCGCCGAGCAGCCCGAACAGCAGCATCGGCGCGAACTGGCAGGCGACCGTGATGCCGACCTGCGCGACCGACCCGGTCAGCTGCAGCACGAGCCAGTCCTGGGCGATGCGCTGCATCCAGCCGGCGGTCATCGCCACCAGGTTGGTCGCCGTGAACAGCCGGAAGTTCGGCACGGACAGGGCGATGAGCGTGTGGCGCCACGGCGGTCGCGTGGCCTGGATCGGGAGCGGTTCGGTGGGCGGGGGGAGGGTCGTCGGTGACGCGCTCACGGTGCGGGGTTCTCCGGACGTCGGGGTGGATCTGGTACCCCAACGAAACTACGTGGCGCCGGCCCATTCGATACCCCTATGGTGGCTATCACTCCATTGCGATGTCGAATGACCGCGCGGATGACCGCGCGGATGACCGCGCGAACGACCGCGCGAACGACCGCGCGAACGCCGCGCGAACGAACGAGGTGCCCCGTGCTCGATCCGGTCCTGTTGCAGACGTTCCTGGCCGTGGCGGAGACCGGCAGCTTCACGCAGGCTGGCACCCGGCTCGGCATCAGCCAGCCGACGGTGTCGCAGCACGTTCGGCGCCTGGAGACCGCGGTGGCGCGCACCCTGGTCGCCCGGGACACCCGCGGCGTCGCCCTGACCGACAACGGGGACGCGATGGCCGGGTTCGCTCGGACGATCCTCGCCGCGCACGCCACCGCCGACGCCTACTTCTCCGGGGCGGCCACCCGCGGACGCCTGCGGTTCGGGGCGGCGGACGACCTCGCCATCACCCAGCTGCCGCGGATCCTGCGGGACTTCCGACGGCTGCACCCGCAGGTGAACCTCGAGCTCACGGTGAACCAGTCGTCACCGCTGCTCCGCCGGGTGCACGCCGGCCAGCTCGACCTGGTGTTCATCAAGCAGACGGCGGGGGAGTCCGCCGAGGGCACCCGGGTCGCCACCGACCAGATGGTGTGGATGGCGCAGGACGGCATCGCCCTGGAACCCGGCGAACCCGTCCCACTCATCGCGTACCAGGCGCCGAGCATCAGCCGGCAGATGGCGATCGACGCCCTCGAGGCCGCCGGCCGCACCTGGCGGATCACCTGCAACACCCGCGACGTCAACGGGGTGCTCGCCGCGGTGCGCGCGGGCATCGGCGTCGCGGTGTTCCCGCACTCGCTGATCCCCGCCGACCTGGTGAAGGTGTCGCAGCGGCTCGGGCTGCCGGACCTGCCGGCGGTGGACTACGTCCTCATCGCGAACCCGACGGTGCAGCGGGAGCCGATCGACGCGCTGACGAACGCGATCCTGTCCCGCGGGGTCGTCCGCGCCGTCTGAGCGCGCGCATCGGCGGCGAGACGCCGGCGTGTTCCGGGATGGTGAGCGCGACGAGACGCCGTCGTGTTGTCCCGCCGCCGCCGAACCGCCGAGACGCCTCGACGTTCGGGGGCGTCTCGACGTCGACGCGGCGTCCTGCCGAGACGACGGCGTCCGAGCGCTCGCGGGGCTCGCCGCGCTACGGGGCGAGCGTCGGGGTCGTGCCGGTGCCGGTGACGTCCGGCAGCGTCACGCCCGCGAGCGGCAGCAGCGCCGCCGCGACCGCCCACAGCAGCACGACCGTGCCGACACCACCGAGCACGGCACCGAGCAGCGCGACCGGCCGCTGCCACGTGGCCGTGCGGTCGCGCAGCGTCACGATCGAGAGCACCAGTGCGAGCAGTCCGAGCACCACGCCGACGCCGTGCACGGTCGCGGGAGCGGCGAACCACCAGGCCGCCAGACCGATCGTCGCGATCCCGGCGACGGCACCGAGCACCGCACCGGCGGTCGCGCCGAGCGCACGGCGTGGCTCCGGCACGGCGGCTGCGGGCACGGGCTGGTCGAGCAGTTCGGTCGGGAGGCCCGCCTCGCCCCCGCCAGCACCCTGCGGCACCGGGGCGGGTGCGACCAGGGCGGTGGTCGCCAGGGAATCGGGGGTCGCGACGGCGGTGCTGCCGGGAGCGGCGGTGGTCGGCGCCGCGTGCAGCACGGCGTCGAACGACCGTGCGGCTGCGGGAGCGGGTGCTGGTGCTGGTGCGGCCGACCGTGCGGCGGCCTGCTGGTGGGCGAAGCGTCGGGGCGTCCGGTAGCCGATCGGGCCGACGGGCTCGGGATCGGTGCCCTCGACGACCACGTGCTCGAGGCCGGGCACCGAGAACCGGGGCTGTCCGGCGACGGGCACCGCGGGTGCGGCGGTCGGTGGTGCCGGGGCAGCCTCCGGCGACGGGGTGGTGAGCGGTGCGACGAGCGGTGCGGCGTCCGCCGAGGCGGGTGCCGCGGCGACCGGTGAGACCGGCACCACGAGCCCGGTGGCGGGGACGACCGACGACGGCGGCACCGCGGGGGTCTCGAACGGCACGGTGTGCACGTTGGGCGACGTCGGGGCTGGGGGCAGCAGTTCCTGCTGCGGCGGGAAGTCGGGCACGGGCGCGTCGGCCTCGACCAGTGCGGCGATCGACGCGGGCTCGGACGTCGGTGCGTGCGCGGCCGGCGCATGCGCGGCGGGTGCCTGCGCAGCCGGCACGTTCCCGGCCGGGGTGAGCGTGGTCGGTGGGACCGGCGCCACGTGGGCGGCGCGTGACGAGGCGGGGGTGGGGCGGGCCTCCCGGCCGGAGGCGTTCACGTGACCGGCGGCGGCGACCCGCTCGGGCGCGACCTCGTCCACGGGCGGCGCGGTCACCCAGGCCGGGACGGGCCGACGGGGCCGGTCCGATTCGGGCATGCGATGCGCTGCCACTGCGGCGCTCCTTCCGTCGACTGATCCACGCTCAGTTGTAGCGGCAACTGCTGTGCAGATCGCAGCCCCAGTTCGGGGTCGCCGGTACGTTCGGGTGATGACCGGAATCGAACACCGTTCCCTGGGCCCCTCGGGGCTCGTCGTCTCCACCGTCGGCCTCGGCTGCAACAACTTCGGGCGGCGGGGAACCGCGTCCGAGTCGCAGGAGGGCACCGATGCCGTCGTCGCCGCGGCCCTCGACGCCGGGGTGACGCTCTTCGACACCGCCGACATCTACGGCGGCGTGCCGGGCATGTCCGAGGAGATGCTCGGACGCGCGATCCGCGGCCGCCGTGACGAGATCGTCCTCGCCACGAAGTTCGGCATGGACATGCAGGGTGCGAACGGGCCGGACTGGGGCGTCCGCGGGTCCCGCCGGTACGTGCGGCTCGCGGTCGAGTCGTCGCTCCGGCGTCTCGGCACGGACTGGATCGACCTGTACCAGATGCACCGGCCCGACGACGTGACGCCGATCGAGGAGACCCTGTCCGTCCTCGACGACCTGGTCCGCGAGGGCAAGATCCGGTACGTCGGGCACTCGAACTTCGCGGGGTGGCAGATCGCCGAGGCCGAACTCACGGCGTCGATCGCCGGCACCACCGCGTTCGTGTCCGCGCAGAACGAGTACAGCCCGCTCGCCCGGGATGCCGAGGCCGAGGTCCTGCCGGCGGTGCGAGCGTACGCGCTCGGGTTCCTGCCGTTCTTCCCGCTGTACAACGGGCTGCTCACCGGCAAGTACACGAAGGCGGGCGGCCCGGCCGACGGGCGGTTGACGACCTCCAAGCCGCAGGTGCTCGAGGACGCCCCGTGGGACGTGCTCGACGACTACCAGCGGTTCTGCGACCACCGGGGCGTCACGATGCTGCAGGCGACGTTCGCGTGGCTCCTGGCACAGCCGGGACTGTCGAGCGTGATCGCGGGCGCGACGAAGCCGGAGCAGATCACGCAGAACGTCGAGGCCGGCACGACGTGGGCGCCGACCGAGGACGACATCGCCGACATGACGACGATCTTCGACCGGGCCTGAGCGGGCTTTCGGTCGTTTTCGGGCCCGCTTGTTTTGCGCCGGTTTGTTTCGCGCTGAGCGACTGGTCACGGGCTGCGGCGCCCGTGGGGTGTCGCTCAGCGCGAAACGGCGGCGGTGCGGCGCCGGAGCGGCGGACTAGCGCGTCGCGGCGGCCAGGGCGTCGCGCAGCTCGGCGGCGGTCATCCGCGGGCCGTAGCCGGGAGTGTCCCGCTGGATGCGCCAGCCCTCGGCGAGCGGCCCGGCGTCGACGACGTCGAAGCCGAACGCGTCGATGAGCTCGGCGACCGTCTGCTTGGCGGAGTCGTCGTCGCCGGCGATGACCAGGGCACGACGGTCCGGGGTGCCGGCGGGCGTCGCGTGGCCGGTCAGGTCGTCGGCGCCGATGTGGTTGAACGCCTTCACGACGCGGGCGCCGGGCAGGTGGTCCTGCAGCATCTCGGCCGTGGTGGTGGACTGGTCGTCGAGGGCGGCGATGTGGCCGTCGCGCTCCCAGTAGTAGTTGTTCGTGTCGATGACGACCTTGCCGACGAGGGGCTCGACGGGGATCGTCTCGATCGCGGCGAGCGGCACCGTCACGACGACGATCTCGCCCGCTGCGGCTGCCTCGTCGCGGGTCGCTGCGCGTGCGTCCTCGCCGAGTTCCGTGACCAGGTCGGTCAGGGTCTCCGGGCCGCGGGAGTTCGCGATGACGACCTGGTGGCCGTGCCGTACCGCGAGTCGTGCGAGCTGGGATCCGATGTTGCCGGCGCCGATGATTCCGATGGTTGTCATGATGTCCCAGCAACGCTGCTCGACGTCGTGCATTCCCGGGCGGCACGAACGCCCCGCCGGGAGCATGATGGCGGGCATGGACCACGAGTTCCGCGACGAGACCGACCAGGACCGCTACGCGATGTACGTCGGCGGCGAGCTCGTGAGCGTGCTCGACTACCGGGTGAACGGTGACGCTGTCGCGTTCCCGCACACCTACACGGTCCCGAAGCACCGCGGCCACGGCTACGCGGCGCAACTCGTCGAGTACGCCGTCGCCGACGTCGAGTCGTCGACCACGAAGCGCATCGTCCCGATGTGCTGGTTCGTCGGCAAGTGGTTCGACGAACACCCCGAGAAAGCCGACCTGCTCAGCCGCAGCGCCGCGGACTGAGCACAGAACGAAGGGGCTCCCGTGCCCACCATCACCCCGTTCCTCTGGTACGACGACCAGGCCGAACAAGCGGCCGAGTACTACGTCGGACTGTTCCCCGACAGCCGCGTCGACAGCGTCAGCCGGATGCCCGACGGTCGTGCCCTCGTCGTCGAGTTCACGTTGCTCGGCGCCCCGTACCGCGCGATGAACGGTGGCCCCGGGCACCCGCACACCGACGCGGTCTCGTTCCAGATCGACGTGGACACGCAGGACGAGCTCGACCGTCTGTGGGACGCCCTGCTCGCCGACGGCGGGAGCCCGATGGCGTGCGGCTGGTTGACCGACCGCTGGGGCCTGGCGTGGCAGGTGACCCCGTCGATGCTGGGGGAGCTGATGAGCGGATCGGGCGACCCGGAGGCCAACGCCCGCGTGTTCGAGGCCATGATGCAGATGGTCAAGTTGGACATCCCCGCACTGCAGGCTGCCGCGGCCGGTCGCTGACCCCAATGCACGCGGACCCGCCGGTAGTGTGACCGGACCAGAAGACCGCCGGCAGGCGCCGGCACAGACAGGCTGGAGCCACCATGGACCACCCGAGTTCGAGGGTCCGGAACAGCGACATCAGCCGGGCGTACACCGAGCTCGCCCGCATCACCCGTCGGGCGAGCATCCGTGCCCGGGGCTCGGACCAGGTGTTGAGCGTCGTCGACCAGTCCCTCGTCGACTTCGTCGTCCAGCACCCGGGCTGCATGGCCATCGACATCGCCCGCTACCTGCGGCTGAACCGTTCGACGATCTCGCGGCAGCTGTCCGGGCTGCTCGCGACCGGGCTGGTGCGGACGACCGACGGTGGCAGCGGCAACGCGAAGCCGCTCGAGGCGACCGACGCCGGCCGCGCAGCGCTCGAGCGGTCGGTGCAGCTGCACCGGGACGCGCTCGACGAACGGCTGGCCGACTGGTCGGACGACGACATCGCGCTGCTCGCCGGGTTGCTGGAGCGCCTCGGCGCCTCGGACGAGGCCGGGCTCCCGATGCCGGCACCCACCGAGTCGTGACGACGTCGTTCGTCCTGCTGTCCGACACGCACCTGCCGAAGCGCGCGAAGGACCTGCCGCCCGGGCTGTGGGCCGACGTCGACGCGGCCGACCTCGTGGTGCACGCGGGGGACTGGGTCGACCTGGCGACCCTCGACGCCGTGCAGGCGCGGTCCCGCCGGTTCGAGGGCGTGCGGGGCAACAACGACGGTCCGGAGTTCGACGACCGGCTGCCGCTCGTCGCCCGGTTCGGCGTCGAGGACCTGCGCTTCGCCCTGGTGCACGAGACCGGGGCGTCGACCGGTCGGGAGCGGCGGATGGACGCCGAGTACCCGGACACCGACGTGCTCGTCTTCGGCCACTCGCACATCCCGTGGGACACCGTGGCGCCGTCGGGGATGCGCCTGCTGAACCCCGGTTCGCCGACCGACCGCCGTCGTCAGCCCGACCACACGTGGATGCGCGGCACGGTCAGCGGCGCCGAGCTGTCCGTCGAACTGGTGCGGCTGCCGCCGGTCTCCCGCTAGCCCCCGGTTGCCCGCTCGCCCCGGTCGCGGGCCTCCGTCGGCATCCGGAAGAACGCCAGCTCCCACTCCGTCGAACGCCGGAACGCCCGCGCCATCCGCCCTCGCTCGTCGGGCGTCGCGGCACGGGCCAGCTCCTCGACGAGCCGGGTTGCCTCGGCACTCGACGCCGCGAACCCCGGGTCCCCGTACGCCGTGATCCAGTCGGCGAAGGCGTGCCCGTCCGGAGCGACCCCGAGCTGCGACCCGACCCAGGCGTAGACCCGGAAGCACGGCAGCACCGCGGCGGCGAGCACTGCCGGGGAGCCGGAGTCCGCCGCCTGCCGCAGGTGTGCGAGGTACCCGGCGCACGTGGGGTGCACGGGATCGTCGGCGTGCGAGCCGGCCAGCCGACGGTGGTGCAGGTCGCGCGCCTCGTCGGCACACCCCTGCGCAGCAGCCGCCCAGAACGCAGCAGCAGCAGCACCGACACCATCACCCGAACCGGCAGCAGCGCCGGCACCAGCGCCGGCACCAGCACTGGGAGCACCGACCCCGAGCGCCGCCAGGTGCCGCTCGTACGCCCGCAGGTAGTGGACGTCCTGCGCCAGGTAGCCCGCGAACACCTCCGGCTCGAGCGTCCCGTCCCGGAGCCCCACCAGGAACGCGCAGTCGATCGTCTCCTGCAGCACCGACGCCGCATCCGCCCACCACACGTCCGTGTACGACGGCGCCGGCAGGGCTGCCCGCGCCTGCGCCCCGTGGTCGACCGGGCCGTTGCCGCTCCCGACCGACAGCGCATCGGCCCCGCGCAGCGCCGCCGTGAGCCACTCCTTCGCCACCCCGACCGCGAGCTCCCAGTCGCCGTGCCGCGCGGCGAGCGTCGCGATCGCACTGGAGAGCGAGCACCCGGTGCCGTGCGTGTTCGTCGTCGCGACCCGGGGACCCGTGAACACCCGCACGGTGCCGTCCGGTGCCACGAGCACGTCGTCCGAGGTCGGTCCCTCGTCGTGCCCGCCCTTCGCCAGCACCAGGACGTCCCAGCGCGCCGCCACGGCACGCGCGGCATCCAGCGACGACGCCGACGTCGATGCAGACGCACCGGAACCAGCCGCACCCGACCCGGCCAGCTCCGCCAGCACCACGAGTTCGGCCCGGTTCGGCGTCACCAGGTCGGCGAGCGCGAACAGCGCCCCCATGGCCGACGCCGCGTCCTCGTCGAGCAGCCGGTCCCCGCTCGTCGCCACCATCACCGGGTCGACGACGACCACCGGCGGCCGGTGCTCCCGCAGCCAGTCCGTCACGACCCGCACGACGTCGGCGGTGCCGAGCATCCCGATCTTCACCGCGTCGACCACGACGTCGTCCGACACCGCGTCGAGCTGTTCCCGCAGGAACCCGACGTCCGGCACGTGCACCGACCGCACCCCGTGCGTGTTCTGCGCGACGAGCGCCGTCACGACCCCCATCCCGTACCCGTCGTGCGCGGCGATCGCCTTGAGGTCCGCCTGCATCCCGGCCCCGCCCGTCGGGTCGGTCCCGGCGATGCTCAGCACCCGTGGGACGCTCATGCGTCCGCCCCGTGGTGCGTCACGTCGGCCTGGAGGGACGGATCGCCATCACCTGACGGCCTCGCCTCCGCCGCGTGGTCGGGTCCAGGGCCCCACGCGGCCACGTACGCCGCCGCCGCGGATCCGGGGTCGGCCGCGGCACAGATGCCCGACACGATCGCGACGCCCGCGGCACCGGCAGCCCGGAGCGGCGCGACGTCGTCGAGGGTCACCCCGCCGATCGCCACGCACGGCACGTCGGTCGCGGCGGCCAACCGGGCGAACCCGTCGTGGCCCAGCGCCGGCGGGTGGTCCGCCTTCGTCGACGTGGGGTGCACGACCCCGACGCCGAGCAGGTCCACGGTGCCGCGGGGGAGTCGCTCGACGGCAGCCAGGTGCGCGAGCGTGTTCGCGGTCAGACCGACGTGGGCGTCCGCTCCGAGCAGGGCGCGGGCGGCGGTGACGGGGACGTCGGACTGGCCGAGGTGCACGCCCGCCACCCGGTGTCCCGCGTGCCGTGCGGCGAGGGCGACGTCGAGCCGGTCGTCGACCACCACCGTCGCACGGTCCCCGACGGCGCCGGCGACCGCGGCGGTCAGGGCGAGCAGGTCACGCGCCGAGGCGTCCTTGTCCCGCACCTGCACGATCCGGACCCCGGCGTGCACGGCGGCACGGACGACCCCGAGCACCCCGATGCCGTGCCGGTCGGCCAGGGCGCCGTCGGTCACCAGGTAGACGCCGGACCCCGCAGACTGCAGCCCGCTCATGCCGACACCGCCCGGGCATCGACCGCAGGAGCCGTCTCGACCGTGATCCGGGCCTCGCGGACGACGTCCTCCGGGGTCAGCGACGCCAACCGGTCGAGGAACAGCGGCTGGAAGGTCCCCGGCCCACCGGCGTCCCGCGCCGCGAGCTCCGCGGCGATCGTGTGCACCGCGGTCGCGGCGACGGCAGCGGCACCCGCGTCCTCCGGTGCCACCGACGTGAACGCAGCGACGACCGCGCCGAGCGCACACCCGCCACCGGTGATCCGCGTCAGCAGGTCGGTGCCGTTCGCGACCCGGACCACACCGATGCCGGGCGCGACCAGCAGGTCGACCGCACCCGACACGGCCACCGCGGCCACGAGCCTCCCGTCCGAAGCAGCGACGGACGCGACCCGGGCGTCCTCCGTGCCCACGGTGCTGTCGACCCCGCGGCCACCGGCCGAGTCGCCGAGCAGGGCGAGCACCTCGGAGGCGTTGCCCCGCAGCACCGTCGGGTGCAGCGCGAGCAGGTCGCGCGCCAGGGCGGTGCGCACCGGCAGCGAGCCGACCGCCACCGGGTCGAGGACCCACGGGGTCCCCGCGTCACGGGCGGCGTGCACGGCCTCGAGCGCGGCGACCCGCGGTTCGGCGTGCGGGGTGCCGGTGTTCACCAGCAGGGCGTCGGCGACGCGGGCGAACGGCCCCGCCTCGGTCGCCACGTCGACCATCGCGGGCGAGGCCCCGAGCGCGAGCAGCACGTTCGCCGTGACGTTCTGCACGACGGTGTTCGTGATGAACTGCACCAGCGGGGCCCGGGCACGCACGGCCTCGAGCAGTTCGGCGGTTCGGTGGGCCCAGGCAGGGGAGGGCGCAGCGGTCTCCATGGACGATCCCTTCGCGAGTACGAGCTCGAGCAGGTTCGACGGGTGTGATCTCAGCCGCTGGATGCGGCACCCCGTGTCTCGAGCGACACCGTACACGACGCCCGGTGACCACTTCGAGGCCCGCTCCGGGCACCGTGTGCCAGGGTTGGACCGTGTCAGACGCAACGCCCCCCGGGCCCCCACCCGGCCCCCGCGACCCCGGCGACGCCTGGGCGGTCGGCCCCGACGGCACCAAGGCGTGGGGACGCTTCGGCGCCGCCGGCCTGCTCGTCGACGACGGCGCCGGCCGCGTGCTCCTGCAGCACCGCGTCGAGTGGAGCCACCACGGCGGCACCTGGGGCATCCCCGGCGGTGCACGGCACCAGGGCGAAGCAGCGGTGACCGCCGCGCTCCGCGAGTCCGCC
The DNA here is from genome assembly GCF_003234225.2 of Curtobacterium sp. MCSS17_005. Taxonomy (NCBI): domain Bacteria; kingdom Bacillati; phylum Actinomycetota; class Actinomycetes; order Micrococcales; family Microbacteriaceae; genus Curtobacterium; species Curtobacterium sp. MCSS17_005. Next base: position 1,503,453 of record NZ_CP126258.1, read on the forward strand.
GAAGAAGCCGGTGTGCCCGACGACGCGATCGCCCTGCGCCACACGGCACTGCTCGACCTGGGGTTCTGGACCTACACGACCGTCGTGGGGCGCGCCTCCCGGCCCTTCGAACCCGTCATCGCCGACCGCGAGAGCCTCGCCCTGTCGTGGATCCCGATCGACCAGGTCGACGACCTGCCCCTGCACCCCGGCTTCGGCAGGTCCTGGCCGGCGCTCCGTGCCACCGTCGCGACCACACCGCACGTCGTCGTTGACGCGGCGAACGTCGTCGGCAGCGTGCCCGACGGCTGGTGGAAGGACCGAGCCGGCGCTGCATCGCGCCTGTTGGCACAGGTGTCGGCGCTCGCCGCGGGCGGGGTGTCCGCGTCGTTGCTCGACCTGCCGTTCGCACGGTGGTGGCCGCGGTGGACCGTGGTGCTCGAGGGGGAGGCCCGGGCCGCTGCCGACGCGGGCGGTGCTGGTGGAGACGGGGGTGCGGACCGCGCTGTCGGCGTTGACCGCGGCGTCGCCACCGGCGCCGTGGACGTCGTCCGTGCTCCGGCCTCCGGCGACGACGCCATCGTCGAGTCCGCGCGGGCCGCGGTGCAGGCCGGCGACGGGCCGGTCGTCGTCGTGACGGCCGACCGCGACCTCCGCGACCGCGTCGAGGCCCTCGGCGCGACCGTCCACGGGCCGTCCTGGTTGCGCGACCAGCTGTAGTCACCGCGCTGGGGCCGATCGTGTTCCGGATGGAGTGGGACGCATGTCGGTCCTGATCGGTACGCTGGCCCTCCGTCAACGGAGACGCAACACGCAGGAGGTTCCCCTTGGAGCGCATCACCAGGGCCGACGACCGAGTCCACCGCCCCGCCGGGCCGTGGACCCCCACGGTGCACCGGCTGCTCGCCCACCTGCACGAGCAGGGCTTCGTCGCAGCGCCGGAACCGATCGCCCTCGGTGACACCCTCGAGACGGTCTCGTTCGTCCCCGGCGTCGCGGGCGAGTACCCCTGGACCGAGGACATCGCCAGCGAGGCCGCCCTCGTCACCAGCGCCCGCCTGCTCCGCCAGTTCCACGACGCCGCCGCCGACTTCCCGCGGAGCGCCACCGACGACCTCTGGTCCCAGGCCGACCGTGCCCCGGTCGAGACGATCGTGCACGGCGACTTCGCCCCGTACAACTGCGTCTACGACGGCATCGCCGCCGTCGGCCTGATCGACTTCGACACCGCACACCCCGGCCCTCGCGTCTGGGACGTCGCGAGTGCCGTCTACCGGTTCGCGCCGTTCACCACCGGCGCGGTCGAGGGATCGACCGCTCGCGCCCTCGACGAGCGGCTCGCACGCGCCGCCGAGTTCTGTCGCGCCTACGGCCTCGACGACCGCTCCCGCAGCGTCCTGGCCGAGACGATGATCGCGTCCCTCGTCGCCCTCGTCACGACGATCGAGCACGAGGCCGCCGCCGGCAACCCCAAGTTCGTCAGCGACCTGCAGCACGGCCACGCCGACCTGTACCGCGCCGACGTCGCCTACCTGGAGCAGCACGCCGACGCCGTCACCGCCGCCGTCGCGTGACCACCAGCCCCGCGCGGCTCCGCACGGCGCGGTTCGCGGCGCAGGGCATCGCGGCGCCCGGGCTGCGCCCCACCGCGGTCGTGGAGCGGATGCTGGCGGTGCAGGGGCAGGACCTCGGCCAGGTGCTCTGGGCCATCGGGGTCCGCGCTCCCGGATCGACGCGGGAGGACGTCCGCGAGGCCTTCGACCGCGGGGAACTCGTCCGCTCGTGGCCGATGCGTGGCACCCTGCACGCCCTGCGCCCCGACGACCTGCGCCTGCTGCTCTCGCTCACCGCCGAACGGACGCTCCGCACGATCGCCCGACGCGCCGCCGAGCTCGGCATCGACGACGCCCTGCTCGGCCGGGCCCGGGACGCGACGATCGGTGCCCTGGCCGGTGGTCGCGCTCTGGTCCGGGACGACCTGTTCGCGGCGTACCGCGCTGCCGGCATCGACCCGGCCGGAGGGCGTGGGTACCACCTGGTCCTGCAGCTCGCGCAGGAGGGCCTCGTCGCCTGGGGCCCCACCGCCCGCGTCGGGCAGGGGCTCGTGCTGCTCGACGAGTGGGCACCCGCCACCGCTGACCTGCCGGACCGCGACGAAGCCCTCCGCCGTGTCCTGCTCGGGTACCTGCGCGGCCGTGGCCCCGCGGCCGAGGCCGACGCGGCGAGCTGGACGAAGCTGCCGCTCGGTGACCTCCGCCGAGCGCGGGCCGCGGCGGGAGACGCGGTCGAGGACCTCGGCGACGGACTCCTCGACGTCGCCGACCGGCCGGCAGCCGCGCGCGTCCCCACCGGACACCTGCTCCCCGGCTTCGACGAGTACCTGCTCGGGTACGCCGACCGGTCCGCGCAGCTCGACCCCGTCCACGCCGACCGGGTCGTCCCCGGGGCGAACGGCATGTTCCTGCCGATGGCCGTCGTCCGGGGTCGCGTCGTCGGCACGTGGAAGCGCACCGAGCGCCGGGCCGGGCACCTCGTCACCGTCGCACCCTTCGGCGTCCTCGACGCGTCGTCCGTCCGCGCACTCGAGGCGGCGGCCGCGCGGTACGCGGCGTTCCTCGGTGCGACCGTCGCGACCACGGTGGTCTGACGCGACCACCCGCGGGCCGCGTGCCGAGGCTGCCCGGCCGCCCCGACCCTCCAGACCGTACCCAGCAACCATGCGGCGGACTCCGACACTGCCTCCGGTAATGTCGCAGGGCCATGACGGACAGCCCGGCCGACGCCACCCCCTACGAAGTCCTCGGCGTCCCCGCGACGGCTGATGACGACGCGCTCCGCCGCGCCTACCGGCGGGCGGCTCGCGAGACCCACCCCGACCTCGGCGGCGACGCCCAGCGCTTCCGCCAGGTCCAGCTCGCATGGGAGCGCATCGGTACGCCGGCAGCCCGGCGCGCGTACGACATCGGGTCCCGGGCGTCGGCTTCGTTCGGTGCTTCCGACTCCACCGGCAGGGGTGACACCGGTCGCGACGCCTACGCACCCCCGGCAGCGCGTCGCGACACCCGCCCCCGGGCTCGGTCCCACGGGCACCCCGGCGGTCGGTCGCGCGAGGTCTTCCTGCAGGCCGAACGCGAGTGGGTCGGCCTCGGCGACCCCATCGAGGACCCCTACGACCCCACGCTCATCCGCTCCGCGCCCCGGCACATCCGGCGGCTGCTCGCCGAGGCCCTGGCCGAAGAAGCCACCGCCTCGATCGTCTCCGACATGGGGATCGGCGTCACGGTGTGGCACGACCTCGACGCCGGAGCCGAGGGCAAGCTCGACCACGCCGTCCTGACCCCGAGCGGACTCTGGGCCGTTGAGTCCATCGACTGGGGCGCTCCGGTCCGCGTCGAGCACGGCGAGATCGTCGGCGAGACGCTCGCGCCGGGGGAGCGACCCGTCAAGGAACTCGTCCGCGCCGCCCGTGCCGTGCAGAAGCAGACCCGGGTGCGGTTCTCCGGGCGGCTGCTCGTCGTGCCGGACGCCGCCGTCACCGAGGACGTGCAGCTCGTCGGCTCCCCGAAGAAGCCCACCGCGCTCGTCGTCCGCCGGAGTGCGCTCGCCCAGGTGCTGAACGGTGTCTGGTCGCCGGCCGGTTCCGTCGACGTGTTCGAGATCCGCGACCGCCTGCAGCAGACCGTCCGCTTCGTCTGATGTCCGCGTCGCACGTCGTGGTCGAGATCGGCGGCTGGGAGCACCAGTGCTGTGGGCCGGCCGTCGAGATCGGTGACGTCGTCGAGTACGGCGTTGTACCCGCTGACGGCGCGCGTCGGTTCGAGGAGGTCCGGCACGACACGGTGCGGACGCAGACCATCCGTGGTCGGGTGGTGGAGTTGTACGCCGTCGGGGTCGACGGTCGGGTCGCCGTCGAGCGGGTGCCGAGCGGCTCGGCGCTCTGCGGGTCCGACGAGGACGACGACGGGCACCTCGAAGCGCGCTGGACCGGCCAGCCGATCGCGGTCGAGTGGGCCGCCGACGAGGAGTTCGAGGTCGTCATCGACCCGTACGGCAAGCCGAAGCGTCAGTAGCCGCGGAGCTTCTCGAGGTCGCGGCGCTCGCGCTTGCTCGGCCGTCCGGCGCCGCGATCACGCATCGGGACGAACCCGGCCTCTTCCTTCGACAGCCGCGGCGGGGTCTTGTCCTCGAAGTGCTTCGCGGCCTCGGGGGCGCTCGTCCGCTTCAGGATGATGCCGGTCACCACGACGATGCGGTCGAAGCCGTTCTGGCGCACCCGCACCTCGTCACCGGGCCCGATCGGCTGGGCCGGCTTCGCGCGCTCCCCGTTCACCCGGACGTGCCCGGCCTTGCACGCGGCAGTTGCGGCCGACCGGGTCTTGGTGATCCGGACGGCCCAGATCCAGCTGTCGACCCGGGCCTTCTCCATGCCGACACTCTAGGCGGCCCGTACCCTGGGGTGGTGCATGCGGACGAACAGGCGGCGATCGCCCGGGCCCGTGCCCTCGGGGTGCTGCACGACGCCGCGCTCGGCGACCGCCTGGTGGTCCGGGCGCACCACGGGGACGGCGCGCAGGACGCCCTCGGCGACCTGGTCGCACGGACGCCCGACGCCGTGACGATCGCGACCCGCCGCGGCCCGGTCGAGGTCCGGCTCGCCGACGTCGTCGCCGCGAAGCCCGTCCCGCCGCCGCCGCCCGCGCGGCCTGCTCGGCGCTGACGCGCTCGGCTCGCACCGTGCGGACTTGTCGTGCTGTCGAGCCGGGGTCGCACGGTGCGGACTTCGTCAGCGAGTGCGCCGTCGGAGGCTCGGTGCGGGGTTGTGGTGCCGCACGGAGCCACCAGCCCCGCACGGTGTGGCGGAGGCGGCACCGTGCGGGATTCGCGCAGCCGGGGTCGCACGGTGCGGACTTCGTCGGCGGGCGCATCGACGGAGGCTCGGTGCGGGGTTGTGGTGCCGCACGGAGCCACCAGCCCCGCACCGGCCGACGAACCTCGCACCGTGCGGACCACACCTCCGTGCGAACCTCCCGCCCCGCCGCGCACCCGGCCCCGCCCACCCCGGCGAGCCGCAGACCCCCGCGCCCCGCTCCCGACATACGCTCATCCCAGCAGTCCCCGTCCCGCTCGGCACCGAGGACCGCACCGCCCGCCTGACCCTCCGCCGCCCGGACTCCTGGCGCCGCGAGGACTCAGCCCAGGCGGACCTGCGCGTCACCGGCGACGACGTCGTCCTCACCGTCCGATCCCGCCCCAGTGACCGCGCGATCGGCGACGAGAACACCGGTCTGCTCGAACGGCTGCCCGGCTCGGTCGAGGGCTTGCTGCTCGTCGGCTGCGACCCGTGGACCACCGCCGGCGCGCCGGCCCGGTTGGTCGAGTACGTCCGGCCCGACGAGCACGGCGACGTCGCCGGCACCCACCTGCTCTTCGTCACCGGTCGGCACCGCGTCGACCTGACGATCGAACGCCCGCTCGCCCGGCTCCTCGAGACCGACGACCTCGTGCTCGGCGTCCTCGAGAGCGTCCGCGCCACCGAGACGGTCCCGGTCCGTCCCGAGCGCGACCTCGAGCCCCTGCCGGCCCCCGACCCGACGACACCGCTCGACGGCCCCCGGCTCAGCACGGACGCGGTCGGCACCCTGCAGAGCCTCGCCGGACGCCGGTGGAACCCCACGCTCCTCCGCACCGCGGCGGGCCGCGAACTCATCGAGGCGGGCCTCGTCGGCCGGCTCGGCACCCTGCCGGAGTCGACCCAGACCCTGCTCGAACCCTGGCAGGGCGATGCCCAGCCGGTCACGCTGGAACAGCACCTGCCTGACGGGGGCGAGTCGCGCCTCCAGGCCTGGTCGCAGACCGTCGTCGACGGGACCGACGCGGCGGGCGCCGTGGTCGCTTCGGTCACGCCGGACCGGGCCGTCGCGCTGCTGGCCGGGAGGCTCGGCATCGGTCCGACGTGGACCTTCCCGTTCCGCACGGGGTCGCTCCCAGGGCACCTGCTCGGCCGCAGGCTGGCCGGCGGTCCGGACGCACCGGACCTGCCGGAGGCCCTCGCCGAGGCGGACCCCCGCCTCGCGCGGTTCTGGGCTGCGCCGTGGACCGTCTCGTACCTGCGTCGACCCGGCAAGCCGAAGCCGATCACGATCGTGCGGACCGAGGGGCACGGGTTCGCGCGCGTGGGCGCGACGAAGGCCGGGGAGACCGCCTTCCGGACGGACTCCCCGGCCAACGTCTACCGGTCGGTGGTGCGGGCGCTGCTGGGTTGAGCGCGCCCGGGTTCTCCCGCTACGCGGCGGGGCCTGCGGTCAGGGTGATCGTGACCGTCTTCGCGGCGCCGGTGCTGTCGGTGTACCGGACGCTCACCTCGTCGCCCACCGAGTGCGACTGGACGACCTCGGTCAGCTGGTCCGAGCTCGTGACCGCGGTGCCGTCGATGCTCGTGATCGTGTCCCCGGCGGCCAGGCCGGCGCTCGCGGCGCCGGAGCCCTCGACCGTGCCGGCGACGGCGACGCCGCCGGTGGTGGTGCCGGTGGTGTTGCTGACCTCGACCCCGAGGAACGCGGGCAGCCCGATGGTGATCGTGCTCGAGGACTCCCCGGCGAGGATCTTCTCGGCGATCGTCTTCGCGGTGGTGATCGGGATGGCGTAGCCGGTGACGTCGGCCGTGCCCGAGGAGGCTGCCGTGGCCATGCCGACGACCTCGCCCTCGCTGTCGAGCACCGGCCCGCCGGAGTCGCCGGAGACGATGTCCGCCGAGATCTCGATCAGGCCGGTCAGGGACTCGGTGCCGGTGCCGGACTCGCTCTGCACCTGGATGTCCTGGTCGGTCGCGGTGACGGTCCCCTCCGCTGCGACGAGGTTGCCGGTGCCCTCGGCGTTGCCGACGTCCTTGACGGTGTCACCGGTGCTCGGCTCGCCGTCGTCGTCGAGCGTGACCGTGGACAGCCCGGAGGCGTTCTCGAGCTTCAGGATGGCGACGTCGTTCGTGGCGTCGGCCCCGACCACGTCGGCCTTGTACTCCTTGCCGGTGGTCTCGTCGGTGACGGTGATGCTCGTCGCGCCCTGGATCACGTGGTTGTTCGTCAGGATCGTGCCGTCGGAGGTCAGGACCATGCCCGTGCCGGCGGCCTGCGACGACTCGTCGTAGTTCAGGACGGTGTTGATGGTCACGACGCCCTTCTTGTCGGCTGCCGTCGCCGCAGTGGCGGGGGACTGGGTGCTCGTGCCGGTGCTGCCGTCTCCGCTGGAGCCGCTGCCGCTGCCGTCGCCGGGCACCGTGAAGCCGTTCGTGCCGTCGCTGCTTCCGGTGCCGCCGGTCCCGTCGGTCCCGGATCCGGTGCCGGGCAGCGTCGTGGTGCCCTGCGACTGGCTCGACGTCGTGGTCGTCCCCTGCGAGGACAGGCCGAGGGCGGTGCCGCCGGCCGCACCGACGATGGCGAGTGCGGCGATCCCGGAGCCGATCATCAGCCCGAGCCGGCGCGGGCGCTTCGTCGTGCCGGGGTGGTTCGCGGTCGCCGCCGAGTACGCCCACGCGTGGTTGGCGCCGGCGAGGGCGGGGCTGCCGATCAGGTACGGGCCGCGGCCGTCCGGGGTGTAGGCGTAGGGGCCGGAGCCGTCCGGACCGTAGAGGTAGGGGCCGGAGCCGTCGAACGCGTACGCCGGGCGCAGGGAGGCCGGGTCGGCGTGCGGCGCCTCCCAGTGCATCCCGGGAGCCTGCTGCTGCGCGGCGGGGGTGCCGTCCTCGTCGTGGTCGGCGGCTGCGGGGTTCGGGGTCTCGTTCATCGGTGCTCTCCGGTCGTCCCTCGACGGCCCGGTCGGGCGTCGATGGAGACCAGTACAGATCGCTTCCCCATGATGAGCCTATGAACGAACCCTGCGCACGCTCCGGGCTTGCTCGGGGGACGCCGAGTGGGGCTCCGGCGTTAGGGTGGCCTTACTTCCATGCCTCCGTCGACGTCCACGCCCCCGGCTCCCAGCTCCGTCCCCCGACTCGTCGGTGCGACCGTGCTGGCGGTCGTCGTCCTCGCCGTGGCGTGTGCGCTGTCGATCGCGTACGGCTCGCGGCCGATCCCGCTCGGCACCGTCCTCGACACGGTGCTGCACCCCGGTCGGAGTGACGAGGTCGGGCTCATCGTGCTCGGCAACCGCGTGCCCCGCACCGTCGTCGGACTGCTCGCCGGAGCCGCGCTCGGGGTGGCCGGGGCGGTCATGCAGGGCGTGACGCGCAACCCGCTCGCCGACCCGAGCGTCCTCGGCATCAACTCCGGTGCGACCCTGGCCGTGGTGGCCGGGATCGCGCTCTTCGGCGTGAGCGGCACGGCCGCCTACCTGCCCTTCGCGTTCGTCGGGGCCGCCCTCGCCGCACTGCTCGTGTACGGGATCGCGACCGTCGCCCGTCGCGGCCTCTCACCCGTCGGACTCGCACTCGCCGGAGCCGTGGTCGCCGCAGCGTTGTCGTCGGTCACCACCGCGGTGCTCGTGACCGACCAGAGCCTGCTCGACCAGCTGCGGTTCTGGCAGGTCGGTGCCCTCGCCGGCAAGGACCTCGGCACGGCGGGGATCATCACGGCGCCGGTGCTCGTCGGGCTGGTGATCGCGTTCGGTCTCGGGCGGTCGCTCAACACGCTGGCGCTCGGGGACGAACTCGCGGCGTCGCTCGGGCAGCGGGTCGTGCTCGTCCGCGCCGTGGGCGGTCTGGTCGCGGTGCTGCTGGCCGGGTCCGCGGTGGCCGCCGCCGGGCCGATCGCCTTCGTCGGGCTCGCCGTGCCGCACGCCGTCCGTCGGTTGAGCGGACCCGACCACCGCTGGACGATCCTGCTGTCGGCGATCGTCGCCCCCGCACTGCTGCTCGTCGCCGACGTGATCGGCCGCGTCGTGGCGTACCCGGGGGAGCTGCAGGTCGGTATCGTCACGGCGCTGATCGGGGCGCCGGTGTTCATCGCGCTCGTGCGGTCGAGGGCGGTGCGAGGACTGTGAGGCAGTTGTTCGGCTCCGGCCGCCGCCGGTCTGGCGGTCTGCGCCGCTCGGCCGGCCTGCGTCGTGAGGTCGCGGTGCTCGTCGCCGTGGTGGCGGTCGTCGTGGTGCTCGTCCTGGTCGGGCTCGGTGCCGGTTCCATCCCGCTCACCCCGGGGCAGGTGCTCGCCGCCCTGTTCGGCCAGGGGGACCGGATCTCGGACTTCGTCATCGGGCAGCTCCGCGGGCCGCGGGTGCTCGGTGCCGTCCTCGTCGGCGCCAGCCTCGGCGTCGCCGGCGCCATCGTGCAGAGCGTCGTGCGGAACCCGATCGCGAGCCCCGACGTCATCGGCATCACCTCGGGGGCCAGTGCCGCCGGACTCACCGCCATCGTGCTGTTCGGTGCCAGCGGCGGCACCCTCTTCTCGGTCGTGCTCGTCGGTGCCGTGGTGGTCTCGATCGTCATCGCCGGGCTCGCCTGGCGACGGGGGATCACCGGCAACCGGGTGATCCTCGTCGGGATCGGCGTCGCGGCGATCTGCCTGAGCATCACCGGCTGGATGCTCACGAGCGGCACCGTCACCCAGGCCGGCACCGCGCTGCTCTGGCTCTCCGGCAGCCTGAACGCCGTCGACCGCGACCTGGTCGGGGTGCTCGGCGTCGCGTTCGTCGTGCTCGTCGTGCTCGCGCTGCTGCAGTCCGCCCGTCTGCAGGTGCTGAGCCTCGGGGACGAGGTCGCCGCCGCACTCGGACTCCGGCCGGACCGGGCCAAGGTGCTCCTGCTCCTCACCGCCGTGTGCCTGACCGCCGCAGCCGTCGCCACGGCCGGGCCCGTGTCGTTCGTCGCGCTGATGGCCGCGCCGATCGCCCGACGCCTGGTCGGCGGCGGGCGGGTGGCGCTCGCGCCGGCCGCCGCCGTCGGTGCCGCGATCACGCTCGGCAGCGACCTGCTGGCACAGTTCGCCTTCCCCGGCACCGCGTTGCCGGTGGGCGTCGTGACGGGCGTCGTGGGGGCGCCGTACCTGCTCTGGTTGCTCGCGCGGGGACGCTGACGCCGGGTCCCACGGGTCGCTGACGCGGCTCGTGCGTTCGCGGATCGCGGAAGTCCCTCCACAGTCCCAGATCGGGGCTGCCGCTCGGGCCGTCGTTTCCGATACGCTGGTGGGCCAAGAGGAGGAGGTCCACCGATGCCAGATCCAGTGGTCCCGCAGCCGGGCGGTCAGAAGACCCCGGAGCAGCGGCTGGTCGACACCACGCTGACCTTCAGCATGGACATGGGCGCGGCGCTCACCGCCGAGTCCGGTGTCTCGACCGAAGAACGTGAAGCCGTCAACGCACTGCCCTCCGGGTCGGCGTTGCTCGTGGTCCGTCGCGGCCCCAACGTGGGTGCGCGGTTCCTCCTCGACTCCGACGTCACGACGGCCGGTCGACACCCCGACGCCGACATCTTCCTCGACGACGTCACCGTGTCGCGCAAGCACGCGCAGTTCCTGCGCCACGGCACGAGCTTCAGCGTCAAGGACAACGGTTCGCTGAACGGCACGTACTTCGACGGTGTCCGCATCGACGAAGCGCTGCTCACCGACGGGGCCGAGGTCCAGGTCGGCAAGTTCCGCCTGACGTTCTACGCATCTCGGGTCGACCTGGCGCGCCTGGCGAACGCGTAGTGGCCGCACGGTCCGCTGCGGCCCGGGCGGGGTCCGCGGCACCGGACCTGCTCACCATCGGGCAGGTCCTCGCTCGCCTCAAGCCCGAGTTCCCGGACCTGTCGAGCTCGAAGCTGCGGTTCCTCGAAGAGCGCGAGCTCGTCACCCCGATCCGCACTGCCAGTGGGTACCGCAAGTTCTCCGCTGCCGACCTCGAGCGGCTCCGGGTGGTCCTCGGACTGCAGCGTGACTACTACCTGCCGCTCAAGGTCATCAAGGAGTACCTCGCCGACCTCGATGCCGGACGCGAACCCGTCCTCCCCGGCGGTGGCGACGCGCCGAAGCCGTCAATCCTCGGTCGCGAACGCCGGTACACCCGCGACGAGACGGTCCGGGCAGCCGGAGCCTCCCCGATGCTCCTCGCCGATGCGGTCTCGGCCTCGCTGCTGCCGGCCACCGACACCTACGGCGACGACGGCGTCTCCGTGCTGAAGGCCCTGGTCGAACTGCAGCGCACCGGCATCGAGCCGCGACACCTCCGCACGTTGCGCAGTACCGCCGAACGCGAGGTGGGTCTCATCGAGTCCGCCCTCATGCCGGTCTCCCGCCGGGGCGACGCGACCTCTCGCGCGAAGGCCACCGAGCTCGCACGTGAGATCGCCGGGCACCTCGAGATCATCCGGTCGAACCTCATCCGCCAGGCCATCGGTCGTCTCGACGCATGACGCCGTCCGGTGCTCCGACAGGGCTTGTGTGTCAGTGGCCGAGGCGTATCCTCGACACGCCGGACGCGCCGGGTCGGATGTCCCGCGCGGGAGCGGTCGGAGTCGCTACCGTGGACCTCGGAACAACTCTCAACCCGTCGTTGAAGCTTCGGGCGGGAGCTCGATCGTCGTGGAAGGCAAGCTCATGAGTGGGAACGACACCCCTGGCACCGAGTCTGATGTGACCCGGTACGACCTCGGGCTGCTCTTCACCGATGGTCTGCCCGAGCACGACGAGCAGAACGGCTACCGCGGCACCGTCGCCGCACGGGCAGCTGGCATCTCGTACCGACAGCTCGACTACTGGGCCCGCACCGAGCTCGTGCAGCCGACGATCCGTGGGGCCGCCGGCTCCGGGTCACAGCGCCTGTACGGGTTCCGCGACATCCTCGTGCTCAAGCTCGTGAAGCGCCTGCTCGACACCGGCATCTCGCTGCAGCAGATCCGCACCGCCGTCAACCAGCTCCGTGAGTCCGGCGTCTCCGACCTGGCGCAGACCACACTGATGTCCGACGGCGCCTCGGTGTACCTGTGCACCTCCGACGACGAGGTCATCGACCTCGTGTCCCGCGGCCAGGGTGTCTTCGGCATCGCGGTCGGCAAGGTCCTGCGTGAGGTCGAGAGCTCCCTGGTCGAGCTCGACGCCACCGCCGCGGCCGACCCCTCCGACGAGCTCGCCGCTCGTCGCGCTTCCCGCGCTTCCTGACCTTTCGGGTTCGGGCCCAGCGGCCGCGAACCGTCGCCTGCGTGTCGCCGAGTGGTCGCGAACTGTCGCCTGCGCGGCCGCCGGCCGACAGTTGGTGACCACTTGGCGGACGTGAGCGGTGTGTTGTGGCCGCTGGGCGAGCCGGGGCCGGGCGTGTCTGCCGGGCCGGGGTGGGCCTCCTGGCAGTCGCCGAGTGGTCGCGAACCGTCGTGTGCGCGTCGCCGAGGTGTCACGAACTGTCGCCTGCGACGCCGCCTGCCGACAGTTGGTGACCGCTCGGCGGACGTGAGCGGCATGTTGTGGCCGCTGGGCGAGCCGGGGTCGAGCGTGCCTGCCGGGGCCGGGGCGGGCCTCCCGGCAGTCGCCGAGTGGTCACGAACTGTCGGCTGCGACGCTGCCGACCGACGGTTGGTGACCTCTCGGCGGACGTGAGCGGCATGTCACGCGACCGCGACCGCGACCGCGCCGCGACCGCACGAGCACCGACCTACGCGGCGCCGCCCTCGGCGTACGGACCGATCTTGCCGGTGCGCATGATGCGCTCGAGCAGCTGGTCGAAGTTCTTCGCCATCTCCTGCGCGGACTCACCGGGCCAGACGTGCAGCGGCTTCGCGGCACCCTGCGCCTGCTGCAGCGACGTGCGCTCCGGCAGCTGCGGGGAGAGCACGAGCGGGCCGAACATGTCCCGGAGTTCCTTGATGCGGAACTGGTGCTCCAGTGACTGCACCCGGGCACGGTTCACGATGATGCCGAGGGGCTGCAGGCGTGGGGAGAGGCCGCGGCGGATCTCCTCGATGGCGCGCAGCGCACGGTCGGCGGCGGCGACGGAGAACAGGCCGGGCTCGGTGACGACGGTGACGCGGTCGGACGCGGCCCACGCGGTGCGGGTCAGGGCGTTCAGCGACGGCGCACAGTCGATGAGGACGAGCTCGTAGTCCTGCTCGACGTTGGCCAGGGCTTCTTCGAGCTTCCAGATGTCGCGGATCGACGGGTGCGGCCCGTCGAAGTTGATGGCGGAGGGCGACCCGACCATGACGTCGATCTTGCCCTGCGACCCCTTCGTCCAGCCCGAGGGGGCGATCGCCTGACGGACGATCTTCTCCTTCGGGTTCTCGAGGACGTCGGCGACGTTGAGGTGGCCGGCGAGGTTGATGTCGAGGCCCGTGGAGACGTCGGACTGCGGGTCCAGATCCACCACCAGCGTGCGCAGTCCCTTGGCGAACGCGGCCGAGGTCAGGCCGAGCGTCACCGTCGTCTTGCCGACACCACCCTTGAGGGAGCTCACGCTGAGTACATGCACGTTGAGCAACGTTACCGCCACTAGGGTTGTCTCACCTCAACCCGGGCTGAAAGGGACGTCGTGTTCACGAAGATCCTCGTTGCGAACCGTGGCGAGATCGCCATCCGCGCGTTCCGTGCCGCCTACGAGTTGGGGGCTCGTACTGTCGCCGTCTACCCGTACGAAGACCGGAACTCCCTGCACCGCCTCAAGGCCGACGAGGCCTACCTGATCGGGGAGCGGGGCCACCCGGTCCGGGCGTACCTGGACGTCTCCGAGATCATCCGCGTCGCCCGCGAGTCGGGGGCCGACGCGATCTACCCGGGGTACGGGTTCCTGTCCGAGAACCCCGAGCTCGCCGCGGCAGCGGCCGCGAACGGCATCACGTTCATCGGTCCGGGCGAGCACGTGCTCGAGATGGCCGGCAACAAGGTCACCGCGAAGGAGCACGCGATCGCGGCCGGCGTCCCGGTCCTCGCGAGCACCCCGGCGAGCCGCGACATCGACGAACTGATCGCCGGCGCCGACGCGATCGGGTTCCCGGTCTTCGCGAAGGCCGTCGCCGGTGGTGGTGGCCGAGGCATGCGCCGGGTGGAGACGAAGCCCGAGCTGCGCGACGCCCTCGAAGCAGCCATGCGCGAGGCCGACAGCGCGTTCGGCGACCCGACGATGTTCCTCGAGCAGGCCGTCATCCGTCCGCGCCACATCGAGGTGCAGATCCTCGCCGACGCGACCGGTACCGAAGCGGGCACGATCCACCTGTTCGAGCGGGACTGCTCGGTGCAGCGGCGCAACCAGAAGGTCGTCGAGATCGCGCCGGCGCCGAACCTCGACCCCGCGATCGCACAGGCACTGCACCGTGACGCCGTGGCCTTCGCCCAGTCGATCGGGTACGTGAACGCCGGCACCGTGGAGTTCCTGCTCGACACCGAGGGCGAGCGCGAGGGGCAGCACGTCTTCATCGAGATGAACCCGCGCATCCAGGTCGAGCACACGGTCACCGAAGAGGTCACCGACGTCGACCTGGTGCAGTCGCAGATGCGCATCGCGGCGGGGGAGACCCTCGCCGACCTCGGCCTGTCGCAGGACACCGTCGCCGTGCACGGCGCCGCGCTGCAGACCCGCATCACGACCGAGGACCCGACGCAGGGCTTCCGTCCGGACACCGGCCGGATCAGCACCTACCGCAGCCCCGGCGGCGCGGGCGTCCGGCTCGACGGCGGCACGGTCGCCACCGGCGCGCAGATCAGCCCGCACTTCGACTCGATGCTCGCGAAGATGACGTGCCGCGGCCGGGACTTCCCGGCGGCGGTGTCCCGTGCCAAGCGCGCCCTCGCCGAGTTCCGCATCCGCGGCGTCAGCACGAACATCCCGTTCCTGCAGGCCGTGCTCGAGGACCCGGACTTCGCCCGCGGCGACGTCTCGACGAAGTTCATCGAGGAACGTCCGCAGCTCTTCGGCGGCCACGTCTCGAAGGACCGCGGCACGAAGGTGCTCACCTGGCTCGCCGACGTCACGGTGAACAAGCCGAACGGTGAGCGGTCGCCGCTGGTCACCGACCCGGCCGACAAGCTCCCGGCCACCGACCTGACGACGCCGGTGCCCGAGGGACAGCGCGACCGCCTGCTGGCGATGGGTCCGGCCGAGTGGTCGAAGGCCCTGCGTGCCCAGACGGCCCTCGCGGTGACCGAGACGACGATGCGCGACGCCCACCAGTCGCTCCTCGCCACCCGGGTCCGCACGAAGGACCTCGTCGCCGTCGCACCGTACGTCGCGCGGCTCACGCCGCAGCTGCTGAGCGTCGAAGCCTGGGGCGGTGCGACGTACGACGTCGCCCTCCGGTTCCTCGGCGAGGACCCGTGGGAGCGCCTGGCCTCGCTGCGCGAAGCGATGCCGAACATCCCGATCCAGATGCTGCTGCGCGGCCGCAACACCGTCGGGTACACGCCCTACCCGACCGAGGTCACCGACGCCTTCGTCGACGAGGCGGCCCGGTCCGGCGTCGACGTCTTCCGCGTGTTCGACGCGCTGAACGACGTCAGCCAGCTGCGTCCAGCCCTGGAGGCCGTGCTCGCGACCGGTACGGCCGTCGCCGAGGCGGCGCTCTGCTACACCGCCGACCTCCTCGACCCCGCCGAGGACCTCTACACGCTCGACTACTACCTCCGCCTGGCGGAGCAGATGGTCGAGGCCGGCGCGCACGTCATCGGCATCAAGGACATGGCTGGGCTCCTCCGTGCCGGTGCGGCCGAGAAGCTCGTCACCGCCCTGCGCGAGCGCTTCGACCAGCCCGTGCACGTGCACACCCACGACACCGCCGGCGGCCAGCTCGCGACCCTGCTCGCCGCCTCGCGCGCCGGGGCCGACGCCGTCGACGTGGCCGCGGCACCCATGGCCGGCACGACCAGCCAGCCGAGCATGTCCGCCCTGGTCGCCGCGCTGGCCCACACCGAGCGCGACACCGGTCTGTCCCTCGACGCCGTCGGTGACCTCGAGCCCTACTGGGAGTCGGTCCGTCGCGTGTACGCCCCGTTCGAGTCTGGGCTCGCCGGTCCGACCGGGCGTGTCTACAAGCACGAGATCCCCGGCGGTCAGCTCTCGAACCTCCGGCAGCAGGCGATCGCCCTCGGCCTCGGTGACCGGTTCGAGCAGGTCGAGGACTGGTACGCCGAGGCGAACCGGATCCTCGGGCGCCCCACCAAGGTCACGCCGTCGTCGAAGGTCGTCGGTGATCTCGCGCTGCAGCTCGCCGCGGTCGGTGCCGACCCGGTCGACTTCGAGCAGAACCCCGACAAGTACGACATCCCGGACTCCGTGGTCGGGTTCATGGCCGGCGAACTGGGCGACCTGCCCGGCGGCTGGCCCGAGCCGTTCCGCTCGAAGGTCCTGGCCGGGCGTGACGTCCGACTCGAGATCACCCCGGTGCCCGCCGACGAGCGCGCGCACCTCGAGAACCCCGGACCCGAGCGCCAGCAGGCCCTCAACCGCCTGCTCTTCCCGCAGCCGACGCAGCAGTTCCAGCGCGTGCGGGAGCAGTACGGCGACCTGTCCGTCGTCCCGACCGTCGACTACCTGTACGGGCTGCGCCCCGGGCAGGAGCACAGCGTCCCGCTCGGCAAGGGCGTCGACCTGTTCGTCGGGCTCGAGGCGATCGGCGAGGTGGACGCCAAGGGCATCCGCACGGTCATGGCGACGATGAACGGGCAGCTCCGCCCGGTCGCCGTCCGCGACCGTTCGGTCGAGGTCGAGACGAAGGCGGCCGAGAAGGCCGACGCGTCGGACCCCAAGCACGTGGCCGCGCCGTTCTCCGGCGTGGTGACGCTCAAGGTCGCCGTCGGTGACGTCGTCGAGGCCGGTACGCCGGTGGCGAGCATCGAGGCGATGAAGATGGAAGCGGCCATCACGGCGCCCGTGTCGGGCACCGTCGGCCGACTCGCGATCCCGGTGACCCAGCAGGTGGACGCCGGCGACCTCCTGGTGGTGCTGCAGTAAATTGACCGTTCGTCCCATCCGCCTGTTCGGCGACCCCGTCCTCCGTTCGCCGGCCGACCCGATCCGCCCCGAACTGCTCGGGAGCGCCGGGGTCCGTGACCTCGTGCAGGACCTCATCGACACCGTCAAGGAACCCGGACGTGCCGGAGTGGCCGCGCCCCAGATCGGCGTCGGGCTCCGTGCGTTCTCGTACAACGTGGACGGCGAGGTCGGCTACGTCCTCAACCCCGAGATCGTCGAGGTCTCCGGGGAGCCCGAGCTCATGGAAGAAGGCTGCCTCTCCGTCCCGGGGCTCGGCTACCCGACGCGTCGCTCCCCGTACGCGAAGGTGCGGGGTGTGGACGTCGACGGCGACGAGGTCGTCCTCGAGGGCACGGGCCTGATGGCCGAGGCGCTCCAGCACGAGTGCGACCACCTCGACGGCACCGTCTACGTGATGACGCTCGACCCCGAGATCCGCCGTCAGGCACTGCGCGACATCCGCGCGCAGGACTGGTTCCACTGAGTGGTTGCACAGGCCCGCGTTCGCCGGCTGTGAACAGTGGTGTGACACCCCCACGGGGGATTGTCGCTTTGTCCTGACGAGGAGGTACCGTGCTGCTGTCGGCCTCCCACCGACGACCATCCCATCCCCCCAGGACTCCCGCATGACCAGTCAGAACGACGAGCTCAGCTCGCACCGCACCCGCACCAACCGTCGACCAGCCGAGACCACCGTCCCGACCGGTTCGACCGCCGTCCTCGACGCCCCCGCGACGGAGCAGTCGCCGGAGGCCTGAGCCCCGCGGCGCCCCCGGCGCCCGCTGAACGGCCTGGAGGCCCGGATCACGTCCGACGGACGTGATCCGGGCCTCCAGGCCGTTGCGTCTCCGACCCGCGCGTACCTGGTGGAATCGGGCGTACCGGGTCAGAAGAATCGACCCGGAACCCCCGAAACGACCCGGTACGCCCGGAGCTGGTCGCTCACGGGCAGCCGCGCGCGCACCTTGCGGAATCGGGCGTACCTGGTCAGAAGGAACGACCTGGTACGCCCGGAACGACCAGGGACGCCCGGCGGGCGCTACGCGCGGTTGCGGCGCCGCCCCTCGATCACCGGGGTCGCCGTCGTCTGCACCTTCGACCCGGAGTAGATGTGGTCGATGTCCGCGGCGAAGTCCTTGAGGATCACCGACCGCTTGATCGTCAGCTTCGGCGTGAGGTGCCCGGAGGCCTCGGTCAGGTCCGTGTCGAGGATCGTGAACGACCGGACCGACTCGGCGCGGGAGACCCGGCCGTTGGCGGCGTCGATGGCCTCCTGGACGGCGGAGAGCACACGCTCGTCGTAGGCGGCCTCGTGCCCGCTCAGCGCCGGGGTGATCCCGCGGGACTCGCACCATCCGGGGAGCATCTCGCGGTCGAGCGTCACGAGTGCTGCGACGAACGGCTTGCCCTCACCGACGACCACGACCTGGCCGATGAGCGGGTGCTCGCGGATGCCGTCCTCGAGCGGTGCCGGCGCGACGTTCTTGCCGCTCGCGGTGACGATGAGCTCCTTGGCGCGGCCGGTGACGGTGAGGACCCCGTCGGCGTCGATCCGGCCGAGGTCGCCGGTGCGGAACCAGCCGTCGGCGAAGGCGTGCTCGGTCGCCTCGTCGTTCCGCCAGTACCGGTCGAAGACGTCGACGCCGCGGATCAGGATCTCGCCGTCGTCGGCGATCCGGACCTCGATGCCGGGCAGCGCCCGACCGACCGTCCCGATGCGGAGTTCCCGGGCACGGTTGACGGTGGCGGGAGCGGTGGTCTCGGTCAGGCCGTAGCCCTCGAGGATGAGCACCCCGATCGAGCGGAAGAAGTGCGAGAGCCGCGGGGAGAGGGGGGCCGAACCGCTGACGGCGTACTCGACCCGTCCGCCGAGGGCGTCGCGGAGCTTGGCGTACACGAGCCGGTCGAACAGCTTGAACTTCAGCCCGAGCAGGAACGGCACCCTGCCGGCTGCGAGGGCCTCGGAGTGGGCGACGGCGGTGTCCGCCGCCGCGCGGAAGATCCGGCCCCTGCCGCCGAGGTCGGCCTTCTGCTCGGCGGAGTTGTAGATCTTCTCGAACACCCGGGGGACCGCGAGCAGGAACGTCGGCTCGAAGGTCGACACCGCGCGCATCAGGTCCTTGGTGTCCGGCTCGTGGCCGACGAGGACGCCGGCGGACACCGACATGGCGGCGATGAACCGGGCGAAGACGTGGGCGAGCGGGATGAACAGCAGGGTCGAGGCGTCGTCGGCGACGACCTCGGGCATCGCTTCGCTCGCGCCCTCGACCGTGGCGGTGAAGTTGTCGTGCCGCAGGACGCAGCCCTTCGGCCGGCCGGTGCTGCCGGAGGTGTAGATGATCGTGGCGTCGTCGTGGCCGTGCACGTTCGCGGTCCGGGCGTCGAGTTCGTCGTCGGTGACGTCCTCGCCGAGCCGGGTCAGGTCGTCGAGGCCGCCACCGTCGATCGTCCAGTGCTGGCCCAGGGACGGCAGGTCGGGCGCGATGGAGGCGACGCGGCGTGCGTGCTCCTCCTGCTCGACGACGATCGCGACCGACTCGGAGTCGGACAGGATCCAGCGCACCTGATCGGGGGAGCTCGTCTCGTAGACGGGCACGGACACCAGGCCGGCTGTCCACACGGCGAAGTCGACCAGGGTCCACTCCAGACGGGTGCGGGACAGGATCGCGACGTGTGCGCCCGGTTCGAGCCCGGCGGCGACGAAGCCCTTCGCGATGCCGCGGACCCGGGCGAGGGTCTCCGCAGCGGTGAAGGTGGTCCAGGTGTCGCCGTGGCGCTGAGCGAGGATCGGACGGTCGGGCGTCCGGCGGACGCGGTCGCCGAGGAGCCTCGCTGCCGAGCCGTGGTCCGGGGCGACGGGACCGGCGCTGGGTGGTGTGGCGTGCCTCCCGGCCGACGGCGTGGTCCCGGTGGCGGCGCTGCCAGCGGTGGACGTGTCGGTGGAGGCGCTGCTGCGTGCAGGACGCTGATCGTTCACGGTGACTCCCTTGTCTGCCGGTTCGACTCGAGTGCGCCTCAACACCGAGGCGACACCGCCAGCATAGGACGCGTCACCGGGCGTTCCGTGACTTCGCGGCGAACCGGTAGGCTCGTTGCTCGTGCACGCCATCGGAATCGACATCGGGGGCACCAAGATCGCGGGTGCGGTCGTGACGGAACTGGGCGAGATCGTCGCCGAGGACCGCGTGGCCACCAACGCTGCGGACCCGAACGCCATGCTCGACGACGTCGTCTCGATGGTCGAGCGACTCAGCTCGCTCCACCAGGTCGGCGCCGTGGGGGTCGCTGCCCCCGGGTTCATCGACGCCTCGCAGTCGATCGTCTACTACACGCCGAACATCCGGTGGCGGAACGAACCGCTCCGGCAGAAGCTGCAGCAGCGCCTCGGCGACCTGCACATCACGGTGGACAACGACGCGAACGCCGCCGGTTGGGCCGAGTTCCGGTTCGGCGCCGGTCGACTCGTGTCCGACATGACCATGCTGACCATCGGCACGGGTGTCGGTGGGGCCATCGTGACCGAGGACCGCCTGTTCCGCGGTGGCTTCGGCACCGGCGGCGAGATCGGCCACCTGCGCATCGTCCCGAACGGGCTGCCCTGCGGCTGCGGCGCCCGCGGCTGCATCGAGCAGTACGGCTCGGGCCGTGCCCTGCAGCGCATGGCGAACGACGTCGCCGACGCCGGTGGCATCGGTTCGGCGCTGGCCGACGCCCGCGCCGACAACGGCGGCCAGCTCGACGGCAAGATCGTCGGCGACCTGATCCTGGCCGACGACCCGGGTGCCCTCGCGGCCCTCCGTCGGCTCGGTCGACACCTCGGCGAGGCGTGCGCGTCGCTGTCCGCGGTGCTCGACCCGCAGCTCTTCGTGTTCGGC
The DNA here is from genome assembly GCF_003234225.2 of Curtobacterium sp. MCSS17_005. Taxonomy (NCBI): domain Bacteria; kingdom Bacillati; phylum Actinomycetota; class Actinomycetes; order Micrococcales; family Microbacteriaceae; genus Curtobacterium; species Curtobacterium sp. MCSS17_005. The sequence continues at coordinate 1,524,164 of NZ_CP126258.1, forward strand.
GGCGGGGTCGCCAGTGCGGGGGACCGGCTGCTCGACCCGATCAAGCAGGCGTACCTCAACAACCTGCCGGCCCGCGGGTACCACCCGGAGCCGGACTTCGTGATCGCCGAACTCGTCAACGACGCCGGCGTCGTCGGTGCCGCCGACCTCGCCCGCATCCACGCCCGCACGGCGTAGGGTCGGGCCACCCACCCGGGCCACCACCTTCTCACCACCTGGAGTCGTCGATGACCTACTGGCTGCTGAAGAACTTCGTGCTCGGCCCGCTCATCCTCACCCTGTTCCGGCCGTGGGTCGTCGGACGTGAGCACGTCCCGACCTCGGGCCCGGTCATCTTCGCGTCGAACCACATCTCGTTCATCGACTCGGTGATCCTGCCGGCGGTGCTCGACCGTCGACTGTCGTTCCTGGCGAAGAGCGACTACTTCACCGGCCGCGGGCTGAAGGGCTGGGCGACGAAGACGTTCTTCAACGCCATCGGCCAGCTGCCGATCGACCGCTCCGGCGGCAAGGCGTCCGAGGCATCGCTGCGCACCGGCCTGCAGGTCCTGGCGCGCGGTGAGCAGCTCGGCATCTACCCCGAGGGCACCCGCAGCCCCGACGGCAAGCTCTACCGCGGCCGCACCGGCATCGCCCGGATGATCCTCGAGGGGCGCGTGCTCGTCGTCCCCGTGGCCATGGTCGGCACGCGCGAGGTGCAGCAGATCGGGCAGCGCTTCCCGAAGATCAAGCGCGTCGGGGTCGTGTTCGGCAAGCCGCTCGACTTCTCGCGGTTCCAGGGGTTCGAGACCGACCGCTTCATCCTGCGCAGCGTCACGGACGAGGTCATGCACGAGCTCGCCGGCCTGAGCCGTCAGGAGTACATGGACGTCTACGCCACCAGCGTGAAGGAGCGGGCGAGCTCCGCGCGCGAGGCCGTCATGCGGGAACGGAAGTCGACGCCTGCACGTTAGGCTCTGATGGTCCCGGCACCCCGCCAGGACGCCCATCGACGACGCGCGGCCCGGTACGGTCAGCGTCGTCGGGCCGCCCGCACAGAACACCGAGGTAACGCCCTTGCCCGAGTCGACCGACTTCGTCGCCCTGCAGGATCCGGACGTCATCGAGGGGCTCGACTATTGGCGGACGCTCCCGATCAAGCAGCAGCCGACCTGGCCGGACGCCGCCGCTGCCGAGGCCGCCTCGGCCGAGATCGCCACGCTCCCGCCGCTCGTGTTCGCGGGCGAGGTCGACAAGCTGCGCGAGCGGCTCGCCGCGGCCGCCCAGGGCAAGGCCTTCCTGCTGCAGGGCGGTGACTGCGCCGAGACCTTCGCCGGTGCCACCGCCGACTCCATCCGCGACCGGGTGAAGACGATCCTGCAGATGGCCGTCGTGCTGACCTACGGTGCCTCGATGCCCGTCATCAAGATGGGGCGCATGGCCGGCCAGTTCGCCAAGCCCCGCTCGAGCGACTTCGAGACCCGCGGTGACGTCACGCTGCCCGCGTACCGCGGCGACATCGTGAACGGCTACGACTTCACGCCCGAGAGCCGGACGGCCGACCCGCGCCGCCTGGTGCAGGGCTACCACACCGCCGCTTCGACGCTGAACCTCGTCCGTGCCTTCACGCAGGGGGGCTTCGCCGACCTGCGCCAGGTGCACTCGTGGAACAAGGGCTTCGCCTCGAACCCCGCGAACGCCCGCTACGAGCACCTCGCCAAGGAGATCGACCGCGCGATCCGCTTCATGGACGCCTGCGGCGCCGACTTCGAGGCGCTCAAGCACGTCGAGTTCTACGCCTCGCACGAGGGGCTGCTGATGGACTACGAGCGCCCGATGACCCGCATCGACTCGCGCTCCGGCCTGGCGTACGACACGTCCGGTCACTTCATCTGGATCGGTGAGCGCACGCGTGACATCGACGGCGCCCACGTGGACTTCCTGTCGCGGGTGCGCAACCCGATCGGTGTGAAGCTCGGCCCGACGACGAGCGTCGACGACATGAAGGCGCTCGTCGACAAGCTCGACCCGAACCGTGAGCCGGGTCGCCTGACCTTCATCACGCGGATGGGTGCCGGCAAGATCCGTGACGAGCTGCCCAAGTTGCTCGAGGCGATCAAGGGCATGGACGCCAATCCGCTGTGGGTCACCGACCCGATGCACGGCAACGGCCTGACCACGCCGACGGGCTACAAGACCCGCCGGTTCGACGACGTCGTGGACGAGGTCCTCGGCTTCTTCGAGGCGCACCGCCAGGTCGGCACGTACCCGGGTGGCATGCACGTCGAGCTCACCGGTGACGACGTCACCGAGTGCCTCGGCGGCTCGGAGCACATCGACGAGGCCACCCTCGCCACCCGCTACGAGTCGCTGTGCGACCCGCGCCTGAACCACATGCAGTCCCTCGAGCTCGCCTTCCTGGTGGCCGAGGAACTCGGTGCGCACCAGCCCGACCGCTCGTAACGCAGGAACCCCCGGACAGGAGGCCCGGTGCCAGCTGGCACCGGGCCTCCTGTCCGTCGTGTCCGCACGTTCCGGGCCGTGGGAACTGCCCGGCGGGACTACTGGTCGTAGGACAGGGTGACCGTGTCGCCGCGGTAGACCGTGGCGCCGACGCCCGGGTCGGTGCCGGTGACCGGCAGCTTCGACTTCCAGTCGTAGAAGCCGCAGAGGATGTTCGTGCAGTCGGGCACGGAGACCTTGAGGCCGAGGTCCTCGAGGGTCTTCGTCGCCTCGTTGATCGTCGCCCCGACGACGCCGTCCTCGGGCACGGTGATCGGCGTCGGTCCCTTCGACACGACGACGTCCACCGCCGACCCGCGCACGGCGGGGGAGTCCTGCACGGCGGCGGAGACGATCTGGCCGGAGGGCACGCTGTCGCTGTACTCCTCGGTGCGGGCTCCGAGGATCAGTCCGACCTCGTCGAGTGCGGCGGAGGCCTCGTCGACCGTCTTGCCGACCACGTCGGGCACCGGCCCGAGCGAGACGGTCAGCGTGACCGGCCCGGTCTCGCCGTAGGCCTGCACCGTCGTGAGGTCGAGCGCCTTGCCGCCGGACGCCCGACCGGTCGCCGCGACCACGGTGTCCTTCGGGGCGTCGGCGGAGAACTCGTACCGGTCGTCCTGCAGCTCGAAGTCGTCGTCGAGCGCGGCCGTCACGGTGGAGAGCGGCTGGCCGACGATCGCCGGCAGCGGGATCATCCGGGGGCCGTTCGACACGACGATCTGCACCGCCGTGCCCTTCTGCACCTCGCGCTCCGCGGCTGGCTTCGTCGTGGAGACCTGCCCCTTCGCGACGACGGCGTCGAACCGTGTCCCGGTCTTCGACGCCGCCTGCAGGCCCTGTGCTTCGAGCAGCTGCCGGGCCTGCGAGACCGACTTGCCCGTGACTTCCGGGATCCGCACGTTGCCACCCGGCCCCGGTCCGAAGTACCAGCCGAAGCCGGCTCCGATCAGCGCGAGCACGACGACCACGGACAGCAGGATCCAGCCGCGCTTCCGACGCTTCGCCGACTGGTCGGCGAGCCGCTGTCCGGCGGGGGAGAGCACGCCCGGCTGTGCCCCGGTGCGACGGGGGCCCGGAGCGTTGCCGCGGGCACGGGCGGGTGCTCGACCGCGGTCGCCGGTGTCCCGGTCGCCGGACCGGTCGATGATGGCGGTCTCGTCCGCTCCTGCGGCTCCTGCGGCTCCTGCGGCTCCTGCAGCCCCGACCGAGGCCGCGGCCGCTGCGGCGCCGAGCGTGCCGGCGCCACCGGAGGGCAGGATCGCGGTCCCGTTCTCGGGGCGGAGCACGGCCGTGCGGTACTGGCCGGTCGCGCGCTGCTGGTTGCCCGACATGTGGTCGAGCATCTCGCGGGCATCGCGGGGGCGGTCCTCGGGGTCGCGTGCGGTCGACCAGGCGACCAGCTCGTCGAGCTCCGGCGGCACCCCGGACACGGCGGCACTCGGCGCCGGCACGGAGTCGTTGGCGTGCTGGTAGGCGATCTGCATCGGCTGCTCGCCCTTGTAGGGCTGCTCGCCGGTGAGCATCTCGTAGAGCATGATGCCGAGCGCGTAGATGTCGCTGCGCGAGTCGGCGGCACCGCGCGTCACGAGCTCGGGGGACAGGTAGGCGATCGTGCCGAGCAGGGCCGCGCCGGTCGCCGTGTTCGCGGTCGTTGCGCGGGCCAGGCCGAAGTCGCCGAGCTTGATGCGGCCGTCGTCCGCGAGCAGGACGTTCTCGGGCTTCAGGTCGCGGTGCACGATCCCGGCGCGGTGGGCCGAGGCGAGGCCGGCCAGCACGGCGCGCAGGATGTCCGTCGCCTGCTCGGGCGTCAGGGCGTGGTGCTCCTGCAGCAGGTCGCGCAGCGTGATGCCGGGGATGTACTCCATGACGATGTAGGCGATCTCGCCCTCGGCGCCCTGGTCGTAGACGCCCACCAGGTTCGGGTGCGACAGCCGGGCAGCCGAGCGGGCCTCCTGGATGAAGCGCTCACGGAACGCCTGGTCGTCGGCCAGGTGCCCGTGCATGATCTTGATCGCGACGCGTCGCTCGAGGCGCACGTCGGTCGCGAGGTAGACGGTCGCCATGCCCCCGCGCGCGATGCGGGAGCGGACGCGGTACCGCTGATCGATCATGCGACCGATCATCGGGTCCGTGGCGGCGTTGGTGGTCATCGGCGGCATTCTACGAATCGAGACCGCACTCGGACGCGCCGGCGCACCGGCCGTGACCCAATCTCGATCTTCCGGATGAGGCTCAGAGGGTCGCCAGCCAGCCCTCGGCGGCGCTCGCCCAGGAGGCGTAGGCCTTCGGGTAGGCGGAGAGCTGCACGGCCTGGGCCGCGTCGGTGATGCTCATCGAGGACCAGCCGGGCACGTCGAGCAGCCCGCGGGTCTTGCCGGCGTTCGGGTTGTTCCGCCCACCGAAGAACAGCGCGGTGGCGTGCGCCGGGTCCTGCAGCTTCGAGGCGCTGCCCCAGCCCTGGCTCGGACGCTGCTGGAACAGGCCGACCGAGTCGCGGTCGCCGTGCGCCAGGTTCCGGAGGCTCGACTCCTGCATCGCGGCGGCGAGTGCCACGACGATGCCGCGGTCTGGGACGCCGAGCGATCGACCGACGGAGACGATGGTCGCGGCGTTCTGGCGCTGCTCGGCGCTCAGGCCGACGGCACCGCTGACCGCAGCGCTGGCAGCGACCGCGGGGGCCGCGGTGGCGTTCGACGACGGGATGACGAGCGTCTTGCCGGCATAGATCGTGCTCGTGTACGACAGGCCGTTCGCCGACAGGAGTGACTTGACCGAGACGTGGTGCGCGGCGGCGATCGAGCCCACGGTGTCGCCGGCGCTGATCTTCACGCTCGACTTCGTCGACGGGGCCGAGGCGGTGGACACCGACGGCGTCGACGACGTGCCGTGCGGCACCCGCAGCGTCTGGCCGGGGTAGATGACGCTGCGCTGCGACAGCTTGTTCGCGCTGAGGAGCGCCGTGGTCGACACGCCGACGCGGGACGCGATGCCGGAGACGGTGTCGCCGTGCTTCACGTGGTAGCTCGAGGTGTCCGAGCCGGAGCCGCCGGTCGAGCCGGAGGTGCGCGCCGCGGCGGTGGTGACGGCGGGTGTCGATGCCAGGTGGAGCGTCTGCCCGGGGTGGATGATCGTGTTCCAGCCGAGGCCGTTGCGCACGAGGATCTCCTGCGCCGACAGGCCGAAGCGGGCGGCGATGCCCGAGACCGTGTCGCCGTGGTGGACGGTGTAGCTCGTGGGCACAGCCGTGGTCGGGCCCTTCGTGGTCGCGGCGACGGTCCGCAGGACGGTCTGCGACGGCCGGGCGACGGCGGTGCCGAACACCGGTCGGTCGGTGACGGCGCGGTCCTGGTCGACGTGGCGCTTGTGGTTCGCGTCGGCGTCGTCGTGCCGCGGCTCGGCGTGCGCGACCGGGCCGGTGAGGCTGGCGGTCACGGCGATGGTGCCCGCGAGGACGATGGGCATGGTGGCGAACCGGGCGGATCGTGCGCGCCGGGCGACTTCGTCTGCAGCGTGGTCCACGGGTTTCTCCTGATCTCGACTGAGCCGTGCGCACGCATGCGCGCACTCACAGGTGCCACAACGCTGGCATGGCCTGATTCCCAAGTCAACCAGAGAGTCAGATGGGGTGGATGTGACGAATGTGACGAACGAGGCGCATTCACTCCGGCGGTCACTCTGGCACCATGGGCGTGTGAGTGCCGCACCCGTCGACGACCTGTCCCTCTCCGAACGCTGGCTGACCGTCCCCGAGCTGGTGGACATGTTCAGCACCAGCCCCGGACGGATCCACCGACTCTTCGAGCAGAAGACCCTGCTCGCAGCCCGCGTCGGCGGTGTGCTGCGCGTCCCGGTCGAGTTCCTCGAGGACGGCGAGCCGATGCCCGAACTCCGCGGCACGCTGATCGTGCTCGGCGACAACGGCTTCACCGACGACGAGGCGGTGCGCTGGATGCTCACCGTCGACGACGCGATGGGCACCACGCCGATCGCGGCGCTGCGCGCCGGTCGCAAGGCCGAGGTGCGTCGCATCGCCCAGTCGCTGCTCTAGACGCGTTCCGGACGGACGGGAGGCCCGGTGCCAGCTGGCACCGGGCCTCCCTTTCGTCCTGTGGCCGTGTCTAGGACGACCGGCGGCTGACCGTGTCGGCCAGCGACGCGAGCTGCTCGCGTGCCGACGGTGTCAGCGGCGAGGCGTCCAGTGCCGCCTTGGCGCGCTGGACGTGCCGCTCGATCGACCGCTCCACGGCGGCGACGGCACCGGACTCGGTGAGGGTGGCGCGGAGCATCTGCACCTGCTCCTCGTCGAGGTCGGGGTCGCCGAGGAGCTCGTCCAGGAGCTGCCGCGGGCCGCTCGCCAGCGTCTTGCGCGCCGAGGCGATGAGGACGGTGCGCTTGCCCTCGCGCAGGTCGTCGCCGGCCGGCTTGCCGGTGACCTCGGGGTCACCGAAGACCCCGAGCATGTCGTCGCGGAGCTGGTACGCCACGCCGAGGGGGAGTCCGAAGGCGCGGAGACCCTCGAGCTGGGAGTCGCTCGCGCCGGCGACCAGGGCGCCGATGACCAGCGGGGCCTCGATCGAGTACTTCGCCGACTTGAAGACGATGACGCGCTGGGCGCGGAGCAGGTGCTCGGACTCGTCGATGACCGGCCAGGCGGTCTCCTCGTGCACGTCGAGGTACTGCCCCGCCGTGACGTCGAGGCGCATCGCGTGGAACTCCTGGCGGACGATGCGGGCCCGCACCGGGTCGAGGAGCGCGAGGCCCTCGTCGAAGACCGAGTCGCTCAGCGAGAGCAGCAGGTCGCCGAGGAGCAGCGCGGAGTTCGTGCCGTACTGCCCGCGGTCGCCGACGAAGCCGGACTCCTCGTGCAGGGACTCGAAGCGGCGGTGCGCGGCGGGACGCCCACGACGGGTGTCCGAGCGGTCCATGATGTCGTCGTGCACCAGGGCCGCGGCGTGGAAGACCTCGAGCGCTGCGGCGACAGTGACGACGGCCTCGGCGGTGGTCTGCCGGGACCCTTCGGCCAGCGGGTCGAACGAGCCCGAACGGCCCGCCACCGACTGCCATCCCCAGTAGCAGAACAGTGCCCGGAAGCGCTTGCCGCCGGACAACAGGTCTCGGGCGTACCGGTCGAACGGTGCGAGGTCGGGGCTGATCGCGAGGAGCCGTTCACGCTGCTCGTCGAGTGCCCGGTCGATACGCGCCGATACGAGGTCCACTAATCGCGTACTCTCAGCCACGATCCCTACCCTAGTGGAGTGGTCGAGGCATAGAATCGGTCCACTCAACCCGCGTTTTTCAACCCCGCGTCGATCCCAGGAACAGAGGGAACCAAGATGCCGCTCTCGGAACAGGAGCAGCGCCTTCTCGAAGAGATGGAGCGCAGCCTCTACCAGAACGATTCCGATTTCGTGGCTCGTGTCACACGTCGACAGGGTCGTCCGACGTACACAGCCATCACGCTCGGGGTCCTCGGTGCACTCGCCGGGGTCGCCATCGTCATCGTCGGCCTCGTCATCAAGGCGCCGCTGCTGGGCATCCTCGGCTTCGTCGTGATGCTCGCCGGTGTCCTGTTCGCGCTGCGCCCGGGCATGCGTGCCCCGAAGGCGAAGCCCGCTCGGCCGGGCAAGCCCGCGTCCGGTGGTTCGGCGCGTCCGTCCACCGGTGGCGGCGGGTCCTTCATGGACCGGATGAACGAGCGCTGGGACAAGCGCAACGACCAGAGTCAGTAGCTGACGGGGGTCGCCAGGACTCCCTCCACACTCCTCCACGGGGTCGGCCTTCGGGTCGGCCCCGTTTCGTGTTTCCAGGGGCCTGTCGTTGCGGAGTCGTGCGTGCGCGAGTGGTCACGACATGCCGCGCGGTGGATGCCGAGGGTGCAGGAACTGTCGGCTGAGGCCGGTGCGAGCGACGGTTCGTGACCACTCGGCGTCGCGGCGGCGGCACGTCGTGACCATGCGCTGACCGGCGGCCGGGCGTGGTGGAGCCGACCGTGCGCCCGCGTGAGCACCGCGGCGGCGGTGGGACGGGCTCCAGGCCGGGGTGGACCGCCGCCGGTGTGTGCGCAAGTGGTCACGACGTGCCGTGCGGTGGACGCCGAGGGTGCAGGAACTGTCGGCTGGGGCCCGCGCGAGCGACAGTTCGTGCCCGCTCGGTGTCGCGGCGGCGGTACGTCGTGACCGTGCGCTGACCGGCGGCCGGGCGTGGTGGAGCCGACCGTGCGCCCGCGTGAGCTCCGCGGCGGTGGTGGGGCGGGCCTCCAGGCCGGAGTGGCCGGGGTGGACCGCCGCCGGTGCGTGCGCGAGTGGTCACGACATGCCGCGCGGTGGATGCCGAGGGTGCAGGAACTGTCGGCTGGGGCCCGCGCGAGCGACGGTTCGTGCCCGCTCGGTGTCGCGGCGGCGGTACGTCGTGACCGTGCGCTGACCGGCGGCCGGGCGTGGTGGAGCCGACCGTGCGCCCGTGTGAGCTCCGCGGCGGAGGTGGGACGGGCCTCCAGGCCGGAGTGGCCGGGGCGGACCGCCGCCGGTGCGTGCGCGAGTGGTCACGACATGCCCCGCGGTGAAGGCCGAGGTCGCACGAACTGTCGGCTGGGGGCCGCGCGAGCGACAGTTCGTGCCCGCTCGGCGTCGAGCGCCCGCGGCGCGCCCCGAGGCGCTCCACCGGCTGCGAAAGTCCTCCACTTTCCTCCACGCCTGCTCTGGCGCTCGCGAACCGCATGGATCCGGGCATCCGGGGTCCTCCCCGCGGGGTGCATTCCGGTCTGCGTGCCCCCAGTAGGGGTGTCGCCGGCCGAAAAGGGAGCGGATTCCTGGGCTTGGGGAGGGGAGTGGAGTAAAGTGGGGCTCGCAACGGTCCGGTGGAGCGGAGGGGAGGCCCGACGTGCTGCTCGGTACTCATGCCCCGAAGCTCGACGAGAAGGGTCGCGTGATCCTCCCCGCCAAGTTCCGGGACGAACTGTCCGGCGGGCTCGTGATGACCCGCGGCCAGGAACGCTGCGTCGTGGTCTTCAGTGCCCGGACGTTCGAGGAACTCCACGAGCGCATCCGGACCGCCCCGATGACGTCGAAGCGCACCAGGGACTACATGCGTCTGTTCCTCTCGGGGGCCAGCGCCGAACAGCCCGACAAGCAGAACCGCGTGACGATCCCGCAGAACCTCCGCGAGTACGCGGGGCTCGAGCGGGACCTCACGGTCATCGGCAGCGGTGACCGTGCCGAGATCTGGTCCACCCCCGCGTGGGAGGCCTACTACGCCGAAGCCGAAGAGGCATTCGCCGACAACGACGAGGAGGTGATCCCGGGGATCTTCTGATCCGCGGATCGGGACTCCCAGCCGTGAAGCCCTGACGCCACTTCCCCGGTGTCAGGTCGCATGGATGGGGATCCGGACCCACGGCCCAGGAGACGAGGGGCTGCACATGGCCGACAACGACAGCGAGACGCCACGCTTCCCGCACACGCCGGTGATGCTCGAGCGCATCGTCGACCTCTTCACGCCGACGCTCGAGGGGCCGGGCAAGGTCGTCGTCGACGCCACGCTCGGCATGGGCGGCCACTCCGAGGGCCTGCTCGAGCGGTTCCCGGAGCTCACGCTCATCGGACTCGACCGCGACACCGACGCTCTCGGCATCGCGGGGGAGCGCCTGGCCCGCTTCGGCGACCGCGTCCGCCTCGTGCACACCGTGTACGACGGCATCGTCGACGCGATCGAGGGCGAGGGCTTCACGAAGGTCGACGGCGTGCTGTTCGACCTCGGCGTGAGCTCGCTGCAGCTCGACCGGGCCGAGCGCGGTTTCGCGTACAGCCAGGACGCACCGCTCGACATGCGCATGGACCGGACCGAGGGGCAGACCGCCGCCGACGTCCTGGCCACCTACGACGAGGGCGAACTCCGCCGCATCTTCCAGCGCTACGGCGAGGAGAAGCTCGCCGGCCGCTACGCCCGAGCGATCGTCGAGCGGCGGGCGACGAAGCCGTTCGAGATGTCCGGTGACCTGGTCCAGGTGCTCCACGACGCGACCCCGGTCGCCATCCAGCGTCAGGGGCACCCGGCCAAGCGCGTCTTCCAGGCACTCCGCATCGAGGTCAACGCCGAACTCAGCGTGCTCGAGCGGGCGATCCCGGCGGCGCTGGACGCCATCGCGGTCGGCGGCCGGATCGTCGTCGAGTCGTACCAGTCCCTCGAGGACCGCATCGTCAAGCGGGCCCTGGTGGAGCGCACGAAGTCGAGCGCCCCCGCCGGCCTGCCGGTGGAGCTGCCCGAGCACGCCCCGACCTTCTCCCTGATCGTCAAGGGCGCCGAGCTGGCCGACGAGGCCGAACGCGCCGCCAACCCCCGAGCAACCCCCGTGCGCCTGCGCGCGGCCGAGCGGATCCGGAACTGACATGAGCACGAACCTCGCACTCGTCGACCCTGCGGTCGTCCCGTCGCGGGCCCCGCGCCCCGACCGTCAGCACCGCCCCGAGCTGGTCGAGGTCACCCCGACCGCGGCCCAGCGCCGGGCACGCCCCCGCATCGGGTACGCCGTGGTGGCCGTCGCCGCGCTCGGGATCCTGCTGCTGGCCCAGCTCGGCATCAGCATGGTGCTCAGCCAGGGCGCCTACACGCTCAACTCGCTGTCGGCCGAGCAGACGAACCTGTCCCGCACGCAGCAGTCGCTGTCCGAGCAGCTCCGGGTCCTCGACTCGCCGCAGAACCTGGCCCGCAACGCCCAATCGCTCGGCATGATCGCCAACTCGACGCCCGTGTACCTCGACCCGAAGACCGGTCGGGTGTACGGCACGCCGACGCCGGCGAAGCCCGACGAGGCCACGGCGTCCACCGAGAACCAGGTGCCGAACTCGCTGCTGAACGACGTCCCGCTGGCCACGAAGCCGGGGGACACCTCCACCAGCAAGGAGACGGGCACGACGAGCAAGTCGGGTGCCACGGGATCCACCGACAGCACCGCCACGTCTGAGAAGACGAGCGGCGCCAGCGCGTCGGACCAGGGGACGACGAAGTCGTCCGTAGAGTCCGACGCGAACCCGCTCCAGGCGCCCTCCACCCGGTGACCGGCGGGTCCGCCGCACCCTCAGCACCGCCCGGGAAGGACCGCACCGCGTGACGAAGACGATCCGCAACCGACGCCTGCGCTACAGCATCGTGATGCTCGCCGTGATCGCCCTCGTCGGGGTGTTCGTGGTGCGGCTCGTCGACATCCAGGTCGTCCAGGCGTCGGAGCTGAACAAGGCGTCGGCCCAGAAGCGCAGCATCCCCGTGACGATCTACGGCACACGTGGGTCGATCGTGGACCGCAACGGAACCGAACTCGCCGACAGCGTGACCCGGTACAACATCACGACCTCGCCGCGCCTGGTCAAGCAGTTCAAGGGCAAGCTCGGCGGCACCCGCATCAAGGACGTCAGCGTCGGCACCGCCCTCAGCGCGCTGGCGAAGGCCTCCGGGGGCGACGTCGCGACCATGCGGAAGAACATCGCCGCGAACCCGAAGTCCGACTTCGCGTACCTGGTCAAGGGCCTCGACGTGCAGCACTACGAGGCCGTGCGGGCACTCGGCATCCCCTGGCTGTACCCGGAGCCGCAGGCGGCGCGGGTGTACCCGACCGGCGCGACCACGGGCAACCTCACCGGCTTCATGGGCACGGACGGCGCTCAGGCCGGCCTGGAGTACTCCTACAACCAGTGCCTGGCGGGCACCAACGGCTCGGAGACCTACGAGCGCGGCGAGGACGGCGTGCAGCTCCCGGGCAGCACCGTGACCACGAAGAAGGCCAAGGACGGCGGCACGCTCGAGACCACGATCGACAGCGACCTGCAGTACATGGCACAGCAGACCATCGCGTCCGCCGCCAAGACGCTGCAGGCGGAGTCCGCGACGGCGACCGTCACGAGCGTCAAGACGGGTGAGCTGCTCGCGGTCGCCGACTACCCGACGGTGGACCCGAACGACGTCGACGCCACGACCGACAAGGGCGCCTTCGGCTCCCGCGCCCTGACGGCGTCGTACGAGCCGGGCTCCACGATCAAGGCCGCCATCGCCGCCGCGCTGCTCGACCAGGGCAAGTCGAGCCCGACCGACCAGGCGGTCGTGCCGTACTCGCGCACGTTCCCCTGGGGCGGCACGATCCACGACTCCGAGTTCCACGCCACCGAGAACCTCACGCTGACCGGCATCCTGCAGAACTCGTCGAACGTCGGCATCACCGAGCTCGGCGCACGGCTGACAGCACAGCAGCGCTTCGACTACATGAAGAAGTTCGGGCTGTTCGAGCCGGAGACGGCGATCGACTACCCGGGCCAGCCGTCGATGGACTACGGCACGAGCCCGAACTGGGACCAGCAGACGAACATCAACTCGATGTTCGGCCAGGGCATCTCGACGACCGCGGTCCAGGTCGCGAGCGTGTTCCAGACGATCGCGAACGACGGTGTCCGGATCCCGCTGCACTTCGTCAAGGGCTGCACCACGGCCGACGGCAAGACGATCGACGCGCCCGACGTGCAGAAGCAGCGGGTCGTCTCCGCAGCAGCCGCAACGCAGGTCACCGACATGCTGCAGAGCGTCGTCACGGGTGGCACGCTGGTGGGCATGAAGCCGATCTCCGGCTACAACATCGCCGCGAAGACGGGGACCGCCGAGGTGGCCGAGGGGTCGCAGGGCTACGGCGGTCAGCGCATCACATCGGTGGCCGGAATGGCACCCGCCGAAGACCCCCAGTATGTTGTCACGGTGACGTTCACGAAGCCGCAGACCAACAAGTGGTCCAGCGGAGCGGCTCCGGCGTTCCGCACACTCATGTCCCAGGTGCTCGAGAAGTACCGAGTAGCCCCCTCCGCGTCCGAGGCGAAGCTCTACCCGTCCACGTGGTGAGGAAGAAGGAACACTTGTCCGCACGGATCCCCCCGGTCCTCCGACCCGAACACCCGACCCCGAGGGCCGTCTCCGAACTCGCCAACGCGTTCGGTCTGCGAGTCGTCGGCTCGGTCGACAGCATCGAGACCACCGGTGTCACCCTGAGCGCCACCGAGGTGCAGCCGGGTGACCTGTTCGTCGGCGTGCACGGTGCGAACCGGCACGGCGCACAGTTCGCGACGGAGGCCGCCGAGCGCGGCGCCGTCGCCGTCCTGACCGACCAGGACGGCGCCGCACTGGTCGAGCCGTCCGGGCTGCCGGTGCTCGTCGTCGACGACCCCCGCGCCGCCCTCGGCGACGTCGCGGCGTGGGTCTACCGCACGCACCCCGACGAGGCCACCGACCTGCCGCAGCTGTTCGCCGTCACCGGCACGAACGGCAAGACGAGCACGTCCTACATCCTCGAGGGCATCCTCAAGCAGCTCGGCCTGGTCACCGGCCTGAGCTCGACCGCCGAGCGCCACATCGGTTCGCTCAGCGTGACGAGCCGCCTGACCACGCCCGAGGCCAGCGAGATGCACGCGCTCCTCGCCCGCATGCGCGAGAGCGAGGTCCGCGCGGTCGCCGTCGAGGTCAGTGCCCAGGCCCTCAGCCGGCACCGCGTCGACGGCATCGTCTTCGACGTCGCGGCCTTCACGAACCTGTCGCACGACCACCTCGACGACTACGCCGACATGGAGGAGTACTACCAGGCGAAGCTCCCGCTGTTCCAGCCCGAGCACGCCCGTCGCGGCGTCGTCTCGCTGGACACCGACTGGGGCCACCGCGTGGTGCAGGACTCCCGCATCCCGGTCACCACGATCACCGTGCACCCCGACGTCGAGGCCGAGTGGCACGTCGACATCGTCGAGGCGCACGCCGCCTACACCGAGTTCCGTCTGACCGGCCCCGAGGGCCGCGGACTGACCACTCGTGTGCCGCTCATCGGCTGGCACATGGCGGCGAACGCGGCACTCGCGATCGTCATGCTCGTCGAAGGCGGGTTCGAGCTGGGTGCCATCGCGCACGCGCTGGAGAGCAACCACCGTCGCTACCCTGACGAGGACGACGCGAGCGAGCGCGACGGCGAGACGCACCGCGTCTCCGCCATCGAGTGCTACCTGCCCGGTCGCACCGAGCGCGTCTCCGGCGAGCATGGCCCGAGCGTCTACGTCGACTTCGGCCACAGCGCCGACGCCTTCGAGAACACCCTGGCCGCGGTCCGGCAGTTCACCTCCGGCAAGGTCCTCATGCTGTTCGGCGCCGACGGCGACCGCGACACCACGAAGCGCGGCGACATGGCCCGCGTGGCGGCGGCCGGCAGCGACATCCTCGTCGTCACCGACCACCACCCGCGCTTCGAGGACGCCGCGTCGATCCGGAAGACCCTGGTCGACGCCGCACGTGCCGCGTACCCGGACCACGAGATCCACGAGGTCAGCCCGCCCGAGGCGGCGATCCGCACGGCCGTGAGCCTGGTCGGCGAGGGGGACTCGATCCTCTGGGCCGGCCCGGGGCACCAGGACTACCGCGACATCCAGGGTGTCCGCACGCCGTACTCCGCCCGCGACGAGGCCCGCGCGGCCCTGCGCGAGGCCGGCTGGGAGCCGAACTCCGGTCCGGCGGAGGACGTCCGATGATCGCCATGACCCTCGCCGAGATCGCCACCGCGGTCGGCGGCGAGCTGATCGGCGGCGCGCAGGCGACCGACGTCGCCGAGCCCGGCGACCTGGTCGTCGAGGGCTCGGTCGAGACCGACTCCCGCCTGGTCCGCCCCGGCAGCGTCTTCTTCGCCCTGCCCGGTGAGGTCACCGACGGCCGACGCTTCGTGCCCGCTGCGGTCGACGCCGGTGCCGCCCTGGTGATCACGCCCGAGCGCGTGGACACCACCGCGCCGCAGATCGTCGTCGCCGACGGGTACGAGGCCCTCGCCGTGCTCGCGCACGAGGTCGTCACGCGCGTCCGGATGAGCACCGCGGACCGCGTCGACGCCGATGGTCGCCCGGCACCCCTGCGGGTCGTCGGGATCACCGGCTCGAACGGCAAGACGAGCACGAAGAACATGCTCCGCACGATCCTCGAGCAACACGGCGCGACCGTCGCGCCCGAGGGATCGTTCAACAACCACGTCGGCGCGCCGATCTCGATGCTCCGAGTGACGTACGACACCCGGTACCTGGTGGTCGAGATGGGCGCGAGCGGCGTCGGCCACATCGCCAAGCTCGTCTCGATCGCCGAGCCCGACCTCGGCGTCGTCCTCAAGGTGGGCCTCGCGCACGCCGGCGAGTTCGGCGGCATCGAGGCGACGCAGCGCGCGAAGTCGGAGATGGTCACCGACCTGCCCGAGACCGCCACGGCCCTGCTCAACGTCGACGACGACCGCGTCGCGTCGATGCGCGACCTGACGGCTGCGCGCGTGGTGGGCTTCGGCACGTCGGCCGAGGCCGACTACCGCATCACCAGCATCGAGACGGACCGCAGCGGCACCCGCTTCACCCTCACTGCGCCTCCAGGACAGCCTGGAGGCCCGGATCACGTCGACGTGCGCCTCGCGATCCTGGGTGAGCACCACGCGATGAACGCGTCCGCCGCGCTCACCGTCGCCCACCTGTGGGGCGTCCCGCTCGCCGACGGCGCCGCGGCGCTCGCGTCGATGACGCGCGCCGAGCGCTGGCGCATGGAGCTGCTCCAGGGCGGCCCCGAGGGCGTCACCGTCATCAACGACGCGTACAACGCGTCGCCCGACTCCACCGCGGCGGCGCTGCGGACCCTGGCGCAGATCGTGCGCCCGGGGGAGCGGACCGTCGCCGTGCTCGGTGAGATGGCCGAGCTCGGTGAGTACTCCGTCGAGGAGCACGACCGGATCGGTCGGCTCGTCGTCCGCCTCGGCATCGGACAGCTCGTGGTCGTCGGCCGCGGCGCGATGCCCATCCACCAGGCCGCCACCCTCGAGGGATCGTGGGACGGCGAGTCCGTGTACATCGAGGACGTCGACGACGCCGTCCGTGCCATGCAGGAGATGCTCCGCCCCGGCGACGTCGTCCTCGTCAAGTCCTCGAAGTCTGCCGAACTGCGATTCCTCGGCGACCGCCTCGGAGGTGTCACCGAATGATCGCGCTCCTCGTCGCCGGCGCCACGTCGCTGGTGTTCACGTTGCTGCTCACCCCGTCCTTCATCAAGCTCTTCCACCGTCTCGGGTGGGGGCAGTTCATCCGTGACGACGGTCCGCAGTCCCACCACACCAAGCGCGGCACCGCCACCATGGGCGGCATCGTCCTGATCATCGGTGCGGTGATCGGGTACTTCGTCGGCCACCTGGTCGGGCGTGACTCGATCACGCTGTCCGGGCTGCTCGTGCTCTTCCTGATGGTCGGGCTCGGGTTCGTCGGCTTCATCGACGACTTCCTGAAGGTGCGCCGTCAGCGGAGCCTCGGGCTCGGCGGCTGGGCCAAGATCCTCGGCCAGGTCATCGTCGGCGTCATCTTCGCGACGATCGCCCTGGTCGTGCCGACGTCCAACGGGAAGCCGCCGGCGTCCACGATGATCTCGGCGATCCGCGACGTGCCGTGGCTCGACTTCATGGCGCTCGGCACCGTCATCGGCACCGTGCTGTTCCTCGCCTGGATCGTCCTGCTGACGGTGTCCACGTCGAACGGCGTGAACGTGGCCGACGGGCTCGACGGCCTGGCCACCGGGTCGAGCATCCTGGCGATCGGCTCGTACGTCATCATCGGCTTCTGGCAGTCGAACCAGATCTGCGGCGGCGCCCGGCTCGACTCGAGCACCGCACACGCCTGCTACACCGTGTCGAACCCGCTCGACCTCGCCGTGGTCGCGGCCGCGGTCTGCGGTGGGCTCATCGGGTTCCTCTGGTACAACACCTCGCCGGCGCAGATCTTCCTCGGCGACACCGGTTCGCTCGGCCTCGGCGGTGCCCTGGCCGGCCTCGCGATCCTCAGCCGCACCGAGCTGCTGCTCGTCCTCATCGGTGGCCTGTTCTTCATCGTCACCGGCTCCGTCATCCTGCAGCGGGCCTACTTCAAGATCACCCACGGCAAGCGCATCTTCCTGATGAGTCCGCTGCACCACCACTTCGAACTGAAGGGGTGGGCCGAGGTGACCGTCGTCGTCCGCTTCTGGATCATCGCCGGGCTCTTCGTCGCGGCGGGGGTCGGACTCTTCTACCTCGAATGGATCGCACGCGTTGGTTGACCCGGTGTCCTCGCCGTCCCGCCTCCAGTCCCTCGACAGCTGGTACTCCGAGGGGTGGAAGGGGCTCAACGTCGCCGTCCTCGGCCTCGGTGCCACCGGGTTCTCGGTCGCCGACACGCTCGTCGAGCTCGGCAGCGAGGTGACGGTCTACTCGTCCGACGCCCCCGCTGACAGCGTCGAGCTGCTCGACGTGATCGGTGCCCGGTTCCTGCAGACGCCGCTCGACTCCGTGCCGGACGCCCTCGTGCAGCAGGCACCCGACGTCGTCATCGTGTCGCCGGGGCTGCCCCCGCACAACGCCACTGTGCAGTGGTCGGTGACGAACAGCACCGTCTGGGGTGACATCGAGCTCGCCTGGCGCGTGCGCGACAAGGTCGTCCGCGGCCCGGTCGCGGCCCCCTGGATCACGATCACGGGCACGAACGGCAAGACCACGACGACACAGCTCACGACCGCGATGTACGAGGCCGGCGGCCTGCGTGCCGTTGCGTGCGGGAACATCGGCGTGCCGGTGCTCGACGTCGTCCGCGACCCGGTCGGCTACGACGTGCTCGTCGTCGAGCTCTCGAGCCACCAGCTGCACTACGCGGCGACGTCCGGTGACGGCGCCGTGGTGCCGCTCGCGAGTGCCTGCCTGAACATCGCCGACGACCACCTGGAGTGGCACGGCTCCGCCGAGGCGTACCGCGCGGCGAAGGCCAAGGTCTACGAGCGCACCGTGATGGCGTGCGTCTACAACACCTCGGACGAGGCCACCCGGCGGATGGTGCAGGAGGCCGACGTGGTGGAGGGCTGCCGTGCGGTCGGCTTCACCCCCGGTGTCCCCGCTCCCGGTGACGTCGGCATCGTCGAGGACGTCCTGTGCGACCGGGCCTTCAACGAGGACCGCCGCAACAGCGCGCTCGAGCTGTCGACGATCGCCGACCTCGAGGCCGCCGGGCTCGCCAGCCCGCACATGACCATGAACGTCCTGGCCGCCGCTGCCCTGGCCCGTGCCGGCACCGTCCAGCCGAGCGCCATCCAGTCGGCCGTCCGGGCGTTCCGCGCCGATCACCACCGCACCGAGCTCGTGGCCCAGGCGGACGGCATCACCTGGGTCGACGACTCCAAGGCCACGAACCCGCACGCCGCCACCGCGTCGCTCGCGTCGTTCGAAACCGTCGTGTGGATCGTCGGCGGGCTGTTCAAGGGCGTCGATGTCGACGGTCTGGTCGAGCGCTTCGGCCCGGGTGTCCGCGCCGTCGTGGTGATCGGCACCGACCGGACCCCGGTCCTCGAGGCATTCGCGCGACACGCGTCCGCGGTCCCGGTGCTCCAGGTCGAGACGACGGACACTGATCAGGTCATGCGCGAGGCGGTCCGGCATGCCGCATCGGTCGCGAGGCCGGGCGACACCGTCCTCCTCGCCCCGGCGGCGGCGTCGTTCGACCAGTTCGGCTCCTACGCCGACCGGGGGCAGCGTTTCGCGGCCGCGGTCAACGAGCACCTGGGAGGAGAAGTCGATGGCGACGACACCGACGGATCTTCCGAACAGCCGTAACGGCCGGACCGCGTCGACCCCGCGACGGACGAACGGCGCGATCGTCGCCGTCAAGAACGTCTTCGTCGCGGAGTCCAGCACCTTCTACACGATCCTCGGCGTCACGCTGTTCCTCGTCGTCTTCGGCGTCGTGATGGTGCTGTCCTCGTCGAGCGTCGAGGAGTACGCGGCGACCCACGACTTCTTCGGGGCGGCGTCCCGTCAGGGCCTGTACGCCGTGCTCGGCGTGCCGCTCATGCTCATCGCCAGCCGGGTCCCGACCCGGGTCTGGCGGAAGTGGGCGATGCGGCTGCTCGGTGCTGCGCTCGTCCTGCAGCTGCTGGTGTTCACCCCGCTCGGCATCGACATCCAGGGCAACCGGAACTGGATCGAGCTCGGGTCGTTCACCGCGCAGCCGTCCGAGGTCGTGAAGCTCGGGCTGGTGCTCGGCATCGGCGCCATCATCTACGTCAAGCGGGACAAGCTCGACGACTGGAAAGAGGTGTTCATCCCGATCGGGATCGCCTCGATGCTGTCGCTCGGGCTCGTCGTCCTCGGTGGTGACCAGGGCACCGCGATGGTCATGCTCATCCTGGTGTTCGGTGCGCTGTACATCGGCGGCGTCCGCGCCCGGCACCTGCTCGTCGGCCTCGGTGCGTTCGCCGTGATGCTGCCCTTCGTGACGATGGCCTCGGCCTCGCGATCCACCCGCATCAGCGCCTGGTTGTCCGGGTGCACCGACACCAGTCAGTACCAGGACATCTGCTGGCAGCCCGTGCACGGCATGTGGGCGCTCGCGTCCGGCGGCGTGTTCGGCGTCGGCCTCGGCAACTCGAAGGCGAAGTGGTCGTGGCTGCCCGAGGCGGACAACGACTACATCTTCGCGATCATCGGCGAGGAGCTCGGCCTGATCGGCGCCGTCGTGGTGCTCAGCCTGTTCGTGGTGCTCGCCGTCGGCATGATCAAGATCATCCGGCAGTCCCGCGACCCCTTCGTGAAGACGGTCACGGGTGGCATCCTGGCGTGGATCATCGGTCAGGCGCTCATCAACATCGCCGTCGTGCTCGGCCTGCTGCCCGTGCTCGGCGTGCCGCTCCCACTCATCTCGGCCGGTGGTTCGGCCCTCATCATGACCCTGGTGGCGATCGGCGTCGTGCTCTCCTTCGCCCGTGACCTGCCCGGCAAGAACGACCCCGGCCTGACGAACGCCCCACTCGGCCGGACCTCCACGAACGGATCACTGCGGTGAGCAAGTACCTCTTCGCCGGCGGCGGCACCGCCGGCCACGTCAACCCCCTGCTCGCGGTCGCCGACCGGCTGACCGAGCGGGAGCCCAGCGCCGAGGTGCTCGTGCTGGGCACCGCCGAGGGCCTGGAGTCCCGTCTCGTCCCGATGCGCGGCTACGAGCTGCTGACGATCCCGCGCCTGCCGTTCCCGCGGAAGCTCAACGGTGCGGCCCTGCGCTTCCCGCAGCGCTTCGCCGCGGCGGTCAAGCGGACCGAGCAGATCATCCGCGACCACGAGATCGAGGTGGTCCTCGGGGTCGGTGGCTACGCGGCCGCTCCGGCGTACATCGCCGCGCGCCGGACCGGCACCCCGATCGTCGTACACGAGCAGAACGCCAAGCCCGGGCTGGCGAACCGCCTCGCCGCCTTCCTGACCGAGCACGTCGGCCTGACCTTCTCGAACACGCGCCTGCGCCACGGCCGCGTCGTCGGCATGCCGCTCCGTCGCGAGATCGAGTCGCTCGACCGCCGCGCCGTCCGGGCCGAGGGGCTCACCGAGTTCGGGCTCGACCCGGACCGTCCCGTGCTGCTCGTGACCGGTGGCTCCTCGGGCGCGCGGAGCATCAACCGGACGATCAACAAGTCCGCCGCCGCCATCGTCGGAGCCGGCTGGCAGGTCCTGCACGTCGTGGGTGCCGCGTCGGACATCGGCCCGAGCGACCTCGACGGCTACCACGTGCTGCCATACTGCGACCGGATGGACCTGGCGTACGCGGCGAGCGACTTCGTCGTGTCGCGCTCCGGCGCCGGCATGGTGTGCGAGCTGACCGCCGTCGGGCTGCCGAGCGTGCTCGTGCCGTACCCGGTGGGCAACGGTGAGCAGCGCCACAACGCGAAGGACGTCATCGACGCCGGGGGAGCCGTCCTGGTGGCCGACGGGGAATTCGACCAGGACTGGGTGACGTTCCAGCTGCTGAGCATCCTGCAGGACCGCTCCCGCATCGCGGACATGACCGTGCGGGCGGGCAGCGTCGGCCACCGCGACGGCGCCGACCGGATGACCGACCTGGTCCTCGACGCCGCGAAGCAGGCCCCCAGCACCACGGAGGAACGATGACCATCAAGCCGGACCTGACCCAGCCGATCCCGGACGACCTGGGCACGGTGCACTTCGTCGGCATCGGCGGCGCGGGCATGAGCGGGATCGCGCGGATGTTCCTCGCCGCCGGGCACCGCGTGACGGGCAGCGACTCCCGCGAGACGGAGACGACCGGCACGATGCGCGACCTCGGCGCGACCGTGCACATCGGTCACGACGCCGCGAACGTCGGGCAGGCAGACACCATCGTGGTCACGAGCGCCCTCTGGCCCGACAACCCCGAGCTCCTCGAGGCGCAGCGCCGCGGTCTGCCGGTGCTGCACCGCTCGCAGGCCCTCGCCGCCCTGATCGCCGAGCACCGCCTGGTCGCGGTCGCCGGTGCGCACGGCAAGACCACCTCGACCGGCATGATCGTCACCGCGATGGTCGAGCTCGGCCTCGACCCGAGCTTCGTCAACGGCGGCGTCATCCAGTCCCTCGGCACGAGTTCGGCTCCGGGTTCCAGCGACCTGTTCGTGGTCGAGGCCGACGAGTCCGACGGCTCGTTCCTGCTCTACGACGTCGCCGTGGCACTGATCACCAACGTCGACGCCGACCACCTGGACCACTACGGCAGCGAGGAGGCCTTCACCGAGGCCTTCGTCGAGTTCGCCGCGAAGGCGAGCGAGCGCGTCGTCATCTCGAGCGACGACGCCGGTGCGAAGACGGTCACGGCCGGCATCCGCCAGCGCGCCGACGCCCCCGAGATCGTCACGTTCGGCGAGGCCGTCGACGCGGACGTCCGCATCGAGGGCATCACCGAGTCGGCCGGCGTCGAGGTCGACTTCCGCGCCGGTGGTGAGGCGTACCACCTGACCCTCCGCGTGCCCGGCCGCCACAACGCGATCAACGCCGTCGGCGCCTTCGCGGTCCTGACCGGCCTCGGCGTCGCCCCGGCCGACGCGGTCCGCGGGCTCGAGGCGTTCGGTGGCACCCAGCGCCGCTTCGAGCTGCACGGTGTCGAGCGCGGCGTCTCGGTCTACGACGACTACGCGCACCACCCGACCGAGGTCGCCGCGGCGCTCAAGGCCGCCCGCAACGTCGTCGGCGACGGTCGCATCATCGCGATCCACCAGCCGCACCTGTACTCGCGCACCCGTCTGATGGCCGGCGACTTCGCCAGGGTGTACGAGGAGCTCGCCGACCACACGGTCGTGCTCGACGTCTACGGCGCCCGCGAGGACCCGGAGCCCGGCGTGACCGGCGCCCTGGTGCAGGAGCGGTTCGCCGACCAGTCGCGCGTCGAGTTCCTGCCCGACTGGGACGAGGCGGCGGCCCGCGCGGCCGCGGTCGCCCGTGACGGCGACATCATCATGACGCTCAGCTGCGGCGATGTGTACCGGATCATCCCGCAGGTGCTCGGCGCCCTGGGCACCGACGGAGCGTCGTCCCGGTGAAGCGCCCCGAGGGGTTCGACGAGGGGGACGCCCGCAGGGACGCCCCGGCCGAGGCCGCGGAAGCGCCCCGTCAGCGTCGTGGTCCCTCGAAGCCGCGGCTGCCGTTCCGCGGACGCGTCGCCGACGACCGGGAGGCCCGTCCCGCGTCCGCCCCGGACGCCCCGGTCGACGAGACGGTCGCCGACACCGCCGAGCCCACCCCCGCGGACCGGCCCGCCGCCGACACGTCGGGTCCGCACTGGGACCGCGTCGGCGCGTTCGCCGGCGCGGCCGGACGCCGGTTCGGCGCCGGGCTCTCCACCGTCGCCGACCGCCTGCGCGAGTACACCCCGAACGAGGACCACCGGGACCCGGAGGCCGACCGTCGCGACGCGGAACGCCGAGCGGCCTCGAGCGGTGGAGCCGACCACGACGCGACCGTGACCGACGTGCTCGATGCGGGCAGTGCCTCCCGGACCGACCAGCACACCGAGGCGCCCATCGGGGCGCGGGTGCGCGCTGCCGAGACCGCCCGCGAGGCGCGCATCGCGAAGCGACGCCGCCGGCTGCTCGAGCGTGCCGAGGTCCGCCGGTTCACCCGGCGCAGCCGGCACCGTCGCGCCGCGTGGATCACGGCGGCGAGCGTCGTCCTGGTGCTCGGGGTCTCGATCCTCGTCGCGGTGTTCTCCCCGCTGATGGCGCTCCGCACCATCGAGGTCAAGGGCACCAACCGCGTCGACGAGTCTGCGCTGCGCCAGGCGCTGTCCGACCAGATCGGCACGCCCCTGGCCCGGCTCGACTTCGACGCGATCAAGCGGGACGTCGCCGGGTTCCCGCTCATCGAGAGCTACGTGACCGAAGAGGCCCCGCCGCACACGCTCGTCGTCACGGTGACCGAGCGCACGCCGGTGGTCGCGGTGCGCTCCGGCAGCACCTTCGACCTCGTCGACCCCGCGGGCATCGTCGTCCAGTCGTCGCCGAAGCGCCCGGCGACCATGCCGCTCGCCGACATCGCCCGCGCGCGCCTGGGGTCCTCGAGCTTCCGCACGATGACCGAGGTCGTGCTGGCGCTGCCCTCGACGGTCCGGTCCCAGGTGACGCGCGTCGCCGGGTCGACGGCCGACGACGTCACCCTGACGCTCAAGGACGGCTCGACCGTCGTGTGGGGGAGCCCGGACGACTCGGTCGCGAAGGCCGAACTGCTCGCCGCGCTGGTCAAGGACCACGCGGCACGGAACCCCGGCGTCGTCGTCGAGTACGACGTCTCGGCACCGGACAACGGCGTCATCCGCGCCAAGGACTGAATTGCCGGACCTGATCGGCGACACGCGGCGTGGCGGGGCGACACTGCGCCGAACGCACCCGTAGCGTCGGAGCCAGCACCACATCTACCAGCATTGCCCCTGAACTTCAAGTAGAGGTTGAGGGTTCTACCGGAGGCCTGACTGACGTGACCACGAACCACAACTACCTCGCCGTCATCAAGGTCGTCGGTGTCGGCGGCGGCGGCGTCAACGCCGTCAACCGCATGATCGAGCTCGGTCTCCGTGGGGTCGAGTTCATCGCGATCAACACCGACGCCCAGGCGCTGCTGCTCAGCGACGCCGACGTCAAGCTCGACGTCGGCCGCGAGATCACCCGCGGCCTCGGTGCCGGCGCGGACCCCGAGGTCGGCCGTCGTGCCGCCGAGGACCACGCCGAGGAGATCGAAGAGGCCCTGGCCGGCGCCGACATGGTGTTCGTCACCGCGGGCGAGGGCGGCGGCACCGGTACCGGTGGCGCACCGGTCGTCGCGCGCATCGCGAAGTCCATCGGCGCACTGACCATCGGTGTCGTCACGAAGCCCTTCAGCTTCGAGGGCAAGCGCCGTCAGTCCCAGGCGGAGAACGGCGTCGCGGGCCTCAAGGACGAGGTCGACACGCTCATCGTCGTCCCGAACGACCGCCTGCTCGAGATCAGCGACCGCGGCATCTCCATGGTCGAGGCCTTCGCCACGGCCGACCAGGTGCTCCTCGCCGGTGTGCAGGGCATCACCGACCTCATCACGACCCCGGGCCTGATCAACCTCGACTTCGCCGACGTCAAGAGCGTCATGCAGGGTGCGGGTTCCGCGCTCATGGGCATCGGCTCCTCGCGCGGCGCCGACCGTGCGATCAAGGCGGCCGAGCTCGCCGTCGCGTCGCCGCTGCTCGAGGCCTCCATCGACGGTGCGCACGGCGTGCTGCTGTCGATCCAGGGTGGCTCGAACCTCGGCATCTTCGAGATCAACGACGCCGCGCGTCTGGTGCAGGAAGCCGTGCACCCCGAGGCGAACATCATCTTCGGTGCGGTCATCGACGACACCCTGGGCGACGAGGTCCGCGTGACCGTCATCGCCGCGGGCTTCGACGGCGGCGAGCCGGCACAGCAGCAGAAGGAACGTCGCTCGAGCTACGTCGACCCGGAGTCGAGCGCAGCTGCGCCCGTCGCCGCCTCGACCGGCGCGATCGAGGACTCGACCACGTCGAGCCCGTCCTGGGCCTCGCAGGAGCACCAGCCGCCGGTGCAGCGCGCCGCCGACCCGGCGTTCGACGACGACGACGAGCTCGACGTCCCCGACTTCCTGAAGTAACCCACCCTTGGTAGCCGACACGCGCCTCCAGGCCTCGTCCCACGACGACGGGCTGGAGGCGCGCGTTGCGTCCGTCCGGAGCGGCATCGGCGACGCGGCGCGCGCCGCAGGGCGCTCGCCCGACGAGCTGACGCTCGTCGTCGTCACGAAGTACCACCCGGCGTCGCTCGTCCGCGAGCTCGCCGCACTCGGGGTGACGGACGTGGGGGAGAACCGCCACCAGGAGGCGCAGGCGAAGGCCGCCGAACTGGCGGACCTCGGCCTGACCTGGCACTTCGTCGGGCAGCTGCAGTCGAAGAAGGCCCGCCAGGCCCGGCGGTACGCCCACGTCGTGCAGTCGCTCGATCGTGGCTCCGTCGTCGATGCGTTCGCCCCGACCGAGGCCGAGCCGGAGCCGCCGGTCATCGACGGGTTCGTGCAGGTGAACCTCACCGACGACCCCGGCCGCGGCGGGGTGCAGCCGGACGACGTCGAGCCCATGGTGTCGCGCGTGCTGGCCACCGGGACGATCCGGTTGCGGGGTGTCATGGCGGTCGCGCCCCTCGACGAGGAGCCCCGAGCCGCCTTCGCCCGACTCCGCTCGATCTCCGAACGGGTCGTGGCGCTGGAGCCCGGCGCCACCGACATCTCGGCCGGCATGAGCGGGGACTACGCCGAGGCGATCCTCGAGGGCGCGACACACCTGCGGATCGGCACCGCAATCACGGGAAACCGGCCGCCCGCACCCTAGCCTCGTTGCAGGGCACCACGAGCACGAACCCCGGAGGAACCATGGCCAACCCGCTGAAGAAGACGATGGTCTACCTCGGCCTCGCCGATGAGGAACTCGACTACGAGGACGAGCAGCAGGCCGAGCCCGCGCGCCAGCAGGCAGCCCCTGCTCGCCAGGCCGCAGCGGCTGCTCCGGCGCCCGCCGAACCGCAGGAGACCCCCGCGGCGGCAGCAGCCCCGGCGGCCGCTCCCGCAGTGGCCCCGGCTCCCACCAAGACGCACACCCACCAGCGCGGCGCCCAGGTCACTCCGCTCCGCCGCTCGCACACGACCGCACAGAAGGCGACCCCGGTCCAGGAAATGAACGAGATCCTCACCGTCCACCCGCGCGAGTACAAGGACGCCCAGTCCATCGCCGAGAGCTTCCGCGACGGCATCCCCGTCATCATCAACCTCTCGCAGATGACCGAGGGTGACGCCCGACGCATGATCGACTTCGCCTCGGGGCTGTCGCTCGGCCTGTTCGGCAAGATCGAGCGTGTCACGAACAAGGTCTTCCTCCTCTCCCCGGCGCACGTCGCAGTGAGCGGTGAGCCCGCTGAGGTAGAGTCCGACATCGAGGCGAACTTCTTCGCCCAGTCCTGAGCCGTACCCGGCACACCCGCCCCTGAGCGTCGTCTGACGACGCTCGCCCGAGACGAGCGAGCCCCATCGTGTCCGTGATCCTAGGGATCATCTCCCTCGCGTTGCTCCTGTACTTCTTCGTGATGTGGGGGCGCTTCGCGCTCGACCTCGTGCAGAGCTTCAACCGTTCCTGGCGGCCGCGCGGGGGCATGCTCGTGGTGTCCGAGTTCGTCTACACGATCACGGATCCGCCCATCCGAGCGGTGCGACGGGTCCTCCCGCCGCTCCGCCTGGGGCCGGTCGCGCTCGACTTCGGCTGGACGATCGTGATGCTCGTCGTCATCATCGCCCGGTTCGTGGTCGCCGCTCTGGCACGCGGTATCTGAGCGGACTCCCGTCCGCGACACGCGCCACGCCCGGCGCAGGTCACGGTTCCGCCCCATCGTCGGTGTACGGTGGTCGGGATCGATGCCCGCTCCGGTGGCGCATCCGCACCGCACGGTACGACTGGTAGATTCGGTCGCACCGCACGCGGTTCCACACGTTCAGCAGTTCTATTGAGGTGACGGCAATGGCTTTGACGCCGGAAGACGTAGTCAACAAGCGGTTCCAGCCGACGAAGTTCCGCGAGGGCTACGACCAGGACGAGGTCGACGACTTCCTCGACGAGGTCGTGGTCGAGCTCCGTCGCCTGACCGCGGAGAACGACGAGCTCCGCCAGCGCCTGCAGGCGGCCGAGTCGGCCCCGCAGCCGGCGCAGGCCGAGCAGCCCGCTCCCGCAGCCGAGCCGGAGCCCACCCCGGCCCCGGTCGAGGCAGCACCGGAGCCCGCTCCGGTCGCCGCGGCGGCTCCGGCCACGACGGTGCCCGCCGACGAGGACACCGAGGGCACCACGAACCTCCTGACCCTGGCGCGTCGTCTCCACGAGGAGCACGTCCGCGAGGGCATCGAGAAGCGCGACGCGCTCATCGCCGAGGGCACGGCCCAGGCGGCTCGCCTGGTCTCCGAGGCCGAGGCGAAGCAGCGCCAGATCATCGCCGACACCGAGAACACGAACCGTCAGCGTGTCGCGGTGCTCGAGCAGGAGCAGCGCCAGCTCGAGGGCAAGATCGACGAGCTCCGGACCTTCGAGCGCGACTACCGTGCGCAGCTCAAGAGCTACATCCAGGGTCAGCTCTCCGAGCTCGACACCTCGGGCGAGCAGTCCGGTCTCACCCCGGCGCCGGCTTCGGCGCAGGGCTTCGGCAACTGACGTTGTCGCGACCAGCATCACGAGCGAAGGTCAGTGTCCGCGCGATCGCGGCACTGGCCTTCGCCGCTGTCGTGGTGGTGGCGTTCGACCAGGTCGCCAAGACGCTGGTCGTCGCGAACCTGCCGTACGGCACCCCGGTCCCGGTCCTCGGCGGGGCGTTGCAGTTCCTGTACGTCCGGAACCCGGGGGCCGCGTTCTCGTTCGCGGTGAACATGACCTGGGTGTTCTCGGTCATCTCGGCCGCGGTCGTCGTCGCGATCATCGTGTACTCGCGTCGCATCCGGTCGATGTGGTGGGCCATCGTGCTCGGCATGCTGCTCGGCGGCGCGCTGGGCAACCTGCTCGACCGGCTCTTCCGTGAGCCCGGCTTCGGTCGTGGCCACGTCGTCGACTTCATCTCGACGCCGTGGATGATGCCGGCGATCTACAACGTCGCCGACTCCTTCATCTGCATCAGCATGGTGGTCTTCGTGCTGCTGGTGATCCTCGGGGTGAACCTCGACGGCACCCGCACGCTCTCGGCCAAGCGCCAGGCGCAGCTCGACGCGGCGCAGCCGGTCGGCGCGGCGGAGCCGCTCGACGGTGGGGCCGCGTTCTCGTCGACCGACGCCGCTCTCGACGAGCCGACCCGTGCCTCCAGGCCGGACGACCGCGACCGTCGCGACACGCTGGGCCACGACGCCACGTGAGCGAATCGCGTTCTCTTCCCGTGCCCGACGGGCTCGCCGGTGAGCGCGTCGACGCCGCCATCGCGAAGCTCCTCGGCTTCAGCCGGTCGTTCGCGGCCGACGTCGTCGCAGCCGGTGGCGTCCGCGTCGACGGCGTCCCCGTCGACAAGTCGGACCGGCTGCACGCCGACTCGTGGCTCGAGGTCGAGTGGACCCCGAAGGAGCCGCCGCGCATCGTGCCGGCGGCCGTGCCGGGCATGACGATCGTGCACGACGACGAGGACATCGTCGTCGTGGACAAGCCCGTCGGCGTCGCCGCGCACCCCTCGCCGGGGTGGGACGGGCCGACCGTGCCCGGGGGCCTCGCCGCCGCCGGGTTCACCATCGCGACCTCCGGCGCCGCCGAACGCGCCGGGATCGTGCACCGCCTCGACGTCGGGACCTCGGGCCTGATGGTCGTCGCGAAGACCGAGCTGGCGTACACGCATCTGAAGCGGGCGTTCAAGGAGCGCACGGTCGAGAAGGTCTACCACGCACTCGCGCAGGGCCACCCGGACCCGACCTCGGGCACGATCGATGCTCCGATCGGCCGCCACCCGTCGAGCGACTGGAAGTTCGCGGTCACGTCGGAGGGCAAGCCGAGCGTCACGCACTACGAGACGCTCGAGGCCTTCCGCTCGGCCACCCTGCTCGAGGTACACCTGGAGACCGGGCGCACCCACCAGATCCGGGTGCACATGGCGGCGACACGCCACCCGCTCGTCGGGGACACGATGTACGGCGCCGACCCGGTGCTGGCGGCCGAGCTCGGGCTGACGCGCCAGTGGCTCGATGCCGTCCGGCTCGGCTTCGACCACCCCCGCACGGGCGAGTGGGTGTCGTTCGAGGCGCAGTACCCGGAGGACCTGCAGGCAGCGCTCGAGCAGATCCGGAGTGCGTCGCTCTGACGCGCCCGGGCGCTTGCGCCGAGTGGTCACGAACTGTCGGCTGGGGTGCCGCCAGGCGACGCCTTCTGCACCCGCGGCGGCCTGCCTGCGGCGTGTCTTGCCCCCTCGGCGTGGCGCCCCGCGCGTGTCGCGACCCGATGCCGGCCTGGAGGCGCGGCGCGGCCCCGCCCCGTGCCTCCAGGCCGGCACGCCCATGCGCTTGCGCCGAGTGGTCACGAACTGTCGGCTGCGGCGCCGCCAGGCGTCGGTTTCTGTACCCGCGGCGGCGCGCGTGCGGCGTGTCCTGCCCACTCGGCGGCGCGCCCCGCGCGCGTCGCAACCCGATGCCGGCCTGGAGGCGCGGTGCGGCCCCGCCCCGTGCCTCCAGGCCGGCACGCCCATGCGCTTGCGCCGAGTGGCCACGAACTGTCGGCTGCGGCGCCGCCAGGCGACGCTTTCTGCACCCGCGGGAGCATGCGCGCGGCGTGTCCCGCCCGCTCGGTGGCGCGCCCCGCGCATGTCGCGCCGCTGTCGGTCTGGAGGCGCGGCGCGGCCCCGACCCGCGCATCCCGTCCTACGCGCCCGGCGCGCCCGGCCGCACGCGCCGAGTGGTCGCGAACTGTCGGCTACGGTGCCGCCAGGCGACGCTTTCTGTACCCGCGGCGGCCTGCCTGCGGCGTGTCCTGCCCGCTCGGCGGCGCGCTCCGCGCGTATCGCGACGCTGCCGGTCTGGAGGCGCGGCGCGGCCCCGCCCCGCGCCTCCCGTCCGCCCCGACGCGCGCGGGAATGTGGGCGGCCGCGGTTAGGCTGTTCCCACCCCGCAGCACACCGTACGAACCGGAGGTTCCGTGTCGGATTCCGACTCCTTCGTCCACCTGCACGTGCACAGCGAGTATTCGATGCTCGACGGTGCCGCCAGGCTCTCCGACCTCGTGGCGGAGACCGCCGCGCAGGGGATGCCCGCCGTGGCGGTGACCGACCACGGCAACATGTTCGGCGCCTTCGAGTTCTGGAAGGCCGCCAAGGCCGGTGGCGTCAAACCGATCATCGGGACCGAGGCGTACATCACGCCCCGCACGCACCGCTCGGACAAGACCCGTGTGCGCTGGGGCGACGGCGGGGGCGACGACGTGTCCGGCGCCGGCTCGTACACGCACATGACGATGTTCGCCGAGAACACGACGGGTATGCACAACCTGTTCCGGTTGTCGTCGAAGGCGTCGCTCGAGGGCTACTACTTCAAGCCCCGCATGGACATCGAGCTCCTGCAGGAGTACCACGAGGGCATCATCGCCACGACGGGCTGCCCCTCGGGGGAGATCCAGACGCGCCTGCGCCTCGGCCAGTACGACGAAGCAGTGCAGGCGGCCGCCGACTACCGCGACATCTTCGGCAAGGAGAACTACTTCGCCGAGGTCATGGACCACGGCCTCGAGATCGAACGCCGGATCATGAGCGACCTGATCCGCCTGGCGAAGGACCTCGACATCCCGCTGGTCGGCACGAACGACCTGCACTACACGCACGCCCACGACGCCAAGTCCCACGCGGCACTCCTCTGCGTGCAGTCCGGCTCGACCCTGAACGACCCGAACCGCTTCAAGTTCGACGCCGACGAGTTCTACCTGAAGACCCCCGCGCAGATGCGGCACGTCTTCCGCGACAACCTCGAGGCCTGCGACAACACGCTGCTCATCGCGGAACGCTGCAACGTCGAGTTCGACACCTCGGCCAACTACATGCCGAAGTTCCCGGTTCCCGAGGGCGAGACCGAGCACTCCTGGTTCGAGAAAGAGGTCGCGAAGGGGCTGGACTACCGGTACCCGGACGGCATCTCGAAAGAGGTGCAGGACCGCGCCGACTACGAGGTCGGCATCATCAACCAGATGGGGTTCCCCGGCTACTTCCTGGTGGTCGCGGACTTCATCAACTGGTCCAAGAACAACGGCATCCGCGTCGGTCCGGGTCGTGGCTCCGGTGCCGGCTCGATGGTGGCGTACGCGATGCGCATCACCGACCTCGACCCGATCCGGCACGGTCTGATCTTCGAGCGGTTCCTCAACCCGGACCGCGTCTCGATGCCCGACTTCGACGTCGACTTCGACGACCGGCGCCGCGGTGAGGCGATCAAGTACGTCACCGAGAAGTACGGGTCGGAGCGCGTCGCGCAGATCGTCACGTACGGCACGATCAAGGCGAAGCAGGCGCTCAAGGACTCCTCGCGCGTCCTCGGGTTCCCGTTCGGCATGGGCGAGAAGCTCACGAAGGCGATGCCGCCGCCCGTGATGGGCAAGGACATCCCGCTCACCGGGATCTTCGACAAGGACCACCCGCGCTACAAGGAAGCCGTCGACGTCCGCACCGTGGTCGAGACCGACCCCGAGGCGAAGACCGTCTTCGACACCGCACTCGGGCTCGAGGGGCTGAAGCGCCAGTGGGGCGTGCACGCGGCCGGCGTCATCATGTCGAGCGATCCGCTCATCGACATCATCCCGATCATGAAGCGGGAGCAGGACGGCCAGATCGTCACGCAGTTCGACTACCCGGCAGCGGAGTCGCTCGGCCTGATCAAGATGGACTTCCTGGGGCTCCGCAACCTCACGATCATCAGTGACGCCCTCGACAACATCAAGACGAACCGTGGGACCGAGCTCGACCTCGAGAACATGGGGCTCGAGGACCCCGAGGCGTACGCGCTCCTGCAGCGCGGCGACACCCTCGGCGTGTTCCAGCTCGACGGTGGGCCGATGCGTGGCCTGCTGCGGTTGATGAAGCCCGACAACTTCGAGGACATCTCCGCGCTCATCGCCCTGTACCGCCCGGGGCCCATGGGTGCGAACTCGCACACGAACTACGCGCTCCGCAAGAACGGCGAACAGCCGATCACGCCGATCCACCCGGAGCTCGAGGAGCCCCTCAAGGACATCATCGGCACGACCTACGGCCTGATCATCTACCAGGAGCAGGTCATGGCCATCGCGCAGAAGGTCGCCGGGTTCTCCCTCGGCCAGGCGGACATCCTCCGCCGCGCGATGGGCAAGAAGAAGAAGTCCGAGCTCGACAAGCAGTACGCGGGCTTCCAGCAGGGCATGAAGGACAACGGGTACTCCGACGCGGCGATCAAGACGCTGTGGGACATCCTGCTGCCCTTCTCCGACTACGCGTTCAACAAGGCGCACTCGGCGGCCTACGGTGTGGTGTCCTTCTGGACCGCGTACCTCAAGGCGCACTACCCGGCCGAGTACATGGCGGCGCTGCTGACGAGCGTCGGCGACGCCCGCGACAAGCTCGCGCTCTACCTGAACGAGTGCCGCCGGATGGGCATCAAGGTGATGCCGCCGGACGTCAACGAGTCGATCGGCTTTTTCGCCGCCGTCGGCGACGACATCCGGTTCGGCATGGGTGCCATCCGCAACGTCGGGTTCAACGTCGTCGACGACATCGTCAAGGCGCGGACCGAGAAGGGCGCCTTCGAGTCGTTCCACGACTTCCTGCGCAAGATCCCGATCTCGTCGGCGAACAAGCGCACGGTCGAGTCGCTCATCAAGGCGGGTGCCTTCGACGAGTTCGGCGACACCCGGCGTGCCCTGGTGGAGATCCACGAGGGCGCGGTCGAGGGTGCGGTCAAGGTCAAGCGCGACGAGGCCCACGGCAACGTGGGGTTCGACTTCGACTCGCTCTTCGCCGAGGCAGCCGAGGACGCCCCGAGTGCCGCGGTGTCCCAGGTGCCGGACCGTCCGGAGTGGTCCAAGCGCGACAAGCTCGCGTTCGAGCGGGACATGCTCGGGCTCTACGTGTCCGACCACCCGCTCGCCGGGCTCGAGATCGAGCTCGCGAAGCACCAGTCGATCACCATCGCCGACCTGCTGACCGCCGACGACTCGATCGAGGGCGAGACGGTCACCGTCGCCGGCCTGCTGACGAGCGTGCAGCACCGGGTGGCGAAGACGAGCGGCAACCCGTACGGCATCGTCGACATCGAGGACTTCGGCGGCCAGATCGGCGTGATGTTCCTGGGCAAGACGTACCAGGAGTTCGGCCCGTCCCTGGTGCCCGACTCGATCGTCGTCCTGCGCGGCCGCGTCAACGTCCGCGACGACGGCAAGGCCCTGCACGCGGTGAGCATGTTCCAGCCGAACGTCGGCGACGCGATGGGGTCCGGCCCGCTCACGTTGTCGTTGCCCGAACGCCAGGCCACGACGACCACGGTGACGGAACTCGCCGCCGTGCTCGGTCGCCACCAGGGCGACACCGAGGTCCGGCTGAAGCTGCTCAAGGACGACGTCGCGCGCACCTTCGAGCTGCCGTTCCCGGTGAACCTGACCCCCGACCTGTTCGGCGAGCTGAAGAGCCTGCTCGGACCCCGCTGCCTGGTGTAGGAGCGTCGAGCATGGCCGGTCACCGGATCTTCGGGACGCCCGTCGCGGACGTCTACGGGCACTACCTGGCGAAGGTGGAGCGGAAAGGCCACACGAAGGCGGAGCTCGACACCGTCATCGAGTGGTTGACCGGCTTCGACGACCTGGCGCTCGCGCAGCACCTGGCCGACCGGACCACGTTCGAGGACTTCTTCGCCGGCGCGCACCTCAACCCGAACGCCCCGCTCATCACCGGGGTGATCTGCGGGGTGCGGATCGAGGAGCTCGACGACCCGCTCATGCGGCAGATCCGGTACCTCGACAAGCTCGTCGACGAGGTCGCCAAGGGCCGGCCGATGGTGAAGATCCTCCGGACCGCGTGACCGACGGGCGTTCGGCGGCACGACCGGCGTCCCCGGATGGCCGCAGTTGCTCGTCCGTGCGCTGGCGTTCCGGATCGCCACACTGCACCTGCTCGACGCGTGGGACGCCGACCAGACGGCCCGCCACCGGCCCGTGGTCGACGCGGTCGTGCAGCACGCCGCCGGTACGCTGGACCCCTCATGATGCAGCGAATCGACCTCCGCGGCGGCCTCCCCGCCCGTGCCGAACTCCTCCGACTCATGCCCCGTGCCGCGGGTGACGTGACGCACGCGGTCGACGCCGCGCGCGAGTTGATCGAGGACGTCCGACACCGCGGGGCCGCGGCCCTGCACGACCAGGCCGAGCGCTTCGACGGCGGGGCTCCCGCGAACGTCCGGGTGCCCGCTGCCGAGATCACCGCCGCCGTGGCCGGCCTCACGCCCGAGGTCCGAGCAGCACTCGACGAGGCCATCCGCCGCGTCCGGGCCGCGAGTGCCGCGCAGATCCCCGCCCCGTCCGTGACCACCCTGGCCGACGGCGCCGAGGTCCACCAGCGCTGGCAGCCGATGCGCCGTGTGGGGCTCTACGTGCCCGGTGGCAAGGCCGTCTACCCGTCCAGCGTCGTGATGAACGTCGTCGCGGCCCAGGTCGCGGGCGTGCCCTCGATCGCCCTCGTGTCGCCGCCGCAGCGCGACCACGGCGGCGCGGTGCACCCGACGATCCTCGCCGCGGCGGGGCTGCTCGGCATCGACGAGGTCTACGCGATGGGAGGCGCCGGAGCCGTCGGCGCGCTGGCGTACGGCGTCGCCGAGATCGACCTCGAGCCGGTCGACCTGGTCACCGGGCCGGGCAACAACTACGTCGCCGCCGCCAAGCGTCTGGTGCGCGGTGTGGTGGGCATCGACTCCGAGGCCGGGGCGACCGAGATCCTCGTGATCGCGGACGAAACGGCCGACGCCGGGTTCGTGGCCGCCGACCTCATCAGCCAGGCCGAGCACGACGAGCAGGCCGGCAGCGTGCTGGTGACGACGTCCGCGGCGTTCGCCGACGCGGTGGAGGTGGCCATCCCGGAACGCACGGCGGTGCTCGGGACGGCTGTGCGCCTCCAGGCAGCCCTGGACGGACCGCAGTCCGCGATCGTCCTGGTGGACTCGCTGACCGACGCGGCGACCGTGAGCAACGCCTACGGGCCGGAGCACCTCGAGATCCAGACGGTCGACGACGACGCCGTGCTGGCCGACATCGACGCCGCCGGTGCGGTGTTCGTCGGGCCGAGCACGCCGGTGAGCCTGGGGGACTACCTGGCCGGGTCGAACCACGTGCTGCCGACCGGCGGCCAGGCCCGCTTCGGGTCCGGGCTGTCCGCGTCGACGTTCCTGCGACCCCAGCAGATCGTCCGGTACACGCCCGAGGCCCTGGCCGACGTCGCGCCGCACATCGTCGCCCTGTCCACCGAGGAGCAGCTCCCGGCGCACGGGGCCGCCGTGACGGAGCGTACGAACCGATAGCCTGGGGAACGACATGTTCTGCCCCTTCTGCCGCCACCCGGACTCCCGCGTCGTCGACTCACGGACGAGCGACGACGGAACCTCCATCCGCCGCCGTCGACAGTGCCCCAACTGCGGTCGGCGGTTCTCGACCACCGAGACCGCATCGCTCAACGTCGTGAAGCGCAACGGCGTCACCGAACCGTTCAGCCGCGACAAGATCGTCTCCGGCGTGCGCAAGGCGTGCCAGGGGCGCCCGGTCACCGACGGTGACCTGGCCGTGCTCGCGCAGCGCGTCGAGGAGACCGTGCGGTCCTCCGGGTCCAGCCAGATCGACGCGAACGACATCGGCCTCGCGATCCTCGCGCCCCTGCGGGAGCTCGACGAGGTCGCCTACCTGCGGTTCGCGAGCGTCTACCAGGCGTTCGACTCGCTCGAGGACTTCGAGGACGCCATCGGCCAGCTCCGCCGCGACCACCACGCGGCATCCGACACGGCCGCCGGGTCGTCCACACCGTCCGGCTCGCGCGCGTGAGCGGCATCGCCGAACGCATCGTGCGCGGCGGCTACCGCGTCGTGTTCCGCTCCGTGTTCGCGAACATGGACCCGGAACGCGCCCACCACCTGGCCTTCGCCGTCATCGCGGGGCTGCCCCGCGTGCCGTTCCTGAGCGGCGTCGTCGAGCGCTACTGCCGTCCCGCGGCGGCCGACGGCATCACCACGATGGGCATCCACTTCCCGTCGCGGTTCGGCCTGGCGGCCGGGTTCGACAAGGACGCCCGCGGCATCGCCGGTCTCGGCCTGCTCGGCTTCGGCCACGTCGAGGTCGGCACCATCACCGCCAAGCCGCAGCCCGGCAACGAGCGCCCGCGCCTGTTCCGGCTGATCGGCGACCGCGCCCTGATCAACCGCATGGGCTTCAACAACCACGGCGCAGCAGCGGCCGCCCGCCGCCTCGAGCGCGCCCGCCGCAACCCCGGCCGACCGGTCATCGGCGTGAACATCGGCAAGAGCCGGGTCGTCTCCGTCGAGGACGCCATCGACGACTACCTCGAGTCCACCCGTCGGCTCGCCACGTTCGCGGACTACCTGGCGGTCAACGTCAGCTCGCCGAACACGCCCGGTCTGCGTGGACTGCAGGAACTCGACCAGCTCCGACCGCTGCTGTCCGCGGTGCGTGACGCCGCCGGCCGGACGCCGGTGCTCGTCAAGATCGCACCGGACCTGACGGACGAGCAGATCGACGCGATCGCGGGCCTCGCGGTCGAGCTCGGACTGTCCGGGGTGATCGCGAACAACACGACGATCTCCCGCGACGGCCTGACGGCCGATCCGTCCGACGTCGAGGCGATGGGTGCCGGGGGACTCTCCGGTGCGCCGGTCGCCGCCCGCTCGCTCGAGGTGCTGCGTCGCGTCCGCGCCGCGGTGCCCGCCGAATTCTGCGTCATCGCCGTCGGTGGTGTGACCACCGAGCAGGACGTGCAGGACCGCATCGACGCCGGAGCCACGCTCGTGCAGGGCTACACGGCGTTCCTCTACGAGGGACCGACCTGGGCCGCGCGCATCAACCGGCTGCGCCGTCGGCGGCTGCGTCGCGCCGCGCGGTAGACGCGACCACCTGACGGACTGGAGGCCCGTGGCGACATCGCCACGGGCCTCCAGTCCGTCATGGGGGCGCGCTCACGGCCGCTTCGTGAGCAGCAATGGTCGGGTGCGCCGCGCCCACCCGACCATTCCTGCTCACGAAGCACGAACGGGGGAGTGGGGAGCAGGGGAGCGGGAACGACGAAGCGCCGCCCGGCAGGCCGGGCGGCGCTTCGTCGTGTGCGTGTGTCTAGAGCGTGGGGTACTGCCCACGCCGGACCTGGGGCTTCGGCAGCCGCAGGAAGCGCAGCTGCCACGCCCGCGTGAGGATGTAGAGGAACGTGCCGCGCTGGAACTCGCCGAACTTGTTGGTGAGCTTGCGGCGGAGCGACAGCCACAGCACCACGCAGTCGATGATGAACAGCGCCACGAACGCCCACACCAGCAGGAGCGAGTAGGACGCGATCACGGTCTGCGCGGCCGCGAACCCGACGATGAGGAACAGCACGAGCACGGGCATCATGACCTCGCCGACGTTCCAGCGCGCGTCGATCCAGTCGCGGACGAAGCGTCGCTGCTCCCCGCGGTCCTTCGCCGGCAGGTAGCGCTCCTCGCCGTTGGCCATGCCGACCCGGGCACGCTCGCGCTCCGAGTTGAGACGTGCGCGGGCGGCCTTCTTGTCGACCGGCGTGTTGCCGACGAGGGGGCGGCGGTTCGCTGCCTCTCGCTCGCGGCGGGACGGCGTGGGGCGGCCCTTGCCCTGCTCGAGGAGCTCGGCCTCGGTCGGGTTGACGGTCGTGTTGGTCTTGGGGGCTGCCTTCGCCACGGTGCGTTCCTAACGGCGGTGTGCGTGCGGGATCTCCTCTAGATTACCGGGCATGACCGACAGCGAACAGCACAGCCCCGCGACCGACCCCGCGCTCCTCGACGCCCTGCGCGAACACGTGCAGGGGGCACTGCCCACGACGATCGCCGACCTGTCCGCGCTGGTGCGTCTGCCGTCGGTGTCCTGGTCGGCCTTCGACCCGGCGAACGTGCGCGCGAGTGCCGAGGCCGTCGCGGACCTCGCCCGGTCGACCGGGGTGTTCGGCGCGGACGACGTCCGGATCGTGCGCTCGGCGGTGTCCGGCTCGACCGCCGACGTCGCCGAGGCCGACGCGGAGACCGAGCTCGGCCAGCCCGCGGTGCTCGCGGTGCGCCCGGCGCGGAACGGCAAGCCGACGGTGATGCTCTACGCCCACCACGACGTGCAGCCGCAGGGCGACGAGGCCCTGTGGGAGACGCCGCCGTTCGAGCCGACCCTGCGCGGTGACCGCCTGTACGGCCGCGGCGCCTCGGACGACAAGGCCGGTGTGATGACGCACATCGCGTCGCTCCGCGCGGTGCACGCCCAGTTCGGTGACGACCTCGACCTCGGGATCGTGCTGTTCGTCGAGGGCGAGGAGGAGTTCGGCTCCCGCTCGTTCCGCACGTTCCTGCGCGAGCAGAAGGAGCACCTCGCCGCCGACGTCATCGTCGTGGCGGACAGCGACAACTGGTCGACCGAGGTGCCGTCGATCACGGTCTCGCTGCGCGGCAACGTCACCTTCAAGCTCACCCTGACCACGCTCGAGCACGCCAGCCACAGCGGCATGTTCGGGGGAGCGGCCCCGGACGCGATGATCCCGATGGTGCGGCTGCTCGCTTCGCTGCACGACGCCGACGGTTCGGTCGCCGTCGACGGGCTGTCCTCGTACGAGGCCGACGTGCCGGAGCGCACCGAGGATGAACTCGCCGTCGACGCCGCGCTCGTGCCCGGTGTCCGCCCGATCGGCACCGGCGCCGTGTTGTCCCGCATGTGGTTCCAGCCGTCGATCACGGTGACCGGCATGGACGTGCCGAGCGTCGCGAACGCCTCGAACACCCTGCTGCCCACGGTCTCGGCACGGGTCTCGGTCCGCGTCGCCCCCGGTCAGGACGCCCGGCAGGCGTACGCGGCCGTCGAGCGGCACCTGCGCGAGCACGTCCCGTTCGGCGCACGGATGGAGATCACCGAGCCGGACAGCGGCGACGGGTTCCTCGTCGACACCGCCGGCTGGGCCGTGCAGGAGGCCCGCACGGCCATGCGCGAGGGCTGGGGTGCCGAGGCGGTCGAGCAGGGCATCGGTGGCTCGATCCCGTTCGTGTCGGACCTCGCCGCGGAGTTCCCGGACGCGCAGATCCTGGTCACCGGTGTCGAGGACCCGGACACCCGTGCCCACAGCCCGAACGAGTCCCAACACCTCGGTGTCCTGCACCGTGCCATCGCGTCGGAGACGATCCTGCTCGCCAGGCTCGCGACGCGCAGCTGAGGGTGCTTACAATCGACGCCAGGCGCGGTGACCAGCACCGCCCGGAGGGAGACGCGCGATGAGCGACACCATCACCGAAGCACCGGCGACCGAAACGCAGTCGCACGGCGTCCTCCTGAGCGACGCCGCTGCCGGCAAGGTGGCGAGCCTGCTCGAGCAGGAGGGCCGCGACGACCTGCGCCTGCGCCTCGCCGTCCAGCCCGGCGGCTGCTCCGGCCTGATCTACCAGCTCTACTTCGACGAGCGCCTGCTCGACGGTGACGTCACCGCCGAGTTCGACGGGGTCGAGGTCGTCGTCGACAAGATGAGCGTCCCGTACCTCGACGGCGCGACGATCGACTTCGAGGACACGATCCAGAAGCAGGGCTTCACGATCGACAACCCGAACGCGCAGGGCAGCTGCGCCTGTGGTGACAGCTTCCACTGATCACCAGCGATCCGACACGCGAGCGGGGAGCGACCGGAAGGGTCGCTCCCCGCTCGCGTTCGTGTGACCGGAGGCGGCGCGCCTGGGCGCACCAGGGCGCGGAGCAACCGGGGTGGAACCGGCCAACGAGCATGCGGATCGAGGCCAGAACCGTGTCGTGTGTGCGCGAGCGGTACCGAGCTGCGAGTAAGCTAGGAGTGTTCCAATCAAGCTGGGAGCCAGCCATGCGCCGCCTTCGTGCGGCTCGCCGTCGGACTCGACGGGCTGACCTCCGAAGCTCACGTCTTTTGCGAGAGGTAACAGTGCGTTCGAATCGCCGTATACGTTGGGCGGCCGTCCCGGTGGCCGTCGGTCTGGTCATCGCACTGGCTGGCTGCACGCAGCAGCAGATGAACGGATGGCTCCCCGGCACGGAGGAGACGAAGAACGTCACCAACCACACGAGCCGCATCGTCGGCCTGTGGACCACCAGCTGGGTCGTTCTCCTCGCCGTCGGTCTCATCGTGTGGGGCCTCGTCATCTGGGCCGCGATCGTCTACCGCCGCCGGAAGGGCCAGACCGGCCTGCCCGTGCAGATGCGGTACAACATGCCGCTCGAGATCTTCTACACGATCGTGCCGCTGATCCTCGTGCTCGGCTTCTTCGCCTTCACCGCCAAGGACCAGGCCGCGATCGAGAAGCCCTTCGCCGACCCCGACGCCACCGTGCACGTGTACGGCAAGCGCTGGGCGTGGGACTTCAACTACATCAACAAGGACAACCCCGAAGAGAGCGTCTACTACCAGGGCATCCAGGCCCAGGAAGAAGAGAACGCCAACGGGGCGATCGACGAGTCGCAGCTGCCGACCCTCTACCTGCCGAAGGGCAAGAAGGTCGCGATCGAGCTCTCCTCGCGCGACGTCGACCACTCCTTCTGGGTCATCGACTTCCTCTACAAGAAGGACATGCTCCCGGGCAAGACCAACTGGGAGTACTTCATCCCGGAGAAGCTCGGCACGTACCAGGGCAAGTGCGCTGAGCTCTGTGGTGAGTACCACTCGCTGATGCTCTTCCAGGTGAAGGTCGTCACCCCGGCGCAGTACCAGGACTACCTCGACACCCTGAAGGACCAGGGCAAGGTCGGTCTGCTCGGTGACGAGTACAACACCAACTCCAACGAACCGAACAACAAGGCGCCGGTCGAGGCGTCCAGCGAGAACAAGTAGGGGCTCGTCAGATGACAACGTCACTCGTCGGCCAACCGACCCAGACCTCGTCGCCGGACTTCCAGGCGTCGAAGGTGGGTCGGAAGGGCAACATCGTCGTCCGGTGGATCACCTCCACCGACCACAAGACCATCGGGTACATGTACCTGATCGCGTCGTTCATCTTCTTCCTGCTCGCAGGTGTGATGGCCCTCGTGATCCGTGCCCAGCTCTTCGAACCCGGCCTGCACGTGGTCGCGACGAAGGAGCAGTACAACCAGCTGTTCACGATGCACGGCACGATCATGCTGCTGATGTTCGCGACGCCGCTGTTCTCCGGCTTCGCGAACGCGATCATGCCGCTCCAGATCGGCGCGCCCGACGTCGCCTTCCCGCGACTCAACGGCTTCGCCTTCTGGCTCTACCTGTTCGGCTCGCTCATCGCGGTCGGCGGCTTCCTCACCCCGCAGGGTGCTGCCTCCTTCGGGTGGTTCGCCTACGCGCCACTGAGTGACACGACGTTCACACCAGGGCTCGGCGGAACACTCTGGGTCTTCGGGCTGGGCATGACCGGCTTCTCGACGATCCTCGGCGCGGTGAACTTCATCACCACGATCATCACGATGCGTGCCCCGGGTCTGACCATGTTCCGCATGTCGATCTTCACGTGGAACACCCTCGTGACGGCGCTCCTCGTCCTGATGGCCTTCCCGGTCCTCGCGACGGCGCTCTTCGGCCTCGGTCTCGACCGCGTGTTCGACGCGCAGATCTTCAACCCGGCCAACGGTGGGGCCCTGCTGTGGCAGCACCTGTTCTGGTTCTTCGGGCACCCCGAGGTCTACATCATCGCGCTGCCGTTCTTCGGCATCGTCTCCGAGGTCTTCCCGGTGTTCAGCCGCAAGCCGATCTTCGGGTACAAGACCCTGGTCTACGCGACCATCTCCATCGCGGCCCTCTCGGTCACGGTGTGGGCGCACCACATGTACGTCACCGGTGGCGTCCTGCTCCCGTGGTTCTCCCTCATGACGATGCTCATCGCGGTCCCGACCGGCGTGAAGATCTTCAACTGGGTCGGCACGATGTGGCGCGGCTCGGTCACGTTCGAGACCCCGCTGCTCTGGGCCCTCGGCTTCCTGATCACGTTCACCTTCGGTGGTCTGACCGGTGTCATCCTGGCGTCGCCGCCGCTCGACTTCCACGTGTCCGACTCGTACTTCGTCGTCGCGCACTTCCACTACGTGGTCTTCGGAACCGTCGTCTTCGCGATGTTCTCCGGCTTCTACTTCTGGTGGCCGAAGTGGACCGGCAAGATGCTCAACGAGCGTCTCGGCAAGATCCACTTCTGGCTCCTGTTCATCGGGTTCCACACCACGTTCCTCATCCAGCACTGGCTGGGCGTCATCGGTATGCCGCGTCGCTACGCGACCTACCTGCCGAACGACGGCTTCACGTGGATGAACCAGCTGTCGACGATCGGCTCGATGATCCTCGCGATCTCGTTCCTGCCGTTCATCTTCAACGTCTACGTGACCGCCCGGAACGCGCCGAAGGTCGCCGTGAACGACCCGTGGGGCTACGGCCGCTCGCTCGAGTGGGCGACCTCCTGCCCGCCGCCGCGCCACAACTTCACGTCGATCCCGCGCATCCGTTCGGAGTCCCCGGCCTTCGACCTGAACCACCCCGAGGCCGGTGTGCCGATCGGTGTCGGTCCCGCGAAGGACGCCCCCGATGCCCCGACCTACGACGCCGCGAAGGGCGAGGTGAAGTAACGCCATGCGCGCGAACACCAACCTGTTCTGGATCCTCTTCGGGTTCTTCATCCTGGCGGATGCCGCCTACACCATCTGGGCGCTGATCTACTATGGCGAGCCCGAGTGGGTGGGCACCGTCGCCATCGGCCTGACCGGCCTGATGTCCGCGTTCATCGCGTTCTACCTCGGCAAGGTCATGTCGTCCCAGGGCGGGGTCCTTCCCGAGGACCGCCCCGACGCCAACATCGAGGACGGCGACGCCGAGCTCGGGCACTTCAGCCCGTGGTCGTGGTGGCCGATCCTGCTGGCCGCCGCGGTCGGCGTCTGCTTCCTGGGCGTCGCAGCCGGCCTGTGGATCGTCCCGATCGGGCTCGTCCTCGTGGCGATCACCCTGGTCGGCTGGGTCTACGAGTACTACCGCGGCAACTTCGGGCACTGACCCGGCGCTGCAGCGCACCTGACACTTCGGGCGGCACCAGAACGGTGCCGCCCGAAGTGCGTCCAGGAGCCGAACTCCGGTCCCGATCCGGAACAAACGGGCCCGCCCGCGACTTGACTGGAGCGGACCTCCCACCACAGCGAAAGGAGTCACCTCAGGTGACCGACAAGCGCACCCTCATCATCTTCGGCGCGACGGGCGACCTCGCCTCCCGCCTGCTCCTGCCGGGCCTCGGCACGTTCCTGCAGAGCGGCCGTGCCGTCCCCGTGCAGCTGATCGGCACGGGCCGCAGCGAGCGCACCCCCGAGAAGTGGAAGGACATCGTCACGCAGTCTTTCGCGTCGCAGGACGTCAAGGGGCCGGAGGTCGACGCGACCATCGAGTCGACGCAGTTCATCCAGGGCGACCCCACCGACCCGAAGCACCTCGAGGCGCTCCTGGCCGCGGCCGAGTCCGAGCCGATCCTGTACTTCGCCCTCCCGCCGCAGATCGCGTCCGACATCTGTGAGGCGCTCCAGCACGTCGAGCTCCCCGAGGGCACGACCCTGGCGTTCGAGAAGCCCTTCGGCACCGACGTCGCCAGTGCCCAGGCCCTCAACGAGACGGTGCTCAAGCTCGTCCCCGAGGACCGCGTGCACCGCACCGACCACTTCCTCGGTCGCACCACGGTGCTGAACATCATCGGTCTGCGCTTCGCGAACCGCCTGTTCGAGCCCATCTGGAACGCCGAGAACATCGAGAAGGTCGACATCTTCTACGACGAGACCCTCGGTCTCGAGAACCGCGCCCAGTACTACGACGAGGCCGGCGCGATGGTCGACATGATCCAGTCGCACCTGCTGCAGATCCTCGGCCTGGTCACGATGGACGCCCCGGCCGCGATCGACGCGGTCGAGTTCCGCTCGTCGCTCGCCCGGGTCCTGCGCTCCACCCGCCTCAAGGGCGACGACGCGAAGATCGCCTCGCGCCGTGCGGTCTACACGGCCGGCACCATCGACGGCAAGGAACTCCCGTCGTACCAGGACGAGGACGGCGTCGACCCGTCGCGCAAGACGGAGACCCTCGCCGAGATCTCGGTCGAGGTCGACACCGCCCGCTGGGCCGGCGTTCCCTTCACCCTGCGTTCCGGCAAGGCCCTCGGCGCCAGCCGGAAAGAGGTGCTGATCACCTTCAAGCCGGTCACGCGCCTGCCCTCCGGTCTGAGCGGTCGTCCGAAGACCGACACGCTGCGCATCGTCCTGAACCCGGACGAGATCGAGCTGTCGGTGTCGGCCAACGGCGGAGGCAACCCGTTCGAGATGGGCCAGGTCACCCTGTCGTCCTCGTTCAGCGATGGCGAGCTCACCCCGTACGGCGAGGTCCTGAACGGCATCTTCCACGACGACCCGCTGCTCTCCATCCGCGGTGACGTGGCCGAGCGCTGCTGGGAG
This sequence comes from Curtobacterium sp. MCSS17_005, assembly GCF_003234225.2. Classification (NCBI taxonomy): domain Bacteria; kingdom Bacillati; phylum Actinomycetota; class Actinomycetes; order Micrococcales; family Microbacteriaceae; genus Curtobacterium; species Curtobacterium sp. MCSS17_005. Next base: position 1,569,157 of record NZ_CP126258.1, read on the forward strand.
ATCGTGGAGCCGGTCGTCGCCGCCTGGAAGGCCGACGAGGTCCCGCTCGAGGAGTACCGCGCCGGTTCGCGCGGCCCGGCGGACTGGGAGTCGTCGTCCTGACGGACGCGCTGCCGACGTCCTGAACGGACGCCCTGACGGACGGGAGGCCCGGTGCCAGCTGGCACCGGGCCTCCCGTCCGTCGTGGGGTCGCCATCAGGGCATCGCAAGACGCATCAGGCGGGGGAGCCGGCGCGCTCACCCTCGCCGGTCCACGATCGGGTGCCGCCGTCGTGGACGGGCAACCGCGTGCGGTGCCCGACAGTCGCGCCACGGGCGCGCTCGATGGCGTCCGCTGCCGACACGAGCGTCAGGTGCGACAGCACCTGCGGGGTGTTGCCGATGTGGTGTCCGGTGGCGACGTCGATCTCCTCGGAGAGCATGCCGACGTCGTTCGCGTACCCGACGAGCACGTCCATGAGGCGCTCGGCGTCGTCCACCCGACCGGAGGCGGCGTACTGCTCCACCAACCAGAACGAGCACGCCAGGAACGGGTGCTCGGCGCCGGACAGCCCGTCGAAGCCGGCCGTCGTGCGGTAGCGGAGCACGAGGCCGTCGTCCCCGACCCGGAGGTCCTCCTCGATGGCGCGGACGGTGCCCGTCATCCGGGGGTCGTCGGCGCGGCAGAACCCGACCTGCGGCAGGACGAGCAGACTCGCGTCGACCTCGTCGGTGTCGTAGTGCTGGCGGAACGAACCGCGCTCGGCGTTCCAGCCGTGCTCCTCGATCTCGGCGCGGACGGTGTGGCGCAGGGTGCGCCAGCGGTCGACGGGGCCCTCGAGGCCGAACTCCTCGACCGCGGCGACCCCGCGGTCGAACGCGGCCCAGATCATCACCCGCGAGTGCGTGAAGCTGCGCCGAGGCCCGCGCATCTCCCAGATGCCGTTGTCCGGCTCCTGCCAGTGCTCCTCGACGTAGCCGAGCAGTGCCCGCTGCAGCGCCCAGGAGTCGGCGTTCTCCTCGACCCCGAGCTCGCGGGCGTCGTGCAGTGCCGCGAGCACCTCGCCGAAGACGTCGCCCTGGTACTGCGTCGAGGCGCCGTTGCCGACGCGCACGGGCGTCGACCCGAGGTACCCGGGCAGCTCGGGTAGTTCCCGTTCGGGCAGCTCGCGTTCGCCGGCGATGCCGTACATGATCTGCACGTCGGCGGGGTCGCCTGCGATCGCGCGCAGCAGCCAGCCGCGCCAGTGCGTCGCCTCGTCGCGGTAGCCGTGGGCGATGAGCGACGCGAGCGCGAGGGAGGCGTCGCGCAGCCACACGTAGCGGTAGTCCCAGTTGCGTTCGCCGCCGGGGTCCTCCGGCAGGCCCGTGGTCGCGGCGGCGACGACGCCACCGGTCTCGCCGTGGGTCATCGCGCGGAGGAACACCAGCGACCGTCGTGCGGCGTGGGCGTACCGACCGGTGGTCTGCGCGGGGGCGGTCCACGCCGTCCACCACGAGATGGTGTGGGCGAGGGCCGCGTCGACGTCGAGCGGCTCCGGCGGCTCGCGGTGCGACGGGTACCAGGTGAGCACCGTGTCGAGCACGTCGCCGTCGTGGATCGTCGTGACGGCGGTGTGCCGGTGGTCGTCGGCGCGGAACTGCGGCCCCCGGACGATCACCGAGCCGGGGCCCGCCGTCGCGAGCAGCGCGGGTTCGTCGTCATCCCCGATCTGCCGGATCCAGGGCAGGGCGCGCGAGTAGTCGAAGCGGATCCGGAGCGTCTGCCGGAGCTCGACGGTGCCGCGGAGCCCACGCACCCGGCGGATGATCGAGGGGCGGTGCGCCCCGACGGGCATGAACTCGGTGACCTCGACCACGCCGTCACGGGTGGTCCACACGGTCGAGAGCACCAGGGTGTCGCCGTGGTACCGCCACTCGGCCGTGGCGTCGTCGTCGACGGGTCGCAGCGTCCAGTGGCCGTGGTCCTCGGTGCCGAGCAACGAGGCGAAGGTGGACGAGCTGTCGAAGCGTGGCAGGCAGGCCCAGTCGATGGTCCCGTCGCGGCCGACCAGGGCAGCGGTGCCGGTGTCGCCGATCAGGGCGTGGTCCTCGATGCGGTTCGGCGGTGTGTGCGGTGCGGCTGGGTGCGGTGCGGCTGGGTGTGGTGCGGCTTCGGGCGGTGCGGCCGGCTCGGTGCTCATGGACCGATCGAACACCCGATGCCCGAACGCCGCGGGCGGCCACGGGGGTGCCGGGCCGAGATCGTGATGAAGGGTCGCTCAGGCCGGGTCGGAGGCGTCGGACTCGATGATGCCGACCCGCGCGAGCTCGCTCCACAGGCCGGCGCCGTCCGGTGCGTACACCCAGGGCGCCGACGAGTCTCGGGAGCGTTCCTGCGCCCGCGAGCGACCACCGGCCAGGACCGCTTCGCTCGTGGACAGCTGCCGGATGGCGACGCCCGCGACGTTGTCCGGGTGCTCCCGCGAGAAGTCCCCGTAGAGGCTCTCGTCGTGCTGTCCGTCGTCGCCGACCAGGAGCCAGCGGATGTCCGGGAAGTCCTTGGCGAGCCGCCGCAGGTTCTCCTGCTTGTGCAGCTGGCCGCTGCGGAAGAACCGGTCGTGGGTGGGACCCCAGTCGGTGAGCAGGAGCGTGCCGGACGGGTACATGTTGCGGGACAGGAAGCGCTGCAGCGTCGGGGCGACGTTCCACGCCCCGGTCGACAGGTAGACCGTCGGTGAGCCGGGGTGCTGCGCGAGGATCCGCTCGTACAGCACGGACATGCCCGGCACGGGGCGGCGGGCGTGCTCGGTCAGGACGAACGAGTTCCAGGCGGCGAGCATGGGGCGGGGGAGCGAGGTCACCATGACGGTGTCGTCGATGTCGGAGAGCAGCCCGAAGCGGGTGTCCGGGTGCACGACGAACACGTCGGCCTCGACGTCGCGCCCGCCGCCCGCCGACAGCCGCACCGTGCGCCAGCCGGGCTCGAGGTCGATCGGGACGATGGTGTCGACGACGCCGCCACGGTCGGTCTTCACGACGTGGGAGACCCCGCCGGCGGTGACGGTGACCTCGGCGTGGTCGACGGCGACGCTCGTGAAGCTCTTCCAACCGCGGACGCCCGCGTAGGAGACGTCGGAGGCGAGACCCCGGCGCGTCAGCAGCACACGGCAGAGGATGCGCACCCAACCGGGCGCGCCGTAACCGGTGTACGGGACCACCGTGGGCACCAGTCCGCGACGGCGTGCACGGTGCTCGCGGAACTCCTGGACGGCGTCCTCGATGCGGGCCGCGCGGTGCAGGAGCGGCTCGGCCAACGACGGCTCGTGGGGCGTCGGGTCGGGCATGGCGTCATCATCCCATGTGCGCCTGACGAAAGCCGCGCGCTGAGCGGAACTGGTGAGTCGCAGCCACGTTCCAGGCGCGTTCTGCGAAAGTTGTCCCCGTCACACCAACCAACCGCGCTGGAGCGCAAGAGGAGAACACGTGCTCGTCACCGAGGTAACGAACGCTCTGCCGGGGGGATCATCACTGCTCAGGAACGAGCCGGTCCAAGCCCGCAGTTCGGCGCGCCTCGCCGGCCTCCTCGACGCCGCAGCCGCGGTGATCGACGAGATCGGGTTCGAACGGCTCACGACCGCCATGGTGGCCGAGCGCGCGGGGGCGTCGATCGGCACCGTCTACCGGTACTTCCCGGACCGCATCGCCGTGGTCGAGGCACTCGCGATCCGGTGTACCCAGCGGCTCGCCTCCCGCTTCGTCGAGGCGCTCGACGCCAGCGGCGCCGAGATCTGGCAGGACGCCAACGACGCGCTCATCGACATGACCGCCGAGATGTACCGCACCGAGCCCGGCTTCCGAGCCATCCGCTTTGGCGACCCGGCGGACACCGGCACGGGCGACGCCGAGGACCGCATGGGTGCGCTGGGCGCGACCGTCGGCCAGATCATGCGGGACCGCTTCGGGCTGCCGGACGACGAGCGCATCACCCGCGCGTGGGTCGTCCTCGCCGAGTCCGGTCACGCGGTGCTGGCGCGGGCGCACCGCGACCGCGAGCACCCCGACACGGAGCTGATCGAGGAGTACCGCCGGATGAACCGTGCGCACCTGGAATCGGTGATCGCCGCTTCCTGACCATCCCGTCGAACCGGCGCGACACGCCGGAGACCGAACCGACCCGCCCGCGCCTCCGAACACCGAGGCGCGGGCGTCGTCGTCCGCGCCGATCCCGTCGTGACCGTCGGCATCCCCACCGTCCTGCGGACCGCCGCGGGTTCGTCACGGATCGTCACAGCGAACCGATGTCGGCACCCCCGGGTACTCTCATCCGGAGTCGGGCTACCTCCGAACAGAAGGGCACCCCATGATCGAGTTCCGCTCGGTGCGCAAGACCTACCCGGACGGCACGACTGCGGTCGAGCACTTCGATCTGGTCATCCCGTCCCGGACCACCACCGTCTTCGTCGGATCCAGCGGCTGTGGCAAGACCACGCTGCTCCGCATGATCAACCGCATGGTCGACCCCACCTCCGGCACCGTCGAGATCGACGGTTCGGACGTCGCCGGGATCAACCCCGTCGAGCTCCGTCGCCACATCGGGTACGTCATGCAGAACTCCGGACTGCTGCCGCACCGCAAGGTCGTCGACAACATCGCGACCGTCCCGCTGCTGACCGGCGTCTCCAAGGCCGACGCTCGGAAGCGCGCCCTCGAGCTCATGGACACCGTCGGACTCGACCGTGCCTTCGCCGACCGCTACCCGTCACAGCTCTCCGGCGGCCAGCAGCAGCGCGTCGGCGTGGCCCGCGGGCTGGCCGTCGACCCGAACATCCTGCTCATGGACGAGCCGTTCGGTGCGGTGGACCCCCTGGTGCGCAACGACCTGCAGGACGAGCTCATCCGCCTGCAGCGCGAACTCGGCAAGACCGTCGTGTTCGTGACGCACGACATCGACGAGGCGTTCAAGCTCGGCGACCAGGTCGTCATCCTCAAGAAGGGCGGCGAGATCGCCCAGCAGGGGACACCGGCCGAGATCCTCGCCGCACCCGCCGACGACTTCGTCGCCACGTTCATCGGGGCCGGGCGCGGGCGCCGCGCGCTCCGTGTCGAGCAGACCCCGACCGGTCCGATCGTCGTCGACGGTGAAGGCCGCGCGGCTGGCGTGCTGACGGGCCCCGTCGGGGTCGTCGACGCCGCCGAGGCCGTGCCGCAGTCCGACGCCCGAGCAGCAGAGGCCGGAGCGTCCCACGACGCACCGGGTGCTCCGGCGCAGGGTGGGGGCACCCGGTGAAGTGGGTGCTGGCGAACCTCGACACGATCTGGGACAACACGGTCTCCCACCTCGCGATCGCGATCCCGCCGATCATCGTCGCGTTCCTGCTGTCGATCCCGATCGGGTGGCTGGTGGTCCGGCTGCAGCGCCCCGGTGGGTCGCGCTTCGCAGCGGGAGTGGGCAGCAGCATCGTGACCCTCGCCGGTCTGCTCTACGCCATCCCGTCGCTCGCCCTGTTCGTCGCGCTGCCGAGCATCATCGGCACCGGCCTGCAGAGCCCGATCAACGTCGTCATCGGCCTGACGCTGTACGGCCTCGCACTGATGGTCCGGTCCACGGTCGACGGGCTGACCTCGGTCGACTCCGAGACCAAGTCCGCCTCGACCGCGATGGGCTACTCGCCGGCGCAGCGGTTCTTCCGGGTGGAACTCCCGCTCGCCGGTCCGGTCCTGCTGGCCGGGCTCCGGGTGGTCTCGGTCTCCACGATCTCGCTGACCACGGTCGGCGCGGTCCTCGGCATCCCGAGTCTCGGCCTGCTGTTCACCGACGGCCTGGGGCGCGGGATCTACGAGGAGATCCTCTCCGGCATCGTGATGGTGCTCGTGCTCGCCTTCGCCCTCGACGGCCTCCTCGTGCTGCTCGGGCGCCTGGTGATGCCGTGGACCCGGACGAACTCGGTGTCACGCCGACAGGCCCGCCGGGTCCTGCAAGCTGCGGAGGTCTCCTCGTGATCATCGGACAGGCCTTCGTGTGGGTGTTCGACCCCACGAACTACGGCGGGTACAACGGCATCCCCACGCGCCTCTGGGAGCACGTCTGGATCACCCTGCTCGCGGTGCTCATCGCCGCGGTCATCGCCGTGCCGGTCGGGTACGCGATCGGCCACACCCGCCGTGCTCGTGGCTTCTCGATCGCGGTGTCCGGCGGGGTGCGGGCGCTCCCGACGCTCGGCGTGCTCTCGCTGTTCGGGCTGCTGCTCGGCATCGGGCTGCAGGCTCCCTTGCTCGCCCTCGTCATCCTGGCGATCCCGTCGGTGCTCGCCGGTGCGTACTCCGGCATCGAGTCCGTCGACCCGGTGGTCGTCGACGCCGCGAAGGCCCAGGGCATGACCGGCTGGCAGATCCTGTGGAAGGTCGAGATCCCGCTCGGGCTCCCGCTCCTGATCGGTGGCATCCGCGCCGCGGTGCTGCAGGTCGTCGCGACGGCCACGCTCGCCGCGTACGTCGGGGCCGGTGGCCTCGGCGGGTACTTCTTCCTCGGCCTGAAGACCCAGGACTACGCCGAGATGCTCGGCGCCTCCATCCTCGTGATCGCCCTCGCGATCGCGTTCGAGATCGTGTTCGCCGTGCTGCAGCGGGCGGCGGTGCCGAAGGGCACCGCGGACCCGTCGGCCCGACAGCGTCAGGGGTCGCGTGAGCGAGCCCGCAATCCACTCCCGGAAGGAAATCCCTCGTGATCACAGCACCCAAGATCCGCGCCGGTGTCGCCGCCGCGATGGCGATGGGCGTCGTCGCCGCCCTCGCCGGCTGCGCGTCGAGCGACCCGCTCGACAGCGGCTCCAGCGACTCGTCCGACTCGAAGACCATCGTCGTCGGCTCGCAGCAGTACTACTCGAACGAGATCATCGCCGAGCTGTACGCCCAGGTCCTCGAGAAGGACGGCTTCGACGTGAAGCGCAACTTCAACATCGGGCAGCGTGAGGTGTACATCCCGCAGCTCGAGAAGGGCGCCATCGACGTCATGCCCGAGTACAGCGGCAACCTGCTGCAGTACTTCGACAAGGACTCGGACGCGAAGACCGCCGACCAGATCGACGACGGGCTCGACACGGCGCTGCCGAAGGGCCTCCGGGTCCTCGACGAGGCCGACGCGACCGACCAGGACAGCTACACCGTCACGAAGAAGTTCTCCGAGGACAACGACGTCACGAGCCTGGCCGACCTGAAGAACGTCGACGAGAAGCTCACCGTGGGGGCAAACTCCGAGAACCAGACGCGGCCGTACGGCCCGAAGGGGCTCAAGTCGGTCTACGGCGTCGACGTCGACTTCAAGGCGATCGAGGACGGCGGCGGCGCCCTGACCGTCAAGGCGCTCAAGGACGACACCGTCCAGCTGGCCGACATCTACACGGCCGACCCGAGCATCAAGGCGAACGGCTTCGTCACGCTGGAGGACCCGGAGAACCTGATCCTGCCGCAGAACGTCGTGCCGGTCGTCTCGAAGAAGGTCAACGAGAAGGCTGCGGACGCGATCGACTCGGTCAACGAGAAGCTCACGACCGAAGCCCTGATCGAGCTCAACACCAAGAGCACGGCCGACAAGGAGAAGGCGTCCACCATCGCCGAGGACTGGCTCAAGGCCGAGGGCCTGCTGTAGCCACTCGCGGAAAGCAAAACGACAGGCGTCGGGTATCTACCCGGCGCCTGTCGTCGTTCGCACAAGGGGCAGCGCGAACATCCGTGCCGCACGGTTGTGCCGTGCAGGGGCGGTGCACGTTTGTGCAGAGACTGGTTCTACAAGTTGTCGAATTGGAGTCCCGCACGATAGCGTTGGGGTGTCCCAAGGGCTGTGACACCTGATGTATCCGTTCCACAGGAAGCAACTGACGTGCACGAACAGCGCGCGGCCACCCGTCTCGGAATCGCCGCATGAACGACCTCCTCGATCCGCTCCTCCTGTCGCGGTGGCAGTTCGGTCTGACGACCATCTACCACTTCCTCTTCGTCCCGCTGACGATCGGCATGGCAGCCGTGGTGGCCGTGTTCCAGACCGCCTGGTACCGGACCGGCCGCGCGCACTACCTGCAGCTGACGCGGTTCTTCGGGCGGATCTTCCTGATCAACTTCGCCATGGGTGTCGTGACGGGCATCGTGCAGGAGTTCCAGTTCGGCATGAACTGGTCGAACTACTCGCGTTTCGTCGGTGACGTCTTCGGCGCACCGCTGGCGCTCGAGGGGATCCTGGCGTTCTTCTTCGAGGCGGCGTTCATCGGCATCTGGATCTTCGGCTGGGACCGCCTGCCCAAGGGCCTGCACCTGGCGAGCATCTGGTGCGTGAGCGCCGGCACGATCATGTCGGCGTACTTCATCATCGCCGCGAACGCGTTCATGCAGCACCCGGTCGGCTTCGCGATGAACGAGGCCAAGGGCCGCGCGGAGCTCACCGACATCTGGGCGGTGCTCGGCAACAAGGTCGCCCTGGCCGCGTTCCCGCACACGCTCTTCGCCTGCTTCATGGTCGCCGCGGCGGTCATCATCGCGGTCGCGGCCTACCACCTGGCCCGCAACCAGAACCTCGAGACGATGATGCCGGCGCTCAAGTTCGGCATGTGGACCATGCTCGCTGCCGGGGCCCTCACCGTCCTGACCGGCGACCAGCTCGGCCTGACGATGGTCGACACGCAGCCCATGAAGATGGCGGCGGCCGAGGCGCTGTACAACACCGCGACCGGCAAGGACGCCTCGTTCTCGATCTTCACGCTCGGCACCCCCGACGGCGTGCACGAGCTGTTCTCGATCCGGGTGCCGTACCTGCTGTCGTTCCTGTCGACGCACACGTTCAACGGCACGGTCGAGGGCATCAACGACCTGCAGGCGCAGTACACGCAGGTGTACGGCCCCGGCGACTACAAGCCGATCATTTGGGTCACCTACTGGTCGTTCCGCTGGATGATCGCCCTCGGTGTCGGCGCGGTCATGGTCTCGCTGGTCGGGCTGTGGCTGACCCGCAAGGGCCGGTTCCCGACGCAGCGCTGGGTGTGGCGCATCGCCACCTGGACGGTGCCGCTGCCGATGGCCGCGATGATCGTCGGTTGGGTCTTCACCGAGATGGGCCGCCAGCCGTGGCTCGTGTTCGGGCTGCTCCAGACCAAGGACGGTGTGTCGCCGAACGTGACCGGGCTCGAGGTCCTCATCTCGCTGCTGGTCTTCACCCTGATCTACGGCTCGCTGGCCGTCGTCGAGTTCAAGCTCATCAAGAAGGTCGCGCAAGAGGGGCCCGCCGACCCGGACGAGGTCGACGAGGAGACCGGCGAGGTCAAGCACGAAGTGACGGTCTACTAGAAATGGACGCTGCCTGATGGATCTCCCCGTTCTCTGGTTCGCGATCGTCGGCGTCTTCTTCGTCGGCTACTTCGTCCTCGACGGATTCGACTTCGGTGTCGGCATGTCCCTGCCGTTCCTCGGCAAGGACGACACCGACCGTCGGGTCCTGATCAACACCATCGGCCCGGTCTGGGACCTCAACGAGACCTGGGTCATCGTCGCCGGGGCGTGCCTGTTCGCGGCGTTCCCGGAGTGGTACGCCACCATGTTCTCCGGCTTCTACCTGGCGCTGCTGCTCATCCTCGCTGCCCTCATCGCTCGGGGCGTGTCGTTCGAGTACCGGCACCAGAACAAGCACCTCGAGTGGAAGCGCCGCTTCGACCTGATGATCATCGTCGGCAGTGCCGTGCCGTCGTTCCTGTGGGGCGTCGCGTTCGGCAACGTCGTCCGTGGCATCCCGATGGACGCCGGGCACAATTACACCGGCACGATCTTCGACCTGCTCAACCCGTTCGCGCTGCTGACCGGTGCCGCGACGCTGCTGGTGTTCTTCACCCACGGGGTGGTCTTCGTCGCGCTGAAGACCGAGGGCGACATCCGCGTCCGCGCCAAGCGCCTGGCGACCCGGGCCGGCATCGTCACGATCGTCGTCGGCGCCGCGTTCCTGGTGTCGATGGCATTCGTCCGGGCCACCCCGGCCTCGCTGGTGCTCTCCGTCGTCGCCGCCCTGGCCCTGGTGCTCGCGGTGCTCTGCAACGCCTGGGGCAAGGAGGGGCGTGCCTTCACCCTGATGGCGGTCACCATCGCCGCGATCGTGCTGGCGATGTTCACGGCGATCTTCCCCGACGTGATGCCGGCCTCGAACGACGTCGCGAACAGCCTGAACGTGTACAACGCCTCGTCCGGGTCGTACACGCTGACCGTGATGAGCTGGGTCGCGCTGATCTTCGTGCCCCTGGTCTTCGCGTACCAGGCGTGGACCTACTGGGTGTTCCGCAAGCGCGTCTCCCGCGCCCAGGTCACCGCGGCCGCGCACTAGGCGGAGGACGATGAAGCCCCTCGACCCCCGACTCCTGCGGTTGTCCCGGACGGCGCGCGGCTTCATCGTCGCCGCCGCCGGCACCGGCGTCCTCCGCACGCTCGCGACCATCGCGATCGCGTGGGGGATCGCCGCGGCCGTCACCCTCGGGGTCGACGCCGTCGGCGACGGCAGGGTGCCGGCGGCGTTCGGGCAGGCGCTCGCGCTGCTCGGCGGGGCGTTCGTCCTGCGTGCGGTGGCCGCGTGGGCGACCGACGACCTGGCGGCACGCGCTGCGGCCAAGGTGAAGAGCGAGATGCGCACGACGGTGCTCGCCCGCGCCGCCGAGCGCGGTCCGTCGTGGCTGGCGGGCCGGTCGAGCGCCGGCTTCGCCACCACGCTCGGCCCCGGGCTCGACGCACTCGACGCCTACTTCGGCCGGTACCTGCCGCAGCTCGCGCTCACCGCGATCGCGACGCCGATGCTCCTCGTCGCGATCGGCCTGGGCGACCTGACGAGCGGGCTGATCATCCTCTTCGCCCTGCCGGTGATCCCGGTCTTCATGATCCTGATCGGCCTGGCGACGCAGTCGCTGCAGCGGAAGCAGTCGGACGCCCTCGCGAAGCTCGGCGGCGCCTTCACCGAAGCCGTCGAGGGGCTCGCCACGCTCAAGGTCTTCGGCCGCGCCCGCCGTCAGGTCGGTCGCATCGGGGCAGTCACCGACGAGTACCGCCGCGGCACGATCGGCGTGCTCCGGCTGTCGTTCGTGAGCGGCTTCGCGCTCGAGCTCGCCGCGAGCCTGTCCGTCGCACTGGTCGCCGTCTCGATCGGCATCCGCCTGGTCGACGGCTCGCTCGGCCTCGGGGCCGCGATGTTCGTGCTCGTGCTGGCACCGGAGGCCTTCGCCCCCATCCGCCAGGTCGGCGCCGACTTCCACGCCGCCCAGGACGGCGTCGCGGCCTCGGCCGCGGTGCTCGACGTGCTGGCCGACGACGACGGTGACGCCCCGGCCCCCGGCCGCAGCAGCCGAAGCCAAAGCGGCGGGAGCGGGACCGACGGCGCCGACACGGACGCCGTCACGCCCGCCACCGCCCTGGACGTCCGCGGGCTCACCGTCCGCCGACCCGACGTCGTGATCGGGCCGTTCGACCTGCACGCCGAGCCCGGCACCGTCGTCGTGCTGGCCGGCCCGAGCGGTTCCGGCAAGTCGAGCATCATCGCCGCACTCCGCGGCGTCCTGCCGCACGACGGCGTCGTCACCGTGCCCGGCCCGGCCGGTGCCTCCGTCGCCGAGCGCACCACCTGGGCCGACCAGCGGCCGCGTCTCGTCCGCGGGACGATCGCCGAGAACGTCGCGCTCAGCGCGACCCCCGACGACGCCGACGTGCGCACCGCCCTGGGCGACGCGGGGCTGGGACTCGACCCGGGCCTCCCGGTCGGCGCCGGTGGCAGCGGACTGTCCGGCGGCCAGGCACAGCGTGTCGCCGTCGCCCGCGCGCTGTACCGCGCACGCCGCGCCGCCACGCCCCTCGTGCTGCTCGACGAGCCGACGTCCGCGCTGGACGCCGAGGCCGAGGAACGCGTCATCGCGGCCGCCCGTGGCCTGGCGGCCGACGGCGCCGTCGTCGTGTTCGCCAGCCACCGACCGGCGGTCGTCGCCGCGGCGGACGTCCGCGTGGACGTCCGCGCCGGCGGGTCCGTGACGGTCAGCAGGGGGGTGCGCGCATGAGCCGGGAGGCCCGTGGCGGCTCCGTCCTGCGGCTCGCGATGCCGCACGGGCCGGGTTGGGCGAAGGCGGTCGCCGCCGGGTCGCTCAGCGCGGTCTGCGCCGTCGCGCTCCTCGCCGCGAGCGGCTACCTGATCACCCGTGCCGCCGAGCACCCGCCGATCCTGTACCTGACGCTCGTGATGGTCGGGGTGCGTGCGTTCGCGCTGGGGCGTGCCGTGCTGCGGTACGTCGACCGGCTCGCCGGGCACGACGCGTCCTTCCGGCAACTGGCCGTGGTGCGGACGGAGATGTACCGGCGGCTCGCGTCGATCGCCCCCGCGGGGCTCGGGCGGACCGGACGCGGCGACCTCATGACGCGCCTCGTGACCGACACCGACCGGCTGCAGGACCTGCCGATCCGCGTCGTCGGGCCGCTCGTCTCCGCCGGGGTCGTCGCGGTGCTGTCGGTCGTCGCCGTGGCGCTCGTGTCGGTGCCGGCGGCGCTCGTGCTCGTCCTCGCGCTGGCGGTCGCGGCCCTGGTCGGCACGATCGTCACCCGGTCGATCGCCGAGCGCTCGGACCGCGAGACCGCCGCCGACCGGGGTCGTGTCGCGGACCTCGTGCTCGACACCGTCCGGACGCTCGACGTCTTCGCCGCGTACGGCACCCTCGACGAGCGGCTCGCGCACATCGCCCGGCTCGACGCCGGCGTCACCCGGGCCGTCCGGCGCCGCGGCACGGTCGAGTCGCTCGTCGGTGCGATCGTCGGCCTGGTCGGTGGCGGTGCGGTGCTCGGGATCCTCGCCGTCGGTGCCCCCGCCGTGGTGTCCGGTGCGCTCGACGGTCCGCTCTGGGCACTGACGGTCTTCGTGCCGCTGGCGCTCTTCGAGGTCGTCGGGACCGTCCCGCTCGCCGTCCTGACACTCCGCCGGGTGCGCGCTGCGGCCGAACGGGTCGAGCAGGTCGTGCCCGCCGAGGTGCCCGTCGGCATCGTCCCCGAGCCCGACGAGGACGCCGACCCGGCGTCGCTCGTGGTCGAGGGGCCGGTCACGCTCGCCGTGCAGGACCTGACCGTCCGCTGGCCTGGTGCTGCCGAGCGTGCAGTCGACGGGGTCTCGTTCACGCTCGCCCCCGGCGAGGTCGTCGTGCTCGAGGGGCCGAGCGGTGCCGGCAAGTCGACCCTGGTCGACGCGCTCGTCCGGTTCGTGGAGCACGAGGGTTCCTACACGCTCGACGGCGTCGAGGCGAGGGCGATGCACCCCGACGCGGTGCGGGCCCGGGTCGGCCTGATCGAACAGGACCCGTTCGTGTTCGACCAGTCGGTGCGGCAGAACCTGCTCTTCGCCCGTGAGACCGCGACCGACGACGAACTGCTCGCCGTGCTCGACCGGGTCGGCCTGGGGGACTGGGTCGTCCGGCGGGGCGGGCTGGACGCCCCGGTCGGGGAACGCGGCGTGCTCGTGTCCGGCGGCCAGGCCCACCGGCTCGCGCTCGCCCGCGCACTGCTGCACGCGTTCCCGGTGCTGGTGCTCGACGAACCGACCGCCGACGTCGACCCGGACCTCGGGGACACCGTGCTGCGCGACCTCGTCACCACGGCCCGCGCAGCGGGTCGGACGGTCGTCATCGTCTCGCACGTCCCGGTGGCCCCGGAGCTGGTCGACCGCACCCTGCGGATGCGGGACGGGCGCCTGCTCGCCGGGTGAGCCGACAGGCGGACGCGGGACGGGCCTCCCGGCTTGTATCGTTGACGACCGTGACCACCGAGCAGCACGCCGAGGACCCGAACGCCTACGACTTCCGTCGTATCCAGGAGAAGTGGCAGCCCCGCTGGGAAGAGCTCGGGCTCTTCACCACCGACCTCGACGACACCCGTCCGCGCAAGTACATCCTCGAGATGTTCCCGTACCCGTCTGGCGACCTGCACATGGGGCACGCCGAGAACTGGGCGCTCGGGGACTTCGTCGCGCGCTACTGGCGCCAGCAGGGCTTCAACGTGCTGCACCCGATCGGCTGGGACTCGTTCGGGCTGCCCGCCGAGAACGCGGCGATCAAGCGCGGGGTGGACCCGAAGGACTGGACCTACGCGAACATCGAGCAGCAGAAGGCGTCCTTCAAGCGCTACGCGCCGTCGTTCGACTGGACCACCGAGATCCACACCTCGGACCCCGAGTACTACAAGTGGAACCAGTGGCTGTTCCTGAAGATGTACGAGAAGGGCCTGGCGTACCGCAAGGACAGCTGGGTCAACTGGGACCCGGTGGACCAGACCGTGCTGGCGAACGAGCAGGTCCTGCCCGACGGCACCTCGGACCGCTCCGGCGCCGTCGTCGTGAAGAAGAAGCTCACGCAGTGGTACTTCAAGATCACCGAGTACGCCGACCGGCTGCTCGACGACCTGAACCAGCTCGAGGGGCGGTGGCCGGCGAAGGTCATCGCGCAGCAGCGCAACTGGATCGGCCGTTCGGTCGGTGCCGACGTCGACTTCGTGATCGAAGGCCGCGACGAGCCCGTCACGGTCTTCACCACGCGTCCGGACACGATCCACGGGGCGACGTTCCTGGTCGTCGCGCCGGACTCCGACCTGGCTGCCTCGCTGGTCGCCGACCCGTCGGTGCCGTCCTCCGTCCGTGACGACTTCGACGACTACCTGACGGCGACCCAGAAGACCTCTGAGATCGACCGGCAGAACGCCGACCGCCCGAAGACCGGCGTGCCGCTCGGCCGGTCCGCGATCCACCCGCTCACGGGGGAGCGCCTGCCCATCTGGGCCGCCGACTACGTGCTCGCCGACTACGGCCACGGCGCCGTGATGGCCGTGCCCGCGCACGACCAGCGCGACCTCGACTTCGCGCGGGCGTTCGACCTGCCCGTCAAGGTGGTCGTCGACACGAACGCCGCCGTCACCGGCGCGATCCCGGTCATCCCCGAGGGCGCGACGCTCGACGACTTCGACGTGCCGACCCTCGACCCGGTCGCCACCGGCGAAGCGCTGACCGGTCAGGGCCGGATGATCAACTCCGGGCCGCTCGACGGCATGTCGAAGCAGCACGCCATCACCGCTGCCATCGCACTGCTCGAGGAGCGCGGCACCGGTCGTGCCGCCAAGACCTACCGCCTGCGCGACTGGCTCATCTCGCGCCAGCGCTTCTGGGGCACCCCGATCCCGATCATCCACGGTGCCGACGGCACTGAGCACCCGGTACCCGAGGACCAGCTGCCGATCGTGCTGCCCGACACCGAGGGCCTCGACCTCAAGCCGAAGGGCACGTCCCCGCTCGGTGGCGCGACCGACTGGGTGAACGTCCCGAACCCCGTCGACGGCACCCCGGCGCTCCGCGACACCGACACGATGGACACCTTCGTCGACTCGTCGTGGTACTTCCTGCGGTTCCTGTCGGCGAACGACGACACCCAGGCGTTCGACCCGGCAGCCGCGCGCCGCTGGGCGCCCGTCGACCAGTACATCGGCGGCATCGAGCACGCGATCCTGCACCTGCTCTACGCCCGCTTCGTCACGAAGGTCCTGTTCGACCTCGGGTACCTCGACTTCACCGAGCCGTTCTCGGCACTGCTCAACCAGGGCATGGTGCTGTCCGGTGGCTCGAAGATGTCGAAGTCGAAGGGCGGCGTCTCGCTCGGTGACGAGCTCGACGCGAACGGCGTCGACGCCATCCGCCTGGTGATGGGCTTCGCGGGCCCGCCGGAGGACGACATCAACTGGGAGGACGTCTCACCGTCCGCCTCCGCACGCTTCCTGGCGCGGGCGTACCGCCTGGCGCTCGACGTCACGTCCGCACGCGACGTCGTGTGGGCCGACGGCGACCGGGCTCTCCGCCAGGTCACGCACCGGTTCCTCGCAGACGCCCCCGGGATGATGGAGTCGTTCAAGTTCAACGTCGTGATCGCGCGACTGATGGACCTGGTCAACGTCACCCGCAAGGCGATCGACAGCGGCCCCGGTGCCGGTGATCCCGCCGTGCGCGAGGCCGTCGAGACCATCGCGCTCGGGCTGAGCGTCTTCGCGCCGTACACCGGCGAGGAGATGTGGGAGAAGCTGGGCTACGAGGCCACCGTCGCCACGTACGGCTGGCGGAAGGCCGACCCGACGCTGCTCGTGCAGGAGACCCTGACGGCCGTCGTGCAGGTCAACGGCAAGGTGCGTGACTCGTTCGAGGTGTCGAAGTCGATCGAGGCGGACGAGCTCGAGCAGCTCGCACGGTCGTCGGCGAACGTGCAGCGGTACATCGGTGACCGCGAGATCGTGAAGGTGATCGTCCGGGCGCCGAAGCTCGTGAACATCGCCATCAAGGGGTAGCGACCGTCGCTGGCGTCGTCCCTCACAGCAGGGGCGTTCGCGGCACCCGTCCACGGGTGTGACCTCCGGAGCCCGGCCGATCGGCCGGGCTCCGTAGCGTTCGGGGCATGTCGTCCCCGTCGTCTCCCGGACCCTGGTGGTCCCGTCTCGCGTTGTCACCGCGGGCCGCCGTGGTGCTGGCGGCGGTCGTGGTGGTGGTCGCCGTCGTGGTGGTCATCGTCGGGGCGCTGGTGTCGGGTGGGGGCGAGGGTTCCGGGGGAACGGGTGGGGTCGTTGTGCGTGGTGCGCCGACGGCCGGTGCGGGTGCGGCGTCGGGCGCGCCGTCGCCGTCGCCGTCAGCCTCTGCTGGCGCCGGTTTCGGGGCTTCGTCTGCTCCGGGTGTCGGCGCCGGTACGGGTGCGGGGCGCGTCGTGGTGCACGTGCTCGGGGCGGTACGGCGGAGCGGTGTGGTCGAGTTGCCGGCATCGAGCCGGGTCGGTGATGCGCTCGAGCGTGCCGGTGGGGCCACCGAGGACGCCGACCTCGACCGCCTGAACCTGGCCCGGGCGCTGACGGACGGCGAGCGGTTGTACGTGCCGCGGGTCGGGCAACAGGAGGTGCCCGAGGCGCTCGGGCCGGTGGCAGACGGTGCTGCCGCCGGGCCGACTGCCGCCGCCGGGGCCGGGGCCTGGGCCTGGAGCGGCGGTGGCTCGGCGGGCACCGGGGGCGAGGAGTCCGCCGTCGTCGACCTGAACACCGCCGACCAGACCTCGCTCGAGACCCTGCCCGGGATCGGACCCGGGCTGGCCGGGCGGATCATCGCCTGGCGTGACGAGCACGGCCGGTTCACCGCAGTCGAGGACCTGCTCGACGTCAGCGGCATCGGCGACGTGCGGTTCGCCGAGCTCCGCGATCGTGTGCGGGTCTGAGGGGCGACGGTGCAGCTCGCTCCGAATGCGATCGACCTGCGGGTCGCGGTGCCGGTGGCCGTCGCCTGGATCGCGACCGCCCTGCTCGTCGGCGTGCCCGACGTGGCACCGGTGGTCGGTGGAGCTGCGGCGCTCCTGACCGGCGTCAGTGGCAGCGTGCTCCGGTGGCGCCGGGGCACCGGGGTCGTGCCGGTCGTCGCCGGGCTGCTGCTCGTCGCGGGGTCCCTGACGACGCTGCTCGCGGTGTCGGTGACCGTGGGGGAGTCCCGGCGGGCCCCTGAGCCGCTGCGTGCGCTCGTCGCCGGTCCGGGGGCGGGGCGCGTGGACGTCGAGGCGGTGCTGACCCGCGACCTCGTGCCGGGTGACCGCTCCGTCATCGCGACGCTGGTGCGTGCGGACGACCTCGACGGGCTCCGGGTGCCGGTCCGACTCGTCCCCGACCAGCACGGCGGTGCACCGGGAGCCGTGCTGGCAGCCGGTGCCCGGGTCGCCGTGACCGCCGCCGTGCAGCCGGACGAACCCGGCTCGGCGACCGCGTTCGTGGCGTTCGCGCGCGGGACGCCGTCGTCGGTGCCGCCCGACGGGCTGCTCGGCGCCACCGACACCGCGCGACAGGCCTTCGTGCGGGCCACTGCCGACCTGCCGCAGCCCGGAGCGGCACTGCTGCGCGGACTCGCGATCGGGGACCGCTCCGGCCTCGACCCGACGACCGAGGCAGCGATGGAGACCTCGGCGCTGACGCACCTGACGGCGGTGTCCGGGGACACCGTACGGAAGGGGGGTGCGTGATGTTCATCGGGCATCTAGCGGTTCACACGGGCGCGCGCGAGCAAGCGGCGCACTGGCTCGTGACGGGGTTCTCGCTCACAATCACCGGCTCACTCCGATCGTCGCCAGTTTGCCAGGCGCCGATCTTGTCCCGAGCTGCGAGGCAAGTGAAAGATCCAGCCGCAAGTCCGTAGAGTCGAGCATTGATCGGGCACGGCTCCGCATAACGGACAGGTGTCCCTGCAGACGTCACGGAGCGTCCGCACAGACTTGGGGGATGCAATGCGGTTCTCGGAACACTTCGGTATCGAGCGTGACGAAGTTGATGACTGGTTCGATCCACACATGGCGATCGACACTCGCCTCTTCGTGGACCCGCTGCTGCTGCTCGAAGCCGGCGAAGAATGGGCGGACGCGCACGCAGAGCTGATCGCTCACTTCGTTCACTGCTACGAGCTTGTCGCCAAAGCTTCGGGACCAAGCTCCGTCTCGGCGCAGGCTGCGCGGCGGCTTCTGACGTTCCCCGAGCCATACGAGGTGGGCCTGGGTTACACCGAATCGGGGACTCGCGGTTCTGGCGCAGGAGACAAATTTGCGGGTCGAATGGTCGACGGTATCGCTGTCGCGATCGCCGCTGGGCTCGTCACTCCTGAGCACATCGAAGAGATCGGCATCCTCAACGAAGGACTGGGTGCAGACCGCATCTCGGACGCTGCCGTCAACGTCTTGAAGGCCCGATTCATCTCGTACACCCAAGCTGTTGCTCGCAGACACGACCTGCCGCTGGTCGGTCACAAGGTCCGACACGCGCGAGTCTCGGTCGAACATGCACGCTGGGTTGACGAGGTCGTCGAGCTCCCGTCCAATCCAGCAACGGGACGTCCGATCATCCTTCTGCCCGAACGTATCCTCGGAGAAATACCGACCTTGAACGCGGAAGACTGGTTCGACTCGCACTTCAACGAGGACATTCGGCTCTCGCTGAACCTTCCCGTCGGACAGGCTGTCTCGAAGTCCAGCATCGTCGAATTCGCGCGTCGTCACCCCGATCGGGTCCGCGACTGGGCGCGGGAACAGACCTCCCGACCGGACCTCAGCGGCTACGATTTCGGCGCTGATCGACTTGGCGTTGTGCAGTGGGACCGCGAACCGGCTGCCTTCGCAGTCGAAAACGCGCTCCCCTTCCGCAGCGTCGCGTCCTCTGAGGAGCTTCTCGATCTCATCGCGGAGGTCATTGAGCGGTTCCGGCACTTCGTCGAGCAGCAACGCGGTTGGTCCTTACTGTGGAACGACGACGGATCCGAGAAGCCCGAGCAAGCCGTGCAACTCAGCTTCCTGGGGATGGCCCAGCAGTACCTCAGACAGTTCGACGTCGAACTCGACCGCGAGGTCGAGCTCGGGCGCGGTCCAGTCGACTTCAAAGCATCCTCCGGCACGACGATTCGTGTCCTCATCGAGATCAAAAAGCTGCACAATGGCAAGTTTTGGAACGGGCTCGAAGACCAACTGATCAGCTACCTGAGGTCGGACGGATCGGCCCATGGTTGGTTCCTGGCGGTGCAGTATCGCAACAACCGGGCAGCGGTCAACCGGCTGCGCGAGCTGCCGAAGCGTGTGAAGGCTGCTGCGCTCGCTCACGGCACCACGTTGCGATACGCCTCTGTCGATGCGCGTCGGCCCCTATCCGCGTCGAAGATCGACTCCGGTACCGCTCCTACAAGCCTCTAGCGCTCCCGCGACGGGCGATAAGCGACCTGGCGCACGCCGAAGTCGACCACCAGGCGCTGGCCAGCCGGGACAGGGCATATTCGTAGCGGCATCAGCCCTTCAGCAAGCCGGAACGCGCACGAGCTGACGGGAGTTGCGGTCGTAGACGTGATCGACGATCTCGCCCGACATGATCATGGCGACGGCTCGATTGATGACATGGCGGGGCACGACGAACCACTCGGACGGGTCGTAGTCGCGCCCCTTCCGATCGACTTGAGTGAGATCGAGGCGAACGTCGGCAAACACCCGGTGCAGCAGAGCCTCCATTGCCGACGCCTTGACGTTGTACACCCTGTAATCGGCCACGATCCTGACTGGAGCCATCAGGTAGGTGGGCGATGTCGATGCGCCCTTCACGCGCTGCTCGACGCTCGTGGTCGTGAACCCGATCTTGTGCAGGTCTTTGATGTTCGCGATCAGCGGGTCGACGCTCATGGACTGCAGCACGTAGATGTGCCCGCTCTCGATGTCCGCATCGAGGATGTCGCTGGCGTCATGCCCCGTGCGCGCGAGCACCTGACCCTGGGCCTCGTACATGCGCGTCTGGAGACTCTTGTCGTACATCGCCGATTCAGTGCCATTCTCGAACACCAGGCGCAGACGCTGCTTCTTGCGCGATTCGCCGCCGATCACCAAATCGACCTTTTCGCCGACCTCGGCGACGAAGCACATGACGCCGTTGAGGACGAAGAACACACCCTCGCGGATCAGGTCCATGCCCGTGAACGGCTTCAGAGTGAAGGTGCCATCGCGCAGCTCAGCGTGCTTGGCCTTGAACAGCGGCTCGAACTGCTCGAAGTCCTTCGCCTTCACGCGCTGGGCTACGGACTCGGCCGACTCGGCACGCTTGATCACCAACAAGTCGAACACGTCGAGGATCCCGGAGTCATCGCCCAGCAGCTCGTCGAGGTCATCGCTTTCCAGCAGGTCGTCGATGGAGGCCGGCGCTTCGGTAGCTTCGAGGAGGCCGAACTCATCGAGGTGCTTGACCGCCTCTGCCTTGGCCTCGTCGGCCAGGAACCCGTCCAGACGCGCGCCGAGCTTGCGCTCGGCGATCTCGCGCGTCTGCGAGCTGGGAAGCCGCTTCTCGGTCCGCCGGAACTCGACGATCTCGAGGAAGGCCCGCTCGAGGCGGTCCGACGAGGTGATCTTCTTCGGCTTCTCGGGAGCGATCAGCAGCTCGTCGTCGAGGATGTCGTCGAGGCTCAGCGGTGCTGATGTCTCACTGGTCTCGTTCTCGCTCATTCGACCACCGTCTCCGTCGCGGCCTTCTCGGCTTCGCGTTGCTGCTTCAGCTTCTGCAGGAACAGCAGCGCCGTAGCCATGCGCTTCTCCGCGGGGTCGTCCGACCGCAGATCGGGGCGCTTGCCATGCACCTGCACCCAGGTCTTGATCTTTGGGTACATCGCCAGCGCTTCCTCCTCCGAGAACTCGATCTTCGTCGACGTGATCGTGTCCTGGATCAGTCGGAGCACTGAGGGCGTGACCGATTTCGACAGCACCTCGAAAGCCCGCTGGAACGGGTTCACCGAGTCGATGAGGTTGATGTTCAGCTCGTCGATGTTGACGAACTTCTCGGCCATCTTGATGAAGCGCTTGTCGCCGACCTCGCGGACCTCGCCGTTCTTGATGACCGAGTCCACGACGACCTGCTGGCGTACCTCTTCGATCTGCTCTTCGGTCAGATCCGGGTACTTCTCACGGATAATCTTCGGGATCAGCACCTTGTTCGTCGTCTCGGCGTCGACGGAGCCCGCAGCGGCCCGGGCGAAGGTGTCGTCCTGCAGGATCGTCGCTTTTAGGTCGTTCAGGTCCGTCGCGACGATCTGCTTCACACGGTCGCTCGAGGGCTCCTTAAAGCCCTTAATCTTCAGCTCGCCCTTCTTCGCCGGCTCGTCGTCGTCGGACTTCTTCGTCTTGAAGTTGAAGTTCGGTGCGAGCACCTGCTCCATGAGCAGCGACGCCGTGATCGCCTTCAGCATGTTGTTCACCGACACCTTCACCTCGCCCTGCGATGCGTCCGGCTCGGCGATGAGGTTCGTGAACTGCGCGTGTGACTTGCCGGGGCTGTCTCGGGTCACGCGCCCGATGATCTGGATCACCTCGGTGAGGGAAGCCCGGTAGCCGACGGTCAGGGCGTGCTCGGCAAAGGGCCAGTCGAACCCCTCCTTGGCCATGCCGAGGGCGATGATGATGTCTACCCCGTCGCGTTCCTTCGACGCGGTGTGGGAGAGGTAGTGCAGTGTGTCGCCGCGCTTCTTCTGATCGGTGTCGTCGACTAGATCCGCCACCCGTACGATTTCACCGGTGTCCTCGCGGCGCACGCTGATGATGCCTGTGTCGGGATCGGTCGACTCGACGTGCCCGATCGCGTCGATGATCCGGCCGACCTCTTCGATTTTGTCCTTCGTGGACTCGCCGGAGTTCACGCTCGGGATGTGAACAATCGTCTTCTTGTCTAGGTCGAGCACCTGGTCAATCGCGTCCGTGTACCGGCCCTGGTAGAAGTGGTGCCCGATTCCGAGCGAGTGCAAGAACGCGTACCCGTTGAGCTGGTCGTAATAGTTGAAGGACACTGGGGTGAACTTCGCTTCATCCTCAGGTGACAGCACCGGCACCGAGTCTCCGCGGAAGTACGAACCGGTCATAGCCACGATGTGCACGTCCGAACCGTTCATCACGTCTCGTAGTAACGCGCCCAGCCGCGACGTTTCCGTGTCCGCCGACACGTGGTGGAACTCGTCGATGGCCAGTACCGTACCGTTGAACGACTCCGGGGCTAGCTTTTCGAAGGCGAAGCGAAGCGTCGCGTGGGTGCACACGAGTACCGCGTCTGGGCCCTCGAGGAAGTCGATGAATGCGTCGACCTTCCCCGCCGACGAGCCGGCGTCGCACAGGTTGTGTTCGTCCTTGATCTCCCAGTCAGCCCAAAAGCCGTGCTTCGTTAGAGCAGTCGACGCGAACGAGGCACCGATCGAGCGCTCCGGCACCGCAACGATGACCTTCTTGCGGCCCTGGTTGTAGAGCTTGTCTAGCGCCACGAACATCAGTGCGCGGGACTTGCCCGACGCGGGCGGGGCTTTGACCAGCAGGTGCTGCGCGTCGCGCTGCTCGAAGACGCGTTGCTGCATCTCCCGCATCCCTAATGGGTCAGTGTTCACCGACGCCTTGGTCTGCGCGTACGTCACGTCGACTATGTTCACGGGCTGGTTGATCGTGGTCATTCCGCAGTCCTCCGGGTCTTCTTAGCCGGGGCCTCCGCGGCTTCCTCGGCAGTCATACGCTCGTACAGCGCGAACAGGTCAGACAGGCGCTGTTCGTCGGTTTGGTAAGGCTTCTTGGAGTAGATCGAGTCGACGAGTGCGTCGATCTCAGTGTGGGCTTCGCGCAAGTCTTGCGGCATGTTGTCAGGGTCGTAGAGCTCGGCCAGAGTCCGCTCGCAGTGGTACTCGCGCACGTCGAGCACCCGGAGTGCCGCAGCCGTGAGCTTGTCCTTCGTCACTTCCGAAAGAGGCGGTACTGGGAAGTTGTTATACACGATCGTGTTCGAATACCTCAGCCGTGTTTCGTGCTGGCCGCCCACGGCGCGAGTCCACTGCATGTGCATGCGCGACGTAAGCAACGCGAAGGTCCAGGGTGCGGCGTCGTAAGCAGCAAACGCGAGGTTCGAGATCACCGTTTCTTGTCCTAGGTAGCCAAATGGGATGTACTCCCTGCGCTCCGAGGATACGCTTGGCACGATGATTGATTCCGTGGCCCTGTAGCTAATCTGCACAAAGCGGTGCGGGCGATCAGCAAAAGCAGCGGTGCTCGCCGCGTCGCTGCCGCGGCGCTCTTCCGAAACCTGCGTGAGACGGCGAGCAATGTCAGGAACAAGCCAAGCATCGGGAGCATCGGCGTCAGTGATCCAAAGGCAGTAGCGGTCCTTGCCGTCCAGGTGCTCAGAGGTGCCGATATAAGACTTGATGAACCGGCCGACCCGTGAATCACTTGCGATGAGTCTTGAACGTTCTTCGGGCGTGACAACCAGGCCTTTTGCCCGCGGCATCGAACCGAAGACCATGGCTGGCAAATTTGGGCTCAGGGGTCTGGTAGTTCGGCGATGAATGAAGATGTTCGATCCATCCGCTAAGTACCCATTGATGTTGTCTACATTGAGCCGAAGCTGGTCTACGAAGATGTACTTTGGCTTCGATTGCACGTTGCGGAGGCTGATAACGGCAACCGTACACCGGCATTTCTCTTTGCGTTATTGGTCCATTTGAAGGAGGTGTAGGCGTATCCGATTTCGAGCCCCATGAGGAATATGCGCGGAAACATCAACCCGACGTGCTCACCCTGTGCAACCGAATTCGTTGTAACGAAAGCGAGTTGCGCGCGAGTGCCCGCGATGTAATCGGCGCCCTTGGTAAACCAAAGCGCGATGTAGTCCATATTCTTGGAGTAAGGTCGGCTCCTGAAAACGAAAGGAAAATCTGCCTTCATCTCCTTAGTCTGGGTTTTCGCGCCCTTGTAAGGAGGGTTTCCGATTAGATATATTTCGGAGTTGCCGTCGTTCGGGCAAACGTCGCTCCATTCGATCCGTGTCGCGTTTGCGGCCTTTATTTGGCCCGTTTCCTTGAGTGGAATCAGCGGGATCTCAACTCGAAACTTGTCGCGGAACTCCCGGTTCATTTGGTGCTTTGCGATCCAAAGCGAAAGGATTGCAACTTCCACGGCGAAGTCGTCGATCTCGATGCCGTAGAAATTCTCGATGCTGATTCTCGAGTCCGCCCACAGGACCTGGTGTGATGGACTCAGCTCGGCGAGCCGCTCGATGATCGCATGCTCGAGCTTGCGGATCTCCTTGTAGGCGATCACGAGGAAGTTGCCCGATCCGCAAGCAGGATCGAACACTTTGATTTCCGCAATGCGGTCCAGCAGGCGGACGAGTCGCCGCTCGCTGTCCTGCGCCTCGTTGATCTCATTCTTTAGTTCATCGAGAAACAACGGCTCGATGGTCTTTAGGATATTCGGAACCGACGTATAGTGCTGCCCCAGGTCGCTTCGCTTGCCGGGAGTCACGATCGCCTGGAACATCGAGCCGAAGATGTCAGGGTTGATGTCGCGCCAGATGAGGGTTCCCGATGCGATCAGTTCATCGCGGGCCTGCCTCGTGAAACGCGGCACCACTTGATCGTCCTTTACTGTAAATAGTCGGCCGTTCACGTACGGGAAGTTGACGAGGTGGCTCGGCTTGTCTGCGGGATCTTCGGTGTCCAGCGCTGCGAACAGGTCGGTTAGGAACTCAGCGAGATCCGAGCCATCGGACTGCGTCTGTGATCCGACGGCGTTCGTGAACTGGGCCTCCGCGAAAATGCCCGTGTCCTCGGCGAAGAAGCAGAACAGCAGGCGGGTGAAGAACACGTTGAGTGAGTGACGTCCGCGCTCGTCGTCGAAGATCCCGGGGTTGGCGTGCAGCAACTCGTCGAAGAGCTTGCCCATGCGCTCGGCGGCCTTGACGTCGGCGTGCGATTCGGCAACGTACTGTGCCTTTTCCATGCCGGCCCACGGCAAGAAGAAGGTGAAGTGCTGATCGATCTCCCAAATCGGGAACCCGATCGTTTCGTTCGTTTTGAGGTCGTGAGCGACGACCTCGTCGTAGTCAGTCGCGATGACGAAGCGCGTGCTAAAGCGGACGACGGCGGGTGACGTTTTCAGTTCCTCGACAACTTGCAGGGGGTCGCCGTCGGTTTCCCTGAAATAGACAACGCTCTTCTGCGCGACCTCGGTCTCGGGGTCGACCGCCACGTTCAGGGAGCCGTTGCGCAGTCTTGTAACGTTTCCCTGCGGCTTCCCGAAGGCCAGTAGCAGATCGAAAATGAACTCCCGGTCGTATGTCTCTCGTTTTGCGAGGGGAGCAACACGCTCCTCGACCGCCTTGAGGCTGAGTCTCGTCATGTCTGTGTCCTACTCTCGCGCCAGCTGTATCTGAATCGTCAGCGGGTGTACCGTCTCGCTGCTTCCCCTCAGACGAGGCGTCGCACGTAGAGCATCTTATTGGCGCCGCCGGCGTCCGGCGGTGTGCGAGTGGAGCCCTGTCAGCCCGTGTCCCTCGTAGATGGGACGCCGACCGGACCACGCGGCAAGTAGCGTTGATTGCCGGTCCGCTCCCGCTGCGGAGCTCTGGGACTCGTGCGACGCCGCCGAAGGAGCGAAGAATGATGAAAGCGAGATTCGTGCAGCGTTTTGCCGCGCACGAAGATCCTGTGCTGAGTGGGCAGCTCTACCAGAACGGGCCCGAGTCCGGCGGACACAATTGGACGTGGGCGATGCGCTACGTGTTCAGTGCTCTCGCGGATCCCGAGCGCGCTCGTTTCCCGGAGCGGCCCGCGGCTGACGTCGATCGAACCTCGTCTCCATCCCTTGGATACTGGACAGCGCTGCAGGGGTACTTGACCTACGTGCTCGGCTGGCGCCGGCATGATCTCGGGCTGCAGTGGTGGCTGGATGAGGGTCGCGAACTCGCTGAGCATCCACGACTTAGCCTGCTCCGATCCGTCTGGGATCACGACCGCGCTATCGAGAGCTATCTGGCTTGGACGATCGCCGGACCAGGCGGGCGGAATCCTACATCGATCTACCCGAAGCAGGATGCTGCCTCACCCCTGCCGCCGGACTCGCGATGGAGCCGTTGGTTGACCGACAACAAGCACTTACTACTCAGTTCGTGGGGGCCATCGGGCTTTCACCTCGAAATGGGCGACCACCTGAAGGAGATTGAGCAGGATCCTGTCGGTGCCCATCGCTGGTATGCGGAAGCCGAGGCAGAGCGGGCAGTCCTCGAGGTCGAGTCGTTCGGCACTGCGTTCCGCGTCATTCGAGAGGGACTTGGGCTGCCTTCTCGTTTCCGGCCGACGTGGCGCGTTCGCGTGTTTGCTCACGACGTTGGTTACCTCGGTGAGTATCGACGGTCGTGGGAGAGCGGGCTCTGGTTCTCTGGCCCTCATCGGTACCATGCTCGCGGCATCTGAATTGAAGGACGGCGCTAGGTTCCTGCCGTGCGCGACGAAGATGCAGCATCCGCTTCCCTGGCTTAGTCTGCGAACGTGAACCCCGCCACCCGCATACGGCATATGTCGGCCAAAGGAGCGACTGTTGCTGGCAGTGGTCCCGCGGGAACGCTCTGTTGCCTCAGCCTCCGCACGGCCGAACGACTCTGATGCGCAACTTGCTGGATCGCCTTCGGGCGGTGCAAGAGCGAAGGCGCGCGAGGCCGGAGCGCAGCAGGCTGGCTCACGCGATCTTCTGGCCGCTTCGGGTTGTTGTCGACACGTTCTGGGCGATCATCGATGCGATGTTGATGATTGTCTTGCTGCTGGTAATCATCGTGATGGCGCCGATCTGGCTCATCGGATCGTTCCTCAGCTAGCTCGAGAACGACGGCCCTGTGCGAGTGGACGCCAGCTCGATCGCTCTAGCCAGCCGGCAGGATCATTGACTAAGCGAACTGCCTGGCTGGTCCCAGATCGAGGCGTATTCCTCCTCAACCTCGTGCCAGAGCTCATCGCGCGCGCTCTCATAGTCGGCAAAGCGAAGGTGGTCGGGGACAAGCACGACGAACTCGTGGGGGATGACCCGGCCGGCGCGGTCCTTCCGCTGCTCCGGATCAGGGAACCGCACCGCGAGTGTCGCGGCCCGCTGGGTAAACGCAAGAGGAACTCCATCCAAACCGACGAACGCCTCGTCGTACACCTCAAGCGGCTTTGCCAGCCCGCCAGTCCGAAGGAACCGGAATCCCCAGGTTCTCCCTCGGGTGGCCCAGATGAGCCTCACTTCGGACTCTCGATGAGGACGTCGTTCTCTACAGCACGGTTGAGATCGAGTCGGAAGCCGAGCAGCACGGCGGTGAGGAAGTCGTGGCGGTCTGCTGCCTTGTCGTACGCGTCCTGCAGCTTCTCCGTGCCGTGCTCGATGAGCGGGTCGACGATGAACGGCACGAGGGCGGGGAGCAGCTTGAGCTTGCCCGGAAGCTTTCCGGCGAACGCGCTGAGGAACGAGATCGCGGTTCCGGCGTTCTTCATGAGTTCGGTTGCGACCTTCCCGCCGTGACGGAGCGCCTTCGCCCAGCGCAGCTGCCGCGAGAGCGGCAGCATCGCGGCGATCGGCAGCATCAGCGGCACCCCGATCTGCTGCCCAAAGTCGATCCGGCCCGGTTCGAACTTCGCGGAGGAGAGCAGAACGAAGTCCTCACCCAACGAGAACGCCTCCGGCTCCTCAGCGAACGCCGCAAGCTCCTCCCGCAAGAGCGTCATCTCCTGCCCAACCTTCTCCACCAGCAGGTCCCTAAACGCTGTCGCATTCAGCTCCGGCAAGAGGTCCGCCTTCGACAGTCCGAGGATCCAGACCCTGGGGAACCGGACAAGCCGATGACCATCTGGCAGGAGCTCGTTGCGGACCCGGGACACGTGGGCGATGTAGTTGGTCAGCAGGGCTTTGAGATACCGCTCTTCCTCACCAGTGTTGTCAACGAGTCGTTGCCCGTCCACGAGCAGCACTGCCACATCGGACGCGACCAGCTCTCTGAACGTCTCCGCACGTCGGTCAAGTTCTTCCTCGGTTGACGGTTCTTCCTCAAACCACTCACCGGGGTAGTCGTGCCACACCAGCCGCAGCTCCTCAGCTGCTGGCTTCTTGCCCTTGGACACAGGATTGGGGCGCTGCTTGACTGAGAACACGTACTTCGTGGCCGAAAACCGGTTCGTGGCCGGACGAAAACGATCCTGAGGTCCTCCGACAACTGCGCGCAGCCGACAGATGGGACACGATCTTCGTCGACACTCCGGGGAACCTCGAGCCTTCCGCGGCGGAACGCATTGGGATCGTTCTTGACTCGACCGATTTCGCTGTCCTACCCCTCGAACCGCAGCCAGCCAGCATCCGTCCCCTTCTCCGCACGATCAAGTCACTCGTCGAGCCGAGGTCTATCCCGTACCGAGCACTCATCAGCCGGGTGGGGCGCAATGAAGCGTCTTACTCACGCAAGGACGACACCCTCAAAGCTCTCGACGGCGCCGGCATCCCGCACCTGAACACCTGGATCCGCGAGTACATCGCTCACTCCGATGCCCAGGGCACCGGCGAGGTTGTGAGTAACTACGCCGCAACTCGTAACACGAGCCTCGCGGTCGACGACTTCATGTCGGCGGCGCTTGAGCTCACCACCATCTGGGCGAACGAAGGGAAGTAGTCATGGCGCGTGCGAATCTCGCTGGAATTCTGGGTAAGCAGGTCGAGACCGTTACGGTGCCCGGCACCACGGCGCCGGCTCCGAAGGCTCAGCCCGTTGCTCCAGGCGATCACAATGGTGCGGCCGACGTCCCCAAGTGGCTCACGTTTGAACCGAAGCCGACTCGGCAACGTCGTGACCAGCTGGACTGGATCGAGGGAAAGCGGAAGGAACTGAACTCGCTCCGTGGACGAGCGGGGGAGCGACTCACCGACAACACTCTGATTCGCGTCGCCGTCGACCTGCTCATCGCGAATGGTGACCGGCTCGCCGGCACCACGGAGGCTGAGCTGCGCGCGTCTCTGGGGATCCGAAACTCGGACCTGCCCAGCTGAGTTGCAACTTGCAAATTCCCAACTGAGCCGGTCGGTCAGTTGATCCGCCCTGCGCAGGGATTGATTCTGCTGGCCGGGCGCCTCGAGGGGCGCCGTACGGTACGGAATCCCGTGGCGGATCGGGATGTGGTTCGCCGCTACCTGCTCTGCAGGACCGTGACGGTGTTGCCCCTGGGCGGCGGTCACGTGCAACTGTCACGGCCTTCAGGCGTGTGCTTGGTTCTTAGCCGGACGGGTTGTCGATCGGTCGGTCGTTTTCGTCCGTGCCGTCGATCGGGTCGACTTCTTCGGGCGACGCGACGTCGTCCGAGTCGTGGTCCTGGTCGTGGTGCGAGGTGTCGCTTACGATGGTTCCTTTCCTGCTTCGGCGGATTGGCTGCTCAGGCGTGATCGCCCTTACCGGGGGAGCGTACGCCGGGGTACTCGCCGCACTGGGAGGTGCCGGCAGTTGACCGGTATCGGCATGCTCGGGGATTGGTCTGCTCGCGATTGAACTGGTGCTGCCCCGTCGATGGAACGGCTGCACCCGGGGATACTGCGACTCTCTTGCCGGCTGACCGGCGATTCGGTACGAGGACTGGGACCGGCGGTCAGGGCGTCTGTAGTGGAGCTCATCCTCGACGTCGCCATGGAAGCGTTGATCGTGGCGCGTCCCCACGCCGTTCGGTATTGGGGGCAACTTGGGTCAGCCGGTCCAGGGGAGGGGAAGTACTTTGACCTGCTGACCGGCCGGCACGCCTGCCGGTTCGATCAGGGCGAGTGCTTCAGCTTCGGCGAGTACGCAGGCCATTGCCGCGCCTTGCCGTCCGACGGTTATGAGACCGCGATCGGTGTCCTTGACGGCGAGGAGCCGAGTGGCGGAGCGGCTTCCCTCGAGGTCCTGGGCGGCGATGCGGCATTGGGGGAGTGGCAGTGGTGCGCCGAGGAGCCCGGCAATGAGGGGGTACCCGATCGCGACAAGGGTTCCGAGCGCGGCGAACGGGTTTCCTGGCAGGCCCAGGACGGGTACATCTGCCACCTCGGCCAGGACGGTTGGATGTCCTGGCCTGACGTCGACACCCCGCATCTCGAGCGTTCCGCCGCAGGCCGCGATCGCTGGAGCTAGGTAGTCGGCGTCGCCGCGGCCGGTTCCGCCAGTGGTGACGATGAGGTCCGTGTCGCTCCGCATGAGCGCTTCGCGGACGGAGTTGAGGTCATCACCTGCGTGCAGGACCTCGACCACCGAGATACCGCGGGCAGCGAGCATTGCGGGCACGGGAATCTCGAAGGCATCTCGCACCTGACCGGGCGCTGGGATCCCGTGTTGGATGATCTCGTCCCCGATGATGATGACTCGTGCACGGGGCGGCCGTCGCACGTCGAGGTCGTCGACTCCGCCGACTGCAGCGGCTGCGACGACTCCGGGCGTCACGGTTGTGCCGGCGGCCGCGATCACCTCGCCGAGGGCGAGCTCCTCGCCGGCGGGCCGAACATCGGTGCCGGGTTCGAGCGTGACGGTGGCGAACAGCTGGCCGTCGGCCATGCGGGAACGTTCGAAGCGGAGGACCGCAGCAGCTCCGGCAGGGAGCGCTCCGCCTGTCGTCACCGCGCGCGCTGTCCCGCTCATGAGTGGTGTTCTGGGCGCTTCGCCCATCCGCACCTGCCCGTCTATCCGCCATGGTCCGGGGCCTGCAGTCACCCATCCGTCCATCGCGGAGACTGCGCTGGCGGGGACTGCGGTTCGCGCGATGACGGGTGCCGCGAGCGTCGCGCCCATTGTGGCTGCGATGGGGAGGCGCTGTGCTGGGGTGCGGTGACTGTTGCCGAGGTCGTGTGCGTGCGTTCGGGCTTGTTGCAGCGTGGTCATGCCTCGTCCGGGAGGTTTCGTGCGACGACTGCCGTGGCGTCGTCGAGCGGCATGCCGCGTCCCACTGCGACTCCCACGAGGTAGGCGGTGAGTGGCGCGGCCGGTCGAGCGACTCCGTGGGCGGCATCGCGCGCGAGGTCAAGGACGCTGGTGATGTTGACCTCGACGTCGGTCATGCCGAGTGCGGTGCGGAGCCGGTCGGCCCAGTCGTCGAGTGTTGCCGGGTGGGTCATAGACCGTCACCTGTTTCTATCGTGGTGTTGTGGAGTGCCGCTGCGAGCTGCGCTGGCGTGTCGATGTCGTTACAGAGCGCACTGCCCAGGCGTACGTTGCGTAACCGCATCGGTGTGAGGAGTGCACGCATCGAGGCGTTCGTGAGTCCCTCTGTGGCGGACAACGCATCGCATGCCTGGTGCAGGGGGCCGGTTCGGTAGACCGCGAGCAGCGGCTGTTGGCGACCGTTCGGGTCCTGCGCGATCCAACCGTCGATGGCGGTGTCGCCGTCGACCTCGGCGCAGAGACCTGCGATCGCTGCTTCGGCAGCAGCGAGATCAACGGCGAGGACGATGGTGAAATCGGCAGGGACAGTCGCTGATGCCCGAAGGCTCGCCAAGCCGGCGGCGACGGCCGCGGCGGGCCCGGAAAAGGGCGGGTCTTCCCGCGCCCACAGCACGCTCGAGGGAGCTGCCCGTCGAGTGGGGCCGACGACCACTGTGCGCGCATCAGCGACAGCGGCTATTGCGTGGTCGAGCAACCGGCCGCGGCCGTTCCTGAGGTGGATTGTTGCCTTGTCGAGGCCGCCGAGGCGGCGACCGCGCCCGCCGGCGAGGATGATCGCGTCGTGAGTCATCGACGCCACCATGCGAGTGTCGCGTTGCACCCCCATGCGGCGAGCGTCACCAACGCGACCGCACCGATCATGTCGAGCAGCGCGATGGGCTGGCTGAGGATCCCGAGACTGACGATGAGGGTGCTCGCCCCCGCCGGGGGATGCGGCAGCCGGATCAGGTGCAGGACGAGCGTCGTCACGGCAACGGACACCGCAGCGGCCGCTAGGTACGCGGGGGTGAGGCCGCCGATTGGTGCTGGTGGTGTGCCGGCGAGGCCGAATGTGATGAAGCAGCCGTAGCCGACCGCGATGGCAACGACGTGACCGACGAACGCGTTCACCGGTCGGGACGCGTTCTGCTTCGGCGCCGTGAAGAACAGCATGACGGTCGGCCCAAGGCTCGGGAACAGCCACGGCTGCTTCGTCGCGAGGCCCACCGCACCGGCCGCGGCGAGGACAACGAGACAGAGGAGCGAGGCGGTAACCGCGTTCCGCGTGCCGCCGCCTTCCACACCGCAGGGCCGCCACCGGTCTGGACGCGCGGTCACGACGCCACGACCAGTGCCTGCGGTGCGGCCTGCTTCATTCGGGTCCGGAGCCAGGACAGTTGCAACTCGGTTTGTGCGGCGCACGCGTTGACGATGCTGATGAGTTCCTCGTCCCGGAGCCCCCGTCCGGCCTGCAGCACCACCGTCCAGGTGATGTCGACGAGTGAGGTGAGGACGTACACATCCTGCAGGTCACGGAGGAGCCCGACCGGACCGGACCGTGTCGACGACAGGGCGTCCGCGTGGAGCCGCTCGGGTTCGTCGTCCGTGTGTGCTTCGCCGTACCGTTCGATCACCGGACCGAGCGCGTCGGCGTGGTCGTCACACTGCTTCGCCAGGGTGTGGCACAGGTGGAACACGTCCGGCTCCGCGGCATGCCCCTCAGCGACCTGACGGAACGACTCGGCCAGCGACTGTTCTGCGCGGTGCAGGAGTCCCATGTAGACCGGCAGCAGCATCAGTGATCTCCTTGGTCTTCAGCCCGCGGCGGGTCGGTGGGTCGCAGTCGCTCTTCGACTTCAGCGTCCCGTCCCCCCACCGTCGGCGGGACGGCGTTCCCGGCACCGGAGGCTGGTCGCGATGCGGCGGTCGTCGGTGCGGGCGCGGGACCGCCGCCGTCGGCGACCTTCTCGACGCGGACCGCAGCGACTTTGAACAGGGGCTGCTTTGACACCGGGTCCCACTCCGTACTCGTCAGCTCGTTCGCAGCGGCCGGCCGGTCGCCGGGCCCTGGCCGGTCCTGGTCCCAGTAGCCGTAGTGGAACGGGGCGAACACCGTGCCGTCGCGGATGTCGCTCACCCGAGCGGGAACCACGAGCTCGCCGCGCGGTGAGGTCACCCGGACGATATCGCCCTCAC
This sequence comes from Curtobacterium sp. MCSS17_005, assembly GCF_003234225.2. Classification (NCBI taxonomy): domain Bacteria; kingdom Bacillati; phylum Actinomycetota; class Actinomycetes; order Micrococcales; family Microbacteriaceae; genus Curtobacterium; species Curtobacterium sp. MCSS17_005. The sequence continues at coordinate 1,602,605 of NZ_CP126258.1, forward strand.
GCACACCAAGCCCCTCCGCGTCAACTCTAGAGAGTTCCACCCAGGCCTTCGGTGCGGCCCGGCTCAGCTGCCGAGCACGCCCTGTGCGGGTGCGGGTGTGGAACTGGTACACGGTCCGTCCCGTCGTGTACCGCAACGGGAAGTCCTCGCTGGGTTCTTCGTGCGGCGGCTGGTAACTGGCCGGCTTGAAGATGGCACGACCGTCCACGCGCATCGCGGAGTACTTCGTCGGGCCGACCGTCGCGCCGGTGAGGAGGTCGTGGCCGTACGTCTCGGCGTCGTTCATCCTCGTGCGGAAGACACCGTCACCGTAGAGCCGGGCGGTGCCGTCGGGGTGCTCGTCGTTGCACGGCCAGGGGATGCCGCTGCCGCCGCGGAGCCGTTCGTAGCTGATGCCGGTGTAGTCGCAGAGCTTTCCGCACGTGCACTCCTGCCACGCGCGGAACCCGTCCTCAGGACAGGTCCAGTCGAGCAAAGGCGCACCGTCGTTCCGGCGGAAGTCCATCCGGCGGGAGTAGTCGAGGAAGATGTCGAGGTCGCTGCGCGCTTCACCCGGTGGGTCGACCGCCTTATCGGCGAGGTGCACGGTGCGGTTGACGTTCGTGAACGTGCCCTGCTTCTCACCCCAACCTGCGGCGGGCAGGACGACGTCGGCGAGCATCGCCGTCTCGGTCATGTACAGGTCCTGCACCACCAGGAACAATTCATCCTTCGCCAGGATGTCCCGGATCCGGCCCGACTGCGGCATCGACACCGCGGGGTTCGTCGCCGACACCCAGAGGAACTCGATGCTGCCCTGCTCGACGTATCGGAAGATCTGCATCGCGTGGGTCGGCGGGGACCAGTGCGGGATCTTGTCGACGTCGACGTCCCAGAGTTCGGCGAGCTCCGCGATGTGCTTCGGGTTCTCCCAGTTCCGGAAGCCCGGGAGGTCACCGTCGGCGCCGGTCTCTCGGGTGTTCTGCGCCGTTGGCTGCCCGTTCATCTGCAGGATGCCGCAGCCGGGGCGGCCGATCATCCCGCGGAGCAGGTGTAGGTTGTTGACCTGGCAGGACGCCGCTGTCGCTTGCGACGCCTGGTAGAAGCCTTGCAACACGGTGGACAGGACGCGCTGGCTGGTTCCGATGATCCGCGCGGCGGCCCGGACGTCGTCCGCGTCGACACCGCAGGTCTCCGCGACGGCCTCCAGGGTCCATGGCTCGACGGTGCTGCGGAGTTCGTCGACGCCGACCGTGTGCGCCCGGATGTAGTCGTCGTCGACCCACCCGTGGTGGAAGAGCTCGCGGACGAGTCCGTTCATCAGGGCGAGGTTCGTGCCCGGCCGGATGGGCAGGTGCACGTCCGCATTTCGAGCGACCTCGGTCTCCCGAGGGTCCACGCAGACCACCAGGGGGCGGTCCGGGCCGGCGATCCGGTCGAGGACCCGGGTCCAGAGCACGGTCTGGGTCTCGGCCATGTTGTGCCCGTAGAGGACGATCGCGTCGCAGGAGTCGATGTCCTCGTAGCTGCCGGGCTGCCCATCGGAACCGAAGCTTTCCTTCATCGCCGCTGCGGCGGTCGCCGTGCACAACCGCGTGTTGCCGTCCATATGCGGTGTACCGAGTCCCGCCTTGCCGATGATCGCAAGCGCGTAGTACTCCTCGAGGTACAGCTGCCCGCTGGTGTAGAACCCGTGGCTCAACGGCCCCTTCTCGTCGAGGAGCTGTCGGCTGCGCCCGACGATCCGCTCCATCGCGGTGGCCCAGTCGGTCTCGACGAGTTCGCCGTTCACACGGATCAGCGGGCGGGTTAACCGATCGTCGCCCTGCATGCCCTGCCACGACCCGAAGAGTCCCTTCGGCCCCAGACGCCCGTGGTTCACCGTGTCCTGCACACGGCCCCGAACGCCGACCATCCGACCCCCGCGGACCGCGATGTCACAGGCGCACCCGTTGCTGCAGAGGGTGCACGCGGACTGCACCCACCGGTCCACGTCCGCTTCGTCGACACCGTCGGCGAGTTTCTGGTCGAGGCGAACCGGCCACAGTCCGTCCCGTGCGAACGGCGTCCGGGTCCCCCAGACGTCGGCGATCCTGTCGGGCATCATCGTCCTTCCCGCACGGCCGTCGTCGGTCGAGCCCCGCCATCCAACTCCATCACGGCTAAAGGCTTCCAATGGTGCGGCGTCCGGGAACGGTGCGCCACGTCACCAGCCGCAGCCCAGACGACCGGTACTCGTGGGTAGCTGGGCTTGAGAGCGCTTTCTCGCAGCCAGACTCAACTTCGCCACGTCCAGTACCCGATCGTTGGACGAGAGTCGTTCGGATACCAGTCCGGCCTGAACCAGCAGCAGTCGCGGGTGTGGTTTCGCGTTCCCCGATGAGGGCTGTGACGGATTGCTTTCGCACGTCACCGCCATGCCCCCAGTCCCTCTCGGACGGCGAAGACGACCACGACGAGGCCGGCGACGATCTTGGTCCAACTGGTCGTTGCAACACCACCGTGCTTTGGAGTGTTGCAGATGGGATCGAGGTGGGAGCAGCATGCATACCCGGAAGGCGCGATTCTGGCAGCTACTCGGACAGGGCAGGAGCCGGCTGGCTGCTTGCAATGCTGTTGGGGTGCATCCCTGTCAGGGATACCGATGGTTCAAAGCCACTCGAGGGAAGAACCGTTCGAGCGTGCGTCTCGGTCCGGCCGCCATGACCGGAGGGCTGCAGCTGCGGCGCCGTCGGAGACGGCACTGCAGGCGCTCGGCGTCGTTGTCGCGGCCAACATCGATCTCGCCACCCGGGGAGCCCGTCCAGCGGGGCAGGGCCATCATGGTGTCACCCGTAACCCAGGGGACCAGCCCGGGTTGCCGTCTGGATGGAAAGGACAACGCTTATGAGTACCACCACGGATATGCTCCGCACTTACCCGAAAGACCTCGGCGGCATCGACCAGACTGCCCTCGCTGACTGCATCGACGCATGTTTCGAATGCGCGCAGACCTGTACCGCGTGCGCTGATGCGTGCCTGTCGGAGGACATGGTCGCCGAGCTCGCCAAGTGCATCCGCACCAACCTCGACTGCGCCGACATCTGCGCGGCCACCGGCAATGTTCTCTCCCGCCACACCGGCTACGACGCCAACCTCACCCGCCTTGTTCTGGAGGCCTGCCGCGCCGCGTGCAAGGCATGTGGTGACGAGTGCGTCCAGCACGCCGACATGCACGAGCACTGCAAGATCTGCGCCGATGCCTGCCGCCGCTGCCAGCAAGCGTGCGAAGCGCTCCTCGCTAAGCTCTGACCCCGAAGCGGCGACGAGAGATTTCCCTGGTGATCCACCAGCCCGTTCGTGCACGACGGCCGGGTCTGGTGCGCTACTGGCGACGTGATGCAACCGCCGGCGTGCCCGCTGTCTTACGACTATCGGCCCGCCGAAGACATGACATAAGCGCTCGTCCCGCGAACTGCAGCCCGCTCAACGAGCTGCGGCCCGTGGGGCGATTCCGCTCCGGGGACTTGTTCATTCCAACTGCTGTTGCAAGATCAGCAGTCATCGAGTAGCCGAGCGGCACCGCCAGAAGCATCGTGTTCAGCCGCGTCTGGTGAGCCACATCAGGATACGGCGCAGGTGCATGGCGGTGAGCACGCCGGGACCCATCGCTTGGCCCCGCAGCGTGCTCCGCTGGTCCACGGCTTTGACAAGGAGTCGTAGCGCCCGGGTCGCCTCGCCCAGCACACGATGACCAGCCACGCCCTCGGCGCCGTGCTGCTCAATGGCATCCGCCACAGCACGACACGCGGCACTCATCGGCGTCGCCAGCTCGGAATCGAAGCGGAGTGCTCCTGGTCGGTCCCAGACCGTGTCCGCGATGGCACCGGAGATGTCACGAATGTGGAACACGATGTGATCCAGTGTTTCGAGCCGCTCGTGGTCGCTGCGGGTGTCGCGGCGGTGCCGCAGTGCGCGGGGGTTCCCGCGGCGGCTGTCGTCGGCTTCGAGGAGCGCCTGCCGAACGGACTGAGCGGTCTGCTCGAGGCGGTCCGTGTTTCGCACCCATGCGTCGTGCTCGCTACACCGAGACATCCCTTGATCCGCTCTTACGCCATCGTGGTGCAGTACCTCAACCAGGTCTGTCTCGCCGCACGCGACCCGTTCACCTGCCCGATGGTGCAGCAGTTCTGCGTCCACTAGGCAGACACCCGGTATGGGCCTACGCATCGCCCGACAGCCGCCGAGTACAGTCCCCATGCATACGCATGCTTCACCGTACGAAATGTCCCTGCTGCGAAAGTTCACTTGCGTAAACTGTTCACATCGTGAAACAGTCTTGGCGCTCCCGTAGATGGGAGAGGCCCTGATCGGGGTCGATCGCTGAACGACGAAAGGGACTTCTCGTGCGCAGCACCTACCAGAGCTTCCCCCAGAGCGGACGCATCACCGGAACACACCAGCGGTTCGGTCTCACCGACCCCGCTACTGTCGACGCGTACGTGAACCAGCGCGTCAACGACCCCTCGCTGCTGTCCAGGGCGGTCGGGCCGTCGTACGCGGACTTCTTTGCCGCGCCGGCCCAGTAACGCTGGGTTCACCCCACCGAAGGGATCACTGCACTGTGCCATTGACTGTTGTTCGCCGCGAACACATGCATCTGTACGCGCGGGAGCCGCGTTCACGGTCGGCGAAGATCGCCACCGACGCGATCCTTCGACTGCAGCACGCGGAGGAGCAGCGGCTCGAGCAGGCGCGCATCGCGAGTGGGTTGTCGAAGAACGAGTTCCAGGCCGTCCGGTACATGCTGCAAGCACACCGGGACGGCCGGGCGATGGGGCCGAAGGACCTCGCGGTGATGCTGAACGTGTCGAACGCGTCCGTGACGAAGATCGTCGACGGGCTCGTCACCAAGGGCGACTTCACGCGTACCCCGCACCCGACCGACCGGCGCGCGCAGGTACTCGAACCGACCGTGCAGGCGGCGAAGAAAATCGACGATGCGTACACGAGCTACCACCAGGTCGTCGTCGAGGTGATCGATCACCTGTCGCGTGAGGACAACGAGGTGCTCACACGGTGCCTAGGGAAGATCACTGACGCGCTGATCACCGCCGGAGCGCCTGATCCGGCCGACGAGTACACCGTCATCGACGAATCCGACGACCACGCCATCGACACGGCCAGCTGAACGCTGTGGGGATCTTCGATCCTTACTACCGGAAGGCTGGCTCGCGCGCTTCGTGCCTGCCCGAGGGGCACCCGTTCTATTATGTGAGGGACTAACCTGACGTGACCGGAGCAGCTGCCAGTCCAGGCTTGGCCCCCTAATCGTCGGTGAGCTCGATGAGGTCGGAGCGGGCGTCAGCGTGAATCACTTCACTGTGCGCGAACGTTGTCGCGGCCGCGCGGAGCCGTGCGACGAATTCCTGGTCCTCGACTTCGAGTTCGTCTTCTTCGGCGTCTTCAACGACGAGCTCACTCGATGGGCCGATGAGGACCTTGGTGGTCGTCATCGTGCCGTCGTGCGCTACCGCCGGGATCGCGATGGTGTCGGCGCGGTCGCCGCTGGCGAGGGCGGCGGCATATTCGATGACGGCATCGGCGACGTCGTCGCTGGTGAGGATTGTGCTGCTGTCGTACTGGATGTGCTTCATCAGATGCTCCTTTCCATGGAACCGATTGCGGCTGGGTGCGGGGTGTGTTGCTCCGCTCCGCGCAACACGACCAGTCGTCGGGTCGGGCTACCAGGCGGGGTGGGTGCGGGAGCGCAACCAGCGGGCGTGGGCTTCGATTTGGCTCCGTGCAGATTCCAGGGAGCTGTGGGTTCCCGTGACGGCGTTGTCAGCGCTGTGCGCGGAGTACTGGTCGGTTCGCGTGACATCGCCGAGGAGGGTTCCGTCCGAGCGGGACGCCGACCAGGAGTTGGCGGTCACTGTGGTCCAGACAAGATCGCTTGGTGCGGGAAGTGGCGAGGGCATACACGGCTCCCTGTCGGGACGAAGGCGGTGAGCCCGTGAACAGGCATCGTCGTGATGCTACGCCTTCCAGATCGGTAGCTTGCCTGCGCGTGGGGGACACCGAGCCCTCACGACAGTGCTGTGCTGCTCGCGTCGGGATCGTGGTCACCAGCCTCGGGCGATCTGTTTGGTGTGCCGTGGGAGTTCACCGAACTCGGCCCGGTAGGCGCCGGCGAATCGTCCGAGGTGCGCGAACCCCGCCCAGCGGGCGACGTCGGCGATGCTCCAGTCGGTCTCGGCTTGGAGTTGCTCGCGCGCCAGTAGCAGCCGGATGCGGCGAAGGTACGCCAGCGGTGTGATGCCGTGATGCCGGTTGAACGCAGCCTGCACCCCGCGAACGCTGAGCCCGGCTGCGTCGGCGATGTCCGACACCGTGATCGATTCCCGAGCGTGCTCGAGCAGGAACGCTTCCGCACGAGCGAAGCGGGTGCCGGCAGCGTTCAGTGGGGCATGCGAGCCGACGGGCCAGTGCGGGATCGCGGTGAGGAGACCGCCGGCAGCGAACCGCGTCAGCTCCCGCTCCCGCTCCTCGGAGACCTCGTCCGGTCCGCGGAGCACTTCCGCGGCGACCGTGCGGACCATCAACCACCATGCAGCCAGCGCTGGCCCTTCCGGAACGTGCCGGGGCTGGAACTCCAACGGCCCTGGCGCCCACCCGCCACGCTCGGCAGCGACGTGTTCGACTGTGGTCCGGTCGATGCGGATGACATCTTTCTGGAACGACTCGAACCGGACCGGTTGCGGCGCATTCCGGTACAGCACCGGCCGGCCGACCTGGACCGCGTGCCCGTCGACGGTGCCCCGGCCGGATTTCAACCACACCAGCACCATCGCGCTGTCCGGCTCGATCGTGCCCCTGACCACTCCAGTGCATGAGGTCGACTCCAACGACAGCAGCCGCGTGCCACGCACCCGCTCCTCGAACACGAACGCGGCGCCCTCCGGGTCCACGTCGACGCCGTGCGTCACATGCGTGAGAGCGATCGCCTCCGCAGCAACATCCGGGTCGGTGGTTTGAGTCTCGCGTCGAGTGCGGCGCATCGGTTCGGTCACCGTCTGATGATGTGGCCTCAGTCCTATATCCACAATAGGCGCAACAAACTTCCGAAAACGGATACCTGCAGTCGAGTGGTCGTAACCGTGCGGCGGTCGTGTCGGTACCCTCGAACAGGGGGTACGGGAACCACGGGCAGTCACAGGGAGATCAGCCATGAGCACCTACACCAGCGACGACAACGTCGACCCGGCACGCATCGCGACCTTCAAGCGACTGCGGAAGCAGTGGCGCCGCGAGGGCGTGGTCAGCTTCTCCGGTAACGGCAGCGACTTCTTCCGCGACGATGCGCCGGAGCGTGTACGCCGCTAGCAGCGCCAACGTTCTGACGGACCCGACGAGGCGGGCAGGCTCGGGACAGCTGGGCGTCAGATGAGGTGCTGATGTCGGTGCTCCACGCCAGTGGGAGCGGTGACGGCGTAGTGCACGGTGAGGGGCTGCTGCCAGTCGCCGTAGTAGTCGCCCCACTCGTACACGACGCTGTCGGGTATCACATCCTGCTCGGCGGCGAGTGCTCGTTCCGCGAGAGCGACGAGGCGTTGGCGGTCCGTGTCCATGCTGCTACCCCGATCGCTGACGTCCTGAGCGGAAGCGTGAACAGCTTCCCGAGGACCCGCTGACTGCACGCGTCCCAGCACGGTACCTACAGCCGCCTACGCGAGTGCTCACCTCGCTTCGCTCATGAGGGCAGCCCCAGAACCGCTCGGCGGGTGCCGTGCTTCCACGGCGCACTAGCTGGTCGGAGACACCCGCGAGCGATCGGTCACTGTCGGGGCGACGAGGTCACCGGCGGGTGTGACCACGAGCTCACGGTCAAGGATCAGTCCAGCGGTCTCCGCGACCGTCTCGTTGCGGGCTGCTGCGTGTCCTCGGATCAGGAGGTACGCGTCGGTCGGTGCGAGGCCGACTTGGGCGAGGACAACGCCGGCGGCCTGGTGCACAGCACGCTCACGCAGCCGCAGCGGTGCTCCGTCGTCGTGGCGGGTCAGCACATGGCGCAGTACCCGTCGGCTCACGGCGGCGGCGAGGGTCATTGCCGCTGTCGCATCAGCTGCTGGTACCTGCATCGGGGTTCGCGCATACACGTCGGCTGCGCCGAGGAGGAACGGGCCGAACCGAAGCGGCACAGCGAACAATGCGCCGACCCCGTCATCGGCGGCCGCGGCGAGGAAGGCGGGCCACCGATTCGTCGGATGATGGTGCACATCGGGCTCGAGGACGGGCCTGTCGTGCTGCAGCGCGTCCCAGCAGGGTCCCTCGTCGAGGTCGAACTGCAACCGGTCGATACCGCCGGCACGGCTGTCAGTGATCGAGATGGACGCGTTTCCGGCGAAGTCGCCGAACGAGGCCACGGAAGCGCCATCACCGTGAACGACATCAAGGAACGGAGCGGCGAGATCCGCGTCCGGGAGGGACACGGGGAGCGGAGTGAGGCTGCTTCGCAGCTCGTTCATGGAGTGCTTCCTGCCGCCAACGCGCCTGGAGGCCGGGCTCATGCCCAGCAGCACCCCACGCAGCGCGAGCGATGGCCCGAACCTACGTCCGACGCACTCGTGCGTGGACCGTTGATCCCGAACACGCACACGCACCATCGGGCGCGGCCCCAGACCCTCGACGCAGCAACCTGTCGGCACACCGAGCCGCCAGTTCCGGCAACTGGTCCTCCACCGCGGCCAAGGGGGCTGGGCACTCCTTGGGGCTGTTAGACCAGCCCGTCGAGTCGTTCACCGCGGCGGATGACGTCGTCAGCGAGTTCCCGGAGTCCTCGACCGGTGGCGCGTGCTCCCGTGCGGAGCAGCTGGAACGCTTCGTCGACTTCGATGCTCTGCCGGTGTGCGAGAGCGCCTTTGGCCTGCTCGAGCGTGACCCGAGCATCGAGTGCGTCGTGCACCTGCTCATCCAGCGTCTGGAGCCGGCCCTGGTCGCGCTGTCGGACGAGGGCCGCGGATGCTGCGTCGGCGAGCATCTGGATGAGTGCGACGTCGCGGTCATCGTGACCCTGGTTGTGCGTGGCGAAGACGCAGAGCGACCCAATCGTGCCGGTCCGCAGTCGGATCGGTTCCGCGAACGTGCCGACGAGTCCCCGGTCTCGCATCGTCTCGGTGAACGTCGGCCATGTGGATGCGTGGGTGGAGATGTCGGGCACGTCGATCGTGTTGCCGGTCCGGTAGCAGTCCACGCACGAACCCTCGTCTGTTCCGAGCTGTGCTTCCTCGGCGTCGCTGCTGCGTTCACTGGTCGACGCGATCACGTGGAGGGTTCCGGAGCGGTCTGCGAGGACGATGCCGGCTTCGCTGGCGGAGGTGCATCGGGTGCAGATCTCGATCACCCGGTCCAGTGCGTCGAGGACATCGAGGGTCGGGTCGAGGATCTCGTCGAGCGCGGCGGTGAACCCGTCGAACTGGTCGGGATGCTGCCCGGTTCTTGCGTGGCGCTGGAACCGGTTGATACGGCGGGTGATGTCGGCGATGAACGCGGGGTCGGTCGGTTCGAGCTCGTCATCGGGGGCAGGTTCGGTCATCACCGCGATCGCGGGGCCGAGTACGAGTCCCATCCGGGTCGCGAGCCCGTCCACGTCGAAGGTCGGCACGTTCACGACGTCAGTGGTGCTGTTCTGCGCGAGGACGACGGAGTACGCAAGGACCGCGTCAGCGATCGCGTCACCAGTCATCACACGTTCGCTGCCGTACACCAGGTTCTTCATGCGACCACGCAACCCACCCCTACCTGACGACCACCGCATCTACGAGCGGAGATTGCCCACCGCACGTCGGTGTCATCTCCTCCCGGAAGTGTCTCGATACCCGTTGTCCACCGGTGCACGAGCGGGGGTGACAAGCGCGATAACTTGACTGGGTCGTGCTTTGCCGGGTCAGGGGAACGGGGCATCAGTGTCCGGAGATTGATCCGGCGACGTCGATGGGCCGGCTGATGCTGAATCTGATGGTGACGTTGGCGGAGTACGAACGCGAGCTCCCCGCCGATCAAAACCGTTAGCTCCCGCAGCTGATCGATGCGCCACTCTCTCCAACAGCAGCGCGAAGCACCCTGATTTGCTTTGCATAGCGCCTCGCGGAGACACTCAAGTGTGCGATTCACGACGGCGTACGTCCCTGGCGACGACGATGAACCCGAGCTCGCTGGCGTCGAGGCGACTGATGCTGTGGAAGCGGTTGGACGGCTCCGCGAGGTTGTGGGCACCGATACGGATGTGCTCTACGTCCTCCCGGACACTGCCGACCGCCCTAATGACGCCGTCACCTACGAAACGTTCCTGCAGGATCCCGAGCCGCCTGCCGCCCAGTAGGGCAGACGTCGCTGGTCGCGCACCCCGTCCACGCGCACCCCGCCGGTGTCGGCTTGCCGGCTCGGCATGGCTTGGCCGTGAAGATTGCCGGCATCGGGTAGCGGCTGACCACGCCAGAAGCGGCGGCCCTGCCTTCAGCAGGACCGCCGCTTCTGGCGTGTGGCTTGGTCAGCGGCGCGCAGTGCCGTCTTCGTCGAGGTCGATCTCCTCGTGCGCGACCTCTTCCGATACCTGCTGCTGCTCGGTGACGGTTTCCTTGCCGACACGGACCCGCTCGACCGGAACGATCCCCTTGTCGACCACGACGCGTTCCTCGTTGAGGGTCACTTCGTGATCTTCCTCGGACAGGGCCGGGCCATCGAGGGCTTCGCCGACGTTGGCGTCCGTGATCGGCTCCGTCTCGACCCGCAGTTCCTCGTGCTGCACTGGCACGGTCACGTTCTGCTGCTCGGTGACGACGTGCTTGCGGAGCCGAGCACGGCCGGACTGCACGTTCTGCGTGCCGACGTTGAGGCGCTCCTCGGAACGGGTCATCGCGTCGTCGGTGTTCGGACCCGACGTGTCGTGGCCGGCAGCGGTAGTGGTTTCAGCGCCGGTGTCCGTGCCGTAGCCGGCGGTCGTGTCGGTGCCCGTGGTACCGGTACCGGTGCCAACGCCGTAGTAGTCGAAGATGCGGTCCTGTTCCTGCTCGGAGAGGGCACCGTCGGCGTCGATGCGGGGCGCGTCCTTGATCTTGTCCTTGTCGTAGTTCACGCGCAGCTCGTCACCGCTGAAGGTGGCTTCCTGGAGCGGAACAAAGGACTCGGAACTGCCGAACAGTCCGGTCGAGACGGATGCGAAGAGGGGCTGGCCGTTGTCGTTGTCGAGGTAGACCTGCTTGACGGTGCCAACCTTCTCGCCGCTCGGGTCGACGACCTTTGCGTCGAAGATGCTGTTGACGGTGCTGCTGTCGATCATGATGTCTCCTTCAGTTCCGATGGATGTCGTGCTGCGAGGTGTTACTTGCCGAGGCCGACGCGGTCGACCTTGCGGTGGTACCGCATCCCAGCGAGGCCGCCGAGGATCGCTCCGACGAGGCTGATGACTGCCACGATCGCGACGGTCACGATCCCCGTCACGGTCAGGGTGCCCTCGTCGATCGGGATCCGCGGGAAGCTGTTCAGCTGCCCGAGGATGTTGAACTGGGAACCGGCGATCGCGGCGACGATGGCAACGACGACCGCGATGACCACTGCCCAGATCCACACGGCGATGCCCTGCTTGACGCCGGCGAAGCGGGCCATCCGGCCCGCAACGTAGCCGCCGCAGTAGTACGCCACGAGGAGAATCACTGCGAGAGCGATCGCGCCGACGATGCCGACGACGTCGCCGTTCTTCGTCACGTTCTCCGCGGCGTCGTTGACGTCACCGTTGTTCGTGCCGAGCCCGACACCAGCGCCGACGGCGCTGAGGATCGCGGTGAGGAGGACGGCGGTGCCGGTCGCGGTCAGCCAGCCGAAGAACGCCGATCCCCACTTGAACCCGCCGAACTCTTCCTTCTCGCGGTCGACGACCACTTCCCGATCTGTGCGATCGTGGTCGTGTGCGGCTGGACGATTGTCGTCGGGCCGGGCGAGCGGGACGGCACGGTCGGCGGGTACCGAGTCATCGACCCGGTCACCGTTGCCGGCGTTCGTGGACCCACGCGGGTCGGTGGTGTCGCTCATCGGAGTCTCCCTGTTTCCCCGGTGCTACGGACCTGTAACACCAACAGCGCACACCCAACCCCCTCGAACAGGGGACGGCGTCCAGCAACCGGGGGACAGGCCATGCCGACGCTCCGAGCAGCATGCTGTGGCGGACGCACCCGCAACGGGCAGTTCACGTGGTCCGCGTAGCGTGGCGGTATGGGACGACGTTGGACCGCACGGCCGCACCGGCTCGCACTCGCCGCCGCAGCATTCGTGGCCGTCGGCGGCGGCGCGCTGCTGATCAGCCCATGGGATGGACTGATCATCGTCTTGGGGTGGGCGCTCATCGTTGCAGCGCTCATCACCGGTGCCCTCACCCTGTTCCTCATCCGCACCCCGAGCAGTTGAGCTCCCCGGTCTGCGGGGATTGCTCGGAGGAGGATGGGGCGCAGGCAACGGAGGTGCCACGTACGACGCTGGCAGTTGCGATCGCTGCCGCGAGCCCAGCGATACGTACCCGTGGTCAAGTTTCAGCAGCAGTTCCGGTAACGACGGCCACTTTGGAGGGAACGACTCCCGACGCGCTGTTGCAGGCGGCCGTTGACGGCCCAACAGAAACTTTGAGCAAACAAAAGGAGCGCCCGCGTGAGGGGGCGCTCCTCGAGCGGATTCCTCCCCGGATCAGGAGGGGAGGTCGCTCTGCTCAGGACGCGTCGAGCGCCTTTAGTGTCGCATATTCTGCGAGCCCTGCCGAGGTGTTTTCGCCGGACGCGTGCCGGTTGTGGTGTCAGCGCGGGGGGGGACTGACCCTGTCATGACGCGCGAATGGTGCTGCGCTTGGTCAAGGCCGGGTGCGAGCGGGACTGATCTTGCCGCCAGGTGATGCGGCACAGCGTTACCGTGACGGAACTACTACGAGGAGACAAGGGAGCCATGCCGACGGAGACCCGTCTCCGCTGAGCACCTCAGCCGGTGTTCGGTCAACTTACAGACGGTCCCCGCGGAGTCGAGCGAGCGCGGACGGTGACACGAGCTCCCAGGTGCTCTCCGCCGTCGGCTCAGCTCCGTGGAGGAGGGCGTCAACATCATCCTCGACGTGTTCCTGCCCGGCCGCGACCTCTTCACGCTTCATACGCGCTCACCCTCCTGATCAGGAGCAGCGCGTAGAAAAACGGAGGACACGGCACGCACTGCAAGATTCGGGCCGTCTCGGTCCTCGACCGTAGCAAACGAGAGAGGGGCCTCGCTGGTGGTGACCCGATCGCTGTGCCTCGATCTCGAACCTTAGCAGGAGCGCCCCGTGCCGCTCTGATGAATCAACAGGTTTACGGGCGAAGTGGCTGTTCGACGGGCGCGGAGCGTATCCATTTTGATTTCCCCTCGACATGGGTTCGGACAAGCCCAACCCGCCTAACACCGGAGGGGCAGATCTCGCCGACGGACGTGATGAGCGTCGAGTAGACAGAGGTGGTGCCGTGCGGAGAACGCACGGCACCACCGTTTCTGATCTGGGTCCGGGAGCATGCTCAAACTGAGCCCGGGAGAACGATACGTCTTCCTCTGTCTCTCGGGAAGAGCTTCGCGGCCGCTTAACTGTCAGAAGGGCTGCCATCTGGCGGTGTTCCGCCCGGGGCGCCTCCTGGCCCTCCCTGGCCGCTTCCCGTGCCGCCGCGATCTGCTTCCGTGGTCGTGTCGATAGCGACCGCCAGGGCAGCTGCATATCCCTCGTTGAGAGTTCCGGTGATGGTGGGGACCTGCAGGGACCAGTCGCCTTCGGCGAAGATGTCATCGTCGGCGATGCTGGTGCCAACGCCTGCGAGGTTCTTCGCTGATCCGGAGTAGCTGTCCAATGCGTAGATGTCTGTGAGCATCTTCGCCGGCAGTGCCAGCTGTGATGTCGCGATGACGTTGGTGACGCTCGTGGCAGAGTCAACGTCCGGGTAGACCTCGAAGTGGATGTGGGTCCACCGTCCGGTGTAACAGCCGGGAACGATACTCTGGAACGTGACCTTCCCACTGCTGTCCGCTACTTGAATGCCGCGCAGGTAGGTCTCATTTTCAACACCCTCGGAGTACATCGAGTACAGCCCCTGCGCGTCGCACTGCCACACGTATACGGCGGCACCCGCGAACGCGGCGTCGTTGACCAGGTCTGTGACGGTGAACGTCAACGACAACGGCACCCCGTCTACAGTCGTGCCCCCGTCAAGGCTGGACGTGATGTCGCTGCGAACGATGCCCGACTCCTCGAGCACGTTGAGATCGTTGGTGCCATCCGCTGGGTACGGGCCGTTCGTTTCCTCCGGGATCTCACCGTCTGCCTGTGCGGCAGCTCCGGACGAGGTAGAAGTTGTCGACGAGGGTGAAGGAGACGACGAGGATCCACCGGTCACGGCGGAGCACGCCGCGAGCGTGAAGGCGCCAGCACCGAGACCTAACAGGCTGAGCGCGCCCCGCCGGGTCACGAGGGTCTTCGCGTCGAAACCCGCTCCTTGATCAACGACCTCGTCCTCGGGTCGAGCGAGAAGCCTGCCCTCATAGGCGGGCCCGGCAGGCGTCTGGTCGGGATCCGGTACTCGTACCATGAGCGGTCTCCTATCGATGGATGTGCGAGCGTAACCACTATCACCGGGGTGCTTCCGGATTGGAGGTGAACGACCTCATGATCGCGTAAGTCCCCGCACCTCCGTGTGTTCGGCTCCTCAAGGCCGGCAGTTGAACGCCTACATAGCCCCCGGCCCGACGCTGCGTTCGATGATGATCTTGACAACCGGGTGCCATGGCGGTGAGGGTTGCATTCCCCCTCGTCCGCTCGTGGATCGAGACGTGCTCGTGCGAAACCGCATGGCCGATCGCGCGCACTCTTTGGTCATCAGCGGCAGAGTCAGGCAGAACCTGTGGCGGAGGATGGCAACTACTGGGCACCGGTGACGGGGAGACGGTGGTCTCCTCGTACTGCTCCGACCAGCCGCGGCGCATCCGTGCGGCGGCACGGTCGAACGTGTCGACGACGTCGGTGTCCGGCGTCAGGAGCGCCTGCAGGCGGATGCCGTCGTAGAGGGCGAGCAGCTGCTGCGCCCCGCGGATCGGGTCCATCGTCGCCGGTTCACGGCCGGCGCGGACGTCCTCCTGCAGCGCGGTGCGCACGGTCTCGCGGAACTGCAGGTACGCGGACCGGTAGTAGTCGGCACCGTCCGTCGACGGGTCGGTCGAGATGGCGAGCGTCGCGGCGATCAGCCGCATGAGGGACGGGTCCTCGGCGTGGGCGGAGAGCAGCGCGTGCAGGAACGCCACCGTGCCCTTCTCGCCGGCGAGCGGCAGCAGCGGTGCCGACACCGCGCGGGTCCACCGCATCACCGCGGCGGCCAGCAGTGCGTGTTCGGAGGGGAAGAGCTCGAGGATCTCGGCCTGCCGCATCCCCGATCGTGCCGCGACGCCCTCGAGCGAGAAGCGTGAGACTCCGCCGTCGTGGAGGACGGCGATCGCACCGTTGATCGCCCGGGTGCGCGGGACTTCCTCGTCCGCGGCGTTCTGGTTCGTCAGTGGTGCCAGCGGGTGCTTCCGGAACCAGTCCAGGAGTGCGCGAGCCCGGGAGGCACCGAACGCCGGATCGGTCGGACGCCCCGGTCCGAACAGATCTCTGAACCCCGGCACGTCGTGCATCAGCGGGTCGAGGGACTGGAACGCCATCGACCAGTCCGGGAACGAGCGCTGAGCGATCGGCTCGTCGAGCAGGACCCGGACGTTCGTGTATCGCGGGTTGGCCTGGACCTGGTCGAAGCGCTGCCGGACGTCGTCGTCCTCGCCCTCGATGATCCCGATGCAGTTGTCGAGTTCGGAATCCGTGATGGGACGGGTCTGGGTGCTGGTGTAGACGAGCGATCGCATGCTCGTTCCTCCTCACGGTTCCTGCTTCGTAGTTGTCGTCGAGTGAAGCGAGCATCCTCGACGACCACAGCCCCACCTTCGGGACAGATCACAGCAGCAAGACGCCCATCACGTCCGACCCGCGCGGAAGAGCGCCGAATCCTTGACCACGCCTCATATCTGTAGAACGATGCGGACACGACGACGCGCCAATCGTTGGGATCCGCGCTGTCGTCCACACAATGATGTGTAGCGGAAGCGCCGCCGTGTCGAACCCGAATCGACACGACGGCGCTTCCTGCAACCACCCTAACCTCTCGTTGGGTCGCGCCGGTGGTTTTCCACTGCTTCCGCGCTCGCGCGACGGTGTCGATGTGTGCTGGCTCGACATCGGGCGCACGTTCGTAGGTGTCCATCGTCCTGCTCCTGCCATCCGTTCGTGGCGTGTGCTCGCACGTCACAGCCGACGGTACCGAGCGGTGTGCGCGGCGTCCGGGCTGCGGGTCAGGATGTGGGGTCGGTGGTGTCGGTTAGGAAGTCCTCGTAGGTGGCACCGGTCGCTTCGGCGTCGGCTGGTCCCGGGATGACGTAGATGACGTCGGTGTTGGTGCCGACCACCTCGCGGAGTCGATGGAGCGCATCTGCCGATGTGGGCGCTTCGACGATGGCCTCTTCGGGATCGTTGTCACCGTCGGGTTCGTATCCGGTTCTCCAGCGCACACCCTCATCTTCGCGCAGGCGACCAGGCAACTGCTGGGGAAGGGGGTGGAGTTATGGGCTGGGGTGGAGTACGCGTTCGGCGTGGTCGGCGATTCGGTCGCTGATCTCTGATGCTGCGTCGCTGCTGACTGCTGCGGACCGCTGCTGCATGGCGCGCATCAGCCATAGGAGGCCACTGTCCGTGTCGGGTGCCGTCTTCGCTTCTCGGGCGCAGTCGGCGGCGCTGGCTCGTTCCAGGACGGCTTGCTGTCGGTGGGCTTGAGCGTCGGCTCTGCCGCGGTTGAGGACTTCTTGCCAGTTCATGCAGCATCTCCAGTCGGGTCGCTGCTTCGGCGGAAGGTCCGCTGGCGCCCATCGTCCACCACATCGCCGACGAGCGTTAGGGGTTGCGCGAGAAGGTGAAGCGTCGTGCCGGGCGCCGATCAGCGCGGACGACCGAGGCGAGCTCGCTTTCTGGGAGAGCATGACGCGTAGCCGCGGCCAGAACTTGCGCAGCCTCGCGCTGCAAGGGGATCAGATGGCGGAGGCGGCCGTGAGGAGCACTGGGCTCGTGCGGCTTCGCGCAATCGGGCGTGATTCCCTTCCGCCAGCGAGGTGGTCCTCCGTATCGTGAACCCTGACATCACCGGCTGACCCAGCCGGTGATGTCAGGGGCTCAAGCCTTCTGATCCGGTGGGGTGCGCGGACCCGAAACGCTCGCCCCACCGGATTGCTACAACCACAGCCCCCGCACCCAGCGACTGGATGACGGGACGCAGGCGCAGCGTGCTCCGGTAGCCGATCGTCTTCTGGGCACGTGAACCGCTTGCGGGTACTCCTGCCGCTACTGCGGTGGCGAAACTGATTGTTCGAGCGCCGGGTTGTCTTCGATGAGGGCGGAGGCGACCTGTTCGATGCGTGCGGCGAGCAGCTCGTTGTCCTGCTCGGGCAGGGTGTCGATGATCTCGACGATCACCTGGTGGAAGCGCGCGTAGGCGTTGTTGATCTTCTCGCTGGCCCCGTCGATGGGTTCCAGGATGGTCGCTCGCCGATCCGTGGGATGGGGGATGCGCCGCAACTCGCCCTTGTTGACGAGACTGTCAACGATTTTCGTCACCGACGCGGTCGAGACGTGCAGCATCACGGCCAGGTCCTTGGGTCCCATGGCGCGGCCGTCGCGTTGTGCTTGCAGCAGGTAGCGCAGCGCCTGGAACTCGTTCCGGTTCAGCCCCGACGCGATCCGAGCGTGTTCAACTTCGTACTCTTCCGCATGCTGTAGGCGCAGCAGCGCGGCGACAGCTTTCTTCCCACCTGCCGTTTTCGGCTCGCGTGCGTACAGGTGTGCTGACTCGTGACGGACAACGGTCAACGGCATGCCTGTCGAACTCCTTCCAGACCGGACCCGGGACTACCGCACCCTACAGCCGGTCCCATCTAGAGACGGGGGAACGCCGTGACGGGCGCGGAGTGGGGGCGGGTCAGTCTGCCGTGGCGAAGAAGTCTGCGTAGCGGGGGCTATCGGCGCGGGTCAGCAGCGACGGATCGTTGACTCGGTGGCTGACGTACGCCTCGATGACCGCGGGGTGCGTGAGGCCGAAACGGTGAAACTGCTCGGTGTCGATGGGGCTGGCGGACTGGTACGTGGTGTGCATGGCAGTGCTGACCTTTCTGCGGAGGAACCGCTTCGGGAAGGAGCTGGCCGTGTTTACAGCGCGACGGCGACGAGCCCGGCGGCGGCCGTGGTCACCGTGACGATGCCGGTGAGGGTCGCCGTGACCATCAGGGCTCGGGTGCGGGCTGCTTCTCGAACTTCGGTCATCGGGCTCAGATGTGCTGGTCGGAGCCGCCGTGGCATCGCGTGCATCGCACTTCCCTTCGTCGTGTCCCCCATCAAGAGGGTGGCGATGACGATGCCATACCCCTTCTCCTTCACGCAAGAAGACGTACACGCCGTGTACGGTTTACGCCGTAAACGATGCGAGTGCATGGAATACCCCGGCACACCTTGATGGACACGGGTGTGCTGGAGGCCTCGAGCGGCAACGCTTGGGCTGCGCGTCTCGTGGTCCGCCGCCTGAGGCGTCGCCTGGCGTTCGGTTGCGAAGCTGCAACATGTCGGCCAGCGTCGTGTGCGGGAGGTTGGATGTAGTGAGGAGGTGCGCGCGATCATGGGCGATGACGTCCCGGAGCACGAGGTTGGCGCTGGCAACACCGGCGATGAGGACATGTGGTGGCGGGAGCAGCTTCGCGCCGAGCAGGAGCACGTCCGAGCGGAGGATGTGGCGTTGCAGCCGGTCGCGCTCGGCCAGTGTCAACACCGCCGCCACGGACGAGGTGTTCGGGCTCCTCGGCTTTGTGCGACGCGCCGGAGGCCGTTACCGGGTCACGTTCATGTCTGAACCGGGCGGCGAACTCACTGTGCCGACCCGGGAGGCTGCGCGGGCCGCGTTTGTCACTACCTGACCGACTGGCCACCTATTAGCGGGACCATCGGCGCCGCCATGGTCGTCGTCAGCCCCAGTAAGAGGTCGCTTCCTCGGTGGGAAGCCGATCCTCCTTGCTGCCTGTCGGAGGGGTCAGGAACTGGGTCAGGGCAGTTTGGACAGCTTCGGTGTCGTTGTCGATGCCGGTCCGCTCCCGCACCTGATGCAGGAGCTGCCAGTCGATTTTCACGTCGGTTGCAGTCATGGTGTTACTCCGAGATGCTGCGGACGGTGCTGCCCGTTGCGTTGGTGTCGAGTTGCTGTGCGATGTCGGCTTGACTGATCATTCCGACGAGGGTGTGGCCGTCGATCACGGGCAGACGGCGCACCTTGTGCTGCTGCATCGCCCGCAAGGCTTCCTGGATGTCGTCATCAGCACCGATGGTCACGACCTCCCCGCCTCCGAGGTCTTTCGCCCGCTTCTCCCGCGGGTCGGCACCATAGGCGAGGCACCTGACGACGATGTCCCGGTCGCTGAGCATCCCCTGCAACCGGTCGTCCTCGCCGCAGATCGGGAGGGCACCGACATCGAGGTCCGCCATCAGCTTCGCCGCATCGATCAGCGTGTCGTTCTCCCCGATGCACCGGGTGCCTTCGGTCATGATCTCGCGTGCAGTCGTCATGATTGACTCCTTTCGTCTCGAACACACCCCTGACTACCCCCGCCGCCTGACGCTTGGGTCATGAGAGTTCGGTGGCCGGTCGGTACTCGTAGGAGAGGGGACAGGCCGGCGGCTGGATCATCTCGCCCGTGGCGCACCAGGCCCGGCCGGCGTGCACGAACCGTGCGGGGGGATCACCACGAATGATGACCTCCATTGGTGAGCCCGTTTCCCCGACGAGTGCGATCGGGTGAACCGGTCCGGTGGGGTCGAGCGTGATGATCTCGAGCCCTCGCGCCATGGTTGCTCCAAGTCCTCCTGGTCGTTCCGACAAGGCTTCGCGCAGGATCAATCGTCCTGGGAGATGACCCCGATGGTTTGCCCGGCGTCGGCTGGTGCCAGCTTCCGCGCGATGTCGGCCTGGCTGATCATGCCGACCAAGCGGTGCCCGTCGATCACGGGAAGTCGACGTACCTTGTGCGTCTCCATCGTGTTCAACGCGTCCTGGATGTCGTCGTCTGCTCCGATGGTGACGACCTCCGCGAAGCCGAGGTCCTTCGCCGTCGTGTTCCCGGGGTCGCCGCCGGCGGCGACGCACTTGACGACGATGTCCCGGTCAGTGAGGACACCCTTGAGCTTGTCGTCCTCACCGCAGATTGGCAGCGCGCCGACGTCGAGGTCGGCCATCTTCTTCGCCGCGTCGGTCAGGGTGTCGTCCTCTCGAACGCACTCCACACCCTCGGTCATGATCTCTCGTGCGGTGGTCATGGTCAGCACCTCTCCATCATTGGCTCCGTCCGGCATACGCGTACGCGGCTCGCGAGCGTCGCAGGATCGTGCCGTCCGCATCGAACATGACAGCGTCCACAACCAGACGGGCATTCACCCCAACCATCCGATGCCAGCGGCAGCACGGAACCAACACTTGGTGCGGTATACGTGGAGGGGCTTTCATCGGAGCCGACTCAGGTCGGGGCGTCCGCCCAGGTGTGTCACGGTGGCGGCGGCGGCGTTGGTGGCGAGGCTGCCAGCGTCGGCGGGTGTGTGGCCTCGGTGGAGGGCAGCGACCAGGCCAGCGAGGAACGCGTCGCCGGCGCCGGTGGGATCGACCGTGGGGGCTTTGCCGTAGGGGTAGAAATGGCGCCCGTTGCGCCACGCGACGAGGTTGCCGTACCCGGGAACATCGAACGCGACCACCTCGACACCGGTACCGAGGGTCTTGTCGGCGGCCTGAGCTGCGTCCGCCTTGGTGGTGATGTGCACCCCGGTGAGCTGTTCGGCTTCCGCCGCGTCAGCCCGCACCACATCCGCCAGCTCGAGCAGCGCATCCCCTCCTTCCCGGGTTCCACCATCGAGGACGACGCGGGCGCCGTGGCGTTTCCCGATCTCACCGGCAGCGAGGACCGTGTCGATGGGTTGCTGGAGTTGCAGGCACACAGTGCGCGCGGTGCGGAAGTGCTCGTCGGCGTAGCGGAGGTCATCGGGGTCGAGGAGCGCTGAGCTGGGGACGTCTTCGAACAGACGGCGCTGCCCTTCGGCATTGACGATGTCGAGGAGCAGCGCGGTGCGGCCGCGTCGGCACACGCCGGTAACGTCGATGCCCTCTCGTTCGGCTTCCCTCAGTACGTCGGTGCCGGCCTGGTCCGTTCCCACCACGCTGAGCACCGCGGTACTGAGCCCGAGTTGATGGAGGCCGAGTGCCTGGTTGGCGCCCTTCCCGCCGAGCCGCTCGATGCGCTTGTGCACCGGTGCGCTGCCGCCAGCGGCGGGAATCGCGTCGGTGCTGATCACCAGATCCCGTGCTACTTGCCCGACCACCACAACGTCAACCATGCGTCCCTCCTACACGTCGGCGACTCCGTTCCCGCCGGGGTGAGGTCCATGGCCACCCATCCGGCTGGCAGTACCGTCCAGACCGCACCACACCCCAGAAACATCGATCGGTCCGCCGTAAGCAGACGCGAGGCGATTGGGCGAGAAGAAGGCTGGCAGCATCATGAAGGACCGGGAAATCCTCACGCTCGACCCAGGCGGGACCGTCCGCAGGCTCGCACTCGTCGACGAACACGAATGTGCCCACCAGCTCATCATCCGCGGAGACCCACCAGCCCGGTTCGTACACGACGGACGGGCCTGTGCGCCACAGGCAACATGATCCAACCGTCAGCATGCCCACTGTCATACGAATACCGGCCCGCGGAAGACATCACGTAGGCGCGTGGACGCGATAGCGCTTCGGACAGCCGTTTCACTTCCAGCAGAACGATCGCTCATCGGGACGTCGATCGGGTCGCGCCACGGGTAGCTTCAGCATCATGACGGATCGTCAGTGGCTGAGCCGACGCCTTCTCGTTGTGGACGCTGGTGCGCATCGGCGTCGTTCTTCTCGGGCTCGCTGTGTTGCTGTTGGCCGGGAACGCCGCGAGCCCGAACCCGCCGATCAGGTCGCCGAGGGCGTACCCGGCCCCGCAGTGGCTCGTGTGGATCGCGGTGCCCGCCCACCGTCCGTGGCCGGGCGCCGTCGCCCGCCCCGACGCAGGTAGAAGACGAGCCACACGACACCGCCGAGCAGCATCGTGAGCGGCCACACGAACGCCATGACGCGCATCCCGAGCCCCGTGCCGGAGCCGGGCGACCCGGCCTCGCTGCGCTTCTTCCGCGCACCACGCCGTTCCAGCAGGACGTCGAGGCCGACGTAGACGACCGCGCCGCCCAGGAACCCGGCCATCGCCGTCCAGAACGTGCCGGACCGGGTCGCCTCGGCGACCAGGTCGAAGGAGAGCGCGGAGATGAGGCCTCCGGCGCCGAAGGCGGTGATCGTCGCCACGACCGTCCGCGGGACCCGGACGAACCAGGCGATCGCGGCGACGACGACGAGGGCGAGACCGGAAGCCAGACGGGCCCCGGTGGTCCGGAGGAGGGGATGCACGGGTGCCGCTCGATTGATGTACACGTACAACTGCCGAGCGGACGGCCGGAGTCCCGACGTGCATCCAGACTGCGAGGGCGAACTCTCATGATCGGGCGCGATGGAATACTTCCGTCGACGACGATTGTCCGAACAGGCTTGCTATGCAACGCCGGCCCAAATCCGACAGACGGGGGCGTTCCTCAGCTTGCCGCCGCAGCGCCTCAGCTGTCTGGCGGCGCGCGATCGGAGATAGTCGTATGGCTCCCAGTGCATTTCGGCTTCCACAGCTTCGTGGATCGCGACCACCTGCTCCTTCTGTCGATCGTGCCTCCAGAGGATCTGCCGTCCGTCGCGCATGACGACGGTTCCGGCGGAGGGCGGGTAGGTCCACCCTTCGTCGGTGGCGACCACAGACGTCGTAGCGCCCCATCAGGACGGTTGGGGAGCCTGGTTCGGCCCATCGAAGAGGATTCCGGTGTCGCCGATGCGTTGTCGTTCGAGTTCGCTGTGCGTCAGCGGGTACCGGTCGCGAAGCGTCACCCGCAACCGCCCGAACTGATCCCAAGCAGTGTCATCCCGGTTCGTCCGTGACATCGTCGGAATCTGCAGCAGTGCCCGGAACCGGGCGACCCGCAGCATCGGTGTCCTCAATCTCAGGCATGGACGTCTCCTACGGGCAGTTCGTGCCGAGGCTCAATCAGGTCAGGGCGCGCACGGCGATGAGGAGCGCTGCTCCACCGACGGTCAACGCCGCGACGACCGACACCATCAGTGTTAAGGCGTCTCTCCGCGGCGGCATCGTCGGTCGCGTCGCAGTGCTCACCAGCTGCTGCGCAGCCTGCAGGGTGCTCTCGCTGCCCAGCGGACGATTCTCCGTGTCGAAGGCGAGGAACTGGTCGCCCACTCGGAGGATGAGCCCCAAGCATTCGTCGTGCTCTCGTGCTGCCCAGGATTTCGGCCCGTCCTGTTCCCAGCGAAGCGCTCTGCGCATGGCCGGCGCTCATGACCGGTGGATGATCACGGAGCACGCGGCGTGTTGGGCGCACTCCTGGCTGACCGAGCCGACGAGGAGCCCCTTGAATCCGCCGAGCCCACGGTTGCCGAGCACGAGGAACGCAGCGTCTTGGCTCGCTTCGAGCAGCACAGCGGCTGCGGGACCCTCGACCATCTCGCTCGTGATCTGAACGTCGTCATCAAAAAGGTCGGCAGCAGCGTCGAGCGCGGACGACGCGGTTGCGCGGGCGTCTGCTTCCGGCGACCAGTGGTCGAACGGGGGCGCCTTCCGGTTGAGGGCGCTCGGCCACTGCCAGGTGGTGACCGTGCGGATTGCGTACCCGAGTCGTCGAGCGAGAGTCACCGCGAACCGGAGCGCCTCCCCGGAGTCATGTGACCCATCCACCCCGACGACGATGGTGCGGGACTCTCGATCCGAGGGGTCTTGTGCTCGGTGAATCAGAACTGGACAGGGTGCGTGCTGCATGCAGGCGGTGCTCACGGAGCCAAGCAGGAGCCCGCGGAAGCCGCCACGGCCCCGGGTGCCAACGACGAGCAGCTCGGCCCCCCGGGCTGCGTCGACGAGCGCCTCTGCCGCGCCTCCCTCGACCGTTCGGGTGGTCGCTGCTGACGGCGGTGACGGCGGGCTGCTGATCAGCGCATTCGCTTGGGCGCGGATCTCCTCGGCATCGTGGAGGGGTGACCAGCTCGACCCGATCGGTGGTGAGCTCCACGTAATCGGCCACCGCCATGTCGTCACGACGTCGACGGTGCTGCTGAGGCGTTCCGCCAACCTCAAAGTCGCGTGAAGCGCCCCGGCTGCTTCGTCGGAGCCGTCAAACCCGACGACGATGCGCCCCTGCGGTTCTGCCATGTCGTTCTCTCCCTGCTGTCAATGGCGTTCTTCGGTCGGCTTACGACGCTGCGGAGTCCCGCAGCGTCACCGTTGCCTGCTCTTGTCGGCCGTCGCGGACGTACGTGATGGTCTCCGGATGGAGGGCATCCACGCCGTCGATTCCGGTGATAACGTCGCCGACCTGCAGGTCGGCATCGGCTGCGGGACCGTTCCTCGTGACGGCGGTGATCTGGAGACCGACGCTGATCGCGCCGGCGCTGCTGCGAAGCGCGACCGGGGTGGTCTGCGCGCCCGCGGTGGGGTGCGCCACCGTGCCGTCCGTGCGGAGCGCATCCGCGATCGGTCGGGCGACCGCGGCGGGGACGGCGAAGCCGATACCGATACTGCCGCTGGTCTCACCGCTGGAGCTGGGGATCGTCGCGATCGCCGTGTTGATGCCGACGAGTCGGCCGTCGCAGTCCACCAACGCCCCGCCGGAGTTGCCTGGGTTGATAGAGGCGTCGGTTTGAATCGCTCCGGTGAGCACCGTGCTGCCCGTGCCGTCGCCGGTGGGGACCGGGACGCTTCGTCCGAGGGCGCTGACAACGCCGGTGGTCACGGAGCCGGAGAGTCCGAGTGGGGCGCCGAGGGCGACGACGGGTTCGCCGACGACGAGCCGGTTCGAGTTGCCCCACGAGAGCGCCGGCAAACGACGGTCGGGGTTCGTGCGGAGGACGGCGAGGTCGGTTCGCGGATCACGGCCGGCGATCTCGGCGGGCAGCTCGGTGCCATCGTCGAGGCGCACCGTGATGCTGCCGCCCCCTCCGGCAGCGATGACGTGGTCGTTGGTCAGCACGATCCCGGACGCGTCGATGACCTCACCGCTGCCGGAGCCCTCGCCACTCGCGGAGGCGACTTCGATGGTAACCACGCTCGGCAGGACGCGTCGTGCGACGTCGGCTGCATTGCACACGGACGAGATGTTGGTGCGGCCGACAGCAGCCTGATTGGTCGGCGCTCCGGTTCTCGATCCGATCCACCCGGCGAGAGCGCCAACCGCGACAACGGCGACGACGCTCACCGCGAAGAAGACCCAGTACCGGACCCGGTTGGGTTCGGCCCTCGGGCCCGGCGTGCTCATGCCGGCAATGGGTCGCGCAGGAGCGGGCAGGTCATGCAGTGACCGCCGCCCCGGCCGCGGCCCAACTCGGCACCTCGGATGGTGAGCACCTCCACGCCGGCCTTCGCGAGGAGGTCGTTGGTGAGGGTGTTGCGGTCGTATGCGTAGACGACGCCGGGTTCGAGCGCGACGACGTTGTTCGCGCTGTCCCACTGCTGCCGTTCCGCGGCGTACTCATCGCCACCGGTGTCGACAACGCGGAGCCCGTCAATGCCGAGGGCCGCCGCGACGACGTCGAGGAACGGCGCGCTCTCGTCGATGACCTGCACCGAACCGGTCCTGCCGGGCAGGAGCGTGAAGGGGTGGATGTGGTCCACGATCTGCCGGTAGACGGTGACGACGTCCTGGTCGGCGAAGGTGAGAACCGTGTCGAGGTGCATCGCCGCGCGGAGCTTCGGCATGCCCGCGACGATGACCCGTTCCGCTTCGCCGCGATCGAACAGGGCCGCCGCGACCTGCGTGATCGCTTGCCGCGAGGTTCGTTCGCTCATGCCGATGAGGACGACACCGTTGCCAACCGGGAGGACATCACCGCCTTCAAACGTCGCGAGTCCCCAGTCCTGCTCGGGGTCACCCCAGACGATCTTGTCGAGCGCCGGTGTGAACGCCGGATGGAAGGAGTAGATCGCCTTCATCAGGAGCGTCTCGTCGTGCCGTGCGGGCCAGTACAGCGGGTTGAGGGTCAGGGCACCGTTGATCCAGCAGGTGGTGTCGCGGGTGTAGAGCATGTTCGGCAGCGGCGGCATGAGATAGTCCGCCGCAGACGCATTGCCGTGCAGGCGCAGGTAGTCGGGGCGGCCATCGGGCTCGAGATCCTCGACGTTCAACCCACCGATGAGCACCTCGGCCAGGCCCTTGTCGGTGTGCCGGCCGAGGTGCTGCATGGTGGCGTCGACGAGGAGCGGACCGACTTCGTTCGGCGTGATCTTCCGCTCGAGCAGCCAGTCCCGGGCGCCGGGGACAGCGAGCGTCTCGGCGAGGACCTGGTGGAGTTCCAACACCTCGACGCCGCGGCCTTCGAGGTCACGGACAAACGTCCGGTGGTCCTCCTGCGCGTTCTCGACCCAGAGCACGTCGTCGAAGAGCAGCGCGTCGTTGTTGCTCGGGGTGAGTCGTTTGTGCGCCAGTCCCGGTTCGCAGACGAGAACTTTCCGCAGCCTCCCCACCTCCGAGAACGCGCCGAACGCGGGGCTGGTACTCGTCTCGTTGCCGATGGTGGTGGTCTCCGTGCCCATGAGGGTGCCCCTTCTTAGAGTGTGATGAATCCGGTGCTGAGCCCGACGATCGCTGCGGCCGCGCCGACGACCGACAGGATGCAGAGGACGCGTTCGGGTGTGGTGAAGACGCGGAGCGTGCGTTCCTTGCGGGCGATCACGTAGAGGATCGTCGCCGGCGCGTAGATGAGGAACGACAGCAGCAGGTACTGCGGGCCCGCGGCGATGACGAGGAAGATCGTGTAGATCACCGCGACGAACGCGGCGACGAGTTGCTTGCGAGTGAGTCCGCCGACCGCCCCCGCTGGTGCAACTCCGCCGTGCGCGCCCCGGGACCACCTCGGGATGCCGAACTGGACGGCGTAGAGCGCCGACAGGAGGTACGGGATCAGCGACAGGGAGCTGCAGAGCTCGAGCATCGAGGTCAGCGCGTCGTCGGAGAACATCGTGATGATGAGGAAGATCTGGATGAGGCCGCTGGTGAACAGCAGTGCCATCCACGGGGTGCCGTGCCGGTTGACCTTGGTCAGGAACCGCGGGGCGTCTTCCTGTCTGGCCGCTTGGAAGAGCACCTCGCTCGACATCAGCGTCCACGCGAGGTACGCGCCGAGCACGGACACGACGAGTCCGATGTTGATGAGCACTGTTCCCCACGGCCCGACGATCGCGCCGAAGACCCCCGCCATCGATGGCTGTCGGATCCCTCGAAGATCCGCTGCTGGCAGCGCAGCGAAAGAGACCAGGGTGACCAGGGCGAAGATGGCGAGGACGCCGAGGAACCCGCTCAGCGTTGCCCGGCCGATGTCTTCCCGGCGGCGGGCGTACCTCGAGTACACGGTGGCACCTTCGACCCCGAGGAACACGAAGACCGTGATCAGCATGGTGGAGCGCACCTGGCTGAACAGTTCTCCAGCGCTCGGGTCTGCCCCACCCCACAGATTGAGCTGGAACGTCTCCCAGTGGGTGCCGACGATGGCACCGACGATGAGGAACAACAGGATCGGGACGAGCTTCGCGATCGTGACGATGGTGTTGAGCGCCGCTGCGTTCTTCGTGCCGCGCAGGACGAAGAGATGGAACGCCCAGAGCATCGCGGACGTGACGACGACGGAGAGCAACGTGTCGCCCTCCCCGAATGCCGGCAGGACAGAGCCGAGGGTGGATCCGATGAGGACCCAATAGGTGACGTTGCCGACACAGGCGCTTGCCCAGTACCCGAAGGCCGAGAAGAACCCGACGTAGTTGCCGAAGCCCGCCTTCGCGTAGGCGAAGATGCCGGCGTCAAGGTCAGGACGGTGGGTCGAGAGGGCCTGGAACACGAAGACGAGCATCAGCATGCCGGCGCCCGCGACCACCCACGCGACCACCGTCGCAATGACACCAGCGCCGGTGGCGAAGTTCCGTGGGAGAGAGAAGACCCCGGCCCCGACCATCGACCCGACCACCATCGCCGCGAGGGCAAGCACCGACAGTGACTTGTCTTCCTGAGTGACCGCTACGTCCTTCTCCTGCACTGCCATGCTTGCCTCCCTGATCGGTCGCTCGAGGCCGAGACGACGGGTTACCGATTGGCCGCTACGGTCACGTCAGGCTCGCCCGATCCGAAGCGAGTCCACGCGAACGCGGAAATGAGCTGGACGACTCCGAAGATGATGAGGACGCTGCCGACCGCGGCGACGGTCAGGACTGCTCCGAGGTAGGGCAGGTTGATCACGAGAATCCCGCTGAGGACACTCAGCACCGCCAGGATCACGGTGAGCGCGCGGTGACCCTGTGCTGGCGCGTAGAGGAGCGAGATGCCTTCGAGGATCCAGGAGAACCCGATCAGCAACGCCACCCATCGCACGCCGATTGGGGGAAGAAGGATCGCGACGACCCCGCCAGCGATGACCAGCAGCCCCAGCACGATCAGTCCGATGCGCCGCCACCACGCTCGAGGCGACGAGGAGAACGCGCGGACGATCATCACCGCGCCGGAGACGAAGAGATACGTGCCGAACACCCACGCCACGGCAAACAACGTCGCGTGCGGCAGCACCAACGCCGCCAATCCGGCGACGATCGCGACTCCTCCGACGATCCCGAGCGCCGCCCGCAGCCGACCACTGACTCTCGACGAGAACTCTTCGGTCTCGTCAATGTCGTTTTCAACACTCATATCCGCCTGACCTTCCCTGAAAGGCTCGGATAGCTGATCGTGCTCGTTCGACTTCGACTCGCGTCTTGGCGACAGGCCTACACCCAGAATTGAGTTGTTGTCCACATCACATGCGTTCGTATGCGGGAGGTACCGGCACGGTCCAAGAGGAGTAGGAACCCTGCCAACGAGCGAAGCGGCTCAGCATCGGCGGAGGGCAGGGGCATGTCGAAGACGGTCGAGGGTCAGCGCAGCGGGTCGCAGACGAAACGTGGCGGTCCGTCGGCACGACGTGCCCGCCAGGGCATGGTGCTGCTGATCACGGGAATCGTCGGATTCATCGTCGCAATCCTCATCCTCACCCGGCCCCCGGCAGCGCTCGACGCCGAAGTGCATCTGCTCGGTTCGTACATGGTGATGTCGGGCATCCTCCGCATCGGCCGCGCGCAGATCGGAGACGGCATGGCGATGGGCCGCCGCGTCATCCATGGCGTCCTCGGTGCGCTCGTGCTGATCGCCGGCGTCGCAGCTGTCGTGCACCCGGCAGGCGAACTCAGCGCGTGGGTGACGCTGATCGCGATCGCCTGGGTACTCGAGGCCGGCGTCATCCTCACCGGCTCAACCTTCTCCGTTGCCAGGTCGTTGACGCTCATCGCCGCGGTCCTCTGCGTGTGCATCGCCCTCGCGCTCCTGCTGTACCCGGCGATCGGTGTTCGGGCCGCAACCGCCTCGAGCGCGGTGTTCTTGGTGCTGTTCTCCGCAGCGCAGCTGTTCGAGGGAGTCCTCGTCTGGCTCCCCCCACGGTACGAGACGGTGGTCGTCGAGACGCCGCGACCCCGGCGCTAGCGGACCCGCAATGAGCGAGGACACGAGTTCGACGCTCGGACGCGGCGCTCACATCGCCATCGTCGTCGGAGGTGTCGTCCTGGGGGTTGCTGGAGCGTGCGTTCTCGCCTGGCTCATCGCCCCTTTGTTTCTGGCGCTCGTCGTCGTGACGCTGACGTACCCGATTGTCCGTGGACTCCGCGCGCGCGGAGTCCCGTCGTGGGCGGCGACCCTGACGAGCGTCATTACCGGGTACGGGATGATCCTCGCTCTGGCAGCCGTCGTCCTCCTCGCTGGCGCCCGCCTGACCCGGGTCGTTGTGGAACGACGCTCTGACCTCGATCAGCTCCTCAGCGGTGCCGGAAGCACTCTCGTCGGCGCAGGATTCACCACGCCACAGGTACACGAGTTCCTTGAGGCAGTGTCACCGGCACAGATACTGCGATGGTCCTCGGCGGTCGTGCCCTCACTGACGAGCTTCGCGATGACGGCCGTCTTCCTCTCCGGACTGCTCATCTTCCTCGGCGTCGAAGGGACGCAAGTCGACGTCCGCATGTCCGGGATCCGACGCACTCGGACTCGATTGGCGGATGCGCTCCAGGAGTGGGCGGTCCTGACGCGCCGCTACTTCGGCGTGACCGCGTTCTTCGCGGTGATCGTTGGCGGTCTCGACGCCGCATTCCTGGCACTGCTCGGTGTGCCGCATCCAGTGCTCTGGGGCGTTCTCGCCGCGGCCTGCAACTTCATCCCTTACGTCGGCTTCGTCATCGGACTCATTCCGCCCGCGGTCATCGCCCTCCTCGACGGCGATCCGGGAACCGCGATCCTCATCGTCCTCGTCTACCTCGTCCTCAACTCGCTCGTGACGACCGTGCTCCCGGCGAAGGTCGTCGGCGACGTCGTCGGCCTGGCCATGTACGTAACGATTGCGTCCCTGGTGTTTTGGGGATGGGTGCTAGGACCGGTGGGTTCGATCCTCGCTGTCCCGTGCACGCTGCTTCTCCGAGCTGTGCTCATCGACGCTGACCCGCGAGCTGCATGGATCGCGCCCATGATCAACTCCAGCAAGCGCAACCGAGCCGAGACATGAGGTCGCGAATTGGCTCCTGCTGCAGCGAAGGCGAACTCAGCCGGCACCGTCTACCGGGACAGTGTGTTGGACCGCGCACGACCTGACGGTTTCGGACGGCTGCATGTTTGCAGCCGCCCGAAGGCCGCGACAGTCAGCAATCTCGCTCGCTGCGCGCGCATCGCACGAAAACCGGTTGCGGTCGACCCCTACTCGGGGCGACCTGCGGGCATAGTGTCGGGGTATCGCTTGCAGGGCCTGGGGTGTAGCTGAGCAGGAGCCCGGCTCTCGGGCCAAATGACACCAGAGGCGCACCGTTGAGCACTCATCGATCCGGGGCTCGTGGTACACCCGCGACCCGCCATCCTTATACTTCACCGCGCACCGCGCACCGCGCACCGCGCACCGCGCACCGCGCACCGCGCACCGCGCACCGCGCACCGCGCACCGCGCACCCGGAGTTCGGTATGACCGATCCGTTCCCTGAGGGGCCGGCTGGGGAGTGCGTCGTCGTCGCGGTTGCGTTCATGCACGTCCACGTGGGCCGGCCCGTGACTGTCGGCGAGATCGCAGCGGCCGCCAATGTCACCGCGCATGAGCTGCACCAGCAGTTCCGACACCAGATGGGCGCCTCTCCGCTGCAACACTTCCGGCGGCTTCGGCTCGACGGCGTCCATGCTGGCCTCCACACGGCCCGTACTGCTGCTGCCGTGCGCGAGCTCGTGCGGCAGTGGGAATTCGTGCACTACGGCCGGTTCAGCGCCGCCTACACGGCCCGGTTCGGCGAAACCCCGAACATCTCCGTCGACCGCTCATCCTGATCGGTGAGACGGCGCAGCCGCCGAATTCGGCATTTGGTCGCGCGCGAAAGGTCCACCGAACTGTGAAGCCGGGATCGAACCGGCAGCGCACCGTTGTCCGGGCCAGGTTGCGGCACGCAATGAGAAGGCGCACCACGACCAATTTCAGACCGCCCTCAGCAGCAGCCGCTCCGGGTCTGTGCCGGACTCCGGCTTGAGCCCGCCTTTCCTGACCCTCATTCCGGGCGATGGGGCGTCGGTTGCGACGTTCGGAACGTTCGCCGACAACGAGACGATCTCGATCACCGACAGCCGCGCTGGCCGAATCGACCAGCTCCAGTTCGACCTCGATGAAGGCCCCTGCTGGGGCTGGATGCGCTCACCCGTGCGTTCGGTATGACACGCCCCACGGGGGCACTCACCGGAAGGCATCCCTCATGGGACAGCTGATCTACGACTCGCAATCCCTTGAACTCCGCCTTGACGACCGCGCACTCACGCACTTGCAGATCGTCATCGTGAACCTCATCCGACGCGGCGAGAGCTTCGTGTTCTCGTGGAAAGACGACGCCGCCGTCGGCGATGGCCGCAGCAGCATCTGGATCCACCCGTACTGCGGGCTCCACTTCAAGTTCGCTGGCGGGAAAGCACCCAGCATCAACCGGTCCTGGCTCGAGACCCTCTACGAGAGCGCTGGGAGCGGGTCCGGTCTGGTCCTGACACCCGAATCCGCGGACACCAGCGGCCCCGTCTCCTCCGACGACGTTCCCGGTGCTCCGCCCACTCATCCGACAACGATCGACGCTTCGTAACTCGCCGCGATCAACATGGCTCTGCACGAGCCCGAACCAGCTCCTCAGGGGGTGTTCGCCACGGAGTTGCGAGGGCGTCTACCGCCGGTTCGGGTTCCGTGCAGACGCCCTCGCGCTACGCTGCCGTCGGGTTCGACGCGGAGGTCATGACGAGGTGTGCGAGCAGCAGGGCATGACGGTCGCGCAGATTGGCGACGACCTGGGCATCAGCCGGACGACTGTGTACCGGGGGCTTCGACGAGAGAACGAGCCGGTCACAGGAAGGCGTGGCAAGACGTCCGGATGACCATCGGCTACCGGGTGCTCGAGTGGTCTTCGGGATGCCGACGTAGCACGGCCGTGAGTACGCCTCCGACCAGAAGGACCAGACCGAGGCCGGCGATGAAGAACTCGCCAACGACGTCCGGGGCATCGAAAACAGCATGCTCGTCGAACCAGGTCCCGAGGATCGCGCCGTCGACGTAGTCGACGACAATGATGACCAGGCCCAGGAAAGCCGAAAGCCAAGCCCACAACCGCTGCATGCATCCGAGCATGGCCGATAGGACCGCCGCGCTGCTGAGAGCGCGTCGACGGCCATCCAAAGCCGCGATGGAAGCAGCTCTGATTCGTTCCGCTGGAGGATCGTCAATCGGGACGCCTCGACGCCGGGCTGTGGGACACGAACAGGCGTTTCGTGGTGTGCTAGCCGGATGCGCGTCAGATCAGCGGCCGTCGTCATCCGAGACGAGAGCCTGCTCGTCATCGATCGGTTGAAGGACGGTCGAAACTACTGGGTGCTTCCTGGTGGTGGGGTGGAGGAAGGTGAGAGCCTCCGCGAGGCTTGCCGGCGCGAACTGCGCGAGGAGACTGGCCTTGAGGCGATCATCGGCGATCTGCTCGACGTGCCAGTGGATAGCGCCGCTCCAGCGGCCTACTTCGCAGCCCAAGTGCGTCCTGGTCCGTTGGTGCTCGGTGGCCCAGAGATCGAACGAGCATCAGAACTGAACCAGTACGAGCCGAGGTGGGTTGAAGTGGCCTTGCTCGCCCAGATCCCGTTGGTGCCGGAAGCGGCGAGGCGAGCGGTGCAGCTGGTCCTCGAGGCGCGCCGGTAGGGGATCGCCCATCGAGACCGACCAGCTCGTAGGGCGACGTCGGCCTCGCTTGCAGTTAAGAGTGTAAGTTGCCTAGTGTGGGTGATCTCCCCACCTGCCAGATTCGGAGGGCCTCATGGCACCCGTGCGATCAGTGCTTACTGAACAGCTTGCGATCGATGACGCCGTCAGGGCGGAAGCGTCCACGGCTGTCGACGACGCGCACGACCGCCGCGTTCGGCGGCTGGCGTTGCTTCTCGAAGACGGTGCGACGGTTGAGCTTCCGGCGCAGCTCTCACGGTTCTTGGAGAGTGCGATCCGGAGCGTCGCGAGCGGCTCGGTGATTTTCACTTCCTCGCTCCCGGAAGAGCTAACCACAACGACCGCGGCCGAGCAGCTCGGCGTCTCGCGGCCAACGCTGATGAAGATGATTGCTGCAGGCGAGCTACCGGCAACGAAGGTGAAGTCGCACACGCGTTTGCGTCGGGATGACGTCTTGGATCTTCGGCTGCGCCGTGAGGAACGTCGACGGGCGGCCGCGGATGAACTGCTCCGGGCGGGCGAAGCGTTCGACTGAAAGTTAGTCGGGCATCGCCGGTACGGTAGGAGGGTGGTGCAACGGGTCTTCGTCGACGCAAACGTGTTCGTGAGCAGGACTCTGCGCGATTGGATCTGCTTGCTCCGCGCCGAGATTCCGGCGATGTTCCAGCTGCACACAACCGAGGACGTTCTCGCGGAGGCTCTCTACACCCTTCGACGGAACCGCAAGGACGCGGATGGGGGCGAGACGGTCCATATCCGGCAAGCGATTCTGGAATCGATCGATGAGGTACTCGCCGATTTCAACGGTTCCGTTGCGTACTCCGGCGCGGACCCCGATGACCGCCACGTCCATGCCGCGGCGGTTGCCTGCCAGGCCGACGTCCTTCTCACCGAGGACCAGGGCTTCGAAGAGAGCGACCTCACTCCTTACGAGGTGTACAGCTGCGACGACTTCTTCTGCCTGACCGATGATGCGGTCCCCGACCGGGTACGCGCGGTGGCGATGAAGCAACTCAAGTACTGGAACGCGCAGCCCCGCCGAAAGGGCCTGAAGCAGGCGCTCATCGACGCGGGCTGTCCGGACTTTGCAGAGCGGGTGGAGGGCCACCTGCGGCTCGCAAGCGGAGTTCGTCCCCGGCATTAGGTGGCATGGCGCCGCGCTCGACCCGGCAGTGACGCGACAACGACAGCGACAGAGAGCGGCTCTCTGAGCCGGACCCAGCACACGTCCTCCGTCCGATGAACCATCCGTCACTGGGACGTGGCAGCTCCGGTAGCGTGTGGCGGCCGCGGGTATCGCGGCGGCAATCTGACACTGTCAACGATCCAGCCGGGCGAGCAGCGCTGCGAGCGTTACGCGCTCAACGTCGTTAAGCGGTTCCAGCAGGTGACGTTCCGTCTCGAGGTGGTCCGGCAGGACACGGTCGACGAGTGTGCTGCCCGCCGCAGTCAGCTCCACGAGCTTGCCGCGACCATCCTCCGGGTTCGGCAGTCGCCGGACCAACCCCGCTGCCTCCAGCCGATTGAGTCGCTGGGCGACAGCCCCGGAGGTGATCATCGCGTCCGCGGCGAGTCCGACGGGTGTCATCCGGTACGGCTCCCCTTGGCGGCGGAGCGTGGCGAGCACGTCGAACGTAGAAGCGTCGATACCGTGCCGCGCGAACGTGCCGCCCAGCGCTGCGTCAATCCGCGCAGCCACCCGGCCGAGCCGACCAACGATCCCCATCGGCGACGTGTCCAGGTCCGGCCGCTCGGTGCGCCACTGCTCGAGAATGCCGTCTACGTGATCCACGACCCAAGCATAGTCGCTTAGCACTCAGCTATACTTGCTCAGTGCTAAGCAAAGTTCGTGTTATCGCAGTGACCGCCCTCGCCCCCGCGCTCTGGGGCACGACCTACTTCACATCGACTGCCGTTCTGCCGGCCGAACACCCGCTGCTCATCGCTACGCTTCGGGCGTTTCCAGCCGGCCTCATCCTGCTTGCGTTCGGGCGCCGCCTCCCGCGCGGATCTTGGTGGTGGCGTTCCGTCGTGCTCGGCGCACTCAACATCGCGGCATTCTTCGCGTTCCTGTTCATCGCCGCCGATCGCCTGCCGGGAGGGGTAGCCGCGGTCGTGGGCGGCGTGCAGCCACTCCTGATCGCAGTACTCGCGTCCAGGTTCCTCGGGGAACGCCTCACCATAAAGACGATCACCGCTGGCACGATCGGCGTCATCGGAGTCGCCCTCATCGTGCTGCGCGCATCTGCGGCACTCGACCCGATCGGCGTTGTCGCAGCACTCCTCGGCGCGCTGTCAATGGCCGCAGGGGTCGTACTATCCAAGCGCTGGGCTGGCGATATTCCATCGATCGTGACGACGTCATGGCAGCTCCTGGCAGGCGGACTCCTCCTCACCATCGCCACACTCGTTGCAGAACCACTGCCACGAGCACCCTTGAGCGTCGAGGCCCTAATGGGCTTCGTCTACCTTGCCGTCATAGGCACAGCCTTCGCCTACCTGGTCTGGTTCCGCGGACTAGCGGTTCTACCAGCCCGCGTCCCGGCGTTCCTAGGCCTACTGAGCCCTGTCGTCGCGTTGACAGTCGGGATCACCACTGCCGGAGAAACCCTGACTGCGATCCAAGGCCTCGGCGCCACCCTGGTGATCGCGGCGGTGGGTAGCGCGGTCCTTTCCCGACCCCGAACAAACGCCTGAGCGGACGACCCCGGAAGCAAATCGTCAGGTGCGATTAGGAGTGCCCGGTAGCCGATCCTTCATCGGGCGGACGTTGGGGGCTAGAGATCGCGCAACCGCTGCCCCGTCGCGTTCTCGTTCCACCGGGTTCGTCCGTGACGGGTGGTCTGCTGGTGGTCACCGTCATGGTCAGCTTCGAGGTGACACCGCCACTGGCCGAAGGTGCTCGCACACTGCTTCTTCATCACCAGCACGATAGGACATGCCCTCGGTCCCGTTGGAGGGCCACCTCTACTGCAAGGCGTCACCCCTGGCCCTCAGAGGCGCTGGGAGGGACGATCGTTCTGCGGATCTTCCGCGTGCGGCAACAGTTGGAGGTGCGCATGAACTGGCAAGAGGTCCTCGACGTCGGACGAGCGGACGCCATAACGCACAGGCGTCAGGCTGTGCTGGAGCGGACGAATGCGACGCAGTGTTCACACGAAGCGCAAACGGCAACGGATAGGGACGTGGGGGCGTTGTGGTTGATGCGCGCGATGCAGCAACGTTCCGCCGCGGTGAGCAGCGACGCCGCGGCGCAGATCAGTGACCGCATCGCTGACCACGCCGAAAGCGTGCTCCACTCGTCACGCTGATCTGTCTGCCGGGTCACCAGGGACAGCTGAACCGTCTCGACGCTCAGCGTGTGGCCAGTCATGCCTCGCCACGCTCAGGTCGCTGAGGTACCGTCCCTGGGCAACGACGTTGCTGGTACCGACCCTCACGCATCCCTTCGGCGCCTCTTTATATGGTGCGTAGAGGCGAGGCCAGCGTGCAAGCCACAGATTCCATCGTCCATCCCGACACAGCCTCAGACGAGCCCTCTCGGGAACACCCGGCGTTCGAGACGCACCATGCGTTCAACCAGTATTGGGCGCACGTCACCGCGCACGTGTCCTTCATCCTCGACACGCATCCCATCGGCACTTCGGCTCAGGCCCGTGCTGCCGCGACCCAGTACCTGGACGCGGCTGCGGAAGTGGTTCCGGTCGAGCTACGAGTCGACGCGACCGCTGAGACCGCAGCGATTGGCGTGCGCCGAGCCACTCGCTTCATGAAGGCAAACCTGCGACGCCGGGTCACTGCCGTCGATATTGCAGCCGCGGCCGGGTGCTCTCCCCGCGCCTTGCAGCTGGTGTTCCAACGTGAACTCAACACGACGCCCATGCGGTACCTCCGCGGCCTTCGGATCGCCGCAGCGCATGCGCAGCTGCTCGCAGACCACCAGACACCCGTAGGACAACTCGCGGGTCACTGGGGGTTCACGAACCCAGGTCGCTTCGCAGCGGCCTACCGCGCCCGGTATGGCGAAACACCGACAGCGACCCGGGCGCGGCTGGAGCACACCCAGGAGCCGGCATCGCTCAACCGGGGCTCGGACGACGTTGGCTGAGCATGGGAAGGGTGCGGGTGCCGCCGCCGGTTCGGGTCACGTCGGCCGGAACCCGCGGTTGCGGCCTGCTCGCAGGCAAGGACCGGGACCTCGGGCCTGGCGTCTGCGCTAACCGGCAGCAGCCTGCGACAGCCGAATCCTGAGTCGACCACCCACGCGAATTGGTGTGTCGATAGCCGGTCGTCCACCGATACACGACAGTTGTCGCCTTCGGAGGCTTCCGCTGCCTCCTGCAGTCTGACCAGGGGTATTGCCGTATGCGTGTCCCGCAAAAATGCCCGGCGAAGGGGCGCCAAACGCTACACGGTTTCGTGCTCGCCCTCGGGGTGCTCAGCGCTGGCGACGCGGGGGGGGGGGGGGGGGGGGGGGGGGGGGGGGCGGTGGAGGTCGCGAGCATCCGATAGAGCGTCGTGCGGTCGACGCTGAGCTGTCGGGCCACAACGGTCTTCGGGACACCGGTGCTGATCAGTCGGCGTGCTTCGGTGATTTGGTCGTCGGTGAGCTTTCGCGAGCGGCCCTTGTACTTCCCGGCGGCTTTGGCGATGCGGATGCCCTCGCGTTGGCGTTCGCGGATGAGAGTGCGTTCGAACTCGGCGAACGCGCCGAGGAGGTTCAGCATGAGCCGGCCGATCGCGTCCTCGGTGTCGCGACTGTAGCTCTGCTGCTCCTTGACGAACTCGACCGAGGCGCCCTTGGCGGTGATCTCGTCGACGATGTCCCGCAAGTCACCGAGGGAGCGCGCGAGCCGGTCCATCGACGCAACGCGAACGGTGTCCCCGTCCCGGACGTATCCGATGCAGTCGAGGAGTGCGGTTCGATCGGTGCGGGAGCCGCCAGAGACCTTCTCTTCGAAGACACGGTCGACGTCACCGATCGCCTCGAGCTGCCGGTCGAGGTTCTGATCGACCGAGCTCACCGAACGTACGCGACGGTCTGCGTCTTGTGTTGCACCACCCCTAGACCCTCGCACACTCCTGCAGCAAAAGGACGAAACCGCACCCTAAAACCACGTAAATCACCGGACGGACCGGGTGTGGCCTTGGGGTATACCCCAAAACGCCACTACGGGCAGCGCCGGTGCTCGGTGAGCGACGAACGTCAGCGGCGCGGCAACTTCAAGATCCGACCGGCTTGATGCACACTCGGCATACTCGAGCCCACCTCAACATGGCTCGACGATGAGTCGAGGAGCCTCAGTGCAGCTGGCAAAAATTCAGGTTAACAACTTCCGTGCGCACACTGATACCACGCTGCCACTGACTCGTTTCGGCTGCATCATCGGGGAAAATAACGCCGGCAAATCGAGTCTGCTGCACGCTATTCAGTTCGCGCTGGAGGGCGGCAAGCTAACAAGCGACGACTTCCGTGAGAAAGACAGCGCCGTCCAGGCGGCTTTGACCATAGACAAAATTCGCGAAGGTGATCTGCAACGCGTCGCCGAAGCGCATCGGGACAGTGTGCGGGCGATGATCAAAGATGATTCCCTTACTCTTATTCGCCGACAGGAGCCCAACTCGACGTCGGAAGTCCGGTATATGGCCTGGGTCCCTAGTGATCCAATGTGGTCGCTGGATACGTTTGGTGACGCCATTAAGAACTTGCGTGGAGCTAATCTTCGCTCGGCCGCGGTGCGTGCAGTTCCCGCGCTTGACGAAGTGCTCGACACAACTCCAAAATCGAGCGACGTCAAGGATGCTTTCCAAGCGTTGATTGATGCATTGCCGGCCGAACAGCTCGTACCTGCCCCGCAGGTGATCAAGACCGGTATCTGGCAGGCAATCAAGCCCCTTCTCCCTGAAGTGATTTACATTGAAGCCGTGAAGGACGCTTCAGTTGAGGCGCGGTCCTCGGGGACTGCAACATTTGCGAAGCTGCTAGGTCTGCTCCTGACCGAGGTTGAAGACCAGTTCGAGGACATCACGAAGGAGTTTCTGAAGGTCCAAAAGAAACTGAGCCGGATTCTCGCAGACGACGGCACGCTGGTAGACGAACGACTCGACGCGGTAAGGGCTATCGAGTCAACCATTCAGCAATTTGTTCGGGAAAGTTTTCCCGACGTTGAACTGACCATGAATGTGCCAGCGCCGGCGCTATCGACCATTTTGGGCGGGGCCGAGTTGCGAGTAAACGACGGCCATGACGGGTTGCTGGTGAGCAAGGGAGATGGGCTTAAGCGCACAGTGCTATTTGCGATCTTGCGTGCGTACACCGCACTTCGGGCAGGTGGCCTATCCGAACCCGATAGTTCGACTCCGGCCCATCCCTGCGTTCTCCTTTTTGAGGAGCCGGAACTTTTCCTGCATCCTCGTGCGCAGCGTCAACTCATGAGCACTCTGGCCACGTTCGCGCTGGCGCACCAGGTGCTGGTCACGACACACTCGGCCGGATTCTTCGGCCCGAGTACTGACGGGTTCGCCAAGCTAACGAAGACGGGAACCGGCGTTGAAGCGCTACCGGTGGACCTGCAGCTCGCTGACCGCGATGCTTATCAAATGGTGCAGTACGAGAATAACGAAGCAGCGTTCTTCGCCAAAACCGTTGTGCTCGTCGAGGGGGATAGTGACACTTTCACTTTCCCACATCTCGCGGGTCTACTCAATCCTGCTTGGAATCACGACGAGCACAATGTCAGTTTCATCAAAACCGGAGGTAAAGGGAGCATCTCGCGCTATCGTTCATTTTTTGGGCAGTTTGGCGTTCAAGTCCGCGTCATAACGGATCTGGACTCACTGAGTGACGGATTCAACCACCTCACCGATAGTGTGACGCTCCGCGAGCAGCATGCCAGATTGATGGATGATGTCTCCAAGCACCTTCCCGCAGTGAATACGGTCAAGAGTGACAAAGTAAAAGGCATCGTGAAGAAGCGTAATTCCGCTCAACTTTGGGTCGCCGCCCAGGAGCAGTTTGAGGAGTGGAAGGCAGACCGGGATGATGATGCAGTCGCTGCGCTGCAGGACACCTTGACCGAGCTATTTGCGCAGGGAGAAAGCCGCAGCAAGACGGATATACTTCGCACCCCGCCGGCCGAGCAGATTGCAAACAAACGTGACGACCTGATCTCGGCTTTGGCGAGCGAAGGTGTGTTTGTGCTTCGACGCGGGGACCTGGAGGCCTACTGTGCGCAAACAGCAGTCAACGGCGACAAGGTTTCGAGTGCGATGACGTTTTGTCGGGAAGTGACGACTCGGCACGATTTCGAGTCGCGACATGGGGTCGACGCCGCAGGTGTCGTTGGAGACCTCGAAAGCATCTTCGCAGGCATATTTCCCTGATTATCTAGTTGGTCGGATACTGTCTCGTGCCTTATTTGGATGCGCGTGGCCTCCAGTTGACATAAGAGCTCAGTATCGGCACGAACGAGGACAGCCGGCCACCCTTCGGGGCTGGTCGGCTGTCCTGCGTGGGGAGCGGCGTCAGTGCGCTGCGTCGTACGCGTCGCGGACGACCTGACTGATCCGGCCGCGGGACGAGACCTCGTGGCCGTTCGCGTTCGCCCACTCGCGGATCTTCGCGAGCTCTTCCGAGTTCCCACGCTTCGGCGCGCTGCCGCCGCTGGTCCGCCCGGACCGGCCGCTCACCTTGCGAGCGGCGGCAACGTAGTCCGAGAACGCTTCGCGGAGCGCGTCGGCGTTGTCGTCGGTCAGGTCGATCTCGTAGTTGCTGCCGTCGAAACCGAAGGTGATGGTGCGGCCTTTGCCGTCTTCGATGATGTCGCCGGTGAGGTCGTCGACGAGGTGCGTGGTGACTTTCTGCGCCATGGTGGGGGTCGCCTTTCGCTCTGTGGGTTACATCAACCCTGGCATAGCTCGCCGCATAGATCGCTTTGTTGGTTCTTCTTCCCGGCGTCCGACGACGGGGTGCTCGACGCGTCTCCAGGGGCAGCGCAGGCGGTCAACGACAGAATGCACGCGGCGATCGCGGCGATCAACGGGAGGCTGAGGTCGGTGACCGTGACGTTTCCCGAGTCCGCCGCGCCCGGCGTCGACGCCGACCGCATCGCGGCCGACGTGATGTCGAACTTCTGGGAGTGCGACCACGAGCACCTGCGCGAGCGCCGGCACTGTCAGGCCCCGTTCCGGGGTCGTTCCTTTGGACGTGGAGCCGGAGGCAGCGTACGGACGTCCGGGCTCCGCGCAACCGGCTTTCGGCGGCCGCGCGGTACGCGTCGCGGTCGGCCTGGCTGAGCGGCCGTGCGAGGAGACATCGAGGCCTCCGCGTTTGCTCGCTCCGCGGATCTTCGCGGGTTCTTCCGAGTTGCCGCGCCGTTGTGTCCACATGGATCCCTCGCGAACGCCGGCCGGCCGATTGAGCGGTTTGGGGCAGAAGGAGCCGCTGCGGTGTTTAGTGAGCACTGTCGGATGCTTCCGCCGACCCACCCAGTCAAATGACCCCTCCGGTGCCCCTTCGAGCAGGTGAGCGTCCGGTGCGGACGCGTCACATTGAGCTCCTTTAACGGTGGGAGGCGTCAGCGGTTGGAAGGCGCGTGCGAGCGGCACCAGCACGGGACTCTGTTGCGATCCGGCAACAGTCCGCACTACGGAGCCCTGCAGCCCGC
Organism: Curtobacterium sp. MCSS17_005; assembly: GCF_003234225.2. NCBI lineage: Bacteria > Bacillati > Actinomycetota > Actinomycetes > Micrococcales > Microbacteriaceae > Curtobacterium > Curtobacterium sp. MCSS17_005. The sequence goes on from NZ_CP126258.1 coordinate 1,644,822, forward strand.
CATGCTCAAAGGATGCCCAAATTCCGCGTCTCGCAGGGCCTGACCCGGATCGACATCGACGCCGTCACCGTCGTAGAGGCTCGTGCGAAGGCCGTCATATCACGGCAGTTCCGTGACGACGCCACCCTGGTCGTCCTGCCCTTCGACGGCGATCGAGCGCCCTCTCTCCCGGACGTCACACCAGTACCGGTGCTCGCCGCTGCCGCCCTCCGTCCTCAGCCCGGAGCGGACGGGCTGTGCGACGCCGTGTCCCTCGTCCGGCCACCCTCCGTCCTCCGGTCGCTGTCCGCCCTGGTCGCCCTCGTGGTGCTGCTGTTCGCGGTCGTGGCCGCCGGCATCACCGGCATGACCTGGAATGCGACCCGGGTCAGCGCGCTAGGTGACTGTGCGCGGATTGGCCTCTGCACGCGGACGCCGCTCAGCACGGTCGAGGAACGCACCGGTGTGCGCCTGCCCGACGGCGTGGAGCGACTGCAGTCGTCCGCGTCCCGTGACGGCAGCTACGTGGCGGCGTTGGTGCGCCTCCCGGAGGGTGTCGAGGTACCCCAGCTTGCCGAGGGCACCACGAGCGCCGTCACCCGGCGTGCGGCGGCGGCGCTCCGGGGTGCTAACGCAGCCGACCTCGCCGGTCGGACTGCGGGTCCGGTCGGCCTGTTCACAGGATTCGCGAACGGGCGGACAATCGTCTTCCTCCGCTACGACGCCGCAGCCTGAACAAGCCGGATCTGCTGGGTCGCTTCCTCATGCGGCATCTGCCAGAGAGACGCCGAGAGCCCTTGGCTTGAAGACAGGACAGCCGTGCTGTAGGCGTCGATGAAATCGACCGTCAGCCCTGCAAGCAGGTGCCGGAGCTGCAAGCCTGATCGGCAGCGCAGTATCACGGTGAAGATAAGCGTTACAGGGATGTGACCAACCCGCTTGATCCCCACCAGGCTGCTGACTTGACCCCAGCCTCCGCGGCGATTTGCACAGGAGGGCCTGAGCTGGAGGGGACAGCAGTCCAATATCTCGCTACCGTCGGTGGCTGTTCGACCGGGCCGGAATTGCCGGCCCGACAATGCGAGGAGCGACGAATGGGATCTGATCCCAGCAGTACCGAGCGCCGCCGGCCCGCCCGTCGGCTCCGCGAGAGCGACGTCGCCGTGGTCGACAAGAGCATGATGCGCCGAGCGGTGAGCGGCATGGTCGTCGGCAACACGATGGAGTGGTACGACGTCGGTGTCTACGGCTACCTGGCCGTCACGATGGGGAAGGTCTTCCTGCCCACCGCCGAACCTGCCGTGCAGATCCTGTTCAGCCTCGGGGTCTTCGCGGCGACGTACGTGGCCCGACCGCTCGGCGGCATCGTCTTCGGTCGTCTCGGTGACCGGATCGGCCGCCAGAAGGTCCTCGCCACGACGCTCATCATGATGGCGGCGTCGACGTTCCTGATCGGTGCGTTGCCGGCCTACGCCTCGATCGGGGTGTTCGCGCCGATCGTCCTCGTCGTGCTGAAGCTCGCGCAGGGCTTCTCGACGGGTGGTGAGTACGCGGGGGCGACGACCTTCATCACCGAGTACGCCCCGGACCGCCGCCGCGGGTTCTTCGCGAGCATCCTCGACTTCGGCAGCTACATGGGCTTCGCGCTCGGCGCCTCGGTCGTGACGGTGCTGCAGCTGACCCTCGGTGACGAGGCGATGACCGCGTACGGCTGGCGCTTCCCGTTCCTCGCCGCCGGTGTCATCGGTGTCGTGGCGATCTACTTCCGCCTGCGCATCGAGGAGTCCCCGGTGTTCCAGGCGGCCCAGGCCGCGCAGGAGGCAGCCACCGACGCCCGCGTCGACGCCTCCGGCCAGCGTCCATCGAGCGTGTTCGCCATGGTCCGGCAGCACTGGCGCCCGATCGTCATCGCGATCATGCTCGTCGCCGCGTCGAACACTGTCGGCTACGCCCTGACCTCGTACATGCCGACGTACCTCACCGACTCGCTCGGCTACTCGGCGCTCGATGGCACCCTCCTGACGATCCCGGTGCTCGTGCTGCTCGCCGTGATGCTGCCCCTCACCGGCAAGCTGTCCGACAAGCTCGGCCGGCGCGTTGTGATGTGGATCGGCGCCGCCACGACCGTCGTACTCGTCATTCCCGCCTTCATGCTCATCGGGCACGGTGCGCAGTGGTCGACGCTTGCCGGCCTCGCGCTCCTGGCATTGATGACCGCGCTGTGGGTGTCGAACCAGGCGGCCTCGCTGCCCGCTTTGTTTCCGACCTCGACGCGGTACGCCGGAATGGGCTTCGCCTACAACATCGCAATCGCTGTGTTCGGTGGGACGACCCCGCTGATCGTGCAGGCGCTGCTCACTGCGACGGGTGACGAGCTCGCGCCGGCGTACTTCCTGATGGCGACAAGCCTGGTTGGGGCTGTGGGCGTGCTCTGTATGAAGGAGTCGTCGCGTCGGCCACTACCCGGGTCGATGCCGGCGGTCGAAACAGCTGACGAGGCACGCGAACTTGTTCGCACCCAGGACAACAACCCGCACCTGGACACGTCCGAGCTCCCGTTCGTGGTGCACGACGCGCGCAGCGAGACTGTCAACGCGCACGAACGAACATGAGCGTCCGGGTAGTCGCGACGGTTGCAACTCAGCGGAGCGTGACAACGGTCGAGGTGAGCGTGATCGCTGGCGACGAGCGATCTGCACTCGCCGTTCTCATCCGACAGCTTCCCCCGCCATGTCGGATCACACCGCGAGTACGACCGGCGGTGCGTCCGAACGTAGCCGACCAACTCGCAACCACCGCGCCGACCTCAGGACCGACTAACCGTCCGGGCACCAGCTCAGCGCATAGGCGGGCCAGGTCGGGTGGCCACCGCCGGCGGGAGTGCTGTGCAGCCAAGTTCCTATGAAGTCACTGCCCGGCCGGCCAGCACGGGATGGTGCAACTGCTGGGATCGGCAGACGCAGACAGCCCAAGAGCGACGCCAAACATAAGGCGAGTCAGCCCAACCAGCAGCAGTCCCCGATCTCCCTGAATCGGGTCAGCTGGACGTAAGGCGATGCCGGTCTGGGGAGAAGCACGGTCACCGATTTCTCATTCAGGGGCGCTGCCGCGAATCGTGGGTTAGTACGAGTTCGCAGGTGCCTGCGGCATGTCGCACCGTTTGGCGGCTTGCCGTATGTGGGATTCCGACCTCACGTCGGAAGGTTCTGTGGGGTTAGCGTCAGGAGATTTCACTCGACGAACGAACCGTGAGGGGACCGCGTGCTCATCTCCACTGAGACCACGACCGCGACAGCAGCGGCGAGTCCGGCCCATTCCTTGAGCTCGGAGCACGTGGGAGGAGTCGTCCCGGACACGTCGCTGCTTGCGGGGCTTGACGTGATTGCTGCGGAACGTCCGGACGCACTCGCCGTCGCTGATGAGCACATCGAGATGAGCCACGGTGAACTTGATCGCGTGACCCGTGCGCTCGGAGTGCTGCTGCACGAGCGGTTGACACCGGACGACCAGAGCGGACGGGGCGTCGAAGTCGCGCAGGGCGGTGCGTCCGTGCCGGTGGGAGTGATGGTGACACACGGGGTTGGTTCTGTGGTGGCGCTGCTTGGACTTGTGCGGGCCGGTCGCATCATCGTCGCGCTCGACCCCTTCCTGCCGGATGCGCGCCTCCAGCACGTGCTCTCGCTCGCAGGCATCGTCGACGTCATCGCGGACGAGGAGCACACCGAGCAGGCATCAGCTCTTGTCGCGGACCCGGCCATGATCCTCCCGTTCGGATCCCTTCTGGCCGAAGCGCGGAGCATCGCAACGTCGGGTGCGGAGATCTCGGAGGTCCCCGGAGCGGCCAGCCGTGGCGGTCGTGACGCGCTTGACATCATCTTCACGTCGGGATCGACCGGCGCGCCGAAGGGCGTGGTGATGACGCACCGTCAGGCCATCGCCGACGCCGCCGCCGAGCGCGCGACGTTCCGCCTCGTTCCAGAGGACCGGGTCGCCTCCGTCCTACCGCACGGGTTCGCGGCCGGGTTCATGCTCGTTCTCTCCTCGCTGCTCGCTGGCGCGTCCGTGCACCTGGCTGACCCGCGACACACCGGCATCGACCGGCTCGTGACCTGGATCGCGACCTCACGCCTCACGACGCTCCACACAACACCGCACCTCGTTCGCTCCCTCGTCGGTGCGCTCGTCCCGACCGAGGAGCGACTGCAAGGGCTCCGGATGGTCGCCACGGTGGGAGAGGCCATCACTGGGCCGGACGTTGCAGCACTCCGCCCGTTGCTCGGTGCGACCGCCTCGTTCTTCAACTGGACCGGTTCCAGCGAGACGAACGTCTACGCGGTCAACGAGATCGCGCCGGGGGACCCGATCCCAGAACGGAGCATCCCGTCCGGCCGGATCGTCGTCGGTAAACGGGTTGATCTCCGTCGTGCGGACGGCACCCTGGCAGACATCGGCGAGACCGGCGAGATCATCTGCATCTCGGACGCGATGACGAGTGGTTACTGGGGTGCGCCCGAGCAGACCGCGACGCGGACCGGGGTGGCCGAGGACGGCACGCCAACGTGGGCGGTTGGTGACCTGGGCCGGTTCGATGAGGAGGGGCGACTCACCTTGCTCGGACGTGCGGACGACGCGGTGAAGGTGCGCGGGTACCTCGTCGAGCCGAGCGAGGTCGAGGCGGCGCTCCGCACGGTCGATACCGTGCAGGAGGCGGCGGTCATCGCTGTCAAGGCGCCGCCCGCTCCGACGCGCCTCGTTGCGTACGTCGTGACTCGGCAGGGACGCCGCTCGGCATCGCCCGCCGCGATCCGCAACGCACTCCGGGCGCTGCTGCCGGACTACATGGTGCCGACAGCCATCGTGCCGATCTCTGCCCTGCCTCGAAACGAACGCGGCAAGGTCGACCGGGCGAGGCTCCCGGAAGCCCCATCGCTCGCAATGATGCTCGGCGAGGACGTCGGCGCGTTCACCGCGGACACGTACGATCAATGGGAGCTTGCGGTCGCGCAGATCTGGGCGGACGTGCTCGGACTGCCCACCGTCGGGCCGCTCCAGTTGCCCGCCGTGGGCCTCGACAACGACTTCTCCGCATTGGGCGGGGACTCGCTGTCCGCCGAAGAGATGCTCGCAGCCGTGGGTGATCAGATTGGCGTGCACCTACCGTCGTCGGAGCTTCTGGCTTACCCAACCGTGCGGCTGTTTGCCGCGCGGATCCGGCTTGGGGCAGCCGCGGTCCCCAGCCATCCGGACGTCGTCACCCTGGCTGGCGGTGTCGGCCGGACTGGTGAGCCGCTCTTCTGCGTCGCCGGTGCGGGTGCGCTTGCCTTGACGTACGCCCCGCTGACGCGGCACCTGGGCGACCGCCCGGTGTTCGCGTTCCAGCAGCACGGCATCGAACGCCGCTCCGTCCCCGATTGGAGCATCCCCGCGATGGCGCGCCGCTACACCGAACTCATGCGGCTCATCCAACCGCGGGGGCCCTACAGCCTCGTCGGACACTCGTTCGGTGGCCTCGTCGCGCTCGAGATGGCGGCGATGCTCACCGCGGCCGGTGAAGAGGTACGACAAGTGGTCCTCCTCGACACCTTCCTGCCCGAGCAGGCAGCGAAACAGGCTGACACCGTTGAGTTCGGAGTGATGAACAGCGCGCAGCCCGAGGCACGATCGACCAACGGTTTCGGACGGGTCCTCAGCGGCCTGATCGATACGTTCAGGAAGCGCTTCGTCGGACCATTCGGGCAGCTCGGACGGCGTGCTCGTACGTACGGCGCCGGCATGTTCCGCTGGAAGGGGCAGCGCCAGTTCCGCGCGTTCTTCGACCACGCCCTCGTCGTATCCCGTCGCTACCGCCCGCCGGTGTACGCGGGACCGGTGACCCTGGTCATCGCGGACGGCAACGACACTGGTGCAGCACGATGGGCACCGTTCCTGGTCGGTCAGGTCGCGGAGATCCGGCTGCACGCTGAACACACCTCGGTCTTGCGCGAACCATACGTCGCCGACCTGGCAGCGGCGATGGCGGAGAGCCTGGCCGTGGCACCGTCCAAGCTCGCGGAGTCTTGATGTGCGGCTGCTGACTAGCTGGCTGGGTGGCGGTCTATCGCGGGGTCGCCAGCGCCGGATCTGATTCGTCGCCGGTCGTATCTGGTTATGCCGCTGCTCTTGCTGAGCTGAAGTACTGGGTACGCGCGCTGCCAGGTTGCTGCACAGTGTCGCGTGAGCACGGAAGTTGTCCGTCTCTGCTGGGGGAGCGCTGGGACTATCTCGAGGCGCCCCCGCGATAGGGGCGGCCGCTAGCGTCACGGGCCCCTGCCGCGGCTTGGCCGGGGGAGGGGATTTTGCAACGGGCTGTTGCATAACTGCTCCCCGGAGTATGCGTTCAAGGTCCGGCGGAAGCGATTCGAGGCTCCCTGGCACGAGTGGGCGAAGGGTGTAAGACCGGTGGCATGACGGTCGCAACCGAGGTTCAGCATGGTCGAGTCACCCGGCTTGATATCCATGAACTTGTCCGGGAGCTCAATGGTGCGCTCGGTCCGACTCTGGTTGCGGCTGCTACCGGCAGCAAGGACCGCAAGCTTCCGATCAAGTGGGCCAAGGATGACGGTCCCCGTCCTGGCGCGGACTTCGAACGCCGTCTGCGTCTGATGGCGAGGACGTGGGGTGTCGTCGCCGAGCACGAAGGCGCGCACGTCGCTCGGGCCTGGTTCATTGGCGCGAACCCCTTCCTCGGGGAGCGCACGCCTTTGACCGCGATCCGTGACGACGATGCCGCTCAGCTCGGCCGTGCCGCGCAGGCCTTCATCGACGGCACTGTCGACGCGTGACCGTCCGTGTACCGCGGACATGCACCGCGACCGGGCTGCGGTTGCTTCCATGCACTGGTGAGATCGGGCACCGCATTGCGAAGAACACCTACGCCCCGATATCCGCGCCGACTCGCCACGATGCTGGTGACAACCACACTGAGCGCTCCAGCTGGGGCCGCTATGACGCAGTGGGCACCGAGACGCTCTACACCGGGGGCTCTCGCACGGGAGCGTTGGCCGAAGTTCTCTCGAGCTTCAAGTTGCCGCTCGGGACCGGAAGCGCGCTCGAGGTCGACGCTCGAGCGTTAGGACTCACGCTCGAAGAGTTCCTCGTCGACGTCGCGGCTGACTGGGAGGAGCGATCCTTCATGCAGACCGGTGCGCTGCCCCGATCTTGGAGAGACGACCGCGCCGCATTGCTGATCCGCCAGCCCGCGGCGGGCTGGCTGGTCGACGTCGAGCATCCCGATTCGATCAGCGCACTCGAGCCGATTCTCACAACGCACCTCCTTGTCGGCGGCTACGCCACCTTCACGACCGCCGCGCTGCGCAGCGACGATCGAGCCCTCACCACCGCGATCGCCGACATCGTCCATGACGCCAGCCTCGATGATGGCTCCCAGCCGATGGGCATCCACTTCGGAAGCAAGTTCGGCGGCTCGTGGTGCCGAGCGTTCTGGCTCGACCGCGCCGCAGGCGACCTCACGGTCACCGGCACCGAGCCGATCACGCTCGACAACCCTGACTTCCTCACCGCGACCCGCCGCTTCGGCATCCGCGTTCTAGAAGCGCCGGCGCTAGGACGACGTCCCCTGGCCGTCACAGCTCGGTGGCCACGGGGCCGCGTTCCCGCGTTGTTGCGATGATCTGTTATGAAACGACCGATTCATAACGATGCTTGCGCGGCGCGGCAGCTCGGGCACCAGTCCACGTGCTCGGCTGAGCAGTCCCAGCCGTACGATTCCGCGTGACTGCGCGCACCGTGGTAGCTCACGGCGTTCGGGCCGATCAGCGCCAGCTTCTCGCCACACTGATACCCATCGCAGGTAAGAACGATCGCCGGATGAATTGCCACGCCTCTATCGTCCCTTACGCCCGGCGACGTCGGCGGACGCCCCTACCCTCAACCGCATGCAACTCGCACCCCACAGCCCACGTCGTCGCAGGCTGTTTGGTGCCGCGGGGGAGCGATGGCGCGGCGTCGTTCTGACCGGTGGCGGCCACCGGAGGCGGTGTCGCTTCCCGTTGCAGCACGCCGCGCGCCAGTCATCGATGTGGACCCGCCACGACCGGTGTGGGCATGGATCCGAACGCTGCACGGTCGCGACATCCGCGTGCGATGCGCTGCAATCGCAGCCACCGACGACGCGGTGCTAATCGAGTGGGGAAGCGGCCAGGCGAAAACCGCGGCGTGGGTATGGCGCGCAGCGGTGAAACATCGCGCGGACCCCGCAGCACCCCCCCCGTGAGTTGACAGCGAAAGCGGACACCGGTTGTTCCGCCCCGGGTTTAGTAGAGGCTCGGTAGTGCCGCTTCGACGGTAGTCGGAGCGGGGTCGTGCCGGTAGTGTTCGAACTCGACGGGTGGGACCATGCCGAGTTCGCCGTGGAGGCGGCGGTGGTTGAACCAGTCGATGTACTCCACGGTCGCGATCTCGAGGTCCTCGATGCCACGCCAAGGCCCCTTGTTGCGGATCAGTTCGGCTTTGAAGATCGAGTTCACCGCCTCCGCGAGCGCGTTGTCATAGCTGTCGCCCTTCGACCCGACGGACGCGACCGCGCCAGCCTCGGCGAGCCGGTCCGTGTAGCGAAAGGCCCGATATTGAACGCCGCGGTCGCTGTGATGGACCAGCTGCGACAGGTCTCGGCCGTCGCGTTGCCGGGTCCAGATACCCATCTCGAGGGCGTCGAGAACGAGGTCGGTGCGCATGTTCTTTGATAGCTGCCACCCGACGATGCGGCGGGAAAACACATCGGTGACGAACGCGGCGTAAACCCAGCCCGAGAAGGGGCGGATGTAGGTGATGTCGGCAACCCAGAGCTGGTCCGGACCTGTCGCGGTGAACGCCCGCTGCACCAGGTCCGCGGGCCGATCCCCGATGGGACCTGGGATCGTCGTCCTCGGCCCCTTCCGTTTGCTCACGCCATGCAGGCCGGCGGCTCGCATGAGGCGTTCGACGGTGCAGCGGGCGATCAGGTGGCCCTCTCGGCGCAGTTGCGCGTGCACTTTCCGGGCGCCGTAGACGCCGTAGTTCGATCGATGCACCCGCACGATCTCGGCACTCCGGACGACATCACTGCGCGACCTCGCGGACGGCGGCCTCGACCTCGCGGCGTAGTAGCTCGACGGGGCGACCTGCAACGTCCTGCAGATCGGCTCGACCCCGAACTCGTGCTTGTGCTGATCGATGAACTGCGTCATCTGCTGGACGGGCGGTCGAGCTCCGCCGCGAAGAAAGCCGACGCCGACCTCAGAATCGCATTCGCCCGCCGCAGCTCCCGGACCTCACGCTCGAGCTCCGCGATCCGCTGCGCGTCGTCAGAGGTGACACCCGGCCGATCGCCGGCATCGACCTCGGCCTGCTGCACCCAGTTCCGCAGCGTCTCCGGATTGATCCCCAACTGCTCACCGATCCGACGCAACGCGCCAGGTCTGGTGCTCGGGTCGCGGCGCGCGTCCACCGCGAGCCTCACCGCCCGCTCCCGAAGCTCCTCCGGGTACTTCCTCGGTGCTCCCATGACTCTCATCCTCCCGTGGATTGAGAGCCTCCATCAGACCCGGGGCGGAACACCTTCGCCGATCAACTACGCTCAGCACAACAAGCAACTGTTGCGACGACCGGTTGAATACGTCCTGACTACCGCGATCCGAGTGGACGACCGTCCCGGTCGGGTTCCGGCGGTGCACCGCCATCCGCAGGGTCGCGACGGCGAGCGAGGACCGCATGTGATCGCCGATTGAGTAACCCACGATCCGGCGCGAGCAGGCGTCCTTGATCGCGCAGAGGTAGAGCTTGCCCTCACCAGTCGGGTGCTCAGTGATATCGGTCAGCCAGAGCTTGTCGAGGTCTGGCGCCGTGAACGCACGCCGGACCCGGTCGTCGTGCACCGGCGGCCCGGCCTTCCGGTTCAGGCCACGCTTCTTCGCATGCAGCGACCACAGCCGCTGCTGCGAGCACAACCGCCACACCCGCCGCTCGGACACCCGATGGCCGGCAGCATGAAGGTCATCGGCGATAAACCGGTACCCGAACGTCGGATCGTCCCGGTGCGCATCGATCGCTGCGTTGGTCAGGTGCGCGTCCGCCCAGTCTCGCTCAGTCACCGGATCAGCACGCCACCGATAGAAGGCCTGCTTCGAAAAACCCAACACCCGGCAGGCCACCGCAACAGGAACACCGCCGTCGGCGAGTTCGAGGACCAGCGGGTAGATCATTTTGGGAGTTGCGACTGAGCGAAGTACGCCGCGGCCCTGCGGAGGATCTCGTTCTCCTGCTCGAGCAGCCGGATCCGTTTCTGCGCGTCCCGCAGCTCCGCCTGGTCCACCGCTTTCGCCGACGGCACCGCCGCGACACCGACGCCATCATCGCGGTCCGCGAGCCGCAACCAGCGGGCCAGGCAGGACTCGGACACACCGAAGTCCTTCGCGACCTGCCGCACCGACGTCTCGCCCTTCCGGGCGACCGCGATCACATCACGGCGGAACTCTTCCGGATACGCCTTCACCATGGCGCACATCCTTCCAGCAGGAGCCAACGCCCCTACCTGTCAAGGAGTCAACCGAATCTGCAGCAGTCCCGCGCCTGTTCGGGCAGGCGAGCGGAGATCTAGTGGGATCAGTGGCCTGCGCCGAGGTTCCCGGCGAGGCGGCCATGGAAGGCCTGGCTGGCCTCGTTCATGCCCCGGATGTCGACTCGCTTGCCGTGCGCGTGGTACTTCGTTTCGATGGCGTCGAGCGCGGCGACAGTGGAGGAGTCCCACACGTGCGACCGGGTCATGTCGATGACGACGAGCTCGGGGTCGTCGACGTAGTCGAACTGCGTGGTGAGGTCGTTGCTCGAGGCGAAGAAGAGTTCGCCCTCGACGGTGTAGAGCGCGTGCTGCTCGCCGGTCTCGGTGGTCTCGATGCTGCGGGTCACGGAGGTGAAGTGCGAGACCCGGCGGGCGAAGACGATCATTGCGGCGATGATGCCGATGATGACGCCGATGGCGAGGTTGTCGGTTGCGACGACGATGACGACGGTGAGGACCATGACGATGGTTTCCCCGACGGGCATCCGCTTGAGGGTGGAGGGTTTGATGCTGTGCCAGTCGAAGGTGCCGACGGAGACCATCACCATGACGGCGACGAGGGCGGCCATCGGGATGATGGCGACGACATCGCCGAGCCCGACGACGAGCACGAGCAGGAACACGCCGGACAGGAAGGTGGAGATCCGGGTGCGGGCACCGGAGGCCTTGACGTTGATCATCGTCTGGCCGATCATCGCGCAACCACCCATGCCGCCCATGAACCCGGAGCAGATGTTGGCGATGCCCTGTCCGAGGGCTTCGCGGGTCTTCCGGGAGCCGGTGTCGGTGACTTCGTCGACGAGCTTCGCCGTCATCAGCGACTCGAGGAGCCCGACGAGTGCCATGGCGAGTGCGTAGGGGGCGATGATCGTCAGCGTCTCGAGGTTCAGCGGGACGTTCGGGATGAACAGCGTCGGCAGGCTGTCGGGGAGCTTGCCCTCGTCGCCGACGGTCGGGATCGCGATCGATGCGAACACGGTGACGAGCGTCAGGACGACGATCGCGACGAGGGGTGCGGGGATCGCCTTGGTGAGCCGGGGCAGGAGCACGATGATCGCGATGCCGAGGATAGTGATCGGCCAGACGAGCCAGTCGACGCCGATGATGTTCGGCAGCTGCGCGGTGAAGATCAGGATCGCGAGGGCGTTGACGAACCCGACCATCACCGACCTCGGCACGAAGCGCATCAGCTTCGCAGCTCCCAGCCCGCCGAGGATGAGCTGGAAGACCCCGCCGAGCAGGACGGTGGCGATGAGGTAGTCGAGGCCGTGCTCCTTCATCACCGGTGCGACGACGAGGGCGATGGCGCCGGTCGCGCCGGAGATCATCGCGGCGCGGCCGCTTCGGGTTCCGCAGGGCGGATAGGACGGTTGGACTGTGGTGCGCCTGGACTGGCACGGACTGCGTGACGGTCGTCACGGTTCTCCTTCGGTGAGGGGGTGCGGGCGCTACACCCGCGAGAGCTGTCGTGGGGCGCGTCATCGCGCACAGCCGGCGGCTTCGGAGCTTCCGGCACATTCCAACCTTTCCGCCATGGGAGGGTTGGTAGGGGGGGGCACGACCGCTCTGAAGGCCCGGTGACCGGGTCGGACGCCCACCGACAAGCGTGCCTCCGACCGCGCGAAGGGCGGTTCAGAGCTGTCGCGGTCGTACTCGCATCGGTTCGGTGGTGAACGTGACAGTGCGACGGACTGGAGGCACGGTGCGGGCCCGCACCGTGCCTCCAGTCCGTCGTGGTGTCAGCGGGCGGTGAAGCCGCCGTCGACCGTGAACTCGGCGCCGGTCACGAAGCTCGCGTCGGAGGACGCGAGGAACGCGACGACACCGGCGATCTCGTCGGCGCGTGCGCGACGACGGAACGGGGTGTCGGGCACCACACCGCCGAGCGGGTCGGCCTCGGTCATGGGGGAGACGACGCCGCCGGGGCAGAGCGCGTTCACCCGGATCCCGAGCGGGGCGAACTCGAGTGCGGCGGTCTTCGTGAGCCCGATCAGGCCGGCCTTGCTCGCGCAGTACGCTCCGTTGTTGATCGCGCCGACCGGGCCGAAGATCGACGCGGTGTTGATGATCGAGGCGCCCTCCTGCTGGCGGAGCAGCGGCAGTGCCGCCTGCATTCCGAGGAGCGGACCGGCGAGGTTCACCTCGAGGATCCGGTTGAAGGCGCTGAGGGTCTCCTGTTCGATCGAGACCTCGTGCAGGATCCCAGCGTTGTTCACGAGGATGTCCAGGCGCCCGTGCGCCTCGGTGATCTCCTCGATGACCCTGGTCCAGTCGTCCTGGCTCGTGACGTCGAGGTGCGTGTAGGTCACGGGGAGGCCCTCGGCTGCGAGGCCTGCGGCAAAGGTGGCGCCCTGGGCGTCCTGGATGTCCCCGGCGATGACGGTCGCTCCCTCGGTGGCGAGCCGGCGGACGTGCGCTGCGCCCTGCCCCTGCGAGCCGCCGGTGATGAGCGCGACCTTGCCTTCGAGACGACGGGAGGTGATGGTGTCGGTCATGGGGTTCCTTCGTTCGGTGGGATGATCCGGTGCGGACGGTGTCCGCTGGATGGTTGGAGTGGTCGTGGTGACGGTGGAACGTCGATTCGTGGAGGTGGAGCCCGACCCGTGGGCGAACGGGGCCGGGGCGACGTCCGAGTACGTCGGTTGGGAGCAGAGCGGTCAGCTCACCCCAAGAGCGCAGCCCTGGCGGTTGAGCGTTGCGACACTCACTGCGCCTGCGCCCTTCTCGCCGCTGCCCGGTGCGTGGCGGTCGTTCTCACCCGTCGGCGGAACCGTCGTGCTGCGGATTGACGGCGTCGACCAGCGCGTGCAGCACGGGAAGGTGCTGCAGTTCTCCGGGGAGAGCGCGGTCGAGCTCGTTGAGCTGGACCGGCCGTGTCACGCGGTCAACCTGATGGTGCGGGGAGGCGCTGGAACCTCGAGGTCGATGCGCGTCCAGCAGGGTGCGAGCGGGTTCCTGCGTGCCGTGGCACTCGAACCTGGTGACGGGGCCGAGTGGCTCGACCTGCTCGGGCCGAGCGTCGTCGAGGGGCTCTCGGCAGCGGTGTACTAGACGGCGGCCGAGTACTCCGTGCGGTTCCGCAGCGCCGTCGTGAACGACTCGATCGACGTGCGGACCAGATCCGCAGCCGTCCGGGGATCTCCGTCGCGAACCGCCGTGACGATGTCCCGCTCGGTCTGCCAGATGCCGTAGTCACCGTTCATGTACGCGGTTGTCGCCGCCATGATCCGGTAGTAGTGGCACTGCTTCCAGAGCGCGTCGATGAGGTTGAGCAGGGTGGCGTTGCCACTCGCTCGGTACAGGGTCCGCAGCATGACGTCGTCGTGGGACATCACGTCGTGGACCCGTCCCTCGCGGAGTGCCCGCTCCATGTCCTGCACCGCGCGCTCCATGACGGCAAGGTCCTCCGCGGTCACCCGACTCGCCCCGTCGAAGGCTGCGGACTCCTCGAGGAGCTTGCGCACGGAGTAGATCTCGATGAGCTCCGGGATGCTGAACTGCTTCACGACGGCACCCTTGTGGGGTGACCGCGACGCGAGTCCGGCGTCCTCGAGACGGCTGATCGCATCGCGGACTGGCTGGACGCTCGTGCCGACCATCTCGGCGACCTGCCGCACGCGGAGCCGCGTCCCGCCGGGCATCCGGCCGGAGAGGATCTCTCCCTCGACGAACTCGTACACCTGATCGGCGACGAGGCTCGGCGTTCCGGACTTCGTCCGGCGGGGGTCGAGATCCGAGGTCATGAGGTCTCCATGCGCGCGTGGTGCGGGTACCGGGGGACGGGCAACGGGTGTCGCTCTGGTCAACGGAACCACACTTCACCTCCTCTCTGTGACATCGACACTGATCGTGTGTGCGACATCGACGTTGGTCAGGGCGGTCGCGAGCGCGAGCGCGCCGGCTTCCGCGTCAGCTGTCTCGACGAGCTCCTCCGGCGAGTGGGAGATGCCCGTCGGGTTGCGGACGAAGAGCATCGCGGTCGGGACGTGCCCCGCGAGGACGCCGGCATCGTGCCCGGCGCCGGTGTCGAGCACCGGGGCATCGGGCAGCACGGTCGCGAGGTGCGCGGCGAGGTCGGGGTCGAACCGGGCGGTCGGGGAGAACGACTCCTCGACCATCACGGCATCGCATCGCGATGCCTCGGCGAGGGCTCCTGCGCGGCGTCGGATCCGTGCGACGAGATCGGTGGTCACCTCGTCGTCGGGGTGCCGGACGTCGACCCACACGTCGACGCGGGACGCGATGACGTTCGTGCCGCCGGGCACGGGTTCGATCCGACCGACTGTTGCACGAGCGTCGTGTGTGCCCGCGGCGATCTCCTGGATCGCGAGGACGAGCTTCGCCGCGGGGATCATCGGGTCACGACGGTCGACCATGTGGGTCGTGCCAGCGTGGTTGCCCTGGCCACTGATGGAGATCCGCCAGCGCCCGTGTCCGAGGATCGAGGACCCGATCGCGATCGGCTGCCGCAGGTCGATGAGCCCACGGCCCTGCTCGACGTGGAGTTCGATGAACGTGCCGATCCGTGCCAACGCGTCGCGGTCGGTTCCGATGTGCCGGGGATCGACACCAGCCGCGGCAGAGCGTTCGGCGAAGGTGGCACCGGAGTCGTCGCGCAGGTTGCGGGCACGATCAGGTGTGATCGCTCCGGTGAGCAGCCGGGATCCGAGACAAGCGACTCCGAATCCGGACCCCTCTTCCTCGGGGAACACGGCGACGGCGATCGCCCTCGGCGGAACCGTCCCGGTCGCGCGGAGCGTGTCGATGGCGGCGAGGGCTGACGCGACCCCGAGTGGGCCGTCGTACTCGCCGCCGCCGGGGACGGAGTCGAGGTGGCTTCCGGTGACGATCGCACCGGTGCGGTCCCCGCCGGGGACGTCCCACCAAGCCCAGATCACACCGTTCCGATCGGTCTCCACCGCGAGCCCGCGGGACGTCGCGGCTGCGATGAACCACTCGCGGAGCTCCAGCTCGGCCGTCGAGTACACCGGGCGCGAGTACCCGCCGCGGGTGCGGTCGCGGCCGATGTCGCGGATGTCGGACAAGAGCGATTCGACGCTCATGCGCCGGCACCCGTGTACGCCTTGGCGTTCGTGTGTGCGCTGACCCGGAAAACGTCCGGGACATCGCCTGTCCCGAGTGCGAGGTCAGCGGCGAATTTGCCGATGAGTGGTGCGAACTTGCCGCCGTGACCGGAGCAGGGCGAGACGACAGTGACCCCGTCGACGGAGTCGAACACGAAGTCCTCGTTCGGGGTGTTCGTGAAGAGGCACGTCGTCTCCGCGTACGGCGTCGGGTCGACCCCGGGGAGCCAACGCTCGGCGAACGCGACGATCCGGGCACGCGCGGCCGGGTCGACGACGCCGTCCTGCGTGAACGCCGACGAGATCACCTTGCCGCCGTTGAACTCCGCGACCTTCTGGCCGTGGTGCTCCGCATCCCGTCCTCCGGGGAGGCCGTAGGCCTGGATGTCCGTGCCCTTGTAGATGAAGGTCGGCCAGTCTCGGACCGTCGCCGTGCCGTCCGCGCTCGTCGACTCCGTCTCCTGCTCGCGGTAGGGGAAGTGCACCGCCTGCTCCTGCCGGACCTGGAGTGCGGGGAAGGCGTCGACGAAGGCGCTCGGCAACGCGAGGTCCCCGATCAGCGCTGGCAGCCAGCCACCGGCGGTCACGACGATGCGAGAGGCGTCGACCGTCGATCCTGCGGTTCCGTGGATGCGGAAACCCGTCGACGTGCGTTCGACGCGGCGGACCTCCCAGCCGTTCAGCACACGAGCGCGCCCGGTGCTCCGTGCGACGTCGAGCATCGCTTCGACCGTGCCGATGGCGTCGAGGACGCCGGCGGCCGGGTGCCAGAGCACGTCGGTGTCGAACCGGAGATGTGGCCAGCGTTCCGCCGCCTGCGCGGCCGAGAGCAGCTCGTGCTCGACACCGACGGCGTCCAGCGTCTCCGCGATCTGTTGCACAGGACGGAGCTCCCCGTGGTCCAGCGATCCGGTGGGAGTGATCAACGACCGACCGCTCTGCTCCTCCAGGAGATCCCATCCGAAGCGTGAACGGACGACGAGTTCCGCGTAGAGCCGCTGCGGGTACGCGTACCGGAAGATCCGGGCCGAACCGTGCGAACTCCCCTCGTGGTTGCCAGGCGTGGTGCGTTCGAGCACGGTCACCGAGTGACCGCGCGCGGCCAGCTGCATCGCGGTCGCTGCTCCGGCGAGCCCTGCTCCGATGACGACGAAGTCTTCCATGACGCCTTCCGATCCGTGGCCGTGTGATCAAACGATCGAGGCCGTGATGATTGTGATACCACGTTTTCTCAGTCCGGCGCTATTCCTTCGGATCGTTGATTTGAAGCGGGAGAACGAGCCTGTTTCCGGCTTGTAAACGGTCCGTTTCGAGAGCGAACCGTCACTTGTTATCACATCTGTTGCATGCTTCAGTGGTGCCAACACGGCGGTAGCGCATCAGTTCGGAAGCGCTAACCCACTACCGCAAAGGGCGAGCGAAATGGTCTTCACCTTCGGGACGAAAACGTCCCCACTCCCGGTCACCGGAGGCGTCCACGTCTCCGGACTCGGCAAGAAGTACGGTGATCACGCGGTCCTCGACGGCGTCGACCTCTCGATGCACGAGGGCGAAGTGGTCTCGATCATCGGGCCGTCCGGCGCGGGGAAGAGCACCTTCCTCCGTTGCCTCAACTACCTGGAGACACCGACTGCCGGGACGATCACCATCGGCGGCGCTCGCGTCGAGGCCGGAGCCAAGAAGCCGGACAAGACCAGCCTCGAGCACCTCCGGCGGGTCACCGGCATGGTCTTCCAGGGCTTCAACCTCTTTCCGCACCTCACGGTGCTGGAGAACATCACGCTCCCGCAGCGGAAGGTCCTGGGTTCCTCGAAGAGCGAAGCCGCCGACGTCGCCCGACGACTGCTCGACCGGGTCGGACTCGCGGAGAAGGCGGATCAGCACCCGGCCCGGCTGTCCGGCGGCCAGCAGCAGCGCATCGCGATCGCTCGAGCATTGGCGCTCTCGCCGAAGGTGATGCTGTTCGACGAGCCGACCTCCGCACTCGACCCGGAACTCGGTCTCGAGGTCCTCGCCGTGATGCGGGACCTCGCCGACGAGGGAATGACGATGATCGTGGTGACGCACGAGATGCACTTCGCCCGCGACGTTTCCGACCGCGTGATGGTCATGGCCGACGGCGGTGTGGTCGAGACCGGGCCGAGCAAACAGGTCATGACCGATCCGCAGCACGAGCGAACGCGCCGGTTCCTCCGCGCCGTGCTGGACCGGTGACGCCGATGTTCGTCCAGATCCTGTCTGGCATCGGTATGACCCTGTGGGTGACCGCGCTCTCGCTCCTGATCGGATCGCTGATCGCGCTGCCCGTCGTCGCCGCACGCCGGTCGCGGATCGGCTGGATCCGCGCCGTCGCCGGCGCGTACGTGAACCTGGTGCGTGCGATCCCGCCGATCACCTGGCTGTTCCTGATCTACTTCGGGCTCCCGCAGTTCGCCTTGCGCCTCGACACCTTCACCGCAGCGGTCGTCGGTTTCTCGGTGATCTCCTCGGCGTACATGACAGAGATCTACCGATCCGGTCTCCTCAGTATCCCGACCGGGCAGTGGGAAGCAGCCTCAGCACTCGGCATGCGGTTCGCCCCGACGACACTCACGATCATCACCCCACAGGCGTTCCGCGTGACGCTGCCCGCCATCACCACCTACGCGATCGCCCTCCTGAAGGACTCCGCGCTGGCATCGACGATCGGCGTCCAGGACATCACCTTCCAGGCGAACCTCGCCGCTCGGAGCACCCACCAGGGCCTGCTCGCGTTCTGCATCGCCGGTCTGCTCTACATCGCGATCAGCATTCCGCTGGCCATCGCCACCCGACGCGTCGACCGACGCATGCGTGCGAAGTTGGAGGTCGCCTGATGCTGCAGGACTGGATCGAATGGGCCCCCAGGCTCAGTCCCGGGCTGCTCATCAGCTTGCGGCTGACCGGCCTCTGCCTCCTCATCGGGCTTCCCTTCGGACTGCTGCTCGCGGTCATCGGGGAGAGCCGCTTCGTGCCGGTCCGACTGATCTCGTTCCTCGTCGTCGAGGTCGGTCGAGGAGCCCCGGCCCTGGTGCTCCTCTACATCATGTACTTCGGACTCCCGGAAGCCGGGATCACCCTGACGGCGTTCGTCACGGCCGTGATCTCGATGGTCTGGACCACCGGTGCGTACTCCAGTGAGTTGTTCCGTGCAGGTCTGGCAGCCGTGCCCCGCGGGCAGCGGGAGGCGGCACTCACCTCCGGCCTGAACGGCTGGACCGGTTTCCAACACATCGTGCTGCCGCAGGCGATGCGCATCTCGGTCCCGCCACTGGCGAGCCTCGCCGTCACGATCTTCCAAGCCAGCTCGCTCGCGTTCGTCATCGCGGTCCCCGAGCTCATGTCGAAGGCCTACGAGCTCGGCTCGATCACCTTCGAGTACCTCAGCGTCTTCGGTCTCACCGCCGCCATGTACGCCGCGGTCACCCTCATCGTGCTCGGCCTGGTCCGCCTCGTCGAGCGCCGACTCAACCGGCACGTCTAGCACCCTCCCGAATCCCCGTAAGAGAAGGAAGCAGCATGTCCCGCACCCTCCGCCGTACCCGGCGCACGTTCCTCGGATCCACCGTCCTCGTCGCCACCGCGGCGCTCGCCCTCAGCGGCTGCGCGTCGAGCTCCGACGCAGCGAGCGGCGTCGACCCGGACTGCAAGCCGGCACACGACTTCACCACGATCGCCTCCGGGACGCTCACCGTCGCCACCTACGACTTCGCTCCCTACACCGAGCTCAAGGGTGGCTCCGTCTCCGGCATCGAGGGCGAGCTGCTCAAGGCCGTGGCGAAGCGCGAGTGCCTCTCGCTGAGCGTGCTCTCCTCTGGCGGCGCGAGCGCAGCCATCCCCGCGGTCCAGTCAGGGCGGGCGGACCTCGCGGCCGGTGACTGGTGGCGCACCACGGCCCGGGCGAAGGTCGTCTCGCTCAGCGACCCCATCATCCTCGACCAGGGAGCGATCGTCTCGAAGGCCGGCTACAAGACCGTCGCTGACCTCGACGGCAAGAAGATCGGCTCGGTCGCGGGCAACCTCTGGAACGACGGGTTCCAGAAGGTGTTCGGCGACGACTTCACCGTGTACCAGGACGGCGAGTCCGCCTTCAGCGATCTCGCCGCAGGCCGGGTCGACGCGATCATCGACAACGTCGCCTCGACGACCGCGCGGTTCGAGAGCAAGCCGGTCAAGGGCGCGGAGATCGTGCCGCTGACCGCGGACGACCGAATCCCGGAGACGGACAAGCCCGGTCAGGTGAACTGGCCGACGAGCAAGAAGAACAGCGACCTCACCGATGCCCTCAACGAGGACATCTCGGCGCTCTGCGAAGACGGCACCGTCGAGAAGATCGTGAAGAAGTACGGCGTGAACGAGACCATCACCAAGGTCGGCGACCCGTACGAACTCTAGAAGACCCGCCGCCGCCCGGCTGGATCTCCCGGGCGGCGGCGCACCACCCACCGACGACCGGCGCCGCCGTCGTCGCAGCATGCTCGAAAGGACCATCAACATGACTCGCTACTGCGTCATCGGCGCGGGGGCCGCCGGGATCTCCACCCTCCAGCAGCTCCGGCAGGCGGGCTACGACGCCGACTGCTACGAGAAGACCGACCGAGTCGGCGGGCACTGGCACACCGACTACGACGCGTTGCACCTCATCACCGCGCGTGATCAGACGCACTTCGAGGACTTCCCGATGCCGGAGGACTACCCGCACTTCCCGCGTCGCGACCTCGTCCGGAAGTACCTCGAGTCGTACGCCGAGCACCACGGGCTCTACGACCTGATCCAGTTCGGTGTCGCCGTCGAGTCCGTGGTTCCGATCCCGACCGGCGGTGCCGTCGGTTCCGCGGGGTGGACGGTCACCCTCTCGTCCGGGGAACAGATCGAGTACGACGGGGTGTTCGTCGCGAACGGGCACCTCTGGGACCAGAAGGTCCCGGCCGTCGGAGCGGACTTCACCGGGAAGCAGGTCCACTCCGGTTCGTACCGGAACCCCAGCGACATCGATGGTGAACGGGTCCTCGTGGTCGGCGCCGGCAACTCCGGCTGCGACCTCGCTGTCGACGCTGCGCAGCACCGCCTCGATGTGGACATCGTGATCCGCGAAGGGATCTTCTTCCAGCCGAAGTCCTACTTCGGCGTGCCCCGCCAGGTCATGCCCTGGCTCGCCGAGTTCAGCGCCGAAGAGCAGGACTTCATCGCCCGGATGCTCGCGAAGGTCTCGATCGGCGAGTGGAAGGACTACCCCGGGATGCCGGAACCCAAGGCAAAGACCCTCGCCGAAGGCCGCACCACGGTGAACGACCTGCTCCTGTTCTGGGTCCAGCACGGTCGGGTGAAGATCCGCCCGGGCATCGCGCGCATCGAGGACAAGACCGTGCACTTCACCGACGGGTCTTCCAAGGAGTACGACACCATCCTCTGGGCGACGGGCTTCAAGGCGAGCCTGCCGTTCCTCGACGAATCGCTCATCGAACGCAGGAGCGACATCCCGCTCCGGCACGCTGGTGGGCTGATCCCGAAGGGCCTGGAGAAGCTGTACTACATCGGGCTCGTTGCGCCCCGTGGCCCACAGATCCCGGTGTACGGGGTGCAGGCGAAGCTCGCGACCCGCGTGCTCGCGCTGCACGAGGCGGCAGCGGACGGTTCCGCCGGCGTCGCCGACTACCTCGGCCGACTCCAGGCAGACGAGGACCGCATCGACATCGTCCGCAACGAGTGGTTCGACATGCTCGCCGATACGGAACGGCTCTTCGACGCGTACGAGAACGCACGTGAGCTCGACCGTGTCGAAGCGGCGGGCGCGACTGCATGACCCTCGACACCGGGACCGCCGCCGAGCCGCGGCCGACGGCGGTCCCGGTGACGACCGAGGCCGACCAGCACATCGTCCTCGGCTACAACTGACCACTCTGACGATCTCCCTCCACGACCCGCCCCGACCGGATCCACCAAGCAGGAGCAGACGTTGACGCTCACCCAGCCCATCCCGATCGTCGGTGACACGAGCCCGGAACCGTTCCGCACCGCGACCGTGCGCAGCACTCCTTGGGCCGCGGCACAGCAGCAGCTCGCCGAAGCCGCGACGCACCTCGATCTGTCGACCGGGCAGCACGCGATGCTCGCTCGACCGCGGCGCGAACTGACCGTGAGCGTCCCGTTGCGCCGAGACGACGGATCGGTATCCGTCTTCACCGGGTACCGGGTCCAGCACAACACCACCCGCGGCCCGGCCAAGGGCGGTGTGCGGTTCAGTTCGCACGTCGATCTCGACGAGGTCCGGGCACTGGCGATGTGGATGACGTGGAAGTGCGCCCTCGTCGACGTCCCGTACGGGGGTGCGAAGGGCGGTGTGACCATCGATCCGACCGCGTATTCCCGATCGGAACTGGAACGCGTGACCCGGCGGTACGCCCACGAGCTCGGGGACTTCATCGGCCCGGACCGCGACATCCCGGCACCGGACATCGGCACCGACGAGCAGACGATGGCGTGGATCATGGACACCGTCTCCGCCGGGCGCGGTGCGACGATGCCCGGTGCCGTGACCGGCAAGCCGATCGCCCTCGGCGGCTCGCTCGGGCGTGCGGACGCAACGAGCCTCGGCGTTACGGTCATCGCGCTCCGCGCACTCGCCGCCCGTGGACGGACCCGTGGTCGTCGTACCGCGGCGGTGCAGGGGTTCGGGAAGGTCGGGGCCGGAGCCGCGCGGCTCCTCGCCGAGTCCGGCGTCGACGTCGTCGCCGTCAGCGACCAGTTCGGCGCCGTCCACGACGACCGGGGGATTGACGTCCCCGCACTCACCGCACACGTCGCCCGGGCAGGCACGGTCGTCGGGTTTCCCGGAGCCGAGCCGATCGACGCGGGCCTGCTCCTCGAACTGCCCGTCGACGTCCTCGCGCCCTGCGCAGTGGAGGGTGCCCTTCACGTCGGCAACGCTGCACGGGTGCGGGCAGGGATCGTCGTCGAGGGTGCCAACGGTCCCACCACGCCCGAGGCCGACGAGATCCTGAACCGGAACGGCGTGCTCGTCGTTCCGGACATCCTCGCCAATGCCGGCGGTGTCGTGGTCAGTTACTTCGAGTGGGCGCAGGCACAACAGGCGTACCGCTGGGACATCGCCGATGTCGAACGACGCCTTCGGAGCCGGATGGACGAGAGCTGGGACAGCGTCTTCGGCGGCGCCGAACGGTCCGGTCGGACGCTGCGTCAGTCCGCGATGACCGTCGCCGTCGAACGCGTGGTGGATGCGCACCGTCTTCGCGGCCTCTACCCCTGATCGTTCGTGATGCGCGTTCCCGACCGGTTCCTCCCGACGATCACGCGGCTCCGAGCCACTGGGCCGACAATCCTCCAACTCGCGCTCACCGTCACGCTGGCGTTCTCCATCGCTCACTACGGTCTCGGGCACACGTCGCCCGCGCTGGCATGCACCGTCGCGCTGTCGAGCCTCAGTCTCAACCGCGATGCACGTCCCCGACGGGTCGCAGAGACCGCGATCGCCATGGTGCTCGGCATCACGCTCAGCGCCACGGTCGTCACCACCCTCGGCCGTGGCCCCGCGCAGGTCGCCGGGACGATCATCGTCGTGCTGACCGTCGCGACCCTGCTGTCGCGGAACCCGGCGTTCGCACTGAGTGCCGGCACCCAGTCGATGCTCGTGGCGGTGCTCCCCGACCCGGTCGGCGGACCGTACATGCGTGCGGTCGACGGAGCCGTCGGCGGACTCTGCGCCCTCTTCATCACCGCGGTGCTGCCGAGTGCGCCGATGCGTCGGGCGTTGTTGGCTGGCGACTCGGTCATCAAGGAGGTGGCCGACTGTACGCACCTCATCGCCCGGGCACTCGCTGACGGCGACCCGGGCCCGGCGCGGACTGCTCTGGAACGACTCCGCGCGAACGGAGCACGGATCGAGGCATGGGGCGTCACGCTCGAATCGGCTCGCGCCGTCGCCGCGTTCTCGCCGCTGTCGAGACGTGGGAGGAATGCGTGGGTCATGCGCGTGGCGATCCACCGGGGACTCGCCCGCGCCACGACCGACCTTCGGATGGTCGCACGCCGGGCCGCGGTCCTCTCAGCAACCGGCAGGCCGCAACTGCGGACCGCAGCGGTGATCAGCGACATCGCGGAGGGCTTCGACCTCTTGGCGCTCGGCCACTCCGATCCGGAGCAGGACGTCAGCGCCGAACCGTTCTCATTGGCAGCGCAGCGGATCGGAGAGCTCGACGGTCGGCCGTCCATCGATCAGGGCATGCTTGCGATGCTCCGGCAGGTTGTGGTCGACGGCCTGGTCGCGATCGGCCACAGTGACGAGACCGCCCGGGGTGTACTCCCCGTCGCCGAGGTGCCGCCCGCGACTACGACGATCGATCTACCGGGTGCTGCCTCGGTCCTCGGCGTTCGCCGCCGTGTCACGGGTTGGACGGAATGGGAAGCGCACGGTTCATCGCTTCCTTGATGAGCCGGGCTTCCCGTGCGGAATCGTCTGCCTTCGTG
This sequence comes from Curtobacterium sp. MCSS17_005, assembly GCF_003234225.2. Classification (NCBI taxonomy): domain Bacteria; kingdom Bacillati; phylum Actinomycetota; class Actinomycetes; order Micrococcales; family Microbacteriaceae; genus Curtobacterium; species Curtobacterium sp. MCSS17_005. Next base: position 1,668,981 of record NZ_CP126258.1, read on the forward strand.
ATGCCCGTACCGACGATGACGACGTCGGGGTGGAGCTCGGCGTAGTCGGCGATCGTGGGGCGGTTGATGCTGCGGCGGCTGCGACCCGTGCTGCTGAGGCATGCTGGTTCATCACTTTGAGGTCCTCGAGCGGCGTGCTTCCCGTCGCCTACTGCTCAGCCCGGTACGTTCAGCGGTGACGCACGCCGAGGCCGTCCAGTCGCTCGACCTCGGCGCCCAGGGCACCGATGCTGAGGATGTCGAGGACGAGCTCGCCGCCGAATTCCGTTGCCGCCCTAAGGCTCGCGCTGATGGTGGACGGGTCTGCAACATACAGCAGGCCGAGGGCGTCGAAGACGAATGAGATCAGGGCGGCGGTTTCGTCCACGACCAGGTATCGGCGTAGACCAGTCCTAAGACCGCTTCGCGCCGCGATCGCGAGGCAGGCGGCCACCCGCTTGGCGCATGGTTCGAGTGTCCTTTCGGCAGGCGGTGGAGATGGAGAACGGTGTGTCGGCCGGGCCACGAATGCGTTAGGAGTTGTCCTGCACGTCGAGGCTCTGCCGGCCGCGTCGGACGATGAGCAGCCCACCGCCCAGGGCGAGGAGCAGCAGCGCCAGGGCGACGCCTGGTCCAACTAGCTCCGTACCCTGAAGGCCAGACCCGGAGTCGGAGTCGAGGGCTCCGCGATCGAGTTGGTGGTGCAGATCGGGTCATTGGAGACGCACCGGTCAGCCGGGGCGGTCCCTACGGGGTCGAGGTAGCTCTTCATCATGTGGTCACCCTGCTGCGCCCACGACTTCGTCGTCACCGCGTACGTGACGGTGACCCGCTGACCGCCCGCGGGGGTACCGGCGATGCCGACCTTGCCGTCTTCGTGACCGACAGCGCCGGGCGGCTACGCCTGCGCTGCAGCATCACGGTGGTAGCTGTCGGTGCGAACCCGGTGGAGGTACTCGAGCGAGGCGTGAGGACCTGTTCAGTGCTGACCATGAAGAGGGAGCAAAGCGGCGGCGGGCATGGAACCCACAGCCGCAATCTGACATAAGATACATTATCGGCTCAGAAGTCACGGCGTGGCCTTCGGTTTCGCACTCCCGCGTGCGGCTCGGCTCGGCAAGTCTCGCGCGTGCACAAGGAGTTCGGCGTCACGGGGCGCTCACCCCGTCCCGCGCCCCCAAGGCCATCAATTGTGGATGCGCTGCGGGCAATGAGAGTGCCTGCGGGTGGGTCAGATCGGCACCGAGCCTGTCGCGGTCGGTTCCTAGTGGCTCGAGTAGCTGATCGTGAGGATGAAGACCGCGCGATGTTCGTCTCCATCCGGCGTGGTGCGGTGCGCGTTGTCGAACTGATAGTCGATTCTCCCGGCACCGGAGACTTCGAAGTGGTACGTGCGCGACCAGCCTGGCCGCTTCGGCTTCCCTGCCTTTCCTCGAAGAATCGTCGTCTTTGCTGTTCCAGAGATCGATCCAGGGCTCGTCGCGACGTGATCCCAGAACTCCTGCGCGCCCGGCGTCCCGATGCGGGTTTCCAACTCGGCCCACAGGTCCACGTATTGGCGGTGCACCATAACGCGATACAGCGGCGCCTCCTCTGGGAAGCCGCCAGGCCGTCGCGCGGAGACGAACGGCGCGTATGCACCGGGAAGCGGTGCGTCACCCACGGGGGGCGGCCACTTCAACGAAGGACGAAGTGCTTAAATCGCCGAGCAGGATGGACTTTCGGAGCGGGTCTTCGAGCTGTCGGGCGGTGACTCTCCAGGCATCGACGACATCCAGAACAAGACTGGTGTCTTGGTCTGCTAGGGCAGAGATAAGGGCGGTGTGAAGCTCCTCGGCGAAATCGGCCAGGTCTTCCAGATCAAACCCGCGAACCCAAGCAAGATCACCCAGCTCGGCTACTGAAGGCATTCTCCCGGCCGCGACCACGGCCTGAAGTCGCTGCTGGGCTGTGGACCAGTGGGCGAACTGGTCGAGGACGTCCAGCCGCTGCTCACGAAGCATGACGAATGTTTGACCGTCCTTGTCCCGCACGCGGGCGCGCCCGGCCCGGGCGTCTTCGAAGAATTGGGTGCGCTTGGCGCCGGCTAGATCGCTCACAGAGTACGTCTCGGTCGACATGCTCCAAGATTAGCAGGATCTTGGGTAGGACGTTGCTATGGATTTTGAGGATGCGTGATGGAAGATGCAGAGAGCGCAGACGACACCGGCGACGGTTCGCTTGGGACACTCGTCCACCGGTTGGGGCAGGTGCTCCGTCGTGCTCCCCTCCGCGACGAGGACCGCAGGGGACGTGCGATCGAACTCCGTCTGCTCATGTCGGGCATCGAAGAGCACGGGGTCGACGCGGCTGCCTTGATTCGCCATGGCATGGCCGGGCTCGCCTGGGTCCCGGTCATCTCACTACTGATCATCAATGCGGACGAGCTGGCGGTCGAGGACAGCCCGATCGACATCGACGGTTGGATGCGCGCCCTCCTGTTGGACGCGCTCCCTCTCCCTAGCGGACCCGGCTCCGACGGACTGGAAGCGACGGACGCAGACGAGGACGCGATGTCGACCCTCATCGATCGAGCGATGCACCTGCTACCCACGTGGGTCCTTGATGCACCGATCCAGGATGTCGTTACGCTCACCCCACCCGCACCAGAACTTCTGCAACAGGTCACTGCTGGCGGCCCCCCGAGCAGCGTCACGGACGCGTATCGCTGGCTCTGGGAACGCTTTGGCAACGACGACATGTCCAAGTGGTCTGGCGATTCCCTGCGTCTCGAATTCCAGTGGCGTGAGCAAGACTGGCAGCCTCCGTTCCCCCTGGACGGCCTGACCGTTGACCGGGAGGCCGATGCCGAGTTGCACATTCAGATGGCCAAGCGGTGGGTCCGCGGCCCAGACCTTCCCGATCAGCTACAGCTGCTCTTCCAGCTCCAGGACCAGGCCATCAACTTCTTGACCGAACAGCGTTACACAGAGGCGGCGGCGCTCTTCGAGTTTTACCTTAAGCAGACGCCCGGTGACGTGCTCGCACGCAACAACCTAGGTTTCTGCCTCATGCCGCTTCGGCTGAGATGGCGTTGCATCACCTCGAGTCCATCCGCTTGGAGACCTCGGACAACCCGACCATGACGCTTATCAACGTATGCACGGCGTTGGCGCTCCTTGGGCGCCACGGGGAAGCGCTCGAGCGCGCTGAATATCACTGGCAGCGAGGGCCAGCGGAGTCACTGCGTGGGGGCGCGTACTTGTGGCGACTCAAGGACGAAGCGATCGACCTCGTCCATGCTCCAGATCTCCGCCTCTCCTTGGCGCACCTTGCCTACGGGCTTGCACAGCAGCTCGAACGTCCGGACCGCGCACGGAGGTGGCGAGAGCGCGCCGAGGTGCTCGGTACCACCGCGCCCTGACGGTTCAGACGCCGGCAGGTGTCGTATCGCCTGCAGCCGCGCTCGTACCCACGTCACTACTCAGATCAGCTCTGCACCGTCGGGTGGTGTCTGCGGGGCGATCGTCAGTGGTTCGCCCTTGTTGTCGGCGAGGTGCCCCGCGGAGTTGCAGGCACGGAACGGCCCGTACTGCTCGTCGAAGATGATGCGGGCGTGGTGGTCCCAGTGCTGCACCCACCACGCTGACTTTGCCAGACCGTCACCCTCCGTCTGCAGCTTCGCCGCCTTGAGGTAGCCCCTCCAGGACACGTAGAGCCGTTGGACGACTTCGGGGTGCTCCCACCACTCCGGGCACCAAGGTGCCTGCTTCCGGACGGGCTGCCCGTACGCCTCCACCCGGCCGACTTGCAGCTGCACCCACTTGATGAACGCAGCTCGTTGCTCCGCTGCAGTCGGCGGGGACTTCCGCTTCTGCTTCGGTGCCCCACCGTCCGACGTCGGAAGCACTTCCCCGGTCGCTGGGTCCGCCGGCAACTGGCCCTCATCGTCCTCAGGCGGCACATCGTGGTCGTACGGCGGCGGTACGTCTCCGCCGCCCGCGCCACCGCCGGCACCGCCGACGAATCCGCTGCCGGGCCCGTACCCTTCGGGCCATTCGTTGGGGTTAAACGGACTCGACACGGCCGGTCCCTCCCGACGTCGACGTGCGCTCGGTCGGCGTCTTCTTCTCCTTGACGATCTTCCCGTTCTTCACTTCGCGGCCTTCGATCATCGCGATGAGCACCTTGTCGAGGAACCACGGGCGGGTACGGATCAGCACCGGGCCGACGTCGCACGAATCGAACACGGCTCGCCACTTCGGCAGGTGCGCCAGCCTCTCGGGCGGCAGAATCGGCTTCGACCTGGCCGTCCGGGACTTCGACGTGCCGTTGCTGCCGGAGGAGGTGTTGGTGGTCCACTCGTCGTACGTGCCGATGCTCTCCGAGAACCGCTTCAGGAACGGCGACTGCGTGGACTCCCCGCCGCCGTAGACGCGGATCGATGATGCACTCCAGAGGGTGTCGGCGCCCTCTGAGCCGAACACGCGAACGATCTGCCCCCATGACTGGAAGTACATGCCGAGAATCAGGCCCATCGAGCCGTAGAACGAGACGACGTCGGGCAGCTCGGGCCAGCGGACGATGTTCGCGACTTCGTCGAGCTCGAACACGACCGGGACAGTGATTCGGCCACCGTCGGCGGCCGCGGCGCGTTCACCAGCACGGGAGATCGACCGCACCAGCGACGCGACGAACGCACCACCGGACCCGGGGCCGTTGCGGGAAATCAGCACAGCGGTGTCGGTGCTGCGGACGAACGCTTCCGCGTGGAACTTCCGCACCCCCGGTGCGCTCGTCCATGCCAGCAGCTTGTCGTTAGCGATCGCCGACGCCATGCGCTGCGCGGTGGCGTAGACGCTGCCGCGAGTCTTGTCCGGCTGACCCTTCAGGCCCAGCAGCGCCGACTCCGGCCCGGACAGGGTCGCGCCAGAGTTCTTCATGCCGAGGTAGTTTTGATGCAGGCGCAGGCCCTGCGCGGCCGTGTCCGCGGTGATCTTGTACAGACTCTTCTTGATGAAGGCTGGTTCTTGTGCGGCGCCGTAGAACGACGAGAGCAACACGGTCTTCCCGCTGCCGGATTCGCCGAACATGGCAATCTGCTGTTCCCGAGCAACCTTCAATGGCTTCATGCTGCCAACCTAGAGGACCGTGGGCGAGGCCGCCGCTTGCGATCACCTTGGCTCGAATCGACCGGGTCGTCACCGCGTGGACGCCAGCTTCAGGTCAGCGCACCGGCTACGTCGAGAAGCTTCAGCGTCGCAAGGACTGCGTCATCCCGGTACTGCTTTGACTGCGCGACCGTACGAACCGTCTTGACCACCTCGGTCGCGCCAACCACCGTTATTGGCCCCGCGCCGACCACTTGCGTGGCGCACCACTGTCGAACTTCCGCCTCGTTTGTGCCACCCGCAAACCGGCCCACGTACAGCCGTAGCTCGACCTGGTCGACTGCAAAGCCGAACCGCTCGGCGGCGCCCTGAACCACCGCGTCTCGTACAACGCTGTCATTGATCAGTGCGTACAGCGCGTTGAAGCGCGGGTCGGCGGCTTCCCCGCGAACGTGGGCGGCGACCACGCCGCGGGACCCGAAGAAGGACTTCACCGTAGACAGCACGAGTCGGTCGGCACGGGCGCCCACGAGATCGACCTCGAAGCCATGAGTCTGCCACTCCTCGTAGGCGATCTTCCGAGTGCGGCGCCTGACTGGGAACTTCAGGGCGCTCGAGACCACTAAGCCTTCCGTCTCCATCGCGAGGGCCACGAACTGCTCAAACGCTTCCACGGAAGGAGATTAGCCGGCGCCCGTTCTTCGGACCCGTCATTGCCCTGGTTCAGGGCAGCAGCTCGCCCGAGCATGGTGCTCGCAACCTTCGTTCCCCTCCGGAGAGCACACCAGCCTGGTTCGTGGGACCCGGTCCTGCATCAACGGGGATGTAGCTGGTCGCTTACCTCGAGCATTGACTGATGCTTGTGGCGGGCAGCGACCGGTGTCGTTGACCGTCATCCTTCGCTGCGCTTGGATGTAGCTCTCAACGGCGGAAGGGCGCTTCGTGTTTAACATCGGGCTCACTGGGATCGAGCATCACCTCGTAGTCGTGGAGACGGCCGAACCGTACTCACTTGCGACGGAAAGTAGCGTCGCCGACGGCATCGCACAAGAACTCATCGATGAGCAACAGCACGGCGTCGCCGAGAACCCGCCGAGCACGGATATGTTCCCGATGCTCGACGACGGTGATCCCGGGACCGCTGAGTGGTTCCTCGAACAGCTCGCTGGCGAGCCGGATCCAAGGACGGTGTTCATCACCACGGCGCGAAACTGGGGTGGCTTGACTCAGGTCCATCAGGACGCGTTCGTCAGAATCGCCCGCGGAGAGGGCGTCGGGATGGGGATGATCGTGATACTCAACGACCCCGAAGGCGTCCCTGTCATCGAACACGCGGTCCGCGCAGTCGAAGTGGATTACGCGTAGGGCCCCGTCCTGAAGCGAAGCAGAAGCTCCGCGGCCCGACGGCTGCGGACCGTGGTGCGCGAGGCATTGGTTCGTCTGCTGAGCCGCCACGCTCGTCCTATGCTAACGGAATGGACTGGACCGTCGATGGATTGCGCAAGGCGGGGTTCACGGGGTTTGTGACGTTTCCTGAGGTGGCCGCGCACGTAGACGACGCTCCGGGCGTCTATGTGATCGTGAGGACCTCAGAAGCAGGACCGGTGTTCACCGACACCACCGCAGGCGGGCGCTATCGCGGTCGTGAAAGCGCCTACCCGCGCGAACGAGTCGCGGATGAATGGGTTTCCGGTGCGGTGATTGTGTATATCGGTAAGGCCGATGCACGGAAGACCACCACAGCCGGTCTGGCGAAGAGGCTCGAGGAATACAGGCGCTTTGGCCTCGGTAAGACGGGCCACGGTGGTGGACGCATGATCTGGCAACTCGAGGACCACGCGGAGCTGCTTGTGGGCTGGAGGACTATCGGCACGGACTCGAAGGCGAAGGATGTGGAAGACGAATTAATTCTCGACTTCATGCAGGACCATGGTGGTCGGATGCCGTTCGCGAATGTCGCGCTGCCGAGTAAAATGGCGAGGGCCCGTCGCGGTCTGCGCCGCTTAGAGATCGCGAGAAAGAACGGAGGCTCCGGTGACCGATGACGAGACTACTCTGCGGGCCGCGCACTCGATCCGTCGCTCACACTACGAATGCGCGAGCGGTGTGGTCAACGATGAGCTCGTCGGAGGACAGTGGGAGTGGTCGTGGGGTCTCCCCGGCACCCTCCGCGCGATCACCTCGCCGGGCTCGGACGCTGCCGTCCCTGACGTGCCGAAGCCCACGGATCCACACGAGCAGTCACGAGGATACTGGGCAGTGCTGCACTACCTCTTGAAGTACCGACTCGGGTGGGAAAGCCCGTACCTTGGCCTCTACCGGTGGTCCGAAACCGGTCGTCAAGTCGATGACCTCACGCTGCAGTTTGTCGACGCCATCTGGGGCGCCGATGACGGACTCGACATCTACTACGCATGGGCCCTTCGCCGACAGCTTCGTTACGACCTCCGCTCGGGGCATCCCTCATTCCCCTCAGATTTAGAGTCCGCGAATCGTGAACTGAGCCAAAAGGGCGTCGAAATCGCCGGCCGCTATGAGCGGCGCTTCGCGCACTTTGGCTCGAGCAGCTACGACCCGTTGCATCTCGGGGGACACCTGAATCAAGAACCGGGACCCACCCCTGGCGCCCGGCTGATCAAGGCTGAGCCGGAGCGGCAGCTGGCAGTGCTGCTGTCCCCAGACATGCGCTGGTACCCAGCGCTCCTCAACCTCGAGAGCGAGCTCCCAATGCGCGGAGTGCACTCCTGGAAGGTTGAGGTGCACGTCGACAGCGTCGGCCTCATCGGCACATTCCGCCGCTCCGCCGACACGGGCTTGTGGTTCTCGGGGAAGCACAGCACGCACATGATGGGCAACGCATGATCCTCGCCGATCGCTACACCGCTGCGCAGGCCTGGTGGATCGCCAGCGAACTCGCGCGCCGCAGCCCCCATGTGCGCGTCGCGGAGACGCACGACCGGCAGGTTGGCGCGTCGCGGTCCGTGTACGACCCGGCCGATCCGGCCGCGTACCAGGTGCTGTTGAACCCGGTGGCGGGCATCAACGTCGTCGGCGCACCGTTCTCGCACATCGACTGGGCCGAGACGTTCGCCTCAGCCTCCCCGCACAAAATCGTCAAGCGCCTCGAGATCGAACTGATGCTCCGACCGAGCGCACCGGCGCCCGCGACCACAGATATCGCCCTCACTTACCGCGCCATCGCCCACACCCTGAACCTTCTGGTCAACGATCGGCACTCCTGGATCATCCGTGGGGAACGTCCGACCGATGATGGCGTCCTCGACAACATCACCTGGGCTGGAGACACCTCCTGGTTTGAATCGCTCGAGGACCTCGTCGGTCGATGGTTCGACGAAGAACCCCGCGTACTCGCCGCGCAGGGCGCGACACACATCTGGGCGCTCTGGAAGGACCTGCAGTCGGTCGCGCTGTTCGACATGTACGGCGACGTACACACCCTCGCCGGCCGCCGCAACCTGCGGCGTGAGTGCCTCAAGCACGACCGGCACCTCACCGGGGTAGTCGGCTCGGTGCTCGGTCAGTACCTGCCCTGACCGACCGGCGGACGACAGACGAACGCCCTATCGGTGTCAACAAGAACAGCCGGCTACCTCTTGGGTGACCGGCTGTTCTGCTTGGGGGAGCGCGTCAGTGCGCGGCGTCGTAGGCGTCGCGAACGGCTTGGCTGATGCGCCCGCGGGAGGAGACCTCGTGGCCATTAGCGTTGGCCCACTCGCGGATCTTCGCGAGCTCGTCGGAATTGCCCCGCTTCGGAGCGCTGCCAACGCTAGTGCGCCCGGAGCGGCCGCCCACCCTGCGGGCAGCGGCAACGTAGTCGAAGAACGCTTCACGGAGCTGCTCGGCGTTGTCGTCGGTGAGGTCGATCTCATAGCTGGCGCCGTCAAATCCGAAGTTGACGGTACGGCCCTTGCCGTCTTCGATGGTGTCGCCGGTGAGGTCGTCGACGAAGTGCGTGGTGACTTTCTGCGCCATAGGAACGCCGCCTTTCAGTAGGGAGTGTTCGTCTACTGTCGCATGCCTGTTGCTCGTCGGTGTCAAACCACTAGCGGCGGTGGCGCCTTTCTCAGCCTGGGAAGACCAGTGGTTGGTGAGCGAGGCGGACCCGTAGGGGTCCTTGATCCTCTTGGTGCTGGAATGTCAAGGCAATTTCGTTGGGGCTTGTGTCCCAATCAATCAATTCAAGGCCAGCCTGTTCCAACGCTCGGACGAGCCCGTACTCCGCTTCGCTGCTCCGTTCGTGCTGGAAGACCTCGAGCACGATTCCGGGCGGCTTGGAGTAGACGTGGATCCCCGTGTGAGGCAGTGCGTAGATCGCTCCGACGCGACGCATGATGATGCTTCCAGACCGGGTGCGGTACCTCGCTTCGACGGGGATCCATGCCGCTTCCTCTGCGGTCACACGGCCACCTTTCAAGTAGTAGCGCTCCGGCGTGCCCGTGTCGAGCGCCTCAACCGCATCGCGCCAATCGTGATGCGACACCCCTGCAAGGAGGACGGCTGCGTCGATGCCCTCCCTGAACAAGACGACGCCCCGGTTGCTCGGCCCGAACCGCAACGCGGGGATGCCGTTCTGCCAGCCGCCTGCCTCAAATTGAGGGGTCAGCGACGCAGCAAGCTGCTGAATGTCGAGTTCTGGACCCGGGTGGATGATAAGGACGCGCTGGCCGGGTTCCACGTACCGGATGGCGCGTTCGGTGCTTCCGGGGGTGTGTCCGCACGCGATCGTCCACAGGCGATCGAAGATGGCGCTTTCGAGGACCCACTGTTCGCTAGATGGCTCCAAGAGCTTTGGGTCGCCTTGCAGGAGCTCGTTCGCTCTCTGTTGCGGCATTCCGGTTAGTTCGCTCAATGTTTCCGTATTCACGAACCCGATCGTGGCAGCTGCCGGCGGGGCGCGCAAGACGCAAAAGTGGGTCGGACCAGGGCTTTTGTTTTTTCCGTTCATATACGAGGAGATGTGGCTTTTCGGAGTGCCGTCGACCCTTCAAGGCGTCGAGCTCTGCTCACCGCGACTGCCTTGGTGAGCCCCGGATATCGCCTCGGACGTCGGCGCCGGCGGTCCCAACCCGCGCAGCATGCGCGCTCACCTTCATCCCCGGCGATCTCGCAGGTATATTAAATAACGCTCGTTTACGAGCAAAAATTGCTGGTCGCCCTGTCTCGGCGGGTGCTTCGGGGAAGCGGAGTAGCCCAAAGGGGTTTGAAGGTGGAGAGCTGGACGGGCATCCTGGAAAGATGTTGACAGAGGACCCCCGCTTGCGGTTCACGGGGTGGCAGCTCGGTGTTGGGCGGGCTCGCCAGCGGTCGCCGCACCTCCCTGAACAGCGCCCTGCGATCTCCTCCCATTTGAGCTGGCAGCGTGATTCCTCCTCTTTCATGAGGACTCGGCTCGGCCTCGTCGTTGAAGGCCGCGTGCCTCCCGAGGGCTTGCTGACCTCCGGCCTCGACCCTCGCTGCCCGCGAAGGGCATCGATGGCACGGAACGGGGCGTGAGATGCCGACGCGAGTGCAGATCGCTCGAGCTCGCGCTCGTGTCAGCCTTGCGAATCTCTCGAGTGAGCCCCTCGCACACACTGTTCGCGCGATCGCCGCTATGAGCTTCGCGGACGCGGACGATGCCACCCCGTCGGGCATGCCTCACCGCTCGACGGCGCCCCCACGGTGTTTCTCGTTCGCCCTCTTGGTTGGCGTGCACGCCGCGGGTCACGACTTTGGGCGGCACGACAATCCGCCGCGCCCCCAAACTGGTCGGAAACCGGCGGACGACGATCGGGAGTTCCTCACCACGTCGTCAACGCACTCCCGCGATGAGTGGGCAGCGGCGGAGGCTGAGGTAGCGCGGGGCGAGCTGGACGACCTCGAACGTCGCACCGATCACGAAGCTATAAGCGCCTCCCTATCAGTCGACGAGGCAGCGGACTGGCTGAATGTCGGAACCGGGCGGGTTCTGACCGACCTCGCGTTCGGGGATCTGTTCGCCTTCGTGTGCGATGACGAGCTTCTCTTCCCGGCGTGGCAATTCACAGACGACCCGGAACACCCCGTGCTGGATCACCTGTCGTGGTTGGCGGCAGCCTTCGATGACGCCATGCACCGTGCATCGATCCTCGGCTTCATGACCACGCCGCACCCGGACACGCTTACCGGCGGCAGACCAGCGACGCCCGTCGAATGGCTCACTGCGCGCCGGGATGTGCGGCCGCTGCTGGACCTGCTCGAGGCACGGCTCTGGACGTGACGGACATGCCACCGGACGGCCCATCGGACGCTGAGGCATGGGAGGGCACGGTGCATCGGCGGGCAGGGACGCCGGTCACGGATCCGGTGCTGGTCGCTCTGCTTGACGCGATCGTGTCCGGGTCGCTGCGCCCCTCCGAGGCGATGGCGTTGATCTCGGACCACGTCAAGAGCAGCCGCCCGTACGGTGCCGACGACGCAACTGCCACCCGAGCAATCGCGCTGGCCGACGCCGCCCAAGGCGCTGAGGGAATCGCTGTCATCGACCCGTATGCCCGGGAGCTCGCGCGGTGGGTCGCCGAGGGACGGATGAGCGGTGGCGAAGCGGTTGCCTTCATCACCGCACTCGTCGATGCCGGTGCGTATCTGGTGGATCCGGACAGGCAGCCAGATCCCGGCTACCAGGTTGCGACTGGGCCACGGGGTGTCGATCCGCCGAAAGCAGCCAAGCGCAGCGCCGTGCGGAAGCCCCCGCCCTCAGATGACGCTTCCGAGGATTTCCGACCGGAGGCCGGGGATCAAGCGGACCCCATCAATCGGGCCCCCGGTAACAGGGGCTCCATGGAGGATCCCTCCGACTCCCAAGCAACCACGCTCTCTGACCGGATCGGACCGTTCTATGACACCGGCGCCCTGCGTCGCTGGTTCCAGATCAGCAGCGAGGCAGTCGAGGCGCAGGTTCGAAGCGGCCAGTTGCTCGCCGTTGTGACTGCGGACGGCTTCCGCCTCTTCCCCGCGTTCCAGATCGACGAGGGCGGGCAACCGCTACCTCGCCTGCGCGACGTGCTCGCGGAACTCGATCCCGAAGAGGTCGACCCGTGGGGTGACGCCGTATGGCTGAACGCTCCAAGCGATGACCTCGAGGGCCTCACCCCCGCAGCGGCGCTCCGAACTGAGCGAGCTGACGACGTGATTCGTCTCGCTCGTCAAGCGGGAGCATTCCGTTTTGGATGAAGCACGCTCCACGGCGACGTGTTCGTGCAGTTCGCCGCCCCGACCGTCGAGACCCAAGCGCGGCGTCGGGATGACGACGTCGAGTATTGGACGGACTACCTCTTGTGGCCCCCACCGCGTCAGTGACGCCCGAGTGTCCGATGGTTGACCGGCATCGGCTGGTTGATGAGCGCATCGGGGTACTTGGCGATCCCCACGCAGACTTGCAGTGGATGAAGCTCGCGATCCGGAACCTTCACCGCGCCGGCATCCGGCAAGTCCATGTGCTTGGCGACTTCGGCTTCCTCTCAAGCGGCAGCCGGCACGAACGCGACCGACTGCGGCTGCTCACGATGCAGCTGGAGTCCCGCGACATGTTCCTGTACGTCACGGAGGGGAATCACGAGGGATACCCCGCACTGCACCGCTTGTTCCCGGTCGACGAAACGGGATACCGGAGGCTCTCCCGGCGGATCATCTGGCTCCAACGCGGATGGCGTGGAACAACCGCCGCGGGCACAGTCGTTGCAAGTCTCGGCGGCGCAAACAGCATCAACTGCGACCGCCGGGACCCATCGGTGTCCGGACACGTCGCCGCCTGGCACCCGGAGGAACAGATCACCGAACACGACCTTCTGACGCTCGGATCGAACCCGGTCGACATCCTCCTCGGCCACGACGCACCCATCAGCAAAGCACTCAAGCGGCACACGGCACGACAACGACGATTCTGGACTCCGGGAGGCATCGCCTACGCCGCAGCTGGCCAAGCTATGTTCCACCGCGGCGTCCGTCAGGTCCGCCCGAAGCTCGTTCTGTCCGGGCACTACCATCACCACGTCGACACCACCGTGCGGCTCCAACTACGCGGCGGCGAAAGCGCCGCCGTCCGGAGCGTCATCTTGGACCGCAACCGCACCGCCCACAGCGTCGGGATCGTCGAGGTCGATCAGCTTGAGGTTGACGTAAGGCCGGCCTTGTCGCCCGGCCTACGACGTCACCGCGCCCCCGCAGCGAAGGGTGACTTGCGGGCTTACCGAGGACGCTAACGTCCAGCGCCTCATGCACGTCCGCCAGAGTACGGACATGTCGACCTTCGGGATCGAGATTCGCTTGCGCTCGGGCGAGCCGTCCGCGCTCTCCGGGCCGGCCATCGTGTCCTTTTCCGATCAGGGGTCTCACCGCAGTGTCCTTCGGCGTCGGATGCCGTTGTGACGACAAGCCGAGCCGCACGCCTTCGCGCCCAGAGATGGGGGCTCGTGTAGCGGCCTCGACTCTGACTGGCTCGAGATCATGGACACACAGGAGGAGAACGCGGCCGGAACGTCAGCGCAGCGTGAGTACGAACGCCGACGGGCGAAGAACGAGGCGAAGATCCGCGATCGGTGGGGGAGCGGGCGCCTCGGCAACATCGCGTTAGCCCTGTCGTCGGAGCGACAAAGCACGAGCGCATGGATATCCGGTGCGACGGGTGAGGCAGTGGTCGGGGCCCGCCTCGACGCGCTCGCGTCGGACCAGATCGTCGTCCTACACGACCGACGCGTCCCGCGGTGTCGCGCAAACATCAACCACATCGTCGTCACCCGTGCCGGCGTCTGGGTCATCGATGCCAAGCGCTACCAGGCCAAGCGCCCGCAGCTCCGCATCGACGGGGGTCTCTTCCGCCCGCGAGTCGAGAAGCTGGTCGTCGGTGGCGACCGGACAAAGCTCGTGGACGGGGTGCTCCATCAGGTGGAGCTCGTCAGCGAGGTCCTCGGCAGCGCAGGCCGGGCTGTCCCGGTCACCGGCGCGCTCTGCTTCATCGACGCCGATTTGCCGACGCTCGGCGGTTCGTTCGCGACCTGCGACGTACACGTGCTCCGGCCGAAGCGGCTCGCGAAGCTCGTCGCCGCGACCGATGGTCCAATTGACGTCGAGGACAGCGCGGCGGCAATCGCTGCTCGTTTCCCGCCTGCCTGAGGACTGCGCCCGCATCAGGCGAAGAATGCGCCCTTCGCACCTCGGAAGTCCTCACTGACGTTTGCCTGACCTTCCCGACGCACGGGCGGGCTTTCGCTCTCAATGAGGACCGAAAGACCACCTCGTGCGGCGCGTTCGACTGCGCAACCCAGTCGATGGACGCCGGTAAGCCGATGATCGTCGTGTAGTGGCCAACGCTCTTGCCGTTCGGTCAGCCCGGTGCTGACCTGCTGGCCCACGACGCAGCCCGAAAGGGGCTCACGCTCGGTCCCACGGGTCAACTTCCCGCCCTCGAGCGTGGCTGCGATTTTGACCCGCCATTTCAACACAGCCAAGGCTCCGTCGGAGCCCTGCGGCGGGGCTTTTCGGCGCACTTGCTTACTCCGCGGTCGCTTACTCGATTCCGAAGTGGTCCCGCACGGCGGATTCAAGGGAACTGACCGCCTTGCGCACGGTCTTCTCCCGCTGGTAGATCTTTTCGTAGCCCCTCGTCATCATCAACTGCCACACCTCTTCTTTGACGTGCTGGGCGTCATCGCGGATGCTGCTCGTCGCCACCAGCCGGAGCGACGTCAGCTCGCTCGTGATCTCTTCGTACGTGTCCATGAACCGGGCAAGGCTCGGGACGGGAACCGGTGGGCTGTCGATCGGCTTGCCTGCTTGCATTTGCGCGATACCGGCTTCGGCCAGGGTCCGCGTAGAGAGCTCGTGCTCGTGCGCCTCGGTGATAAACCGCTCCGCCAGAAGGACGACGCGCGAAGTGTGGCCGAGCACGTTCTGATCCCACCGCTGAAGCTTCTCGCGATCCGCGCGGTGCTTGTCCTGCAGCCGGTTGAAGAAGAAGCCGAGGATCGCGCCGACAATGAGGAAGGCTCCGGCTACCACTGGCACACCCCACCAAGGCGCAGCCGGTGACGCAACGGCCTCGGAGACAGGGCTGGGCATCGCAGCAATCAGGTTCAGCATGGTCAGTCCGCGATCCCCAAATGCTTGCGGTTGGCTTCGATGAACGTTGTGATCTTGGGCCGGAGGTCGTCGCGGGCAGTTTTGTGTTGGTGCTCGTTAGCGATAACGACGTTGTGCGCTGCCGTCACGACTTCCCCCAGGGTTTTGGTGATCGAAGCCGGTGCGACGAGGTTCAACCCGCCTTGCGTGTGCAGTAGCTTCGCGTATTCGGCGTCCAGCTCATTCTGGAGGGTGGCGATGTGCCTGTCCGCCTCTGGCTGATCGAGGGGATCGGGCACGTTGTAGAACCCTGCCTGGTCGACCGAGTGCTGATGAATCTCCCGTGCGGCTGCAATCGCATCGGTACCGAGCTTCCGGACCTCGTCGTGCCACCGATTCACGTGGTCCCTCTTCGCCTTGCGGTCGTCGATCGAGCGGGTTGCGAGGAACGATATCAAAGCGCCAACTACTAGGAAGAAGCCCGCTAGAACCGTTACTCCCCACCACGGAGCGTTGGAACTCGCGTGGTCGACGAGGTCCACGACGATGTGAGGCGTTGGAGAGGGGGAAATTGTCGGCACCGAGATCAGCATCGGTGTTGGGGTAGGAGTCACGGCGCAACGGTAGCGGGATTGACAGTGAGATCCTCCAACTACTCACCGCGACGGAGGTTACAGCGCTGGGACCGTTCCGCCCCTGCCGAGTTCCGGTCGAGCACATCGCCGAGCTCGCTACCCTCGACCTCGGTGCCCTTATCCCCTCCGACCGCGCGCCGGTGGTCCGGTCGATCCTTGCCAGAGGACGCCGACCTCTGGTCTGCGCGCTTGCATATTGCGCACGCTAGTCCAGGGATGGAGCCCATGCACGGGGAGACCCTGAGCTCAAAGAGTCGCGAGTTCAGACGTTCCATGACCACCCCCGGTTGTACGCGTAGTGAGGTCGACGCTGCGGTTGACCAGGTCGTGGACGACCTGCCAAAGCGAAGACCCGGAGGATTTCCGGTATTCGTCGAACGACCCGCGCGCCGCCAATTCGAATCTTGGACGATCCACCCCGCAGTACGCGAAGGTCCTGCCGCAGCCCGCTGGCGAGCCCTCCGTCGTGCCTACCGCCGAAGAACTGACCCTCATCGCTCCGCGAACTGCTCAGCTTGTGCGCACGTCACCCCCCCGCCTACGTGTTCCGAGAATGCGTATTATCGGAAGTGACCTCCTGCGGGGCTGTGCGGTGGTTACCGACCTGTCAGCGATATAACGATGGGCCTCAGGGGCCCGCAGGAGTGAGCTAGATGCCGAACAGCGACACCCTCACGGACACCGAACGGACGATCGAGCTCTCGGTCGCGGGGGAGCGGCTCACGCTCGAGGCGCTCCTTGATGCGACAGCGAGTGAGGCGGGGATGACTCTCCTCGCCGGTCTCGCTCAGACTCCGGACCAGACGACGGGGTCACATAACGTCGTCGTCCACGCATGGTCTGCGGTCACCGGTGCAGGGGTCCGTGGACCGAGAGCACGGGAGCTGCAGACTCACATCCGACGCTTCGTCGCCGACGGCTTCGGCTGGGCGTTCGCGCGCGGGCTCGTGGGTCCGGTGGATGGTCATCCCTCCCAGGAGTGGATGATCACTACGGATGGGATCGCGGTCGCCGCCTCGGGGTCCAGCTCCCACATCGACGCCACGCTTCAGCTCCACGCGCAGCTGCACCCCGTCCTGAACGAGTCGGCACGCCCCAATTTCGAGCGAGGCGACTACGCCACCGCTGTGTTCGCCGCGATGCACCAGGTCGAGGTGGCGGTGCGTGCGGCCGCCGGTTTCGGTCCGGACAAGTACGGGGTCCCGATGGTGCGAGACGCCTTCAAGGTCGACGGGCCGTTGGCGGACGGGGGAGAGGTGACGTCCGAGCAGGAGGCAGTCGCCAACCTCTTCGCCGGCGCGATCGGAGCGTTCAAGAACCCGACCAGTCACCGCGCGGTGGAGTTCAACAGCCCGATCGAGGCGGCCAGCATCATCCACCTCGCGGACCTGCTGCTGCGCATGGTCGACCGAGCAAAGGCCCGCCGCGACGGTGGTGCCACCGGTGCCTGACGAGCCCGGCACCGACGTCGTGCTCTCCAGCGCTGTGGCTGAGAGCGCCGCGGGGGAGCGGGTCAAGGTGCTCCCCGAGCTCGAGGAAGACGACCGACTGCGACTGAGCCCCGTGCGGAGCGTGTCGGGCAAGGCGATGTCGCCCGCCCAGCGGGAGGCTGCCGAACGCAGCCGCACGAGCGCAGCCCTCCGGCGCGCAGCCGGCCGCGGCGTTCGACCCCCGGCGCCAGCGAAGACCGCCGAGCAGCTCGCGCGCGAGTCGCTGCCGGAGAGCACTGTCCGCGCGTACCGCAGCAATCTGCGCCAGTTCGCCCGGTGACTCGCCGGCTTCAAGGAGCACGAGCCGCACGACCCCGAGGATCTCGCCCGGATCAAGACAGCGCCGAGGATAGCGAAGGAGGTTGCAGACTTCCTGGCCGCGAAGTCGCAGGCAGAGATCTCGCCCGGCGTCCGTCGCTACGCGCCGTCGACCGTCACCCGTTACCTCGCAGCGATCAACTGGGAGCACGCCCGCCTCCACTACGACCCGCCAGGCAACCACCCCCGCGTCCGCGACACCCTCAAGGGCATCAGACGCGATGACCCGCCGCCCATCGCCCGCGCGGCGCCGCTCACGCTGAAGCCGCTGCAGAAGACGCTGCGCGCGATCGACCTCTCGGACCTCGATCGCGGCGCCATCAACACGCGCGACTACGCCATGCTGCTCTTCGGCTTCGTCGGCGCGTTCCGCGAGAGCGAGCTGGTCGCCCTCGACGTCAGCGACCTGCGTCTCGTGCCCGACGAGGGCGTACGCGTCCGGATGCGGCGCTCGAAGACTCGTCAGGAGGGCGGCGGCCGTCCGAAGGTCATCCGCTACGGCTCGAACGCGCTCACCTGCGGCCCGTGCGCGTTCCTCCGCCTCTACCGACTGCAGGTCGCGCAGGAGCAGCTCGGGCAGAAGGGGATCTACGAGGCGCTCAAGGACGTCACGAACGACGTCCACGTCTGCGACACCGGCATGCCACCCCTCGAGGAACGACTCGACCCGAGTGCACCCTTCTTCCGTGCGGTCAGCAAGTGGGGACTCTTCCGCGACAGCCGGCTCACCTCAACTGCGGTCGGCAAGGTGCTGCAGTCCCGCGTGCGCCGTGCCGGCATCGACGACGCCGACGACTTCAGCGGGCACTCCATGCGCGCCGGCTTCATCACCGAAGCGCGGAACGCCGGGGCGACGGACCAGGAGATCATGGACCAGACCGATCACCGCTCGAGTGCTTCGCTGCGTCAGTACGACCGCGAGTACACGCCGCTCCGACGGAACGCATCGACCAGGATCAAGCTGTGACCTCCCGCGAGGTGTTGCTCGAGGCGCACTGGTCGCGCTTCGAGGACTGGTGTGCTGCCTGGGGGAGGACTGCACTACCTGCGACGTCGGACACCGTCGACGAGTTCCTCGCGCACTTCGGCGGGTCCAAGTCGCAGCAGCGTCTGCGTCGCCAGGCCATCGACCGCCACCACGCCGCCGCGGGGGAGTCGTCGCCGATCGCACCGCCTGCCGTCGAGACCGTGTGGCACGCCAGTGATGTCCTTGCCGACGTTGAGCGAGCCCTCGCCGAGATCCCGAAGTACCGCCACCCGGCCGGACTCCACGGCCGTCGCGACGCGTTCCTGATCGTGCTGACCGGCTACCTGCGCCTCAGCAGGAACGAAGCACGTAGCGTCGGCATCCGCGACATCGAGACCACGAGCATCCTCCGAATCCGTGGCCGGGTGATCCCGAGCAGCGATGACCCGGCAAGCTGTTGGCGTGCGCCGTGACCCGATGGCTCCGCGTCGTCGGGAACACCTACGCCGGCCACCGACACCTCACCTATCGACTGCTCGACCCCACGCGCGCGAAGCCGGACGAACACGACTGCAACGAGCCCGTCCCGAAGGAGTGGCGGGCGGCCGACCAGCTCCTGCTGCCCCTCGACACCCACGGATGGGCACGAGTCGGCGTGCCACTGTCGAAGCGCGCCATCACCCGGGTCGTGCCAGCCCGGCGTCGACTGACTGGACTCGTCGAGACGACGGGGCCTTCTACGCGCCGCCCCGGTCGGTTCGACCACCTCTCGGTGCCCGAGACCTGGAAGGCCGCCGGCGAGCTCGAGGTCAAGGCGGCGGCCGCGGCAGCGCGTGCAGCCGAAGTGCTCGCGGAAGCGCACCAGCTGGGCTTGGCGATCGACCACCTGCTGGTGCCGATCCCGGATGACGACGACGATGGCGACGAGGGCTGGTGAGAAGGGCGACGCCCCGCCAGCCGAAGCGGGCGGGGCGTCTGGCCTGATCTAGATCAAGCCGTGGAAGACCTCGAGGACGACCAGTACGACAGTGCCCACCATGGTGATCACTGCTACCCAGTCGACTCGACGTCCGTGATGCTGGTCATGATTCCTCATGAGGCATCACCTCCCATAGTGTCGGCGCCGACGGACACGAGAAGCGGGGAGGCCAGGGATGCCCGGGCGTCGCAGATTGCAAATGCCATCTGGTCGGCCTAGACTTCCGAGTAGATCCACTCGGGGACGCATCCCCCTGGCTTTCCACTCGGAGAGCAACTCTGAAGCCCAGGCTGTTAGCGCAACCTGGGCTTCATCCTTGCCCTAGGGCGGTCGAGTCGGCGTGCTCTCGATGCCCCGTCTTCAAGGCTAGGGGGATGGCATCGTCGCCCCCGGCCCTGTTCGCTGTGGACGGACCATCAGGTGATCACCGGCACGTAGGTGAACTTCACGTCGTCACCGTTCACGCTGTGGCCGCCGCCGGTCGAGCGGTACGACTCGCCGTCGTACTCAAGCTCATCAGGCAGATCACCACGCACGTACTTGGTGACGGGACCCTTCGCGGTGAGCAGGCTGACCACCCACGCGCGCTTCGTCGAGTCGTCGGGATCCCCGTGAACGAAGCCGGAGCCGCGCAGCTGCGTCACGCGCGCCGCACTGATGCCGAGGAGCGTCGACACATCGCGCATGGAGAGTCCGCGATCGGTCAGCTCGACGACCTGCTTGCGTGTCTTCGCGTCGAGCGCGTCCTCGAGGCGCTTCAGCTGCGCGCGCTCTTCCTGAACGAGCATCGCCTCGCGAACGAAGTCATCTTCGAAGGACCACTCGATGGCAGTTGACTGCCCGAGGGCGCTCTCCAAGCGCAGGTTGACTGCCGTGACCAGGCCGGTCAGGGTGTCGGCCTGCCCGGCGCCGGCCGTGTCCGTGACGAAAAGCCAGAGCGGGCCCTGGCGACTGACGGTGACCTTGTGCATGATGAGGAGCGTACGGGACAGCGGTAGCGAACACAAGAACTGTTCACCCACTGAACAGCCTGAGTTGTCATGATCGCTGTGATCGGTCATGGAACGACGATGTCGTGACCAACGGGCGCAGGGCGCGAGGCGGCGAGTGCCTCGTCTTGGTCGTTCTTCTCACGGCCTCTACGCGCCGCTCGAGCTCGCGCGCCGATGGCGTCTGCCGCAGTCTCCGGACGGTCGACTGCAAACTCGGTCTCCGAGACGCTGACGAGCTCGACCCGCAGTTCGTCGGCGATCTCTCGTAGCTTGGCCAGGACCCGCGCCGGCGACATCTCGGCCCAGGGTGCTGTCTCCGAGTAGCCCGTCTGTGGGAGCTCGTGCGGCAGGTACGCGGGTGCGATGCCGAGGTCCTCGCGCCACCACGTCAGCAGTGCTTGCTCGAGGTTGTAGGCCTCATCGCCCGTGCCGACGTCGACCGTCCATGCCAGCTTCCACCCGAACCGTCGGTGGTCGCCGAGCCTCCGCAGGTTCGGACTGGCGCACCCGACCTTCACCGCGTTCCGGTCCACCACGAGGTACAGCACGGCGGGGCCGTCGTAGGGGAAGTCGCTGAAGCAGTACCGGCAGATGCCCTTCCCCTGCGCGACGTTCGACATCGTCGGCGTGACCACTCGTCCGCACGAGTGCCGCGATGCCCACGGGCGCCCACTCCCCGGGTACGGCTCGACCGGCTCGAGGCTCTTCGCGAGCATGATCGCCCGGGCCTCAGCCTCGGGCATCCGCAAGCTGGCTGCGAGGTCGGTCCGAAAGCAGCGCGCGCATCCGCGGCTCCCCGCCTTCACGTTCGTGTATGTGGGCGCTGTCTCGTCACCGCACCGAAGGTGACGGCTCCGCCATGGGATGTCGACGCCGCGGTACGGCTCAAGCGGCTCGAGGCCCGCGGCTCGGAACAGCTTCGCGGCTTCGTCGTGATCGTGCCGCTTCACAGCGTGCGAGGCTTCGAGCCCACACTCGCGGCACGGGCCCTGACCAGCGACGACGTTGCCCAGGCGAGGCGCGACGATGCGTCCACAGCTGACGTGTCGCGCACGCCACGGCTTCGTCGACGAGCCCGGCCAGGGCTCCAGGGGATCGAGACCCCGGACCCGGAACTCCGCTTCGGCGCCTGCCGCAGTCCAGACGGCGCGGCCGGCAGCTCGCGCGGAACAGTCTCGGCACGCGGTGCCGTTCATCCGGACGGTGTTCAGCGTCGGGGTGCGTTCGTGGCCGCAGAGCTCGTGGCGACAGCGCCACGGCTTCGCGGTTCCGGGGTAGGGCTCTAGCGGCTCGAAGCCGGCTGCTCGCATCTCGGCAACGGCGGCGTCGGCGAGCCCGGCGCGACGCTTCGCTCCCCGCGCGTCAGCGGCGCAGTGCTTGCACGCCGACCCGCGTCGCCGGATGTTCGCGTACGTCGGAGCGATCTCCCGGCCACACGGCTCGTGCACGCAACGCCACGGCGTCGCGTTCCCCGGGTACGGCTCGAGCGGTGTACACCCAGCATCGCGCAAGACCTTCGCCGCTTCGGCCAGATCCACCTTCGTCCCCACGGGGGCATCGTAGGTGTGCCCTCCGACGGTCACGCCGGTGCGCTGCTACGAGCAGGTGGTGGTGTCGACCTGGATCGCGTTCGCAAGAACGCGGCGGAAGTCCCAGACCACCTCCTCGCGCTCGGCGCCGAGGAGTTCATCGCGACGGTGCTCCACGAAACGCTCGACGCCGGCGTGACCGGCGCCATCCTGACCGGCGACGTCGACGGTCCCTGACCCGGTCATCCTCCCGCCCACCAGGACGAACCCCCGCAGCCATCCGGCTGCGGGGGTTCTGTTTTCTCGCATCGGCTAGCGCCAAAGGTTAGGCCTGGTAGACCTCGGGCATAGGGTGATCGGCCCCGGAGCGCCATTGGTGACGCTGCGCGTTGTACGTGGTGTCGTACTTGATGTCCTCGCCACGCGATTGCGCGCCGCAGGAGCAACGCCAACGCCAGTTGCCTTCGTTCTGACTCCAGTCGTAGTCGTCCTTCGGCGTCGAGTCGGATGACAGGGCGTTCGCGATGTCTCGCAGGAGCTTGCCGAACATCATGATCGAATCCCTTCTGGACGCGCATCCGCGCTGCCCGTCATCGTCTGTAGGCGCTGCGCGGCCGCGACTCGGGCCCGAGCATCCTCGGCGATGTCCACCCGGACGACCTCGACTGCGCTGTCGCGCAGCGCTGCGGTCAGCCACGCCTTCGGTCGGAGCAGGTGCTGCTCGACCTCCTCGTCGATCACGGCGATGATGAGCCGCGTCGGGCCGAGCTTCCGCCCGGCCCACGTCAGCTTGAACGCATCGGTCGCGAGCTTCTTCGGCTGACCGCCTCGAAGCGCTCCCGTGTGCGCGTACGCCTCCACCAGCACTGCTCGGTCCTCGGAGGCTCCATCGATCTCGACTCGGACCCCGTCCTCGATCTCGATCTTTGCCGGCGCGAGCGGTACGCCGGCGTACGCGGCGACCGCGGCGATGATCAGCGGCTCGGCGTCGCGCTGTGCGAGTGAGTCGGAGGCGTGCGGTGTGGTCACCGTCGCAGCGTAGTGGTGCCCTCCGCGGCAGGACGAGTGACCTGAGGTCGAGCGCGCGCTACGTGAAGAAGACCAGCGTGCCGACGCCGACCCAGACGAAGAAGACGCTGGCCAGTGCCGACAGGCTCGCGAGGCTGGTCGCGATGATCGCGGACACCTGTTCCTTCCAGAGCCGGAGAGAACTCGTCGCGATGACGAGGGCGATCGCCGCCGCAGGCAGCGTCCCGATCAGCGCGACGGCCTGCACGGTCGCGATCGCTCGATCGTCTGCCGTCGGCGACATGCTGCCACCGTCGTAGTCGAACTGGGACGGTGGGGTCTGGGAGGCAGGGTCGAACGCGCCGGTCGCCGTGACCGCGGCGCCCGTCACGACGATCAAGGCGATGGCGATGAGCGCCCGGACGTTGATCGGTGCGCGCTGCGTCTGCCCCCGGAGCCCCATGCGCCGACCCTAGTGCGGCGCGATGAGTGATCACGAGCCGACCGCGCGCACCCCACGACAAAGCCCCCTTCGCAGCAGTCGCTGCGTCGAGGGCTTTCGTCTTCGCGGGAGGACTCCTGGCCGTCCCGGATGAGGTCAGACGAGCTGGCTCGTCATGATGTAGGTGTCGTCTGTGTGACTTTCCGAGCCGATTTAAGCCCCTCGCCGCCGACCACGAGAGCAAGACCGGCCGCGTCAACGTCGCCGAGTGATGGTCCGCAGGCTGACCAAGCGATGGCCACGTGCCGGTCATGGAGGCCTGTCAAGAAGCGAAGACGGCTGAAAAAAAGGGTGGTGACCGCGGGACGGACCGATCGGTCCGCGCGCTGACCAAGAGGTGGTCAGTAGGTGGTGACGGGACGCAGATCGAGCCCGGATCGCGCGCCGGCGCATCCTACGGAGCCTTCCAGCCGCCGCAGTGACCACGTCGTGGTCAGTCTTGGGACACCGAACGGACCTATAGGGCCACAAGGTGGTCACAACGGTCCGGCAACTGGTCACAGATTCCAGGTGCGCTGCACCCGATGACGCTCCCATGGTGGGCCAGGGTGGGCGGAAGCGCGGAGCGATAGCGGCAACCTGAGCACCAGGTTGTGCCGGTGCTGTGACCGGGTGAGGTTGCTGTTTCGAGACGGCCCGGGCACTCCACAGTCGTGCCCTGATGGGGCGAAAGAAGAGCCTGCAACTGCGTCCCTTCGGGACGGCGCGGAAGGCCTGCGACGACGCTCGTTCCTCGGTCGCCGCGATGCGGCTACGCCGCTGCAACAGACCCGCAGGAGAGGTCTCCGCGATGCTGCGACCTGCGCTGATGCGAGACCGATGACCGCCGCGTGCCCGCGTCGGCGTCGGGGAGGAAAGGGGCTGGTTCCGCAGGCTCCACCACCCCCGCGGCCGCTGCGCGACCAGACCGGTACCACTGTGCCAAGGAGCGCTCAGTGGTGGTACCGGTCAATCCCCGACTTTCCAGGGGCTATGGATGCTCCTGGTACCAGCCCGCGCTTCGCGTCCTCCGGATTCCGGTCTGGTACCAGATGGTGTGGCACCATCCGTTTCCCCTGATCACAACAGCAGTTGTGACCTCGATTCGTCGCTGAAGCTCCGATCTCGGCTCAAAGAAGAAAAGGGCATAAGGCGAGGTGGCACAGACCCGCGTTCTCTTCCTCGCTGCGCTCGTCGAGGTCTTGGTCTGTGGTCGGCGCAGCCGACGCCTCTTCGGAACCCTCTGAGCCTCTCGCTGCGCTCGGTCTCCGGTGTCCCTCACCCCTCGTCGCTGCGCTCCTTGGGGCCCTTACTGCGTCGCTTCGCTCCTCGCCCTCGAACGGCCCTGTGGGGGCGTTCTCGGGTGCCTTGCGCCGGTACCGATCCTCCGCTCCGCTCCCCTCGGACACCGTCTGGGATCCGCCCCTGCCGGGTCGGGATCGACAGCGCGGCCGCGGCCGCGTGAGTGGCCAGAAGCAGAGCTGACGGCTCGGTAGCCACCTGCTTTGCGCGGCCAGCGAC
This sequence comes from Curtobacterium sp. MCSS17_005, assembly GCF_003234225.2. NCBI lineage: Bacteria > Bacillati > Actinomycetota > Actinomycetes > Micrococcales > Microbacteriaceae > Curtobacterium > Curtobacterium sp. MCSS17_005. The sequence continues at coordinate 1,694,065 of NZ_CP126258.1, forward strand.
CGAGACGTCGCCCCTACGCGGAAACGTTCCGGTAATCATTTCGCGAAACGATTACCGGAACGTTCCTGTCGCCGTCATCTCTCAGGCGACGCCTCGTGCCACACCGTAGGGCGTCGCGCCCGAAGCCTGGAACCGCTCCCAAGCGGCGCGTCGCACGAAGCCCCGCGCCTTCCGCTTGTTCTGCATCCACTTCGTCAACTGGCCGTTGGGCCGACTCCCGAAAAAGTCCCAGTCCCAGTTCGAGACTTCAGGGACATGGCTGTACTCGGCAAGGACCGGCTCCGTTCCGAAGATCCACTGGGTGAGACCGAGCTCGAGGTCCTTCGAAGTACCAGCGGGCACCACCCATTCACCGCCATCCATGAGCCGCTTCAAGCGCGGAGTGAAGGTGCGCGCTGCCTCAACCGACCCGCGGGGGTTGTTGCGGCGCTCGGTGGCCACGTAGAGGTCGTAGAGCATCGCAAACGGAAGGAAGTCTCGTTCGAATTGGTCTACGTATTCGTCGTGGAAGGCCAGGATCTTGTCCGAGTCGAGCATGGCGCGTCTCTTGGCCGCTTTCGCCGTGTCGGACTCGAGGAGCTTGTAGTACTTCGGGAGGGCAATGAGCACGTGGTAGGCGAACCACTCCCGCACGTCGGCGCGCGTGACGTAGTCATTCTTGATCGCTTCGTTCCGGTTGCCTCCGACAAAGCGTCCGGGGAACTCGATCAGCACCTGCCGGTCGGTCATGGCCTGGGTCAAGTCCTTATGAGACTGCGTCTCGTTGACGCTGACGAGGATGCTCATGCGGAGGATTGCCGTGACGGGGTCGCGGTACTTGCGTTCGATCGGTACCGGGTCGTGCGAGATCACCTGCTTGAGCTTGGAGCCTTCCTCGACTCGCTTACCGACGTCGTCCTCGTCGACCAGATTCAGGCGCTTGCCGATCGCCGGGCCGAGGGCGAACTGCTCACCGAACTTGCTCGGCGGGATGTTGACGGTCAGCCCAGCACCGACCATCGCGCGGATCAGTTCGAGGAGCGTTCCCTTGCCGTTCAGCCCGACACCCTTGAGGTAGACCATGACGCGCCATACGACGTTCGGCCGGAAGCACATGCCGATCACCTGATAGGTCAAGTTCAGCGTGTCAGGATCGCCCGTAACCTCGGCGATCCATTCGGAGGCATCCCACGAGGTTCCGTCAGGGTTCACGATCCGGGGGACCGGCGGCTGCCTCTCAGGCAGCTCGGTGGCGAACTTTGCGAGCGTCACGAGCTCCGGCGAGAATACGATCCGCTCTCCGGTGCGGTAGTTGAACCAGCAGTTGTGCATCGGGATCAGGTCCGGGTCGGAGACCTCCGATGCCTTCGTGACAGTCCGACGAAGGGCGTTTCGGACCTCCTTGTGCCAGCCCTCATGTCCCGATGGCCGTAGTCGGCCGGCGAGTTCGTCCAGGAGACCGTTCTCGGCGTCAAGGTAGACGCCCTCAAAGTCACCCTCCTGCTGGTAAATCGCCAAGATGCCGAGGCCGGAATCACTGCGAACGCCGCTCGGGGTCACTTCGACAATGCGCAACTTCGCTTGGAGGAGCGCTGCGGCCTGGACTGCTTCGAGTTCGCGGATGGGCGCGAGGCGGTCGACTCCCAGGTTTTTGCGCTTCAAATTCTCGGCAGAGACGACTCGTTCGGTCTCCCGAACGCAGGCGTTCCCGAGTGCGCTCAGGGGTGTGATGGCGATCCTCTCGACCGCAAGCTCTGCGCCGCGGAGCAAGATCTCGTCACGAGTCAGGAACTCCAGTTCGACTCCTGCTCCTTCGGTGTCGCTGTCGTGGAGCTCCGTGTTAATCTCGCTTCCAGAGCCGCCAAACTCGTGGGAAGCCGCTTCATCTTCGGTGGGGCGGTTTTTCTGTGCACTCAAGGGTTCACTTGCCCTTCAGGACGGAACTGAAGGTCGACACGATGAGGTCAACCTGCTCGGGCCGCAGCGGCGGAGCTTTTGCTGCGACCTTCTCGGCCCACGCGCGCAGCGTGCCATCGTCGACTCGGAGGGGTTTCGGCGCGAGAAATTCGTCGAGATCCGCCTGCGCAACGTGAACCTTGCCACGGATCTTCACCGCCGGCAGTCGTGACGTGCGGATGTAGTAGCGCAGGAGCGACGTGCTCATGTCGCTTCGAGTGCCGGCGGTGGCGAGGTCGATGTATTCCGGTGTAGTGGTAGCCATTGGTGCTCCCTGATGAGGAGGAGCACAACGACAGAAGTTCGTGTGTTGGGCTTGTTCGATCTGGGCCGGGCTCAGCCACGAGCTTGCGGTCCGCACCCCCGACGGAGTCTTTCGTCCAATGAGCTTGTTCGTTCTGGGCCGGGCTCAGCCACGAGCTTGCGGTCCGCCCCCCGAGGGGTCTTGTCTGTTCTGGTCATGTAGCGTTCGCCGATTCGCCTGACAGCGGTCGGTATATCTGTTGAGTTGTGCGCCCGGCGAGTGCCGTGCTCAAGAAAAGTAACATGAGGTTGACGCCGCGCTTCGAATCTTTTTCTACCTACGACTGCAGCGGGCCGCCGCGAGCGGTGGGCGCGCGAGGGCGTGTCGCACATCGTGGTGAGCGGCGAGTGCGATGCCTACTTTCGTGTGCTCGCGGGGGAGGGGGCGATGGTCGCACTGTCCCTGCAGAAACTTCTGGCTCGCTGCGACCCGATGGGGGGCATCGGTAAGACTTCTTGTTGTTGAGTGAGACAGTGCGACAGCGTGGCAAACCTCGCTGAATCCACCCACATCCAAGGGTCGCACTCGACAGCGCACTGACATGTAGCACCATCCGAGTTCGCTCCTGTGCGACGTCGTCGCGTCGAGTCGCGCTTACGCCTACGCGGTCGCCCTGGCTTGGCGCGTCTCTAGTCGAGTCCGGCCAGGCGCAAGGTGTGCAGGTGCGGCCGTCTCAGATCCAGACGAACTCGACGCGGTCTGGGTTGATCGCGCGCTTGCCGCGATCCTCCGGCGCGATCCGGTGAACACGTGGGACCAGGACGCCGCGAATGAGGACGCGCTTCTTGGCAAGCTCGAGATCCTGCCAGTCCAGGTCGGCCGCGCCACCCGAGACAAAGGTGACCACGAACGGGTCGATGCCGCTCAGTTGCTCGAGCTTCGCCTGTGCCGCCTTGATCTTCGGCTCCATCCGCCGTTCCTGGTCGAACAGGAGGTCGGTACGCATCATGGCTGCGGCTTCAGTGCGCACCGACTCAAGGTAGGTCTGATATCCGTCCAGCTCCTCGATGAGGGCCTCACGCTCGACATTTGCTGAATCGCCGCGCGCTCCAACCAAGGCGAGAAAGTCCGCCCTTCGAATACGTGCAAGGAGTGCCTCGGTCACAAGCTGATCGAGGTGCTCCACACGCATGGCCACGTGGAAGCCCATTCGCTCGCCGGGTCCTGGACGCCCAGGCACGCCAGCGCAGACATAGGTCAAGTAGGTCTTCCTGGGCAGTGGAACACCATCGGGGCCGGTAGAGCGACTGCCAGCGTTCTGGCGTCCTACGCGCATCTTCGCGCCACAGACACCGCAGACAGCAATGCCCGCCAAGAGGTGCTTGGCCGGCCAATCGTTCGTCCGTCGGCGGTCTTGCGGTGACAGGATCGCTTGCAGCTTGATCCACTCGTCGTAGGGGATCAGGGCCGGCCAGTCGGCGTCGCCAACGATCTCGCCTCGGTGTTGGCGCTTGGCCGCGTAGGCCGGCATGGACAACATCTGCTTGACCGCCGGAGGCGTCCACCCGAAGTTCGTTCGATCAGCCTTCATCGCCGGCCGCCGCGGCGGCACGCCACGTTCGTTGAAGTCTTTCGCGATGCCGTAGAAGGATTCACCAGCGAGGACTCGGCGAGCAGCTTCCTTGACGATCGCGGCCTGCTCAGGGTGTGCATCGACGCGAAGGAGCGCTCGGGTCTTCGGATCGTAGATGCGCTCGTACCCGTAGAGGTGCTTGCCGTGCGGTCGACCGGCTTCGGCGGCCGCCCGAACGCTCCGTCGGATCCGCTCCGAGGTCTTGTCCGACTCGTACTCGGCGTCGACAGCATCTTCGAGAAGGCTTCGCCGGTCGCGGGCGTTCGCTGGGTCGTACAGTCTTCCGTGCGTCGTCACCCAGATCTGAACACGGCGCTCCTTGCAGAGGTCGACGAGATCGACCCACTCGCCGACGCGGCGAGAGCCACGGCTCGACTCCCAGATCGCCAACACGTCGGCACCGAAGCCGTCCAGCTCGAGATCGTCGATCAGGCGCTTGAAGTCCTCGCGACCCTTTTTGGCGAAGCGGCTGGCACTGCGGTCAGTGTCGCGGTACGGAGCGTCAGGGTGCATCGACCAGCCCTGGCGCTCGATCGATGCCAGGTTCTCGTCGTGCTGCTGATCTGGGCTCTTACCGGTCCCTGCGCGGTCTCGAGACACGCGAAGATACTCACGGACGACGAAGGCTGGAGCACGCACCTCTAAATTAAACCATGACAGGGGCGAACTGCGCGGTGGTGGTCGGGCTCGTCGTGGTCCTCGGCCGCGCCTGTGGTCTGCCGAGAGGCCCCCGGGCCGCGGCGGCCGTCGGCGTGCTCCTGGTGTTCGTCGTGCTCGTGCGGCCCGACCCCTCGATCGTCCGGGCGACGGTGATGGCGATCGTGGTGCTCGCCGTGCACCTGGCCGGTCGACCGGTGCGGGGCGTCCCGCTCATCGCCCTCGCCGCGGTCGGCATGCTCGTCGTCGACCCCTGGTTCGCACGGTCGTTCGCGTTCGCCCTGTCCGTGCTCGCCACGAGCGGGATCGTGGTGCTCGGACCGCCGCTCACCGAGCTCCTGGCACGTCGTGTGTGGCCGCCGGTCGCCGCCGCACTCGCGATCCCCGTCGCGGCGCAGGTGGCCTGCTGGCCGGTGACGATCCCGCTGTCGGCGGCGCTCCCGACCTACGCGGTGCCGGCGAACCTGCTGGCGGAGCCGTTCGCGCCGGTCGTCACGGTGGTCGGACTCGCCGCATGTGGTCTCGCTCCGGTGTGGCCGGTGGGTGCGCAGGGGCTCGCGGCCGTCGCGTGGGTCCCGGCCGCCGCCGTCGGGGGCATCGCGCACGGGGCAGCCGCCCTGCCGTACGCCTCGGCACCCTGGCCGGCCGGTGTGCTCGGTGTGGCCGCCGCCGTGCTCGTGTGTGGCTGCATCGCGATCGCCGTGCTGGTCCGGGGGCAGCTCGGCTCCCGGCTGCTGCTCGCCGCGGGGGTCGTGGTCGTGGTCGGTGTCGCAGCGGTCACCGTGCCGGTGCTCGTCGTCCGGGGCTCGATGCCGGGCGACTGGTCGGTCGCCGCGTGTGACGTCGGGCAGGGGGACGCCGTGCTGCTCCGGGGTGATGACGCCGTTGCGCTCGTGGACACCGGCGACGACGAGGAACGGCTCCGGGCGTGCCTGGACCTGCTCGGGGTCACCCGGATCGACCTGCTCGTCCTGACGCACTTCGACCGCGACCACGTCGGCGCGGTGGGCGCCGTGGCCGGCACCGTCGAGACCGCGCTGGTCGGACCCGTCGGCCGTGCGTCGGACGAGCGGGTGGTCGACGACCTCCGGCGTGCCGGTGTCGATGTCCGGACGGCGGACGACCGGGTCTCCGGCACCCTCGGGCCGCTCGCCTGGCGCGTGGTGTGGCCACCGGGCGACGACCGTGCCGCCGGCAACGACGCGAGCATCGTCCTGGTCACGGGGCCGGCGGACGGAGGCTCCTGTCGGGCGTGCCTGACCGGGGTCTTCCTCGGCGACCTGGGGGAGTCGTCGCAGCGTCGGCTCCGGAACGCGGGTGGTCTGCCGGCGGGGCCGATCGACGTCGTGAAGGTGGCGCACCACGGCTCCGCGGACCAGGACCCGCAGCTCTTCCGAGGGCTCGCCGCGCGGGTCGGGCTCATCGGGGTCGGCGCGGACAACACCTACGGGCATCCGACGCCGTCCGCGCTCGGCATGCTCGAGGCAGCGGGCACGCTGCCGCTCCGCACCGACGAGCGCGGCACCGTGGTGCTCGCCCGGTCCGGCAGCGACGAGGTGCGGGTGTGGACGGAGCGCTCGTCGTCGGCGGCCGCCCGTAGGATCGTCGATGCACCACTCGACCCGGCACCGTCCGGGCCGGCACCACCGGAAGGACCACATGGCCGCCAAGAAGCCCGCGCGCGCCGCAGCGAAGATCGACCAGGTGCCCTGGTCGGGGATCCGTCCGGCACCCGTCGTGCTCATCACCGGGCCCGAAGCGTTCCTCGCCGACCGCGCCCGCGGTGTGCTGAAGGACCTGCTGCAGGGCGAGGACCCCGCGCTCGAGGTGCACGACCTCGAAGCCGACCAGTACGCCCCCGGGCTCCTCGCGACCCTCGCCAGCCCGTCGCTGTTCGGCGAGCCGCGACTCGTGCAGGTCACGAACGTCGAGAAGTGCACCGACGCCTTCATCACCGAGACGATCTCGTACCTGCAGGCCCCCGCCGACGACGTCACCCTGGTGCTCCGGCACGGGGGTGGTGTGCGCGGCAAGAAGCTCCTCGACACGATCCGCAGCGGTGTCGGCGGCGGGGTCGAGGTGCTGTGCGACGAGCTCAAGCGCGAGACCGACCGCATCGACTTCGTGAACGCCGAGTTCCGCGCCGCACGACGCCGGATCGCGCCCTCCGCCGTCCGGACCCTGGTGACCGCGTTCGCCGACGACCTCGCCGAACTCGCCGCCGCGTGCCGACAGCTCCTGGCGGACGAGGCCGAGGAGATCACCGACAAGGTCGTCGACAAGTACTACGGCGGTCGCGTCGAGACGAACGCGTTCAAGGTCGCCGACATTGCCCTCGCGGGCCGGTCGGCACCGGCGATCGTCGAGCTGCGGCACGCCCTGGCCACCGGCGAGGCACCCGTGCCGATCGTCGCCGCGTTCGCGAGCAAGATCCGCACGATGGCGAAGGTCAGCGCCTTCCGGGGTCCGAGCGGGCAGGCGGCCTCGGCGCTCGGGATGGCGCCGTGGCAGGTGCAGCGCGCGCAGCGTGACGTCGCCGGCTGGAGCGAGTCCGGGCTGGCGAACGCGATCATCAGCATCGCCGAGGCGGACACCGCGGTGAAGGGTGGCTCGCGGGACGCGCACTACGCGCTCGAGGTCATGGTCCGCACCATCGCCCGACGCGGCGAACCCCGCTGAGGCGAGTCGGGCCTCCCGGCCGTCCCTCGCGCCGGTCGGCCGGCGCTTCGTGAGCACAAATGGTCGGGTGCGCCCTCGCGACCCGACCGTTTCTGCTCACGAAGCGAACCAAAAGCCCCACGCACGACGAAGGCCCCGCACCAACGGTGCGGGGCCTTCTGACCAGAAGGGTCAGGACGTCAGAGCGACGAGACCTTCTTCGCGATGGCCGACTTGCGATTCGCGGCCTGGTTCTTGTGGATGACACCCTTGCTCACGGCCTTGTCGAGCTTCTTCGACGCGAGGGCCAGGGCGGCAACGGCCTTGTCCTTGTCACCGGCGGCGACGGCGTCGTTGGCACGACGGATGTGCGTCTTGAGCTCCGACTTGTAGGCCTTGTTGCGCTCGGTGGCCTTGAGGTTGGTCTTGATGCGCTTGATCTGCGACTTGATGTTCGCCATGAATTGCTCCTGCTCGTCTCGTACGGGTGGGCGCGACCGCAGGGTAGAGGGGCCCTTGGTCGCATCGCGTTCCACCCGTGGGCGGGGAACGCGGAAGCCAGCCACCAACACTACCAGGCAAGCGGGCTGCCACCAAAGCACGAAACACCGCCGGATCGGCGGAAGCCCGCGGCCGACCGCGCCGAAACCCCACGGCAACACGCACCGGATACCGTGACGGACATGCCCTCCCTCGCACCGCGCATCGACACCGTGCCCGCCTCCGGCATCCGGAGGGTCTTCGAGCAGGCGGCCCTGCTGCAGTCGAGCGGCACCGACGTCACGATGCTCGTGATCGGCGAGCCGGACGTCCCGGTGGCACCGCACATCAGCGAGGCGGCCCGTCGCGCCTGGACCGAGGACCGCACCGGGTACACCCCGAACGGCGGGATCGCGCCCCTCCGCGAAGCCGTCCGCGACAAGCTCCGCCGTGAGAACCGGATCGAGGCCGACCTCGAGCAGATCTGGATGACGATCGGGGCGACGCAGGCGCTGTTCCAGGCGATGACGCTCACGCTGAGCCCGGGCGACGAGGTGCTCGTGCCGGACCCCGGCTACACGACCTTCACGATGAACGCCCACATCATCGGCGCGACCCCGGTGCCGTACCGGCTGGAGCCGCAGCACGGGTTCGAACCCGACCTGCAGGCCCTCGAGGCGAGCGTCACCGAACGCACCCGGGTCCTGATCGTCAACTCGCCGTCGAACCCGCTCGGCTCGGTCTTCGGCGAGGAGACCCTGCGCGCGCTGCTGGCCTTCGCGAAGCGGCACGACCTCTGGGTCATCAGCGACGAAGTCTACGAGTACTTCACCTACGGCACCCGGCACGTCAGCCTGGCGGCGCTCGACGAGGACGACCGCGTGTTCTCGGCGTTCTCGCTCAGCAAGACGTACGCGATGACCGGCGTCCGCGTCGGCTACCTCGTCACGCCGAAGGGGCTCGGCGCGACGATGCGGACCACGCAGGAGGCCATGATCAGCTGCGTCGCCGAACCCGACCAGTACGCGGCCCTCGCGGCGATCGTGGGGGACCACTCCGCGGTGCGCGACGCCCGGGAGCACTACCGCGCGAACCTCGAGGTCGCGAAGGAGACGCTCGACGCCGCCGGCATCCGGTACCTCGACCCGCGCGGGGCGTTCTACCTGTGGATCGACATGTCGCACGCCTCCGACGGGGACATCGCCGAGTGGGCGCTGGGGTTCCTGCAGCGCGAGCGGGTCGCCGTCGCACCGGGCAGCGCCTTCGGACGCACCGGCGAGGGCTGGATCCGCGTCTGCCTCGCAGCCACCGCGGACGACCTCCGGCACGGCCTCGGTGCCCTGCCGGCTCCGGCGCACGCGACCGTCTGACCGGCGGCCGACGCCCGCCTCGTCGACCGGACCACGGCCCTGGAGGCGCGGCCCGCGTCCGTCACCCACGTGGCGGACGCGCGCCGTGCCTCCAGGGCGGGTGAAGCGTGGGAGACTGTTGCGACCGTCCGACCCACCTGAGGAACCGTGAGCCCACAAGCATCCGCTCCGCTGGAGCCCGCAGCGACCCCGGCCGACGCGATCCGCAACTTCTGCATCATCGCGCACATCGACCATGGCAAGTCGACGCTGGCCGACCGCATGCTGTCGATCACCGGCATCGTCGAGGACCGCGCGATGCGTGCGCAGTACCTCGACCGCATGGACATCGAGCGCGAGCGCGGCATCACGATCAAGTCGCAGGCCGTGCGCATGCCGTGGGAACTCGACGGTGAGACCTTCGCGCTGAACATGATCGACACCCCCGGGCACGTCGACTTCTCGTACGAGGTCTCGCGCTCCCTGGCCGCGTGCGAGGGCGCGATCCTGCTCGTCGACGCCGCCCAGGGCATCGAGGCGCAGACGCTCGCGAACCTGTACCTGGCGCTCGAGAACGACCTCGAGATCATCCCCGTCCTCAACAAGATCGACCTCCCGGCGGCCGAGCCGGACAAGTACGCGGCCGAGCTCGCGCAGCTCATCGGTGGCAAGCCCGAGGACGTCCTCCGGGTGTCCGGCAAGACCGGCGTCGGGGTGCCGGAGCTCCTCGACCTGGTCGTCCGTCGCGTGCCGGCCCCCGTCGGCGACGCCGAGGCAGCGCCCCGCGCGATGATCTTCGACTCGGTCTACGACAGCTACCGCGGCGTCGTCACCTACGTCCGCATGATCGACGGCACCATCTCGCCCCGCGAGAAGGTCCAGATGATGTCGACCAAGTCGACGCACGAGATCCTGGAGATCGGGGTCTCGAGCCCGGAGCCGAAGCCCACGAAGGGGCTGTCGGTCGGCGAGGTCGGCTACCTGATCACCGGTGTGAAGGACGTCCGTCAGTCCAAGGTCGGCGACACCGTCACGAGCGCACAGAAGCCAGCGACCCAGGCGCTGCCCGGCTACACGGACCCGAAGCCGATGGTGTTCTCGGGCCTGTACCCGATCGACGGCAGCGACTACCCGGTGCTCCGCGAGGCGCTCGACAAGCTCAAGCTGTCCGATGCCGCACTGGTCTACGAGCCGGAGACCTCGGTCGCGCTCGGCTTCGGGTTCCGCTGCGGGTTCCTCGGGCTGCTGCACCTCGAGATCATCACCGAGCGGCTGTCCCGCGAGTTCGGGCTCGACCTCATCACCACGGCCCCGAGCGTGATCTACGAGGTCACGACCGAGGACAACGCCGTGACCGAGGTCACGAACCCCTCGGAGTTCCCGAGCGGGCGCATCGTCGAGGTCCGCGAGCCGATGGTCCGCGCCGCGATCCTGGCCCCGAAGGACTACGTCGGCGCGATCATGGAGCTCTGCCAGCAGCGCCGCGGCTCCCTGCTCGGCATGGAGTACCTCGGCGAGGACCGCGTCGAGATCCGCTACGAGATGCCCCTCGGTGAGATCGTCTTCGACTTCTTCGACCAGCTGAAGAGCAAGACCCAGGGCTACGCGTCGCTCGACTACGAACCCACCGGCGACCAGGCCGCCGACCTCGTCAAGGTCGACATCCTGCTGCAGGGTGACCAGGTCGACGCCTTCAGTGCGATCGTGCACCGCGACAAGGCGTACGCCTACGGCACGCTCATGACCGAGCGGCTGCGCAAGCTCATCCCGCGCCAGCAGTTCGAGGTGCCGATCCAGGCTGCCATCGGCGCCCGCATCATCGCTCGCGAGAGCATCCGCGCGATGCGCAAGGACGTCCTGGCGAAGTGCTACGGCGGTGACATCACCCGCAAGCGCAAGCTCCTCGAGAAGCAGAAGGAGGGCAAGAAGCGCATGAAGACCATCGGTCGGGTCGAGGTCCCGCAGGAAGCCTTCATCGCGGCGCTCTCCGGCGACGTCGAAGAGAAGAAGAAGTAGCGCCGGTTCAGCCAGTTTCGCGCTGAGCGACACCTCACGCGCTGCGACGACCGTGATCTGTCGGTGAGCGCGAAAGCCCGGTGCCGGTTCAGCCGGTGCGGCGGGCGCGAGCCCGCAGGGCGGCCAGGCAGAGGGCCGGGAGGCTCGCTGCGGCCAGTCCCGCCAGTGCGGTCCGCAGGATGGCCCAGTGGGCAGCCGCGTCGAAGTCGGTCTGCTCGCCGGAGACCACCCCGGCGACCACGGCGCCGACGACCATCGCGAGCGTCACGACCGCGAGGACCAGGGCCAGCCGACGGCCGCGCTCACGCCGCACCGCCGACACCAGTGCGGCACCGAACAGCAGCACCCCGGCGCCGGCGCCGCTCGCCCCGACGGCGGCGATGACGTTCGCGGTGTCGAAGCCGTTCCACGCCTCGGGGGCGAGCACGACGGTGGCGTACCGGGCGGGTGACGCCGCGGCCGACGTGGTCACGTCCACCAGCACCCGGGCGGTCGCCGCCACGCTGAACGCGACGAGCGCGAGCACGGCGAGGACGGCGGTCCGGCGGTCGACGGACCGCGGACGGACGGGGGCGGGGTGGGGCACCTGCTGACGATAGCCCCGGGGCGGGCGGTTGTCGGGCCTCCAGTTCGGGGCGCAGGGCGGGTGGGTCGATCCGACGGAGGTGAGGGCGGATCGGTTCGATCCGGGGCGGCCCGCCCAAGTAGCATGGCGGCATGAGCATCCGCGGGAGCTACCGGACCGCCCTGACGTACGGCGCGGTGGGGGCGACCCAGGCGTCGGACCTCATGACCTACCCGCCGGACGGCTTCACGCCGGCCGAGTCGCGCGCGCGGATCGGACACGGCGACCAGCGGTTCGAGACCGCCGTCGTGCAGGCGCTCACGTGGCAGATCCAGGAGCGCAGCGGAGTCCGTGTGCGAGTGGAGGAGCAGCCCGACGACGACGAGGTCCGGTACAACCCGGTGACCTTCGACGACGACGGTGTGCCGATCGCCCCGGCGTCCATCGGGACACCCCGGGTCGAGAAGTTCGCCCCCGACGGCACCCCGCTGCTGACGGCGGGCACCAGCGCGACGCTGACGATCCACGCGTTCGGGCAGACCGTGCTGGCACCGGTGCGCGTCGTGTCGATCATCGACGAGCACGACCGCAAGGGGTTCGCCTACGGCACCCTCGAGGGGCACCCGCTCTCCGGCGAGGAGTCGTTCGTCGTCGAGCGCACCCCGGACGGCTCGGTGTGGCTGCAGGTCCGGCAGTTCTCGCAGCCGGCGAGCCGGAAGTGGCGCTTCGTGGCACCGTTCGTGCGGCGGCAGCAGAAGGTCATGGCGGAGAAGTACCTGGCGGCGCTGCGGGGCGACTAGCGGTCGCTCCCGCTGGCGGTCGCTGGCGGTCGCTCGCTCCCGCTCCTCAGCGGAGCGGTGGGAGGGCGGCGATCGCGTCCTCGATGAGGGCGGCGTCCTGCTGGCAGTCGCGTGCGACGGTCACGGCGTTCGTGTGCCGCAGCGCGTCCACGTCGTAGACACCGGTCGCCACGGCCAGGAAGGGGATGCCTGCGGCGTCCGCGGCCTCGCCGTCGCGCGGGGTGTCGCCGACGATGACCGCCCGGGTGCCGACCAGTTCCGCGGCGGCGCGCAGGGTGACCCCGGTCCGCTCGACCTCGGTGTCACCGAAGTACGAGTGCTCCCAGTCGAAGACGTCGGCGTCGAACCCGGCGCCGGTGAGCTTCACCCGGGCGCGGTACTCGGAGTTGCCGGTGAGCAGGCCGTTGCGCCAGCCGAGCTCGGCGAAGCGGGTCAGGAGCGCCTTCGCCCCGGGGACGGGGCTGCGGTGGTCGCCGGAGGCGTGCCGTTCGGCGGTCAGGTCGTGCAGGTGCCGGCTGACCGAGGGGATCAGGGCGTCCTCGAAGGCGTGGGCGTGCACGTGCTCGGCGATGAGGCCGGCGTCGGTCCGGCCGTGCTGGTGCCCGACCCGCAGGGTGAGGTCGCGGCCCACCGCCCGCTCGAGGGCGAGGTGGTAGAGGTTGCCCGGGGACGACGCGTTCATCACGAGGGTGCCGTCGATGTCCCACAGGACCGTGGTGGGGACGGGATGGTGCTCCATGGCTCCCATCATGACGGACAATGGACTCCATGCCGAGTGCTCTCCCGATCGCCGATCCAGCACCAGCGGACGGGCTGATCACCCCGTGGGCTGCAGCGGGCGCCGCTGCCGGGCCGGGGGCTGCTCCCGCCGCCGGTGACGTGCCCTTCGGTGTGTACGTGCACGTGCCGTTCTGCCGCGTGCGGTGCGGCTACTGCGACTTCAACACCTACACGGCGTCGGAGCTCCGCGGCGTCCGTCGTGACGACTACGCCGGGCACGCCGTGCGCGAGATCGAGTGGGCCGCGACCGTGCTCGACCGTTCCGGTGTGCCGCGGCGGCCGGTGTCGACCGTCTTCTTCGGCGGCGGCACCCCGACCATGCTGCCGGCGTCCGACCTGGCGATGATCCTCCGTGCGATCGACGACACCTGGGGCATCCTGCCCGGTGCCGAGGTCACCACCGAGGCGAACCCGGACTCCGTCGACGCGGCGTCGCTCGAGACCCTGCGGGCCGGCGGCTTCAACCGGATCAGCTACGGCATGCAGTCCGCCGTGCCGCACGTGCTCGCCACGCTCGACCGCACGCACGACCCGCTCCGGGTCCCCGTCGTCGTCGACCTCGCGAAGCAGCAGGGACTCGACGTCTCGCTCGACCTCATCTACTCGACGCCGGGGGAGTCCCTCACCGACTGGCGGACCTCGCTCGACGCCGCGATCGCCTGCGAGCCCGACCACGTGTCGGCGTACTCGCTCATCGTCGAGGACGGCACCGCGATGGGCCGCATGGTCGCCCGCGGCGAGCTCCCCGCCCCCGACGACGACCTGGCCGCCGACATGTACGAGCTCGCCGACCAGGTGCTCGGCGACGCCGGCTACTCCTGGTACGAGGTGTCGAACTGGGCGCGCGGTGACGCGCACGCGAGTCGTCACAACCTGTCCTACTGGAAGGGCCACGACTGGTGGGGCGTCGGCCCCGGCGCGCACTCCGCCGTCGCCGGCACGCGCTGGTGGAACGTCAAGCACCCGGCTGCGTACGCGAACCGGGTGCTGTCGGGTGAGTCGCCGGCCGCCGGCCGCGAGACCATCGACGACGAGACGCGGTACGTCGAGCGCCTGCTGCTGGCGGCGCGGGTCCGCGGGGAGCTCGCGACGAGCGAGATCCGCCAGGAGGCCCGTGGCCGGGTCGCCGGCCTCATCGCACGCGGGCTCGTGGACGGGTCGGCCGCGGTGCGGGGACGGATCGACCTGACCCTGCAGGGTCGCCTGCTCGCCGACGCGGTGGTGCGGGAGCTGCTCGACTGAGGGGCGTGCTTGCTGCCGAGTGCTTGCCGCTTACTGCTTGATGAACTCGATCGAGAGCGGGTAGCGGTAGAACTGGCCCTGGTTCGCGGCGACCGCCGCCATGATGCTGAAGATCAGCGACACGATCGCAGCGGCGAGGATGATCAGGAACCCGACGCCGAACACCGAGGTGAGCGAACCGACGAAGTACGCGATCGCCATCGTGATGTGGAAGTTCAGGGCGACCCGGGTGTGCTCCCGGATGAAGCCGCCTCGATCGCGGAGGACCAGGTAGGCGACGAGCGGCGCGACGACGGTGAAGAAGATGCCGCCGATGTGGGTCAGCGTGGCCCACAGGCGCTGGTCTTCCGGGCTCATCGGCTGGGGCGGGGTGTAGCCGGCGGGGTACTGCGGCCCGCCGGGGTACTGGGGGCCGCCGGGCTGCTGGGGGCCACCGGGGCCGTGGCCGTACGGGCCGCCGGGCTGCTCGGGTCCGGGGCCGTCGGGCTGCTGTCCGTAGGTCATGGCGGAAGCGTATCGGCCGACCGCCCGGAAGTCCCGGGCCGTCAGCGGTCGGGCGTAGGATCAGCAGTCGACACGTCCGAGTGCCAGGTCGATCGGGAAAGGAGGCGCTCGTGGTCAGTGAACGCAGCCTCGAGGTCCTCAAGGCCATCGTGCGCGACTACGTGGCGTCGCGTGAACCCGTCGGGTCGAAGACCATCGTCGAGCGGCACGCCTTCGGGGTCAGCGCCGCGACGATCCGCAACGACATGGCCCTGCTCGAGGACGAGCAGCTGATCGCCGCGCCGCACACCTCGTCCGGCCGGGTGCCGACCGACAAGGGGTACCGCGTCTTCGTCGACCACCTGGCGGGTGCCCGTCCGCTCTCCAGCGCGCAGCGGCACGCCATCGAGACCTTCCTCGGTGCCCCGAACGACCTCGACGAGGTCCTCGGGCGCACCGTCCGGCTGCTCAGCCAGCTCACCAACCAGGTCGCCCTGGTGCAGTACCCCTCGATGGTGCGTGCCCGGGTGCAGCACGTCGAGCTCGTCCGGCTCGGTGACGCCCGGTTGATGGTGGTGCTCATCACCGACACCGCCCGTGTCGAACAGCGCGTGGTCGAGACCGACGTCCCGCTCGATGAAGGCTCGCTGGGCGAACTCCGCACCGTGGTGAACGGCGCGACGGTGGGGCTCCTGCTGCAGGACGTCCCGACCGCGCTCCGAGCCGTGCCGCAGCAGCTCCGCCCCGACGCCCAGACGCTCGGCGGTGTCGTCGTCGCCACGCTCATCGAGCAGGTCGCTGCGAACCGGCAGGACCGCCTGCTGATGGCCGGTGCGGCCAACCTGGCGAAGAGCGAGCAGGACTTCTCCGGCGGACTCTTCCCGGTGCTCGAAGCGATCGAGGAACAAGTCACCCTGCTCCGGTTGTTCGGGGAGATGCAGGTGGACGACATCGCGGTGGCGGCCAGCATCGGCGTCGAGAACGCCGAGTACGGGCTCGACGCCACGAGCATCGTCGCCGGCGGCTACCTGGCCGGTGGCGAGGTGGCCCGCCTGGGCGTCCTCGGACCGACCCGCATGGACTACGGCACGAACATGGCGGCCGTCCGCGCCGTCGCCCGCTACCTGTCCAAGCTCCTGGGCGAACACTGACCAACCGACCGAACCCAACCGACTGAGGGATACGTGGCAGACCACTACGACGTCCTCGGCGTCCAGCGAGACGCCTCCGATGCCGACATCAAGAAGGCCTACCGCCGCCTGGCGCGTGAGCTCCACCCGGACGTGAACCCGGCACCCGACGCCGCCGAGCGCTTCAAGGACGTGACGCACGCGTACGACGTGCTGAGCGATCCCGAGCAGCGGCGCCGGTACGACGCCGGGCCGCAGGCCGACAGCCCCTTCGGTGGTGGCGCCGGTGGCTTCAGCGACATCTTCGACGCCTTCTTCGGTGGCGGCGGCGGTGGCGGCGGCCGTGGGTCGGGCCCGCGCAGCCGTGCCGAGCGCGGCCAGGACGCCCTGCTCCGCATCGAGGTCGACCTCGACGAGGTCGTCTTCGGCACCCACAAGGACGTCGAGGTCGACACGGCGGTGCTGTGCGAGACCTGCCACGGCTCCTGCTGCGCACCGGGCACAAGCCCGCGCACGTGCGACATCTGCGGCGGCTCCGGGCACATCCAGCGCCAGGTCCGTTCGCTCCTGGGCAACGTGGTGACGAGCGCCCCGTGCGGCACCTGCCGCGGGTACGGCACCGTCATCCCGAGCCCTTGCCCGACCTGCCAGGGTCAGGGCCGCGTCCGCGCGCGTCGCACCGTGCCGGTGGACGTCCCCGCCGGTGTCGACTCCGGTCTCCGCCTGCAGATGCCGGGCCAGGGCGAGGTCGGTCCGGCCGGCGGCCCGTCCGGTGACCTGTACCTCGAGATCCGTGTGCGCCACGACGACGTCTTCAGCCGTGACGGCGACGACCTGCTCGCGACGCTCGAGGTCGGTATGACCGACGCCGTCCTCGGCACGACCACCACGATCGACGGCCTCGACGGTCCGGTCGAGCTCGAGATCCGTCCCGGTGTGCAGAGTGCCGACGTCCTCGTCATCAAGGACCGCGGCATCACGAAGCTGCGTGGGAACGGCCGCGGTGACCTGCGGGTGGGCGTGCAGGTCGTCACGCCGACCAAGCTGTCCCACAAGGAACGACAGCTGGTGGAGCAGCTCGCGAAGTCGCACAAGACCACCGCCCCGCAGCTCGCCCGGTTCCAGCAGGGCATGTTCGGCAAGCTCCGCGACCGGTTCTTCAACCACTGATGGCGTCGCTGTACCTCGTCGACTCGCTGGACGGCGTCGCCGTCGGTGACCCGGTGTCGCTCGACGGCGCCGAGGGCCGACACGCGGTCTCCGTCGCGCGCGTCCGGGTCGGCGAGGTCCTGCGGATCGCCGACGGCCGGGGCACCGTGGTCTCCGGCCCGGTGACGGCACTCGGCAAGGACACGCTGGAGCTCGCGGTCGAGACCGTCGAGCACCAGGACGCACCGCGCCCGTCGCTGACACTCGTGCAAGCGCTGGCAAAGGGCGGTCGCGACGAGATGGCGGTGCAGGCGGCGACCGAGATCGGGGTCGACCGGGTCGTGCCGTGGTCGGCCGCGCGCAGCGTCTCCCGGTGGGACGGTGCGAAGGTCGAGAAGGGCCGTGCCCGATGGGCCGCGATCGCGCACGAGGCCGCGAAGCAGGCGATCCGTCCGCGCGTGCCCGTCGTCGCGCCGCTGGTGACGACCGGACAGCTCGTGTCCGCGCTGGGGGACGGGACCACCCTCGTCCTGCTCGACCCGACCGCGACCGTGCGGCTCGCCACCTGGGAGCCCCCGACGGACGCCGAGGACATCGCCCTCGTCGTCGGCCCCGAAGGCGGCATCGACGGCGCGGAGCTCGACCGGCTCGAGGCCGCGGGCGCCGTGCGGGTCCGACTCGGCGACAGTGTGCTCCGCACGTCCACCGCCGGACCGGCGGCACTCGCTGTCCTGCAGGCGCGACTGGGTCGCTGGTGAGCCGGACCACGCCGTCGGGCGCGTCCTACGATGGAGCCATGAGCAGCAGCACGCCCAGCGTCTTCTCCAAGATCATCGCGCGCGAGATCCCGGCGACCATCGTCACCGAGGACGACCGCGTGATCGCGATCGAGGACATCGCCCCGAAGGCTCCCGTCCACGTGCTCGTCGTCCCCAAGACCGAGCAGTACGCGAACGTCGGCGAACTCGCAGCGGGCGACCCCGACCTGCTGGCCCACGTCGTCGCCACCGCGCAGCGCATCGCCGACGAGCGCGCCGACGGTCAGTTCCGACTCGTCTTCAACACCGGCGAAGCCGCCGGTCAGACCGTGTTCCACGTGCACGCGCACGTACTCGCAGGTGAACTGCAGGAAGGCACCCTTGCCGGTTAACGAACCAGTACAGCCCACCGCCGCCGACGACGAGCCCGTCTCGGTCTCGCTCCAGGTCGACGGCATCGCCATGGTGCAGCTGCTCGGCCCCCAGGACCGGCTGCTCAAGACCGTCGAGCGCCAGTACCCCGGCGTCCGGGTCGTCGTCCGTGGCAACGAGGTCACGCTGAGCGGGCCGGAGCGCGACGTCGCCCGCGCGAAGGGGCTCGTCGACGAGCTCGTCGGCATGGTCAGGCGCGGGCAGGAGATCGGCCCGGCCGACATCCCGATGTCCGCACGGATCCTCGACGACGACCGCAAGCCGTCCGACACCTTCGGCACCCCGATCGTGTCGAGCCGCGGCAAGTCCGTGCGCCCGAAGACCGACGGGCAGCGTGCCTACGTCGACGCCATCGACGAGCACACCATCACGTTCGGCATCGGTCCGGCCGGTACCGGCAAGACCTACCTGGCGATGGCCAAGGCGGTGCAGGCGCTGCAACGGCGCGAGGTCAACCGGATCATCCTCACCCGTCCCGCGGTCGAGGCCGGCGAGCGGCTCGGCTTCCTGCCGGGCACGCTGACCGACAAGATCGACCCGTACCTGCGCCCGCTGTACGACGCCCTCAACGAGATGATGGACCCGGAGCTGGTCCCGAAGCTCCTGGCGGCCGGCACCGTCGAGGTGGCCCCGCTGGCGTACATGCGCGGCCGGACGCTCAACGACTCCTTCGTGGTGCTCGACGAGGCGCAGAACACCACGCCCGAGCAGATGAAGATGTTCCTGACCCGGCTCGGGTTCGGTTCGAAGATGGTCATCACGGGCGACATCACCCAGGTCGACCTGCCGGGCAACGTCTCCGGTCTCCGGCTCGTGACGCGCATCCTCGACCAGGTCGAGGACATCCACTTCGCCCGTCTCGGCAGCGAGGACGTGGTCCGCCACACCCTGGTCGGCCGGATCGTGGACGCGTACACGGTCTACGACGAGGAGCGCCTCGCCGAGCAGGCCGGGCAGCGCCCGGGTGGCCGTGGCACCGCCCCGGTCGGCAATCCCGACGGCGCCAACCGCGCCGAACGCCGTGGGCGCCCGCCGCAGGACCGCGCACGACCCCCGTACCCCCAGAACGACGCCCGAGGAGGCACCCGGTGAGCATCGAGCTCAACAACGAGTCCGGCGTCGAGGTGGACGAGGCCGCGATCCAGCGGCTCGCCGCCTTCGCCCTGGACGCGATGCACGTCCACGCCGACGCCGAGCTCGCGATCGTGCTGGTCGACGAGGGCGCGATGGAGCAGCTGCACGTGCGCTGGATGGACGAGCCCGGCCCGACGGACGTCCTGAGCTTCCCGATGGACGAGCTGCGTCCCGGCACCGAGGACGACCCCACGCCGGCCGGGCTGCTGGGCGACATCGTGCTCTGCCCGCAGGTGGCCGAGGAGCAGGCGAAGACCGCCGGGCACTCGAGCACCGACGAGATGCTGCTGCTCACCTGCCACGGCATCCTGCACCTGCTCGGCTTCGACCACGCCGAGCCCGACGAGAAGGCCGAGATGTTCGGCATCCAGGGCGAGATCCTGACCGCCTTCGCCGCCCAGCACCGAGGGCGGTAGTCGGTGGTCGTCGTCGCCGGACTCCTCGCGGTGGCGCTGGGGCTCGTCGTGCTCGGCGGACTCCTCGCCGCGAGTGACGCCGCGCTCTCGGTGGTCTCCCGTGCCGACCTCGAGGAGATCGCCAGGGGCAACAAACGCCGGCGCGCCATCGAGGCGATCGCGGACGACGTCGGGGCGCACGTCAACGCGCTGAACTTCTTCCGCGTCCTCGCCGAGACCGCGGCCGCGGTGCTCGTGACGATCGCCCTCGTGCGCGCCTTCGACAGCTGGTGGCTCGCACTCGTGCTCTCCGCCGCGATCATGACCGCGGTGTCGTTCGTGCTGGTCGGGTCGAGCCCCCGCAGCGTCGGACGTGCCCACGCCGAGCGGCTGATCGGTGCGACCGGCGGCATCGTCCGTGGGGTCCGCATCGTGCTCGGTCCGCTGGCCGGGCTGCTCGTCCGGATCGGCGACCGGGTCACCCCCGGCCGCGGCCGGAGCGCCTCCACCGTGTCGAGCGAGGAGCAGCTGCTCTCGCTCGTCGACGAGGCCACCGAGAGCAACGTGCTCGAGGACGAGGACCGCGAGCTCATCCACTCGGTGTTCGAGTTCAGCGACACCCTTGTGCGCGAGGTCATGGTGCCCCGCACGGACATGCTCACCGTCGACGGTGCCGAGACGCTCGCCGCGGCCATGGAGCAGTTCCTGGCCGCCGGGGTGTCCCGGATGCCGGTGACGGGCAAAGACAGCGACGACGTGCGGGGCGTGCTCTACCTGCGCGACGTCGCACGGTCGCTGTACGAACGGCCGACGTCCCGCAGCGAGCGGGTCAGCCGACTGCTGCGGCCCGCCGAGTTCGTGCCGGAGTCGAAGCACGCCGACGACACCCTGCGGCACATGCAGGTCGCCAAGAACCACCTGGTGCTGGTGGTCGACGAGTACGGCGGTGTCGCCGGGCTCGTGACCATGGAGGACCTCATCGAAGAGCTCGTCGGTGACATCTCCGACGAGTACGACCGCGCCGTCGTCGACCGGACCGAGGTCGAACCGGGCATCTGGCGGATCTCCGCCCGACTGCCGATCGACGAGCTCGGTGACCTGTTCGGCATCGAGCTCGACGACGACGACGTCGACACCGCCGGTGGCCTGCTCACCAAGGAGCTCGGACACCTGGCCGTCTCCGGCGACACCGTCACCGTGTCCGGGGTCGTCCTGACCGCCGACCGGGTCGAGGGCAAGCGCCGCCACCTCATCACCGTGCTCGCCGAGCGCACCCACGCCCTGGCCGACGTCGAGGACGCCTTCGACGACGCCGAACCCACCACGACGGGAACCACGCACGCATGACCGACCCCGACACCACCCAGGCCGGCTCGGAGAAGCCCTACCGCGCGGGCTTCGTCTCGTTCGTCGGCCGTCCGAACGTCGGCAAGTCGACGCTGACCAACGCCCTGGTGGGCGAGAAGGTCGCCATCACCTCGTCCAAGCCGCAGACCACCCGGCGCGCCATCCGCGGGATCGTGCACCGGCCCGACGGCCAGGTCATCATCGTCGACACCCCGGGCGTGCACCGTCCGCGCACCCTGCTCGGCGAGCGGTTGAACGACCTCGTGCAGTCCACGCTCGGCGACGTCGACGTGATCGGGTTCTGCGTGCCGGCGAACGAGCCCGTCGGTCCTGGTGACCGGTTCATCAACGACACGCTCGACCAGTACCCGCGCGCCAAGAAGATCGCGATCGTCACCAAGATCGACAGCGCCTCGAAGGACCGCGTCGGCGAGCAGCTGCTGGCCGTCTCGAAGCTCCGCGACTGGGACGCCGTGGTGCCGACCTCGGGCACCCGGGGCATGCAGCTCGAAGACCTGCTGGGCGTCGTCACGAGCCTGCTGCCCGAGTCGCCGCAGCTGTACGACTCGAGCGCGGTGACCGAGGAGACCGACGAGGAGCGCATCGGCGAGCTCATCCGCGAAGCCGCGCTCGAGGGCGTCCGTGACGAGCTGCCGCACTCGCTGGCCGTGGTCATCGAGGACATCGTCGAGCCCGACGCCGACGAGGACGCCGACGGCCCCCTCCGCATCTTCGCGAACCTGTTCGTCGAGCGGGACAGCCAGAAGGCGATCGTCATCGGACACAAGGGCGAGCGCCTGAAGGACGTCGGTTCGCGGGCCCGCGTCGAGATCGAGTCGCTGCTCGGCGGCCGGCACGTCTACCTGAACATCCGCGTGAAGGTGGCCAAGGAGTGGCAGCGTGACCCGAAGCAGCTCGGACGGCTCGGCTTCTGACCGTCCACCGCTCGCACCCCGGGTCATCCGGGCGAGGGACGCGGGGACGAGCGGCCCGCCGTACCGTGGGCGGGTGTTCCGTCCCATGCTGCGCGCGCAGGTCATCACCGACCTGCTGATCGCCGTGCTGCTCGGCGGCCTCGTGCTGGTCGCCAGCGGGCGCGGGCTCGATGGGCCGCTGTCCGTGGTCACCGTGGTCGGGATGACCGCCGCCCTGGCACTCCGGCGCCTGTCACCCGGGCTCGCCCTGGCCGTGGCGTGGGTGTTCGCGGTCTTCGAGATGGCCACCCTGCAGGTCCCGGACGTGTCGAACGCGTTCATCGCCGGCGTCATGTACACGACGAGTGCGTACGGCAGCCGCCGTGTGCGGCTGGCCGGGCTCGTGTCGGCGATCGTCGGGTCCGTGGCGGCGGCGGCGTACATGGGCTTCGACGACTACCGGAACCGCTTGACCTACGAGACCACCTCGACGTCCGTGCCGGAGTCGCTGCAGGTCACCCTGTCGTTCTTCGCCGTCGTCCTGCTCCTGCTGCTGCTGCCGTGGCTCGCCGGACTCGTGGTCCGGACCCGTCGCTCGGCGAGCATGAGTCGCGAGGCCCAGCTGCTGGCCGAGCGTGATGCCGCGCGGGCCGACCGGGCCGTCGCGGTGGAGCAGGAGCGCGTGCGGATCGCCCGCGACATGCACGACATCGTCGCGCACTCGCTCGCGGTGGTCATCGCGCAGTCCGACGGTGCCCGGTACGCCCTGAAGGCCGACCCCGCGGTGGCCGACCAGGCCCTCAGCACCATCTCGGCCACGGCCCGGCGGGCACTCGGCGACGTCCGCGAACTCCTCGGCGCGCTCCGGCACGAGCAGGGGACCGCGCCGACGCCCGAGATCGACGACATCGACCGGCTCGTCGACGAGATGCGGCAGCTCGGGCTCGACGTGCGGGTGGAACGCGAGGGCGACCCCGCCGGGCTGCCCACCACCACGCAGCTCGCCGTCTACCGGATCGTGCAGGAGAGCCTGACGAACGCGTACAAGCACGGAGAGCCCGGCAGTCCGGTGCGTGCCGCCCTGACCTACCGGCCGGACACCGTGGAGATCGCCGTCGTGAACCGTCGTGCCGACGACGGCGTCCGCGGCCCCGGCACGGGCCACGGCCTGGTCGGCATGCGCGAGCGCGCCGTGATGACCGGCGGCACCATGACCGCCGGGGCCCGAGGGGACGACTTCGCGGTCGCCGTCCGGATGCCGACCGTCCCGGCCAGCGGGCAGATGCCCCGCGGCAGGATCACCCCGACCGAGCAGGAGCGCACCGCCCGATGACCACGATCCCGACCGACGAGCACTCGATCCGCGTCGCCCTCGTCGACGACCAGGCGCTGTTCCGCACCGGCATCCGGATGCTCATCGACTCGCAGCCCGACCTGCGGTTCGTCGGCGAGGCGGGCGACGGTGCCGAGGGGGTCGAACTCGTCCGGCGGACCCGTCCCGACGTGGTGCTGATGGACGTCCGGATGCCCGTGATGGACGGCATCACGGCGACCGGTCACATCGTCGGGCAGTCCGGCACCGACGGTGCGAAGGTCCTCGTGCTGACCACGTTCGACTTCGACGAGGCCGCCGCCAAGGCCATCCGCGCCGGTGCCAGCGGATTCGTGCTCAAGGACGCCGACCCCGAGTTCCTGCTCGCGGCGGTCCGGACCGTGCACGCCGGCACCGCGGTGTTCGCCGCGTCAGCCACGCGGGAGCTCCTACGACGGTACGACGACTCGGTCGGCCGTGCCGCCGCCGTCCCAGCAGCCTTCGCCGACCTCACCCCGCGTGAGCGCGAGATCTTCGACCTGGCAGCCCGGGGGTTCAGCAACAGCGAGATCGCCCAGCACGAGTACGTCAGTGAGGCCACCGTGAAGACGCACATCTCGCGGGTCCTGACGAAGCTCGAGCTCCGCGACCGGGTGCGGCTCGTCGTCTTCGCCCACGAACACGGGCTCGTCACCAAGGCCGACTGACGCCGGGTCATCCGCGGGGATGACCCCTCCACAGGCAACCGAGCCGAGCGGACGATCCACAGGAGCCGAGCGGGCGACGCGGGACGGGACCCCTGACCGTCATCGTGGAGGCATGACCACGAGCCACGCCCCGATCATCCGCCTCGACCACGTGTCCAAGCACTACGGCGACGACGCCCGACGTGTGACCGCGCTCGACGACGTCAGCGTCGACATCGGCGCGGGGGAGTTCACCGCGGTGATGGGCCCGTCCGGGTCCGGCAAGTCGACGCTCATGCACGTCGCGGCCGGCCTCGACGCCGTGTCCGCCGGCCGGATCCAGATCGACGGCGTCGACATCACGGCCCTGGGCGACAAGGACCTCACCGAGCTGCGTCGTCGTCGGCTGGGCTTCGTGTTCCAGTCGTTCAACCTCGTCCCGACGCTCGACGTCAGCGAGAACATCCGGCTGCCGTTCCTGCTCGGTGGGCACAAGCCCTCGCGCGAGGAGACCGCCTGGATCGACCGGCTGGTCGAGATGCTCGGGCTCGGCAACCGGCTGACGCACCGGCCGCACCAGCTCTCCGGCGGGCAGCAGCAGCGCGTCGCCATCGCACGGGCGCTCGCTTCGCGACCGGCGGTGGTCGTCGCCGACGAACCGACCGGCGCGCTCGACTCCCGGACGGGGCGCGACGTGCTCGCGATCCTCCGCGGCGCCGTCCAGGAATGGGGCCAGAGCGTCGTCATGGTCACGCACGACCCGGTGGCGGCCGCGAACGCCGACCGCATCCTGTTCCTGGCCGACGGGCGGATCGTCGCCGACCGCCCCGCGATGGACGCCGGCGCGATCTCCACGACGATGCTCGGGATGGAGGCAGCAGCGTGAACGGCGTCCGCTCCTTCGCCCCCACCGTCCTGGTCGCCGCCCTCGGCACCACGTTCGGTTCCGCCCTCGTCATCGCGCCGGGGATCGTGACCGAGGCGCTCCGAGCCGCCGGGGTCGCCGACCTCGGTCCGATCAAGGCGATCCTGTCGGTGGTCGGGTGGCTGTTCCTCGGCATCGCGCTCTACGTCGGCGCGATCGTCACCGCGAACACCTGTGCCACCCTGATCGCCGGGCAGACCCGGATCATCGCCCTGCAGCGGCTGGTCGGCGCGACCGGCGGGACCCTGCGGGCGCGGATCACCCGCACCGGCCTGGTGGTCGGCGTGCTCGGCGGGGTCGTCGGCGCCGTCGTGGGGACCGCGCTCTCGGCCTCGTTCGTCGTCGTCCTGCGGGGCAACGGGGTGCTGCCCGACGCCGAGTACACGTACGTGCCGTGGGAGCTCGTCCTGCCGGTCGTGGCCGTCGTCCTCGCCACCTGGGGTGCCTTCGCTGCCGGTTCGCGCCGCGTGCTCACCGTCACACCGCTCGAAGCGCTGTCGTCGTCGGTCGAGCCGAGCCACGACGACGTCCGGTCCGGCACCGCCCGCAAGGTCTGGTCGATCGTGCTCATGGCCGGCGGCGCGGTGCTCATGCTGCTCGGGCTCGCGGTGAGCTCACTGTCCCCGGTCGCGGTCCTGCCGGCGGCGCTCGGCGGGTTCGTGTCCTTCGCGGGGGTCGCGGTGGGGGCGACGGTCGTGATGCCGCCGGTGCTGCAGCTCATCGGCCGCATCGGCTCGCACGACCCCGTCGTCCTGCTCGCCGGACGGAACGCGATGCGGGCGCCGGGACGGTCCTCGCGGGCGACCATCGGACTCGTCATCGGCGTCACCCTGCTCGTCACCTTCGCGGTGGCGCTCGGCATCATGCAGCACGTGCTCGAGACCGAGATGCGCGCCATGAGCGCGGGGAGCGCCACCCCCGAGATGATCGAGGCGCAACGGGACCTCTTCGTGCAGATCAACGCCGTCGTCAGCGTGATCGTCGGCTTCTCCGCCGTGATCGCCGCCGTCGGGGTCGTGAACGCCCTGGCGCTCGGGGTGCTCCAGCGTCGACGCGAACTCGGGCTGCTGCGGGTGCTCGGCCTGACCGGTGCGCAGGTCCGACGGATGATCGTGACCGAGGCCGTGCAGATGGTCGTCGCGGCCGTCGTCGCGGGGCTTGCACTCGGCACGCTGTACGGCTGGGTCGGCGGGCAGACGCTGCTCGGCTCGCTCGGGACGCCCGTGGCACCGGTGCTGCCGCCGCTGACCATCGGCATCGTGGTGATCGGCGCGCTGGCCCTGGCGGTCGTCGCCACCATCGCCCCGGTGCGGCGCGCGATGCGCGTCCCGCCGACCGAGGCGCTCGCGGTCGACTGACCCGTCGCCCTGGTCGCACCACGCGACGACACGGGAGGCCCGGTGCCAGCTGGCACCGGGCCTCCCGTCCGTCGTGAGGTCGCGTCGACCTGCCCTGGCCGGCCCCGCCACGCCGCTCACGTCCGCCGAGGTGTCACGAACCGTCGTCTGGACGCGGCCCGGGCGACAGATCGTGACCACTCGGCGACCGGCCCGCGGCATGTCTCGACCACTCGGCACCCCGTTCGGAAGCCGCGGGCCTCCCGCGTCACACTCTTGCGCCAGCCCGCTGCTCCGGTGCTACCGTGGGTCTCGATGTACTCGGCACTCCTCCTCCTTCGCTGCCGCGACGAGGCCTGACACTCCGGCCCACCTCGTCGCGGAGTCCGTCGTGGCCGCACCACAACAGCTCACGAACACGCGACGAAAGCGAAGAACGATGCAGAACACCCAGCAGCCCTCCGGGATGCCGATCCACAAGTACGTCCCGTTCCACGAGCAGATCAGCGTCGACCTGCCGGACCGCACCTGGCCCACGAAGCGCATCGACAAGGCGCCGCGCTGGTGTGCCGTCGACCTGCGTGACGGCAACCAGGCCCTCATCGACCCGATGGACGCCGAGCGCAAGCGGGCGATGTTCGACCTCCTCGTCCGGATGGGCTACAAGGAGATCGAGGTCGGGTTCCCGAGCGCCTCGCAGACCGACTTCGACTTCGTCCGGTCGCTGATCGACGAGGGCGCGATCCCCGACGACGTCACGATCCAGGTGCTGACCCAGGCGCGCGAGCACCTCATCCAGCGCACCTACGAGGCGATCGACGGCGCGAAGCAGGCCATCGTCCACCTGTACAACTCGACGAGCATCGTGCAGCGCGAGGTCGTCTTCCGCACCGACGTGCAGGGCGTGGTGGACATCGCGGTCACCGGTGCGAAGCTCTGCAAGGCGGCCGAAGCCACGCTGCAGCACGACACGACGATCTACTACGAGTACTCGCCGGAGTCCTACACGGGCACCGAGCTCGAGGTCGCACTGGAGATCTGCAACGCCGTCCTCGAGGTCTTCGAGCCGACGCCCGAGCGCAAGGTCATCATCAACCTCCCCGCCACCGTCGAGATGGCCACGCCGAACGTCTACGCCGACTCGATCGAGTGGATGTCACGCCGCCTCGCCCACCGCGAGGACGTCATCCTCTCGCTGCACCCGCACAACGACCGCGGCACCGCGGTCGCGGCCGCCGAGCTCGGCTACATGGCCGGCGCCGACCGCATCGAGGGCTGCCTGTTCGGCAACGGTGAGCGCACCGGCAACGTGGACCTGGTCGCCCTCGGCATGAACCTGTTCACGCAGGGGATCGACCCGGAGATCTCGTTCGCCGACATCGACCAGGTGAAGCGCACCGTCGAGTACTGCAACCAGCTGCCGGTGCCGGAGCGCCAGCCGTGGGCGGGCGACCTCGTGTACACGGCGTTCAGCGGCTCGCACCAGGACGCCATCAACAAGGGCTTCGAGGCGATGAAGGCCAAGGCCGCCGCCGCGGGCAAGGACATCGACGAGATCGAGTGGGCGGTGCCGTACCTGCCCGTCGACCCGAAGGACATCGGTCGCTCGTACGAGGCCGTCATCCGCGTCAACTCGCAGTCCGGCAAGGGCGGTGTGGCGTACCTGCTCAAGACCGACCACGCCCTCGACCTGCCCCGCAAGCTGCAGATCGAGTTCTCCGGCGTCGTGCAGCGGCACACCGACACCGAGGGTGGCGAGTTCTCGTCGCAGCGCATCTGGGACGTGTTCCAGGACGAGTACCTGCCCGCGTCGATCGACGACGAGAAGTGGGGCCGGTACGAGCTCACCAAGACGGCGACGTCGAGCGACTTCGAGGGCACGACCTCGCTGTCCGTGGCACTCCGGGTCGACGAGGGCGCGGTCACGGCCGAGGCCGTCGGCACCGGTCCCATCGACGCGTTCCTCAAGGTGCTCGCCGAGCAGGGCGTCCAGGTCACGCTGTACGACTACTCGGAGCACACGATGAGCGCCTCCGGTGACGCGAAGGCCGCGTCCTACGTCGAGCTCGACGTCGACGGCGTGCGCCTGTGGGGCGTCGGCATCGACGCCGACATCTCCACGGCGTCGCTCAAGGCGATCGTGTCCGCGGTGAACCGCGCGGTGCGTGCGGGTGCCGCGGCCGGCGCGCCGGAGCTCGTCTCCGCCTGAGATCGCAACCGGCCCTGGAGGCGTGGCGCGGGTCCGTCCCGCACCGCGCCTCCTGTCTGTGCCCGGTCTTCCCCCCGTCACGCGCGATGGCAGGTCGAATCGGGCGTACCTGGTCGTTCCTTCCGACCAGGTACGCCCGATTCCACTCGGTACGCCCGGGCCTCCCGCACCGCACGCGGCTGTCGGCGGGGCGGGGGATACTGGGGGCATGCCGCTGTACCGGGACGAGTGCGTCGTGTTGCGCACCCACAAGCTCGGTGAAGCCGACCGCATCGTCACGATGCTCTCGCGGCAGCACGGCAAAATCCGCGCCGTGGCCAAGGGCGTGCGGCGGACCGCGTCGAAGTTCGGCAGCCGACTCGAGCCGTTCATGGTCGTCGACGCCCAGTTCTACGAGGGCCGGTCGCTCGACATCGTCACCCAGGCGGAGTCCCTCGGCGCGTACGGGGCGCAGATCGTCGCCGACTACGGCGCGTACACCGCGGCCAGCGCCATGGTCGAGACCGCTGACCGACTGAGCGAAGCCGACGCCGGGCTGCAGCAGTACCTGTTGCTCGTCGGGGCGCTCCGCTCGTTGTCCCGCGGGGAGCACCAGTCCAGCGCGACCCTCGACTCGTACCTGCTCCGCGCGATGAGCATCGCGGGGTGGGCGCCCTCGTTCAGCGACTGCGCGGTGACGGGGGAGCCCGGCCCGCACTCGGCGTTCGTGGTGCAGCTCGGTGGTGTCGTCGCCGACCGTGCGGCACCCCCGGGGACCCCGCGGCTCGACCCGGCGACGCTCGGGGTGCTCGGCTCCCTGCTCGCCGGTGACTGGGCGACGGTCGACGCCACCGACGAACGAACACGTTCGCGGGCCTCCGGCGTGGTCGCGGCCTACGCCCAGTGGCACCTGGAACGATCGCTCCGGTCCCTGCCGCACGTCGACCGCTCCGAACACCCGATGCCGGTGCCGCAGACCCACGGCGGACCCGAGGCGACGGCGCGCGCAGTGGCCTCGACCCCGGCACCCGCCGTACCCGAGCCCGATCCTGATCCCGCTGTCGAAGGAGCCCCCACCGCATGAGCCCCCGCCGCCCCGACGACGTCGAACCGTTCCGCCCGATCGACTGGACCGGCGAGACGCCCCCGGCGATCCCGGCCCGGTTCGTGCCGGAGCACGTGGCCATCGTCATGGACGGCAACGGCCGGTGGGCGAACGGCCGCGGCCTCACCCGGATCGAGGGGCATAAGGCGGGCGAGGCCTCGCTGCTCGACGTCGTCGCCGGGGCGATCCAGATCGGCGTCGGGCACGTGTCGGCGTACGCGTTCTCGACGGAGAACTGGAAGCGCTCCCCGGAAGAGGTCCGGTTCCTGATGGGCTTCAACCGCGACGTCATCCGCCGTCGCCGTGACCAGCTGCACCAGTGGGGCGTCAAGGTGCGGTGGGCCGGCCGCCGTCCGAGGCTGTGGCGGAGCGTCATCGACGAGCTCGAGACCGCCGAGCGGATGACGGCGGGCAACGACGTCCTCACGCTGACGATGTGCGTGAACTACGGCGGCCGGAACGAGATCGTCGACGCCGTGCGGGGCATGGCCGAGGACGTCGCCGCCGGACGCCTGAAGCCGAGCCAGGTCACCGAGAAGGCACTCGCCAAGCGCCTGTACGTGCCCGAGATGCCCGACGTCGACCTGTTCCTCCGGAGCTCGGGGGAGCAGCGCACGAGCAACTTCCTGCTGTGGCAGTCCGCCTACGCCGAGATGGTGTTCCTCGACCGGCTCTGGCCGGACTTCCGTCGCACCGACCTGTGGGGTGCGATCGAGGAGTACGCCAGCCGCGACCGACGCTACGGCGGCGCGGTCGACGCCCCGACGGCCTAGCCCGAGCCCCGGCCCCGGCCCCGGCCCCGGGCGCCGGGCCAGGACCGAGTCTCGGATCCGCGGACAGTCTGCGCCGTCCGGGCGGCGCGGAGTGTCCGCGCAGCCGAGACTCGGCGCCCGCCACACCTCAGCCCGGCAGCGGGCCCTCCAGCAGGTGGGCGGCCGAGCGCACCGCGTCGAGCGCCGCCCGGATGCTCGGCACACGGTCGGCACCACGCGCGACGACGACCTCGACACGCCGGGCCAGCTCGTCGTCCACGGGGTCGATCGCGACACCGGCGGGGATGACCGTCGTCGCGAGAGCCAGCCGGGGGAGCAGCGCCACCCCGAGCCCGGCGGCGACGAGTCCCACCACCGCGGCGGCGTTGTCCGTCTCGAGCACGATGTCCGGCGTGAACCCCGCGCTCGCGCACGAGGCGAGCAGGTGCCCACGGCAACGCGGGCAGCCCCCGATCCACCGGGCGTCGTGGTGGGACGCGAGGTCCACGACGGCCGAGCCGACGACACCGGCGCCCACGGAGATGGCGGAGCGCGAGTCCTCGACCGGCGTCACCAGCGCGAGCGGATCGCGACCGAGCGCCCGGGTGACGAGGCCCGGGTCCGGGGTGGTCCCGACCTCGCCGCCGACGTAGGTGAAGGTCAGGGCGACGTCGACCTCGCCACCGTGCAGCAGGTCGAGTGCCTCGGGTGGCTCGACCTCGACGTACGAGGTCGTCACGCCGGGCGCCGTCGCGGCGAGCCGGGCGAGCACCGCGGGCACGAGGGCGGAGGAGGCGCTCGGGAATCCGGCCAGTCGCACCCGGCCACGGCTGAGCCCGCCGACGGCGTCGAGGTCCTCGCGCGCCGCGGTCAGCGCGGCCTGCACGTGCAGAGCGTGGTCGGCGAGCACCTGCCCCGCGTGCGTGAGGGTCGCGCCCCGTCCGCCCCGCAGGACCAGCGCGTGGCCGAGGCGCTGTTCGGCCCGGGCCACCAGCTGGCTGACGGCCGGCTGGCTCGACCCGAGTGCGGCGGCAGCGCGGGTGATCGACCCGCCGTCAGCCACCGCGCGGAGGACCCGGAGCAACTGGGGATCGATCTCGTCCATCACCCGATGTTATCGGTGGCACAACGAACCGGCTCTGGTGTGATGGGACGGGAACGAGGACGCTGTCCGCATGGACTCCTTCCCCGCCGGCCGCGGCTACCTGGCGGCGTGCACCGCGGGCCTGCCGACCCGCGGCACCCTCGCCGCCCAGCGCGCCGACCTCGACGCGTGGTCCCGGGCCGAGACGTCACCCGCCCGGTACGGCGCGCTGGTCGAGCAGGGGCGTGCGCTCTTCGCCGCGCTGGCTGGCGTCCCGGCGGAGCGCGTCGCGACCGGCTCGCAGACCTCGGTGATGGCCGCGGTCGTCGCCGACGCCCTGCCGGACGGGGCCGAGGTCGTCGTCCCCGACGGTGACTTCAGCTCGGTCGTCTTCCCGTTCCTCGCGCAGGCACACCGTGGCGTCCGGGTCCGGAGCGTCCCGCTCGACCGGCTCGCGGACGCCGTCGGACCGGACACCGCCCTCGTCGCCTGGTCCGCGGTGCAGTCCGCCACCGGCGTGGTCACCGACCCCGAGCCGGTCGTGGCCGCCGCCCGACGCGTCGGCGCCCTCACCCTCTGCGACCTCACGCAGGCGGCCGGCGTCCTGCCCGTCGACGCGGCACCGTTCGACGTGACGCTCACGCACGCCTACAAGTGGCTCTGCGCACCGCGTGGGGTCGCCTTCATGACGCTGTCCGACACGGCCCTCGGTCGACTCCGCCCGGTGCAGGCCGGCTGGTACGCGGGCCAGGACGTCTGGTCCTCCTGCTACGGCCCCGCCATGCACCTGGCCGACGACGCGCGTCGCTTCGACGTCTCGCCGGCCTGGCAGGCGTGGCCCGGTGCCGTGGCCGCGCTCGAGCACGCGGTCGCGCTCGACCAGCAGGCGGTCTGGAGGCACGCCACCGGTCTCGCGGATCGGCTGTGCGCCGCCCTGGGGTCGCCTCGGCAGGGCGACGGGCAGGGTGACGGGCAGGCGATCGTGACGTTCGCGGACGCCGACGGGGCGGCCCTCCGGGCCCTCACCGCCGCGGGGCTCACCGCCTCGGGGCGTGCCGGTCGACTGCGCATCGCGTTCCACCTGTGGAACGACGAGTCCGACGTGACCGACGTCGTGGCCGCGCTCGGCGGGGTGGGGCCGGGCACGTCGGCGAGGTGAGCGCGGAGGGCGGACCCGGGGCGGGCCTCCCGGGCCGGGATCGCCGGTAGTCTTGCCCGGACCGTTTCCGCACCGAGCACCCAGCTCGGCGACCTCTGGAGCACCCTTTGGCACAGCCCTCCCGTCTCGACAGCGTCATCGCCCTGGCCAAGCGCCGCGGCTTCGTCTTCCAGTCGGGTGAGATCTACGGAGGCTCCCGCTCCGCATGGGACTACGGGCCCCTCGGTGTGGAGCTCAAGGAGAACATCAAGCGTCAGTGGTGGCAGCGGTTCGTCCGGGGCCGCGGGGACATGGTCGGCCTCGACTCCGCGGTGATCCTGCCCCGCAAGGTGTGGGAGGCCTCCGGCCACGTCGCGACCTTCACCGACCCGCTGGTGGAGTGCCTGCACTGCCACCACCGGTTCCGCGAGGATCACCTGATCGAGGCGTTCGTCGCCAAGAAGGGCCGTGACCCCGAAGGCCGCATGGCCGAGATCGCCTGCCCGAACTGCGGCACCCGCGGCGAGTGGACCGAGCCCCGCGAGTTCTCCGGGATGCTCAAGACCTACCTCGGCCCGGTCGAGTCCGAAGAAGGCCTGAACTTCCTGCGCCCCGAGACCGCCCAGGGCATTTTCGTCGACTTCGCGCAGGTCGTCACGACGAGCCGCATGAAGCCCCCGTTCGGCATCGGGCAGGTCGGCAAGGCGTTCCGCAACGAGATCACGCCCGGCAACTTCATCTTCCGCACGCGCGAGTTCGAGCAGATGGAGATCGAGTACTTCGTGCCGCCGGCCTCGGCCCAGGAGCACTACGAGCAGTGGATCACCGACTCGGTCGCGTTCTACACCGACCTCGGCATCGACCCGGAGAACCTGCGTCGCTTCGACGTGCCGGACGGCGAGCGGGCGCACTACTCCGACGCCACCGCCGACATCGAGTACCGCTTCGGCTTCACCGGCTCGGAGTGGGGCGAGCTGATGGGCGTCGCGAACCGCACCGACTTCGATCTGAACAACCACATCGAGGCGTCCGGCCAGGACCTCCGGTTCTTCGACCAGGCCGCCAACGAGAAGTACGTGCCGTACGTCATCGAGCCGTCGTTCGGGCTGACCCGTGCGCTCATGGCGTTCCTGCTCGACTCGTACCACGAGGACGAGGCCCCCAACGCGAAGGGCGGCGTCGACAAGCGCACGGTCCTGCGCCTCGACCCGCGCCTGGCCCC
This sequence comes from Curtobacterium sp. MCSS17_005, assembly GCF_003234225.2. Lineage (NCBI taxonomy): Bacteria > Bacillati > Actinomycetota > Actinomycetes > Micrococcales > Microbacteriaceae > Curtobacterium > Curtobacterium sp. MCSS17_005. The sequence goes on from NZ_CP126258.1 coordinate 1,727,915, forward strand.
GGTGAAGGCCGCCGTCCTGCCGCTGTCGCGCAACGAGCAGCTCTCGCCCGTCGCCCGCGGCCTGGCCGACGACCTGCGCAAGAACTGGAACGTGGACTTCGACGACGCCGGTGCCATCGGCCGTCGCTACCGTCGCCACGACGAGATCGGCACGCCGTTCTGCATCACGGTCGACTTCGACACGCTCGAGGACAAGGCCGTCACGGTGCGCGAGCGCGACACCATGAGCCAGGAGCGCGTCTCGCTCGACCAGCTGCAGGGGTACCTCGCGCAGCGGTTGCTCGGCGCCTAGGGGGTTCGGCTCCGCAAGACACCGGTGTTCGTGCGTTGCACACCCGCAATCGGGTGTTCGACCTGCGAACACCGGTGTTCTGCTGCCAGTGACGGGAATGCGCGCCGCACGAGCGCGTTGGGGTCAGCATGAACGACTCCGTGAAGGTCGATGTCTGGTCGGACATCGCCTGCCCCTGGTGCTACATCGGCAAGCGCAAGTTCGAGGCCGGCGTCGCCGCGTTCGGTGCCTCGAGCGAAGGCCGCCCCGTCGAGGTCGAGTACCACTCCTTCGAGCTCAGCCCGGACACCCCCGTCGACTTCGAGGGCACCGAGGCCGAGTTCCTCTCCAGCCACAAGGGAATGCCCGTCGACCAGGCGCAGCAGATGCTCGACCAGGTCACCGCCATCGCCGCGGGCGTCGGCCTCGACTACGACTTCGAGGCGATGCACCACACCAACACCGTGAAGGCCCACCAGGTCATCCACCTCGCCAAGCAGCACGGCAAGCAGCTCGAGATGGTCGAGCGTCTGTTCACCGCCTACTTCGAGCGCGGCGAGCACGTCGGACAGGAGTCCTCCCTCGCCGACCTGGCGGCGGAGATCGGCCTCGATCGCGACGAGGTCCTCAGCACCCTGCGCGACGACGCCCAGCTCGCTGCGGTCCGCGCCGACCAGGCCCAGGCGCAGGCGTACGGGATCAACGGCGTGCCGTTCTTCGTGATCGACGGCAAGTACGGCGTCTCCGGCGCCCAGGACCCCACGACGTTCGAGCAGGTGCTCCGCCAGGTGGTCGCGCTCCGCGAGACCACGCCGGAGGAGGTCGCCTCGGCGGCCGAGCGCGCCGCGGACGACGCGAGCGCGGACGTGGCGGTGACCCGATGACGGACATGGCCATCAGCGACCAGGGCGCGGTGCGCCTCCAGGCCGTGACGTCGGTTCCGTCCGTGCCGGACGCGCTCACGGGGCTGCCGGGCGTGGGCGGCCTCTCCGCCGCTTCCGGCCTGGAGGCCCGTCCCGCGTTGCTGACGCTCGTCGCGCCCGGCGGTGCGCCGGTCTGCGAGGGCGATGCGTGCCTGATCGACGCCGGCTCGTTCGCCGGGGCCGAGGGCGACTGGTCCGAGGTGCCGGACTGACGGCTGCGTCAGTCGCGCTGCGGTTCCTCGTCGGTGATGTCGGCGACGGTTGCACCGTAGGCGGCGACGAGCGCGTCGGCGTCGACGAAGGCGCTCGCCCCGTGCCGGCCCGCACCCAGGGCGACGCGGCGGCCGACGATGCGCTCGTCGGCGTACACCGGCAGGTCGCCTGTGGCGCCGATCGGCGTGATGGTGCCGCGCTCGTACCCGGACGCTCCGAGCGCGGTGGCGGCGTCGGGCATCGAGAGCTTGTTGACGCCGACGACCGTGCGGAGCTTCTTCCAGGCGATGCTGCGGCCGCCGGGCACCAGGGCGAGCAGGAACCCGCCGTCGTGGCGCTTCACCACCAGGGTCTTGACGATGTCGCCGGGCTCGATGCCGAGCAGTCCGGCGGCCTCGTGCAGGGAGTCCGCGGCCGGGCGCTCGACCACCTCGACCGGCAGGCCACGGGCCTGGGCGTCGGCGTGGAACCGGGTGCTGGCGTCGGTCGTCATGTGGAGAACGCTACCGGCGCGCACCGACGTGGGAAGATGGGACAGGTATGACGATCACACAAGCACCCGCCTCGCGAGTCGGCGGCCCCCTGCGCATTGGCCCGATCGAGGTCGACGTGCCGGTCGTGCTCGCGCCGATGGCCGGGATCACGAACATGGCGTACCGCCGGCTGTGCCGCGAGTACGGCGCCGGGCTCTACGTGTGCGAGATGATCACCTCGCGTGCGTTGGTCGAACGGACCCCCGTGTCGATGCAGCTCATCCAGCACCACGAGTCCGAGACCCCGCGGTCGATCCAGCTGTACGGCGTCGAGCCGAACACGGTGGCCGAGGCGGCGTCGATCCTGGTGGGCGAGGACCGCGCCGACCACATCGACCTGAACTTCGGGTGCCCGGTGCCCAAGGTCACCCGCAAGGGCGGCGGCGCGGCTCTGCCCTGGAAGCTCGACCTGTTCCGCGAACTCGTCACCAAGACCGTGCGCGCCGCGGGCGACGTCCCCGTCACGGTGAAGATGCGCAAGGGCATCGACGAGGACCACCTGACCTACCTCGACGCCGCCCGCATCGCGCGCGACGCCGGTGTCGCCGCCGTGTCGCTGCACGCCCGCACCGCGAACGAGCACTACTCCGGGCACGCCGATTGGTCGGCGATCGCCACGCTGAAGGAGACCGTCACCGACATCCCGATCCTCGGCAACGGCGACATCTGGTCGGCCGCCGACGCGCTCCGGATGATCGACGAGACCGGCGCCGACGGCGTGGTCGTCGGGCGTGGCTGCCTCGGCCGCCCGTGGTTGTTCGGTGACCTGGCCGCGGCGTTCCGCGGCGAGGGGCTGCGGTACATGCCGTCCCTGGGCGAGGTCGCCGACGGGTTCCGCCGGCACGCCGAGCTGCTCGTCGAGTTCTTCGGCGATGAAGAGCACGCCTGCCGCGACATCCGCAAGCACGTGGCCTGGTACTTCAAGGGGTACCCGATCGGCAGCGACGTCCGGGCCGGCCTGGCAATGGCGTCGAGCCTGCAGGAGATCGACGACTTCCTCGGCCAGCTCGACCACGACGCGCCGTACCCGGGTGCCGACGCCGAGGGGCCGCGCGGTCGTGCCGGGCACCCGAAGCGCACCGCCCTGCCCGACCGCTGGCTCGAGAGCCGCGACGTCGACTCCGAGTTCCGCAAGGTCCTGGCCGCCGCCGAGCTGCACCACAGCGGCGGATGAGCGCCACCGCCTCGTACGGCCCGGCGGACGCGGAGCGCTGGCTCCCCGAAGAGCACGGCAACCGCCGCTCGGACTTCGCCCGTGACCGCGCCCGACTGCTGCACTCCAGTGCGCTCCGGCGTCTGGCCGCCAAGACCCAGGTGCTCAGCCCGACGGCGGGGCTCGACTTCGCCCGCAACCGGCTGACCCACTCGCTCGAGGTCGCGCAGGTCGGCCGTGAGCTCGCCGACTCGCTCGGACTCGACCCCGACGTGGTCGACACGGCGTGCCTGGCGCACGACATCGGGCACCCGCCGTTCGGGCACAACGGCGAGACCGCGGTGAACGCCTGGGCCGCCGGCATCGGTGGCTTCGAGGGCAACGCGCAGACCCTCCGGCTGCTGACGCGGCTCGAGCCGAAGGTCTACGGCGTCCGGCCCGGCGCCGACGTCGACCGTCCGTTCGGGCTCAACCTGACCCGTGCGTCGTTGGACGCCAGCTGCAAGTACCCGTGGCCCGCTGCGCAGGGGGTGTCGGAGTCGTCGTCCGGGCGCACCAAGTTCGGCTTCTACGACGACGACCACGACGCTTTCGAGTGGCTCCGCGCCGGCGCGCCGCGCCGCCAGCGGTGCATCGAGGCGCAGGTGATGGACCTCGCCGACGACATCGCGTACTCGGTGCACGACTTCGAGGACGCCGTCGTCGCCGGGTTCATCGACGTCGCGGCCCTGGGCGACCGCGTGGGTGAGAACGACATCGTCACCGCCATGCACGCGTGGGTCGGCGACGACCTGAGCCGCGACGAGCTGCTCGAGGCGTTCGACCGCCTGCGCGAGTTGCCGCTCTGGATGACCGCGTACGACGGCTCCCGCCGGGACGCCGCACGCCTGAAGAACCTGACGTCGCAGCTGATCGGACGCTTCGCGCGCACCGCCACGACGGCCACGCGCGAGTCCTACGCCTCGGGGTCGCTCGTGCGGTTCGCCGCGTCGGTCGTCACCCCACCCGAGATCATCGGCGAGATCGCGGTGCTCAAGGGCATCGTCGCGGCCTTCGTGATGACCCAGGGTGACCGTCAGCCCGTGTACGAGGACCAGCGCCGCGTGCTGACCGAACTGCTCGACGCGCTGGCGGCGACCGGTGCGTCCGACCTCGAGCCGGGCTTCGCCGCCGACTGGCACGCTGCGGACGACGACGCCGGCCGACTGCGCGCCGTCGTCGACCAGGTCGCGAGCCTGACCGACCAGGGCGCGCTCGCGTGGCACCGACGTCTGGTGGTGGGTGACCGTGACCCGGTCCACATCGCCGTCTGACCGGTCCGCCGACGTCGGTCCCACGAACTAGGATCGAGGGGTGGCTGGCAGGATCGCGCGGAACGACATCGACGAGGTCCGCTCGCGTGTCAACATCGCCGACGTCGTCGGCGACTACGTCACGCTGAAGCACGCGGGCGTCGGGTCGATGAAGGGCCTCTGCCCCTTCCACGACGAACGCTCCCCGTCGTTCCACGTCCGGCCCCAGGTCGGCCGCTACCACTGCTTCGGCTGCGGTGAGGACGGCGACGTCTTCAGCTTCATCATGGCGCAGGACCACACCACCTTCGCCGAGGCCGTCGAGCGCATGGCCGCGAAGATCGGCTTCACCCTGCACTACGAAGAGGGCGACGGGCCGCGCACCGACTACAACACCCGTGCCCGGCTGATCGCCGCGAACGAAGCCGCGCTCGAGTACTTCACGGGACAGCTCACCACGGCCGCCGCCGACCCGGCCCGCCGGTTCCTGGGGGAGCGCGGGTTCGACCCCTCGGCCGCCCAGCACTTCGGCGTCGGGTTCGCCCCGAAGTCCTACGACATGCTCAAGGACCACCTGCGCGGGCGCGGCTTCACGATGGAAGAGCTCGTGTCCGCCGGTCTCGTCAGCCAGGGCGACCGCTCGCCGTACGACCGGTTCCGCGGGCGCCTGATGTGGCCCATCCGCGACGTCACCGGGGCGACCATCGGCTTCGGGGCGCGCCGCCTGCTCGAGGACGACAAGGGTCCCAAGTACCTCAACACGCCCGAGACCCCGATCTACCACAAGAGCCAGGTGCTCTACGGGCTCGACCTTGCCCGCCGCGACATCTCGAAGCAGAAGCAGGTCGTCATCGTCGAGGGGTACACCGACGTGATGGCGTGTCACGTCGCGGGCGTCACGACCGCGGTCGCCACCTGCGGCACGTCGTTCGGTGTCGACCACATCAAGGTGCTGCGGCCGATGCTCGGTGACCTGGCCGGAGCCGACCCGAACGCCAACGGCGAGGTCGTGTTCACGTTCGACCCCGACGAGGCCGGGCAGCGCGCAGCCTCGCGTGCCTTCGCGGAAGAACAGCGCTTCGCGGCGCAGACCTACGTCGCCGTGGCGCCCGGCGGCCTCGACCCGTGCGACCTCCGGCTCGCCCGCGGTGACGACGCGATCCGCCGACTGGTCACGAACAAGCGCCCGATGTTCGAGTTCATGATCCGCCGCACGCTCGACGGCCACGACCTCGAGACCGTCGAGGGGCGCGTCGGTGCCCTGCGCGCTGCTGCGCCCGTGCTCGCCGGCATCCGCGACCGCTCACTGACACAGGGCTACGTCCGCGAACTCGCCGGCTGGCTCGGCATGGAGATCCCCGAGGTCCGTCGGTCGGTCGAGACCGCCAGACGACGTGCGGGCTCCGCCGGGCAGGACGACCGGTCCGCAGGCGCAGGGCGCGACGGCCGTACCGGCAACGGCACCGACGGGGCGGACACCCCCGACGAGCCCGTCGCCGGGATCCGCTCGCTGCCGAACGACCCGATCAGCCGCATGGAGCGCGACGCCGTGATGGCGATGGTGCAGCAGCCCACGTCCGTCGGGGCACCGATGCTCGGGCTCGCCGCGTCGGCCACGTTCTCGACGCCGATGCTCGCCGCCGTGCGGGACGCCGTGGTCGCCAACGTCGACGTCATCGGCGCGGGGGACTGGCTCGACCGGCTGCTCGCCGACGTGCCGGCGCCCCTCCGCACCCTGACGCACGAACTCGCCCTCGCACCGATCCCCGCGCGCAACGCCGAGGACCTGGCGGCCTACTGCCGGAGCATCGTCGTGGCCCTGGTCGAGCGCGACCTGCTCGCCCGCAAGGCCTCGTTGCTCGGACAGCTGCAGCGCGCCGACCCGCACGAGCAGGCCGAGCGTCGCGCCGAGATCCAGCGGCAGCTCGTCGACATCGACGGGCAGCGGATGCGGTTGCGCGCCGACGCCGAGGCGTCCTAGGACTCTTTCCGCGTCTGGTGCGGGTGCGCGGGGTCGCCCCGGTCGCACGACGCGCCGCGTGCGCTTCGCCGAGGTCGCACGAACTGTCGCCCGGCGGGGCCGCGAGCGGCAGTTCGTGCGACCTCGGCGGTCCGTGAGTGGTCGGGACGTGCCGCGTGTGAGGCCTCGAGTGGTCGCAGATCGTCGGTAGGCAGGGGTCCGGCCGACGGGACGTGACCGCGCGGGGTGGGGCGGGCGGTGGGTCGTGACCGGTCGGCGGGGGCGCGGGGCGCGGCGGACGCGGGGCGGGCCTCCCGGCCGAGGGGCGAGGTCGCAGGACGCGCCGTGTCCGTTTCGCCGAAGTCGCACGGACTGTCGCGCGGCAGGCCCGTGAGCGGCAGTTCGCGACCTCGGCGGTCCGTGAGTGGTCGGGACGTGCCGCGTGTGAGGCCTCGAGTGGTCGCAGATCGTCGGTAGGCCGGGGTTCGGCCGACGGGACGTGGCCGGGCGGGGTGGGGCGGGCGGTGGGTCGTGACCGGTCGTCGGGGGCGTGGGGCGGGGCGGACGCGGGGCGGGCCTCCAGGCGGGGGAGGCGAGGTCGCACGACGCGCCGTGTCCGTTTCGCCGAGGTCGCACGGACTGTCGCGCGGCAGGCCCGTGAGCGGCAGTTGGTGCGACCTCGGGGGTCCGTGAGTGGTCAGGACGTGCCGCGTGTGGGGCTTCGAGTGGTCGCGATGTGTCGGCTGGCCGGGGTCCGGCCGACGGGACGTGACCGCGCGGGGTGGGGCGGGCGGGGAGTCGTGACCAGTCGGCGGGGGTGTGGGGCGCGGCGGACGCGGGGCGGGCCTCCCGGCCGGGCGGGCGAGATCGCACGAACCGTCGCTCGACAGGCACTCTCGACCGCTAGAGCGCCCAGGTTGCACCACGCAACTTTCGTGCGTGACGCGCCGCTCGACTCCGGCGGAATCATGCATCACGCGGCGGGCCCGTGCATTACAGCGGTGTAAACAAATCGCCCCCGGTTCGTTCTGTTCCGTGACAGGGTGATACCAATGAGCGTTCCTGGCCGGGCACACAGACGTTCCACCCTCCGGCTCAGGACTCTTGCAATCATGACGAGAGAGGCAGCGGACATGGCATCCGTGACCAAGTGGGGCAAGCGCGGCATCGCGCTCGGCGCCGGTGCAGCAGCGACGGCGCTGGTGCTGACCGGCTGCGCGAGCAGCAGCGTGAGTGACACCGAACTGAACGGCCTGAGCATCGGGACGACGGACAAGATCACGTCCCTCGACCCGGCCGGTTCGTACGACAACGGCTCCTTCGCCGTGCAGAACCAGGTGTTCCCGTTCCTGATGAACACGCCCGTGGGGAGCCCGGACGTCGAGCCGGACATCGCCACGAAGGCGGAGTTCACGAACCCGACCACCTACGAGGTCACCCTCAAGGACGGGCTCGAGTTCGCGAACGGCAACAAGCTCACCTCGAGTGACGTGAAGTTCTCGTTCGACCGCGAGCTGAAGATCAACAACGAGAACGGTCCGCAGTCGCTGCTGGCCAACCTCAAGAGCATCGACACCCCGGACGACACCACCGTGGTGTTCAACCTCGACCACGCCGACCAGACCTGGCCGCAGGTGCTCTCGAGCCCCGCGGGTCCGATCGTCGACGAGGACGTCTTCAGCGCGACGAAGCTCACCAGCGCCGACGACATCGTCAAGGGCAAGGCCTTCGCCGGGCAGTACCAGATCAGCTCCTACAAGGAGAACGACACGATCCAGTACAAGACGAACCCGAAGTACGACGGACTCCTCGGCAAGGCGAAGACCGACGAGGTCACCGCCAGCTACTACACCAAGGAGACCGACCTCAAGCTCGCCGTGCAGAAGGGCGACGTCGACGTGGCGTACCGCTCCCTGACGCCGACCGACATCTCGGACCTGCGCAAGGACGACTCCCTCAAGGTCACCGACGGCCCCGGCGGCGAGATCCGCTACGTGGTCTTCAACTTCAAGACCCAGCCGTTCGGCACCGGGCAGGACGACGCCGACGAGGCGAAGGCCCTGGCCGTGCGTCAGGCCGCTGCCGACGTCGTCGACCGCGCCCAGCTCGCGAAGGAGGTCTACAACGACACCTTCACCCCGCTGTACTCGATGGTCCCGGACGGCCTGACCGGCGCGGTCCAGCCGTTCAAGGAGATGTACGGCGACGGCGACGGCGGCGCGGACGTGTCCAAGGCGAAGAAGACGCTGTCGGACGCCGGCGTCAAGGGCAAGGTGCAGCTGGACATCCAGTACGCGCCCGACCACTACGGTTCGGCCTCGGACGACGAGTACGCGCTGCTCAAGCAGCAGCTCGAGGACTCCGGTCTGTTCACCGTCAACATCCAGTCGACGGTCTACACGACCTACGCCCAGGAGCGCACCAAGGACGCCTACCCCGTGTACCAGCTCGGCTGGTTCCCGGACTTCTCCGACGCCGACAACTACCTGTCGCCGTTCTTCACCAAGGAGAACTTCGTCCAGAACCACTACGACGACCCGGAGATCCAGGACCTCATCGCGAAGGAGCAGGCCGAGTCCGACCCGGACAAGCGTGCTGACCTGATCGAGCAGGCCCAGGAGCGCGAGGCCACCCAGATCTCGACGCTGCCGCTGCTGCAGGGCAAGTCCGTCGCGGTCGCCGGCAAGGACGTCAAGGGCCTGACCCTCGACGCCTCGTTCAAGTTCCGGTACGCCACCCTGAGCAAGTAGCACCAAGCCCCACGTGCAGGTCGCGGGCGTTCCCACGAGGAGCGCCCGCGTGCCTGTGCAACGGCGACGAAAGGCACACACCCCGTGACCCTCAGCACTCCCGAGGCGACGCAGGACGTGAACGGCACCGATCCCACCAAGCCACAGGCACAACGCAGTGCCAAGAGCAGTGGTGGCGGACTCGGCCGGTACATCCTCGTCAGGTTCCTCCTCATCATCCCGACCGTCTTCATCCTGGTGACGCTCGTGTTCTTCCTGATGCGCGTCATCGGGAACCCGATCACCGCGTCGGTCGGCGGTCGACTCACGCCCAGCCAGCTGCAGGAACGCCTGCACGCCGCCGGGTACGACCGGCCGGTGCTCGTGCAGTACTTCGAGTACCTCGGCAACATCCTGCGCGGTGACTTCGGCACCTCGTCGACGGACAACCGTCCGATCACCGACATCATCGTCACGTACGGCGGCGCGACCGCGGAGCTCGTGTTCTACGCGCTCATCGTCGCGCTCGTGCTCGGCATCCCGCTCGGCATGCTCGCCGCGTACACGCGCGACAAGTGGCCGGACGTGCTGCTCCGTGCGCTCGCGATCCTGACCTACGCCACGCCGGTGTTCTTCGGTGGTCTGCTGCTCAAGCTCGTCTTCTCGGTGTGGCTCGGCTGGCTGCCCCTCGGCGACCGTGCCTCGACCCGGGTGTCGCTCATCCTCGACGGCATCCCGGGCGCGAGCGGCATCTACATCATCGACGCGCTCCGCACCGGCAACGCCGCGGTCATCGGCGACGTGCTGCAGCACGCCGTCCTGCCGGCGCTGACGCTCGGTCTGCTCACCGCCGGCATCTTCCTGCGCCTGGTGCGCGCGAACATGATCGGCTCGCTCGGCTCGGAGTACGTCGACGCCGCCCGTTCACGCGGTGTGCGCGAGTCGCGGTTGGTGCGGACCCACGCGTTCCGTCCGGCCCTCGTGCCGATCATCACCGTGATGGGGCTGCAGATCGCGATGCTCCTGGGCGGCTCGGTGCTCACCGAGACGACCTTCGGGTGGCGCGGTCTGGGCTTCGAGCTCAACCAGTACCTGTCGGCCCGTGACTTCGTCGCGGTGCAGGGCATCGTCGCGATGCTGGCGGTGATCGTCGCGGTGACCAACTTCATCGTCGACGTCGTCGCCGCCCTGATCGACCCGAGAGTGAGGTTCTGACGATGGCTGACACCACCCTCGTCGACCGCCACGAGCCGCTCTGGAAGCGGCTCCCCGTGGTGGTCCAGCTCCGCCGGAGCACCGGCTGGCAGCGCGCGATGCTCATCGTCGGCGTGGTCATCTGCGCCCTCTACCTGCTGATCGCGGTGTTCGCCCCGCTCCTCGCCCCGTACGGCTTCGGCCAGCTGCAGGGCGCGGACGGCCAGAGCTTCCCGCGTACCGGCGCACCGAGTGCCGAGCACATCTGGGGCACCACGGTCGGCGGTTTCGACGTGTTCAGCCGCGTGCTCTACGGCGCTCGCACGGCCGTGCTGGTGGTCATCGTCGCCGTGATCGTCTCGATCATCGTCGGCGTCCTGCTCGGCATGGTCTCCGGCTACCTGGGCGGCTGGCTCGACCGCGTCCTGGTGGTCGTGGCCGACGCCATCTACGCGTTCCCGTCGCTGCTGCTCGCGATCATCGTGTCCATCGTCATCTCCGGCGGCAACTCGAGCTACTCGGGCGGCATCATCGCGGCGGCGATCTCGATCACCGTCGTCTACGTGCCGCAGTACTTCCGCGTGGTCCGTGCCGAGGCCGTCCGGCTGAAGAACGACGCGTTCGTGGAGTCGGCGCGCGTGATGGGCACGAACCCGTGGCGCATCATGACGCGGCACGTCCTGCGGAACTCGACCCGTTCGCTGCCGCTCATCCTGACGCTCAACGCGAGCGACGCGATCCTGACCCTGGCCGGGCTCGGCTTCCTCGGGTTCGGCATCGGCCCGACGTCCGGCGCCGAGTGGGGCTACGACCTGAGTCGCGCGCTCTCGGACGTCGCGAGCGGCGTCTGGTGGACCGGTGTCTACCCGGGTGTCGCGATCGTGGTGCTCGTGCTCGGTGTGACCTTCATCGGCGAGAGCCTGAACGACATCTCCGATCCCCGCCTGCGAGCACGCCGACGGCTGAAGCAGCTCGTGTCCACGCGCACCGCCGGGAACGACACGGAAGGGACGGGCGCATGACCCCGACCACCCGCCTGCAACCGGGCGACACCACCACCGAGCCGGTCGTCGTCGTGGACGACCTGACCGTCACCTTCGCGACCGACGGCGGCGCCGTCGACGCGGTCAAGGGCGTCAGCCTCGACGTCCGCCCCGGCGAGGTCCTCGCCCTGGTCGGCGAGTCCGGCTCCGGCAAGTCCGTCACGGCCCGCAGCATGCTGCGGCTCATGCCGGAGACGGCGACACTGGGCGGCGCCGTGCTGCTCGACGGCACCGACGTCGTGTCGGTCGGCTCGCAGAAGCTCCGTGAGCTGCGCGGGACGGCCGGGGCGATGGTGTTCCAGGAGCCGTCGACCGCGCTCAACCCGGTCTTCACCGTCGGGTGGCAGATCGCCGAGGGGCTCCGTGCCCACGGCGGCGTGTCCAAGAAGGAAGCACGGGCGAAGGCCATCGACTACCTCGGCCGCGTCGGCATCCCCGACCCCGAGACCCGCGTCGACCACTACCCGCACCAGTTCTCCGGTGGGCAGAAGCAGCGCGTGGTCATCGCGAGCGCACTGGCCCTCGAGCCGAGCGTCATCATCGCGGACGAGCCCACCACGGCGCTCGACGTCACGGTGCAGGCCGAGATCCTCGACCTGCTGCGCCGTTGCCGCGACGAGTTCGGCACCGCGATCGTCGTCATCACGCACAACATGGGCGTGGTCGCCGACCTGGCCGACCGCGTCGCCGTGATGTACCAGGGCGAGATCGTCGAAGAGGCCACGGCGACGGCACTGTTCGCGACGCCGCAGGCCGACTACACCAAGCGGCTGCTCGCGGCGGTGCCCCGGCTCGAGGCGTCCACCGGGGTGGCCCGGCGCGCCGCGATCTCCGAGGACGTCACCCCGCTGGTCGAGGCGAAGGGGCTCGAGATCGAGTACCCCGGGCGGCTCGGCTCGCCGGCGTTCAAGGCGGTCAAGGGCGTCGACCTGGCGATACGTCCGGGAGAGGTCCTCGGCCTGGTGGGGGAGTCCGGCTCCGGCAAGACCACCATCGGCCGGGCCATGGCCGGCCTGACGAAGGTCACCGGCGGCTCGCTCAAGGTCCTCGGCGCCGAGATGCTCGGGTACCGCGAACGCGACTTCAAGCACCTGCGCAAGGACATCGGGTTCGTGTTCCAGGACCCGGCGACCTCGTTCAACCCGCTGCTGACGATCGCCGAGTGCGTCGCCGAGCCGCTGGTCGTGCACAAGGAGGTCTCGAGCCCCCGTGCCGCGCGCAAGCGGGTGGACGAGCTGCTCGAGGCCGTGCAGCTGCCGGCTGCCTACGGCGACCGCTACCCGCACGAGCTCTCCGGCGGGCAGCGCCAGCGCGCATCGCTCGCCCGGTCGCTCGCGCTCCGGCCGAAGCTGCTCATCGCCGACGAGCCGACGAGTGCGTTGGACGTCTCCGTGCAGGCCCGCGTGCTCGAGCTCTTCCTCGAGCTGCAGCAGGACCTCGGCTTCGCCTCGCTGTTCATCAGCCACGACCTCGCGGTCGTCGGCGCGCTGTCCGACCGGATCGCGGTGCTCTACCGCGGTGACCTGGTCGAGACGGGCACGACGGCTCAGGTCCTCGGCGCGCCGCAGCACCCCTACACGCAGCGGCTCCTCGCGTCGCTGCCGGTGCCGGACCCAGCCGAGCAGGCGGAGCGACGGCGTACGCTGGAGCGACTGGAGAACGTCGGGTCCTGACCCGACGCGACCCGCCCTGGAGGCCCGGCCAGCGTCGTCGACGCACGCCGGGCCTCCAGGGCGGTCGTCTCCACTGCTGCACACACGACGGACCTGCCAGGGCGGCCCGTCGCGAACCGCCGCCAGGGGGCGGCGTGGAAGGGGACCCATGATCGCGGTCAACGGACCGGCGGTCGTCGCGGACGACGTGTCGATCGAGTACCGGGGCGGACGCGGGGGCGAGTCCATCCGGGCCGTCGACGGCGTGAGCCTCACGGTCCGGCAGGGGGAGATCCTCGCCCTGCTCGGTGAGTCGGGATCGGGCAAGTCGACCTTCGCCGCCGCCATCGCCGGCCAGCTCGGATCCCACGGCGAGGGCGAGGGTGCCCTCCGTCGGCACATCGTCGGCGGCGAGCTGACCGTGCTCGGCCAGAAGACCCGGGGCCTCCGTCCCTCGTCGCGCAAGCTCGAACGGCTGAGCGGCCGGATCGGCTACCTGCCGCAGGACGGCGCCGACCGGCTCAGCCCGGACCTGACGGTGGGCGAGGCCGTCGCCGAACCGATCTACGCCCGCGACCGCCGGTTCGACCGGCGCGAGGCCGGGCTCATCGTGGCCCGGCTGCTCGACGCCGTGCACCTGCCGCTCGGGGCGATGCGCCTGAACACGTGGGAGCTCTCGAGCGGGCAGCGCCAACGTGTCGCCCTGGCGAAGGCACTCGTGCTCGAGCCCCAGCTCCTGGTCGCGGACGAACCAGCGCGCGGCGTCGACGTGCTCGTGCGGCAGTCCGTGCTCGAGGCCCTGGCGACCCTGCAGCGCGGCCGGCAGTTCTCCGCCGTCGTCGTGTCCAGCGACCTGCGCGAGGCCCGCGCCCTCGCCGACCGCGTCGCCGTGATGGCCGATGCCCGGCTCGTCGGGCTCGGCACCTTCGACGAGGTCCTCGACAACCCGGTCGACCCCTACGTCAAGACCCTCGCCTCGACCGCGGCCCGCGGCGTGAAGCGTCGTCCGGCACCGACGACGGCCCGCCGTTCGTCGGCGCCGCGTCGTCCGCTCGCCGCCGGCACCGGCCCGCGCACCGACCGTCAGGAGAACGCGTGAGCGCCACAACCCAGGGCCCCCGCGGCCACCGCGCCGTCGTCCCCACGTCGGGTGCACCGCTGCCGATCGACGCCCCGCAGCCCGGGCCGGTCGCCGTGCTGCCGGAACCGACGGACCTGCACGTGGACGCCGTGACCGAGGCCGGCGGCACCGTCGCGCCGCTCGACGCCGACACCCGCGGGGTCGTCTGGCTCGACCCCCGCGACCCGGCCGGCCTCGCCGACGCGTTGTCGTCCGCACCGGGGGTGGGCTGGGTGCAGCTGCCGTTCGCCGGAGTCGACGCATTCGCGCACCTGATCCAGGAGCACGGCGACCGGGTGCTGTTCACCTCGGCCAAGGGCGCCTACGCGGAGCCGGTCGCCGAACACGCGCTCGCGTTGACCCTCGGCACGCTCCGGGTCCTGCAGAAGCGCGCTCGAGCATCGTCGTGGGCCACCGAGCCAGAGGGCGTCTCGCTGTACGGGCGGAACGTCGTCGTGATCGGTGCCGGCGGCATCGCGCTCGAGTACCTCCGGCTGCTCGCGCCGTTCGACGTCGACGTCACCGTCGTGCGCCGCTCGCCCGACCCCGTGCCGGGAGCCGCGCGGACCGTCACCACCGACGAGCTCGACCAGGTCCTGCCCGACGCCGACGTCGTGATGATCGCGGCGGCGATGACCTCGGGCACCGCGAAGCTCTTCGGCGAGCAGCAGTTGCGGATCATGAAGCCGTCCGCCCGGCTCGTGAACATCGCCCGCGGCGGACTCGTCGACACCGACGCACTGGTCGCCGCCCTGCGCGCGGGGGAGATCGCCGCGGCGGGCCTCGACGTCACCGACCCCGAGCCGTTGCCCGACGGGCACCCGCTCTGGTCGGAGCCCGGCGCGGTCATCACCCCGCACCAGGCCGACACCCCGGAGATGGTCGCACCGCTGCTCGCCGAGCGCGTCCGGCTCAACGCCGCGGCGTTCCTCGGGGGCGACGGCGAGGGCTTCGTCGGCGTCGTCGACCCGGTCGCCGGGTACTGACACCGGGGCCTCGGAGCGCGGCGCGCCCGGGCGGCGTGTCCGATGCGGTGGAGGGCCTCAGCGTCCTGCTATGCTGTTACCCGTTGTTCGCACGTCATTCGCCAGCGGACAGTGATCCTCGATAGCTCAATTGGCAGAGCAGCCGGCTGTTAACCGGCAGGTTGTTGGTTCGAGTCCAACTCGGGGAGCGACAGGTCCTCATCCCTCCGGGGTGGGGACCTTTTGCGTTCCCGACGGTCCGACACCCTCGTCGGGCTCGGTGCGGCCCGCTGCTAGCCTGAGCCAGCGCACCCAGATCCACGGAAGGCCACTGTTCGATGTCGTTGACCACCGAGTCCGTCACCGGGCCGACGGTCGGCGGTCGGGCAGAGCGGATCCTCGGTCGGGTGAACCAGGTGCTGGCGTCCCGAACAGCGTTCGTCGTCGTGCTGGTCGCCTTCGTGCTGATGGGCTTCCTGTTCGCCGTGACCATCCACGTGCCGGCATCGGCCGCCCCCGACGAGGTCCGGCACATCGGCAACATCCTGTTCTACGCGGAGCGGCCCTGGGCGGCCGGGCCGTTCGTGCACGACGCCGCGGCGTCGACGCTCCGGCTCGGCGAGGTCACGCGGTTCCCGGCGTACCTGTACTACTACGTGATGTCGTTCCCGGCGAGGGCGGCCCTGGCGGTCGGCCTGGACCAGGAGCGGACCGTGATGGTCCTGCGGGGGATCGACGTCCTGGCGGCCGGTGCCGGTCTGTACGCCCTGCGGGTGATGTTCCGGAACGCCGGTGTCCCGACGGCGATCGGCCTGCTCGCGATCGTCGCGACGGCCTTCACCGGTCGGTACGTCTGGCAGGCCGCGACGATCAGCTACGACGCGCCGTCGATGGCGGCGTTCTTCCTGTTCGCCGCCGTCGCGGTCAAGGTCGCACGCGGTGGTGGCCTCCGCACGCTCGCGTGGCTGGTCGTCACCGCGATGCTCGCACTGATGCTCAAGTACTCGCAGGCACCACTCGTCCTCGCGGGGGCGTTCTTCGCGATCCTGTTCCGGTACCGCGTCGACGGGCTCTCGTGGCTCCGGCACCCGGTGCGGCGAGCCGTGTCGGGCTTCCGGGAGCGTCCGGGGCGGTCCGTCCTGCTGGTGGTGATCGGTGGCGTGTTGCTCGCGCTGGTCCTTGAGCGCTTCGGCGTGAACCTGCTCGTCTACCGCGCCCTGAACCCCGACTGCGCCGAGATCCACAGCCGCGCGGCGTGCATGAACTTCGACATCTTCCGCCGCAACTACAACGCGACACGCTCCCATGACCTGGCCGTCGTGGCCGGGACCCTCGAACCGTTCCACCCGCTCGCGTTCCTGTGGACGTGGGCCACCACCTACTTCCGGTCCCTCTTCTTCTTCTGGGGTCCGACCCTGCCGTGGCGGCCGAACCTCGGCGTCGTCGCCTTCGGCGCGACCACGGTGCTCGCCGCCACCGTCATCGCAGCCACCCAGCTGCGTCGGGTGCTGCGTTCGGCTGCGACGTGGTGGCTGGCGGTCGTCCCGGTCGCCTACACCCTGGCGGTCCTCTGCTTCAACGCTGCGACGACCGTGAACCTGCGTCAGGAGTTCGCGTTCTCGGGTCGGTACCTGCTCCCGGTGCTGCCGATGATCGTCGCGGTGGTCCTGCTCGGCCTGACCGCGTGGCTCCGGCGGCTGCAGGGGCGCGCCGCGACGGCTGCGTGGATCGTCGTGGTCGCCGTCGGCGTCGCGTTGTTCGCGTTGTACAACCCGATCAGCGCCTTCTTCCCCTACGCATCCTCGCCGGCCTGGTACTCCGGTTGGGCGCAGGACGTCCTGCCGCACTGGCTGACCGGGGTCCGCTCGTGACCGCGGCACCGCGCACCCGCAGCGTCATCGTCGTGGCGCTCACGGTCCTGTTCTTCGTGGTCATCGGCGTCGCGGCGTTCGCCCGCACCGGGGGCACGAGCGCCGGCGAACGCCAGGTCGGGTCCTGCACGGTGCGCATCGCCCCGCAGCCGGGGGCCGTCACGACGTGCGCGAACCAGGACCTCGGTGGCGCCGACCTCGCCACCGAAGACCTCCGCCTGGCCGACCTGCACGGCGCGGACCTGCGTGGGGCCGACCTGCGGCAGGCCGTCCTGTTCGGCGCGGACCTGCGGGACGCCGACCTGCGTGGGGCGGATCTGCACGGGGTCGACCTGTACAGCGCAGACCTCACGGGGGCGGACCTGCGGCAGACGGACCTCTCCGGCGCGAACCTCGTCGGTGCCGACATCAGCAACGCGCGCCTGGACGGCGTCGACCTGACCAGCGCGAAGATCGAGGGGCTGACGGTCCGCGGCACGCCGATGGAACTCGCCGACCGTCGACTGCGCAGTCCCGACGGCGAGCGGGTCGCCGTGCGCGTCGACCTGGACCTGCCGCGCGGTGTGACCTCACGCAGCTGCGTCGACCGTCTGCTCCACGCGAAGGTCGGCGTGACCGAGGTCCGGTGCCGGATGAGCACCGACGCGCGCGAGGGTCGGCTCGACCAGCGGGCGACCATCACGGTCAGCGGCCCCACCGGCTGACCGACGTCGATCGTGCGGCGGCCACCCGGTCGAAGCTGTTAGCGTTCACAGGTGCACCGTTCCCGTTCGCCTCGACTCACGCTCCTCGGCGTCGTCGTCGCCGTGACGGCGGTGCTCACCGGCTGCAGCAGCGTCGGCCCGGACACCGATGCGTCCGAGGACCCGACGAGCTCGGACACCGGCCTGGGCTCGGGCGCGTCACCCGTGGTCTTCGCCTTCGTCTGTGACGGCGACGAATCGGACACCGAGACCTACACGACCTACTCGGCGGTGTGGGAGGCCGAGCGCTCCGACTGCTCGGCGAAGCGCCTGACCGGGTCGGTGCCGTCGAGCCAGCAGCAGGCCGCGGTGGCGGCGGCGCGCGGTGACGCGACCCTGGTCGAGCTCGCGAGCACGTGCGCGGTCCGCGGCTCGACGCCGTGGACGTCGGCGGTCGCCGACGCGCGCGGTGCGCACGTGGCCGCCGGGCTCCTGCGGTACTGTCCCGGGCACCCGGAGACCGACCGCCTGCGGGACGCACTGGCTGCCTACCGGGGCTGAGCCGGGCCTCCAGGCCGCCCGCCGGACCAGCGACGGGCTGGACGGCACCGGGTGCCGACGCCGACGGGCGTCAGCCCTCGGGGTGGTCGCGACCCGGCAACCAGGACTGGCCGGGGCCGCCCCAGCTGCTCTTGCGGATCGCCTTGGCGACCTGCTTGCCGTAGGGGTGCACCAGGCGGTCGGCGTAGAGCCAGCCGTCCAGGTGGTCGTACTCGTGCTGGAAGATCCGGGCCAGCCAGCCGTGCGCCTCGACCTCGAACGGGGTGCCGTGCTCGTCGAAGGCCCGCAGCAGGGCGCCCTCGGAGCGGCGGAGCGGGAAGCGCTCGCCCGGGATCGACAGGCAGCCCTCGGACTCCTCGTCCTCGTCGAGCTCCTCGACGGACTCGGGCACCGGGGGCGTGGTCCACAGGACGGGGTTCACGGCGGCGCCCCGGTGCAGGACGTCGTCGTCGTCGGTGTACGAGTACACGAACAGGCGCTTGCCGACGCCCACCTGCGGTCCGGCCAGGCCGACGCCCGGTGCCAGGTCCATGGTCTCGAGCATGTCGGCGACGAGGGTGCGGAGGTCGTGATCGAACGCGGTGACCTCGGCTGCACGCTCGTGCAGGACGGGTTCGCCGGTGATGCGGATCGGGAGAACGGCCATTCACCCAGGTTATCCGGCGGGGGACGGTAGCCTCGACGCGTGACGACGGACCTCCAGCTGCCGGACGCCGTGAGCAACCTCACGCCGTTCCAGGCGCTGATGATCCCGGTGGCGCTGGTCGGTGCGGTGTTCCTGTCGCTCGGGGCGCAGTTCCAGAGCCGCGGGGTGCAGCGGGTCGAGGCGCGTCTCGGTCGGCAGTCGAAGGGGCTGAGCGTCCGGCACGTCGTGGGGCTTGTCTCGAGTGGCTACTGGGTGCTCGGCACGCTCATGCTCGGCATTGCGGTGGTGCTCCAGCTGATCAGCATCACGTTCGCGCCCCTGATCGTCGTGCAGCCGTTGGGTGCCGTCGCCCTCGTCATCACGACGTGGTTCTCGTCGCGGTCGTCCGGTGTGCCACTCGGTCGTCGTGCGCGGCGGGCGGTGTGGACGTGCATCATCGGTGTCGGCATCTTCGTCGGGATCGCGGCGTTCGTCGGGCACGAGAGCGCGATCACCCGGCAGCAGCTCGTCACCGTGCTGGTGATCCTGGCCGTCGTGCTGGTGCTCGTGCTGGTGTCGTTCCGCCTGGTCGCCAAGCACCGCAGTGCGCTCTACTACATCGTCGGAGCGGGGGTGCTCTACGGGTTCGTGGCGACACTGGCCAAGGTCGTGCTGAACCGGTTCGTGAACGGCACCTTCGACTGGCTGACCGTGCTCGCCATCGTCGGGGTGGTCGTGGCGGCCTCGCTCGGCGGGTACTTCGTGCAGAACGCGTACTCGAGCGGCTCGGCCGACCTCGTGATCGCGGGGTTGACGGTGATCGACCCGATCGTCGCGGTCGGCATCGGCGTGATCGTGCTCGGCGAGGCCTCGGGGGCGCCGTGGTTCGCGGTCGCGGGGTTCGTGGTGGCCGCGGGCATCGCCATCACCGGGGTGTTCCTGCTCGCCAAGCACCATCCGCAGACCCGGGCCTGACGCCGGCCGGCGCGGGCGATCGGCCGCGCACGCGGCGGTGCACTCGCCGCGCACCCCGATGCTCGCCGCCCTCATCCGCGCGGCTGACGCGACCGTCGATCCTGGTGCGATAGCGTCACTGCCGACCAGCCATCGCCCACGAGAGGACGAACTCAGCCGTGTCAGGAGACGCCACGACCGCCACCGCCGGACCGACGGAAGCGACGGGCGGTCACCGACCGTTGCGCGTGCTGATCGCAGCGGACACCTTCGCCCCCGACGTCAACGGCGCCGCCACCTTCGCCGAGCAGCTCGCCGTCGGCCTGGCCGAGCGCGGGCACGAGGTGCACGTCGTGGCCCCGGCCTCGAGCCGCCACTACGGCACCTTCGACGAGGAGCACCACGGCGTCACGCTCGTCGTGCACCGCCTGAAGTCGTACAAGTGGCCGCTGCACCCGTGGCTGCGCTTCGTGTGGCCGTGGAGCGTCCGGAAGTGGACCGGCCCGATCCTCGACGCCGTCAAGCCCGACGTGCTGCACATCCAGTCGCACGTGGTGATCGGCCGCGGCATCGTGCACGAGGCGAACGACCGCGGCATCCGGGTCATCGCGACGAACCACTTCATGCCGGAGAACCTGCTCGAGTACACGCCGTTCGGCAAGTGGACGCTGCCCCTCGCGCTGAAGATCGCGTGGAGCGACGCCGCCAAGACCTACCGGCTGGCGGACACCATCACGACGCCCACGAACCTGGCCGCCGACTACCTGCGGAAGGCCATCGCCGGCCAGCAGGTCCTCGCGATCTCGTGCGGCATCGACGCGTCCCGGTACGTGGCGCGCGAAGGACGGCCGGTCAACAACGACATCGTCTTCGTGGGTCGTGTGGCCCCCGAGAAGAACCTCGACGTGCTGGTCCGTGCGGTGGCGCTGCTGCCCGCCGAGCTGTCCGCGACGCTGACCATCGTCGGCGACGGCGAGATGATCCCGAAGCTCACCGCGTTGGCGAAGGAGCTCGGGCTCGAGGACCGCGTGCGGTTCCTGGGCTTCGTCTCCGACGAGCGCAAGCAGGAGGCCCTGACCAACGCGACGGTGTTCGCGATGCCGTCCACGGCGGAACTGCAGAGCATCTCGTCGCTCGAGGGGATGGCCTCGGGGCTGCCCGTCGTCGCTGCCGACTCGATGGCGCTGCCGCACCTGATCGACGGCAACGGGTACCTGTTCACCCCGGGCGACGTGGACGACCTGGCGGCGAAGCTCACGACGGTGCTCACCGCGCCCGAGTCGGAGTACGTGGCGATGCGGGAACGCAGCCTGGCCATGATCGAGGCACACGACATCAACCGCACGCTGTCGACGTTCGAGTCGCTGTATCGTGGTGAGCCGGTGGCCTGAGGGTCTCCGGCGAGGGGCGGTAGCCAAGCTGGTCAAGGCAGTCGGCTCATAACCGAACGATCCGCGGGTTCGAGTCCCGCCCGCCCTACGTGCACATGCCAAGGAAGCGCGACACGTCGCAGGACGACCACGCACCGACACCGAACGTCACCTTCGAGGTGACCCGTGGCGGTACCGGCGTGCGCGTGAACGCCTTCCGCATCGGGTTCATGGGCGCCATCGGGGTGCTCGTCGCGCTGCTCGCCGGTGCGATCATCAACGAGCTCAGCACGGTGCTGGTCTACATCGGTGTCGCACTGTTCCTGGCACTCGGAATCGACCCCCTCGTGTCGTTCCTGGAGCGGATCATCCCGCGCTGGTCCGCCATCACGATCGTCGTGGTCGCGGTGCTCGGGGCCTTCGCCGGCATCGTGTTCGCCGTGGTGCCGATCCTGGTGGAGCAGGCATCGAACCTGATCCAGAACTTCCCCGACATCGTGCAGGACATCTCGCAGCAGCAGTGGGTGCAGGACCTGTCGAAGCAGTTCGCTGGGTCGTTCGACATCGACCACGCCCTGCAGTCGCTGCAGTCGTTCGTCGAGAAGCCGGGCAACCTGCTCAGCGTCGGCGGCGGGATCCTGGCGGTCGGCAGCGGAATCCTGTCGGGCGTCACCGGAGCGCTCATCGTCATCATCCTGATGCTCTACTTCCTCGCGTCGATGCGGGGCATGAAGCGTGCGACGTACCGGTTCGTGCCGGCGTCGCGCCGCCAGAACTTCATCGACGTGAGCGAGCAGATCACGCAGGCCGTCGGCCGCTACGTCGTCGGGCAGGTGTCGCAGGCGCTCATCAACGGCATCCTGAGCTTCGTCTTCCTGCTCATCATCGGTGCGCCGCTGCCGGTGCTGCTCGCATCGTTCGCGTTCCTCGGTTCGCTCATCCCGCTCGTCGGCACGCTCGCCGCCGCGATCGTGATCTCGCTGCTCTGCTTCTTCGCGTCGCCGGCCACCGCCCTCGCCGCCGCCATCTACTACCTCGTCTACATGCAGGTCGAGGCCTACCTGATCTCCCCGCGGATCATGTCGCGTGCGGTCCAGGTGCCCGGCGCCCTCGTGGTCATCGCGGCCGTCGCGGGCGGCACGATCGGCGGCGTGCTCGGCGCGCTCGTGGCGCTGCCCGTCGCGGCGTCGGTCATCATCATCGTGCAGAAGGTCATCTACCCCCGTCAGGAGCAGGCGTGACGAGCGGCACCGGCGCGCCCGACGACGCGGTCGTCGCCGCCTTCGCCGAGCACGTCCACGACCGTGACCGCTGGGCGCGCAGTGCCCGTGGGCCCCTTGCCCTGGTGAACGCCCAGCACGTCGACCACCCGCAGCCGGTCTGGCCGGTCCCCGGGACGTGGGCCCCGGCCGTCGGCGGACTCACCGTGACGGCCGAGGCGCCCGACGGCGTCGTCGTCGACGGCGTCCCGGTCGACGGCACGGTCCTGGTGGCCGGGGACACCGCCGTCGTGCCGTCGACCGTCGCCCTGCCGGACGGCTTCGCCGGCACCGTCAGCGGCGACACCCTGCGCGTCTGGGACCCGTCGTCCGAGGCGATCGCCCGCTTCGCGCAGATCGCCCGCTTCGCGTGGTCCGGCGACTGGGTGACGTCCGGCACGTACGTCCCGCTGGCGGGCGACGGCCTGGAGGCCCGTGGCAGCGTCCGCGACGCCGCTGGCGACGCCCTGCCGGTCGCCGGACACGTCGAGACCGTCGTGGGTGGTGCCACGGTGCGGTTCGTCGCCGTCCGGTCGGCCGCCCACCGCGGAGCCCCGCGGCTGCAGCTCATCGTGCAGGACGCCACGAGCGCCCTGCCCGAGGACGACCCGGGCAGCACCTACTCGATGGGTCGGTTCCTGTACCTCGACGACCCCGGCACGGAGGCCATGGTCGAGCTCGACTGGAACCGGCTGGTCCTGCCGCCGTGCGCGTTCTCGTACCAGTACGCGTGCCCGATCCCACCGGAGGACAACCGCGTCCCGGTGCCGATCGCGGCGGGGGAGCGACACCCGGTCGACGCGGACGGTGCCGTCCTGCACTGATCGGGGTCGTGTCCTTGCCGTTCCCAGCCGCAGCGCTGCATAATGGGCGTGTCCCGTCGGGACATCACAATCGCATACCGATGGTTCCGTGGCCCCTCGGGTCAGGATCCTCCGCACCAGGTCGATGGGGAAGTCGCACCTGACGTATCGGAGGAACCGTGAACGGAACGACGACAGGAGTGCTCTACGTGCACTCCTCACCCCGCGCGCTCTGCCCGCACGTCGAATGGGCAGCAGGTCGCGCCATGAACCGCGCCGTGAACTTCTCGTGGCTCGACCAGCCCGCACAGGACGGTGCGCGCCGGACCGAGTACACGTGGACCGGTGCGGTGGGCGCCGGTGCCGCGATCGCGTCGGCCCTGCGCGGATGGGAACACCTGCGGTACGAGGTCACCGAGGAGCCGACGAGCGCCTCGGACGGCGGCCGCTGGATGCACACGCCCGACCTCGGCGTGTTCTACGCCCAGACCGACGTCACGGGCAACATGGTCATCCCCGAGGACCGGGTGCGCTACGCGATGGAGGTCGCGGGCAGCAACGCCCTCGAACTGCACCGTGAGCTCCGACTCGCCCTCGGGCAGGCCTGGGACGACGAGCTCGAGCCCTTCCGCCACGCGGCCGAGGGCAACCCGGTCGTCTGGCTGCACCGCGTCGGCTGAGCCAACTCGCAACACGCCGGCGTCTCGGGTGCGCCGGACGCCGACGTCGGGTGCGCAACACGCCGGCGTGTTGTCCTGACTCCGCCGAAGACTCGAGACGCCGCCGAATACGGCGGCGTCTCGTCGTTCCCGGGGCGCCTCAGCGACACGACGGCGTGTTGGCGGGACTCCGGACCGGCACCGGAACGACGGAAGCCCGCCCCGACGACGCGGGACGGGCCTCCAGGCCGGGGCGGACGTGCCCCGGGTACGACGGATCAGACGCTGCGGAACGCGACCACGGCGTTGTGGCCGCCGAAGCCGAACGAGTTGCTGACCGCGAGCAGGTCGCCCTCGGGCAGCGCACGCGGTTCGCGGGCCACGTCCATGACGATCTCCGGGTCCTGGTCGTGCAGGTTGATCGTCGGCGGGGCGACGCGGTTGTGCAGCGCGAGGACGGTGAAGACCGCCTCGATCGCACCGGCACCACCGAGCAGGTGGCCCGTGGACGCCTTGGTGGCGGACACCACGACGTCGTCCAGGTGGTCGCCGAAGACCCGACGCATCGCGTGGTACTCGGCGACGTCTCCGACGGGGGTCGAGGTGGCGTGCGCGTTGACGTGCACGACGTCCTCGCGGCTGGCGTCGGCGTGCTCGAGGGCCTGCAGGACCGCGCGGGCGGCGGCGCTGCCCTCGGGGTCCGGCGCGGTGATGTGGAAGGCGTCCGAGGTGATGCCGGCACCGGCGACCTCGGCGTAGATGGTCGCGCCGCGGGCTTCCGCGTGCTCCTTCGACTCGAGGATGAGCGCCGCGGCGCCGTCACCGAGCACGAAGCCGTCGCGCGTGACGTCGTACGGACGCGACGCGGTCTCGGGGGAGTCGTTGCGGCGCGACAGCGCCTGCATCGCGGCGAACGCGGCCAGCGGAAGCGGGTGCAGCGCGGCCTCGGCGCCACCGGTGATGACGATGTCGGCGTCGCCGTCGGCGATGTGCCGGTACGCCTCGGCCAGCGACTCGGTCGAGGACGCGCAGGCGGACAGGTAGGTGCGGGCGCCGCCACGGGCGCCGAACTCCATCTCGATGGCGGCGGCGGGGCCGTTCGCCATGAGCATCGGGACCGTCATCGGCAGGACGCGACGCGGACCCTTCTCGCGCAGGGTGTCCCAGGCGTCGAGCAGCGTGTTGACGCCGCCGATGCCGGTCGCCCAGTCGACGATGAGGCGCTCGGGGACGACCGACTCGTCGTCGATGCCGGCGTCGGCCCATGCCTCGCGCGCCGCGACGAGCGACAGCTGCGACGAGGGGTCGAGGCGCTTCGACTCGGGGCGGGTGAGCTGGTCGGTGAGGAACCGGCGCGCCTGCCCGGCGAACTCCACGGGGAGCTCGAGCTCGGCGTAGCGGGGGTCCTCGATGCGGGTGACGCCGGACTTGCCGGCGAGCAGCGCGTCCCAGGTGTCCGGGGCGGTCGCGGCGAGGGGTGAGATCGCACCGATCCCGGTGACGACGACGGTCTTCTTGGTCATGGAACGACGTGTTCTTTCGTTGGGGTGAACAAGATGAGCGCCGCGGCCCGCAGGGGTCCGCGGGCCGCGGCGCTCAGGAAGCTCGTGTCAGGCCTGGGCCTTGACGATGTAGTCGACCGCGTTGCCCACGGTCTTGAGGTTCTTGACCTCTTCGTCCGGGATCTTCACGTCGAACTTCTCCTCGGCGTTGACCACGATGGTCATCATCGAGATGGAGTCGATGTCGAGGTCGTCCGTGAAGGACTTGTCGGCGGCGACGGTGTCGGTGGCGATACCGGTCTCGTCGTTGATCAGCTCGGCCAGGCCGGCGAGGACTTCTTCGTTGGACAGGGCCATGAGTGTTCTCCTTGAAGGGGGGTGTCGTTTGACCGTTGACCAGCCTAGGGCACGCGGGGTCCGGGTGCGCGGAGGCTCGTCGGGATGGGGACCGGGCGCGCAGTTGCGCGACCGGACGGGGATCAGGGGAGGACGACCACCTGGGCACCGAACACGAGTCCGGCGCCGAAGCCGATCTGCAGGGCGAGGCCGCCCGACAGGTCCGGGTGCTCCTCGAGCAGGCGGTGCGTGGCGAGCGGGATGCTGGCGGCGGAGGTGTTGCCGGTGGTGGTGATGTCGCGGGCGATCGTCACCGTCTCGGGCAGGCCGAGCTGCTTGGCGAACTCGTCGATGATGCGGATGTTCGCCTGGTGCGGCACGAAGGCGGCCAGGTCCTCGGGGCGGACGCCGGCGGTCTCGAGCGCCTGGCGGGCGACCTTGACCATCTCCCAGACGGCCCAGCGGAACACCGTCTGCCCGGCCTGGCGCATGGTCGGACGCGGTGCCCCGGCCTCCCACTCGTTGTAGGTCGCGGTCATGCCGATGGCGTCCCACTTCGAGCCGTCGGAGCCCCAGATGGTGGGGGCGATGCCCGGGAAGTCGCTCGGGCCGATCACGGCGGCGCCGGCACCGTCCCCGAGCAGGAACGAGATCGAGCGGTCGGTCGGGTCGACGACGTCGCTGAGCTTCTCTGCCCCGACGACCAGCACGTGGTCGGCGAGCCCGGACTTGATGAACGAGTCGGCCTGGGCGATGCCGTAGGCGTACCCGGCGCAGGCGGCGCTGATGTCGTACGCGGCCGCCGGGGTGGCACCGATGCGCTCGGCGAGCAGCGACGCCATCGACGGGGTCGCGACGGTGTGCGTGACGGTGCTCACCAGTACGACGCCGATCTGGGACGGCTCGATGCCGGCCTTCTCGATGGCCTCGCGCGCGGCGGCCTCGGCGAGGTCGACGGCCTCGACGTCCTTGCCCGCGCGCTTGCGGGTGATGATGCCGGTGCGCTGGCGGATCCACTCGTCGGACGAGTCGATCGGGCCGACGAGGTCGTCGTTCGGCACGACGTTCTCGCCGCGGGCGGCGCCGAACGCCAGGATCCGGGTGAACTCGTGACCGCGGCGCTGCTGGAGCAGCGGGCGCGCGGATCCGGTCGGGAGGCCCGTGGGGGCGTCCGTCGGGGTGGTCGGGTCGGTCATGCGGTTGCGTCTGCTTCCTGGCCCGCGCGCTGCAGCAGGTCGATCGCTGCAGGCAGGTCGTCGGGGGTCTTGATGGCGACGGTCGGCGTGCCGCGGAGGCCGCGCTTCGCCAGGCCGACGAGGGCACCGGCGGGTGCGAGCTCGATGATGCCGGTCACGCCGGCGGCGGAGAAGGACTCCATGACCGCGTCCCAGTGCACGGGGTTCGCGATCTGCTGGACCATGAGGTCGACGAAGCGGCGACCGTCGTCGACCCGGGAGCCGTCGGCGTTCGTCCAGATCGGCAGGGTCGGGTCCTGCACGGAGGCGGCGGCCGCGACCGGGGCGACCCGCTCGACGGCGGGGGCCATGTACCGGGTGTGGAACGCACCGGCCACGGCGAGCGGGATCACCCGGGCCTTGGCGGGCGGGTCGGCGGCGAGGGCCGCGATGGCGTCTGCGGCACCGGCGACGACGGTCTGGCCGCCACCGTTGTGGTTCGCGGGCACCAGGCCGTGCTCGGCGAGGGCTGCGGCGACCGCGTCGGCGTCGCCACCGAGGACGGCGGCCATCGAGGTCGGCTCGAGCGCGGCTGCGTCGGCCATGGCCCGTCCGCGCTCGGCGACCAGGGCGACGGCGTCGGTCGGCTCGAGGATCCCGGCGACCGCGGCGGCGGTGAACTCACCCACCGAGTGTCCGGCGACCCCGCCCACCAGGGCACGACGGCCCTCGGCGAGCAGGGCGTGGGCGGTCACCAGGCCGGCGGCCACGATGAGGGGCTGTGCGAGTGCGGTGTCCTTGATGGTGTCCGCGTCGGAGTTCGTGCCGTGCTCGGCGAGGTCGACGCCGATCGACTCCGACCACTGCCCGACTCGTTCACGAACGGTGGCGTCCTCGAGCCAGGGGGCGAGGAAGCCGGGGGTCTGGGAGCCCTGTCCGGGCGCGACGACGACGATCACCGGACAATCCTCGCGTTCTCGCCCCGCGGGGCCCGTGTGGACTTCCCACACGAATCCCCGCGGGACATTGTCGGTTCTCCACCGTCCGGAGCGCTCTAGCGTCGGGGCGTGATGCGGCGGCGTCCGGTCGCGGACTCGGACATCGCGCCGAGGATGAGCGCCGACTGCACGATCAGGGCGTCACGGGCGTGCGTGGCGTCCCAGCCGATGATGTCGGCGACGCGGCGCAGGCGGTAGCGCACGGTGTTCGGGTGCACGAAGAGCTCGCGCGCCGTGGCTTCGAGCGAACGCCCGGTGTCCAGGTAGCACCACAGCGTCTGCAGGAGCTCGGTGGACTGGTCCTTGAGCGGGACGTAGATGCGCTGCACCAGGGCCGACCGGGCGAGCGGATCGCCGGCCAGGGCCCGTTCGGGCAGCAGGTCGTCGGCCAGGGCCGGGCGGGGCACGCCACGCCAGGCCCGCGCGACGGCGAACCCGGCGAGGGCGGCCTTCGCGCTCGTCGAGGCGTCGACGACCCCGGGGACCTCGTTGCCGAGCACCAGGTGGCCGTCACCGAACAGCGGTTCGAGGGCCTGCGCGATGGTCGTGAAGGAGACGGGCTCCTCGCCCTCGGGGACGTCGTCGCGCGGGGTGGCGCGGCCGATCACCACGACGAGCCGCGACCCCTGGACCCCGACGAGCACGTCGGCGTCCATGTGTCGTGCGGTGCGCCGGACCTGGTCGACCTCGAGCTGCTTCGGTGCGGTGCCGACGAGCACCGCGACCTCGCCGTGGCCGTGCCACCCGAGGGCGGCGATGCGCGAGGGCAGTTCGTCGTCGTACTCGCCGGAGAGGATCGAGTCGACCACGAGCGCTTCGAGCCGGGCGTCCCACAGGCCGCGGGCCTCGGCCGCACGGGCGTACACGTCGGCTGCGGCGAACGCGATGTCGCGGGAGTACTTGAGGATCGCCTCCTGCAGCATCTCGTCGTCGGCGGCGCGTTCCTCGACCACGGTCACCACGACGCGGATGAGCTGCAGGGTCTGCTGCAGGCTCACCGAGCGCAGGAGTTCCCGCGGCGCGGACCCGAAGACGTCGGCCGCGGCGATCCACGGCGTCGACGCGGTGCCCTCGAGCCAGCTGATGAACGAGGTGATCCCGGCCTGGGCGACGAGGCCCACGGCGGAGCGGCGCCCCGGTGGCATCTCGCTGTACCAGGGGAGCGTGTCCTCGAGCCGCTTGATCGTGGCGGTGGAGAGTTCTCCGGACACCTGACGGAGCCAGGAGAGCGCACGCTCGCGCGCGCTCTCCTGGCTCTCGTGGTCCGGGCGGACCGTCGTCACGGGTTGATCAGCTCTCGCCGCCCGCGCTGCCGGTGGTGCCGGCGGTCACGTCGTGCAGGCGGTACTTGTCGATCGCCTGCTGGACGAGCGCGCCGTCGACCTTGCCCTGGCGGGCGAGCTGCTGCAGCGTCCGCACGACGACCGAGGGGCCGTCGATGTGGAAGAAGCGGCGAGCGGCCGGACGGGTGTCCGAGAAGCCGAAGCCGTCGGCGCCGAGGGTGGCGTAGTCGGTCGGCACGAACGGGCGGATCTGCTCCTGCACCAGGTGCATGAAGTCGCTCACGGCGACGACCGGCCCCTCGGTGCCGAGCAGCCGCTCGGTGACGAACGGCGTGCGGGCCGGCTCGTTCGGGTTGAGGAACGCCTGCTGCTCGGCGGCCACACCGTCGCGGTACAGCTCACCCCAGCTCGTGACGCTCCACACGTCGGCCGACACGCCCCAGTCCTCGGCGAGGAGCTGCTGCGCCTCGAGGATCCACGGCACGGCGACACCGGACGCGAGCAGCTGGGCCTTCGGGCCGTCGTGCTCGCTCGGCTTGAGCAGGTACATCCCCTTGAGGATGCCCTCGACGTCGACGCCCTCGGGCTCGGCCGGCTGGACCAGCGGCTCGTTGTAGACCGTCAGGTAGTACATGACGTTCGGGTCGGCGTGCTTCGGCGAGCCGTCCTCGTTCGTGCCGTACATGCGGTCGAGGCCGGCCTTGACGATGTGGCCGATCTCGTAGCCGTACGCCGGGTCGTACGAGACGACGGCCGGGTTCGTCGTGGCGAGGAGCGGCGAGTGGCCGTCCGCGTGCTGCAGGCCCTCGCCCGTCAGCGTGGTGCGGCCGGCCGTCGCGCCGATCATGAAGCCACGGGTCATCTGGTCACCGGCGGCCCAGATGGCGTCGCCGGTGCGCTGGAACCCGAACATCGAGTAGAAGACGTAGACCGGGATGAGCGGCTCGCCCTGCGTCGAGTACGAGGTACCGACCGCGGTGAACGCCGCGAGGGCGCCCGCCTCGTTGATGCCGACGTGGATGATCTGGCCCTGCGGGCTCTCCTTGTAGGCCAACAGGAGCTCGCGGTCGACCGACGTGTAGTGCTGGCCGTTCGGGTTGTAGATCTTCGCCGACGGGAAGTAGGCGTCCATGCCGAACGTGCGTGCTTCGTCCGGGATGATCGGGACCACGCGGTCACCGAAGTCGGGCGAGCGCAGCAGGTCCTTCAGCAGGCGCGCGAACGCCATGGTGGTGGCGACCTCCTGCTTGCCGGAGCCCTTCTTGACGACCTGGTACTTCGAGTCGTCCGGCAGCGTGAACTGCGTGTACTTCGTGCGACGTTCCGGCACGTAGCCACCGAGCGCGCGACGACGCTCGTGCATGTACTGGATCGCCTCGTCGTCGTTGCCCGGGTGGTAGTACGGCGGCGTGTACGGGTTCTCTTCCAGCTGCGCGTCGGAGATCGGGATGCGCATCTCGTCGCGGAACTGCTTGAGGTTGTCGAGCGTGAGCTTCTTCATCTGGTGGGTCGCGTTGCGGCCCTCGAAGCTCGGGCCGAGGCCGTAGCCCTTGACCGTCTTCGCCAGGATGACGGTCGGCTGGCCCTTGTGCTCGGTCGCGGCCTTGAACGCGGCGTAGACCTTGCGGTAGTCGTGGCCGCCACGCTTGAGGTTCCAGATCTGGTCGTCGGTGTAGTCCTTGACGAGCTCGAGCGCCTTCGGGTCGCGCCCGAAGAAGTTCTCGCGCACGTAGGCACCGTTCTCGGCCTTGTACGTCTGGTAGTCGCCGTCCGGCGTCTGGTTCATCAGGTTGAGGAGTGCGCCCTCGGTGTCACGGGCGAGCAGGTCGTCCCACTCGCGGCCCCAGACGACCTTGATGACGTTCCAGCCCGCACCGCGGAAGAACGCCTCGAGCTCCTGGATGATCTTGCCGTTGCCACGGACCGGACCGTCGAGTCGCTGCAGGTTGCAGTTGATGACGAAGTTCAGGTTGTCGAGGCCGTCGTTCGCGGCGACCTGGAGCTGCCCGCGGGACTCGACCTCGTCCATCTCGCCGTCGCCCAGGAACGCCCAGACCTGCTGGTCCATGGCGTCCTTGATGCCGCGGTTCGACAGGTACTTGGCCTGCTGCGCCTGGTAGATCGCGTTGATCGGGCCGATGCCCATCGACACGGTCGGGAACTGCCAGAAGTGCGGCATGAGGCGCGGGTGCGGGTACGAGGACAGGCCGCCGCCGGCGTGCGACTTCTCCTGCCGGAACCCGTCGAGCTGGTCCTCGGAGAGGCGCCCTTCCATGTACGCGCGGGCGTACATGCCGGGGGAGGCGTGGCCCTGGAAGAAGACCTGGTCGCCACCGGAGGGGTGGTCCTGCGCGCGGAAGAAGTGGTTGTAGCCGACCTCGTACATCGCGGCGCTCGACGCGTACGTCGAGATGTGCCCGCCGACCGCGATGCCCGGACGCTGTGCGCGGTGCACCGTGATGGCCGCGTTCCAGCGGATCCAGCGGCGGTACCGGCGCTCCAGCTCTTCGTCGCCGGGGAACTCCGGCTCGTTCTCCGGCGCGATGGTGTTCACGTAGTCCGTCGTCGGGACCATCGGCACACCGAGGTGCAGTTCCTTGGACCGCTTGAGCAGGCTCAGCATGATCTCGCGACCGCGCTGGTGTCCGTGGGTCTGGACCAGCCCGTCGAGGGACTCACGCCATTCGGCGGTCTCCTGCGGATCCTGGTCGTTCGCCCCGGTGCTGTACGGGTCCTGGTCGTTCACCGTCACCCTTGACCTCGTTCGTTCTCGTGGTGGTGGACATGGTGGCTCCGGTGGTCGGGTCGCGACCGGCTGGGGCCCCGTCCACTCTAGGCCCCAGGACCGACGCTGATGCTGATGGTGACGTGCAGGTGGACGGGTGCTTGCATTCGGGTGTCGTCGGCGTAGCATGGCCGATCGTGCACACGCGATCCGCGGCGCACGGACCCGACGGGCACACCCCACGCCCGAGGAAGAAGCACACGTAGCGATGGCACTGGAGATCGGCTCACTCGCGCCGGACTTCGAGCTCCCGAACCAGTTCGGTGAGCACGTCCGACTCAGCGACTTCCGCGGCAACCGCCCGGTCGCACTCGTCTTCTTCCCGCTGGCGTTCTCGTCCGGGTGCACGAACGAGCTCTGCACCCTGCAGGACAACATCACGATGTTCCAGGACCAGCGCATCGAGCTGCTCGGCATCTCGGTCGACTCGAAGGCGACGCTCCGGTCGTTCGCCGAGACGAACGGCTACGACTTCGAGCTGCTCGCCGACTTCTGGCCGCACGGCGCGGTCTCGAAGGAGTACGGCGTGTTCCTCGAGAACAAGGGCTTCGCCACCCGCGCGACCTTCGTCATCGACGTGCAGGGCCGCATCAAGGCCTCGATCATCACCGAGCCCGGCCTGCAGCGCGACGTCGCCGAGTACAAGGCAGCCCTCGACCGGCTCGCCGCCTGCTCGGCACCCGTCCCCGTCGGCTAGCGTTCCGAATCCCTCCTGACGGACGCGTCCGCGTCGACGGTCGGACAGGAGGCCCGGTGCACGCCATCGACACCGACCCACGTGGTCGCGGGGTCACTGCTGAGCCCTACGCGCCCTTCCCGGTGTCGGCCACGCCCGCCACGTGGGACCTCCGGCGCCTCGAGGTCCCGACGACGTCCGGCCCCGTCGTGGTGCACCACCGGCCGGGGCACGACCCGCTCCTGCTGCTCCACGGCGTCGCCGGCTCCTGGTCGACGTGGACCCCGTTGCTGCGCGCCGCGGACGGGATCGGGGACCGCGGGCTGGTGCTCGTCGACCTGCCCGGGTGGGGATCGTCGCCGGCGCCGGACGGACCGCTCGACCTCGACGCCGTCACGGGTGCCGTGTCGGCGGTCCTCGGTGCGCTGGGCCTCGGCGCGGTCGACGTGGTCGGGCACTCCATGGGTGCGTTCGTCGGGTTGCACCTGGCCGTGGTGGCGCCCGAGCGGGTGCGGTCGCTCGCCCTGGTGTCCGGCACCACGGTCGCGACGGCCGGCGCGGCTCGGCACCCAGTGCGGGCGATCGGCACGCTGCCGGCGTTCACCCTGCTGCGTGCGGGTCTCACGGTGACCGGTGGCACCGCTCGTTGGCTGCTCCGGGGGATCGCGCGGATCGGTCTGTTGCCGCTCGTCGCGGCGCCGGTGTTCACGCACGTGCGACGCCTGGACCCGAGCGTGCTCGAGGCCTTCGTCGAGGAGCTCCGGCCGGAGCAGTTCACCGAGGCGGCACGGTCGGCGGCGGCGTACGACGTCGACCGGTGGCGTGCCGTCACCTGCCCGGTGACGGCGATCGCCGGCCACGACGACGTGTTCGCCCGTGTCTCGGACCTCGAGGCCCTGCGGGAGATCGTGCCGCAGACCCGGACGGTGCTCCTCGACGACTGCGGCCACTTCGCCCACGTCGAGCGTCCCGACGCCGTCGCGCGGGAGCTCGGCCTCCGCTGACCCGGGCGGACCGCGTCAGGTGTGGACGGGGAACGTCGCCGCGACGCGGGAGCGCACCTCGGCGACGACGGCCTCGCGCATCGCCGGGGAGAACAGCGCGTGGTCGCCGTCCTCGACGCGGACGACGGACACCGAGCCGCGACGGTCGTCACCGGGCCAGCGCCGGACGGCCTTCTGCCCACCGAGCCGGTCGAACAGGGCGGCGTCCTCGGGAGCGACGATCACGACGACGTCGGTGCCGTGCTCGACGAGCGGGCGGACGTGGCCGACGACCCCGCCCATCCGGTCGCGGCGGGCGATGCGGTCTCGGACGGCCTTCGGCACGAACCGGTTGTACCGCTCGCGAACCCACATCCGTGCGGGCGACGGGGCGTCGATCGCCCGGACCCCGTCGGCGTACGAGCCGGGCTCGGCCGGGACGCGACGGTAGTCGTTCGGGCTGATCTCGACGACCAGACGCGGGGCCTCCTCGACGGCGCGGCCCGCGACCCAGGCGCCGGCGCACATGCCGACGAGCACGAGCCGGTCCGATGGTGTGGCGAGTGCGGTGACGACGGCGGTCTGGTCCTCCACCCACTCCTGCGCGAACAGGAAACTCCGCTCGTCCTCGTGCACGCCGGTGCTCTCGCCGGTGGCACGACGGTCGACCCGGACGACCCGGGCGCCGTCGCGGGCGAGGGCGCGGGCGAGTTCGACCTGGTAGTCGGTGGCACCCACGCGGTGCTCGGCGCCGCCGCTGTGGAGCACGACGACGGGGGCGTCGTGGTGCTGGGCGGACGAGACGGTCTCGATCCCGAACAGGCCCTGTTGGCCGAGGTGGACGATGCGCTCCGACACGCGGCCGTCGACGTCGAGGACCTCGTCGAGGACGGGCGTGCGGACGGGCACCGCTGACCCGGGGGCCCAGGTGCCGAGCCAGGCGACGACGGTGTCGACGGCGGCTCCGGGGATGCGGGCGTGGATGCTCGTGCCGTCGAGGAGCTCGGCGCTGCCGGTGACCTCGGTCACGTCGACGCCACCGAGCGGCTTCGGCGGCCGGGCACCGGGACGGACGAGCGCGACGGTGGGCCCGGTGCGCGGGGCGAAGGCGAGGTCCGAGAGCGCGGCGGCCTCGTCGGGCTCGACGTCGAACCCGATGAGGCTCTCGACGCCGTCGACCACGCGGTCGGCACCGATCGTGATGGTCGCGAGGGCGCGCTGCCGACGGAGCCACCCCTTGCCCGATGCCGGGGCGTCCCAGACGACGAGGCCGTCGGTGTCCGCGGCCGCGTTCGCCGCGACGAGGGCGGCCGAGGCGAGCCCGACGAACGCGACGTGCTGTACCCCGGTCGTGCGGAGCACGGCGGCGGCGTGGCGTGCGGACCGCACCTGCGCGTCCGGTGTGGTGTCGGGGGCGCCGTCACCACGTCCGGACGGGTCGTAGCGCACCGAGGCGATGCCACGGGCCTCCAGACGGTCTGCCAGCAGACGGAGCGTGCGGTACGCGATGACGCCCTCCTGCCCGAGCGGCGGGCAGATGACGACGCCGGCGCGCGCGGCGGCGGGGAGCTGGACCGCGGCGCGGATCGCCGGCGATCCGGACCAGCCGTGCAGCGTGGTCACAGGGCGAGGGCGGCGCGGGCGGACGCCGGCCAGGCGTCGAGGTCCGTGCCGTGGGCGGCGAACAGGGCGATGGTGATGCGCTCCAGGCCGAACGCGATGCAGGCGCTGTGCGCGACCTGTCCGTCCTCGGTGCGGAGGCCGAACGAGGTGCCGAAGTGGTCCTCGTGCAGGTTCGCGGAGCTGATCGCGGTGGCGTCGTGGTCGGGGCCGTAGACCTTCGTCACGAACTCGAACTTGAGCGCCTGCTCGACCTGGTTGCGAGCGAGCATCTGCCCGACGCGGCCGAAGAAGGGGTCGTTGGCGGGGACGACGTCGATCTCGAGCCCGAACGACTCGAGCAGGGCGCGCATCACCGGGATGCTGCCGTCTCGGTGAGCCGCTGCGGACGCGGGTGTGCCGACGTGCACGAACTCGTGCATGTGGAAGGCCTGCAGGCGCATCGGGTCGAGCGAGGGCTCGCGGCGGAAGGAGTCGCCGAGGACGTCGAAGAACCGCCCCTGCTGCGGCACGGTGTCGCCGATCAGGCCGTAGACCGGGTGGCAGACCGCGGGGGTGAGCATGAGGTCGGCCGGCTCGAGGAACCCCTCCCAGCGCTCACCGCGCTCGCGGGCGGCGAGCAGTGCGCGGTGGGTGCGGTCGTCACCGGTGAACCCGGAGATCGACGCGGCGAGGTCCGGGAACGACGCGATGTAGTCGGTGCGCTCGAACGACGCGAGCGGCTCGACCGGCGGGAAGCGCAGGACCTCGGCGCCGAGGTGCTGCTGGCTGCGGACCGCAGCGGCGTCGACCGCGGCGTACACGCGCTCGAAGACCCCGGTGCGGCCGTAGAGGCCGGGTGTACCGAGGTCGAGGAGGACGTCGTCGGTGAGCAGGCGGGCGCGGAGGGCGGCGCGGGCGGCGTCGAGCGCCGCGGTGGTGTCCGCGGCGGCGCTGTCCGCGGTGGTGGTGTCGGTGGTGTGCGTGGTGGTGTCCGTGATGGTCACAGGATCACTCCCGTCATGATGGCCAGGTCGGCGTCGTTCTTGAGGAGGCGGTCGTTGCTCACCATGACGGCGGCCCCGTGGGCGTCTCGGAGGTGTCGGGCGATGCTCATCGGACCCGAGGCGGCGTAGCCCGCGATCCCGACGATGCGCAGCGCCTTCGTGACGATGTCGGTGACGCGCTCGGACGCACCGATCTTCAGGGCGTTCGCGGCCAGGGCGTACGCGCTCGAGGCCAGCACGTCCGGGTCGTCGGCGGCGGCGTCGAACCGTTCGGCGGCGTGGCGCACCGAGTCGGCCAGGGCCTGCAGGTCGACCAGGAGCTCGGCCAGCCGCAGGGCACCGGGCGGGGTCGTCCCCACGGCGGCGCGGGCCTGCTTGCGGACGGCGCTGCGGGCACGTTCGGCGGACGAGACCGCGATGCCGAGCCAGACCGAGGCCCAGAGCACGTGCGACACCGGCAGGACGGTCTGGGCGGAGATCGCGGCGTAGTCGTCGCGGAACACCCGGTCGGTCGTCGTCTCGGTGTCGAGGATCCACCCGTTGCTGCACGTGCCGCGGAGCCCCATGGTGTCCCAGGTGGACGTCTGCGACAGGACCATCGTGTCGGTGCGGCAGATGAGCAGTCGCTGGTCCGACGCCGGGGCGTCGGGGTCGCGGCGGGCGGTGACGAACACCGCGTCGGCCTCGGTGGCGTACGAGATCACCGGCGCGTCCTTGCGCAGGCGGATCCGGCCGTCGTCGGTCGGCTCGATGGAGCAGGTGGACCGCCGGGCGTCGCCGCCGACGCCGCGCTCGGTGGTGGCCGACGCGACGAGTGCCCCACCCCGGACGGCCTCGATCGTCTCGAGCACGCCGGCGCCGTCGCCGCCGTGCCGCCAGAGCGCCATGACCTGGCCCTGGTGCATCGCGAACACCATGCCGGTCGCGGCGCAGGCCCGGCCGAGTTCGGTCGCGATCGCGGAGAGCTCCGCCACGGAGGCACCCTCGCCACCGTGCTCGGTCGGCACCGCTGCCGCGAGCAGGCCGTACTCCCGCATCGCGGCGATGGCCTCGCGCGGGGGTCGGGCGTCGCGGTCGACCTCGTCGGCGAACTGTGCGGCGACCTCGGCCACCGCGCTCGCACGCTCGGCGAAGCGGTCGACGACCGACGGTGCCGGCAGGACGAGGGTCACGAGGCGAGCTCCGCGGCGAGCTCCGCCGCGGCGACGATCGACTCGACGCTCGCGAAGGTGGACCGGTTCAGCACGGAGTCGGGGAACTCGACGTCGAGGTCGGACTCCACCGCGAGCATCACGTTGACGGTGGCGTGCGAGGTCAGGCCGAGGGCGTAGAGGTCGGCGATCGACGCGACGTCCCACGCGTCGACCGTCAGCCGGCCGTGCTCGGCGAGGGCGCGACGGACGG
The DNA here is from genome assembly GCF_003234225.2 of Curtobacterium sp. MCSS17_005. Lineage (NCBI taxonomy): Bacteria > Bacillati > Actinomycetota > Actinomycetes > Micrococcales > Microbacteriaceae > Curtobacterium > Curtobacterium sp. MCSS17_005. The sequence continues at coordinate 1,765,496 of NZ_CP126258.1, forward strand.
CCCGGTCGGTGGCCGGGTCGGCGATCGTCGCGGTCGTGCTGGAGGGGTTCGGGTCCTGTTCCATGACTGCAACCGTAAAGAGGAACGGCCCTCGGGAAACCGCCGTGCGGGTGCGGGAAACCGCACCCCTGTCCGGAGCGCCGGGTCAGCGCTCCGAGAGGGCCACCGCCGTCGCCACCGCGAGCCCCCGTTCGTGTGCCAACGAGACCGCGATCGGGCCGCACCCGATCGACTCCGCCAGGGCCGCGGCCGCTCCGGACAGCTCGACCGTGGGGGCGCCGCCGGCGTCGAGCACGACGGCGACGTCACGCAGCGGGATCGCCTGGTCCGGAGCCGGCCGCAGCAGTTTCACGACGGCCTCCTTGCCCGCGAACCGGGCAGCGAGGCGCTCTGGGTCGTCGCCGGTGTCGGTGCGCTCCCGCAGGGTGAACACCCGGTCCAGGTACCGCTCGCCGTGCGCGGTCACGGCGTCGACGACGTCCTCGACCGCGGCGAGGTCGGTGCCGGTGCGGATGGTCATCACGAGGAGCAGGCTACGCACCGGTTGTCCACAGTGCATGCCCTGACCGGCATGGGGCACGCCGGGGGTTCGTATGATCGTCGCCAGGGACCACCGAGGGGGAACGATGGCATCACCGTGGGCGGGCATCATCGAGGACGCGCGGCACTACCCGTCGCCGCACAACTCGCAACCGATCGTCGTGCGCGTCGAGGACGACCGCACCGCGACCGTTTTCTACGACCTGCATCGGGGGTTGCCGGCGGAGTCGTTCGGCATCCCGTTCGGGCACGTCTGCGCCGGGTGTTCCTGGCCGGGCTCGACGTGGTGGCGCGGGCGCACGGGTTCACCGTGCAGGAACGGCTCGACCACGCCGAGATGGACTTCGGTCGGCTCGGCGCCGGTGCGGACGACCACCTGCACCGACTGGGCACGGTGACGTTGCGTCCGCACGTGGTCACCGCGGACGACCGGGAGGCCCTGGCCGGCTTCCTCGCACGGCGAACCTCGCGCAGGCCCTACGACGCAACGCTCGTCGACGCCACCGCGATCGAGGCCGCGTCCGCCATCGCGTCGGCGGCCGGACAACGCTTCCGCACCTCCGACGACCGGACCACCGTCGACGAGATCGTGCGCGTCAACCAGGAGACCCTGTTCGACGACCTGCAGCACGACGCCGTGCACGACGAGATCCTGCACTGGCTGCGGTTCTCGAAGCGACAGGCAGCGGCCACCGGCGACGGGCTGTCCGCCGAGACGATGCTCATGCCCGGCCCGGTGCTCCGGTTCGCCATGGAGCACCGCGGACTCTGGCAGGCCCCGGGCATCGGCGGGGTCTTCCGCAGGGTGTACCTGTCCACCATGCGGGGCGTCCGACAGCTCGCCTGGCTCGAGGGACCGTTCAGCACCCCGGCCGAGTACGTCGAGGCCGGACGGGTCTTCATGCGCATCTGGCTCGAGTTCTCCGCACGCGGCATCGCGATGCACCCCTTCGGCACCGTGATCACCAACCCGCGGTCACACGCGGCGTTCGTGGAACGGGCGGGCGTCGACGAGTCCGACGGGCGGATGGCCTGGATGCTGTTCCGCTTCGGACGCAGCGACCCACCACCCCTGGCACACCGCCGACCCGCCGCAGCGATGACCGTCGGCGGTGCCCGGTGAAGCGCGCAGCGGTGTTCTCGGTGGTGTGGGTGGTCGAGACGTTCGTCGCGCTGTTCATGCCCCGCGTCGGCACCCACAAGCTCCTGCTCACACCGGGCATCGAGCCGCTCCGCTGGACCCTCGGACGCTGGCGTGCCTGGCGGACCGCGGAACGGGCTGCGAAGCGGGTCCCCGCGTACCGGGCGTTCCTGGCGGAGTCCGGACGCGCCTCCAGGCTCGACACCCGTGGTGGGATCGCCGCGGCGATCTCGGGACTGCCCGAGATGGACAAGGACTCCTACGTCAAGCGCTGGAGCATCCCCGAGCGCTGCATCGACGGACGCCTGCCCCGACGCGGCGTCGTCGTCGACGAGTCCAGCGGCTCGAGCGGCACCCCGACCAGCTGGGTGCGCGGCCCCGACGAACGCCAGGCCACCCGACAGCTGCTGCAGCTCGGGTTCTCCCGCACCGCGAAGGACCTGTCGAAGCAGCCGTTCGTGCTCAACGCCTTCTCGCTCGGGGCCTGGGCCACCGGGATGAACGTGACCGCCTCGCTCACCGAGTCGTCCATGATCAAGTCGATCGGCCCGGACGGCGACAAGATCGTGCAGACGATGCGCGAGTTCGGCACCGACTTCACCTACATCATCTGCAGCTACCCGCCGTTCCTGAAGGCCCTGTTCGAAGACGACCGACTCGACTGGAGCCAGTACACGATCGTCGCCGCGTTCGGGGGCGAGGGCATCAGCGAGAACATGCGCGCCCACATCGAGCAGTACGCGCAGGCCGTGCTCGGCTCCTACGGGGCGAGCGACCTCGAGATCAACCTCGGCATCGAGACCCCGTTCAGCGTGCAGCTGCGCCGGGCGATCGCCGCCTCACCGGAACTCTCCGCCGCCCTGACCAAGCAGGGCGAGTACGGGGTGCTCCCGATGGTGTTCCAGTTCAACCCGTTCGGCTACCTGATCGAGACGAACGACCTCGGCGAACTCGTCGTCACCATTGCCCGCTCCGAGAACATCAGCCCACGCATCCGCTACAACATCCACGATCGCGGACACGTGGTGCGGATGAAGGAGCTGCGGTCCGTGCTGCGGGCGACCGGACACGCGGCGCTCGCCGCGGAGGCCGAGCTCGACCTGCCGCTGCTGTTCCACTACGGCCGGTCCGACCTGTCCGTCGACTACAACGGCGCCGTCGTCGCACCCGACGTGGTGCGGGACGTCGTGTACGGCGACCCGGAGCTGCTCGAGGCCGTCGAGAACCACCGGCTGATCAGCTACGAGGACGACCGCGGTGACCGGCAGCTGCACATCGCGTTCCAGCTCGCCTCGGGTGCCGGCGGGTTCGACGCGGACGCCGCCCGGGGCGACGTGATCGCCGAGCTGCGGCGGTTGAACAAGGACTTCTCGAACGCGATCCGTACGGCGCCGCCGGGCACGCTGCCGACGGTCGCGTTCTACCCGTACCGGACGGGGCCGTTCCGCGAGGACGGCAAGAAGCTCAAGAACGAGTACGTGTGGCAGCTGCCGGCCGGGTCGGTCGCGCAGTGGGACCTCGACCTGTCGTGGGTCGCGGCGAAGGAGGCCTGAGCCGAGCCGGTTCCGGCGCTAGTCGTACTGCGGGGGCCAGTCGAAGGGCGCCGGCAGGTGCGGGACCTCGCCGACGGTCGTGACGACGAGGACGATCTGTCGCAGGTTCGACAGTTCGACCGAGCGCGGGTTGCCGATCCTCCGGTGCCCGTCGACCCACACCGTCAGTTCGCCGCGCAGGCCACCGACGTGCTCCGGACCGAGCGAGACGCCCCACTCGTCGAAGAACTGGCCGAGCGTGAACGTCTGCTCCGTCGGGGACTCGACGTGCACGATGCCCGAGGTGTCGTGCGTGTGGATCTCCGCGGCGAACTTCCGGCTGTCGGAGTGCCCGACGTTCGCGGGGACGGTCACCGGCTCGTCGCCGTCCAGGATCGTCAGGTGCGTGTGCACGTGCTCGGCCAGCCGTTCGCCCCAGACGTTCCGGAGTCCGGCGGACTCGGCGCGGGCCGTCAGGTCGGTCGGCCGTGGCCACGGCGGAGCGTCGCGGGCGGTGGCCGGTCCGGATACGGCGCACCCGGACAGCAGCAGGAGTGCGGCCGCGACCGCGACGCTCCGCAGGTTCACCAACGGTCGTGGACGCTCGCGCGGAACCACGTGTCGTACAGGTCGTGCACGGTGGCGTCGAGCCCCTCGATCGGCGGCAGGTCGCCGGCGGCGGCGTTCGAGCGCGCCTGCTCCGGGTTGCGCGCGCCCGGGATCGCCGCGGTGACGCCGTCCTGAGCGAGGATCCACGCGAGTGCCGCCTGCGGGACCGAGACGGCGTCCGGCAGGGACGCCGCGAAGGTCTGCGCCGCGCGCACGCCGTCGTCGTAGTCGACGCCGCTGAAGGTCTCGCCCTGGTCGAAGGCCTCGCCGTGGCGGTTGTAGTTGCGGTGGTCGCCCTCGGCGAACGACGTGTCGGTCGTGTACTTGCCCGAGAGCAGCCCCGAGGCCAACGGGACGCGCGCCAGGATGCCGACCCCTGCCTCCAGGGCGGCCGGCAGCACGCGGTCGAGCGGCTTGAGGCGGAACGCGTTGAGGATGATCTGGACGCTCGCGACGCCGGGCCGGGCAATCGCGGTGAGGGCCTGGTCGGCGGTCTCGACGCTGACGCCGTAGGCGGCGACCGAGCCGTCGGCGACCAGCGCGTCGAGGGCGTCGTAGACGGCGTCGTCCTCGTAGACCGGGGTCGGCGGGCAGTGCAGCTGCACGAGGTCGAGGGTGTCCTGCCGGAGGTTCTGCCGCGAGCGGTCCACCCACTCGCGGAAGTTCGCGGCGACGTAGTTCTCGGGGACCTGGTCGGCGCGCCGGCCCATCTTCGTGGTGATCGTCAGCGGCACGTCGGGGTTCGCGGCACGCCACGCGCCGATGAGCTGCTCGCTCCGGCCGTCGCCGTAGACGTCGGCGGTGTCGAACAGGGTGACGCCCGACTCGACGGAGGCGTCCATGACGGCGTTGGCGTCGGCTTCGGAGACGGGGCCCCAGTCACCGCCGAACTGCCAGGTGCCGAGACCGATGGGGGAGACGGAGCGGCCGGTGCGGCCGAGGGTGCGACTCTGCATGGGTCCGAGCGTAGTCAGACGTGCGCGGGCGGGTTCAGCCGATCGTGGAGACGCCGCGGCGCAGGAGCGCTCGCGCCGCCCGGGCGCGGGGGATGACCCACACGGCTGCCCACAGAGCCATCGCGCTCCACAGCAGGATGAGCATCGTCGTGATGAGCGTGCCGTGCTGGTCGCGCATCGACCAGGTCATCGCGATCCACAGCACGCCGAGGACGACCTTGCCCCAGCCGGCGCCCTCTCGGTCGGCCTGCGCCTGGACGAGCGGGATCCACTGGTCCGCCGGCACACCGGCGGGCACCTGGCCGTCGGCGATCCACTCGCGGACGACGATCGACCGTTCGTAGCCGCCCTCGGTGCGCCAGGCGCGGCGCTGCAGGACGACGGCGATCGCGGCACCCGCCACGGCGGTCGGGATGCCGACCGAGACCAGGACGGCGGTGGTCGCCTCGGTCCACGAGGACAGGACCAGCATGACCAGGACGACGGCGAAGGCCGCTCCCGTCACACCCGCACCGAGCAGGCGGAGCCGCCCGGCTTCGTCGAGGACACCGACTCCGACACCGTTCACGGGGGAGAGCGTACCTGCGGTGATCGGGGCCCCGGGGCGTTCGTTCAGCTCAGTGCCAGCAACCAGCACATGCCGGCGGCGGCGAAGGCCATCGCCCAGCTCACCAGGCTACCGATCAGGAAGTACTCGGCCTGGTACCCGGTCGTCTCGCGGCGGATCTCGGGGAACCGGACGATCCCCTTCGCAGCGATCAGTGCCGCCACAACGGGGAAGGCGCCGGCCAGCGAGAACCCGGCCAACAGCAGGCGCTCGATCGGGCCGATCATGCGCCCGCCCTTGAGGGTGACCGTGCCGTCCGTGTCCGTACCTGCGTCTGCGTCTGCGTTCTCGTCGGCTTCGCGTGCCCGGGTGGTGCGGTGCCAGCCGAAGCGCTTCCGGCTGGTCGGCCCGGCCACCACTGCACCGGGCCGTGCGTCGGGCGACAGCCCCGGCGGCAGCGCCTGGGCGACGACCACGTTGGCCGAGTCGACCAGGAACAGCGCCGATCCGATGCCGGCGACGAGCGCCGCGAGCGGCACCGCTCCGACGAACGCCGGGCCGGCGTCGCGGTGCCAGTCGACCACGAAGCCGGACGCGTCGGCAGTCGGTGCCCAGAGCAGCAGCGCGGCGACGGCGACCGCGAGCAGGACGGCCGGCCAGGAACCCGAGCGGCGGAGCCAGGGGAGTGCCCGATCGCGACCGCCGGGTGCGCCCCCGGACCGCACCGGGATCGTGGTCGCGACCCACAGGGCTGCGAGGACGACCGCGACCAGCACCGACCAGACGGCGAGGCCGAGGCCGAGCACCGCCACCGTCGTCACGGCGGCCCAGAGCAGCACGATCACCGTGGTGGTCAGCACGCGCCGTGGTGTCGCGTCGGTCCCGGTGCGTGCGCGGACGACGTCGGCGAGCCCGACGAGGGTCAGGAGGACTCCGGCGAGCATCAGCGGCCCCCGTCCCCGAGGACACGCAGGCCCTCGACCAGGGCGGCGACGCCCGACCTCTGCACGGACTGGGACACCGCCGACGGGGTGATCCCCTCGTCCGCGGCGATCTGCGCCTGCGTCCGGCCCTGGACCAGACCGAGTGCGATCCGGCGCGCACGGGGTGCGAGCCGCGAGACGACGTGGTCCCGGCTGAGGAAGTAGGCGTTCACGAGTCGCTCCGTCGTTCCGTGGCGGTCGTCGGCGTCGTGGTACCAGGACCGCAGGAACGCGGTCCGGCCGTCCTCGCGCCGGTGGGTCTCGTTGATGGCGTCCCGCGCCGACCACCAGCCCGGGCCGTCCTGCAGCGGGCCGGCGCCGCCGGTGCCGATCGTCCGGACCTGCCCGCGGCCGATGCCGAGGCGGATCTGCACGGTCGGGGGGAGTGCGAGGGTCGCGGCCGTCGTGGCCAGCAGCGCGTCGGTGAGCGTGCTGTAGATGACCTGGAACTCGTCGCCGACCGTGGCGCGGAGGGGGTCGAGCGCGGTGATGTCCGCGGTACTGTCGAAGGCGTGCTCGACGTCCTGCTGGGCTGCGGAGCGGTCATCGAGCGTGCGGGAGTCGACCAGGTCGACGATCACGGCGATCACGGGCTCGGACTGCATGGGTTAAGCGTAGAGCTTCATATCGTCGAAAGTAAGTCTGGGGCTAAACTCCACCGGCTGCCGTGACGCTCTAGGATGGTCGTGAGGGCCTTTAGCTCAGCTGGTAGAGCGCCACGTTTACACCGTGGATGTCGTCGGTTCGATCCCGGCAGGGCCCACCCAGAAGACCCGGGTTCAGCGCGTGGCCGGTCCTTCACCGGGACCGGCCGACGATCCGTCAGTCGCTGAGGTGCCACGGCCATCCGGCTTCGAGGTCGCCGCCGGCTCGCTGATCGTCGATGTGCTCGCCGTGCCCACGGACAGCAGGATCAGCGCGCGCGCCGTTGCGGAGCCGGCCTCGCACCCGTAGACGACGAGCTGCAGGCCGGGTGACCCCTCGACGGCGAAGGTGTGTGCGTCGAACTCCAGCCGCCCGACCTCCCCGTGCTCGAACTGTTTCGCGGTGGTCGTCTTGCGCCGTACCCGTTGCGTACTCCACCGGTCGGCGAACTCCGGGCTGCCGTCGTTCACTTCCGCAATGAGACGAAGGAGGCGCGGGTCGCCCCCGAACTCCGCGGTCGCCGCCCGCAGGCTCGCGACGGTTGCGTCGGCGGCGCGGGCCCAGTCGGCGTGGAAGTGCCGCGCCGTCGGGTCGAGGAAGGTCATCCGCACGAGGTTGTCGAAACGTCCGAAGGGTGCGTACACCGCACGGGCCAGGGCGTTCGCGGCGAGGACCTCGTGCGCGGGGTCGATCACGAACGCGGGGTGTGTCGACCACGAGTCGAGCAGTTGCCCGAGAGCCGGCGTCACCGACGTCGCCACGCGGGGGAGTCGCGGCGAAGCAACCAGCCCTGCCAACGAGAACAGGTGGTCGCGCTCGTCGCCCTGGAGCTCGAGCCCGTCGGCGATGCCCTCGAGCACGGCGGCACCGGGGCTCACCTCCCGCCCTTGCTCGAGACGCGTGTAGTAGTCGACGCTGAGGCCGCCCAGCACCGCGAGTTCCTCGCGGCGGAGCCCGGGAACCCGGCGGACACCTCCGCCTGGCAGTCCGAGCGACTCCGGGGCGAGGCGGCCGCGGACGGCGCGCAGGTACGCGGCGAGGGTGAGGTCGTCGGCGGGCATGGGCACGGGACCAGGGTAGGTGGCAGGAGTTCCGTCTCCCTGGTCCTGCCGCACCCCGGGAGGACAGGGCGATGGTCCGGGGCTGCACGGCGTCGAGGCTGGGAGCATGGACACCAACAGCACAGCCCGGCCCGTTCACCCCTACCTCGGCCTCTGGGTCACCGCCGATGGCCGCATCCGCTACGAGCTGCGGCCCGACGGCCGCTACGTGGAGGCCCGAGGTGACCGTGAGGCGGCCTACGTGGGCGCCTACGAGGTTGACGGCGACCACATCGACTACCGAGACGACACCGGCTTCACCGCGGACGGCGACTTCAGGGACGACGTCCTGCACCACGCGGGCATGGTGCTGCACCGACGGAAGGTCGTCCTGGTGACGGGCGCCTCGAGCGGCATCGGGCGCGCGACGGCCGTCCGTCTCGCCGCGGCCGGCCACCCCGTCGTGCTCGGGGCCCGGCGCACCGACCGGCTCGACGAGCTCGTCAGCGAGATCGAGGCGGCGGGTGGCACGGCGATGGCAGTGCCGCTCGACGTCACCGCCCTCGTCTCGGTGCAGGAGTTCGCGGCTGCCGCCCGGGCACGCTTCGGGCGGATCGACGTGCTCGTCGCGAACGCCGGCGTGATGCCGCTGTCGCCCCTCGCCGCAGGTCTCGTCGACGAGTGGGACAGGATGATCGACGTCAACGTCCGCGGCCTCCTCCACGGCATCGCGGCGACACTGCCCACCATGCTCGCGCAGGGCACGGGCCACGTCGTGACGATCGCGTCCGTCGGCGCCTACGACGTCTCGCCCACGGCTGCCGTCTACTGCGGCACGAAGTTCGCAGCACGGGCGATCACCGAGGGGCTCCGCCAGGAGTCACCGCGTGGAATCCGTGTCACCACCGTGTCGCCCGGAGTCACCGAGTCCGAGCTCGCCGCAACCATCACCGACGCCTCCGCCGCCGCCGCGATGGTCGTCTACCGTGCCGAGTCGATCTCCGCCGACGCGATCGCCCGCGCCGTCTCCTACGCGGTGGCCGAGCGACCCGACGTCGACGTGAACGAGATCGTCGTGCGGCCTGCGGCCCAACGTTGATGTGATGCGCAGGAGCGTGCTGCGTGAGAGCATGCGGTCGTGACCGACGAACCCCTGCTCGGGATCCACACGGCGTGGCAGGGCCTGGTCGACCGTGAGCGGATCGACGCGGTGCTCCGGCCTGGTCGAGGGGTGCGGCCTTCGCCGGAGCCGGAGCCGGAGACGGAGCCGGAGACGGAGCACGCGGCGGTGTCAGCGCCGGTTCGGTGAAGGGTCGTCGTCGGTCAGTTCTCGAGGACGGCGCGCTGCTGGTCGTACTGCTGGCAGGTCCGGTGTCCGCCCGTCTTCCGCACGACTGCGCCCGACGGGTCACGCGTGATCCACCACCAGATCGCGATGCAGAGCGCGTCGACCGGCAGGGCCGTGCCGAGCCCGACCAGGAGCTGCCGGCCGAGGTCCGTGCGCCACGGCAGCCCCGAGACCTCGAGCGCGGTGAAGACGAGCGCGGTGACGACGAGGGTGATCGGGGTCAGCCAGAGCTTGCGCACCCTTCGCTGCCGGGCGGCGTCGAGTTCGTCCAGCCGGGCGAGCGGCAGTGTCGATCCGATGTGTTCACGGGGGGAACCACCGACGATGACCGCAGCGGGAGCCGTTGCCGGTGCCGAGTCGCTGTCCGGGGCGGGCCGCCACACCACGTCGTCCAGGAACTCGACCTCGTCGTCGATGCGGAACCAGCCGCCTTCGAAGCCGTCGGCAGCGGCGTCGGGATCGGCGCGGGGCGTGGTCGTGGTCACGTCGGTCATCCTGGCAGCAACCGGGCGCGCACCGGCACCACCGCTTCGGGGGCCGGTGCTGCACGTCGTGCGCTGGATGGTGCTGATCGGCGGGTCCATGGCGCGCGGAGATCGCGCCGACGCGGACACCGGTTCGTCGGGAGCGGTACTGTTCCCCTTCGTGAGTGTTCGTCGCCGTGCTTCCCGTGTCGTCTCCATCGGGGTGGTCGCAGCTCTGGCAGCGTCGTTGACCGGGTGCGGCGAGGGAGCCGGCGTCGACAGCGACTACGCGAAGATCTGCCGTGACAACGCGACCGAGAAGCGGTTGCCGGACGACGACTGCAACAACCACGGCGGGCACGCCGGCTGGTACTTCCTGCCGCTCTTCGCCAACCGTGCCACGAAGGTCCCCGGCGTGGGGGACGCCGTCTCCGGCGGCACGAGTACCCTGCCCGCCGGGAAGACCGCGAAGTCCGGCGTCTCGTCCCGTGGGAGCTCCGTCACCAAGGGCGGCTTCGGCGGAGCAGGCGGACACGGTGGGTTCGGCGGCTGATGGAGCGCATCGAGTTCCCCGAGCGTCCGGACTGGCGGCGCCGGATCCAGCAGACGGGGCTGATCTACTCGCGGTCCGTCCGTGACGACGGCACGCCCGTCGAGTACTGGAACGACACCGCCGCGTACGTCTTCACGCTGCCGGAGGTCGAGGCGCTCGAGCGGCAGACCGAGGAACTGCACCGGATGTGCCTCGAAGCCGCGCGGTACCTCGCCACCGGCGCCCTCGGCACGCTGGGCCTGACGCGAGCCGGGTTCGACCTCGCCGCCTGGTCGCTCGCGCACGATGAGCCCGACCTGTACGCGCGGTTCGACCTGGCCTACGCCGGAGACGGTTCACCCGCCAAGATGCTCGAGTACAACGGGGACACCCCGACCGGGTTGATCGAGGCATCGGTCACGCAGTGGCACTGGATGCAGGACCGGCTCGCAACCGGGGAGCTGTCCGCCGAGACCGACCAGTGGAACGGCATCCACGAGGCGATGGTGGCGCGCTGGCGGACACTGCTGCACGAGTCCCTGCGCGCCGAGGACGGTGGCCGACTGTTCGTGGCGCACTCCGACCTCGACACGGCGGGCGAGGACTGGGACACGGTCGCCTACATGCGTGACCTGGCGGGGGAGGCCGGGTGGGAGCACACCGGCATCGAGATGAAGGACATCGGCTGGCACGCGACGGCCCGTCAGTTCGTCGGCGACCAGGAGCCCGTCGGTTCGTCGCGGAGCGTGTTCACGCTGGCCGGGGACGAGCCGGGGACCCAGTACCCGGTGATCCGCAACCTGTTCAAGCTGTACCCGTGGGAGGACCTCGTCTCCGGGGACGACCGGGCGCAGGGCGACGAGGAGTTCGGCGCCTTCCTGGTCAGCGACCGCGGACGGCTCGGCCGCTGGTACGAGCCGGCGTGGAAGATGTTCCTGTCGAACAAGCTCCTGCTCGTCGCGCTCTGGCGCTTGTTCCCCGGCCACCCGAACCTGCTGCCGGCCTTCGCGGACGGTCCGAACGGCATGCGCGACTTCGTCGTGAAGCCCGTCTTCGGGCGCGAGGGCGACGGCATCGCGGTGCACCGGGCCGACGGTTCGGTCACGACGAACGGTCGCGAGTACCGACGCGCCGGCACCGGGGCCGAGCGGGTGTGGCAGCAGTACCACGAGCTCCCGGACTTCCCGGGATCGAACGGGCACAACCACCCGGTGCTCGGGTCATGGGTCGTCGGCGGCGAGTCCTTCGGGGTCGGCATCCGCGAGTCCGACGGGCCGATCACGGACTACTGGTGCCGGTTCGCCCCGAACGTCATCGCGGCCTGACGCCGGTCAGTTGACGATCTCGCCGCGTTCCTCGGGTGGGAGCGCGACGAGCCGTTCCCGCCACCGGCGCAACGCCTCCGGGGTGAGCCGTGTCCACCCGGTCTCCTCGCCGACCACGCGGAGCGGGAGGGCACTGCGGTACGACCGGGTCGGGTTGCCGGGGAACTTCTTGTCGGTCACGTTCGGGTCGTCCTCGAAGGGGCCGGTCGGCTCGACGCGGTACACACGCGGCTCGCGGTCGCCGGGCACGAGCTCGGCCGCGAGTTCGGCCGCGAGCCCTGCTCCGTCGCGGGTCGCCGTGAAGTAGACGTGGTTCATCACGACGTCGGGGCGGTAGTTCGAGCGGAAGCCGGGGGAGAGGAACTCCCCGGGCCGCAGGGCTGCCACTGTGCCGTGCCAGAACGGACCGGTCTCGACTGCTGCTGCCATGGCGTCAGCCTACGAACGGCTCAGCGCCTGCGTCCGACCAGCGCGCGCCACCGCGGCTGTTCCGAGACGACGACGGCGACGCTCAGGGCGGTGACGACGATCGCGACCGCCGTCGGCCACAGGACCCAGGCTGCAGCGACCGCCCCCACGAGGTGCGCGAGGACCGACGCGATGGTGACCGCTCCCGGTGCCGCGACCGGCGGGTCGCCGCCGGGGCGGTCACCAGGGGTCCCGAACACCGCGGGCGGCACGACGAGGACCAGGACGGCGGCGATCGCGAGCACCGGCGAGTGGGGCCAGAGCGCCCAGGGAATGGCCACCCACGCGACGAGCTCCGCCAGGAACCGCAGACCGCCACGGAGCGGGTCGTGACCGACAGGCCTCGACGGGCGCGCCGCCGTGGACACGGTCACCGTGTCGTCGCGGCACGGAAGCCGCGATCCAGGAAGTCGACCATCCACGCAGCACTCGCATCGACGTCCGTGTCCATCTGGAACCCACCGGACGCCTCGATCGTCGCGAACCCGTGCAGGACGCTGCGGAGCACCCGGAGCGCGTGGATCTCGTCGGCCGGGTCGAGCGGGTAGTCGCGAAGCGCCGCGGCGAAGGACGCCAGGGTGCGGCCGAGAGCGACCGCCAGGGGGTCCTCGGCGCCGGTCGGCCGGATGCTGACGGCCGCCTGGTACCGCGCCGGGTGCTCCCGGACGCTCCGGCGCACGGTCTGCACCGCCGCCTCGAGCGCACTCCGACCACTGCGCCCCTGCATGGCGTCGCGGAGCGCGTCACCGAGCTCGTTCGCGCCGAGGATCGCGATCCTGCGGGTGAGGTCGCCGAGCCCGTCGACGTGCTTGTACAGCGACGGCGCCTTCACCCCGAGGCGGTCGGCGACGACGCTCATGCTCAGCTGGGCCAGGCCGATCTCGTCGGCCAGCGTCGCCGCGGCCTCGGTGACGGTCGCCGGGTCGAGCCCCGCCCTAGGCAACGGGACCTGCGACGGGGAGCGTGCGGGCGAGGAACGGCAGCAGCAGGGCGAGGAGTGCGGCCGGCGTCTCGGTGTGGGGGTAGTGGCCGGCACCGTCGATCACGGCGAGTTCGCCGAGGCCGTCCGGCAGGTCGGCGAGGATCCGCTCGCCCTCGGCGCGGGGCACGGCCCAGTCCGGATCGGCACTGCCCTCGACGACCAGCACGGGGCACCGGACGGCGCCCAGCTGCTCGCCGGCGTCGGCGGGGGACGTGCGGGTCATGGCACGGAGGACCGCCATCCGTTCCGGTTGCCGCAGGGTCGTCTCGATGCGGCTGCGTTCCGTCGCCCAGTCGGCGGGCTTGGTGGGCACCGCGATGTCGAGGTACGCGAGCCAGCCGGGCAGGCTGCCGCTCGTCATGACCCGCGCGAGCTGGACGGTGCCGGCGCGGTGTCGGCGGTTGCGCAGCAGTCCGCCCAGGTCGACGGACTGCTTGCGCGTGAACGGCGCCAGTTCGACGATGCCCGCGACCAGGTCCGGTGCGGTGGCTGCGGCGATGGTCGCCGCGCCCCCGCTGATGGACTGCCCGACGACCACGGCCGGGCCACCGAGGTGGCGGGCCACGGCGACGAGGTCACGTGCGATGTCGGTGCGCTGGTAGCCGTCCCACCCGGTGCTCGAGTCGCCGCAGCCGCGGAGGTCGACGTTCGCCACCCGGTAGCCGGCCGCGACGAGCTCCGGTACGACGAAACGGTAGGCGTGCCGGCTGTCGCCCATGCCGTGGGCGAGGACCACGAGCGGGCCTGTTCCGGAGAGGTCGTAGGCGACCGTGCCGCCCTCGGTGTCCAGGTGTTCGAGCATGACGTGGCTCCTTCGGCTACGGGTAGTAACTCAGAGGCTAATACCCGTAGCCGACGTTGGCAAGGGGCAGTCGTCACGCATCCAGGTCGAGCGTCGTCGACAGCTCGGGGAACGCCTGCGCCTGGTCGACGAGCTGCTGTCCCTTCTGCACGATCCCCGCCACGCTGTCCGCGCCGGCGGCGAACCGCAGCGGCGGCTCGGGCATCGCGATCAGCGTCAGCAGCACCTGCGCGAGCTTCGCGGGGTCGCCGGACTGGTTGCCCCGCATGCCGCGGAAGAACTCCTTCGACCCGGCCGAGAGCGGGGCGTAGTCGTCGATCGCGACGTCGCCCCAGAAGGTCGAGTCGCCCTCGGCCAGCAGGTCGGTGCGGAAGAAGCCGGGCTCGACCACGGTGGTGTGGATGCCGAAGGGCGCCACCTCGTCGTGCAGGGCCTCCATCCAGCCCTCGAGCGCGAACTTCGACGCCGAGTAGGCGCTCCCACCGGCGCCGGCGACGATGCCAGCGGTGGAGCTGATGCTGATGACGTGCCCGGAGCGCTGCCGTCGCATGACCGGGAGCACGGCACGCGTCACCGCGAGCGCCCCGAAGAAGTTCGTCTCCATCTGCGCGCGGAACTGCTCGGCCGAGATCTCCTCGAAGTACCCGGCCTGGAAGCTCCCGGCGTTGTTCACCAGGACGTCGACTCCGCCGAAGTGGTCGGTCGCGGCGTCGACTGCGGCTCGGACCGACTCCGGGTCGGTCACGTCGAGCGCGACGGCGAGCAGGCGCTCGTGGTCGCCGAGGACGGCGCGGACCCGCTCGGGGTCGCGTCCGGTCGCCACGACCCGGTGCCCGGCGTCGAGGGCGGTCCGGGCGAAGTCGGCGCCCATCCCGCGGCTCGTGCCGGTGATGAGGACGGTGCTGGTTCCGGTCATGGTGTTCCCTTCGTTCGTGGACACCACCATCGAAGCCCCACCACCACCCGCCCAGTGAGGCTCCGGCGAAACGGGGTCCAGCTGAACTTCCCTGTGCGCCGGACCATGCCCCTACCGTCGGTCCGTGACCACGACGACCTCCGACCTCCCCACGACCGACCGGGCCACCGACGGTCGACTGCCCTGGTTCCCGCTCGCCCTGCTCGCCGCGATCGGGTTCCTCCTCGTCGCCATGGAGACGATGCCGGCCGGGCTGTTGCCCGCGATCGCCGACGGGATGGGCACGAGCGAGGGCACGGTCGGCCTGTTCGTCAGCGCGTACGCGATGGGCACGGTCATCGCGACGGTCCCGGCGATCGCCCTGACCCGCGGGTTCCGCCGCAAGCCGCTCATCGTGGCCGCCATCGCCGTGCTGCTCGTCGCGAACACCCTGACCGCGTTCGCGCCGAACGTCGCAGTCGCGCTGGTCACCCGGTTCGTCGCCGGCGCGATGTCGGGGACGATCTGGGGCATGTTCGCCACCTACGCCCGGCGGATCAGCCCGGCCCGCTCCGCCGGGGTGTCGCTCGCGATCGTCTCGACGGGCGCGCCGGTGGGGTTCGCGCTGGGCACCCCGCTCGGGTCCTTCATCGGCAACGCCCTGGGCTGGCGGTCGTCGTTCATCGGGCTGAGCCTGGTCGGCGTGGTGGTCCTGGCACTGATCGCGCTGTTCGTGCCGGATGCCCCCGGGCAGACGAGCGGCGCGAAGCTGTCCGTCGTGCGGGTGTTCCGGATCCGCGGCATCGCGGTCATCCTCGCCGTGATCGCGACGTGGATGGTGGCGCACAACACGATCTACACGTACATCTCGCCGTACCTGCGGGCGACCGGCACCGACCTGAGCGCCGGGCTGGTGCTGCTCGTCTACGGGATCGCCGCGATCCTCGGCGTCGTCGTGACCGGCGCGCTGCTCGACCGGCACCCCCGACCCCTGCTGCACGGCAGCGTCGGCCTGTTCGTCCTGGCGGGCGTGGTGCTGCTCGTCGGGCACACGTCGCCGGTCGCGGTCCTGGTGGCCGCGGGCCTGTGGGGCATCGGCTTCGGAGGGTCCTCCACGCAGCTGCAGGCCGCCCTGACGACCGCCGGCGGCGAGGACGCCGACGTCGCGAGCGCGTTCCTGCCGGTCGCGTTCAACATCGCGATCTTCGCGGCCGGCCTGTTCGGCGCCGCCCTGCTGACTGCCTTCGACGGGCTGGTGCTCGCCGTGGTGATGATCGTGTTCGGGGCGGTCGCGGCGCTCCTCACCGTCATCGGCCGCGGATCGGCGTTCCCCGCGAAGCTCTGACGCGATCGACGACCGCGACCGCGACCGCGACCGCAACCGCAACCACGGGCTGCGATCATGTCCGGGTGCACCACGACGAAGTCCACCCCCGCCCGGACGTCACGACCGTCGAGATCATCGGCGGCCCGGAACCGGTCACCGTGACCCTGCACCCAGCCGACAGCGCGTGGGCTGCGGTCTTCGCGGA
The DNA here is from genome assembly GCF_003234225.2 of Curtobacterium sp. MCSS17_005. NCBI lineage: Bacteria > Bacillati > Actinomycetota > Actinomycetes > Micrococcales > Microbacteriaceae > Curtobacterium > Curtobacterium sp. MCSS17_005. Next base: position 1,781,837 of record NZ_CP126258.1, read on the forward strand.
CCACCGGCGACGCATCCTGGAGGCCCTCCCCGGCTCCGGCACGGACGCCCCGGTCGTCGAGCACATCGGCTCCACGGCCGTCCCCGGCCTGGCAGCAAAACCCATCGTCGACATCGTGGTCGTCGTCGCCGACATCACCGCCGAGGCAGCGTACCTCGACCAGCTCCTCGCCGCCGGGTACGAGCTGCGTGTCCGCGAGCCGGGCCACCGTCTGGTCCGGACGCCGGCCCGCGACGTCCACGTGCACGTCTACGAGCGGGGCGCGACGGCGGTCGACGAGTACCTGCTCCTCCGGGACCACCTGCGCGCCGACGCCGACGACCGGGCACTGTACGAACGGACGAAGCGGGAGCTGCTCGACCGGCGCTGGGACGACATGAACGCCTACGCCGACGCGAAGACGGCCGTGATCACCGTGATCACGGAGCGGGCGCGACGGAGCCGCGCGTCCTGAGACGCGCCGCTCAGGCGATCGCGAGTCCGGCGAGCAGGTCCTGCACCCGGGCGCGCACGTCGTCGCGGATCGGCCGGACGGCGTCGAGGTCGAGCCCCGCGGGGTCGGTGAGCTCCCAGTCCTCGTAGCGCTTGCCTGGGAACACCGGGCAGGCGTCCCCGCACCCCATCGTGATGACGACGTCGGCGGCACGGACGGCGTCGGTGCTGAGCAGGGCCGGCTGCTCGCTCCGGATGTCGATGCCCTCCTCGAGCATCGCCGCGACGACCACGGGGTTGAGCTGGTCGGCCGGTTCGGAGCCGGCGCTCCGGACGTCGACGTGGCCACCGGCCAGGTGCTGCAGGAAGCCGGCGGCCATCTGGGAACGGCCGGCGTTGTGGACGCAGACGAACAGGACGGTGGGCATGCGGGGTGCTCCGATCAGAGGACGACGGCGCCGAGCAGGCCGGCTCCGATGACGACGGCCCACGGGGGAGCGGACCAGCGGGTGAGGGCGGTGAAGGCGGCCACGGCGAGCGCCAGTGCGGGTGCCGAGCGGACCCCCTCGGTGATCACCGGGTCCCAGAGCGCCGCGGCGAGGAGCCCGACGACCCCCGCGTTCACGCCGGCCAGCACGCGCCGGGCCCACGGCAGGGCACGGAGCACGTGCCAGAACGGCAGCGCGCCGATGACCAGGAGCGCCGCCGGCAGGAAGATCGCGACGAGTGCCACCGCCGCGCCGACGAGCCCGCTCGGACTGCCGTCGGCGACGGCGCCGAGGTAGGCGGCGAAGGTGAACAGCGGCCCGGGCACGGCCTGTGCGGCGCCGTACCCGGCCAGGAAGTCCGCGTGGCCCACCAGGTGCGTGGCCACGGTCTGTGACTCGAGCAGCGGCAGGACGACGTGGCCGCCGCCGAAGACGAGCGAGCCCGCCTGCGCGAAGACCCCGAACAGGCGAACGGCCCCGGTGCCGCTCGCGGCGACGGGTGCCGCGACGAGCAGGGCGGCGAACGCGACGAGCGCCGACACGGCGACCCAGCGGGGGAGGCGCACGGCGATCTGGGAGCCGGCGTCCTCGGTGTCTCCGACGTCCTCGACCGGGCCGACCACCCGACCGAGCCACAGCACGCCGACCACACCGCACACCGCGATGACCGCGACCTGCGCCGCCGGGCCGGGGACGAGCAGCACCACGATCGCGGCGGCGGCCGCGATGGTCGCCCGACGGCGGTCCGGTGTGAGCGAGCGCGCCATGCCGAGCACCGCCTGCGCCACCACCGCGGCGGCGGCGGCCTGCAGCCCGAGCAGCCACCCGGCGCCGGCCAGGTCGGGCGTGCCGGACACGAGCAGGGCGAACGCGACGAGCAGCATCGCGGACGGCAGGGTGAACCCGCACCACGCGGCGAGGAGTCCGAGCAGTCCGGCGCGCTGCAGCCCGAGTGCCATCCCGACCTGGCTCGACGCCGGTCCGGGCAGGAACTGGCACAGCGCGACGAGGTCGGCGTAGGCGTCGTCCCGCAGCCAGCGGCGACGCACCACGAAGGCTTCACGGAAGTACCCGAGGTGCGCGACCGGCCCGCCGAACGAGGTCAGCCCGAGCCGCAGGAACACCAGGAACACCGATCCCGCGGACGACCGCAGGGGCTCGGGGCTGGTCGTCACCCGCTCATCTTGACGACGGCAGATGGTTCAGTCAACATTGAACCGATGAACACCCGGCGGCAGGACCTCGAGCGGCGTGCGGCGCAGCACGCGGCCCTCGGCGACGTCGCCCGCCTGGCGATCGTCGACCTGCTCGCCGCGTCCGACGCCAGCCCGAGCGAGGTGCGGGCCGCCCTCGGGATCTCGGGGCCGCTCCTGGCGCACCACCTGCGCGTCCTCGAGCAGGCCGGTCTGGTCACGCGACGCCGCTCCGACGGCGACGGGCGCCGCAGCTACCTGCACCTCGAACCGAGCGGTGTCCCGCACGGTTCGGCAGCGGTGCCGAGACCGGTGTCCCGCGTGCTGTTCGTCTGCACCGGCAACTCCGCACGCTCCCCGTTGGCCGCGGGCGTCTGGGCGCAGGTCAGCGAGATCGGCTCGCTGTCCGGCGGGACACGTCCCGCGGCCGCCATCGCCCCCGGGGCGGTCGCCGTCGGGGAACGCCACGGCCTGGACCTCGGCCGCCACGTCCCGCGTGCCTTCCGCGACCTCGTCGCCGACGGCGACCTGGTCGTCACGGTCTGCGACCGTGCGCACGAGTCGATCGACGGCGGCGGCAGCCTGCACTGGTCGCTGCCGAACCCCTCGCGCATCGGCACGCCGGACGCGTACGAGGCCACCTACGCGGACCTCCGGTCCCGCGCCACCGCGCTCGCTGCGCGCCTCGCCGCCTGACGCGGCCCCACGAACGGAACGCCCCGATGAGATCCCCCCTCCTCATCGGGGCGTTCTCCTTGCTCGACCGCCTGCTGACTGGAGGCGCGGGGCGGGCCCGCACCGTGCCTCCCGTCCGTCCCGTGGTGCGCCCAGGGCGGCGCGCGCGTTCCTGGGAACGCCGGATGTGAGGTTGGTTTACGTTCTCGGCCAACGGGGCAGGCAGGGGCCCCGAGGGCGAGGGCGGCCGCATGACCTGGGTCAGGGACACCATCATCGAGCACCCCGAGATCGCCGTGTTCCTGGCGCTCGGGGTCGGGTTCTTCGTGGGGCGCTTCAGCTACCGCGGCATCGGTCTCGGGGCCGTGACGGGCACCCTGCTCGCCGGCGTCGTCATCGGCGCGGTGCTCGGGGACGACCTGCAGGTGGACCCGATCGTCAAGCAGGTCTTCTTCCTGATCTTCCTGTTCTCGCTCGGCTACAAGCTCGGCCCGCAGTTCGTCGCGGGGCTGAAGGGCTCCGGGCTGCCGCAGGCGGTCTTCGCCGTCGTGCTCGCGGTGGTCGGTTTCGGCACGACGATCGTCATCAGCAGCATCCTCGGCTACAACCCGGGTCTGGCCGCCGGTCTGGCGGGCGGCGGGCTGACGCAGTCGTCGATCATCGGCGTCGCGCAGGACTCCATCGCCGGACTCCCGGTGAGCGACGCGACGGCGAAGGCGTGGAGCGACCTGGTCCCGGTGGCGTACGCGGTGACCTACATCTTCGGCACCGTCGGCGCGGCGCTCTACATCTCCCTGGTGGCCCCGCGGTTCCTCGGCATCCGCGACCTGCCCGCCGCCGCGCACGACCTGGAGCAGCGCCTCGGGGTGCACGACGACAACCCCGACGTCACGTCGGCGTACCAGCAGGTCGTCCGTCGCGCGTACCGGCTGACGTCGGCCTTCACGCCGCAGACCGTCGGCGAGTTCGAGCAGGCCTCGGACGCCCGCGTCGGTTCCCGGGTCTTCATCGCCCGGGTGCGGCACGGGGACACGATCGTGGAGCCGCACCTGGACCAGACGCTCGCCCCCGGCGACGTCGTGGTCGTCGCCGGCCACCACGCGGCGATCATCGAGGACGACCTGGCCGCGTTCGCGGTCGAGATCGACGACCCGGCGCTGCTCGACGTGCCGATCGAGGAACTGTCCGTCGTCGTGACCAACAAGGCGGTCGTCGGCCGGACCGTCGAGGAGCTCCGGCACACCGAACGGGCCCGGCAGATCTTCCTGAAGGGCATCAGCCGGGGTGGGCACGCGATCCCGTTCGGCCCCGACACGGCCCTGCACGCCGGTGACGAGCTGCGGGTCCAGGGGCCGTTGCCGTTGCTGGAGCAGGGGATCCGGTACGTCGGGTTCCCGGAGCGGACCGACCCGAAGACCGACATGGTCACCGTCGCCCTGGGCATCACCGTCGGTGCCGTCATCGGTGTGCCGTCGATCACGGTGGGCGCCGTGCCGCTGTCCCTCACCACCAGCGTCGGCGCGCTCGTCGTCGGGCTGATCCTGGGCTGGCGACGCTCGAAGAGCCCCACGTTCGGGCACGTCCCGCCCGGCGCACAGTGGTTCTTCGAGACCGTCGGGCTCACGCTCTTCGTGGCCGTCGTCGGCATCAACGCCGGGCCGGGCTTCATCGACGGGCTCGCGCAGTACGGCGTCCAGCTGCTCGTCGCCGGGGTCGTCGTCACCCTCGTGCCCCTGGTCGTCATGACCTTCGTCGGCCGGTTCTTCTTCCGGAAGACCGACCCCGTCCTGGTCCTCGGCATGCTCACGGGTGCACAGACCACCACGGCGGCGGTCGGGTCCCTGCAGGAGACGGCGAAGAGCAGTGTGCCGCTGCTCGGCTTCACCGTCCCCTACGCCATCGGCAACATCGTCCTCAGCATCGGCGGCGCCGTCGTCGTCGCGATCACCGCACACTGACCCCGCACAAGGAGCACCACATGCCCGTCGCCAGCGTCTCCCGCGAGCAGATCGCGCGCCTGCAGCAGCTGTCCCCGTTCGAACTCAAGGCCGAGCTCCAGCGCATCGCTGGCGAGCACGAAGCACGCACCGCGTTCCAGATGCTCAACGCCGGCCGCGGCAACCCGAACTTCATCGCGCCCACCCCACGCGAGGCGTTCTTCGCCCTCGGGCAGTTCGCGCTCACGGTCTCGCGTGAGAACCGGGAGTGGGACCCCGAACTCGTCGGCGTGCCGCAGAAGGACGGCATCGCCGAACGCTTCGGGTCGTGGCTGACCGAGCACGACGGCGAACCCGGGGTCGACCTGCTGCGCAGGGTGCTCCGGCACGGGGTGGACGACCTCGGCTTCGCACCCGACTCCTTCGTCTGGGAACTCGCGGACTCCGTGATCGGCGACCACTACCCGGAGCCGGACCGGATGCTGCACCACGCCGAGCAGATCGTGCACGAGTACCTCGTCCAGGAGATGTGCGCCGGGGAACCGCCGGCGCAGCCGTACGACCTGTTCGCAGTCGAGGGCGGCACCGCGGCGATGTGCTACGTGTTCGACTCGCTGCTCGAGAACCGGCTGATGCACCGCGGCGACCGGATCGCCCTGATGACGCCCATCTTCACCCCGTACCTCGAGATCCCCGCGCTGGCCGACTACGACCTCGAGCAGGTGCACCTGCACGCCAGCACCGTGGACCGGGACGGCTTGCACACCTGGCAGTACCCGCCGGAGGAGATCGACCGGCTGCGCGACCCCTCCATCAAGGCCCTGTTCGTCGTCAACCCGACGAACCCGCCCTCGGTCCGCATCGCCCAGGAGACGCTCGACGCGATCGCCGACGTCGTCGCCACCGACAACCCCGAGCTGACGATCATCACCGACGACGTCTACGGCACCTTCATCGACGGCTTCCGCTCGCTGATGGCCGAGGTCCCGCGGAACACGATCGGCGTCTACTCGTTCTCGAAGTACTTCGGCGCGACCGGCTGGCGGCTCGGCGTCGTGGCCGTCAACCGGGACAACGTGTTCGACGAGCGGCTCGCCGCACTGCCCGAAGCGGACCGGTCCGCCCTCGACGCCCGGTACGGCACCCTCTCCCTGCACCCGCGCGACATCCGGTTCGTCGACCGGCTCGTCGCCGACAGCCGCTCGGTGGCGCTCAACCACACCGCCGGGCTGTCACTCCCGCAGCAGTGCCAGATGCTGCTCTTCGCGGCCTACGCCGTGCTCGACGACACCGACCACTACAAGCACCAGGCGCAGGGGCTGATCCGGCACCGCCTGGAGCTGCTGCTCGACGGCATGCAGGTCACCCTGCCCGAGGACGTCAACCGGGTCGGCTACTACGTGGAACTCGACGTGCTGGCCTACGCCGAACGGCTGCGTGGGCCGGGCATCGGGGCGTTCCTCCGCGAGCACTACGAACCGACCGACATCCTGTTCCGGCTCGCCGACCAGACCGGCATCATCCTGCTGAACGGGGGCGGGTTCGACGGCCCCGAGTGGTCGGTCCGGGTGTCGCTGGCGAACCTGCGCGACGAGGACTACACGCAGATCGGCCGGAGCCTGCGGGCGATCGGCAAGCAGTACTTCGACGAGTGGCGCGACGAGCAGGGCGCCGGAGCCGGCGCCGACGCCGACGCCGACACCGAGGCCGACGCCGGTCGGGCGGCCCGGCCGTGACGGCGCGGGTCCGCGGCCGGGCGGCGCTGCTCGGCGTCGCCGCGCTGCTCGTGCCGGCGGCCCTGGTCACGCCGACGGCCCTGTTCGCGACGGCGCCGGCAGCGGCGGCCGACGTCCCGCCCGTCAACCCCGTCACCGTGCCGGTGGACGGGCACCCGGCGAACCAGGGGTTCCTGGTCTTCGTCGAGGGCGACGTCGAACTCGCCGCCGACGAGGCCGAGGGCACGCTCGCCGCCGGTGGTGACCTGGCCTTCGAGACCAGCTACAACGTCGGTGCGGGCAACCCGCCCGCGAACGCCCTGACGCTGCCGGGGGAGAGTCGTCCCACCTTCCTGTACGTCGACGGCGGCATCCGGTTCCCGTCGGCGCAGTCGGCCGTGCTCCGCGTGCTGAACGGCGGGTACGCCCACGTCGGTGACACTGCGAGCTACGACGCCTTCGACACCGACCAGAACGGCGCGACGATCGACTACCGGCTCGCTCCGGAGGGCACCACCGCCGAGACGTTCCCCCGCATCGAGGGGACCACTCGGCAGCCGGCGAGTTCCGTCCCGACGATGGCCGACCCGTCGGTGCTGGACTTCGCGTCGTCGTTCACCCGCTACCGGTCGCTGTCCGCCGACCTCGGGACGTGCCCGGTGACGACCGTGCTCCACGATGCCGCAGGTGCACCCCTGGCGACGCCGATCGCGCCGGGGACGGCCGCGTACGCCGACGTCCAGCCCGGCGTCACGAACGTGCTGACGGTGGCCGCCGAGGACCTCGACGCCCTCGACCTGCTGACCTTCGACGGTCTGCCCGGCCCCGGATCGCCGCTCGTCGTGAACGTCACCGGGACGACCTTCGACGGTTCCGTCCCGAACCTCGCGAACCTGACGAACGCCCACGCACCGTTCGTGCTCTGGAACTTCCCGGACGCGACCACCGTGCACGTCACCGGTGCCGACGTCCTCGAGGGCACGATCTACGCTCCCCGCGCCGACCTGCGGTGGGACGTGACGCAGAACGTCGAGGGCAACGTCGTCGCGGCGTCGTTCACGCACGGGGTCGCGACCGCCGCCGGGCCGGTGCCACGTGAGATCCACGGGTTCCCGTTCTCGACGACGGTGTCGTGCCTGTCGACCGACGCGGTCGAAGGAGACCTCACCCTGGTCAAGCAGGTCGTCGGCGGCGACGCGGACCCGGGTGACTGGACCCTGACCGCGAGCGGACCGACCACGGTCTCCGGCACGTCGGGCAGCGACGCGGTGACGGGCCGACCGGTGCCGCCGGGGGACTACACGCTGACCGAGTCGGGCGGCCCCGACGGCTACGAGGCGGGGGACTGGACCTGCACCGGCGCGCCGGTGACGGACGGGGTGGTCACCGTCGCGGACGGCGACGACGTGGTCTGCACCATCGTGAACACGGCGGTGTCGGACGGCGGCAACGGCGGCGGCAACGGCGGCGGCGGCGGTGGCAACGGCGAGCCCGGTGGCGGTGGCGGGTCCGGCACCCCGACCCCCGGCCCGGGCGGGACCGGCGCCGGCAACCAGGGCGGCGACGGCGGACCCGGCACGGGCGGTGGCGTCGACACGGCGCCGATCGCCGGCGTGGAGCCCGGCGGCGGGACCGGGAGCCTGGCCGCCACCGGCGCCGATCCGCTGCCCCTCACGCTGCTCGCCGTGGCGATGCTGACCGCCGGGGCGACGCTGACCGTCGGGGCGACGCTGACCGCCGCGCCCCCGCGTGGCCGTCGTGTCGACGAGCCGGGCCCTGGTCGGTGAGCGCGGCGATGGATCGGGGACGGGTCGGTCCTGTCCGGTTCCGGCGGATTCTGTACACGTCTGAGCCGTGGTCGTCGTACAGTCGCGGGAAGCTACCCCGTCGGACCCTACCGGCGGGTGCCCGACCCCCCGTTACCGGGCTGGCCTCGTCATGACCACCGCGTCGAACCCGACGGCGTCGTAGCGCGAGGACGTCTGCTCCTGACCCGAACTCGTGGCAGACGTCCTCGCACCTTCCCACCACCGTCGACGGACGGCACCGACGGGTGTGTCGACCACCACGTGGACGTGGAAGTGGCCGACCAGCCCGAGGGCTGACCGGCCACAGCACCGTGTCCGACGACTAGCGGTCGGACGCCTCGACGACGCAGCTCTCGACCTGCTGGGCGGCCTTCGAGTCGTCGGCGAACGGCGTCGGTGCGTCCGAGGTGTTGGTGGTCTCGTCGGCGACGGCCTGCTTGGCGACGTCGTTCACGGCGTACAGCGGGCCGTCGAAGTCGTCGGCCGTGGGGTCGGCGGTGGTCGCCCAGATGGTGACCTCGTCGTCGTTCGAGTCGTTGCTGTCCGCCGGGACGATCGCGGCACCGAGGTACCAGCCGCCGTCACCCTTCTGGATGTTCGCGAACTCGGTGGTGTCGTGCGACCCGACCGCCTTGTCGATCATGTCGACGGCGGCGCTGGCGGCCACGTCGCACTGGGCCGACTGGGACTTCTCCTCGGAGCCGGGGACCTTGCCGACGGGGTTGATGTTCTGGGCTCCGCCGGGGTCGCAGGCGGTGAGCAGGAGGGCTACGGTGGCGGCGCCGAACAGCGCCGTGACGGTCTTCGCTCGCGTGGACATGGCCCTGAACGTAGGCCGGCCCCGGTGGGCGGCGATTCAGCCAGGAGCGTCCCCCGACGACGGACGGGAGGCCCGGCGCACGTCGTGCCCCGGGCCTCCCGTCCGTCACCTGGTCCCGTTGCCGGACCGGCGTCCCGTCACAGGATCGGGGTCCCGCCGGTGACGGCGACCCGCGCGCCGGAGACGTAGCTGCCGTCGTCGCTGGCGAGCAGCACGTAGACGGGGGCGAGCTCGGCCGGCTGGCCGGGACGGCCGAGTGGCGACTGCTTGCCGAACTGCTCGACCTGCTCCGGCGGCATCGTCGACGGGATCAGCGGCGTCCAGATCGGACCGGGCGCGACGCTGTTCACGCGGATGCCGCGTTCGCCGAGCAGCTGTGCGAGCGCGGCGGACAGGTTCGCGACGCCGGCCTTCGTGACGTCGTAGGGCGCCAGGTTCGGCTTCGGGTTGTCGGAGTTCACCGAACTCGAGCCGATGATCGACGACCCTGGCCCGAGGTGCGGCAGCGCGGCCTTGACGAGGTGGAAGTAGGCGCTGAGGTTCGTCGCGAGGGTGTGGTCCCACTCCTCGTCGCTGATCTCCTCGATCGTCTCGTGGGTCATCTGGTAGGCGGCGTTGTTCACGAGGACGTCGAGCCCGCCGAGCTCCGAGACGGCCTGGTCGATGACCGATCGGCAGTACGCGGGATCGCTCACGTCGCCCGGGAACAGCACGGCCTTCCGCCCGGCTTCCTCGATCCAGCGCTTCGTGTCCTGGGCGTCGTCCTCTTCTTCCGGCAGGTAGCTGATCAGGACGTCAGCGCCCTCGCGCGCGAACGCGATCGCGACGGCCTTCCCGATGCCGCTGTCCCCGCCGGTGATGACGGCGCGCTTGCCTGTCAGCTTGCCGGAGCCGCGGTACGACTCCTCGCCGTGGTCGGCCTTCGGCGTGAGTTCCTGGTCGCTCCCCGGGGGCTGCTGCTGCTCGGTCATGTCTCTCCCTGTGGTCGGTTTCCCTGGACGTTCCCGATCGTCTGCGACCCCCACTGAGCACCGGTTCAGGCTCCGGGCGTACCCCGTCCGGAAAGCGAAGATGTGTGCGGCGCGCGACGGCGGCCTACCGTGGCACCGGATCAGGGAACCGTCACCGCGACGGAAGCTCCTCTTCACCAGGGAGCAAGTGTGAAGTACGTGAACTACGCGGGCACGGTCCGTGTCCTGACGAGCGACACGATCGCGGACGCGGTGATCCGGTACGCCGCCGCTCTGCACCAGAGTCGGCTGAGCGACGTCGTGTCGATCCCGACGGCCGACGACTTCGGGGTGGCGAGCACCATCGAGGTGCTCCTGGCCCCGGCGATCCCGGTCGCCCTCGAGCCCGCTCCGGACGACGACCTCGAACCCGAGGGCGATGCCTTCCTGCTCGAACTCGGGCGGCGCACCGAGGCCGTGCTCGCCGTCGACACCAACGCGTCGCCGCCGGACTTCGGGCGCTGAGCCGGCGCCCCTACGCCACCGGCCCCTCGGTCAGGTCCGACCGGGTGTCCGCGTGGATCACCTCGTCATGGTCGAACGTCAGCGCGGCGGCGCGCAGCCGTGCCACGAACACGGTGTCCTCACCTTCGAGTTCGTCCTCCTCGGCGTCCTCGACGACGAGCTGACTCGACGGACCGATGAGCACCTTGGTGGTCGTCATGGTGCCGTCGGCCGCCACGGCGGGGATCGCCACGGTGTCCGCACGGCTGCCCCCGGCCAGTGCGGCCGCGTACTCGATCACGGCATCGGCCACGTCGTCGCTCGTCAGGATCGTCGAGCGGTCGTACTGGATGTACTTCATGTTCGACCTCCTGGAGCACAGCCAACAGCGCGCCCGCTGGTCGCCGTACAGGAACGCGGCGCGTCGCGCGTTGCGCAGACGCCGACTTGTCGGGAGGATCATCACGTGCCCGAGACGATGCACCGCATGCTGCGGGAGATCCAGACCGCCGAGCCGTCGATCGCGGCCGAGGCGATGGCTCGGACCCACATCACCCACGGGCTGTCGGTCGAACCGACGGACGCCGAGTTCGTGTTCGAGGAGCGCGTGCGTGGGACGGCACTGCTGTCGCTCGAGTCGACACGCTGCACCGGGGTCCTCAGCGGCGCGATCGAGCCGGGCAGCGCGGTGATGATCTTCTGGATGAAGTCCGGCGTCGCCCAGCTCGACGAGAACGCCGTGAAGATCGGCCGCCCGACGCTCTTCCGCCAGGGCCCCCAGCGCTTCCGCTGGATCGCCTGCAACAAGGACGTCCTGCGCATCGACCGCTCGGTCGTCGAACAGGTCGCGGCCGAGCGCGGCGACTGGGCCCCCGGTCCCATCGAGTTCCGTCCGCGGCACGTGCCCGAGGGCGCACCGCTCGCTGCCTGGTGGCTCATGGTGCGGTCCGTCGCACAAGAGGTGCTGGCCGGACCTGACGCCGTCCCGATCGAACGCGAGCGGGAGCTCGCGCGCTTCGCCGCCGGTGGTCTGCTCACCGCGATCCCGCACTGGCCGGTCGGGCAGCACGAACCGGCGATGGCCGCCACCGCCCGCTTCGCCCGTGCCGAGACCTTCCTGCTCGAGCACGCCACCGAGCCGATCACCGTCGACGACGTCGCCGAGGCCGCCGGCCTGAGCGTGCGCGGCGTGCAGGCTGCGTTCCAGCGGCACCACGGCATCACCCCGACCATGTACCTGCGCCGCATCCGGCTGCTGCTCGCTCGCGAACAGCTCGAGTCGGGCGACGGGCGGAGCATCGCCGAGATCGCCCGGGCCACCGGGTTCGCCCACCTCGGCCGGTTCGCGGGGAGCTACCGCGAGGAGTTCGGCGAGCTGCCCCGGCAGACGGCGTCCACCGCGCGCGACGGCGCCCGCGCGTAGACGAGCTGCCGCGCGGCCCCGCAAGAATCCCGCAACCGCCCGCCGTCCGGCCGATCGCCGCTGATCGTCGCCCTACGTTTGCGCTGCACGGACACGCAGCCACGACGACTGGAGACCCCATGGCCGGCTCAGCAGCACCACCCGTCCCGACTGCGGCCGTCCCGCCGGTCACCGATCCGTCGACGTTCGGCCGCCGGCTCGTCGAGGACGCCTCCTACGCCCGTGAGCACTTCGTCTTCACCGCACTGCTCGGATCCCCGCTGCTGCCCCGGATCGTCCGGCGGCTGCTGCTCCGTGCCGCCGGTGCACGCGCCGAGTCCGGTGTGGGCACCGGGTTCTCACTGACGGGCGACCCGAAGCACCTCACGATCGGCCGGGGCGTCTTCTGCAACCGCAACGTCACCGTCGAGGCCGTGGCACCCGTGACGATCGGTGCGAACACCGCGATCGGGATGCAGGTGCTCATCATGACGAGCCACCACGAGATCGACGCCGAGGGCCGGTGGAGCGACGTCGCGACCGGCCGCCCGGTGGTCGTCGAGGAGCACGTCTGGATCGGCGGCCGCGCCACGATCCTGCCGGGCGCCCACATCGAGCACGACGTCGTGGTCGCCGCCGGCGCCGTGGTCGTCGGCCGCCTGGCGGCGCACGGCGTCTACGCCGGCGTCCCCGCGAAGCGGATCCGTGAGCTCGCCCCGTCCGCGCGACCGCCGGTGGTGGACCCCGCCGCGTGACGGCCTGGAGGCCCGTGGCGGCGCCGCCACGCGCCTCCCGTCCGGCGTTGGTGCTGCTTCGAACACGCCGGTGTGTTGCTGCGACGCCGTGCCGTCGTCGAGACGCCGCCGAATGTGGAGGCGTCTCGACGACCTGGCGGCGCCGAACGAAGACGACGGCGTCTCCTTCCGCGGGGACGCGGGACCTGCCACGATGATCACGACGCGGGCGACGGCGCCCGCGCAGGACGAGGGAGATCGTCATGACCGTTCGCCTCAACCCCTACCTCGGGTTCCGGAGCGGCGCCCGCGAAGCGCTCGAGTTCTACCACTCGGTCTTCGGTGGCACGCTCACCATCGGCACGTTCGGTGAAGCCGGCATGAGCCAGGACCCCGCCGACGCCGACAAGGTGATGCACGGCCAGCTCGACGGCGACAAGGGCCTGCTCCTGATGGCCTCGGACGCGCCGTCCGGCATGCCGACGCCGGCCGAGAGCAGCATCTCGCTGTCGCTCAGCGGTGACGACCACGAACTGCTGACGCGCTGGTGGAACGGCCTCGCCCAGGGCGCGACGATCATCGAACCACTCACCACCGCGCCCTGGGGCGACACCTTCGGCATGCTGACCGACCGCCACGGGGTGTCGTGGCTGGTCAACATCAGCGGCGCGACGAGCTGAGCGGCACCGAACCCACGCGTGCCGGCACCGGCCACCGCGGCACCCAGCACCGGACCTGCTCGGCGTAGCGACGGAAGTCGTCGCCGAACCGTTCCGCCAGGTCGGATTCCTCGACCGGGCGGACGACGCAGTTCCAGACCACGGAACCGGCGACCGCGTAGACGACGATCAGCCACGACGACAGCAGCAGGCCGACGGCGACGCCCTGGGTGATGCCGGCCAGTGCCATCGGGTTCCGCACCGACCGGTACGGCCCGGCGACCACCAGGCGGTTCGCGGTGGCCGAGGGCAGCGGCGTGCCCGCGCCCTTCGTCGACATCGCCGCTGCCGACGCGATGCCGAGCGCGCTCGCCAGCAGGAGCACGACCACACCGACGACGGTGAGGGTGGTGACGAAGGGTGTCGGCAGCTGCGGGTGCAGGCCCCAGCGGTGCTCGGCGAACGCGATGACCAGGGGGAACACCCCGAGGAACAGGCCCCAGAAGACGATGATCTGCAGCACGGTCGCGGTGACGTGGCGGGAGCGCGGGGCGCTGGCGTCAGCGGTTCGGATCCGCAGCGGACCGGTCGTCACCCACTCCGTCGGGACCCGTCCGAGCAGCACCAGGGCGAGGGCGAGGGCCGAGCCGATCGTGGCGGCCAGCATGACGAGCACGCCCCAGCCGGCCTCGCCGGTCACGGTGGCCCAGACGCTCAGGGCGACGAGCACCAGGGCGGTCCACACCGTCGTGACCACCGCGGCGGCTCGGACACCGGCGGCGGCGAGGGCCGAACCGACGACGAACAGCGGGATGTCGAACACGGCGACGAGCACCGGGTCGAGCGAGCCGAGCGTCGCCGTGCGGATCCACGGCAGCGTCGCGACGGCGATCCACCAGGCCGCTCCGCCGACGGCTTGCAGCGCGTAGTACCGCCGGCCCCAGGACATGGGTGCACGGTAGCAGTGCGCGGCGAGGGCCCGGGCCGTGGGCACCCTCGCCCCCGCTGGTGGGTCAGTCGGTGTGGTTGATCTGTCCGAGCCAGCGGCCGAAGGACGGGGTGCGCTCGTCGTGCAGGCTGGGCAGGACGGGCTTCGGCAGGCAGGTGCGCTCGTCGGTGACGGTTCCGGTGCCGGTGCTCTTGTGGAGGTCAAGGCTCATGGTGGGCTCCTTCGTGGTCGGTGGAGAGTTCGACACCGGGCGGGGCCGTTCCATTCCCACCCGGTGTCGTCTCGGTCCGGCGCAGCGCGTTCCGGTGCAGCGCGTTCCGGTGCGTCGCGTTCGGTTCAGGAGGTGCCGAGCTCGACCTTGATCCAGCCGGGTTCGCGTCGGTCGAACGCCTGGTAGGCAGCGATCGCGTCGGTGATCGGCTCGTGCTCGGTGATCAGGGCCGTCGGGTCGAACTGTCCGGCGGCCACCATGTCGATCAGCGGCGGGGTGACGGAGTGGTGGTCGCAGTTCCCCATCCGCACGGTCAGGTTCTTGAGCATCGCCTCGCCGATCGGGTAGTGCTCGGCGGTCGGTCCGTACACCCCGATGATCCCGATGCGGCCGTACTTCGCCACGCTCGCCACCGCCCAGCGAGCCACCTGCGAGGGGCCGTCGCCGGGCTTCCACTGCTGCTGCTCCCCGAAACCGTCGGGCGCGGCATCGGGCGCGACCGCCGCGACCTCGGCGTCGAACGCCGCCGCCTGGTCCTGGTCGACCGCCGCCGGGCCGCGCTTCGGGCGCTCGGCGTCCACGCCGACCGCATCGATCACGCAGTCCGCACCGATGCCGTCGGTCAGCGACATGATCGTCTCGACCGGGTCCTCGGCGTTGTAGTCGACGACCTCGCAGTGCTGGGCGAGCGCGGCGGCGAGCCGGGTCTCCTCGCCGTCGACGACGATGACGCGGGCAGCACCCTGCTTGTACGCCGAGGCCGCCGCGAACTGTCCGACGATCCCGGCGCCGAACACCACCACGACGTCACCGCGCGTGACGCCCGCGAGCTCCGCGCCGAACCACCCCGTGGGGAAGATGTCGGACAGCAGGATCGCCTGCTCGTCGGAGACGGTGTCCGGGAGCGGGTGCATGGTGTTGCGGGCCCACGGGACGCGGACGTACTCGGCCTGCATGCCGTCGACCGGTCCGGTCGAGGCGGGGCCGCCGAAGAATGCGGTGCCCGCCTGCGGTCCGTTGCTGTTCGAGCGGTCGCACTGGGCGGTCTTGCCCATCCGGCAGTACCGGCAGGCACCGCAGGACACCGTGGAGTTGATGACGACGCGGTCGCCGGGGCTGAAGCCGCGCACCGCGTCCCCGACCTCGGTGACGACGCCGACGGCCTCGTGACCGAGGATCGTGCCCTCGACCATCGGTGCCATGGTGCCGCGGACGAAGTGCAGATCGGTGCCGCAGATCGCACTGCGGGTGATCCGGACGATCGCGTCCTCCGGGTCCTGGATCGACGGCTGCGGGACCTCGTCGAGCCGGATGTCGCCGATGCCGTGCCACACGACTGCGCGCATGTGATGCCTCTTCCTGTTCGGGTGCGGGGTTCGCAGGGTCAGGAAACGCGCGAGGGGCTGGGCGCGGTCGGAGGCGCATCCGCCCTGCGCGGTCGTCCAGCGCCGTCGGGTTGTCTCGACCGCATGAGCGAGCACGACGACGAGCAGACCCGGGCCGACTTCGACCACGCGGTGAACATGACGGCCACCGAGCTGCGGAAGTGGCTCGACACCGACGAGTCGAAAGCCGTCGGGCAGAAGCCCTCCGGCGGCGGCGAATCGACCGGGCACGAGAGCGGCCGGCACATCATCCGCATCCTCGAGAAGCACAAGGCCGACCGCACCGACGACGACCTGGCGCACATGCGGAAGGTCGTCGGCTACGTCGCCCGGCACTCGGAGCAGCGGCCCGACGGCGACGTGCACGACACCCCCTGGCGGTACTCGCTCATGAACTGGGGCCACGACCCGGAGAAGCACTGACGGCATCGGGCAGAATGGGTGGCGTGAACGAGACGGGCATGCCGCGCTTCCGACGGATCTGGTCGACCGTGCAGGTCGGGGTCCTCGCGATCGCCGTCGCGTTCTGCGTCGTGATGCTCGTGATCGGGCAGGGCAAGCTCGACCGGGTGTACGCGGTCGCCGCGGTGTTCTTCGGACTCGCCCTGGTCGGGCACAGCACCTACCTGTGGCTCGTCGCCCGGGCGAACCGCCGTCCCTGACGCTCTTCCGCCTCGGGGATCCCGGCTAGGCGTTCTGGTGGACCCGCAGCCAGTCGATCGTCATCTGCTGCGGGAACCGCGTCGAGGCGTCCGGCGAACCCGGCCAGTCCCCGCCGACCGCGACGTTGAGGATCACGAAGAACGGCTTGTCGAACACCCACGGGGCCGAGCCGACGTCGGCCCGGGTGACCGTCCGGTACGCGACACCGTCGACCGTCCAGGTGATCGAGCCGGGGCGCCAGTCGACCCCGTACACGTGGAAGTCGTCGGCGAACGCTGCTCCGGACGGGTTCGTGTACGCCGCCGAGATGCCCTGCGCGCCGGAGTACCCGGGCCCGTGCACCGTGCCGTGCACGATCCCCGGCTCGTACCCGACGTTCTCCATCACGTCGATCTCCCCGCACGCCGGCCACCCGACCTGCCCGATGTCCGCGCCGAGCATCCAGAACGCCGGCCAGATGCCCTGGCCGCGGGGGATCCGGATCCGCGCCTCGATGCGGCCGTACTGCGCGGTGTAGGTGCTCTCGGACTTCAGCCGGGCCGACGAGTACGAGCCGTCGGCTTCGCGGTGTGCGGTGATCACGAGGTTGCCGGCACCGTCGAGCGCCGCGTTCCGCCGCGAGTCCGTGTAGGTCTGCAGCTCCGCGTTGCCCCAGCCGCCCGCGCCCAGGTCGTACCGCCAGATCCCCGGGTTCGGCGCGCTGCCGGCCGAGCCGTCGAACTCGTCGGCGGCGAGCAGCACAGGGGCAGCGGCCGGCGCCGCAACTCGGGTCACGGCCTGTGCCGAGCCATCCGGGATCGCCGTCGCGCCGAGGGCGGTCGTCGCGGCTCCGGCGAGTCCGAGCGTCATGAAGCGCCGTCGATCGATGTGCTGGTCCATGTCGTGCTCCCTGCAGCGCGATGGTGGTGTGGTCGTCGGATCATGCACCATCCGGACGAGTCAGACCAGGGCCGCACCGTGGTTGATCCACCCCGCGCACACCGCAGCCGGCGCTGACGGACCCGTCAGCCGAAGCGCATCGCCAGCGGCACGAGCAACCCCGCAACCCAGACGAGCACCATCACGAGGGCGCCGACCGCGATGAACCGTCGGCGGCGGCGCAGCTTCGGGCTCCGCTCCTCGCCCCACATCTGTGCACGGACCAGCACCCGGTTCGCCTGCTCGACGACCTTCCGCACCTCGGGGTCGTCGACGTCGAGGACACCGGCGCGGGCGTGCTCGGCGATGACCGCGGCTTCGTCGACGGTCAGGTCGTCCTTGCGCATGCTCCATCTTCGCACCGCGTGCAGGGGTACGACCCGGCTGTGCGGGAACGGACCACGGCCGGGTACCAAGGACACATGGGACATCGGTACCGCGGGAAGATCGTCGTCATCACCGGAGCATCGAGCGGCATCGGGAGGGCCGCCGCACACGAGTTCGCCCGGCAGGGCGCCACGCTCGTGCTCGCCGCACGCGGGCACGACTCGCTCGAGGCCGCAGCCGCCGAGTGCCGGAAGCTCGGCGCCGAAGCCATCGCGATCCCGACGGATGTCGCCGACGAGCACCAGGTCAAGGACCTCATCGGCACGGTGACGACCCGCTTCGGTCGCATCGACGTCTTCGTCGGCAACGCGGCCCTGTTCGTCTACGGCCTGTTCGAGCAGACCCCCACCGAGGCGTTCAAGCGCGTCGTCGACACGAACCTGTACGGGCACCTCAACGCCATCACGCACCTGCTGCCGCACTGGAAGCAGCGCGGGAAGGGCACCTACGTGCTCGTCGGCTCGATCCAGTCGCTGCTCTCGGCGCCGTACCAGTCGGCGTACGTGACGAGCAAGCACGCTGCGCTCGGCCTGGTCGACGTGCTCGGTGACGAGTTCGCGGGCACCGGCATCAAGTTCACCGCGCTGCTGCCGTCCACGATCGACACCCCGATCTACCAGAACGGTGCCAACTACACCGGCAAGACCTCGCACCCGCTGCCGCCCACCGTCTCGGTCGAGCGGGCCGGACGTGCCGTCGTGCAGGCCGCCACGCACCCCAAGCGCTACCGCTTCGTCGGACGCATCCAGGCATCGCTCGTGCCGCTGCAGTACGTGTTCCCGGGCCTGTTCCACAAGATCACGAAGCCGATGGTGGAGACGTTCGCGCTCCGTGGCGAGGGCGCCCCGACCGACGGGAACCTCTACGCCCCCGCCGACGCCGCGAACGCGACGGACGGCGGCTGGGTCGCGAAGCGACGGCGCGTCACGCGCCCCCTCGTCTGGCTCGGCGTCGCCGCTGCGGGCGCGGCGGTCGTGCTCGGCCGCTCGCGTCGGTAGACGCATCCGCGGACGGACTGGAGGCCCGGTGCCAGCTGGCACCGGGCCTCCCGTCCGTCCGCGCATGCGTCCGAATCCGGGCGTACCTGCCCGAACCGGGCGTACCTGGCGGAATCGGGCGTACCTGGCGGAATCGGGCGTACCTGCCGTGTCTTTCGTAGCAGGTACGCCCGATCTCGCCAGCTATCGCGGCCGTTCTGGGAAGGAACGGGCGGCTAGAAGAGCTTCGCGCTCGCGCGCCGGGCACCCTCACCGAGCGACTCGAGCTTCGCCGCGGCGATCTGCGGGTGCACGCGGCCGCCGAGGCCGCAGTCCGTGCCGGCGATGACGCGCTCACGCCCGACCACCGAGGCGAACCGCTCGATGCGCTGCGCGACGAGGTCGGGGTGCTCGACGACGTTCGTGGCATGGCCGACGACACCGGGGACGATGACCTTGCCCTCGGGCAGGGTGACGTCCTGCCAGACGGTCCACTCGTGCTCGTGGCGGGCGTTCGCGGCCTCGAACGAGTAGGCGCCGGCGTCGATGTCGAGCATCAGGTCGACGATGTGGCGGAGCTCGATGTCGGTGGTGTGCGGTCCGTGCCAGGAACCCCAGCACAGGTGGAAGCGCACGCGGCTGGTGTCGAGGCCCCGCAGTGCGTGGTTGAGCGCCTCGACACGGATGCGGGTGAAGGCGCGGTAGTCCTCGATGCTCGGCTCGGGGTTGATCTGGTCCCAGTTCTCGGCGATCGAGGGGTCGTCGATCTGCAGCACGAGGCCGGCGTCGAGGATCGTCGTGTACTCCTCGCGCAGGGCGTCGGCCCACGCCCAGATGTGTTCGTCCTCCGTCGCGTAGTACTCGTTCGCGATGCGGGCGGCTGAACCGGGGGAGAGCGCCGTGATGAAGCCGTTGTCCGCGCCGGCGGCCTCGACCGCGTGCTTGAGGTTGGCGGCGTCGGTGGCTGCGGCCTCGTGGCCGGTGTAGGTGATCGGGCCGGTCGTGGTGGGGAACGCGGTGGCGTTCTTGCCGGTGCCGATGCCCGACTCGGGGTCGGTGTAGGCGTCGTGGAAGATCGTCCAGTCGCGGCGATCCGGGAAGCTCGTCAGCCGGATGTCTCCCGGGGTGGACCGGACCGGCTGCTGCGAGAAGATGTTCTCGTCGGTCAGGCTCAGGCCGCTGACGCGCTGGAACGAGTAGCCCCACCAGGCGCCGTAGTCGACGCTGTTCGACATCGCCTTGCCGAACTCGCCGTCGCCGGGCTGCGTGATGCCCAGCGCGGTCTGCCGTGCGACCACGTCGTCGACGGCCGCGCTCGTCAGGGCACGGACCTCGTCGGTGGCCTCGAGCGTGAAGCCGTCGGCGGCCACGGGCCGCGCGGCGTTCGCGGCGATGAGCTCCGGGGTGCGGGGGAGCGATCCGGCGGTGGTGGCCTGGATGCGGTCGGTGTTCTCGAAGGGCATGCGCTGCCTTCCTCTCGATGGGTGCGGACTGTCGGGAGTCGGGGGCCGCGCGCGAGGCTTCGCGGTGCGCTGCAGTGCCACTCTGCCACGAGGGGACGGGCCCGTTACGTTGCGCGACTGTGGCTTCGTGTGGACGCCGAACGACAGGGTCGATGTCGTACGACACCGACTCGGTCGCCTGTTGCGCGCGCGGACAGTTGCGGGCGCGTGCGAACGACAGGGTCGATGTCGTACGACGTCGACGGTGTCGTTCCGCATCGGCCCGGCCCGTGCGCGCCCGCCCCCGCCCGCCGCCCGCCCCCGCCCCGCCCGCGCCCGACCCCCGCCGACGCACGGCGACACGATCGTCGCGCCACCGGGCCACGAGTCGTACGGTCGACCCATGAGCACGACGACCCCGACGAGCGACACCACCACGACGAACCCGACCGCCCCGACCGCACCGACCTTCGCCGAAGCGTGGACCACGTGGCACGACGACCACGAGCAGGCCCGGGCGAGCGAACACGGCTTCCTCGCGATCACGAGCATCCGTTGGCTCACCGCGACGCCGGAACGGTTCGAGGACGCCCCGGGCAGCTGGTCGACGGACGAGGACGGCCCGGTGGTCGCACTGGCCGACGACGAGACGATCGACGTCGACGGACAGCCGGTCACCGGGACGCACCGGTTCGGCCCGCTGCCGGAGCGCTCGAGCACGAACGTGGTGTGGCACGACGGCGACGAGACCGGGGTGATCGAGGTCGCCCGGCGCGGCGGCAGTGACCTGCTGCGCCCGCGGCACCCGTCGAACCCGACTCGCGTCGAGTACCAGGGCACCCCGGCGTACGCCCCTGCTGAGCGCTTCGTCGTGGACGCGCACTTCGAGCCGTTCGACACTCCGCGTGAGGTCACCGTCGGCAGCGTCGTCGACGGCTTGCTGCACGTGTACGAGGCCCCCGGCGTCCTGACGTTCGACCTCGACGGGCCACGGTCGCTCCTGGCGTTCAACGGGCACGCCGGCGGCCTGCATGTGCTGTTCACCGACCGCACGAGCGGGGTCACGACCTACGCGGCGAACCGGAGTCTCGACATCGCCGCACCGGATGCCGACGGTGCCACCCGCATCGACTTCAACCGGGCGACGAACCTGCCGTGCGCCTACACCCCGCACGCGACCTGCCCGCTGCCGCCCGCCGAGAACCGGCTCGACGTCGCGGTCGAGGCAGGCGAGCAGCTGCCCGCAGCCTGACCGCGGAGCACGCACGGCCCGCGGGCGCGCACGGCCGAGCGCGCACGGCCCGCGGCCGCGCACCGGTGCAGCCGACCCGTCCAGGAGAATGGGGGAGCCATGCCACGACCCACCTCCCGCATCCCGCTCAACACCCTCGCCGTCCCGTTCGGCCTCGCCGGTTTCGCCGAGACGTGGTCGTACGCCGCCCCCGTGCTGCACCTGCCCGACGTGGTGCCGCAGGTGTTCTGGGCGATCGCAGCCGTCGCGTGGGTGTGGCTGCTCGGTGCGCACGCCGTCCGCGGCGCACGCGTCAGCGAACGGCTCGTCGACCAGCTCCGCCACCCGGCGCAGGGCCCGATCGCCGCGCTCGTCCCCGCGACCGCGATGCTGCTCGGCGTCGACCTGGCGCGGTTCGCCCCCGTCGCCGGGCAGGTCGTGGTGCTCGCCGCCGTGGCCACCGCGGCGGGGTTCGCCGCCTGGCTGCTGAGCACCTGGTTCGAGGGTCGACTCGCCCTGGAGTCCGTGCACGGCGGCTACCTGCTGCCGACCGTCGCCGCGGCCCTGGTCGCCTCGGTCGCCACGCACGAGGTCGGCGTCGGCTGGCTGTCCTGGCCGGCCCTCGGCGTCGGCGTGTTCTTCTGGGGCGTCATGACCGGCCTGCTGCTCATCCGGCTGGCGTTCCGACCGGCGCTGCCGGGGCCGCTCGTGCCGACGATGGCGATCCTGGTCGCGCCGCCGGCGGTCGCCACCCTGTCGGTGTTCGCCCTCACCGACGGTGCTGTGACCCTGCCCGTGCAGGCCATCGCGGGCCTCGGCGTCCTGATGGTCCTCGTGCAGCTGGCCCTGCTGCCGCGGTACGTCCGCCTGGCGTTCTCGCTCGGGTTCTGGTCGTTCGTGTTCCCGGCCGCCGCGGTCGCCACCGCCGCAGTGGAGTGGTTCCGGGCACTCGCGCTGCCGTCCGCCTGGATCCCCACCGCCGCGTTGCTGGCGCTGCTGAGCGTGCTCGTCGCGGTCGTCGGTGCCCGCTCGATCGGCCTCGCCGTGCACCACCTGCTCGGGCAGGCCGAGCGGACCCTGCACGACGCCGACGACGAGGACGCCGCCCCCGGCCCCGTGACGGGCGCGACCCGCGTGGTCTGACGAGCAGGGCGGTCGGGCTGCACAGGCGGCGGACGGGAGGCCCGTGGCGGCCCCGCCCCGCGCCTCCCGTCAGGTCGCGGGGACGCGTCTCCAGCCGCCGGTCGCCCGCCAGGCGGGCGCGTCGAAGTGGAAGACGCTGCCCATGCCGGGCTGGTCGAGGGCGCGCGTGATCGGGACGCCGCGCAGGTGGGCCAGGAGCAGCGCGCCGACCGCGCCGTGCGACACGATCGTGGCGTCGCCGGTGGCGCAGTGCCGGCGGACGGCCGCGACGATGCGCGCCTGGGCGTCGATGGCTCGCTCCCAGCCGCGGACCGACTGCTCGGGCTCCGCGAAGAACGCGTCGACGACGGCCTCGAACTCGGACGGCGGCAGGTACCCGGTCGCGCTCCGGTCGATCTCGCCCAGCAGGGGGTCGTGCTCGACCGGCAGCCCGACGGCGCTGGCGAGCAGGTCGGCGGTCTCGACGGCCTTGCGCTCGGTGCTCGAGACGATCCGCCGCGAGCCCGGGGCCCACGCGAGCCGGTGTGCGGCGGCGGCCCGGACGCGACCCTCGGGCGACAGCCCCCACGACTCGATCGGCACCGCGGGGTCGACCACCACTTCAGCGTGGGTCAGGAACGACGAGACCATCCGGCGATCCTCGCACGGTGCGAGGCGCGTCACACGGCGACACCGTCGGTCACGTTCCGCAACACCGCTTCGCCGCCCGGCCGAACCGTCCTAGCGTCGCCCCATGACCGTGCCCGACCGCATCACCCTCGTCACCGCGCTGCAGGGCGCCGGGTGGCACCCCGCCGCCTGGCGCGCCGCCGGCCCGGCAGCACAGCGCCTCACGAGCCTCCGGCACTGGCGCGACGTCGTCGTCGAGCAGGACCGGCTCGGCATCGACGCCGTCACCCTCGAGGACTCGTTCACCGCCGGCCCCACCGACCCCGACGGCGACCTCGACACGTCGACCGTCGTCGGCCGCCTCGATGCCCTCCTGGTCGCGAGCGCGGTCGCCCCCGCGACCCGCGCGATCGGTCTGGTGCCGACCGTCTCGGTCACGCACACGGAACCGTTCCACGTCGCCACGGGCCTCCAGACCCTCGATCACGTCTCGCTGGGGCGAGCCGGATGGCGGATCCAGGTGAGCCCGACGACCCGCGAGGCCGCGCTGTTCGGCCGCCGCCCCGGCGGCGACGACGCGGCCACGCTGTTCGACGAGGCCCGCGAGGCCGCCGAGGTCGTCGCCCGCCTCTGGGACAGCTGGGACGACGACGCGATCATCCGCGACGTCACGACCGGCCGCTTCATCGACCGCGACCGCATCCACGACGCGGCGTTCTCCGGCTCGTTCGTGTCGGTGCACGGCGCGTCCATCGTGCCGCGGTCGCCGCAGGGACGGCCGCCGGTCTTCTCGCTCGCACACCGCGCCGACGCTGCGGCGTTCGCCGTGGACGCCGCGGACGTCGTGCTGGTCACGCCCGGCTTCGACGGCCTGGAGGAACGTGCTGCGCTGGCACTCGTCCGTGACGCCGAGCAGGCGGCCGGGTCCGACCTCCGTCGTCCCGTCCTCGCGGATCTCGCGGTGCTCATCGGGTCGTCGCCGGCCGCCGCCGCCGACGAGCTCGCCGCGCTCGACGCGGCCGCCGGCGGCCCGTACGCCGTCGGCTCCGGGTCGGACACGTCCGTCCTCGCGACGACGGTGCCGGACCTGGTGACACGGATCGCGGACCTGCGGGCGCTCGGGTACGCCGGCGTGCGGCTCCGTCCGCTGCGCATCCCGGTCGACAGCACCGCCATCGCGCGCCAGCTCGTCCCGGCGCTCGTCACCGCGGGGCTCCGCGCCGACGTGGCGTCCCGTCCCACCGCCGACCTGCGCACGCGGCTCGGCATCGCGCCGGCGGTCAGCCGGTACGCGCGTCCTGCGGTCACCGGTGCCGGTGTCGGTTCCGGTGTCGGTGTCGGTTCCGTCTCCTCGGGGGTCTCAGCATGAGCGTCAAGCGTCAGGTCCACCTCGCCGCCCACTTCCCGGGCGTCAACAACACCACCGTCTGGAGCGACGACCGCGCCGAGAGCCAGATCGCGTTCTCGTCGTTCGAGCACTTCGCCCGGAACGCCGAGCGCGGGTTCTTCGACTTCCTGTTCCTCGCCGAGGGGCTGCGGCTGCGCGAGCAGAAGGGACGCATCCACGACCTCGACGTCGTCGGGCGTCCGAACACGCTCGCGATCCTTGCGGCGCTGGCCGGCGTCACCGACCACATCGGGCTCGTCGGCACCCTGCAGACGACCTTCAACGAGCCCGTCGAGCTCGCGAAGCAGCTCGCCACGCTCGACCACCTGACCGTCGGCCGCGCCGGCTGGAACGTCGTGACGAGCTCGGACGCGTTCCACGGTGCGAACTTCCGCCGTGGCGGGTTCCTCGACCACGCCGACCGGTACACGCGAGCCGCCGAGTTCGTGGAGCTGTCGCGCGAGCTCTGGGACTCGTGGGAGTCGGACGCGATCGTGGCGAACGGGTCGGGCGCCGCCGGGCCGCTGGCGGCCGGCGTGTTCGCCGACCGCTCCCGCATCCACGACGTCGACCACCACGGCCCGCAGTTCGACGTGGCCGGCACGTTCCCGGTCCCGCGCAGCCCCCAGCGTCACCCCGTGATCGTGCAGGCCGGCGACTCCGACGAGGGCCGCGACCTCGCCGCCGGGCACGCCGAGGTGATCTTCTCGCTGCACACCGAGTTCGACGACGCGCAGTCGTTCTACCGCGACGTGACCGAGCGACTCGAACGGGTCGGCCGGTCGAAGGACGAGCTGCTGATCCTGCCCGGCGCGACCTTCGTGCTCGGCGACACGGCGGACGAGGCCGAGGAACGTTCCCGGGCGATCCGCCGCGCCCAGGTCAGCCCGGCGACCGCGATCGCGTTCCTCGAACAGGTGTGGAACCGTGACCTGTCGTCGTACGACGTCGACGGGCCGTTGCCCTCGATCGAGCCGGACCTGGAGGGCGCCGACATCACCCGTGGCCGCGTCCGCCACACCCGCGACGTCCCCGCGCTGGTGCAGTCGTGGCGCGACCTCGCCGCGGCCGAACACCTGTCGATCCGTGACCTGGTCATCCGCGCCTCGACCCGTGGCGGCTTCGTCGGGACGCCCGCACACATCGCCGCCGAGATCGACCGGTACGTGCAGGAGCGCGCCACCGACGGGTTCGTCGTCGTGCCGCACACCAACCCCTACGGCCTCGACGAGTTCGTCGACCGGGTCGTCCCGCTGCTGCAGGAGCGCGGGGTCTACCGGAGGTCGTACGACGAGGGGGCAACGCTCCGGCAGACGCTCGACCTGCCCGGACGGGTCCTCGACCGGCAGCGGGTGCTCGCATGAGCCGGGTCCCGCTCTCCGTCCTCGACCTCGTCCCGGTGAGCACCGGGTCGACGCCGGCCCAGGCCCTGGCGAACACGGTCGACCTGGCCGTCGCCGCGGAACGCGCCGGGTACGCCCGCTACTGGCTCGCCGAGCACCACTTGAACCCCGGGGTCGCCGGCAGCGCCCCGACGATCGTCATCGGTGCGGTCGCCGCAGCCACCTCGACCATCCGGGTCGGCAGCGCGGCGACCCTGGTCGGCAACACCCGGGGGCTGCAGATCGCCGAGACCTTCGGCACGCTCGCCGCGCTGTACGGGCCGCGCATCGACCTCGGGCTCGGCCGCTCAGGAGCACCAGCACCCGGCACCCCGAAGCCGCCGTCGCTCGCCCCGCGGACCGACCAGGTCGTCGACGGCCTGCTCGTCCCCGCGCCGTTCGAGTTCCGCATCGCGCCGGGTAGCAGGTTCGCCCTGCAGGGAGAGATGCTCGGCCGGGTGCCGGGCGACGTCGAGCGGTTCGCGGGCGAACTCGACCTGATCCGCGGCCTGTTCGCGGGCACGTGGTCACGGGACGGTGCGCTGATCGAGGCCCCGCCGGCCGCGGGCGCCGCCGTCGAACTGTGGATCCACGGCTCCACCGGCGGCGAGAGTGCCCGGATCGCCGCCGCGCTCGGGCTGCCGTACGGCGCGAACTACCACACGTCGCCCGGCACGGTCCTGGCGTCGGTGCAGGCCTACCGCGACGCCTTCCGCCCGGGGGTGCTCCAGGCCCCGCACGTCATCGTGTCGGCCGACGTGCTCGTGGCGCCGACCGCGGCCGAGGCGGACGAGCTCGGGAACGGGTACGCCCAGTGGGTGCACTCGATCCGCTCCGGCGTCGGGGCGATCGAGTACTCGACGCCGGACGAGGCACGAGCAGCTCGGCTCCCGGACGAGGCCGCCGCGTCGGTGGCGGACCGGCTCGCGACCCGGTTCGTCGGCGACCCGGCACACGTCGCGGAACGGCTCGAGACGCTCCGACGGGTCACGGGAGCGGACGAGTTGCTCGTCACGACGATCGCGCACGACCACGACGCTCGGGTGCGCTCCTACGAACTGCTCGCCGCGGAGTGGGCGGCGCCTGTCGTCCAAGGGGAGTCCGCTCTGGCTGCGCGCTAGCTCGCTGCGTGTGCATGTTCCGACGTCCCACCTGTCGTTCGACGGGTGGGACGTCGTTCGTTGCGCACACATCGGCTGCATGGCCCCCGCACGCACGACACCCCCGCGACCACGATGGCCACGGGGGTGTCCCGGCACACCTCAGCTGTTGTCGAGCGGCAGGCCCTCGGGGTTCACCTCGGACGTCTTCACGGCCTCGTTCGACAGGTTGTAGGCCGCGAGCCACTTCGCGTAGGTGCCGTCCTCGATCAGCTCGTTGATCGCCGCCGCGACGGGCTTCGCGATCCCGCTGCCCTGCTTCGTCGTCGCTGCGATGAGCCCCTGCAGTGACGAGCCGGCGCCGGAGTACGTGCCCGCGGTCTTCGTCGCCTTCGCGGTGCCCTTGCTCTGCGTGTTCTGGTAGGCGATCGTCGGGTTCGGGCCGAAGTACGCGTCGATCTTGCCCGAGTCGAGCGCGAGCTTGATCGCGTTGCCGTCCGGGTAGTACTTGATCGTGAAGTCCTCGCCCGTCGCCCGGAGTTCCTTCTGCCACTCGAGCAGGATGTTCTCCTGGTTCGTGCCGGAACTCACGGACAGGGTCTTCCCCGCGAGCACGGACGGGTCGCCGTCGAAGCGCAGCGAGCTCGACGCCAGCACCTGGAACGCCAGGTTGTCCTGCCGGTACGAGGCGAAGTCGTACTTCTCCTTGCGCTCCTCGGTGACCGTGACGTTCGAGAAGCCGGCGTCGTACTTGCCGCTGTCGATGCCGACGAACAGGTTGTCCCACGTGGCGTTCTGCACGTCCGCGCGCAGCCCGAGCTTCGCTGCGACGAGCCGTCCGAGGTCGGGCTCCGAACCGGTGATCGTCTTCTGGTCGTCACCGGTGAAGGCGAGCGGCGGGAACCCGGCGGGCAGGGCCCCCACGCCGATCGTGAGCTTGCCGGACTTCCGGACTGCGGCGGGGAGCGCGTCGTGCAGCTTCGTGTCCTCGGTGACCTCGACGGTCGTCTCCTTCGCCGCACCGTTCGAGGCGGCGCCGATGGTGACGGAGCCGTCGGGTGCGCCGCTCGTGTCGGCGGAAGCGCCCGCGGAGCACCCGGCGAGGGCGACGACGACGCCGGCTGCGAGGACGAGGAAGCCGGCGCGGTTGCGCCAGCGGGCGGGGGTGATCGTGGACATGGTTCTCCTTGGGGTGCGTGCGGGGATCGGGGGTCGGGGGTCAGCGGACGCGGGACAGGAAGTCGCGCGTGCGGGTGTGCTGCGGGTGGTCGAGCACCTGGGCCGGCGGCCCCTGCTCGACGACCCGCCCGTGGTCGAGGAACACGACGTGGTCGGCGACCTCGCGGGCGAAGGCAATCTCGTGCGTGACGATGACGAGCGTGGTGCCCGTGTCCGCCAACCCCCGGATGACCCCGAGCACCTCGCCGACGAGCTCCGGGTCGAGCGCCGAGGTCGGCTCGTCGAGCAGGACCACCGACGGCTCGAGCGCCAGGGCCCGGGCGATCGCGACGCGCTGCTGCTGCCCGCCGGACAGCTGCCGGGGGCGGGCGGAGCCGCGGTCGCCGAGTCCGACCCGCTCGAGCAGGGTCTGAGCCCGCGCTCGGGCCGTGGCGACGGGGACCCCGGCGGCGATCGGCCCCTCGGCGACGTTCTCGAGCGCGGTGAGGTGCGGGAACAGGTTGAAGTGCTGGAACACGAACCCGATCCGGGCACGCTGCCGCAGGATGTGCCGCTCGGGCAGCTCCTTCCAGCGCGGGACCCTGTCGCGGCCGGTGCGCAGGCGGACCCCGATGGGCTCGTCACCGACGGTGACGACCCCGCGGTCGAGCGGTTCGAGGTGGTTGACCGCCCGGAGCAGCGTGGACTTGCCGGAACCGGAGGGGCCGAGGACGACGGTCACGCTGCCGGACGGCATCAACAGGTCGATGCCGTCGATGACGACGCTGTCCCCGAACGCCTTGACGGCTCCGTGGATCGCGATGGCGGCGCTCATCAGATGCTCCTGTCGTCGA
This sequence comes from Curtobacterium sp. MCSS17_005, assembly GCF_003234225.2. Classification (NCBI taxonomy): domain Bacteria; kingdom Bacillati; phylum Actinomycetota; class Actinomycetes; order Micrococcales; family Microbacteriaceae; genus Curtobacterium; species Curtobacterium sp. MCSS17_005. Next base: position 1,810,950 of record NZ_CP126258.1, read on the forward strand.
CGGTGGAAGCAGACCCGGACGCGACCGCGCGCTCGGCGGCGGCTGCCTGTGTGCGGCGACCCGCGCCTCCAGGCCGTCCCGGACCACGTCCGGTCCCGCCGGCCCGCAGCGCGCTCCGCACCCGCTGCCACGGTGTCGGCGGCAGCGCACGGACCGACCCGCGGGCCGTCCACCGCTCGACGTAGTACTGCACGATCGAGACCGCGCTGGTGAGCACGAGGTACCAGATGGTGGCGACGACGAGCAGCGGGATGATGTCGCCCGGGTACGTGCTCGACAGGTTCTGCACCACGCCGAACAGGTCGAGCAGCGACACGTAGAACAGCAGCGACGAGGCCTTCAGCAGACCGACGACCTGGTTCACGAACGCCGGAACGATCGACCGCAGCGCCTGCGGCATGATCACCCGCACGAACTGCCGGCGACGGGGGAGCCCGAGTGCCTGCGCGGCCTCGTGCTGGCCGTGGTCGACGGCGAGCACCCCGGCACGGACGATCTCGGACGCGTAGGCGATCTCACTGAGGCTCAGCCCGATGACCCCGATCGCCAGGTCGCCGAGCAGGTTCGCGGTCGGCACCTCGAACTGCGGCCCGAAGGGGATCCCGATGCCGATGGTCGGGTACAGCGACCCGAGGTTGTACAGGAACACCAGCACCAGGATGAGCGGCACCGACCGGAACAGCCACACGTACCCCCACGCCAGCCCGGACAGCACCGGGTTGTGCGACAGCCGGGCGATGGCCACCAGGATCCCGCCGGCGAAGCTGATCACGGCGCTCAGCGCGGTGGCGGTGAGCGTCAGCTGCAGGCCGGTCAGGACCGCCGGACTGAACAGCCACTTGCCGACGGCCGGCCAGCCCCACTGCTCGTTCGTGAACAGCGTCTCGCCGAAGTTCAGCAGCACGACGAGCACGAGGGCCGCGGCGATCCACCGCAGCGGGTGCCGCAACGGCACGACGGAACGGTCGAGTGCGGCGTGTCCGGCCGCGTCGATGGTCGCGGTCTCCGGCCTGGAGGCGCGGCTCGCCCCGGTCGTCCGGCCCGCGTCGTCGACGCTGGTCGCCTCCCACTGCGGGGCCCTGGTGGTCTCGGTCATGTCGCGACCGTAGGAGGCCTGGGCGGCACCGACAACGCCTCGCGCAACACCCCGCCACGCGACGCAACACCCGGCCATCCGGCGCAACGCGGCGTCACGAAACGGTGTCCTGCGTGACGTTCCGTGACGGCCGACGGAGCGCTACCGTTGCGCCATGACAGCGCATCGTGTGACCGCCCCGGTGCCCCCGGCGGACGGCACCAAGGTGAAGGGTCCGGCGTCCTACTTCCCGAGCATCGAGACGACGTACGGGCGCCCGGTGCAGGAGTGGCTCGACCTGGTCGCGGACCGGCTCGACGACCACCAGCACATGGAGGTCGTCGGGTGGCTCAAGGCCGAGCACGGCCTCGGGCACGGGCACGCGAACGCCCTGGTCGCCTACGTGAAGCACGCGTTGGCCCCCTGAGCGGTTTTGCGTGGTGTGGTGCCGCGGCGGTGTCGGTCGCGGTGCGTGGTGCGGCGGTGTCGGTCGCGCCGCGTGGTGCGGCGGGTGTCGGTGGTCGTTCCTAGCGTGGGGGCGTGGCCGAACCCGTCGATGCGTGGTGGCGCCGCCGACAGTGGTCGCGCGGCGAAGCGGTGCCGTACGCCGTCGGACAGTTCCGCGCCGACTGGGCGCCGTACCCGGTGCTCATCCGGCAGTACCACCCCGACTGGAACCACGGCGTCGTCCTGACCCAGGTCCCCCCGGCGGCCGAGGTCCTGCTCACCTGGGAGTGCGACGTCGGGCACGTCTTCGTCGCGACCCCGTCCGAACAGCGGTCCCGCCCGGGCCGTGAACGCCGCCGCTCCGTCTGGTGCCCCGAGTGTGCGGTGCAGGCCCAGCCGCAGCGGTGGCCGGTGCTGCCGTCGGACTGGCCCCAGGCGGTACCCGTGCCGCAGCGGGTCGTCCGGAGTTCCGGACGACAGACGCTGCCGGCGGCTCCGGTGCGCGGGGTCCCGGCCGGAGCCGTCGCGTCGAGCCGTTCCCGGTCCCGTCGGCCCGTCGCCGGGTCGGCCGGGTCGGCCGGGTCGGCCGGTGGTGCACCCCGTCGGGCCGCCCAGTCCGCTCCGCGCACGATCTGCCCGAAGACCCCGCGGCTGCCGTCGGGTGAATCGTTCACGAGCGTCTGCGCCCCGGCGACGGCCTCGGCGGTCGAAGCCGAACTCCGGGGCATGCTGTCCGAGCGGTTCGCGTTCACCTACGACCACTCCGCCATCCGACTCGACCGGCCGTTCTTCGACCACGTCGAGGCCTGGCCGGACATCATCCTTCCCGAGCTCCGCGTCGCCATCGAGTACGACTCCACCGGTCGGCACGGACTCGAGCACGTCGGACCGCGGCAGGAGACCGACCGGAAGAAGGACCGCGCCGTCCGCGCCGTGGGGTGGGAGGTCGTCCGCATCCGCACCGGACGGCTGCCGGCGCTCGGCCCGTACGACCTGCAGGTCTCGGGCATCTCCGGCCGGACCGTCGACCGGCTGGCGGACACCCTGCGCGAGCTCCGGGGCGCGCTGTTCGTCGACGCGTACGCCCGGTGACGCCGCCGATCGGGGTACACGCGCGGTGCGACGGGGTACGACCCGGCTGGGAGCGGTCGCGAGCGGCCGGTAGGTATACATGGTGACCACCGCCTTCTGTCTCCATGCCCTCGGCGCGAGCTCCGAGGAGTTCGCGCTGCTGCGCGCCGAACTCGTCGGCGAACTCGACCTGATCGGCATCGACCTGCCCGGCTTCGGTCGCAGCCCGGCGTCGTCCGGCACCACCGTCGAGGAGATGGCCGTCCTGGTGGAGAGCGCGATCGGGGCGAGCGGCTCGACGGAGTGGATGCTCCTCGGGCACTCGATGGGCGGCAAGGTCGCCACGGTGGTGGCCGACCGTACGATCTCCGGCGCGAACGGCCTGTTCGGGCTGCGGGCCGTCGTGCTCCTCGCCGCGTCCCCGCTCGCCCCGGAGCCGATGGACGACGACCGCCGCTGGACGATGCTGTCGTGGGCTGCCGGTGGCCCGATCGGCGCCGAGGACGCCGCGGAGTTCATCGCCGCCAACACCGCGGCACCCCTGGCGCCCGCGCGCCACATCGCGGCGGTGCAGGACGTCGAGCGGACCGACCCCGCGGCCTGGACGGACTGGCTGTCCCGCGGCAGCCGCGAGGACTGGTCGGACGCCGCACCGAACCCGGTGCCCGCCCTGGTGCTCGCCGGCGCCGAGGACGGCGACCTCGATGCCGACGCCCAGCGTCGCCTGACCCTGCCGCACTGGCCGAACAGCGAGCTCCACGTCGTCGACGGCGCCGCCCACCTGCTGCCCTGGGAACAGCCCGAGGCCGTGGCCGAGCGCATCCGCGACTTCTGGCAGCGCCGGGTTACCGGCTCCCCGGTCGTCCCCGTCGAGCACGCCCGCGTGATCGCCTCACCGCGGGTCAGCGCCCGGACGCGGGGGCTGCTGGCCCAGCGGGCCCTGCCCGACGACCCGTCGGCGGCACCCCACGCGCTGACGCCGACGCAGTTGGACACCCTGCGTGCCGTCGCGCGGATCGTCGTCCCGCAGCCCGGCACCGACCAGGTCGACCTGGCACTGCGGGTCGACGCGCAGCTGGCCGCGGGGCTCGGCGACGGCTGGCGGCCGGACGGCCTGCCGGTGGACGCCGAGGCCTACCGTGCCGCGCTCGACGTGCTCGCCGCACCCGCCCGCGACGGCGTGCTCGACCAGGCCCTCGAGTCCGTGGCTGCCGGGCGGTACCGCGCCGACGGTGATCTCGACGCCGAGCAGCTGCGCGCGTGGTTCGAGGACGCCAGCGTCGACCTCGTGAAGCACTGGCTCGCACACCCCGCCACCATGGCCGCCATCGACTTCGACGGCTACGCCAACGGCGGTGACGGCGTCCGCAAGCAGGGCTTCCAGCTGCTCGCGGCGGGCGAGCGCGAGGCCTGGGAACCCGAGGCCCCGGCCGGCCCCGGTACCGCCGCCACGATGGACACCGCACCGACGACCGGAGCAGCACGATGAGACTCGACGGACAACGCACGTACGGCACGGACGACGTCGTCGACGTGGTGGTGGTCGGCACCGGGGCCGGGGGAGCACCGCTCCTCGCATCGCTGGCGCGCCGTGGCCTGACGGTCGTCGCGCTCGAGGCCGGCCGCAACACCGAGCCGGGCGACCACGTGCCGGACGAGGTCGCCGCCCCCGGTGACATCAACTGGATGGACGAGCGGCTGAGCGGCGGCGGAGCCCCCACGGCCTTCGGCCCGAACAACAGCGGCACGGGCGTCGGCGGTTCGACGCTGCACTGGGGTGCGTTCACGCCGCGGCCGAGCGAGCACGACCTGCGGCTGCGGACCGAGAGCGGCGCGGGGCAGGACTGGCCGATCAGCCACGCCGAGCTCACCGGCTGGATCGAGCAGGTCGAGCACGACGTCGGTGTCGCCGGCCCCGAGCACTACCCGTGGGACCCGTCCCGTCGCTACCGGATGCGCCCGCCGGCCCGGAACGCCTCGTCGGACATGATGATGCGCGGCACCGCGGCGGCCGGGATCACCGCGACCGACGCCCCGGTCGGCCTCACCACCGAGGACCGGCACCAGGAACACCACGGGCTGCGCCAGGCCTGCGTGTCCTGCGGCTCCTGCCACCAGGGCTGCCGCAACGGCTCGAAGGTGTCGATGGACACGACCTACCTGCCCGCCGCCGTGGCGTTCGGTGCCGAGATCCGCCCGGAGTCCTTCGTGCACGGCATCGAGCTCGACGCGGCGGGACGGGTCGAGGCGGTCCTGTACACCGCCGACGGGCGCGAGCACCGCCAGCGCTGCCGGTCACTCGTCCTCGCCGCGGGCGGTGTCGAGACGCCGCGACTGCTGCTGCACACCGGTGTCGCGAACGGCAGCGGGCAGGTCGGCCGGAACTTCACGGCGCACGGAGCCACCCAGGTGTGGGCGCGGTTCGACGAGTCGATGCGCTCGTACCGCGGGTACCCGTCGTCGATCATCACCGAGGACTTTGTCCGACCGGCAGACGCCGACTTCGCGGGCGGCTACCTCATCCAGAGCCTGGGCGTGCAGCCGCAGACCTTCGCGACCTCGCTGGTCCGGGGTGGCGGACTCCGCGGTGCCGAGCTCGTCCGGGCGCTGCAGGACTACCCGTTCTCGGCCGGCGTCGGCATCAACGCCGAGTGCCTGCCGTACGACGACAACCGGCTCGAGCTGACCGACGAACTCGACGAGCACGGTGTCCCGCGTGCCCGGGTCTCGTTCACCCCGGGCTCCAACGAAGAGGCGATCCGCCGCCACGCGGTCCGCACGATGACGACCATCGTGGAGGCCGCTGGCGGTCAGGACGTCCGGGTGCTCGAACGTACGGCGCACACCATCGGCACCGCGCGGATGGGCACGGACCGCGAGAGCTCCGTCGTTGACCAGGACGGCCGCTCGTGGGACGTCCCGAACCTGTGGATCGCCGACAACTCGGTGTTCCCGAGCGCGGTCATCGCGAACCCGGCGCTGACGATCATGGCGCTCTCGCTCCGCACCGCCGACCGCATGCTGCAGGCGGCCTGAGCCGGCGCCCCGACCGGCTGAACCCGCGCCGACCGCCCGGGCACGGCTCAGCCCCGCAGCGCGAGCGCCTCGCTCGTCCACCGGGCGTGCAGGTCCCACGGGTCGTCGACGCCGGCGGCGACGGTGTCCACGTGGGCCAGGAGTTCCGGCGTCACCCTGAACCACTCGGTACCCGGGTACCGGCTGGCGGCGAACGCGGCGTGCCGTCGGCGTTCGAGGGTCCGGTCACCGCGCTCGAATGCGAGCAGGTCCTGGTGCGGGATCGCCGCGAGCCGCTGCCGGGGGTTCATCGTCGTGCCGATCTTGATGCGGTCGCCGAAGTCGTCGCGCATCCGCAGGTAGTAGACGACGTCGACCCGTGGGGGAGCGAGGTCACCGTCCGGCACGTCGCCCCACCGCCACTCGCACCGGGCGCACACCACACCGGAGGGGTACCGCACCCCGATCCGTGACCCGCACGTCGGGCACGGGCCGGGCAGGGCGTCCTCGATGCCGGGGTGTTCGGCCGCGAGGTCGGCGACGAACGCGACGTGCGCGCCGCACAGGGGGACGCCCGCGAGCCCGTCCGCGAGCACGCCCGCGCAACCCGGCACGCAGCACGAGGAGGTGACCATGCGCCGAACGCTAGCCCGACCCACCGACGTGCCCCGGGCCTCCCGGCCCCTGCGCGTTGGTCGAATCGGGCGTCCCTGGTCGAATCGGGCGTCCCTGGTCGAATCGGGCGTCCCTGGTCCGTTCTTCCGACCAGGTATGCCCGTTCCCACCAGCCATCGCGCCCGTTCTGGGAAAGATCGGGCGTACCTGCGGGAACCGGGTGCCCCGCACGTCGGCCGATCCGGGCGTGCCGACCGAGAACGGGCGTACCTGGTCGAATCGGGCGTACCTGGTGCGTTCTTCCGACCAGGTACGCCCGTTCCCACCAGCCATCGCGCGCGTTCTGGGAAGGATCGGGCGTACCTGCGGGTACCGCGCGCCCGGCCGCCGGCCGCCCCGACCGAGAACGGGCATGCCGACCGAGATCGGGCGTACCTGGTCGAATCGGGCGTACCTGGTCCGTTCTTCCGACCAGGTACGCCCGATTCCACCAGCCATCGCGCGCGTTCTGGGAAGGAACGGGCGTACCTGCGGGAACCGGGCGCCCCGGCCGACGGGCGTACCGCCCGAGATCGGGCGTACCGACCGAGAACGGGCGTGCCGACCGAGAACGGGCGTACCTGGTCCGTTCTTCCGACGAGGTACGCCCGTTTCCACCAGCCATCGCGCCCGCTCTGGGAAAGAACAGGCACGCAGGCCGCCGTCAATCGGTGAAGATCACCCCGACGGGCTCGCGCTTCTCCTCCTGGAACTCGTCCTCACCGCGACCGAGCGCCCAGTACGCCGACAACGACATCTCGCGCTTCTCCAGCCCCCAGTCGTCCTGCAGCAGCCGACGGATCGCCTTCATCGCGGTCCGCTCGCCGTGCGCGAAGACCTGGACCGGCCGGGAGGCACGCGGCAGCCCGCGGGCTGTCTCCAGCAGGAGCGTGCCCGGCTGGGCGCCGGTGGCGTCCCGGTGCAGCCACCGCAGGTCGACCCCGGCCGGGTGCCGGAGGTCCTGCTCGTCCGCGGGCCCGGCCACCTCGACCAGGGCGACCCCGGTGGCGGAGTCGGGCATCGACTCGAGTGCTGCGCCGATCGCGGGCAGGGCGCTGTCGTCACCGAGCAGCACGTGCGTGACGGCCGGGTCCGTGGTGGGCGCGTAGCCACCACCGGGCCCGGACAGGGCGAGTCGATCGCCCGGCTGCGCGGACGCTGCCCAGGGACCGGCGAGGCCCTCGTCGCCGTGCACGACGAAGTCGATCGCGATGGTCCGCGTGGCGTGGTCGACCGCGCGCACCGTGTAGGTGCGGCGGGCGGGGCGGTCGTGCTTCGGCAGGGTCTCGCGCAGGGCCTCGAGGTCGTACGGCGGCACGAGTCCGAGCGACGGCTTCGCGAGCAGGAGCTTGACGTACTTGTCGGTCGAGCCGAGCCGGTCGGGGTCGGCCTGGGCGACGAAGTCCTCGAAGGCCGAGCCGCCCAGGTGCACGCGCACCATGTGGGGCGAGAGCCGTTCGGTGCGGTCGACGACGAAGACGTGCTGGGGGCGTTTGGGTTTCGAGCTCATCGTGGGGGAGCTTCCTCTCGCGGGTTCGGCGCCACCTGGGTGATCCCTGCTTGACGCGCGCAGCACTAAGGTTAGCCTTACCTCATGGACTCGACCGTCATCCCGTTCTCCGAGCTGCTGCGGCGTCGCACGCGGCGCTCGCACGGTGCCTCGGCCACGAGCGGCTTCATGCAGGACCTGCTCGGCGGCGACTGCGACGTCGCCGACTACGCGGACCTGCTCGGACAGTACGCCTTCGTGTACGACGCGCTCGAGCGGGCGGCGGAACGCATGGCCGACCACCCCGTGGCGGCGCCGTTCGTCACCGCGCAGCTCACCCGGATGCCGGCGATCCGTGCCGACCTCGAGTACCTGATCGGCCCGGACTGGCCCGAGCTGGTGTGCCCGCTGCCCGCGACGACCGCGTACGTGCGACGCCTCAACGAGGTCGCGGCGGAGTGGCCCGGCGGCTTCGTCGCACACCACTACACGCGGTACCTCGGTGACGTGTCCGGCGGGCACGTCATCGGGCAGGTGCTGGCCGAGCGGTTCGGGTTCGACACGAACGGTGTCCTCTTCTACATCTTCGACCAGGTCGCCGACCCGAGCGACTTCGAGCACACCTACCGGGCCCAGCTCGACGCCGCGCCCTGGACGGCCGAGGAGCAGGAGCGGGTGATCGCCGAGGTCGAGCTCGCCTACGAGCTGAACCGGGGGCTGCTCGCCGGCCTCGATGCCCGCCGTGCTCCGTTCCGTCAGGAGCCGAGGGACACGACGGTCGCCGCCGTCACGGCCTGACCGCACAGCGGCGGTCCCCGCGGCCGGACCCCCCGACCCCGCAGCGGCTGCGCGCTTCCGCCCGGCCCCGCGTCCGTCCGGACGGTCGACGTCATGCGCCCCCGGGTGCCGATACGCTGCTGGGACCCGGGACCAGCCTCCCGGACGACCCGGAAAGGACTCCATGACGGCGATCGACGGATCTGCACGCCACGAGCGCGCGCGGGACGACGTCAGCGGTGCGGTCGACAGTGACCTGCGCGCCGACGTCCGGTACCTCGGCAACCTCCTCGGCCGGGTGCTGCGGGAGAACGGGGGCGACGAACTGCTCCACGACGTGGAGTCGTTGCGCGCCGCCGTGATCGACGCCTACGAGGGCGACCACGCCGAGGGCGCAGCGCGTGCCCAGGCGATCGTCTCGGGCATGTCGGCCGAACGCGCCGAGGCCGTGGCACAGGCGTTCACCACGTACTTCCACCTGACGAACCTGGCCGAGGAGCACCACCGCGTGCGGGTCCTCCGGCAGCGCGGTGACGACGGCGGTGTGGCCGGCGACTCGTTCCCCGCCACCTACGCCGAGCTCGTCGCCGAGGTCGGCGAGGCCGAGGCCGCCGAGCGCCTCCGCACCCTGCGGTTCCACCCGGTGCTGACGGCCCACCCGACCGAGGCCCGCCGCCGCGCGGTCACCACGGGTGTCCGCCGCATCACGGACCTCATCGACGAGCGCGACCGCGCCCGGAACGCGACGGCCCGCGCCGAGAACGAGCGCCGCCTGCTCGAGGAGATCACGACCCTCCTGCGCACCTCGCCGCTCCGCACGACCCGGCCGGCCCCGCTCGACGAGGTCCGCACCGCGATGAGCGTGTTCGACCAGACCCTGTTCGAGATCGTCCCGCAGGTGTACCGCCTGCTCGACGACCGGCTGCAGGGCGACGACGCCGGCCGCGCTTCCGTGATCGCGCCCGCGTTCGTGCGCTTCGGCACCTGGATCGGCGGCGACCGCGACGGCAACCCGCACGTGACGGCCGACGTCACCCGCCAGGCCGCCGAGATCGCGGCGGAGCACATCCTGCTCGGCCTCGCCCGCGCGACCACCCGCATCGGCAGCGCCCTGACCCTCGACGCGAGCGACACCCCCGCCGACGCCGGCCTCACCGCCCTCGTCGCCGCGCAGGAGTCCCTCGACCCGGGCATCGCCGAGCGCATCGGTGTCCGAGCACCGAACGAGACCCACCGTCGTGCGCTCCTGTTCGTCGCCGCGCGCATCGACGCCACCCGGACCGGCACCACGCCGCTGGCCTACGACGGCCCCGAGGCGCTGCTGGCAGACCTCCGCACCATCCAGGCGTCGCTCATCGCCGCCGGCGCGATCCGCCCGGCGAACGGCGAGCTGCAGAACCTGATCTGGCAGGTCGAGACCTTCGGGTTCCACCTGGCCGAGCTCGAGGTCCGCCAGCACTCGCAGGTGCACCGCACGGCCCTGGCCGAGATCCGCGCCGGTGGCGAACTGAGCGAGACCACCGAAGAGGTCCTCGCCGTCTTCCGCACGATCGCCGGGCTGCAGTCCCGTTACGGCGTCCGCGCGGCGAACCGGTACATCGTGTCCTTCACGCAGTCCCCGGCGGACCTGGCGAACGTGCACGAACTCGCGGTCGCCGCACTCGGGTCCGCCGAGGCCGCGCCGGTGCTCGACGTCATCCCGCTGTTCGAGACCTTCGCCGACCTGCACGCCAGCGTCGACATCCTCGACGAGGCCGTCCGCACCGAGGCGTTCCAGCGACGCCTCGCCGCGACCGGCCGTCGGCTCGAGGTCATGCTCGGCTACTCGGACTCGTCGAAGGACGTCGGCCCGGTGTCCGCGAACCTGGCGCTGTACGACGCCCAGGCCCGCATCGCCGACTGGGCCCGAGACAACGACATCGAGCTGACCCTGTTCCACGGCCGGGGCGGTTCGCTCGGCCGCGGTGGCGGTCCCGCCAACGAGGCCGTCCTCGCGCAGCCGCCGGGGTCGATCGACGGTCGCCTCAAGCTCACCGAGCAGGGCGAGGTCATCTTCGCCCAGTACGGCGACCAGGACATCGCGGCCCGCCACCTCGAGCAGATGGCCTCGGCGACGCTGTTCGCGTCGTCGCCCTCGAACGAGGCGCGCACCGCCGCCGCGGCCGCCCGGTTCGCCGACCTCGCCCAGCAGCTCGACGACGTCTCGCGCGTCGCCTTCTACGACCTGGTCAAGGCCGACGGTTTCGCGCCGTGGTTCGCCCGGGTCACCCCGATGGAGGAGATCGGCCTGCTGCCCCTCGGTTCCCGCCCGGCCCGTCGTGGACTGTCGGTGGAGTCGCTGGAGGACCTCCGCGCCATCCCGTGGGTCTTCTCGTGGACGCAGGCGCGCATCAACCTCGCCGGCTGGTACGGGCTCGGCTCCGCGCTCGAGGCCGTCGGCGACGTCGACGTGCTCCGCGCCGCGTACGCCGAGTGGCCGCTCTTCGCCGCGATGATCAAGAACGTCGAGATGTCGCTCGCGAAGACCGACGAGCACATCGCCCGCCGGTACCTCGAGCTCGCCGACCGTGACGACCTCGCCGCGAAGGTGCTCGACGAGATGGTCCGCACCCGCGACTGGGTGCTCCGCGTCTCCGGCGGCAGCGACGTGCTCGAGGACCGACCCGTCCTCGCCCGCGCCGTGCGCCTGCGCAGCCCGTACGTCGACGCGCTGTCGCACCTGCAGCTCCGTGCGCTGCGCGCCATCCGCACGTCCGGCAGCACCGACCCGACGGACGCCGACCACCGGCTCCTGCTGCTCACCGTCAACGGGATCGCCGCCGGCCTGCAGAACACGGGCTGACGCCCCCACCCGACGGACGGGAGGCCCGGTGCCAGCTGGCACCGGGCCTCCCGTCCGTCCGCGCGCACGTCCCGGGCCGCGCTTCGTGAGCAGCAACGGTCGCCTCCGGCACCGCGACCCGACCGTTCCTGCTCACGAAGTGCCCGTCGAATCGATTCGGGGACGCGTAGCGTGTCCGAGGTGACGACGGAGCGCAGGCTGGGACCGACGACGACCGTGCTGCCCCCGATCGTGCCGCTGGCGCTCATCGTCGGGGTCTCGCCGTTCGCGACCGACATGTACATCCCCGCGCTCCCGGCCATCGCACGCGACCTCGGCACCACGCCGGGCGCCGTGCAGCTGTCGCTCACGGCGTTCCTCGTGGCCTTCGCGGTCGGCCAGCTGCTCGTCGGACCGGTGAGTGACGGGATCGGTCGTCGGCCGATGCTCGTCGTCGGGACCGCCCTGTTCGCCCTCGCGCTCGCCCCCGACGTCGCGACGCTGGTGGTGGCCCGCGTCCCCCAGGGACTCGCCGGTGCTGCGGGGGCCGTGGCCGGTCGGGCGATGGTGTCCGACGTGACGAGCGGCACCCGGATGGCGAAGGTGTTCGGCACGCTCGCGGCCATCAACGCGGTCGGACCCGTGGTGGCCCCGCTGGCCGGGGGAGCGGTGCTGACGGTCGGCACGTGGCGGCTCATGTTCGTCGTGCTGGCCGTGCTCGGCGCCGTGTTCTTCGTGGCCGTGGTGCTGCGGTTCCGCGAGACCCTGCCGCCGGAGCGACGCGGCGGCGTCGGGTTCGCGGCCAACGGGCAGCGCATCCGCGAGCTCCTGGCGATCCCGCGGTTCCGGGCCTACGTGCTGAGCGGGGTGCTGTCGACGGTGGGGTTCTTCGCCTACATCGCGACGAGCTCGTTCGTGTTCCAGTCGGAGTTCGGGTTCTCCGAGGGGCTGTACACGCTGGTCTTCGCCACGAACGCGTCGATGATGATCGTCACGACGGTGCTGTTCGGTCGGCTCGTCGGACGGTTCACCGAGGACGCCCTGCTGACCCTGGGCCTGGTCGTCGGGACGGTCGGGGCCACGGCCGTGCTCGTGTCGGCGCTCCTCGGACTCGGGCCGGTGCCGGTGTGGTGCGCGCTCGCGGTCGTGACGGCCGCGTGGGGCTTCGTCCTGCCGGCGGCGATGACCCGCACGCAGCACGTCGGCTCGGCGCACCCGGGCACCGCGGCCGCGCTGCAGGGTGGCCTCACCTTCGGCATCGGCGGTCTCGGCACCCCACTCGCGGGAGCCCTCGGCGGCACCGCACTCGCGATGGGCGGGGTGATGGCAGCGCTGATGGCCGCGGCCGTCGTGGTGCAGGTGACGGCGACGCGGCGAAACCGGTCCCACAACTGAGGGTCGGAGCCGGTAGGTTGCTGGTTGCAAGGCGCACCGATCTGAGGAGACCCACCGAGATGGACATCGTCGTACACGAGGCGGAGACCGACACCGCCGTCCTGGAGTGCAGCGGCCGGCTCAACATGGTCTCCGCGCCCACGTTCCGCGAGACCGTTGCACAGATCGTCGGCAACGGGCGATCGCGGCTCGTGGTCGAGCTCTCCGGGGTCGAGTTCATGGACTCCTCCGGCCTCGGCGCCCTGGTCGGCAGCCTGAAGACCGCGCGGCAGGCCGGCGGCGACCTCCGCATCGCGGCGCCGTCGGAACAGGTCCAGATGGTGCTCAAGCTCTCCAACATCGACAAGATCCTGCGGACGTACCCCGACGGGGACGCCGCGGTGACCGACTGGTGATGACCGCCCCCGTCGCCGAGCACATGCTCGCACTGGCGTGCCCTCCGGACGACGTGTCGGCCGTGCACGACTTCCTCGCGGGCGTGTGGCAGCACGAGCCGTCCGTCGCCGCCGAGGACCGGATGGCCCTGGAACTCGCCCTCGTCGAACTCACCTCGAACGTCATCGAGCACGGCGCTCGCCCGAACGGTGTGTCGTGCGAGCTCCGGCTCGAGATCGGCGACGAGCGCTTCCAGGCGCTGCTGTCCGACGACGGGGTCGCGGCCACGGTGGATCCGGACGCCGCCGTGCTGCCCGACGACTTCGCCGAGGGTGGTCGCGGGCTCGCCCTCGTCCGCATGGTCGTCGACGACCTGCGGTACGAACGCGTCGCCGAACGGAACCGTTGGACGGTGCTGCGCTCCCGGCACTGAGCGGGAGCACGGCCGTCGCGCATCGACGGCGCCGCACCGGTCGTCCGCCCAGCGCACTCCGTGGGCCGTAAACCGCAATGACGGATCGCCGATTGCCGCGCATCCTGGACACCGTGTCACGATTCGCGCGATGACTGTCGAGCCTGATCCCCGGATCCGGTTCGAGACGTCCGGCACCGGACTCGACGCGGCCGTGCAACTGTACGAAGAGGCCTACGAGAGCACGGGGTTCTCGGCGTCCCGGACCGATCGTCCGTTCGCGTACCGGTTCCAGGTCGTCGGCGACGACACGATGACGTTCCGCTCCACCCGGTTCGACGGGCGGATGCAGGGCGAGGTCGAGGTCCCCGACGAGTACGTCGTGATGTGGACGTCGGACGGCGGTGGCCGCGTCGACGTCGGTCGCCAGGAGGTCGACTTCGCACCGGGGACGCCACGGGTGTTCCCGACGCGGCGTCCGTTCGTGTTCGACCTGCAGGACGTCCGCCAGAGCCTCGTGCAGTTCGACCGCACGTACCTGGAGGGCGTCGCCGCCGAGGTGCACGGCACCCGGCCCGGCCCCCTCGTGTTCGACCACACCGCGGCGCCCCGGCCGGAGGACCTCCGCGCCTGGAACGCCCGGGTGCAACGAGCCGCAGCGATCGTGCTCGGCCCGGCACCACTCACCGCGCTGGCCCTCGCCGAGACCGTTCGTGAGACCGCGCTGGCGTTCCTCGACACGTTCCCGCACGACTCCATCGCCCCCGACGTCGCGCTGCCACAGGGAGCCACGGGTCGCGTCCGCGAGGCCGTGGAGTTCATGCACGCCTTCGCCCACACGCCCGTGACCACGACCGACGTCGCCCAGCACGTCGGCCTGAGCGTCCGGGGGCTGCAGCAGGCGTTCCAGCGGCAGGTCGGCACGGCGCCGAACGCGCTGCTCCGGGGGATCCGCCTGGACCGCGTGCACGAAGAACTCCGACGCGCGTCGGCGGGCGACCTGACCGTGGCGAGCGTGGCGCTGCGCTGGGGCTTCGCGCACCTCGGCCGGTTCTCGGCGGCGTACGCATCGCGCTTCGGGCAGTACCCGCGCGACACGCTGCAGCAACCCCGGGGCGCGGTTCCGCAGCTCTGAGCCGGGCAGGGCGCCGCACGTCACACTCCGGAACGGCGCCTCGCCGGTTCGCTACGCTGCCCGGGTGAGCAGACCGCGACCGTGGGTGATCGTCCCCGGCATCTGGAACTCGGACCCGGACCACTGGCAGTCCGTCTGGGAGCGGGAGCAGCAGGACGAGCGCGACCAGCACGACCACCAGCAGCAGCGCGCCGCCGTCCGCATCGCCCCCACCTCGTGGAGCGACCCGGACTCGGACGACTGGCGCGCCGCGATCTCGACGGCCGTGGCCTCGTGCGCGGAGCCCCCGGTCCTCATCGCCCACAGCCTCGGTGTCCTGGCCGTCGCCGACTGGCTCGCCACCACGGCGGGTGCTCCCGCGCTCGTCGGCGGTGCCTTCCTCGTCGCCCCGCCCGACCCGCTCGGCGACACGTTCCCGGACGAGGCATCGGGCTTCGTGGCACCGCGCTCGGTGCCCCCGGCCCAGCAGGTCCCGACGCGCCTCGTCGTGAGCGACGACGACCCGTACTGCAACACGGACCGGGCCCTCGTGTTCGCCGACGCGATGAGCGCAGACGTCGTCCGTGTCGGCGCCCTCGGGCACGTGAACGTCGCGAGTGGCGTCGGTGCCTGGCCCGCGGGACGGGAACTGCTGCGGGTGTTCGAGGACGGCCTCCGCCAACCTCGGTGACCACGGGGCTCGACACGCCACTCAACTCCGCGCCGATATGGCAGGCGGTGCAGCGACACTCCGGCGATGTCCCGCGTTTCGGCCCACGCGATATTTATCCTTCGAGCATGGAGACCCAGTCCGGCGCACGCACCCCGCTCGTGGACCCGTTCGGCCGCGAGCTCGAGGAGTGGCTCCGCGACGCACCGGCGACCCGTGCCCCGTACGTGCCGGACCTCGTCGTCCCGCCCGTCACCGGCCCCGTGCAGCGCCCCGGACACGCCGCGAGCAGCACCTCGACCGCCGACGAAGCGACCGTCGACGCGACGGCCCCCGCCGCGACGACCGTCGACCCGACGACCGCTCCGGCGCACGTCGCCACCCCGGCACCGGTCGACGAGACGATCCCGTCGACACCCGCCGCCCCCGCGTTCCGCCGCGACCGCGCCCGCCACGCCGCGGTCTGCGCCCCGTCGTTCCCGGAGCCGCCGGAGCGTCTGGCCCTGCGCATCGAGGACCTCGCGGTGGAGGTGTCCTCGTCCACGGGCCGCAGCAGCATCGAGCGCATCGTCCTGCTCGAGGACGAGGTCCGCCGCCGTGACGAGGACCTGGCTCGCCTCGCCGCGTGGGAGGCCACCGTCGCCGACTCCGACGACCCCGAGGTGACGGCCGCCCGCGCCTTCGCCCACACCGTCTTCGCCGACCTGCTGACCGATGCCGCCGCCGAGGCGGACCGCCGCGACCGCGCCGCAGCCCGCCGCGCAGCGACCGCGCCCGTGGCGCTCGTCACCCGGGTGGCCCCCGTGCCGACCCGCGCAGCACGGAGCGTCCCCGCAGCAGCGCAGGCACCCGCACCCACCGCGGAAGCCGCGCCGGTGGTGGAACTCGTCACCCCGGAACGCGACGAACCCGTCCGGCCGGTGCTGGGCCTCCCGGCCGTGTCCCCGGTGTCGGCGGCCACGCGACCGACCCCGCTCGTCCTGCCCGCCACCGGGCCGACGGTCATCGACCGTGCGGCCTTCGCCGCCGCGCTCACCGCGCACCAGGGCGTCACCGCGAGCACGCCGGTCGTCCTGCCTGACGCCGTCGCCGCACCCGTCGTCCCGGCTCCTGTCGCGGACGCGACGGGAGCCGACACCGACACCGACACCGCCGCCGACACCGACACGGCGGCAGCGCCGGCCCCGGCCGGCTGGTGGTCGCGACTCGTCGACCGCCTGCTCGGCCTGCTCGGTCGTCGCTGACCCGCGGCCGCGGCGCTGTCGGCTGCACCGCTTCCGGCGCACTGCTTCCGGCCGCACTGCCTGGAGGCCCGGATCACCCCACACGGACCGGCTGCCCCGTGCGGGGCGGTCGCCTCGGTACACTGACGGGATGCCGACGCTCCGCGAACTCCAGGCCGTGATCGAGGACCTGTGGCCCGCCGCCGGTGCCGAGTCGTGGGACTCCGTCGGGCTCGTCGCCGGCGACCCGGACGCGACCGTCGAGCACGTGCACCTCGCCGTCGACGCGGTCCCCGCCACCGCACGGGAAGCCGTCGAACTCGGTGCTGGGCTCCTGCTCACGCACCACCCGCTGCTGCTCCGCGGGGTGACGACGATCGCCGAGTCGACCTACAAGGGCAGCGTCCTCGCGACCCTCCTGCGTGGCGACAGCGCCCTGCTCGCGGCGCACACCAACGCCGACGTCGTGACGACCGGCACCTCGGCCGTCCTCGCTGACCGCCTCGGGCTCACCGAGCAGCGCCCGCTCGACGCCGGAGCCGACCCCGACACCGGCATCGGCCGAGTCGGGGTGCTGCCCGAGGGGACGACCCTCGGCGCCCTCGCCCGGAAGCTCGTCGACCTGCTGCCGCCCACCGCGACCGGGGTCCGCGTCTCCGGCGACTTCGACCAGCCCGTCCGCACCGTGGCGCTCTGCGCGGGTGCGGGCGACTCGCTGCTCGGCCACCCCGCCGTGCTCGACGCCGACGTCTACATCACGAGCGACCTGCGGCACCACCCGGCCTCGGAGTTCCGCGAACAGGCGCTCCTCGGCAGCGGGCCGGCGCTCATCGACACCTCGCACTGGGCCACCGAGTGGCTCTGGCTCGACGTCGCCGCAGAGCAGCTGCGCACCCGGGCCGGGGTCCGCGTCACCGTGAGCGACCTCCGCACCGACCCGTGGGACTTCGCCGTCCTGCCGGCCGCCGAACCCACCACCCCCACAGAAGGAGCCTGACCATGAAGGCAGCACCCGAGGACCAGGTCATCCTCCTCGACGTCCAGCGTCTCGACAACGACGTCACGCGCATCGCGCACCGCATCACGTCGTTGCAGAAGGGCGACCAGCTGACCGAGCTGAGCAAGCAGGCCGCGGCGCTCCGGAGCGAACTCGTCGCCGCCACCGGCGAGGTCGAGGACGCCGAGCGCGACCTCGCCCGCCTGGAGTCCGACACCGCGGTCGCGCAGGCCCGCGTCGAGCGCGACACGACGATGCTGCAGAACGTCGCGAACGCGAAGGACGCCGCCGGACTGCAGAGTGAGCTCGACTCGCTGCAGCGGCGCATCGGCGGCCTCGAGACCGCCGAACTCGAGATCATGGAGAACCTCGACGGGCTCCGCGCCCGGGTCGGCGACATCGAGGCCAAGCTCGCCGACGTCGAGGCCGCCCGCGGTGGTCTGGTCGCCGAGCGCGACGCGGAGATCGCCCGGCTCACGGCCGACCGCGAGTCGGCCGAGCAGGCCCGCGCCGACGTCGCTGCCAAGGTGCCGGCCGAGCTGCTCGCCCTGTACGACCGGCAGCGTGCCCGTTACGGCTTCGGTGCCTCGCTGCTGCAGGGCGGCGTGTCGACGGCCTCGGGTGTGGCGCTCAACAACTCCGACCTGCAGACCATCCGCCGGGCTGCGCCCGACGACGTGGTGCTGTGCCCCGACAGCGACGCGATCCTGGTGCGGACGGCCGAGTCCGGGCTGTAGACGCGAGCGACGTCCGGACAGGAGGCGCGGTGCCCGCCGGCACCGCGCCTCCTGTCCGTCGTGGGCTGGTCACAACGCGTCGCGTGCGTCGCGCCGAGCGGGCACGAACCGTCGGCTGAGGCCCTGCCGGCCGACAGTTGGTGACCACTCGGCGAACCTGAGCGGGGAGTCGTGACCACGCGCGCCCGCCTGACGGGAGGCCTGCGGCACGGAGAAGGGGGCGAATGGGCCGGCCGTACGCCGGGTTCTGTCCCGCCGCTTGCACGGCGGTGACGGCCATCTCTCTCGGACCGACGTTGCCGTCGGCCTCCAGCGGTCTACCCGAGGACTCGGCGAGCAGCCTCAACGTCCTCTGTCTGACCTTGCTCCGGGCGAGGTTTACCGAGCGGATCCGGTCACCCGGACCCCTGGTGGTCTCTTACACCACCGTTTCACCCTTACCGGCGTCTCCGCCGGCGGTCTGCTTTCTGTGGCACTGTCTCGCGGATTGCTCCGGGTGGGTGTTACCCACCGCCCTGCTCTGTGGAGCCCGGACGTTCCTCGGCGCTCCCGGGGGAGCGACGCGACCGTCTCACCGACCCATTCGCTGGGGCGAGTCTACCCGGCTCCGCGGCGCCCGATGCGAGGGGTGCCCGACGGGGCGGGCACCTGATGAGAACGGGCATACCTGGTCGGAAGTTCCGACCAGGTACGCCCGATTCGACCAGGTATGCCGACCCGGACTAGACGCTGCGCGCTGCCAGGGTCGCAGCGCCGATGATGCCGGCGTTGTTGCGGAGCGTCGCGGGGATGATGTCGGCCTGCAGGTCGAGCAGCGGGAGGAACTCCTCGTACTGCTTCGAGACCCCACCGCCGACGACGAAGAGCTCGGGGGAGAGCAGCGCCTCGAGCGTCGAGTAGTACTTCTGCAGACGCTTCGCCCAGTGCTTCCACGACAGGTCGTCGCGCTCCTTGGCGGCGAACGAGGCGCGCGACTCGGCGTCGTGCCCCTCGATCTCCAGGTGCCCGAGCTCCGAGTTGACGATGAGCACGCCGTCGTTGATGAGCGCGGTGCCGATGCCGGTGCCGAGCGTCGTCACGATGACCAGGCCGTCCTTGCCCTTGGCCGCGCCGAACTGCTGCTCGGCGAACCCGGCGGCGTCGGCGTCGTTGACGAAGTGGATGGAGCGGCCGAGTTCCTTCTCGAACAGTGCCTCGGCCTCGAAGCCGATCCACTTCTTCGACACGTTCGCGGCGGACATCGTCTTGCCGTCCCGCACGATCGCCGGGAAGCAGACGCCGACGGGGACGTCGTCACCGGGGGCGAGCTCGCCGATGATCTCCTTGACGACCGCCGTGATGTCCTGGGGCTTCCCGCCCTCGGGCGTGGCCTTCTTGATGCGGTCCGTGGTGAGGGCGCCGGACGCGACGTCGACGATCGCGCCCTTGATGCCCGTACCACCGATGTCGACGCCGACTGCGAGGGAGGTCATGAGGTTGTCGTGCCTTTCGGTTGCCTGCCGGAGGTGTCCGGTCAGGAGACGGTGAGGAGCTCCGCGCCGCGTTCGGTGACGACGAGGGTGTGCTCGAACTGCGCGGTCCACGACTTGTCACGGGTCGAGACCGTCCAGTCGTC
Source organism: Curtobacterium sp. MCSS17_005 (assembly GCF_003234225.2). Classification (NCBI taxonomy): domain Bacteria; kingdom Bacillati; phylum Actinomycetota; class Actinomycetes; order Micrococcales; family Microbacteriaceae; genus Curtobacterium; species Curtobacterium sp. MCSS17_005. Next base: position 1,830,837 of record NZ_CP126258.1, read on the forward strand.
GGACCAGATGTCGGCCTCGATGCCGCCGAGCGTGAGCATGGGTTCGATGGTGAACACCATGCCGGGTTCGATCACCGTGTCGTACTGCGGTGCGTCGTAGTGGGGGATGATCAGGCCGGAGTGGAACGCCCGACCGACGCCGTGCCCGGTGTAGTCGCGGACGACGCCGTAGCCGAAGCGCTTCGCGTACGCCTCGATGGCACGACCGATCACGTTGACCTGCCGGCCCGGGGCGACGGCCTTGATGCCGCGACGCAGTGCCTCTTCGGTGCGGGTGACCAGGTCCGAAACCTCGGGCGCTGCCTGCCCGACGACGAACGTCCGGTTCGTGTCGCCGTGCATGCCGTCCTTGTAGGCGGTGATGTCGATGTTGACGAGGTCGCCCTCCTGCAGGACGGTGTCGTCGGGGATGCCGTGGCAGATGACCTCGTTGAGGCTCGAGCAGAGCGACTTCGGGTAGCCGCGGTAGCCGAGCGTGGAGGGGTAGGCGCCGTGCGCGACGACGAACTCGTGCCCGATCCGGTCCAGCTCGTCGGTGGTCACACCGGGGCGGATGGCCTCGCCGACGGCGTCGATGGCCTGCGACGCGATGCGTCCGGCGACCCGGATGCGCTCGACCTCGTCCGGTGTGTAGGTGTCACCGAGACCGTGTTCGTGGGGCTCGACCTTCCCGACGTACTCCGGACGCTCGATGTCCTTCGGGACGGCGCGGTGCGGGGAGATGCGGCCGGCGGTCAGGTGTCCGTGTTCGTCCCGGGGCATGCGGACCACTCTAGCCGCGGCCCGACGCGCCGAGCGCAACCGCCCCACGGTGCGGCCGGACGGGGTGGGCGTGGCTGCCTGGAGGCCCGGTGCCGGTCCGCCGGACCGGCACCGGGCCTCCAGGCGGTGACGTGGGTACGGTGGGCGGCATGAGCGAAGAACGCATCGAGTCCCAGTGGTGGTTCAACGACAAGACCGGCCAGGTCGAGCAGGGCCCGCAGTCGCCGCAGCGCGACCGGATCGGCCCGTTCGCGACGCGCGAGGAGGCGCAGCACGCGCTCGACCGCATCGCCGCGAACAACGAGAAGTGGGACGCCGAGGACCGCTGAGCACCGCGGCCGGCGCCCCGCCGACGCCCTGGTGACGGCGCGTCGCACGGCCCCGCGCACACCGCCGGACCACTAGCCTGGGACGAGGCCCGCCCGCGGCCACCCGATACACGGAAAGGTCGTGCATGGACAAGCAGACGGACTTCGTGCTCCGCACCATCGAGGAGCGCGGCATCAAGTTCATCCGACTCTGGTTCACGGACGTCATCGGGACGCTGAAGTCGGTGGCGATCGCCCCGGCCGAGGTCGAGGGCGCGTTCGCCGAGGGCATCGGGTTCGACGGCTCCGCGATCGAGGGCCTCACCCGTTCGTACGAGGCCGACGTCCTGGCGCACCCGGACCCCTCGACCTTCCAGATCCTGCCGTGGCGCGGCGAGATCGACCCCACCGCGCGGATGTTCTGCGACATCACGACGCCGGACGGGCAGCCCGCCGTGGCCGACCCGCGCAACGTGCTGAAGCGCACCCTGGCGCGGGCGAGCGACCGCGGGTTCACGTTCTACACGCACCCCGAGATCGAGTTCTACCTGCTGAAGAGCCGCGAGTGGAAGGACGGCGGCCCGCAGCCCGTCGACCAGGCCGGCTACTTCGACAACGTCCCCGGCGGCAGCGCGCACGACTTCCGCCGCCGGTCGGTCCGGATGCTCGAGGACCTCGGCATCTCGGTCGAGTTCTCGCACCACGAGGCAGGCCCCGGGCAGAACGAGATCGACCTCCGCTACGCCGACGCACTGACGATGGCGGACAACATCATGACGTTCCGCACCGTGGTGAAGGAAGTGGCGATCGAGCAGGGCGTCTACGCGACGTTCATGCCGAAGCCGATCTCCGGCCAGCCGGGTTCCGGCATGCACACCCACGTCTCGCTGTTCGAGGGCGACCAGAACGCCTTCTACGAGGCCGGTGGCCAGTACCAGCTGTCGCAGACGGCCAAGCACTTCATCGCCGGCGTGCTCAAGCACGCGCCGGAGATCACCGCCGTGACGAACCAGTTCGTCAACTCGTACAAGCGGCTCTGGGGCGGCGACGAGGCCCCGTCCTTCGTGACCTGGGGCCACAACAACCGCTCGGCCCTGGTGCGCGTGCCGCTCTACAAGCCGAACAAGGGCCAGTCCTCGCGGATCGAGTACCGCGGCATCGACTCGGCGGCGAACCCGTACCTGGCGTACTCGCTGCTGCTCGCCGCCGGCCTCAAGGGCATCGAGGAAGAGTACGAGCTCCCCGCCGAGGCCGAGGACAACGTGTGGAGCCTCAGCGACTCGGAGCGCCGGGCCCTGGGCTACAGCCAGTTGCCCGCGAGCCTCGACCACGCCCTGAGCCTCATGGAGGACTCCGAGCTGGTGGCCGAGACCCTCGGCGAGCAGGTGTTCAACTTCGTGCTGCTCAACAAGCGGCAGGAGTGGAAGCGCTACCGCGACCAGGTCACCCCGTTCGAGCTCGACACCAACCTCGGCGCGCTCTAGAGCCGAGCGCCCTGACCCCTCGGGAGCACGTTCCACATGACCGGTCGGACGACGACGTCACGTTCGGAGCTGGCCCGTCTGGGGTTCGCCGAGCTGTCGGAGAGCCTCGAGCGGGCTGCCGACCTGGAGGCCCGGTTCGGCCCCGACGTGCCGCTGCCGGTCGCCGGGTCTGCCGCGCTCTGGGGCGGCACCGCTGATCCGGACGGCGCCCTGCGGATGCTCGAGCGGTTGCTCGAGCGCGCACCGGACGAGCTCCGCCCCGTCCTGACGGACGACGCCGCGACCGAGAGACTGATCCGCCTGCTCGGCGCCTCGATCGGCCTCGGGGAGTTCCTGCACCGGCGTCCGGCCGAGCTGGCACTGCTGCTCGAACCGGTCGGCGAACCGTGGTCGCAGGAGCGGTACACCGCGTCGCTGACCGAGGCCGTCGACGGCGCCACGGGTGAGGACGCCCGGATGCGCCTGCGCGTGCGCTACCGCCGGCACCTGGCCCAGATCGCCCTGTTCGACGTGCTGCACCCCGTGCCGACGGACGCGTTCCCGGCGGTGGCTGCCGGCCTCGCCGACCTGGCGGGAGCCACCCTCGACGTCGCGGTCGACATCGCCCGGCGCGAGGTCCCGTTCCCCGCGGCCGACGTCGCGGCGACCCCGCTCGCGGTGATCGCCATGGGCAAGGCCGGTGCCCGCGAGCTCAACTACGTCAGCGACGTCGACGTCATCTTCGTCACCGAGCCCACCGACGACGTCCCCACCGACCGGGCCGTGCTCGTCTCCACCCGCATCGCGATCGCCGCCATGCACGCGATCACCGACCTCGCCGCCGAGCCCGCCCTGTGGGAGGTCGACGCGAACCTCCGGCCCGAGGGCAAGGACGGCGCACTCGTGCGCACCCTCGACTCGCACGTGGCGTACTACGAGCGCTGGGCGAAGGGGTGGGAGTTCCAGGCGCTGCTCAAGGCCCGGCCGATCGCCGGGTCCGCCGACCTCGGTGCCCGGTACGCCGAGGCCGTCGCGTCGTTCGTGTGGAACTCCTCCACCCGTCCGGGGTTCGTCGAGTCGGTGCAGCGCATGCGCGAGCGGGTGACGGAGCACATCCCGGACGCCGACGTCGACCGCCAGCTCAAGCTCGGCCCCGGTGGCCTGCGGGACGTCGAGTTCACCGTGCAGCTCCTGCAGCTCGTGCACGGCCGTGACGACCCGTCCGTGCGGGTGCGGTCGACGCTCGAGGCCATGGACGCCCTGACCGACGCCGGGTACGTCGGCCGTGCCGAGGCCGCCCGGTTCGGCCCGGACTACGCCCTGCTCCGGGTGCTGGAGCACCGCATCCAGCTCCGGCGACTGCAGCGCACGCACCTCATGCCCTCCGACGAAGAGGAGCTGCGGGTGCTCGCCCGGTCGAGCGGTGTCGCCGCGTCGGCCCCGGCGCTCGAGGCCCGCTGGCGCGCCGTGAAGCTCGAGGTCCGCGGGCTGCACGAGCGCCTGTTCTACCGGCCGCTGCTGTCCGCGGTGGCCTCCACCGAGGACGAGATCGTCCTGACCAACGACCAGGTCGTCGACCGGCTCGCCGGTGTCGGGTTCGTCGACCCCGCCGGAGCCGTCGGCCACATCCGCGCCCTGACGCAGGGCACGAGCCGGCGCGCGGCGATCCAGCGGAACCTGCTCCCGGTGCTCCTGCGCTGGATGGCTGAGGGGCCGGCACCGGACCGCGCGCTGCTGGCCTTCCGCCGGCTGAGCGACGGCCTGGGGGAGTCGAGCTGGTTCCTCCGCATGCTGCGGGACTCGTCCGGTGCCGCACACTCGCTCACCACCGTGCTGTCCGAGTCGGCGTTCCTGTCCGGGCTGCTCGAGCGGTTCCCCGAGGCGGTCGCCTGGCTCGACGAACCCGAGGCGCTCCTGCGTCCGCGGCCGATCGACTCCCTGCTCGCCGAGATGACCGCGACCACCGCCCGGCACGGCAACGACGTGGACGGCTCCGCGGCGCTGCTCCGGTCGGCTCGACGTCGGGAGACCCTGCGGCTCGGCATGGCCGCCGTGCTCGGCTCCCTCGACGTCGACGGCCTGGGCCCGGCCCTGAGCGACGTCACCGAGGCGACCCTTGCCGGAGCCCTCGCGCTCGCCCGCCGTGACGCCCCCGAGGGCTTCGAGTTCGGCATCATCGCGATGGGCCGGTACGGCGGTCGGGAACTCGGCTTCGGGTCGGACGCCGACGTGCTGTACGTGTACCGGGCCCCCGACCTGGCACCCGAGATCGCGTCCCGGGCGGCCCAGACCGTCGTGCGCGAGCTCAACCGCCTGACCGAGGACACGATCCACCCGCTCGACCTCGACATCGACCTGCGCCCCGAGGGCAAGAACGGTCCCGTCGTGCGGACGCTCGAGTCCTACGGCGCCTACTACGCCCGCTGGTCGCTCACGTGGGAGGCGCAGGCGCTCCTCCGCGCCCGCGGTGCCGTCGGTGACGCACGGCTCCTTCGCGACTTCGAGCACCTCGCCGACCGCACCCGGTACCCCGAGCGGATCGACGACCACCAGGTGCGCGAGGTCCGCCGCATCAAGGCCCGCGTCGAGTCGGAGCGGCTGCCCCGCGGCGCCGACCCCGCCCGGCACCTCAAGCTCGGCCGGGGATCGCTCAGCGACGTCGAGTGGTTCGTGCAGCTCCTGCAGCTGCAGCACGCGCTCGAGATCCCGTCGCTCCGGACCACGTCGACGCTCGAGGCGCTCGACGCCGCGGTCGACGCCGGACTCGTCGGCGCCGAGGACGGCGAGCGACTCGGGGCTGCCTGGCGCTTCGCGTCGCGCACACGCAGCGCGCTCGTGCTGTGGTCGGGGAAGACCACCGACGTGCTGCCGGTGGACCGCGTCCAGCTCGAGGGCGTCGCCCGCCTGATGGAGTACCCGCCGGGCTCCGCGAGCCGCCTCGAGGACGACTACCTCGGCGTCACGCGGCGCGCACGACAGGTGTTCGAGCGCGAGTTCTACGGCGCCTGACCCGCCCGGACACGGTGCCTGGTCCGCCGCCGACGCAGCGCTGAGCACCTCGCGACACGCCCGAGCGTCCGCGGACGGACCCGCCCTGAGCAGCCGTCGAAGGTTAATTCTCCGTGTCGCGCGCCGTCCCCCGACGTCACCCCGTTCGTACCCCTGTTCGAAGCGGAGTACGGCTCGTTACCGCGCCGTGACCGAACTCCCACCGGACCGCCAGGGGACCATTTCCGGTGCCCCCCGGCACGCTCCGTGACCACCTGCTGACCGGGGCTTTCCGTTGGACCCGACCCGTGCCTCCAGGCCGCACCTGTCGCCCATCGGGGCGAGCCCGCTTCGAGGCACGGTCCGCAGGAGTGCTGTCAGCACGACGGGGGACCGCTCCGACCGGCCGAGAGGGGGACCAGTGTGTACCCCGTAACGCGGCCGTAACGCCCCCGGACGGGGGCCGCGTTGCGCGCGCGTTCAGGTTCTGCATCAATTGCATCACCCGAACCGGCCCTGATTCCCCGATGAAGCGGAATCTCCACCTCGAACGTTGAAGCAGGGATCAGTGTTCACCTTCATTCTGCAGATCAGGCAGATGGTCGAAGGGCACCCCGAGTTCTACCTGTTCGCCGTGTACTCCGCGGTGATCTGGTTGCTCTGGTTGCTCAAGGTCGTCATCTCCGCCCGCTACCGCCCCTTCACCGGCACTTTCGTCGGTACCACCAGCGTCGTCGTCCCCGTCGTGGACGAACCGCTCGACCTCTTCCGTGACGTCATCGGACGCATGGTCGAGCAGCAGCCCGGCGAGATCATCGTCGTCATCAACGGTGCTCGCAACGAGGCGCTCGAAGAGGTCTGCGACGAGTTCGCCCCGCTCGTCCGCTGGACCCACACGCCCATCCCGGGCAAGCGCAACGCCGTCAAGGTCGGCACCGAGATGTCCAACGGCGACATCACCGTGCTGGTCGACTCCGACACCGTCTGGACCCCCGGCGCGCTCGAGGAACTCCTCAGGCCGTTCGCCGACGAGTCCGTCGGTGGCGTGACGACCCGGCAGCGCATCCTCGAACCGGAGCGCAGCTGGATCACCCGCTGGGCCGACTGGCTCGAGAACTCGCGGGCGCTCTACTCGATGCCGGCACAGAGTGTCCTCGGGCAGATCGGCTGCCTGCCCGGGCGCACCATCGCGTTCCGCCGGAGCATCCTCATGCGGGTGATGGACCGGTTCATGCACGAGAAGTTCATGGGCGTGTTCCTCGAGGTCTCAGACGACCGGACGCTGACGAACCTCACGCTCAAGGAGGGGTACCGGACCGTCTACCAGTACACGTCGCTGGTCTACACGGACGCCCCGCTCCAGGTGAAGAAGCTGTTCAAGCAGCAGCTCCGCTGGGCCCGCGGCTCGCAGTACAACACGCTGCGGATGCTGCCCTGGATGCTCGGCCACGCCCCGATCCTGGCGGCGTTCTTCATCACCGACATCATCCTGCCGTTCATGCTCTTCGGCGTGATCGCCGGCTGGATCTACCGTGCCTTCACCGGCCAGGGCGAGAACCTGTACCAGGGCATCCTGTCGCAGTACGGCTTCTCGACCGGTTTCGTCTACGTCGCGGCGCTCATGGTGATCTCGAGCGTCCTGAGCATGGCGATCCGCCAGATGCGGCACCTGTCCGAGAAGCCGAGCGACTTCTTCCGCCTGCCGATGTTCATCATCGTGTCGACGTTCTTCCTGATGCCGATCCGGCTCATCGGCTTCTTCCGCCTGGCGCACGCGTCCGGCTGGGGGACCCGGGCCGGCGCCTACGCCGGTGGTCCGATGCAGGAGGACCCGGCGGACGCCGTCCAGCCGCTGTCCTCCACGGCGCAGATCCCGGTCAGCCCGATCGACGCCGAACGTGCCCGGATCAACGGTGCGGACGCAGGCTCGGCGGGATCGGGATCGGGTTTGCCCGCTCCGCTCGAGACCGTCGACCAGGTGGCCGTCGACCGTGCGTTCGACGAGCTCTTCGGTGCCGACGCGGCGACCAACTCCACCACCACCGTGCTCGCCACCCGCCGCGAGGCCGCAGCCGCGGTCGCGCAGCAGGAGGCCCAGCGAGCAGCCGCGCCGGCCCCCGCCCGAGCCCGCCGGTACAACCCGTACGCAGCGATCCCGTACGTGATCGGCATCGCGATCTTCGCCCTGGAGGCGTTCCTCATTGTCTGACATCATCCGTTCCTCGAGTGCTTGGTGGGCGCAGTCCAGCAAGCACGCCCGCCGGACGGCCATCGGCACGACGGCCATCGTGCTGGCGCTCGGCCTCATCACCTGGTCGGTGTGGATCTCGCCCACCGGCCCCGTCTCGACCGCCGTGCACCAGGCACTCGGCGTCGAGGCGCCGAAGGTCAAGAAGGTGTCCGCCGCCGAGTTGCAGACGCAGCTCGACGCCGCCCAGGAGCGCATCTGGTCGCTCGAGGGCAAGCTCGACTCCCGCACGGCCCAGGCCGGGTCGCGTGGCGACCAGATCTCGGAACTCAAGGCGCAGATCGCGTCGCTGCAGTCCCAGCTCGGTGCCGCGAAGGACTCGGGAGGCTCGTCGAACGTCAACGCCGCGGGTTCCGGCAGCGGTGGCTCGGGTTCCGGCGGGGCCGGCACCGGTTCCGCCGGCGGGTCCGGTTCCGGCTCGGGCTCGTCCAACAACGGGTCCGGCAGCGGATCGGGTTCCGGCAACGGATCCGGGTCCGGCTCCGGCAACGGTGGCGGCTCGAAGCCGAACCCCGGTCCCTCGACCGATCCGGGTGCCACCCCGATCGTCACGCCGACCAAGGCCGAGATCCTCGGCCAGCAGTCGCGCTGGTACGGCCTGTACACCGCGCAGTCCCCGTTCAACTGGGCCGAGTACGACGAGGTCTCCCGTCAGGTCGGCACCGCGTCGAACATGACGGGCTTCTTCCAGGGCTTCGACCAGGAGTTCAACGCCACCGCGGTGCAGCGCTCCTGGGCCAACGGTCGTGTCCCGCTCATGACGTGGGAGACGGTGCCGGCACAGACCGGCAACGACCAGAAGTACGTCCCCGGGTACACCAACGAGGACATCTCCGGCGGGTCGTTCGACGCCTACCTGACGAAGTACGCCAAGGCGCTGGCGGCCAACGGGCAGCCGATGGTCATCCGTCTCGATCACGAGATGAACGGCTCCTGGTACAACTGGTCCGAGGGTGACGCCCAGAAGAACCCGGCCGGCTCCTACAAGAAGATGTGGAAGCACGTGCACGACGTCTTCCAGGCGAACGGCGCGAATCAGTACGTCATCTGGGACTGGTCCCCGAGCCGCATCGACAAGCTCGGCAACACGAAGTACCAGACGCTCGACTACATGCAGCAGTACTACCCGGGTGCGGACTACGTGGACTGGGTCGGCATGAGCGGCTACTACCGCGACGCCACCGAGCAGCCGACGTTCGCCACGACCTTCGGAGCGACGCTCGCGCAGCTCCGGCAGATCGCGCCGGGCAAGGGCATCATGCTCAACGAGATCGGGGCGACCGAGACCGGCACCAGTGTCGCGAACCCGCAGAAGACGCAGTGGATCAACTCGCTCTTCGATGCGCTGGCGGACCCCGCCAACAAGGACATCGTCGGCTTCGCGTACTTCAGCGAGACCGCGACCACCATCATCGACGGCAAGCGCACCACGAACGACTGGCGTCTCAACTCCCGCGCCGATTCCCTCAAGGCCTTCGCCGAGGGCATCAAGCGCAACGACATCGACTACGACCTGCAGGAGGTTACGCAATGAGCGAGTCCAAGAAGTCGACCGCATCGGCCGACACCCGCCCCGCACCCGTCATCAGCGTCATCGGCACCGGCTACCTCGGCGCCACCCACGCGGCCGCCATGGCCGAGATGGGCTTCGAGACCATCGGTGTCGACATCGACCCGTCGAAGCTCGCCGCACTGTCCGCCGGTGAGGTCCCGTTCTTCGAGCCCGGGCTGCCCGAGCTCATCACGAAGCACGTCGCCAGCGGCAAGCTCCGCTTCACGGCGGACATCGCCTCGGCCGTGGCCGCTGCGGACGTCCACTTCGTCTGCGTCGGCACCCCGCAGAAGGCCGGATCGCACGCGGCGAACCTCGCCTACGTGGAGAGCGCCACCCGTGGCGTCGCCGAGAACCTCACCCACCCGGGCCTCATCGTCGGCAAGTCGACGGTCCCGGTCGGCACCGCCTCGCGACTCCGCGGCATCGTCCGCGAGTTCACCCCCGCCGGCATCGACGCGGAGCTCATCTGGAATCCCGAGTTCCTGCGTGAGGGCAAGGCCGTCGAGGACACCCTGCACCCGGACCGTCTGGTCTGGGGTGGAGCCTCCGAAGCCGCCGACGCCGTGATCCGCGAGGTCTACGCCGCGCCGATCAGCGAGGGCACCCCGGTCATCACCACCGACCTCGCCACCGCGGAACTCGTCAAGGTGAGCGCCAACGCGTTCCTCGCCACGAAGATCTCGTTCATCAACGCGATCTCCGAGATGTGCGCCATCACCGGCGCCGACGTCTCCACGCTCGCCGATGCCCTCGGCCACGACGCCCGCATCGGCCGCAAGTTCCTGAACGCCGGCCTCGGCTTCGGCGGCGGCTGCCTGCCGAAGGACATCCGGGCGCTCATGTACCGCGCGAACGAGATCGGCGCGGGCCAGGTCGTCGGCCTCATGCAGCAGGTCGACGAGATCAACATGGGGCAGCGCCAGCGGGTCATCGACATGGCGATCGACTCGGCCGGGGGATCGGTGCTCAACCGTCGCGTGGCCGTCATCGGTGCCGCGTTCAAGCCCCTGACCGACGACGTCCGGGACTCCCCGGCGCTGAACGTCGCCGCCGCGCTGCACCTCCGCGGCGCCCAGGTGACGCTCTGGGACCCCGAGGCGATGGAGCCCGCGAAGCGCTCGTTCCCGACGCTGAGCTACGCCGCCTCGATGACGGACGCGATCGAGGGCGCCGACGTCGTCCTCGTGCTCACCGAGTGGGACGACATCATCACCGCCGACCCGGTCGCCCTCGGCGACCTCGTCGGGCGCCGCGTCGTCATCGACGCGCGCAACTGCCTCCCGGTCCTCGACTGGGTGAAAGCGGGGTGGACCGTCCGTTCCCTGGGACGTCCCACGCCGGTCACGGGTGCACCCGTGAGCGTCGCAGCGGGGACGAACGACGCGTTGGCCACGAGCCGCTAGTCACCGTTCGCGAGACGGGGTCCGTGCCGGGCGGCGCGGGCCCCGTTCCCGTGCGCCCGGGGCCTGTTCTGTCCGGGCGGTTCCGGGCGTACCTGGTCGAATCGGGCGTACCTGGTCGGATCGGGCGTCCCTGGTCGACTCGGGCGTCCCTGGTCGGAAGTTCTGATCAGGGACGCCCGATTCCGCTTTCCAGTCCGGCTGCGATGGGAAGGAACGTGCGTCGCGACCGCCTGGAGGCCCGGTACCCGCCCGCCGGACCGGCACCGGGCCTCCAGGCGGTCGCGTCCGCACCCCGCGCGCACGGTGGCAGCGTCCTCTCGCGCTGAGCGACACCTCACGGGCGGCGCAGCCCGTGCGGTGTCGCCCAGCCCGAAACGTGGCCGGCACGGCGAAGGGCCCCGCACCTGACGGTGCGGGGCCCTTCGTGGCGAGCAGGGAACTCAGACGCCGAAGTACAGCTCGTACTCGAACGGGTGCGGGCGCTGGGCCAGCGGGAGGATCTCGTTCTCACGCTTGTAGTCGATCCAGGTCTGGATGAGGTCCTCGGTGAAGACGTTGCCCTTCGTGAGGAACTCGTGGTCCGCCTCGAGCGCGTCGAGCGCCTCGTCGAGGGAGCCGGGGACCTGGGGGATGCCCTTTGCTTCCTCGGGCGGGAGCTCGTAGAGGTCCTTGTCCACCGGCTCGTGCGGCTCGATGCGGTTCTGGATGCCGTCGAGGCCCGCCATCAGCTGCGCGGCGAAGGCGAGGTACGGGTTGCCGGAGGCGTCGGGCGCGCGGAACTCGATGCGCTTGGCCTTCGGGTTGGTGCCCGTGATCGGGATGCGGATCGCCGCCGAGCGGTTGCCGGCCGAGTAGACCAGGTTGACCGGGGCCTCGAAGCCCTTGACCAGACGGTGGTACGAGTTGATCGACGGGTTGGTGAAGGCGAGCAGCGCCGAGGCGTGCTTCAGGATGCCGCCGATGTACCAGCGGGCGAGGTCCGACAGACCGCCGTAGCCGTTCTCGTCGTAGAAGAGCGGCTTGCCGTCCGACCAGAGCGACTGGTGGGTGTGCATGCCCGAGCCGTTGTCGCCGAAGAGCGGCTTCGGCATGAACGTGGCGACCTTGCCCCACTGGTCGGCCGTGTTCTTGACGATGTACTTGAACTTCAGGATGTCGTCCGCAGCGTGGACCATCGTGTCGAACTTGTAGTTGATCTCCTGCTGGCCGCCGGTGCCCACCTCGTGGTGCGAGCGCTCGAGCTCGAAGCCGGCGTCGATCAGCTTGAGGGTGATGTCGTCGCGCAGGTCGGCGGTCTTGTCGACCGGCGACACGGGGAAGTAGCCGCCCTTGTACGGGGTCTTGTTGGCGAGGTTGCCGCCCTCTTCGTCACGACCGGTGTTCCAAGCGCCCTCTTCGGAGTCGACCGCGTAGAAGGACTCGTTCTGCGTGACCGAGTAGCGGACGTCGTCGAAGATGTAGAACTCGGCCTCGGGGGCGAAGAACGCGGTGTCCGCGATGCCCGTCGACGCGAGGTACTTCTCGGCCTTCTTCGCCACCTGGCGCGGGTCGCGGCCGTAGATCTCGCCGTTCCGCGGGTTGTAGATGTCGAAGATCATGATGAGCGTGCGCTCGGCGCGGAACTGGTCGACGTACGCCGTGGTGACATCGGGGATCAGCTGCATGTCGGACTCGTGGATCGACGCGAAGCCGCGGATGGAGGAGCCGTCGAACAGCTGGCCGACCGAGAAGAAGTCCTCGTCGACGGTGGATGCCGGGATGTTGAAGTGCTGCTGCACACCGGGCAGGTCCGTGAAGCGGATGTCGAGGAACTTGACGTCGGTGTCCTTGATGAAGGCCAGGACCTCGGAGGAATCGCTGAACATGGGGCCGATCTCCAATGGGTTGGGTGATGTCGGAGGCACCGGTCAAGGCACCTCCGACGAGGCTATTGACACGGGGTTTCCCGGACATGACTGGTTTGTTTCGGGCGTGTTACGCCCGGGCCGTCGCCTACGCTGGGGACCATGGCCCGCAGCACTCCCAGTCCGTCCGCGCCTTCCGAGCACCCGGACGGATGGCCGGGCAAGGACCTCGGGCTGCCCGAGTCCGGGCCCCGGAGTGTCGGGCGGATCGGGCGGCGGGTCGTCGCGCTCCTGATCGACGGCGCACTTGCTGACCTGGTCGCCTACGTCACCGGGGTCTGGTCGCCGGTGAACGGTTCGGGCGACATCGCGCACTCCTGGGTGCAGATCGCCATCTTCGCCGTGCTGCAGATCGTGTTCATCTGCCTGCTGTCCGGGTCGTTCGGCCACATCTGCGTCGGACTGCGGGTCGTCCCGATGCGTGGAGGCTACGTGGGGGTGTGGCGGCCGATCCTCCGGACGGTGCTGCTCTGCCTGGTGGTCCCGGCGCTCATCATCGACCGCGACAGCCGGGGTGCGCACGACCGCATCGCGGGGACGGTGCTCGTCCGCCGCTGATCGCGTCGGCCGCGGGTGCGGCGCGCGGGCCGTGGCTCTCGTCCGCGCCCTCGCACCGTGCGAGGTTGCTCATCGGGTGCGAGCTTGCCTGCCCGGTGCGCCGTCGGAGTCTCGCACCGAGCCGACAACCTCGCACGGTTCAGGGCCGGTGCCGCGCCGTCGCACCGTGCGAGGTTGCGCGCCGGGCCTCCGCCGCTGGCCCTCGCACCGTGCGAGGTTGCTCATCGGGTGCGAGCTTGCCTGCCCCGTGCGCCGTCGGAGTATCGCACCGAGCCGACAACCTCGCACGGTTCAGGGCCGGTGCCGCGCCCTCGCACCGTGCGAGGTTGCGCGCCGGGCCTCCGCCGCTGGCCCTCGCACCGTGCGAGGTTGCTCATCGGGTGCGAGCTTGCCTGCCCCGTGCGCCGCCGGAGTCCCGCACCGAGCTAGCAACCTCGCACGGTGCGGCGAAGGTCGCACGGTGCGGGCCTCGCGCACACCCCGGCCCCGCGGCCTCCGCACACGAGAACGCCCCCGACCAGAACTGGTCGGGGGCGTCCTCGTGTGCGGCGGACTTCGGTCAGCGCGGCCGTCCGGCGCGGGCCCGCATCGGGTCCATGCCCTTCGGGATCGAGGCCGCTGGGCTCTGCGTCAGCGAGTCGAGACGGTTCGCGACCGCCAGGACCTCGTTGCGGTTCAGCGACTTCTTGAGCTTGTTCATGGCGCGGGGCAGCTTGTGCAGCGTCAGGCTCTCACCGGTGCCGTCACCCACGTGCAGCACGTGCACGGCGACGTTCGGGACGATGCGCTGGACCTTGCGGCGCTCCTCGTCGACCTGGCGGTTGAGGTTGCCACGCTGGCCCTCGGTGATCAGGACGACCCCCGGGCGACCCACGGCGCGGTAGACCGCTGCCTGCGAGCGCCCGTGCACCGCGACCGGCATCTCGCTCGAGCGCCACTGGCGACGCAGCGAGTTCGACAGCACGGCACCGACGGCGCCGGGCTGGCCTTCGATCTGCGAGTACGCGGCACGCTCGGCCAGACGACCCAGCACGATGAGGAAGAGCAGCACACCGAGCAGCACACCGGCGACGATCCACAGGATGATCGCGAGCCAGTTCTGCCCCGGCAGGAGCAGCGCCAGCAGGACACCGAGGACGACCGGACCGACGAAGGCGAGGGCGAACCACCAGACCGACGACGGGTCGGCCTTTCGGGTCATCTGGAAGACCTGGAACATCTGCTTGAGACGCCCCGGCTCCTTCGCCTTCTTGTCTGTGGAAGAGCTGCGTGCCATGCGAACAGGATACGGCCTCCGTGCGCCGGGGGAGACCGTCGCGTGTCCGGCTGTGCGCGAACACGTCTTGTCCACAGGTGGTGCGGGAGAGCCTGGAGGCCCACCGCGCCACCGCCACGCTGGTCACCATGGAGACGAGCACCGACCACCACCCGGATCGCTGGATCGCAGCGGGCGACGAGCACGACGTGCTCACCTGGGTCGCCGACCGCTCCGCGGCCGCCGAGCGCCACCTCGTCCCGGTGGCCGCGGTCGGTCGGACCCCGACGGGGCGTCTCGTGGTCGACCTCGACCGGCCCACGGGCACGCCGCTCGTGCCGGCACTCGACCGGCTCGGCACCCCGACCACCGGGGTCGCGGTGACCCTGACGGTCCCGCTCCTGGAGCTCCTGGTGGCGGTGCACGACGGCGCGGTCCTGCTCGGTGCAGCCAGCATCGACGACGTGCTGGTGGACGACGCCGGCGCCGTCGTGCTCTGCGACCGCCCGACGAACGCGACGAGCCCGACGGACCAGACAAACACGACGACCCCGACGCGCACCGCACACCCGACGCGCACCGCGCACTCGACCGACGCGACCCGGACCCTCGTGCTCGCAGCCCGGGCGGTGTGGGACCGCGTCGACCCGACTGATCCCGCCCAGCAACCGGTGCTCGACGCGCTGCAGGACGCCGTCGACGGCGACGGGCCGAGCGCACGAGCAGCACTCGACGTCGTCCGTGCCGCCGCCGCGCCCCGGCCGTTCCGCTGGACCCCTGTGCCGAGCGACCTCGTGTTCGCCGCACCGCCGACACCGGACGGGCAGGACGGACTGTTCGAGCGCCTGCGGGACGTGGTCGAGCACGGGGTCCCGCTCGGAGCCGCACGACGACTCCCGCTCCGCCGCGTGCTCGTGGGACTCGTCGTCGCCGTCGGGTCGGTGGTCGCCGCCCTGACCATGCTCGGCGGCGGGTGACGCGGCGGGTGACGCGGCGGGTGACGCCGATCCCGCCCCGGAACGGGAACGGCCCCGGCTCCCACGAGGGGAACCGGGGCCGTCGGCCGTGCTGCTGGTGATCAGTACCCGAGGTTCGGGGCGAAGTTGCCCTCTTCGAGACGGTTCTTCACCGCGACGAGGTACCGCGAGGCGTCTGCACCGTCGATGATCCGGTGGTCGTACGACAGCGCCAGGTAGACGAACGAGCGGATGGCGATGGCCTCCTGGCCGTCGACCTTCACGACCGCCGGGCGCTTCGTGACGATGCCGGTGCCGAGGATCGCCGACTGTGGCAGGAACACCACGGGGGTGTCGAACAGCGCGCCACGCGAACCGGTGTTGGTCAGCGTGAACGTGCCGCCAGCGAGCTCGTCGGGCTTGAGCTGGTTGTTCCGGGTGCGCTCGGCGAGGTCCGCGATGGACTTCGAGAACTGCGCCAGGTCCAGCGAGGCCGCGTCCTTGATGACCGGGGTCAGCAGGCCGCGCTCGGTGTCCACCGCGATGGAGACGTTCTCTGTCTCCGGGTAGACGATCTCGTCGCCGTCGACCGTGGAGTTGATCTTCGGGTGGGCCTTCAGTGCCTCGGACGCCGCGAGGGCGAAGAACGGCATGAAGGAGAGCTTCGAGCCGGTCTTCTCGAGGAACTCCGCCTTGTGGGCGTCACGGAACTGCGCCACCTTCGTGACGTCGACCTCGACGACGCTCGTGAGCTGTGCGGTCGAGGTCATCGACTGCACGGCACGCTCGGCGACCACCTTGCGCAGGCGGGTCATCTTCTCGCGGGTCCCGCGCAGCGGCGAGACCTCGGCGACGAACGGGCCGGACGCGGCGGCGGGTGCTGCTGCGGCCGAGGCGGCCGGGGCCTTCGCGGCGGCGGCGAGGACGTCCTCCTTGCGGATGCGCCCCCCGACACCGGAACCCGTGACCGTGGACAGGTCGACACCCTGCTCGTTGGCGAGCTTGCGCACCAGCGGGGTGACGTAACCGGAGGCTGCGCCGTCCTGCGTGGGGTTCGGCACCGCGGCGGCGGCCGTGGCGCTCGGCGCGGATGCCGGAGCCGGCGCGGCTGCCGGAGCGGCCTGGGCCGGCACGGCAGCCGGCGGAGCGGCTGCGGGCGGCGGGACCGGCGCGGCGGCCGGGACCGGCGCTGCCGCGGGCGGGGCGGACGGTGCCTGCGGGGCGGCGGGCTGCGTCTGACCGGCGGGAGCGGGCTCGGGCTCGGTGGGCTCGGGCGCGGGGGTCTCGGCCTCCTGCTCCGTGCTCGGAGCGGCCTCGGGCTCCTCCGCCTCGGCAGCGGCGGCGTTCGCGTCGGAGGCGCCGGACGAGTCCGATCCGCCGTCCGACGAGCTGGAGCCGTCACCGATCTTCACGAGGGCGGTGCCGACCTCGACGGTCTCGTCCTCCTGCACCAGGATCTCCTCGACGACACCGGCGATCGGCGACGGGATCTCGGTGTCGACCTTGTCGGTGGAGACCTCGAGCAGCGGCTCGTCGACCTCGACCCGGTCACCGACGTTCTTCAGCCATCGGGTCACCGTGCCCTCGGTGACGCTCTCGCCGAGCGCCGGGAGGTTGACGGATTCGCTCATCGGGTGGACTCCTCTTCGCGGGGGATTGCAGTGGTTGTTGATGTCATTGTCACAGTGCGCTGCCCGGTGCCGGTCACAGCGCGTGCAGCGGCTTGCCCGCGAGGTGCAGGAACGCCTCGCCGAGGGCTTCGTTCTGGGTCGGGTGACCGTGCACCAGGGGAGCGATGTCCTCCGGGTAGGCCTCCCAGTTCACGGCGAGCTGGGCTTCGCCGATGAGCTCGCCGACGCGGGCGCCGATCATGCTGACGCCGACGACGGGGCCGTCCACGACGCGCACGACCTTGACGGAGCCGGAGGTCCCGATGATGTGGCTCTTGCCGTTGCCGGCCAGGTTGTACTCGTACGAGTCGACCTTGTCGGCGCCGTACTGCTCCTCGGCCTTGGCCTGCGAGAGCCCGACCGACGCGACCTCGGGGTCGGAGTAGGTGATCTTCGGGATGTTCTTGTCCTCGATGACCACCGGGTTGAGGCCGGCGATCTCCTCGGCGACGAAGATGCCCTGCTGGAAGCCGCGGTGCGCGAGCTGCAGGCCGGGGACGATGTCGCCGACGGCGTAGACGTTCGGGATGTTCGTGGCGAGACGCTCGTTCGTGGTGACGAACCCGCGGTCCATCGCCACGCCGACCTCGTCGTAACCGACGTTCTGCGTGACCGGGCCACGGCCGACGGCGACGAGCAGGACGTCACCGTCGAAGGTCTTGCCGTCCTCGAGCGTGACGACGACGCCGTTCTCGTGCTGCTCGACGCCCTGGAACCGGACACCGAGCGAGAACTCGATGCCGCGCTTGCGGAACGCACGCTCGAGCTGCTTCGACATCGACTCGTCCTCGGCGGGGACCAGGTGCGGCAGGCCCTCGACGATGGTGACCTCGGCCCCGAAGGACTTCCAGACGCTGGCGAACTCGACGCCGATGACGCCGCCGCCCAGGATGACGACCTTGTTCGGGACGTAGTCCATGCGGAGCGCGGTCTCGCTGGTGATCACGCGGCCGCCGATCTCGAGCCCCGGCAGGGACTTCGAGTAGGAGCCGGTCGCGAGCACGATGTTCTTGCCGGTGACGGTCTGGTCGCCGACCTGCACGGTGTTCTGCGAGGTCAGACGACCCCAGCCCTCGACCACGGTGATGCCGCGGGCCTTGATCAGGCCCTGCAGGCCCTTGTACTTGGAGTTGATGACGCCCTGCTGGTAGTCGATCACCTTGGGCACGTCGACCCCGGCGAACTCCGCGATCACGCCGTACTTCTCGGCGTCACGCGTGCCGTCGGCGATCTCGGCGGCGTGCAGCAGCGCCTTGGTCGGGATGCAGCCGCGGTGCAGGCACGTCCCTCCGAGCTTGTCGCCCTCGATGAGCGCGACGCTCATGCCGAGTTCGGCGGCCCGGAGCGCAGCGGCGTACCCACCACTCCCGCCACCGAGGACAACGACGTCGTAAGTCTGTTCCGTCACCTGGTGCAACTCCCTCGTGCGTGTCGGGCCGATCGGGCCCTACGTGGACACCGCGGAGGGCGGCGTCCGACGGTCGGACCGCGTGGTTCCGGTCCCGTCCCGTGCAGTACCGGTGGGAGGCGCGTCGGTGCGCCGATCCCACCGGTACCAAACCTACTACTCGGACTGGAGGTCTTCTGCGAGAGCGATGAGCGTCCGGACCATCACACCCGTCGCACCCTTGCCCAACCAGGCGTACCCGCCGCCCGTGTTCTCCGACGGACCCGCGATGTCGAGGTGCGCCCAGGGGACACCCTCGCCGGCGAAGCGCTCGAGGAACTTGCCCGCGAGCAGCATGCCGCCGGCCGGGTTGCCGACCGTGGCGTTGACGATGTCGGCGACGTCGCTGGACAGTCGTGCCTCGAGTTCCTCGGGCAGCGGCATCGGCCAGATCGGCTCCGAGACGCCCTCGGCGACGGCGCGGACCTTCGCGACGAGGTCGTCGCTGCCCATCAGGCCGGTGGTGCGGTCGCCGAGCGCGACGACCTGGGCGCCGGTCAGCGTGGCGACGTCGACGAGCGCGTCGGGCTGCTCGAGCGACGCGGCGGCCATCCCGTCGCCGAGCACCAGGCGGCCCTCGGCGTCGGTGTTCGTGACCTCGACCGTGGTGCCGTTCTTCAGCGTCAGGACGTCGCCCGGGCGGGTCGCGGTGCCGGAGGGCATGTTCTCGGCGAGGGCGAGCCACGCGGTCACGCGCACGTTCAGCCCCAGGCGGGCGGCGGCGACGGTCGCGGCGAGCACCGTGGCGGCACCGGTCATGTCGGTCTTCATGCCGAGCATCGACGCCGCGGGCTTGAGCGAGAGGCCGCCCGAGTCGAAGGTGATGCCCTTGCCCACCAGGGCGAGGTGCTTCGTGGCGGACTCCGGCGCGTACCGGACGACGACCAGGCGCGGGGGACGCGCCGAACCGCGGCCGACACCGAGGATGCCGCCGAAGCCCTGCTCCTCGAGCGCCTGCTCGTCGAGGACCTCGACGGTGAGCGGCAGGTCCGAGGCGAACCCGGTCGCGACGTCGGCGACGTCCTGCGGCCCGAGGTCGCCCGCGGCGGTGTTCACGAGGTCGCGCACGAGCGACGCGGCGTCTGCGACGATCGCGGGGCGCACGGCGGCGTCGGCTGCGACGTCGGCGGGGGCGACGACCTCGATGCGCTGGTCGCCGCGGGCCGGGGCCTTGGTGCCGGTGCCCTTGTGCCGGGTGAAGGCGTACGCGCCGAGCGCCGCGCCCTCGAGGGCGGCGTCGACGAGCTCGGCCGAGTCGGTGGGCAGGGCGAGCGTGATCGAGTCGACGCGGGGGAGCTGTCGCACGGCGCTGCCGGCCGCAGCGCGGATCGCCGCGGCACCCGTGGCGGAGCCGAGCCCGATCAGCGCGACCGACTTCGCACCGACGCCGCTGGCGGGCAGGCGGACGAGCTGGTCCTTCGCGCCGGTGACCCCGATCGCGGCGAGGTCGAGGCCGGCGAGGGCATCGAGCGTGCCGAGGGCGGTGGGAGCGAGCACGGCGGTGCTGTCGGCCTCGCCGGACGAGCCCGGGCGGACCCCGACGACGAGCACGTCGGCGGTGGTGGTCTCGGGGGGTGAACTGGTGGTGGAGAGCGTCGGTCGGACCATGCTCCAACCCTACCGACGGCCTGTTCGCTGTCGGCGTGGTCGTCGCGCACCGGGGACGTCGGAGGCCCCGCCTAGCATGGGGACGGTGAACCACCCCGAGGAGCTCTACACGTTCGACGCGGACGCCCCGACCGTGCCAGCAGGGTTGCACCTGATCGCCGGGCTGACCGGCTTCGCCGATGCCGGATCGGCCGTCGCGCAGGTGACGAACTCGATCCTCGAGGACCTCGACACCGAACTCGTCGCCGAGTTCGACCCGGACGTGCTGCTCGACTGGCGGGCCCGTCGCCCGGTCATCACCTTCGAGCACGACCACATCAGCGCCGTCGAGCCGCCCCGTCTGGCCCTGCACCTGGTGCGCGACGAGATCGGCCAGCCGTTCCTGTTCCTGTCGGGCTACGAGCCGGACTTCCAGTGGAACCGCTTCGTCCGCGCAGTCACCGGGCTCGCCGCCGACCTGCAGGTCGCCGACACCACGTGGGTGCAGTCCATCCCGATGCCGGTCCCGCACACCCGTCCGATCAGCCTGACCGTCTCCGGCACCCGGGCCGACCTCGTCGAGCAGATGAGCGTCTGGAAGCCCGAGACCCAGGCGCCGGCGAACGTCCTGCACCTGGTCGAGCACCGCCTCGCCGAGACTGGTGCCCAGGTCACCGGGCTCGTGCTGCTCGTGCCGCACTACCTGTCCGACACCGAGTTCCCCGACGCCGCCGTCGCAGCCCTGTCCGGCATCGCCGCCGCGACCGGGCTCATCTTCCCGACCGACGCCCTGCGCGAGTCGGGTCGCGAGTTCCTCACCCGCGTCGAGGAGCAGGTGGCCGGCAACCCCGAGCTGCAGCGCCTGGTCTCCGTGCTCGAGGAGCGGCACGACACGTACATGGAGGGCAACCCCGTCGCATCGCCGCTCACCGGCGTCGACGGCGAGGTGCCGACCGCCGACGCCATCGCGGCCGAGCTCGAGCGCTTCCTCGCCGACCGGCGCACCCAGGGCGACGCGACCGACTGACCGTCGCGGGATCCGGACGTCCCCACAGGGCGGCCTGGAGGCCCGTGGCGGCCCCGCACCGCGCCTCCAGGCCGCCCTCCGGTCGCCCGCACGACGTGACGCGCGTCGACGACGCTCGTCGCGCATCGACGCGGGGACGCGTCGGTAGCCTGGTCCGGTGAACTCCCGTCGTGCCTTCCTGATCTGGGGCGTCGCGGTCCTCGCGTACGTCCTCGCCGTGGTGCAGCGGTCCTCGCTCGGGGTGTCCGGCGTCGACGCGCAGGACCGGTTCGCCGTCTCCGCCGCGGTCCTGTCCACCCTCGCCGTCGTGCAGATCGCCGTCTACGCGGGGCTGCAGATCCCGGTGGGGATCGCCCTCGACCGCGTGGGCCCCCGCCGGCTGGTGCTCCTCGGCGCCGCGCTGCTGGTCGTCGGACAGGCGATCGTCGCGGTGTCCCCGTCGATCGGGCCGGCGATCGCGGGGCGGGTGCTCGTCGGTGCCGGTGACGCGATGACCTTCATCTCGGTGATCCGCCTGGTGCCGATGTGGTTCAGCGGCCGGATCCTGCCGCAGATCTCGCAGTGGACGGGCAACCTCGGGCAGATCGGCCAGATCCTGTCGGCGTTCCCCTTCGCGGTGCTCCTGCACACGGTGGGCTGGACCCCGGCGTTCGGCGTCGCGGCCGCGGCCAGCGCTGTCGGCCTGGTGCTCGCCGCGGTCTTCGTGCGGAACGGTCCCGTGCCGGTGCGGACGGACACCATCCCGCTGCCGCACTCGTGGGGTGCCGCGTTCAGCACCTTCGGGCACGCGCTCCGGCGCCCGGGCACGCAACTCGGGTTCTGGTCGCACTACGTCACCCAGTCCTCGGGCACGGTGTTCTCGCTGCTGTGGGGCGTGCCGATGCTCCGGGGGCTCGGGTACTCCCCGGGTGAGGCAGCGGGGTTCCTCACGATCATCGTGGTCGTCGGGTTCGTCGCCGGTCCGGTGCTCGGCGTGCTCTGTGCGCGGTTCCCGATGCGTCGGTCGAACCTGGTGCTCGGCGTGGTCGTCCTGCTCGCGGTGCTCTGGACGGCGATCCTGCTCTGGCC
This sequence comes from Curtobacterium sp. MCSS17_005, assembly GCF_003234225.2. Classification (NCBI taxonomy): domain Bacteria; kingdom Bacillati; phylum Actinomycetota; class Actinomycetes; order Micrococcales; family Microbacteriaceae; genus Curtobacterium; species Curtobacterium sp. MCSS17_005. Next base: position 1,853,036 of record NZ_CP126258.1, read on the forward strand.
CGGGCACCCGCCGACGTGGTTGCTCGTGCTGCTCGTCGTCGCGATGGGGATCGGCGGGCCCGGTTCCCTGATCGGTTTCGACTTCGCCCGGACCTTCAACCCGGTCGGATCGCTCGGCTCGGCGAACGGCGTGGTGAACGTCGGCGGGTTCCTGGCGGCCTTCGTGATGATGTACCTGATCGGCGTCGTCCTCGACGTCGCTGCGCGGGCTTCGGGCACCGAGGTGTTCGCCTGGGAGAACTTCCGGATCGCCCTCACCGTGCAGTACGTCGTGGTCGGTTTCGGCGTCGGGATGCTCCTGCACGCCCGCCGTCGGACCCGCCGCGTGCTGCACTCGGAAGAGGGAATACGCGTCGGGCCACTCTGGGTTGCACTCGTTGCACGCCTGCGGAAGCGGCACGTGCAATAATGATCACGGACCCGTTCGGGACCCCTGTCTGTCGGAACACTTCGGTGCGCCGGTGAACTCGGGGGACTTGACATGGGTCCTAGTGCTGCCCGGAACGGTAGGACTCGTACGACGCGGGGGACTGCGGCGCGGGACCTGGGCGGCGAGGGAGGCCACGACCCCACGAACGTGGCACGACGAGAGAGGTGATCGCATGGCTGCCCGGAGCACGACGATCGATCCCACGAAGGACACCGAGCCCGAGGGCGCTGTGGCAGAGGACGCCACGGACACCGAGGGCACCGCAGCGCCGAAGAAGCGCGCCACGAAGGCCCCCGCCAAGAAGGCGCCCGCCAAGAAGGCGGCGCCCAAGGCGAAGAAGACCGACGCCGTCGACGAGGCGATCGCCTCCGACGAGCCCGTCGAGGAGCCGACCGACGAGGCCGACGACACCGACGACAAGACGGCCAAGCCGGACGCCGCTGCCGCGGTCGCCGCCGGTGCGCTCGTCATCTCGCAGACCGACGACGACGAGGCGCCGGTCTACTCGACGACCATCACGGGTGCCACCGCCGACCCGGTGAAGGACTACCTGAAGCAGATCGGCAAGGTCGCCCTGCTCAACGCCGAGCAGGAGGTCGAGCTCGCGATGCGCATCGAGGCCGGCCTGTTCGCCGAGGACAAGCTGCAGCACGCGACGGGGCTCTCGAAGCCCGCCGAGCGTGAACTGCGCTGGGTCGCCCGTGACGGTCAGCGTGCGAAGTCGCACCTGCTCGGTGCGAACCTCCGCCTGGTCGTCTCGCTCGCGAAGCGCTACACCGGTCGTGGCATGCAGTTCCTGGACCTCATCCAGGAGGGCAACCTGGGCCTGATCCGTGCGGTCGAGAAGTTCGACTACACCAAGGGCTTCAAGTTCTCGACCTACGCGACGTGGTGGATCCGTCAGGCCATCACCCGTGCCATGGCCGACCAGGCCCGCACCATCCGCATCCCGGTGCACATGGTCGAGGTCATCAACAAGCTCGCCCGCGTCCAGCGGCAGATGCTGCAGGACCTCGGTCGCGAACCCACTCCGGAAGAGCTCGCCCGCGAGCTCGACATGACCCCGGAGAAGGTCGTCGAGGTCCAGAAGTACGGCCGCGAGCCGATCTCGCTGCACACGCCCCTGGGCGAGGACGGCGACTCGGAGTTCGGTGACCTCATCGAGGACACCGAGGCGGTCGTGCCGGCCGACGCGGTGGGCTTCACGATGCTGCAGAAGCAGCTCGAGAGCCTGCTCGACTCCCTGTCCGAGCGGGAGGCGGGCGTCATCCGCATGCGCTTCGGCCTCGGTGACGGCCAGCCGAAGACGCTCGACCAGATCGGTGACACGTTCGGCGTGACGCGTGAGCGCATCCGTCAGATCGAGTCCAAGACGATGGCGAAGCTCCGCCACCCGTCGCGGTCGCAGTCGCTGCGCGACTACCTCGAGTAAGCCGGCATGCGCTTCTTCATCCCGATCCTGATCGGGCGGATCCTCCGTGCCCTCGCCCGTGCGCGGGGCGGCGGGTCCGCCTACCCCGGGTACATCGTCCTGAAGCTCGTGCCGGACTTCCTGCAGCACGTGACGAAGCAGTTCCCGAACGGCGTCGTCTTCGTGCTCGGGTCGAACGGCAAGTCGACGACGACGCACATGATCTCCGACATCGTGCGGGCCCACGGGCTGCGGGTCTTCACGAACCCGTCCGGCGCGAACCTGCCGCAGGGCATCGCGTCGGCCCTGCTGTCCGAGGTCTCGCTGACCGGTCGCCTGAAGGCGGACATCGGCATCCTCGAGGTCGACGAGGCCTTCGCGGTCGAGCTCGCCGGGATCCTGTCGCCCTCGACGGTGACGATGCTCAACGTGCAGGTCGACCAGCTGTACCGGTTCTTCGAGACCGAGCGCGTGGCGACGATGATGCTCGACACCGCCGCACTGTCGACGGCGAACGTCATCACGAACCACGACGACCAGTTCCTCGACGGCTACACGGGCACCCCCGGGCAGCGCGTCCTGCGGTTCGGTGCGAGCGACGAGGTCATCGCCGCGGCGCCGAACGGTCTGCAGAACGCCGACTCGTTCGACGCCGGCGACCGTGCCCAGCACACCGCCGACGCCGAGGTCGTGGCCCACACTGGCGACGGCGCGACGATCCGCTTCGACGGCGCCGAGATCCCGGTCCGCCTGCCCGCCCGCGGCCTGCACTACGCGGTCGACGCCGCTGCTGCCACCGCGACGGCGAGTGCGGCCCTCGGTGCGCAGTTCCGCGCCGATGCCGTGACCGAGGCCTTCGGCACGATGAAGCCCGCGTACGGCCGTGGCGAGCGACTCCCCATCGCGGGTGAGTCCGCCGAGTTCACGATGTTCAAGAACGCCGCGAGCCTGCAGCTCAACCTCGACGCCCTGCCGGACCAGCCCGAGCAGGTCCTCATGGCGATCGACGAGGGCACGCCCGACATCTCCTGGATCTACGACATCGACTTCTCGAAGCTCGACCACGTGGACGTCGTCTCCGGTGACAAGGCGTGGCAGATCGCGATCGCGCTCGAGCACGCCGGTGTCCGCATCGGCCGGGTCGAGCCCGACGTCGAAGCGGCCATCAAGCACATGGAGCAGCTCGGCTCGACGACCCGTGGGACGAAGAACTTCATCGTCAACTACGAGATCATGATGATCGCCCGCAAGGCCCTCGGCCACCCGGACATGGAGAAGACCGCATGACGGCCGATCGGCTGACGATCCTGCACGTCTACCCCCGGCAGATGGGCGTCTCGGGCGACCGTGGGAACGTCGCGGCGCTGGTCCGCCGTGCGGCCGCGGCGGACATCGAGACCCGGGTCCTCGAGTACGCGCCCGGTGACGACCTGCCGACCACGGCGGACGTCGTCGTCATCGGCAACGGTCCGCTCAGCGCGATGCGTTCCCTGGGCGATGACGTCACACGCATCGGGGGAGCACTCCGTGCGTTCGCGACCGACGGTGTGCCGGTGCTCGCCGTCGGCGGTGGGTTCGACCTCGCGACGAACGAGGTCGTGCTGACCGAGGGTGCGCCGGTCGCTGGCTTCGGCGTGTTCGACGCCCGTGCCGTCCGCGGTGCTGAGCGCCGCGTGAACTACTTCGTCCTCGAGACCCGGTACCCGCTGCTCCCCGGAGTACCGAAGCGTCTCGCCGGCTTCGAGGACCACGCAACCCGCATCGAGCTCGCAGCCGGGGTCACCCCCTTCGCCGACGTCGTCTCCGGCGGCGGCAACCAGGCCGGCTCCCCGGTCGAGGGCGCGATCGTCGGGAACTCCTTCGGGACGCACACCCAGGGTCCGGTCCTGCCGCTCAATCCGCAGCTGACCGACGGTGTCCTCGCCGCAGCGACCGCGCGGCTCGGCCGTGAGTACGCACCGGACGCCGAGCGCACGGCGACCATCGACCGCTACGCACGTGAAGCGCGAGCGACGGTCGACCGCTACGTCGACAAGGCGTTCAAGCGCATCGCCTGACGGCGGCTTGCTCCGGACGTGGAACGCGTTCACGCGAAGACGGGAGGCGCGGTGCCAGCTGGCACCGCGCCTCCCGTCTTCGTGTCGGTCGCGACTACTTCGACTCGTAGAGTCGGCTGCTCTCGTCGTGCCACTCGATGGCGGTCGCCGCGAGCTTGTCCTTGAACTCGGCGCCGTGGTGGGCGCAGAAGTAGAGCTCGCCGCTCGCCATGGTGGCTCGGATGTAGGCCTGCGCCCCGCAGCTGTCGCAACGGTCGGCGGCGGTCAGCTGGTGGTTGCTGACTTCGTCGATGGAGGGGTCCTGCACGGTCTGGGTCATTGCTGTGCTCCTCACGGATCGCAGGTGGTGCCGGGTGGTTGCACCATTTCAACACGTGATGCCTGAGAGCGACGCATTGTCGGGCCCTGTTTCGCTCAGCGCGGATCGCTTGGCCCCAGTGCGAGTGTCCACACGGTGCTGTCGGTGCCGCTCGGTAAACTCCGACGGTGAGCTCCGACTACTCCGCACGTCATCTCTCCGTCCTCGAAGGGCTCGAGGCGGTCCGGAAGCGGCCGGGCATGTACATCGGCTCGACGGACTCCCGGGGCCTCATGCACTGCCTGTGGGAGATCATCGACAACTCGGTCGACGAAGCCCTCGCGGGACACGGTGACGAGATCGGCGTCGTGCTCCATGCCGACGGCTCGGTCGAGGTCCGGGACACCGCCCGGGGCATCCCCGTCGACGTCGAACCGAAGACCGGCCTGACCGGGGTCGAGGTCGTGTTCACCAAGTTGCACGCCGGCGGCAAGTTCGGCTCGGGGTCGTACGCGGCCTCGGGTGGCCTGCACGGCGTCGGCGCCTCGGTCGTGAACGCGCTGTCGGAGCGCCTCGACGTCGAGGTCGACCGGGGCGGCAAGACCTACGCCATGTCGTTCCACCGCGGTGAGCCGGGCATCTTCGACGACAGCAAGGGCATCGGCCCGGACGCTCCGTTCGCGCCCTTCACCTCGGGCAGTGAGCTCCGTGTGGTGGGCAAGGTCAAGAAGGGTGTCACCGGGTCCCGGATCCGCTACTGGGCGGACCGCCAGATCTTCACCGCCGACGCCCGGTTCAGCACCGACGACCTGGTCACCCGTGCACGGCAGACCGCGTTCCTCGTGCCCGGGCTCGGCATCACCATCACCGACGAGCGCGCGGCGTCGATCGACGCCGCTGCCGCCCGGGCCGAGGCGACGGGGACCACCGTGGCCGCCGGGCCGGTGGTCGAGCGCTTCCGGTACGAGGGCGGGATCGGTGAGTTCGTCGAGCACCTCGCCGTCGACAGCCCCCTCACCGACGTCTGGCGCGTGCAGGGGACCGGCACCTTCACCGAGACCGTGCCGATGCTCGACGACAAGGGCCACATGGTCTCCACCTCGGTCGAGCGCGAGTGCGAGGTCGACCTGGCGCTCCGCTGGGGCAGTGGCTACGAGACCGTGTTCCGCAGCTTCGTCAACATCATCGCGACGCCCAAGGGCGGCACCCACCAGGCCGGGTTCGAGTCGGGCGTCGTCAAGGCCGTCCGCGCCCAGGTCGAGGCGAACGCCCGCAAGCTCAAGGTCGGGCAGGACAAGCTCGACAAGGACGACGTCCTCGCCGGCATGACCGCCGTGCTGACGGTGCGGTTGCCCGAGCCGCAGTTCGAGGGGCAGACGAAGGAGATCCTCGGCACCCCGGCGGTCCGGAAGATCGTCGACCAGGTCGTGTCGAAGCGCATCACCGAGATCCTCACCTCGACGCAGCGCACCGAGAAGGCACAGTCGGCCGCCCTGCTCGAGAAGGTCGTGTCCGAGATGAAGACCCGCATCTCGGCGCGGGCACACAAGGAGACGCAGCGCCGCAAGAACGCGCTCGAGAACTCCTCGCTGCCGACGAAGCTCGCCGACTGCCGCTCGCAGGAGACCGAGGGCACCGAGCTCTTCATCGTCGAAGGTGACTCGGCCCTGGGCACCGCGAAGCTCGCCCGCAACAGCGAGTACCAGGCGTTGCTGCCGATCCGCGGCAAGATCCTCAACGTGCAGAAGGCGTCCGTGTCGGACATGCTCTCGAACGTCGAGTGCGCGTCGATCATCCAGGTCATCGGCGCCGGTTCGGGCCGCACGTTCGACATCGACCAGGCCCGGTACGGCAAGATCATCATCATGTCGGACGCCGACGTCGACGGCGCCCACATCCGCACGCTGCTGCTGACGCTGTTCTTCCGGTACATGCGGCCGATGATCGAGCAGGGCCGGGTCTTCGCCGCGGTGCCGCCGCTGCACCGGGTCGTCGTGGTGAACCGCGGCAAGCCGAACGACACGCTGTACACGTACTCCGAACAGGAGCTGCAGACGGTGCTGAAGAAGCTCGAGAAGACGGGCAAGAAGTACCAGGAGCCGATCCAGCGGTACAAGGGCCTCGGCGAGATGGACGCGGACCAGCTGGCGGAGACCACGATGGACCGCGCGCACCGCACCCTGCGCCGGGTGAACGTGACCCATGCCGAGGGTGCTGCGAAGGTGTTCGAGCTGCTCATGGGCAACGACGTCGCGCCGCGCAAGGAGTTCATCCTGGCCGGCGAGGGCCTGGACCGCGACCGCATCGACGCGTAGCGCGCGGGCGGTCCGGCCGCAGAGAGGCGGTCGGCGCGTGCTCACGCGTTGAGCGACAGTTCACGCGGCCGCGCACCCGTGATGTGTCGCTCAGCGCGAAACGGTGCCGCGAAAGCGGCGCCGCGAAAGCTTTCGCGACGGCGGACGGGAGGCCCGTGGCGGGGCCGCCCCGCGCCTCCAGGCCGCTGCGGTCTGCGTTCTCACGCGCTGGGCGACACCTCACGGGGCCCGCAGGGCGTGAGGTGTCGCCAGGCGCGAAACGTGGCGGACGCCAGCGCGCGCCTACGCCTCGCCGACGGTGCCGTCGAGCGTCGCGGCGCTGCCGCCGATCGAGCCGATGACCGCCTCGAGCGGGGCACCCGAGCCGTCACGCTTCGACAGCCAGTCGGGCAGGGTCCGCGCGGCGCCGTCCGTGCCGACGGCGTGCGGCGGCGCGATGCCCGCCCAGCCCACGGTCAGCCCGTCCTCGCCCTTCAGGAACGCGTGCGCCCGGACACCCTGGGTGGCGCGGCCCTTCGCCGGGAACTCCGACAGCGCCGAGACCTTGGCGCGACCGGCGTCGGTGCCGGGCAGGGCTGTCGAGGTGGTGGACACCGTGGCGACCACGGCGTCGTCGGAGCGTGCGACCGAGCCGAACCAGATCACCGAGGCGCCGTCGGCGAGTGCCATGCCGGCCACACCACCGGCGGGCAGCCCCTGCGCCCGGACCACGGACGCCGGGAACCGCAGCAGCTGCGCGTTCGAGCTGATGAACACCAGGTCGTCGGACTCGGGCGCCTGCGCAGCGCCGACCACCTGGTCGCCGGGCTTCAGGCCGATGGCGACGAACTCGGGCTTGTCCGGCCAGGCACCGGGGACGACGCGCTTGACCACGCCGTGTGCGGTGCCGATCGCCAGCGAGTCCGAGGACGCGCCGGACAGGTCGACGATCGCCACGACCGTCTCGCCCTTGGTGAGCGCCAGGAAGTCGGTGACCCGGACGCCGGCGTCGAGCCGGACCGCGGCGGGCGGCACGGCGGGGACGTCGACGGGGGAGAGCCGGAGGACCCGTCCGGTCGAGGTGATCGCGCCGATCTGCCCCCGCACCGTGCTCACCACGGCGGAGCGGACGGCGTCGTGCTTCGAGCGCTTCGGCACGCGGACGATGCCGAGCTCCGACGTCGGGATGTCGACGCGGATGAGCCGTCCGGTGGTCGAGAGCAGCACGCGGCAGGGGGAGTCGGCGATCTGCAGGGACTCCGGGTCGACCGCGGCCTTCCGACCGCCCTTCACCGGGGCGTCGGCCTCGGTGAGCAGCGTGCGGCGCGGGGTCGCGAACCTGTCGGACACCTCGGTCAGCTCGAGGGCGACCTGCGCGCGGAGCCGTTCGTCGGACGCCAGGAGTTCTTCGAGGGCGGCGATGTCGGCGAGCAGCTGGTCGCGCTCCGCCTCGAGCTCCATCCGCGAGAACTTCGTCAGGCGGCGCAGGCGCAGCTCGAGGATGTACTCGGCCTGCACCTCGGACAGGTCGAAGACGTCGCGCAGGCGGTTGCGCGCAGCCTCGGAGTCGTCGGAGGTGCGGATGACCTGGATGACCTCGTCGATGTCGAGGATCGCGATGAGCAGGCCCTCGACCAGGTGCAGCCGTTCCTTGCGTCGTGCCAGCCGGTACTGCGACCGGCGGGTGACGACGTGGAGCCGGTGCTGCACGTAGACGTCGAGCAGCTCACGGAGCCCGAGGGTGCGCGGCGACCCGCCGACCAGGGCGACGTTGTTGATGCCGAAGCCGTCCTCGAGCGGGGTGTGCTTGTAGAGCTGCTCGAGCACGGCGGTGGGGTTGAAGCCGCTCTTGATGCCGATGACGAGCCGGAGCCCGTGGTTGCGGTCGGTCAGGTCGTTGACGTCCGAGATGCCGACGAGCTTCTTGGACTGGACGCCGTCCTTGATCTTCTCGATGACGCGTTCGGGGCCGACCAGGTACGGCAGCTCGGTGACGACGAGCCCGACCTTGCGCGGGGTGAGGTTCTCGACGCTCACCTTGGCGCGGGTGCGGAACGAACCACGGCCGGTCGCGTAGGCGTCGCGGACCCCGGAGAGCCCGACGATCGTGCCGCCGGACGGCAGGTCGGGGCCGGGCACGAACTCCATGAGCTCTTCGAGGCTGGCCTGCGGGTTCATGAGCAGGTGCTTCGCGGCCTCGACCACTTCGCCCAGGTTGTGCGGCGCCATGTTCGTCGCCATGCCGACCGCGATGCCGGAGGCACCGTTGACGAGCAGGTTCGGGAACGCCGCCGGCAGCACGCCCGGCTGCATGATCTGGTTGTCGTAGTTCGGGACGAAGTCGACGACGTCCTCGCCCAGGCCCTCGGTCATCGCCATCGACGGTTCGGCGAGCCGCGCCTCGGTGTACCGGGCGGCAGCGGGGCCGTCGTCGAGGGAGCCGAAGTTGCCGTGACCGTCGACGAGCGGCACGCGCATCGTGAACGGCTGGGCCATGCGGACCAGCGCGTCGTAGATCGCGCCGTCGCCGTGGGGGTGCAGCTTGCCCATCACCTCGCCGGTGACGCGGGCGCTCTTGACGTGTCCGCGGTCGGGCCGCAGCCCCATCTCGGCCATCTGGTACAGGATGCGACGCTGCACCGGCTTCAGGCCGTCGCGGGCGTCGGGCAGCGCCCGCGAGTAGATGACGGAGTACGCGTACTCGAGGAAGGAGCCCTGCATCTCCTCGGAGACGTCGACGTCCTCGATGCGCTCACCGTCGGGCAGGCCGACTACGTCCGTGCGTGCCATGGCACCTTTCTGGAGAACCGGAGTCGTCTGGGAGACTCGTGGGATGGGAACAAGCGTACCGACGGCCCCCGACGCCGTCGCGAACCTCGCCGACGTCTTCCCGAGTTGCCTCGTGGCGCTCGGCGCTGCGGACGACGCGTGGTTGCGGAACGACGGCCTGGAGGCCCGGATCACCCTCCGCCCCGCCCGCTCGGCGATCGTCGTGCTGGTCGACGGCCTCGGTTCCGCCGCGCTGGCGGCGCGCGCCGGGCACGCCCGCTGGTTGACCGGTGCGAAGGGCACCGGCACCGCGAAGAAGCTGCGGAGCGGGTTCCCGACGACGACGGCGGCGGCGCTGAGCACCCTGACCACCGGCCGCTCGCCCGGCACCCACGGCGTCGTCGGGTACAGCGGCTGGAACCCGGACACCGGTGCCGTGATGAACCTGCTCGGCGGCTGGGACACCGAGGTGCCCGCCGACTGGTTCCTGACGCAGACCCTGTTCACCCGGGCCGCGGAGCTCGGGCTCGACCCCGTCGTCGTCGGGCCGGACCGGTACCGCTCGTCCGGGATGACCGCGAACGTGCTCGGCGGCGCCCGGTACGTGTCGGCGGACACCATCCCGCAGCGTGTCGACGCCGCACTGGCCGAGACCGCCACCGGCCGCTCGCTCGTCTACCTGTACGTGCCGGAGCTCGACTCGATCGGGCACAAGTACGGCTGGCAGTCCGACCGGTGGACGGCCGCCCTCGAGCTGCTCGACGGGGAACTCGCCCGCCTCGATGCCCGGGCCGCCGACGACGTGGGGGTCCTGGTGACGGCGGACCACGGGGTGCTCGACGTGCCGGACCACGCGAACATCGCCATCGACCCGCTGCTGCTCACCGACGTCGTCGGCGTCGCGGGTGACCCGCGCTGCCGCCAGCTCACCGTCGCACCCGGTACCGACGTCCGCGCCCTGGTCGGCGCGTTCCGGGCCCGCTACGGCAAGAAGGCCTCCGTCGCCAGCCGTGCCGAGGCGATCGAGGCCGGGTGGTTCGGGCAGGTGTCCGACCAGGTGGTGCCGCGCATCGGCGACGTGCTCGTCGTGGCACGCGGCTCGTGGGCGTTCAACGACGACCGTGCCCTGCGCGAGGACGAGACGCCGAAGCGCATGATCGGCCAGCACGGGGCGATGACCGACGAGGAGACGATCGTGCCGCTCCGGCTCGCCGGCGCGTTCGCCCACTAGGGGCGTCAGCGCCGACGGTCGGTGAGCGTGCCGATCAGGCGGGGTCGTCGTCCGGGCGGGTGCCGAAGACGATCTCGTCCCAGCTCGGCATCGAGCGGCGGTTGCGCTTCTTGCGTTCGCCACGGCTCTCGGGCTCCGGCGCCGAGGCCGGACGGGTGTCGGCCGACTGCGGTGCGGTGTCGTGCGCGCCGCCGTCCTCGAAGCCCTGCAGCGGGATGTCGACGACGCTGATGGACGTGCCGCGGGCGGACTCGTCGCGCTGTTCGCCGAAGGACGCTGCTTCGCGCTCACCGCGGCGGCGGCGGAGCGCCTCGAGCAGGTCGGCGGTCTCGTTGCCGGGAGCACGCTCTTCCACAGCGGCCTGGCCGATGCGGGGCAGCGGTGCACGGAGCGGGGCGTGCTGGGACGGCTCGGGCTCGGCGGCCGGCTGTTCCGGCTCGTCGACGCGGAACGCACCGGAGTCGAAGCGGGTGCCGTCGTCGTCCTGCTGCTCGAACTCGACAGCACGCAGGCGCGGGGCGATGCCCTCGTCGTCGGTGTGCGACAGCCGGTGCGCGTCGCCGTTGTCCGGCGCCAGGGTCGAGGTCTTGGGGTCGAAGTGCCACTGGGCGTCGTGCTCGACCTCGCCAGCGGTGTAGCGGACGCGGACCTGCCAGCCGTTCTCCGGGTGCTTCCAGGAGCCCCAGGTGATCGCGGTGGCCTCGCCGGCCTCGAGCTTCGCGGTGATCGCGGGGCCGAAGGTGTCGGGGGCCTCGTCGTCGACCGGGGTGACCGGCACGCGGTGCGAGGCATCGAGGATGAAGGCGCGCTCGGCGAGGACCGGGCCCTCGAAGCGGCGGACGTACTCGACGTCGACGTCGAGCGCGGCGGCCACGTCGGCGGCGTCGGCGCCACCACGGATGCGCGCCTGGACGTCCTTCGGGGAGACCCGCTTCTGCGGACCGGCGTCGGGGTTCGCCTGGCGCACCTGGCCTGCCAGCGACGACGTGACGGGCAACCGGAACTCGGTGCCGCCGTCGGTCGCCAGGAGGAGTGCGCCGGACTCGACTCCGATGACTCTCACGTCTTGCATGGTTCCGCCTTCCCAGCGTCGCGTACGGTCCTGCTGTCGTACCCCGTGAGTATGCAGGGACGACGCGCGGTTTCCGGGGAGGCGCACGGGCGTGCCGCGGACATCCGCACGGCCGGTCCCGGGCAGACGGCGCTCCGGCAACGGGTGTCGGGAATGTCCGGTTCCGGTCGTGGGTTGCACAGCCAGCACGACCCGCCGCAGCACTCGGTTTGCGCTCTGGCGGGGCGTGGTGCAAACTGTCGCCGCCGATCACCCGGCGACGACCTCTCGATACGAGAAATGGATGGGCATGGCCACCGATTACGACGCCCCCCGGAAGACCGACGACAACTCTGACTCAGAGTCGATCGAGGCCCTCAAGGAGCGCGTTCCCGACAAGATGTCGGGGGTCGTCGACGATGATTCCGACAACCCCGGCAGCTTCGAACTCGCCGGGCAGGACCTCAGCGACGTCGACCTCGACGTCGTGGTGCTGCCCCCGCAGGTCGACGAGTTCACCTGCGTCGAGTGCTTCCTCGTGAAGCACCGCTCCCAGCTCGACCACGAGTCGAAGCTCGGACCGGTCTGCGCGGAGTGCGCTTCGCTCTAGCGAGCACAGACGCTTCGCTCTCGACGCAACGATCAGCGAAGGCCCCGCATCCTCCAGGGATGCGGGGCCTTCGTCGTCTGCTGCGGGGCGGGGCCGAGCCGCGCCTCCAGGCCGTGGGCCGTGGGCCGTGGTCCGTCAGGACCGCAGCGCCTCGACGACCTTGCCCGGGTGCCGGACACTGACCAGCCAGTAGGGCGTCGGGTCCGCGTCGTCGCGCACCTCGACCTTGACGACCCCGCGGACGTAGCCTCGGAAGAGGGTCCAGGCGCGGGCGTCGAGTGCCGGCCCACGCTGCTCGGTGGCCGCCGCGCCCTCGAACGCCTCGGTCGTGCCGACGAGCGTGCGGGGGAGGTGTGCCTTGCCCGCGCGGAACTCGGTGTCGGTGACCTCGATGGTGGGTGCGAGTGCCCACAGGAGGACCAGGACCCCGAGCTCCATCCCGATCGCCACGAGGACGCCGGCCAGGACGCTGATGGGGAGGAAGACGAGCAGGGTGGCGGGGATGACGAGCGCCGTCGCCAGGTAGAGGGCGGGCGGGGCCCAGAGTCGTTCGCGGTACAGGGTCACGGGTCCATTCGATCACGAGCGAGCGAGGTCACGGAACGGTCACGGCTGCACTACCCTCGTCACGTGACCGAACCAGTCGACGTCCTCTGGACCGGGGAGCACGCTCCCGGCCACGCCCACCCCGGCGACGCGGGTGCCGATCTCGCCTCCACCGAGGCCTTCGTGCTGCAGCCGGGGGAACGACACCTGGCCGCCACGGGGCTGCGCATCGCGCTGCCCGAGGGCTACGCCGCGTTCGTGGTCCCGCGGAGCGGCCTGGCGGCGAAGCACGGCATCACGATCGTGAACAGCCCTGGCACCGTCGACTCCGGCTACCGCGGGGAGATCAAGGTCGCCCTGCTCAACACCGACCAGACGGAGCCGTACGAGGTGCACGTCGGCGACCGCATCGCACAGTTGATCGTGATGCCCGTGCCGCAGGTGACCTACACCCGGGTCGACGACCTGCCGGACAGCGTCCGCGGACAGGGCGGGTTCGGCTCGTCGGGCTACGGTGACCGGAGCGACGCCGTGACCGGTGCCGCCGCAGACGCTCAGGAAGGAACGCGCGCATGAAGTTCGGCCGACGCAAGCGGGACGAGGTCGAGGTGGCGGACGCCGTCGCCGACGACATCGAGGTCGCGGACACGTCCCCCGAGGTCGACATCGCGACGGATGCCGACGCGGACCTCGACGAGGTCGACGCGGTCGCCCCGACGGACAAGTCCGCTCCGGAGGACCGGGCCGAGAACGGCCCCCACGACGAGACCGAGGCGAACCTGGTCCGCCCCTACGTCGACCTGGGCGGGGTGAAGGTGCTCCCGCGCGAGGGCCTGCACCTGCGCCTCGAGGTCGAGGAGGGCTCGCAGCGCGTCGTCGCGGTCGGGCTCGACTACGACGAGTCCACGCTGCAGGTCCAGCCGTTCGCGGCACCCCGGTCCACCGGCCTGTGGCACGAGATCCGCGCCCAGATCGCCGAGCAGATCGAGCGCCAGGGCGGTGTCGTGACCGAGGTCGACGGCCCGTTCGGCCCCGAGCTCCGCGCGTCCGTCCCGGTCGCCGTGGACGGCGACGGCGGCACCGCCGGCTCCCGCCCGGCCCGCTTCGTCGGCGTCGACGGCCCGCGCTGGTTCCTGCGCGGTGTGATCGCCGGCAAGGCCGCCGAGCAGCCCGACGACGCGAGCGAGATCGAGGAGCTGTTCCGCAGCGTCGTCGTCGTGCGCGGCACGACGCCGATGCCGCCGCGCGACCTCATCCCGCTGCACATGCCCAAGTCGACGCAGACCGCGATCTGACCGACTGACGACCAACCCCGCCTGGAGGCACGGTGCCGGACCACGACGACACCCCACGACCCGAGACGGCTGGCTCCGACCCCGCTGCACCGGCACCTGAGTCATCGGTGGCGCCGTCGTTCTCCGCGCAGTTCCGCGACGCCGTGCAGAACGCCGGCATCGCTCGCGTGGCACCCGGTGAGGCGCCGTCCGGCCGGGCGCTCCTCGGCGCGGTCGGCGGGGTGCGCGGCCTCGCCGAGTCGGTGCTGCCCGGGTTCGCGTTCCTGGTCGTCTACGCGATCACGAAGGAGCTCGTGCCGAGCGTCGTGATCCCGGTGGCGGTCGGCCTGGTGTTCGTGGTGCTCCGGCTGCTGCAGCGGCAGTCGGTGACGATGTCGTTCGCGGGCATCCTCGGCGTCGCGGTCTCGGCCGGCCTCGCGCTCATCACCGGCCGCGCGGAGAGCAACTTCATCCCCGGGATCGTCATCAACGCGGTCTGGCTCGTCGGGCTGCTGATCACGCTGGCGATCCGCTGGCCGCTCATCGGACTCGTCGTCGGGTTCCTGCTGCCGGCGAACGAGGACGGCTCGCACGTCGACTGGCGCGCCGACCCGGTGAAGCGCCGCGTCCTGACGGTCGCCACCTGGATCTGGGTCGGCCTGTTCGCGGTCCGGCTCGCGGTGGAGGTCCCGCTGTACCTGACGGCGCAGGTCGAACTGCTCGCCGGGCTGAAGCTCATCCTCGGGGTGCCACTGTACGCGGCGGTGCTCTGGGTGACCTGGCTGCTGGTCCGCACCGTGTTCGTCCGACGCGACGACGTCGCCCCGGTGTAGAGTTCTCTCGACATCAAGATAGTTCTCGCAGGGCGCGCACGCGTCCTCGGGATTAGGTTTGCCTTGCTGGTGGGACGGTCCACGGCCCGCGAGGATGAGGGCAAACCGATCAGTAGGGAGGCGGCACGGTGGCTGCAGTCAATAGCTTCGGCTCGAAGGACACACTGTCGGTTGGGGGTGTCGACTACGCGATCCACCGGATCGACTCGGTTCCCGGGCACGAGAAGTTGCCCTACAGCCTGAAGGTGCTGCTCGAGAACCTCCTCCGCACCGAGGACGGCAAGAACGTCACCGAGGGACAGATCCGGGCGCTCGGCTCCTGGCGGCCCGACGCGGAACCCGACACCGAGATCCAGTTCTCGCCGGCGCGCGTCGTCATGCAGGACTTCACGGGTGTGCCGTGCATCGTCGACCTCGCCACCATGCGTGAGGCCATGGCGGACATCGGCGGCGACCCGAACAAGATCAACCCGCTGTCCCCGGCCGAGATGGTCATCGACCACTCCGTCATCGCCGACCTGTTCGGCAGCACGGACGCCCTGCAGCGCAACACGGACCTCGAGTACGAGCGGAACGGTGAGCGCTACCAGTTCCTCCGCTGGGGCCAGACCG
Source organism: Curtobacterium sp. MCSS17_005 (assembly GCF_003234225.2). Lineage (NCBI taxonomy): Bacteria > Bacillati > Actinomycetota > Actinomycetes > Micrococcales > Microbacteriaceae > Curtobacterium > Curtobacterium sp. MCSS17_005. The sequence goes on from NZ_CP126258.1 coordinate 1,868,452, forward strand.
CGTTCGAGGACTTCAAGGTCGTCCCGCCGGGCACCGGCATCGTCCACCAGGTCAACATCGAGTACCTGGCGAAGGTCACCTACACGCGCGACTTCGACGGCGAGACCTACGCGTACCCGGACACCCTGGTCGGTACCGACTCGCACACCACGATGGTGAACGGCCTCGGCGTGCTCGGCTGGGGCGTCGGCGGCATCGAGGCCGAGGCCGCGATGCTCGGCCAGCCCGTGTCGATGCTCATCCCGAAGGTCGTCGGCTTCAAGCTCTCCGGTGAGATCCCGGCCGGCGTGACCGCGACCGACGTGGTGCTCACCATCACGCAGGAGCTCCGCAAGCACGGCGTCGTCGGCAAGTTCGTCGAGTTCTACGGCGAGGGCGTCGGCGCCGTCCCGCTCGCCAACCGCGCCACCATCGGCAACATGTCGCCCGAGTTCGGTTCGACGGCAGCGATCTTCCCGGTCGACGACGTCACGCTGGACTACCTGCGGCTGACCGGTCGCGACGAGGCGCAGATCGCCCTGGTCGAGGCGTACTCCAAGGCCCAGGGCCTGTGGCACGACGCCTCGGTCGAGCCGAACTACTCCGAGTACATGGAGCTCGACCTCTCCACGGTCGTGCCCTCCATCTCGGGCCCGAAGCGTCCGCAGGACCGCATCGAGCTCACGAACGCGAAGAGCCAGTTCGAGCTCGACCTGAACAACTACACGACGCCGTCCGAGCAGACCGACCTCGACGACGCGGTCGAGGAGACGTTCCCGGCCTCCGACCCGATCGCCGCCGGTTCGACGAACGAGGACACGGCACTGCACGAGCACGTGCACGTGTCGAGCGCACCGTCGACCGCCTCGGCGCCGACGAAGGTCGCGATGGACGGGGCCGACCCGTTCACGATCGACCACGGTGCCGTCGCGATCGCCGCCATCACATCGTGCACGAACACGTCGAACCCGTCGGTGATGATGGCCGCCGGCATCCTCGCCCGGAACGCCGCGAAGAAGGGCCTCACCGCGAAGCCCTGGGTGAAGACCACCCTCGCGCCCGGCTCCAAGGTGGTCACCGACTACTACGAGAAGGCCGGTCTCACCACCTACCTCGAGCAGCTCGGCTTCTACACGGTCGGCTACGGCTGCACCACCTGCATCGGCAACTCGGGCCCGCTGCCCGAGGAGATCTCGCAGGCCGTGCAGGACAACGACCTCGCCGTCACCGCGGTGCTCTCGGGCAACCGCAACTTCGAGGGCCGGATCAACCCCGACGTCAAGATGAACTACCTGGCGTCCCCGCCGCTGGTCATCGCCTACGCCCTCGCCGGGTCGATGCACTTCGACTTCGACAAGGACGCCCTCGGCACCGACCAGGACGGCAACGACGTCTACCTCACCGACATCTGGCCCGACGCGGCCGAGGTGCAGCAGGTCATCGACGAGTCGATCGACACCGAGATGTTCACCCACGAGTACGGCTCCGTGTTCGAGGGCGACGACCGCTGGAAGAACCTGCCGACCCCGACCGGTGACACCTTCGAGTGGGACCAGGAGTCGACCTACGTCCGGAGGCCCCCGTACTTCGAGGGCATGACGATGCAGCCTGACGCGGTGTCGGACATCTCCGGCGCCCGGGTGCTCGCGAAGCTCGGCGACTCGGTCACGACCGACCACATCTCGCCGGCCGGTTCGATCAAGGCAGACAGCCCCGCCGGCCAGTACCTCGCTGAGCACGGCGTCGACCGCAAGGACTTCAACTCCTACGGCTCGCGTCGCGGCAACCACGAGGTCATGATCCGCGGCACGTTCGCGAACATCCGTCTGCGCAACCAGCTGCTCGACGGCGTGGAGGGCGGCTACACCCGTGACTTCACGACGCCGGACGGTGCGCAGTCGTTCATCTACGACGCCTCGCAGCACTACCAGGAGCAGGGCATCCCGCTCGTCATCTTCGGCGGCAAGGAGTACGGCTCCGGCTCGTCCCGTGACTGGGCGGCCAAGGGCACGAACCTGCTCGGTGTCCGTGCGGTCATCACCGAGAGCTTCGAGCGGATCCACCGCTCCAACCTCATCGGCATGGGCGTCGTCCCGCTGCAGTTCCCGGCGGGCGAGACGGTCGAGTCCCTCGGGCTCGACGGCACCGAGGTCGTCTCGATCTCCGGGCTGACCGAGCTCAACGAGGGCCGCACCCCGAAGACGGTGCACGTCACCGCGACGCCGAGCGAGCACTCGCCGGCCGGCAAGCAGCCGATCGAGTTCGACGCGGTGGTCCGCATCGACACCCCCGGCGAGGCCGACTACTACCGCAACGGCGGCATCCTGCAGTACGTGCTCCGCTCGCTCGTCTGAGCGACGTGCGCGCGGGTCGCTGACGCGACCACAGGACGGACTGGAGGCCCGTGGCGACACCGCCACGGGCCTCCAGTCCGTCACCCGGTAGCGGGAATAGGGTGATGGCTTGGTACCCACGAAAGGAGCGCCCGTGAGCCTGCTCGCCAGCATCACGTCGCCGCGCGACCTGAAGCGTCTCTCCGACGCGCAGATGACCGACCTCGCCGCCGAGATCCGGCGCTTCCTGGTCGCCGAGGTCGCGAAGACCGGTGGGCACCTCGGGCCGAACCTCGGCGTCGTGGAGCTGACGCTCGCGATGCACCGCGTGTTCGACTCGCCGAACGACCCGTTCGTCTTCGACACCGGGCACCAGTCGTACGTGCACAAGCTCGTCACGGGGCGCCAGGACTTCTCGAAGCTGCGCGAACGCGGCGGCATCGCCGGCTACCCGCAGCGGAGCGAGTCCGAGCACGACATCGTCGAGTCCTCGCACGCGTCGTCGTCGCTCTCGTGGGCCGACGGCATCTCCCGCGCGTTCGGGCAGACCGGGCAGACCGACCGCACCGTCGTCGCGGTGGTGGGGGACGGCGCCCTCACCGGCGGGATGACGTGGGAGGCGCTCAACAACATCTCCGACGACAACGACCGGCGCCTGGTCATCGTCGTCAACGACAACGGCCGCTCGTACGCCCCGACGATCGGTGGCATGGCACGGTTCCTGAGCTCCGTGCGCACCCGCCGCGAGTACCGCGCCCTGTACGAGGGCACGCAGGCCGTGGCTGCGCGGTTCGGCGCTCCGGGTCGTGCGGTGTACCGCGGCATGCGCGGTGGCCTGCACGGCTTCCTGTCGCGGCTGACGAACAACGAGGCGCTGTACTCGAACCTCGACATCAAGTACATCGGCCCGGTGAACGGGCACGACCAGCAGGCGATGGAGGCAGCACTCCGGCAGGCAAAGGAGTACGGCGCTCCCGTGATCGTGCACGCGATCACCGAGAAGGGCCACGGCTTCGAGCCCGCCCTGCGCGACCAGGCCGACCAGTTCCACGCCGTCGGGCACATCGACCCGGAGACGGGGGAGTCGCTCGACGCCGCATCGGGACCGTCGTGGACCTCGGTGTTCGCGTCCTCCTTGGCCGATGCCGGTGCCTCCGACCCTCGGGTCGTCGCCATCACGGCGGCGATGCTCCGGCCGACCGGGCTCCACCTGTTCCAGGAGCAGCACCCCGACCGCGTGTACGACGTCGGCATCGCCGAGCAGCACGCCGTGACGACCGCCGCGGGCCTGGCCTACGGGGGACTCCACCCCGTGGTGGCGCTCTACGCGACCTTCCTGAACCGCGCGTTCGACCAGGTGCTGATGGACGTCGCCCTGCACAAGGCCGGCGTGACGTTCGTGCTCGACCGTGCCGGCATCACCGGCCCGGACGGCCCCTCGCACCACGGCATGTGGGACCTCGCGCTGCTGCAGGTCGTGCCGGGGATCCGGATCGCCGCGCCCCGCGATGCTGCGACCCTGCGCGAGGAGTTCCGCGAGGCGATCGCCGTCGACGACGCCCCGACCGTGCTGCGGTGGTCCAAGGGGCAGGTCGGACCGGACATCCCCGCAGTCCGTCGTCTCCCCGATGGCGTGGACGTCCTGCACGCCGCCGCAGACGACGTCGAGGACGTGCTCTTCGTCGCCGTCGGGTCGATGGTGCCGGTGGCACTCGAGGCCGCGGCGCTGCTCGAGGCGCAGGGCATCGGGGTCACCGTCGTGGACCCGCGCTGGGTGGTGCCGATCCCGGTGTCGCTGATCGAGCTGTCGCGGACGCACCGGCTCGTGATCACCATCGAGGACGGCGTGCGGGTCGGCGGCGTCGGGACCCGGCTACGGCAGGACCTGCGCGCTGCCGGGGTCGACACCGGGGTGAACGAGCTCGGGCTGCCCGACGCGTTCATCGACCACGCGACCCGGTCGCAGATCCTCACTGACGCGGGACTGACGGCGCAGGCGATCGCCCGCGACGTCATCGACCAGGTCGTCGGGACGAAGTTGCCGCAGGCGAAGCCCGCGCGGTCCCGTGAGTCGGCGGCGTCCGACCGCTGACCACTGACGGCTGACCGCGCGGAACCAGGTTCCGGACACGGCACCACGTTCCTCCGCGGTGCTGTGTCCGGAACCTGGTTCGGTGGGAGGCCGCCTTGCCGCCGTGCTGCCATGCCGCGAGGGGCATGTGCCACGGGGACGTCTGGCAGGATCGCCACATGCGACGGGGGCTCAGGACGATGACGGTGGGGCTCTGCCTCGCCGTGTTGGCGCTGACTTCGGGGTGTTCGGCGATGAACGGCGGTTCGGTCTCGCCGGAGCTCGGTGCTGATGCTCGGGTCGGTGCCAGACAGACGATGCACCGCGTGATCGATTGGGAGGGCGGGGCAGCGGTCCACCGGGTCGATGCCACCTGGACCGACTCCTGCGGGCCCGCGAGCAACTCCGGCTTCTTCCAGCCCGCTGCAGGAACCACGTGCCGGATCGACGCCGGAGCGGTCTACACGATCGACGGTGCCACCACACCGGTCGACGCGGTGCGCACCGTCGGCCCAGTGCTTCGTGCGGGCGGCCTGACCGACGAGGACCTCGTGGCGCAGGCGATCCGGCCGGACGGATCGACACCGTCCTTGGTCGATGTCGGTGGGCGGCAGTCGATCTCGCTCGGCAGCGATGTCAGCCAGGACCGGTTCGCGGTCGTCCGGGTCCGTGGTTGGGACCAGTCACTCGGACTGTGGCAGCCGGACGGGTCGTCCGTCGTGCAGTCCGCGCCGGGAATCGGCGTCGACCGACGCGACGACGCCGTGCGGGCGAGCGGGGCGGACTACGTGCTCGTCGTGACGCACAGCGGCGACTACTTCACGTCGTACGACAACGAGCCGCCCGAGCCGCCGGCACCCCGGCCGTCGGTGCCGCCGTGCTTCAGTGGCAGCAACGACTGCATCGGCGGCTGACGGCGGCGCACGGTAGCAGACGTCCGGGCTGCTGTCGGAGACGGTGGCGCCGGCGCCGGATCGGCTCTAGCGGGAGGCGGGGCCGACGATCCGCGGCTCGTGGAACGTGCCGCCGAAGACCCGCTCGGACGCACCGGAACGGTCGAGGTACGGGCTGATCCCACCGGCCTGGAACGGGTAACCCGCACCGAGGATGAGCCCGAGGTCGATCTCCTCGACGTGCTCGACGACCCGGTCCTCGAGCATGCGGTGCAGCTCGTCGGCCAGGGCGTCCTCGAACCGGCGCTGCATCTCGGCGGCGTCCACCGGCTTCGCGTCCTTCTTGGACGGCGCGACGAGCTTCACGGCGGCGGGGTCGTACCCGGTCGCGTTGCCCTTCTTGTCGCGGGTCAGGATCGTCCCGTGCTCGGCGATCTTCTTCAGCCCGTCACCGGGGTAGAAGCGCTCCGGCCAGGCCGCGTGGTGCGAGTCGAGCACGTGCGCGCCGACCGGCAGCCCGACGAGCTCGAGCAGCTCGAACGGTGACATCGGCAGGCCGAGCGGTGCGGCCCCCTGGGCGACGGTGTCGAACGAGGTGCCCTCTTCCACGCCGCGCATCGCCTCGCCGAGCACCCGTGCGAGCACCCGGTTGACGACGAAGCCCGGCTGGTCTGCGGTGATGATCGCGGTCTTCTTCAGGGTCTTCGCGACGGCGAGTGCGGTGACGAGGGCCTCGTCCGAGGTCTTCGCCGCGCGCACCACCTCGAGCAGCGGCATGACCGCGACCGGGTTGAAGAAGTGGAAGCCGACGAGTCGCTCCGGGTTGGTGAGCACCGACGCCATCTCGTCGACGGAGAGCGACGACGTGTTCGTGGCGAGGATGGCGTCCGGTGCGATGACCTGTTCGATCTTGCGGAAGACCTCCTGCTTGACGGTCATCTCCTCGAAGACGGCCTCGATCACCCAGTCGGCGTCGGCGAAGGCGTCGTAGGACACCGACCCGCTGACGAGCGCGGTGATGCGGTTCGCGTCGTCGGGGGAGATCCGGCCCTTGTCGAGCAGCTTCGCGACCTCGCCGCGGATCCGCTCGACGCCGGCGTCGACACGGGACTGGTCGACGTCGGTGATGACGACGGGGACGCCCAGGCGTCGGGCGAACAGCAGCGCGAACTGCGACGCCATGAGCCCGGCGCCGAGGACGCCGACCTTCGTGATCTTCTTCGGTTCGACGCCCTCGGGAGCGCCGACGGGCTTCTTCGCGCGCTTCTGCACGAGATCGAAGGCGTACATCGACGCGGCGAACTGGTCGCCCGAGATGAGGTCGGCGAGGGCCTCGTCCTCGTCGGCGAAGCGTTCGTCGAGCGAACCGGACTTGGCGGCGGCGACGAGGTCGAGCGCCCGGAACGGCGACTTCGGCACGGTGCCGATCTTCGACGCGACCTGCCCGCGGGCGACCTTGACGACGGTGCCCCAGGCGGCCTTCTCGAGCAGGCCCGGCTCGTTCTTCCGCACCACCTTGGTGGTTCCGGCGATCACGCCGTCGGCCCACGCCACCGCCGAGGGCAGGAACGTGACGGAGGGGACGAGCACGTCGCCGATGCCGATCTCGACCGCGGCCGGACCGTCCATCAGGCGGTTGTTCTTGAGCGGGTTCTCGATGATGACGCGCAGCGCCTTCTCGGGACCGATCAACCGGGGGAGCAGAGTGGCCCCGCCCCAGCCGGGGATGATGCCGAGGAACACCTCGGGCAGGCCGATGCCCTGCGCCGCGGACGAGAACGCCCGGTAGGTGCAGTGCAGGGCGATCTCGAGCCCACCACCGAGCGCCAGGGTGTTCACGAACGCGAACGACGGCACCCCGAGGTCGGCGAACTTGCGGAGCGTGGCGTGCCCGAGGGCGGCCAGGTCGTGGGCGGCCTCGCGCGACGGGACCGCCGCTGCCTGCGACAGGTCGGCGCCGGCGGCGAAGCAGTACTCCTTGCCGGTGATCGCGACGCCCTGGATCGTGCCGGCGGCGGCCTCGGTCTTCAGGGTGTCGAGCACGCCGGACAGCTCACGGAGCGTGCGGGGCCCGAGGGTGTTCGGCCGCTTGTAGTCCTTGCCGTTGTCGAGCGTGATGAGCGCCAGCGTGCCACCCGAGGGCATCGTGACGTGCTTGACGAACGAGTGCGTGACGACCTCGTCCTCGCTGAGTTCGGCCAGTCGGTCGTTGTCGACGATGGTCATGGTCACGCCCCCTTCCGAGCCGAACGCTCGGCCGACTTGCTGTGGTTCGGGTTCTCCCAGATGACGGTGCCGCCCTGGCCGAGCCCGATGCACATCGTGGTGATGCCGTACTTGACGTCCGGTCGCTCGGCGAACTGTGCGGCGAGCTGGTTCATCAGCCGGACACCACTCGACGCGAGCGGGTGGCCGACGGCGATCGCGCCGCCCCAGGCGTTCACGTTCGGGGAGTCCTGGGCGATGCCGTAGTTGTCGAGGAACGCGAGCACCTGGACGGCGAACGCCTCGTTGATCTCGAACAGGCCGATGTCGTCGATCGACAGGCCGGCCTTCGAGAGGGCCTTGTCGGTCGCGGGGACCGGGCCGACGCCCATCACCTCGGGCTCGACACCGGCGAAGGCGAACGAGACCATGCGCATCTTCGTCGACAGCCCGTGCTGCTTCGCACCGTCCTCGGACGCGAGCAGGCTCATGGTGGCACCGTCGTTCAGACCGGCGGCGTTGCCGGCGGTGACCCGTCCGTGGGGCCGGAACGGCGTCTTCAACGCGGCCAGCGCCTCCAGGGTGGTCCCCGGCCGCGGCGGCTCGTCGGTGCTGACGACGTCCCAGCCGTCGCCCTTGTTGACCTCGACCGGGATGACGTCCGGCTGGAGCTTGCCGTTCGCCCAGGCGGCGGCGTAGCGCTGCTGGGACTGGACGGCGTAGGCGTCCGTGCGGTCCTTCGTGATCGCGGGGAAGCGGTCGTGCAGGCGTTCGGCGGTGGCGCCCATGACGAGGGCGTCGCTCGAGACCATGCGCTCCGCGACGAAACGCGGGTTCGGGTCGGCGTTGAAGCCCATCGGGTGCCGGCCCATGTGCTCGACACCACCGGCGATCGCGACGTCGGCGGCGCCGAAGGCGATGGCACCCGCGAGCGTCGTGACGCTCGTCATGGCACCGGCGCACATGCGGTCGATCGCGTAGCCGGGCACCGACTTCGGCAGACCAGCGAGCATGCCGACCGTGCGGCCGAGCGTCAGCCCCTGGTCACCCTGCTGCGTGGTCGCCGCGACGGCGACGTCGTCCACGGCTGCGGTGTCGAAGGCGTTCCGGTCGAGCAGTCCGCGCATCGCGTGCACCGCGAGGTCGTCGGACCGGGTCTTCCAGAACACCCCCTTCTCGCCGGCTCGTCCGAACGGTGTGCGAACGCCGTCCACGAACACGACGTCTGATGCCTTTGGCAATCCGGGCCTCCCAGATCCTCATCGATCGGGCCGGAACGCAGGTCGCTCCGGCCTGGCCGGGCCTCGCCCGGCGACTCTCCCGACGCTATGCCCCCAGCCTGGGCGGCCGCATGCCGGTTGGGCAGTTCCTACGACTCGTCGTCGTCCGTCGCCGCGGGCCGCTGTGCAGCAGCGACAAAGGCCGACGCGATGATCGACGCGAGTTCCTCGACCTGCCACGGGCGGGCGTCGTGCTCGGCGAGGGCGGCGCCGACCAGCTCGGTCGACGGCGGCGACGGCGGTGCCCACGACACGAGCCGGAGGGTCTCCGGTGTGAGCAGGTTCTCGAGCGGGATGTCGAGCTCCTCGGCACGCTTCGTCACCGCGGCGCGCGCGGCCTTGTACCGGCGGTCGGCGGCCGGGTTGCGGTCCGCCCAGGCGCGGGGCGGGGGCAGGGTTGCCTCGCCGGCACCGCGCAGACGGGGGAGGTCCTCGGTGGTGCGACCTTCCTCGACGGCGGCCCACCAGCGGTCGAGCTCGGAACGGCTGGCGCGACCCGTGAAGGTCTTCAGCGCACCGAGTTCGGCGCGGGACTCGGGTGCAGCGGCCGCGGCGGCGACGATCGCCGAGTCGGGGATCGTGCGCCCGGGGGCGATGTCCGCCTGTCGGGCGTACTCGTCGCGGGCGAGCCAGAGCGACCGGGCGATCGCCAGTGCTCGCGCACCACGGAGCGCGTGCATGCCGGACAGGCGACGCCAGGGCTCGGCACGGGCGGGCTTCGGCGCACGGTGCAGGACCGCGTCGAACTCCTCCTGGGCGATCCGGGTCTTGCCGGCCTCGTCGAGCTTCTCGGCGAGGGCATCGCGGAGGTCGGGCAGCAGCTCGACGTCGAGCGACGCGTAGACGAGCCACGACTGCGGCAGGGGACGGGTCGACCAGTCGGCGGCCGAGTGCGCCTTGGCCAGGGTGATGCCGAGCAGCTGCTCGACGACGGCGCCGAGGCCGACGCGGGGGAACCCGGCGATCCGGGCACCGAGCTCGGTGTCGAAGATGCGCGTCGGGACGAGGCCGACCTCCTGCAGGCACGGCAGGTCCTGCGAGGCGGCGTGGAACAGCCACTCCTCGTCGACGATGGCGGCCTGCAGCTCCGAGAACTCGCCGATCGGGATCGGGTCGAACAGGAACGCACCGGCACCGCGGCGGAAGACCTGGATCAGGTACGCGCGCTGCGAGTAGCGGTAGCCGCTGGCGCGCTCGGCGTCGACCGCGACGGGGCCGTGGCCGGCGGCGATGGCGGCGACCGCCTCGAGGTAGTCCTCGCGGGTGTCGATGACCTTGACGGCGTCGTGCGACGCCTCGAAGGCGGGGCCGGCAGCGGCTGCGGGCGCAGCCGGGCCGGTCGATCCAGCGGCGTCCTGGGGAGCGGGGTCGGTCACTTGGCGAGCCTCCTCGGGGCCAGCAGGGTCACGCCGTCCGATGCGGGAGGCAGACCGGCGAGCATGGCGACGATGTCCTGCCAGGCCCGGACGTGTGCGGTGAGGTCGTCGCCGCGTGGTGTCCACGACGCGCGGAGTTCCAGCTGGGCGCCGTCGCCCTGTGCGGCGAGGTCGCCGTACCCGCGCGAGATGATCTTGGTGGCCGTGCCCGAGGCGTGGTCGTACGTCGCACCGTGCGACTCGAGCGCGTCGACGAGCCAGCTCCAGGTGACGTCGGCGACGAACTCGTCGACGCCGATCTCCGGCTCGAGCGGTGCCTGGGCGAACGAGACGACACGGAACGCGCCGCCCCAGCCCTCGGGTTCTTCCGGGTCGTACAGGGCGATGAACCGGCCGGTGCCCAGGTCCGACTCGACGCCGTGCGCGGTGCCGGACACGTCCGCCGCAAGGGCGATCGAGAACGGTGCGATCCGGGTCGGCGAGGGGATCTCGGTGACGGTGGTCTCGGCACGGCCGCTGCCGCCGGACACGAACGCGCGGAGCCGCGCGAAGGCGTCGGGCTCTCGGGTTTCGGACACACATGCAGACTAGGCTCCGGGCCATGTCCCGATCCGCGCGACCCGCCGAGGACGTCGTCCAGGAGACCGCTCGATCGGCCGGGTTCATCGCACTCGGCGCCGGTCTGGCAGCTGCCGCGGTGGGGACGGCCGTCATCGGTGGCTTCGTCGCCGCCGTCGCCCGTGCCGTCGTCACCCCCGACCGCAAGCGCAACGAACGCGTCCCGATCCACGCCGTCGACCCGGTCCGGAAGACCGTCACGATCGAGCGCACGGCCGACACCGAGCTGCAGGGCCGCTACTCGCTCTGGTTCGGCGGCGGTACCGGACACATGCGCGTCGGCGAGGTCCTCGGCACGACCGACACCACCGTCACGCGCCGCATCATCGCGATCGACGCCGGCGACCCCACCGCCGCCCGTCGCGGTCGCTGGGGTGGCTGGTTCTACCTGACCCCCGGCGAGCTCGACGTGCCCGTCGAGGACGTCGACATCCCCACCCCGAACGGGCCCGCCCCCGCCTGGGTCGTCCGCGCCGACGACCCGGCAGCGCCCTGGGCCGTCCTGGTGCACGGCCGTGGCGTCACGCGTGCCGAGACGATCCGCGCCGTCCCCGTCTTCCGTGCTGCCGGGTACTCGGTCGTGCTCGCCTCGTGGCGGAACGACGGCGTCGCCCCGCCGAGCGTCGACGGCCGCTACGGCCTCGGCAGCACCGAGTGGGAGGACGTCGACTCCGTCCTCCGCTGGCTCACCGCGCAGGACGCCCAGAGCGTCGTGCTCATGGGCTGGTCGATGGGCGGCGCCGTCGTGCTGCAGACCCTGCTCCGCTCGCGCTTCGCCGGCCTGGTCGACGGGGTGGTCCTCGAGTCCCCGGTGGTCGACTGGCACGCGGTGCTGAAGTCGCAGAGCCAGCTCCTGCGTCTGCCGCGTCCGGTGCGCAAGGTCGCGCAACGTCTGCTCCGCACGCCGGTGCTGCACCGGCTCGCCGGGCTCCAGGCACCTGTCGACCTGCGCGAGCTCGACATGGTCACGCGCGCCGACGAGCTCACGGTGCCGATCCTGCTGCTGCACAGCGACGACGACGGGTTCGTGCCGTCCTCGGCCTCGCACGACCTGGCCCGCGCGCGGCCCGACCTGGTGCGGCTCGAGATCCAGACCACGGCCCGGCACACCAAGCTCTGGAACCACGACGCCGACTGGTTCGACGCCCGGATCCTCGCGTGGCTCACCGAGGTGGTCCAGCGGCGCGGCGCGGCCAGCGCGCGGTAGACGCAACCGGAGGACAGACGGGAGGCGCGGTGCCAGCTGGCACCGCGCCTCCCGTCCGTCAACGGGTCGCGTCTACGCGACCGCCGCCTGCACCTGACGCTGCACGCGTCCGAGCATGCCCACCATGCCGCGGATCCGCAGCGGGCTGACCGCCTCGGACAGACCGATGGTCAGCGGGTAGTCCGTCGGCACGGCGAGCACCTGCTCGACGGTGAGGCCGGACAGTCCCTGCGCCAGGATCGAGGCGAAGCCGCGGGTGGTCGGCGCCTCGCGCGGGGCGGTGGCGTGCATCCGGACCACGTCCGGGGCGTCGCCGTCCTCGCCCACCGTCACGGTGATGAAGACGGGGGACTGGCACTCCTCGACGCGTTCGAGCTCGTCCTCGTGCCCCTGCAGGCGTTCGGGCAGTGCCGGCAGCTCGTTCGAGAACTCGAGCAGGAGCTGCAGGCGGTCCTTCTGGCCCAGGGCGAGGAAGTCATCGCGGATCTCGGCGAGGGTGGCGGGGAGTGGTGCGTCGGTGCTGGCGTTCATCGGTTGGGAACAGTACCCGGCTCGGATCCCTGCACGATGGGGACGCGGACGGCGCTGCCCCACTCGGTCCACGAGCCGTCGTAGTTGCGGACGTTGTCGTAGCCGAGCAGGTGCTGCAGGACGAACCAGGTGTGGCTCGAGCGCTCACCGATGCGGCAGTAGGCGATGACCTCGTCGGCGTCACCGATGCCGGCGCCGTCACGGTAGACGGCGTCGAGCTCGTCGCGCGTCTTGAAGGTGCCGTCGGGGGCGGCGGCCGTCGCCCAGGGGATGTTCACGGCGGTGGGGACGTGGCCGCCGCGCAGCGCGCCCTCTTCCGGGTAGTCGGGCGCGGTCGTGCGCTCCCCGCTGTACTCCGGGGCGCTGCGGACGTCGATGAGCGGCTTGCCGAGGTGCGCGAGGACGTCGTCCTTGAAGGCGCGGACGGGCTCGTCGTGACGCTCGACGACGGGGTACTCGACGGGCGTGACCGGGGTCTCGTCGGTGGTCACGGCGCGGTCCTCGGCGATCCACTTGCCGCGACCGCCGTCGAGCAGGCGGACGTCCTCGTGACCGAACAGGGTGAACACCCAGAGGGCGTACGCCGCCCACCAGTTGTTCTTGTCGCCGTAGATCACGACGGTGGTGTCGCGGCCGATGCCCTTGCCGCCGAGCAGTTCGGCGAACGCGGCGCCGTCGATGTAGTCGCGCTGCACCGGGTCGTTGAGGTCGGTGTGCCAGTCGATCTTCACGGCGCCCGGGATGTGTCCCGTCTCGTAGAGCAGGACGTCCTCGTCGGACTCGACGACCACCAGGTCGGGGGCGCCGGCCCCGGCGTCGAGTTGCTCCTGCAGCCACTCGGTGGAGACGAGGCGCTCCGGGTGCGCGTAGGCGGCGAACTTCTCGGACGGGTCGACCGGTGCGGTCATCGGGGGTACCTCCAGGGGTGCGGGGGAGCGTGGTGCGGGGCGGGCTTGGTGCCCGGGTGCGTGCTGCTGGCGCCGGACTAGGATCGGGCGTCGGTGCCTGTGGGCAACGGTACGCGGACGTACCGTGCTCCTGACGCAACGTGACACCCCACGACATGCTTCCCGGAAGGGTTCCCCGATTGCCCGCTCACCTCGTCGACCGTGATCCCCAGGTGACGCCGCAGCAGATGGCTGCGGCGCTCGTGCCCCCGCCGCAGTTCACGGACGCGTCGTTCGACTCGTACCGGCCGGACCCGGACTACGACTCGCAGGCCTCGGTCCGCGATGCCGTCGCCGCGTTCGTGGCCGCCGGTCCGACGGAGGCCCCGCGGCGCGGGCTGTTCGGGCGTCGGAAGCAGGCGGCGGAACCCGCGGCGAAGTCCGGCGTGTACCTGGACGGCGGCTTCGGTGTCGGCAAGACCCACCTGCTCGCGGCCGCCTACCACGCGGCCACCGGCCGGAAGACGTTCGGCACCTTCATCGAGTACACCGCGCTCGTGGGCGCCCTGGGGTTCCAGGGGACGGTCGACCTGCTCCGCGGCACCGCACTGGTGTGCATCGACGAGTTCGAGCTCGACGACCCGGGCGACACGATGGTGATGACCCGGCTCATCAAGGAACTGACCGAGACCGGCACCCGCTTCGCCGCGACGTCGAACACGCCCCCGGGCGCCCTGGGCGAGGGGCGCTTCGCCGCGCAGGACTTCCTGCGCGAGATCCAGGCGATGTCGGACCGCTTCGACACCATGCGCATCGACGGCCTGGACTACCGCCGACGTGCCGTGGACGAGTCGGCGCAGGTGGTGTCCGACGTGCCCGCCGCGCTGCCGTCCGGCACCGTGACGCTCGACGACTTCGGCGAGGTGATCGCGCACCTGGGTTCGGTGCACCCGTCGAAGTACGTCGCGCTGGTCGAGGACCTCGACGCCGTCGGGCTCACCGACGTCCGGGCCTTCACCGACCAGACCGACGCGCTGCGCTGGGTCGCCCTGGTGGACCGGCTGTACGACGCGCAGGTCCGCATCGTCGCGTCGGGCACCCCGCTCGACCAGGTGTACCCCGACGTGATGCTCGAGGGCGGGTACCGCAAGAAGTACCTGCGCGCCGCGTCCCGCGTGGTGGCGCTCACCCGCGCCTGACCGTCGCTCGCAGACCGGACCGATCTGTCCACGGCGGTCTCCTGCCCCTCGTGCAGGGGACATCGGGCCGTCGGAAACACGACGTTTACAAACGGCGTGGTCGCGTTACATCCGCGAAACAGTTCGTGCTCCCTCGTGAAACCTCGCCTCGCCAGACTCTGTGACACCCGAGGCGGTCCAAGAGCCGCTCGTGCAATCGAGAGGTGAGCAGATGCTTGATCAGGGCAACACGACGTTCGTGTTGGTGATGGCTGCGCTGGTGTTGTTCATGACACCCGGCCTGGCCTTCTTCTACGGCGGCTTGGTGAAGGCCAAGTCCGTCATCTCCATGATGATGATGTCGTTCGGTGCGATCGCGCTCGTGAGCGTGCTCTGGGTGGTCTACGGCTACGCGATCGCCTTCGCCAACCACGGCGACGGCACGGCGGTCTCCGGCGTGGTCGGGTTCTTCAGCATCGACTGGAACCAGATCGGCCTCGGTCAGGCCTTCGAGGAGGCACAGTCCTCGAACATCCAGGCGGCGTACCCGTCGATGGCCTTCGTCGGGTTCCAGGCGACGTTCGCGATCATCACCGTCGCGCTCATCTCCGGCGCCATCGCCGACCGCGCAAAGTTCGGCGCGTGGATGGTCTTCGCCGGCGTGTGGGTCACGGTCGTCTACTTCCCGGTCGCCTCGTGGGTCTTCAACCTGACCTCCGGCTGGGCCGCAACGTGGGGCGTCATCGACTTCGCCGGCGGCACCGCGGTGCACATCAACGCCGGTGCAGCGGGTCTGGCCCTGGCGATCGTGCTCGGCAAGCGCGTCGGCTTCGCCAAGGGTGCGCACAAGCCGCACAACCCGCCCTTCGTCCTGCTCGGTGCCGCCATCCTGTGGTTCGGCTGGTTCGGCTTCAACGCCGGCTCCGAGGGCGCTGCTGACGGCATCGCCGCGATCGCCTGGGTGAACACCCTCGCCGCCCCGGCCGCCGCAATCCTCGGCTGGCTGCTCATCGAGAAGCTCAAGGACGGCAAGGCCACCTCCGTCGGTGCCGCATCGGGTGCCGTCACCGGCCTCGTCGCGATCACCCCGGCCTGTGCCGCGCTGACCCCGGGCTGGGGCATCCTGCTCGGCTTCCTCGCCGGCATCGTCTGCTGCTTCGCCATCGACTGGAAGTACCGCCTGGGCTTCGACGACTCGCTCGACGTGGTCGGCGTCCACCTGGTCGGCGGCATCTTCGGCACGCTGTTCCTCGGCTTCTTCGCCAACGACACCGGCCTGATCTACTCCGGCTCGTTCGAGCAGCTCGGCAAGCAGGCCGCAGCGGCCCTCGCCGTCGGCGTCTACTCGTTCGTGCTCGCCCTGGTCATCGGGTTCGCGATCGAGAAGACGATGGGCTTCCGCGTCAAGACCGAGGACGAGGTCGCGGGCATCGACACCGCCGTCCACGGCGAAGAGGGCTACGTCCTCTACGAGCAGACCGACGACAGCCCGGTCAGCGTCCGCTAGTCACCAGGCACCACCCGCACGACGACGGGCCCCGCGCACACAGCAGCGCGGGGCCCGTCGTCGTTCCGTTGGTCGCGTTCTCGACGTGACCACGGACGGGAGGCTCCCCACCGGTCACGGCCGGTCCGCCGCTGGCGCGTCGGCCCGGAACCGGCCGGCGTGGGCCCAGGTGCGGGTCGGACCCGCACCGCGCCTCCAGGCAGATGGTCGCGTCAGCGACCTGTCGGTTCCGTCGATTCCGTCGATTCCGTCGGTTCCGTCGGTTCCGTCACCAGGCGTAGTCCTCCGGCGAGGTCTCGTGCCCCGGGAAGATCTCGTCGAGACGGTCCAGCGCACGCTGGTCGAGGCGGATGTCGACGGCGCGGACCGCGGACTCCCACTGCTCCATCGTGCGGGGGCCGGTGATCGGCGCGGTGACGCCGGGCTGGTGCAGCAGCCAGGCGAGGGCCAGCTCGCCCGGCGTGTGGCCGAGCTCCTTCGCGAACGACTCGTACGACTGCAGCTGGTCACGGTGCGCTTCGACGTACTCGGCGCTGCGGCCGGACAGTCGACGGGAGCCGTTCTCGGTCTTCTCGATGACGCCGCCGAGCAGGCCGCCCTGCAGCGGCGACCAGGGGATCACGCCGAGGCCGTACGCGCGGGCGGCGGGCAGGACCTCGCGCTCGACGTCGCGGACCACGAGGTTGTAGATCGACTGCTCGCTGACCAGGCCGAAGGTGTTCCGGCGCTTCGCTGCCTCCTGCGCCTGGGCGATGTGCCACCCGGCGAAGTTCGACGAGCCGACGTACAGGACCTTGCCCTGCTGCACGGCGACGTCGATCGCCTGCCAGATCTCGTCCCACGGCGTCGCACGGTCGACGTGGTGGAACTGGTACAGGTCGATGTGGTCGGTCTGCAGCCGCTGCAGGCTCGCGTCGAGCGACTGCCGGATGTTCAGCGCGCTGAGCTTGCCGCCGTTCGGCCAGTCGGTCATCTCGCCGTAGACCTTCGTGGCGAGGACCGTCTTCTCGCGGCGACCGCCACCCTTGGCGAACCACCGTCCGATGATCTCCTCGGTGGCACCCTTGCCCACCGAGCCGCCGTAGCCGTTGGCGGTGTCGAAGAAGTTGACGCCGAGCTCGTGGGCCCGGTCCATGATCGCGTGCGAGTCGTCCTCGCTGGTCTCCGGGCCGAAGTTCATCGTGCCGAGCACGGCGCGGGAGACGGACAGACCGGTGCGACCGAGGTGTGTGTAGTCCATGAGACGGGTCTACTCGTGACGCGCTGGCGGCGCCAGGCCCTGGGAGTACCGGTCGAGTGGTGGGGAGTAGTCAGGGAGGACCACTCGAGAGGAGCAGCCATGCCAGCCAAGGACGAGATCCCCAGCACCCTGCAGCGGTCTCCGGAGCACGCGCAGGAGATCTTCGAGAAGACACTGGACTCGGCGAACGAGACGTACGGCCCGGGTGAGCGGGCGCACCGCACCGCGTTCGCCGCCGTGAAGCACGAGTACGAGAAGGTCGGCGACCACTGGGAGGAGAAGGAGTCCTCCGGGCCGTCCGACTCCGCTGCCGCCGGTTCGCGTGGTGCTAGCTCGGGCTCATCCGGGAAGACCGAGGGCGGTGTCGACGCGAACGCCTCGAAGGCGCATCTGATGGACGTCGCGAAGCGGCTCGACGTCAGCGGCCGCTCGAAGATGACGAAGGACGAGCTGGTCGAGGCGATCGGCAAGGCGAACGACCGCGCGACCGCTGAAGCCCGGAAGTGACCATGGGCGGGTGGGGCGCCGTCCATTCCCCGGTCGGCATGCGGCGACGGGGTGAGGGGGTAACGTGCCGACGATGAACATCCCAGCACTCCGCGGCAGCCGGATCCTCGGGTTCGGACACCACCAGCCCGAACGCGTCCTGACCAACGACGAGCTCTCGACGATGGTCGACACGAACGACGAGTGGATCCGCACCCGGACCGGGATCCAAACCCGTCGGATCGCCGGGCCCGACGACACCGTCACGTCGATGGCGATCGAGGCCGGACGCCGTGCCCTCGCCGACGCCGGGGTGTCGCCCTCGGCCGTCGGACTCGTCATCGTCGCCTCCACCACCCACCAGGACCGCGCGCCGTACACGGCAGGTCGGGTCGCCGCCGCACTCGGCATGACGAACGGCCCGGCGCCGATCGACATCAACACCGCGTGCAGCGGGTTCGAGTACGCGCTCGGGCTCGCCGACCAGTCCATCCGCACCGGTTCGGCCGACGTCGCGCTCGTCATCGGGTCCGAGGTGCTGTCCGGAATCGCCGACTGGACCGACCGGTCGACCTGCGTGCTCGTCGGTGACGGGGCCGGCGCCGCCGTGCTCGGGGTCGCCGAGACGCCCGAGATCGGCCCGGTGTCGTGGGGGAGCGTCCCGCACCTGCTCGACGCCGTCCGTGTCGAGGGGTCGCCCGGGCGGTTCAACCAGGAGGGTCGCTCGATCTACCGGTGGGCCATCACCGAGGCCGAGGGGCACGCCCGCAAGGTCGTCGAGGCCGCCGGGCTCTCGATGGACGACATCGAGGTGTTCGCGTTCCACCAGGCCAACCTGCGGATCATCGAGCCGCTCGTGACCGCGCTCGGTGGGGAGTCAAAATTCGTCATCCGCGACGTCGTCGAGTCCGGGAACACCTCGGCCGCCAGTGTGCCGCTCGGCCTGTCGAAGGCGTGGGAGCGCGGCGACCTTCCGGAGGGGGTACCTGCTCTGCTGTTCGGGTTCGGTGGCGGGTTCGCCCACGCCGGGCAGGTCGTGACGACGCCGGTGCGGTCCTTCTAGCGCGCAGTTGCACGAACGGCCCGGGCTCGGCTGCTCAGCATCCGTGCCCGGGTTCCTCGTGGTCGTGGCGTCGGGCCCGTCCGGGTCGTTGCGACTAGCGCTTCGAGCGGGGGTCGTCCTGGCCCGGCTCGGTCCAGAGGTCCTGGTCCTTGCCCGCGCCGCGCTTCCACGGCAGGGCGCGCCGGGTCTTCTCGGCAGCCGGGGTGACCGTCAACACGATCGGGAACTCCGCCGGCGGCATGCCGAACCCGGTCCGCGACGCCTGGATCACCTTGCGCCCCAGGGCGTGGTTCCCCAGACCGCCGACCGCCGCTCCGATGCCGAACGGCAGCGCGCGGCCGAGGACGGAACCGCCCTGCCGGATGGCGAAGCGCTTGATGAACTGGTCACGGACCTGTCCGCCGATGCCGTTGACGACCTGCTTCGGCAGCGAGGACGTCACCATCTCGCCCCAGAACGCGGTCCGGGCCTGACCGCCGGCGGCCTGACCTGCGAGCTGCTTGATGAGCTGCGTACCCGGTGCGCCGAGGATCATCGCCATCACCAGGGTGCGGGCGCGCTCCGGGTCGTCCAGCGCGATGCCGTGCACCTCGGTCACCGACTGTGCGAACAGCGCGGTGGTCTCGAGGAACCCGACCGTCTCGGCGCCGCTCAGTCCGAGCGCAGCGGCCATCCCGACCCCGGGGATCACTGCACTCGCACCGACCGCGGCGCCGCCGGTCGTGACGGCGGCCAGGTACTGCCGCTCGAGGATCTGGATCACCTCGGCGGGGGTCGCGTCGGGCTTGCGGCGACGGATCGCGTTGACGTGCGCGACCACGACGGGACGCTGCACACTGATGACCCGATCGAGCCACTTCGCCCAGCCCGTGGGCTGGACCTGCTGCGTTCGGGGGTCGGACGTGGTGGGGGAGACCGGTGCGGTCGGCAGGGGCACGATCGACTGGTCCTTCGGGGCGCGGGCCATGCGATCACCGTACGCCGCACACGTGAGAGGCTCGCTGGATGGACACTGACCGCGCGCAGCGAGCCCTCGACGATGCCCGTCGTGCAGCCGGGTTCCTGCCCGTCGCAGAGGTCCGCGCCCTCGCGCCCGCGGTCCGGGTGCTCGATCCGGCGTCCGTCCTGATCGGGGTGGGCGTGTCGGTCCTGCCCGGCGTGGTGCTCTACCCGTCCACGACACTCGAGACCCGTCACGGTGGGGCGATCACGCTGGCTGCCGGTGTGCGCCTGGGCCCCGGACCCGTGACCGTCGTCGCGTCGGCGGCGACCGTGCACATCGGCGCGGGAGCCGAACTCGGTCCGGGACCGGTGACCGTCGTCGCGGACGGGTCCGACGTCGTGATCGGTGGTCGGGCTCGCCTGACCGCCGGGTGTCTCGTCGAGGGGCCGGCTCGCATCGGCGCGGGGGCGCAGGTACTCGGGCCGGTGTCCGTGCGGGACGTCGAGCTCGAGGAGGGCGGCGACCACCGCGAACCCGACCCGGACCACCGCGGCGGCGTGGTCAAGGGCGCCGGGCCGGTCCGTGGCGTGCGCGTGGGAGTCGGCGAGGTGGTGGTCGGTGGGGCGGTCGACACCGGGGGATCGTCCGCTCGGCCGACGGTCGAGCGTCAGCGCACGTACCACCCGGATGCGCCTCACCGCCCGCGCTGATCGTCGGGCACGCACCCTCAGCACGGGACGCCCGCGCGCCGGAGGGCAGCCCGCACCCGGTCGGGCTGCATCAGGTCGGCCCACGAGAGCCGCACGACCGCCCGGACCTCGGGGAACGACCGGATGAAGTCCTCGCGACGTTTCTCGCGCCAGTGCGCGTCGGCGGTGGATCGCCCGTCGAGCAGCGCCGGGTCCTCGTACTTCGCGCGGCCGTCGACCTCGACCACCACGCCCTGGTCCGGGAACCAGAAGTCCACGACCGCAGTGGCCGATCCGACCCGGGCGAACACGTGCTGCTGCACCGGCTCCGGCACCCCGAGTTCGCGGAAGCGGACGCGGCACACCGACTCCGCCGGTGACCCCGACAGCGCCGAGCCCATCCACACGGCGATCCCCGCCTTGGTCAGGGCGAAGGCCAGCGATGCGTGTTCCGCGTCCAACGCCTCACGGTCGGCGAGCCGACGGGAGAGCACGGCATCGACGACGGGGAGCGCTTCGAGCAAGGAGCGTGTCGCAGCGACGTCGATGGCGGTTCTCGCGGCCGTCGTCGTGGGTGTCGCCTGCTGATCGACGAGGACTGCGGGCGGCCGCCCCTGTGCACCGTGCCGGACGAACCACGCCGTGACACGGGTGTGCGACGTGGTCGGATCGGTGAGGTGCACCTTGGGCGGTGCTGCCCCGATCAACGGGAGCCCGAGGACTGCGCACGCAGACTGGTGTGAGACGACATCGGTCGCTCGGAGTCGGTGCGTCGAGGCCCGGACGAGCACGTGGTGCTGCTCACCAGGATGCATCCCGTCGAGGGCATCCGGGCGGACGAGGACGCCGGGGCGGAGGCGTTCGTACCGTCCGCGGCGGACATCGCGCTCGAGCGAGCGGCGTTCGGCGGAGGTCGCACCCGTCGTACGGATCAGTTCGACGTCGTTCGCTCTGGACATGGCACCAGGCTCGCCGAACATCGTGGTTCAGCGCACGCCATCGCCCGATCTGTGGAAAGCCGGGCGGCGACGACGACCTGTGCAGGACTGACCAGCTGCAATGCGTGTGCATCTTGCGACGATCCACGCGTCGAACGACTCGTGTCTTGTCGTCACATGCACACGCAACATCTGCGTGCACATCTTCCGACGATCCACGCCGGGAACGACTGGTGGAATGTCGCAGAACGGGTGCGAAGCCGCCGCCGCGCGCGCCTACACCCGCGCGAGCTCCGCCCGCAGCGGCAGGTCCTGCTCCTCGAGGATGACCTGCGCGCCCACGGCCGTCCGGGCGTTCACGACGATCGGCGCGAGCAGGTTGACCGTGGTGCCGGACGCGCCGGGGTTCGCGACCACCAGCAGCATCGCGTCGGCGGGGTCGGTCAGCCCGAGCCCGGCGGCCTGCTCGTCGGTGAGCTCCGGCGCGTACGACGGCAGGTGCACCGCGGCGTCGAGCAGGAACAGCCGTGCGTCGTCGCCGACGAGCGTGAACAGCCCCTCGGCACCGTCGATCGGCGACAGCTCGAAGGCCGCGGCGGGAGCGAGCCCGAACGGCGGGACGGCGAAGGTCAGGGAGATGCTCATCGGAGGTAGTCCATCAGGGTCGGCTGCAGGACCTTCGCGGTGACGGCGAGGGCTGCCTGGTAGTTGGTCTGCTGTACCTGCAGGTCGAGGACGGCCTTCGCGAGGTCGACGTCCTCGATGCCGGCACGGCGGCTCTCGAGCGAGACGGTCGCGGACTTCAGCGAGTCCTGCGCCGCGAGTGCGGCGGCGTGCCGGACGCCGACGTCGGCCTGGGCGCCGCGGACGGTCCCGAGCGCCGTGTCGACGTCCCCGATGCGAGCGTTCAAGTTCACCCCGTTCTGCAGGTCACTGACGATGGAGTCGATCATGCCGAACACCGAGTCGTCGCCGGATCCGAAGACCGCGGTGCCGGAGGTGTCGACCCGCACCGTGGTGCCGTCGCCGACCCGACGGGACACGTCGGTGCCCGATGCCGCCCAACCCGTCGCGGGGTCGTAGGCGACAGCGGCGGTCGACGATCCCGCGAACACCGAACGGGTGCCGTAGGTGGTGTTGGCACGTGCCTCGAGGTCGGCCTTGAGCGACCGGAACTGCGTGACGAACGCGTCGCGGTCGGTGTCGCTCATCGTGCCCGAGTTCGCGGCCCGCACCGTGAGGTCGCGGACGTTGTTGAGCACCGAGTACACGCCGGACAGCGCACTGTCGGTGGTCGCGAGCCACGCCGCGGCGTCGTCCGCGTTCCGCGAGTACTGCGCTGCGGCGGCCTGCTCCTTGCGCACCTGCATCGACGACGCGGTGCCGACCGGGTCGTCCGAGGGCTTCTGGATCGCACGCAGCGTCGTGGCCTGTTCGGTGAGCTCGGCGACCCGCGCGGCACCGGCCTGCAGCCGGGCCGACGCGGCCGCCATCGACATCTGGGTGGTCACACGGGTGATCACGATCAGCCCCTCCCGACGAGTCCGACGCGGTTGATGATGGTGTCGAGCATCTCGTCGACCGCGGTCAGGACGCGCGCCGCGCCCTGGTACGCGTGCTGGTAGCTCAGCAGGTTGACGTTCTCCTCGTCGAGGTCGACGCCGGCGCTGAACTGCTGCTGGTTGCGCGCGTTGGTGAGCGCGAGTCCGGTCATCGTCGATTCCGACGTCGCCGACCTGGAGGCGGTGCCCACCCCCGCCACGAACGTCGCCCAGACCTGGTCGGCACCGTCCGACGACGCCCCGAGTCGCGCGAGCGCATCGGCGAACGAGTCGTCGAGTTCCCCTGCCGCGTTCCGCGTCGCCAGCCCGCTGGCGTCCGTGGGGACGACGCCGAGTGCCTGAGCGGCGGGGACGCCGGCCGCCACGGAGAAGAAGGGTGCGCCGGTGGTGCCGGCCGGGGTGGTCCCGGCGGCGTGCAGGGTGTTCACGGTGGTGGCGAGCCGCGTGGCCACGGCGTCGTAGGACACGGAGGCCTCGGCGAGTGCGCCGCCCGTGCCGGTGCCGGACGCGGGTGCGAGGACCGCGAGGGCGCCACCGATCGACCCGCCGCTCAGGCCGACCGCCCCGGCCGTGCCGGTGGTCCAGGTCAGGGTGACCGCGGCGCCGTCGGCGAGACGCTCGGCGCCGCCGAGAGCGACCGAGCGGGCATCGGTGCCCTGCACGAGCGGGTTGCCGCCGAGGAGCACGTCGACCGTGCCGTCGGCATTCGTCCGGGTGGTGCCGCCGGCGAGCGTGGCGATCTGCTGCGTGAGCTGGTCGCGCTGGTCGAGCAGCTCGTTGGCGTTGCCGCCCGAGGCGAGCGCGGTGCGGATCCGGCCGTTCAGGTCGGCGACCTGCTCCGCGGCGCCGTTCAGCTGGGCGACCTGCCCGGTCAGGGTGCCGCGCACCGAGGACCACTGCGCGTCGACGGCCTTCGAGCCGGCGGCCAGGGCGGCGACGACGATGCCGGCGGCCCCGAGCACGGCGCTGGCGGCACCCGGGTCGTCGGGGTGGCTGGCGAGCCCGCTCCAGGACGACCAGAACGCGTCGAGCTTGGCGCTCAGGCCGTCCTTGCCGGGCTCGTGCAACCCGGTCTCGAGGGCGGAGAGCGCAGTGGCGCGGGCATCGGCGTAGGCAGACGAGCCGGCGGCGACGCGGACACCGGCGTCGAGCGTCAGGGACGCCAGGCGGGCGATGCCGTCGACCGAGACGCCCTGTCCGGCGAGGGCGGCGGTGCCCCGCATGAACCCGGTCTGGGTCGCGGGGATCGAGTTCTGCGTGACGCGCTGCCGGGTGTAGCCGGCGGTGCCGGCGTTCGCGATGTTCTGACCGGTGACGTCGATGCCGGCGCGGGCGGCGGCGAGGCCGGAGTAAGCGGTCGCGAGGGATCCGAAGGTGCTGACCACGGTGTTACAGCGTCCCCTCGAACAGGCGCGCGCCGTCCTGGCCTGCGCCGGACGTGCCACTGGCGTCGTAGGTGGCGGCACCGGTGACGGCCCCAGCCAGGGTCTCCTCGGTGGCCTGGGCGGCTGCACGCAGGAACCGGTCGTTCTCGTCGCGCAGGGCGCCGATCTGGGTGGTCAGCTCGACCATCGCGGTGAGGTGCGACGACAGGATCTCGCCCCACGGCCCGTTCGGTGCCGCGGCGACGACGTCGCGCAGGGGAGCGTCGGCGGGGACGCCCCACTCCTCGGCGACCTCGGCGCTCTGCGCGGCGCGCTCGAGACCGGTGCTGCGGAGCCGGTCGAGGACCTGCTCGACCTCGCGGCTGGCGTGCGACACCCAGCGGGAGCGGCCCGCGGTGAGCAGGAGCTGCTCCTCCTCGAGCTTGAAGGTGAGCAGTTCGAGCAGCTCGCGTTCGCGCCAGAGCACGGCGGACAGGTCGTTCACGCTCATCAGCTCCTCCCAGGTGGTGGTTCGTCGGGGGTGGTCCCCGGTCCGTCATCCTGCGGACACCGGGACCTATCGACCTGGTGACCGCGACCGTAAGCCCCGGCGGCCGAGTGCCGTCACCCGTACTCGGCGGGACTGTGACCCGATGACCCCTGACGGGGGACAAGAACGGTCGTTCCCCACCCCGAGTCCCCCCAAATGCCGACCGGAATCCGGGCCTGACACCCCCGCACTGGGGACGGTTGAGCACCTGTTCAGCGCATTGCCAGCCGATACATTCAGAACGCACCCCGGGGGACACCCGGAACCGCTCGGGAACGATGCGGGGTGTACCGCTCGGAGGGACCCGGGCGGGTCTTCGGCGTACGCACCGGCCATCCGAGGCCGGCGTCCGTCGCGCCCACGGACGGGTGAGCCGACACACGTCAGGTCGACCAGGGGAACAGCATGGACCGCACCGAACGCAACGCGATGATCGTGGAGCACCTCCCGCTCGTGGGCTACATCGTGGCCGACGTCCGCTCCCGGGCGACGCACCTGGACCGCGACGACCTCGCCGCCGTCGGATCGCTCGCACTCGTCGCAGCCGCCGAGGCCTTCGACCCCACCCTCGGTGTGCCGTTCGGCGCGTACGCCCGCACCCGGATCGCCGGCGCGCTGGCCGACGACATGCGCTCGGCCGACTGGGCCTCCCGCGGCACCCGGAAGCGGATCCGCGAGACCCTGGCCACGCAGGAGGCCCTGTCCGCTCGCCTCGGCCGGAGCGTCGGTGCGCAGGAGATCGCCGATGCCATGGGCGTCGACAAGCAGACCGCCGTCGACGCGATGAGCGATGCCGCCCGGACCGTCGCGCCGCTCGACGAGACGGTGCACGACCTCGTCGCCGCGGACCTGCCGCTCCCCGGGGACGACCTGCTCGAGACCGAGAAGCGCCGGTACCTCCGCGCCGCGGTCGAGGCCCTGCCGGAGCGGATGCGCTTCATCGTCGAGGCCGTGTACTTCGGCGACCGCTCGGTCACCGACGTCGCCGCCGAGCTCGGCATCACGCACTCGGCCGTCTCGCAGCAGCGCTCCGAGGCGATGCGCCTGCTCCACGACGGTCTCGCCGCCCACTACGGCGACGGCACCACCGTCGAGCCCGCGAGCCGCACCACCGCGGCCCGCCGCAGCGCCTACCTCGCCCGTGTCGCCACGAACGCCGCCGCCGGTGTCGCCCGTGCCGTGCACGACGCCGCGTCCGGCCCGGCCGTCGCGGCGAGTTGAGACGTCGGCGGAAACTTCTCCGCCGATCCCCTAACGACTCCCGGCAACCGGTCGAGAGTCATCCATGTCAGCCCACGGACGGGCCGACGTACGACCCACATTCACGGAGGAAACCACCATGGGTATGTCCATCAACACCAACCTCTCGGCACTCAACACGTACCGGAACCTCAACGCGACGCAGAACGACCTGTCGAAGTCCCTCGAGAAGCTCTCGTCGGGTCTCCGCATCAACCGTGCTGCCGACGACGCTGCCGGTCTGTCGATCTCCGAGGGGCTGAAGTCCCAGGTCGGTGGCCTCACGGTCGCCGCCCGCAACGCGCAGGACGGCATCTCCGTCGTGCAGACCGCTGAAGGTGGCCTCACCGAGACCCACTCGATCCTCCAGCGCATGCGCGACCTGGCAGTGCAGGCCGGCAACGACTCGAACAACGAGGACTCCCGCAAGGCGATCACCACCGAGGTCGGCGAGCTCACCAAGGAGCTCACCCGCATCTCGGAGTCGACCAACTTCAACGGCATCAACCTGCTCGACGGCTCCGCCGGCACCGCAGGCGTCCTGAAGTTCCAGGTCGGCGCGAACGGCGACGCGGCGAGCCAGATCGACGTGGACCTGTCGAAGTCGAACGTGGAGTCCGTGTCGACCGCGGTCGGCGCGCTCACCTTCGACTCGGCGACGAACGCTCAGGCCGCCATCACCGCGATCGACGAGCAGATCAAGTACGTCTCCTCGGCTCGTTCGAGCATCGGTGCCGTCCAGAACCGCTTCGACCACGCCATCAACGTGACGAACGTGGCCAAGGAGAACCTCACCGCTGCCTCCTCGCGCATCACCGACGTCGACATGGCGGAGGAGATGGTCAAGTACACGCGCGACAACATCCTCAGCCAGGCCGGCACCTCGATGCTCGCGCAGGCGAACCAGAGCACCCAGGGCGTGCTCTCGCTCCTGCGCTAGCCATCACGTGGTTCGTCCTCCGAGCCCCATCGGGCCCGGAGGACGAACCCCGCCGTCCTGACCACCTCCACGACGCCAGGGAGTGTCGACGATGTCCTCGTCCGTGTCCTCGAGCACCAGCCTCGCGATCGACGGTCTGGTCAGCGGTCTCAAGACGACCGACCTCATCAACTCGCTGATGAGCGTCGAGGGGGTCCCGCAGACCCTGCTCAAGAACAAGCTCACCACCACCAACTCGTTCATCTCGTCACTGCAGACGCTCAACGGGTTGATCCAGGGGCTCGCCACGAAGGCCGCGGACGCCGCGAAGGCCTCGTCGCTCGACCTCTTCGCCGCGACGAGCACCGCGCCGAGCGTCACCGCCGTCACCGGTACCGGGGCGACCGCCGGCTCCATCAGCTTCACCGTCGGTTCCACCGCCTCGGCCCAGGTCGGGGTCACGGCCGCGATGTCGACGTGGTCGACCGGTGCGCAGCCGATCACGATCGTGGGCGCCGACGGCAAGTCCACCACTGTGACGCCGGCGTCCGGTTCGCTCGACGACGCCGTGTCGGCCCTGAACAAGTCCGGTGCGGGCGTCACCGCGACGAAGGTCTCCGCCGGCACCGACGCCGACGGCAGCAAGCTCTACCGCCTGCAGCTCACGTCCGCCAAGACCGGGGCGGCCGGCGGCTTCCAGGTGTACCGGGGCGGTGCCGACGACGTGGCGGCGGGCACCGCGACGAACGTCCTCACCGAGACCGGTGCCGCCGTCGTCACCGCGGCGACCGACGCCAGCGTCACCCTCTGGGCCGGCACCGCCGCCGCGCAGACGGTCACGAGCGCCACGAACACCTTCACCGGGCTCGTCCCCGGGCTCGACGTCACCGTGTCGAAGGCCACCACCGAACCCGTCACCGTGACGGTCGCGCAGGACACGACCAAGGCCCAGTCCGTGGCGTCCGGGCTCGTCGACGCGATGAACGCGGTCGCCGCGTACTACAAGACGAACACCGCGGTGTCGAGCTCGACCAGCGCGACGTCCGGCACCACGACGACGAAGGCCGGCGTCCTGCTCGGCGACGGTGCGTCCCGCGACGCCGTGCAGCGGCTCACGAGCACGATGTCCGCCCCCGTCGACGGCAAGTCGCCGTCGACGATCGGCATCGTGATCACGAAGGACGGCAGCTTCACCTTCGACCCGGAGGTCTTCCAGAAGGCTCTCGCCGCCGACCCGAAGGCCACCCAGGCGATGCTCTCCGGTGTCGCCGCGAACGTCGGCGCCGCGGCCACCGCCGCGTCCGACAAGTACGACGGCTCGGTCACCACGTCCATCACCGGGCAGCAGGCCGTCGCCAAGGACCTCAACACCCAGATCGACAGCTGGACCGACCGGCTGACGATGCGCCGGGCCGCCCTGCAGACCCTCTACTCATCCCTCGAGACCAGCCTCAGCAAGCTCCAGTCGCAGTCGAGCTGGCTCGCCAGCCAGCTCGCCTCGACGTCGAGCTGACGGGAACGACCATGACCTTCGACTTCCAGGCAGCCGCCTTCCGCCAGGCCGCCCAGCCGCGCACCGTCACCGACCAGCGTCGTGCCCAGTACACGAACGAGGCCGTGCTGTCGGCGACGCCGGCCCAGCTCGTGACGATGCTCTACGACCGGCTGCTGCTCGACCTGCACCGTGCCGAGGCCGCGCAGGTCGCCAGCGACTGGGAGTCGGCGCGCGAGCAGCTCCTGCACGCCCAGGCGATCGTCGGCGAGCTCTCGAGCACGCTCCGGATCGACGTCTGGGACGGCGGCGAGGGCCTGCTCGCCGTCTACAACTACGCCTCCACCTCGCTCATCACGGCGAACGTGCACCGCGACGTGCAGGCCACCCGCGACTGCATCCGGATCCTCGAGCCGCTGCGTCAGTCGTGGCACGAGGCAGCCGCGTCGCTGCCCGCGACGCCCGCCAACCAGCAGCCGACCGGGGGAGCCCTCGGTGTCGCCTGAGTCCTCCGCAGAGCTGTCGCCTGAGCAGACGGACGGACGAGCCGCATGGGAGGCCCTGCTCGCCTCCCTGGAGCACGACGCCGCCGGGCAGGCGGCCGACTCCACGGCCGTGGCCGGGTGGTCGGAGCCGGCCGGGCTGGGACCGCTGCCGCGTGACCTGGTGGGACGGGCCTCCCGGCTGCTCGCCGCGCAGCGGGACCGCATGACGGTGCTCGAAGCGGACCGCCGCTCGACGCTGGAGCACCTCGGTGCCCTGCGCGCCGTCGACGCCACGCGCGAGCCCCGCGGCTCCGTGTACCTCGACGCTTCCGCCTGACCCGCGCCCCGAGCGACGATGTCGTCGTCGTACGACGGCGACCCTGTCGCTCGTGCGCGCGTGCAACCGTCCGCGTCCGCAACCTGCAGCGTCTGCACGGAGCGACGATGTCGCGGTCGGACGACGGCGACCCTGTCGTTCGTGCGCGCGTGCAACTGCCGGCGCGCGCAACGGGCGACGTCGTCGTTGTCGTACGACGTCGGCGGTGTCGCTTCCGCGCGCGGACAACTGGTGGCGCGTGCACGGGGCGACGATGTCGTCGTCGTACGACGTCGACTGTGTCGCTCCCGCGCGCGTGCAACCAACCGCACGCGCAACGAGCGACACCGGCCCGCACCCGCACCCACAGCCCCACCGCCCCACCGCCCCCCGTTCGGGGCGACGCCTAACGCGGCGGACGACGGGCTCCGATAGCGCCATTCGAGCACGGATCGCTCACCAGTTCGGCCAGGGATCGGCCACCACCGCACGGCGACGTCGCACCGACGACGCCTGACGAGGGGACCCTTCGTGTTCGATTCCGTGACGAGCGTCGCGCTGCAGAGCGCACTCG
Source organism: Curtobacterium sp. MCSS17_005 (assembly GCF_003234225.2). Lineage (NCBI taxonomy): Bacteria > Bacillati > Actinomycetota > Actinomycetes > Micrococcales > Microbacteriaceae > Curtobacterium > Curtobacterium sp. MCSS17_005. Next base: position 1,898,377 of record NZ_CP126258.1, read on the forward strand.
ACGGTCTGTCGATGCGCCAGAAGGTGATCGCGAACAACATCGCGAACATCAACACGACGAACTACCACGCCGAGAAGGTCCAGTTCGAGGACGCCCTGGCGAAGTCGATCGTGGACGGCGACGGCGCCACCACGCCGACGATGGCGCGCAGCCTCGAGCCGACGAACACGAACGGCAACAACGTCAACCTCGATGAGGAGACGCTGTCGAACATCGACACCGTGCTGCGGTACCAGTTCGCGACGCAGGCGATGAACTCCGAGCTCACCAGCGTCCGTGCGGCGATGCGGACGAACTCGTGACGACCTTCGACGCGATCGGCATCGCGAGCACCGGTCTGACCGTGCACCGGAAGTGGCTCGACGCCGTCTCGGACAACATCGCCAACGCGAACACCGTGAAGTCGATGGACGACACCGCGTTCCAGGCGCGCTACGTCGAGGTGCAGGAGGGCGCCGGCGTCTCCGGCGCCTACGTCAAGGGCGCCGCGTTCGGCAGCGCCGCCGGCCGTGTGACCTACGACCCGGACAACCCGCTCGCGAACGAGGAGGGCTACGTCCGCATGCCCGACATCGACCTCGGCACGCAGATGGCGGACCTCATCATGGCCCAGCGCGGCTACCAGGCGAACGCCGCCGTGGTCGACCGTGCCAAGACCGCCTACGAGGCGGCACTGCAGATCGGGAAGAACTGATGCCCATCGACGCCGTGAACGGTGTGACCACCAACGCGATGACGAACGCCCTGACCAGTGTGTCGGGGACGTCCAGCGACAGCACGAACGCCACCGCAGCCGCCGGCGCGACGACCGACGGCAGCGGGTTCGCCGCGAGCCTCGGCAACGCCGTCGACGGGCTGCAGTCGTTGCAGAGCGACTCGAAGACCCTCGCGCTCAAGGCCGTGACCGGCAACCTCGACGACATCCACGACGCCACGATCGCCGCCACCCGCGCGCAGGTCACGCTCGAGCTCGTTTCCGCCGTCCGCAACAAGGGCGTCGACGCCTTCAACGAGATCATGAGGATGCAGGCCTGATGCCCGTCGCCGTCAAGAACGTCTTCGCGCGCCTCAGCGCCTACGTGAAGGGCTTCTCCGCCGCCCAGCGCACCATCGCGATCCTGGCGATCGCGGCACTCGTGCTCGGTGGGATCGCCCTCGCGTCCTGGCTCGGCAAGGCGTCCTACGCCCCGCTCTTCACCGGGCTCGCCGCGGCCGACGCGAGCTCCATCACGGACCAGCTGCAGACCGACGGTGTGCCGTTCCAGCTCACCGACGGCGGCGCGACGATCCTCGTTCCGCAGGCGCAGGTGTACTCGGAGCGCCTCAAGGCGGCGTCGAACGGCCTGCCGTCGTCGAACGAGGGCGGCTACTCGCTGCTCGACAAGATGGGCGTGACCAGCTCGGAGTTCCAGCAGGACGTCACCTACAAGCGCGCGATGGAGGGCGAGCTCGCCAAGACCATCGGCGCGATGGACGGCGTGCAGACCGCCACCGTGCAGCTCGCGATCCCGGAGAAGTCGGTGTTCGTCTCCGAGGAGAAGGACCCGACCGCGTCGGTGTTCATCGCGACCGACAACGGCACGCAGCTGAGCACCGACCAGGTGCAGGCCATCGTGCACCTGACGAGCGCCTCGGTCGAGGGCATGCAGCCCACCGACGTCTCGGTCGTCGACGCGAAAGGCCAGACCCTGTCCGCCGTCGGCACCGGTGCGACCGGCAGCGGCGCGGACCAGGCGGCCGACTACGACGCGGCGACGAGCAAGAAGATCCAGGACCTGCTCGACACCACGCTCGGCGTCGGCAACGCGACCGTCGTGGTCTCCGGGACGATGAACCAGGAGTCCGGCACCCGGACGTCCGAGCGCTACACGTCTCCCACGTCGGGCCCGGTCGCGCTGAACGAGTCGAGCACCACCGAGGAGTACGGCGCGGGCTCCGGTGCGGGGACCGGCGCGACGGGGGTCCTCGGTCCGGACAACATCGCCGTCCCGAACGGCACCGCGACGAGCGGCACCGGCGACGACGGGTACAAGAACGAATCGGCGACGAAGAACAACGCCGTCGACCACACCACCGAGACCACGCAGATCCCCTCGGGCGGGCTCGACCGGCAGACCATCTCGGTCGCGCTGAACTCGAAGGCCGACGCCGTGCAGAACGCGAACCTGCAGAGCATCAACGACCTGGTGTCCGCCGCCGCGGGTGTCGACCAGGACCGTGGCGACCAGGTCAAGGTCGCGATGATGGACTTCGACACCAGCGCCTCCGACCAGGCCGCCAAGGCCCTGGAAGCGCAGCAGAAGGCCGACCAGCAGGAAGCACTGTGGTCGTCGATCCGCACCGCCGGCATCGTGATCGGCATCGTCCTCGCGGTCATCGCGATCATGTTCTTCGTCGCCCGCCGCAACCGGAAGCAGGAGCGCGAGGCCGTCGACCTCGGCGAGCTCGACGCCTTCGCCGGTGAGACGTTCCAGCTGCCCCTCGCGATGGACGGCGTCGACGACCGGGCGACGCTCGGTGCCGGCGACGCCCCGACCGCCGTGCTGTCGGCGACGCCCGCCGGCGACGCCCCCACCGAGGTGTTGACGACCGAGGAGATCACCGCCGAGCGCCGCCGTCAGGACATCTCCGCCCTGGCCGAGCGCGACCCGAAGCGCACCGCCGAGCTCCTGCGCGGGCTCCTGGACGACCGGGCACCGGTGTGAGCGCGCTGATGCCGAGCCCCGGCGGCGGTCCCGGTCCGAGCGACCGTGCCCTGACCGGTGCGCAGAAGGTCGCGCTCATCCTCATGCAGATGGAGACCGACCGCGCCGCCGAGGTGATGAAGCAGTTCACCGAGATGGAGGCCGAGGAGATCTCCGCCGAGATCGTCCGGATGCGCCGCGTCGAGGACACCGTCGTCGACCAGACGCTGTCGGAGTTCCACCGGATCACGATGAGCGGCCGACTGCAGAAGCGCGGCGGCAAGGAGACCGCCCTCGGGCTGCTCGAGGCGTCGTTCGGCGCCGAGCGGGCCGCCGGCGTGATGGACCGTCTGGCCTCGAACCTCGCCGGCCAGTCGTTCGACTTCCTCGACGACGCCGAACCCGGCCAGGTCATCTCCCTGCTCGAGGGCGAGCTGCCGCAGACGATCGCCCTCGTGCTCGCCCATCTGGGCCCCGGGCAGGCCAGTGCCGTGCTCGCCGGGATCGACGAGCGCGTCCGCACCGACGTCGCCCAGGCCTTCGCCACGATGGGCAGCGCGACCCCCGAGGCCGTCGGCATCGTCGCCGGTGTGCTCCGCCAGCGCGCCGGGGCCGTCGTGTCGCCGCGCGAGAGCGTCGAGGTCGTCGGTGGCATCGCGCCCCTGGTCGACATCATCAACCGCTCGGACGTCGCGACCGAGAAGGCCGTGCTCGAGGGACTCGAAGCCCGCGACCCGGAGCTCGCCGAGGACATCCGCTCCCGCATGCTCACCTTCGAGGACATCGTGAAGCTCGAGTCCCGCGACATCCAGCAGGTGCTGCGCGGCATCGACTCGAAGATCCTCGCGACCGCCATGAAGGGCGCAGCCGGGCCGGTCGTCGAGACGATCCGCGCGAACGTGTCCGAGCGCAACCGCGAACTGCTCGACGACGAATTGCAGGCCATGGGCCCGGTCCGCGTCTCGCAGGTCGAGGAAGCCCGCGCCGAGGTCGTCCGCTCCGTGCGCGAGCTCGAGGCCCAGGGCGTCGTCACCGTGCACCGCGCCGAGGAGGACGAGCTCGTTGACTGACACCGTCGTGCACCGCGTCGCCTTCCCGGTGCTCGCCGACCCCGCCGGCCGCGAGCGTGCGTCGAGCGCGGACGTCCGCGGGCACGCGGCCGGCTACACCGCCGGCCTGCGGGCCGCGCAGGCCGAGACCGACGCCCTGCGCGCCCGGCTCGAGGCCGAGCACGCCGCGCGGATCACCGCCCTGCAGGCCGACACGGCACGCCGGATCGCGGTCCTCGACGCCGCCACGAACGCCATGCTCTCCACGGTCGCACCCGTCCTGGCGGACGCCGAGGCGTCGGTCGCGAGTGCGGCAGTCGACCTGGCCGAGGCGATCGTCGGCAACGTGGTCCGCGCCTCCAGGCCCGCACACGACGCGACCGTCGTCGACGATCCGGACGGACAGGGCAGCCGGGAGGCCCGGATCGCGTCCGGCGCCGAGGCCACCGTCCGGCGGGCGCTCGCGTCCGTCGACCGCACGGTCCCGGTGGCCGTCCGGCTGAGCCCGGCGGACGCCGCGCGCGTCGCCGGCCTCGACCTGCCGGTGCCGGTCGTCGCCGACGGCGCCCTGCGCGACGGCGACGCCGTCGTCGACCTGCCGGACGGCATGCTCGACGCGCGCATTGCCACGGCGCTCGACCGCGCCCGAACCGCCCTCGGTGTCGACGCGACAGGAGCCGACCGGTGACCGCCACGCTGCTCCGTCCGCGCGGCCTCGACGAGGCGCTCCTGCGGGCCGCCCCCCAGCGGGTCGGTGTCGTCACGAGCGCCGTCGGCCTGGGGCTGACGATCGCCGGGCTCGACGCCCGCGTCGGCGAGGTCGTCACGGTCGGCGCCGAGGACGGCGAACAGACCGCGGTCGAGGTCGTCGCCACCGATGCCTCGGGCGTCCGCTGCATGCCGCTCGGCCGCCTGACCGGCGTGACCGCGGGCACCCCGGCGCGTCCGACCGGCCGCCCGGTGCTCGTGCCGACCGGATCCGGTCTGTTCGGCCGCGTGCTCGACGGACTCGGCCGACCGATCGACGACCGCGGCCCGCTCGAGGGTCCCGGCGGCGAAGCGGTCACCCGGGTCCCGCTCGACCACGACACCCCGAGCGCGATGGCCCGGACCCGCATCGACACCCCGATGCAGCTCGGCGTCCGCGTGCTCGACACCCTGACCACCGTCGGCCGCGGGCAGCGCATGGGCCTGTTCGCCGGGTCCGGCGTGGGCAAGTCGTCGCTGCTGTCGATGATCGCGCGCGGGAGCGACGCGGCCGTCAACGTCATCGCCCTGGTGGGGGAGCGCGGCCGCGAGGTGCGCGAGTTCCTGGAGGACGACCTGGGACCCGAGGGGCTCGCCCGCTCGATCGTCGTCGTGTCGACCTCCGACGAACCGGCGCTCATGCGCCTGCGCGCCGCGTTCGTGGCCACCCGCATCGCGGAGTCGTTCCGCGACGCCGGCCAGGACGTCGTGCTCATGATGGACTCGCTCACCCGTGTCGCGATGGCGCAGCGCGAGATCGGGCTGTCGGTCGGAGAGCCGCCGGCCACCCGGGGCTACCCGCCGTCGACGTTCTCGGTGCTCGCCGGGCTGCTCGAGCGCGCTGGGACCGACCGCGTCGGCAGCATCACGGGCATGTACACCGTGCTGGTCGACGGGGACGACCACAACGAGCCGATCGCCGACGCCGCTCGCAGCATCCTGGACGGCCACGTCGTGCTCGACCGCAAGCTCGCGATCACCGGGCACTTCCCGTCGGTCGACGCCCTCGGCTCGGTGTCCCGCGTCGCCTCGAAGGTCACCCGACCCGAGCAGCGTGCCGCCGCCACCGTGCTGCGGAAGGTGATGGCCGCCCGCGCCGGTGCCCAGGACCTGCTCGACGTCGGTGCGTACCAGCGCGGGTCGAACCCGCTCGTGGACGCCGCCGTCGACCACCAGGGATCGATCGACGCGTTCCTGCGCCAGGGCATGGACGAGCGGGCCACGGCCGACGCGTCCTGGCAGCGCCTCGGCGGCCTCGTGCAGCAGCTGGGGGTGTCGTGATGGCCCGCCGTTTCCCGCTCGCCGGGCTCCTGCGCCTGCGCCACACCGAACAGGACCGTGCCGCCGCCACGCTGGCCACCGCGAACGAGCGCGTCCGTGACGCCGCCGACGCCCGGATCGCCGCACGCCGGAGCCTCGCCGACAGCGAGGACGCCCAGCCGATCCAGGACGCCGCCACCCTGAGCGCCGTCGCCGCAGCCCGTGCCGCGACCCGCGGGATGCTCGAGGAGCTCGACGCCGTGGTGCAGAACCGCCGTGCCGACGCCGACCGGGCGCAGCGGGACTACACCGCTGCCCGGCGCGCCGCCGTCGGCCTCGAGAAGCTCGAGGGCAAGCACACCGAGCAGCAGGCGGCCGAGGAACTCCGGACCGAACAGAACGCCCTCGACGAGATCGCGGCACGACGCCGCACGGAAGGTGGTGCCCGATGAGCGTCGAAGCGGTGCTCTCCCGGATCTCGGAGATCCGGTCCCAGATCGACACGCTGCGCGGCGGCACGGCCACGGCTGCTCCGAGCGCCTCCGCCACCAGCGGTGCCGCGGGATCGTCGGCCTTCGCCGATGCCCTCGCCACCGCCGACGGCACGACCGGCGCCGGGAGCGCTGCCGGTGCGACCGCCGCATCGACCCCGACGGCCACCCGTGCCCCGGCGACCTCGGTCGACGCCGGGGCCGGCACCCTCGCCACCGGCAGTGGTGCGACCGGCGCAGACGTCGTGGCCGACGCGAAGAAGTACCTCGGCGTGCCGTACGTGTTCGGCGGGGAGACGACCGCGGGCATGGACTGCTCGGGCCTGGTGCAGACGGTCTTCAAGGACCTCGGGGTCACGATGCCCCGGGTCGTGCCGGACCAGGCGAAGATGGGCGTCGAGGTCGGCTCCCTGAAGGACGCGCAGCCGGGCGACCTGATCATCCCGAAGGGCGAGGGCCACGTCGTCATCTACGTCGGCGACGGCAAGGTGCTGCACGCGCCGCGCCCCGGCAAGGACGTCCGGATCGTCGACAACTGGTACTCCGACGCCGACATCGCGACCATCCGCCGGATCGTCCCGGCACAGGCGGCCCCGGCGGCCGTCGCTGCGCCGACCGTCTCGGCAGCGCGTTCCGCGACCGACCTGCAGACCGCCGCGCTGCTGTCCATGATGCAGTCCGGGAGCGCCGCATGAGCCTGACCATCGCCACCCAGCCGTCCGTGCCCACCGCGCCGGGCTCCACTCGGGGTGCGCTGTCCGACCCCGCTGCTGCCGGGTCCTTCGGCGCAGCGCTGACCGCCGCCGTCGCGACCGAGCGGCGCCCCGGAGACGGTGCCGCCGGGCGGGACGACACCGACGGCCGCACGGCGGACGGCTCGGCCGCGACGCCGAGCACGGCTGCCTCGGCGCCTGCGTCCGCGTCCGCATCGGACCAGCCGGTGCCCGCGACCGAGGCAGCCCCCGTCGACGCGCAGGCGCTGCTCGCCGCTGGACTCGTGACCGTGGCCGCACCGATCGCTCCGGCCAGCCGCGCCGCCGAGACGCCCGCCGGCGACCCACACGCCGTCGTGGCCGCAGGGGTGACCGCCGGAACGACCAACACCACGACCACGACACCACCGTCGGTGGAGGGGGACACGTCGACGCCGGTCCCGTCGACTGCGGCGCCGACCACCGCCCCCGCCACGACGACTCCGCAGCAGGCACCGGCGTCGGGCGTGGCACCGGAGACGGCTGCCGCTGCGACGACCCGGCCGGCGACCGCCGCCGCGGCGACGCCTGCCGTGACGCCCGCCGGCACCGTGTCTCCGGCCGCTGCCGCGAGGACCGTCGCCGACGCCACCCCCGCGACGACCGCTGCGTCGACGACCAGGGCCGCGACCGACCCGGCGACCACCGCCCCGACGGCCGCTGCCGCCATCGCGGCCCCCGCCGCCACCCGCACCGCCGACGGCGACACCGGGACCGTGACGCCGGCCCAGGCGCCGGTCGTCACTGCCGCCCCGGCAGCCGGCCCCGGCTCCCGAGCCGGCCACGGGACGGAGCAGCAGGCGTCGACGCCGGGTGATCCGGGCCTCCCGGCCGTTGCCCCGACGCGCGGAGGCGAGACGCCGTTCGTCATGGCGACGACGCCGACCACTGCGCCCGCCGCGGCGACCGCGCCGTCCCCGGCGCCGCTCGCCCAGCAGCTGGCGCGACCGGTGTTCTCGCTCGCACAGGCCGGCCCCGGCGAGCACGTCGTCACCGTGCAGGTCGTGCCGGACAGCCTCGGCCCGGTCACGGTCCGCGCGCACGTCACCGCGCACGGCATGCACGTCGAGCTGTTCGCCGCCTCGGACGCCGGCCGCGAGGCCGTCCGTCAGGTCCTGCCGGACCTGCGGCGCGACGCCGCCGGCACCGGTGTGAGCACCACGCTCGACCTGTCGTCGCAGAACCAGCCGCAGGACGCGCCGGGTCGCGACGAGCGTTCGGCCGCACGTGCGCTGCCTGGCGACCCCGGCCTGGAGGCGCGGGTCACTCCGCGTCCGCAGCCCACCGCCCACACGCCCTCCATCCGCACCGCGGGACTCGACGTCCTCGCCTGATCCGGCTCACGAACAGGAACGCACCATGCCCATCGACGGCATCACCGGCAGCGTCGACCCGACCGCGCAGGCCGCGGCCCTCGCCGCGAACTCCACCGCCCAGAAGTCCCAGACGATGGACTCCGAGGTCTTCATGAAGCTGCTCGTCACGCAGCTGCGCAACCAGGACCCGTCGTCGCCGATGGACACCAACCAGATGATCGGCCAGCAGACGCAGCTCGCGATGATGGAGCAGATCACCAACCAGACCACGACGGGGAACGAGAACTTCTCGCTCCAGATGCGCATCGCCGCAGCGAACCTCGTCGGCAAGCAGGTCAGCTACACCGACGCCGACTCGGGCAAGTCCGTCACCGGGACCGCCTCGGCCGTGTCGTACGCGAACAGCGTCCCCACGGTCACCGTGAACGGGAAGGAGGTCGCTCTCGACGTGATCTCCGGCATCACCACCACCGCTCCGGCGTCCTGACGCCCGCTCCTCCGTTCTTCGTTCTTCCTCGTTCTTCCTCGCTCTTCCTCGTTCTTCCTCGCTCTTCCTGCCTCTCCGAAAGGACGCACCATGCTCCGCTCGCTCTACTCCGGGATCTCCGGCCTCCGCTCCCACCAGCAGATGCTCGACGTCACCGGCAACAACATCGCCAACGTGAACACCGTCGGCTTCAAGTCGTCGACGACCGTGTTCCAGGACACCCTGTCGCAGATGACCCAGGGTGCCGGCGGACCGCAGACCGGCATCGGCGGCACGAACCCGGCCCAGATCGGCCTGGGCGTGCAGGTCGCCGGGGTCTCCACGAACTTCTCGCAGGGCTCGGCGCAGGCCACCGGCAAGGCCACCGACCTGATGATCTCGGGCGACGGCTTCTTCGTCACCCGCCTGGGCAACGACACCGTCTACACCCGCGCCGGTGCGTTCGACTTCGACGCCAACGGCCGCCTGGTCACCGCCGACGGCAAGATCGTGCAGGGCTACCCGGCCACGAACGGCGTCGTCAACGAGAACGGCCAGCTGTCCGACATCACGCTGCCGCTCGACGCCGCGGCCCCGGCGGTCCGCACCACCGCCGCCACCGTCGCCGGCAACCTGCCGTCCGAGACGGCCGTCGGCCAGACCATCACCCGCGAGGCCACCGTGTACGACGCCTCGGGCGCCAAGCACACGATGTCGCTCGCCTACACGCGCACCGCCGACGGCTGGGACGTCACCGGGCGCAACGGCCAGGGCACCACGGCGACGACCTCGCTGACCTTCGGCACCGACGGCAAGCTGGCCGCCGGCGGCACCCTCGCCGTCGGGGGCATCCGCGTCGACATGGGCGACCTGACCGGGTTCGCCTCGCTCAACACCGCGGCGATCGGCTCGCAGAACGGCCGCGAGGCCGGCGCGCTGCAGGGCTACTCGATCTCGAAGGACGGCACCGTCACCGGCACGTTCTCGAACGGCGCGTCGCTCGCGCTCGGCCGCATCGCCCTCGCCACGTTCGCCAACCCGGCCGGCCTCGAGAAGACCGGGGCGTCGGGCTACCGCGCCACCGCGAACTCGGGCGGTGCGACGGTCGGCGGTCCCGGCTCGGCGGGCGTCGGTTCGCTCGCTGCGGGGACGCTCGAGATGTCGAACGTCGACCTGTCGCAGGAGTTCACGAACCTGATCGTCGCGCAGCGCGGGTTCCAGGCGAACGCGCGCATCATCACCACCTCGGACGAGGTGCTGCAGGAGCTCACGAACCTGAAGCGCTAGGCGCGGGGGTTCGCGTCGCGGGCGCTCGCGTCGCGCCCGCTCGCGTCGCGCCCGCTCGCGTCGTCGTGCGCTTGGTGAGCAGGAACGGTCGGGTACCGAAGGGGGACTCGACCGTTCCTGCTCACCGTCGTTCGTGGAGCAGGGAGTTCGGCGACGGTTCGTGACGAAACGGCGCGTCGTGACGTCTCATCGGTGCGATGCGCGAGAACCCCGACACCGACCACCAGTCCGACCACCGCTGCTGGAGCGTCTTCGACCGCTGGCGGTGTGATCGACCGCGCGGCCACGACGGCGTGCACGAGTCGCGTGCTCCCGGCGGCCGCACGAGCTGGAACGACGCGCTGACCGGGCGTCGGCTCTCGGACGTCTGAACCGGAGCGCTGACCGGGTGTGTCGCGCGTCGTACGGAGCGGTGGCGTTGGTGGATGGTGCAGGAGAAGTCGTCAGCGTGGTTCAACACGGTGGAGGTGACGGTCACCGGAGACGCCCGGGACCTGAGCGACGTCGCCCTCGTCCGCACGTGTGGGGGAGCACGCTGCACGCCGCCGACTCCGTCGGACCCACCGCTGGTCCCCGTCGGTGTCGCGCCGGAGCCGTCGCCCACGCCCGTGCCCGGCGGTGCCGTCTGGCGGACGACGGCAGATTCCGGCATCCCGACGGTGGGCCGGGTCGCTGTCTACGACCGCGAGGACCGTCTGCTCCTCAGCCGACCAGTTGCGCTGCACTGGGTCCGCGACGAGCAGGGCGACCAGGACGAGCGGTGCGGTGGTCCGTCGACGGCGGCTGTGTCGGTCGGACTCTCGCGCTGAGCACACGTCGAGCCGGACGGGGCATCACACGGGCGTCTGGCTGCGGCGGCGCACATGAGCGGGTGCGTTCCTTCCCATAACGGCTGCGATGGGAACGGGAAACGGGCGTACTTGGTCGGAACGACCGACCGGGTACGCCCGATTCGACCAGGTGCGCCCGGAGTCGCCCTACGACGACGTGGGCGGCGACGCCACCGATTCGATGCCGTCCAGCCGCGCCTCTTCCGCGTCGTACCCGGCGCGCACCTGACGCAGTACCAGGTCGTCGATCTCGTCCGCGTCGCGCAGGCGCAACAGGGTGTTCGCCTTGTGCTGGACGAGTGCGAGCTCGAGGGCGACCGCGTTGTCGTGCCGCTGCAGCGCGGGGTGGTCGTCGTCGTCCCCTTCGCGGGCCTCGATCACGTCGAGGTGCGCCTCGTAGTCCTTCCGCAGGCGATCGACGGTGGCACGATCGGCTCCGGTCGACCGTGCGAGACGGGGGAGTGCATCGAGCGCCTCCTCGATGGCGGTGCGTTCGGCGTAGCGACGTTCCTCGCTGACGGACTCGTCCTCGGGCAGCGCGGCGCGACGCAGGACGGCCGGCAGCACGAGCGCCTGCCCGACGATCGTGACGATGACCACGCCGGCGGTGACGAAGACGATGAGGTCCCGCTCGGGGAAGTCGCCGCCGGACTCGAGGGTGCGCGGCACGGCGACGGCCATGGCGAGCGACACCGCGCCCCGGAACCCGGCGAAGCCGCTGACGAGCCGGTCGCGATGCCCCTCGCGCGGTTCTCCGCCGGTGCGCCGGGTGACGAGCCAGATGGTCCCGCCCGCGGCGTTGAGGAACGCGAACCGCACGATGACGAGCAGCACCGCGACCGCGAAGACGATCCCGGTCCCACGCAGCAGGTCGGCGGGGTCCAGTGCACGTGCGGCGACCATCGCCTCGATGCCGACCAGGACGAACAGCGCGCCGTTGAGCAGGAAGGTCAGGAACGACCAGAACGCGCGCACCTGCTGGCGGGTCTCGGCACGGTCCAGCTTCGGGCCGACCTGGCTGACGACGATGCCGGCCGCCACGACGGCGAGCACACCGGAGGCACCGATGGCCTCGGCGGCCAGGAAGGCCGCGAAGGGCACGAGCAGGGTGACGAGGTTCTCGAGCACGACGGTGTCGACGCGTCGCAGCACCATCGTCCCGATCCAGGCGGCGGCGAGCCCGGCGGCGACCCCGCCGATGTACGACAGGACGAGCATGCCGGACACGCCCCAGAACGTGAGTTCCTGCGTCCCGACGGTGACGGCCACCGCGATGCCGTAGACCACCAGGGTGGTGCCGTCGTTCACCAGGCTCTCGGCGCGGAGCACCGTGACGTTCCGCCGCGGCAGCATCTTCGTGAGCACGCCGACCGCCGTCGCGTCGGTCGGGGCGACCGCGGCGCCGAGCACCCAGGCCGGCCCCCACGGCATCCCGAGCAGGTGCAGCAGCACGGCGACGGCACCGGCCGTGACCACGACGAGCAGGGTGCCCATCAGGACGATGCCGCGCAGGTTCTTCCGGATCTCGCGGAGCGACGTCGTCAGGCTCTCCCAGTAGAGCAGCGCCGGCAGGAACAGCAGGAGCACGGCCTCGGCGGGGAGCTCGACGTCCGCGAACTCCGGCACGAGCCCGAGCAGCGCACCGAAGACCAGGAGCAGCACGGGTGGTGCGATCCGGATCCGGTCGGCCACGGCCGCCGTCAGTGCGATGGCGAGGCCGAGCACGACCACCAGTTCCGGTCCCAGCACGTGCACTCCGATCGTCGTCCGACCCGCCAGTCAACGCCGATCCACGGTGGATCCTTCCAGAACAGCCGGACGACGCGCCGCACCACAGCCGGACGACGCGCCGCACCACGGCGCAGGACCCGTCACGAGCCGCCGCGTCACACCGCCCGCGGCCGCCGCACCACCCGCCGCCACCACGCGCGCCACGGCAGGGAGCTCACCAGCGCCGATCCGATCACGACGGTCCCGAACCACCCCACGACGACGCCCGGGATCGGCACGAGCAGACTCGCCCACAGCAGCACCGACAGCACCCCGAGCACGTACGCCGCCCCGGCCTTCAGGTACCGCAGCCGCTTGAGCCCCGCAGCCTGGTCGACCCGCGAGGTCAGGCGGGCCAGGAACACCGCGCCCACCCCGATCGCCCCGATGGCGACGGCGGCCTGCTCCAGCGCCCCGAGCCCGTCCGACCCGAGCGGCCCGGACCCCGACAGGCTGTACACGCCGTCGAGGATCTCGAAGAGCATGAACACCACGAGCCCCCGCTCGAACACGACCGTCGATGCGTACAGGTGGATGCGCCAGGCTCCGCGGCCCACCCCGATCGACGCCGTGTCCGACCCGCCGCCTCCGGGGTCCGGACGCAGCGCCCAGGCCGCGGTCCGCTTCGACACGAGGTACGCGGCGATGCCGGCCACCCCACCGAGCGCGACCGGCAGCAGCGCACCGGCGGCCCAGCCGGAGCGCGACCCGACGAGCACGGAAGTCACGACGACCCCCGTCGCAGCGGTGACCAGCGACCAGACGCGGGGTCGCGCGACGGAGGCGAGTCGTGCCTCCAGGCTGCCCAGCCACGACCTGCGGGACGCGCGGTCGGTGTTGAACAGGTACTCGGCGAAGACCTGCCAGATGAACGCGGCGCCGAAGGCGGCGAGGGCCGGACGCACCTCGGCCAGGTGCGCGGAGAACGAGCCGGGCGCGAAGACGGCTTCCTCGACCGAGCTGGCCGGGTCGGTCGCGTCACCGACCGCGACGGCGGCCGGCGGTAGGAGCAGGCGCATCGCGAGCACGCCCGCGACGATCCCGAGCGACAGGAACAGCCGGCGGGCGGGGGAGTGCAGGCGCCCGGCGATGCCGGCCATCGGCACGGACGAGTCCGCGGCCATCGCGATCTCGAGGAACGCGAGGGCGACGAAGGCGAGCGCTGCGGCGGGGCCGAGCACCAGCCAGGCCGCCGCGGCGGCCGCGACGGTGATGAGCAGGGGGACGGTCAGGAGTGATCTCGTGGCCATCTGCCCATCCAGCACGGTCGGGCTGGGCGGCGCATGGAGCGCTCCTGGGCATCGGCCTGGAGGCCCGTGGGGACCCCGCAGAACGGGTGACGGCCCGTCCCCACTTGCGGGGACGGGCCGTCAGGTCGCGCGGGCGGGTGGTCGCGTCAGTCGTGGAACGTCTCGATGGACGCGCCGAGCGAGTTGAGGCGCTCCTGCAGCTGCTCGTAGCCACGGGCGATGATGCCGACGTTGCGCAGGACGCTCTCGCCCTTCGCCGCGAGCATCGCCAGCAGGATCACCACGGCGGGCCGCAGCGCCGGCGGGCAGCTGATCTCGGCACCGGAGAAGTGCGTCGGACCGGTGACGTCGAGGCGGTGCGGGTCACGCAGGGTGACGCTCGCGCCCAGTCGGGTGAGGTCGAGCAGGTGGATCGCCCGGCCCTCGTAGACCCAGTCGTGCACGAGCGTGGTGCCCTCGGCCATGGCCGCGATCACGACGAAGAACGGCAGGTTGTCGATGTTCAGGCCGGGGAACGGCATCGCGTGGATCTTGTCGATCGGCGCGTGCAGCTCGGACGGGTACACCGTGATGTCGACGAGGCGGGTGCGGCCGTTGGCGGCGGCGTACTCCTCGGTGACGTCGAAGCGCAGGCCCATCTCGGCCAGGGTCGCGAGCTCGATCTCGAGGAACTCGATCGGCGCACGCGTCACGGTGAGGGTCGACGCGGTGACGATGCCGGCGGTCAGCAGGCTCATCGCCTCGACTGGGTCCTCGCTCGGCCAGTAGTCCACGACCTCGTCGATGCGGCTCTTGCCGGTGATGCGCAGCGTGGTGGTGCCGATGCCCTCGATCTGCACCCCGAGCAGCTCGAGGAAGAAGCAGAGGTCCTGCACCATGTAGTTGGGGCTGGCGTTCCGGATGACGGTCTCGCCGTCGCGGGCGGCGGCGGCCAGGATCGCGTTCTCGGTCACGGTGTCGCCGCGCTCGGTGAGCACGACCGACTTGGTGGGGACGGCCTGGTTCGCGACGTCGACCTCGTACCAACCGGAGGTCGCCTCGACGTCCACGCCGAACGGACGGAGCGCGATGAGGTGCGGCTCGACCGTGCGGGTGCCGAGGTCGCAGCCGCCGGCGTAGGGCAGGCGGAAGGACTCGTACCGGCCGCTGAGCGGACCGAGGAACATGAGCACGCTGCGGGTGCGGCGGGCGGCGTCGGCGTCGATCGCGTCGAGGTGCAGGTCATCGGGGGCGACGATCTCGAGGGTCTCGCCGTCCTCCGACCAGGTGACGCTCGCGCCGAGGCTGCGGAGCACGTCGATGATGCGGTCGACCTCGACGATCCGAGCGACCTTGTGCAGCCGGGTCACGCCGCGGTTGAGCAGCGAGGCGCAGAGCAGCGCCACGGCGGCGTTCTTGCTCGAGTTCACCGCGATGGAGCCGCTGAGCTTCCGGCCGCCCTGGACGCGCAGGTGGGCACGCTGCGGGGCGCCGCCGATCGAGACGATCTGCTGGTCGAGGGCGTCGCTGATGCGGGTGAGCATCTCGAGGGACAGGTTCTGCCCGCCCTGCTCGATGCGGTTGATGGCGCTCTGGCTGGTGCCGACGCGTTCGGCGAGCTGGGCCTGCGTCATGCTGCGGCCCTTGCGGGCGCCCCGGATCAGGGCGCCGACCTCACGGAGGGGTGCTGCGGTCGCCGGAGATGCCGGCGAGACGACGGTGGTGGTGTCGGTCATGCGCGCCACGCTAACACGCTCATGAGATAAACCGATGGAAGATCGACACCCGTTGCGCGTCCTGAGGTCTCGAATACGTCACAGTTGGGAATTTCGGGGGACGAAACTGCTCAGGGATCGGTCAGGGTGCCCCGGACGATCGAGTCGCCGGAGTGCGCCGGGTCGCCGTCGTCGGCCTCGGCCGAGACGTCGACGACCGGGAACTCCGCGGTGTCGACGCCGTCGGGCACCGTGAAGCGGCCCTGGTCGCCGTCGAGGTAGCCGACGCTCACGAGTCCGCCCAGGTCCGACCGCATCATCCAGACCTCGCGCAGCGGTCCGGTGCCGGAGCGACCGCGCTCACCGTGCAGGTCGACGACCAGGGTCACACGGCCGTCCTGGTCACGTTCGAGTTCGGCGCGGCCGGTCGTCCCCGACCAACCGGGCAGTGCGGCGAGCTCGGTGTTCGCCAGGACGGTCTCGGTGTCGCCGCGGGGGAGTCCGGGGACGATCCCCGACGCCACACCGATGCCGAGGACGACGGCCAGGACACCGACGCCGGCGATCGCGATGGCGAGGGCTCGGCGACGACGGGGACGGGATCGGGGTCGGCGGGCCACGGCGTGGTGCTGCGCGTCGGACGGTGTGGCGACAGACGCGCGTTCGGCCGCTCGTCCGGGGTCGGTCGCCGACGCCGCGGTCTGCTGCGGCGTCCGGGCGATCTCGGCCGCGATCCGCTCCCACACGTGCTCCGGGGGCGCGGCCAGCGTGACGTCCTCGGACGCCCGGGTCACCGCGGCGACCCGCTGCAGCGCGGCCACCTCGTCGCGGCACCGGTCGCAGGACGCCAGGTGCTCGGCGACGTCGTCCGCGGCGACCTGGTCGGAGACCGCGAGCATCGCCAGCGTCTCGTCGTCGACGTGCTTCATTCGATCACCTCCAGACGTGTTCGGAGCCGAGCCAGACTTCGGTGGATGTGGCTCTTGACGGTGCCCAGCGGCAGTTCGAGCCGTTCGGCGATCTCACGATGGCTGAGGTCGTCGTAGAACGCCAGTCGCATCACGCGTCGTGGGACCTCGTCGAGCCGGTCGAGCTCGCCGGCGACCAGTGCGCGTTCGGCCAGGTCGAAGGCCGGTTCCGGCGCCGGGGTGGTCTCCTCGACCACGTCCGGGTCGGCGGCGCTGGCGTGCCGGCGACGCTCGTTCTGCGCGTCGGCGATGCAGTTCCGGGTGATGCCGACCAGCCACGCGCCGAGCGGGGCGCGGCCGGGGTCGTAGCTCGTGCTGCGCTGCCAGGCCTTCACGAAGACCTGCTGCGTGACGTCCTCCGCGGCGGCCGGGTCGGCCAGGGCGCGCAGGGCCAGCGAGTACACGAGCGACGACCACCGTTCGTAGACGGCTCGCAGGGCGTGCTCGCCCCCGGCGCGGAACGCGTCCGAGAGCTCGCTGTCGTCCGGGAGGATGGTCGTCACGTCTTCCTGTCGCTGGCGCGGTCGTCGTCGACCACGATCCGATCGTAGGGGGCGGATCGTCGCCACGGTCAGGCCGGGACCGCGGTGACGACGAGGTTGCTCTCGTAGTGTCCGGTGGCTGCGTCGAACGTCCCACCGCAGGTCACCAGGACGAGCCGTCGTGGTCCGTCGTCACGGAACACCTCGCCCCAGGGGAGTCCCCGCTTCTCGAGCATGCTGACGGAGTCGATCCGCCACGCGGTCTCGGCACCGTCCGCGTCGGTCAGGATGACCAGGGTGCCGGTCGGGGCGTCGCCGAGCCGGGAGAACGGGCCGATGCCGTAGCCGACCGCGTCGACGTGTGCCGCGATGACGACGGTGCCCTCGGTGGACGACGGTGCGGCACCGAACCGGTACCAGCCCGCGGTGGCCGGGTCGGGCGGGAGCGCCATCGCGCCGTCCTCGTCGACCCCCTCCGGACGGACCGGCGCGCTGATGCCGGCGTGGTCGACGGTGATGGTGGTCGGGGCGGGGGCGTCCCGGACCGGGGGGATCGTGGCGGCCTGCTGCGGCACCTCGGTCGAGAACGCCGACGGGACCGGTGTGGGGGTGGTGGTCGTCAGGACGGACGGCTGCCCGCCGGGGGTGGTCCCGGCCGACGAGCACCCGGTCAGGGCGGCGGCCGCCACGGCGACGACGAGCGTCACCGTGGCGGACCGCACGGGGCGTGGCACGTTCAGCGGGTCGCTGCGTGCCGGCGGCGGAGCACCACGGCCCCGATCGCGGCAGCGGCGGCCAGTACGGCCGCCGCTGCGCCGACCAGGGGCAGGGGGTCCTGGTCGTTCGTGGCCACGAGACCGGCGTTCCCGGCGGGGACGCCGTTCGGCGTGCCACCGAGGTCCGTGATCGTCTGCGTGGCGAGGGCGAGGTCGTCGTCGTCCAGGCTGCCCCAGGCGTAGACGATGGTCGACGAGCCCGCGGTGACCGCGACGTCCGCCGGGCCGATCACGGGGTCGGTGGTCCCGGTGGCGGCGACGGTCGCCGACACGGTGCCGGCCGGCAGCTCGAGTGCCTGCTCGTCGGGGTTCGACAGGTTCGACATGACGGCCTTCCCACCGGCGAGGACGTCGACGGCCGGTGCAGCGGCGACGTGCCGGACGACCAGGCGTCCCTGGCCGGCCGCGACGGCCGAGGTGTCGTTGGTGAACACCGTGGCGGTGGGTGACCCGTCCGTGGCGTCGTGGGCGACGGCGGTGTAGTTGCCACCGGCGTCGAACGAGACGTCCGCCGGGCCGATGGTCGGCTTCGACGCGTCGGTGGCGTCCGAGGCGGTGATCGCGAGCTGGTGCGCACCGGCCGGCACCATCATCGGGCCGGCGAGGGTGCCCGGGGTGAAGTCGTCGATGGCACGTTCACCGTCGAGGTAGACGTCGACGGTCACGTCCGGCACGGCGTGGAGGACCGAGAGCGTCGCCTCGCCGGTGGCGGCGGTCGCAGCGGTCGCGGGCAGTACGGCCGCAGCGGCGGCGAACAGGACACCGGCGCTGAGGCCGGTGGCGAGTGTCTTGCGCATGACGTGTCTCCTTCGGGCCTGTCCGCGCCGGTGCGGACGACGTCGTCCTCGACGTCGTACCCCCACTACCGCCGGAGCACCCCGATCGGATGCAGCGATTTCCTGGGGATCAGCTGAGACGGCCCGACCGCGTCGCTAACGCACCCGTCGCACCGGCCGATAGTCCTCCGTGCAGGCCCACGGACGGGCCCGCATCCCGCCCCACGGACGGCGGCGGGACGATCGAGAACCAGGACGGGCCATGATCGTCGTCACACGACTGAACGGCAGCGGATTCGCTGTGAACCCCGATCTCGTGGAGCGCATCCAGGAGACGCCGGACACGACGCTCATCATGGTCGACGGCGCGAAGTACATCGTGCGGGAGTCGATGGCCGACGTCATCGACCTGATCGCCGCGTACCGCGCCCGCATCGTCGGGATGGCCTACGGCACCGACCAGGCCCCCCGCACGAACACCGGCCCGCAGCCGACGCTCGCCCCGGTCGCCGCGCTCCGCTCCACGCAGCACGGTCGCGCGCTGGACGGGGGTCGCTGACGTGGACATCGCAACGATCGTCGGCATCCTGCTCGCCTTCGGCGCCCTGTTCGGCATGGTCCAGATGGAGCACGTCGAGCTCGGTGGACTCTTCCTGCCCGCGCCGATGCTGCTCGTGTTCGGCGCCACCATCGGCTGCGGCATCGCGAGCACCACGCTCAAGGACGCGATCGCCAGCTTCAAGGCGGTCCCGAAGGCGTTCACCGGCAAGGTCACCCCGCCGGCCTCGGTCATCGACGACGTCGTCGGGCTCGCCGAGACCGCCCGTGCCAACGGCCTGCTCGCCCTCGAGCAGGAGGCCGACAAGCACGACGACCCGTTCATGAAGAAGGCGCTGCAGAACATCGCGGACGGCACCGACGGCGACGAGCTGCGGATCCTGCTCGAGGACGAGATCGAGTCGAACGCGGCCCCGACCCGGAGCGCGAGCGCGTTCTTCATGGGCCTCGGCGGCTTCGCCCCGACCGTCGGCATCATCGGCACCGTGGTGTCGCTGACCCACGTGCTCGCGAACCTCGGCAAGCCCGACGAGCTCGGACCGCTGATCGCGAGCGCGTTCGTCGCCACCCTGTGGGGCCTGCTGACCGCGAACTTCATGTGGCTGCCGATCGGCGGCAAGCTCCGCAAGCTCGCCCAGCTCGAGTCGGACCGCCAGACGCTCCTGATGGAGGGGCTGCTCGCGGTGCAGGCCGGCAGCCAGCCCCGCCTGCTCGGTGAGCGGCTGAAGGCCATGGTCCCGCCCGCCGCCCGCGCCGACACGGACGGCAAGGGCGGCAAGGCCGGCAAGAAGGCCGACGCGGCCGACGACCAGCAGCTGGCGGCCTGACCGTGAGCGCCAACCCCCGGGGCCGCGGCCGCGGTCGCGCGAAGAAGTCCCACGACGAGGCCGAGCACCCCGACGAGCGCTGGATGGCGTCGTACATGGACATGATCACGGTGCTGATGTGCATGTTCCTGGTGCTCTTCGCGATGTCCACCGTCGACCAGGAGAAGTACATCCAGCTGAAGCAGTCGCTCGCCACCGGCTTCGGCGAGGTCGACTCGCAGAAGATCGACACCGCGAGCGGGACCGTCGTGACGAAGGACCAGGTCGAGGACGGCTCCGGCTACTCGACGGACAAGTCACAGGCCGACCACTCGACGGCGTCGTCGGGCACGAAGGACACCAACGTCGACCCCGCGTCGACGGTGGTGCCGACGACGGCGACGAAGCAGGACCTCGCCGAGGCGAAGCGCGAGCTCGACGACCTGACGAAGCTCGAGCGTGCGATCCAGCGCAACCTGGCGAAGGCGGGCCAGACCGAGAACGTCCAGTTCACCGTGGACGCCCGCGGCCTGATCGTCCGGTTGATCGGCAGCGAGACGTACTTCGGCACGAACAGCGCGGACCTGTCCGACCAGGCGCGGTCGATCATGGACGCCATCGCGCCGGTGCTGAAGACCTCCGACCACGACGTCAGCGTCGAGGGGCACGCCGACCAGCGGAACTCGACCGCGCCGTACGCCACGAACTGGGAGCTCAGCGCCGCGCGGGCGACCGGGGTCCTGCGCGACCTGGTCGAGCGGGGCGGGATGCCTGGCGACCACGTGCAGAGCGTCGGGTTCGGGTCGAGCCGGCCACTGGCGAAGGGCGGCACCGAGCAGGACCTCGCGCTGAACCGGCGGGTCGACATCGTGGTCCTGTCGAACGCCGACCAGGACGTCAGCGCCCTCATGCCGGCGCTGGCGAAGGCACAGGACGGAGCGCAGCAGGGCTGAGAGACCCAGCGCAGCAGGGCTGAGACACGCAGCGCGCGAAGGGCACCAGCGCTGACGCCACCGCCCCACTACGGGGTACAGCACTGACGGGTGCCCCACAGGTGACCGATAGACGCACCCGTGACCGAGACCCTGCCAGCGCCCGAGGTGTACGACTTCGCGCGCCCGTCGACGCTGGCCCGTGAGCACGCCCGGGTCCTCGAGCTCGCCTTCGAGACGTTCGCGCGCCAGTGGGGCACGCAGCTGACGGCGAAGGTCCGCGCGGTCAGCCAGGTCACCTGCGAGCAGGTGGAGATGACGACGTACGACGAGTACGCCGCGTCGCTGCCCGCGCTCACCGGCATGGTGCTGCTGCCCATCACCGGCCTGACCCCGAAGGGCGTGCTGCAGGTCCCGCTCGACGCCGCGCTGACGTGGGTGTCGCACGCGCTGGGCGCCTCCAAGCCGCTGCCGACGCCGGACCGCACCTTCACGCCCATCGAGCAGGCCCTGGTCCGCAAGATCGTCGAGGACGCCCTCGACGACCTCCGTTACTCGTTCGGCGGGCTGCTCGCGCAGGACGTCACGGTCGGCGGGTTCCAGTTCAACAGCCAGTTCGCCCAGGCCGCGCAGAAGGGCGACCTGATGATCGTCGCCTCGTTCTCGATCCGGGTCGGCGACCGCATCGCCCCCGGCACGCTGGCCCTGCCGGCCGAGGCCGTCCTGCCGCAGCTCGGCGAGGCCGCAGCGCACGTGTCGCCCGCCGACGCCCGAGCCCTGCTCGACGCGCAGCTCGAGAGCGTTCCCGTGGGCGTCAGCCTGCGGTTCGCCCCGGCCGCGGTCCTGCCGACGCAGGTCCTGCGGCTTGCCGTCGGCGACGTCCTGCCGCTGCCGCACCCGCAGCACCGGCCCCTCACCATCGCGGTCGACGGCGAACCCGTCGGCACCGCCGCGGTCGGCGCGAACGGCTCGCGCCTCGCCGGCATCGTCGTCACCACCACGAGCACGGAGCAGCACTGATGACCGAAACGACCACCCTCCACACCGCAGCGGCCGAGTCGCTCGCGGCGCAGCTCCCGACGGCCGCCCCCTTGACCGCGGTGCTCCTGCCTGGAGGCGCGACACCGGTCGTGCTCGACGCGGCGACGGACGCCGTGGTCGCCTCGTTCGTCGGCGGCCTGTCGGCCGATCTGGCGCTCGTGCTCACCGACCTCGAGGCGATCACGGCCGCCGGAGGCACCGACCACGGCATCGTGGCCGTCACCGACGTGCTGCGTCCGTCGCTCGAGGCCGCGGCCGGGGTCCTCGGCGTCGGGGTGCTCGGCGAGGCGAACCGCGAGTCGGCCGCGTCACTGCTGGCCGACCCGGACACCGTCGTGTTCGAACTGACCGCCGGTGGCCTGCCCGCCGGGTGGTTCGGCATCCGGATCCGCGAGAACGGCACGGTGTCGGCGCCCGTCGTGGCGAACCTGCCCGCCGGCAACCTCGGCCGGATCAACAACGTCGAGATGACCCTGACGGTCGAGATCGGCCGCACTCGGATGTCGGTCCGCGACGTGCTCGGCATGGAGCCCGGCGCCGTCGTCGAGCTCGACCGCAGTGCCGGTGCCCCCGCCGACGTCCTGCTGAACGGCCGCCTCATCGCGCACGGCGAGGTCGTCGTCGTCGACCAGGACTACGCGGTCCGGATCACCCGCATCCTCGACGTCGCCGAGAGCGTCTGAGACCCGCACGTGGACACCCTCGTCGTCACCCTCCGCGTCGCGCTCTCGCTCGGCGTCGTGCTCGCCCTCATGTGGGTGCTGCACCGCGCGAGCCGCAAGCGCTTCTCGGGCAAGCCGTCGGGCCGCCGTGCCGCGACCGTCGAGGTCGTCGGTCGGCAGGGCATCGGCGGCAAGGCGAGCGTCGTCGTGGTCGACGTCGAGGGGGAGCGGCTCGTGCTCGGCGTGTCCGAGCACGGGGTCAACCTGCTCACCAGCGGGCAGGCGCCCGCGCCGGAACTCACCATCGTGACCGGACCGGTGGCGCTGCCCGTGCGTCCCGCCCCGTCGGCCGACGCGTTCGGTCGGGAACTCGCGCAGCAGTCGGACGCCACCACGGGCCTCCCGGCAGGCACGGACGACGTGACCCGGGCGACCGACGCGACCAGCGCCGTCGCGCCGCTGCCGATGCGCCCGCGCAACCGTCGCCCGCAGCGCGCCGTGCCGAGCGCGCAGCAGCTGCAGGGCTCGATCCTGTCGGTCGACACCTGGCGCCAGGCCGCGGCCGCGCTGCGGAACCGGCGGGCCGGGTGACCGCGGCAGGGCCGCACCGGCTGGCACGGTCGGGTCGACTCGTCGCCCTCGTCCTGCTCGGCCTGGCGGTCGTGGCCGGGTTCCTGATGCTCACGACGACCGGTGCGCACGCCGCCGGTGTCGTCGAACCCACCGCCCCGGCGACCCCGACCGCCCCCGCGACCGGTGATTTCAGCGTCAGCGTGAACGGCCCGGACGGCACCCCGTCGTCGGCCGTGGTGACGCTCATCGGCATCACGCTGCTGAGCGTCGCACCCGCGCTGATGCTCATGATGACGTCGTTCACCAAGATCTTCGTCGTGCTCGCGATGACCCGGAACGCGCTCGGGCTGCAGTCGATCCCGCCGAACCAGGTGATCGCCGGACTTGCGCTGTTCCTGTCGCTGTTCGTGATGGCACCGGTGCTCGGGCACATCAACGACGACGCCCTGCAGCCCTACCTGGCCGGGCACCTCGACTTCAACCAGGCCGTCGAGATCGGCACGAAGCCCCTGCGGACCTTCATGCTCCACCAGACCCGCGACGAGGACGTCGCCCTGATCACCCGCGCCGCCGGGCTCGACAACCCGAAGTCGATGGCCGACGTGCCGATGACGACGGTGATCCCGGCGTTCATCATCTCGGAGCTCCGCAGCGCGTTCATCATCGGGTTCGTCATCTTCATCCCGTTCCTGGTGATCGACCTCGTCGTCTCCGCAGCCCTGATGTCGATGGGCATGATGATGCTCCCGCCGGTCATGATCTCGCTGCCGTTCAAGATCCTGCTCTTCGTGCTGGTCGACGGCTGGGGCCTCATCATCACGTCGCTCATCGAGAGCTACCACGTTGTCTAGGGGGCACGCATGAACCAGCAGGCAGTCATCGACCTCGTGCTCCAGGCGCTCCTGGTGTCCGGCAAGCTCGCCGCCCCGGTGCTCATCACCTCGCTCGTCGTCGGCTTCGCGATCTCGCTGTTCCAGTCGGTGACGCAGATCCAGGAGGTGACGCTCTCGTTCGTGCCGAAGGCCGTCGCCGTCGCGATCGCCCTGGTGGTCTGCGGCAACTGGATGATCTCGGAGATGATCGCGTTCACGCACGTCGCCTTCGACATGATCCCGAAGCTGCTCGGGGCCGGTTGATGGAGCTCAGCATCGACGCCGACCGTCTGGAGGCGACCATGCTCGCCGGCGTCCGGCTCGTCGCGTTCTTCGTCATCGCGCCGCCGTTCTCGTACCGGGCGTTCCCCGGCACGGTGAAGGTGATCCTCGGGCTGGGGCTCGCCATCGGCGTCGCCCCGCGCGTCGCCGTCGGCTACGAGTCGCTCGAGACGGGGCCGTTCCTGCTCGCCCTGCTCACCCAGCTCGTCGTCGGGCTGTCCCTCGGGTTCCTGGTGTTCCTGGTGTTCGCCGCCGTGCAGTCGGCGGGTGCGCTCATCGACCTGTTCGGCGGGTTCACGCTCGCGCAGGCGTTCGACCCGCAGTCCCAGGTCAACGGCGCCCAGTTCACCCGCCTGTTCCAGATGAC
Organism: Curtobacterium sp. MCSS17_005; assembly: GCF_003234225.2. NCBI lineage: Bacteria > Bacillati > Actinomycetota > Actinomycetes > Micrococcales > Microbacteriaceae > Curtobacterium > Curtobacterium sp. MCSS17_005. The sequence goes on from NZ_CP126258.1 coordinate 1,923,068, forward strand.
CGCGCTCGCGCTGCTCTTCACCTCGGGCGGCTACCAGCTCATCGTCGGCGGTCTGGTGCGGTCGTTCGACGCCGTGCCGCTCACCGGCACCTTCGCGGTCGACGGGCTCGCGTCGATGCTCGTGACCGCGATGTCGCAGATGTTCCTCGCCACCCTGCAGATCGCCGGTCCGCTCGTCGTCGTGCTGTTCCTGGCCGACGTCGGCCTCGGGCTGCTGACCCGCGTGGCACCGGCGCTCAACGCGTTCCAGATGGGCTTCCCGATCAAGATCGGCCTGACCGTCCTGTTCGCCGGCGCGCTCTTCATGGCCCTGCCCTCGGTGGTGTCCTCGCTGACCGGCGACGCCGTCGAGGCGATCACGGGACGGGGGTGACGACGTGTCCGACAGCGGAGAACGTTCCGAACAGGCAACCCAGCAGCGGATGCGCGAGGTGCACGAGAAGGGCCAGATCGGTCGCTCGCAGGACCTCGGTGCGTGGATCGGGATCGCCGTGGCGGCGCTCATGATCCCGGCGGCGATCGGCAACGCCGCGGCTGCCGGGCAGGACCAGCTCCTCGCCGTGCAGCGGGTCATCGAGGACCCCGAGCTCGGTGCCGTGCAGGCCCTGCTCGCCGACGCCCTCGGTTCGATGGGCGCGACCCTCGGCCCGATGCTCGCGGTCGTCGCGGTCGCGGTGCTCGCCGCTGCCGTCACCCAGGGCGGGGTGCACTTCCGCAAGATGACGCCGCAGCCCGACCACTTCGATCCCGTCGCCGGACTGAAGCGCGTGTTCGGCACCCAGGCGCTCTGGAACGGGGCGAAGGCGCTGCTGAAGACCGCCGTCGTCGGGCTCGTCCTGTGGTTCGCGGTGCAGGGGCTCATGCCGGTCCTGATGACGAGCGGCTCGCTGCCGCTGTCGGCCGTCCTCGAGGCCGCCGCCGCCGGGTCGGGCACGCTGCTGCGCGCCGCGATCGTCGCCGGGCTCGTCCTCGCTGCCCTCGACGTGTTCGTGGTGATCCGCCGCAACCGGAAGCGCACGATGATGACCAAGCGCGAGGTCAAGGACGAGAACAAGCGGAGCGACGGCGACCCGCTGGTGAAGTCGCAGCGCCGCTCCCGTCAGCTCGCGATGAGCCGCAACCGGATGATCCAGGCCATCGGCACCGCGGACGTCGTGATGACGAACCCGACCCACTACGCCGTCGCGATCAAGTACGAGCCAGGCAAGTCGGCGCCCCGGGTGGTGGCGAAGGGGGCCGGTCCGGTCGCCGACGTGATCCGCGCCCGTGCCGAGGAAGAGCGGGTGCCGATCGTCCGCGACGTCCCGCTCACCCGGGCGCTGCACGCCGCGTGCGAGCTCGGGCACGAGATCCCGGTCGACCTGTACACGCCGGTGGCCCGCGTCCTGTCCTTCGTGATGGCGCTCAAGGCCCGTGGCACCGCGGCCGGCACGCACGCGCCGCCACGGCCGACCACGCCGGACGAGGTCGCGAGCGTCATCGACCCCGCCACCCTGACCGGTGACCTCCGCCCCCGCAAGCTCCGCACACCGCGCATCGCAGAGAACCAGACCGAAGGACTCCCCGCATGAACCGCAAGGACCTGCCGAAGCTCGTCGTCCCGGTGTTCATCGTCGGCATCATCCTGCTGCTGATCCTGCCGGTGCCGTCGTTCCTGCTCGACTTCCTGATCATCATCAACATCCTGCTGGCGCTGGTGATCCTGCTCACGACGCTGTTCGTGAAGAAGCCGCTCGACTTCTCGGTGTTCCCGTCCCTGCTGCTCGTCGCGACGCTGTTCCGGCTCGGCCTCAACGTGGCGTCCACCCGGCTGGTGCTCGGCGAGGGCTTCGCCGGCGACGTCATCCAGGCGTTCGGCCACGTCGCCGTCTCCGGGTCGATCATCATCGGCGCGGTCATCTTCCTGATCCTCATCGTCATCCAGTTCGTCGTGGTGACGAAGGGTGCCGAGCGCGTCGCCGAGGTCGGGGCACGCTTCACCCTCGACGCGATGCCGGGCAAGCAGATGGCCATCGACGCCGACCTGAACGCCGGGCTGATCACCGACCAGGAAGCCAAGGAGCGCCGCGCCGCGGTGTCCGCGGAGGCCGACTTCTACGGTGCGATGGACGGTGCGTCGAAGTTCGTCAAGGGCGACGCGATCGCCGGCATCCTGATCATCATCATCAACCTGATCGGCGGCATCGCGATCGGCATGCTGCAGAACGGACTGTCCGTCACCGACGCCCTGTCGAAGTACGGCATCCTGACGATCGGCGACGGCCTGGTGACGCAGATCCCCGCGCTGCTGATGGCGGTGTCCACGGGCATGATCGTCACGCGGTCCGGCGCGGAGTCCGAGATGGGGTCCTCGGCCGCGACGCAGCTGTCGCAGTCGCGGAACGCCCTGATGATCGCCGGCGTCGCCGCGATCGCGATGGGGTTCATCCCCGGCATGCCGATCCTGCCCTTCCTGCTCGTCGGCGCGACCCTGCTCTTCACGGGCTGGCGCATCGGCCGGAACGCCGCCCGGGCCGAGGCCGAGGCCGCCCAGCAGCAGGCACTCGCGGCCGCCGCACCGACCGGCGACACCCCGGAGGACCTGCTCGAGCAGATGCGCGTGCACGCCCTCGAGATCCTGCTCGCCCCCGACCTGGTCGACATGGTGTCCGGTGCCTCCGACGACCTGCTCGGCCGGGTGCGTGCCCTCCGCCGCAAGATCGCGATCGACATGGGCATCGTCGTCCCGCCGGTCCGCACCCGCGACTCGATCGACCTGCCGCCGTCGACGTACGCCATCCGGATCGCCGGGGTCGAGGCCGGTCGGGGCACCGCGCCCGCCCGCAGCGTCCTGGCGCTCGGCGACCACCTGGACGGTCTGCCCGGCACCTCGACCGTCGAGCCGGTGTTCGGCCTGACCGGCAAGTGGGTGCCCGCCGAGCTCCGGCACGCCGCCGAGATGACCGGCGCGACCGTGATCGACCGGGTCTCCGTGCTCGTCACCCACCTGCAGGCGGTCATCGGCGACAACGCCGCTCGCCTGCTCACCCGCGAGGACGTCAAGGTCCTGACCGAGGGCGTCAAGCAGGTCAACCCCGCCGCGGTCGAGGAACTCGTCCCCGGCATGCTCTCGATGGCCGAGCTGCAGCGCGTGCTGCAGGGCCTGCTCGCCGAGCGCGTGCCGATCAACGACCTCGGCCGGATCTGCGAGGCCCTCACGCTCCGCGCCAAGGTGTCGACCGACCCCGAGGGGCTCGTCGAGTCCGCCCGTGCAGCCCTCGGACCGGCCCTCGCCGCCCGGCACACCGACGCCGGCACCCTGCGCGTCATCATGATCGACCCGATGCTCGAGCAGTCGATGCTCGAGGGGCTCCGGCCGTCCGAGCAGGGCAGCCAGATCGTGCTCGACGCGCACCGCATCGAGCAGGTCCTGGGCTCCGTCCGCGACGCCGTGCGCTCCGTGGAGGACCAGGGGCTCGCCGCCGTCCTGGTCTGCGCCCCGCAGCTCCGCCCGGCCGTGCACCGCATGGTCGCCGCCCAGTCGAACGGGCTCCCGGTGCTGTCCTACCAGGAGGCCACCGCCGCGGGCTCCACCATCGAGACCGTGGGAGTGGTCCGTGCCGCCGACCCGATTGCAGCGTAGCGGCGCCACGCTCGAGTCCCTCCGCGACGCGGTCCGGACCGAGTTCGGCGCGGGTGCACGGATCGTCGCGGCCGAACGCGTGACCACGCCGGGCTTCGGCGGGCTGTTCCGCAAGGCGCACGTCGAGGCCACCGTCGAGGTGCCGGAACCGGGGGACCAGCCCACCGCCCGGGTCGTCATCGCCGACTCGCCCGTGCAGCGCGTCGGCATCGCCGCGCTGCTCGCCGACGCCGAGGCGGCCGAGGCACGCATCGCCGGCACCGACGGCACCGCGACGACGCGGGCCGACGCCTTCGCGTCGGTGCTCGACGGGTTCCAGGCGGACGGGATCACGCCGAGCGCCCCGCGCCCGACGCGCGCGCCGGCCGAGCCGGACGCACCCGTGGGGGTCGACCCGCGCCTCCAGGCCGCCGCCGACGCGCAGACGGTGGTCGACACGCAGGCGGTGGCCGTCGCGCAGCCGGTCGTCGAGAAAGGGTCGGGAGGCCCGTCCCGCGTCCTCGACGCGCCCTCGCCTGCTCCGGTGGCCCGGTCCACCGCGCCCGCCGTGCGGTCCGCGGACGGCGACCTGGTGCTCCTGGTCGGGCGGCCGAACGACGTCGACGCGGCCGCCGGGCTCTTCGCCCTGCGGCACGCGCTCCGGCCGACGGACGCCGCCGACCGTCGTGCGGCGATCCTGGCGCGGGCCGACGGTGTCCGGGACGGGCACGCCGTGCTCGCCGTCGCCGCGTGGGACGACCGGGCGACCGGCGACGCACTGCAGGCCGACCAGGTGTGGGTCGTGGTCGACGTCGGGCGGAAGCCGGCGGACTCGGCCGCGATGGTGTCCGCGGTGGCCTCGCGGCTGCCCGTGGTCGGTGTCGTGGCGATCGGTGCGGGGGAGACCGCCACGCCCGGGTCGGTGGACCTGCTGGGGCTCCCCGTCGTGTCGCTAGGCTGAACGGGTGCTGGTACTCACGCGGAAGGTCGGCGAGCGGATCCTCGTCGGCGACGACATCGTCATCACGGTGCTCGACTCCCGGGGCGACGGCGTCCGGATCGGCATCGACGCCCCGCGCGGGGTGAAGATCCAGCGCGAAGAGGTCGTGCGTGCGGTCGCCGAGGCGAACGCCGAGGCCGCTGCTGCCGGTGACGACGCCGAGGCGCAGCTGCGCGCGGCGCTCGGGGCCCGCGGCGGGGCTGCCGCGGACGGCCCGACTCCGCCGGAGCCGACCGGCTCCTAGCGGCCGACACGGCCACGCCCGTCACGGGCGCGGCCGCGTGTTCGTCAAGGACGGGGCTGCACGTCCGTCACGGGCGGGGCTTCTTCTCCTGTTCGGGCAGGCGGCCGGCGGCGGCCTCGGCGGCGAACCAGGCGCGTGCCTCGTCCTGTCGGGCCTGCTCGGCACCGAGCGCGATCGGCGCCCGGACGTGACCGGGCTCGTACCCGAAGGTCTCGATCAGCTGCGGCACGATCGGCCGGACCCGGGCGACGAGCCGGTCGATGTACGCCGACACCGCACGGGCACGCTGCGCCGACAGCCGGCCGTGCAGCAGGTACCAGTCCAGGTGCTCCTCGAGCAGGCCGAGTGCGAACAGGTCGCGCAGCCAGACGAGTACACGGCGGGTGTCGCCCTCGGTCACCTCGTCGAGCGCCTCGGTGAAGGCGTCCCACTGCATGAGCTCGGCGTGCGCCTTCGACGCCTCGATGAGCTCGTGCTGCGAGCGGTTCAGCAGTCGGGCGGCGCGGGCTCGGTCCTTGCCGGCCGACGCCAGCCGCATGCCGATCTCGGCGACCATGGTGTCGACCCGGCCGGCGAGCAGCTCGCGCTGCGTGCGGGGGTCCTGCAGGTCGGCGACGCTGGCGGCCAGGGAGCCGCGGTCCGCCACGGTCTGGCCGAGGCGACGGATGCCGGACGCGTCGGCCAGCTTCGACGCCGCGACGGCCGCCACGAACTTCGCGGTGGACGCCGGGTCCTTCGGGGCCTTCGCGCGGAACTCGGTGAGCAGGCGCTTGCCGACGAGCTGCAGCAGCACGGTGTTGTCGCCCTCGAACGTCACGTAGACGTCGAGGTCGGCGCGGAGCCCGGTCAGACGGTTCTCGGCGAGGAACCCGGCACCGCCGCAGGCCTCGCGGGCCTCCTGCAGGGTGTCGAGCGCCGACCAGGTCGACATCGACTTGAACGCCGCGGCCTGGGTCTCCAGGTCCTCCCGGCGCTCCGGGGTGTCCTCGCGCCCGCTGAAGACGTCGTCGAACGTGCGCAGGAGCTTCTCGTGCGCGAACGACTGCGCGAACACCGTCGCCAGGCGCGGGATGAGGCGGCGCTGGTGCCGGCCGTAGTCGAGCAGCACGCCCTCGGTGCCGTCACCGGTGGGGAACTGACGGCGCTGCATCGCGTAGGTCAGGGCGATCTGCAGCGCGATCTTCTGCGCGACGACCGCGGCGCCGTCGAGTGACACCCGGCCCTGCACCAGGGTGCCGAGCATCGTGAAGAACCGGCGGCCGGGCGAGGCGATCGGCGACGAGTAGGTGCCGTCCGCGGCGACGTCGCCGTAGCGGTTCAGCAGGTTCGTGCGGGGGACCCGGACGTGGTCGAACGCGAGCCGGCCGTTGTCGATGCCGTTCAGGCCGCCCTTGGGGCCGTCGTCCTCACCACTGACGCCGGGCAGGAACGCCCCCTCGGCGTCGCGGAGCGGGACGTAGAACGCGTGCACGCCGTGGTCGACGCCGGCGGTCACGAGCTTCGCGAACACGACGGCGGCGTGGCCGTGCAGGGCAGCGTTGCCGATGTAGTCCTTCCACGCGCCACGGAACGGCGTGTGGATCTCGAACTCCTCGGTCGCGGGGTCGTACGTGGCCGTCGTGGCGATGCTCTGCACGTCCGAGCCGTGGCCGGTCTCGGTCATCGCGAAGCAGCCGGGGACCTCGAACGAGACGATGCCCGGCAGGAACTCGCGGTGGTTCGCCTCGGTGCCCAGGTGGTGCACGGCGGACCCGAACAGTCCCCACTGCACCCCGGCCTTGATCTGCATCGACGGGTCGGCGGTGACGAGCTCCTCGAACGCCGCCAGGTTGCCGCCGTGGTTGCTCTGGCCGCCGAACTCGGCGGGGTAGGGGCGCTGGATCGCCCCGGCGTCGACCAGGGTCCGGAGCTGCTCGAGCACGCGTGCCCGGTGCTCGGGGATCGGCTGGCCCTCGATCTTCTGCATCGCGGGGTCGAGCGCGAGCCGCCGGGAGATCCGGCGGTCCTCGGCCCAGCGTCCGAGCAGGAGCTCCTGCACCAGCTCGACGTCGATGCGGACGTCGGTGTCCGTGCCGGCGGTCGGGGTGCCCGCTGCCGGGTCGCCGGCGGCGTCGGCGTTCGGCGCGGCGTGCTGCACGTCGACGTCCGGCGCGGTGTCGCTGCCGCTGGTGGGGGTGGTGCGCTGGGCGGGTGCGGTGTCGACCATGGGCGGAGTCCTCCTGAACTGCGGTGTCCGTGTTGCACCGTCCACGCTAGACACCCGTGCCGACAGTGGCGGGAACGCCGTGCGGGCCGCACAACCCGTGTCGCCGGTGCCGTCACGAGGTCGTGGGAACCCTCCAAAGACCTGAGCGGAGTTCGACGATTGGGCGTGCCCACCCGGCCAGGGGCAGACTGGCCGCCATGTCACGTACCACCCCCGCGGACCGCGAAGGCCGTCCCGGACGCACCTTCTTCGGGCAACCGTTCGAGCTCTCGACACCGTTCGCCGTGGAGCTCTGGGAGCGGTTCTCGTTCTACGGGATGCAGGGCATCGTCCTCATCTACATGTACTACACGGTCACGCAGGGCGGCCTGGGGATCGACAAGGGCATCGCCACCGGCATCATGGGTGCATACGGCGGCGCGGTCTACCTGTTCACGATCATCGGGGCGTGGATCGCCGACCGGCTGATCGGTGCGGACCGGACCCTGTTCGGCAGCGCGATCGTCGTGATGCTCGGGCACATCGCCCTCGCGCTCATCCCCGGGGTGGCCGGGGTCGGGGTCGGCCTCGTGCTCATCGCGCTCGGGTCCGGCGGGCTCAAGGCCACCGCCACCACGATCGTCGGCGGCCTCTACAGCCGCGAGGACCCACGTCGCGACGCCGGCTTCTCGCTCTACTACCTCGGCGTGAACCTCGGGGCGTTCTTCGGGCCGCTGCTCACCGGGCTGCTGCAGAGCTCGCTCGGCTTCCACTGGGGCTTCGGCCTCGCCGCCGTCGGCATGGCGGCGGGCCTGGTGCAGTACGCGATCCGGCGGAAGAAGCTGCCCGAGGTCGTCCGCCACGTGGCGAACCCCGTCGACCGCCGGCGTCTGCCGCTCATCGGTGCCGGCGTCGTCGTCGCGCTCGTCGTCATCGTCGTCGCCGTGCTGACCGGCCTGCTCAACGTCGGCAACCTGCCCACCGTCGTGGTGGCGGTCGTCGTGCTGGCCACCATCGGCTACTTCGTGGTCATCCTGTCGAGCGGCATCACCCGTGACGAGCGTTCGCGGGTCTTCGCGTTCATCCCGCTGTTCATCGGCAGCGCCGTGTTCTGGTCGCTCTACCAGCAGCAGTTCACCGTCGTGACGGTCTACTCCGACGAGCGTCTCGACCGCTCGCTGTTCGGCTGGGAGATGCCGGTGTCGTGGGTGCAGTCGATCAACCCGGTCTTCATCATCGTGCTGTCCGGCGTGTTCGCGGCGCTGTGGACCAAGCTCGGCGACCGCCAGCCGTCCACCCCGACGAAGTTCGCCCTCGGCACCGGGATCATGGGGCTCGCGTTCCTGCTCTTCCTGCCGTTCACCGGTTCGGGCGAGAACGGCACCCCGCTGCTCGCACTCGTCGGCATCCTGCTGGTGTTCACGCTCGCCGAGCTGCTGCTCTCGCCCGTCGGCCAGTCCGTCGCCACGAAGCTCGCGCCGCCGAAGTTCCAGACGCAGATGGTCGCGCTGTTCTTCCTGTCGGTGTCGCTCGGCACCGCCGTCACCGGGGTGCTGTCCCGCTACTACGACCCGGCGGACGAGGCCCCGTACTTCACGATCCTCGGCCTGGTCGCCGTCGTGGTGGGCGTGGTCCTGCTGCTCCTGGCCAAGCCGGTGCTGCGGCTCATGCGCGGCATCCGGTAACCTGAGCGGAGCCACACGCCGAAGCAACCAAGGAGTCACCACCCATGCTCGAACTCATCGCAGGGATCATCATCGGCGTCGGCGTCCTCGGTGGCGTCGGGTGCTGCATGGCCGTCGCGGCCATGATGAAGAGCGGCTCCGAGGAGTACTGAGTCCCTGACCCGGACTACTCGCCGCTGTCGGTCGTGACCGGCACCAGCTGACGACTCAGGACGGTCGCGCGCTCGAAGGGGCCGCGGCCGTCCTTCGTGTACGCGGGCTCATCGAAGGCGACGGTCCACGTGCGCTGTGTCCCGCCGATCTGACTCCCGCCGGGAGCCACGATCACCCCGATCGGCTCGTCGGCCCACTGCTCGCCACCCCGATCGGTGTCGATGACCTGCACGAGGGCACCGATGCCGAGACCGGGAGCGTCGTCGGGGCGGGGACTGGGGGAGCGGCGGCGTCCGAACACGCCCTCACCGTAGCGGCGAGTGGTCACGGAACGTCTGTGCGGCACCTGTCGACACGCTGACGGCCCTGCAGGCGGGCGGTCAGGACCCCCCGCCTGCAGGGCGTCGAGTGGTCACGAACTGTCGGCCGCGCCGCCGCCAGGCGACGCGTCGTGACCAGCGCGCGGAGGTGAGCGGGGTGTTGCGACCGGCGGAAGGGCGGCCGGGAGGCCCGTGGCGGACCCGCACCGCGCCTCCAGGCGGCTGTCGGTCGCGTCCAGAGCGCGGGCCGGGTGGTCAGGACACCCCGCCTGCCGCGCGTCGAGTGGTCACGAACTGTCGGCTGCGCCGCCGCCATCCGACGGTTCGTGACCCCTCGGCGAAGGTGAGCGGGGTGTTGCGACCGGCGGGACGACGGCCGGGAGGCCCGTGGCGGGCCCGCACCGCGCCTCCAGGCTGCTGTCGGTCGCGACCAGAGCGCGGGCCGGGTGGTCAGGACACCCCGCCTGCGGCGCGTCGAGTGGTCGCGAACTGTCGGCCGCGCCGCCGCCAGGCGACGCGTCGTGACCAGCGCGCGGAGGTGAGCGGGGTGTTGCGACCGGCGGGACGACGGCCGGGAGGCCCGTGGCGGCCCCGCACCGCGCCTCCAGGCCGCTGTCGGTCGCGTCCAGAGCGCGGGCCGGGTGGTCAGGACACCCCGCCTGCCGCGCGCCGAGTGGTCGCGAACTGTCGGCCGCGCCGCCGCCATCCGACGGTTCGTGACCGTTCGGCGGAACCGAGCGGGGTGTCTTGACCAGCCGACACGCGCGACGAGACCCGGCCGCGTCAGACGGCGGCCGGCTCCACCCGGGCGATCTCGGTGATGGACGAGTGGCCCGTCTCGGGGTGCTTGCGCATCGACAGCAGCCGCTCCATCGACGGCTCGAGCGCCGTGACCTTGTCGAGCGGCGCACTCACGACGAGCTGGAACCCGAGCCGGAGCCACGCGGTGACCGCACGGCCGGCGAACTCCGAGTCCGCCTTGATGAACGCCTCGTCGAGGAACACCGGCGCGAACCGGGGCCGGGGACGCGTCTCGTCACCGAGCTGGTAGCGCAGCGCGGCGCCGACGATGAACGCCACGAGCTCCTGCGTCTCACCACCGGACTTGTCGCCGAGTGACGAGTACACCCCGAGGTCGTTGCCGTCGGTGTCGTACCGGACGGCCGTGATCTCCATGTGCCGGCGGACGTCGAGCACCGCGTCGCGCTGGGTGGTGCGGCCCCGGGCGGCGTCCGGGTCGGGCCGGATGACCGCCATGAAGCGCCGGAGCCGTCGGAACCGGGTCTCCAGCACGTCGTCGGTCAGTTCGGTGTCGACCGATGCGGACAGGGCGCGGAGCTCGCGGCGGAAGGCGGTGACGTCCTCGCGGGTGACCCGGCGGATCTGGATCTTCAGGCGGTCCCGGTTCGCGCCGAACGGCAGCTCCCGCAGGATCTCGTTGACCGGCTCGAGGCGCTCCTCGATCTCGACGACGGCGCGGTCGAAGGCGCCGGCGAGCGGGACGAGGTCCTCGCCGCTCCACTGCGACAGGCGTCGACGCCACTCGCTCCGACGCGCGTGCAGGCCGGTCGCCACGATCTGGTCGAGGATCGCGTGGTAATCGGGGTACGACGCGACGCCGGTGCCGAGGTTCGGGTCGGGCCAGGCGTCCTGGTACCGCTGGAACGTCAGCGTCAACGAGGTCGAGGCCGCCGCGGCACCGTCGAGCGCCTGCGTGAGCCGCTCCTCGAGCCGGCGCTTCAGCCGTCGCGTGGCGTCGTCGAACCCGTCGACGCCGTCCGGGGCGCCGATCTCCTCGAAGGTCTCCTCGAGCAGGCGGGCCTGCTGGTCGTCCGGCAGCGAACCGGGCGAGGACTCGAAGCGCTCGAGGATCTCGGCGGCGGCGTCCTGGCCGTCGACGAGCACCGCGTGGCGCTCCTCGAGCCGCTGGACCGACAGTCGTGCAGCGGAGCGACGGTCGGCAGCCTCGTCGAGGGACTTCCGGAGCCGGGCGACCGAGGCCCGGAGCGTCCGGAGGCCGTCGTCGGCGGCGAGCAGCGCCTGCCGTTCCTCGTCGAGCCGGGCGAGGGACGTCCCCAGCCCGTCGACGTCGATCGCGGCCCACGTGGCGTCGACCACGTGCTGGTGCGCGGCGCGGAGCACGTCGAGCGCGGTGAGGTCCTGCGCGACGTCGGTGCGGCGGGCCTCGAGCGTGGCGAGGTCCTGCGCGATCGAGGCGAGCTCCTGCTCGACCGCGGCGACGCGGGCCTCGTTCGTGAAGCCGATGACGTTCGACTGGCGGCGGTCACCGTGCGCGCCACGACGACCGTCGCGGAGCTGCCCGGACTCGGTGACCCGGCGGCCACCACCGCCGAGGTCGGACGCCGAGGCGACACAGCGGGCGTCGGTTCGGTCGGACTCGATCCGCTCGCGCACCCAGGTGCTGAACGGCGACGGCTTGATGGCGAGCTTGCCGGACACCATCGCCGGGTCGCCGTCGAGGTCCAGGTGCGGGCCGGTCGGCACACCCTCGAACTGCACGCGGACGGGCAGGCGCAGTGCGTCGATCGCCTCGCTGAAGTCGCCGAGGCGGTCCTGGTCGACGAGCAGCGTGCGGGCGACGGGCGCCAGGACGGACTCGATGGCCGTGCGCCAGCGCTCCTCGCCGGGCAGCACGTCGAGCAGTTCCGCCACGAAGGGCAGTTCGGCCGGGTCGATGCCGGCGGCGCGGGCCATCGCGAGCCGGGCCTCGTGCATCGGCAGCGGCATGGCGCCCTGCCGGTGCTCGAGCGACTGGCGCTCCTGCCGCAGGGACCGTTCGCGGTCGAGGAGCGGGTACTCCTCGCGGGTCAGGGCGTCGCGCCGCTCGTCGAGGGCGGTGCGCGCGTCGGCGTACGACCCGAGGAACTCGTGCGAGCTGCGCTGCGCGGCGGTGAAGTCGGCCTCGGTCGCGACGGACGTGCCGAGCACCGCGGTGCGCTCGTCGAACGTGGCGCGGGTGCGGACCACGGCGTCGCGCTCGCGGGTCAGCCGTTCGATGCGGTCCTCGAGCTGGGCGAGCGCGTTGCCGCCCTGGTCGCGGAGCCGGGACTCGGCGTCGCGCAGCTCGATCTCGACGGCGGCGTGCCGGGCCTCGGCCGCGGCGACCTCGGCGCGCGATGCCGTGCGCTCGCGGGCGTTGCGCGACACCTCGGCGTCGAGCAGGTCGCGCTTCCGCGAGGCCGTCCAGTGCGCGAACGGCGACACCTCGGCGCCGGTCGCGATGCCGTCCAGGGCCGCAGCGGCTTCGGTCGCGCGCGAGATCTCGTCGTGCAGGTCGGTGATGGGGGAGAGGATGCGGACCTTGCGCTCCTCAGTGTCCATCGCCTCGTACGCCTCGTCGAGTGCGGAGAAGTGCGCGAGGGCCCGGTCGGCCGCCTCGTACGTGCCCGGGGTCTCGAGCACGAGCGACTTGTACAGCGCGTCGACGGTCGGCAGGTGCTGGCCGGCCTGGATCCGGGCGAGCAGGTGCATCGCGCGGTTGCCGCCGCCGGAGTCACCGATGCCCAGCCGGGTCTGCAGCGTGTACGCGAGCTCCTGGTAGGTGTCGCGGATGACGAGCCCCGGCACGCGGCCGGTCAGCTCGAGGTGGTGGAACCGCGACGGCACGAACTCCTCGAGCCGGCGCAGGTCGAAGGTGTCGTCGACCGTCGCCATGGTCATCTGGATGTCGCCGACCCCGCGGGCGCGCTTCGGCACGATGTACGCACGCAGCACCGTGAAGCGCCGCTCGTCGTCGTTCCGGAACGTGACCGCCGCAGCGCCCCAGGTGGTCTGGTCGTCGCCGCGCAGGTTCACGTCGCGCAGACTGCCGGTCTCCGGGTCGCGCCGGGTGTCGACCTTGCCGCGCAGGTACGTGAGCAGGTTGCGCTGGTCGGCGCTGCGCGCGCGGCCGGTGGTGGCGTCGTTGGAGGCGCCGTTGAACGGCACGTCGGACGGCATCATCACGGCCAGGTAGGCGTCCATCAGCGTGGACTTGCCGGTGCCCGAGGCGCCGGAGATGAGCGTCGCCGTGCCGGAGAGCTCGACCTGCCGGTGGCCGTGGAACCCGCCCCAGTTGACGACCTGCATCGACTCGGCGCGCCACTGCGCGACCGTGTCGAAGAGCGCCGGGATCTCGAACGTGTCGGTCACGCTTCCGTCTCGCCTTCGTCGTCGGTGTCGGTGTCGTCAGTCGGGAGGCCCGGGTCGTCCCCGTCGGTCGGCTCGCCGCCCGGGGCGGTCGCCCCACCCTGCGCGGTGGTGGTCCGCAGCCAGGCGTCCAGTTCGAGCAGGCGCTCCAGGGGGAGCAGCACCTCGACGACGCTCGCCACCCGGAAGCGGTCCGGGTCGGAGGTGCGGATCAGGATGCGTGCGGTCACGAGGCGCTCGATCGCCTTCGCCACCCGGCCCTCGTCGCGGGTGCGGTCGGTCGCGGTCGCCGGACGGAAGCCCGCCACGTGCCCGAGGATCTCGGAGCGGTCCACGACGACCTGGTCCGGGCCCGGTCGGGCGTCGGCGCGCAGGCGCATCCGCAGGTAGACGAGGACGATCGTCTCCTCGCGGGTGTACGGCAGGTCGCGGAGCAGGGTCGGGAACGCGCGGCGCTGGCTCTCCGACCGGGCCTGGCGCTTCCAAGCGACCTCGCGGTCACGGTCGACGTGCAACTCGAGGAACAGGTCGTTCAGGCGGGACCGCAGCTGGTACTCGGCGTCGAGCACCGCGCGCCACTCGTCGGGGTGCGTGCGGGAGCTGACGTACGAGTGCCGCAGCAGGGCCACCAGGGCGCGTCGCTGGTGCTCGTCGAGCCGGCCCTCGTCGCCCTCGAAGAGGGCGAAGCTGGACTCGTCACGCTCGTCGTCCTGCATCACGGATGCGGGGTCGTCGTAGGGGACCGTGTCGTCGACCGGTGCCGGCGTCGTGTCGCTCACCGTGCCTCCTGTGCGTTCTCGTCGTGTGCGTCGCCGACCGGACGGTGCTCGTCGTCGAGCGCAGCGGTGGGCATGTGGAAGGTGATCGCGGTGCCGTCGGGGCGGACCGTGCGGTGCTCGGCGACGTGCGCGGCGGACTCGAAGTCGTCGCGCCCTGTCAGCAGGTGCGCGAGGCCGAAGAGCTCGACCGGTCGGCGCTGCTCGGGCGGCAGCCCGTGGAACGCGTCGACGCTGGAGTCGGCCTCGGCGAAGCGGAGTGCCGCGCGCAGCTCGCTCAGGAGCGGCCCACCGTGCATGCGGAGCATCTCGACGTCGAGGTCCTCGAAGACGTCGTCGTCGGGTTCCTCGATGGGCGGCGGCACGGACTCGGCGTCCGGGTCGTAGAAGCGCTCGCGCAGCGTGCCGACCTCGGCGGCCGCAGGCAGGAGCGGCAGCGGGATGCGGTCGCGCGCGCCGCCCTGGTCCATCAGGGTGGCGAGGCCGCGGTTGATCGAACGGAGCACGGCGTCGAGCTCGCGGTCGCGCACCACGTCGTGGGCGACGATCTGGTCGCGGAGCGTGGCGGTGAGCTGACGGCGCTGGGCGAGGACGTCCTCGATGCCCTGGCGCAGGATCGTCACGGTGTTGCGGAAGGCCCGACGCTCGCCGGCTCCGAGGCCCTGCGCGAACGGGTGCGCCAGGATCGTCGCGATGTCGTCACGGAGCCGCAGGAGCAGGGCGTCGTCCCGCAGCAGTTCGAAGGCGCCCTCGAAGGCACGGCCCTCGGGCGTCGCTTCCATCAGGTTGTCCGTGCGCGCCAGGTAGTCGTCGAGGATCTCGCCGATGGGGCGGACCTCTTGCCGGAAGTCCTCGACGATCGAGCGGTGCATCGTCGCGACCGCTTCCTCCACGCGCTTGAAGTCGCTCGGCAGCTGTCGGATCAGGTCGGAGATGTTCGTGTACCCGTCGCGCATCCGGTCGTCGTCGACGGCCACGACGTCGTCGCCGTGCTCCAGGCGCTCCCGCTCGGCCTGCAGCTCGGCGATCTGGGCGTCGATCCGTCGGATCTGCACGTCGGGGTCGGGTTCGGCGCGGGCGGCCCACCGGTGCACGGCGTCGACGATCATCGCCAGCCGGCTCTCGCTGATCAGGGCGCGGTCGGCCGACAGGGCGTCCACGAGGCTCAGGGCCTCGAGCGCGTGGCTGGTCAGGGAGTACTGCTCGTCGCCGTCGGGGGAGTTCGAGCGGACGAGCCACTGAGCGCCGACCCACTCGCGGCACAGCGCGCGGCCGTTCGGGCGGGTCTCCTGCTCGCTGCCGGTCTGCTCACTGCCGCTCTGCTCGCTGGCCGTCGACACCGCCTGGTCGCTGGCGGGCACGCGGGCACCCGCCGCCTGCAGGCGCGCGACGTGCTCCTCGACCTGCAGGTGCATGCGGTCGGCCGGGACGTACTGCACGTCGCGGTCGAAGACCGTACGGAACACGGCGAGGACCGTGGCGCTGGTCGGCCGGGACATGAGCCGCAGGGTCGGACGGTCGAGGACCGCTCGGACCCGGGCGAACTCGAGGTCGACGTCGGTCATGCGCCCCTTCGTCCGATCGTGCTGGTGGTCCGGCCGCGTGCTGCGGCCTGATGAGATGACAAGAGCCCGACGCTGCTGCGTCGGGCTCTTGTCGGTGGTGTTCGTGTTGCTACGTGGGCGATACCAGACTCGAACTGATGACCTCTTCGGTGTGAACGAAGCGCGCTACCAACTGCGCCAATCGCCCCCTGCACTGTTCGTGCGGATCGATACTAGCGGAAGTCCGGCGGTGCATCGAACACGTCGCGCGGCCCGGGTGTGGCGCGCTGTCCGCAGGGGGTGTCGAACCGCCCCGATCCGCATGAACTCGGGGGACACGCCCGGTGAACGGGGAGGATTTTGGTGGAAGTGCCCCGGTGCGTATAGAGTTTACGTCGTCGCCGCGACAGCGGAACGACAAGTGCGGATGTGGCGCAGTGGTAGCGCATCACCTTGCCAAGGTGAGGGTCGCGAGTTCGAATCTCGTCATCCGCTCGAGTGTGGGTCTTCTCGAAGGCCCGCGACTCACCAGAGGGTATCCCACCGTTCGGGTACTCACGGAGACGTGAACCTCGATGGTGGGGTGGCCGAGAGGCTAGGCAGCGGCCTGCAAAGCCGTCCACGCGGGTTCGAATCCCGTCCCCACCTCCAGATCCACCCTCCAAGACCTTGATGGACTCCGGTCCACGCAGGGACTTGGGCGATTGGCGCAGCGGTAGCGCGCTTCCCTGACACGGAAGAGGTCACTGGTTCGATCCCAGTATCGCCCACCACCACGAAGCCCCCGGCAGGACCACCAGGTCCGGTCGGGGGCTTTCTTCGTCCCGGGATTCAGACGGCCGGTCGGACCGATCGTCGGTCGACGACGAGGGGCCACGGGGGCCGGTTGCTTTGCTGAGCAGGACGCACGTGGTCCACGGGGTGAACACCGAGCACGACCCCTCGTGAGGGCCCTCGACGGCGCACGGCGCGCGTTCGCGTTACGGATGGTTCACTTCAACGCAGCCTGGCAACTGATGACTGCGCGTCGAACAACCACTCGAGCCGGTCCATCAGCTTCGGTCTCGACTGGACAGCATCGTGGTGATCGCCGGGCGCCAGCGCGTGAGCCACGGGTCGAGTGCGCCGGGCTCGGTGAACCCGCGATCGGACAGGTACAACCCCTGCACCGGGACGACCGCACCGAGCTCGACGAGCACGGGCTTGAGCAGCAGTTCGGGGGCGAGGTGGTGGGCCGGTCCGGCTCCGAGCATCAGCGGCACCGCGGTCACGCCCGCCATGCCGTCGCCGGATGCGAACTGGTCGAGGAACAGCTTGAGCACCCCCGAGTACGTGGCCTTGAACGTCGGGGACGCGATGACGACGAGGTCTGACACCGCGACGGCCCGGACCGCCTCGGTCACCGCAGGGTCACCCCAACCGAGCAGACCGGGACCGATGTCGATCACGTCGATGACGGTGGTGGGTGGGGTCCCGGTGATCGCCGTCGCGACCAGCTGAGCGGCCTCGAGCGTCCGAGAGGACGGCTTCGGGTTCCCCGCGACCACGGTCACGGTGGGGCTGTTCATGCGCTGAGCTTCGCGAACGACGACCGGTGCCACACGAGCGGGCTGTGTGTGAAGTCGGAGAGCAGACCGTTGACCCTGAGCACGACGATGTCGTGGTCGCCGGCCGGGTAGGTGTGCTCCACGGAGCAGTCGAGCCAGATCGGCGCCCCCTCGAGGAAGACCGATCCGGTGTCCGAGATCATGGTGTCGACGCCGATGAAGCGCACCGACTTGTCCCTGGACGCGAGCTGGCGGGTGACCGGTTCGTGCCGTTCCCCGAGGATCGAGACTCCGATCGACGGGGCGTCGGCGAGGGCCGGCCAGGTCGTGGAGGTGTGCTGCACGGCGAACATGACGAGTGGCGGGTCCTGCGAGACGCCGACCGTGAAGGACGACGCGACGAGGACGGTCGGCTCGTCATCGACGACCGCGGACAGGGCGGCGACGCCGCACGGGAAGCCCGAGAACGCCTGACGGAGCAGGGCAGGATCGGCGGTGGACGGAGAGGTGAACATCGGTGCTCCTTCGGGAAGGGGTCGAACGGGAGTCGGGTGCGGCGCTCAGTCCGCCAGTACGTGGGCTCGTAGACCGGCGCGGTCGAGCGCGCCGGTCACTGCCGCGACGAACGCATCCGTGGCGAGCGCCGGGAACTGCCCGGTCGACGGCATCGGGACGACGTTCGTGCCAGGGACGACGCCGAACACGATCGGATCGTCGGGAGTGAACTGCGCGGCCGGCGGTTCGAGGACCGTGAGGTGCACGCCGGCCGCGACGAGCGCGTGCATGTCCTCCCACGTCTGCCGGTGGCCGCGGAACACCGCCGGGTAGACCGAGGCGTAGCGGTCGGCGTTCGCGATCGTGTCCGCGACGGCCTCGTAGAGCACCCGTGGGTTGTCGGTGCCGTACAGGCCGACGTTCTTCGCGTAGAGCTTCGTCAGGGTCGACCCGTCCGCCGGGAACGCGATCGGCGGCGCCCAGTCGTTCGCCCAGTGTTCGAACGCGGCATCGTCCGGCTCCTCCTGCGCGTAGAGCACGGCCCCGGGCACCCGGTCCGCTCCGGCCGCGACGGCCATCGCCGTGACGAGGGCCGAGCCGGTCTTCATGCCGACCGGCAGGAACGGTCCGACACCGAGCCCGTCGAGTGCCTGCAGCAGCACGGTCGCGTAGTCGCCGAGGGGTCGGTCGGCCGGTGCGTCGTCGGACTGCCCGAACCCCGGGGTGTCGAACGCGAGCACGGCGACGTCCTCAGGGAAGGCCTCGAGCACGGGGTCGTAGACCGCCGAGGTGCGCGGCGACTCGTGGTACATCGCGATCACGCTCGCAGCCGCCTCGGGAGCGGGGCCCCCGGCCCGGTAGTGCACTTGGCCCCAGTCGGTGTCGATGTATCCGCGCATGTTGGTTCCTTCCAAGAGGAGTCAGAATGCCCGCAGGTTGTCCCGCAGGTGCTCGTGGTCGTACTCGGTGCGGGTCAGCCCGCGTGCCTGGAGTTCGGGGACGAGCCCGTCGCAGACCTCGGCGATGAACCGCCGGGTGACGCCGTTCGTGCCGATCAGGAAGCCGTCCCCACCGGAGACGTCCGCGAACGCCTCGAGCTGGTCGGCGACCTGCTCGACCGAGCCGACGAGCGACGGACCGGCACCGCCGGCCTCCTTCGCGACCGCCTCTCGGAGCGTCAGCGTGGCGTTGCGGTCCCGGTAGAGCGCGAAGTTCTGGGTGCCGTTCGTGGCCAGGTCGAGCTCGCCGAGCGGGGTGTCGAGGGGCACGGTCGAGAAGTCGATGTCCGTGGACTTCGACATGGTCGCGAGCGGGATGTCGATGTTGTCCATCGCCAGTCGCACGCGCTCGTCCGCGCGCTGCCTGGCCTCGGCCTCGCTCGACCCGACGATCGGCCAGACGCCGAAGAGCACCTTCACCTCGTCCGGATCCCGTCCGGCGGCGGCGGCAGCGTCCCGCACGCGGTCCCGGTAGTCGCGCGCCTTCTCCGGCGACGAGTGGATCGCGACGATCGTGTCGGCGTGCTGCGCGGCGAACGCGATGCCGCGCGGCGACCCGCCGGCCTGCGAGATGACCGGGCGGCCCTGGGGCGAGGGCCCGGAGTTCAGCGGCCCGCGGGTCGAGAAGTGGGAGCCGCGGTGGTCGGCGTACCGGACCTTGGTGTGGTCGGCGAAGGTCGACGTCCTGCGGTCCGCGACCACGGCTCTCGGCTCCCACGTGTCGAAGAGCGCGGTCATCGCCCGGACGAAGTCCTCGGCCACGTCGTACCGGGAATCGTGCTCGTCCATCCCGTCGTGTCCGTAGTTCTGCAGCGCGCGGTCGCTCGTTCCGGTCACCACGTTGACGCCGAACCGGCCCTTCGACAACTGGTCGAGCGTGCCTGCCATGCGAGCGAGCAGGTAGGGGTGGTACGCGAACGTGCCGGCGGTGGCGATGATCCCGAGCCGTTCGGTCGCCTGGGCGAGCAGCGTCGCGACGATCATCGGGTCCTGCCGCGGCGCTTGCATCGCGTACTTCAAGTAGACCTCCATCGAGTCGCCGTAGCGGTCGCCGACGAAGGTGTTGTCCTCGATGAGGACGTAGTCGAACTTCGCGCGCTCCATCGCCCTGGCCAGGTCGACGAAGATCTGGGCGTCCTGCCAGTCGTCGCCGATCGAGCCGGAGAACGGTTGTGCCCATGCGGGCACCGAGGTGCCGTTGCAGAACCACCCGAGGTGGAAGGGTGAAGCGGTCATGAATACTCCTGTCGTCCGCGGACGTCGTCCGCGGATCTGGTCCGGATCAGAACGCGGCGAGGTTCGCCTTGAACGTGGACTCGGGGTAGTCGCTCCGGATCAGTCCCCGCCTGCGGAGCTCCGGCGCCAGGCCGGACGCGATCTCGTCGATGTACCGGCGGGAGTGGGTGCGCACCGGTTCACCGCGGATCAGGAACCCGTCGCCGCCGACGGCTTCCATGACCTCGTCCATCTGCGCCGCGACCGAGGCCGGCGTCCCGACGAGCTCGACGGCTTCGGTCTGCTGCCCCATCAGGGCCTCGCGGATCGTCTTGCCCTGGGTGCGCTTCCGGAACTGCTCGAGCCCCGACTGGTGCCCGTTGGTGCTGACGTCGTCGGGGAGCGGGGCATCGAGGTCGAACTGCTTGAAGTCGACCTCCGTGGTGATCGACATGATGCCGAGGATCGTCTCGATCTGGTCCTGGGTGAGCTCGTTTCGACGCCGAGCGATCTCCTCGGCGTCCGCCTGCGTCTCGCCGAGGACGGGCTGGACGATGTACATCACCTTGACGTCGTCGGCGTCCCGGCCGTGCCCGACGGCCCGGGCGCGGATGTCGTCGCGGTACTCCCGCATCTGGTCGACGCCCTTCGGGGCCGAGAGCAGCACGTTGGCGTGCCGGGATGCGAAGTCGCGGCCCTTGGGTGAGCCGCCGGCCTGGCAGATGACGGGGTGGCCCTGCGGTCCGGCCGGAAGGTTGAGTGGTCCGCGGACCTTGAAGTACTTCCCGTCGTGGTGGATCGGGTGGACCTTCGTGTGGTCGGCGAGGTACCCGGTCTCGCGGTCGGCGACGATCGCGCCCGGCTCCCAGGAGTCCCAGAGCTCCTTGACCACGGTGATGAACTCGTCCGCCATCTCGTAGCGCTCGTCGTGCGGGAGCAGGTGGTCGAGGCCGTAGTTCTGCCCGGCGAGGTCCTCCGAGCTGGTGACGACGTTCCAGCCGACTCGCCCCCTCGTGAGGTGGTCCATGGTGGCCATCACGCGGGCGACGAGGAACGGCGGGTAGAACGACGTCGACATCGTCGCGATGAACCCCATGTGCTGGGTGACCTGCGCGAGCATCGGCAGGAGCGGTACCGGGTCGCCCTTGGGGGAGTGCAGCCCGTGCTTCAGGTCGTTCTCGGTGCTGCCGCCGTAGGTGTCGCTGACGAGCGTGGAGTCCTCGAACATCATGAAGTCGAAACCGGCGCGCTCGAGCGAGCGGGCCATGTCCATGTAGTACTCACCGTTGAGCCAGGTGAGCGGGGTGTCGGCGGCCCAGGGGGACTTCCACGCGGGCGTCTTGAACGGGGTGAACCACGCGAGGTGGAAGGGGTCGGCTGCCATTCGTGCTCCAGAGGGGACTGAGGTGGTGGTGTGACCATTCGAGCAGGGCGCGATTTCGCCGCGACCACTGCTCCGTGAGGATTCGATTACGCGTGCAATCGGTCGCCGGTACCGCCGCCTGAACAGGGGTTTCAGGCGGTGGTGGGGATTTCCGCCTGCGGCTCGGGCGTACTGGTGGTCCGGTCCGCCACCGTTCCCGCCAATACGCCGGAGCGGTGTCCGGCGAGCACCGCTTCGGCCGACGGCACCGGGATCCGGTAGGCCGAGGTGATGGTCGTGTAGAGCGCGCCGCCGAGCCGGCCGACGGGGCGGTAGCGCTCGATGTCGATCCGCCCTCGGTCGTCGAGGACGCCGTCGTCGGTGTGCACGCCGACCACCTCGGCGAACACGAGCGTCGCGCCGGGCATCTCCTTCTCCTCGGTCGCCCGGCACTCCAGGGCGACCTTCGCACCGGCCAGGCGCGGCGGGGTGACGACGGTGCTCGGCGTGGTGTCGAGTCCGAGCAGGGCCGCTTCGTCGACGTCGGCGTCGAACAGCGCGGCGGTGTCCGTCTGGTCCGCCTCGAAGCCCTCCGTGACCAGGTTCACGACGAAGTCCCCGGTGTGCCGGATGTTGTCGAGCGTGTCCTTGCTGCCCGTGAAGGACACCATGAGCATCGGCGGGTCCATCGTGACGAGCTGGAAGTAGCTGTACGGGGCGAGGTTGTACCCGCCGTCGGGTGCAACCGACCCGATCCAGGCGATCGGCCGCGGCACGACCGCGTTCTTGATCATCCAGATGAAGTCGACGTGCTCGGACGAGGTGTCGAGGTACATGCGGTGGCCTCCTGGGGCGCGTTCGTGGGACGGGTCGGCCGGGAGGCTCGGTGTGGGTCCGGTGGGTCGGTGCGCCTCCCGGGGGCAGCCGGTCACAGTGCCCGGCTCAGGCCGCGCGGTCGTCGTCCAGCACGCGTGCTCCGGGGATCGCTCGGAGCAGTGTCCGCGTGTACTCGTGTTGCGGGGCGCCGAAGATCTGGTCGGGTGTGCCCGACTCGACGACCTGGCCGTGGTCCATGACGTGCACACGGTGCGACACCATCCGGACGACGGCCAGGTCGTGACTGATGAACAGGTACGCCAGCCCGAGCTCCTGCTGCAGTTCGACGAGCAGCTCGAGGATCTGTTCCTGCACCACGACGTCGAGCGCGGAGACGGCCTCGTCGAGGACCACGAGGTCGGTCTGGAGTGCGAGGGCGCGGGCGATGGCGACGCGCTGGAGCTGCCCTCCGGACATCTCGTTCGGGAGCTTGTCGGCCGTCGCCGCCGGCAGGGCGACCCGGTCGAGCAGGTCGAGCGCGCGGGACCTCCGGCTCGCTGCGTCGCCGATGCCGTGCAGGACCATCGGTTCCTCGATGCTTCGACGGACGGTCCAACGGGCGTCGAGCGAGCCGTACGGGTTCTGGAACACCGGCTGCACGCGACTGCGGAACCGCATCAGGTCCGCTCCGCGCAGCCCGGAGACCTCGGCGCCGGCGAACGTGATCGAGCCGCTCGTCTGCTGTTCGAGCGCCAGGACCATCTTCGCGGTCGTCGACTTGCCGGACCCGGAGCCGCCGACGACCGCGACGGTCTCGCCGCGGGCGATGTCGAAGGTCGAGCCGGCCACGGCGACGAAGGGGTCCTGCCGTCGCCAGCCGCCGGAGCGGATCGGGTACTCCTTGCGGACGTCGGTGAGCCGGACGAGCGGCTCGGCAGCCGCCACCGCGATGTCGGGGCCGGTCGAGCGTGCAGCCGTCGTGACGGGGCCGTCGCCGACGAGCCGCACGGAACCGAAGTCCGGGGCGGCTGCGAGGAGCCGCTGGGTGTACTCGTGTTCCGGTCGTGCGAGTATCCCGGCGGCACGGCCCTGCTCGACGACCTCCCCGCGGTACATCACGAGGATCGTGTCGGCACGTTCGGCGGCGAGCGGCAGGTCGTGGGTGATCAGGAGCACGGCGGTGCCGAGCTCGCTCGTCAACCGGTCGAGCTCGTCGAGGATGGTCCGCTGCACGGTGACGTCGAGGGCACTCGTCGGCTCGTCGGCGATGAGGAGCTTCGGGCGGCAGGCGAGCCCCATCGCGATGAGCACGCGCTGCCGCATGCCACCGGAGAGCTCGTGCGGGTACTGGCGGGCGCGGCGCTCCGGCTCGGGGATGCCGACCATCTCGAGCAACTCGACGACCCGGGTCCGTGCGGCCGCGCCCTTGGCGATGCCGTGCACCTCGAGCGCCTCGCGGATCTGGGTGCCGACGCGGTGGATCGGGTCGAGGTTCGACATCGGGTCCTGCGGCACCAGGCCGATGCCCTTGCCGCGGATGCCGGTCATGGTGCGCTCGGGGGCGTCGTGAACCGGAACGCCGTCGAAGGTGATGCTGCCGTCCGAGATCCGGCCGTTGTCGGCGAGCAGGCGGTTGACGCTGGCGGCGGTCGTCGACTTGCCCGAGCCGGACTCGCCGACGATCGCCAGGGTCTCCCCGGCGGCCAGGTCGAACGACACCCGGCGGATCGCCTCGAACTCACCGGACGGTGTCGTGAACGTCACGGCCAGGTCGCGGACGGACAGGAGCGGCTGCTGCGTCATGGGGCTGCCTTCGGGACGGGAGCGGAGGGTGCGGGGCGAGGGCGCACGGGCCGGCCGATCGACCGGCCCGTGCGGGGGGGGGGGGGGGGGGAACTAGACCGCGATGGTGGGGAGCGGGGTCTCCACGCGCGGCTGGGGCGTGCCCCGGAAGGACGGCGTGCCGCCCCACGAGGTCTCGACGTCGGCGAGCTCGACGACCTCACCGAACGACCAGCCCATGCCGAACAGGGCGAAGTGGTTCCGCTCCGGCGTGAACTCGGCGACCGCGTCCCGCACGACGTACGTGGCGTAGTCGCGCTGACCGGCGTCGCGGACGGTGGTCTCGACGCAGATGTTCGTCGTCACGCCGCAGACCACCAGGTTCCGGACGCCGAGCCCGGTCAGGACGGGCTCCAGCCGGGTGCCGTAGAACGCGCTCGGGCGGGACTTGTCGATCACGACCTCGTCGGGCCGTGCATCGAGCTCGGGGATGAGCTCGATCTCGTCGGTGCCGTACCCGAGGGAGTTCGCGGCGATGCGGTCGGACGCCTTGGCGCCCTTCGTGACGCCGAAGTCGACCATGCCGGGCATGTAGACGTAGCGGGTGAAGATCACCGGGACGCCGGCCGCGCGGGCGGCGTCGACGAGGGCGACGGTGCCGGGGATCGCGTGCCGGAGCGGGGTGACGTCGATGCCGGCGCGTCCGAGCGAGTCGTCGTTGTCGAAGAACGCGCGTTGCATGTCGACGACGATGACGGCGGTGTTCTCGGTGGGGATGGTGGTGGTCATCGTGTGACTCCTAGTCGAAGAGGATCATGCCGTTGGGACGGGGCGCCCAGTCGAGCCCCTTGGTGACGCCGTACGTGTACGTGTCGGCGATGAGCGGTGCGTAGTACGTGTTGTCGTCGACGATCGTCGACACCTTGCCGAGGTCGGCGTTGCGGGCCGCCTCGTCAGGTTCCGCGAGCTCCTGCTCGAGCAGCGCGTCGATCTCGGGGTTCTTCGCGTAGCCCTGACCGCCGGACTTCGTGAGCATCGTGAGCGGCAGGTCGGCGTCCAGCACCGACGGGGCGAACGCGTAGATGTACAGGCCGGAGAACTTGCTCGCGAACCAGTTCGACGAGAACGTCGAGAACTCCTGGCCGTCGAGCTTCACCGTGATGCCCACCGCCTCGAGGTACTGCTGGACCGACTGGGCGAGCTGCTGGATCTGCGGCAGCGTGGTCGTCGGGTAGCTCAGCGTGATGGTGGAGCCGTCGTACCCGGAGGCCTTGACGAGCTCCTTCGCCTGGGCGACGTCCTGCTCCGTGGGTTCGATCGAGTCGTCGTAGCCCTGGGTCACCGACGCGACGAGCTGACTGGCCGGCTCGGTCGTGCCGGCCATGAGCTTCTCCGAGATCGCGTCGCGGTCGACGGCGAGGCTGACGGCCTTGCGGAAGTCGGGGTCGTCGAGCCACTTCGCGGTGGCGTTGAAGCCGGTGTAGATGACCCGGTTGGACTTGGTGTCGACGACGTCGACGGCGTCGGACGACTTCGCGGCGCCGACGCTGGCCGGTCCGAGCAGGGCGATGTCGAGGTCACCGGACTGCACGGAGTTGGCGCGGGTGGTCTCGTCCGGCACGAACTGGAACACGACGTTCTCGTAGGTGCCCTGCTTGCCCCAGTAGTCCGGGTTCCGCTTCAGCGTGATGGAGTCGCCGCGAGTCCACTTCACGACCTCGTACGGACCGGATCCGACCGGCTTCTGGCCGAAGGCCTTCGCACCCTCGGAGTAGATCGCCTCGGGCAGGATCGACACCAGGGTGACCTGCCGGTCGAACGGCGCGTACGGGGTGTTCAGGTGGAAGACGACGGTGGTGTCGTCGGTCGCCTCGAGGGAGTCGATCGCGGTCATGTAGCCGCCGAGGTTCGACTCGGGGTCCTTCATCGCGGTCTCGTACGTGTAGACCACGTCGTCGGCGGTGACGGGGGACCCGTCGGAGAACTCGGCGTCGTCACGGAGTGTGAACGTCCACGTCGTCAGAGCGTCGTCGTGGGTCCACTCCGTCGCCAGGCCCGGCTCGACGCTGCCGTCCTTCCCGATGGTCGTGAGCTGGTCGAAGACGTTCTCGAAGACGTTGAGCGACTGCAGGTTCGTGTCGAACACCGGGTCGAGGGTCGACGGCTCCGCGGTGAGTGCGGCGGTGACGGTGTCCTTGGTGGTCGAGCCGCTGCCGGCGTCGGCGGACGAGAAGCCCGAGCAGCCGGTGAGCACGAGTGCTGCGGCGCCGGTGAGGCCGACCGCGACGAACAGTCGGTGGATCCGGGGTGATGCCATGAGGGGGTGATCCCTTCGGGAGCGGGGTGAGGAGGGGGGTAGGGCGGGGTGGGAGTACCGGACGTGCGGTCCGTGGCGGAGGCGGGCGCGCCTCCCGTCCGTCAGCGACGCGAGCGGCGCGCGGACAGGCCCTGCGAGACGAACTGGACCCCACCGATGACCATCAGGATCATCAGTGCGGGCAGGACGACGAGCGCGGGGTTGGTCTGCAGGTAGTTCTGGCCGTCGGCGATGAGTCCACCGAGGCTGGGAGTCGGCGGCTGGATGCCGAGGCCGATGAAGGACAGCGAGGACTCGATCGTGATCACCGTGCCGACCTCGAATGCGGCGAGGATCGCGATCTGCGGCAGCACGTTCGGCAGCAGGTGGCGGCTGATGACCCACCACCCGGACCCGCCGGCCGCGGTGACGGCCGTGACGAACTCACGCTCCCGCAGGGACACGGCGATCGACCGGGAGACACGGCCGTAGCCGACCCAGTTCGTCAGCCCGAGCATCACCACCAGCAGGGTGGTGCTCGAGCCGAGTGCGGCGACCAGCACGATGAGGAGCAGGACGACGGGGATCGAGAGCTGCACGTCCGCGACGCCCATCAGGAACGCGTCGAGACGACCGCGGCGCCAGCCTGCGACCAGCCCGATCGCCAGGCCGAGCACCATGGAGATGAGCACGGCGCCGAACGCCACGACGAGCGAGGTGCGAGTCGCCACCGACAGCCGGCTGAGGAGGTCACGACCCAGTGCGTCGGTGCCCATCAGGTGTGCGCCGCTCGTGAACGGCGTCTGCTGCGCACTCGCGAGGTCCTGCGAGTACGGATTGAAACCGGGGAGGAACGGCACCACGATCACGACCAGCGCGACGATGGCGAGCATGACGGTCGCGACGACGAGCGAGGGTGCTGCGCCGACGAGTCCGGCGGTGAGCGACCGCGCCTGGGTGCGGGTTCTGAGCCGGGTCGTTGCCTGGGTCATGAGAGCCTCACTCGGGGGTCGAGCACCGCGTAGAGCATGTCGACGATGAAGTTGATGGCGACGAAGAGCATCGCGATGAGCACGACACCGGCCTGCACGATCGGGTAGTCCCGTTCGGTGACGCCCTGCACGATCAGGCGTCCGAGACCGGGCCAGTTGAAGACCATCTCGAGCACCACCGTGCCGCCCATCAGCACACCGAGGTTGATGCCGGCGATCGTGATGACCGGGAGGAGCGCATTCGGGAGCATGTGCCGCACCACGATCCGGCCGCGGGAGACACCCTTCGCACGGGCGGTCCGGACGTAGTCGAGGGCCCGGGACTCGTCGAAGGAGGACGAGATGAGCCGGAGGTACAGGGCCACTTCGAAGGTCGCCATCGTCGCGACGGGGAGCACGAAGCTCGCGTAGCTCGTGCGGCCGATCGCCGGCAGGAGCCCCAGCGAGACCGAGAAGACGAGCACCAGGAGGATGCCGAACAAGTAGGGCGGGATCGCCTGCCGCACCGTCGCGAGCCACATCAGGGTCGAGCGGAGCCGCTTGCTCCCGGTGGTCTCGGCGACCACCGCGAGCGCCACGGCGAGCGCGAAGCCGATCACGAACGACGTCAGGGCGAGCTCGACGGTGTTCGGGAGTCGCTCGAGGACGAGGCCGAGTGCGGACTGCCCTTGACGGATCGAGTCACCGAGGTCGCCGCGGAACGCACCGGCCATGAAGTCGACGTACTGCACGAGCAGCGGTCGGTCGAGGCCGAGGCTGTGCCGGGCGGCCTCGACGTCGGCTTGGGTCGCCTGGTCGGGCAGCATGAGCCGGACCGGGTCGCCGGTCAGTCGGGCGAGCACGAAGGCGAACGTCAACACGGCGAGGACCGTGACGACGATCCGCGTGACGCGGGAGCCGATGAACCGCACCATGGGACGGTCCTTCCTTCTGGGCGTGTGCCGAGGTGATCCCCTCGGTGTGCAGGTGACGCTATGTGCCGATTGATTCCGCACCGTGACCTGTCGGTAACGCTTGATTGCGCGCCGCGGATCCGCATGAACACGCGGATCCGCGGGGTTTCCGCCGACCGCGCCTGCCGTGCGGGGCGGCGCGCGCGGTCGCTCGGCTCAGTGCGAGGGCGTCTGTGTGTTGAGCATCGCGGGCACGTCCTCGTGCTTCGCCCACAGCGCCACCCGGTCGCCGCGGTAGTGGCCGTAGGCCAGCATGCCGACGCGGCCGTCTGCGCCGCGCACGAGTGTCTCGCGCACCAGAATTGCGGCACCGACGGCGACCTTCAGGACCTTCGCGGTGCGCTCGTCGCAGTTCACGGCCTCCACCGTCGCCTCGACGTGGGACAGTGCGACCTGGCGCATCGCGTTGATCCGGGCGTCCCGGTCGTCGTCGTCCACGAGCAGGGTCGGCGCGTCCAGGGGGTAGTACCCGACGAGCACGCCGAGTGGTTCGCCGCCGCGGGTGACGAGGTCCTCCCGCATGAGCACGGAGTCGTCGTCGATCTCCAACCGGCTGCGGATGTGTTCGTCGGCCAGCACCGTCGCGCGCTCGAGCTCGGTCAGTTCGAGGGACACCGAGGGCCGGTCCGGGTCCTCCTCTGCACGGGTCCAGCCGCCGATCGGCAGGAGCTCCAACAACGGCAGCTCGGAGATCGACGCGACGACGCTCGTCCCGACGCGCTGCCGGCGTTCGATGAGGCCTTCTGCGCCGAGCATCGACAGTGCTGAGCGGATGCTGGTGCGGCTCATCATCATCGACATGATGAGGTTCTGCTCCTCGAGCGGTCTCCCGGCGGAGAGCACGCCACGGCGGATGCTCGCTCGGAGGAGCACGTGGGCCCGCCGAGGGGAGGACTGCAGGAGTTCCCGGATGCGTTGACCGCTCCCGCTCCGGGCACGGGCGATGGCCTCGGTGAGTTCCGTGTGCGTGTCCATGTCGCGTCTCCAGTCCGAAGCCGATGGTGGCAGCGCCGCCGTCGGTGTGGTCGACCCTATGGACGACGCGTGTCGGCCAACTGCAGCGCGTGTTACGTGTTGATTTCGCTTGTTGCGCGGTTCGTCGGACGTCGGACACGCCCGACGTTGGCGGTCCGGCCTCGGGTCGGCCAGGGTGGGCACGTGACCGCCCTGTCGACGACCACGCCCCCTCGGCTCGCTCCGCTGTACGCCGCGGGGTTCGTGACCGCCTTCGGTGCGAACGGCATCGCCGCGGCGGTCGGCGGCGAGCACCTCGAACTCGGTTTGACGCTCGCGTGGCTGGGGCTCTTCCTGGCGTTGTACGACGTCGCCGAGCTCGTCCTCAAGCCGGTCTTCGGCGCACTGTCCGACCGCATCGGGCCGCGACCGGTGATCGTCGGCGGACTCGTCGTCTTCGCGGCGGCTTCGCTCATCGGCGTCTTCGGGGCCGGCCCGTTCTGGCTCGGGCTCGCCCGTCTGCTGCAGGGTGCCGGCGCCTCCGCGTTCTCGCCGGCCTCGTCGGCTGCGGTCGCGCGCCTCGTTCCGGCGCACCGTCGCGGGACGTACTTCGGTCGGTACGGCTCGTGGAAGGGTCTCGGCTACGCCGGGGGACCGGTCATCGGTGCACTCGTGGTGCAGTTCGGCAGCACGCAGTGGCTCTTCGGGATCCTCGTCGTGATGGCCCTCGTGACGGCGGTGGCGGTGCTCGTCGCCGTCGAGCCGATCGTGCCCCTGCCCCGGCAGCGGGCAACACTCGCCGTGATGGTCCGAGCGGCCACGGACCGCCAGTTCCTGATCCCGGTCGTCGTCCTGGCCGTCGGTAGCGCTGCGATCGGCGCCCTGACGGGGATGCTCCCGGCGCTCGGCACCGAGGTCGGCATCCCGCTCCTGGTGTCGACACTCGCGGTCGCCGTCCTCGCGGTGACGTCGTCGCTCGTACAGCCCGTCGCCGGTCGACTGCACGACGCCGGGCGTCTCGGCACCGGGGTGGCGGGTGTGGCCGGGACGGCCGCGGTTGCCGCTGCGTTCCTGGTGGTCGCCGTCGCACCCTCGGCAGTGGCCGTCTTCATCGCGGCGCTGCTCGCCGGGGCCGGTGTCGCCACGCTGACACCCGTCGCGTTCGCGCACCTCGCCGGGACGACACCGCCGGATCGGCTCGGTCGCACCATGGGTTCAGCGGAGCTCGGGCGTGAGACCGGGGACGCCGTCGGACCGCTCGTCGTCGGTGGTGTCGGCAGCGCGATCGGGCTGCCGTTCGGGTTCGCGGCCTTCGCGGTGGTGGCGCTCGTCGGGACGCTCGTGGCATCGCGGTTGCCGTCGGCGGCTGCTGCTCGGCGGGACGCGTAGCCCGCCGGAGTCAGTGGCCTGTCTCGGCCTCGAGTGCTTGCCTGAACCGTCGTCGTCGGCGCTCCGATGCGCGGAAGATCGGTTCCGTCCATGAGCCAACGGTCGGTGTCGGCGGTAGCGTGAACAGCGGAACGACGGTACAGGGCTGTCCGACGAGGGGGCACCATGAAGATCTTGAGCACCGTGGCACGAGGACTGGGCTGGTTGCTCACGACGGTCGCGAAGACCATGGGCGGGATGCGGGGCGCGAAGCCGTTCACCGATTCGCACGCGGCGCAGGTCCCGCCACGTCGTGAGGACTACCGCCCCTAGGGCATCGCACCAGGCCGCTGGTTGGATGGTTGCATGCCCAACGCTCCCGGGACGGCTTCGCACCGGGGCGCAGTGGTCCTGCTCACCGTGCTGGTGATCGCGTCCTGGACGGCGACTGTCGTGCTCCCGCTCCTGGTGCTGCACTTGCTCCTCGGCGTCGACGCGCCCGCTGACAGGGCGTCGCCGATCGGGATCGGGTGGTTCGTGACACCAGCACTGACAGCAGCCGGGCTGACCGTGGGACTGGTCGTCCTCCGCCGATCGCGCAGGGCCGGAGCGCGTCAGCCGTCACCGTAGGATCGTCGAGCCGCATCCGGCGGAACGACGGGGAAGCACCTGATGGCACAGCAGACCGAACAGCGCATGCCGCGGGTCGTCACGATCGCCGTGGCGCTCTGGTGGGCGTCCGTCATCATCAGCCTCGTGGCCGCCGCACCTGGCATCGTCGTGTCCATGCGCGAAGCCGGCGGCGCGATCATCGGGGCTTCGCTCGGGCTCGTCCTCGTCCTCGCCTGGTCGGCACTGTTCGTGTGGCTGGCGGCGCGGATGGGACGAGGCTCCGGCAACGCGCGACTCTGGCTCGCGATCATCGCCGGGCTGACTGCCTGCAGCGCAGCGTTCGCCATCGCCACCGACGGTGTGGACTGGAGCCTCGTCGACGCCGTCTGCACCGTCGTCGCCGCGGTGCTCAGCTACCTGCCCAGCGCTCGGCCGTTCTTCCCGTGCGAGGAACGACGCCCGCGAGCGGCGGAACCCCGCACCATCGGGTGGGACCCGACGACGGGCGAACGCATCGTCGAGACGCCCCCGTCGGGCGACCGCGCGCACTGACGCGAACCCCGATCAACGGCCGGAGAACGCGCGTTCCCCATTGTGGGGGTACCGCCGGACTCGGCCGGATGGTTCCATTCAGAGGTCGGCATCCCCCGGGTGCCGAGCAGCCACGGACCGTCTTGCGTCGCAGTGAAGGTGGTCGCCGCTGGTTACGGTGACCACGAGGTGCCGTCGAGTCGATTCGGGTTCGACACGGCGGCGCCTCCCTCACACCGGGGGACCGTCCGACCAGGAAGCAGCACCATGCGATCGCTCGTCTACACCAGCACCCAGACCCGTCCGATCACGGATTCCGAACTCGCGCAGATCCTGGCGGTCGGCCGCGAGAAGAACACCCGGCTCGGCGTCACCGGCATGCTCGCGCACCGCGACGACAACTGCATCGGGATCATCGAGGGCGAGGACGACGTCGTCCGCGAGCGCTTCGACCAGGTCCGGGCCGACCCGCGGCACACGAACGTCCGGGTGCTGCTCGACGAACCGATCGCCCAGCGCTCGTTCCCGGACTGGTCGATGGCGTTCCAGTCCCTCGACCCCCTGATGCAGGACGTGCCGGGGTTCAGCGACCTGTTCAGCGCGGGTCGCCCGACCGATCCTGCGTTCGGTGCTTCCCGGGCTCGCGCCCTGCTGGACTGGTTCCGGAAGCACCCGCTGGCACCGCTGACGAACCAGAACGCCGCGGACGAGGAGGTCCCGCGCACCCGGGCGATCAACGGTGCGATCGCCGTCCTCCACGACGGCGGACTCTCACGCTTCTCGCTCGAGGGCGTCGCGGCCCGGTCGGGGATGCGACAGTCCGAGATCCTCGAGCTCTTCCCGTCCGAGCCCGCGCTGCTCGCCGCGGCCGTGATGCGGTGGACCCGCGCCGTGTCTGCACCGCTGCTGCCGCTCGCCGGTGAGAAGGGCACCGTGGCATTCCTGCACGCGCTGCTCTCCGCCCACGCCGAGGACCCGTCCCTCATGCGTCTGATCGCCGCGACGCTCGCCGTCTCGACCGACCCGTCGACGGATGGCGCCGACTACTACCGGTCCGCGTACCTGCAGTTCCGCGAGACCGTCCGCGCCGCGCTCCAGGAGGACGTCCGCGCCGGCCGCGAACCGGCGACGATGGACCCGGTCCGCGGTGCGCAGCAGCTGCTCGCCCTCTACGACGGCATCCGCCTGCAGGCGCTCCTGACGCCGGACACCGACGTCGTCGACGCGTTCGACCGTGCCGCCGCCCGGATGCGCCGCGGCTGGTCGGAGCAGTACGAGGAGACCACCGTCTGGGACATCTCCGCGCCGGCAGTGGACTGACGTTCAGCGCACCAGACGCACGGTCCGGGGGATCGGTCCGAACGCCGACTCCGCACCGTCGGGCGTGAAGCCGTTCCGCCGGTAGAAGGCGTGCGCCCGCGGGTTGTCCGCGGCCACCCACAGCGACGCCGGACGGTCGGCGAGCACGGTGTCGAGGAGTGCCTGGCCGGCTCCGGTCCCGTGCGCACGTGCCAGGACGTAGAGCGTCGTCAGTTCCTCGGGGCGGACGGCATCCGGCTCGGGAGTCACCTGCGCCGCGGCGAAGCCAACGACCGCAGTGCTGTCCAGGGCGACCTGGACGACCCCTCGGACATCAGGGCTCGCGAGCGTCGACCGCCACATGTCGACCCGGCGACCCGCGTCGAACCACGGGCTCGTGTCCGGGTCGTCGACGAACCGGCCGTACGTCTCTCGCCACGACACCGTGTGCACATGGGCGATCGCATCCGCATCAGCGAGTGTCCCCGGCCGGATCAGCGTCGAGACATCAGCATCGTTCCCCACTCGGTCAGGGTAGCGACCGGCGTCCGGTGCTCAGAGCTGGAGATCCAGGTCGAAGAACCCCGCACCGCCGAGGAACAGCGGCACGATGACCCCGAACAACGTCAGCGTCGCCCCGATCAGGATCGCCGCGAACGCGATGCCGTCACCCCGCTCACCGGTCAGTCGCACGTCGCGGCGCGCGATGAACCCGACGACGAGACCGCCGATCGGTGCCACGAACGCGAGGGCGATCGCCACCACAGCGAGCAGGCTCAGGGGCGGTAGCGGCACGGCTGCCGATGCGGGGGACCCGGCGGCGCTCGGCGCGGACTGGTCAGGAGCGAGGTCGGTCACGTCGGCCAGCCTAGGGTCGGCGTCGACCGCTCCGCGCACCCCTGATCGAGGCTCACGCCGGAGGCCGCACCGCTCCCTCGACGTAGCGAACGAGGGCCCCCCGCCGCCGATCGTGCTCGGCGGGGGAGTCCTCGGCCGTCGCGACCACGGTGATGGAGCCCTGGGCCCAGGTCGCCGCACTGGCGATGAGCAGTGCCCAGAGGTCGATCGGCTCGAGGTCGTCGCGCACCCGTCCGGCACGCTGTTCGGCCGCGATCTCCCGCAGGTGCTGCTCGTCGTGCTCCTCGAACCCCGGGTACAGGTATCCGGCCCCGTCCTGCTCGAGGCGCTTCCACACGAGCAGTCGCACGAGCGCCGGGTCGGCCAGGTAGTCGTCGTACAACCGTGCCGCGTACCCGGGCAGGTCGGCGGCGTCGAACGGCACACGGTCGCCGTTGCCGAGGACGTGGGCGCGGAAGACGGCGTCGAAGAGCGTGCTCTTCCCGCCGAAGTACGTGTAGATCATCGGCTTGCTCATGCCGGAACGCTCGGCGATGCGGTCGACTCGCGCGCCCGCGATGCCGTGCTCCGCGAACTCGGTGGTGGCCGCGTCGAGGATGCGGGCGCGGGTGTCGTCTGCGGTGCTCACGCTACCGATCCTACGGGGCTACCAACTAGTAGGTAGTATCGGGTTCATGCTCACCACCGCACTCGTGTCCGATGCGCTCCACGATCCCCTCCACCCGGCCCCGCTCCTCCGACGCGACCTCCGACCCGATGACGTCGACGTCCGCGTGACGTTCTGCGGGGTCTGCCACAGCGACCTGCACGCCCTCGCCACGCCACCGGAGCAGGGCGGGACGTTCCCGATCGTGCCGGGCCACGAGTTCGTCGGCGAGGTCGTGGCCGTCGGCACGGCGGTCACCGACTTCCGCGCCGGGGACCCGGTCGCGGTCGGCAACATCGTCGACTCGTGCGGCACGTGCGCGATGTGCCGCCGCGGGCAGGAGAACTTCTGCGTCGAGTTCCCGACGCTGACGTACGCGGGCCGGGACCGCGTCGACGGCTCCGTCACGGCCGGTGCCTGGGCCGGCCGGTACGTCGTGCGGGACCGGTTCGTGTACCACCGTCCGGCCGCGCTGGACCCGGCGTCCGTGGCGCCCCTGATGTGCGCCGGCATCACGGTCTGGGAACCGATGCGTTCCGTCGGGGTCGGCCCGGGGACCCGCCTCGGCGTGGTCGGGATCGGCGGTCTGGGGCACCTCGCGGTCCGGCTCGCGCGAGCGCTCGGCGCCGAGGTCACCGCGTTCACCACGACGCCGGCCAAGGCCGCGGACGCCGAGCGGCTCGGGGCCGACCACGTCGTGGTGTCGACAGACCGGGCAGCGATGCAGGCCGCACGCGGCTCCCTCGACGTCGTCCTCGACACCGTCGCCGTGGAGCACGACCTGGGCCCGTACCTCGGGGTGCTCGACCTGGACGGCACGCTCTTCAGCCTCGGACACCTCGGCCCCGTGACGGTCGCGACGACCGACCTGCTGATCGGGCGCAAGCGCCTCGCGTCGGCGGGCAGCGGCGGCCACCGCTGGACGCAGGACCTGCTCGACTTCTGTGGCGAGCACGGCATCGTCGCGGACGTCGAGGTCCTGCCCGCCGCCGCCGTCGCCACGGCCGTCGAGCGCCTGGCGCGCGGTGACGTGCGCTACCGCTTCGTGCTCGACCTCCTTGACCTCGACGTGCCCGAGCCGGCCTGACCCCGGGTGGCGAGCGGACCCTTCGGTCTCCGCCACGGACGGACGGGAGGCCCGGTGCCAGCTGGCACCGGGCCTCCCGTCCGTCCTGGGGTCGCGTCTCAGACGCGCACGGCGCGTTCGTCAGGGACGCAGTGCGTCATCATCAGGCCCTCGACGTCGCGGGAGCCGTTGTGGCCCAGGTTCGCCAGGCGGGCGAGCTCGTCGTCGCTGAGCGTCTGGGACTGCAGCGGGGGCAGGTTCCGCACCTCGTCGAGGGTGATGCCGAGGCCATCGCCGACGCGACGACCCAGGTCGTCCTCGACCATGTAGAAGTGCCAGAGCATGCGCTCCTGCACCGGACGGGCCGCCTGCGAGATGAGGTCGACGAAGTTCGCGACGAGCTCGTCGCGCTCCCAGTCCTGCAGGAGCAGGTAGCGCTGGCCGGCCTGGGTGTAGTCGTTCGTCCGGGGGATCCGCTTGCGGGTGAGACGCCCGACGATCTCTGGCCCCTGGTCGTCGTGGGTCGGGTACTCCGCCTCGCGCAGGCCGCCGGTGATCGACGGCTCGTAGTTGACGTACGGGTTCTCGCCGCCGTGGTCCTGATGGTACGCCATCTGTCCGTCGCGCTGGTTGGTCGCGACGGCACCGTTCTTCGGGGCGTTCACCGGCAGCTGCAGGTAGTTCGGGCCGACGCGGTAGCGCTGCGTGTCCGAGTACGAGAACGTGCGGCCGACGAGCATCTTGTCGTCGGAGAAGTCCAGGCCGTCGACGAGCACCCCGGTGCCGAAGGACAGCTGCTCGTTCTCGGCGAAGTGGTTCGTGACGTTGCGGTTCAGGACCATCTTGCCGACGGGCTTCGGCGGGAACTCGTTCTCCGGCCACACCTTCGTGTCGTCGAGCGGGTCGAAGTCGAGCTCGGGGTGGTCGTGGTCGTCCATGAGCTGCACGCGGAGCTCCCACTCGGGGTACTCACCACGTTCGATCGCCTCGTACAGGTCCTTCGACGCGTGCCCGAGGTCGCCGGCCTGCACGGCGGCGGCGTCGGCCTCGGTCATCGACGACACGCCCACCGACGGGATCCAGTGGTACTTGACGAGCTTGGTGTCGCCGTCCGCGTTCACCCACTTGTAGGTGTTCACGCCGAAGCCTTGCTGGGTGCGGTAGTTCGCCGGGATGCCGCGCGGGCTGAACAGGTTGACGAGCATGTGCATCGACTCGGGGGTCTGCGACATGAAGTCGAAGATGCGCGCCGGCTCCTGCCGGAAGGTCACGGGGTCGGGCTTGAGGGAGTGGATGACGTCGGGGAACTTGATGGCGTCGCGGATGAAGAAGACGCCGAGGTTGTTGCCCACGAGGTCCCAGTTGCCGTCCTCGGTGTAGAACTTCACGGCGAAGCCGCGCGGGTCGCGGGCGGCCTCGGAGGAGTCACGGCCGCCGATCACGGTGGAGAACCGGATCGCCAGGTCGGTGCGCTTGCCGGCCTCCTGGAACAGCTTCGCGCGGGTGTACTTCGCGATGGATTCGTCACCCCACGTGCCGGTGGCCTCGAAGTACCCGAACGCGACGGCACCGCGAGCGTGCACGACCCGCTCCGGGATCCGTTCGCGGTCGAAGTGGCTGATCTTCTCGAGGAACTGGTAGTTCTCGAGCGTCGCCGGGCCACGGGCTCCGACGGTGCGCTGGTTCTGGTTGTCGTAGACGGGGTGGCCCTGGCGGTTCGTCAGGATGCGGCGGTCGTCGCCCTCGGCGGGCGGTTGGCTGGAGACGTCGGTCATGTCTCGTCCTCTCTGCGGTCGCGGTCGGCTCGGGTTCCCGACCGAGTGTGGACCGGGGCGCGGGCACGCCCTCTCAGCGGGGTCGAGGACGCGGACGAGGACCGGTCGCCGGTGCGGCCGCCGCTGACGGCCCGCCAGTACTTCGCCGCTGACGGCCCGTCAGTACTTCGCCGCTGACGACCCGTCAGTACGAGGTGCGACCGGTGGCTGCTGCGCCGAGCACCGCGGCCGCACCGTGGGCCAGTAGGGTGCCGTCGGTGACGACGGCGACACGGTCGAACCCGAGTGCGCGGAGCCGTTCGGCACGGGCCAGATCGCCGGCGAAGGCGCCGGTGTGCTTGCCCGCCCGGCGGGCGGCGGCGACGATCGCGGGGAGTGCGCCGTCGTCGTGCAGCAGTGCGTCCAGCTCGATGCCCAGTCCGATCGACAGGTCGAAGGGGCCGACGAACACCGCCGAGACGCCCGGGACCGCCAGGATCTGCTCGGCGGCACGGAGGCCCTCGGGTGTCTCGAGCATCACCCACACCTCGGGGTCGGCAGCGTCGGCGGACGGTGCCGGGCCGCCCCAGAGTCCCGCCATCGGCCCCCAGCTCCGTCGGCCCCGCGGTGGGTAGTGCGCGGCACGGACGGCGTGCTCGGCCTGCTCGACGGTCTCGATCATCGGGACGATGACGATGTCGGCGCCGAGGTCGAGCGCACGGCCGATCGCTGCGTCCGAGCCCTCGGCGACACGAATCGCGACGGGGACCTGCGGAGCGACCGCGGCGAGCGCCGGCATCGTCGCCAGGAGCGTGGCGTCGTCGAAGGCGCCGTGCTGGGCGTCGAGACCGAGCCAGGCGAACCCGTTCTGCGCGATCTGCGCGGTGGTGCGGGGTTCGCCGAGCGTGCACCACACGCCGTCGGCGCGGCCGTCTCCGAGTGCTGGCACCGTGGTCCTCCGTCGTTCGTCGGCGCCATCGCTCGATCGCGGCCGTGCCGGTCAGGCTACCGGGGCGCGGGCGGGCGCTCGGCACGCGATGGTGCTTGACTCAGGGCGTCGGGCGACGAAGCCGGGGAGGCTCGCATGTGTCGGTGGCTGGGGTACGTGGGAGATCCGATCGAGCCGCGAGAGCTCATCTACGACACTGAGCGCTCGCTGATCGAGCAGAGTCGTTTCCACTCACCGGAGACCCCGGCTCCGAACGGTGACGGAACGGGTCTGGGGTGGTACGGACGGCGCGACCGACCGACCCTCTTCCGGAGTGCCGCGCCCGCGTGGGGGGACGAGAACCTCCGCGAACTCGCGTCCGAGGTGTCGAGCGGGCTGTTCCTGGCGCACGTCCGGGCGGCGACCGGCACCCCGATCCAGGAGACGAACAGCCACCCGTTCCGGTACGGCAACCGCCTGTTCGTGCACAACGGCTTCATCAGGGACTTCGCCGTGGTCCGTCGGCAGCTGCTCGCCGCGGTCCGCGACGACCTGTTCCCGTGCATCCTCGGATCCACCGACTCCGAACTCATGTTCCATCTCGCACTGACCTTCGGCCTCGAGGAGGACCCGGTCGGCGGGCTGGAACGCATGGCGGGGTTCGTGGAGTCGGTCGCGAGTGCTGCCGGGATCGAGGGCGCCCTGCAGATGACGATCGGGCTCACCGACGGCGAGACGCTGACGGCCGTCCGCTACTCGACCGCGGGGACCGCGAACTCGCTGTTCATCAGTTCGGACGTCGGATCGGTCCGGCAGCTGTACCCGGAGGTGGGGCGGTTGGCGCACATGCCCGAGAACGCGCGGGTGGTCGTCTCCGAGCCGTTGGTCGCGCTCCCGGGACTCTGGCGAGAGGTCCCGGCCGGCACGGCGGTGACGATCGGCACCGATTCCGTCGAGGTGCCGTTCCGACCCGTTCCACCCGAGTGAGAACCGCGTCGCTCACCGGGCGCGCTGTTCCGAGGTGTTCTTCTTCCGGGAGTTCAGCAGCGGCGCCAGGAATCGTGCGCGCGGGTCGGCGTCCACGAGGACGCCCTTGACCACGAGCGTGCACGGTACGGCGAGGACCGAACCGATCGGACCGAGGACCCAGGCCCAGAACACCAGGGAGACCACCGTCGCGGACATGCTGATCCCGACGACGTCACCGACGACCTTGGCCGGGACGATGGTGGTGACGACGGAGTTCAGCACGACGTAGACGATCACGATCACGATCGCCAGCTCGGGCCCGCTGTCGAGGAGCGCGATCAACGCCGGCGGCACCAGGCCGATGACGAACCCGACGTAGGGGATGAAGTTGCACGCGGCCGCAAGCACGCCCCACAGGACCGGGTACGGGACCCCGAGCGCAGCGAGCAGGACCGCATCGAGTGCCCCGACCACCACGGCCAGTGCGGTGGTGACCGCGAAGTACCGTCGGGTGAGCCGCGCCGACTCCGTCAAGGCTGCCGCGATCGCCGGCCGAGCACGTCGGATGCCCGCGAGCCGCTGATCGACCTGGGTCGCTTCGATCGACAGGAACAGGAGCAGTCCGAGGAAGAAGACGACCGTCGCGCCCACGCTGACCAGCGACGGCGCGACCGAGGCGGACCACCGCAGCAGGCGGTCCGGCGTGATGACGTCGGTGAGGCCGTGGGACTGTGCGTCGGTCAGACCGGCTTCCGTCAGCACCCTGTGCGCTCGGAGGACCAGCGTCTCGAGGTCGGAGCGGTAGGCACGGACGACCGCGGTGAGCCGCACGGCCGCGAAGGCGACGACGGCGACGAGCACCACGATCATCCCGAGCCCGGTGACGAAGGCGGCCGCGATGCCGACCACCGCGGGGGCACCGCGTGCACCGAGCCGACGAGACAGTGGGCGGGTCAGGACGACGATCACCAGGGCGAGGAGGCACGGCGCGACCAGCCACGAGAGCGCCTTGACCCCGGCGACGCCCAGGACGGCCCCGGCGACGACGACGGCGAAGGACGTCGTCGCGGTCCGGCGTTCCCCGTGGTTGGTC
Source organism: Curtobacterium sp. MCSS17_005 (assembly GCF_003234225.2). Lineage (NCBI taxonomy): Bacteria > Bacillati > Actinomycetota > Actinomycetes > Micrococcales > Microbacteriaceae > Curtobacterium > Curtobacterium sp. MCSS17_005. Next base: position 1,963,260 of record NZ_CP126258.1, read on the forward strand.
ATCGGCGTCGGTGTGGGGTGTCCTCGCCGCCGACGGCGATCGTCTCGGAGCGCGGCGGGAGCCAGACGAGGATCCCCTCGAAGAGCTGGGCCGCGGAGAACAGCACGAGGAACACCGCGCTCGAGGCCGTCGCGGCACCCACACCGATGACCGGGTAGGAGATCAGTGCGACGGCGATGCAGATGCACAGGACCGCGGCGATGAGCGTCAACCCCCTCGCGACCGAGAACGTGGAGCCGGTGAGGATGACGGCTGCCTCGAGCACCCAGGCGATCGCGATCAGCGTGACCCAGGCACTGAGCTGGCCGGGTGGGTGCACGACGGCGACGACACCGGCGACGAGGACGAGTGTGCCGAGGACCCCGTGGATGACGCGACGGACGAGGGCCATCCCGTCTCCCACCTGTGCCCGGCCGATGCGGAGCAGGCCCGACAGCACCATGTACGAGCCGAGCAGGTGCACCTCGGCGTCGAGCGCAGCGGGTGGGCGGGTGAGGATCAGGATCGCGATGATGAAGCCGGCGATCCCGGTGATCACGAGCACCATGCCCTGCCGCGCCCGTCGTGGGGCCGGGCCACCACGTGCTCGGGCTCCGGCGCCGACGTGTTCCTCGCCTGTCCTCGACATACCCGTGCCTCCCGCCCGTGCGGAGCGGCGTCGCTCCTTGACGGGGTTCGTACACCGCTTCGCCTGGTCGGGTTCGGTCCCATGCGTGCGCATCGAAGGTGGACGACTCCTCAGGTTCGGGTGTAGGCCTGTCCGCAATACGGACTCCGAGCGCGGTCTCGCACCGCCAGCACCACCAGCACCAGTCGGGACCTCCAGGGAAGGTCGGGCGGACATGAGTGTCGACAGAGCGGTCGACGACGGGGCTGGGTCCTCGTCGGCGGTCGGCAGCAGGCTCCGCCTGGCACTCGGCGTCGTCGGGGTCGTCGGGATCCTCACCGGGCTGGCTGCGCTGGTCCTGCCGCACGCGACGCTCTTCGCGGTCGCGTGGGTGTTCGGGACCTACCTGGTGGTGTCCGGGGCAGCGATGGTGTTCCGCGCCGCGATGACGTCATCGAGGGTGTGGTGGCGACGCCTCGGGCTGGTCGTGCTCGGGCTGCTCGTGGTCGCCGGTGGCATCGTCGCGATCGTCCTCCCACCGATCGGCGTGCGCTGGGTGGCGTTGCTCATCGGGTTCGCCTGGATCCTCGAAGGCATCGCGATGGTGTACTCACCGGCGCAGGGGCACCGGGCCCTGACCGCGGTGCTCGCCGTCCTGAGCGTGCTGAGCGGAATCCTCGTGATCAACCTGCCCTTCCTGGGCGCGCTGCTGACCGTCGCCGCCGTGGGCAGCGTGCTCATGGTCTTCGGGGTCGTCCAGCTCACCGCAGCGTTCAGCTGGGGCCGTCCCGCCTCCACCACACCCGAAACGACCGTCGCAGCCGACCGGTAGCCGGACGACCGACTCCGAGCGACCCACGAGAGAGGGAAGCAGATGGCAGTGCAGGAGCAACAGGCGCCCGTGACGAGCGAGGACCGCACGCTGTCGGTGGTCGCACTCGCCGCCATGGTGGTCGGGTCGATGGTCGGGGCGGGCGTGTTCTCGCTCCCGCGCAACTTCGCCACCGGAGCCGGCGTCATCGCGACCGTCATCGCGTGGGTGGTGGCGGGCGTCGGGATGCTGATGCTCGTGTTCGTGTTCCAGGCGCTCTCGACGCACCGGCCCGACCTCGACGCCGGCATCTTCGCCTACGCGAAAGCGGGGTTCGGCAACTACCTGGGCTTCTTCTCCGCCTTCGGGTACTGGGCGAGCGCCTGCGTGGGCAACGTCACCTACTGGGTCCTGATCGGCTCGACCATCGGCTCCGTGCTGCCCGCCTTCGGTGAAGGGGACACGCTGCTGTCCGTGGCGGTCACCTCGGCCATGCTCTGGGCGTTCCACCTGTTCGTCCTGCGCGGGACGAAGAACGCCGCGGCGCTGAACACGATCGTGACCGTCGCGAAGCTCGTCCCGATCGTGCTGTTCCTGGTCGTCGGTGCGATCGTCGGCACGCACTGGGACACCTTCCAACTGAACCTCTGGGGCGGCGCCGAGCCGAGCGCGGGTGAGCTGTTCAGCCAGGTCCGTTCGACGATGCTCATCACGGTGTTCGTCTTCCTCGGCGTCGAGGGAGCCACCGTCTACTCCCGGTACGCACGTCGACGCGAGGACATCGGGCGGGCGACGCTCAGCGGGTTCCTCGGGGTCCTCGCCGTCTTCGCGCTCGTCACGCTGGTCTCGTTCGCCGCGCTGCCCGCCGCCGAGCTGCGGGGGTTGCGGCAGCCGTCGATGGCCGGCGTGTTCGGCGAGATCGTGGGCCCGTGGGGAGCCGTGCTGATCAACATCGGACTCGTCGTCTCGGTCCTCGGTGCGTACCTGGCGTGGACCCTGATGTCGAGCGAGGTGCTGTTCCAGGCCGCTCGGCAGGAGGACGCACCCCGGTTCCTGACCCGCGTGAACCGTCACGGCACGCCGTGGATGGCGCTGCTGTTCACCAGTGGCCTCATCCAGGTCTTCCTGGTGATCACGATGTTCTCCGACGACGCCCTGACGTCCATGCTCGAGCTCTGCAGCTCGCTGTCGCTGATCCCGTACTTCCTCTCCGCCCTGTACGCCGTGCAGTTCGGGATCCCACGGTGGTCGCGGCGCGCGCACGGCGGGGTCGAACCTGCCGGAGCGGTGGGCGGTCTCACCCGGAGACAGCTCGTCGCGGCCGTCGTCGCGGTCGTCTACACGGTGTTCCTCGTCGTGGCGGCCGGCCCCCAGTACCTGCTCCTGTCGTTCTTGATCTACGCACCCGCGACGATCCTCTACGTGATCGCACGTCGGGAGCGCGCACTGCGCGTGTTCACGACCGCCGAACGGGTCCTCTGCGTCCTGTCGGTGGTCGGTGCGGTCGCGGCGATCATCGGGCTCGGCACCGGCTCCATCACACTCTGAGAAGGGAACCCCCATGACCACGGAGACCACCACCACCACCGGCGACGAGACGTCCGCCGCCCCCGCGTTCGGCGCGTTCTCCGAGGTGGGCAGGCTGCGGAGGGTCCTGGTGTGCGAGCCCGGACTGGCACACGCGCGACTGACCCCGAGCAACAACGACGCACTGCTCTTCGACGACGTCCTGTGGGTGGAGAACGCGCAGGAGGACCACCGTGCGTTCGTCCGCGACCTCGAGGGCCAGGGCGTCGAGGTGCTGGAACTCCACCGTGTCCTCGAGGAGACCCTCGGCGTCCCGGGGGCCCGGGACTGGCTCCTCGAGCGCAAGATCACCCCCAACGAGGTCGGTCCGCTCCTCGTCGACGCCACGATGCAGCACCTCGGCGGGTACACCGACAAGGGCCTGGCCGAGGTGCTCATCGGGGGGCTGAACGTCGAGGACCTGGAACCGGACGGTCGTCCCGGCTACCTTCGCCTGCACGGGAACGCCTCGGCAGCGGACTACCTCATGCCGCCGCTGCCGAACATGCTCTACACCCGCGACACCACCTGCTGGATCAACGGGGCGGTGACGCTCAACCCCCTGTACTGGCCCGCTCGACACGACGAGACGCTGCTGATGAAGGCGATCTACTCCTTCCACCCGGCCTTCGCCCCGGCGCTCGACCACGTGGTGTGGGGCGACCCCGAGCGGGACTGGGGGCTCGCGACCTTCGAGGGTGGCGACGTCCTGCCGGTCGGCAACGGGGTCGTGCTGATCGGCATGAGCGAACGGACGTCACGACACGCGATCACGCAGGTCGCCGCCGCGCTGTTCGACCGGGGCGAGGCGGAACGGGTGATCGTCGCCGGGATGCCGAAGCTCCGGGCGGCGATGCACCTCGACACCGTCCTCACCTTCGCGGACGTCGACGTCGTGACCGTCTACCGGCAGATCGTCGACCACATCAAACCGTTCACCCTGCTGCCCGGCCGCACGGGATCGGTGCACGTCGTCGAGGAGACGGAACCGTTCCTCGACGTGGTCGCTGCCGCGATGCACATCGACGGCCTCCGCGTCGTGGACACCGGCGGCGACGAGTACGCCGCGGAACGCCAGCAGTGGGACAGCGCGAACAACGTCGTCGCACTCGAACCGGGTGTGGTCTACGCCTACGACCGGAACACGCTGACCAACGACCTGCTCTCCCGGGCCGGCGTCGAGGTCCGCACGATCCGGGGGGCCGAGCTCGGACGCGGACGAGGCGGTGGTCACTGCATGACGTGTCCGCTCCTGCGCGACCCGTTGCCCGCGTGAGCGCTCCACGGTCCGGACCCGAACCCGGCCGGGCCCGTTCCTGGCTCTTCTTCGGAGCGAGTGTGGTCGCCGTGCTCGCCGTCGGCACCCTCGCCGGCTGGATCGGGTCGCGGAACGAGGCGAGGACGGACGAAGCGGGGGCCGGCCGCACGACCACCGCGGCGGTCTGCAACGCCGCCGACGTCGCTCGACGGGTGCTGCCGAGCGTCGTGACCATCGAGGTCAGCTCGCCGAGCGGCGAGGGCTCGGGCAGCGGTGAGGTCATCGACCCGTCCGGGATCGTGTTGACCAACGACCACGTCATCGCGGAGGGAAGCGGTGGACGCATCAGGGTGCGCCTCGACGACGGTACGGAACTCCCCGCCGAGATCGTCGGTCGTGATCCGCGGACCGACCTCGCGGTCCTGCGCACCGAACCGGACCGCCGGCTGCCGGCGCTCGACTGGGGCGACTCGAATCGGCTCGTCGTCGGCGAACCCGTCGTCGCACTCGGCGCTCCGCTGGGGCTGTCGGGATCGGTCACCACGGGTGTGGTCAGCGCACTCGGGCGCAGTGTCCCGGTGCCGACGGCGGACGGCACCGGCACCACGGTGTTGACCGGTGCGATCCAGACGGACGCATCGATCAACCCCGGCAACTCCGGAGGTGCACTCGTGGACTGCGACGGACGTCTCGTCGGCATCAACACGGCGATCGCGACCGTGCCGACCACGAACGGCGAGGGCAGCGGCAGCATCGGGATCGGCTTCGCCGTCCCGGCGGCCGTGGCCAGGCAGATCGCCGAGGCGCTCCGCACGGACGGCGAGGTCGCCCACCCGACCCTCGGGATGCAGACCGTGCCCGTGGTCGTCCGACAACGGACCGGCGTCGTCGGTCCGGGGCTGCAGGTCACGGAGGTCACGGCGCGCGGTGCTGCCGACCGTGCGGGCATCGTCGTCGGGGATGTGATCACCGCCATCGAGGGCGTCGACGTACTCCATCCGGAGACGGTCACCTTCCTGGAGGCGACCAACGCGAGCGGCGACCGGTTCGCCGTCACCCTCGTCCATGACGGCCGAGAGCGCACCACGACCTTGACCCTCCGAGCAGCGACGACGCCGTGACGACGCCGTGATGACGCCGTCGAGGACGCCGTGCAGGACGCCGTGCGGAACGCCCACCGAGCACATCCAGAACGAAGGACAGAACGAGATGGCAGAACGAGAACCCAATCGGATCGTCGTCGGCTACGACGGCTCCGACGCCTCCGTCGGAGCACTGGCCGCCGCGTTGACGATGGCGGACCGGCTCGGGGCATCGGTGGACGTCGTGACGACGTGGCGGTGGCCGACGAGCTGGAGTGCGCCGCCGGCAGGGTCGAGCTGGTCGCCGTTGCACGATGCCGAGGAGATCCGTGCGCACGCGGAGGAGCAGATCGGGCAGGAACGGCTGGACGCCGGGACGGTCACGACCCGCAGCGTCGAAGGTGGCGCCGCCCAGGTCCTGGTCGAGTCGGCGGCGGTCGCGGCCCTCCTCGTGGTCGGCAGTCGGGGTCAGGGAGGGTTCCGCGGGCTGCTCCTCGGTTCGGTGAGCACGGCCTGCATGCAGCACGCCCCCTGCCCGATCATGATCCACCGGGACCCGACGCGGCGCGTCACCGGGTCGGGGACCATCGTTGTCGGGGTCGACGGATCGGGGGAGTCCTGGGAGGCGCTCCGGTTCGCGGTGACCGTGGCCAGACGCCTCGGTTCCTCCGTCCGCACCGTCACGAGCTGGGAGTGGCCGAGGACACTGAACCGTGACGAACCCCCGTTCGACCACTGGTCACCGGACGGGGACGCGAAGGCGACGGCGGCGAGGGCGCTCGACGTCGTGGCGGACCTGGGGGGCGACGACGTCCAGGTCACCAGCGAGACGGCCGAGGGCCCCGCGGCGGAGGTCCTCATCGAAGCCGGTCGCGACGCAGCGTTCCTCGTGCTCGGCAACCGCGGGCTCGGAGGGTTCCGCGGGCTGCTCATCGGCTCGGTCAGCCAGGAGTGCGCGCAGCACGCCACCTGCCCCGTCGTCGTCCACCGAGCGTGAGTCCGGACGATGCACACCGCCGTCCGCTGGGAGCAACAGGGACCGAAGTCGTGGGTGGCGCGCGACCACGGGACCAGCCTGGGGCTGGTGCTGCACGTCCGTGAGCGGTTCCTGGCGTTCGACCAGGACGACCGGCCGCTCAGCAGCGCAGTGTCCCTGGCAGCGGCACAGCAGCTCGTCGCCGGTGCCGTCCGCTCGAGTGCCCCTGCCCGACGGGACACCGTCGCGGTGGTGCTGTCGGTGCTCGCGGCACTGACCGTCGGGGGAGCGGCCGTCGTACTCGCCGCCCGCGCCCTGATCTGAGCGGCGATCGTCACGGCGCGGTGCACCGGCGCACGCACGCCGGGTGCACCGGTACCGTTGCGTCCGTGAACGACGACCCCGATGCCGCCATCGCCCAGCACGTCCACCACGCCTGGGACGGTTCCCTGCGCCTGGTGCACATCACGATCTCGGACGAGGACGGTGACGCCTACCCCGGACAGGACGTCGACCGGTGGGTGATCGACGTCCGCGTCCCGATCACCGACGACGACGAGACCGAGGCGGTCTCCGTCGCCGAGGTCACCGCGTTCACGAGCCGGGCACCGGAGTCGCTCGAGGCACTGGTCCTCGGCTACCAGGTGTCCGACGTCGCCGGGTCCTTCGCGTCCGCCGTCGCCGCGCAGGACGCGACAGGGGAGACGTTCTTCTCGCTGCAGACCCACGCCGCCGAGATGCTCGGCAAGCCCGACCTGCTCGCCGTCGACCGGCTCACGGTCCGTCCCACGTACCGGGGGCTGCCCGGACTGGTGCCGGCGATCGTCGACGCCGTCCGCCACGGTCCGGCCGGTCGCACCGCATCCTGGGTGCTGACGGACCCGACGGTGTGGGACGTGCCGTTCGGCGAGGACGACCGGTCAGCCGGCGCGTTCGTGCAGTGGGCCGACACCGCGGTGCTCACCTCGATGAACGCAGCGCCGGACGACCTGGAACGCCTGTCGCTCGTGCCGCCGGCCGGTGGCATCGTGATGGGGTCCCGGTCGGACGAGGTGCACCTCGGCGACGCGATCGACCACGCGATGACGCAACCGGCGATCGCGGTGCCGTTCGACCTGCCGCCGAAGCTCCCCGCCAGCATCTGGGCCGCCGCGCCCGAGGACGTCCACGGCGTGCACCCGGACGAGACCACCGGGTCGATCACGGTCGAGACGCACGACGAACAGCTCGAGGTCGTCGGTTCGCCCGGCACCGCACCGCAGCTCGTGGGGATCTCGGCCTCGGCCGACGCCGCGACCCAGGAGTGGCTCCGCACCGTGCACCAGCGCTGGTGGCAGTACGAGCCGGACCTGCACGCCCGCATCCACGACGTCGTCGACGAGTACCTGTCCACCGGACACATCGAGTCGGCGTCGGACGAGCTCGCCGGGCACCTGCACGCACCCGACCTGCCGCCGTACCGGACGGAGTGGCCAGGCACCGGCACCGTCGTGCTCGAGGAGCTCGGCGAGGACACCGAGCCCATCGTCTTCGACGCCGTGCTCGAGGACGGCACCCGGCACGAGCACATCGGCGTGGTCGTCGTGCACGAGTCCGGACACGTCCGCGCGTTCCTCCACGACGAGTGGGAGCCCGGGTTCCCGGCCGCCGAGGCTGCGGTTGCGCACCTCATCAGCCTGGGTGCCGGCGAGTTCTTCGCGGACGCCCTGCACGACGAGCTGTCAGCGGGTGTCGAGCACGCGATCCTGACGGGTGACGTCCGCGGCCACTGACGGCCCGGCGAAACCGGCCCACGGCCCGGCCAACCGGCACACCCGGATCGGTCAGCCCAGCCGGGCCCGCCGGTTCACACCGGGCGGTAGATCGCGATCGGCGGGGTGTCGTCGTCGCCCGCGTCGTGGGCGTCGCCCGTCGCGAGCCAGGTGCGGCCCTCGTGCTCGATCGTGGTCGGCAGGTCGCCGTGCACCAGGATCCGGATCGCGGGGGCGTCGCCGTCGACCAGGTCGACGCCGTGGGCCTCGGTTCCGCCGGGATTGTCGTGCACGTAGCTCATGGTCCGATCGAACTCCGTCGACCTGACGGACGGCCCGCGCCGCGCCGGACACGCCCGGAACCTTCACCGGAACCGCTGATGCCGCCCGTCATCGGGTAGAGTCATCTCCGCACGGCCAGCACGGCGTGTGAATGCGGATGTGGCGCAGTGGTAGCGCATCACCTTGCCAAGGTGAGGGTCGCGAGTTCGAATCTCGTCATCCGCTCAGAACAGGAAGACCGGAACCCCCGTCGCTCGGAAGAGCGGCGGGGGTTCCGTCGTTTGGGGGGCGTCGCAGCACCGAAGGCGTGGGGGCCCGGCGGGCGCAGGCTTCGGGTACCCGCGCCCACCGGGCGCGGAGGCGACCCTGCCCCCACTGGGACGTGCCGGGTGGGTGGCCCGGCGCAGTTCCGAGGATGTATCCGGAGCGGTCCCCCGTTCGGGTGGGAACCAGATCCAGGGTTGCGGGAACCCGCAAGAAAGCCGCACGACCCGCCGCGCGAGCCTTGTGCTACTCGATGCCGTCCGGTATGGAAGCCGCCATCGTGCGTGCACCGGGCAACCCCACCCACCGCCGGGCTCCGGACTCGACGACCGTGACGAGCACCGTGTCGCACCCGCGGCAGCGCGCCACCGACCCCATCGCGGAGCGGTAGACGGTGGTCTGCCCGAGCACCCCGAGTGACCCGCACCCGGCGCACCGCAGGGCGACCACGGTCGGCTCGGGCCCCAGGCTGTCGGCCAGCGTCCCCGCCAGCGCGTTGCCGTCCACGACGACCATCAGTTGCCCCCGAACCGCTCGGCGCGGACGTCACTCGTGTCGTGCCCGAGGTCGGTGAGCCAGCGCAGCACCTGCTCGACGAACGGCGTCGACCCGCACACGTAGACCAGGGCGCCCGCGTCCGGCGGGATCACCGCGGCAGCGAGCGCGTCCCGCGTCAGCCGTCCGGCCGGCACGGTCGAGCCTGGAGGCGCGGTGCGGCTGTACACGTGGGTCACCTCGAGCGGTGCCCGGCTCGCGAGCGCCTGGTCGAGTTCCGCACGGAAGAACACGTCGTCCGGTGTGCGGACGGCCGCGAGGAGCCGGAAGGGCGCCGGGTCGTCCGCCTCGGCGTGGGCGGTCACCATCGCGACGAGCGGCACGATGCCGGAGCCGCCGGCGATGAGCTGCACCGGACGGGTGGACTCGCCCGGCCGCCAGACGAACCAGCCGCCCAGGGGTCCGTGGACCTCGAGCGCGTCGCCGACCTCGACGGTGTCGACGAGGAACGGGGAGACCTCGCCCCCGTCCACCCGGTCGACCGCGAGCACGACGTCGGTCGCGGGGCCGGCCGACGCGATCGAGTACGAGCGCTGTGCCTGGTAGCCGTCCTCGGCGGTCAGTCGCAGGTCCAGGTGCTGCCCGGGGTCGTTGCCCGGCCAGGTGGGGACGTCGAGGACGATCCGCCGCGCGTTCGTCGTCTCGCGGCTGACGGACGCGACGGTGGCGGCGTGCCAGGCCGGTCGCCTGCGGGTGGCGGGACGAGCGACGGGGGTGATCCGTGCCTCCAGGCCGGTGTCGGGGAGCGTCACCAGTACCGCTCTTCCTTCCACGGGTCGCCGTGCAGGTTGTAGCCCGCGTTCTCCCAGAAGCCGGGCTCGTCGTCGGACTGCATGACGATGCCGCGCACCCACTTGGCGCTCTTCCAGAAGTACAGGTGGGGGACCAGCAGGCGGGCGGGCCCACCGTGCTCGGGCGTCAGGGGCTCGCCGTCGGCCTCGAACGCGATCCAGGACTTGCCGTCGAGCAGCTCGTCGAGCGGGACGTTGGTCGTGTAGCCGCCGTAGCTGTGCACCATGCAGTAGTCGAGTTCGGTCTCGACGTCCGCGAACAGGCGGTCGAGCGGGACACCCCGCCACGGCATGTCGAGCTTGGTCCAGTGCGTGACGCAGTGGATGTCGACGGTGACGTCCTCGACGCCGAGTGCGTGCACCTCGTCCCAGGTCCACTGGTGCAGGCCGGACTCGGTGCGGATCGAGAAGGCCCAGTCGGTCGGCTCGATGTCGGGCGTCGCCCCCGCGGACAGGACGGGCCAGTCGCGGACCAGGGTCTGACCGGGCGGGATGCGGGTGTCGTCGCGGTCGTCGCGTCGACCGCCGAACCCGCGGGTGAACGTGGCCATGGTCCTCCTCGGGGACGTCGGTGCGTTCCCGATCATGCCGTGTGCCGGGCGGTGCCGTGTAACGGGTTGGTAAACGTTCCACCCGTGCACGGAACGGTCGTCCCCGGGGGCGGATCCCCAGCGGTCCGCCGTTCTCGGCACCCCCGGTCCCGACCCGACCGCCAGGAGCGGGCTTGGGGGATCGGCCGAGGACCTCTATCGTTCACCGGAACGATTACAGGAGGGGTCACCCCGAATGCAGCCCATCGTCCCCGAACCCCGCAATGCCCACGGTCCGAGCCGTCGGGCGCTCATCACCGGCGCCGCCGGTCTGGCCGGCCTCGGCCTGCTCACGCTCGCCGGGTGCAGCTCCGGTGCGACCGCCGGCACCCCCACGATCCCCGAGGCCGCGGCCACCGGCGTCGCCCGTCGCGGCGGACGCCTGCGCATCGCACGGCCCGCCGCGTCCGCCGCCGAGACCCTCGACTCCGCGAGCTCGCTGTCGGCCTACGAGTACCTCGGCGCGCTGTACAACCGGCTCGTCAAGCTCGACCAGCAGGGCACCCCGGTGCCGGACCTGGCCGAGGAGTGGTCCGCGAACGCCGACGGCACCGAGTGGACCTTCGCGCTCCGCCGGGGCGTGGTCTTCCACGACGGGTCCCGGTTCACCGCCGACGACGCCATCGCGAGCATCCGGCACATCCTCGACGAGAAGACCGGCAGCCCGCAGGCCGGGGTGCTCGGCGAGGTCATGGACGCCGACTCGATGCGCGCCGTCGACCCGTACACGCTGCGCTTCTCGCTGACGAAGCCGAACGCCGAGTTCCCGTCGCTGCTCACGGCCTACCAGTGCTACATCGTGCCGGCCGACGCCATCGCCGACATCGGCCGCACCGGGATCGGGACGGGGCCGTTCCGGCTGTCGTCGTTCACCCCCGCCGGTGCCGGCAGCGTCGAGGCGTTCGCGGACCACTTCGCCGGCCGCCCGGCGCTCGACGGCATCGACTTCTACTCGATCCAGGACACCACCGCGCGGGTGAACGCCCTGCTCGCCGGGCAGATCGACCTCATCTCGCAGACCAACCTGGACTTCGCCACCGCCCGGGTCGTGTCGGCGTCCGACCGCGCCACCGTCGCCCGGTCGAAGAACGCCCAGTGGTACACGATCCCGATGCTCGCCACGAGCGACGAGTTCAGCGACCCGCGGGTGCGCCAGGCGATGAAGCTGGCCTACGACCCCCGGAAGATCGTCGACACCGCACTGCAGGGCACCGGTTCGGCAGGTTGGGACAACCCCGTGCCGCCGCAGCTCGCCGCGTTCGTCGACGACCACCGCGAGTACGACCCCGACAAGGCCCGGGCGCTGCTCAAGCAGGCCGGGCGCGAGGACTTCCGCGCCGCGATCTACACGTCGAGCTACGAGTCGGTGTTCACCCCGATGGCCGTCGCCTACCGCGACGCCGTCGCCGACGCGGGCATCCGTCTGACCGTCCGCAACGCCAGCTCGGACTCGTACTACACGCAGATCTGGATGCAGAAGCCGCTCATGGTGAGCTACTGGTTCACGGGGCGGCCGATCGACCAGCTGCTCAACCAGATCTTCCGCTCGGGGTCGTCGTACAACGAGAGCGCCTGGTCGAACGAGACCTTCGACGGGCTGCTCGACGATGCCCGCGCCGAGATGGACGACGCCAAGCGGCTCAGCCTGTACCAGGACGCCCAGCGGCTCGTCGTCGAGGACGGTGCCGACATGACGCCGATGTTCGGCGACCGGCTCGTGGGGTTGTCCCGCGACGTCGTGAACTACTCGGAGTACGGCTTCGAGTTCGACTACCTGCGGATCGGACTGCGCCGATGACGACCACGAACACACCGTCGGACGTCCTCGTCCCCGTCCTCCGCCGCGTCGGCATCGCCGTGCTGACCGTGGTGCTCGCCTCGCTCTTCGTGTTCCTGGCGGTGCAGGCGCTCCCCGGTGACGTCGCCCAGCAGCTGCTCGGGCAGAACGCCACCCCCGACGCCGTCAAGCAACTGCGCGAGACCCTCGGCCTCGACCAGAACGTCTGGCTCCGCTACCTGCAGTGGCTCGGCGGCGCGGTGCACGGCGACTTCGGCACCTCGCTCGTCAGCGGGGAACCGGTCGCCCCGACGCTGTTCACAGCCTTCCGGAACAGCATGCTCATCGCCGTGCCCGCGATGCTCGTCGGCGTCACGGTGTCCCTGACGCTCGGTGTCGTCGCCGGTGTCCGCCGGGGCCGTCCGAGCGACAGGGTGATCTCGATCGTCAGCCTGGTCGTGATGAGCGTGCCGGAGTTCATGGTCGCCACCGTCCTGGTGCTGCTGTTCGCGATCGGCCTGCCGGTCTTCCCCGCCGTCGTGCTGCGGGGGAGCGACGCCACCGTCGCCGAGCTGCTGCCCACCATCTGGCTGCCGATCATCGTGCTGACGCTCGCGATGGCCGCCTACATCGTGCGGACGGCTCGCTCGTCGACCATCGACGTGATGGCGTCGGAGTTCGTCACGACGGCCGAGCTCAAGGGCCTGACGATGCGCCGGGTGGTGTGGAAGCACGCGGTGCCGAGCGCCCTGCTGCCGACACTCAACGTCGTTGCGCTCAACGTCGCGTGGCTGCTCGGCGGTGTCGTGGTCGTCGAGAACGTCTTCAACTACCCGGGGATGGGCAAGCTCATGCTCGAGTCGGTGTTCAACCGCGACCTGCCCACCATCGAGGCGATCGCCCTGCTGAGCGCCCTGATCTACGTCGTCTGCAACCTGGCCGCCGACCTCGTCGCGCTCGCACTCGACCCGAAGCTGCGGACCCGCCAGCGACGACCGCGCACGCGCACCCGCAGCGCCCGCAGCGCCCGCAGCACCAGGAAGGCCGCCGCATGACCGCCACCGCACCCCGCCGCCGCGTCGGACGCGACGTGCTCGCCGGCGCGCTCGCACCCCTGCGCGGGTCGACGGCGCTGCGCATCGGCCTCGGCCTCATCGCCCTGCACGTGGTCCTCGCCCTGCTCGCGCCGGTGATCGCCGGGCACGACCCGGTCGCCACGAACGCCGGCGACGTGCTCGCCGGTCCGACGTGGACGCACTGGCTCGGCACCGACCAGTACGGCCGGGACGTGCTCTCCCGCACCCTGAACGGCGGCCGGTACGCGCTGTCCGTGACCTTCCTGGCCACCACGATCGCCGTCGCGGTCGGCACCGTGCTCGGCTGCGTCACCGCCTACGCCGACAACTGGTTCGACGAGGTCGTCATGCGCGTCGTCGACGCCCTGCTCAGCGTGCCGTCGATCCTCGCGCTCCTGGTCGTCGTGACGGTCTTCGACGCCGGCCTCTGGGTCATCGTCCTCGCCGTCACGGTCGTCTACGCCCCCGCGGTGACCCGGGTCGTCCGCGGCGCCGCGCGCACCGTGATCACCCAGGACTACGTCACGGCGGCCCGTGCCCGGGGCGAGCGGCCGCTGTCGATCGTGTTCCGCGAGATCCTGCCGAACGTGCTCGACGTCGTGCTCGTCGAGTACGCGATGCGGGCCTCGTGGATCGTGCTGCTCGTCGCGTCGCTGTCCTTCCTGGGCTTCGGCGCGAACCCACCGACCCCGGACTGGGGCCTGATGGTGCAGGAGAACCGCACCGCGCTCACCGTGGTGCCGCTCGGCACCCTCGCCCCGATCGTGGCCCTCGCCACGCTGGTGATCGGACTGAACCTCGCGGCCGACGGCCTGAGCAAGTCGCTCGGCGTCGACCGCGCCGAGCAGGGAGTCAGCGCATGACCCGCACCGACACCGGCACGACGTCCGCCGCGACGGCGACCGTGCCCGACGCGATCGTCCGCGTGGACGACCTGTCCATCTCGTACGCCGCCGGCAAGCGACGGGTCCCCGTCGTCCGGAGTGTCTCGTTCGCGATCGAGGCCGGTCGCACCCTCGGCCTGGTCGGCGAGTCCGGCAGCGGCAAGTCGACCGTCGCGCGGACGCTCCTCGCACACCTGCGCGCCGGGTCGGCGATCGACGGCGGGACGGTCCGCGTCGACGGCGCCGACGTGTTCGCCCTGTCGCCGGCCGGCCGCCGGGCGCTCCGCGGCGGCACCGCCTCGGTCGTCGCCCAGAACGCCGGACAGGCGCTCACCCCGTCGATGCGCGTCGGCGAACAGATCCGCGAGGCCCTCCGCGCCCACGGCGAGCCCGACGGCCCCGAACGCGTCGCCGAGCTGGTCCGGCTGGTCCGGCTGCCGGACCCCGAGAGGATCGTCCGTCGGTACCCGCACCAGTTGTCCGGCGGGCAGCAGCAGCGCATCGCCATCGCGATGGCCGTCGCCGCCCGGCCGCGCGTGCTCGTCCTCGACGAGCCGACCACCGCCCTCGACGTGGTCACGCAGGCCGCGGTGCTCGACCTGGTCGCCGACCTCGGTCGGCAGCTCGGCATGGCCGTCCTGCTCGTCAGCCACGACCTCGGGGTGGTGTCCGCCATGGCGGACGAGATCGCCGTGATGCGCGACGGCGAGGTCGTCGAGCACGCCGCCACGGCGGCGCTCTTCGCCGCGCCGCAGCACGAGTACACGCGCGCCCTGCTGGCCGCGGTGCCGGACGGGCGGCGGCCTGGGCCCACATCGCCGGTTCCGGATCGACGCGCCAGCGGCGAGTCGGCCGTGCCGATGGGGAGAGGCGCGGGGCACGTGTCCGACGACGCGACCGTCCCCGGGGCGGTCGGCTCCACGGCCAACGGCACCGCGCCTCCCGGAGGTCCCGCCCGCCCCGTGGTGACCGCGGACGACCTGGTGATCCGGTACGGCCGCGGCCTGCCGGCCGCCGTCGACGGCGTCTCGTTCACGATCGCCGCGCACGAGACCCTCGCCGTCGTCGGCGAGTCCGGCAGCGGCAAGTCGACGCTCGCGACGGCGCTGGCCGGCCTGGTACCGGCCGAGTCGGGGACGTTCACGTACGACGACGGCACGACCCGCGGCGACCTGCGCGAGCCGATCGCCGGCCGCGCGCCTGCCCTGCGGCGCGCCGTGCAGCTCGTGTTCCAGAACGCGGACACGTCGCTCAACCCGCGGCGCACCGTGGGCGCAGCCGTCGCGCGGCCGCTTCGGCTGTTCAGCGGCTCGTCCTCGCGCGAGCGCGTCGGGGCCCTGCTCAGCCAGGTCGGGCTCGGGCCGGAGTTCGCCGACCGGCTGCCCGCGCAGCTGTCCGGTGGGCAGCGCCAGCGTGTCGGGATCGCGCGCGCACTCGCGGCGGAGCCGTCGCTCGTGATCGCCGACGAGATCACCACGGCGCTCGACGTGCAGGTGCAGGCGGGGATCCTCGCGCTGCTGGCCGACCTGCAGCGCGAGCGGGGCCTCGCCTGCCTGTTCATCAGCCACGACCTCGCCGTGGTGCGGGGCGTCGCGGACCGGGTCGCGGTGATGACGGGTGGTCGGATCGTCGAGATCGGACCGACCGAGCGGGTGTTCACCGGCCCGAACCACCCGTACACGTCGACGCTGCTCGCGGCGACGCTCGAACCCGGCAGCACGACCCTGCCCGACGTCGGTGACGGGGTGCCGCGCTGGCGGCACGCCGACGGCTGGACCGACCACGGTGACGGACACCGCACCCGCAACTGGGAGGACGCATGACGACCGACGACGGCACCGACCACGGCACCGCCGCCGCCACCTTCACCGCCATCGGCGACCCCGGCTCGCTGCCCGCGGGCGTGACGGTCCGCGACGAGTGGATCCCGATGCCCGACGGTGTGCGGCTGCACGCCCGGATCTGGGCACCGTCGCAGTCGCCGACGCAGTCGGGTGCGCCCAGCGACCCGACGCCGGTGCTGCTCGAGTACCTGCCGTACCGGCTCGACGACTGGACCGCACCGCGCGACTCGGAGCGGCACCCCTGGTACGCCCAGCACGGGTACGCCTCGGTGCGGGTCGACATCCGCGGCACCGGTTCGTCCGACGGGTTCTTCGACGACGAGTACAGCGAGCAGGAGCTGCTCGACGGCGAGGCCGTGATCGCGTGGCTCGCCGAGCAGCCGTGGTCGACCGGCGCCGTCGGCATGTTCGGCATCTCGTGGGGCGGCTTCAACGCGCTGCAGCTCGCGGCCCGGGCACCCGCCGCCCTCAAGGCCATCGTGACGGTCTGCTCGACGGACGACCGGTACGACAACGACGTGCACTACGTCGGCGGCGCCGTGCTCGGCATCGACATGGCGGCCTGGGGCGCGACCATGTTCGCCTTCAACTCCCGGCCGCCCCGGCCCGAGGTCGTCGGCGCCGGGTGGATCGACCGCTGGCGGGAACGTCTCGAGGCGAACCGCCCGATGACGCCGGTGTGGCTGGCGCACCAGGAGCGCGACGACTACTGGCGGCACGGCAGCGCGGCCGAGGACTACGACGGCATCCGCGCCGCGGTGCTCGCCGTCGGTGGCTGGGCGGACCCGTACCGGGACGCCGTGCTCCGGCTCGTCGACCACGTCAGCGCCCCCGTGAAGGGCATCGTCGGCCCGTGGTCGCACCAGTACCCGGATCGTGGGCTCGCGCCGGGGCCGTCGATCGGGTTCCTGCAGGAGACCCTGCGGTGGTGGGACCGCTGGCTGCGCGGGGTCGACACCGGCGTCGAGGACGACCCCGCACTGCGGGCCTGGATCAACGAGGGCGAAGCCCCCGCCCCCTACTACGCCGGTCGCCGCGGTCGCTGGATCGGTGCCGAGGCGTGGCCCTCCGCCGCGACCCACGAGCGCGTCCTGCCGCTCGCCGCCCTGCGGGGCGGTGACCTCGGACCGGTCGGGGTGCGGTCGCCGCAGCACACCGGGGTGGACGCCGGTCGGTTCTTCCCGTTCGGCAACGCCACCGACCTGCCGCCGGACCAGCGTGCCGAGGACGGCCGGTCGGTCACCTTCGACCTGCCCGTCGGCAAGGCGTTCGACCTGCTCGGCAACGTGCTCGTGCGCTTGTCCGTCACGAGCGACCAGCCCCGCGCCACCCTGACCGTGCGGCTCTGCGACGTCGCACCGGACGGTTCGTCGACGCTCGTCACGCGCGGGGTGCTGAACGCCGCGAAGCGCGACGGCATGGACCGCGACGACGTGCTCGTGCCCGGGACGCCCGCCGAACTGCCCGTCCGCCTGGTCTCGACCGGACACCGGTTCGCCGCCGGACACCGGCTGCGCATCGCGGTCTCGTCGTCCTACTGGCCGTGGGTGTGGCCGCACGGCGTCGAGGCCACGGTGACGATCGACCCGACCGCCTCGAGCGTCACCCTGCCCACCTGGACCCGGTCGACCGACGACGGGGTGGTCTTCGCCGAGCCCGAACGGTCCGAGCCCCTCGTTATCGAGCGCGTCGCGCCGGCCGACCCGCTGCCGCAGCGCACGGTCACGCACGACGTCGAGACGGGGGAGTGGACGCTCGACGTCGACCCCGGGTACGGCGGCGGGCGCGTCTACCCGGACGGCCTCGTGTTCACCGAGGACGCCCGCGAGACGTACCGGATCCGCTCCGACGACCCGACCAGCGCACGGGCGAGTTCCCGCTGGGCGATCGGGTTGACGAAGCCGGAGTGGGCCGCGCGCCTCGAGACGACGTCCGAGGTCACCGCCGACGCCCACACCTTCCACGTCGTCAACACCGTGCGCGCCTGGGCACGCGACGGCGGGTCCGACGAACCCGAGGTGCTCGTCACGGAGCGGACCTTCGTCGACGACGTCCCACGGACCTCGGCGTGACCGCGGCGGCACGCGTCCGGCAGCGGCCGGAGGTCCGACGCGCGATGATCGTCGAGGCCGCCCGCGCGGTGATCGTCCGGAACGGCGTCGGTGCCACCGGACTGCGCGACATCGCGGCCGAGGCCGGCGTCTCCGTCGGCACCGTGACGTACCACTTCGGCAGCGTCGCGGAGATCCTCAACGAGGTCGTGGTGCTCGAGACGGAGCGCTTCTACGGCGCCATCGTCGCGGCCGTCGATGCCGAACCCGACGTCCTGGTGGGGCTGCGGATGCTCGTCGCCCCGCTGTTCGGCGACACCGAGCAGGTCCGGCAGCACTGGCGGATCTGGTCCGACTACTGGACCGCGGTGGTCCGGCGGCCCGAGGTGGCCGCCGAGTACGCCGAACGCATCCGCGTCTGGGAGGCGTGCCTGGTGCGGGTCATCCGGCGCGGGGTGGACGCCGGGGTGTTCATCGACGCCGACGCCGACACCGTCGCGCTGCAGCTCGCCGCGTACAGCGACGGCGTCGCGACCCAGATCGCCCAGGGCGTCCCGGGGCTCACGAACGGGGTTGCCCTGTCGTGGATGTGGCGGTTCCTGTCACACGAACTCGGTGTGCCCGCTGTGGACATCGCCGGAACCGGTCGTTCCCCCTTGTGATGAGGTAAGGCTTCCCTTACCGTTGCCACATGGCACGGACCCGGCGGCAGCCCAGCGAACGCATCCTCATCGCGGGCGGTGCCGAGGACCTCGTCGAGATCCACCGCCAGCTCGACGAACTCCCCGAGAACGCGTACGGGCAGGTCTTCGTCGAGGTCGCCCTCGACGAGCAGATCCGCATCCTGCCGGCCCCGCCGCGCGTCACCGTGACCTGGCTGGTCCGGAGCGCCCGCAGCTCGGCCGTCGCTCCGCTGGTCTTCGCGGACCACGGCGAAGCCCTCGCACACGCCCTGACCGGGTGGGCCGCCGAGTGGTGCGTGACGGGCTGCGAGCCCCGCACCTCGGTGTGGATCGGGTGCGCTGACAGCCCGTGGATAGAGCGCGCACGGTCCATGGTGCAGCTCGAACTCAGCGACGCCGGCCAGCAGGTGCAGGTCGAGTACGGCGGGTAAGGGGAGCCTGCTCTTCCTTGCGGCATGCAAGAGAGGCGGGCATGGTTGTGACCATCGGCAGCACCGCGCCGGTCCGGACAGGGCCAGGCACGCGGGTGTAGCCACGACGGAGGAGGAAACGACATGACCACGCAGAGCAGCACCACCACCCCCAGCACCACGTCCCCGTTCTCGACCACGCCGGAGCTCGCAGCCGGGGTCGCCCAGTTCCTCGCCCCCGTCGTCATCGACCTCGAGGCGCTCGTCGTCAACGGCAAGCAGGCCCACTGGCACGTCCGTGGCCGCAACTTCGTCGGCGTGCACGAGCTCCTGGACGAGATCGTCGAGCAAGCGCAGGACTACGCGGACAAGGCTGCGGAGCGCATCGTCGCCCTCGGCCTGCCGGTCGACTCGCGCATCGCGACCGTCGCCGCGAACACCACCCTGCCGCCGCTGTCGCAGGGCTTCCAGAACTCGGACGTCACCATCACCGAGGTGATCGCCCAGATCGACGCCGCGCTGCTGCAGGTCCGCCGTGCGGTCGACGGCCTCGACGAGGTCGACCTCAACAGCCAGGACGTCGCGATCGAGATCGAGCGCGCGCTGACCAAGGACCGCTGGTTCCTGCAGGCGCACCTCGCCGCCTGAGTCGCGACCACACCTCTGACGGGAGGCCCGGTGCCAGCTGGCACCGGGCCTCCCGTCCGTCTGCAGTCACGTCTCGTTCCGGTGAGACGCCGTCGTGTCGGTTCGGCGCCGTCTCGTCAGCGAGACGCCGCCGCACATGGCGGCGTCTCGGGAGG
This sequence comes from Curtobacterium sp. MCSS17_005, assembly GCF_003234225.2. NCBI lineage: Bacteria > Bacillati > Actinomycetota > Actinomycetes > Micrococcales > Microbacteriaceae > Curtobacterium > Curtobacterium sp. MCSS17_005. Next base: position 1,983,321 of record NZ_CP126258.1, read on the forward strand.
ACGACGGCGTGTTGCGGGAAGGGTGGCGGCACGTGCGGCGCGGGCTTCGCGGGATTCGCGCTTGCGGCTGATGGTACCGAGCACCCGGTCGACCGCGATCCCGAGCCCGGCGGCGACCACCATCGACACCAGGGCGGCGACGATCGGTTCGTGCAGCACGCTCGACGCGGCCAGGGCGATCCCGATCGACACCGCCGACCACGCCAGCCCCGCGATCGCGCTGATCGCGAGGAACCGGCGGTAGGACAGCCGGGTCGCTCCGGCGGTCATGTTGACCGCGACCCGGCCGACCGGGATGAAGCGCCCGGTCAGGATGAGGCTGGCGGAGCGGCGCTGCATCTGCCGCTCGGCGAACGCGAAGGCCGCCGCGATCCGTGGTCGCTTCGACCGGGCCAGCCGGGCGAACCCGATCCGGCGCCCGATCCAGTACGCGATCGAGTCGCCGGCGATCGCTCCGAGGGCGGCGGCGACGAGCACCACGGCGAGGACGGGCTGTCCGGACGTCGCGGCGATGGCGGCGATCGCGACCAGGGCGGACTCGCTCGGCACCGGCGGGAAGAAGCCGTCCACCAGGCACAGGGCGAAGAGGACGACGTAGACGAGCGGACTCGCGGCCAGCTCGACGACGAGCGGGGTGATCTGGTCGAACACGGGGTACTCCCTCCCGCCGACGGAACTCGCCGACGAGGACGACGCTACGGAGCCGACGCGCGCTGGCCATCCCGCGGCGGTCTCGACCACCCCCTACTGCGGTATGACGTTCCCGTCCGCGAAGACCACGTCCGGTGCGTCCACCCGGCGGTCGACGACGGTGGTCGGGGCCTCCAGGTGCACGGCACCCGAGGGCATGATGCCCGCACCGCCGAACCGTTCCATCACCCGCCACTGCGCGACGACGTCCTCGCCGGCGTGCTCGGGCGGCAGGGTGTCCCAGAACCGGAAGCCCCCGACCTCCTCGAGCGCACGGCGGTCGTACAGCGCGCAGGCACCGATCCACGCGACGCGGTAGGGCACCCACTCGCCGGGGCGCAGGTCGAGGTCGGCGGCGACGTGCGTCGGGTTCGCGGCGTTGTGCAGTGACCAGCGGTCGAATCCGGGGGTCCCGCGGCGCACCACCTCGGGCACGACCGGGCCGTCCCACCGCTCGAACACCGAGGTCTCGTGCGGGCGACGGTCCTGCAGGTACGACAGGCCCTGCACGGCGCTGCCGACGAACCCGCAGCCCAAGGTGCGCAGCGCGTCCAGCATCCGCGCGATCGACCCCGGCTCGAGCCAGACGTCGTCGTCGAGGAACAGCACCGCGGCTGCCTCGGCGTGGTCGAGGAGGAACTGCCGGTGCTCTGCCAGGCCACGCCGTTCCGGGTGGGTGAGGAGCGTGACGGGCCGGCCCTGCGCCTCCAGGACGCGGAGCATCGCGGCGACCGCCGGCGCGCTGGCGGCGTCTCCGTCCGCGGACTGGTCGCTCAGCACGACGCGCAGGTCGACGTCGGTCTGGGCGGCGAGGCCGGCGAGCGTCGTGGCGAGTTCGGCCGGCCTGCCGACGGTCGGGATGAGCACGTCGACGTCGATCGTGCTCGTGTCCGCTGGATCGGGGGCCTTCGCCCAGGACCCGGACCAGCGGGCGGTCACGGTGCCGGGTCCGGTTCGGGCCGCGCAGCGGCTTCGCGGATCCGACGCACGACGGCGCTGGTGGAGTGCTCGGGCACGTAGTCGACCATGACGACCTCGCCGCCGTAGCCGCGCACGACCTCGGTCTCGGTCAGCATCTCGGGGGAGTAGTCCCCGCCCTTGACGTAGACCTCGGGGCGCAGCCGTTCGATGAGCGGGATGGGGGTGTCCGTCGCGAACACCGTGACCAGGTCGACGCAGGCCAGCGCGGCGAGCACGCCGGCGCGGTCCTCGGCCGGGTTGATCGGCCGCTCCGGGCCCTTCAGCCGGCGCACCGAGTCGTCGTCGTTCAGCGCGACGACGAGCAGGTCGCCCAGATCACGGGCCTGGCGCAGGTACGTGGTGTGCCCGCGGTGCACGACGTCGAAGCAGCCGTTCGTGAAGACCACGCGGCGGCCGGCCTGCCGTGCGGCCTCGACCGCGGTGGCGAGCTCGTCGTGGTCGACCACGGTCGCCGCCGGCGCGGTCACCGAGTCGAGCAGGGCGGCGGCGGTGCAGACGGACGTGCCGGCCTCGCGGACCACGACGTCGGCAGCGGCCTGGGCGACGGCGACGGCGTCGCGCAGGGGTGCCTGCACGGCGAGGGCGACGGTCGCGGCCGCGCAGAAGGTGTCACCGGCGCCGGAGGCCTGCTGCTCCGAAGCGGGCGTCGCACGCGTGCGGAACCCCTGGTCGGACCCGGGCTCGAGCAGCACGGTGCCGTCGCGGTCGAGCGTGACCACCGCGGCACGGGCTCCGCTGCGGGCGAGCACGTCGGCACGGGCCGCGACGACGGTGCCGACGCGGTCGGCACCGGTGCCGAGCTCCGTGCCGAGCAGGGCGGCGGTCTCACCGGCGTTCGGCGTGACGAGGTCGGGGTGCAGCGCGGCCCAGCGGGTCAGGTCGTGGGCGTCGACCACGACGGCACCGGGGCGGTCACGGTCGAGCATCGGCACGACGTCCTCGGCGCGGACACCCAGGCCGTAGTCGCACACGACCGCGGCGTCGGCGCACCGGACGGCACGGGCCACCGAGCGGGCGAGGCGTTCGCCGTGCTCGGCGGTCGGGGTCGCGGCGAGCTCGTCGACCCGGACCACGACGCGGTCCCCACCGACCACGCGCGACTTCGTCGTGGTGCGGGCGCCGGGGATCTCGACCAGGAACGACGTGTCGACGCCGGCAGCCTCAAGCCGCTGGCGCAGGACGTCCCCGGCCTCGTCGTCGCCGATGAGCCCGACCATGCGGACCCGGGCGCCGAGGGCGCGGGCGTTCACGGCCGTGTTCGCCGCGCCGCCGGGCACCGCGATGGTCTCGGTGACGCGGACGACGGGGGCCGGGGCCTCGCGGGAGACCCGCTCGGCCTCGCCGACGGTCCAGCGGTCGAGGATGCAGTCGCCGATGACGACGACGAGGGGTTCGCGGTCGTCGATCGTGGCGACGAGGTCACGGACCAGCCGGACGTCGGCGGTCATCGGGTGCCTCCCACGGTGTCGGCGCTGCCGGCGGTGGCGCCGGCAGCGGCTGCGGGGCCGGTGGCGGTGCTGCTGGTGGCTGCGGTGCTGCCGGCTGCTGCGGTCGACGGCTCGGCTGTGCGGCGCGGCGGTGCGGCCTCGAGGTGCACCACCGTCGTGGTCGTCATCTCGTCGAGCAGGTGCGGGCCGTACCCGAACCCGGCGCCCGAGGCACCGCGGGGCTGGGCGCTGCCGCCCGGAGCGCCACCGAACACGGCGTTCACCTTGACGGTGCCGACAGGCAGCTCGGCCGCGGCACGGAGCGCGTGCGCGGTGTCGTTCGTCAGCACGGTGGCGGCGAGGCCGTAGCGGTCGGCCGCGGCGAGCCGGAGGCCCTCCGCGAAGTCCGACACGACGCGCACCGGGGCGATCGGGCCGAAGGTCTCCTCGGTCAGCACGAGCATGTCGTCCGTGCAGTCGGTCAGGACGGTCGCCGGGTAGAACGATCCGAGCCCGCCGGGCGTGACACCACCGGTCCGGGCCGAGGCGCCGCGGGCGATCGCGTCGTCGACGTGGCGCTGCACGAGCTCGCGCAGCCGGTCGTCCACGAGCGGCCCGAACTCGGCGGCGGGTGCGGCCGTGCGGCGCTCCGCCTCGGCGACCAGCGCGGCGACGAAGGGCTCGGCGACGTCCTGGTGCACGTACACCCGTTCGACGCTGGTGCAGATCTGGCCGGTGTTCGCGAACGCGCCGAGAGCGACCTGTGCGGCGGCCCAATCCGGGTCGACGTCGGTGTCGACGACGACGGGGTCGTTGCCGCCGTTCTCGCGGATGACGTGGGCGCGGGTGGTCGCAGCCACCTCGCTCAGGCGGTCACCGGTGGCGGTCGACCCGACGTGCGCGTAGACGTCGATGCCCTCCTGCGCCAGGAGCAGCTCGCCTGTGGTCGCGTCGCCGTCGACACCGATGAGCACGCCGTCCGGCAGGACCTCGGCGAGCAGCGCGTTGAGTCGGGCGAAGGTCGCCGGGCAGCGTTCGCTGCCCTTGTGCACCACGGTGTTGCCCGTGACGATCGCTGCGCCGAGGATCCCGCAGGCCACGGCGACCGGGTCGTTCCACGGCGTCAGGGCGAGCACCACGCCGCGCGGGTGCGGCACCGACCAGTCAGCGGCACCGAACTGCCCGCGCAGGGCCTCACCCCGGTGCACCGGCCCGAGCTCGGCGTACTGCACGAGCGTGCCGATGCCAGCCTCGACCCCGCCCAGTGCGTCGCCGGGCACCTTGCCGGTCTCGCGGGTGTTCAGGTCCGCCAGCTCCTGCGCGTGGGCACGGAGGTGCTCGGCCGCAGCGTGCAGCAGGGCACCGCGCTCGGCCGGCGCGGTCCGGGCCCAGGCACCGGCGGCGGCACGGGCGCGGGCGACGGCGTTGCGGACGTCGTCCTCGGTCGAGCGGCGCACGGTGGACGCGATCGATCCGTTCACGGGGTCGGTCACCACGAGGTCGTCGGCGGCGGGGGGTGCGATCGTCATGGGGTCCTTCCGGAGGCGGGCGGGGCCTCACACGGTGCTCGTGCCCCGCTGTGTGCGGTCACGGCATCGCGCTTCTCGTCCATCCGGGGGCGCTGCTGGGCGTCCGGACGGGTCCGACCGGTAGACGTGGAGCTGTGCAACAGATCGGTGTGGGCGGAGAACGGTTCGACGGTGTCAGCGAGATCGCGGTGCTCCGCGGTGGGGGACTGGGCGACCTGATGTTCGCTCTCCCGGCGGTCGAGGCGCTGACCGCCGCGTACCCCGGAGCCCGGATCACGCTGCTCGGGGCACCGACGGCGCGGCCGGTGCTCGAGGGTCGCACCGAGGCCGTGCACGCCTACGAGGAGCTCCCCGTCGTGCCCGGCGTCCGGGACTCCGGCGACGGCGCACCCACCGAGCAGGACTTCTTCGACCGGCTGCACGGGCGCTTCGACCTCGCGGTGCAGGTGCACGGCGGTGGCCGCAACTCGAACCCGTTCCTGCTCCGGCTCGGCGCACGCCACACCGTGGGCACCGCCACCGAGGACGCCGAGGTCCTGGAACGCTGGGTCCGCTACGTCTACTACCAGCACGAGGTCGTCCGGGCGCTCGAGGTGTCCTCGCTCGCCGGCGCCGAACCGGTCACCCTCGACCCCCGACTGCACGTCCCCGAGGCCGCGCGGGCCGGGGTCCGGCAGCGCCTCGGGGTCCGGGGACGACTCGTCGCGATCCATCCCGGCGCCACCGACCCGCGTCGCCGCTGGAGCCCCTCGCGCTTCGCCGAGGTCGCCCGTGCCCGGCTCGCCGCGGGGGACGACGTGGTGCTCGTGGGCGACGACTCGGACGTGCCGGCGTCGTCCGCCATCGTCGCGTCGCTGCCGACCGAGCTGCGGGAGCGCCTGCACGACCTCACCGCGTCGCTGCCGTTGCGGGAACTCCCCGACGTCCTCGCCGCCGCCGACGTCATGGTCGGCGACGACTCCGGTCCGCGGCACCTCGCCGTGGCCGTCGGCACCCCGACCGTCGGGGTGTTCTGGTTCGGCAACGTGATCAACGCCGGGCCGTTCGACCGCGGTCGGCACCGGGTGCACCTGTCCTTCGTGACGCAGTGCCCGGTCTGCGGCGCGGACGTCACCCAGGTCGGCTGGACCGCCGAGCGGTGCGAGCACGACCCGTCCTACGTGGACCAGGTCGAGCCGGAGGCCGTCCTCGCCGACGTCGAGGACCTGCTCCGCACGGTCTGACGAGCCTCGCACCGTGCGAGCTTCGGTCTCGTGCGCACGCCGTCACCCCGTGCGTGGTTGCCCGCTGCGTGCGGCGCTGGAAGCGCGCACCCAGCCGTCAACGCTGCACCAGGCGACGCACCGCGCACCGTGCACGGTACGCGACCGGACGCCGGACGGGAGGCCCGCTGCCAGCCCGCAACGCGCCTCCCGGCCGCACAGTGCGCGCACCGTCACCCCGTGCGCGGTTCACCGCTGCGTGCGGCGCTGCAAGCGCGGACCCAGCCGTCAACGCTGCACCAGGCGACGCACCGCGCACCGTGCACGGTACGCGACCGGACGCCGGACGGGGGGCCCGCTGCCAGCCCGCAACGCGCCTCCCGGCCGCACCGTGCGCACGCCGTCACCCCGTGCGTGGTTACCCGCTGCGTGCGGCGCTGCAAGCGCACACCCAGCCGCCAACGCTGCACCAGGCGACGCACCGCGCACCGTGCACGGTACGCGACCGGACGCCGGACGGGAGGCCCGCTGCCAGCCCGCAACGCGCCTCCCGGCCGCACAGTGCGCACGCCGTCACCCCGTGCGCGATTCACCGCTGCGTGCGGCGCTGCAAGCGCGGACCCAGCCGTCAACGCTGCACCAGGCGACGCGCCACGCATCGTGCACCGTGCACCGTGCACGGGACCCGGCACACGCACACACGGGAGGCGCGGTGCCAGCCGGCACCGCGCCTCCCGTCCGTCAGCGGCGAGCGACTACGGCCAGCTCGGCTCCGTCGCCGGCATGATCGACAGCTCGCGGATCTCACAGCCAGCCGGCTGCGACAGCGCGAAGATGATCGAGTTCGCGACGTACTCCGGCTCGATGAGCTGCGCGTCCGGGCCCGGCTTGTACTGCTCGGTCCGGTCGGCGAAGAAGTTCGTCCGCATCCCGGCGGGGATGATGTTGGTCACGCCGATGCGTCCGGCGGTCTCGGCGGCCAGCGCCTGCGAGAACCCGCGGACGCCGAACTTCGACGCCGAGTACGCGGTGCCGTCGCCGACGCCGCGCAGGGCGAGCGACGACGAGATCGTGACGACGCGGCCGTGCGTGGCCTCGAGGGCGGGCAGGGCGGCGCGCACGGTGGACGCGGTGCCGATCAGGTTGACGCCGACGATCTGCTCCCACTTGCCGGACGAGATCGCGTCGATCGGGGCGGGGGTGTCGATGCCCGCGGCGGTGACGACGGCGTCGAGGCCACCGTGCCGCTCGGCGGCGTCACGGACCGCCTGCTCGACGGCGTCGGTGTCCGAGACGTCCACGGCGACGGCGTCGACGCCCTCGGGGACGGCGTCGATCCGCAGGTCGAGGACGATCGGGGTGCCGCCGGCCTCGGTGACGGCGGCCACGACGGCGGCGCCGAGTCCGGAGGCGCCGCCGGTGACGAGGACGCGGCCGATGGGGGTGGTGGGGACGGGCATGGATGTCCTTTGCGTAGTGGTGCGGGAAGTGGTCGAGCTGGTGTGGAACGGCGAGCGGACGCTCACCCGACGCGTTCGATCGCGGCGGCGAGCCGAGTGGTCGAGCGGCCCGGGTGGAACGGCACGGTGACGACGCGGCCACCCCACTCGGCGAGGGTCGCCGTCTCGGGCAGTTCGCTCGCGGTGTAGTCGCCGCCCTTGGCCCAGACGTCCGGGCGGAAGCGGCGCAGGGCCTCGTCGGGGGTGGACTCGTCGAACACCACGACGGCGTCGACGCAGTCGAGCGCCAGGAGCAGCTCGACCCGGTCGTCCTGGGTCATGATCGGCCGGTCCGGGCCCTTCAGCGCGCGGACGGACGAGTCCGAGTTGAGGCACACGATCAGGCAGTCGCCGAGTGCGCGGGCGGCCGACAGGGTGCGGGCGTGCCCGGCGTGCAGCAGGTCGAAGCAGCCTCCGGTCGCGACGACGGTGCCGCCGGCGCTCCGGACGTCGTGCACGAGGCGCATGGCGTCCCGGTCGGCCCCGGGCACGGCGAGCGGCGCGGGCCCGTCGTCGGCGAAGAGCGCGGTGACGCCGCCGGCGGCCAGGTACTCGGACGCGGCGACCACCCCGGCGGAGACGGCGTCGGGGACGTCCGCCCCCGAGGCCAGTGCGACGGCGACGCCCGCGGCGAGCCGGTCGCCGGCACCGCAGGGGTCCCCGGCGCTGACGGACGGAGCCGGCACGAAGCGGCTGTCGCCCTGGGCGTCGGCGAGCAGCGCACCGCGGTCACCCATCGTCACCGCGACGGCGCCGGCCTGCCACTGCTCGACGAGCCGGGCGGCGGCGACGGTCGCGAAGGGCACACCGTGTCCCTCGACGTCGGTGAAGCGTCGCGCCTCGGCAGCGTTCGGGGTTGCGACGGTGGTGCCGGGGACGGGCGGGGCGCCCTTGGGGTGCGGGTCCCAGACCACCGGCAGGCGCTCGGCCGCACGGGTGAGGGCGTCACGGAGTGCCGGGGCAGCGGCGACACCGCGGCCGTAGTCGGCGACGACGATCGCGTCGACCCCGTCGAGAGCGGCGGTCATCGCGTCGGTGGCCTCGGGCACGGGCGGGGTCGCGCAGCCCTCGTCGATCCGGACGAGGGCGTGGTCGACGACACGCACCCGGGTCTTCACGGGGGTGGCGACCCCGGACGGCCCGGCGACGATCGTGACGTCGGGCAGCAGGTCACGGATCTCCTGAGCACGGCCGTCGTCGCTCAGGACGGTGACCAGGGTGACGTCGTGGCCGTCGCGGGCGAGCATCGTCGCGACGAGCCCGGCACCACCGGCGCGGCGGTCGTCGGTGGCGACGTCCACCACGGGGACGGGGGCGTCCGGGCTCAGGCGCTCGCTCGTGCCGGACACGTCGACGTCGAGCAGGGTGTCCCCGACGACGGCGATGCGGAAGCGCGGTCCGGCGGAACGGCCACCGGCGGCACCGGAACGCGGAGCGACGGCGGCGGGCCCGCTCATCGACGGCCCCCGCGACGCAGCGTCGGCTCCATCGCCTTGCAGAGCGCGTGCACCAGGACGAGCTGCGCCTCCTGCACGTTGGCAGACGGCCCCTCGATGCAGATCGCGTCGTCGACCAGGTCGGCGAGCGGGTTCGGTCCGGACCCGGTCAGCGCGAGGGAGCGGGCGCCCACGGCACGTGCGGCCTCGGCGGCCCGCAGCAGGTTCGGGCTCTTGCCGCTCGTCGACAGCAGCACGAGGACGTCACCGGCACGGGCGTGCGCCGACACCTGCCGCGCGAACACCTGGTCGTAGCCGTAGTCGTTCCCGATCGCGGTGACGGCGGAGGTCTCGGCGTGCAGCGAGATGGCCGAGTACGCCGGTCGGTCGCCCTCGAAGCGGCCGGTGAGCTCGGACGTCAGGTGCTGCGCCTCGGCAGCCGAGCCGCCGTTGCCCGCGGCGAGCAGCCGACGCCCGGCGACGAGCCGCCCGGCGATGTCGTCCGCCCACTCGGCGATGTGGTCCCGGTGGTCGACGAGGGAGGCGATCACGGGGACCGACGCCGCGACGTGGTCGACGACGACCCGAGCGCTGTCGGTGACGGCGCGGTCCTCGAGCCCGGTCTGCTGGTCGATGGTCATCGTGCGGTCCTCTCCGTCGACTGCGCGGCGCGGGTGACCCGGCCGGCGTGGGTGGTGCGCGAGCGGCCGGCGGCGGGCCCGGTGGTGCTGGCGGACGACGTCGCGCCGGCGAGCAGGCGCTCGTAGACGCGTTCGCTGTCGGCCGCGACCTTCTGCCAGGTGTAGCGGGACTCGGCGCGCTGCCGACCGGCACGGCCGTACGCCTCGCGGCGCTCCGGGTCGTCGAGCAGTGCGCCGACGGCCTCGGCGACCGCGGTCTCGTCGCGCGGCGGCACGTGCAGGCCGGTGGCGTCCTCGACGACGGTGTCGATGAGCCCGCCGACGCTCGACGCGACCACCGGGCGACCGCAGGCCATCGCCTCGAGCGGCACGATGCCGAACGGCTCGTACCAGGGGGCACAGACGACGACGTCGGCGCTGCGGTAGACCGCCGGCATGTCGTGCTGGCCGAGCTGCCCGCGGAACGTCACGTGGTCGCGCACTCCGAGCGACCGGGCGAGTGCGTCGAGGCGCTGGTACTCGGGGTCGTCCACCAGGTCGGCACCGGCGACACCGGCACCGCCGACGACGACGAGCTCGACGTCACGGCCCTGTTCGACCAGCGCGGCGAGAGCGGCGATCGTCGTCCCGACGCCCTTCCGCTGCACGAGTCGTGAGGCGGTGAGCACCCGGAGCGGACGGTCGCGCTGTTCGACGGGGCCGTCCGGACGGAAGAGCGACACGTCGACGCCGCACGGCACGACGGAGATGCGGTGCAACGGAACGCCGAGGGCCTTGAGCTCGAACGCCTCGTCCGAGCACGTCGCGACGACCTGGTCGACGCTCCGGCCGACGGCGGGTTCGACCCACTCGCGCTCGGCCGGGCTGGTGTCCGCGGCACCCTGGTGCCGGCGCTTCACGACACCCAGGGCGTGGAAGGTCTGCACCACCGGGATCCGCACGCCACCGGTCCGGGCCTGCACCTGCGTCACCGCGTCGAGAGCGGCGTGGCCCGACATCCAGAAGTGCGCGTGCACCACGTCGGGACGGTCGAGGAACCACTCGGCGGCGAGCACCGACGCGAACGTCCCCATGAACGGGAACAGCTCGTCCTTCGGCACGGCACGCGCGGGACCGGCGTCGACGTGCACGACGTCCACGCCGGGACGCAGGGGCACACGGACCGGCTGCGACGCGTCGTCGCGCCGCGTGTAGACGGTCACGTGGTGGCCGCGGTCGGCCAGCGCACCGGACAGTTCGGCGACGTGGACGTTCTGCCCACCCGCGTCGACCCCGCCGAGCACGGCGAGCGGACTCGCGTGCTCGGACACCATGGCGATCTTCATCCGAGGCTCCCTTCGAGCGCGGCTCCCGCCGCACGGTTCCGTCGCGCACCGCGCGCGACGGCGTCGTCGAGCAGGTCGTCCCAGTCGGCCAGGAACCGACCGAGCGCGTGCCGTGCGAGCACGGCCTCACGCGCCACGAGCCCCCGTCGGCGCGCCTCGTCCGGGTCCTCCAGCAGCAGCCTGGAGGCCCGCACCAGCTCCTCGACGTCGGTCGCGATCGCCCCGGCCTCACCCGGGACCGTGCGGGCCGCGTCCGTCGTCGCGAGCACCAGGACGGGCATGGCCATGTGCATCGACTCGATGAGCGACAGGCCGAGCGAGGTCCAGCGGTTCGGGTGCACGTAGGCCCGCCGTACGGCCAAGGCCGCGTGCATGGGGTCGGCCTGGACGTCGCCCTGCGCGACCACGCGGTCGCCGAAGCCGAGCTCCGGCAGCCGCTCGGTCCCGATGCCCCAGACGTCGACCGGGGCGACCTCGGCGAAGCGGGGGAGCAGGTCGGTGCCGACGACACGGTTGCGCCGGACGGGTTCGTTGATGACGACGCCGAGGCGCTCGAGCGCACCGGTGTACAGCGGGCCGGGGTCGACGACGCCGTGCTCGACGACGGTGGTCCGGGTGGTGCCGCAGTCCCACATCAGGGCGTTCCAGTGCGTCACGTGCGCGATCGTCAGGTCGTCGCGGTCGCGCATCGGGTGCACGCTGTTCGGCACGTCGACCCGGGGGGCGTTGTGCTCCACGAAGACGATCGGGACGTCGCGGCCGCCAAGCAGACGGCGGGCTTCCTCGAGCTCCTCGGTGCGCTGCAGGACGACCACGTCGACGTCGGCCTCGGCGACGTCGGCCGGGTCGATCTCGATCGCGGAGTCCGGCCACGCGCGCCCGCCGCGGCCGAGTCCCCAGGCGTCGCGAGCCGGGGTGGTCGGGATGAGGTACTCGTGGGGGCCGCGGACGAAGGCGTCCATCCAGCCGCCGTGCACGTGCCACACGAGGATCCGCATGCAGGGCCTTCCGGTCGGTGTCGATGGGCTCGCTCCCCGCCGCTGCCGGAGCAGCAGGAGAAGGAGCAGGAGAAGCAGTGGCGCACGCTACGCAGCGCCTTCTGAGCCGCCCCGCAGACTTCTCCGATCAGTCCGCGAAACGCGGTCGAGGAGCCGTTCGTGGGCGTCCAGGACGTCCGCGATGCGCACTCCGGACAGGCACGGGTGGTCGGGGACCGGGCACTCGCGAGCGCGGCTGAGCCGACACGGTGCGGCCTGGTCGCCGAGCAGTTCGACCAGCGGGGCGTACGGCGCCCACTTCACGGCGGGGACGACGGGCGAGAACAGACTCACGATGGGCGCCCCGACGGCCGCGCCGAGGTGAGCCGGACCGGTGTTCCCGACGACGACGACCTCGGCGCCGGCGAGGACGGCCGCGAGTTCGGCGGGGCTGGTGCGGCCGCCGAGGTCGATGCCGGTGTCGCCCGCCACGGCGGCGGTCAGCGCGCGTTCGCCGGGGGAGCCGGTGACGACGACGGGGACGCCGCGCTCGGCGTAGGCGGCGACGAGCGCACGGTGGTGGGACTCCGGCCACGACCGTGCCGGGACGCTGGCTCCGGGGTGGACGACCACGTAGCGGTCGAGGCCGGCCACGGGCGGGGGCAGGACGGCGTCGTGCCGCACCGCGAGCCTCCCGTCGTCGTCCGGCGGCAGCCGGAAGCCGGCCGCCTCGGCGATCCGCAGCGCGCGCTCGGGCTCGGGGAGGTCCTCGGGCAGGTCCTCGCCGGGGCGCAGCCGCACGTCGAGCAGGGACCCGGGGTGGTCGACCGAGGCGCCGGAGACCCGGGGGACCCCGGCCAGGCGCAGGAGCAGCGCGAGGGGCAGGGGCGACTGGTGGAAGGACGTCAGGACGACGGCCTCGTCGGGCTGCTCCTCGGCGACCAGCGCGCGGAACTCGGCGAGCAGGGCGTCGTCGATCGGGCGTGCGGTCTCGGTGACCCACGGTGCCGCCCACACCCGCACCCGGTCGATGCCGGGCAGCAGGTCGGCGGCCGGCGCCCCCTGTGGTCCGCACAGCATCGTCACGTGCGCGGCACCGGCGGCGACCGCGCGGACCGCGGGTCCGGCGACCAGGACGTCGCCGAAGGAGTCGAGTCGGGCGACGAGGACGCGCCGACCGGCGCTCACGCCCGGTCCGCCACGCTGCCGACGTGCGCGAGCACCAGGGTGACGGCCTCGTTCAGGTCCGCGGCGACGGTGTCGGCCTCGTCGATCTCCTGACGGCGGGTGCGCGGGGTGGGCACGAGGATGCCCTGCGCGCCGGCGTTCCGCGCGGCCTGCACGTCGGCGCCGATGTCACCGACGACGACGATCGACTCCGGCGGGATGCCGAGCCGCTCGGCGGCGTCGAGGACCATCCCTGGCAGGGGCTTCCGGCAGGCGCAGTCGTCGTCGGCGTCGTGCGGGCAGACGCACCACACGTCGAACGGGCCGACGAGCTCGTCGACCCGGGCGTTGGTGGCGTCGACCTGCTCGCGCGTGGCCATGCCCTTCGCGATCACCGACTGGTTCGTGACGACGCCGAGCTGCAACCCGGCGGCACGTGCCCGTTCGACGGCGCGGCGTGCACCGGGGACGGGGACGACCAGGTGCGGGTCGGCGTTGTACGGGACGTCCACCACGAGGGTGTCGTCGCGGTCGAGGAGCAGGCCGCGGATGACGCGGTCCGGTGCGAGGGCCATGCTCCGTGACTACCGGTCCACGACCGGGGACCGCCCCAGGAAGAGCCGCGGAGCGCGGTCCCGGCAGGACCGTCAGCGTGTCGGGTCTACCGTCGCGGCAGTGACCGCCCTCGAGAACCTGCCCGACTCCGACGGACGCCCGGAACTGCTCGTCCTCCGTGCCATCAAGCTCGGCGACCTGCTCGTCGCCGTCCCCGCACTGCACGCCCTCCGCCGCGCGTTCCCCGACCACCGCATCACCCTGGCCACCACGGCGTGGCTGGCGCCGGTCGTCGAACTCGTGCCGGCGGTGGACGTCCACCTGGCCCAGCACGGTCTCGACCACCCGATCGCGGTGCCGCACGGTGCCGTCGACGTCGCCGTCAACCTGCACGGCTCCGGCCCGGAGTCCTCGGACCTCGTCGCCGCGCTCGGCCCGCGCCGGGTCATCGGGCACGCCGACCCGACCCACGGTTACGAGGGCCCGGAGTGGCCCGACGACGTGCACGAGCGCGACCGCTGGGCGGACCTGCTGACGTGGCACGGCATCCAGGCGGACGCGACTGAGGTGCACATCGACCGCCCCGCCGAGCCGCCGGTGGTCGCCGACGCGGCCGTCGTGCACGTTGGTGCCTTCCACGGTGCGCGGCACTGGCCGACGGACCGCTTCGCCGACGTGGTGCGCGGACTGCAGGCGCGCGGTGCCGACGTGGTCCTGACAGGAGGCTCGGACGACGTCGTGCGCGCCCGTGCCGTCGCCGACGCGGCCGGTCTGGCGCCGGAGGCGGTCCTGGCCGGCACCCTGGACCTGCAGGCCTTCGCCGCGGTGATCGCCGCGGCGCGGCTCGTCGTCACGGTCGACACCGGCGCCGCGCACCTGGCGACCGCGTACGGGGTGCCCTCGGTCGTGCTGTTCGGCCCGGCACCGCCCGAGGCGTGGGGCCCGCCGTCGACCGGCCCGCACATCGTGCTCACCGACGCTTCGGTCCGTCGCGGCGACGTCTTCGCCGAGGACCCGGACCCGGCGATCCTGGCCGTGACCGCGGACGACGTGCTCGGCGCGGTGGACCGGCTCCGGGTGACCGCTCAGGCGGCCGGGCGGTAGCGTCGACCGAGAGCCACCCGGACCTGCCGGACGCTCGGAGGGAGTCCTTCGTGTTCGAAGCCGCGAACATCCGTGACTGGATCGGTCTGCCGGTCGTCGACGAGGCCGACGACAAGGTCGGCACGCTCGAGAGCATCTACTACGACACCGCCACGTCCGAGCCGGCGTTCGGTGCCCTGACCACCGGCGTGGTCGGGTTCCAGAAGCTCGTCTTCGTCCCGCTGTTCGGCGCCACCGTCGCCCCGAAGCACCTGCGTGTGACGTTCCCGAAGAAGCTCGTCAAGGACGCCCCGTCGATCTCGACCGACGGCGAGCTCGACGCCGCGACCGAGCCAGAGCTGTTCCAGCACTACGGGCTGGAGTACCGCACCGGCAGCGGTGGCGAACGCCGACTCGGACGCCGCTGAGCCCGTCCCGCCCCACCCGATCCGCCGCACCCGCCCGGAGGCCGCAACTGCTCCGCACCGCCCGTACGACGCTGCTCGCCGCCCTGGCAGCGGTCGCCGTCGTCGGTCTGGTGGTGGCCGGTGTCGCGGTTCCGGGCGGGGCGCATCCCGCGTCCGCCGCGCCGATGTGGCCCGTTCCGCAGCCCTACCCGGTGCCGGACGACCCGACCGAGCCGCTCGCCGACCTCCCGCCCGGCAGCGAGTACGTGGCCCTCGGTGACTCGTACTCGGCCGGCTACGGGCTGGGTGACCGGACCCGGCTGCCCACGAGCGCGTGCGTGCAGTCGGCCCGTGACTACCCGCACCGGCTCGCGGCGCGGTTCGGCCTCGACCTGACCGACGTCACGTGTGCGGGCGCCACCAGCGAGGACGTCACGACCGGACACCAGTTCAAAGGCGTCCCCCCGCAGATCGAGTCCCTGTCCTCGCGCACCCGGCTCGTGACCCTGACGATCGGCGGCAACGACGCGGACCTGTTCGGCACGGCCGCGTCGTGCCTGGCGATCTCGGCCGACGGCCCGGTGTTCTCCGGACGTGACGCGCCGTCCTGCGAGAGCACGCTCGTGCAGGACGGTGAGGACCAGCTCAAGGTGAAGATCCAGTCGCGGGTCGCGCTCGGGATCGCCGACACCCTGGCAGCGGTGCAACGGGCCGCGCCGAACGCCGTGGTCGTGTTCCTCGGGTACCCGGCGATCTTCCCGGACGCCGAGCACACCCCGGCGAAGGGCTGCTTCCGCTCGGCGCTCGACCTCGGCACGCTCGCGGGGTCGTTCCCCTCGGACACCTTCCCGTTCACCGACGACGACGTGGCGTACCTGCACGGTGTGCAGGAGGAGCTCGACGCCGTGTCCGCATCCGCCGCCGACGCCGCCGGGGTGCGGTTCGTCGACGTCCTCGAACGCACCGAGGCCCACTCGGCCTGCGCCCCGGCGGACGAGCGCTACGTCGCCGGTGTCAGCCTGACCGGCTCGAGCGACCTGCGACGCATCGACCTGAAGGCCGGCGCCCTGCACCCGAACGGCCGCGGTGTCGCGTACCTCACCGACCAAATGGCCGACGCGATCCGGGAACTCGCCGGCTGACCCGTCCGGACCCCGCGCCGTCCGTGTGGGCCGCCGGTGGGACGACGCAGACCGGTGCCGCAGTCTCCCGCACCACGTCGTGGAGCAGCGCGCCGGACTGCACCCGCACGTGCCCCCGTCCGAGCACCACGAGCGACGCCCGCCGGGTGCGCGATGCGATGGCGTGCCCCGGGTGTCCCTCCACGAGCAGCGGCCGGATCCGCACCGCCGGGAACCGCGCGGTCAGGTCCTCGGTGACCCGCTGCAGCAGTTCGGCGTTCCGGGCGCGCCACCGCAGGGGGTCCTCGGCGAAGTCGGTGAGCCCGGTCCGGGTCAGCACGGGCATCTCCCACGCCCGGAGCAGCGTCAGTCGTCGGTGCAGTCGGACGGCCTCGGCCACGGCGATCGAGACGGCCCGTTCGTCGATGGGTTCCTCGACGGCCAGCACCACGTCGCCGTCGATCGGGTGCGGCCCCTCGGGGACGATCACGGTCGGCACGGCGGCACGGACCGCCACGCGCGCCGGGTCGCCGCCGGCGGTCGAACCCCGTCGGCTCCGGAAGGTCCCGATCACCAGGAGGTCACCGCCGTCGGACTCCTCGACCAGGGCACTGGCGAACGGCCCGGCGTGCCGGTGCACCTCGACGGTGGCTCCGGGCAGGGCTGCGCGAGCGGCCTCGGCCAGGCGGTCGGCGACCGGTCCGGGGCCCTCGATCGCCGGGTCGGCACCGATGATCCGGATCCGCTCGATCCCGCTGTCCGCGCGGGCGGCGATCCACCGCAGCGCCTCGTCGTGCGGCATCGCGGCGTCCGCGGCCAGCGTCACCGTCGTCCATCGTTCGTCCATCCCGATCGGCCTCCTCCATCGCAGGTCCTCCGGGGGCGTCACACGGCGCTCCGTGCGCCACACGGTACTCCCGGGCGGACGTGGGGAACCGGCGGTGGAACCGGGCACGTCGGGTGGTGCGCGGCGCGTGTGTGGTGATCCGGGCCTCCCGGCCGGGTCTGCGTAGTCTCGGGGCGTGGTCGTGAGCGCCGGACTGTTGCTGCACCGGACGGGTCCGTCCGGGCCCGAGGTCTTCCTCGCGCACATGGGCGGACCGTTCTGGCGGAACCGGCCGCGTGCCTGGTCGATCCCGAAGGGGCTGGTCGAGGCGGGCGAGGAGCCGCTCGGCACCGCACTGCGTGAGTTCGCCGAGGAGATCGGCGTGCCCGCACCGGTGAGCGCCGCGGACCTGACCGACCTGGGGGAGTTCCGGCAGGCGTCGGGCAAGCGCGTGCGGGTCTTCGCGGCACGGGCGTCGGGGTTCTCGGTCGACACCGTGCGGAGCAACACCGTGCGGCTCGAGCTGCAGCGCGGGTCGGGGCGGTTCGTGGAGGTGCCCGAGGTGGACGACGCGCGGTGGGCCGGCCTCGACGAGGCGCGGGAGCTGGTGGTGGCCGGCCAGGTCGCGGCGCTCGACGCCCTGGCCGCGCTCGGCTGCGGTGCTGACAGTTCCTGACGCGCCGTCGTGTCCCTCGAGGGGTCACGAACTGTCGTCCGGCGGGCCTCCAGACGACACTTCTCGGCCACTCGGCGATCGGCGCGCGGCAGGTCGTGACCACTCGGCGGAGCGTTCTTGCTCGTGTCGTGCCCCGGACACGAGCCGCGCCCGCTGGATAGTCTGAGTGGGTGTCGGGTTCCCCGGCGCCACATCAGGGGAGTACGCATGCGGCGCTGGCGCGCGGTCACGGCGGGGCTGACGGCCCTGGCACTCGGAGCAGGACTCGCGATCGGCGGCGCGACCAGTGCGTCGGCGGAGCCGGTCGGCAACTGGGGGACCTTCACCCTCAGCGGAGCGAGCCGGGCCTACACCGGCACGATGACGCTCGCCGGGTTCCCCGAGACGACCTTCACGTCTGACTCCCGGCAGTCGACCGTCGTCAGCGGGGCATCGACCTGGCAGTCCGCCGCGACCCCGCCCGGCGCGGTCTACGGGACGAGCCGCGGCAAGACCTACATGAACCAGCGGCCGAACGTCGACTCGCCCACGTCCGGTGCCTCGAAGACCACCTACACGTTCGCGGAGCCGACACCGGGTGCCCGGAGCTGGTCGTTCGTGCTCGGCGACGTCGACGCCGACCGGGCGACCATCTCGGCCACCGTCTCCGGGGGTGGCGCCGCGACCGGCGATCAGCTCGGCCACGTGAGCTCCTACAACTCGTGCTCGGCCGCCGTCGCCGGAGGACCGTCGTGCACCGCCGACCCCGACGGCACGACCGGGCAGGACCGGCCCACCTGGGATCCAGCCACCCGGACCCTGACGGGGAACACCGGCGCGGTCGACACCGCCGGCGCCACGGCATGGTTCACGCCGACCGTCTCGCTCACCAGCCTGACGATCACCTACCAGCAGCGCAGCGGATTCCCGGTGTACCAGACCTGGTTCGCCAACCGCACCGCCGCGATCACCGGCACGGCGACCCTCGACGGAGCGCCGATCCCCGGGGCGATCGTCCGCGTCACCGCCCCGCGCGGCACCGTGTACACGACGACGACCAACGCCGACGGCACCTACGCGTTCCCGCAGCTGCCGGTCATCGCGAACTACCGCGTCGAGATCACCCCGCCGGACGGTGCCGAGGGCCCTGACCAGCCCGCTCGGGTCTCCCTCGCGCAGACCGGCTCGCCGGGCGGCGTGGACCAGCAGGCCGACTTCGCGTTCACGTCGCCGGAAGACACCGTGTCGGTCATCGGCACCGTGGTCGACGAGGACGGCCGACCGGTCTCGAACCTCGAGGTCGTCATCACCGACCCGGACTCCGGGGACATCCTCGTCGACACGACGACGAACAGCGACGGCGTCTACACCGGCTCGGACCTGCCGGCGGACACCGAGCTCGACGTGTCCGTCGCCGACGAGCCGCCTGTGACCATCACCACCGGCGACGACGACGCGGCACCGGTAGTCCCCGAGGAGATCGATGCCGCGGCCGCCGTCGTCGCGACGGTCGCCGGTGTGGTCTCGCTCGACGGTGCACCCGTGCCCGCTGGAGCGGTGGTCGAACTCGTCGACGGCACGGGCGCCGTGGTCGCGGCGACGGAGACCGACGCTGACGGTCGGTACGTCTTCGCCACCGCGGCGGGCACGTACACCGTCCGGACCGAACGACCGGAGCCGGGGGCGACCGGGGCGACCTCGAACACCGGTGTGACAGCCGTCGCCGGCGAGCGTGCTTCGTCGGACCTGCCGTTCGCCTCCGCAGCCGCAGCCGCCGAGGTCACGACCGACCAGCCCGGCACGGTCGTCGACACGAACGGCGAACCCGTTCCGGACGTCGGGGTCGTCGCGACTCCGACGGACCCGACGTCCGGCGATCCCGTGTCGGTCGTCACGGACGACGACGGTGCGTTCGACCTGACCGGACTGGAGCCCACGACCGAGTACGTCGTCTCGGTCGACGTCGAGGGGGCCGAGACGGCGACCGTCGTCACCCCGGAGTCCGGGGCCGCGACGCCGCTGGCGTTCGTGGTGCGGGCTGCGGCGGGTCCGGCGCCGGCTCCTGCTCCGTCGCCGTCGCCGTCGCCGAGTGGCTCTCCTTCGGTGGCTCCGACCGGCCCCGCCGGCTCGGGCTCGGGCTCCGCACCGGTGTCGGGCCAGGGCGACGCTGGGGACGGTGGGCCGCTGGCCTACACGGGGGCGGACCTCGGGCCTGGGCTCATCGCCGCCGGTGTGCTCGTGCTGCTCGGTGCGGCGCTGCTGACCTACCGTGCGGTGCGCAACCGCCGCCGCACGGACCACCTGCAGGACTGACCGCGCGGCGGGCGCCGTGGCGGCGGCCGCGGTCGCACAACACGCCGCCGGGGTCCGCCGAGGGGTCACGAACTGTCGCCCGCGGACCCGTCAGACGACAGTTCGTGCTACCCCGACGCCCCGTCAACGGCATGTCGTGACCACTCGGGGCCGGGCCGCACGCCTTCGCCGCGGTCGCACAACACGCCGCCCGGATACGCCGAGGTGCCACGAACCGTCGCGCACCGCGGTCGCACAACACGCCGCCCGCGTTCGCCGAGGGGTCACGAACCGTCGCCCGCCGACCCGTCAGACGACAGTTCGTGCGACCCCGACGCCCCGTCAACGGCAAGTCGTGACCGCTCGACGCGCCGACCTCGCCGCCCGGACCGTGCCCGCGCCCGCCCCTAGCGCGTCCGCGGCCGCCGCACCGAACCCGTGACGACGCCGATCGACCCCGTGACCGTCTGGATCGCCCGCCCGACGACCGGCACCGACGTGGTGACGACCGCGAGCGACGACGTGATGGCCTCGATGGACGAGGTCGACAGGTGCTCCTGCGTGTGCGTGTGCACCGGGAACCCACGGCGCGCCAGCACGACGACCCCGAGTGCGCCGACCAGCACCGCGGCGCCGGCGAACGGCAGGTACTGCAGCCCGACGATCCCGAGGGCCTGCCCGCCGAACGCCGCACCACCGGCGATGCCGATGTTCGACGCGCCGTTGACCAGCGCGCCGGCGATGTCGGGGGAGACGCCTCCGGCTCGGATCGCCGCGGCCATGAAGAGCGTGCCGGTCGTGCCGTTCGCGGCCATCCAGACCCCCGCGACGACCATCGTCCCGATCAGGGAGCCGTGCACGAACGGCATCGCCGCGAAGGCCACGACCATCACGGCGACCGAGGCGATCAGCGTCTGCCGGGGCGCACGGTCGACGAACATGCCGGCGAGCCAGAGCCCGACGACACCGGTGCCACCGAGCACGAGCAGCGCCCCGCTGACCATGCCGGCGTCGAGCCCGGCGTCGATCGCGTACGGCCCGATGTAGGTGTAGACGACGTAGTGCCCGCCGAACAGCAGCATGTCGGCGATCACGACGGACAGCAGTCCGGTGCGCGCCCAGGCCTTCGGCGACCCGATGTGCGGCGACGAGGCGCCGCGGACGGCGGGCAGGAACAGCAGGGCGACGACCGCGAGTGCCGCTGCGGCGACACCGACGGAGAACACGGCCTGGCGCCAGCCGATGTGCTGCGCGACCCAGGTCGCGACGGGCACGCCGAGCACGAACCCGAGCGAGCTGCCCGAGTACACGAACGCGATCGCCCGTCCCGCCAGCCGTGGCGGGACGATCCGGGTGGCGTACGCCGAGGCGACCGAGAAGAACAGTGCGTGCGCGATGCCGCCGACGACGCGTCCGGCGCAGACCACGGCGAACGACGGTGCGAGCGCGACCATCAGGTTCGACACGGTGTAGCCGACGAGCGTGGCGACGAGCACGGTCTTGCGGGGCAGCTTCGCGGTGAACGCGGTGAGCGGCAGCGCGAGGAGCGCGACGGCCGCGGCGTACACGGTGATGACGATGCCCATGGTGGCCTCGGTCACGCCGAGGTCGGCGCTCATCGTGCCGAGCAGCCCGACGGGCATGAGCTCGGTGGTGATGGCGAAGAACGTGGCCAGTCCGAGCACGGCGATGCCGACGATGGACTGACTGGTGACGGTGATCGGCCGCGTGTGGGTCGACACGGCCGAGGTGGTGGTGTTGGTGGACACGCTGCTGACCTCCTCCGAGGCACGGTGGAGCGCGCGACGATGCCGATCGTTCTGACGGCGGTGACCGGGAGGGTCTGCGGGGCGCGCTCGCTGGCGGATGTGGATGATGTGGGTACGACTCCACGACGAGTGCGCTCATCCAGTGTTGCACGACGGAACGGCTCTCGCGAGGGCATCCAGCAAATACATCGGAGCGCTCCAACGAAACACTCAGCTGCCGGTCCGCCGCTCAGTACTCGTTCGTCACCCGGCCCTGGACCCCGCCGCCGCGCAGCTCGATCGTCAACGTGCCGCTCCGGGACTGCGCGGACATCGACACCGATCCGTGCAGCGCCGCCTGCCGCGGGAAGCACGCCGTCGACGACTCGATGCGGTCCGCCGTCGCCACCAGGCAGATCGTCGACCGGTCGGTCCCGATGCCGGCCCAGACGTTCCAGGGGGTCTCGGCGGTCCCGCCGTCGAGCGCCCGGTTCGTGAAGACCAGTCGCGTCGTGTGCAGGCTCACCGGCGCAGCGACCGGCCCCGGCAGCTGGTCGGCGTACGTCTGCGGGACGTCGAGCAGCTGTTCGAGCGTGATCGTCCCCGCTGTCGGCGTGACGCTCGGCGCTGCGGCGACGTCCGGTCGCGCGGTCCCGACGAGCGTCCCGGCGGCGAACGCGACGCCCACCGCCGCAGCCGCGCCGCCCGCGATCCAGGCGCGTGGTCGCTCCGTCCACAGCCACCGCCGCCACCGCGATCGCTCGGTCGGCTCGGCCTGGAGGCCCGGCTCGTCCCCGCCGTCGCCCCGCGCGTCGTCGACGTGGTCGCCCCCAGCGCCGCCGGTCGCCTCCGACACGTCGGCGCCGGCAGGCACCGCCGCCGCGCCGGCGGGGAAGGACACGGGCACCGCGTCAGCGGGCGAGGACACGGGCACCGGTACGGGCCCTGGACCCGATCGCGTCGCGGACGGGACGGACGTGCGGACCGGATCCGGGCCTCCCGGCAGGGGATCCCGCGTCGTCGCGACCGCACGCGCGCGGGGTCGCCGTCCGCGTTCCAGGTCCTGCAGGGCGATCCGGGCGCGCGCCGCGTCCGCCGGGCTCGATCCTGCTCCCCAGGCGACGGCCTCGAGCCGTGCCCGTTCCGCTGCCACGTCGTCGTGGGCCATGCGCACTCCCGCTCTGCCGGTCGCGTGGACGGGTCCATCGTGGCACCGCGCAGCCGTGCGCGCGCACCCAGAACGAGGGAGTAGGCGTGGTGCATGAGCACCGACCCCATGCCGCAGCACGACGCCGACGCCGAGACCCTCGAGCCGCTGAGCCACGACACCCAGTCCGGCGAGGCCGACTACGTCGCGACCAGCCCCGGCGGTGCCGGCACGGAACGCCACGTGCCGACCGCCGACGAGGAGCAGGGCCGCGGCACCGAGTACGACCCGGTCGACCAGGGACCGCAGCAGGAGGGCCAGGGCGGCTAGCGGACCACCCGTCGCAGCACGGCGCGTTCGCCGTAGGTCCAGGCCGCACTCGTCACGACGTAGAGCGCGGCGGCGAGCGGTGCGATCGCCGCGAACACGACCGTGACGAACGGCACGTACCGACCCACGGCGGCGGTCGCGGCGGCGCCGGGGACGCCCGGCTCCGGCGCCGGCACCGGGTTCCAGTGCGCGTTCGACCGACGGCTGAGCTCGACGACGACCGCCAGCACCGCCAGCAGGACCAGCACCACCCAGGCGTGCACCCACAGCGGCGAGGTCAGGGTGACGATGAGCGAGTGGCCGAGCGGGACCCCGACGAGCGTCGCGTCGAGCATGGCGTTCACGGTGCCGCCGATCGAGGCGTGCGTGAACAGGGTGTAGACGAGCGACACGACGGGTGCCTGCGCCAGGACGGGCAGGCAGCCGGCCAGCGGCGAGACCTTCTCGTCGGTGTACAGCTGCTGCATCGCCCGCTGCAGGCGCTGGGTGTCGCGGCCGTACCGCTTCCGCAGCGCCGCGAGCTGTGGTGCGAGGCGCCGGCGGTCCCGCTCGGCCCGCACCTGCAGCACGGACAGGGGGACGAGCACCAGGCGGACGGCCAGGGTGAGGAGCACGACGGCGATCGCCGCGGCGAACGAGCCGGCGACGGGGGAGAGCACCGCGGTGAGGGCGGTGACGAGGTCCGCGCCGCCGTGCAGCAGCGGGCCGACGAGGGGCAGGGTGGACAGGTCCATGACGGTTCCGATCGGTGGTGGGTCAGCGGGGTGCGCGAGCGGCCCGGCCACCGGTCGGTGGTCAGGCCGGGGTCGCGAACCCCGGTGCCCGTGAGCGGACGTGGCCGTCGGCGTCGGGGTGGCTCCACCCGATCCGGGTGACCAGGTCGGGCACCGCCGACCGGTCCGACACGGATGCCGAGCCGACCCCGAGGACGGCTGCCAGCACCGCGACGAGCAGCCGGGCGACGACGACGGTCACGGCGACCGCGGTCAGCCCGAGTGCCGCCACAGCCAGCAGGGGCAGCACCCCGGCGGCCGGGTCGCCGAGCACCAGCGCGGCGGTGGCGCGGAGCAGCAGCAGGACGGCGGTCATGGTCCGTTCAGCGTAACGCCCGCGTGCCGTCGAGGACCGGAAGGTGCGGCGGGGGAGGATCACGGCATGACCGCAGGTTCGCCGAGCACCCCAGCGGCCGTCGCGCTCGAGGCGGCCGGGGTCCCGTACACGCCGCACGTGTACGAGCACCACGAGAGCGCCACCAACTTCGGAGAAGAGGCGGCCGCCGCCCTCGGGCTGCGCGAGGAGCAGGTCTTCAAGACCCTCGTCGTCTCCGTCGACGGCACCCTCGCCGTCGCGATCGTGCCGGTGGCGAACCGGCTCGACCTCAAGGCGATCGCCGCCGCGGTCGGGGGCAAGAAGGCGACGCTGGCCGATCCCGCCCTCGCCGAGAAACGCACGGGCTACGTGGTCGGCGGCATCAGCCCGGTCGGCCAGAAGACCCGGCTCCGCACCGTGCTCGACGAGTCGGCGCTGTCGTACGCGAGCATCTTCGTGTCCGGCGGACGTCGCGGCTTCGACGTCGAGGTGGCACCGACGGACCTCGCGCGGATCACCGAGGCGGTCGCCGCGCCCATCGCGCGGACCTGAGTCGAGTCGCCGCAAGTTTTTTCCGGACCCGGGAATGACCCGGGCCCTCCTGCGTTGCATTGAGTCGAAGGCACTCAAGTTCCCCAGGAGGTCCCTTTGCCAGAGACGTTCGGCCCGACCGGTGGCAACGACTCGTTCGACGAGTTCCTCGCCCGCCTGCTCGCGGCACAGCGCACCGGTGACCAGCAGCGCGTCCGCGCATTCGGTCGACCGGTCGACATCACCCGGCTGCTCAGCCGCCGGACCCACGAGCTGCTCCAGCACACCGCCGAGTACGCGGTCGCGCAGGGGCAGCGCGAGATCGACGCACTGCACATCCTGCACGTGCTCGTCCGCACCGAACCGTTCGACGCCGTCGTGCGTTCCGCCGGGGTCGACCCCCAGCGACTCGCCGAAGAGATCGAGCAGCGCCTGCCGATGGCGCACGAGCCGCTGGCCGAGCAGACCGGCCGGCCGGCACTGACCGGCACCGCCCAGCGCATCCTCGTCGAGGCGACGCAGGCCGCGCGGGGCTTCGGCAGCACCTACACCGACCCCGAGCACGTCTTCTTCGCGCTCGTGATGGACCAGGAGACCGTGACCGGCCAGCTGCTCGCCAGCGCCGGGATCACCCCGCAGGTCATGCAGGACTACGCCCAGCAGGCCGCGGCAGCAGCACGAGAGGGGCGCCCCATGCCCGGAACCAACGACGCCGTCGGCACCGACCAGGCCACCGACAGCGACACCCCGACGCTCGACCAGTTCGGCACCGACCTGACCCAGCGCGCCCGCGACGGGCACGTCGACCCGGTGATCGGCCGCGCCGACGAGATCGAGCAGACCGTCGAGATCCTGCTCCGTCGCACCAAGAACAACCCGGTGCTGATCGGTGAGCCCGGCGTCGGCAAGACCGCGATCGTCGAGGGCCTCGCCCAGCGCATCGTCGACGGTGACGTCCCCGCCCTGCTGCAGGGCAAGCGGGTCGTCGCGCTCGACCTGCCCGGCATGCTCTCCGGCACCCGCTACCGCGGCGACTTCGAGGAGCGTCTGACCAAGGCGATGGACGAGATCGCGGCGCACGCCGACGAGCTCATCGTCTTCGTCGACGAGCTCCACACCGTCGTCGGCGCCGGTGGCGGCGGCGAGGGCGGCTCGATGGACGCCGGCAACATCCTCAAGCCCCGGCTCGCCCGCGGCGACCTGCACCTGGTCGGCGCGACGACGCTCAACGAGTACCGCCGGATCGAGAAGGACGCCGCGCTCGAGCGCCGGTTCCAGCCCGTCACGGTGGGGGAGCCGAACGTCGAGGACGCCGTCGCGATCCTGACCGGCCTCGCCCCGCGCTACGAGGAGCACCACGGCGTCGTCTACACGCCCGAGGCACTCCGCGCCGCCGTCGAGCTCTCGCACCGCTACGTGACCGACCGGCACCTGCCGGACAAGGCCATCGACCTCATCGACCAGGCCGGTGCACGCCGTCGCCTCGCCCTGTCGGGCGACGTCGACGTCGAGGCGCTGCGTGCCCAGGTCACCGACCTGACGGCCCGCAAGGACCGCGCGGTCGCCGAGGAGCACTACGAGGAAGCGTCCGACCTGCGCGACGAGATCGTCGGACTGGAGGCCCGGATCACCGCCGCCTCGTCGGCGGACGCCAGCCGCGCCTCCCGTCCGGAATCGGCGGACACGTCGATCACGGAGGCCGACATCGCCGCCGTCGTGTCGCGCGCGACCGGGATCCCGGTGACCCGCCTCGGCTCGGCCGACAAGACGCGGCTCGCCGCGCTCGAGTCCGAGCTGCACGACCGAGTCGTCGGCCAGGACGACGCCGTGCGGGCGATCGCGAAGGCGGTGCGACGCAGCCGGACCGGCATGGGCGACCCGCGTCGTCCGGTGGGCAGCTTCCTGTTCCTCGGACCGACGGGCGTCGGCAAGACCGAACTCGCGAAGGCCCTGGCGTCGTCGCTGTTCGGTGACGAGTCCGCCATGCTCCGCTTCGACATGAGCGAGTTCGGCGAACGCCACACCGTCTCCCGCCTGGTCGGTGCCCCTCCCGGGTACGTCGGCTACGACGAAGCCGGCCAGCTTACCGAGCGTGTCCGCCGCAACCCGTACTCGGTGATCCTGCTCGACGAGGTCGAGAAGGCCCACCCGGACGTCTTCAACCTGCTGCTGCAGGTGCTCGACGACGGCCGGCTCACCGACGGGCAGGGGCGGACGGTCGACTTCCGGAACACGGTCGTCATCATGACGTCGAACATCGGCTCGGAGTTCCTCGCCTCCCGCTCGGGAGCGCTCGGGTTCTCCCCGGTCGGCGCGACGGACGGCTACGCCGAAGACGACCTGCGGGCCCGCGTGATGGGCAAGCTGCGCGAGGCGATGCGGCCCGAGTTCATCAACCGCATCGATGAGATCGTGCTGTTCCGCAAGCTCGACCGGTCCCAGATCGCGTCGATCGTGTCGCTGCTGCTGCAGGACACGGCGCTCCGGCTCGTCGCACAGGACATGCTCCTGTCGGTGTCCGACGCGGCGGTCGACTGGCTCGCCGAGCACGGGTACGAGCCGGAGTACGGCGCCCGCCCGCTCCGTCGGCTCATCCAGCGCGAGGTCGACGACCGCATCGCGACCCTGGTGGTCGAGGGCGGGGTCACCGCGGGTGACACCGTGCGGATCGACGTCGAGGGTGATGCCCTGACGGCGAGCGTCGCGGAGCACGCGGCGGTCTAGTCCGGCCGCACGCACACACGAGGGCCCGGTACCGATTCGGTACCGGGCCTTCGTCGTGCTCCGTCACACGGTGCGAGGTTGCCCGCACCGTGCGCGCCTGCGAGCCCGCACCGAGCGCGCAGGCTGCCACCGGTCCGCCGACTGCGCACGGTGCAGCCGGGAGGCACGGCTCCGGTGCACGACGGGAACTCGGCACGCAGCCGGCTCGTCGACACGAGAACACCAACCTCGCACCGTGATCAGCCTGTTCGGGAATGCAATTCCGGATGTTTTCCGGAAAAGGGGTTGCGCTCCGAATTGCGGTGCCGATAGTGTTCACTCGTCGCGAACGGTCGAACATTCGACCCGGACGACTCCGCCAGCTCGTGACCGAAAGGGGGCCGACCATGATGATCTCAACGACCACTCCGTTCCGTGGAATCCGCGGACGCGTCGGTACCCCGTTCCGCGTCCGCTGACCCGGGGCGTCCCACTCTCCTGACACCTGTGCCCCCGGGCACCGTGCGCTGAGCCGATCAGGCTCGCGCAGCACCGGTTCGTTTGTCTGCTGAACGGCTCGTCGGCTCGTCGATGCGTGCCGTCCGATCTGCGCGGACGACCCCGGAAGAATGTCGGTGGACAGTGCGACGCTCTCGGTGTCGACGAGCATTCCGCGATCGTTGTCCGAACATTTCCGGACCATCCCGGAGTGCATTCTCACGCATTCAATTCCTGCTGCCCGCAACCCGGGCGGATTCGTCCTGCCCGACACACGGGCAGCTCTGCCGTGCCCTGAAGGGGAACACCGTGTCCACGAAGACCACCACCCGTCCACCCGATACCCGCGCGGTGCGCCGCCGGGTCTCACTCGCCGACCGCATCGCACTCCGAGTCGGGATGTCGCTCATCATCTGGAGCCGACGCACCCGCAAGGAGCGGCCCGAGGTCGACCTCGCCACGCTGGCCCGCCTCGAGCGCGAACGCCAGCAGCGTGAAACCGACTGGATCACCCAGGGCGCCGCCATGCGGATGTGGCGCTGACCCGCGGCGCTGCGTCGCCGGCGCTGTCGTCGGCGTCGCGCACGCACCGTGCGTCATTCCGGAGCCCGTGCGGCCTGAACGGCTCGGTGCGAGGAAACAACCTCGCACCGAGCCATCTTCGTCGAACCGTCCGACGAAGCCCGCACCGTGCAGCGAACGGTCGGCCCCGCACGAGGCGACCACCCTCGCACCGTGCGCCGACGTGTCGGACGCACCCCGGGCCTCCCGTACCGTTGGCGGGTGACCGAAACCGCAGCTGCACTCGTCGAACGCCTCACCGCCCTCGTGCCGGACTTCCCGAAGCCGGGGGTGCTCTTCCGTGACGTGACGCCGGTGTTCTCCGACGCCGTCGCGTTCGGCCGCGTGTGCGAAGCACTCGCGGCACCGTTCGCGGTCGGAGCCGGGTTCGACGCGGTCGCCGGCATCGAGGCCCGGG
Organism: Curtobacterium sp. MCSS17_005; assembly: GCF_003234225.2. Classification (NCBI taxonomy): domain Bacteria; kingdom Bacillati; phylum Actinomycetota; class Actinomycetes; order Micrococcales; family Microbacteriaceae; genus Curtobacterium; species Curtobacterium sp. MCSS17_005. The sequence continues at coordinate 2,012,159 of NZ_CP126258.1, forward strand.
GCTTCGCACTGGCCGGGGGCATCGCCGCCCAGCACCAGGTCGGCGTGCTCACCGTGCGCAAGGCGGGGAAGCTCCCCGGCGAGGTCCTCAGCGAGCAGTACGCGCTGGAGTACGGCGAGGCCGAACTCGAACTGCGACCGGGTCAGCTGCCCGCCGGCACGCGGGTGCTCGTCGTCGACGACGTCCTGGCCACCGGCGGGACCGGCGCGGCCACCATCACGCTGCTCGAACGCGCCGGGTACCAGGCCATCGGCTTCGCCGCCCTGCTCGAGCTCGACGGCCTGAACGGGCGCGAGCGTCTCGAGCCGCGGCTGCCCGTCGCGACGCTCGGCGCCGTCCCGGCCTGATCGCGGGCAACTGCGCGGTCGGGGCAGCATCCGTCTTCTCCACAGACGCGTCCCCGGCGTCCGCACGCGAGCACGTCTCGCACTAGTCTTGACGCACCATTTCGATCGAGGAGTCCCATCATCGTGACCGAGTCAGTCGCACCCGCGCCCGCCGAGCTTCCCCAGGCACCCGAGCCCCGGACCGCGACGACGACCACGACCGGCACCGAGCTCTTCGACGGTGAGCGCGGCGTCGTCGCGATCCGTGTCGACGGTGTCCTGAAGGACCTCGCGGCGGACGTGCAGGCCGGCGAGACCGCCGAGGCCGTCACCCTGCAGGAGCAGGACGGGCTCGACATCCTGCGGCACTCGGCAGCCCACGTGCTGGCGCAGGCCGTGCAGCAGATCAACCCGGACGCCAAGCTCGGCATCGGACCGCCCGTCACCGACGGCTTCTACTACGACTTCGACGTCGCTGAGCCCTTCACCCCCGAAGACCTCAAGGCGATCGAGAAGGGCATGGACCGCATCGTCAAGCAGGCCCAGCGCTTCCGTCGCGTGGTCGTCACCGACGAGCAGGCACGCGAACTGATGGCGGGGGAGCCCTACAAGCAGGAGCTCATCGGCCTCAAGGGTGCGGCGTCCGACGGCGACTCCGGCGAGAGCGTCGAGGTCGGTGCCGGCGAGCTCACCGTGTACGAGAACGTCGACCCGAAGTCGGGCGAGGTGCTCTGGCAGGACCTCTGCCGCGGCCCGCACGTTCCGCACACCCGCTGGATCGGCAACGCCGCCAAACTCATGCGCGTCGCCGCCGCGTACTGGCGCGGCTCCGAGAAGAACCCGCAGCTGCAGCGCATCTACGGCACCGCCTGGCCCGACAAGGACCAGCTCAAGGCGTACCTGGTGCGCCTCGAGGAAGCCGCCAAGCGCGACCACCGCAAGCTCGGCGCCGAACTCGACCTGTTCTCGTTCCCCGACGAGATCGGTTCCGGCCTGGCGATCTTCCACCCGAAGGGCGGCATCATCCGCCGCGAGATGGAGGACTACTCGCGCCGTCGGCACGAGGAGAACGGCTACTCGTTCGTCTACACGCCGCACATCACCAAGGGCGACCTGTTCGAGACCTCCGGGCACCTCGGCTGGTACAAGGACGGCATGTTCCCGGCCATGCACATGGACGAGGCGAAGGACGAGGACGGCAACGTCACCCGGCAGGGCGCCGACTACTACCTCAAGCCGATGAACTGCCCGATGCACATCCTGGCGTACCGGTCGCAGCCCCGCTCCTACCGCGACCTGCCGCTCCGGATGTTCGAGTTCGGCACGGTGTACCGCAACGAGAAGTCCGGCGTCATCCACGGGCTGACCCGCGTGCGCGGCATGACCCAGGACGACGCGCACATCTTCACCACGCAGGAGAAGATGAAGGAGGAGCTGACCACGACCCTCGAGTTCGTGCTCTCGCTCCTGCGCGACTACGGCCTCGACGACTTCTACCTCGAGCTGTCGACGAAGGACCCGGAGAAGTACGTCGGCGACGACGAGATCTGGGACGTCGCGACGAACACCCTGCGCGAGGTCGCCGAGGAGTCCGGCCTCGAACTGGTGCCGGACCCCGCCGGTGCGGCGTTCTACGGCCCGAAGATCTCGGTGCAGGCCCGCGACGCCATCGGCCGCACGTGGCAGATGTCGACCGTGCAGCTCGACTTCAACCTGCCCGAGCGCTTCGGCATCGACTACACCGCGGCCGACGGCTCCCGCCAGCGTCCGGTGATGATCCACCGCGCGCTGTTCGGCTCGATCGAGCGCTTCTTCGGGGTCCTCACCGAGCACTACGCGGGTGCGTTCCCGGCGTGGCTGTCGCCCGTCCAGGTCGTCGGCATCCCGGTCGCGGCCGAGTACGGCGACTACCTCGACGAGGTCATCGCGAAGCTCCGCGCGCACGGCGTCCGGGCCGAGGTCGACCACTCGGACGACCGCATGCAGAAGAAGATCCGCACGCACACCAAAGCGAAGGTGCCGTTCCAGCTCATCGCCGGTGGCGACGACCGTGACGCCGGCGCCGTGAGCTTCCGTTTCCGCGACGGCCGCCAGGACAACGCGGTGCCCGTCGACGAGGCCGTGGACCGCATCCTCACCGCGATCCGCGAGCGCGCGCAGGTCTGATGGCCCTCCCAGGAGGCCCGGAGCAGGCCGCGGGGACCGGTCACGTCGATGACGTGGCCGGTCCCACCGCCGCCGCGGGATCCGAAGGCGCGGACACCGATCCGCTGGTGATCCGCGACGCGGCCACCGGTGCAGCCGTCCCGGACACGTTCCAGCGGCTCTGGAACCCGCACCGGATGGCCTACATCGACGCCGGCCGCGAAGGCCGGGGTCGCGGGCACGACGACGACTGCCCGTTCTGCGAAGCCCCGCGGATGTCCGACGAGGACGCCCTGATCGTGGCCCGGGGCGAGCACGCCTACGTGCTGCTCAACCTGTTCCCGTACAACAACGGGCACCTGCTCGTCTGCCCGTACCGGCACGTCCCGCTCTACGACGAGGCGACGCCGGACGAACTGCGCGAGATCGGCGAGCTGACCCAGACCGCGATGCGGGTGCTGCGCGAGGTCTCGCACTGCGACGGCTTCAACATCGGCATGAACCAGGGCGAGGTCGCCGGCGCGGGCGTGGCCGCACACCTGCACCAGCACATCGTCCCGCGGTGGCAGTCGGACGCGAACTTCTTCCCGATCATCGCCCGGACCAAGTCCATGTCGCAGTTGCTCGGCGAGACCCGCCGACTCGTCGCCGACGGGTGGCCCCGGGCGCACTAGACTGGTCGGCATCATGAGCGACAGCACCAGCACCTCCGGCACCCCTGGCACCTCGATCACCGGCTCCGACCGCGTCAAGCGCGGACTCGCCGAGATGCTCAAGGGCGGCGTGATCATGGACGTCGTGGACGCCGAGCAGGCCCGCATCGCGGAAGAAGCCGGTGCGACCGCCGTCATGGCCCTCGAGCGCGTCCCCGCCGACATCCGTGCGCAGGGCGGCGTCGCCCGCATGTCCGACCCCTCGATGATCGAGGAGATCATCGCCGCGGTGTCGATCCCCGTCATGGCGAAGGCCCGCATCGGCCACTTCGTCGAGGCGCAGGTGCTGCAGGAGCTCGGCGTCGACTACATCGACGAGTCCGAGGTGCTGTCACCGGCCGACTACGTGAACCACATCGACAAGTGGAAGTTCACCACCCCCTTCGTCTGCGGTGCCACCAACCTGGGCGAGGCGCTCCGTCGCATCACCGAGGGCGCGGCCATGATCCGTTCCAAGGGCGAGGCCGGCACGGGCGACGTGTCCGAGGCCACCAAGCACATCCGCACCATCACCAAGGAGATCGCGGCGCTCCGCAACCTGCGTGACGACGAGCTCTACGTCGCCGCCAAGGAGCTCCAGGCCCCGATCGACGTCGTGCAGGAAGTCGCCCGTACCGGCAAGCTCCCCGTCGTCCTCTTCACCGCCGGTGGTGTCGCCACCCCGGCCGACGCCGCGATGATGATGCAGCTCGGCGCCGACGGTGTCTTCGTCGGTTCCGGCATCTTCAAGTCCGGCGACCCGGCAGCGCGTGCCGCCGCGATCGTCAAGGCGACGACCTTCCACGACGACCCCAAGGTCATCGCCGAGGTCTCCCGTGGTCTGGGCGAGGCGATGGTCGGCATCAACGTCGCCGACGTCCCCGCACCGCACCGCCTCGCCGAGCGTGGCTGGTAGTCCGACGAGCGGCACTCGGCCCCGCATCGGGGTCCTGGCGCTGCAGGGTGACTTCCGCGAGCACATCGCCTCGCTGACCGAACTCGGCGCCGACGTGGTGCCGCTCCGACGCCCCGAGGAGATCGAGACCCTCGACGGCGTCGTGATCCCCGGGGGCGAGTCGAGCGTGATGGACAAGCTGTCCCGCGCGTTCGGCATCGCCGAGCCCCTCGCCGACGCGATCCGCGGTGGTCTGCCCACCTACGGCACCTGCGCCGGCATGATCATGCTGTCGTCGCGGATCACCGACGGCATCCACGGGCAGCAGACCCTCGACGTGCTCGACACCACCGTTCGCCGCAACGCGTTCGGTGCGCAGAACGACTCGTTCGAGATCGACATCCCGATGCCCGACCTCGGTGAGGCCCCGGTGCACGCGGTGTTCATCCGGGCCCCCGTCGTGGAGCAGCGCGGCGACGACGTCCACGTCCTCGGCGCACTGCCCGACGGCCAGGTCGTCGCCGTGCAGCAGGGCAACGTCATCGCGAGTGCGTTCCACCCCGAGGTCGCGGGCGAGGACCGCTTCCACCGCCGCTTCCTCGACCTGGTGCGCAGCGCCTGAGGCGTGACCGTCCACCCGCCGCACCGGCGGGACGGAAGCCGCGCCGCGCCTCCAGGCCGGTGTTCGGCCCACAGGGCCGCTAAACTGAGCGGGACTTTCCGCAAGACGCAAGGAGAACCGTGTCCGGGCATTCCAAGTGGGCAACGACCAAGCACAAGAAGGCGGTCATCGACCAGCGCCGTGCCAAGTCGTTCGCCAAGCTGATCAAGAACATCGAGGTCGCCGCGAAGATGGGCGGTGCCGACATGTCCGGCAACCCGACCCTGGTCGACGCCGTGCAGAAGGCGAAGAAGACCTCGGTCCCCAACGACAACATCGACCGCGCCGTCAAGCGCGGTGCCGGTCTCACGGGCGAGACCATCGAGTACACGACGATCATGTACGAGGGCTACGGCCCCAACGGCGTCGCGATGCTCATCGAGTGCCTCACGGACAACAAGAACCGTGCCGCGGCCGAGGTGCGGACCGCGATGTCGCGCAACGGCGGCACCATGGCCGACCCGGGCAGCGTCGCCTACAACTTCTCGCGCAAGGGCGTCATCTCGGTCACGAAGACCGACGGCCTCGACGAGGACACCGTGATGACCGCGGTGCTGGACGCCGGTGTCGAGGACGTCATCGACCAGGGTGGCGGCTTCGAGATCATCACCGAGGCGAGCGACCTGGTCGCCGCCCGCACCGCCCTGCAGGACGCCGGCATCGACTACGACTCCGCCGACGCCGAGTTCGTGCCCGGCCTCAAGGTCCCGGTCGACGCCGAGACCGCCCGCAAGGTGTTCCGTCTGATCGACGCGCTCGAGGACTCGGACGACGTGCAGAACGTCTACTCGAACTTCGACATCCCCGCGGACGTGCAGGCCGAGCTCGACGAGGACGAGGGCGAGTAGCCGTGCTCCGTGTGCTCGGGGTGGACCCCGGGCTCACCCGGTGCGGCGTCGGCGTCGTCGAGGTCGCACCGAACCGGCGCGCACGACTCGTCCACGTGACGGTCGTGCGCACCCCGCCGGACATGCCGCTCGAGCAGCGGCTGCTCCGCATCGCCGACGGCATCGCGGCCGAGATCGACGAGCACCACCCCGATGCGGTGGCCGTCGAGCGGGTGTTCGCGCAGGCGAACGTCCGCACCGTGATGGGCACCGCGCAGGCCGCCGGCCTGGCGCTGCACGCCGCGGCCGTCCGCGGCCTGCCCGTCGGGCTGCACACCCCCTCCGAGGTCAAGGCCGCCGTCACCGGCTACGGCAACGCCGACAAGCGGCAGGTGCAGACCATGATCGCGCGCGTGCTCGGGCTCGACGAGGCTCCGAAGCCGGCCGACGCCGCCGACGCGCTCGCGTTGGCCGTGTGCCATGCCTGGAGGCTCGGATCACCCGACGCCGCCGGCTCGCGTGCCACGAACCTCACCCCCGCACAGCGCGCCTGGCGGGACGCCCAGGGCGGCACCGTCGACTCGCCGCTGGCCCGCGCGGCCGCCGCCGCGGCCCGCCCGCAGCGTGGCAGGTCGGCGTCGTCGGTGGGCGGCCCTAGGCTCGGAGCATGATCGCGAGTCTCCGGGGCACCTGCATCGACATCGCCGGCTCGGCCGTGGTGATCGAGGTCGGGGGAGTCGGGTACGCCGTCACCGTGACCCCCGCACACGCGCTGACGATGCGCCACGGGTCCGAGGTGTTCGTGCGGACCGCCATGATCGTGCGCGAGGACGAGCACCTGCTCTTCGGCTTCGAGTCGACCGACGCGCTGCAGGTGTTCGACCTGCTCCGCGGGGTCTCCGGCGTCGGCCCGAAGTCCGCGATGGGCGTCCTGGCCCACATGGACCCTGCACAGATCGCGAACGCCGTCGCGAACGAGGACGACGGTGCGTTCCGCAAGGTCTCCGGCATCGGCCCGAAGACCGCCAAGCTCATCATCGTCGCGCTCTCCGGCAAGCTCGTGGCCTTCGAGCAGGCTGCCGTGGTCGCGGCAGCACGGGGGACCGCAGTCCACCCCGCCGCGGTCGACGTCGTCTCGGCGCTCATCGGCCTCGGCTGGCGCGAGGACGCGGCACAGTCCGCGGTCGACGACGCCGTCGCCAACGAGCCTGGTGCCGCCGCGATGGGCACCCAGGCCCTGCTCCGTGCCGCCCTCGGCGCACTCCGACCCGCGGCAGCCGGCCGGTGAGCGGCATCACGTCCGCCGGCGCCGAGTCGCAGGAGGAACTCGCGTTCGAAGGCGCGCTCCGGCCCCGCTCGCTCGACGAGTTCGTCGGCCAGCGCAAGGTCCGCGGGCAGCTCGACCTGCTCCTCAAGGCCGCGGGCATGCAGGAGCGCACGCCCGACCACATCCTGATGGCGGGTCCTCCCGGCCTCGGCAAGACCACGCTCGCGATGATCGTCGCGCACGAGACCGGCCGACCGCTGCGCATGTCGAGCGGGCCGGCGATCCAGCACGCCGGTGACCTCGCCGCCGTGCTGTCGTCCCTGGTCCCGGGCGAAGTGCTGTTCATCGACGAGATCCACCGCATGGCCCGCTCGGCAGAGGAGATGCTCTACCTGGCGATGGAGGACTTCCGCATCGACGTGATGGTGGGCAAGGGTGCGGGTGCCACGAGCATCCCCCTCGACCTCGCACCGTTCACGCTCGTCGGCGCCACCACCCGGGCCGGCCTGCTGCCGAACCCGCTGCGCGACCGCTTCGGGTTCACCGCCCACCTCGAGTTCTACGAGAAGGACGAGCTCGAGCAGGTCCTGATCCGTGCGGCCCACCTGCTCGAACTCGACATCGACCGGACCGCCCTGCGCGAGATCGCCGGACGCTCCCGCGGCACTCCGCGCATCGCGAACCGCCTGCTCCGCCGGGTGCGCGACTACGCCCTCGTGCACCGCACCACCGACGGCATGGCCGCGGTCCAGGGTGCACTCGACCTGTACGACGTCGACGAACTCGGGCTCGACCGGCTCGACCGGGCCGTGGTCGAGACCATGCTGACCCGGTTCGACGGGGGCCCGGTCGGTCTGAACACCCTCGCCGTCTCCGTCGGCGAGGAGTCCGAGACGATCGAGTCGGTCGTCGAACCGTTCCTCGTCCGGGTCGGTCTCGTGACCCGCACCCCCCGCGGGCGCATCGCGACACCGCGGGCCTGGCGGCACCTCGGTCTCACCCCGGGGCAGGGCGACGGCGGGCAGCCGGGGCTCTTCGACGACCCGGAACCCACCGCCTGACCGCCGATCAGTCGGGTGACATGCCACGGACACCGGCGTGCCCTAGACTGCTACGGCCCGAAACCGAGCAACCAGAGAAGGCAACGCATCATGGGTCAAGAAGTCATCCTCATCGTCATCGTCGTGGCGTTCGCGGCCTTCATGTTCTACAACAGCCGCAAGCGCAAGAAGCAGCAGGCCGAACTCGTGGACAAGATGGTCCCGGGCGCCAAGGTCATGCTGTCCTTCGGCCTCTACGGCACGCTCCTCTCCGTGAACGAGGAGAAGGTCACCGCTGACGTCGAGATCGCACCGGGGACCATCGTCACCGTGCACCGCCAGACCCTGTCGCGCGTCGTCGACGACAACGCGTCCGATGTCGAGACCACCACGACCACCGAGGACGAGCCGAAGCCGGTGGCCGAGCTCAACGGTGAGCCGGTCTACGGCGAGCGGGTCGACACCGACCGCGTCGACGAGACCGACGCCACGAAGCGCAAGTCCGACGACTGACGCCCTCGGCCGCCGGGTCGTCTGACCCGGCGGCTTCCCTCTGCCGTCGCACGGTGTGCCGACGGTCCTGAACAGAAAGACGAGACGACCGGTGGCACGATCGACACCCGTCAAGAAGGCGCTGCGCTCGCTCACCTGGTTGGTGATCCTGATGGCGATCCTCGCCGGCGTGAACACCGCCGCGTCGATCCTCGCCGGCTCTTCGAAGGACGACACCGACAAGTGGTACCAGGGCGCGAGCTGGGTGCCGGAGCTGGCTCTGGACCTGCAGGGCGGCACGCAGCTGACCCTCGCGGCGCAGAACACCGAGGGCGACTCCGTCACCTCGCAGCAGCTGCAGCAGGCGGTGAACATCATCCGCCAGCGCATCGACGCCACCGGTGTCTCCGAGTCGGAGATCAACACCCAGGGTGCGAACAACATCGTCGTCTCGATCCCGGGTCGCCCCGACAAGGCCACGATCGACCGTATCGAGGCAGCCGCGAAGCTGACCTTCCGCCCGGTGCTCTTCACCGAGGCCGCGACGAACTCCGCCGTCGGTGACGACGGCAAGGGCACCGCATCGGCCACGCCGTACTCGCCGCCCGCCTCGCTCGCCGCGACGCCGAGCGCGAAGCCGACGAACGCGAGCGACCTGAACTGGGTCACGCCGAAGCTGCAGGACCTGTACACCAACTACAACTGCGCGGCTCCGGACGATGTCACCACGGCGCCCGACGACGAGCCCCTGGTCACGTGTGACCAGGACGGCGCGGGGAAGTACATCCTCGGTCCGGTCGAGGTCTCCGGTGCCGACATCAGCAACGCCACCTCGGGTCTCGCCACCGACTCGCAGGGCACGTCGACGGGCCAGTGGGCCGTCAACCTGACGTTCAACGGCGAGGGCTCGAAGGACTTCCGCACCGTCACGAACCGTCTCGTCTCGCTCCAGCAGCCGCAGAACCAGTTCGCGATCGTGCTCGACGGTTCGGTCATCACCGCTCCGACGACGAACTCCGCGATCACGAACGGCAAGGCGCAGATCACCGGGTCGTTCACGGCCGAGTCGTCGAAGACCCTTGCGGACCAGCTCAAGTACGGTGCGCTGCCGATCAACTTCCAGGTGCAGTCGAACGAGAACATCTCGGCGACGCTCGGTACCGCGCAGCTCATCGGTGGCCTCGTCGCCGGTCTGATCGGTCTGATCCTGGTGATCATCTACTCGGTCATCCAGTACCGGGCGCTGGCGTTCGTCACGGTGCTGTCGCTCGGGATCGCCGCGGTGCTCACCTACCTGGTGATCGCGATCATGTCCTGGCGCGTCGACTACCGCCTCTCGTTGGCGGGTGTGGCGGGTCTGATCGTCGCGATCGGCATCACGGCGGACTCGTTCATCGTCTACTTCGAGCGCATCCGTGACGAACTCCGCGACGGCCGTGCCCTCGAGAGCGCGGTCGAGTCCGGCTGGAAGCGCGCCCTCCGCACGATCCTGGCGTCCGACGCGGTGAACTTCCTCGCCGCCGTCACGCTGTACGTGCTCGCGGTCGCCGACGTGAAGGGCTTCGCGTTCACGCTGCTCCTCACGACCCTGATCGACATCGTGGTGGTCGCGCTCTTCACCCACCCGATGATGCAGCTCATCGCCCGCAGCCGGTTCTTCGGTGAGGGGCACCGGTTCAGCGGTCTCGACCCGGCAGCACTCGGTGCCGTCTACCGGGGGCGCGCGCAGTTCCGCGCACCGGTCGTGGACGGCAAGCGCCAGCGCAGTGCCGGTGAGGCACAGCGCCGACAGACGATCGCGGAGCGGAAGGCCCAGCAGGCCTCCGGCGACAACGGCTCGACGCCGGACGGGAAGGACGACTGATGGCCAGCTTCAGCCAGTTCGGCAGCGACCTCTACACGGGGAAGCGGTCGTACGACATCATCGGGCGCCGGAAGACCTGGTACCTCATCGCTCTCGCGATGATCCTGATCTCCCTGGTGACCCCGTGGCTCCGTGGCGGGTACCAGCTCGGCATCGAGTTCACCGGGGGCTCGGAGTTCACGATCTCCGACGTCAAGACGCTCGACCAGAACATCGCCACCGAGACCGTCGAGGACGTCGTCCCGGAGTCGATCCCGCGCGTCTCGCAGCTCGGCACGCACGGCATCCGCGTGCAGACCGGGCAGCTCACCGACCGGCAGACGACCGAGGTGCAGGACGCCCTGGCCAAGGCCTACGACGTCCCCGAGAGCCAGGTCGCCGCGACCTTCATCGGCGCGACGTGGGGTGCCGACGTGCTCGCGCAGGCCATCCGTGGTCTCGTGATCTTCCTCGCCCTCGCCGCGGTCTTCATGACGCTGTACTTCCGCACCTGGAAGATGTCGTTGTCCGCGATGGCGGCGCTGCTGCACGACCTGCTCATCACGGCCGGCGTGTACGGCATCGTCGGGCTCGAGGTCACGCCCGCGGCGGTCATCGGCTTCCTGACGATCCTCGGGTACTCGCTCTACGACACCGTGGTGGTCTTCGACAAGGTGCGTGAGAACACCGCGCAGGAATCCATCCGGACGTTCAAGCAGTCGGTCAATCTCGCGGTGAACCAGACCCTCGTCCGATCGATCAACACCTCGGTCGTGGCGCTGCTGCCGGTCGCGGCGATCCTCTTCATCGGGTCGTACGTGCTCGGCGCCGGTACCCTGCGCGACATCTCCCTCGCGCTGTTCATCGGCATCATCGTCGGCACCTACTCGACGATCTTCATCGCGTCGCCGATGTACGCGCAGCTGCGCGAGAACGAGCCGAAGATCAAGGAGTCGGACGCCAAGAAGACCGCGGCGGCCGAGAAGCGCCGGCGCGAGGTCGATGCAGCAGAGGCGAACGTCTGATGCCCATCGAGATCCAGGAGATCGACGTCGCCGAGGCCCAGCGCCGCATCGACGCCGGAGCCCGTCTGTTCGACGTCCGCGAGCAGGGGGAGTGGGACGAGGTCCACGCCCCGCAGGCCACGCTCGTCCCGATGTCGGAGTTCGTGGACCGCTGGCAGGAGATCGACGGCGGCGACCAGCCGGCCATCATCGTCTGCCACTCCGGCGGCCGTTCATCGCGCATCGTCGCGGCGCTCGAGCAGTCCGGGGTCCCGGCCGTGAACCTCTCCGGCGGCATGCTCGCCTGGGAGCAGGCGGGGGCACCGGTGGAGCGCGACGCCCAGGGCGAACCGCGTCACGGGCACTGACCGGGGACGCGTAGTCTTGTCGGATCGAGCTCGGATCGAGCTCTCGGACCGAGTCCTCGGAGGCGCATCATGACGGACACCCGCGAAGAGCCGTCCGCGCCGAGCCGCCCGGGTTCCGCCCCGCGGCCCTCGAGCCCGATCGGTCCGAACACCACCGGCAACCTCGGTTCCCTCCGCTCGCTGCTGCCGCGCCTGTTCTCGCGCGCCCAGCCGGCCGGCGCGGTGGACACGCTGATCCGCACGGTCCGCTCACACCACCCCAAGGCCGACGTGACGCTCATCGAGCGGGCGTACTCAGTGGCCGAGCGCGCGCACGACGGACAGAAGCGCAAGTCCGGTGAGCCGTACATCACGCACCCCGTCGCGGTCGCGCAGATCCTGGCCGACCTCGGCATCGGCACGATCACCATCGCGGCCGCGCTCCTGCACGACACGGTGGAGGACACCGACTACCAGCTCGACCAGCTACGGGCCGACTTCGGCGACGAGATCGCGATGCTCGTCGACGGCGTCACCAAGCTCGACAAGGTCAAGTACGGCGACAGCGCCCAGGCCGAGACCGTCCGCAAGATGGTCATCGCCATGTCGAAGGACATCCGCGTCCTCGTCATCAAGCTCGCCGACCGCCTGCACAACGCCCGCACCTGGGGCTTCGTCGAGTCGACCTCCGCCACGCGCAAGGCGAAGGAAACGCTGGAGATCTACGCGCCGCTCGCGCACCGGCTCGGCATCCAGATGATCAAGCTCGAGCTCGAAGACCTGTCGTTCGCCGTCCTCCACCCGAAGCTCTACGTCGAGATCGACAGCCTGGTCAAGGAACGCCAGCCGAAGCGCGAGCAGTTCGTCCAGAACGTCATCGGCACCCTGAAGAAGGACCTGAAGGCCGCCAAGGTCCGCGGTGACGTCATGGGTCGGCCGAAGCAGTACTACTCGATCTACCAGAAGATGATCGTGCGGGGTCGCGAGTTCGACGAGATCTACGACCTCGTCGGCATCCGCGTGCTCGTGCCGACCGTGCGCGACTGCTACGCCATGCTCGGCTCGGTGCACGCCCGCTGGACCCCGCTGCCCGGTCGCTTCAAGGACTACATCGCGACCCCCAAGTTCAACCTGTACCAGTCGCTGCACACCACGGTGCTCGGACCGCAGGGTCGTGCGGTCGAGATCCAGATCCGCACGCACGAGATGCACCAGCGCGCCGAGTTCGGTGTCGCCGCCCACTGGAAGTACAAGCAGCGCGCTGCCGGCCGTGACGCCGGTACCTCGTCGACCACGGACGACCAGGACATGGCGTGGCTCGCCCACATCACCGACTGGCAGGCCGAGACCAGCGACCCGGGCGAGTTCCTCGACTCCCTGCGCTACGAGATCGGCGCCAAGGAGACCTACGTCTTCACGCCGCAGGGCAAGGTCATCGGGCTCCCCGCGGGAGCCACCCCGGTCGACTTCGCCTACGCCGTGCACACCGAGATCGGCCACCGCACGATGGGTGCGAAGGTCAACGGCCGCCTGGTCCCGCTCGAGAGCCAGTTGTCCAGCGGCGACGTCGTCGAGATCTTCACGTCGAAGAACCCCGATTCCGGCCCCTCGCAGGACTGGCTGCAGTTCGTCCGCAGCCCCCGCGCGCGCAACAAGATCAAGCAGTGGTTCACCAAGGAGCGCCGCGAAGAGGCGATCGAGCAGGGTCGCGACGCCATCGCCCGGGCGATGCGCAAGCAGAACCTGCCGCTCCAGCGCATCATGAGCCAGGACAGCATCGCCGAGGTCGCCTCGTCGATGCGGTACGAGGACGTCTCCGCCCTGTACGCCGCCATCGGCGAGGGCCACGTCTCGACGCAGTCGGTGATCGAGAAGGTCCTCGGCAACGTCCAGACCGAGACCGAGACGGACGAACCCGAACTCGCGTTCCCGCGCCAGGTCACCAGTCGGCAGCTGCGCACGAGCGACAGCGGCGTACTGGTCCGCGGTGCGCCCGACATCCTCGTGAAGCTCGCGAAGTGCTGCACGCCGGTGCCGGGCGACCAGATCGTGGGCTTCATCACCCGCGGCCAGGGCGTCTCGGTGCACCAGTCGTCGTGCACCAACGTGAAGTCGCTCATGAACGAACCCGACCGGATGATCGAGGTCGAGTGGGCCCCGTCGTCGAAGTCGGTGTTCCTGGTGCAGATCCAGATCGAGGCGCTCGATCGGTCGGGCCTGCTCAGCGACGTCACCCGGGTGCTGACCGACCACCACGTGAACATACTGTCCGCGACGGTTTCGACCTCATCCGACCGTCTCGCGCTCAGCCGGTTCGTGTTCGAGATGGGTGACACCATCCACCTCGACCGCGTGCTCAACGCGGTGCGACGCATCGACGCCGTCTACGACGTCTACCGCGTCAGCGCCGGCTAGCAGCCCCGCCCCGCGCGGCCCGTCCGTCGACCGGTCAGAAACTGTCGGCTGCAGCCCGGCCAGCCGACAGTTCGCGACCACTCGGCGAACGTGAGCCGGGTGTCCTGACCGCTCGCACGCGCCGGACCGGGAGGCCCGTGGCGGCCCCGCCCCGCGCCTCCCGCCCGCCGACCGGTCACGACTCGTCGCGCGGGCACCGCCGAGCGGTCACGAACTGTCGCCTGCGGCCCTGCCAACCGACGGTTCTTGACCACTCGGCGGACGTGAGCGGGGTGTTGTGACCACCCGCGCCCGCACCCAGCGCGCGACCCCTACCGGACAGCACCCCCAGCCACGCCCTGCAGCCCCCGCAACCGCCGCTCGGCCTGCCGCACCATGGGGATCGTCCCGAGGGACCTCAGGCGCGCCCGCAGCTCGTCGGCCGTGACCGCCCCGATCGCGAGCAGCCCGTGCACGGCCGTCGCCTCGGCCTCCCCGAACGCACCGGCTGAGGGGCCCGGCGTCCGGAGCAGGTCGACCGTGGTCCGCGCCGGCAGCGTGACCCGCAGCCGCGAGAGCTCGACGGTGTCGTCGACGTCGATCCGGACCTCCCGCAGGCGCACGTCCGGCCCGACGTGGACGCGGACCTGGGGCGGGATGCAGGCATCGAGCGGCACCGGCGGTCGCGACACCGCACCCCAGATCCACGCGGCGGTCAGCGTGCAGGCGATCAGGCGCGCGTCCCGCAGGACCCAGGCGGCAGCGGCGGCGCGCAACGACGGCGTCTGCGGCTCAGCGGGGGAGGCCCAGCAGGGACCGACGGCGACCAGCTCGCCGGCCAGGACCGCCGCACGCAGCTCGGGCTCCGGCCAGTCGTCACTGGTCAGCAGTCGCGGGCGGGGCACCCGCACATCCTGCCCGACCTGCGCACGCGACCGACAGGCCTGTGGACAAGCCACGCACCGGCCGGGAGGCCCGTGGCGGGCCCGCACCGCGCCTCCAGGCCGTCGCCGGTCACGTCCACGGCGTGGGCCACGTCGACGACGCAACCAACCGACGGCCGCCCGCCGGATCGGGCCCGGCCGGACGGGACGCGCGCGCTCAGCGCAGGACGTCGGCGCGGTGCACGAGGGCCGCGGCACCGATGAGCGGACCGTCCTGGGACAACCCGGTCGGCACGATCTGCACCTTCGTGACGAACCCGAACTCGACACGCTCAGCCACGGCCTGCCGGGCGTACTCGAACAGGTCGGGCGTGACGTGCGAGAACCCGCCACCGATGGCGACGATCTCGAGGTCGACCAGGCTCGTGGCGGCGGCGATGGCCTGCCCGAGGGCACGGCCGCTCCGCTGCACCGCGGCGACGGCGATCTCGTCGCCGGCGACGTAGGCGGCCGAGAGCTCCTCGCCGGTCGTGCCCGCGAAGCCCTGACGACGTGCCCAGGCCACGGTCTTCGGGCCGCTGGCGATCGCCTCGAGGCAACCGGTGCCCCCGCAGGCGCAGGGGTCGTCGTAGCCGCCGCACTCGACGTGGCCGATGTGGCCGGCGTTGCCCGTCGGTCCGCTGACGGTGCGACCGTGCAGGATGAGCCCGCCGCCGACACCGGTGGAGACGATCATGCCCATGACGTGCTCGTAGCCCTGGGCCGCGCCGACCCAGTGCTCGGCGAGGGTGATCGCCAGGCCGTCCATGCGGAGCGTCACCGGGACGTCGTCCGGCACGAGCGCCGCGATCCGGTCGCGCAGCGGGTGGCCACGCCAGACCGGCATGTTGAGCGGGGAGACGAGGCCGTGCTCCTCGTCGACGGGGCCGGCGGAACCGACGCCGACGCCGACGAGCGTCGCGTCGGCGGGCAGCGCGCCGAGCGCGGCCGTGACGACCTCGTCGACGGCGGCCTGCAGCTCGTCCGAGGTGCGCTGCGGCCCGGTGGGGCTGCGGAACCGGGTCGCCGGCAGCACGACGCCCTGGTCGGTGACGAGCGCGGCCTCGACCTTCGTGCCGCCGAGGTCGACGGCCAGGGCGAGGGCGGGGGACTGGGGTGCGGTGCTGGACATGCGCGCTCCGATGCGGCGGTCTGGAGGCACGGTGCGGGTCACCGACGCGTCGTCGCGTCCGGTGGGCACCGGCCTGGTCGTGGTGGGTCGTGCTGGGTGGGGGGGGTGGGACAGGTGGGCTGGACGCGCCGGCTCAGCCGGTCGGCTCAGCCCGTGGGTTCAGTAGGACGTCGTGTCGTCGCCGAGCGCCGAGGCGGCACCCGTCTCGGCGCGGTGCGCGACCTCGTCGAGGATGCGGGCCGATGCGCTCGTGCCGATGCGGTTCGCGCCCGCCTCGACCACCTCGAGCAGGGTGTCGAGCCCGCGGACGCCGCCGGAGGCCTTCACGCCGGTGTCGGCACCGACCGTGCGGCGCATGAGGGCGATGTGCTCGGCCGTCGCGCCACCGCCGGCGAACCCGGTCGAGGTCTTCACGAAGGCGGCGCCGGCGGTCTGTGCCGCACGCGAGGCCGCGACGATCTCGTCGTCGGTCAGGAACGCGGTCTCGAGGATCACCTTGACGACGGTGTCGCCGGCGGCGTCGACGACCGCGCGGACGTCCTGCTCGACGCGCTGCCAGTCGCCCGACTTCGCCGCGCCGATGTTCTGCACCATGTCGAGCTCGAACGCGCCGTCGGCCAGGGCCTGCAGCGACTCGGCGACCTTCGCCGCGGTGGACGTGGTGCCGTGGGGGAAGCCGATCACCGTGCCGACGCCGACGCCGGTGCCCGTGAGGCGCTCGACGGCGTGGGCGACGTCGCTCGGACGGACGCAGACGCTGAAGACGCGGTGGGCGGCGGCTTCGTCGAGCTGGGCGTCGACGTCCGCGCGGGTGAGTTCGGGCTTCAGGATCGCGTGGTCGATGAGGCCGCGGACGGCATCGACGGTGACGGGGAAGGCTGCGTTGTCCACTCGGCAAGCCTACCCGTCAGGCGTGCCGCGTAGCGTGCAGGGCATGCAGGTCCTCGTCACCGGCGCCACCGGGTACATCGGTGGTCGTCTCGTCCCTCGTCTCCTCGAAGCCGGCCACTCCGTCCGGGTGTTCGTGCGCAACCCCCGGAAGCTCCAGGACGTCCCGTGGAGCAGTGAGGTCGACGTCGCCGAGGGCGACCTCCAGGACGCCGAGGCGGTGCGTGCCGCCGTCGACGGGGTCGAGGCGGTCTACTACCTGGCCCACGCGATGGGGGCCGACGGCGACTTCGAGTCGGCCGAGCGCGAGGCCGCCGAGACCATGGCACACGAGGCGAAGGCGGCCGGCGTCAGCCGGTTCGTCTACCTGGGCGGACTGCACCCGGACGGCGAGCTGTCGAAACACCTCCGCAGCCGCAAGGAGGTGGGGGAGATCCTCCTCGGCTCGGGCGTGCCGACGGTGGCGTACCAGGCCGGGGTCGTGATCGGTTCGGGCAGCACCTCGTTCGAGATGATCCGGCACTTGACCGACGTGCTGCCGTGGATGCCCGCGCCGCGCTGGGTCCGCAACCACATCCAGCCGATCGCGGTCCGCGACGTCCTGTACTACCTGGTTGCCGCGCTCGACGTCCCCGCCGACGTCAACCGCACCTTCGACATCGGCGGCCCAGACGTCCTGCGGTACGGCCAGATGCTGAACGGCTACGCGGTCGAGGCCAAGCTGCCCCAGCGCCCGATCACGGTCCTGCCGGTGCTCACCCCGCGCCTCGCGGCACACTGGTTCAACGCCGTCACCCCGATCCCGCGCAAGCTCGCGACGCCGATCATCGAGTCGCTGCAGTTCGAGTGCGTGCAGCGCGAGCACGACATCGACGACGTCGTGCCGCAGCCCGAGGGCGGGCTCACCTCGTACCGTCGGGCCGTCCGCCTCGCGCTGAACAAGATGCGCACCGGCCAGGTGCAGACGAGCTGGCGCAGCGCGACGCTCTCGAGCGCCTCGGCCGACCCGATGCCGAACGACCCGGACTGGGCCGGGCACACGGTCTACGTCGACGACCGGAAGCGGCACTCCAGTGCCTCCGCCGAGGACGTCTGGCGCGTCGTCGAGTCGATCGGCGGCGACAACGGCTGGTACTCGTTCCCGCTCGCCTGGGTTGCCCGCGGTTGGATGGACAAGATCGCCGGCGGCGTCGGCCTGAACCGCGGGCGTCGCGACCAGCAGCGCCTGGAACAGGGCGACGCGCTCGACTGGTGGCGCGTCGAACGGCTGGAGCGCGGCCGGTACCTGCGGCTTCGCGCCGAGTTCAAGTCACCCGGTCGTGCGTGGCTCGAGATGACCGTCACACCGAACCCCGACGGCGGCAGCGACTACCACCAGCGGGCGATCTACTTCCCGCAGGGACTGGCCGGGCGGCTGTACTGGTACGGCATCCTGCCGTTCCACGGCATCATCTTCCCCGGTATGGTCGAGCGCATCACCGCCGCCGCCGAGCGGGAGTCCGACCACACCGAGTCCACGCAGCGCAACCGGACGCAGCAGACCGAGACCCCCGAGCCGGCGCACGAGGAGGCAGCATGACCGACGACCGCAGCCCCGTCCTCTTCCTGGGGGACAGCATCACCGAACAGGGTGACTGGGAGACATGGCTCCCCGACGAGCACACGCTGAACCAGGGCATCGGCGGCGACACGACCGACGGCGTGCTGACGCGCCTCGACGCCGTCGTCGCGGAACAGCCCGAGGTGATCGTGCTGCTCATCGGTACGAACGACTTCGGCAACCACCGCGCCAGCGCCGAGCACGTGGTCCGCAACGTCGAGACCATCCTGGTCACGCTCCGCCGCGAGCTGCCGGGCGTGCGCCTGCTGCTCGTGTCGATCCTGCCCCGGCAGGCCGAGTACGCCACGAAGATCGAGCAGGCCAACCGGCACCTCCGTCAGTTCGTCGCCACGTGCCACGCGCAGTACCTCGACGTCTGGCCCGCCCTGGCCGACGGCGACCACCTGGACGCCCGCTTCACCGAGGACGGCCTGCACCTGACCGAAGACGGGTACCGCGCGCTGGTCGGTGAACTGGTGCCGGCGCTCGAGCGCGTCCGCGACCTGCCGCCGATGTCGCGGTCGATCCAGGCGATCGACCTCGACGGCTCCGCGGACTGATGGCCGCACGCAAGGGGCGGCCCCCGGTGGGGTCGTCCCAGCACGGCGTGCCCGCAGGGGCTCCTCGACCCGCACCCGCCAACGGTGCCCGCACCACGCCGCCCTTCACCCGCCCCGCACTGGCACCGTCGATGATCGCGGCGATCGTGCTGCTTGCCTGCGTCGCCATCGTCGACTCGTCGGGCTTCGTCTTCGCCCGCTGGGGCGTCACGGTGCTCGCGTTGATCGTGCTCGTCTTCAGCGTGCGCGGGAAGGTCTGGTGGGCCGCCCTGCTCATGGCCGCCGTCGCCGTCTGCTGGAACCCGCTCGTCACGGTGCCGATCCCCGGACAGGTGTGGGCGGCACTGCAGCTGGTGGCCGCCGCGCTGTTCATCGTGGTGGGCATCGTCGTCAAGGTGCCCCGCGAGTCGGACGGACGGTAGGATCGGCAGGTCGGGTACAGGACCCGACCGCACGACCCGAAGGGCATGGATGAACGACGAGACCGAGCCGGTGACCGAGAGTCCTCTGCTGAACCCTCGACCGTCCTCCGGCGGTCTCGACCGATCCGACGTCGTCGTCCGCAAGGGGCGACTGACCCTGATCAACGGACACCTCACGCCGCAGCAGTCGATGATCGAGGACCTGCTGTTCCTCGACGACGCGCTCACCGCGGCTGACGTCGACCACCTGCTCATCCGCGGCAACGACCAGCGTCCGGTGATCGCCCTCGACGAGCGTGACCGCCAGCGCGCCGAGAGCGCCGTGATGTCCGCGGCCGTCAACGAGCCCTTCTACGCGAAGCCCCCGGGCAAGCCGGCCGTGCTCGTGCAGGACGACGGACTCGGCTCCGTCGAAGAACCCGTGCTCCGCGTGTTCCGCCCGCGGCTCGAACCGCTCGGACGCCTGCGCTACGGCGCCGAGACGAGCGTCCAGCTCGAGTTCTGGCGCGTCACCGACACCGAGGTCCTCGCTCCCGTCGAGAACGCCCTGATGCGTCGCAGCCTGCCGATCGACGAGTTCGTCCTCGTCGACATCGAACGCTACGGCCGCACCTGGCGCACCGTCGAGCACATGTTCGACGACCACGTCTCGGACATCCGGTTCCCGATCGACATCGTCTTCTCGTGGGTCGACGGCAACGCCATCGAGTACCAGCGCGCCCGCCAGGCCGCACAGTCGAACGCCGTCCTCGGCGAGGGTGACGACGCCCCGGCCCGGTTCCGCCAGATCGACGAGCTGAAGTACGCGCTCCGCTCGGTGCACACCTTCGCGCCGTGGATCCGCCAGATCTACATCGCGACGGACTCCCCGGCGCCGCACTGGCTCGCCGAGCACCCGAAGGTCCGCATCGTCCGCAGCGAGGAGTTCTTTGCCGACCCGTCCGTGCTGCCGACCCACAACTCGCAGGCGGTCGAGTCGCAGTTGCACCACATCCCGGGCATCAGCGAGCACTTCATCTACTCGAACGACGACATGTTCTTCGGGCGCCTGACCGACCCGTCGATGTTCTTCAGCCCCGGATCGGTGACGAAGTTCATCCTCGCCACCACCCGCATCGGGCTCGGGTCGAACAACCCCGCACGCAGCGGTTTCGAGAACTCCGCCCGCGTGAACCGTCGTCTGCTGCAGCAGCGCTTCGGCGCAGTGACGACCCGGCACCTCGAGCACGCCCCGACGCCCTTGCGCGCCTCGATCATGACCGAGATGGAGCACGAGTTCGCCGACGAGTTCGCATCGACGGCAGCCTCGCGCTTCCGGGCCGCAGACAACATCTCGGTGACGAACTCGCTCTACCACTACTACTCGCTGCTCACCGGTCGGGCCATCGTGCAGGAGACCGCCGACGTGCGCTACATCGACACCACGATGCAGTCCGGGCTCCGGTCGCTCGACGAGCTGCTGAAGAAGCGGAACGCCGACTTCTTCTGCCTCAACGACGGCAGCTTCCCGGAGGTCAGCGACGAGGAGCGCACGCAGCGCGTGACGGACTTCCTCGAGCGGTACTTCCCGTTCCCCGCGCCGTGGGAGCGCCCCAGCGCTTAGGACGCGCCAGCGGCCTGCTGGGGCGCTCCGGGCGAGCCTGCGAGCCCGGTCCCACAGGGCGTCTAGGACGCGCCAGCGTCCTGCTGGGAGCGTCCCAGCGCTTAGGACGCGCCAGCGGCCTGCTGGGGCGCTCCGGGCGAGCCTGCGAGCCCGGCGCCGGAACTCAGCCACGTGGTTCGGACGCGGCACCGGTCACAACATCCCGCCAGCGCCTCGCCGAGCGGTCACAGACCGTCGACCTGGGCGCCCCCAACCAACAGAACATGACCACGCGACACAGCACCTGCGGTGAGTCGCGACCACCCCACGGGGCGGGAGGCGCGAGTCGACCCCGCCAGGGGCCTCCCGGCCGCCTCACGGTGGGTCCACCGCCGCGGGCGTGCCCGCGCCGACCCTTCGTGAGCAGAAGAGGTCGGGTCCGCATGACGGACCCGACCTCTTCTGCGCTCGAAGTGCACCGGCGCTACCGGTGGACGGGGGAGACGGGCACCGAGTCGAGCGTGAACACCGGGATGCTCGAGGTGACCGGTGCCGGCTCGACGGCCGCCGGGATCGTCACGCCGTGCGCGGCGAGCTTCGCCTCGGTCTCGAGCGCGGAGACGGGCTGTCCAACCGTGGCGTAGTGCCCGATCGGCACCACCGAGTGGACGACGTTGTGCCCGTAGACGTGCACGAGGTTGAACGACTGCGCACCGTCTCGTCCGCGGGTGCCGCCCTGGTACTCCGTGAGGTCCTGGGTGTAGCAGGTGGCGCTGGCGACGGACACCGGGATGCCGGCGAACACGGCACTGGTCGAGTAGTGCAGATGACCGGCGATGATGGCGAGGACGTCGCTACCCTCGACGACCTCGGCCAGGGCCTGCTGGTCGCGCAACTCGACGAGGACGGTGAGGTCCTGGACGCTCGGCACGGGTGGGTGGTGCATCGCGAGGATGGTGCCGTGCGGCGCTGCCTCGGAGAGGACCTCGGCGAGCCAGTCGAGCTGCTCGGAGGAGACCTCGCCGTGGTGGTGACCCGGCACACTCGTGTCGAGGGTGATCACGCGGAGGCCGTTGACGTCGTAGACGAAGTCGACCGGGCGATCGGTGGGCTGCAGGCCGAAGAGCTCCTGGCGGAAGGCGCCGCGCTCGTCGTGGTTGCCCATCGCCCAGATCAGCTGTGCACCGATGCGCTGCGCGGCCGGCTCGAGGATCTCGCGGACACGGGCGTACGCGCCCGGCTCGCCCTTGTCGGCCACGTCGCCGGTGACGACGATCGCTTCGGGACGCGTGCCCGAGGCTTCGATGTCCGCGACGATCTGCGTGAGTCGAGCGGCGGAGTCGACGTCGCCGTACAGGTCGCGGTCCCCGGAGACGAGGTGCGTGTCGCTGAGGTGGAGGAGGAAGTGGTTCGGCCTGGGGTGTTCGGCCGTCCGGCTGTCCATCGGGGTCTCATTCCGTTGGCGGATGCGTGGTGCAACACGTTGCCACACCGTCCTGGACGAGTCCAGCACGCGAGAGTGAACCAGCCGTGAACTGGGGGCGGCGTTTCGCGGTGTGGACGAAGAAACCCCCGCCACTTCGTGACGGGGGTTTCTTCGTGCGCTACCGATCAGTGATCGCCGGGGCCGACCTGAGGAGCCTGGTGGCCGCCCTCGAGACTCGGGCCGTGGTGCGCGGCGTGCGCTGCCTCGAGCTCTGCCTTCGAGACCGGCTCGATGCGGTCTTCGAAGAAGAAGCGGGAGACGCCAGCGCGGACCTTCTGCAGACCCGTGATCTTGCCCTTGGCGTTCGGGCGGATCATCAGCGGCTTGTAGTCGTTGAACTGCAGGAGCTTCCACCGCTCGTACTCGTCGAGCTGCTCGTGCACCTCGATGTACTCACCGTGGGGGAGTCGGACGATGCGGCCCGACTCGTAGCCGTGCAGGACGATCTCGCGGTCCTTCTTCTGGAGGGCGAGGCAGACACGCTTCGTGATCCAGAAGGCGATGAACGGACCGAGGACGGTCGTTGCCTGGATCACGTGGATCACGTGTTCGATCGACACCAGGAAGTGCGTCGCGATGATGTCCGACGAGGCTGCCGCCCAGAGGCTGGCGTAGAGCGTGATGCCAGCGGCACCGAACGCCGTGCGCGTCGGGGCGTTGCGCGGGCGGTCGAGGATGTGGTGCTCACGCTTGTCGCCCGTGACCCACGCCTCGATGAAGGGGTAGAGCAGGATCGCCAGGATGAGCAGCACCAGGACCGCGATCGGCGCCAGGATGTTGAACGACACCGTGTAGCCGAACCACACGACCTCCCAGTGCGGCGGGACCAGTCGGAGCGCGCCGTCGGCGAAGCCGATGTACCAGTCGGGCTGGGTACCGGCGGACACCGGGGAGGGGTCGTACGGGCCGTAGTTCCAGATCGGGTTGATCGTGAACAGCGACGCGATGAGGGCCAGGATGCCCGCGACGATGAAGAAGAACCCACCGGCCTTCGCGGCGAACGCCGGGAGGATCGGGACACCGACGACGTTCTCGTTGGTCTTGCCCGGACCGGCGAACTGCGTGTGCTTGTTGATCACGACGAGCACCAGGTGGACACCGAGCACCGCGACGAGGATCGCCGGCAGCAGCAGGATGTGCAGCGTGTACAGGCGGCCGACGATGTCGGTCCCCGGGAACTCGCCACCGAACAACAGGTAGGCGATCCAGACGCCGATCACCGGGACACCCTCGATCATGCCGACGATGATCCGCAGACCGTTTCCGGAGAGCAGGTCGTCGGGGAGCGAGTAGCCGGTGAAGCCCTCGGCCATGGCGAGGACCCAGAGCAGGAAGCCGAAGACCCAGTTGAGCTCACGGGGCTTGCGGAAGGCACCGGTGAAGAACACGCGGGCCATGTGCAGCATGATCGACGCCACGAACAGCAGGGCCGCCCAGTGGTGGACCTGACGGACGAAGAGTCCGCCGCGGATGTCGAACGAGATGTCGAGCGTGGACTGCAGGGCCGTCGACATCGCCACGCCCTTGAGCGGGACGTACGAGCCGTTGTAGACGACCTCGGTCATGGACGCCTGGAAGAAGAAGGTCAGGAAGGTCCCGGAGAGCAGCACGACGACGAAGCTGTACAGCGCCACCTCGCCGAGCATGAAGCTCCAGTGGTCCGGGAAGATCTTCCGGCCGACTTCCTTGACGAGGCCCGAGATGCTGGTGCGCTCGTCGATGTAGTTGGCGACCCCGCCGATGATGCGGGATCCGCGCTCCGGTGCCGGCTTGTTCGTCGACGTGTTCGGTGCGGTGGTGGTGGTGCTGGTCATCAGCGTTCACGCTCCCAGAAGGACGGTCCGACCGGCTCGTGGAAGTCGCTCTGGGCAACCAGGTAGCCGTCGTCGTCGATCGCGATCGGAAGTTGGGGGAGGGGGCGTGCTGCCGGACCGAAGATGACCTCGCAGTTGTTCGAGACATCGAAGGTGGACTGGTGGCACGGGCACAGCAGGTGGTGCGTCTGCTGTTCGTAGAGCGCGACGGGGCAACCGACGTGGGTGCAGATCTTGGAGTACGCGACGATGCCGTCGTAGCCCCAGTTCTCGTGGCCCTTGGACGGGTTGAGGTCCTTCGGGTCGAGACGCATCAGGAGGACGGAGGCCTTCGCCTTCTCTTCCAGCATGTGCTCGGACTCGAGCATCCCCTCGGGGATGACGTGGAACACCGAACCGATGGTGACGTCGGAGGCCTTGATCGGCAGACCCGTCGGGTCCTTCGTCAGGCGCAGGCCCTGCTTCCAGAAGGTGTGGCGGAGCAGCTCGTTGGGGTCCTCGGCCGGAGCGAGGTCACGGACCAGGACGATGCCGGGGAGCGGGAACGCTGCCAGGGCACCGATCATCGAGTTGCGGATCAGCTTGCGACGGCTGAAGCCGGACTCCTTGTCGGCGAGCTGGAACGCCTCGACCGCCTTGGCACGGGTCGCGTCGGTGCCGCGGGTGCCGTGGCGGAGCTCGGTGATCTCACGGTCGACGACGAGCGACTTCGACCAGTAGACGGCGCCGAGGCCGAGGGCGAGGAGCGCGAGGGCGATCGACAAGCCCAGGAAGAGGTTCGCGGTGCGGACCGTCCCGAAGTCGCTCGGATCGATCGGGAAGGCGACGTACGCCGCGATCGACAGGACGCTGCCGACGATCGACAGGTAGAAGTAGGCGGCGACCTGGCGCTCGGCCAGGCGCTGCTTCTTCGGGTCGACGTCGGTGCGACGCGGGCGGTGCGGCGGCTCGCCCGGGTTCTCGAACGGGTCGACGGGGAGGACCGCGATCCCGGGGGAGGTGGTCGTGCCGTGCTTCTCGACAGCCGAGGACGAGTTCAGCGTCTCGTCGTCGTGCTCTGCCATGGTGTTCCCTTCAGTGTCGTTCGACACGGACGATCAGTTGGACTTCGCGGTCAGCCAGACGGTCATCGCGACGACCGCGCCGAGTCCGAAGATCCAGATGAACAGACCCTCGGCGACCGGCCCCAGGGAGCCGAGTGCGAAGCCACCGGGGGACTTGTTGTCCTGCACGTACTTGAGGTACGTGATGATGTCGGCCTTCTGCTCCGGCGTCAGGTTCAGGTCGTTGAAGACCGGCATGTTCTGCGGGCCGGTGAGCATGGCCTCGTAGATGTGCTTGCCGGAGACCGTCTGGAGGTTCGGGGCGTACTTGCCCTCGGTCAGCGCACCACCGGCACCGGCCACGTTGTGGCACATGGCGCAGTTGATGCGGAACAACTCGGCGCCTTCGGCAGCGTCGCCTTCCTCACCGTTGGTGAGTTCGGTGGACGGGACCGACGGGCCGGGGCCGAGGGAGGCCACGTACTGCGCGAGCGCGTCGACCTGCTCGTCCGTGAACTGCGCGGGCTTCTCTTCGGCCTGCGGGCCCTGAGCGGCCATCGGCATGCGGCCGGTGCCGACCTGGAAGTCGACCGACGCGGCACCGACACCGATGAGGGACGGACCCTCGCTCGTGCCCTGCGCGGAGAGGCCGTGGCAGGTGGCGCAGTTCGAGGCGAAGAGCTTCTCGCCCTCGTTCACCTGCGACTGGCTCGAGGCGGCGACGGTGCTCGTGCTGTCGTCGGCGTTCGCCGTGGAGCTGAACAGTGCGTACGCGCCACCGGTGGTCATGAGACCCACGACGATGAGCGACACGGTCGCCATCGGTGAACGGCGGCCCTTCTTGGACTTGGTTCTGTTGAACATGTGCTGGGGGGTGTCCAGTTCCTACTTGAGAAGGTAGATGACGGCGAAGAGGAAGATCCACACGACGTCGACGAAGTGCCAGTAGTACGACACGACGATGGCGGTGGTCGCTTCCTTGTGGCCGAAGTTCTTGGCGGCGAAACCGCGGCCGAGCGTCAGCAGGAAGGCGATGAGGCCACCGGTCACGTGGAGCCCGTGGAACCCGGTGGTCATGTAGAACGCCGAGCCGTAGGCGCTGGAGGAGAGCGTCACGCCCTCGTGCCAGAGGTTGGCGTACTCGAAGATCTGGCCGCAGACGAAGATCGCGCCCATCGCGTAGGTGACGAAGAACCACTCCGTCATGCCCCAGTGGCGCGGGTTCCAGCTCGTCCGGTGCACCTGGAAGCGCTCCGCAGCGAACACGGCGAACTGGCAGGCGAAGCTGGACAGCACCAGGATGATCGTGTTCACGGAGGCGAAGGGCACCTCGAGCTTCGCGGTCTCGGTCGCCCAGAGCTCAGGGGACGTGCTGCGGAGCGTGAAGTAGATCGCGAACAGGCCGGCGAAGAACATGACCTCGCTGCCCAGCCACACGATCGTCCCCACGGCCACGGCGTTCGGCCTGTTGAGGGCCGGACCGCTGGCTGATCTGGAGAGAGAGGTGCTAGTCACGTCCTCCATTATGGCCGAAACCCCCGCCAGTGTTTTCGCAGGAGACTGGCGGGTCTCTCGAATTCACTACGATCGAGCCATGCCTGACGCACTTTCTTGGCCAGCAGTGATCAGCGCGCTCATGGCGCGCGAGGACCTGACGATCAGGCAATCCACATGGGCCATGGAGGAGATCGTGCACGGGCGCGCCACCCAGGCACAGATCGCAGCCTTCGCCGTGACGCTCCGCGCGAAGGGCGAGACCGTCGACGAGGTCGTCGGGTTCCGCGACGCGATCCTGGACGCCGCGGTTCCGCTCGACGTCGACCCGATGGCGCTCGACATCGTCGGCACCGGTGGCGACGTGGTCGGCACCGTGAACGTCTCGACCATGGCGGCCATCGTGATCGCGGCCGCCGGGGTCCCGGTCGTCAAGCACGGCAACAAGGCAAGCTCGTCGAAGTCCGGCTCGAGCGACGTGCTCGCCGCCCTCGGACTCGATCTCACGATGGACGCCGCGCGTGTCGCGGACACCTTCCGGCGTGTCGGGCTGACCTTCGCCTTCGCCAACGCGTTCCACCCCGGTTTCGCCCACGCAGGCCCGGTCCGGCGGGAGATCGGCGTGCCGACGGTGTTCAACTTCCTCGGCCCGCTCGTCAACCCCGCACGGTGCGAGGCCAACGCCGTGGGTGTCGCCCAGCTCGACCTCGTCCCGATCATCACGGGCGTGTTTCAGACGCGCGGCGCGACGGCCCTCGTGTTCCGCGGCGACGACGGTCTCGACGAGCTGACCACCACCGGGCACAGCCACATCTGGGAGGTCTCCGGCGGCCGCGTGACCGAGCACGACCTCGACCCGCGCGACCTCGGCATCGCCCGGGCACGCACGGAGGACCTGCTCGGCGGCGACCCCGAGCACAACGCCGCCGTGGTCCACCGGGTGCTCGCGGGGGAGACCGGACCCGTCCGTGACATCGTCCTGCTGAACGCCGCGGCCGGCCTCGTCTCGTTCCGGCTCGCGCAGGACCCGACCGAGTCCGACCGGCCGATCCTGCAGCGCTTCCGCGAACAGCTCGTCGTCGCCGCCGAGGCGCTCGACTCCGGCGCCGGTGCGCGCAAACTGGCTGATTGGGTCGGCGCAGCTCCCGCCGCGTAGTCCACGTCGCTCCGCGCACCGTGCGCGGTGCCTCACCCGGTGCGAGCCTGACGGGTCGGTGCTGCGCCACGAGCGCGCACCCGGCAGTCACCGCTGCACCCGGCGAACAGGCCCGCACCGTGCCGTGCCGGCAACCACCCGACGACCGGCCGACCACGGACAGCGCGCAGGAGACGCAACGCACAGGAGGCCCGGTGCCGGTTCCTGGAACCGGCACCGGGCCTCCCGTCGGTGCGTTCAGTGCACGCGGTCAGCGTGCGCCTGCTTCGTTACTGCACGTCCTCGTCGACCCAGTCGAAGGTCTTCGTGACGGCCTTCTTCCACAGGCGGAGCGTGCGCTCGCGCTCGGCGGCGTCGAGCTGGGGCTCCCAGCGCTTGTCCTCCTGCCAGTTGGCACGGAGCTCGTCGAGGTTGGCCCAGAAGCCGACCGCGAGACCGGCGGCGTAGGCCGCACCGAGCGCCGTCGTCTCCGCGACGACCGGACGGACGACCGGCACGTTGAGGATGTCGGCCTGGAACTGCATGAGCTCGCTGTTCGCGGTCATGCCGCCGTCGACCTTGAGCTCGGTCAGGTCCACGCCGGAGTCGGCGTTGACCGCGTCGAGCACCTCGCGGGTCTGCAGCGCCGTCGCCTCGAGGGCGGCACGCGCGATGTGGCCCTTGTTGACGTAGCGGGTGAGGCCGACGATCGCGCCGCGGGCGTCCGGACGCCAGTACGGCGCGAAGAGCCCGGAGAACGCCGGCACGAAGTACACGCCGCCGTTGTCCTCGACGGTCTTGGCCAGGGCCTCGACCTCCGGGGCGCTGCCGATCAGACCGAGGTTGTCGCGGAGCCACTGGATGAGCGAGCCCGTGACGGCGATCGAACCCTCGAGGGCGTAGTGCGTCTCCTGGTCGCCGAGCTTGTAGCCGACGGTGGTGAGCAGGCCGTTCTCGGAGCGGACGATCTCGGTACCGGTGTTGAAGATCAGGAAGTTGCCGGTGCCGTAGGTGTTCTTCGACTCGCCCTGGTCGAACGCGGCCTGGCCGAAGGTCGCGGCCTGCTGGTCGCCGAGGATGCCGGCGATCGGGACCTCGCGCAGCAGGCTCGAGGACTCGACGTGCCCGTAGACCTCGGAGGAGCTGACGATCTCGGGGAGCATCGACTTCGGCACGCCGAAGTCGGCGAGGATGTCGTCGCGCCACTGCAGCGTCTCGAGGTCCATGAACAGCGTGCGGGACGCGTTCGTGACGTCGGTCTTGTGCACGCCGCCGTCGACGCCGCCCGTCAGGTTCCAGAGGACCCAGGTGTCGGTGGTGCCGAAGAGCAGGTCGCCCGCCTCGGCCTTCTCACGAGCACCCTCGACGTTCTCGAGGATCCACATGATCTTGGTGCCGGCGAAGTAGGTCGCGAGCGGCAGGCCGACGATGGCCTTGTACTTGTCGGTGTCACCGTCGGCGAGCTTGTCGACGAGCGCCTGCGTGCGGGTGTCCTGCCAGACGATCGCGTTGTAGATCGGCTTGCCGGTGGTCTTGTCCCAGACGACGGCGGTCTCGCGCTGGTTGGTGATGCCGACGGCTGCGACGTCATGCCGCGTGATGTCGGCACGCGACAGTGCCTGACCGATCACCTCGCGGGTGTTGTCCCAGATCTCGGCGGGGTCGTGCTCGACCCACCCGGCGCGCGGGAAGATCTGCTCGTGTTCCTTCTGCCCGGTCGAGATGATCGAACCGGAGTGGTCGAACACGATTGCTCGGGTCGAGGTCGTGCCCTGGTCGATGGCGACGATGTAGTCGGCCATTGGTGCTCCTTACGGGTGTTCGGTGCGGTGCGCGGTCGGTCGTGCGGAACGGCCGTCCACGCCTTCGGGGTGGGGGTGGATCAGCTGACGACGGGCAGCAGCGCGTAGGAAAGCCCGGCGGCGATGGCGCCACCGATGAGCGGTCCGACGACCGGCACCCAGGCGTAGGCCCAGTCGCTCGAGCCCTTGCCCTTGATGGGCAGGAGGGCGTGCGCGATGCGGGGGCCGAGGTCACGGGCCGGGTTGATGGCGTAGCCGGTGGGGCCACCGAGGCTGACACCGATCGCGATCACGAGGAAGGCGACCGGGATCGCACCGAGCTCCGACGGGGTCTGCCCGTTGGTGAACGCGATGACGACGAAGACCAGCACGAAGGTGCCGATGATCTCCGTGACGAGGTTCCAGCCGTACGAGCGGATCGCGGGGCCGGTAGAGAAGACGCCGAGCTTGGCGGCCGCGTCGGGCTCCTCGTCGAAGTGCTGCTTGTAGGCGAGCCAGACGATGACCGCACCGATGATCGCGCCGATCAGCTGGGCGAGCCAGAACAGGAACATCTCGCCGACGGAGATGTTGCCGAGGATCGCCTGCGCGAGGCTGACCGCGGGGTTGAGCTGTCCGCCGGACTTGTAGGACACGGTGACACCGGCGAAGACCGCGAAGCCCCAGCCGATCGTGACCATCAGGAACCCGGCTCCGAAGCCCTTCGACTTCGCCAGCGACACGGCGGCGACGACGCCGCCACCCAGGATGATGAGCATCGCCGTACCGACGAGCTCGGACAGGAACTTGACGCCGATGTCGTCCATCGGTGACCTCCAGTGCGTGAGGTGGGGGTCCGGCCGTGCTGCGCCGCACTCCCCGTTGAGTGATTGAGGCCAACCATAGTGACGACGCTCACAGCCGGGCGATGAATTCGTGAGCGAAGTGCGGCATCGTGCACGAACGTGCAGGACGAGTGTCCCCTGCACGATCCCGAGCCGGTGGCGCGTCCTCGGCGCACTGCACGAACGTGCATCGGGAGCGGACGGCCGCCCGTGCCGTCGATGTAGATTGGGCCCACTCCGGTCGACGACGCGCGGTGTGACCGCCACGGTTCGACCCCGTACCCGTGGAGGCACCTCATGAAGAAGCTCATCAACGACCCGCAGGCCGTGGTCGAGGAGACCGTCCGGGGCTTCGCCCGGGCACACGCCGGACACGTCGTCCTGGTCGAGGACCCGATCCACCTGCACCGCGCTGACGCACCCGTCGCCGGCAAGGTCGGGATCGTCAGCGGCGGTGGCAGCGGCCACGAGCCGCTGCACGCCGGCTTCGTCGGGTACGGCATGCTCGACGCCGCGGTGCCCGGCCCGGTGTTCACGAGCCCGACGCCCGACCCGATCGTCGCCGCGACGAAGGCCGTCGACGGCGGTGCGGGCGTGCTGCACATCGTGAAGAACTACACCGGCGACGTGCTCAACTTCGAGACGGCCGCCGAACTCGCGGCGATGGACGACGTCCGCGTCGAGTCCGTCGTGGTGGACGACGACGTCGCGGTGCAGGACTCCCTGTTCACCGCCGGACGTCGCGGTGTCGCCGGGACCGTCGTGGTGGAGAAGTGCGCCGGCGCCGCCGCCGAGCGCGGGGACGACCTGGACGCGGTCGCCGCCGTGGCCCGGCACGTCAACGACGTCACGCGGTCGATGGGGCTCGCACTGGCATCGGGAACCGTCCCGCACGCGGGGGAGCCGTCGTTCGTGCTGGCCGACGACGAGGTCGAGCTCGGCATCGGCATCCACGGCGAGCCCGGCCGCGAGCGGATCGCGATGGCACCGGCGGACGAGCTGGTCGACCGCGTGCTCGAACCGATCCTGACCGACCTCGACGCCCCGGCCGGGTCGTCGCTGCTGCTCCTGGTGAACGGCATGGGCGGCACCCCGCTGTCCGAGCTCTACATCGCGTACCGACGCGCCGCGGAGGTCCTCTCCGACCGCGGCTACCAGGTCACGCGTAGTTTGGTCGGCGACTACGTCACGTCCCTCGAGATGCAGGGGTTCTCGCTCACCGTCACGGTGCTCGACGACGAACTCACGGCCCTCTGGGACGCCCCGGTGGAGACCCCGGCCCTGCGCTGGGGACGCTGAGCGACCGCGACCGACCACGGCCGCTCGACCACCGGACCACGACACCGGGCCACCGGGCCCGACACACGAAGGGAACCGCATTGGCGCTCGACACCGCATGGGCCATCGACTGGGTCCGTCGCACCGCCGCGACGATCGACGAACACCGCGCCGAGCTCGTCACGCTCGACCGTGAGATCGGGGACGGCGACCACGGTGAGAACCTCGACCGCGGGTTCCGGGCCGTGCTCGAGGCCGTTGACTCCGGGTCCTTCGACACCCCTGGTGCCGTGCTCAAGACCGTCGCGACGAAGCTCATCTCCACCGTGGGCGGGGCGGCCGGCCCGCTCTTCGGCACCGCCTACCTGAAGGCGGCGCAGGCTGCCGGTGACGCGGCCGAACTCGACGCGGACACCCTCGTCGCCGTCCTCACCGCCGCCCGCGACGGGGTCGTGTCCCGTGGCAAGGCCGCGGTCGGCGACAAGACGATGGTCGACGCGTGGAGCCCCGCGGTCGACGCCGCAGCAGCGGCTGCCGGTGCCGGCGACGACCCGAAGGCCGTGCTCACCGCAGCAGCCGACGCCGCCGCGCAGGGTGCGGCGGACACCGAGCCGCTCGTCGCCCACAAGGGTCGCGCGAGCTACCTGGGCGACCGCGCGATCGGGTACCGCGACCCCGGTGCGCAGTCGACCGCGTACATCCTGCGCGCAGCGGTGGACGCAGCGTGACCGTCGGCATCCTGGTCGTCTCGCACAGCGCGGCGATCGCGACGGGCACCGTCGAACTGGCCCGGCAGATGGCTGCGGACGTACCGCTCGTCGCCGCGGGCGGTACGGACGACGGCGGCATCGGCACCTCGTTCGAGGCGATCACCGCCGGCATCGAGGAACTCGCCGAGGCGGACGCCGTCGTGGTGCTGTGCGACCTCGGCTCCGCCTACCTGACGACCGACACCGCGCTCGACTTCCTGGACGACGACGTCCGCGCACGCGTCCACGTGTCGCAGGCCCCGTTGGTCGAGGGAACGGTGGCGGCCGCGGTCGCCGCCCAGACGGGCGGTGACGCCGACGCGGTGCTGGCCGCCGCGGCGTCGGCCGCGGGTTCCGAGGCGGACGCGAGCACCGCCTCCCATCAGTCCGGTGACCAGCCTGGAGGCACGGGGCCGGCCGACGGGGCTGCCCCCGTCGGCGACGCGGCCGGCTCCGACCGCGTCAGCGCGTCGGTCGAGCTGGTGAACGAGACCGGGCTGCACGCCCGGCCCGCCGCCGAGTTCGTGAAGACGGCGGCGAAGTACGACGCGAGCGTGCACGTCAACGGCGTGGACGCGAAGAGCCTGCTGGCGATCATGGCCCTGGCGCTGCCGAAGGGTGCGAGGGTGTCGATCGACGCGACCGGCCAGGACGCGCAGGCCGCGGTCGACGCCCTGGTGGAACTGGTCCGGTCCGGCTTCGGCGAGTGACACCGCCGCCGGGCGAGTGACAGCGCCGCCGGGGGAGACCCCGGCGGCGGTGCTCGCCCCGGTCAACGGATCGAGATCGTCCCCGCAAGGTCGAGGTCCGAGGGGCCGCCGGTGACCCCGGCGTCCGCGAGCAGGGTGGCACCGAACACCGCGCTCCAGAACGTGCGGGCGTCCCGGGCGACGCCGCTCGGGCTCGTCCAGCCCTGGTCCGCGACGACGCGTTCCAGGTAACGCTCGGACTGCCGGAACAGCACGGCGAGCAGCAGTCGCACCCGCTCACGCTGCGCCGGGTCGTCCCCGGCGGCCCCGAGCGCGCGGACCACGAGCGGGGTCGACGGCATCGCGAGGGCGGTGCGTGCGAGGACCTGTCGGAACGACTCCGCCGAGCGGGCGCGCCGGCCGGCCGCCTGCAGCCGCGTGGTGTCGCGGAGGAACAGCGCGAACGCGGCGTCGAGCACCAGGCGGTCCTTCGAGCCGTAGTGGTGCGTGATCTGGTTCGGGTAGACACCCGCGGCCCGGGCGACCTCGCTGACGGTGACGCTCCGAGCGCCCGCGCTGAGCAGTCCGGCCGTCGCCGCCAGGATCTTCGCCCGTGTCGCCGCGCCGCGTGCCGTGCCGGAGCCGTCCACCGTGGTTGCCATGTCGGAATTGTACGTGGTACAACTCAACTTGTTCAACGTACAAGAGGAGTTCCCGTGGACATCGTCATCACCGGCCACGGCGCGGTCTCACCCTTCGGCCACGGCGTCGCGCCGCTCTGGGACGCCCTGGTGGCCGGTCGCTCCGGCGTCCGAGCCCTGCACCGCGACGGAGCGCTCTGGGACCAGGTGCCCATCAGGGTCGGAGCCGATGCCGCACTCGACGCCGAGGGGTCGCTCGGGCGGGTCCGTGCCAACCGTCTCGACCGCAGTCAGCAGCTGGCACTCGTCGCCGCGGACGAGGCCTGGGCCGACGCCGGTGCCCCCGCAGTGGAGGGCGACCGCCTCGCCGTGGTCATCGGCACCGGGATCGGGGGAGTGGAGACGCTCCTCGACGCCCACGACGTGCTCGGTGCGTCGGGAGCCCGGCGGGTCTCACCGCGCACGGTGCCGATGCTCATGGCGAACGGTGCCGCCGCGCAGATCAGCATCACGTACGGGGCGCGGGGAGGCACCTACACGACGGTGTCGGCATGTGCCTCTGGTGCGGAGGCCATCGCCACCGCCGCGCGACTCATCGCCACCGGTGAGGCCGACGTCGTCATCACCGGCGGGACCGAGGCCGCCGTCACCCCGGTGACGATGGCGTCGTTCGCCCAGTCGCAGGCCCTCGCGAAGCCCGACGGCGACGACCCGACGACCCTGTCGCGGCCGTTCGACGCCGACCGCCGCGGCTTCGTCCTCGGCGAGGGCGCCGGCATCGTCGTGCTCGAGCGCGCCGACCACGCCGCCGCCCGGGGGCAGCGGTCGCACGGCACACTCGCCGGGTGGGGGATCACCTCGGACGCGCACCACATCACCGCACCGCTGGCGGACGGCAGCGAGCAGGAGCGGGCGATGCGCGCCGCGATCCGGATGGCGGGACTCACCGGTGCCGACGTCGACCACGTGAACGCGCACGCCACCGGCACCCCGGTCGGCGACGTCGGCGAGGCGGCCGCCATCAGCCGTGCGGTGGGGACCGGAGCGCTGGTCACCGCTCCGAAGAGCGCCATCGGGCACATGTTCGGCGCTGCCGGCGCGGTCGAGGCGATCCTGACCCTGCGGGCGCTCGAGACCGGGACCGTGCCACCGACCCTGAACCTCGACCGGCTCGACCCCGAGGTGGACCTCGACGTCGTCTCCGGCACCGCCCGGACCGCTCCGCTCCGTGCGGCGTTGAACAACTCGTTCGGGTTCGGCGGTCAGAACGCGTCGCTGGTGTTCACCGCGGCGTGAGCTCCTGCAGGCCGGTGACCCGGAGCAGGTCGAGCTTCGCGGCGTCCTCGGAGCCCGGTACGACCGTGTAGACGACGATCCGCAGGTCACCGCCGGGGACGCTCAGCACGTCGCAGTCGATCTCCACCGGCCCGACGGGGGTGTGCACGACCTTGCGGCTCGCACGGTGCTCGGCGATCCGGCCGGTCTCCCAGCGGCGGGCGAACTCGGGGGACTCCCGCAACAGCCGTTCGACCAGGTCCGCCAGGTCACGGTCCGCCGGGTAGCGCCCGTACGCCTGCCGCAGGTCGGCGGCGAGGTCGCTCGAGAACTCCTCCTGGTGCTCGTCGTCCCAATCCACCCCGTCGCGCTCCTGCGTGAAGTGCCGCCACACCAGGTTGCGATCGAGCCCGACGTACCGCGAGGGGTCGCCGTTCATCGCGGCCCACAACTCGTTCCAGAGCACGATGTCGTGGGTCGCCGTGAACACCGCGAGCGGCACGTCGCCGAGCCGGTCGACCAGCCGCTGCACACCCGGCGTGATGTGCCGCGGCACCACCTGACGCGACGGCGGGGCGACGCCTGCCACCCTGCACAGGTGGTCCCGCTCCTCGGACGACAGCCGGAGCGCCGTCGCGAGGGCGGCGAGCAGCTGCGGCGACGGGTTCGTCGCCCGGCCCTGCTCGAGGCGGACGACGTAGTCGACGCTCACGCCCGCCAGCGCGGCGAGCTCCTCCCGGCGGAGCCCAGGGGTCCGTCTGCCGGGGCCGGCCGGCAGGCCGACCGCCTCGGGACGCACCCGGTCACGCCAGGAACGCAACACGTTCGCGAACTCGCTCATGTCCACCATCATCGCCCCGCGCCTCCAGTCCGTCCTGGTACTGCCGGTCCCACCGTCGCACCGTGCCTGGGGGAGCCGGGCCGGCGGGGGCAGGCTGGGCGCATGACAACGACACTGATCACCGGGGCCAACCGCAGCCTCGGACTCGAGACCGCACGCCGACTGCTCGAAGCCGGCCACACCGTCTACGCCGGCATGCGCGACCCCGCCAGCGGCGACGACGCCCGCGCACTCGGCGCCCACGTCGTGCAGCTGGACGTCACCGACCAGGCCAGCATCGACGCGGCGATCGCGACCATCCCCGACCTCGACGTCCTCGTGAACAACGCCGGGATCCTCGGCACCTCGTTCGGGGTCGACGACCTCGACGCGAGCGCGATGGCGACCGTGCTCGACACCAACGTCACCGGCATCGTCCGGGTGACCCAGGCCGCGCTGCCCCTGCTGCGACGTTCCGCGGCGCCCGTCATCGTGAACGTCTCGTCGGGGGTGGGGTTCCCGCGCTGGCTGACGACACCGGGGCACGACGAGTACGTGGTGCCGTCGGTGCCGTACGCGGCGTCGAAGGCGGCCGTGATCGCGCTGACTGCGCAGTACGCGAAGAACCTGCCCGGGTTCCGGGTGAACGCGAGCGACCCGGGCTACACCGCGACGGAGTTCAACGGGTTCGGCGGACACCAGACGATCACCGAGGGCACCGACGCCACGGTCATGCTCGCGACGATCGGCACCGACGGGCCGACGGGGGAGTTCCACAACCGCGAGGGCCGCATCGAGTACTGAGGGGCAGCGCTCCGTGTGCGCCCGCGCCCCGTCAGTCGTGCACGTCGGCGCCGAACCCCGGCCCGGGGCGCATCATCCAGCCGTCCGGGTCGGGCAGCGGGCGGAACCCGAACCGCTCGTACAGCCCGTGGGCATCCGCGGTGAACAGGGCGAAGCGCTTCAGGCCGAGCGGCTCGACCGCCTCGGTCACGCCGCGCACGAGTGCGACCCCGACGCCGCGACCCCGGGCGTCGGGGTCCACGAACACGTCGGCGAGCCACCCGAACGTCACGCCGTCGGTGATCACCCGCGCGTAGCCGAGCTGCGCGCCGGTCGTCGCGTCGTACACGCCGAAGTTCCGGGAGCCGGCGATGATCGCCTCCTGCGTCGCCCGGTCACGACCGCGGGCCCAGTACGACTCCTCGCTCAGCCAGCGGTGCACGCGGTCGACGTCGAGGTCGGCGGGGTCGGCGGAGAAGCGCAGATCGGTCACGTGACGAGTCAACCGGCGGACGCGCCTGCGGCGCAACGGCCGATCGGGGTGCGGTGGACCGCTCGCGTGGTCGGATGGTCGGGTGGCCGTCGGCCTGGAGGCCCGTGGGGACCCCGGCGGACGGGTCGCCTCGGGCGGTTGGTCGCACTGGTCCGCCGTCGGTCGTCGGGCGTCGGTCGTCGGGCGTCGGGCGTCGGGCGTCCGGCGTCCGGCGTCCGGCGTCCGGCGTCCGGCGTCCGGCGTCTGTCAGGATGGCCGCATGCGCGCCGTCCAGTACGACCAGTTCGGTTCCGTCCCCTCGATCGTCGACCTGCCGGAGCCCGTGGCGCCGGACCACGGTGTCGTCGTGCGGGTGGCCGCCACCGGCGTCTGCCGCAGTGACTGGCACGCCTGGAAGGGCCACGACGACTCGGTCCGGCTGCCGCACGTGCCCGGCCACGAGTTCGCCGGCGTCGTCGCGTCGATCGGCACGGGCGTCCAGCGCTTCGCCGTGGGTGACCGTGTGACGGCACCGTTCGTGTTCGCCTGCGGCACCTGCGCCGAGTGCCTCGACGGCGCCACCCAGGTGTGCACCGCCCAGCAGCAGCCCGGGTTCGACCTGCAGGGCTCGTACGCGGACTCCCTGGTCGTCCCGCACGCCGACCTGAACCTCGTCGCGCTGCCCGACGCCGTGGACTTCGCGGTGGCGGCGGCGCTCGGATGCCGATTCGGCACCGCGTTCCACGCCCTGCACGCCCGAGGGCGCGTCGCAGCAGGGGAGTGGGTCGTGGTCTACGGCTGCGGCGGAGTCGGGCTCTCCGCGGTCATGGTCGCCGTGGCCGCCGGCGCGCACGTCGTCGCCGTCGACGTCTCCACGGCCGCACTCGAGCGCGCCGCGGCCCTGGGCGCCGACACCGTGCTGATGGACGACGATGCCGTCACGACGGTCCGATCCCGCACGGGTGGCGGAGCGCACGTCTCGCTCGACGCCTACGGCAGCCGTGCCACCTCCGTCGCCGCCGTGGCGTCCCTGCGTCCGCGCGGCCGGCACGTGCAGGTCGGGCTGCTCCTCGACGACGAAGCCGCTCCGGCGATCCCGATGGGCCGGGTCATCGCGGACGAACTCGAACTGCTCGGCAGCCACGGCGCAGCGGTCGGGGAGTACGGCGCGATGCTCAAGGCCGTCGTGGCCGGGCGGCTGCGTCCGGAGGAGACGATCGGCCGCACGATCGGCTTCGACGACCTGCCCGAGGCGCTCGTCGCGATGGACCGCCCTGCGACCTCGTCGGGCATGACCGTGGCCGTGTTCTGAGGCTCGGGCGTCCCGTCACCCCTCGGTCCGCGCGTCCGCGCCCCGGCGGATGCGGAGCACGACCGCGCCGATGACGAGCACTGCCAGGATCCCGACGACCCCGAACAGGAGTGCCGGGCCACCGTGGCCGTGCGCGTGCGTTCCGGCACCCGTGTTCGGTGCGGCTCCCGCTGCCGCTGCCGTCGGTTCCGAGGACGATGTGGGGACGGTCGTCGGGCTCGTCGTCGTGGGTGGGACCGTCGGGGATGCGGCCGGTTCCACCGAGAACGCGAGCTGCCCCTCGATCGGATGGCCGTCGGGGGAGACGTACCGCCAGACGAGGGTGTGCGGGCCGGGGGAGAGCGACACCGCCTTTGACATAGTGGTGCCGTCGACGGTCGCCGCTCCGGAGGACTCGTCGGTGCCGCCGCCGTCGCGGACCTCGATGCGCAGACCGGCTTCGAGCCCGGCCAGCGGCGCCTCGCTGAAGGTGAGTTTCACTCGCTCAAGGTCGGCAGCCACGGTGGCGCCGTCCGCCGGATCACTCGAGGTCAGTGCTGCGTGCGCCGATGCAGGTGGCGTGCCGATCAGCACGAGGAACGCGGACAGGGCGACGGCGAACAGGACCCGGGGTGTCACGGTTCGTGAGCGGCGTTGGTCATCTCGGTGATCGTGCACGCGTCCACGCTAGGGAAGTGATGTCGAGCGTCCCGTCAGCCGAGCGGGCAGGGCAGGAACACCTGAGTCGACATAAGCCTGAGTTGACATAATATGCATTATCGGCGCTTGGCCAGGAGTCCGGCGTGAGCGCTTCGTGAGCAGAAAAGGTCGAGTCCGGAGTACGGACTCGACCTCTTCTGCTCACGGGGTGACGCGGCGTCAGTCGGCGGGCTTCGTCGGGACGTCGTCGGCGTCGATCTCGAGCGCCGCCGGCTCGCCGCCCTGTTCCTCCAGGGTGTCCTGGTCGGTGTCGGGCTGCTCCGGCGACTCGCTCTGGGTGGTCTCTTCGGCTGGGTCAGGCTGGCTGTAGCTCATGCGCCGGACGCTACGCCCGGGTTCCTGGACAGCTGCAGGCTCGGCGCCGGAGACACCTCGTGAGCAGCAATGGTCGAGTCCATCCACAGGACTCGACCATTGCTGCTCACGATGCGAAGCGCACCACTCACATGTTCGACAGCGCCACCGC
This sequence comes from Curtobacterium sp. MCSS17_005, assembly GCF_003234225.2. Taxonomy (NCBI): domain Bacteria; kingdom Bacillati; phylum Actinomycetota; class Actinomycetes; order Micrococcales; family Microbacteriaceae; genus Curtobacterium; species Curtobacterium sp. MCSS17_005. Next base: position 2,051,981 of record NZ_CP126258.1, read on the forward strand.
GTTGAGGATGAAACCGATCACGCCGATGACGATGGCCACGATCGACAGGATGATGCCCGCCATGATCATCCCGCGGCTGCCGCCACGCTTGCGCGCAGAGATTCCGAGCACGAGACCGACGATGCCGCCGATGACGCCGACGATCGGCACGAACAGACCCACGACGGTCCCGACGATGCCGAGCACCAGGGAGACGATGGCGAAGGTGTTCGACTGCGCGGGCGCGTTGCCGGGGTTGGACATGGTGGAGCTCCTTCTGGTCAAGACGCCGATCCAGGCCGGGTAGCCGATCGTGAGCGTCAGTCAGAACGCTAGTCCTCACACACGGCTGGTGCCCAGATTCGCCGCTCGAGCCTGACTCCAGCCTCAGGCTCCGACGTACGCCGCCAGGTGCTGCCCGGTCAACGTCGACCGCGCCGCCACGAGTTCAGCTGGCGTCCCCTCGAACACGATCCGCCCGCCGTCGTGCCCGGCGCCCGGCCCGAGGTCGATGATCCAGTCGGCGTGCGCCATCACGGCCTGGTGGTGCTCGATCACGACGACCGTCCGGCCGGCGTCGACGAGCCGGTCGAGCAGGCCGAGCAACTGCTCGACGTCGGCCAGGTGCAGGCCTGCGGTCGGCTCGTCGAGCACCACCACGCCGCCCCGGTCACCGAGGTGCGTCGCGAGCTTGAGCCGCTGCCGCTCTCCCCCGGACAACGTGGTGAGCGGCTGTCCGATCGTCAGGTAGCCGAGCCCCACGTCTGCGAGCCGGGCGAGGATCGTGTGGGCGGCCGGCAGTGCGGACTCCCCCGCTGCGAAGAACGCCAACGCGTCGGCGACGGACATGCCGAGGACCTCGCTGATGTCCTTCCCGCCCAGGTGGTAGCCGAGCACGGACTGGTCGAACCGTTTGCCGTCGCACTCGACGCAGGGGCTCGCGACGCCCGCCATCATGCCGAGGTCGGTGTACACGACACCGGCACCGTTGCACGCCGGGCAGGCACCCTCGGAGTTGGCGCTGAACAGTGCGGGCTTCACGCCGTTGGCCTTCGCGAAGGCCTTCCGGATCGGCTCGAGCAGGCCGGTGTACGTCGCCGGGTTGCTCCGCCGTGAGCCACGGATCCCGCTCTGGTCGATGGCGACCACGTCGTCGCGCCGGGCCAGCGACCCGCGGACGAGCGTGCTCTTGCCCGAGCCGGCGACCCCTGTGACGACGGTGAGCACCCCGGTGGGGATGTCCACGTCGACGTCGTGCAGGTTGTGGGCCGAGGCGCCGCGGATCGCGATCGCCCCGTCCGGACGACGGACCTCGGACTTCACGGTGACGCGGTCGTCCAGGTGCCGACCGGTCACGGTCCCGCTGACACGCAGCCCCTCGACGGACCCCTGGTAGCAGAGCGTCCCACCGCCGGATCCGGCACCGGGCCCGAGGTCGACGACGTGGTCGGCGATCACGATGACCTCGGGCTTGTGCTCGACGACCAGGACGGTGTTGCCCTTGTCGCGCAACCGGACGAGCAGTTCGTTCATCCGCTCGATGTCGTGCGGGTGCAGCCCCGTGCTCGGCTCGTCGAACACGTAGGTGACGTCACTGAGCGAGGAGCCGAGGTGCTTCACCATCTTCACGCGCTGCCCCTCTCCCCCGGACAGCGTGCCGGTCGGGCGGTCGAGCGACAGGTAGCCGAGTCCGATCTCGACGAAGGACTCGAGCAGGTCACGGAGCCCCTCGAGCAACGGCCCGACCCCCGGGTCGTCCAGACCCCGCAGCCAGCTGACGGCGTCGGTGATCTGCATCGCGCAGACGTCGGCGATGCTACGGCCCGCGATCCTCGACGAACGGGCGGTGTCGTTCAACCGGGTCCCGTCGCAGGCCGGACACGTCGTGAAGGTCACCGCACGGTCGACGAAGGCCCGGATGTGCGGCTGCATCGCCTCGCGGTCCTTCTGCAGGAACGACCGGCGGACCCGGTGCACGAGCCCCTCGTAGGTCATGTTGATGCCGGCGATCTTCTGCTTCGTCGGCTCGCGGTACAGGAAGTCCTGCCGCTCCTGCTCGGTGAAGTCGCGGATCGGGGTGTCGCGGTCGAAGTAGCCCGACTCGGCGTACAGCCGCACGTTCCACCCGTCGGTGCCGTACCCGGGGATCGTGAGCGCGCCGTCCCCGAGCGACTTCGTGTCGTCGAACAGCTGCGTCAGATCGATGTCGTTCACCAGCCCCCGACCCTCGCAGTCGGCGCACATGCCGCCGAGCCGTGTGAACGAGACCTTCTGGGCCTTCGCGTCCGCACCCTTCTGCACCGTGATGGCTCCCCCGGCCGTCACGGTGGCGAGGTTGAACGAGAACGCGTTCGGCCCCCCGATGTGCGGCTGACCGAGTCGGCTGAACAGCACGCGCAGCATCGCGTTCGCGTCCGTGGCCGTGCCGACGGTGGAGCGCGGGTCGGCGCCGATGCGCTCCTGGTCGACGACGATCGCGGTGGTCAGGCCGTCCAGCAGGTCGACGTCGGGACGCGCGAGCGAGGGCATGAACCCCTGCACGAACGCGCTGTAGGTCTCGTTGATCATCCGCTGCGACTCGGCGGCGACGGTGCCGAACACGAGCGAGCTCTTGCCCGAGCCGGAGACCCCGGTGAACACCGTGAGCCGCCGCTTCGGCAGGTCCACGTCGACGTCGCGCAGGTTGTTCGCGCGGGCACCGCGCACCCGGATCCGGTCATGCCGGTCGGCAGGGTGCGCGTCGGCGCCGGTGGGGTCGTCGTCGACCGGATCGGTGTGCATGCGGGTCAGCGTACCGACGGGAGGCCCGTGGCGGGGCCGCCACGGGCCTCCCGTCCGGTCCTGGGTCGGCCCTCAGGCCGTGGTGCGGTGCTCAGGCGCCGTGACGGCGCACCAGGTCCGGCAGCTCGGCGGGTTCGAACTCCTCGTCGGTCGCCTCGAGTTCGTCGGCGGTCCACCACCGCGAGGCGAGGATGTCGACGCGCTCGTCGTCGGTCCACTCGGCGTCGGACAGCTCGAAGCCGGGCGTGCGGACGACGTAGAACTCGGCGTGCCCGCGGTCGTGGTCGGCGAGGTCCCACACGACCGTGAAGTCCCAGGACCACACCGGCTCGCCGGGTTCGTCGATGACGATGCCGGTCTCCTCGCGCAGCTCGCGGATCGCGGCGTCGCGGTGGGACTCCCCCGGGTCGACCCCGCCACCCGGCGTGATCCAGCGGTGGGCTCCGTCCGACGAGGGCGACTTCGTGTCCATCAGGAACACGCGGCCCTCGGGGTCGAGCAGCAGGATGCGGGAGGTGCGGCGCAGGCCGGGCTTGGCGGTCACCCGCCCGACGTTAGCCGACGAAGCCGCTGACGTCGCCGACCAGCTTGGTGTGGTCGGCGGGGATCGGCTCGACGGCGGCCAGGGCGATCTCGGCCGCGAACTCGGACACGCTGTAGAGCTTGCCGACCTCCTGCCGACGACCCTCGATCGCGCCGGGGTTCAGGCGGTTCAGCAGCGTCGCGGTGATCGTGCCCTCGATCATGTCGCCGGAGACGACGACGAACTCGATGCCGGCGGCCTCGAGCTGCGGGATGAGCTCACGGAGGGCGAGTTCTCCGGCGCGCTTGCTCTTGGCGACCGGGACGTACTCGTCCATCGTCTCGGCGGTCTCGACGAAGTGCGCCTGGTGGCTCGTGACGAACACCACGCGGGACCCGGCGGGCATGTGCGGCACGGCGGTCTGCAGCATGTCGACCTGCGCGTCGCGGTTCAGGCGGAGCGCGTAGTCCTCGCCGACGCCGGACTCCATGCCGCCGGAGGCGTTGAGCACGAGCAGGTCGATGCCGCCCCACTCCTGGACGACGGTGTCGACGAGGGCCTGCACGGAGGCGTGCTCGGTGAGGTCGGCGCCGACGGCCAGGGCGGAACCGCCCGCCTCGACGATCTTCTCGGCGATCTGCTCCGCGCGCTTGGCCTTGTTGCGGTAGTTCACGACGACCTTCGCACCGGCCTCGGCGAGGTACCCGACGGTGTCGGCGCCGATGCCACGGGACGAACCGGTGACGACGGCGCGCTTGTCGGTGAGGGATCCGGGGGCGAGGGGGTTGCTCACAGTCGTGTTCTCCAGGTCTGGTTCCGGCCGGTCGGGCGCACCGAGCCTACCAATCGCCTGCACGACCGTCGGACGGCCCTGATATGTTGAACGGAGTTGTACCGGCTGTCGCGACGCAGCGAGCCGCCGCGCGCGACCGAGGGAGGGAGATCGCGTGAACGGAATCGATTGGATCCAGAGCACCGTCTGGATCGGCCTGGTGTTGCTCCTGGGCGTGGTCGAGATCTTCACCCTCGACTTCATCTTCATCATGCTCGCGGCGGGTGCCGCCGGCGGGTTGATCGCCGCGTTGCTCGGCGCCCCGTGGTGGCTGTCCGCCATCGTCGCCGCGGTCGCTGCACTCGTGCTGCTGTCGCTCGTCCGACCGCGCCTGCTCGTCGCGCTCGGCCGCGGTGCCGACCCGCACCGCACCAACGTCGAGGGGCTCATCGGGCTCCCCGGCACGGTCGCGGTCGCCTTCACCTCCTCCAGCCCCGGCCAGGTGCGCCTGGCCAACGGCGAGACCTGGAGTGCACGGTTCGCCGCGGACTCCGTCGACCGCACACCGCCACTCGGGACCCCCGTGGTCGTCGAGTCGATCGAGGGGTCGACCGCGGTCGTGCGCCTCGCAGAAAGGGCCACCTCGTGACCAGCATCTCCCCGGGGACGATCGCACTGCTCGTGCTCATCCTCGTCGTCGTCATCTTCGTGATCGTCGTCCTGGCGAAGGCCATCCGGATCGTCCCCCAGGCCACCGCGGGGATCGTCGAGCGACTCGGCAAGTACCACAAAACCCTCAACCCGGGCCTGAACCTTCTGGTCCCGTTCATCGACCGCCTGCGGCCGCTGCTGGACATGCGTGAGCAGGTCGTCTCGTTCCCGCCGCAGCCCGTGATCACCGAGGACAACCTGGTGGTCTCGATCGACACCGTCGTCTACTTCCAGGTGACCGACGCCCGCGCCGCGACGTACGAGATCGCGAACTACCTCGGCGCCGTCGAGCAGCTCACCACGACCACCCTCCGCAACGTCGTCGGTGGCCTGAACCTCGAAGAGGCGCTGACCAGCCGCGACAACATCAACGGCCAGCTCCGCGTCGTCCTCGACGAAGCCACGGGCAAGTGGGGCATCCGCGTCGGCCGAGTCGAGTTGAAGGCCATCGAGCCGCCCGTGTCCATCCAGGACGCCATGGAACAGCAACTCCGTGCCGAGCGCAGCCGTCGTGCCGCGATCCTGCAGGCCGAGGGCACCAAGCAGTCCCAGATCCTCGAGGCCGAGGGGCAGCGGCAGGCCGCGATCCTGGCCGCCGAGGGTGACGCCAAGGCACAGGTGCTCCGCGCCGAGGGTGAAGCCCAGGCCATCGCGACCGTGTTCGAAGCCATCCACACCGGTGACCCGGACGAGAAGCTGCTGTCCTACCAGTACCTGCAGACCCTGCCGAAGATCGCTGAGGGCACCTCGAACAAGCTCTGGATGATCCCGAGCGAGTTCACCGAGGCGCTGTCCGGCATCGCGAAGGGCTTCAGCGCCAGCCGCGGTGGCGGCGCCGGTCCGGTCGCCGGCGGCGCCGGTGGCACGGACTTCCTGTCCCGGATCTCGAAGCTCGCGAACGAGAGCCTGGCGAACACCGCAGCGGCGGACACCACGATGCCGCGTGCGGACGCCACCGCCGCGGACATCGTCCCCGAGTCCGACCTCGACGCGCGCCTGGCGGAGTCGAACCGCAGTGTCGACGCGCACCTCGCGGCCGCCGACGACGCGACCGCCGAGCAGGTCGGGGACACTCCGCCCACGCCGGGCGACGACGCCTCCGGTCACCGGACCAGCGACGGCTCCGGTCGACGCTGACGCTCCGGTACGAACGAACGACGACGCCCGCCCCGGGGAACCGGGGCGGGCGTCGTCGTGTGTTCGGTGGTGTCAGGCGCCGCGTCGTGCGCGGAGTACCTGCAGGCGCTCTTCGAGGAGCTCCTCGAGTTCTTCGCGCGAGCGGCGCTCGAGCAGCATGTCCCAGTGGGTGCGGGGTGCCTTCACGTCCTCTTCGGCGACCTCGACGGGGATCCCGTCGTCGCCGAGCAGCCGGCCCTCGCGACCGGAGCGCGGCTCCGACCAGGTCTGGGGGACGTCCGCGTCAGCGGAGAAGACGATGTCGAACGTCTCACCCGAATCCGTCTGGTAGACCGCACGCTTGCGATCCGAGAGCTCGACGCCCTCTTCGCTCTGGAGACTCTGACTCCCGAGCCGCATGCCGCGGAGACTCCGATCAGCCATGTGTGTGCTCCTCTCGCTCGTCTGCCCTCCACAACACTGTCCCACGCCCCATCAATCCCGTACCGGCGCATTCACAGTCCGTTCCCAGTGGCTGGGCGCGGCGAGTCCGATCAGGAGCGGGTGCGACGACCCCAGGGCGCGCAGGCGAGGAGCACGAGGAGGCCGCCGAGGGAGAGCAGGAGCGTGATCGAGCCGGACAGGATCGACGCCGGGGTGGTGGACGTGCCGAGCGGCACGTCGGTCACCATCGACGTCGCGGTGTACTCCGGCACCCGGTCGATCGTGCGGCCGCTCGGGTCGATGACCTGGGACGCTCCGACGGTCGAGATGTTCACGAGCGACCGGCCGGTCTCGATGGCCCGCATCCGCGCGATCTCGAGCTGCTGCAGGTTCTCGTCGGTGCCCGAGAAGTCGGCGTTGTTCGTCTGCGCGAGGATCACCTGCGCTCCCCCGCGCACCATGTCGGCGGTCAGCCCGTCGTCGACGATGTCGAAGCAGATCGAGATGCCGGCACGGATGCCCGCGACGGAGAGCACGTTCGGCTTCGTCCCCGGCGTGTAGTCGCGCTGCAACAGGCCGATCAGCGACGGCGCGAGCTTGGAGAAGAACCAGCGGTCAGGCACGTACTCGCCGAACGGCACCGGACGCTTCTTGTCGTAGGACGACTGCCAGCCGTCGGCGGTCCACACGAACGACGTGTTGTGCAGCACCCCCGACGGGGTCTGCGTGATGGCACCCGCGACGATCGGGGCGTCGAGCGAGTCGACCACCGAGTCGAGGGCGGAGGCGATGACCGGCTGCTGGCGCGGGTCGTACTCCGCACCTGCCTCGGGCCAGACGACCAGGTCCACACCCTTCGCGTCCACGTCCGTCGCCGCGACCTGCGCCGCCAGGACGTCGCCGGGCTCCGCACGGTCGAAGTAGCCCGCGGGACCGTTGCCCTGCACCGACTCGACCCGGATCGTGCCGCTCGTCGCCGTCGGCCACGCCGGCACGGCCAGGACCGCCGCGACGAGCAGACCCGCCGTCGCCACCCGCACGGGCAGCCGGAGCGTCGCGCCCGGCACACGGGGTGCCACGAGCGCGAGCGACACCACGACCGCGACGCAGTACACGACGATGAACGTTAGCCCGAGGACGCCGACGTACGCGGCCAGGTGCGTGAACGGCCCCTGCGACTGCGACAGGCCGACCCGCCCCCAGGCGAAACCGCCGTACGGCCAGCTCCCCGAGAACCACTCGCGTCCGGTCCAGAGGGCGGCGACGATAGCCGGGAGGCCCCACACGCGTCCGGCGGTCGAGGGCACCACGCGGGCGACCCAGAGGTACGCCAGGGCGATGGCGACACTGCCGAGCGCGAAGAACGCGGCTTCGAGCAGGGCGAGTGCGAACCACGGGACCGGCCCCAGGTAGCGACCGGCCCACGAGATGGCCGGGATCCAGAACGCCGCGCCGGCGAGGTAGCCGATCCACGCCGCGCGCCGCGCCCGCTGCCCCATCACCGCGAGCAGCATGCAGGCGAGTGCCGGGTAGGCGAGGAACCACCACCCGGGCGACGGGAACGCGAGCGCGAAGAGGATCCCACCGATGACGGCCAACGGCAGCGCGGTGCCCAGCGGCAACGCGGCGAACGGGCCGGTCGCGACCGCCCCGCGGCCGACGCGAGCGGGCAGCCCGCGCACACTGGTCTCCGGAACCCGCACCGGGCCTCCAGTCAGACCGCCGCGTAGGCGACGATGCCGCGGCGAACCGCGTCCGTCGCCCGTCGGGCGGTCTGGGCGAGTTCGTCGTCGCCGGCGTTCCGGATCTGGTCGAGCAGGTCGATGACCTGCTTCGACCAGCGGACGAAGTCGCCAGCCGGCAGGTCGAGGGTGCGGAGGACGTCGTCGAGGGCCGAGCCCGAGGCCCAGCGGAACATGCCGACGGCCATCGCGGGGGTCGGCGGCTGCGAACCGGCCAGGCGCGCCGCACGTTCGATGTCGTCCAGGCGCGACCAGATGGTCAGTGTCTCGTCGAGCGCGGGGCGGAACGCACCGCGGGGCAGGGCGTGCTCCGTGCCGGGCGCGTCCTCGCGGCGGGGCTGGTAGATGATCGTCGCGGCCATGGCGGCGAGCTGTGCCGGGGTGAGGTCCTTCCAGACCCCCGCTTCGAGGCACTCGGCGACGAGCAGGTCGCGGTCGCCGTAGATGCGCTGCAGGCGACGGCCACCCGCGGCCACCGTGGCTTCGCCGTTGCCGGCGTCCACCAGGTAGCCGAGCTCGAGCAGGACCTCGGTGACACGGTCGAAGGTCGTCGCGACGGCGCCCGTGCGGGACCGGATCTGCTGGACGAGCTTGTCGTTGGCGCGCTTGAGCTTCCACCAGCGCTCGGACCAGCGGGCGTGCGCCTCGCGTTCGGGGCAGGCGTGGCAGGGGTGGCGCTGCAGCTGGCGGCGGACCGCCGTGATCGCGGCCTGGCGTTCCTGGCGGGCGCCGTGCGACGCCTCGCGACCGCCGGGCACGTTCGTGCGCTCGAGGTCGGAGAGTTCGCGACGGAGCGCCGAGTACTCGGTGAAGTCGCCGAGGTGGCACTGCATCGCCTCGCGGTAGCCGTCGAGGGATTCCTGCTGCGAGCGGACCTTGCGGGCGAGGTCGACCACCGATCGGTCGGCCTGGAACTGGGCGAACGACGTCTCGAGGACCTCGCGCGTGCGCTGCCGGCCGAACTGGTCGATCAGATTGACGGCCATGTTGTAGGTCGGCTTGAACGACGAGTTGAGCGGGTACGTGCGACGGCTGGCCAGCGACGCGACGGCCTGCGGGTCGAGCCCGTCGGTCCACTGGATGACCGAGTGCCCCTCGACGTCGATGCCACGACGACCGGCACGACCGGTGAGCTGCGTGTACTCCCCCGGGGTGATCGGCACACGGGCTTCGCCGTTGAACTTCTCGAGCTTCTCGAGCACGACGGTGCGCGCCGGCATGTTCACGCCGAGCGCCAGCGTCTCGGTGGCGAACACGACCTTCAGGAGCTTGCGCTGGAAGAGGTTCTCGACGACCTCCTTGAAGGCGGGGAGCAGGCCGGCGTGGTGCGCCGCGACCCCGCGCTCGAGCCCTTCGAGCCACTCCCAGTAGCCGAGGACGGCCAGGTCTTCGTCGAGCAGGGTGCGGCAGTGGTACTCCGCCGTCTCGCGGATCTCGTTGCGCTCCTGCACCGTCGTCAGGGACAGCCCCGAGCGCAGGACGTTGCGGACGCCCTGGTCGCAACCGTTGCGGCTGAACACGAAGAAGATCGCGGGCAGGAGCATCCGCTCGTCGAGCATGTGCGCGATCTGTTCGCGGTGCACCTTCTCGGTGCGGGGCCCACGGCGCTCGGGGTAGCCACCACGACCGCGTCGGCCGCGGTGGCCGCCGCCGTTCCGCTCGCTCCGCGAACCGCCGCCGACCATGCGGAGCAGTTCGGGGTTCACGCGATTCGTCGCCGCGGCACCGCTCGAGTCGAACAGGTCGACCATCTTCGAACCGACCAGGACGTGCTGCTCGAGCGGCACGGGACGGTCCTCGGAGACGATGACGTCCGTGTCGCCGCGGACGGTCTGCAGCCAGTCGCCGAACTCCTCGGCGTTGGACACCGTCGCGCTGAGCGAGACCAGGCGGACCTCGGTCGGGAGGTGCAGGATGACCTCTTCCCACACGGCACCGCGGAACCGGTCGGCGAGGTAGTGCACCTCGTCGAGGACCACCCAGGCGAGGTCGTCGAGCAGGTCCGAGTCGGCGTAGATCATGTTCCGGAGCACCTCGGTCGTCATCACGACGACGCGGGCGCGGGGGTTCACGTTCGTGTCGCCGGTGAGCAGCCCGACCTCGGACTCACCGTAGACGTCGACGAGCTCGGCGTACTTCTGGTTGCTCAGTGCCTTCATCGGCGTCGTGTAGAAGACCTTCGCCGTCGGCTGGCGCATGGCGAGCCAGATGGCGAACTCGGCCACGATGGTCTTGCCGGCTCCGGTCGGGGCGGCGACGAGGACGCTGCGGCCCTGGTCGAGCGAGTCGCAGGCGGCGAACTGGAACGGGTCGAGGTCGAACCGCAGGTCCGTCCGGAAGAGCTCGAGGTTGCGCGACCGGTTGCGCACCTTGGCCGCGGCGAACCGCTCAGCCGCACTCGTGCCGCTCACAGGTCGTACTCCTCGTCGAGCTTCGCCTGGCGCTTGGCCAGACGGCGGTCGTGGATCCACGCGATGAAGCAGGCCGCGATGTACAGCACGGTCATCGGGATGGCCAGCAGGAACATCGAGATGACGTCGGCGCTCGGGGTGACGATGGCGCAGAAGACCAGGATGCAGAGGATCGCGACGCGCCAGCTCTTGATGATCGCGGAGGCCGACAGCACCCCGACGAAGTTCAGCAGCACGATGAACACCGGCAGCACGAACGCGATGCCGACCGCGACGATGAGCTTGATGACGAAGTCGTAGTACGCCTTCGCATCGACGATCGAGGTGTCCTGGCTCGACACGAAGCTGCCGAGGATGCCGACCACGTGCGGCAGGATGTACCACCCGAAGTAGCATCCGGCGAAGAACAGCGGGATCGCGGTGCCGAGGAAGCCCCAGACGTACTGCCGCTCGCGCCGGACCAGCGCGGGCACGATGAACGCCCAGATCTGGTAGAGCCAGACCGGGCTCGCGATGACGACGCCGATGGTGATCGCGATCTGCAGCTTCAGGTCGAACGCCCCGGTGATCATCGGGAAGTTCAGCTCGGCCGTGTGTCCGCCGACCTTGGCGAGCTCGGTCACCGGTGCCCGGAGCGCGTCGAGCACCCACGGGGTGAGGAACCAGCCGCCGATCGCACCGACGACGATCGCCACGACTGCGCGGAAGAGACGGTTGCGCAGCTCGATGAGGTGCTGCCCGAGCGACATGCGGCCTTCGGCGTCGGTCTTCTGGCGCCCCTGCCGCTTCGCTCGCCCGCGCGCGGTCGTCGAAGCCATGTGCTCGATCTTACGGGGTCGGGACCGACAGTCCGCCGGGGGTCGGCGCGGCCGCGTGGCGGGTGGGCGGTGGGCGGGCGGCGGGCGGGCGTTTGGCGAGCGGGCGGGCGAGTGGGCGGGCGGGATCGGGCGTACCTGGTCGGAACAACACACCAGGTACGCCCGGAACGACCAGGTACCCGAGGTCCGCCGTGCGGGATCGGGCGTACCGAGCGAGACCGGGCGTACCTGGTCGGAGCAACACACCAGGTACGCCCGGAACCACCAGGTACCCGAGCTTCACCGTGCGGGAATCGGGCATACCTGGTCGGATCAACACACCAGGTACGCCCGGAACGACCAGGTATCCGAAGTTCACCGTGCCGGATCGGGCATACCTGGCGAGATCGGGCGTACCTGGTCGGAGCAACACCCCAGGTACGCCCGGAACGACCAGCTACCCGAGCTTCACCGTGCGGGATCGGGCGTGCCGTGCGACATCGGGCTTACCTGGCGAGTTCGGGCATACCTGGCGGGAACGGGCATACCGGGTCGGAAGATCACACCAGGTACGCCCGGAACAACCAGGTACCCGAGGTCCACCGTGCGAGATCGGGCGTACCTGGCGAGATCAGGCATACCGTGCAGGATCGGGCGTACCCGGTCGGAACGTGCAGCGCTCGGAGGGACTGCAGCGGCAGACCTCAGCCGGCGGCGAGGGCAGCGGCCGCGAAGTCGCGCACCGCGTCACGGGCCGCTGGCGGGTCGAGCACCACGGCACGACCGGGCAACCCGGCGACGAGCCGGACCACCCCGTCGAACCCGTGCGACGCCGCGAGCCGGATGCGCACACGACCGTCACCGTCGGGCGCGTCGGCGGTGTCGGACAGGAAGTCGGCGACCAGGGGCAGTGACGTGGAGTCGAGTTCCACCGTGACGATGACGTCGTCGGCGGCCTGCTGGAACAGCGTGTCCGGGATCACGACCTGGTCGATGGTCTTCTCGGCCGGGCGGTCGTCGACCCGGGCCTCGGACATGCGATCGAGCCGGAACGTCCGGAGCGCCTGCCGGTCGAGGTCCCACGCGCGCAGGTACCAGTCGGTGTCGATGGACTCGACCCGGAGCGGGTCGACCCGTCGGGTGCCGCCCTGGGTCCGCGGTCCGGCGTACTCGAAGACCAGGCCGCGGCCGTCGGACATCGCCCGGCGGATGGTGGCGAGGGCGACGTCGTGCAGGTCCTGCCCGACGGCGACGGTCGACGTCGCTCCCCCGGCACCGCGGGACAGCTTGGCCATCAGCGCGCGGATGGCGTCACGGTCGGCGGCCTCGGGCAGCGCGGACAGGTACTGCAGACCGGCGATGAGCGCCGACGCCTCACGAGCCGACAGACGCGGTGAGTCGTCGATCGCCACCAGGTTGGTCAGCACGATCATGTCGTTCTGGTCGAAGTCGTCCCAGGCGATGTCGAACAGGTCGCCGTGCTGGTACTGCATCGTCTCGCCGGGCACCCCGGACACCGCGATGAGTTCGACGGCGCGCCGGATGCGGGCCTCGGGCACACCGAAGTGCCGAGCGGCCTCGGCCACCGAGACCCGCTCGCGGTCGATCAGGTACGGCACCAGGGCGAGCAGGAACGCGAGCTTGTCCTGCGCCTGCAGGGGTTGGGCGTCAGCCACGAACGGGGTCCTCTCCGGGGGCTGCAGCACGGTCGTCGTCGGTGTGGTCACGCACGAGTGCCCGGAGGCGCTCTTCGACCCGTGACCGCAGGTCGTCGGGCTCGAGCACCCGGACCTCGGGCCCGAAGGCGGCGAGTTCCTCGGCGAGGATCTGCGGGTCGACGTGGTGCAGCACGAGCGCGCCGTCGGCGTCGGTCTCGGTGTCGCGGCGACGGGTCAGTCGGCGTTCGGCGTCTGAACCCGGCGTCACGGCGATGCGCGCGGTGCGCTCTGCCCAGATCCGCTCGAGCTCGGCGAGGGTGCGCTCCCCCGCGCCGACGGGAGCGGTGTGCTGCCCGACCTCGTACTGGGTGACGGGTCCGACGATGCGGGCCAGCAGGTAGTTCCTGTCCGAGTCCGTCGCGAACTCGTGGGCGGCGAGCATCCACCGGCCGCCGTGCTGCACCAGGGCGAGCGGAGCCACTTCGCGCCGACGGGCGTCGTGCTGCCCCGGCGTGATGTAGTCGAAGCGCACGGCTGCACCGCGGTCGAGCGCGGAACGGAGCGGCTCGAACGAGGCATCCCGGGCGCGGAGCCGCGGGGCGTAGGCGTCCACCCCGAGCTGCAGGGCACCGTCGTCGTCCTCGGCACCGGCCGAGCGGACCTTCAACAGGCCGCGGCGGGAGTCGGCGGACAGTGCACCTTCGCGCCAGGCCATCGCGGCCAGGGACAGCAGCGCGGATTCGTCCGGGGTGAAGCGGACGTCGACGGGCAGGTCGTACTCGCCCTTCGGTATCCGGTACCGGAGCGTCTGGTTGTTGCCCGCGGCACCCGGGGTCTCGATGGTCTCGAGGGGGATGCCGAGCTCGCGGACGTCGTCCTTGTCGCGTTCGAACTGGCGCTCGAGCGAGGCGTTGTCGCCACCGGTCGAGAACCGCTGCCGGTACCCCTGCACGTTGGCCAGGATCTCGGCCTTGGTCAGCCCGGACTCCGTCGAGAGCAGCGCGAGCACGAGGCTGAACAGCCGCTCCTCGGCGGGCACACGGGGCACACGGGTCGCTGGCACGAGCCGATCCTACGGCAGCGCGGGTGCACCGGAGTGCACCCGCGCCGCGGTCCGTGGACGGTCGGACCGGGTCAGTTCGAGATCGCCCCGAGGACGTCGATCACGTACGCGTACGCGGTCCCCTGCTGGTTGACGATGGCCAGGACCTGGTCCCCGACGTGGTGCCCGACGATGGCGGTCCGGACGCCCTCGTCCACCTGGCCCTTGGTGAGCGGGATGGCCTGCGCACCGGATCCGTCGGTCCAGCTGGAGCCGGCGACGGACGGGTCGGCACCCCAGGTGACGGCGGTGTACTTGATGACCGCGGTGTCCTTCGCGGTGAGCTCGCGGCCGTCGCCCTTGCGGAGCAGGTGCGTCTCGTTCGACTTCGGGGCGCTCCACGACGGGATCGTGATGCCGGGGGCGCCGGACGGTGCGAGCACCACGGCCGGCATCTTGTCGCCGGCGAGCTGCGGGGTGCCGGTGGCACGGGCGTCGAAGGCGCGCTTGACGTCGATGACGGCAATCACGGCGTCCTCGGTCTTCCCCGACGAGGAGCTGCCAGCGGTGCCGCCGGTGCTGCTCAGGGCGCTCTTCGGCAGGGCCACCGCCAGGCGGTCGCCGACGCGGGCGCACTGCAGCGAGGCACCGAGGGCCCCGTAGTTGCTCGCACCGGCGGTGATCGGTGCCGTCTGGCCCGAGTAGCCGCTCGTCTGGGCGACCTCGCCGGTGGAACCGTCGACCAGGGTGTACTCGACCAGGACGGGGGTGCCGTCGTCGATCGTGCGACCGGAGCCCTGCTTCAGCACGGAAACCTGCGTGCCCTTGGTGGTCAGGCCCTTCGGCACGTTCACCTTCGGCTCCGAGCCGAACTTGCCAGTGGCGGTCACCGCTTCGGACGCGGCGCCGGGAGCGGCACAGCTCGAGGGCGTGGTGCCGGCACCGTTCGAGGCGCAGGCGGTGAGCGACACCGCGAGACCGATGGTGACCAGGAGTGCGGGGATGGTGCGCACGGACCCTCTTTCCGTTCGATGCAGGACGGGCACGCCGTCAGCCTACCGTTCGTCCTCGACGGCCCCGGACGGAGCCACAGCACCGTCCGCCGCGGACGACGCCTCGGCCGCCGCGACCTTGCGCGCCTGCGCCGCCGACTGCCGGGCGACCTTGCGGAGCTTCTTGTCGCTCGTCGCCCGCTCGCCCACGGCGCCGGGGGTCCAGGCCTCGATGTCCTCGTCCGAGAACTCCGCCTTGCCCGCGCGGCGCTTCAGGTTCGGCAGCACGGTGCCGTCGGCCAGGCGTCGTGCCGTGATGAGGAATCCGGTGTGCCCGACCATGCGGTGGTCCGGGCGGACGGCGAGGCCCTCGACGTGCCAGGTGCGCACCAGGGTCTCGCTCGGCATCGGGTCGGTGAAGCGCCCGGTGTCGCGCAGGGCCTCGGCCGTGCGGGACAGCTGCGTGACGGTCGCGACGTAGCAGACGATGAGTCCGCCGGGCACGAGGGCGTCGGCCGCGGCGTCCACGCACTCCCACGGCGCGAGCATGTCGAGCACGACCCGGTCGATGCTCTGCGGCTCGGTCGCGTCGGGCAGCGACTCGACCAGGTCGCCGACGGTGACGGACCAGTTGTCCGGGACCGCGCCGAGGAAGGTGCCGACGTTGCCCTTCGCGATCGCCGCGAACTCCTCGCGGCGCTCGAACGACTGCAGCTGCCCGGTCGGGCCGATCGCGCGGAGCAGGAACAGCGACAGCGCCCCCGAGCCGACGCCGGCCTCGACCACGCGGGCCCCGGGGAAGACGTCCGCGAAGGCCACGATCTGCGCCGCGTCCTTCGGGTAGACGATCGCGGCACCACGCGGCATCGACATGACGTAGTCGTTGAGCAGCGGACGGAGCGCGAGGTACTCGTCACCGGTGCTCGCCCGGATGACGGAGCCGTCGGGCTGGCCGATGACGTCGTCGTGCCGGAGCACCCCGCGGTGCGTGTGGTACTCACCCGCGGTCTCGAGCGACAGCGTCGTGAGCTTGCCCTTCGGACCGGTCAGCTGCACCCGGTCGCCGGCCCGGAACGGGCCGCGCGGCGGCGTGTGCGGTGCGCCGCCCGCGGTGTGCGGGAGGGCTGCGGTCGGATCCGCGGTCGGACTGGAGGCGCGGCTCACGTCCGCCTCGTCGCGTGCGTCGTCGGTGTGGCTCATCGGGTGACCCCTTCGGTGTCCGCAGCGTGCGCCGGGTCCGGCACCGCGCCTCTCCCCACCGGCACGGCCGTCCCACCGCTGGCGCGTCGGTCCGGAACCGGCGGCGTGGGCCCAGCCTGCGCAGCGCGTGCGGCCAGTGCCGGCGTCGTCAACTCGACCAGACGGTCGACGTCGACGCCCGCCAGGGTGGTCAGGTGCACGTCGCCGCCGGCGATCTCGGACAGCGGGACGATGTGCTCGACGGCGACCGTGACGGCGCCGGAGGCGACGGCCGACGCGACGCCGGTGGCGGAGTCCTCGATCGCGACGCACGCGGTGGGCTCGACGCCGAGCTGCGCCGCGGCGGACAGGTACGCGTCCGGGAACGGCTTCGGGCGGTCGACGTCGTCGCCGGCCACGACGACGCGGAAGCCGCGTTCGCCCAGGGCCTCGGCGGCGACGAGCGCCATCTTGCGACGGGACATCGTGACCAGGGCGGTCGGGATGCCGCGGGCGTGGAGCTCCTCGACGAGCTCACGGGCACCCGGCCGCCAGGGCAGTTCACCGGCGCGCAGGTGCTCCATGACGTAGTCGGTCATCCACTGGATGATCTCCTCGACCTCCATGTCGACGCCCTTGGCGCGCAGGAGCTCACCGGAGCGCTCGAGGCCGGACCCGACCAGGGACAGGCCGTCCTCGTGGGTCCACTCGGCGCCGTAGCGGTTCGTCAGGTCGACCTGGGACCGCTGCCAGATCGGCTCGGTGTCGATGATCGTGCCGTCCATGTCCCACAGCACGGCTGCGGGCGGGACGAGGGCAGGAGGATGCGCGGTCACGGGCGACGAGTCTACCGGGGCCGTTCCGCTGGGCGCGGACGCGCGCGTGCGCCGACACCCCCTGGGCCTACAGTGGATGCCTGAATCGTGTCCGGCCGGGGGCATCGCTCCCGCCCCGCTCCGCTCCACCACCAGGAGGTCCGCTCCGTGCCACAGCACTCCCCCTTCAGCGACGGTCGCTTGCTCGTCGTCGCCTTCGAGGGCTGGAACGACGCCGGCGAGGCCGCGAGCGGTCTGGCGCGTCGCATCGTCGAGTCGCTCGGGCTCGACGAGCTGCGTGAGCTCGACGGCGAGCGGTACGTCGACTACCAGTTCAACCGACCCACCGTCGGCACCGACGACAACGGCGACCGCGGCGTGCAGTGGCCCCGGATCGTGCTGCACGGCCCCGGTGCCGAGGGCCGTCCGGTCATCGGCGCCACCGGCTCCCCCACCGACCGTGACGTCTTCGTCCTCGTCGGCCCGGAACCCTCGCGCACCTGGCGGGGCTTCTGCTCGGAGATCATCGACCTGGCGGACGTCTACTCGATCGACGCAGTCGTCTTCGTCGGTGCGATGCTCGCCGACGTCCCGCACACCCGGCCGATCTCGGTGTTCGTGTCGAGCGAGAACGCCGGTGTCCGCGCCGCCTTCGACGTCGACAAGTCCTCGTACGAGGGCCCGACGGGCATCCTCGGGGTCCTCGCCGACGCCATGGACAAGGCCGGGCTGACCACGCTGTCCCTGTGGGCCTCGGTGCCGCACTACGTGCACAACTCGCCCTCGCCCAAGGCCACGCTCTCGCTGCTCGACAAGATCGAGGAGCTCACGGACGTCACGGTGCCCCGTGGGTCGCTGCTCGACGACGCCACCGAGTGGGAAGAGGGCATCGACGCCCTCGCCGCCGACGACGAGGACATGGCGTCCTACATCGGGCAGCTCGAGCAGGCGCGCGACACAGTCGACTCCCCCGAGGCCTCGGGTGACGCCATCGCGCAGGAGTTCGAGCAGTACCTCCGTCGCCGTGAGCGCAAGGACGGCAAGGACGGCGGCACCGCCGGTGGCGAGGGGCCGTGGCGGCCCCAGCAGTAGCCGTCACCCGCTGACGGACAGGAGGCACGGTGCCGGCTGCCACCGTGCCTCCTGTCCGTGGTGGGCGTGCGGCGTGCGGCGTGCGGTCACGACACCCCGCTCACGTCCGGCGAGTGGTCGCGAACTGTCGGCTGCCGACCGCCCCGGCGACAGTTCCTGACCCCTCGGCGGCGCGCACGCGACGTGTCGCGACCACACGGCGGACGGGAGGCGCGTGTCGGCCTCGCCACGGGCCTCCCGTCCGGCGACCGCGAACGGTCACGACACCCCGCTCACCTCCGGCGAGTGGTCGCGAACTGTCGGCTGCGGCCCGCCCGGGCGACAGTTCCTGACCCCTCGGCGGCGCGCACGCGACCGTGTCGCGGCCCCCGTCAGGCCAGGCGGATGCCGAGCAGCGCGTCGATCAGGTCGAGGAGCTCCGGCGTGCACGCCGTGCCGCCGGCGATCGCCGTGTCGACCGCAGCAACGGCACCGGGGGTGTCCAGGTCGTCGGAGACCCGCGCGCGGATGCGTGCCGCGACGTCCGCTGCGTCGTCGGCGTGCCCGGCGGAGGCTCCCGAGGCCCAGGCGTCCCAGCCGGCGAGCCGCGTCTGGGCGCTCGTCAGCTCGGTGTCGAACCACTCCCAGTCGTCGGAGTACTTGTGCGACAGCAGTGCGAGCCGGATGGCACGGGGGTCGGCGCCGTCGTCGAGCAGCCCGCGCACGGTGACGAGGTTGCCGAGCGACTTCGAGATCTTCGTGCCCTGGTAAGCGATCATCCCGGTGTGCACGAACGCGTTCGCGAGGGGCTGGTGCGCGAGGGCAGCAGCGTGCCCGGCGCTCATCTCGTGGTGCGGGAAGACGAGGTCGCTCCCGCCGCCCTGCACGCTGATCGGCAGCCCGAGGCGGTCACCGGCGATGACGCTGCACTCGATGTGCCAGCCGGGGCGACCGGGGCCGATCTCGGTGTCCCAGGCCGGCTCGCCGTCACGCGCGGCGCGCCACAGCAGCGGGTCGAGCGGGTCGCGCTTGCCCGGACGATCCGGGTCGCCGCCGCGTTCGGCTGCGAGGGCGAGCATCGTCTCGCGGTCCAGGCCGCTCTCGCCACCGAGGGTCCATGCGTCGGTCGGGCGGTTCACGTCGAAGTACAGGTCGTCGCCCTCGGCGCCGTCGGTCGGGACCTCGTACGCGTAGCCGGACTCCTGCAGGAACGAGACCGCCTCGGCAACGCGCTCGACCTCGTCGGTGACGGCCACGAAGTCGTCCGGCGGCAGGATCCGGAGCGACTCCATGTCGCGGCGGAACAGGTCGACCTGCTCAGCCGCCAGGGCACGCCAGTCGACGCCATCGCGGGCGGCACGCTCGAGCAGCGGGTCGTCCACGTCAGTGACGTTCTGCGCGTACTCGACGTCGAGCCCCGCGTCACGCCAGGCACGGCCGAGCGTGTCGAACGCCAGGTAGGTCGCCGCGTGGCCGAGGTGCGTGGCGTCGTACGGCGTGATCCCACAGACGTACAGCGCGGCACGGTCCTCGTCGCGGGCGGGGTCCACCGGCTTGCCCGTTGCGGTGTCGTGGACGACCGGTCGGGGCGCGGCGCCGGGGACGTCGGGGACGGATGGGGCCTGCCAGGCCCTCACGGCTGGATCACTCCGAGCGACAACAACACGATGAGCACGATACCGAGTGCGATCCGGTAAACGACGAAGGGCATGAAGCTGCGCTTGCTGATGTAGTTCATGAACGCCGCGATCACGACGAACCCGACCACGAACGCGACGACGGTGGCGATGAGCGTGTCGGCGAGTCCGAACGGCGAGCCGTGGTCGCCGAGGCTCGTCGCGGCCTCGTAGAACCCGGACAGGAACACCGCCGGGATCGCCAGCAGGAACGCGAAGCGCGCGGCCGCCGGGCGGGTGTACCCGAGGGCGAGACCCATCGACACCGTCGCACCGGAACGGGACACACCGGGCACCAGGGCGAGCATCTGCGCCAGGCCGATGAGCAGACCACCACGGAACGTCATCTGCTCGATCCGGCGCTCCTTGCGGCCCACCCTGTCGAGCACCCCGAGCACGACACCGAACACGATGAGGACGATCGCGACGATCCAGAGCGACCGGAACGTGGTCTCGATCGAGTCCTTGAGCAGGAGCCCGGCGACCCCGATCGGGATCGTGCCGAGGATCACCAGCCAGCCGAGCCGGACGTCAGGGTCGCCCTTCGGCACGTCACGCTTGACCACCGACCGGAACCACCGCCCGATGATCCGGGTGATGTCCTTCCAGAAGTAGATGAGCACCGCGGTCTCGGTGCCGAGCTGCGTCACGGCGGTGAAGGCCGCACCGGGGTCCTTCGCGTCGGGCAGGAAGAGCCCCACGATGCGCAGGTGCGCGCTGGAGGACACCGGCAGGAACTCGGTGAGCCCCTGGACGAAGCCGAGGAAGATCGCCTCGAGGATGTGCATCGCACGGGCCTTTCAGGGGGAGGTCGGTCAGGGCACCGCCACGACGGCGACCATGAACAATATCAGTACGTGGCGAGCAGGTCGCCCAGCACCCGCCGACCGAACGCCAGCGAGTCGAGCGGCACCCGCTCGTCCACGCCGTGGAACATCGCGGGGAAGTCGACACCGGCCGGCAGCTGCAGCGGCACGAAACCGTACCCCGCGATGCCGAGCGTCGAGAGCGCCTTGTTGTCGGTGCCGCCGGACAGCAGGTACGGCAGGACCGGGGCGCCCGGGTCGTGCCGGCCGAGGACGTCGCGGACGGCGTCGACCAGCGGGCCGCCGAAGTCCTGCTCGAGGCCGATGTCGCGGAACGACATGACCACCTCGACGTCGGGCCCGGCGAGCTCCCGCACCCGCTCGAGCACGGTCTCCTCGTCACCCGGCAGGCAGCGGATGTCCACCAGGGCCTCGGCGGTGTCCGGGATCACGTTGTGCTTGTAGCCGGCGGTCAGCACCGTCGGGTTCGACGTGGTGTGCAGCGCGGCGTGGATGAACCGCGACGCCGAGCCGGTGGCCAGGGCGACCTCGTCCGGGCCGGTGACCGTCGGGTCGACCCCGAGGAACCGTGCCACCTCGGCCACCATCGCGTCCGTCGTGGCCGAGAGCCGGACGGGCCACTCCTCGCTGCCGATCCGGGCGACCGCCGCCGCGAGCTTCGTGACGGCGTTGTCGCGGATCACGTGCGAGCCGTGGGCAGCGGTGCCGCGCGCGATCAGCTTCACCCACATGAGCGCCTTCTCGCCGGTCTGCAGCAGGTAGGCGCGACGGTCACCGAGCGTGATCGAGTACCCGCCGACCTCGCTGATCGCCGCCGACGCCCCCGCGAAGACCTCCGGGTGCTGGTCGACCACGTGGTGGGACCCCAGGACTCCCCCGGCCTCTTCGTCGGCGAAGTACGCGATCACCAGGTCACGCTCCGGCGCACCGTGCTGTTCGATGACGTCCGCCAGCGACGTGAGCATCATCGCGTCCATGTTCTTCATGTCGACGGCGCCCCGCCCCCACAGCGAACCGTCCTTGACCACACCGCCGAACGGGTCGACCGACCAGTTCGCCGGATCCGCCGGCACCACGTCGAGGTGCCCGTGGACCACGAGCGCCGGCTCGTCACGGTTCCGACCCGGCACCCGCGCCACGACGCTCACCCGGTCTGGCTCCGACTCGAACAACTGCGGCTCGAGGCCCAGCGCGCGGAGCTTGTCCTCGACGTAGTGAGCTGCCTCCGTCTCCCCACGGGACTTCCCCTCGCCCCAGTTCGTCGTGTCGATGCGGATGAGGTCGCGGGCGATCGCCGCGGTGGCCTCGAGCTCGGGCACGGACTGCGGCTCGGAGGGCTCCGGGTTCGTCATGGCTCCACGGTATCGGTCGGCACCGACCCCGTCGCCGGGACAGCGCGCGCAGGACTCGCCCGGGATGCGCGACCGTGTTCATCGCGCGTTCAGACCCGTGCTAGTGTCTTCTCTCGGCAGGAACGCCGGGTTCAACCCGGGAAACAGACACCAGACACCCTGTCCGGGTGGCGGAATTGGTAGACGCGCTAGCTTGAGGTGCTAGTGCCCGTATTAGGGCGTAGGGGTTCAAGTCCCCTCTCGGACACAGGAAATGCGTGCCCCCTGACCTTTCGGTCGGGGGGCATTTTCTGTTGTGTCTTCCCGGCGAGTGCCGCCATCGCTGCGCTCAGGGCGTCACCGCCTCTGGGGCGCCACTTCGCTGCGCTCAGGGCGATCCACGTGCCACTTCGCTGCGCTCAGGGCGACCTCCGCGCCGGCGCCACTTCGCTGCGCTCAGGGCGATCTCCGCGCCACCTCGCTGCGCTCGGGGCGGTCGGGGCAGGCGCAGGAGGGCGGGCTGTGGACGTGGGACGTGCGGACGGGAGGCGCGGGGCGGGGCCGGAGCGCGCCTCCCGGCCGCAGTGGGCGCGCGTCGCGAGACGGTGCGAGGTTGCGCACTCCGTGTGACGGAACACGTTCGCACCGAGTGGGCAACGCCGCACCGTGCTGCGAGCCCCGCGCGCACCGCGCGCGATCAGCGCGAGCGGCGCACCCGCCGCACCACCAGCACGACGGCGCCGAGCGCCGCCAGCCAGCCCCAGTTCGCGACCACCGGGTCGAGCACCTGGTGCCGCCAGTCCGACCGACTCGACCCCAGGCGCGACGCAACAGGGTGGTTCCCACGCTCCGCCGCGACACCGGTCTCGCTGATCACCCGGTCCGGCCGACCCCGCAGCGCATCGGTCACCCGGTGCGTCGCGACGTCCAGGCGGTCCCCCACGACGAGCAGCATCCAGTGCGCCAGGCGGCCCTCGCTGAACCGCCGGTAGGCGTACCGCCGGACGATCCCGGCGACGCCGTGCAGGGGCTGCGCGGTGCCGAACACCGGCGTCACGTGGGCGTGCTCGATCGAGCGCTCCCGGCCGTGCGCACCGTCCTGCTGCGGCGGGAGGTCCCAGTGGGCTCCGGTGGCCGAACCGGCCTCGCGGGAGAGCTTCGGGACGGACGGCCGGTCCGCCGGGTCGAGGTCGCTCCCCCACCCCGGGATGCGGGCACGGAGTTCCTCGGCCGACGGCACCCGTCGGGGTGGATCGGCGATGTACGGGGTGTGGTCGGACATGTCGGGCCTCCTCACGGCACGACGACGGTCTTGATGCAACCGTCGAGCTTGGACGAGAACAGGTGGTACCCCTCGGCGATGTGCTCGAGGGGGATGCGGTGCGTGATGATGTCGCTCGGCTTGAAGTGCCCAGCCTGGATGTGCTCGAGCAACCGCGGCCACTGGCGCTTCACGTGCGCCTGGTTCGTGTGGATCGTGACGCCCTTGTTCATCGCGTCCCCGAACTTCACCGCGCTCGGGATCGGCCCGTACGCGCCGACCGCCGAGACCGTGCCGCCCTTGCGAACACCGTCGATCGCCCAGTTGAGCGCCGTCGGGGACCCGCCCTGCAGCTTCAGCTTCGAGGCGGTGACCTGCTGGGTGAAGTTGCCGTCCGCCTCGGCTCCGACGGCGTCGATCACACTGTCCGCACCCAGGAAGTCGGTCTGCTTCTTCATCTCGAGCACGACGTCGTCGACCTCGGCGAAGTTGATCGTCTCAGCGTGCGCGAAGCTCCGGGCCTTCTCGAGCCGGTACTCGAGCTGGTCGACGACGATCACCCGGCCGGCTCCCATGAACCACGCCGACGCCGCGGAGAACAGGCCGACCGGCCCGGCACCGAGCACCACGACGGTGTCGCCCTCGCGGATCGACGCCAGCTGCGCCCCGAAGTACCCGGTGCCCAGGGCGTCCGTCATCATCAGAGCGTCCTCGTCGTCGAGCCAGTCCGGGATCACCTGCGGGCCGACGTCGGCGAACGGCACCCGCACGCGCTCCGCCTGCCCGCCGTCGTAGCCGCCCGTGGTGTGCGAGTAGCCGAAGATCCCGCCGACTGCGGTGGCGTTCGGGTTGACGTTGTGGCAGTTCGTGAACAGGCCACGGGCGCAGAACCAGCAGGTCCCGCACGAGATGTGGAACGGGACCATCACGCGGTCCCCGACCGACAGGGTCTCGACGGACGAGCCGACCTGCTCGACGACCCCGATGAACTCGTGGCCGAACGTGTGCCCGACGCGGGTGTCGGGCATCATGCCGTGGTACAGGTGCAGGTCCGACCCGCAGATCGCCGCCCGCTCGACGCGGACCACGGCGTCGTTCGGGTGTTGGATCCGTGGGTCCGGCTTCTCCTCGACGCGGACCCGGTAGGGGCCGCGGTACGTCATGGCGCGCATGGACGCTCCTCTCGCTCGTCCGTCCACGCTGGCGCGCGCGACGTTGGAACGGACACAGGACCGCAGATGGCGGACAGCCGGTGGACGTCCGCACAGACGGACGGGAGGCGCGGTGCCAGCTGGCACCGCGCCTCCCGTCCGATCTGTGGGTGCGTCTAGCTCTTCGACGCCTCGACGAAGTTGCGGCCTGATGCCGCGTTCCGTCTCCTAGCTCTTCGACGCCTCGACGAAGTTGCGTCGCGGGTCCGTCTCCTTGATGAGCGAGGTCGCGTCGCGACCCGACACGGCACCGGTGATCCAGCCGATGATGATGCGGGCCTTCCGGTTCAGGGTCGGCATCGCGTACACGTGGTACGCGCGGTGCGCGAGCCACGCGAGCAGGTTGGTCATCTTGATGCCCTTGATGTTCGCGGCCCCCTTGCCGACACCGTACGACGCGACGGTGCCGATGGAGGGGTGGCGGTACTCCTCGAGCGGCTTGCCGGTGATGGTCGCGACGATGTTGTCGGCGGCGACCACGGCCTGGCGCACGGCGTTCTGCGCGTTCGGCGGGTAGAACGCCGGCTGCTTGTCGGCGGTCAGGTCGGGCACCTGCGCGACGTCACCCAGGCCCCAGACGCCCTCGACGACCTGGTGGGTGTCCTCGGGCTCGACCTGGAGCTTCGCGTTCGCCGCGAGGTGGCCCTTCGGCCCGCGCGGCAGGTCGGAGGCGTCGAGGAGCGGGTTCGGCTTGACGCCCGCGGTCCAGACGAGCAGACCGGTGGCGAACTCGTCGCCGTCGGAGAACTTGACGACACCGCCCTCGGCGCTCGGCATGGTGGTCTTCAGGCGGACGTCGATGCCACGGGCACGGAGCGACTCGAGCGTCCACTTGGACAGCTCCGGGCCGACCTCGGGAGCGACGCGGTCGAGGGCGTCGATGAGCACCCAGCGCGGCTGCTCGCCGGCGAGCGACGGGTAGGTCTTGATGGCGGCCTGCGACACGTCGAACAGCTCACCGATCGCCTCGACGCCCGTGTAGCCACCGCCGACGAAGACGCTGGTCAGCAGACGGCGACGCTCGTCCTCGTCACGGGTGGCAGCGGCCTTCGCGATGTTGTCGAGGAGCTTGGCGCGCACGTAGGCGGCCTCTTCGACGCTCTTGAAGCCGACGCCGTACTCCTCGAGCCCGGGGGTCGGGAAGGTGCGGGTGACGGAACCGAGGGCGACGACGAGGTGGTCGTAGCCGAGGGTACGGTCGTCGCCGCCGGCGGTCGCGATCGAGACGGTCTTGTCCGCCGAGGAGATCGCGGTGACCTTGCCCTGGATCACCCGGGTCTTGCGCAGTGCACGGCGCAGCTCGACGGTGACGTCCTTCGGCGCGATGTGGCCACCGGCGACCTCGGGCAGGAACGGCAGGTACGTGTAGTAGGTGTTCTGGTCCACCAGGGTGATGCGCATGGGCACCGTGGCCGCGTGCTTCTGGAGCTGCTTGACCGTGGTGTAGCCAGCGGAGCCGCCGCCGAGGACGAGGACGTGAGGGATCGAGTCTGCCATTCCTCCGGTCTACCGGACTTTGGCTTGGCGCGTCATGAGTTCCGCGGCCTGTCGCGGAGCCGCCACCACGCGGTCTCGGCCAGTTCGGGTCCGGTGAACACCCCGTGCGGGGTGCGACGGGACTCGGTGAGGGAGAAGCGGCGCAGTCGGTAGCCGCCGCCGAAGCGGTCGATGATCGCCTCGGGTGACGCCTCGGGGTCGCGCTTGACGTACCAGGTGCGGTCGTCGACCGGCTCGATCACGCCGCGGTCACCGTCGTCCGCCGATGCGGGAGCGCAGGATGTCGATGCGCTTCTGGATCTGCTCGATGCTCGCCTGCGCCACGGCCGGGCCACCGCTGATCCGTCGGAGTTCAGCGTGGATCGAACCGTGCGGTTCGTTCGAGTGCCGGGACCAGATCGACACGAGCCGGGCGAGCTCGGTGCGCTGCTCCTTGATGGTCATGTACATCGGGCGGTCGGGCTCGGGCGCTTTCGGCATGCCGTCCTTGGCCGTGCGGCCCTTGGAGCGCTTCGCCTGCGTCGCCTGACGGGCACGCAGGAGGTCGCGCACCTGGTCGGGTTCGAGCAGCCCGGGGATGCCGATGAAGTCGAGTTCCTCGAGGGAACCGACCTCACCGCCGGTGCCGAACTCACCGCCGTCGTAGAGGACACGGTCGAAGGACGCCTGCGAGTCGAGTGCCTCGAACGGCTGGACCTCGAGCAGGCTCTCGGACGCGCGGTCTTCCTTGTTGGCCTCGGCGACCATGGCGTCTTCGGGGTTGTACATGCCGTCGTCGGCGTCCTTCGGGCGGTCGAGGGCGTGGTCGCGCTCGAGCTCGAGGGTGGCGGCGAGGGCCATCAGGCCGGGGACGCTCGGCAGGAAGACACTCGCGGTCTCGCCGCGGCGACGGGCACGCACGAAGCGGCCGATCACCTGGGCGAAGAACAGCGGCGTGCTCGCGCTCGTGGCGTAGACCCCGACGCAGAGCCGTGGGACGTCGACACCTTCGGACACCATGCGGACGGCGACCATCCAGCGCGAGGTGTCGTCGGCGAACGCGCTGATGCGGCTCGAGCCGGCGGCCTCGTCGGACAGGACCACGGTGGGACGCTCCCCCGTGATCTGCTGCAGGATCCGGGCGTAGGCACGTGCCGTGGTGGTGTCGGTGGCGATGACCAGGCCGCCGGCGTCGGGCACACCACGACGGACCTCGGTCAGGCGCTTGTCGGCGGCGGAGAGCACGGCCGGCATCCACTCGCCCTCGGGTGACAGGGCGGTGCGCCAGGCCTGGGCCGTGATGTCCTTCGTGACCTGTTCGCCCAGGGACGCCGACATCTCGTCGCCCATCCGGGTCTTCCAGCGCATCTGTCCGGCGTAGGCCATGAACAGCACCGGCCGGACGACGCCGTCCTTCAGGGCTCGGCCGTAGCCGTAGTTGTAGTCGGAGATCGAGGTGCGGATGCCCTGCTCGTCGGGGGCGTACTGCACGAACGGGATCGGCGCGGTGTCGGACCGGAACGGGGTCCCCGACAGCGAGAGCCGGCGGGTGGCGCCGGAGAACGCCTCTCGGATGCCGTCCCCCCACGTCAGGGCGTCGCCACCGTGGTGGACCTCGTCGAGGACGACCAGGGTGCGGCCGCCCTCGGTGATGCGCTTGTGCACCTCGGGGTTCATGCCGACCTGGGCGTACGTGATCGCCACGCCCTGGTAGTGCCGGCCGAACATGCCGTCGCCGTTCTTGAACATCGGGTCGATCCGGATGCCCACACGGTCGGCGGAGTCGGCCCACTGGCGCTTCAGGTGCTCGGTCGGGGCCACGACGACGATGCGGTCGACGGTGCCGCGGGCGAGGAGCTCGGTCGCCAGCCGCAGCGCGAAGGTGGTCTTGCCGGCGCCGGGGGTCGCGGCCGTGAGGAAGTCGCGGGGTTCCTTCTCGAAGTACTTCGTGAGTGCTTCGATCTGCCAGGCGCGGAGCTTCGAGGCCGTGCCCCAGGCGGCCCGGTCCGGGAACGCCGGCGAGAGGTGCTGGACGGCGGAGTTGCCGGCCGCTTCGGCCAGGGCCGCGGCATCGGCTTCGGCACGGGCTGCGTCACCGTGCGCCTGGGTTTGGTCCGCCTGGCTGCCGTCGTGCGTCGGCGACGATCCGCCTGCGCCGGACTGGTCGTCACCCGACTCCGCCCACAGCGTGGCGGGCTGCTGGTCTTCGTACTCCGCTGCGCTCACTGAACCCGATTCTACCGCCACCGTCAGTCCTGCCGAGCGTGCGGGACGCCGCCGTCGGGGGTCCGGCGGACCAGGGATGCCGGTCGCAGCACGCCGGCGCCGAAGCGTGCGGCGACCGCGTCGACCGTGGTCTCGGTGTCGCGCCACGGCGCGTCGTCGTCCCATAGGGCGTTGCTCGCGGCCGCGGGCACGAGGTTTTCGCCGCGCACCCCGATCAGTCGGATCTGGTTGCCCGGTCGGTGCAGCACGTCGTACAGCTCGACGGCTTCGCGGTGGAGGCGCTTCGCGACGTCGGTGGGCTCCGCCAGGGTGCGCGACCGGGTGAGGGTGGTGAAGTCGGTGTACCGGACCTTCAGTGCCACGGTCCGGGCCTGCACGTCGGCCTGGCGCAGGCGGACGGCGACCTTGTCGGCCAGGCGCAGGAGTTCACGGGCAACGTCGTCGCGCTCGGTCAGGTCGCGGCCGAACGTGACCTCGTGCCCGATCGACTTCTCACCGACGCCGGTGTCGACCACGCGTGGATCGCGACCCCACGACAGGTCGTGCAGCCGCTGCCCACCGGCCGGGCCGAGTGCCGACACCAGTGACCCGAGCGGGGTGTTCGCCAGGTCGCCGACCGTGCGGATGCCCCGGCGTTCGAGCGTCTCCTGCGTCTTGCCGCCGACGCCCCAGAGCGCGGACACGGGCTGCGGGTGCAGGAACGCCACGGTGTCGGCGGCGGGCACCACGAGCAGGCCGTCCGGCTTCGACCGGCTGGAGGCGAGCTTCGCGACGAACTTCGTCGATGCCGCACCGACGGAGCAGTGCAGACCGGTCTCGGCGAAGACCGCGCGGCGGATCGCCTGGCCGATCTGCCACGGGGTGCCGTACAGGCGGAGGGCGCCGGCGACGTCGAGGAACGCCTCGTCGATGCCGAGCCGCTCGACCCGCGGGGTGAACCGGTCGAAGATCGCCATCACCGCGGCGGACTGCGCCCGGTACTTCTCGAAGTGCGGTTCGACGATGACGGCGTTCGGGCAGCGGCGCTTGGCGACGGCCATCGGCATCGCGGAGTTGACGCCGTAGCGACGGGCTTCGTAGGTGGCGGCGGTGACGACGGAGCGGTCGGAGTCGTGCCCGACGATGACCGGCAGCCCCACGAGGTCGGGGCGGTCGAGCAGTTCGACGGAGGCGAAGAAGGCGTCCATGTCGACGTGCAGCACGGTCGCCGAGACGTCGTCCACCGGTGCGTCGGAGACGAGGCGGTTCCGTCCGTCCTGCTTGCTCACACCGAGATGATGCCAGGCGCCGCCGACATCGCCGTGCGGGGCGTGCTCACGGCCGCTCGGTGCGAGGTTCGTCCCGTCGTGCGCGGTTGCTCGCCCACCGTCGCACCGTGCGCCCTTCGCGACTCGGTGCCGAGTTGGTTGCACCATGCGGCGCCACAGGGCCGCACTGAGCGGGCAAGCTCGCACCGGCCGACCGACCCGGCACCGTGCGCGGCCGCGCCACGCCGCCGTCACGCCCACCGCACCGTGCGGCCTTCGCGACTCGGTGCCGGGTTGGTTGCACGGTGCGGCGCCACAGGGCAGCACCGAGCGGGCAAGCTCGCACCGGCCGACGGACCCGGCACCGTGCGCGGCCACGCCAACCTCGCACCGTGCGAGCGCAGCGCTCAGCCGAGCGGGCCGAGCACCGACGCGGCGATCGTCCGCGCCGCGGAGTCCCACGACGACGGGTGGTACTGCCCCGCCCGGACGTCCCGCGCCAGCCGCGCCAGCTCGCTCGACGACCGGAACGCCGAGCCACCGACGACGCGCATGGCCTCGTCCACGACGTGCTGCGCGGTGTCCACGGCCCGGGCCTTGGTTCCGACGAGCAGCGGAAACCAGCGGGCTCCGAGGTCGTCGAGCTCGTCGACCGACCGAGCCAGCGAGTCGACCTGCAGCGTGATCGCGTCGACCGAACCGCGCAGGTCGGCGATCGCCCGGCGCACGTCGGGGTCCTGCGACCGCGGGGTGCCGTCGGCCCCGGTCCGCCCCGCCACGGCGGTCGCCGCGAGCGCGATCGCCCGCTCCGCGATCCCGGCGTACACCGAGGCGATGAGGAGCTCGAACGACGCGAAGATGCCGAACACGAGCGGATCCTGGTTCGGCCCGACCGGCAGCGACCGGACGATGCGGTCGGCGGGGACCTGCACGCCGAGCAGCTTCGTGGTGCGGCTCTGCGTCGCGCGCATCCCGAGCGTGTCCCAGTCGTCCAGGTGCTCGACGTCGCCGTCCGACCGCAGGACGAACCCGTGCACGAGCCGTGGCTCCGGCCCCGAGGTGTCCTTGCCGAAGACGCTCATGACGTCCCACGCCGGTGCGAGGGACGTGAAGACCTTCGTCCCGGTGAACCGGTAGCCGCCGTCGCCGTCCGGCTCCGCAGTCGTCGACGAGTCGAACAGCACGGCGTCGTTGCCGGGTTCGCTCACCCCGAATGCGAGCAGGTGGTCGTCCGCAGCGTGGTCGGTGACGGCCTGGAGGAACGACTCGCCTCGCGCACGGACGGCGCGGGCCGCCTGCACCCACACCTGGTGCATGCCGAGGCCGAGTGCCGTCGCCGGTGCGGCCTGGGCGAGGGCGCGCTGCACCCGTGCGGTGGCGCGGAGGCCGAGGCCCGCCCCGCCCTGCTCGACGGGGACGCCGATCCGCAGGTAGCCGGCGGCGCGGAGCTCGTCGAGGTCCTCGGTGCAGAACGCGTTCGCGGCGTCGTAGCCGGGGGCGCGCTCGGCGATGCGGCTGAGCATCTCGTCCGGCACCGACCAGCCGACGGCGTCCGTGTTGGCCTTCGTCATGCCACGAGACTAGGGTCCGGGACGTGTCAGATCGTCATCCTTGGACCAGGTACGTCGCGATCGGTGACTCGTTCACCGAGGGCATCGGGGACCCCGACCCCACCGTCCCGGGCGGCAACCGCGGCTGGGCGGACCGCGTCGCCGAGGTGCTCGCACACCAGACCGACGATTTCGCCTACGCGAACCTCGCGATCCGCGGGCGGTTGCTGCAGCAGATCATCGACGAGCAGGCCGAGGCCGCCGTCGCCCTGCACCCGGACCTGATCACGGTGTCCGCCGGCGGCAACGACATCATCCGCCCCGGCTCGGACCCGGACGAGCTCGCCGAGCGCGTGGACCGGCTCGTGGCCGACCTGCGCCGCGACGGAGCCACCGTCGTGCTGTTCACCGGCCCGGACGTCGGGATGACCCCGGTGCTCGGCATGGTCCGCGGCAAGACGGCGATCTACAACGAGAACCTGCACGCCATCGCCCTGAAGCACGGCGCCCTGGTGGCGAACATGTGGGCACTCCGGGTGCTCCGGGACCCGCGGATGTGGGCTCCCGACCGGCTGCACCACTCCCCGATGGGCCACTCGACGATCGCCGCGGCGGTGCTCGACACCCTCGGTGTGCCCCACGGGCTCGAACCGTTCAACCCGGACCCGCTCGAGGCTCGGCCGTGGCGCGAGGCCCGCGCCGAGGACCTCGGCTGGGCCAGGGAGTACCTGGTGCCGTGGGTGGTCCGGCGCATCAAGCACACCTCGTCCGGCGACGGGGTGTCGGCGAAGCGACCCGAGCTGCAGATCGTCACCGAGCACCCCTCCGACACCCCGTAGACGCGGCGCGGGGCCGAGGGACGAGAGGCCGCGGAGCCGCGGGCCCTCAGTCCCCTGGGCGCCGCAGCGTGAGCGGTCCGTCGTGCAGCGGCTCGGTCTGCCAGCTCGTCGTCGTCGATCCCGTGGCGGGGTCGATCCGGACGTGCGCCAGGTGCGGGGTCTCGACGAACCGCACGTCGACACGGACCGTCCCGTCGTCAGCGACGGCACCGCTCGCGGCGAGCGGGCCCTCCACGGCCCACTCCCCCTGCCCGACAGGCACCGACAGGGAGCCGCCGTCGACGTCGAGCGTGAGCCGCCACCCGTCGCCGTCGCGGGCCAGCGGACCGGCGTCGGCGAGGCCCTGCAGCGGCCCGCCGTCGACGGCGGGCAGTCCCAGGGAGGCGAGCCGGGCCTCCAGGACGGATGCCGAGGACGCGTCGGACGCGCGGTCGACGGCGGGCAGCAGGTGTTCCCAGACCGCGTCGAGGACGGCCTGCATGTCGAGGCTCTGACCGGTCATCGCGAGGACGACGTCCTGCTCTGGCAGGACGACGCAGAACTGGCCGTAGGCGCCGTCGCCGCGGAAGCCGTGGCGGGCCATCCAGAACTGGAAGCCGTAACCCTGGGACCAGTCGGGGTTGGCCTCGTCCGGGTTGGCGACCTGCGTGCTGGTCGCCTGCTCGACCCAGTCGGCGTCGAGGATCCGCTCGCCGTCCCAGACGCCGCCCTGCAGGTACAGCTGGCCGAGCTTGGCGACCGCGTCGGTCGGCGCGTAGCACCCGCTGTAGCCGAGCTCCGCGCCGGTGTCGTCGCGGCGCCAGGCGAGGTCGTCGATGCCGAGCGGATCGAGCAGGTGCGGGCGGAGCCACGCGACGAGGGAGCCGCCCGTCACGCGCCGGACGATCTCGGCGAGCGTGTACGTGCACGGCTGGTTGTAGGCGAAGACCGTGCCGGGCTCCTCGTCCGGCGGGACCAGCAGGAACCCGCGCACCGTGTTCGTCGGGTCGAGGGCCTGGGCGCGGTCGATCGTCTCCTCGCGGTGGCCGCTCGCCATCGCGAGCAGGTGCCGGACGCGGATGCGGCGACTGCGTTCGTCGGTGACGTCGGCGTCGAGCTCCGGGAAGTACGACAGCACGGTCGCGTCGAGGTCGATCAGGCCCGCCCGGACGGCGATGCCGACCCCGGCGGCGGTGAAGCTCTTGCTCAGCGAGTAGAGCAGGTGCACGTGGTCCGCGGCGTAGGGCTGCCACCAGCCCTCGGCCGCGACCTGGCCGTGCCGCAGCAACATGATGCTGTGCGGCTCCACGGCGGGCGTCGACTCGAGGGCGTCGAGCAGGGCGGTCACGCCGCCGGGATCGATGCCGAGGGCGGCGGGGGTGGTCCGGGGGAACGTCGTCATCGTCGTCACCCGACCGACTCTACGGTCGGCGGACGACGGGCGTCACGCCCCCTGGAACGGGTTCGTCCAGCGCCACCAGACGCCGGGGTCGTCGATCGTGCGTTCGAGCACGAGCGGCACCGTGACCGGGTCGTGGTCGGAGATGCGGAACCGCACCTGCCCGACCCGCTCGCCCTTCGTGCCGAAGGTCACCTGCTCGAGCTTCGCCTTCGCGGTGACGGTCGTCTTGCCCCACACGAGCACCTCGGCGGCCTTCGTCGTGACCGCGTCGGCCTCGTCCTGCCACGGGGTCGAGAAGGTGCCGAAGGTCTGCCCCTGGTGCGTGAGCGTCACCACCTGGAAGTTGTCCGCCACGGACCGCAGCAACCGCTGCACGTCGACGTCGAGGGAGTCGTGGTCGACACCGCCGAGCATCACCCCGACGACGGTGACGTCCCTGCCGCCGCGCTCGTACGTCGCCGCGAACAGCAGACAGGCGCCGGCTTCGTCGAGGGTGCCGGTCTTGATCCCCTCGATGCCGTCGAGCCCGAGGAGCTTGTTCGAGTTCTCGATCTCGCCGACCGTCGGGATCGTGACGTCCCGGGTACCGACGATGTCCTTCACGACCGGGTTCGCCAGCGCGAGCTGCCCGAGCTCGACCAGGTCGGTGGCGGTCGAGGTGTTGTCCGGGTCGAGGCCGGTCGGCTCGTGGATCGTGGTGTCGTCCAGGCCGTGTTCGTCGAGCCAGTCGTTCGCCGCGTGCTCGTAGGCGGCGATCGAGCCGAACGCCCAGATGGCGAGCGCACCGGCGTAGTTGTTCGCCGACTTCATCAGCATCACCTGGAACGTCTGGTGCTCGGTGAGCTTCAGGCCGGCGGGCATCGGGGCGACCTCGCCGTTCTGCGCCGCGTACTTGGCGTACAGGCCCTCCATCTGCTCCGTGAAGCGGATGGACGGGCCGGACTCCCCCGCGGCCATCGGCTTCTCGTCCAGCACCACGAGCGCCGTGACGACCTTCGTGATGCTCGCGATCGACCGGGGCTTCGTGTCACCGCTGGTGCGCAGGCTCTCCGGGAAGTCCGTCGCTTCGACCGCAGTCGCGCCGTACCCCGGGAAGCTCAGGGCCGGGACGGTCGTCTTCGGTGCTGAGTACGTGGTGGTGCTGGCGCTCGCCGGGCCGAACGGCACGACGGCCGCGGCGACGAGGTACCCGGCCACCAGGAGCAGGACGGCGACCACCGAGATCGTGACCGGCCTCCGGACGGCGGAGCGGGGGCGGCGGACGACTCGTGACACGGGACCCGAGCGTACCGGTCCGCGCCTCGGCCGAGGCTGCGACGGGCTGGTCGGGCTGCCGTTCCGGAGCCGGGGTCGCTGCGCCGTCGGAGTCGGCCGCGACGACGGCGCTCCACCGTTCCCCGCCGTGTTCCCGGTCCCGACGCAACGTGTGACGGCCGTGTAAAAGATGGTCGTACCAATGAACCAAGCAGACCAACCGGCCCTACGGTCGAGGGCATGCACCGTGGACGGACCCTGAGCGCGGCGACCGCCGCCCACCTCGGCACGCTCGTGCTCGACGACCTGCAGCCCGGCGACAAGCTGCCGCCGGAGCGCACCCTCGCCGAGGACCTCGCCGTGTCCCGAACGACCATCCGCGAGGCGCTGCAGGAACTCGAGCGCCGTCGCCTGGTCTCCCGGACCCCTGGTCGTGGCACCGTCGTGCTGCCGCGACCGGAGGAAGCGTCCGCCCTGCTCGACCACCACCGTGACGACCTGGACCACCGGGCCGAGCACGTCGCCGAGTTCCGGACCGTCGTGGAGCCGCAGGTCGCCGGACTCGCGGCGGCGCGGGCTGGCGAGGCCGACCTGCTCACCCTGGAACGCATCCTCGCCGCGACGCACGCTGGTCTGAGCCCGGAGGAGTCGCTCGCCCAGGACGTCGCCTTCCACGTGCAGGTCGCCCGCACCTCGGGCAACCCCCTGCTCGTGTCGTTGTGCGAGCTCAGCAGCGGTTGGGTGCAGGACGTCCGTGCCCGCTCGCACAGCACCAGCGAGGGGCGCCGGTCGTCGTTCGAGTGGCACGAGCGGATCCTCGAGCGGGTCCGGGAGCACGACGTCGCGGGCGCGACGCGGGCGATGGCCGACCACCTCGCCGACGTGGCCCACCTGGTCGAACGGAGGACGGACCGATGACCACCACACACCGCACCACTGCACACCAGACCACCGCCCCCGCGGTGGCGACCCTGCAGCCCGGCACCGGACCCGTCCGCGGTGACCACTCCCTGCCCGTCGACCCGGAGGCCGTCCTCTGGGGCCGACTGCCGAGCGACGGTGACACCCCGGCCCTGACGATCGGCCCCGGCGAGTCGGTCACCATCGACACCGTCAGCCACGAGGGGATCCTCCCCGACCAGGGCAGCGATCCCGTGGCGTGGTTCGGCGACCACGGCGTCGCTCCGGGTCACGTCCTCGCTGACGCCGTCGCGATCGCCCGCTCCGGCCACCGGGACCCCGCGGCGGACGGTCCACACGTGGTGTCCGGGCCGATCGCGGTGCGCGGTGCCCGTCCGGGTGACGTGCTGACGATGACGGTCCTCGAGACCCTGCCCCGGGTGCACTACGGCGTCGTGTCGAACCGGCACGGCCGCGGCGCCCTGCACGGTGAGTTCCCGGTCGACGGCACGACGGTGAGCGTCTTCGCCGACGTCGTCGACACCGACCAGGGCCGGCGGGGCCGCATCCCGCTCACCGCCGTCGGCGACCGCTTCGCGCACTTCCCCCTCGCCCCGTTCCTCGGGATCATGGGCGTCGCCACCCCCGGGGAGCGGCTGCACTCCGTCCCGCCCGGTCGCCACGGCGGCAACATCGACGTCAACCTGCTGCAGGCCGGGTCGCAGCTGCACCTGCCGGTGCTCGTCCCCGGCGCGCTCGCCCACGTCGGTGACCCGCACTTCGCCCAGGGCGACGGCGAGGTCGCACTCACCGCGATGGAGGCCTCGCTCCGCGCGACGATCCGCTTCGACCTGACCCCGGCCGCCGAGGCCGCCGCGCGCTTCGGGGACCTGGTCTGGCCCGTCGCCGAGACGCAGGAGTTCCTCGTGCCCACCGGCATGGACCCCGACCTCGACGAGGCCGTCCGGCAGTGCGTCCGGCACGCCGTCGCGATCCTCGGCGCGCGCTGGGGCATGGAACGCCACCTGGCGTACGCGTACCTGTCCGCCGCGACCGACTTCAACATCTCGCAAGTGGTGGACCTGGTCACCGGTGTCCACGCCCGCATCCGCAAGGCCGACTTCGAGGAGCCCGCCCGATGACCACGCCCCCGACGTCGCCCGCGCCCGACGCCGCGCCCGAAGGCCTGCTCGAGGCGCTCGACGCCTACGAGACCGCCCTGCTGGCGAACGACCTCGACGGCCTCGACGCCGCCTTCGTCGACTCCCCCGGCTCGATGCGCGGTGACGACCGCGGCCTGCTCGTCGGGCACGACGCGATCAGCGCGTTCCGCGGGGCACGGGGTGGGGTCGCGACCCGGTCGCTGACGCACGTCGAGGTCCGCCCCCTGACCGAGGACCGCGCCCTCGTCGTGTCGGTGTCCCGGTTCGCCGCGGGTGGGGAAGGCCTCCAGACCCAGCTCTGGCGCCGCGACGGCGACACCGTCGCCGGCCCCCGCTGGCGCATCGAAGCGGCTCACGTCACCGGCCGCCCGAAGGCCGTCGACACCACCGTCTGGCGGGCCGTGGGCGACCCACTCGTCGCCCCCACCGCCTCCGGACCGCTCGACGGCCTGACCGTCGCCGTCAAGGACCTCTACGCCGTCCCCGGCCAGCCGGTCGGCGCGGGCAACCCGACCCACCTGCGCGAGGCCCCCGTCGAGACCGCGCCCGCCGCAGCGGTCACCGCGCTCCTCGCCGCCGGCGCCGCGATCCGCGGCATCGCACGCACCGACGAGTTCGCCTACAACCTGACGGGCCGGAACGCGCACCACGGCACGCCGCCGAACAGCGCGGCTCCCACACGACTGCCTGGAGGCTCGTCCAGCGGATCCGCATCGGCCGTCGGCCTCGGGACGGCCGAGATCGGGATCGGCACGGACACCGCGGGATCGGTGCGGGTCCCCGCCTCGTACCAGGGACTCTGGGGCCTCCGGACGACCCACGGCACGGTGTCCCGCGACGGGCTGCTCCCGCTCGCGCCGTCGTTCGACACCGTCGGGTGGCTCACGCGGAGCCCCGGTGTGCTGCTCGCCGCCCTCGACGCCACCGTGCCGCCGCCCGCGCCGGCAGGGGTGCCCGACGCGACCGTGCTCGTCGTCCCCGAGGAACTCGTCGCACTCGTCGAACCGGCCGTCGCCCGGTCCTTCACCGCCTTCGTCGACACACTCGACGAACCCGTCGCGACCGTCCGGCTGCGCGACCTCGGCATCCCGGACCCCGCAGCACTGCAGGAGCAGATGCGGCTCGTCCAGGCCGCCGAGGCACTCGCCGCCCACGGCCCCTGGATCGACGCGCACCCCGGCGCCCTGAGCACCGTCGTCGGTGACCGGTTCCGGGCGGCACGCGCGAACGACCCCGACGCGACCGCCGACGCCGTCGCACGCCTCGACGAGGTGCGGGCGACGATCCGCCGTGCCCTCGCCGGTCGGACCCTGCTGTTCCCGACCGTGCCCGGACCCGCGCCGCTGCTCGACGCGGACACCGCTGCGCTCGAGCACACCCGGACCGCGACGACGGCGATGACCGCGCTCGCGAGCGTCGGCGGCCTGCCCGCGGTGAGCGCACCGGTGTTGACCGTGGACGGCGCGCCCGTCGGCGTCTGCCTGGTGGGCGGGCCAGCCACCGACCGCGCCCTGGTGATCCGCGCCGGGCGCATGCTGCCGGACCAGGCCGCCCCGGGCCTCCCGACCGTCTCGGTGGTGCGCTAGGAGGCGAGCCGCCGGGCGTGGGTGACCGCCCAGAGACCGACGGCGCTCGCCGCGGCCACGTTGAGCGAGTCGACGCCGTGCGCCATCGGGATCCGGACGGTCGTGTCGGCCGAGGCGATCGCGGCCGGCGTCAGCCCCTGCCCCTCGGTGCCCATCACGAGCGCGACCTTGTCGGGCAGGTCCGCCACGAAGGCGTCGAGGTCGATCGACTCGTCGGTCAGCGCCATCGCGGCCAGGTGGAAGCCCTGCGCGCGGAGTTCCTCACCAGCCGCCGGCCAGTCGCCGATGCGGGTCCACGGCACCTGCAGGACGGTGCCCATGCTCACCCGGACGCTCCGGCGGTACAGCGGGTCGGCACACCGCGGGCTGACGAGCACCGCGTCGGCGCCGAGGCCGGCGACGCTGCGGAACACCGCGCCGACGTTCGTGTGGTCGACGATGTCCTCGAGCACGACGACGACTTTCGCGTCCCGCACCACGTCGGCGACACTCGGCAGCTCGGGACGCTGCATCGCGGCGATCGCACCGCGGTGCATCCGGAAGCCGGTGAGCTCCTCGAGCAGGGCGTCGGCGCCGACGAAGACCGGCCCGTCGTGCTCCGCGACCAGGGGCAGGACGCTGTCGAGCCACTTCTCCTGCACCAGGATGCTCCGCGGCACGTGCCCGGCGCGGACCGCGCGCTCGATGACCGTGTTCGACTCGGCGATGTACAGGCCGCCCTCGGGCTCCGAGACCCGGCGGAGTGCCACGTCGGTCAGACGGGCGAAGTCGTCGAGGCGGGGATCGTCGAGGGAGTCGATGCGGACGGGGTGCACGGGGCTCGTTTCGGTGTGGTGCGGGGGCGGCGGGTGGGTCCGGCGGGCCTGGGCGGCGCGGGTCCGGCGGCCCGGGGTCGGCGCGGGTCCGGGCCGACGGGCGGGTCCGGGCTGCCGCCGGGCGGGTCCGCCGAGGATGCGCTCCGCCTGGGAAGCGACCGGGACGGTCGGGTGTTGAGGGTACCGTGAACAGGGTGCTGGATGATGCTGCGTCGACGACCGGACCGACCATCGGGGCGGCCGCCGGGTCGGTGACCGCCGACGACCTGGACCGCGTCGTCGAGGTGCTCGGCGGCAAGCGGATCGCCGTGCTCTCCGGTGCCGGTCTGAGCACCGACTCCGGCATCCCCGACTACCGCGGTGCCGGACGGGTGGTGCGCAAGCCCATGACGTTCCAGGAGTTCCTGGCCGACCCCGCGAAGCGCCAGCGTTACTGGGCCGGATCCCACCTGGGCTGGCGGAGCTTCGCGGCCGCCGTGCCGAACGACGGACACCGGGCGCTCGCCGCACTCGAGGACGCCGGGATCGTCGCCGGGGTCATCACGCAGAACGTCGACGGCCTGCACCTGCGCGCCGGGTCCCGCCGCGTCGTCGAGATCCACGGCTCGATGGACCGCGCCGTGTGCCTGCGGTGCGGCCAGGTGTTCTCCCGCTCCGACCTCGCCGCCACCATCGACCGCGAGAACCCCTGGATCGACGAGCCCGGGTCCGTGCAGCTGCAGCCGGACGGTGACGTCGAGATCACCGACGTCGAACGGTTCGTCGTGCCCGCGTGCACCGTGTGCGGCGGCGACCTGAAGCCCGACGTCGTCTTCTTCGGCGAGTTCGTGCCGGCCGAGAAGTTCCGCGAGGCCGTGTCGATCGTCGCCGACGCCGACGCGCTGCTTGTCGTCGGGTCGTCCCTCACCGTGAACTCGGGCGTGCGGCTGGTCGACCACGCTGCGCGCCGCAAGAACCTGGTGGTCATCGTGAACCGCGGCGAGACCCGCAGTGACCGGCGGGCGGCCGTGAAGCTCGACGCCGGTACCACCGAGACGCTCGTGCACCTGGCGGAGCGGCTCAGCGCGGCGTCATCGACCGACTAGCGGGTCGCGGTCGCCGGACGAGCCTGCGCGGTCGCGGTCCTCGGACGGGGCCGCGTGAGCGCTGCCGCCGGACGGGCCTGCCGTTCGCGTCTGCGAAGATCGACGGGTGACGACCCTCCTGTACCTCGTCCGGCACGGCGAGACCGACTGGAACGCGCAACGCCGCATCCAGGGCTCGACCGACATCCCGCTCAACGACACCGGACGACGGCAGGCCGCCGAGGCCGCCGAGCTCCTGACCCGTCGGCCGTTCGACGCGGTCGTCGCCTCCCCGCTGTCCCGTGCGGCCGAGACGGGCGCGATCATCGCCGACCGCCTGGGCCTCGACGCACCGACGACGTACCCGGGCCTGGCCGAGCGCTCCTACGGCGAGGCCGAGGGCCTGACCGACGACGAGGTGTCGGCACGGTACCCGCACGACGACATCCCCGGTCGGGAGTCCCGCTCCGCGCTGCTCGCCCGCGTCACCGAGACCCTCGGTGAGATCGCGGTCCGGTTCGATGCCGGCGTCGTCGTGGTCGCGACCCACGGCGCGGTGATCCGCAGTGTCGTGAACGCCGCAGCCCCCGGCACCGCCGACCGCCGCAACACCCCGATCCGGAACGGATCCATCCACTCGTTCCGGTGGGACCCCGAGCGCTTCCACGCCGAACTCGTCCGGTTCGACGACCCGATCGACGACGTGTCCGACGCCACCGGAGGGTCCGCGTTCGAGTACCAGAACCCCTTGGAGCGCCGGGGCTGACCGGGGACTAGGCTCCGACGCACCCGCACACCGGGGTGAGGGGAGCCACATGTCCGACGACGGAACCAGCCGACACGGCCAGCACGCCCTCGACCAGCAGGCCGACGATCTCGACCGGGTGTTCGGCCCCGAGACGGCGAGCGTCCCCACCCGCACCCGGGCCCGCACCTGGTTCATCATCGGCGGCAGCACCCTCGCGGTGGTCGCGGTCATCGCCGTGGTGCTCGGCTCGATCATCGGGAGCGTCCAGAACGGCATAGGCGGGGTCTTCCCACGGCCGGACGTGGCGCTCGACCGGTTCGACACGCGCGTGCGTGC
Source organism: Curtobacterium sp. MCSS17_005 (assembly GCF_003234225.2). Lineage (NCBI taxonomy): Bacteria > Bacillati > Actinomycetota > Actinomycetes > Micrococcales > Microbacteriaceae > Curtobacterium > Curtobacterium sp. MCSS17_005. Next base: position 2,092,905 of record NZ_CP126258.1, read on the forward strand.
GCTGCCCGGCGTCACCGACGTGCGGCACCATGCCCCGTCGAAGACGGCGTTCGCGAGCTACGACGCCATCGCCTCGGTCCGGGCGGACCCGGCGCTCGACCCCGCCGCCCGGCGTGACCTGGTCGCCGCCATCAGCCGCGCAGCCGACGAGTCCGGTGGCAACGGTGTCCGCGTCGTCGTGGTCGCCGACCTCGGCACCCTGGAGATCGGCGTCACCGGTGCCGGTGGGGTCGCGGCGAAGCGCCTGGCACTGGCGAACACGCTCGACCACATCGGCGGTGTGACGGAGGTCCGTTGCTCGTGGGAGCGCGGCGGCGACCCGTCCGACGCCGCGCGCGACCAGTCGATCGTCGTGCGGACCCCGGGTCGGGGCGCCGCGGTGCCGCCGATCGTGTCGCGGGTCACCGAGGAGACGCAGAAGGTGTTCCCCGGGGCGGACGTGCAGGTCATCGCGCCGGAGTGACGGTGTGGTGGTCGCGCGGGGTGGCGCGGCGGTGGCGCGTCCGACGTGGAACGACACGGTCGACGTCGTACGACATCGACATCGTCGTTCCGCGTCGTCACGAACCGCGAGCCCGCGCGCACGCACCCGCACCCGCTCTCAGCCCCGCCGGTCCCCCACGGCCCGCTCGACTGCCCGGACGACCTGCTCCGCCGAGTCCTGCCACCGGAACCGGCCGGCACGCTCGATCGACTGCCGCGAGGCCTCGTCCCACCGTTCCTCGACCCGCCGGACGGCCGCGGCGACCGAGGACGGCGATGCCGGATCGAAGTACTCCGCCGCGGAGCCGCCGATCTCCCGGAAGATCGGGATGTCGCTGACGACGACCGGGGTCCCGACGCCCATCGCCTCGACGAGCGGGATGCCGAACCCCTCGTCGTACGACGCGGTCGCCAGCGCGGTGGCCGAACGGAGCACGGACAGGTACTCCTGATCGGTGGCGCCGTCGTGGAACACGATCGTCCCCGTGGGAGCCAGCGCCTCGAGCCGTGTCCGGTCGGCGTCGGACACCCGCGACATGCAGTGCAGCGTCCAGTCCGCCCCGAGGAGCGGCAGCGCCGCCGCCAGGGTCTCGACGTTCTTGTACGGCATGAACGAACCCATGTAGACGAGCGACCGTCGGCGTGGCGCTCCGGCCACCCGCGGTGTCGCCGGGTCGGCCGCGTTGTAGGCGACCGTCACGGGTCGCTTCGTCAGCCGGTGCTCGGCGATCAGCCCGGCGGTCGTCTCGGACACCGTCACGACCCCGTCGGCGCCGTTCAGCAGGAACCGCTGCGGCGCCCAGGACAGGTGGAACGCGCGCCAGCCGAGCCGCAGCGGCCACGAGAACTCCCGCGGGGGCGTGCGGTTGCGGTAGTAGATCAGGTCGTGCAGCGTCAGGACGAGCGCGTACCGGCGCCCCCGCGACCCCATCGTCTGCATGGGCGAGAACACCGCGTCGAGCCCGAGCCGGTTGACGCGCCGGGCGACGAGCGGCTCCCCCGCGTCCGTCGGCGCGGGCAGCAGCTCCCACGGCAGGTCCCTCGGCAGCGACTCGAGCTGGCGCTCGTCGCTGACGAGCAGCACGTAGTCGTGCCGGTCCGGCAGGTGCGCGACGACCCCCGCGGTGAACCGGCTGATGCCGTCGTGCCGACCGATCCGCACGTACCGGCAGTCGATGCCGATGCGCAGGCGCGTCACGACGCGTCCGCCGTCCGGGAGGCCCGCCCCGCCCCCGACGGTCGGCTGTCCGTCGCCGCCGCGCCGCGTCCAGTGCGTCCCTGGCGTCCGGCACGCCCGGTCGTGTCCGCCATCCGGCGGAGCACCGCCGCCGCGGCCGGAGCCGGCGTCTCGTAGTGCACGAGGTGGCCGACCCCCGGGATCACGACGAGCTCGGCGTCGCGCAGACCCTCGGCGAGTGCGCGCTGTTCGGGGACGGCGGTGATGTCGTCGTGCTCGGCCGCGACGAGCAGCACGGGCACGTGGATCCGGTCGGCGTACTCGGAGACGTCATGGGTGACCGAGGTGCGGAACGCCTCGAGCACGCTCGTGCGGTTCGCGAAGGCCGAGAAGTACCGGTCGTGCTGGTCGTGCACCCACCGGCGGACCGCGGGGTCGTGGGACTTCAGCATCGCGATGCTCATCGCCCGGACGATCGCGCCGTTCCGCAGGATCCCGAGCCCGATCGGCTTCGGCAGCACCGCGCCGGCGCGGTAGTACCCGATCGCGATCGCGGTCCCCACGGCACGCGGTCCCTGCAGGGCCGGGGCGGCGATGGGGTTGACGAGGACGAGCAGTCGGGTGTCGAGCCCGGCGGCGACGGTGGCCGACACCACGATCGACCCGAACGAGTGCCCGAGCACCACGGTGTCGCGGCCGAGCCCGAGCGCGGCGTGGAACCCGGTCAGCCAGGCCACGTACGCATCGATGTCCGACACCGGCAGCGGATCGGACACGCCGAAGCCGGGCAGGTCGGGCACGATCACCCGCACACCCTGCAGGTGCGCGGCGATGGTCTCGAGGCCGTGGTGGTCCCCGCGGAACCCGTGCACGGCGAGCACGGTGCTATCCGCGTCCTCGGGCCCGTAGACCCAGTAGTGCGTGGTCCGGCCGTCGACCTGGACGGCCCGGTGCACGACCGGGGTGGCGGCCATCAACGACTGGTACGGGGAGAGCACGGGCGGTTGCATCCGCGCCAGTCTAGGGAGCGAACCGCACGAAACCCCGGACACCCGCAGCATCTCGCGCCTATCGTGTCCGGGGCGGGCCGTCGACCGGTCCGTCGATGACGACGAGGAGCACGGTGACCTTCACAGCCCCGATCCAGCTGCCCGGCCTGACGCTCGACCCGCAGTGGTACAAGCGCTCGGTCTTCTACGAGTGCATGATCCGGTCGTTCGTCGACTCCAACGGGGACGGCATCGGCGACATCCAGGGCGTGATCGGCAAGCTCGACTACCTGCAGTGGCTCGGCGTGGACGCCCTGTGGCTGCCGCCGTTCTTCCAGTCGCCGATGCGCGACGGCGGGTACGACATCTCCGACTACCGGGCAATCCTGCCGGAGTTCGGCACGCTCGACGACTTCCGCGAGCTCGTGACGAAGTCGCACGAGCGGAACATGCGCATCGTGATCGACATGGTGATCAACCACACCAGCGACCAGCACGAGTGGTTCCAGCAGTCCCGCGAGGACCCGGACGGCCCCTACGGCGACTTCTACGTCTGGCGGGACACGGACGAGGACTACTCGAACATCCGCATCATCTTCGTCGACACCGAGGAGTCCAACTGGACCTTCGACCCGGTCCGACGCCAGTTCTTCTTCCACCGCTTCTTCTCGCACCAGCCCGACCTGAACTTCGAGAACCCCGCGGTCATCGAGGCGATCTACGACGTCGTCCGGCACTGGCTCGACATGGGCGTCGACGGGCTCCGGCTCGACGCGATCCCGTACCTGTTCGAGTCGGAAGAGGGCAACGGCGAGGGCGAGCCGGAGACCCACGAGTTCATCAAGAAGCTCCGCGCGATGGTCGACGACGAGTACCCCGGCCGCGTGCTCCTGGCCGAGGCGAACCAGTGGCCGCGTGAGACCGCGGCGTTCTTCGGCACCGACGAGGAGCCCGAGTGCCACATGGCGTTCGACTTCCCGGTCATGCCGCGCATCTTCTACTCGCTCCGTGCCCAGCACGCCGCCGAGCTCAAGGCGATCCTGTCGGAGACCCTCGACGTGCCTGCCAGTGCGGCGTGGGGGGTCTTCCTCCGCAACCACGACGAGCTCACGCTCGAGATGGTGAGCGAGGAGTACCGCCAGGCGATGTACGGCTGGTACGGCTACGACCCGCGGATGCGCTCGAACATCGGTATCCGCCGACGCCTCGCTCCCCTGCTCGACAACTCGCGCGCGGAGCTCGAGCTCATCCACGCGCTGCTGTTCTCGCTGCCCGGTTCGCCGTTCCTGTACTACGGCGACGAGATCGGGATGGGCGACAACATCTGGCTGCCGGACCGCGACTCCTCGCGCACGCCGATGCAGTGGACGCCGGACCGCAACGCCGGCTTCTCCACCGCCGACCCGGGCAAGCTCTACCTGCCCGTCGTGCAGTCGCTCGTGTACAACTACGCGCAGGTGAACGTCGAGGCGCAGCTCGCCCAGTCGCGCTCGCTGCTGCACTGGGTCCGGAACGTCATCCACACGCGCAAGGCCCACCCGGTGTTCGGCCTCGGATCCCTGCACGTGCAGGAGACCTCGAACGACTCGGTGCTCGCCTTCGTCCGCTCGTGGGAGGGCTCCGGCCAGCAGTTCGGCCCCTCCGCCGAGGACGTCCTGTGCGTGTTCTCGTTCGCGACGAACCCGACCTCGGTCACGATCTCCGCTCCGGAGTTCGCGGGGCGCCCGCTCTACGACCTGTTCGGCGGCAGCTCGTTCCCGTCGTTCGACGAGGACGGCACCGTCACGCTCACCATGGGCACGCAGTCGTTCTACTGGCTGCACGTCGGCGCGCCGACCCGGTAGTCGGGGGTGTCGGTGCGTCCCGTTAGCCTGACCGCGTGACGTTCCCCACAGCACAGCTCGACGCGCCCGCTCCGTCCCAGGACCTCACGGGTCGGCCCTGGTGGCACGCGCTGGGCGTCTTCGACCTCGAGACCACCGGGGTCGACGTCGAGACGGCCCGCATCGTCACCGCCCACGTCGGGCTCATCGACATGACCGGGGCCTCCATCGTCGAGGGTGCCTGGATCGCGGACCCCGGCGTCCCGATCCCGGAGGGCGCCGCCGCCGTGCACGGCTACACCACCGAGCGTGCCCAGGCCGAGGGACGCCCTGCGGCCGAGGTCGTCGCCGAGATCATCGCCGCGATCGAGGCCGTGTTCGCCCGGGGCATCCCCCTGGTGATCTACAACGCCCCGTACGACCTCACCGTCCTCGACCGCGAAGCGAAGCGGCACGGGTTCGCCTCCCCCGTCATCGGCAACGTCGTCGACCCGCTGGTGATCGACAAGGCGCTCGACACCTTCCGCAAGGGCAAGCGCACGCTCGAGGCCGCGTCCGAGCTCTACGGCGTCACACTCGACGACGCGCACGACGCCGGAGCCGACGCGATCGCTGCCGGGCGTGTCGCCCAGGCCATCGCGGGCAAGTACCCGGACGAGCTCGGCATCTCCGCCGAGGAACTCCACCGCAAGCAGGTCGGCTGGTGCGCCGAACAGGCCACCTCGTTCCAGGACTACATGCGCAAGAAGCGCGACCCGACGTTCACCGCCGACGGCCGCTGGCCCCACCGCAACGGCGCTTGACCTCGCCCTGCCCCTCGCAAAGCACCGGTGTTCGCGCGCCGAACACCCGCAGACCGCGTGTGACGCGTGAACACCGGTGTCTTGTGTCCGAGTACAGCGCCGGCCGGAAACGCCGCACAACGCGAACGGGCGGCCCTCCCGGAGGAGGACCGCCCGTGGGCGTTGCGTGGGGGCTGCTTACTTGCTGAAGCCCTTGAAGCGCTGGTTGAACTTCTCGACGCGACCGGCCGAGTCGAGGATGCGCTGCTTGCCCGTGTAGAACGGGTGCGAAGCGGACGAGATCTCGACGTCGATGACCGGGTAGGTCGCACCGTCGAGCTCGATGGTCTTGTCGCTGTTCGCGGTCGAACGCGTCAGGAACGTCTCACCGGAGGCCAGGTCGCGGAAGACGATGGCGCGGTACTCGGGGTGGGTGTCGGTCTTCATGGAGATTCCTCGATAGCGGTGATGGGATTGCGCGAACTGCGCGGGAAGTCGTCGGCTTGCGCCAGCCGTCCACGATACCAGAGAGACGGCGGGATCGCAGCGCTACGCGGCGCGTGCCGTGTAGCGACCGGCGTCCTTGGTGACCGAGAGGTCGATGCCGAACGCCTCGGTCAGGGTCTGGTCCGTCAGGACCTCGTCGATGGGGCCGGCGGCCTGCACGTGGCCGTCGGCGAGGACGAGCGCGTGGGTGAACCCGGCCGGGATCTCCTCGACGTGGTGGGTCACGATGACGATGGCCGGCGAGTCCGCGCTCTGGGCGTAGCCGCCGAGGGTGCGGACGAGGCTCTCACGGGCGCCGAGGTCGAGCGACGCGGCCGGTTCGTCGAGGAACAGGATCTCCGGGTCGGTCATCACGGCACGGGCGATCTGCACGCGCTTCTGCTCACCGTCGCTCAGGTCGCCGAACGTGCGATCGGTGAAGGACCCCAGGCCCCACTCCTCGAGCACGCGCTGCGCACGGCGGACGTCGAGCTCCTCGTACTCCTCGTTCCAGCGGCCCGTCACCGAGTACGCCGCGGTGAGCACGACGTCGATGACCTTCTCGGTCACCGGGATGCGACGGGCCAACGCGGTCGACGCGAAGCCGATGCGCGGGCGGAGCTCGAACAGGTCGGCGCCGCCGAGTTCGGTGCCGAGCACCTCGACGTCACCCGAGGTCGGGAACGTCTGGGCACCGGCCACCTGCAGCAGCGTCGTCTTGCCGGCGCCGTTCGCGCCGAGCACGACCCAGCGTTCGTCGTCCTGCACCTCCCACGAGATCGCGTCGAGGATGGTGGCCCCGTTGCGGACCACGGAGACGTCTGACAAGCGCACGACCGAGGGCATGCGACCAGCCTACGGGTTCTGGCCGAGCACCCGGTCGTAGACCTGCCGTGTCCTGGTGGCGATCGCGTCCCAGGTGAACTCGGTCTCGACACGGAGCCGTCCGGCGCGTCCCATGAGCTTCGCCAGCCCCTCGTCGGCGAGCACCTCGGTGAGGGTCGCGGCGAGGTCGGCCACGAAGCGGTCGGGGTCAGTCGGGGTGCCGGTGCCGTCCTGCACCTGGTCGATCGGGACGATGCGGCCGGTGAGCCCGTCGGCGACGACCTCGGGGATGCCCCCGGTGCCGGTGCCGACGACGGGGATGCCGCACGCCATGGCCTCGAGGTTCACGATGCCGAGCGGCTCGTACACCGACGGGCAGACGAACACGGTGCCCGAGGACAGCACGTTCACGATCTCCTCGTGCGCGAGCATCCGGTCGATCCAGACGACGCCTTCACGTTCCGCGCGGAGGCCCTCGACGAGCTCGGTGACCTCGGCCAGGATCTCGGGGGTGTCCGGCGCGCCGGCGCACAGCACGATCTGCACGTCCGACGGCAGCGACGCCACGGCGCGGAGCAGGTACGGCAGGCCCTTCTGCCGGGTGATCCGTCCGACGAACACGACGCTCGGGCGCGTCGGGTCGATGCCGAGGGCACGCACGGCGTCCTCGTCGACGCTCGGCTTCCACGCGTCGATGTCGATGCCGTTGTAGACGACGTGGACCTTCGCCGGGTCGATCGACGGGTACGAGCGCAGGATGTCCGCACGCATGGCCTTCGAGACCGCGATGACGCCGTCGGCGTGTTCGAACGCCTCGCGCTCCATCCAGCTGGACAGGCGGTAGCCGCCGCCGAGCTGCTCGGCCTTCCACGGGCGGAGCGGCTCGAGGCTGTGGGCGGTCACGATGTGCGGGATGCCGTAGGTCAGCTGCGCGATCCGGCCTGCGGAGTTCGCGTACCAGGTGTGCGAGTGCACGAGGTCGGCACCCTCGACGTCGGCCGCGATGGCCACGTCGGTGCCGAGGGCCTGCAGCGCGCCGTTCGCCTGGCCGAGGCCGTCTGGGGTCCGGTAGCCCCACACGTCGGGTTCGTCACGGAAGGCCCCGAAGGCCCGGACACGGACTTCCGTGTCCGTCCCCGACCGCAACGCGGCGGTGAGTTCGGACACGTGGACACCCGCTCCGCCGTAGACCTCCGGCGGATACTCCCTGGTCAGCAGATCGACTCGCACTGGTTCAACGTAACCGGTTCCCAGTGCTGACGCCTACTGTGAGCGGCATGGCACCAAAGAAGGTCTTCGGCATCGTGCTCGCCGGCGGCGAGGGCAAACGACTCATGCCGCTCACGGCCGATCGCGCGAAGCCCGCCGTCCCGTTCGGCGGCAACTTCCGTCTCATCGACTTCGCACTGTCGAACCTGGTCAACTCCGGTCTGCAGAAGATCGTCGTCCTGACCCAGTACAAGTCGCACAGTCTCGACCGGCACGTCGCGGAGACGTGGCGCATGGAGGGGCTGCTCGGCTCCTACGTCGCGTCCGTCCCCGCGCAGCAGCGGCTCGGCAAGCGCTGGTTCGCCGGCTCGGCCGACGCGATCCTGCAGTCGCTCAACCTGCTGCGCGACGAACGCCCCGACATCGTGGTCGTCGTCGGTGCGGACCACGTGTACCGGATGGACTTCCACCAGATGGTCGAGGCGCACATCGCCTCCGGCCGCAGTGCGACGGTGGCGGCGATCCGTCAGCCGATCGGGCTCGCCGACCAGTTCGGCGTGATCCAGGTGGCCGACGACGACCCCACGAAGATCGAGGCGTTCCTCGAGAAGCCGAAGGACGCCGTCGGCCTGGCCGACTCCCCCGGCGAGATCCTGGCCTCGATGGGCAACTACGTGTTCAACGCGGACGCCCTCGTCGACGCGGTCCTGCGGGACGGCCAGCTCGAGACGTCCGCGCACGACATGGGCGGCGACATCGTCCCCGACTTCGTCAACCGCGGCGACGCCGGCGTGTACGACCTGCAGCGCAACGAGGTCCCCGGTTCCACCGACCGCGACAAGTACTACTGGCGCGACGTGGGCACCATCGACTCGTTCTTCGACGCCCACATGGACCTCATCGCGCCCGTCCCGGTCTTCAACCTGTACAACCAGGACTGGCCGATCTTCAACCAGCAGACGAACCTGCCGCCGGCGAAGTTCGTCCGCGACGCGAACGGCAACACCGGGTCCACGGTGGACTCGCTCGTGTCGCTCGGCTGCCTGGTGTCGGGTGCGCAGGTCGAGCGCAGCATGATCGGGCCCTGGTGCTCGATCGACTCCGGCGCGAAGGTCCTCGACTCGATCGTCTTCGAGCGCGCCACCATCGGCGCCGGCGCGGTCGTCAACCGCGCCATCCTCGACAAGGACGTCGTCCTCGCACCGGGCGCGCAGGTCGGCGTCGACCGCGAGGCCGACGAAGCGCGCGGCTTCACAGTCACCGAGTCCGGCATCACCGTGGTCGGCAAGGGCGTCCGCGTCGACGCCTGATCCGTCACCGAGTCCGGGCTCCGCCCATGCGTCGGCAAGGGCGTCCGCGTCGACGCGTAGGCAAGCAGACACCCGGGGCGCAGCCCCGGACGGACGGCCTGGAGGCACGGCTCGCGTCACGGACGCGGCCGTGCCTCCGTCAGTCGGTACCGTTGGTGCGTGCCCCGCTTCCTCGTCGTCCTCGATGCCGATTCCACGCTCCTCGAGGACGAGGTGATCGAACTGCTCGCCGACAGCGCCGGGACCCGACCACAGGTGGCGGCGATCACGGAGCGCGCCATGCGCGGGGAACTCGACTTCGCCGAGAGCCTCCGGGAGCGTGTCGCGACGCTTGCGGGCCTCCAGGCAGACGTCTTCGTCCGCGCACAGCAGGCGGTCCGTGTGACGCGGGGCGCCGACCAGCTCGTCCGTGGGGTGCACGCCGCAGGCGGCACCGTCGGCGTGGTGTCGGGCGGGTTCCACGAGGTGCTCGACCCGTTCGCCGAGCAGCTCGGCCTCGACCACTGCCGGGCGAACCGCCTCGAGGTCACCGACGGCGTGCTCACCGGCCGCGTGCTCGGCGACGTGGTCGACGCGCACGCCAAGGCCGTCGCGCTCCGCGAGTGGGCGGACGCCGACGGGGTCGACCCGGCACGGACCATCGCGATCGGTGACGGCGCGAACGACCTCGAGATGATGCGCGTCGCCGCGCTCTCGGTGGCGTTCGACGCGAAGCCGCGCGTGCGGGAGCAGGCGGACGTCGCGGTCGTCGACCGTGACCTGTCCGCCGTGCTCGCGACGCTCGGCCTGCGCGGCTGATCAGTCCGAGGGCTAGTGGCCCATCCCGAGGCCGCCGTCGACCGGGATGATCGCACCGGAGACGTACCCGGCGCCGTCGCTCGCCAGGAACAGCGTGGCGTCCGCGACGTCGTCGACCGTGCCGTAGCGGGCGGCCGGGATCGCCTTCTTGAACTCGGCCTGCAGCTCCTCGGAGAGCGCGGCGGTCATGTCCGTCTGGATGAAGCCGGGCGCCACGACGTTGGCGGTGATGCCGCGCGAACCGAGCTCACGCGTGATCGACCGGGCCATGCCGACCAGGGCGGCCTTCGAGGACGCGTAGTTGACCTGGCCGATCTGGCCGTAGGCGCCCACGACGCTCGACATCAGCACGATGCGGCCGAACTTGGCCTTCATCATGCCCTTCGTGGCGCGCTTGACGACGCGGAAGGTGCCCGTGAGGTTCGTGTCGACGACGCTGGTGAAGTCGTCCTCGGACATGCGGAGGAGCAGCTGGTCGTTCGTGATGCCGGCGTTCGCGACGAGGACCTCGATCGGACCGAGCTCGGCCTCGACCTGCGTGAACGCCGCGTCGACGGAGGCCGTGTCAGTGATGTCGGCCTGCACCGTCAGCGCGCCCTCGGGACCACCCTGACCGCTGCGCGACGTCACGGCGACCCGGTGGCCGGCTGCGACGAACCGCTCGGCCAGCGCGTGCCCGATGCCGCGGTTGCCGCCGGTGATGAGGACGGTACGGGGGGTGCTCATGGTCGCTCCGTTCGGTGGGATCTGCTCGGCACGCGGTGCCGGGGACCCGGCGGACACGCCCGGACGAGCGTACCGGAGCGGACCACCCCGCCGGTTCGCGCGCGGCGCACCCACGATCGGTCCGGCGGGATTAGGCTTGACCACGGGTAGACGGAGACCATCTGTATGAAGAGCACGCACACGAGCATCACGTCGCTGCCGGACACACCGGAGCAGGACCGGGCGCACCGCCTGTCCCGCTACGTCTGGCAGATGGCCATCCGAGTGGTCCTCTTCATCTCCGCCGTGCTCGTGTACTCGATCTGGCACTCGTGGCTCGCGGTCATCCCGATCGTCCTCGCCGCCGTGATCCCCTGGGTGGCCGTCGTCATCGCGAACGCCGGCAGCCGGACCGAGAGCGACATGATCTCCCCCGCCGGATCCATCGAGCTCTACGACGCCGTCGACCCGCGCCTCCGGGAACAGCAGGAGGACGCCCGGGCCCAGGCCTACCGCGACGAGCAGGACCGCCTCCGCCAGCAGGCGCAGCACGCGCAGGACGAGTGGCAGCGCAACGGCGACCGATCGAAGATGTGGGGACCCCGCTGATGGGTGCGACGTTCGACCTGCAGACCGAACCCGGATCCACCCCGGTGTGCTCGCGTGCCGGCTGCGTGTCGACGGCCGGGTGGCGGGTGAACTGGCGCAACCCCCGGATCCACGCGATCGACCGCGTGAAGATCTGGGCCGCGTGCGAAGAACACCGCGACTTCCTCGCCGACTACCTGCGGTCCCGCTCCTTCCCGGTGCGCGTCACCGGCATGCACGAGGACGTCGACCGTCTCGACGATGAGCGCGAGTCGACCGCGGCGCCGAAGAACGACGTCGGGGTGCGCTCCACCGGCACCTCGCGATGACCGACGGCTTCGACCCGCAGTCCCGGTACGGCCGCAAGCACGCCGCCAAGCTGCAGCGCGCCGCGGCGGGTTCCGGCTCGACCGACGACGCCAGGTCGGGCTCGTCCGGTCGGGACCCCGACGAACCGTTCGTCGGCTGGCGCTTCGTCCGGAGCCGCCGCTGGCTCGGCTACTTCGCGATCGCCGTCGCCTTCGCCATCGTGTGCGCCCTGTTCGGCATGTGGCAGTGGGACCGCCGCAACGAGGCCGTCCGGCAGAACGAGCAGGTCGCGCAGAACTACGACCACACCCCCGTCCCCCTCGACCGGGCGCTGCCGAAGGCCTCGAGCTGGCAGGACGAGCAGGAGTGGCTCCGGGTCGCCGTGACCGGCCGCTACGACGTCGACTCGCAGCTGCTCGTGCGCAACCGCGTGCACAACGGGCAGCCCGGGTTCGAGGTCCTGACGCCCCTGGTCACGTCCGAGGGCCGCGCCTTCATCGTCGACCGCGGGTGGGTGCCGACCGGCAACGCCCAGGACGCCCCCGACCACGTGCCCGCTCCCCCGTCGGGCGAGGTCACCGCGATCGTCCGCCTGCAGCAGAGCGAACCGCGCATCCCCGGCCGCTCCGACCCGAAGGACACCGACCAGGTGCAGTCGGTCACCCTGACCGACGTGGCGAACAAGGTCGACGACCCGATCTGGACGGGCGCGTACGGGCAACTCGCCTCCGAGTCCCCCGCCCCGACCGAGGCCCGCCCGCTCGGCTGGGAGCGTCCGAACGCCGACACGGGGCTGCACCTCAGCTACTTCATCCAGTGGTTCCTGTTCGCCGCCGGGGGTTTCGGGTTCCTGGCGTACGTGATGGTGCAGGAGTACCGGAACCTCAACCAGGACGACCCGGAGGAGCGCGAGCGCGCCCTCGAGCGCGAACGCCGCAAGAACGCGAAGCCGAAGACCGACGCCGAGATCGAGGACGAGCTCATCGCGTCACGTCGCTGACGCGTCGTGCTGAGGCGCGGCCGCGTGTGCGCGTCAGCGCACCGTGCGGACCTCGCAACCCCGTGCGCGCTTCTGCGCGCCGTGCACCGCCACGAGCGGACACCCAGCACGCAACCCCGCACCGGATGGCGAACGCGGCACCATGCGGACGGGAGGCGCGGCGCACGACCGGCACCGCGCCTCCAGGCCGCACCGTGCGCACCTCGCAACCCGTGCGCGCTTCCGCGCACCGTGCAGCGCCACAAGCGGGCACCCAGCACGCAACACCGCACCGGATGGCGAACGCGGCACCGTGCGGACGGGAGGCGCGACACACGACCGGCACCGCGCCTCCCGGCCGCTCCGTGCGCACCCCGCAACCCCGTGCGCGCTTCCGCGCACCGTGCAGCGCCACAAACGGCCACCCAGCACGCATAGCCGCACCGGACCGCGAACGCCGCACCGTGCGGACGGGCCTCGCCCGACCACACGCGCGGCAGCTACGCGAGCTCGATGAGCTCCGCGTAGTCCTTGTTCCAGTGGTCCTCGGTGCCGTCCGGCAGCAGCAGGACGCGCTCGGGGTTGAGCGCCTCGACGGCGCCGGCGTCGTGGGACACCAGGACGACCGCACCCTCGAAGCCGGCCAGGGCGTTGAGGATCTCCTCGCGCGAAGCCGGGTCCAGGTTGTTCGTCGGCTCGTCGAGCAGCAGGACGTTCGCGCCGGAGACCACGATCATCGCGAGCGACAGACGCGTCTTCTCACCACCGGACAGGACGCCCGCCTTCTTGTAGCCGTCGTCGCCCGTGAACAGGAACGAGCCGAGCACCCGCCGGGCCTCGGTCTCGTTGAGGTCCGTCGACGCCGACACCATGTTCTCGATCACGGTGCGGTTGATGTCGATGTTCTCGTGCTCCTGCGCGTAGTACCCGATGCGCAGACCGTGACCGGGCTGGATCTCGCCCGTATCGGGCTGGTCGGCTCCCGCCAGGATGCGCAGCAGGGTCGTCTTGCCCGCACCGTTGAAGCCGAGGATGACCACGCGCGAACCGCGGTCGATCGCCAGGTCGACACCCGCAAAGATCTCGAGCGACCCGTACGACTTCGACAGCCCCTCGGCCATCAGCGGGGTGCGGCCGCACGGGGCGGGGGTGGGGAAGCGGATCTTCGCGACCCGGTCGGCGACACGCTCGTCCTCGAGGCCGGCGAGCAGCTTGTCGGCACGCGCGACCATCTGGTGCGCGGCCGCTGCCTTGGACGCCTTGGCACCGAAGCGCGCGGCCTGGTCCTTGAGCGTGGCGGCCTTCTTCTCGGCGCCCGCGCGCTCCTTGCGGCGACGCTCCTCGTCGGCGACGCGCTGCCGCTGGTACAGCTTCCAGCCCATGTTGTAGATGTCGATGGTCTGGCGGTTGGCGTCCAGGTAGAAGACGCGGTTCACGACCTCGTCGACGAGCTCCACGTCGTGGGAGATGATGATGACGCCACCGGGGTAGGTCTTCAGGTGCTCGCGGAGCCACACGACCGAGTCGGCGTCGAGGTGGTTGGTCGGCTCGTCGAGGATCATCGTCTCGGCGTCCGAGAACAGGATCCGGGCGAGCTCGATGCGGCGGCGCTGACCACCCGAGAGCGTCTTGAGCTGCTGGTCGAGGATGCGGTCCGGCAGCTTGAGGTTCGAGGCGATCGACGCCGCCTCGGCCTCGGCAGCGTAGCCACCGAGCGCGTTGAACTGGTCGTCGAGGCGGCTGTAGCGCCGCATCGCCTTCTCCGCCACGGCCGCGTCGTCACTCGCCATGTCGAGGGTCGCGAGGCGGATGCCCTCCACGAGCTCGCCGAGCCCACGGGCGTCGAGGATGCGCTTCCGCGCGGTCTCCTCCGGGTCACCGGAGCGGGGATCCTGCGGCAGGTAGCCGATCTCACCGCCGCGCTCGATCTTGCCGCCGGTGGGCTGCGTCTCGCCCGCGAGGGCCTTGGTCATCGTCGTCTTCCCCGCGCCGTTGCGGCCGACGAGTCCGATCTTGTCGCCCTTCTCGACACGGAAGGACACGTCCTCCATGAGGAGACGAGCTCCGACGCGGATCTCGAGTTCGTGCACGGCAAGCACAGTGGACGTCCAATCAGTTGGTGGGTTTGCACAACGGTGTGTGCGTGAGGTGCACCGCTACGCTGACGGGACCGATGGTTCCGAACGGAACCAGCAGTCCATTCTAGGAGAATCCATGACGAACGCCACCGGGTTCGCTCCCCGCGCAGTCCTCGCCGACCGTCTGCGCACGCACGGGCTGGCCACCGACGCCGCCCTCGTCGCCGGCGGAGCCCTGTTCACCGCCGCGATGGCGCAGCTCGAGGTCCCGATGTGGCCGGTCCCGATCACCGGGCAGACGCTCGCCGTCGTGCTCGTCGGCGCGACGCTCGGCGCACGTCGCGGCATGCTCTCGCTGCTCGTCTACGCCGTCGCCGGACTCGCGGGTGCCCCGTTCTTCGCCGACATGCAGGGCGGCCTGCAGGCCCTGGCCCTGCCGAGCTTCGGGTACGTCATCGGCTTCATCCCGGCCGCCGGGCTCGTCGGCTGGCTCGCCCGCCGCAACTGGGACCGCCACGTCGGTCGCGCGGCGGTCGCGATGCTGCTCGCGAGTGCCATCCCGTTCGTGACCGGCCTGCCGTACCTGGCCGTGGCGCTCGGCCAGCTCGGCGCCCCGAACGACGTCCAGTCGGTGCTCGCCGCCGGCCTGTACCCGTTCATCGTCGGTGGCATCGCCAAGGCCCTCATCGCCGCCGGCATCCTGCCGCTCGCGTGGAAGGCCGTCGGTCGTCGCTGAGGCCTGGCACGAGAACGGCCCCGCACCGATCGGTGCGGGGCCGTTCTGCGTCCAGCGCAGGTGACCGGCCCGGCGGTCGGTCACGACTCCCCGCCGTCCAGACGCCGAGTGGTCGCATTCCGTCGCCTGGAGCGCTGTCAGCCGACAGAACGTGACCACTCGGCGAACCTGAGCGGATGGTCGCGACCACTCAGCGGCGCGTGGCATGCGCACAGACGGACGGGAGGCGCGGTGCCAGCTGGCACCGCGCCTCCCGTCCGTAGTGGGTCGCGACTAGATCGCGAACCCGAGGGCGCGCATCATCTCGCGTCCGTCGTCGGTGATCCGTTCCGGACCCCACGGCGGCATCCAGACCCAGTTGATCCGGAAGGCGTCCACGATGCCGTCGAGGGCGTTCGCGGTGTCACCCTCGATGACGTCGGTCAGGGGGCAGCCGGCGCTGGTGAGCGTCATGCTGATGACGAGCGCGTTGGCGTCGTCGTCCCAGGCGAGGTCGTAGATCAGGCCGAGGTCGACGATGTTCACGCCGAGCTCCGGGTCCTGGACCTCCTTCAGGCCCTCGACGACCTCGTCGAACTTGTCGGGAGCGAGTGCGGCGATCATCAGGCCTGCGCCTCGGCGGCGGCGACCTGCACGTAGCGGTCGTAGCCCTCGTTCTCGAGGCGGTCGGCGAGCTCGGGGCCGCCCTGCTCCGCGATCTTGCCGGCGACGAACACGTGCACGAAGTCCGGCTTGATGTAGCGGAGGATGCGCGTGTAGTGCGTGATGAGCAGCACACCGAGGCCGGTCGCGGCCTTGGCGCGGTTGACGCCCTCGGAGACGATCTTCAGCGCGTCGACGTCGAGGCCGGAGTCGGTCTCGTCGAGGACGGCGAACTTCGGCTTGAGCAGCTCGAGCTGCATGATCTCGTGGCGCTTCTTCTCGCCACCGGAGAAGCCCTCGTTGACGTTGCGCTCGGCGAACGACGAGTCCATCTTCAGGTCGGCCATCGACTGGCGGAGTTCCTTGATCCAGCCACGGAGCGCCGGAGCCTCGCCGTCGATCGCCGTCTTGGCGGTGCGGAGGAAGTTCGACACCGTGACGCCGGGGATCTCGACCGGGTACTGCATCGCCAGGAACATGCCGGCACGGGCACGCTCGTCGACGCTCATCGCGAGGACGTCCTCGCCGTCGAGGGTGATCGTGCCACCGACGACGTTGTACCGCGGGTGACCGGCGATCGTGTACGCCAGGGTGGACTTGCCGGAGCCGTTCGGCCCCATGATCGCGTGGATCTCGCCCTCGTTGATGGTGAGGTCGACACCCTTCAGGATCTCCTTGGTGCCCTGATCGGTGTCGATCGAGACCTTGAGGTCACGGATTTCCAGAGTGGACATTGCGTTCCTTCGGTTGCAGCTGTGTGCGGCGTCAGCCGCGGGAAGTGTTGGGGGTGCTCAGTCGACCGGGACGACGTCCTGCACGTCGACGTAGACGTCGCCGTCGCGGACCTCGACCCGGAAGACCGGGACGGGCTCGTAGGCCGGGAAGTTCTGCGGCTTGCCGGTGGCCAGCGAGAAGCGGGACCCGTGGGCCCAGCACTCCAGCGAGTCACCCTCGACGAAGCCCTCGGCCAGCGAGATGTCGCCGTGCGTGCAGGTGTCGCCGATGGCGTGGACCGTGCCGGACGAGTCCTTCACGATCGCGACCGCCGTGCCGCCGACGACCACCCGCATCGGGCTGTCCACCGCGATGTCGGCTTCGGCGCAGACCTTCTCGGCCATCAGGCGGTGGCCTCCGCGCCGTCGGACTGCACTGCGGCGGCCTGTGCGTCGCCCGCCTCGGCCGGTGCGGCGATGACCGAACGGCCCTCGGCCAGCTCCTGCTCGACCGCGGCGATGAGGCGTTCCTCGAGCTCGGGTGCACCGATCTTCTGGATGACCTCGACCAGGAAGCCGAGCACGACGAGGCGCCGGGCTTCTTCTTCCGGGACGCCGCGGGACTGCAGGTAGAACAGCTGCTCGTCGTCGAAGCGACCGGTCGCACTCGCGTGGCCGGCGCCCTCGATGTTGCCCGTCTCGATCTCGAGGTTCGGGATGCTGTCGGCGCGGGTGCCGTCCGTCAGCACGAGGTTGCGGTTCTGCTCGTACGAGTCGGTGCCGTCACCGGCGCGGCCGATCAGGACGTCACCGATCCAGACGGTGTGCGCGCCCTGGCCCTGCAGCGCGCCCTTGTAGTTGACCCGACCGCGCGTGTTGGGCGCGTCGTGGTTCACGTAGACCTGCTGCTCGATGTACTGGCCGGCGTCGGCGAAGTACACGCCGTACATCTCCGTGTCGGCGCCCTGCGCACCGAGGTGCGTCGAGGGGTTGACCCGGATGACGTCGCCGCCGAGCGAGACCACGACGTGCTTGAGGAAGGCATCACGGCCGACCTCGGCGAAGTGGGTCGAGACGTGCACCGCGTCGTCGTCCCAGTCCTGCAGGCTGACGACGGTCAGTCGCGAATTCTGTTGCGCGACGATCTCGACGTTCTCGCTCAGCAGGGCGCTGCCGCGGTTGTCGAGCACGACGATGCCCTGGGCGTTCGGCTCGGCCGTGATGACCGTGTGCGCAGCGCGGGGCTGCGACCCGAAGTCGGAGCGGGTCACGGTGATGAACTCGTGCGCCTCGGTGGCCTTGATCGTGATCGCCAGGACAGCGTCACGCGCGGACCAGGCTGCGGCCGAGGCGCGGTCCTCGGGCAGGCCGGCGGAGCCGACGCGGGGGTCGTCGCTGCGGCCCCACTCGACGTCGGCACCCTCGGACTGGCGGGCGAGGTACGGGTAGGCGGATCCGTCGAGTCCGCCGTCCAGCAGCGGCTGGAGCTTGGCGAGCGGCGCGAACTTCCAGTTGACCTCTCGGCCGGTGACCTTCGGGAACGCCTCGACGTCGCCGGACTGGAACCGCTCGGAGCGGGTCTGGACCGGCACCTTCTTGTCGGGGGCGTCCCAGCCGCCGTCGGAGTGGGCTCCGGCGCCGTGCTGGGTGCCGCCCTGCGCGGCGGCAGCGGGCTCGATCGGCTGGTCGATGTGGGGAGGGGTGGTGCTGGACATCTAGCCGACGGATCCTTCCATGCTCATCTCGATGAGCTTGTTGAGTTCGAGTGCGTACTCCATCGGGAGTTCGCGGGCGATCGGCTCGATGAAGCCACGGACGATCATCGCCATCGCCTCGTCCTCGGCCATGCCGCGGGACATGAGGTAGAAGAGCTGCTCCTCGCTGACACGCGAGACCGTGGCCTCGTGCCCCAGCTGCACGTCGTCGACACGGATGTCGATCGCCGGGTAGGTGTCGCTCCGGCTGATCGTGTCGACCAGCAGGGCATCGCAGCGCACGGTGTTGGCGGCGTGGTGCGCGGCCGGGTCGACCCGGACCTCACCGCGGTAGCCCGCACGACCGCCACCACGGGCGATCGACTTCGAGACGATCGACGACGTGGTGTACGGCGCCATGTGGATCATCTTCGCGCCGGCGTCCTGGTGCTGGCCGGGGCCCGCGAAGGCGACGGAGAGCGTCTCGCCCTTGGCGTGCTCGCCGGCGAGGTAGATCGACGGGTACTTCATCGTGACCTTGGACCCGATGTTGCCGTCGATCCACTCCATCGTCGCGCCCTCGTGTGCGATCGCACGCTTGGTGACGAGGTTGTAGACGTTGTTCGACCAGTTCTGGATCGTCGTGTACCGAACGCGGGCGTTCTTCTTCACGATGATCTCGACGACGGCCGAGTGCAGCGAGTCGGACTTGTAGATCGGGGCGGTGCAGCCCTCGATGTAGTGGACGTACGAGTCCTCGTCCGCGATGATCAGCGTCCGCTCGAACTGGCCCATGTTCTCGGTGTTGATCCGGAAGTACGCCTGCAGCGGGATCTCGACGTGGACGCCCTTCGGGACGTAGACGAACGAGCCACCGGACCAGACGGCCGTGTTCAGCGCGGCGAACTTGTTGTCGCCGGCCGGGATCACGGTGCCGAAGTACTCCTCGAACAGCTCCGGGTGCTCACGGAGCGCCGTGTCGGTGTCCATGAAGATGACGCCCTGCTGCTCCAGGTCCTCGCGGATCTGGTGGTAGACGACCTCGGACTCGTACTGGGCGGCGACACCGGCGACGAGGCGCTGGCGCTCGGCCTCGGGGATGCCGAGCTTCTCGTAGGTCGCACGGATGTCCTCGGGGAGGTCTTCCCACGACTGCGCCTGCTTCTCCGTGGAGCGCACGAAGTACTTGATGTTGTCGAAGTCGATGCCCGTCAGGTCGGCACCCCACGTCGGCATCGGCTTGCGGCCGAAGAGCGACAGCCCCTTGAGGCGGTTCTTCAGCATCCACTCGGGCTCGTCCTTGAGGTTCGAGATGTCGGTGACGACCTCTTCCGAGATCCCACGACGGGCGGAGGACCCTGCCGAGTCGGAGTCGGACCAGCCGAACTCGTATTGGCCGAGCCCTTCGAGCTCGGGACGGTCGATGAGCACGTCGGACATGGTCTCCTCGTTTCCTTCTCGCGGGACAGCGTTACAGGTGTGAACCCGTGGCGTCTGGACGCCATTCCACCGCGGACCGCTGACATGCGGACCCGGTGCTGCTCCCTCGCAACGACAATGGTTCCACGCAGTCCGTGGAGTGATCGGCGATCTCGGCCCATTCGGAGCCGGCGCCTGCCTAGACTTGACTGCTGCTGAACCCTCGAATCCTACAGGTTCACTGCACGGAACAACAGGAAGGCACCACCCTCGTGACACGCGTCGGATCCCCCGTCGAGCAGGATCTCCGGACCGGACGGTGGTGGTCGCTCCCCCGCGTGGTCGACCGTCGCGTCGTCGCACTGGCCTGGGCGTCCTTCGTGGTCGAGGTCGTGCTGATCGGCACCGGGGGCCTCGTGCGCCTCACCGCCTCGGGACTCGGATGCCCCACCTGGCCCAAGTGCACGGCCGATTCGCTCGTCTCCACGCCGGAGATGGGCATCCACGGCATCATCGAGTTCGGCAACCGTCTGCTCACCTTCGTGCTCGTGCTCGTGGCCGTCGCGATGTTCCTCGCGGTCGTCCGGATGCTCCGCACGCGCCCCGAACTCTTCTGGCTGGCGTTCGCTCAGGGCGTCGCGATCCCGGTGCAGGCCGTCATCGGCGGCATGAGCGTCTGGACGAACCTGAACCCCTTCGTGGTCGGGCTGCACTTCGTCGTCTCCGCTGCCCTCACCTCGGTCACCGCTGCGCTGGTCTACCGCACCACGCACGGCCCGCGCACCGCTCAGCGCCTCGTCCCGCGCTGGTACACGGGTGTCGTCCGCGGCACCGTCGCCGCCGTCGTCGTGACCGTCCTCGTCGGCATCCTGACCACCGGCAGCGGCCCGCACGCCGGAGCCGACGCCGCGGTCGACGGAGGGCGTCTGCACCGCACCGGGTTCGACCCCGCGGTCATGGAGCACGTGCACGCCTGGCCCGCGTACGCCCTCTTCGCCCTGACCCTGGTGCTCGTCATCGGAGCCGTCCGCCTGGGCCGACCGAGCAAGTGGCCGCTGCTGCTGCTCGTCGTCGAGTTCCTGCAGATCGCGGTCGGCCTCACGCAGGCGCGCACGGGTCTGCCCGTCGGGCTCGTCGGCACGCACATGGTGCTCGCCGGGTTGCTCGTCGGTGCGGTGACCGCCGTGGTGCTGTCGACGCGGGCCTCGGCTGGCCGAGACGCCGTCCGGGAACCCATCGACGCCTGACGCCCGGGCGCGTCGCGCGCTCGACACCCGTTCTCCGACACCCCACGAGTCGTTCGACTCGTGGGGTGTCGCGTTTGTGGCGGACGTGGACGGGCGGGCGCTGACGACGCGGAACGACACCGCGGACGTCGCACGACATCGACTTCGTCGCTCGACATCCGCACCACGCGCGGTACGCAGCGACTCGCGTCCGCCCCGCGGCCGACGGCCGTCACGCCGGACGGGAGGCCCGTGGCGGGCCCGCACCGCGCCTCCAGGCCGCCTCGTGGCCGACGCAGGACGCCGGTGTCCTGCCGCTACGCCGCTGAACGCACGAGACGCCGCCGGGTTCGGCGGCGTCTCGGCGGGGTGGCGGCGTCGTGCAGACACGACGGCGTCAACAGGACACGACGGTGTCAACCGGACATGACGACGTCAGCAGGACACGACGGCGTCGAATCGACACGACGGCGTCCTGCGGACCGAGCGCGCGCGGGCGCCCGCTCGACCGCCTAGAAGGTGAAGACCTGCGGCAGCAGCGGGTCGATGCCCACGGCGATGAAGAGCAGCGTCAGGTACGTGATCGAGCTGTGGAAGACCCGCATCGGCTGCACGTGCTCGACGTGCTGGATGGCCCGCGAGTACAGGCGGTGCGACTCGACGACGAACCAGATGCCGCCAGCCAGCGCGACGACCGTGTAGAGCGGCCCCATGTGCCCGACCGGGATGAGCAGGAGCGAGCAGACGAGCGTCGCCCACGCGTAGAGCACGACCTGCAGGCCGACGACGGTGCGGCCACGGACCACGGCGAGCATCGGCACGTCGGCCGCGTCGTAGTCGTCGCGGTACTTCATCGACAGCGGCCAGTAGTGCGGCGGCGTCCACAGGAAGATCACCATGAACAGGATGACCGGGGTCCAGGTCAGCGACCCGGTGACTCCCGCCCAGCCGATGAGCACGGGCATGCAGCCGGCCGAGCCGCCCCAGACGATGTTCTGCGGGGTGCGGCGCTTGAGCCACAGGGTGTAGACGAACACGTAGATGAGGATGGCGATGACGCTCAGCGCGGCGGCGAGCCAGTTCACCAGGAAGCCGAGCACCGCGGTCGACAGGACGCCGAGCACCCACGAGAACACGAGCGCCTCGCGGTCGGACAGTTCACCGGTGACGAGCGGGCGGGTGCTGGTCCGCTTCATCAGCCGGTCGATGTCGCGGTCGATGTAGCAGTTGAAGGCCGACGCCGAACCGGCCGACATCGCTCCGCCGAGCATCGTCCAGAAGACGAGCCACAGGTCGGGGACGCCGCGTTCGGCGAGGAACATCGTCGGTGCCGTGGTGACGAGCAGCAGCTCCATCACGCGCGGCTTCGTCAACGAGACGTACGCACGGACCTTGCGGGACAGCGGCGATCGGGGTCGATCGGTGTCGGGCCGGGTCACGGTGGCAGTCGGCAAGAGAACCTCAGTCTGTTCGCATCAGCTCGCACACTCGGTGGACGACTGCGACGGCGTCCGGGCATGCGCTGACCCGGAATGTCCACGGGTCCCGACCAGTTTACGGGATGGAAGCGCCGCGACGGTGCCCCGCTCCGACATCCCGGCGTGATCCGGACGCGCTCGACACGCCCGGATCGACCGTCGATGGCCACCCCGGTGTGAACATCGGGGGTCACCTGAACCCCTTCTGAGTACCGGGTCACTATGCTGGACACGCCCTCCCGCAGTGCGCGCCCCGATGACGTCGGCCGCGATGAGCCGGTCGGCCGCCGCTAGACGGCGACACGACTCGGCCCCGGGATGGCCACATGTCCGTGCGATGGCACGAGCCCTCGCACATGTCGCATCAAGAAGGGTCAACATCCAAGTGGCTGAATTCACCTGGGACGCCATCGACCGGAAGGCCGTCGACACGGCCCGCGTTCTCGCCGCCGACTCGGTCGAGGCCGCCGGCAACGGTCACCCCGGCACCGCGATGAGCCTCGCTCCGCTCGCCCACCTGCTCTTCCAGAAGGTGATGCGTCGCGACCCGAGCGACTCCACCTGGATCGGCCGCGACCGCTTCATCCTCTCCGCCGGTCACGCCTCGATCCTCCAGTACGTGCAGTTCTACCTGCACGGCTACGGGCTCGAGATCGACGACCTGCAGCACCTGCGCAAGTGGGGCTCGAAGACCCCGGGTCACCCGGAGTACGGCCACACCGACGGTGTCGAGATCACCACGGGCCCGCTCGGCCAGGGCCTCGCGTCCTCGGTCGGCTTCGCCTACGCCCAGCGCTTCGAGCGCGGCCTGTTCGACCCGGAGACCCCGGCCGGCCAGTCGCCGTTCGACCACTACACCTACGTGATCGCCGGCGACGGTGAC
Source organism: Curtobacterium sp. MCSS17_005 (assembly GCF_003234225.2). Taxonomy (NCBI): domain Bacteria; kingdom Bacillati; phylum Actinomycetota; class Actinomycetes; order Micrococcales; family Microbacteriaceae; genus Curtobacterium; species Curtobacterium sp. MCSS17_005. The sequence goes on from NZ_CP126258.1 coordinate 2,116,237, forward strand.
ATGCAGGAAGGCGTGACGAACGAGTCCGGCTCGCTCGCCGGCCGTCAGCAGCTCGGCAATCTCATCGCGTTCTACGACTCGAACCAGATCTCGATCGAGGACAACACCGACATCGCGTTCTCCGAGAGCGTCGCCGACCGCTACGAGGCGCTCGGCTGGCACGTCCAGATCGTCGACTGGAAGAAGACCGGCGAGTACTCCGAGGACGTCGAGGAGCTCCACGCCGCGATCGAGGCCGCCAAGCAGGTCACCGACAAGCCGTCGCTCATCGTCCTCAAGACGATCATCGGCTGGCCGTCGCCGACCAAGCAGAACTCGGGCAAGATCCACGGTTCGGCGCTCGGCGCCGATGAGATCAAGGGCCTCAAGGAGGTCCTCGGCTTCGACACCGACAAGACCTTCGAGGTCGCGCCCGAGGTCCTCGAGTACACCCGCGGCGCCGTCGCCAAGGGCCAGGCCGAGCACGCCGAGTGGCAGAAGTCCTTCGACGCGTGGGCCGCGGCCAACGCCGACAAGAAGGCGCTGTTCGACCGTGTCCAGTCGAAGGAGCTCCCGGAGGGCCTCGAAGCAGCGCTCCCGGTCTTCCCGACCGACAAGGCCGTCTCGACCCGTGCCGCTTCCGGCAAGGTCATCAACGCCATCGCGCCGCTGATGCCCGAGTTCTGGGGCGGTTCGGCCGACCTCGCCGAGTCGAACCTCACCACGATCGAGGGCGCCAAGTCCTTCGGTCCGGCCGAGGCCTCGACGTCGACGTGGAGCACCGACCCGTACGGCCGCGTGCTGCACTTCGGCATCCGCGAGCACGCCATGGGCTCGATCCTCAACGGCATCGTCCTGCACGGGAACACCCGCCCCTTCGGTGGCACGTTCCTCATCTTCAGCGACTACATGCGTCCGGCGGTCCGTCTCGCCGCGCTCATGCAGGCGCCGGCGATCTACGTCTGGACCCACGACTCCATCGCCCTCGGCGAGGACGGCCCGACGCACCAGCCGATCGAGCAGGTCTCGTCGCTCCGTGCGATCCCCGGTCTCGACGTCGTCCGCCCGGCCGACGCCAACGAGGTCGCGTACGCGTGGCTCGAGATGCTCAAGCACACCGACCGCCCGGCCGGCATCGCGCTGAGCCGTCAGAACCTCCCCGTGTTCGAGCGTGGCGAGGGTGACGCCTCCGGTGAGGTCTTCGCCTCGGCGAAGAACGTCGCCAAGGGTGCGTACATCCTGGCCGAGGCGCCCAACGGCACCCCGGACGTCATCCTCATCGCGACCGGTTCCGAGGTCCAGATCGCGGTCGATGCTCGCGAGCAGCTCAAGGCCGAGGGCATCAACGCCCGCGTCGTGAGCGCGCCGTCGATCGAGTGGTTCCGCGCCCAGTCCGAGAACTACCAGGACCAGGTGCTCCCGAAGGACGTCACCGCTCGCGTGTCGGTCGAGGCCGGCATCGCCATGAGCTGGCGCGACATCGTCGGCGACAAGGGCCGCAGCGTCTCGATCGAGCACTTCGGTGCCTCGGCCGACTACCAGACGCTCTTCAAGGAGTTCGGCTTCACGACGGAGCACGTCGTGGCCGCCGCGAAGGAATCGATCGCAGCTTCCTGACCTGGAAGGGCCGGGTCCGGTTTCCGGATCCGGCCCTTCTTCCGGGAGGCCCGGCTCGGTTCCGCCACGGGCCTCCCGTCCCCGAAACCCCGACTCACGGTCCTCACGGACCCGTCGATGAAAGAAGAAGAGAAACACATGGCTGAGAACACCCCCACCGCCGCCCTCTCCGCGGTCGGCGTGAGCATCTGGCTCGACGACCTCTCCCGCGAGCTCCTCGAGACCGGCAAGCTCACCGAGCTCATCGAGCAGAAGAACGTCGTCGGTGTGACGACGAACCCGACGATCTTCGCGTCGGCCCTGGCCAAGGGCGAGCGCTACGACTCGCAGGTCAAGGAGCTCGCCGCTGCGGGCACCGACGTCACCGACGCGATCTTCGCGATCACCACGCAGGACGTCGCGAACGCCTCCGACGTCTTCAAGCCGATCTACGACGAGACCAAGGGCTTCGACGGCCGCGTCTCGATCGAGGTCGAGCCGGGCCTCGCGCACGACACCGCCAAGACCATCGAGCAGGCCAAGTTCCTGTTCGAGAAGGTCGGCAAGGAGAACGTCCTCATCAAGATCCCGGCGACGCTCGAGGGTCTCGAGGCGATCACCGAGGTCATCGGCGCCGGCATCTCCGTCAACGTCACCCTGATCTTCTCGCTCGAGCGCTACCGCGCCGTCATCGACGCCTACCTCGGTGGGCTCGAGAAGGCCAAGGCCGCCGGCCACGACCTCTCCAAGATCCACTCGGTCGCGTCCTTCTTCGTGTCGCGCGTCGACTCCGAGATCGACAAGCGCCTGGACGCCGTCGGCACCGACGAGGCCAAGGCCCTCAAGTCGAAGGCCGGCATCGCCAACGCGCAGCTCGCCTACCAGGTCTGGACCGAGGCGTTCGCCTCCGAGCGTGCCCTCGGCCTGCTCGAGTCCGGCGCCAACACGCAGCGTCCGCTCTGGGCCTCGACCGGTGTCAAGGACCCGTCGCTCCCCGACACGCTCTACGTGACCGAGCTCGCCGCCCCGAACACCGTCAACACGATGCCGGGCAAGACGCTCGACGCCACGTTCGACCACGGTGAGATCCACGGCGACGCCATCGCCGGCACGTTCGACCAGGCGCAGCAGGTCCTCGACCAGCTCGCCGCACAGGGCGTCGACTACGACGAGGTCGTCGCACTGCTCGAGAAGGAGGGCGTGGACAAGTTCAACGTCTCCTGGGGCGAGCTCGTCGACACCGTCAAGGCAGCGCTCGAGGGCGCCAAGTAGTGACGGTTTCCATCGCAGCCAGCGGCGACGCCGCGCGGGCCATCGAACAGGTGGTCCCGCGGCTCGTCGCTGACCTGGTGGCCTCGGGCATCACCGCCCAGGACGCCGATCTGTGGGGAATGACCGCCGAGGCCGAGGCGTCGAAGCGCCTCGGCTGGGTGGAGGCCGTCTCGGTCTCCCGCCCGCTCGTCGCCGAGGTGACCGCGCTGCGCGAGTCGCTCCGTGCCGAAGGGGTCGACCACGTCGTCCTCGCCGGCATGGGCGGCTCGTCCCTCGCACCCGAGGTCATCACGCGCACCGCCGGCGTGCCCCTCACGGTCCTCGACTCGACCGACCCCGCACAGGTCCGCGCGGCCGTGACGACCGACCTCGAGCGCACCGTGCTCGTGGTCTCGTCGAAGTCCGGCTCGACGCTCGAGACCGATTCGCAGCGTCGTGTCTACGAGCAGGCCTTCCGCGACGCCGGCATCGACCCGGCCCGCCGCATCGTCGTCGTCACCGACCCGGGCTCCGCGCTCGAGGCCACTGCGATCGACGCCGGCTACCGCGTCTTCACCGCCGACCCCACGGTCGGCGGCCGCTACTCCGCGCTCACCGCCTTCGGCCTCGTGCCGTCCGGGCTCGCGGGAGCGGACATCGCGGAGCTCCTCGACGAGGCCGACGCGATCTCCGCGCTGCTCTCGGTCGACCTGGACGAGAACCCCGGGCTCGTGCTCGGTGCGGTCCTCGCGGGCACCGAGCCGCTGCGCGACAAGATCGCCATCGTGCCCGACGGCACGCACATCGTCGGTTTCGGCGACTGGGTCGAACAGCTGATCGCGGAGTCGACCGGCAAGGACGGCCGCGGTCTGCTGCCCGTCGTGCTGCACGCCGACTCCCCCGAGGTCACCGCTGGCCTGCCCGACGTGCAGGTCATCCGCCTGGTCGGTTCGCGCGAGGACGAGCGTCACGTGGTCGAGGGCGAGGTCGAGATCACCGGCACGCTCGGAGGCCAGATCCTCGTCTGGGAGTACGCCGTCGCGGTCGCCGGTCGCCTGCTCGGCATCAACCCGTTCGACCAGCCCGACGTCGAGGCCGCCAAGGTCGCGACCCGCGCGCTCCTCGACGACCGCCCCGCTCCTGCCGAGCCGGCGTTCTCCGAGGACGGCATCGCCGTCCGCGCGACGCCCGGACTCGCGGTCGGTGCGACGCTCTCGGAAGCCGTGTCGGGCCTCCTGTCCGCACTCGACCCGACCGGCTACGTGTCGGTGCAGGCGTACGTCGACCGAACCACGAACAGCAGCCTCGAGTCGCTGCGCGACGCGATCGCGGCGCGCACGGAGCGCCCCGTCACCTTCGGATACGGTCCGCGGTTCCTGCACTCGACCGGCCAGTACCACAAGGGCGGCCCCGCCACGGGAGTGTTCCTGCAGATCGTCGCCGACGAAGCGGAGGACCTGGCGATCCCGGGTCGGCCGTTCACGTTCGGGCAGCTTCTCCGGGCCCAGGCAGCCGGCGACGCGAGCGTCCTCGCCGAGCACGGCCGGCCGGTCCTCACCCTCACGACGTCGGACGTCCACGCCGCCACCGCGGCGATCGCGTCCGCCGTCTCCCACTGACTCGTAAGGAGTTCACCGACTCATGTCACCGGTGGCAATCACCCCGGAGCACAACCCGCTCCGGCTGCCGACGGATCGTCGACTGAACCGGATCGCGGGACCGAGCACGCTCATCATCTTCGGCGTGACGGGCGACCTGTCACGCAAGAAGCTGATGCCCGCGGTCTACGACCTGGCCAACCGGGGGCTCCTGCCCCCGGGGTTCGCGCTCGTCGGATTCGCTCGTCGCGACTGGGAGGACCAAGACTTCTCCCAGCTCGTCCACGACGCCGTCAAGGAGCACTCGCGCACCCCGTTCGACGAGGACGTCTGGCGTCAGCTCGAACAGGGCATCCGCTTCGTCCAGGGCTCGTTCGACGACCCCGAGGCGTTCCGCGAGCTCAAGCGCACCGTCGACGACCTCGACGCCGAGCGCGGGACGCTGGGCAACCACGCGTTCTACCTGTCCATCCCGCCGAAGATGTTCCCGGTCGTCACCGAGCAGCTGAAGCTGTCCGGGCTGACCGAGAAGCGCGAGGGCTCCTGGAGCCGCGTGGTCGTCGAGAAGCCGTTCGGTTCCGACCTCCGCACCGCGCGCGAGCTCAACGCGATCGTCGAGAGCGTCTTCGCGCCCGACGACGTGTTCCGCATCGACCACTACCTCGGCAAGGAAACGGTCCAGAACCTCCTGACGCTCCGGTTCGCGAACCAGATGTACGAACCCATCTGGAACTCGAACTACGTCGACCACGTGCAGATCACGATGGCCGAGGACATCGGCGTCGCCGGACGTGCCGCGTACTACGACGGCATCGGTGCGGCGCGCGACGTCATCCAGAACCACCTGCTGCAGCTCCTCGCGCTCACCGCGATGGAGGAGCCCGTCTCGTTCAAGGCCGCCGACCTGCGCGCCGAGAAGGAGAAGGTGCTCTCCGCGGTGCGCCTGCCCGAGGACCTGTCGACCGCCACTGCCCGCGGGCAGTACGACGGCGGCTGGCAGGGCGGCGAGAAGGTGCTCGGCTTCCTCGAAGAGGCCGGGATGAACCCGGAGTCCGGCACCGAGACGTACGCGGCGATCAAGCTCGACATCGCCACGCGTCGCTGGCAGGGCGTCCCGTTCTACCTGCGCGCCGGCAAGCGTCTGGGCCGCCGTGTGACCGAGATCGCGATCGTGTTCAAGCGCGTCCCCGAGGACGTCTACGGCAACACGCAGTCCCCGCTCGGCCAGAACGCGCTCGTCATCCGTGTCCAGCCGGACGAGGGCGTCACGCTCCGCTTCGGCTCGAAGGTCCCCGGCGTCGGCACCCAGGTGCGTGACGTGACGATGGACTTCGGCTACGGCCACGCGTTCACCGAAGCATCCCCCGAGGCGTACGAGCGACTCATCCTCGACGTGCTCCTCGGTGACCCGCCGCTGTTCCCGCGGCACCAGGAGGTCGAGCTGTCCTGGAAGATCCTCGACCCCATCGAGGAGTTCTGGGCCACGCAGGGCCAGCCCGAGCAGTACCGTCCCGGCACGTGGGGCCCGGCGTCCGCCGACGCCCTGCTCGCCCGCGACGGTCGGACCTGGAGGCGTCCGTGAAGATCGACATGCCCGACACCACGGTGTCGAAGATCCAGAAGAAGCTCGTCCGCATCCGCGAAGAGGGCGGCGCCGTCGCCCTCGGCCGCGTGCTGACGCTCATCATCTCGACGGCCCTCGGCCACGAGGAAGAGGCGATCGAGGCGGCGAACGAGGCGTCCCGCGAGCACCCGATGCGCGTGATCATCGTCTCGAAGAACAGCGGTGACACGAAGTCTCCCGGCCGCCTCGACGCGCAGATCCGCGTCGGCAGCGACGCGGGTGCGAGCGAGGTCATCGTCCTCCGTGCGTACGGCGAGACCGCGACCGACGAGGAGAGCCTGGTCACCGGCCTCCTGCTGCCGGACGCACCCGTCGTGGCCTGGTGGCCGCAGACCGCTCCCGAGCAGCCCGCGGCGTCGGCCCTCGGCCGCATCGCGCAGCGACGGATCACCGACGCGGCCGCGCAGAAGGACCCCAACGGCGCGATCGAGGCGCTCGGTGCGTCCTACGTGCCGGGCGACACCGACTTCGCTTGGACCCGTCTGACCCTGTGGCGGAACCAGCTCGCCGCGGCGCTCGACCAGCCGCCGTACGAGCCGATCACCGCGGTCGAGGTCTCCGGAGCGTCCGACAGCCCGTCGACGATCCTCCTCGCCGCCTGGCTCCAGCTGCAGCTCCGGGTGCCGGTGTCCGTCGTCACGTCGCCGCGCGCGACGGGGTCGAGCGGCATCCACGGGGTGAAGCTCGTGCGCGAGTCCGGCACCATCGAGCTCGAGCGGTCCCTGGTGGACGTCGCCACGCTCTCGATGCCCGGGCAGCCGACGCACGACCTGTCGCTGCCACGCCGCAACCTGCGCGACTGCCTGGCCGAGGAACTCCGTAGACTCGACCCGGACGTCCTCTTCGGAGACGTCGTCAAGCACGGGGTGCCCCAGCTGCGCGAGACCATCGCCCGCTGATCAACACCCCACACGGTCGGGCCGCCTGTCTGGTGCAGGCGGCCCGACCGGACCGAAGGCGGTCGGACGACCGGTCGGCCGCCACGAACACGGGAGTCACGTGACCAACGAACGGCGGGTGCTCGTGCACCCGGACAAGCAGGCCCTCGGCGCTTCGGTCGCCGCACGCTTCATCACCAAGATCATCGACGTGCTCGACGAGCAGGAGCGTGCCGACATCGCGATCAGCGGTGGCTCGGTGTCCTCCCTGGTCCTCGCCGCGATCGGCCAGTCGCCGGCGCGCGAGAGCGTCGACTGGTCGAAGGTGCACGTCTGGTGGGTCGACGAGCGCTGGGTTCCGGCGGACGACGCAGACCGCAACACGATCGGCACGCAGACCGACTTCTTCGACCACGTCGACATCCCCGCGTCGAACATCCACCCGATGCCGGCGTCGGACGGCGGGCTCGACATCGAGGCCGCGGCGACCCAGTACGAGCGCGAGCTGCAGGACGCCGCACCCGAGGGCGCCGTCGCTCCGCGCTTCGACATCACGCTGCTCGGCGTCGGTCCCGACGGACACACCGCCTCGCTCTTCCCGGAGTTCCCGCAGCTCACCGTCACCGACCGTGCCGTCGTGTCGGTCGACGACTCCCCCAAGCCGCCTCCGCAGCGTCTGACCGTCACCTTCCCGGTGATCAACGCCTCGCAGCGCGTCTGGGTGATCCTCTCCGGTGCCGAGAAGGCCTCGGTCCTCGGGCTGGCCCTCGCCGGTGCGTCGATCGAGGACGTCCCCGTGGGTGGCGTGCAGGGTCGCAAGCGCACGGTCTTCTTCGTGGACCAGGACGCCGCGCGCGACGTCCCCGAGAACCTGATCGCGTCGACGTACTAGACGCGCGTTCCTGACGGACGGGAGGCCCGGTGCCAGCTGGCACCGGGCCTCCCGTCCGTCTGTGGTCGCGCCCACTGCGCGCCCCGCCCGAGCGCCTGCGTCGAGGGGTCACGAACTGTCGGCTGCAGGCGCCGCAGGCGACAGTTCGTGTCACGACCGCGCGGCGCACGCGGCGTGTCGTGACCGCTCGACGAACCGGCACTCGGCGCGTCACCCCGACAGCCGAGCGGTCACGACGCCCCGCTGGTGCGACACCGAGTGGTCACGAACTGTCGACTGCGGGCGCCGCAGGCGACAGTTCGCGCCACCACCGCGCACCGCACGCGGCATGTCGTGACCTCTCGGCGAGCGAGCCACCCGTGCCCCGGACACATGAAGGCCCCCGCACCATCGGTGCAGGGGCCTTCGTCAGCGTGTGTGCGCTAGGCCTTCTTCGCCGCGGTGCCGCGACGCTCTCGGAGCTGCTGGAGCGCGTCCTCGAGGAGCTGCGCTGCCTCTTCCTCGGTGCGGCGTTCCTTCACGTACGCGAGGTGGGTCTTGTAGGGCTCCGTCTTGGAGACCACGGGAGGGTTCTCCTTGTCACGCCCGGCCGGCAGACCACTCGACGGCGAGTCCACCGTCTCGGGGATCTCTTCGTCGGGCAGGTTCGCGGCGAAGTACCGCACGACCTCGTTGCCGAGGGCGTCCCAGTACGAGATCGCCACGCGCTCTGCCTGGACCCCGCGGTCCTGTTCGCCCATCGGTCCCGCGCCGACGCGAGACCCTCGGATTGCACTTCCTCCGCTTGCCATGGATCAGACCCCCGCCGTGAACTTGTTGATGAGACCGAGCACGATGATGGAGACGATCCAGACCAGACCGAGGATCACCGTGATGCGGTTGAGGTTGCGCTCGGCCACGCCGGACGCACCGAGGTTGCTCGTGACCCCACCGCCGAACATGTCGGAGAGGCCACCACCGCGGCCCTTGTGCAGCAGGATGAGGAGCGTGAGCAGGAGGCTCGTGATTGCGAGCAGGACCTGCAGCACGACGGAGAGTATCGCCACGACGTACCTTTCGTGTCAGTCAGCCGTACCAGTGTACCGGCCGCGCGGAGCACGGCCGGTACCTGGACGGGAGTGGTGCGGACGACTGCCCGCGACGACGCCTGTGGACTACAGCCCGACGTGCTGACGGAACCGGGCGATGGCCGCGAACTCCTGCACGTCGAGCGAAGCACCACCGACGAGCGCGCCGTCGATGTCGGGCTCGCGGAGGAACCCCGCGATGTTGCCCGACTTGACCGAGCCGCCGTAGAGCACTCGGGTGTCGGCAGCAGCCTGGTCGCCCCAGGCTGCTGCGATGCCACGACGGATGGCCGCGCATTCGTCCTGCGCCTGCTCGGCCGTGGCCGCCTGGCCGGAGCCGATGGCCCAGACGGGCTCGTACGCCACGACGATGTCGGCGGGCTCGACCGCGTCGAGCACGACGCGGAGCTGCTCGACCGGCACGACGCCGGCCCCGCGCTCCTCGCGCTGCTCGCCGGTCTCGCCGACGCACACCACGGGGACGAGACCGTGCTTGACGGCCGCTGCGGTCTTCGCCGCGACGACCTCGTCGGTCTCACCGTGCAGCGTGCGCCGCTCGGAGTGGCCGACGATGACGTACTGGGCGTCGAGTGCCGCGAGGAACGCGCCGGAGACGTCACCGGTGTAGGCGCCGGAGTCGAACTGCGACAGGTCCTGCGCACCGAAGTGGATCGGCAGCTTGTCGGCCGAGATGAGCGTCTGCACGCTCCGCAGGTCGGTGAACGGCGGGAACACCGCGACCTCGACGTCGTCGAAGACGTGCCGGGCGTCCTTGAGCGTCCATGCGAGCTTCTGCACGGTCGCGATGGCCTGGAGATGATCGAGATTCATCTTCCAGTTGCCGGCGATCAGTGGTGTGCGCGTCATGCAGTCCACCCCAGTGCTTCGAGACCGGGCAGCGACTTGCCCTCGAGGAACTCGAGACTCGCACCGCCACCGGTCGAGATGTGGCCGAACTGGTCGTCCGAGAAGCCGAGCGACCGCACGGCGGCAGCGGAGTCGCCACCACCGACGACACCGAGGCCGTCGACCTCGGTCAGCGCCTGCGCGACGGTCTTCGTGCCGGCGGCGAAGGCCGGGAACTCGAACACGCCCATCGGGCCGTTCCAGAACACGGTCTTCGAACCCGAGACGGCCGAGGCGAACCGCGCTGCGGTCTCCGGGCCGATGTCGAGGCCGATGCCGTCCGTGCCGAACGACGAGGACTCGATGGCGTCGGCCGTCACCGTCTCGTGGTCGGCGTCGGCCGCGAAGCCGGAGGCCACCACGACGTCGGTCGGCAGATCGATGGTCACACCGAGTTCCTTCGCCCGCGAGAGGTACTCGCGGACGACGTCGAGCTGGTCGGCCTCGAGCAGCGACTTCGCGACCCCGTGGCCCTGGGCCGCGAGGAACGTGAAGAGCATGCCGCCACCGATGCAGAGGGTGTCGACCTTCGGCAGGATGTGGTCGATGACACCGAGCTTGTCGCTGACCTTCGAACCGCCGAGCACCACCGTGTAGGGGCGCTCCGGGTCCTTGGTCAGACGCTCGAGCACGCGCAGCTCGGTCTCGATCAACGAACCGGCCGCACTGGGCAGTGCGGACGCGAGCTCGTAGACCGAGGCCTGCTTGCGGTGCACGACACCGAAGCCGTCGGAGACGAAGGCATCACCGAGGGCGGCGATGCGGTCCGCGAAGGCACCGCGCTCGGCGGCGTCCTTCGAGGTCTCCTCCGGGTTGAAGCGGAGGTTCTCGAGCAGCAGGACGTCGCCGTCCCCGAGGGCCTCGGCCGCGGCGGTCGCTTCGTCGCCGACGGTCTCGCCGACGAACGTGACCTCTTTGCCGAGCAGCTCGGAGAGCCGCTGGGCCACCGGTGCGAGCGAGAACTCGGGCTTGGGCTCCCCGTCGGGGCGGCCCAGGTGCGAGATCACGATGACGCGTGCGCCGGCGTTGACGAGGGTGTTCAGCGTGGTCAGCGACGCGCGGACGCGGCCGTCGTCCGTGATCGTGCCGTCCTTGAGCGGGACGTTCAGGTCACAACGGACGACGACGCGCTTGCCGGCGAGGTCGCCGAGGTCCTCGAGGGTGCGGAGGGCCATGTGTTACAGACGCTCGCCGACGTACTCGGTGAGGTCGACGAGGCGGTTCGAGTAGCCCCACTCGTTGTCGTACCACGAGGTGATCTTCACGAGGCCGCCGATGACCTTGGTCAGGCCGGAGTCGTAGATCGAGGAGTGCGGGTCCGTGGTGATGTCGGTCGACACCAGCGGGTCCTCGCTGTAGAGCAGGATGCCCTTGAGGGGGCCCTCTGCGGCCTCCTTGTAGGCGGCGTTGATCTCGTCGACGGTGACCTCGGACTTGGTCTCGAGGGTGAGGTCGGTGATCGACCCGGTGGGGACCGGGACGCGCAGCGCGAAGCCGTCCAGCTTGCCGGCGAGCTCGGGGAGCACGAGGCCGATGGCCTTCGCAGCACCGGTCGAGGTCGGCACGATGTTCAGGGCCGCGGCACGGGCACGACGGGGGTCCTTGTGCGGACCGTCCTGCAGGTTCTGGTCGGCGGTGTAGGCGTGCACCGTCGTCATGAGGCCACGCTCGATGCCGAACTTGTCGTGGAACACCTTGGCGAGCGGCGCGAGGCTGTTCGTGGTGCAGGACGCGTTCGAGATGATGTGGTGGTTCGCGGGGTCGTACTGACCCTCGTTCACGCCGAGCACGATGGTGACGTCGTCACCGGAGGCCGGCGCGGAGATGATGACCTTCTTGGCACCGGCGTCGATGTGCTTCTGCGCATCGGCGGCCTTGGTGAAGAAACCGGTCGACTCGATGACGATGTCGACGCCCAGCTCGCCCCAGGGGAGGTTGGCGGGATCGCGCTCGGCGAGGACCTTGATGGCCTTGCCGTCGACGACGATGTTGTCGCCGTCGAGCTCGACGGTCGCGGGGAGCTTGCCCGTGATGGAGTCGAACTTCAGCAGGTTGGCGAGCGACGCGTTGTCGGTGAGGTCGTTCACCGCCACGATCTCGAGGTCGGAGCCCTTCGCGAGGGCGGCCCGGAAGAAGTTACGGCCGATTCGGCCGAAGCCGTTGATACCGATCTTGACGGTCAATGGATCTCCTGGTGAGTGTGGAGCGCCCAGGGGGCGCTGCTTTCGGGAGTCGCGCACCCTGGCGGGTCCGCGTGTGGTGGACGATACGCCCCGTAACGTCGCCGTAACGACCCTAGCAGTCGGACACTGCGTGCCCGAGCGGGATGACGGTCCGTCCGGACGGTCGCCGACCAGGCCGGGAACGGGTCCGAGAACGGGCCGGGAAACGGACGGGAGGCGCGGTGCCAGCTGGCACCGCGCCTCCCGTCCGCAGGGTCGACAGACCGCTCTCAGGCCCCTTCGAGCTCCTCGGGAACGCTCGCTTCGGTGCCCGGGATGCCGAGGTCGGAGGCCCGCTTGTCGGCCATCGCCAGCAGGCGACGGATGCGGCCGGCGATGGCGTCCTTGGTCATGGGCGGGTCCGCGTGCTGGCCGAGCTCGTCGAGCGAGGCGTCGCGGTGCTGCAGGCGCAGCGTGCCGGCGTACTGCAGGTGGTCGGGGACCTCGTCGCCGAGGATCTCGAGCGCCCGCTCGACGCGGGCGCAGGCGGCCACGGCGGCCTGCGCGGAACGGCGCAGGTTCGCGTCGTCGAAGTTGACCAGGCGGTTCGCGGTCGCACGGACCTCCCGACGCTGGCGCATCTCCTCCCAGTCGGCGGTGGTGCGCGCGGCACCCATGACGGTCAGCATCTGCCCGATGGCCTCACCGTCGCGGATCACGACGCGGTGCACGCCGCGGACCTCGCGGCCCTTCGCGGCGACACCGAGACGCGAGGCGGCACCGACGAGGGCCATCGCGGCCTCGTTGCCGGGGCACGTGACCTCGAGCGCGGCGGCCCGGCCCGGGTCCGTCAGGGTGCCGGAGGCGAGGAAGGCGCCGCGCCAGATGGCGGCGAGGTCCTCACGGTTGCCCGTGGTGAGGCGGTTCGGCAGCCCGCGGACGGGGCGGCGACGGGCGTCCATCAGGCCGGTCTGGCGGGCGAGGGTCTCCCCCGCCTCGAGCACGCGGACCAGGTAGCGGGTCCCGCGGCGGGCGGACGCCGACGAGCCCACCGACGCCTCGCTGCGCACGCCGTAGAGCTCGGCGAGGTCCTTGCGGACCCGGTGCACGATGATCCGGGTGTCGAGCTCGACCTCGACCGCGATGCGGCCCGAGATGACGTGCAGACCACCAGCGAACCGGAGGATCGTGGCCAGTTCGGCGGCGCGGACCGTGTTGCGGTTCACGGCGACCCTGGCCAGTTCGTCCTTGACCTCGGCAGTCAACGGCACAGCATCATTCCTAACGTTCGTTCAGTGGTTCCCGCAGATCCGGCGGCACGGGCGTGGGAGCGGCCGGAGGGACGGTCACTCCCGGCCGAGATCTCGGTTCTTCACACGCACGGCGACGCCTGGCATCCCGCGGAGGAGGTTCGCCAACTCGGCGACGATGGCGACCGAGCGGTGCTTCCCGCCGGTACAGCCGATGGCGATCGTAGCGTGTCTTTTGTTCTCGCGCTGGTACCCCTCGAACACCGGCTCGAGGACGGAGGCGTAGCGATCGACGAACGGACGGGCTCCGGCCTGCGCCAGCACGTAGTCCGAGACCGGCTGGTCGAGCCCGGTGTGGGGCCGCAGTTCCGGCACCCAGTAGGGGTTCGGGAGGAACCGCACGTCGGCCACCATGTCGGCGTCGGCGGGCAGACCGTACTTGAACCCGAAGCTCATCAGCGTGACCTGGACACCCACGAAGTGCTCGTCGGCGAAGTGCTCGATCACGGTGTTCGCGAGCTGGTGGATGTTGAGGTCGGAGGTGTCGATCACCACGTCGGACGCCTCGCGGAGGCCGGCGAGACGCGCACGTTCGCGGGCGATCCCGTCGAGCAGGGTGTCCTCGCCCTGGAGCGGGTGGGGTCGACGGACCTGCTCGAAGCGCCGGACCAGCACGGCGTCGGTGGCTTCGAGGAACAGCACCCGGACCCGCGCGGAGGTGCTCGAGCGGACCTGCTCGACCGCGTGCTCGGGGTCGGTGAAGAACCGCCCGCCGCGGACGTCGACCACCGTGGCGATCTTCGGGATCTTCTCCCCCGCGCGGTCGGCCAGCTCGGTCAGCGGGGCCAGCATCTGCGTGGGCAGGTTGTCGACGACGTACCAGCCCAGGTCTTCGAGGGCCTTGCCGACGGTGGACCGCCCGGCCCCGGACATGCCGGTGACGATGAGGATGTCGTGCTGCGACGCGTGGGTGGTCGCGGTGGCGCTGTCGGTCATCTGGGAGTGGGCTCCGTCGTGGCGGCCCGGGCGCGTCGCCCGGGGAGGTCTCGGCTGCCGGACCAGGCTACCGCCCGGTGGCGGCCGGGAGGCGCGGGGTTCGTCACGACGGTCGCTGCGGACCGTCGTCGGTCACCTCGGGGACCCGCACCGGGCCTCCGGGATCGGATCCGGTCCCAGCCGCGGTCCCGGTGTCGGCGATCGCGTCGGCGTCCGGTTCGGGGGCGCTGGACGCGCTCGCGGCGGGTGCGCTCGTCGGCGCCTGGGCCAGCTTCGAGACCACCGCGGCAGCGGTCGCCGGACCGATGCCGTTCACCTCACCGATGTCCTCGGCCGTGGCTTCACGCAGCCGGGCGACCGAGCCGAAGTGCTTCAGCAGGGCGTTGACGCGGCTCGGGCCGAGACCGGGGATCTCGGACAACCGCGACCGGACGTCGCGCTTCCGCTTGCTGCGCTGGTGGGTGATCGCGAACCGGTGCGCCTCGTCGCGGATGCGCTGGATGAGGAAGAGCGCCTCGGAGTTGCGGGGCAGGATGACCGGGAAGTCGTCGTCGGGCAGCCAGAGCTCCTCGAGCCGCTTCGCGATGCCGACCAGGGCGATGTCGTGCACGCCGGCTTCGTCCATCGCGCGCTTCGCGGCCTGCACCTGGGGCTGGCCGCCGTCGACGATGAGCAGCTGGGGGCGGTACGCGAACCGTTTCGTCGGCTTCGACCCCTCGACGACCTCGTCGGTCGTGACGTCGGGCACGTCCGGCAGCTCGGCGTCCTCGTCCAGCCGCGCCAGGCGCCGCGAGAGCACCTGGTACATGCTGTCGGTGTCGTCGGTGGTCTCGGCGATCGAGTACCGGCGGTACTGGTCCTTGCGCGGCAGGCCGTCCTCGAACACCACCATCGACGCGACGACGTTCGTGCCCTGCAGGTGCGAGATGTCGTAGCACTCCATGCGGAGCGGCGCCTCGGTCATGCCGAGGGCGTCCTGGATGTCGGCCAGTGCTGCGGCCCGGGTGGTGTAGTCGGCCGAACGCTTGGTCTTGTAGAGCATGAGCGCCTGCCCGGCGTTCTGCGCGGCCGTCCGGGCGAGCCCGGCGCGATCGCCGCGCTGTGCCGTGCTGAGCTTCGTGCCGCGCCCGTTCCGGCGCTTGCTGAGCCACTCCTGGAGCGCGTCGGCGTCCTCGGGCAGCTCGGGGACGACGACCTCGCGCGGGGGCTCGTCGGTGACGTAGACGCCCTGCACGATCTGCTCGACGAGGTCGCCGGTGGCGATGTCGAGCTCCTTGTCGACCACCCAGCCGCGGACACCGCGGATGCGGCCACCACGCACCGAGAACAGCTGCACGGCCGCAGCGAGCTCGTCCTCCGCGATGCCGAACAGGTCGAGGTCGACCGAGTCGCGGAGCACCACGGCGGACTTCTCGAGCACGGCTTCGAGCGCCTCGACCTGGTCGCGGTACTTCGCGGCCTGCTCGTACTGCATCGCGTCGGCCGAGGCCCCCATGCGCTGCCGGAGCTCGGTGATGACCCGGCGGTCGTAGGAGTTCATGAAGCGCACGAACTCCTCGACGAGGGCACGGTGCTCCTCGATCGTGACCTTCTGCGAGCACGGGCCACCGCACTTGCCGATCTGCCCCGGGAAGCACGGACGGCCCGTCTGCATCGCCTTCTTGTACGACGAGTCCGAACACGTGCGGATCGGGAACACCTTGATCATCAAGTCGATGGTGTCGTGCACCGCCCAGATCTTCGGGTACGGACCGAAGTACTTCGCGCCCTTGATCTTGCGGTTGCGCGTCACCATCACCCGCGGTGCCTCGTCACCCAGGGTGACCGCCATGTACGGGTACGACTTGTCGTCGCGGAACTTGACGTTGAACGGCGGGTCGAACTCCTTGATCCAGGTGTACTCCAGCTGGAGCGCCTCGATCTCGGAGCCGACCGTCGTCCACTCGACGCTGCGTGCCGTCAGGACCATGCGCCGCGTGCGCTCGTGCAGCGTCGGCAGCGGCGCGAAGTAGTTGCTCAGCCGGGCGCGGAGGTTCTTCGCCTTGCCGACGTAGAGCACCCGACCGGCTTCGTCACGCCAACGGTAGACGCCCGGGTCGGTCGGGATCTCCCCCGCCTTCGGACGCCACGGGACGGTGTCCGCCACCTACCGAGCACCCGCCTTCTGCTTGCTCGTGCCCTGCTGCTTCTGTGTGGCCTGCCGTGCGCCCACCGCCTGCTGCTTGCCGACCCGGGCGTCCTGCGCGTCGAAGATCTCGCGCAGGAAGACACCGGTGTGGCTCTCCGGCACGGTCGCCACGTGCTCCGGGGTACCCGTCGCCAGGACCGTGCCACCACCGGAACCGCCCTCGGGTCCCATGTCGATCAGCCAGTCGGCGGACTTGATGACGTCGAGGTTGTGCTCGATCGTGATGACGGTGTTGCCCTTGTCGACCAGGCTCTGCAGCACGAGGAGCAGCTTGCGGACGTCCTCGAAGTGCAGACCGGTGGTCGGCTCGTCGAGCACGTAGACCGTGCGGCCGTTCGAGCGACGCTGCAGCTCGGTGGCGAGCTTGACGCGCTGCGCCTCGCCGCCGGAGAGCGTGGTCGCGCTCTGGCCGAGGCGCACGTAGCCGAGGCCCACGTCGACGAGCGTCGCCATGTACCGGTGGATCGCCGAGATCGGCTCGAAGAACTCGGCCGCCTCGCTGATCGGCATGTCGAGGACCTCGGAGATGTTCTTGCCCTTGTAGTGCACCTGGAGCGTCTCGCGGTTGTAGCGCGCACCACCGCAGACCTCACACGCGACGTAGACGTCGGGCAGGAAGTTCATCTCGATCTTGATCGTGCCGTCGCCCGCGCAGTTCTCGCAGCGGCCGCCCTTGACGTTGAAGCTGAAGCGGCCGGGCTGGTAGCCGCGGGTCTTCGCCTCTTGCGTCTCGGCGAACAGCTGGCGGATGCGGTCGAACACGCCCGTGTAGGTCGCCGGGTTCGAGCGCGGCGTGCGGCCGATCGGTGCCTGGTCGACGTGCACGACCTTGTCGAGCTGGTCGAGGCCCTTCACCCGCGTGTGCTTGCCCGCGATGTGCCGTGCGCCGTTGAGCTGGTTGGCGAGCACCTTGTACAGGATGTCGTTCACCAGCGTCGACTTGCCGGACCCGCTGACGCCCGTGACCGCGGTGAACACACCGAGGGGGAAGTCCGCGTCGATCGACTTGAGGTTGTTCGCCCGGGCGCCCTGCACGGTGATGGCGCGCTTCAGGTTGACCTTGCGACGCTCGGCCGGCACCTCGATCGCGCGTCGGCCGGCGAGGTAGTCACCGGTGATCGACTCACGGTTCTCGATGATGCCCTCGTACGAACCGGAGTGCACGACGTTGCCGCCGTTCACACCGGCGCCGGGGCCGATGTCGACGACCCAGTCGGCCGTGCGGATCGTGTCCTCGTCGTGCTCGACGACGATGAGCGTGTTGCCGAGGTCCTTGAGCTTGACCAGGGTGTCGATGAGTCGACGGTTGTCGCGCTGGTGCAGGCCGATGCTCGGCTCGTCGAGCACGTAGAGCACACCGGTCAGCCCGGATCCGATCTGCGTCGCCAGGCGGATGCGCTGCGCCTCGCCGCCGGAGAGACCACCGGCACCACGCGCGAGCGTGAGGTAGTTCAGGCCGACCTCGAGCAGGAACTCGAGGCGTGCGCGGATCTCGCGGAGGACCGCGGCGGCGATGTGCGCTTCGCGGTCGGTCAGCGTCAGCTCGTCCATGAACGAGTACGCGTTGTCGAGCGACATGTCGGTGACGTCCGCGATGCTGCGGTCGTTGACCGTCACCGCGAGCACCTCGGGCTTGAGACGGGTGCCCTCGCACACCGGGCACGGGACCTCGCGCAGGTAGCCCTGGAAGCGCTGCCGCTGCGAGTCCGACTCGGCCTCGGCGAACTTGCGCTCGATGTAGGGCATGACGCCCTCGAACCCGCTCGTGTACCGCATCTCGCGGCCGAACCGGTTGCGCCAGGAGACCGACACCTGGAAGTCCTTGCCGGTCAGGATCGACGCCTGCACGGCGGGGTCGAGCTGGTTCCACGGGGTGTCGAGCGAGAAGCCGAGCTCCTTGCCGAGGCCGCCGAGCAGCTTCTCGAAGTAGGAGTACAGCCCGCTCGTCCCGGTCCAGGGCAACAGGACGCCGTCACGCAACGAGGCTTCGGGGTCGCCGAGCACCAGGTCGGGGTCGACCGACATGCGCGTCCCGAGGCCGGAGCACTCGGGGCAGGCACCGAACGGCGCGTTGAACGAGAACGTGCGCGGCTCGATCTCGGTGAGCGCGAGCGGGTGGTTGTTCGGGCAGGAGAGGTTCTCGGAGTAGGTCCGGACCGCTCCGCGCCCCTCGTGGTCCACCAAGTCGATGCCGACGGTACCGTCGGTCAGGCGCAGGGCGGTCTCGAGCGAGTCGGTGAGACGGCCGAGGATGTCGTCGCTCGCCACCAGGCGGTCGACGATGACCGAGATGTCGTGCTTGACCTGCTTCTTGAGCTTGGGCGGGTCGCTGAGCTGGATGCGCTCCCCGTCCACGATCGCGCGGGCGTACCCGGACGCCGCGAGCTCCTGGAAGAGGTCGACGAACTCGCCCTTCTTCTTGGAGATGACGGGCGCGAGGACCTGGAACCGGGTGCCGGTCTCGAACTGCATGAGCTGGTCGGCGATCTGCTGCACGGTCTGCTTGCTGATCACCTCGCCGCACGTCGGGCAGTGCGGGACCCCGATGCGCGCCCAGAGCAGACGCATGTAGTCGTAGACCTCGGTGATCGTGCCGACCGTCGACCGGGGGTTGCGGTTGGTCGACTTCTGGTCGATCGACACCGCCGGCGAGAGCCCCTCGATGAAGTCGACGTCGGGGCGGTCGACCTGGCCGAGAAACTGGCGCGCGTAGGCGGACAACGACTCGACGTACCGGCGCTGCCCCTCGGCGAAGATCGTGTCGAACGCCAGCGAGGACTTGCCCGAGCCGGAGAGGCCGGTGAAGACGACGAGCGAGTCGCGCGGGATCTCGAGGTCGACGTCACGGAGGTTGTGCACGCGGGCGCCGCGCACGCTGAGCGTGGAGGTGCTGTGCGGTGCGGTCCCGCCGGGGAGGTGGAGGTCAGCGGGCTCGCCGAAGGCGTTCCGGCCCGACGTCGAGGTACCGGGGTCAGATGTGATGGTCATCGTCGTCGATTCTACGAAGCGGCACCGACATTCGGCCTGGATGGAGGGTCAGACGAGTGCGTCGAGAGCGAACGCGACGCCGGATGCACGCTCACTCGCGGCCCAGAGCTGTGCTGCGACCGTGCGGTCGTGCGCCCGTGGTTCGGCTGCGACCACCGTGGCCGGGCCACGGAGCTGCATCCAGCCGGCCGGGCCCCAGTACTCCCCCGAGTGCACGTCCGCACCGACGGCCGCGTGCACGAGCGGCTGGGCGCCGACGTCCTTGCCCTGGGCGACGACGCGCTGCGCCGGGCGGATCCACTCGGGCTCGGGTCGTGTCGAGCTGACGTCCGGGCGGGCCGGGGACAGTCGGTCGAGCGACAGGCCTGGGTGCGCGACGACGCTCAACACGGACGATTCCGAATCGGCCAGTCGTTCGGCGAGCTCGAAGCCGAACAGCATCACCGCGAGCTTGCTCCTGGCGTACTGGCGGTGGCTCGAGTACCGACCGACCCCGAGCGGATCGGTCGTCTCGAGCTGTGCGAACCGGTGAGCGATCGACCCGAGGTGCACGACCCGGCCGGCTCGTCGTTCGAGCAGGGGCAGGACCCCGGCGGTCCACGCGAAGTGCCCGAGGTGGTTCGTGCCGATCTGCAGTTCGGTGCCCTGCGCCGTGCTCCCCCGCGTGGACGCCCCGACGACCCCGGCGTTGTTCACGACCGCGTCGACGCCGTCGGGTTCCAGCGCGGCCAGTTCGTCGGCGGCGGCGGCGACCGAGTCGAGGTCGGCGAGGTCGAGGTGGACGTGGGCGAGCGAGGCTCCGTCGACGTGCCGCCGGATGCTGCGCTCGGCGGCGTCGGCCCGACCACGATCGCGGGTCGCCAGCACCACACGGTGCCCCGCCGCGGCGAGCTGCTCGGCGGCGTGGTACCCGAGCCCGGCACTCGCACCGGTCACGACGACCGTGCGGGCACCGTCAGCTGACATGCCCGGCCGACTCCATCTGGCGCAGGGCCTTCTTCAGGTCCTGCACCTCGTCGCGCAGTCGCGCCGCGAGCTCGAACTTCAGCTCGGCCGCCGCCTGCAGCATCTGGTCGTTCAGATCGGCGATGGTAGCACCGAGCTGCGTCGCGCCCTCGCCCGCGATGCCACCGCGTTTGAGGTTCGGCGTGGGCGACCGACGGCCGTCGGTGCCGGGGCGACCCTGCAGGAGGGCCTTCGTGTCGTCGTTCTCGCGCTGCAGGACCTCGGTGATGTCCGCGATCTTCTTGCGCAGCGGCTGGGGGTCGATGCCCCGCTCCAGGTTGTAGGCGACCTGCTTCTCACGACGGCGATCGGTCTCCTCGATCGCGGTCTTCATCGAGTCGGTCATCTTGTCGGCGTACATGAGCACCTGGCCCGACACGTTGCGGGCAGCGCGACCGATCGTCTGGATGAGCGACGTCGACGAGCGGAGGAAGCCTTCCTTGTCGGCGTCGAGGATCGCGACGAGCGACACCTCGGGCAGGTCGAGGCCCTCGCGCAGCAGGTTGATGCCGACGAGCACGTCGTAGACACCCTGCCGCAGCTCGGTCAGCAGCTCGACGCGCTTGAGGGTGTCGACGTCGGAGTGCAGGTACCGGACGCGCACGCCCGCGTTCCCGAGGAAGTCGGTGAGTTCTTCCGCCATGCGCTTGGTCAGCGTGGTGACGAGGACGCGTTCGTCCTTTTCGACCCGCTGCTTGATCTCCTCGAGCAGGTCGTCGATCTGGCCGTCGCTCGGCTTGACCACGATCTCGGGGTCGATCAGGCCGGTCGGGCGGATGATCTGCTCGACGACGCTGTCGGTGACCCCGAGCTCGTAGCGCCCGGGGGTGGCCGACAGGTAGACCTTCTGCCCGACGCGCTCGAGGAACTCCTCCCACTTGAGGGGGCGGTTGTCCATCGCGCTCGGCAGGCGGAACCCGTGCTCGACGAGGGTGCGCTTGCGCGAGGCGTCGCCCTCGTACATCGCGCCGATCTGCGGCACGGTGACGTGCGACTCGTCGATGACGATGAGGAAGTCGTCGGGGAAGTAGTCGATGAGGCAGTGCGGGGCTTCGCCCGGGCCACGGCCGTCCATGTGCCGCGAGTAGTTCTCGATGCCCGAGCAGAACCCGATCTGCTCCATCATTTCTATGTCGAACGTGGTGCGCATCCGGAGCCGCTGGGCCTCGAGCAGCTTGCCCTGGCCCTCGAGCTCGGCGAGCCGTTCCGCGAGTTCTTCCTTGATGGAGGCGATCGCCCGGTGCATCACGTCGGTGTCCGCGACGTAGTGCGAGGCCGGGAAGATCGAGACGGCGGGCAGGTCGTCGATGACGTTGCCGGTGAGGGGGTGCAGCGAGGAGAGCGCTTCGATCTCGTCACCGAACATCTCGATGCGGATCGCGTGCTCTTCGTACATCGGGATGATCTCGATGGTGTCGCCGCGCACCCGGAACGTGCCCCGGGCGAAGTCGACGTCGTTGCGCTGGTACTGCATGGCGACGAACTTGCGGACGAGCTGGTCGCGGGAGATCGTCTGGCCCACGTGGAGCGCGACCGATGCGTTCATGTACTGCTCGGGGGTACCGAGACCGTAGATGCAGGAGACGGTGGACACCACCACGGTGTCGCGACGGCTGAGCAGCGAGTTCGTCGTGGAGTGCCGGAGTCGTTCGACCTCGGCGTTGACCGAGGAGTCCTTCTCGATGAAGGTGTCCGTCTGCGGGACGTACGCCTCGGGCTGGTAGTAGTCGTAGTACGAGACGAAGTACTCGACCGCGTTGTTCGGCATCAGGCTGCGGAACTCGTTGGCGAGCTGGGCCGCGAGCGTCTTGTTGTGCGCGAGCACGAGCGTCGGCCGCTGCACCTGCTCGATGAGCCACGCGGTCGTCGCCGACTTGCCGGTACCGGTCGCGCCCAGCAGCACGACGTCGGTCTCACCGGCGTTGATCCGCCCGGCGAGTTCCGCGATGGCCGCGGGCTGGTCGCCACTCGGCGAGTACTCGCTGATGACCTCGAACGGACGCACCGCTCGGGTCGGTTCGATCGCAACACCCATGGCGACAACGCTAGTCGGCACCCCTGACACCGAGGACCGCTGCTCGCCCTCGGCGTATTGTCCGCTGCAAGCAGGCTCCAAGTCGACGGATAGTGACCAGGAATACCGTCCGATCCGTTCAGTCACCCGACTCCTTCCCACTCCCCCGAAGAGGCCTCATGACCACGGCGACCCCGGCCGCACCGATCAAGGGCACCCCGTTCCGCGGACGCATCCGCGGGCGTGTGCTCGTCCTGCTCTGCTGCATGTACGCGATCTCGTACATCGACCGGACGAACATCTCGACCGCGCTGCCGCACATCACCGAGGAGTTCGGGTTCAACGAGGCGACCGCCGGCCTCATCGTCTCCGCGTTCTCGTTGCCGTACGCACTGCTGCAGGTGTTCGGCGGCACGATCAGCGAGAAGTTCGGCCCGCGCAGGGCGCTCTTCGTCATCACGGTGATCTGGGGCGTCGCGACGCTCTGGACCGGGTTCGCGGTCGGCTTCTGGACCCTCTTCGCCGCACGGGCCCTGCTCGGGCTGAGCGAGGCCGCCGCGTTCCCGACCGCCACGCAGGCGATGAGCCGGTGGATCCCCCGCGACCGGAACGGCTTCGCCCAGGGCGTGGTGCACTCCGCGGCGCGGCTCGGCAACGCCCTGGCGCCGCTCATCGTCGCGTGGGTGATCGGCGCGACGGGCAGCTGGCGCTGGGCGTTCTTCGCCACCGCGGTGCTGTCCCTGGCGTGGGCGGTCGTCTGGTTCGTCTGGTTCCGCGACAAGCCCGAGTCCGCGAAGGGCATCACGCAGGTCGAGCTCGCCGAGCTCCCGCCGGTCGAGACCCGCGCGACCCGTCCCCCGGTGCCGTGGCGCCAGATGGCGAAGCAGATCCTGCCGGTCACCTTCGTCGACTTCGGGTACGGCTGGACCCTCTGGGTGTTCCTCACGTGGCTCCCGACCTTCCTCAGCTCCACCTACGGCCTGGAGATCGGCGACTTCGCCCTGTTCACCACCCTCATCCTGCTGGCCGGTGTCGTCGGGGACACGGTCGGCGGGATGCTCAGCGACCGCATCATCCACCGCGGCGGGAACACCCGGAACGCCCGCCGGACCATCCTGGTGATCGGGCTCGGCGGCTCGCTCCTCTGCCTCATCCCGCTCGTGATCGGGCAGGGCCTGCTCGTCGCGACGATCTCGCTGGCCCTGTCGTTCTTCTTCCTCGAGCTCTGCAACGCCAACCTCTGGGCGATCCCGATGGACGTGGCGCCGCAGTGGTCGGGCACGGCCTCGGGGTTCATGAACACCGGGTTCGGCATCGCCGGTGTGGTCTCGCCCATCGTGTTCGGCCTGCTCATCGACGCCTCGGGGTGGCAGGTGCCCTTCGCGCTCTCCTGCGTCCTGCTCGGAGCCGCGGCCGTCGTCGCGTGGTTCATGAAGCCCCAGCGGCTGACGTCCACCGACGGTGTGCTCGAGATCGGCACCCCGAAGGCCGAGCAGCGCTCGGCCTGACGGCCGGCAGCCGGTGCGCGGAACGTGCGCCGGCCCTGGTGGTCAGCACGCGACGGCCGGGAGGCACGGGTCGGGCCCGCCACGTGCCTCCCGGCCGCCGCGCCACGTGTCCACCGCCCCGCACGGCTGGTGCGAGGTTCCGGACCCCGTGGGACGGCGTCACCATCGCACCACGGACGGAACCTCGCACGAGAGCTGCGCCGTGCGGGCGAGCGCTCAGCGCGCGGCGCGCCGCCCGACGTCGTCGGTCTCGCCGACGAGGGCGTCGTCCGGCTCCACCGGTTCCGGCGACCGCTGCGGCACCGCCGCGCCTTCGGATCGACGCGCCCGTGCCGCTCGCGATGCCCGCGACGACAACGACGGCCGCCCGGTCAGCGGCACGCTGAGCGGCGTCCACCGGAACAACTCGGTCACCGCGACGGACAGCACCAGCACGAGCAGGTACGTGACGAGGGTGAGCCATGGTCGTGGCACGACGGCTTCGAGCCAGCTGTCGCCGTAGAGCAGGATCCAGATGAGGAACGGATGGCTCAGGAAGATGCCGAAGGAGCGGTCGGACGCGTAGTCGACGAACCGGGCGGTTCGGCTCCCGGGTCGCCGGCGGTCCGCCCATGCGGCGCCGATCGCCAGGAACCCGACGAACACCGCGGTGCTCCAGATCACCTGGATCGGCTGCAGCGGCGTGCCCGCGGCGTAGAGGGACTGCCCGAGGCCCACCTGGAGCGCCCACACGCCGAGGGTCAGCCCCCCGACGCCGGCGAACGCCCACAGGACCGGGCGCCGGTGGACCCGGATGAACCGCAGGAACGCGTCCGCGTGGTCGGCGGCGATCGCCCCCGAGACGATGAAGAAGACGTACGAGAAGAAGAACTGCTTCTGGTACCCCTGCATCCACGCGTCGCTCGCCGGGAAGTACTTGTACCCGGCGAACACCACCAGCTGGAGCAGGAGCGCCACGACCAGCACGGTCACGTGGTGCCCGCGGGTCCGGCGTACCAGCCAGACGATCACCGGCAGGAGCAGGTACACCTGCATGGTCACGAGCAGGAAGTACAGGTGGTACCACGAGGTGCCGGTGACGATGCCCTCGGCCGCGGTGCGCACCAAGTCGGGGACGTCGCCACGGCGGGCGGGGCTCAGCAGCCACGCCGCCGCGACGTAGACGAACGACCACGCCAGGTACGGCACGCCCACGAGCAGGAACCGCTTCGGCCAGAACTGCGCCATCGGCCTCGGGCGCAAGGTGTAGCTGTACACGAGCACGAACGCGGTCAGCGAGAAGAAGACCAGCCGGGTGAAGTGCAGCAGGGCGAGCAGCGCGTTCAGCCCGACGTCGTCGGTGGCCGCGGTGTGGCTCGTGGTGTGCACCCCGATCACGCACGCGAACGTGAGGATGCGGAGCACGTCGACCTCGTACAGGTGCCGGGGCTTGCCCTCGGCCGTGCGCGTCGGCGTCTGCACCCCCGGCTCGTCGCCGGTCGACGCAGGGAACACGCGTGACGACCCGTTCACGAGGGTCGGGCCATCGTCCGGACCTTCGCGCGCTGCACCTTGCCGGTGGGCGCACGCGGCAGGTCGGGCACGACGATGACCTCGACCGGTCGGCGGAACCGGGTCAGGTGTGCCTCGGCCCGGGCCACGAGGTCGGCCACGAGGGCTGCGTGGTCGACGGGTTCGTCGGGCTGCGGGATCACGTAGGCGATCGGGACGGCACCGAGCACGTCGTCGGGGCGACCGACGACGACCGCCTCGAGCACGCGTGGGTCGCCGAGCAGGACGTCCTCGACCTCGGACGGGTAGACCTTCTCACCACCGCGGTTGATGACGTCGTCGGAGCGTCCGGCCAGGGACACCCAGCCGTCGGTGCTGACGGAGCCGACGTCACCGGTGTGGAGCCAGCCGTCGGCGTCGAACCGCTCGGACGCGCGGCCACCCAGGTAGCCGCGGACGATCCCCTCGCCACGCACCCACAGCGCGCCGATCTCGTCGGAAGGCAGGAGCGCCCCGTCCTCGTCGCGGACCTGCACCTCGGACCCGACCGGCACCCCGACGGTACCGGGCCGGGCCGGTTCGTCGAGCGGGGTCGCCGTGATCTGCGAGGCGCCCTCGGTCATGCCCCAGCTCACGACGAGCGGCACGTCGCCGAGCGCGGCGCGCACGGGATCGGGCAGCGGTGCCGACGCACTGCGCACGAACCGCAGGCCCGACGGGAACTCGAGCGGCCCGGTCTTCGCCAGGACGGCCAGGACGGCCGGGACGGCGTTCAGCCAGGTGATCCGTCGTTCGGCGAGCAGGTCCCAGAACCCGGTGCGACGGAAGCGCCGGTCGAGCACCAGGGTCGCGCCGGCGACGAGCGTCGCGAGCAGCCCGACCACCTCGGCGTTGACGTGGAACAGCGGCAAGGAGTTGAACCCGCGGTCGTCCGGCACGAGCCGGTTGTGCCGTGCGACGGCCCGGGCGACGAACAGCAGCTGCGTCTCGGGCAGCTCGACGCCCTTCGGCGTGCCGGTCGAACCGGAGGTGAACAGCACGACGGACCCCTGGCCCGGCGCGTGCGGGCTGTCGGCGGGCAGGTCGCCGTCACGGACGGCGGTCGGGAGGAACGTGGCGGGGTCGATCCCGCTCGCCGGCGCCCCGGCGACGGTCGCGTCCACCGCGCGGTCCGACACGACGATGGACGCTCCGCCGATGAGGTCGGCGAGACGGCCGGGCTCGGTGGCCGGCTGGCCGGTGTCGACGGGGATCGCGCGGCGACCGGAGGCGACGGCGCTCAGGTGCACGACCGCGAACGCGAGCGGGTCACCCACGTCGACCAGGACGGCACCCGACGGGGCGATGCCGATCGCGTCGAAGGTCCGCGACCAGGCGGTCACCGCGTCGTCGAGCGCGCGGTACGTGAGGACGCGCTCGGAGCGGGCGTCCTCGAGGAAGTGGCGCACGCCCCCGTCGGCCGCACGGGCCCGGATGAGCGAGCGCAGGTCGGGTTCATCACGAACGGGCTGCACGCAGGAAGGCTATTGCGCGACGCTATGAGCGGTCAGAGGGAACAGCGGGATCTGTGGAGAACCGGTGCAGCATCCACTGCCACAGCGGGAGCATCCGGGGGACGCCGTCACGGGTGAGCGGCGTCGAGTCCTTGATGATCAGGGAGTGCGCCTTGCCCTCGCCGCCGAGGTCGGTGAGGATCGCGTGCGGGTCCGCTCCGGCGAGTGGCGGTGCGGTGTCCGTCTCGAACGGTCCGGACACACCGCTCAACCCGAGGACGTCCCACGAACCGGTGATGCGGGGGCCGAACGTGTCACGGACGTCGTCGATGGCGTACATCCGGTCCACCGGTGTCCGGCCCGGGCGGTCCATCCACGCTGCGTGTGCCGGCCCGCGGGACTCCACGGGTGACGAGAACATCAGCGCGCCGTGGACACTGCGGATGTGGGCGATGTACGCCGCCTCTCCGCCGCCCTGCGAGTGCCCGGCCACGACGATGTCGTTCCAGACGATGCGGTCGTCGCCCTGGACGAACCGCCCCCAACCGCCGTCGGGGTCGTGGTCGTCGAGGTACGCGACGGCGTCCCGGAAGCGCGAGACGATCGACCCGGCCGGACTCACCGCACTGAACGCCGAGGGCCGCGTGCCGTCGAAGCGGTTCCGCTGCACCATGCCGTAGCAGCGTGCGTCGGCCTCACACGTGCCGGACAGGGTGCGGCCCAGGTTCCAGTAGTCGAGTCCGAGCACGTGGTACCCGTCGGCCAGGGCGGCTCCGAGGAACCGCTGGTACTCCGCGGGACGGGATCGGGTCGCCGGCAGGAACAGCAGGAGCGGACCGTCGGCCGAGGTGCGCGCGGCGAAGTCGTCCCGGTTCGGCGTGAGCCGCTCACCGTTCACCGTTCCGAGCCGGAACCGGTGGAACTCCCCCTCGGGCCCGTGTTCGTCACCCGACGGCCGTTCGTGCACCGCGACCCGGCCGTTGTCCGCCACACGCTGGGCACCGAGGACGTTCGCGGCGACGAGCGAGGCGGCCCCGATCGCCACGAGGACGATCGCGGCGAGGACGAGCAGCAGGCGGTGGCTCATGGAGTGATCCGCGCCCACACCTCGTCAGCGGAGCGGATCGTCTGCTCGAGCGTCCCTGTGGCGTCGACGACGTGGTCGGCGAGGGCGAGACGGTCGGCGTCGCTCGCCTGGGCGGCGACGCGACGCTCGGCCTCGTCACGGGGCATCCCGCGGTGCTCGACGAGCCGCTCGATGCGCTGCGCCGCAGGGGCGTCGACCACCACGACTGCGTCGAACCGGAGCGGACGCGAGCCGCGAGCCTCGGCGAGCAACGGCACGTCGTAGACCACCACGGCGTCGGGTTCGGCGGCCTCGGCGGCGTCGAACGCCTGCTGCGCGAGCCGCCAGACCTCGGGGTGCGTGATGGCTTCGAGGTCCTTCCGCGCCGCGGGGTCCGCGAACACGACCGACCCGAGCGCCGGCCGGTCGAGGGAACCGTCGGCGGCGATCACCGACGGACCGAACCGCTCGGTGACCTGCGCCAGGCCCGGGCTGCCCGGTGCCACGGCGTCCCGCGCCAGTCGATCTGCGTCGACGACGACGGCCCCGTGCTCGGCCCAGCGCCGGGAGACGGTCGACTTGCCCGCGGCGATGCCGCCCGTGAGTCCGATGATGTGCACGGCAACAGGGTAACGACCCCGATGCCCGGAAACGCCGGAAGCCCGGCACCCTGTCAGGGGTGCCGGGCTTCCGGTCGGGACGAACCGCTCGATCAGTTGTTGGTCGAGCTGAGCTTCTCGCGGAGTGCAGCGAGCGACGCGTCGTCGGCCAGGGGGCTCGCGCCACCCGTCTCGCCGGCGAACGACGAGGTCGACGACGACGAGGAAGCCGTGGCCGGGAGGTCGAAGCCACCCTGCGCCTCGTCGGCGATGGTCTTCGCGACCTGCGCCTTGTGGGCTTCCCAACGCCCCTGGGCGGCCGCGTACTGGCCCTCCCACTCGGTGCGCTGCGTGTCGTAGCCCTCGAGCCACTCGTTGGTCTCCGGGTCGAAGCCCTCGGGGTACTTGTAGTCACCCTTGTCGTCGTACTCGGTCGGCATGCCGTAGAGCGCCGGGTCGAACTCGTCGCTCTCCGGGTCGACGCCCTCGTTCGCCTGCTTGAGGCTGAGCGAGATGCGGCGACGGTCGAGGTCGATGTCGATGATCTTGACGAAGACCTCGTCGTTGACCGAGACGACCTGCTCGGCGAGCTCGACGTGCTTGTTCGAGAGCTCCGAGATGTGCACGAGGCCCTCGATGCCGTCGGCAACGCGGACGAAGGCACCGAACGGGACGAGCTTCGTGACCTTGCCCGGTGCGATCTGACCGATCGCGTGGGTGCGGGCGAAGACCTGCCACGGGTCCTCCTGCGTCGCCTTGAGCGAGAGCGACACGCGCTCGCGGTCCAGGTCGACCTCGAGGATCTCGACGGTGACTTCCTGACCGACCTCGACGACCTCGCTGGCGTGCTCGATGTGCTTCCAGCTGAGCTCGGAGACGTGGACGAGACCGTCGACGCCGCCGAGGTCCACGAACGCACCGAAGTTGACGATCGAGGACACGATGCCCTTGCGGACCTGGCCCTTGTGGAGGTTGTTGAGGAACGTCGTCCGGGACTCGGACTGCGTCTGCTCGAGGAGCGCACGGCGCGACAGGACCACGTTGTTGCGGTTCTTGTCGAGCTCGAGGATCTTGGCCTCGATCTCCTGGCCGAGGTACGGCGTGAGGTCGCGGACACGACGGAGCTCGATGAGCGAGGCGGGGAGGAAGCCACGGAGGCCGATGTCGACGATGAGACCGCCCTTGACGACCTCGATGACCGTCCCGGTCACGACGCCGTCGGACTCCTTGATCTTCTCGACGTCGCCCCACGCACGCTCGTACTGCGCGCGCTTCTTCGACAGGATGAGGCGGCCTTCCTTGTCCTCCTTCTGGAGAACCAGGGCCTCGACCTCGTCGCCGACCTCGACGACCTCGTTGGGGTCGACGTCGTGCTTGATCGAGAGCTCGCGCGAGGGGATGACGCCCTCGGTCTTGTAACCGACGTCGAGGAGGACCTCGTCGCGGTCGATCTTCACGACGGTGCCGGAGATGAGATCACCGTCGTTGAAGAACTTCAGGGTCTTCTCGACCTCGGCCAGGAAGTCATCAGCCGAACCGATGTCGTTGATGGCGACCTGCTTAGGAGCCTTGGTCGTAGTGGTTGTCATGTAGAGATTGCTCCGAACGGACATGAGTCGGGCCATGGCGTGCGGGGGCTCGGCCCCCGTGGTGCACCGCCGTGGCGATTGATTGAGTGGCGCGGATTGCGCCGCACAAGTCTAACCGCACCGGCGGAGGCCCCACAACCGGGCGTGTCGACGGCGCGTCACCCGACCAGGGCGGTCCGCAGGGTGTCGAGGCCGATGCTGCCGAGGGAGAGCGCACGGTGGTGGAACGCCTTCAGGTCGAAGGCGGCTCCCTCGCGGACGGCGACCTCGTCGCGGATGGACTCCCAGACGCGCTGACCCACCTTGTACGAGGGCGCCTGCCCCGGCCACCCGAAGTACCGGGCGACCTCGAACCGGACGAACGCGGGGTCCATGTTCACGTTCTGCCCCATGAAGTCGAGCGCGTACTCCCACGTCCAGCCGCCGCCGTCGGGGTTCGTCTTCTGCAGGTGCACGCCGATGTCGAGCACGACGCGGGCCGCACGCATGCGCTGCCCGTCGAGCATGCCGAGCCGGTCGCCGTCGTCGTCGAGGAACCCGAGCTGTTCCATCAGCCGCTCGGCGTACAGCGCCCAGCCCTCGACGTGCCCGGAGGACCCGGACAACTGCCGGCGCCACGTGTTCAGCTCGCCGCGGTTGTAGACGCCCTGGCTGATCTGCAGGTGGTGTCCGGGGACGCCCTCGTGGTAGACCGTGGTCTTCTCGCGCCAGGTGCCGAACTCGGTGACGCCCTCGGGCACGGACCACCACATGCGGCCGGCACGGGAGAAGTCGTCGGAGGGGCCGCTGTAGTAGATGCCGCCCTCCTGCGTGGGGGCGATCCGGCACTCCAGGCGACGGATCGGGTCCGGGATGTCGAAGTAGGTGCCGGCCATCGCGGCGATCGACGCGTCGCTCGTCTCCTGCATCCACCGCTGCAGGGCGTCGGTGCCGTGCAGGATCCGGGACGGGTCGGTGTCGAGCACCTCGATCGCACGGGCGACACTCGCGCCGGACTCGATGCGGTCGGCGATGCGCTCCTGCTCGTCCCGCATGCGCGCGAGTTCCTCGAGGCCCCACTCGTACGTCTCGTCGAGGTCGACGACCGCACCGAGGAACCGGCGCGAGTGCAACTCGTATGCTTCGCGGCCGACGGCGTCCACGGGGGTGGCGAGCGGCAGCAGCTCGTGCTCCAGGAACTGCCCGAGCGAGCGGTACGCGGCCGAGGCGACCTGGGCCCCGCGGGTGAGCTCGGCGCGGAGGGTGTCCGGCACCGGCGAACCGTCGTCGAACGCTGCACCTTCGGCGAGGCGGGCGAAGAAGCCGTCCTCGGCGCCGTTCCGGGCTGCCTGCTCGGCGACCAGGGCGACCTGGCGCTTGGCCGGGGTGACGTCCTCGCGGGTGCCCTCGAGCAGGGTCTCGCGGATGCCCTCGAGGGCGTCGGGCAGCGCGTGCAGTCGGCTCGCGATGTCCTGCCAGTCGCCCTCGGTCGCGGTCGGCATCAGGTCGATGATCTCGCGGACCGACTGCGCCGGGCTCGCGATGACGTTGAGGTCACGGAGGTGCAGCTTGCGCTCGTACGACTCCTGCACCAGGTCCAGCTCGGCGCCGAGGTCGGCCTTCGTCACCTGGTCCACCGAGTCGACGGCGGGAGCGGCGTCGAGCGCACGCTTCGCACCGCGCGCGGCCTCGGCCATCGCGGCGGCGCCGGCGGGCGAGGTGTCGCCGTACTCCCCCGTGCGCCCCGGGACGCCGATGTACGTGGCGGTCGTCGGGTCGAGGTCGACGAGGGTGGTGACCCAGTCCTCGGCGACGCGGTCGACGGCGGACGGCTGGCGGACAGGACGCTCTTCGCTCATGCCCCGACCCTACCGACCCGCGGGTCGGCGGGACTCCCGGTCCACCCGGGTCAGTGGGCGGCGCTCTCCCAGTTCGGTCCCACACCGACCGAAACGTCGAGCGGGACGCTCAGCTCGGCGGCGCTGCCCATCCGGGTGCGGAGGATCTCCTCGACACGCTCCTGCTCACCGGGCGCGACCTCGAGGATGAGCTCGTCGTGCACCTGGAGCAGCAGGTGCGACTGCAGCTCGCCTTCGCGCAGGTCGTCGGCGACCCCGAGCATCGCGATCTTGATGATGTCGGCGGCCGAACCCTGGATCGGGGCGTTCAGCGCGGCGCGTTCGGCGTTCTCGCGCAGGACCCGGTTCGGGCTCTTCAGGTCGGGGAACGGGCGGCGGCGTCCGAAGATCGTCTCGGTGTAGCCGTCCTCGCGCGCCTGCTCGACGACGTTGCGCAGGTAGTCGCGCACCGCGCCGAAGCGGGCGAAGTACTCGGTCATCAGGGTCCGGGCCTCGGACTGCTCGATGCGCAGCTGCTTCGACAGACCGAAGGCACTCAACCCGTAGGCCAGGCCGTAGGACATCGCCTTGACCTTGGTGCGCATCTCGTTGGAGACCTCGGACGGATCGACGCCGAACACCCGGGCGCCGACGAAGCGGTGCAGGTCCTCGCCCTCGTTGAAGGCCTGGATGAGCCCCGGGTCGCCGGAGAGGTGCGCCATGATGCGCATCTCGATCTGCGAGTAGTCGGCGGTGACGAGCGTCGTGTACGGCTCAGCGACCGCGAACGCCGACCGGATCCGGCGACCGACGGCCGTCTTCACCGGGATGTTCTGCAGGTTCGGGTCGGTCGACGAGACCCGGCCGGTGCTCGTACCGGTCTGCTCGTAGCGGGTGTGGATGCGCCCGTCGACCACGGCGGCGTCGAGTGTGTCGACGATCTGCCGGAGCTTCGTGGCGTCGCGGTGCTGCAGCAGGAGCCCGAGGAACGGGTGCGGGTGCTGTTCCTGCAGGTCGGTCAGGCTCGCGGCGTCGGTCGAGAACCCGGTCTTGGTCTTGCGGGTCTTCGGCATCGCGAGCTCGGTGAACAGGACCTCCTGCAGCTGCTTCGGCGACCCGAGGTTGACCTCGTGCCCGATCTCGGCGAAGGCCTGCTGCGCGAGTTCGGCGGCGCGCTCCCCCAGTTCCTTCGACAGGCCGGTGAGCACCGGGCGGTCGATGCCGACGCCGATGGTCTCCATGCCGGCCAGCACCGACACGAGCGGCAGCTCGATGTCGTCGAGGACCTGCAGCGAGGACGCGTCGATCCGGGCGCGCAGGGCCGTGGTGACGCGGAGCACGAACCACGCGTGCACCCCGACGTTGACCGGGTCGGTCTCGGGGACCAGCTGGTTCGGGTCGGCCGTCGGCAGTTCTTCGCCGAGCTCCTGGTAGACGAGGTCGGACAGCGGCTGTCCCTGCTTGCCGGGCTGCGCGAGCCACCCCATGATCCGTGCGTCGCCAGCGATGCCGTTCACGACGAAGCCGGCGGTGCCGAGGGCCTTGATGGCGGCCTTGGCGTCGTGGAAGTGCTTCGGGGCGTCGGAGGCGAACCAGGCCGAGAGCTGCTCGTAGTCCTTCGCGCCGCTGCCGCCCGGTACCAGCACGGCGTCGTCGTGGGTCGCGATGCCGATGGCGCTGAGGCGTCCGTCGATGACCTCGACCGCGACGCCGTAGCCGTTCGCCGCCTCGGTCGCGTTGCGGCGCTCGAGCCAGTAGCCGAGCTCTTCGTCGATCAGGGTCTTGACGGGCGGCGGGGTCGGCGCGCCGTCCGTGACGGTGCCCTCGGCCGCGGGCTCGGCAGGGTCGCCCGACCCGGCGACCTTGAAGACGCGGTCGAGCAGCGTGCGGAACTGCAGCTTGGCGAAGAGCTCGCGCACCGCGGTCTCGTCGACCGGGCGGAGTGCGACGTCGGCGGGACCGACGGGCAGCTCGACGTCGGTGACCAGGCGGTTGAGCCGGCGGTTCCGGATCGCCCGGTCCTGCTGCTCGCGCAGGTTGTTGCCGACGACACCCTTGATCTCGTCGGCGTGCTCGAGGACGCCGTCGAGCGACCCGTACTGGGTCACCCACTTGACCGCGGTCTTCTCGCCGACCTTGTCGATGCCGATCAGGTTGTCGCTGGTCTCGCCGACCAGGGCCGCGATGTCCGGGTACTGGTGGGGCTCGATGCCGTACCGCTCGTAGACCTTGTCGCGGTCGTAGCGTGTGAGTTCGGAGACACCGCGGACCGACGGGTAGAGCAGCGTGACGTCGTCGTTGACGAGCTGGATCGAGTCGCGGTCACCGGAGACCACGTAGACCGTGAAGCCCTGGTCGGCACCCTGCTTGGAGAGGGTCGCGAGGATGTCGTCGGCCTCGTAGTCCTCTTTCGTGACGGTGGTGATGCCCATCGCCTCGAGCGCCTGCTGGAGGAGCGGGATCTGCCCCTTGAACTCAGCCGGGGTCTCCGAGCGGGTGCCCTTGTACTCGGCGTACTCACGCGTGCGGAACGAGAACCGGGAGATGTCGAACGCCACCGCCAGGTGGGTGGGCTTCTCGCGCTGCAGGAGCATCAGCAGCATCGAGATGAAGCCGTGGATCGCGTTGGTGTGCTGCCCCTCGCGGTTCACGAAGCTGTCGACCGGCAGCGCGTAGAAGGCCCGGAAGGCGAGCGAGTGGCCGTCGATGACCATGAGGGTAGGCTTTGCGGAGTCCGACACCCGGACAGCCTACCGACGCCCGCTGACACGGAAGGTCGACGCAGACCGTGACCGACGACACCACATCGACCACGATCGATCCCCGCCTCGACGAACGCGGCATGGGTGAGCTGGCCGAGAAGATGGGCATGGTCATCACCGAGCTCTCGGCTGAGCGGGCGGTCGGTTCGATCCCCGTCGAGGGCAACCGCCAGCCGGTCGGCCTGCTGCACGGCGGCGCCTACGTCGTCCTCGCGGAGAGCCTCGGTTCGATGGCCGCGAACGTGCACGCCGGGCCCGGCCGCTACGCCGTCGGCATCGAGCTCAGCGCCTCGCACTCCCGCAGCGCCACGAGCGGCATCGTCACCGGTACGTGCACCGCCATCCACCTGGGCGGCACCCTCACCACCCACGAGATCGTCCTGACCGACGACCAGGGTCGCCGGTGCTCCACCGTCCGGATCACGAACATGATCCGCGAGCGTCGCTGACCGACGGACCGACGGATCGACGGACCGACGACTCAGTCCTCCGGCGGCCGCTGCAGCAACAGGCGGGCGTCGCCGAACCCGAGCCTCCGGTAGAGCCGCTCGCCGTCCACGCTCGAGTGCACCGACGTCCGCTCCACGCCGAGTTCGTCGGCGACCTGGAGCAGGGCCGTGACGAGCCGTCCGGCGACGCCGGAACCACGCAGCTCCGGGTGCACGTAGACCGTCTGCAGCTCAGCGGCGAACCGATCACGGTCGACGTGCGGCGCCGGCGGTCGCGGGTGGACCGCCAGCCACGCCATGCCGAGCACCACACCGTCCCGCTCGGCGACCACGCACCGGTGCGACTCCCGGTGACGGGCGGCGAAGTCCGTCATCGCCCTGCGGTAATCCTCCGGCGTCTGCACCGGCGAGCGGCCGTCCTCGTCGACGCTCCACCGCCACCGCAGGTCCGCCACCGCCGGCATGTCGTCAGGCCGGGAGGCCCGGATCACCACGTCGTCCATGGCTCCAGCCTGCCAGGTGGTCGCGGAACACGCCCCACCCCCGGACGCAGGAACGCCGCCGACCCCAAGGGGTCCGGCGGCGTTCCGTGAGCGACGGTGGTGCGCTGGACTACTTCTTGGCGCTGAGCTGCTCGATGATCGCCTTCGCGACGTCGTGCATGGTCAGGCGGCGGTCCATCGAGGCCTTCTGGATCCAGCGGAACGCCTCGGGCTCGGTGAGGCCCATCTTCTCGTTCAGCAGGCCCTTGGCGCGGTCGACGAGCTTGCGGGTCTCGAAGCGCTCGACGAGGTCGGCGACCTCGGCCTCGAGCGTGATGATCTGCTGGTACCGCGAGAGGGCGATCTCGATCGCGGGGAGCAGGTCGTTCGGGGTGAAGGGCTTGACCACGTAGGCCAGCGCGCCGGCCTCGGTGGCACGCTCGACGAGGTCCTTCTGGCTGAACGCGGTCAGCAGGACGACGGGCGCGATGTGGTTCTTGGACAGCTTCTCGGCTGCGGAGATGCCGTCGAGCTGGGGCATCTTGACGTCCATCACGACGAGGTCGGGGCGGAGGTCGGTCGCGAGCTGGACGGCGGTCTCACCGTCACCGGCTTCACCGACCACGTCGAACCCGTTGTCGCGGAGGATCTCCACGATGTCGAGGCGGATGAGCGACTCGTCCTCGGCGACGACGACGCGACGGGGTGCTGGTGCTGTTGCTTCTGTGTCACTCACGGACGAAAGCCTACTAGACGTCGGAAGTGCCGTATCCCAGACCACGCAGATCGATCAGACGGATGAGCAGCTTGGTACGAGTGGCGGGACGCGGGTCCGGAACAGCCCCGCTCGCCGTGAGCGACTTCGTACGAGTGGCGGGACTTGAACCCGCACGCCGTGAGGCAGAGCATTTTGAGTGCCCCGTGTCTGCCGATTCCACCACACTCGCGAGGAGGCCAACACTACCAGCCCGACCCGCGCCTCCCGGCCCGTCGTCGACCGTCTCAGGAGCCCTCGAGCGCCTCGATCGCCGCCACGAGACCGGCCCGTCGCGGCGACCGCCGCGGCAGCACCGCGAGCAGCGCGCGGAGCACGAGCGCGTCGGTCGCACCGTCCGGGGTGCGCGCCCACGCGAGCAGGGCGTCGACGCCGCCGTCGGCGACGACCGACTCGCGGAACCGCAGCCGCACCAGGTCACGGACCGCGTCGACGCCGGGTGCGGCGGAGCCCGGCAGGACCGGTCCCGCGTACCGGTCGACGGCCTGGAGGCGCGCCCCGCGTTCGAGCGCGGACAGCACGCCGTCGACGTCGGTCCGGACCCCGGTCACCCGGTACGGCCGCGACGTCACGGTCACGTCCGGCGCGTGCTGCGCGAGGACCCGCCGGAGCCGGACGATCTCGGCGCGCAGGGTGACGACCGCGCCCGGGTCGCCGTAGACGGCGGCGGCGAGGTCGGTCGCTGCGAGGCCGGCGGGGTGCGCGGCGAGCACGACGAGCAGTTCCGAGTGCCGGGCGGACAGCTCGACCCGGCGGTCGGCGATCCGGAGCACGGCGGTGTCGGTCCCGAGCACGGTCAGCTCGGCCGACGGTACGCGGGGTGTCCGTGCCCGGGGGCGGACCGCGGCGAGGGCGAGCTGGGCCTCGGCTGCGGCGACCGTGGCGGCGAGCAGCGACAGCGTGTGCCGCTCGACGGCGCGGTCGTCGCCCGTCAGGTCGAGCACCCCGACGGTGGCACCGCTCACGTCGTGCACCGGGACGGCCGTGCACGAGAACGGCTTGACGGCGTTCGCGTAGTGCTCGTCGGAGCGGATCTGCACCGGACGGTCCAGGCGCAGTGCCGTGCCGGGCGCGCTGGTGCCGACGCGGTCCTCCGCCCAGTCGGCCCCGGGGACGAAGCCCATGTCCTCGGCGGCGCGACGCGTGGAGCGGGCGCCGTCGACCCAGACGAGACGGCCCGCGGCGTCCGCGACGGCGACGACGCACCCGGCCGAGCGGGAGTCGTCGAGCAGCAGCCGGCGGACCACCGGCAGCAGGGTGGCGAGGGGGCCGTCGTGCCGGACGGCGTCGAGTTCGTCGTCGCCGAGGGCGAGGACCGGGGCGGCGTCGGGGTCGACCCGGGCGGACCGCTGCCACGATGCGGCGACGAGCGGGCGGAGCCGACCGGGTGCGCGCATGCGTCCTCCGATCGACCCCACCCGCCGCTCCGTCGCGACGCGTGCGGTCAGCCTACGTCCGGGCCACCCGCGGGACCATGCCGAGATCGGCGAGCTCGGCGTCGTCGAACATCCGCGACCGGGTGAGGAACCGTTTGCCTTCCGGGACCTCGACCGAGAACCCGCCGCCCCGACCGTCGACGACGTCGATCGTCAGGTGCGTGTACTTCCAGTACTCGGCGGCGGCTGTTGTCTCTCGGTGTACTTGGTTGCGCCGCCCGGTTTGGTGCGGATGCGCTCCGAGCCGAGGGTTGTGCAGTGAGGGCGCTTCGGGTTCCTCTTGCGGACTCGCTGCGGACTAGGGTTCCGCCATGAATAACCGTCAAGCTGCGCTGATCGCGGCGACTTCCCGCGGCACCAACGACCAGGGGCTAGACCTGCAGGTCCGAATCTTCGAGTTCTGGCTAGACGAGCAGGAGCGCGCACACGAAGCTCGAAAGCATCCTCGGAGCATCGGATGGGTGACGAGCGCGATAGAAGCAGTGCAGGACCTGGAACGCACCGCCGGCGAGCCGATGACGGAGTTGCGATCGAAGGAGAACGACCCGGTGGCCGTGCTCGCTGGTGGCGACACCTACCAGTTCACCCAGGGACGGTGGTGGTCACGCGGACCTCTCGGCTGAGCCTCACCGGTTGCGCTTGCGGCCCAGGGAACGGGCCGACTGCTTCCACGGATCCCGTGGCTGCTGAGTCCAGGCTTTGACCTCGGAGGGCCAGAAGCGGTGCTGGTTGCCGTTGCGGAAGGACGGGAACAGGGGATCCTTCCCCAGTTCCCGCGCCTTCCACTCGGAGATCTGCAGCCACGCAGCGAGCTCGGTGACCGTCAACGCTTGCTCGTCCATGCGGCGCAACCTACGTGACCGTTCAATCACCGTTGCGCACGTCTAAGAGGACGGGTGTGTCTTTGACCCTGAAACTGCCCATAATCCGTCAGATCCAGCGGTAATACGCCAAATTTGACTATGGCGTTACGGTCCCGCTCCGAGGACCATGGACACATGCACGAGCTCGAGCCATCCTGCACCGATCGGCTCGCCTACTCGATCCCCAACTTTGCGAACGCTGTCGACCTGTCGGTTGACACGATCCGCAAAGCGATCGACAACGGCGATCTGATCCCGTCCTACCCCACCAAGGCAGGTAGGAAGCCGATCATCACGCAGGAAGAAGGACTGCGATGGCTGCGGGCGCTGTCGCAGGAGTCACCTCGGTACCGCTGAACTAGCGCGTGCCTGCCGGGCGTAAGTACATCGCCCGTGGCTCGCCTCGTTCCGACCATCCGGCGATCCGGTATTCCAGGGGGTTGCCGGGCAGCGTCAGCCGGACGTCGCCGTTAGCGTCCAGCGAGGGGCAGTAGCGCAGCGGTTGCGGGTCGAGTCGCGCACCGTTCACGTAGATCGTGGTTCGCATTGTCAACACCCTGCACTGGCCGCGCCAGCAGCGGTTTCAGTTGGGGTTTCCCCGTGTCGATGGGTGTACACGGCGCTGAACCGTCCGAGGTGGAGGAAACCCCATCGGCGGGCCGCAGTAGGGATGTCGACGTTCTCCGTGCTCAGCTCTCGACGAACTGCATCGAGTCGGTGGTTCAGAATGAACGTAGTGGAAGAGTTCCGCGTTTGCGTCTCGAGGAACGTTCGGAGCTCGCTAAGGCTGAAGCCGGCTGCTGCGAGCGATGCCGCCGACACCCGGCTTGCTGGGGTCAGGTCGATTCGTGCGTGCAAACGGCTTAGCGCTGCGGACGGATCGGGGGTCATGGGCGGATCCTTCATCGCGTTGAGGATGCTGCGGCCCGGGACGGCGACCACTGCGAACGCTAGAACCTCGCCGGGTTAAGCGGAACCCCTTGACAACGCTCGCGGAAGCCGCGGTGATGCGCAGCGAGCACAGTCCCGGTTGGAAGGCTGCGTGTCGGAGGCATCGCGCAAGATCTGCCGCATGCCCGAGCACAAGTGGGCTCCCCCGGAGCACCCCGACGTCACGTTGGACGAGCCGTATGGGCTAGGGCCGGAGCACATCGAAGGGCCGGGAGAACGGCTCGCGACACCACGCCCGGTGTACGTGTGGATCCGTTACCAGCACGCAGGGCTGCTGCGGCTGAAGGGTTTCGCGATCGCTCACACGCCGGTCGCGGCTCTTGTGCAGGTGACTTGGCAGGGCCGGCTGCAGCAGGTCTGGTGCTGGCGTGCGGCAGTCAAGAACCGGACGCTGAAGGACCGGTCTCGCCGCCGCTGAAGTTGTCTAGCTGCTCACTCGCTTCGGCACCGTCTTTTTGTTCCAGTGTCCCGGCTTCCACTCGCCCGTCAGCTCGAAGTGGACTCGTGTCTTGTAGTGGTCGTTGAGGGCGCTCAGCACTGCCGCTTGCACGACCCAGTAGGTGATGAAGATGCCGAGGACGAAAAGGACGATTCCCATACGGGGAGTTTGGCTGCCCTGCCGTCGTTCCGCGCCTCCCAGTTCGGGAGGCGCTCGACGAGGCAGAGAGGGCTTGAACCTCCGCGGCCTTCCGGTCCTGCGTCAGCTCCCAGACAGACTTCTTCGCATCCAGGCACGTGCGCTGGCAATCACGCCCGACGCAGTGCTCGTCGAGTGGGGCGAACGCTCAACACGTTAGTCAGCGTGGGTCTGTAGGAGTGAATTGAAGCACACAGGGCGATCGGTGTCGAGCGGCGCATCGCAGCTCGACTACAACGCCAGCAGCTCTCGAGGCTTCGCTTCAACGTCGAACAGGAATTGCTGGACAGCAGAATGCACGTCCGTGGCCCGATGAACTGACGTCGACGCTATCAGCGCCTGCCCGAACCATAGTTCGTCGAGTTCCTCTAACGACTTGGTGTAAACGTGCACACTTTTGGACATACCGATCGCGATGCCGAGCTCAACCAAGGAGCCGAAGCCCTTGAGATCCTCGAACCAGAAGAAAATGTCGTCTGACCGTTCTATGCCGAGACGGCAACGCTCAGCTACGAGAGCTCTGTGGTCCTCTTTAGTCATGCCGTCCGGAAGATATCCTTCAAGGCATCCTTCAGCTGCCGCACCATGAGTGCAGCGGCCGTGCGCGCAGCCATGGTCATCCGATACGAAAAAAGGACCGGCGTAAGCCAACTGCCGCTCAGCGATCCTCGGAAGGATAGCCGGCAGTCCCCAATGCATCACCTCACTGTTAGACAAAATAGTCTGCAGGCCGAGCACGTAATCGTGCCGCCAGTCATTCTTGTCGATTCTTCCCGCAAGGTATACGACGCCTGTCAACTCTTCCGCTTCTTTCGCTTCTTGTCAGGATCGGTCTTGCCGTCGAGGCTTGGGAATAGATACCTGGTAACGATTGCCATCAAGCCGACGATCTCCACGACGCCAGCACTGAACCATGCAATGAGAACAGCCGAGTCCGCCGCCGGATCGAACCTGCCGGACAGATACATGACAAGTAGGACGTCGGCTACGATTATTTGCCCAACAACAGCCACGATGATCAGAAACGCAAACAACTTCTTCAGCTGATGGTCGAACCTAATTCCGTCGAGAAGGATGTCCTCCGGACTCATGTCCTTCGTGCGGAAGAATCCGAGCAACCACCCCCAAAGCGATTTGCGCTTATGCTGAGGCTGAAACTCGGATTCAATCACAGGCTTCGCTGAAGCCGCTTGGATCCATTCATCGATCTGGGAGCGCCGGTCTTCGCCCCCCGCTTGCCCCTGTGACACTTACCTACGCCATCCCAAGGTTTGCTAGTCGATAGCTCAGGGATTCAGCCGAAACATTCAGGTTCGCGGCTATCTCTCGCGTGGAGAAGCCGAAATTCAACATCTCGGATAGGTATTCTTGGGGCATCAGGAGTGCAGCGGCAAAGGCATTAGCGTACTGCTCGTCCGCATTTGTACCCCTTGTCGCCAACTCGTCGCGCTTGTCCACCAGGGCGACTTCGTTCCATTCGTCGCGCTTCTGGCGCAAGACGACATGCCCAATCTCGTGAGCAGCAGTAAAACGCTTCCGCCGCGGATGGTCAAGGCGCTGGATATATATAGCGCCGTCATCGGCGGGATTTTTACGCAGTACCCCTGCAACATTTTCGGGAAGGTCCGCGTCGAAAACTTTCACACCCAGCGAAGCAGCGACGGCAACCGGGTTGACCGTCCGCCACCCCCCTTCGGGGATGCCCGCAACTAACGCCTTCGCATCGCGTTCTGCCTCAAGCTGCAGCTCGTTCACATCCACGTCCTCGGCTAGCCGGTCATCTGACCCGGACTGTAGCATCTTGCTCACCTTTCGTCGGTACGACCCTTCGAGCCCCGCC
Source organism: Curtobacterium sp. MCSS17_005 (assembly GCF_003234225.2). NCBI lineage: Bacteria > Bacillati > Actinomycetota > Actinomycetes > Micrococcales > Microbacteriaceae > Curtobacterium > Curtobacterium sp. MCSS17_005. The sequence continues at coordinate 2,158,389 of NZ_CP126258.1, forward strand.
GTCGGCGCTTCCACCGTCAGACGCCCGTCGAGCGCACCGCCTTAGCGATCGGGTGCGGGACTGGCGCGGTTCAGGCGCGCACTTGGAAGCCCGCGGAGCTCTAGGCCAAAACACCCGGGTACGCACCGTGACGGTGCGTACCCGGATGACGAGAGACTCAGCGACCCCCTCGAATCTTCGTACGCAGCAGGAACATCGCTTCGTCCATGTCTTTCTGCTGGTTCCCGGACGACGGGAACGAGAACGCCACCGACGACGGGCCGTCATAACCAGCCGCCTGCACGGGCATCGAGAAGTACGGCGCGGCTGGCTGCGTGGTCGGGATGTTGAACCCGCCCGACGCGAACGCTTGCAGCCGCTTCCCCGTCTCTTCCCACACCGCCAACGAACGAGCACGCTTCGACGGTGCGAGCGGGATGTACGCCTCACCGCCTGTTTCCGGTTCGGCCCACACCCGCCACGCACCCGCAGGCGCAATCTCCGCAAGGTGGTTCTCGCGCATGCCGCCGTCGGCGTAGTAGTCGACCAGGCCACCGTCAGCCTTCGTCACACCACCAGTCCACGACGAAGCCGGGCTGTCATTCGTGGCCTGCACCGAAATGCGAACCACGCGCCCATTGTTCAACGTGATCAGGTTGTTGATTTTGTTCTGCGCATCCGACGTTTCCGCCAGGATCTTGATGTCCTTCGACGACGGCAAAGCGAACACCTGATCGGCGAGCTTCTTCACCTCAGCCTTGTTGAACCCCGCCGCAGTAGCCGACTCAATGAACTTCGCACGCTGATCACGCAGCGTCGCAATGTACTTGTCCGCAGCATCCTTCGACGACATCGTGGACGAATCCACCTCGAACTGCGCCTTAGCCGCCTCCTGCGCCTTACCAGCCACATCAGACAGCATTGATGCGTTCGCGGAACCCGACTCCGTGCTCTGATCCAACGACAACTTGAAGCCGTCGAGAGTCTTGTGCGACTCTTCGTACGCTTCCTTCTGCCGCTCAACCTCTTCGGAAATACCGGCAAGGCCAGCCTGGTAATCGGCGTTCGACGACACCGCGTCCTGATTCGCGCCATTGACATCGTTGAACGACTCGAGCAGCTGGTTCAGCTGATCGGTCAGCTGCTCAACCTTGTCCTGCTCTTCCAGGTACGCATCGCCGGTTTCCTTGGCAACCGTCGCGGAGTCTTCCTGAGCAAGCGCCAGTAGGTTGTGCATGCTGTCCGACTCACCCAGCGCGGTCGCCTGCTCGGTCAGAGCCTTCTTGTAGGCAGGCATAGCGTTGAGCAGCGTCTCGAGCTGGCCCTTGGAGCCGTCCGTCTCCGCAGCGAGCAGCGAGAACGCATGCTGCGCTGCGGGAAGGTCCGTTGCCGCGAGCACGCCAAGCTGCTCACCGACATCCTTGATGGCGTCCGTTGCGCCAAAATAGTCGGAGTTGAACCGGGCCATGACGTTCGTGTTGCGCTCGTCGATGTTGTCGAGCACCGCCGGCAGATCCTTCAGCTGCCCAGCGACGTCAGCCGTCCAATACTTGAAGCCCTTGCCCTGAGCGGCAGTCTCAAAGACATCCGATGCGTCTTTGGCCGTGACGAGGCTGTTGGTGAGCTCGTCCGAGCTGGCCTGCAGCGACTCGATGTACTTGCTCAGCAGGTCCACGCTGACCGTGGCCGCTGCCAGAGCGACACCCCACGGGCCGGTCAGGAACGTCGCCACGGCCTTCATGGCGGCACCCGAGCGGGTAACGGCCCCACGGACGGACTCGACACCCTTCGACACCGCAGGGATCGACGACCCCTGCAACGTGTCGAGCGCCAGCTTGAACTCGGCGATCTTCGGAATCGCCAGCAGGAAGCCGCCCGCAGCAAGCGCCGCAGCGCCTGCGATCGCCGTCAGGGTCAGTGCCGTGGACTGGACGATCGGTGGAGCGTCCGAGAACGCATCCACCATGCTCGTCACCAGCTGCACCAGTGGACGCAGCGTGCCATCAGCAGCGGCACCAGCCTTGATCGCAGCAGTATCGAACGCGCCGCCCAGCTTCTCGAGGTCGCCGGCCAGGTTGTCCTGCATGATCGCAGCAGTCTCAGCGGCGTACCCGGAGTCGTTGACCTTGTCGATCCACCCCTGCACGCCCGACTGTCCCTGCTCGAACAGGACCGATGCAGCACGCACGGCGTCGGAGCCGAATATCGTCTTGAGGGCAGCGTTCTGCTGCTCAACGGACATGCCCTTCAGTGCGTCCTGCAGAACCCCCGCGTACTGCGCGAGCCCGATGAAGTTGCCCTGCGAGTCGTACGCGCTGATGCCAAGCTGATCCATCACATCAGCGGCCTGCTTCGAGTTCGGAGTCAACGCCTGCAGCATCGACTTGAACGACGTGCCGGCGTCGGAACCAGTCAGGCCAGCCTTAGCGAATGCTGCTAGCCCGCCAGTGGTTTCCTCGATCGAAAGACCCGTCTGGTTCGCAACCAAGCCAGCCTGGTTCAGCGCCTCACCGAGATCGTGGACGGTCCCCTGCGCCTTGCCAGCCCCAGCCGCGAGAAGGTCGGCGATGTGGGGAACTTCCGAACCGGACTTGCCGAACTGCGTCATCGCGGTTGCTGCGGTCTCCGCCGCTTCGCCAACATCGAGCGACCCCGCCGCAGCGAGATCCAGCGAGCCCTTCAGACCGCCGTTCAGAACGTCCTTAGTTTGGATACCCGCCTTCGCGAGCTCTTCGATCCCGCGAGCAGCCTCCTGAGCAGAGAACGCAGTCGCGCCCCCAGCATCGATAGCCGCGTCACGCAGCAAGTTCATGTTCGCGGCGGTCTCATGCGTCGCCGCCTGCACCGCAGACATCTGCTTGTCGAACTCGGTGTACTTCGCCACCGCGATACCCACCGCAGCGAGTGCAACCGCACTGAAAGCCGTCAGGCCGCGGCCAACCTGCTCCATCGCCTGGTTCTGCTGCTCAAACTTCTGCTTCGCGTCCTCAGCGGACTTCGACACCTTGCGGTTCGCAGATTCCGCTTGCGCGAACCCCTGCACGTAACCCGCGACCTGAGCGGTCAACGTTACGCTTGTGATCCTTTCGACCATTCCTTCATCTCCAACCGGAGAATCAAGGCGCACAAAAAAACCCGCCGGGGACCCGAGCGCGCCGAGACTTCTCATCTCGTTCACGCCCGGGTGGTTTCCGGCGGGCTTACTTACGTGTCGATTCTATCGTGGGATAGCGTGAAGCATCTGCCGAATCAACCGAGCCGTTGCAACCATTCTTCAAACGCTTGCCGCAACTCGTGATGCCGAGGTGAATCGTTAACTACCTCTTCCGTTGAAGTCGAATCGTCAGGGCCGATAAGTGTGAAGACGGTCTTTTCCGACCCTCGGTTCCACCCAGAGGGACGCACAGCAGGCAGTGGATGCACCGGGCAATCCGTGGGATGAACGAGCGCCCTACGTGCAGCACGAGCCGCGGATGCTGCACCGGGGATGTCAGTCGCCCCGGCACGTTGCGCTGCACGCCACGCCCTCAGGCGCTCCAACGAACAGCGCCCAGGCCAGTCCGCCTCGACGAACTCCGACAGCCAAATGGGTCCGCTGATTCCTGCCGACCTACGCCGAGGCATCAGCGCATCCCGTAGACGCCGCGCACCCTGCGCGCCGCCGGCAGGTTGTCGTCCTCCAACGGCGGGATGCCGAGGGTAGCCAGCAGCCTCGCCAACGTCAGGCGCTGCTGACGCGCCTCCCCGACACCTGGGTGCACTCGAGAGCCCTGCGGAGAGGCGATCATCAAACCGTCAGCCTTCACCGCAGCGTCGAGCTCGACAATTCGATCCCGTGTGCGGCAAGCCTCTTCGAGCATCGCCAGTTCGTGTTGAGCCCACTCGAACTCCGAAGTGCCGGCATCCCAAAGACGACGCCCCGCGGCGTTCAAACCGCGGGGCGTCCGCACTGCACTTCCGGTGTCGTTTGAATCAGTCACTTCCGCTCCAATCCTGAGCAGCAGCAGGCGCAGGGCCAAGCGTTCTGCTGTCACGGAGAGAGACGCGCCCGCCCCGGAGGTACTGGCCCGGACGCCGCTGAGGTGCATCCCCCTGGGTCACTCGCTTGCCTCTGCGACCTGTTCGATCAGCGAGTCGGAGAGGGCGCGGATCTCGGTGGGCTTGTCAGCTTGGAACGCGAAGTCGTTGAGGGTGTTCTGCAGTGTCTGCCCTGCAGCCTCGTCGCCGTAGCGGATGTCCCACAGCTCCTGCGCTTTGGTCTCGAGGATGGAGTGGTCTTCGAGGTATCGGTTGATGACGTCGACTTCACCGTCTCCGTAGGCCTTCGCGAGGATGGCTTTGGCGAGGATGGTGTCGTTGCTGATGGCTGCCGTGTCGTAGAGAGCAGCCAGCGCCGCACCGTCTTCGGCTCGGCTGGCCCTGTCGAGCGCGTCGCGGTACGAGAGCGTGTCGGATGTGGATGCGTACTTCGGTAGGCCGAACATCTCTGCTTCGAGTGCAGTGCGGCGGCTACTGAGTGTGGCGTCTCGTTCGTCGCGCAGCTGTCCAAGCTGGTGGTTGGTGTCGCGGTAGAGCTTGGCGATGACCTGCTGCTTGGCTTCGGGGGTGAAGCGTCGGTCGTTGCGGATCTCGTCGACGCGACGCTGGTACTGCTGCCGGGTGGCCTCTGCCAGCTCGTGCTGCTTGGTGCGGGGCGTGGTCATGCTGGTTCCTTTCGTGCTTTGAAGTGCGCGAGTTGTTCGCGGTTGATTCGGTAGGCGCGACCTACCCTGTTCGCTTTGAGTCTGTTCTCACGGATTGCCTTGCGGATTGCACGATCTGTCATCGCGAGGGCGTCAGCTGCTTGTTTGGTGCTGAGCCAGTCTGATTGTGTAGCAAGTTCCGGCCTTGGCGCATTGCTGGTTCCGGTTGCGGCACTTCTCCAAGACAAAGCAGCGACTTTCAAAGCAATCAGTGACTGATCTATCTCCGCATCTTGGCCTCTATGCGCTTCGTGGTAGCGCTCGAGCTCCGCATACCGAATCAACCACGCTGCCGCTCGAGCCGAAATGAGGACAACCGGACCTTCAGTGCCATGCACCAAATCTCTCGCCTGCCGGATCATGAGCGCTCCTTACGGCGACGTCGGTTCGTCCGACAGTGCGGACCGTGACTCTTGCAACGTGCTCCGCACTCGCCACGGTGATACCCGTCCTGCTCCTCGGCGTCGCCCTCGAAGGTCGGAGCGCGCGAGCACGACTGCGCATCCGCCTCTGGTACGCCGTTGTGGTTGGCTCGACGATCGTCGCCGCGCTTGCACTGACCGCGATGGTCGTCGTCGGAGCAAACGAGTCGGGAATCGGCGATGACCTCGATTGGGTGGCTTGGGGCCTCTTCTGGTGGGTGATCGGAGGTTCGATGTTGTTCCTCACGTGGTTGGTGAGCGGGTTCGAACTCGAAGCTCGAGAGGCGGAACGCGCGCGTCTGGCAGGGGCCGCGAAGGCTGCCCAGAAGCCAGAGCTGAAGCCGACACGCTTTGACTACTTGCTGGCGTTCGTCACGGGAAAACTCAAGAGCTAGCAAGACCACCATCCATCGCCTCCTCGAAGGTCGCCCACCACTGCTTTGCGGCAGCGCGCATGTCGAGATCGGTATCGTCCGAGGCCTTGTACGCGGGCTCGAGGTAAAGCATCGCGACATGCAGGAGCGCGCCGTACAACACGTCGGGCCACGCATCGGGGCCGAGCTTGACTGTCGCAAGCGCGTGGTGGTCCACAACGGTTTGCACCATCTGGTCAGGATCGTCGGTGACGGTCGCGAGTTGGCTGGCGAGCGCGTAGCCAGCGAGGCTGATGGATCCGGCTCCGACGACGGTGCTCGGGATTCCTTCGCTGTCTTCGTAGAGCTGAGTAAGCACCTTGTTGCCGGCTGTCTCCAGCTCGTCCAGGTAGGTCTTGAGCCAGCTGCGGCTTTCGTTGGTCATGAGCGGTCCGATCGGTCGTGGTGCAGCCCGAAGGCTGGGTGGTTGAGTCGCGGGCATGTGTCGTCGTGCTCGAGGACGGCGTGGGAGACGCCTGGGCCTGAGATGTCGATGACTGCTGCGGCTGAGCAGTCGGGGCAGGCGACGGTGATCGGGTTCATGCCACGCCCTCGAACACGTCGCTCTCGTAAGGGGTGTTAGAAGCGTTAGGAGTGTTAGAACCGTCTTCGGAACTAACAGATCTAACGGAACTAACAGCAGGGCCATAGAGGCCCCGAGATGGCTTCGAGATGCGCTTCGCGTCGACCGCGCGCTTGAGGTACACGTCGAGCTGCGTCACCGGGATCGTCGGCAGCAGGTGCTGAATCTCTTGGCGGGAGACGGGGGCATCGGCCTGGTAGACGACGCCGATGATGTCGGCCATCCGATCCCCCACTCCTGCGGACACCTTGATTGCGTCAGCAGCAGCGCGGGCAGCTTCCAGCCCTCCGCCGTTGAGTGCCCAGGCCCCGGAGTCGGACAGCAGCAGCGCGTACTCACCTTCTTTCGCATCGCGTGAGGTGACGTGCAGCGTCGCACTCTGCTCCTGTCGCTCACGGCGCAACACGAGAACGGTGTCAGCTGCTCCTGCGATGCCCTGGGTGCCGCTCACAGCGTCCAGGAAGTCCTCTCCGCCGCTCTTCCGGGTGTGGTGGACGATGATGAGGGACGAGCCCGGTTCCGCGTCTGTGGTGGCCTTGAGCGCGCCCAGGAACTCGTAGTCCGCGGCGTACTGCGACTTCGTTGCTGCGGTACTCGGAAGCACCTTCCCGAGGGTGTCGAGGATGACGACGGGGTTCTGGTCGATGTTGCGGGAGATGAACTCCTTGATGGCAGGGATCACTTGACCGCCTTCGAGCGCCGTGACGAACTCAAGCCGCGGGGTGACCACCTCCGGGTTCAGCGTGCGAATGCGCTGCTGCAGGCGACGGGGACCGTCTTCGAGTGCGAGATACAAGACAGGGCGGGGCGCGCCCGTAGGTACACCGCCAAGCGCTTTCTCGCCAACGTGGAGCGAGAGCGCCAGTCCGAGCACTAGCCAGCTCTTGCCGATCTTCGGCGCTGCGACGAGCAGGGTCATGCCTTCGGGGATGATGCCGGGGACGACGTACTGGGTGGGCGGAAAGTCCTGCGCCATCAGCCAGCGGGCATCGAAGGTGGTTGGGGGTCGGGTCATTGGGTCTCCTGTCCGGAGTAGATCTGGGCGCGGATCTCGGCCGCTCGTTCTGCTGCGGCTTCTGCACCGCGGTGCTTTTGCGCCTCGAGGAAGGCATTCGTTGTCTCGTGGTCACGCGACGGCTGGCGTCGGCACACTTCGGCGTAGAGCCGGTCTGCGTCGTCGTTGGCGTGGTCGACTTCGGGTTGCCGTGACGCGCTCCCCTGCTCGAACGCGAAGACGTAGAACTGCCGAAGCGAGGGCGGCAGCTGCCTGAGCTCGACGACGCCAGCTGTGAGGTCGATCGCCAGCTGGTGCATGTACCGCTCTGCGGCCGGCGAGAGGGCGATGGTGTCCGGGTACGAGAAAGCCCCCTCGTCCTCGTTCTGTCGAGGATCTGGGGGCTTCCTGGTGCCGGACTGGCCTACGGCCACTCAGGCGGCTCCGGACGTTCGGCGTCTTGCGCAGCTTCGAGCAGGCAGATAGCCAGGCGTCGTGCCTGGTCCCCAGCTAGCTCCGTCAGGGGACGTTCGGCACGCAGCCCCACAACGCCGTTGATGGCGAGCACCGCGAACCCGTCGACCGTCGTCTTGCCCGCCGGCATCAGGCAGCCACCTGCAGAGTCGGGACCAGCATGGGCACGGCGAGCGGCTGAGTCCGCACATCGGAGACGCGAGCGACGATGGCGTGAGCCAATCGCAGCGCTTCGGATGGCGTCAGGATGAGCGAGTAACCGTCGCTGAATTGGCTCGGCTGAGCGTCGATGATCACTTCGGCGCGTCCGGTCAGAGTCATCTCGATGTCGACGAGCTTGATCACGTCGTCCATCAGGCGTCCACCTCGACTCGCTCGAACTTCCCGGTGATGACCCCTTCCCCCGGGTCGAAGGAGTAGCCGACGAGCTTGTACAAGCCGACGTACGTCATGACGAACTCGTTGGGGCGGCTGGTCACCTCATCCTGCGGGTAGTCGCCCCACTGGTACCCCGGAGTCGTGTGCAGCTGGTACTCGACCGGCGTCAGGTGACCCCATGTCGTCGCGTCGGGCATCGCGCTGATCTCTTCGCGGTTGCCCTCGTACCGGCGGTGCGTGCTGATGACCCTGTAAAGACCGTTGGGGTCAGGCTGCTTCCACTGCTTGTGGTGCCAGCCCTTCAGTTCGAGCGTCACGGTGCCGACCCGCGCAGCTACAGCGTCCCCCGAAGGGGCGCTTGCGTGGATGTCGGTGGGGCGTGAGATGATCTTGTTGTTGAGAGACAATGTCTTTTGTCCTTCGGTTTCGTGATGGTTACTGGTTGGACTTGGCCCCGGGTGTTGGCGCACCTGGGGCCGTCTTCTTGAGACGAGCACGGACGTTCCGTCCCCGTCTGGTCTCCTTCATCTCGGCTTGGCGTCCGAGGAACTTCAGGAGCTCTAGGGCGAGACGCGAGTCGAGCAGCACCGTGATGGGATGCTTGTCGTCACGCCACGGGCCGACCAACTTCCAGTCGGCGTGCGGCGACCAATCGGCGCCCGTCAGGATGTTCCTGACGGCTTGTTCGCCAGTCGGGTCGCCGTAGGCGGGGGGCGCGAGGCTTTCGTCGATCGCGCGGTCTGGCAGGTTCAGGACGCTTCCGTGAACTGCTCGTCGAGCCATGCCGCGACACCGTCGGCGTCGAACATGATTCGTCCGCCGACCTTGGCGTGAGGCGGCGCAGAGTTCTGCGCAATCATCCAACGCAGCTGCGACTCCTTCTTGCGAAGGGCCGCGGCGGTCTCCGCCAGGGTCATCAGGCTCCGGATCCGACGTGTCGGGAGATCAGGGGCAGTGGTACTCATGCTCGCTCCTTATGGTGTGAGAGTGTCGTCGCTGACTTGATATCACTGTAACACGTGATTTACGAGTACGGGTCGATGTGATCCAAATCGTGTTGTTGGTTACGGTGTCTTGCTGTACCGTCGAGAACATGGCAGCCAGCGACAAGCAAATCGGGCAGAACCTCCAGCAGCTCCGGGGAGCCCGCTCGCAGAAGGACATTGCGGAGGCGATGACCGAACACGGCTGGAAGTGGTCGCAGACCACCGTCTGGTCCATCGAGCAGGGCAAGCGCCCCCTGCGTCTCGCTGAAGCAGAGGATCTGGTGCGGGTGCTCGACCTTCAGAGCATCGTGAGCATCACAGCGCCCGCGGGCGAGTTCGAGTACCTGGTCACTCAGACTCAGCTGCAGCAAGCCCAACGCGAACTCGTACTGCAAGCGGAGAAGGTTCTCCGACTGCAGCGCCAGATGGTTGAAGAGCTGAACCAGATGCCCACGTCCACACTGGACGAAGGGGCGGTGCGCGGGCTCGAATGGGATCTTCGGGAGACTCCAGTGGAGCTGGTCTACGACCTCGCCAAGGAACACTTGCCGATGGTTCGATCACTGGCCGACCAAGGCGGGCCGTTCGGTACGGCACTGCTCGAGGGGATCGAGAAGACAGAGCTGACGCGTGCCAACGACGTGCAGTTCACGTTCGGAGAGGCATCTGATGGCGAGCATCCGACAGCGCGCTAACGGATCGTGGCGAGCCCGCTACCGAGACGACGAGGGCAAGGAACACGCAAGGCACTTCCCCCGGAAGCGAGATGCACAGGACTGGCTCGATGAGGTCACCACCTCTGTGCGAACTGGCTCGTACGTCGATCCCAAAGCCTCCCGATCCACTCTCGCGTCGTTCTATGCCGAGTGGGCACCCCGCCAGGTTTGGACCGAAGGTACGGTCAGGGCGGCGGACCGTGCAATAGCGTCGTGCACGTTCCGAGATGTTCCGTTCGGGAAGCTGAAGCGCTCGCATGCGGAGTCATGGATCAAGGTGCTCGAACAGGACCTTGCAGCCTCAACTGTTCGCACCCGAGTGAAGTACGTCCGCGGCGCGCTGCGCGGCGCGGTTCTCGACGGCTACCTCGGCAAAGACCCCACTCTCGGGCTTCGGCTTCCCGCAGTCCGCAAGCTCGAGCACACGATGCGGATCCCAACACCCGCAGAGGTAGGAGCAATCCGAGAGCTCGCGGAGCCTTTTTTGCTGCCACTGCTCGACCTGATGGCCTTCGCCGGCATGCGCATCGGTGAAGCCTCCGCAGTTCAGGTGAGCGACGTCGACTTCATGCGCAGGACTGTCCACGTTGCGCGACAGATTCAGAACCGCACCGGCCGACGCGAGATCTGCGCGCCCAAGCATGGGAGTGAGCGCAGCATCCCGGCACCCGATGCGCTCATGAACCGGCTCGGCGTGCACCTCAGCGAGCAAGGCGTCTACGAGGGCGGTTGGTTCCTGCCAGGCGATCCGCCCTCCCCCGCTGCCCTTCGAGCGTGGTTCAACAAGGCCTGTGCGGCAGCAGGAGTGGTTGGCCTCACCCCGCACGACTACCGGCACTTCTACGCGTCAGGCCTCATCCGCGCTGGACTCGACGCAGTGTCTGTCGCACGAGCGATGGGGCACGCGTCTCCGACGATCACTCTCAGCACTTACGCCCATCTGTTCCCAGACGCAGCCGACCGAACCAAGTCCGCAGCTGCGGACCTGATCGGGTCGACCGAGCATTCTGCGGACGATCTGCGGACTATCGCCGCTGAGGCGTGAGCCCTAGGGCTTCCAGTTCGGGTTCCGTGAGCATGCGTGAGCGGGTCAAGAAGCGCTTCCCATCAGGACTTTCCACCGAGAACCCGCCGCCCCGACCGTCGACCACGTCGATCGTCAGGTGCGTGTACTTCCAGTACTCGAACTGCGACACCGACATGTACACCTCGACCGGGTCGAGGCCGTCCACCTGCAACGCGCCGAGCAGGACGTCCCCCGGGCCGGTCCGGAACATGCCGACGGGGTAGCACATCGGGCTCGAGCCGTCGCAGCAGCCGCCGGATTGGTGGAACATCAGCGGGCCGTGCCGGGCGGTGAGGGCGCGCAGGAGCTCCCCCGCCGCCGGCGTCACCGCGACGCGTGCGGTGTCGGGCATCAGAAGAAGCCCATCGGTCCATCGGCGTAGGAGACGAGCAGGTTCTTCGTCTGCTGGTAGTGGTCGAGCATCATCTTGTGGTTCTCGCGCCCGATGCCAGACTGCTTGTAGCCACCGAAGGCCGCACCCGCCGGGTACTGGTGGTACGTGTTCGACCACACCCGCCCGGCCTGGATGTCACGTCCGGCGCGGTACAGGGTCGTGACGTCACGGCTCCACACCCCGGCGCCGAGCCCGTACAGGGTGTCGTTGGCCGTGGCGATCGCGTCGTCGTAGCCGCTGAAGGACGTCAGCGCGAGCACGGGCCCGAAGATCTCCTCCTGGAAGATCCGCATCGAGTTGTCGCCCTCGAACACCGTCGGCGTGACGTAGTAGCCGCCGGAGAGTTCGCCGCCCAGGTCGGCGCGCTCGCCACCGGTCAGGAGCTTCGCGCCCTCCTGCTTGCCGATGTCGATGTAGCTCAGGATCTTCTCGAGCTGGTCGTTGGACGCCTGGGCGCCGATCATCGTCGACAGGTCGAGCGGATGGCCCTGCTTGACGGCACGGACGCGCTCCAGGCCGTCGGCGACGAACGCGTCGTAGATCTCCTTCGCCACGAGTGCCCGGGACGGACACGTGCAGACCTCGCCCTGGTTGAGGTTGAAGAACGTGAAGCCCTCGAGCGCCTTGTCGTAGAAGGAGTCCTTCTCGGCCGCCACGTCGGGGAAGAACACGTTCGGGCTCTTGCCGCCGAGCTCGAGCGTCACCGGGATGAGGCTCTGCGAGGCGTACTGCATGATCAGCCGCCCGGTGGTGGTCTCCCCCGTGAAGGCGATCTTCCGGATGTCCGGGTGCTGCGCGAGCGGTGCGCCGACCTCGATGCCGAAGCCGTTGACGACGTTGAGCACCCCGGCGGGCAGCAGGTCGCGGATGAGCTCGACGAGCACGTGGATGGACGCCGGGGTCTGCTCGGCGGGCTTCAGCACGACGCAGTTGCCGGCGGCGAGGGCCGGTGCGAGCTTCCACACCGCCATCAGGATCGGGAAGTTCCAGGGGATGATCTGCCCGACGACGCCGAGCGGTTCGTGGAAGTGGTACGCCACGGTGTCGTGGTCGATCTCGCCGGCGGAGCCCTCCTGTGCACGGATCGCCCCGGCGAAGTACCGGAAGTGGTCGATGGCGAGCGGGATGTCGGCGCCGAGGGTCTCGCGGATCGGCTTGCCGTTCTCCCACGTCTCCGCGACGGCGAGCATCTCGAGGTGCTCCTCCATGCGGTCGGCGATCTTGTTGAGGATGACGGCGCGCTCGGCCGCGCTCGTCCGGCCCCAGGCCGGGAACGCCTTCCACCCGGCGGCGACGGCGCGGTCGACGTCCGTGGAGTCGCCGCGTGCGACCTCGGTGAAGACCTTGCCGGTGACGGGCGTCGGGTTCTCGAAGTACTGCCCGCTGGCGGACGGCACGTACTCGCCGCCGATGAAGTGGTCGTACCGGGATCGGTACTCGACCAGGGAGCCGGGCTCGCCGGGTGCGGCGTAGCTGGTGGGCGAGGGTGCGATGGTCATGGTGGTGCCCTTTCGACGACGCTGTCGGGGCGCACGGGTCGCGCGCCTGCTCCGCACGGTACGACTGCGCGGGTTGCAGGTCGTTGCACGGCCCCCGGCTCCGACGGGTAGCGTGCTGGGCACCAGCGCTGGCGATCAGGGAGGAGCGCTCGTGGATTCTCGTGCCGTCAGGACGTTCCGGGTGTTCGTCGTCGTCACCGCCGTCGTCGCCATCGCACTGGGCATCGTGGCCATCGTCTGGCCCCGCCCGTCGCTCGTGCTCGTGGCGCTGCTGTTCGGCGTGTACCTCGTCGTGGCCGGGGCACTGCGCGTCTTCGCCGCGGTGCGGGGCCACGGCACCCGGCCGGTGTGGCGGTGGACGTCCGGCATCGTCGGCGGCCTGGTCGCGGTCGCGGGGCTCGTGACGCTGCTCGACCCGGCGATCCCGCTCGTCGTCTACGCCGTGCTCGCCGGGGTCGGGTTCCTGATCGAGGGGGTCGCCGCGATCGTCGGCGGCTTCGTCGGCCACCCGGGATCGTCACGCGTCCCGACCGTCGTCAGCGGCGTGCTGTCGATCATCGGGGGCATCGTCGTGCTCGTCGCGCCCGGACTCGCGCTCACCGTCTTCATGGTCTTCGCGGGCATCGCGCTCATCGTCGTCGGGGCCGCGGCCCTGCTGCTCCTGCCGCCGCGGGCCGCCGTCCGCCGGTAGCCGCCGTCCGCCGGTAGCCACCGTCCGCCGCTAGGCCGAGCCGGTGCCGAAGAGCAGCCCGAGTGCGTAGGTGACGATCGCCGCACCGAACCCGATGGCGAGCTGCCGGAAGGCCCGCTTGCCGGGGGACGCTCCGCTGAGCACGCCGACGACGGCACCGGTGCCGAGCAGGGCGATGCCCACCAGCCCACCGGCCACCGCGATCGCCGGCCACCCCTGCATGCCGAACAGGAACGGCAGCACCGGGATGATCGCGCCCGAGGCGAAGAAGCAGAAGCTCGACACCGCGGCGCTCAGCCCGGTGCCGACCGCCTCGTGGTCGTCCGCGACCGCGGTCGAACCCGTCGCCGGCCGCCGCTCACCGATGCCGGACAGCACCTGGGCGGCGTGCTCGGTCGCCTCGGCCTCGGACATCCCGCGCGCGCGGTAGACCAGCGCGAGCTCGTTCGCGTCGACGTCGAGGTCCGACACCGCCCTGCCGGCCTCGGGGTGCGGCGCGGACGCCTCGAGCAGTTCGCGTTGCGACCGGACGGAGACGTACTCCCCCGCCCCCATCGACAACGCGCCGGCGAGCAGGCCGGCGATGCCGCTCAGCAGCACGAAGTGCCGGTCGGCCCCCGAGGCACTGATGCCGATGATGAGCGCCAGGTTGGACACCAGGCCGTCGTTCGCGCCGAACACCGCCGCCCGGAACGTGCCGGACAGCCGCATCCGGCCCCGGTTCGCGAGCCCGCGCACGACCTCGCCGTGGATCCGCTCGTCGGCGGCCATCCGCGCGGTCGCGTCCGAGTCGTCGGCGTACGGCGAGCGGTCCTCGGCGCGCTGCATGAGCGCGAGGACGAAGACCGACCCGAACCGCTTTGCGAGCACGGCGAGCACCCGGGTGCGCAGGCTCCCCCGCTGCGGCCGTCCGACGTCGTCGCCGAGCAGGTCGAGCCAGTGGTCGGCGTGCCGTCCCTCGGCCTCGGCCAGCGCGGCGAGGATCTCGCGCTCCTCGCCGGAACGGCGGGCAGCGAGGTTGCGGTACACGGCCGCCTCGGCACGTTCGTCGGCCAGGTAGCGACGCCAGCGGCGGACGTCGGCGCGCGGCGCCGGGGTGTCGGATCGGAGGCTCACAGCGACCATCCTGCCGCCTGCGGCCGACGTCCGGTCACCACCAGGGCCGTGGAGACGCGGCAGGGCGCGGACCGGAAGCGGTCGGTGCTGCGCGCACCGTGCCTCCCGTCCGCGCCCTGGTGGCGACGGATCCGACGGATCAGTCCCGGACGTACGCCGGGGCGGCCTCGGCGTGGGCGTCGCCCACCCGGTGCACGCGCAGGTCGTTCGTCGAGCCCTCGATGCCGGGAGGGGACCCGGCCGTCACGATGACGCGGTCGCCGGGGGCGGCCAGGCCGTTCTCGAGGAGGACGTCGTCCACCTGCGAGAAGAGCTCGTCGGTATGGGTCTTCCGCTCCACCAGGAACGAACGGACACCCCAGGTGAGGGCCATCCGGCGGCGCGTGGCCTCGTTCGGGGTGAAGGCGATGATCGGCAGACCGTGGCGCAGGCGCGACATGCGTCGGGCCGAGTCACCGGACTCGGTGAAGACGCAGAGGTACGAGGCCTCGGTGAACTCGGCGATCTCGACGGCGGCGAGGGTGATCGCACCACCGAGGGTGCGCGGCTTGGTGCCGAGCGGGGCGATGCGCTCGAGACCGTGGTCCTCGGTGGACTCGACGATGCGGGCCATGGTGCGGACGGTCTGCACCGGGTACTCACCGACGCTCGTCTCGCCGGACAGCATGACCGCGTCGGCACCGTCGAGGACGGCGTTCGCGACGTCGGACGTCTCGGCGCGGGTGGGGATCGGCGACGAGATCATCGACTCGAGCATCTGCGTCGCGACGATGACCGGCTTCGCCATGCGGCGGGACAGCTCGACGGCGCGCTTCTGCACGATCGGGACGGCCTCGAGCGGGAGCTCGACGCCGAGGTCACCGCGGGCGACCATGATGCTGTCGAAGGCGTCGATGATCTCCTCGAGCGCGTCCACCGCCTGGGGCTTCTCGACCTTGGCGATGACCGGCAGGCGCTTGCCCTCTTCGTCCATGATCTCGTGGGCACGCACGACGTCGCTCGCGTTGCGCACGAACGACAGCGCGATGAGGTCGGCGCCCTGGCGGATCGCCCAGCGCAGGTCGGCCTCGTCCTTCTCGCTCAGCGCGGGGACGTTGACGGCGACACCGGGCAGGTTGATGCCCTTGTTGTTGGACACCGTACCGGGGACGACCACCTCGGTGCGGACCCGCACGCCGTCGGTGTCGAGGACACGGAGGCGGACACGGCCGTCGTCGATGAGCAGCGGGTCGCCGGGCTTGACGTCCTGCGGCAGGCCCTTGAACGTCGTGCCGCAGATCTCCTTCGAGCCGGGGACGTCCTCGGTCGTGATGGTGAAGATGTCACCGACCGCCAGGTCGTGCGGGCCGTCGGCGAACCGTGCCAGACGGATCTTCGGACCCTGCAGGTCGACGAGGATCGCGACGGGCTTGCCGAGTTCTTCGGCGGCACGACGGACGTTGACGTAGTTGGCCTCGTGGACGCTGTAGTCACCGTGGCTGAGGTTGAGGCGGGCGACGTCGACGCCCGCTTCGATGATCTCCTTGACGGTCTCGTAGTCCGACGTTGCCGGTCCGAGCGTCGAAACGATCTTTGCGCGTCTCAATGGATTCCTTCGTGGTGGTGGATGGAGCTTGGGTTTCCGCGCTGTGGGGCCGCGCGGAACGAAGCGAGGCCACCAGCACCCTACCGAGTGCTGGTGGCCTCACGCTCACGGGAGCGTGAGCATCTGGTGGAGACGGTCCGCCGTCCGGCGGCGGTCCGACATCTGGTGCGCGTCCGACATCAGACGGAGATCGCCCGGTCGGTCGCCTTGACCGGTGCAGGCAGGATCGTGGAGCCTTCGAGGTACTCGTCGACCTGCGCGGCCGCGGCACGGCCCTCGGCGATCGCCCACACGATGAGCGACTGCCCACGACCCGCGTCGCCGGCGACGAACACGCCGGCCTCGTTGGTCGCGTAGTCGGCACGGCGGTCGAGCGCCCCGGAGACCGTGGTCGGCAGACCGAGCTGCGGCTCGATCGTGTCCGACTCGGGGCCGGTGAAGCCCATCGCGATGAGGACGAGATCGGCCGGGATCTCCCGCTCGCTGCCCGCCTTCGGGACCCGTCGGCCGTCGAGGTACTCGGTCTCGGCGACCCGCAGTGCGCGGACCTCGCCGGCGTCGTTCGACAGGAACTCGACGGTGGAGGCGAGGAAGTGCCGCTCGCCGCCCTCTTCGTGGGCGCTCGTGATCTCGAACACGGTCGGGAACATCGGCCACGGCTGGTCGGACGGACGCTCGAGCGGCGGCTGCTTGCCGATCGCCAGGTTCGTCACGCTCAACGCGCCCTGGCGGTGGGCGGTGCCGATGCAGTCCGCGCCGGTGTCGCCGCCGCCGATGACGACGACGTGCTTGCCCTCGGCAGTGATCTGGTTGTCGACCGTCGTGCCCGCGTTCGCCTTGTTCTGCTGGACCAGGTAGTCCATGGCGAAGTGCACGCCCTCGAGGTCGCGCCCCGGGATCGGCAGGTCGCGCGGCACCGTTGCACCGGTGGCGACGACGACCGCGTCGTAGCGCGACTTCAGGTCGTCCCAGGTGATGTCCTTGCCGATCTCGACCCCGGCACGGAACCGGGTGCCCTCGGCCTGCATCTGGGCGAGGCGCGCGTCGATCTGGCGCTTCTCCATCTTGAAGTCCGGGATGCCGTAGCGGAGCAGGCCGCCGATGCGGTCGTCCCGCTCGTAGACGGCGACCGTGTGGCCGGCACGCGTGAGCTGCTGCGCGGCGGCGAGCCCGGCGGGGCCGGAGCCCACGACGGCGACGGTCTTGCCCGTCAGGCGCTCCGGCGGGTGCGGCGTGACCCAGCCGTTCTGGAACGCCTGGTCGATGATCGAGACCTCGACCTGCTTGATCGTCACCGGGGGCTGGTTGATGCCGAGCACGCACGACGACTCGCACGGGGCGGGGCAGAGCCGACCCGTGAACTCCGGGAAGTTGTTCGTCTCGTGCAGGCGCTCGATCGCCTGGCGGCCCTCACCGCGCCACGTCAGGTCGTTCCACTCCGGGATCAGGTTGCCGAGCGGGCAGCCCTGGTGGCAGAACGGCACGCCGCAGTCCATGCAGCGGCCGGCCTGGCGCTTCAAGACGCCGGACTCCTGCTGCTCGTAGACCTCTTTCCAGTCCATGAGCCGCACGGGCACGGGTCGCCGGGGCGGGAGTTCGCGTTCCTGGACCTTCAGGAATCCCTTGGGGTCAGCCACCGGTCACCTCCATGATCCTGTTCCAAACGATGTCACCGTCGGGGTCGAGCCCCTCGTCGACGGCCTGTCTGCGCGTCTCGAGCACCGCAGCGTAGTCGCGCGGCAGCACCTTGACGAAGTCGCTCAGGTCTCCGGACGCCAGCAGGTCGGACGCGAGCGTCGACCCCGTCTCGTCGGCGTGCCGGGTGAGCAGGTCGGTGACGATCTCGACGTCGGCGCTGTCGAGCGCCTCGAGCCGGAGCTCGCCGGACGCCAGGGCGTCGGTGTTCACGTGCTCCTCGCGGAGCCCACGGACGTACGCCGTTCCACCGGACATGCCGGCACCGAGGTTCCGGCCGGTCTCGCCGAGGATGAGCGCGAGCCCGCCCGTCATGTACTCGAGCGCATGGTCGCCCACGCCCTCGACGACGGCCGTGGCACCGGAGTTCCGCACCAGGAACCGCTCGCCCACGATGCCGCGGATGAACATGCTGCCCTGGGTGGCGCCGTACCCGATGACGTTGCCGGCGATGACGTTCTCGGCGGGGTCGAAGCCCGAACCGGCGTCGGGGCGGACGACGATCTGGCCGCCGGAGAGCCCCTTGCCGACGTAGTCGTTGCTGTCGCCGACGAGCCGCAGCGTGATGCCCGCCGGCAGGAACGCGCCGAGCGACTGCCCGGCGGAACCGCGCAGCGTCACGTCGATCGAACCGTTCGGCAGACCGTGTTCGCCGTGCCGCAGGGTCACCTGGTGGCCGAGCATGGTGCCGACGGCGCGCTCGGTGTTGCGGATGGGCAGGTCGAGCGCGATCGAACCGCCGTGGTCGAGCACGTCCGCGGTCTGCTGGATGAGCTGCACGTCGAAGTGCTGGTCCAGCTCGTGGTCCTGCTCGCGGTGGTGGCGGCGCGGTTCGGCGTCGTCGAAGTGCGGTCCCTTGAGCACCGGCGCGAGGTCGAGCCCGGAGGCCTTCCAGTGCTCGACGGCACGGTCGACGTCGAGCGCGTCGGTCTGCCCGATCGCCTCGTCGAGGCTGCGGAAGCCGAGCTCGGCGAGGAGCTCGCGGACCTCTTGCGCGATGAACTCGAAGAAGTTCACGACGAACTCTGGCTTGCCGGAGAACCGCTTGCGGAGCTCGGGGTTCTGCGTGGCGACGCCGACCGGGCAGGTGTCCAGGTGGCAGACGCGCATCAGGATGCAGCCCTCGACCACGAGCGGGGCGGTCGCGAAGCCGTACTCCTCGGCACCGAGCAACGCGGCCACGACGACGTCGCGCCCGGTCTTCATCTGCCCGTCCACCTGCACGACGACGCGGTCGCGCATGCCGTTCAGCATGAGCGTCTGCTGGGTCTCGGCCAGGCCGATCTCCCACGGGGTGCCGGCGTGCTTGAGCGAGTTCAGCGGGCTCGCGCCGGTGCCGCCGTCGTGGCCGGACACGAGCACGACGTCGGCCAGGGCCTTCGTCACACCGGCCGCGACCGCACCGATGCCGGACTGACTCACGAGCTTCACGTGGACGCGGGCGGCCGGGTTGGCGCGCTTGACGTCGAAGATCAGCTGCTTGAGGTCCTCGATCGAGTAGATGTCGTGGTGCGGCGGCGGCGAGATGAGGCCGACGCCAGCTGTCGCGTGCCGGGTGCGGGCCACCCACGGGTAGACCTTCGCCGGGGGCAGCTGACCGCCCTCGCCGGGCTTCGCGCCCTGCGCCATCTTGAGCTGGATGTCGGTGGCGTGCGTGAGGTACATGCTCGTCACGCCGAACCGGCCGGAGGCGACCTGCTTGATCGCGCTGCGGCGCTCGGGGTCGAGGAGTCGGTCGACGTCCTCGCCGCCCTCGCCCGTGTTCGATCGGCCACCGAGTCGGTTCATCGCGATGGCGAGCGTCTCGTGGGCCTCCTTCGAGATGGACCCGTAGGACATCGCACCGGTGTTGAACCGCTTGACGATCGACTCGATCGACTCGACCTCGTCGAGTGCGATGGGCTTCCGAGCGCCCTGCTTGAACCGGAACAGCCCGCGGAGCGTCATGAGCTGCTCGGACTGGTCGTCCACGGCGCTGGAGTACTCGCGGAAGATGTCGTACCGGCGGGCACGGGTGGCGTGCTGCAGGCGGAACACCGTGTCCGGGTTGAACAGGTGCGGCGGGCCCTGACGGCGCCACTGGTACTCGCCACCGATCTGCAGCCGCTCGTGGGACAGCACCGCACCGTCCTGCGGGTACGCCTGGGCGTGCCGCTCGGCGTTCTCCTTGGCGATGACGTCGATGTCGACGCCGCCCAGGATCGACGAGGTGCCCGTGAAGTACTTGTCGACGAACTCCTGGCTGAGCCCGACGGCCTCGAACGCCTGCGCACCGGCGTAGCTGGACACCGTGGAGATGCCCATCTTCGACATGATCTTCAGCACGCCCTTGCCGAGCGCCTTGATGACGTTCTTGACGGCCTGCTCCGGGGTGATCCCGGGGATCATGCCGGCGCGGACCAGGTTCTCGCAGGTCTCCATCGCCAGGTACGGGTTGATCGCCGAGGCGCCGTACCCGATGAGGGTCGCCACGTGGTGGACCTCGCGCACGTCGCCCGCCTCGACGATGAGCCCAACCTTCATGCGCTGCTCGGTGCGGATCAGGTGGTGGTGGACCGCTGCGAGGAGCAGGAGGCTCGGCACCGGTGCCTGCTCGGAGTTGCCGTCGCGGTCGGACAGCACGATGAACTGCTTGCCGGACTCGATCGCGGCGTCGACCTCGTCGCACACGGCGGCGATGCGCTTCTGCATCGCCTTCTTGCCGGCGTCGACGCGGTACAGACCCTTGATCGTGACGGTCAGGTGGCGACCCGACTCGGTCTCGAAGTGCTGGACCTTGGCGAGCTGGTCGTTGTCGATCACCGGGAAGTCGAGCGTGATCTGCTTCGCGTGCTCGGGACCGGCGGAGAGCAGGTTGCGCTCCGGACCGAGTCCCATCCCCATCGAGGTGATGACCTGCTCGCGGATCGAGTCGAGCGGCGGGTTGGTCACCTGCGCGAACTGCTGCGTGAAGTAGTCGAAGAGCAGGCGCGGACGCTCCGACAGCACGGCGATCGGGGTGTCCGAGCCCATCGCGCCGAGGGGTTCGGCACCCGCTGCCGCCATCGGGCGCAGCAGGATGCGGACTTCTTCCTCGGTGTACCCGAACGCGCGCTGACGACGGGTGACCGACGCCGGGGTGTGCACGATGTGCTCGCGCTCCGGCAGGTCGTTGAGGTTGATGCGTCCGGCTTCGAGCCAGTCGCCCCAGGGACCGGAGGCGGCGAGCTCGCGCTTGACCTCGTCGTCCTCGATGATGCGGCCGGCCTCGGTGTCCACCAGGAACATCCGGCCCGGACGCAGGCGGCCCTTGCGCACGACCTTGGCGGCCGGCACGTCGATGACCCCGGTCTCGGAGCCCATCACGATGAGGCCGTCGTCGGTGACCAGGAAGCGTCCGGGGCGCAGGCCGTTGCGGTCGAGGGTGGCGCCGACGAGCGAGCCGTCGGTGAAGGTGATCGCGGCGGGACCGTCCCACGGCTCCATGAGCATCGAGTGGTACTCGTAGAACGCGCGGAGGTCCGGGTCCATCCCGACCTGGTTCTCCCACGCCTCGGGCACCATCATCGACACGGCATGCGGCAGGGTCCGGCCGGTCAGGGTCAGCAGCTCGAGGACCTCGTCGAACGAGGCCGAGTCGCTCGCCCCCGGGCTCACGATGGGCAGCAGCGGGGCCATGTCGCCGAGCAGTTCGCTCTCGAGCTGCGACTGGCGGGCGCGCATCCAGTTGCGGTTGCCGCGCACGGTGTTGATCTCACCGTTGTGGGCGATCGTCCGGAACGGCTGCGCGAGCGGCCACGACGGGAACGTGTTGGTGGAGTAGCGCGAGTGCACGATCGCGAGCTTCGACGCGAAGCGCTCGTCGCTGAGGTCCGGGTAGAACGGCTCGAGCTGGAGCGTCGTGACCATGCCCTTGTAGACCATGGTGCGGCTCGACAGCGACATGAAGTACAGGTCGTTGTCGTGCTCGGCGCGCTTGCGGAGCCGGAAGGCCTGGCGGTCCAGCGCGATGCCGCTCCACGATGCACCGTGCACGTCGTGCCGGATGGAGGCGACGAACAGCTGCTCGAACGCCGGCATCGCGGCACGGGCCAGCGTGCCGAGGACCTCCGGACGCACCGGGACCTCGCGCCACCCGAGGACCTTCAGGCCCTCTTCGCGGGCGAGCCGCTCGACGGCGCCCTTCACCGCGTGGCGCGCGTCGTCGTCCAGGGGCAGGTAGGCGGTACCGACGGCGTACTCCCCCGCTGCCGGCAGCTCGAAGGGCACGACGGCCCGGAGGAACTCGTCGGGCACCTGGCACAGGATGCCCGCGCCGTCACCGGTGCCCGCGTCGGAGCCCACGGCACCGCGGTGCTCGAGGTTCCGGAGCGCACCGAGGGCCGCGTCGACGATGTCGTGCCCGGGCGTACCGCGCAGGGTCGCGACCATCGCGAGACCGCAGGCGTCCTTCTCGTTCGCCGGGTCGTACATGCCCGTCGCGTCCGGGATCGCGGAGAAGCGGCGGTGCGGCGGCACGAGGCTCGTCGGTGCCGAGGGCTGGGTTGGCTGGAGCGCCATGGGGAACCGTCCTCACGAGGAAGTGGAACAGGGACAGCGGTGGCCCGGTGGTGCGTTCCGCCCGAGCGGGCGGGACTGGTGCCCGTGCCCGCCGTCAGTGAGTTGCCCTGCCGGCCGGCGAGGTTGCTGGGCCCCGCTTGTGGCGGAGACCGTCTGTTGCTGCTGCTGCTGGTGGTACTGCGCGTGACCGGTGGGTCGTCGGGAGCGGGTGCTCCCACCACGGGATCAGCGAGTGGTCGTGACCGGTTCGTCGCTCGTGACGCCGTCTGCTGCGTCGTCATCGTGCTCCGAGAAGGTGTCCTCGGAGTCTACAACGGAGGTCGGACGGGGCCCGCGACCCGGCAGGTACGGGCTCGGCTCCTTGCCGGTGTGCCGGCGGCTCTGCACCACGAAGATCAGGATGCCGATCACGACCGCGGCGAGGGCCACCCACACGTTGGTGCGGACGCCGAAGAAGGTCTCGCTCGTGTCGACGCGGATGGACTCGAGCACCGAGCGCCCGGCGCCGTACCAGATCAGGTACAGGCCGAGGACCTTGCCCCACTGCAGCGTGAACTTGCGCGCCAGGAAGAGGATGACGACGACACCGAGGACGTTCCAGATGATCTCGTACAGGAAGGTCGGGTGGAACAGCGTGCCCTCGGGCAGGCCCTTCGGGAACGCGGCGTTGCTCGAGTCGATCTCGAGGCCCCAGGGCAGGCTCGTCGGCATGCCGAAGAGCTCCTGGTTGAAGTAGTTGCCCAGACGGCCGAAGGCCTGTGCGAGCAGGACGCCCGGCACCACGGCGTCGATGAACGACGTGAACCGCAGGCCCACCTGGCGGCAGCCGATCCACGCGCCGACCGACCCGAGGATGAGCGCGCCGAAGATGGCGAGCCCGCCCTCCCAGATGTACAGGAAGGACAGCGGGTCGATGCCGGGGCCGAAGTAGTCGGACACGTGGGTGAACACGTGGAAGAGACGACCGCCGATGATGCCGGCGGGGACGGCCCAGATCGCGATGTCGATGATGATCCAGCGTTCGACACCACGGGCGTTGAGTCGGCGGTTCGCCAGGACGACCGCGGCGACGATCCCGATCAGGATGCAGATCGCGTACGCGTGGATGCGGAAGTCGAGGGGCAGCGACCAGCCGAACGCGTCGCGCAGCCAGGCGGTCAGGTCGAAGTACTGCCAGGCGGTGCTCGGGCTCGGGATGCTCAGGAGGGGCATGGAGGTGCTGTCGCCTTTCGGAACTGACGGGGCGCGGTCGACGTGGCGTCGGCCTCGCTCACTGTAGCGCGGGTCGCGGGCCGGACAGGAACTGGACTAGCGGCGGCGGGCGCCGGTGGCGAGGTCGGCGGCACGGTCGGCCACACCCTGCACACCGAGGTCGGCAAGCGCGCGGACGAACGCGGACCCGACGATGGCACCGTCGGCGTACTCGAGGACCTCACCGACCTGCTCGGCCGTCGAGATCCCGAGACCGACGCAGGTGCGCTCGACCCCGGCGTCGCGCAGGCGCGACACCACCGTGCGTGCGGCGACGTCGACCCCGGCCCGTGCACCGGTCACACCCATCGTCGAGACGGCGTACACGAACCCACGGCTGGCCTGGACCGCTTGGCGCATGCGCTCGTCCGACGAGGACGGCGCGGCGAGGAAGACCCGGTCGAGCCCGGTCCGCTCGGAGGCCTCGGTCCACGCGGAGGCCTCGTCGGGGATGAGGTCGGGCGTGATGAGGCCGGCGGCTCCGGCGGCGACGAGGTCGTCGGCGAAGCGGTCCACGCCGTAGCGCAGCACCGGGTTCCAGTACGTCATGACGAGCACCGGCACGTCGGCCCGCTCGGTGATCTGCTGCACGGCGTCGAAGACCTGTGCGACCCGGAAGCCGTTCGCCAGGCTCTCCTCGGCCGCCCGCTGGATCACGGGGCCGTCCATCACCGGGTCGGAGTACGGCAGGCCGAACTCGATGACGTCCACGCCGTTCTCGGCGAGGGCGACGGCGGCGTCGACGCTGGTCTGCAGGTTCGGGTACCCCGCGGGCAGGTAGCCGACGACGGCTCCGGCGCGCTCGGCGTTGGCGGTGTCGATCGTCGTGGCGACGGTCCGGTTCGTGGTCACAGCTGCACCGCGTTCTCGTCGAGGATGCCGAAGTAGCGACTGGCGGACGCGACGTCCTTGTCACCCCGGCCGGACAGGTTCACGAGCACGACACCCTCGGGGCCGAGCTCTTTGCCGAGCTTCATCGCACCGGCGAGGGCGTGGGACGACTCGATCGCCGGGATGATGCCCTCGGTCTGGCTCAGCAGGCGGAAGGCCTCCATCGCCTCGGTGTCGGTGATCGGCTGGTACTTCGCGCGGCCGATCGACGCCAGGTACGCGTGCTCCGGTCCGACGCTCGGGTAGTCGAGTCCGGCGGAGATGCTGTGGCTCTCGATCGTCTGGCCGTCCTCGTCCTGCATCAGGTACGACTTCGCGCCCTGCAGCACCCCCTCGCGACCGAGCGTGATGCTCGCCGCGTGCCGACCGGTCTCGACGCCGTCGCCACCGGCCTCGAAGCCGTGCAGTGCGACGGACTCGTCGTCGAGGAACGCCTCGAAGATGCCCATCGCGTTCGAGCCGCCGCCGACGCAGGCCGCGACGGCGTCGGGCAGGCGACCGACGCGGTCGAGGACCTGCTGGCGGGCTTCCTCGCCGATGACCTTGTGGAACTCGCGCACCATCTCGGGGAACGGGTGCGGACCGGCGACCGTGCCGAGCAGGTAGTGCGTCGACTCGACGTTGGCGACCCAGTCGCGCAGGGCGTCGTTGATGGCGTCCTTCAGGGTGCGCGAACCGGTCTCGACGGGGATGACCTCGGCGCCGAGCAGGCGCATCCGGGCCACGTTGAGGGCCTGTCGCTCGGTGTCCACGGCGCCCATGTAGACGACGCACTCCATGCCGAACAGTGCTGCGGCGGTCGCCGTGGCGACGCCGTGCTGGCCGGCACCGGTCTCGGCGATCAGGCGGGTCTTGCCGAGCCGACGGGCGACGAGGGCCTGCCCGAGGACGTTGTTGATCTTGTGGGACCCGGTGTGGTTCAGGTCCTCGCGCTTCAGGATCACCCGAGCACCACCGGCGTGCTTCGCGAACCGCGGCACCTCGGTGATGATCGAGGGGCGCCCGGTGTAGTCGCGCTGCAGCTCGTCGAGCTCCGCACGGAACGCCGGGTCCGCCCAGGCCTGGCGGAAGGCGGCCTCGAGCTCGTCGAGCGCGAGGACGAGGGACTCGGGGACGAAGCGTCCGCCGAAGTCACCGAAGTAGGGGCCGTGCAGGTCGCGGAGTGAGGTCACGATGTGTCTCCCGGGACGAGTCCGACGCGGCTGGTCGGCCGCGTCGGACGGGTGGAACGTGCGGCCGCGGTCGGCGGCCTCGATGCGTGGGCGGTCCGGGCCGCTGGTCAGCGGCCCGCCGGGCCGGTCAGGCCTGGTCGGCGGCGTCGACGAACGACGTCAGGGTCGCGGCGGGGTCGTCACCCGTCACGAGCGCTTCGCCCACCAGCACGACGTCGGCGCCCGCTGCACGGTAGTGGGCGACGTCGGCCGGACCGGAGACCGCGGACTCGGCGACCCGCACGACCCCGGCCGGGATGCGGTCGGCGAGCGACCCGAACAGGTCGCGGTCGAGCGAGAAGTCGGTCAGGTCACGGGCGTTGACGCCGAGGATGCGAGCACCGGCGTCGAGGCCACGCGTGACCTCGTCACCGGAGTGCGCCTCGACCAGCACGCGCATGCCGAGTTCTTCGGCCAGGGTGTGCAGTTCGACCAGGCGGGCCTGCTCGAGCGCCGCCACGATGAGCAGCACCACGTCGGCTCCGGACGCCCGGGCCTCGATCACCTGGTACGGGTCGGCGATGAAGTCCTTGCGGAGCACGGGGACCCCGACTCGGGCCTTCACGGCTTCGAGGTCGGCGAGGCTGCCGAGGAACTTGCGGCCCTCGGTCAGGACGCTGATCGTCGAGGCCCCGCCACGCTCGTAGTCCGCCGCGAGGGCGGCCGGGTCGGCGATCGCGGCCATCGACCCGCGGGACGGGCTGGCGCGCTTGACCTCGGCGATGATCTTCACCCGGTCGCCCGGGCTGAGGAACGCGAGGGCGTCGAGCGGCGACGCCACCCGGTCGAGGTCGCGTTCGACGTCCGAGTACGGACGGTCGACACGACGGGCGGCTGCGTCCTCGAGCGCGCCCGCGACGAGGGTCTCGAGCACGTTCGGCATCGGGAGACCCCTACTCGCCGTGGTGCTTGGGGACGAACTTCGGACCGTCGACGCCGTAGCCGGCCTTCTTCATCACGCCACCGACGATGAGGCCGATGAGGACGACGCCAGCGGAGGCCCAGACGCCCCACGGCTGGTCGAACCAGAAGAACAGCGTGCCTGCCGCGAATCCGATCAGCATGATCACGACGGCGGTCCAGGCGGCCGGCGAGTGGCCTTCGCCGAGTTCTGCGGGCTCAGTGTTGCTCACGGTGCTCCTCGTTCTGCTCCGGCGTCGTCGGTCGAGCGACGCCCTGTCGATCCTACCGTGTCGTCACTCGGCGCCACCGCGCCCGCGCCGTCGGCGGTGGTCGGGTCCACGCCCGCGCTCAGGTCGTCCCAGTCGACGACCGCGTCGCGCTGGACGGGTGCTGCTGCACGTGCTGCTGCGGCGGCTCCGGCGGTGGCGGCACCGTACTTCCGGCTCGGGCCGGGCCAGGCGCGCTGGACCACGATGACGACCACGCCGAGCAGCACGGCGAGCACGCCGCCCGCGATCCCGACGGCGGGCCACGGGCTCACGGAGACGCTCGACACGACACCGCGGACGGCGCCGAGGTCACTGACCCCGGCGACCTCGCCGACGGCACCGCGTGCAGCGGCGATCGGGTCACGGAGGGCGGTGATCCCGCTGACGACCACCCCGAGGCCGAGCAGGATCTCGACGGCGGCGAGCACGATGCGCAGCACCCGTCCTGCGATGGTCATCGCCAGGAAGAGCGCGAGGCTCGCGATCGCCAGCGCGGTGTACTGCGGCACGACCGCCGCCCCGTCTGCCGAGACCGTCGAGGTGACGGCGGCACCCGCGTGCAGGCGGACGGTGAACCAGGTCTGGGTCCAGGCGAGCATGATGACGCCGGCGACCAGGAGCCCGGCGACGACCACGATCGGACGCGAGCGCTTCACGAGCGGACCTCGCGCATCCGGTTGGCCGTGGCGACGGCACGCAGCGGGGCGGCGGCCTTGTTGACGGCCTCGACGTGCTCGGTCTCCGGGTCGGAGTCCGCCACGAGTCCGGCCCCGGCCTGCACGCGGGCCACGCCGTCCTTGATCAGGGCGGTCCGGATCGCGATCGCCAGGTCGGCGTCACCGGCGAAGTCGAAGTACCCGACGACACCGGCGTACGCACCGCGCTTCGCCGGCTCGAGCTCGTCGATGATCTCGAGCGCACGCGGCTTCGGCGCGCCCGAGAGCGTGCCTGCCGGGAACGTCGCCTGGAACACGTCGATCGCCGAGGCCTCGGGACGCAGCCGCCCCTCGACGCTCGACACCAGGTGCATGATGTGGCTGAACCGCTCGACGGTCATGAACTCGGTGACGCTGACGGTGCCGGGCTCGCACACCTTCTGCAGGTCGTTGCGCGCGAGGTCGACGAGCATCAGGTGCTCGGCGCGCTCCTTCGGGTCGCCGAGCAGGTCCTCGCCGAGGTGGACGTCCGCTTCCGGGGTGGCACCGCGCGGGCGGGACCCGGCGATCGGGTGCGTGATGGCCCGGTCGCCCTGCACCTTGACCAGCGCCTCCGGTGATGCGCCGACGATCCAGAACCGCTCGTCGGCGGTGTCCGCGAGGGCGAGGAAGTACATGTACGGGCTCGGGTTCAGCGTCCGGAGCACCCGGTAGACGTCGAGCGGGTCGGCCGTGACCTCGTGGTCGAACCGCTGCGAGATGACGACCTGGAACACGTCACCGTCGCGGATGAAGCCCTTCGAGCGCTCGACGGCCGCCATGTAGTCGGCCGGGCTCGTGCGGTGGGTCGGGGTCGGCTCGGCGATCTCGAAGGCCTCGGCCACGGTCGCGACGCTCGGCTGGACCAGGTCGCCCTGCATGCGGTCGAGGCGCTGCTGCGCGTCCGCCCAGAGCGTGTCCGCGTCGTCGGTGCCGTCGTTCAGGACGCTCGCAATGAGCAGCACGAGACCGGTGCGGTGATCGAGCGCGGCGAGCTCGGAGACGAAGGACAGGGCCTGTCCGGGGACGTCGAAGTCCGCCGGCGGCACGTTCGGCAGGTGCTCGAGCTGGCGCACGGCCTCCCACCCGATGAAGCCGACGGTGCCGCCGACGAGCGGCGGCGAGCCGGGCACCCGCGGCGTGGCCCAGCGCTCGTGCAACCGTGCGAGGACCTCGAGGGGAGCGCCGTCGAGCGACCCGACGGCGCGCTCGGCGTCGATGCCGGTGTCGATCCAGGCCGCGCGGTCGCCGTCCTGCGTCAGGACGCCGAAGCTCCGCACGCCGACGAACGACCAGCGCGACCACAGGCCACCCTGACCGGCGGACTCGAGCAGGAAGGACCCGGGGCGGCCGTCGGCGAGCTTGCGGTAGACGCCGACCGGCGTCTCGCTGTCGCCGTACAGCGCGCGGACGACCGGCAGGACACGGTGGTCGCCGAGCAGCCCGTCGAACTCCGGTCGGGAGGTCGTGTGCGGGGTCTCCGAGATCGTCGCGGTGGTCATCGGGTCGGCTCCACGGCCGTGTCCGCCGGAGCGGACATGGTCACGGGCGCGAGCGGGTCGACGTCGAAGCACCGGTGCGCACCGGTGTGGCACGCCGCCCCGACCTGCTGCACCGTGACGAGGAGCGTGTCGTCGTCGCAGTCCAGCGCAGCGCCCCGGACGTACTGGGCGTGTCCCGAGGTGTCGCCCTTCCGCCAGTACTCGTTCCGCGACCGCGACCAGAAGGTCACACGGCCCTCGGTGAGGGTGCGGCGGAGGGCTTCCCGGTCCATGTACCCGAGCATGAGGACGTCCTTCGACGATTCCTCCTGCACGATGGCGGGGAGCAGGCCGTCCGCACCGAAGCGTGCGCGGTCGAGGACCGCCTCGGTGTCGGTGCTGGTGCTGTCGGTCATGAGGCTCCTAGCCTACGGCGGCGGATCAGCGGACGGCGTGACCGGTCGCGCGGAGCGCGGCCTTGACGTCCCCCACGGTCATCTCGCCACGGTGGAAGACGCTGGCGGCGAGGACTGCATCGGCACCCGCGTCGACGGCCGGGGCGAAGTGCTCGACGCGACCCGCGCCTCCCGAGGCGATCACCGGGACCGACGAGACGGCGCGCACCGCGGCCACGAGTTCGAGGTCGAACCCGTTCTTCGTGCCGTCGGCGTCGATGGAGTTGACGAGCAGCTCCCCCGCGCCGCGCTCGACAGCCTCGCGTGCCCACGCGATGGCGTCGAGGTCGGACTCGGTCCGCCCGCCGTGGGTGGTGACCACGAAGCCCGACGGCATCCGGTCGGCGCGCTTGACGTCGAGCGACAGCACGACGGCCTGGGCACCGAACCGGTCGGCGATCTCGCCGATGAGCTCGTGCCGGGCGATCGCTGCGCTGTTCACGCCGATCTTGTCCGCGCCGCACTGCTGCAGCCGCGAGACGTCGTCCACACTGCGCACCCCGCCGCCGACGGTGAGCGGGATGAAGACCTGCTCGGCCGTCCGGGTCACGGTGTCGTACATCGTCGCCCGGTTCTCGACCGTGGCGCCGACGTCGAGGAAGGTCAGCTCGTCGGCACCCTGCTCGTAGTACCGGGCCGCGAGCTCGACGGGGTCACCGGCGTCCTGGAGGTCCAGGAAGTTGACGCCCTTGACGACGCGGCCGCCCTTGACGTCGAGGCACGGGATGACCCGGACCGACACGCCACCGGCGGTCACAGGCGTGCGGCGTGGATCGGGCTGACGAGGATCGCCCGGGCGCCGAGGTCGTAGAGCGCGTCCATGATGAGGTTCGCGTCGTCGCGCGGGATCATCACGCGGACCGCCGCCCAGTCGCGGTCGTGCAGCGGCGACACGGTGGGCGACTCGATGCCGGACGCCACCGCCGTCGCCTGCTCGAGCAGGGCCGTGGGGACGTCGTAGTCGAGCATCACGTAGCCACGGGCGACGAGCACGCCCTGCAGGCGTCGGCGCAGGACGTCGATGCCCGGGATGGTCTCGTCGGTGGAGACGAGCACCGCGGTCGACTCGAGGATCACCGGGCCGAAGATCTCGAGGCCCGCCTGCCGGAGCGTGCTGCCCGTCGACACGACGTCGGCCACGGCGTCGGCGACCCCGAGCCGGACGGCGCTCTCGACCGCGCCGTCGAGCTTCACGAGCGTGGAGCTGACCCCGTGCTCGGCGAGGAACGCACCGACCAGTCCGGGGTAGCTCGTGGCCACACGCACGCCGTCGAGATCCTGCAGCGAGGCGAACCGACCCGGGGTGCCGGCGAACCGGAAGGTGGAGTCGGCGAAGCCGAGCGCGTCGACCTCGTGCGCCTCGGACCCGGAGTCGAGCAGCAGGTCGCGGCCGGTGATGCCGACGTCGAGCGCGCCGGACCCCACGTACGTGGCGATGTCCCGCGGGCGGAGGAAGAAGAACTCGACGCCGTTGCGCTCGTCGAGCAGGTGCAGCGCCTTCGGGTCGCGGCGACCGGCGTACCCGGCCTCCCGCAGCATGTCGGACGCGGTCTCGGACAGGGAGCCCTTGTTGGGCACGGCGATGCGGAGCATCAGTGGGTCTGCTTTCTGTGGGGTCGTCGGCGGTCGTCGGTGCGCCGGGCGGCGCTTCCTACAGATGTCGCCAGACGTCCGCCGGGGTGAGCCCCTTGGCGACCATGAGGACCTGGAGGTGGTAGATCAGCTGCGAGATCTCCTCCGAGGTGCGCTCGTCGCCCTCGTACTCGGCCGCCATCCAGACCTCGGCGGCTTCCTCCACGATCTTCTTGCCGATCTGGTGCACGCCGGCGTCCAGTTCGGCGACGGTGCCGGAGCCCTCGGGGCGCGTGCGCGCCTTCTCGGTGAGCTCCTGGAACAGGTCGTCGAACGTCTTCACGGAGTCCAGGCTACCGGTCTCCGCTGACGCTGCCGACGCACCGTCCGGACGGGAGGCAGTGGTCGCCTCGGTGACGCCGGTGCGCTCCGGCGCTCCCCCGGTCACGAGCGCGCCCGAGCGGCAGCCTCGCGCAGGTCGGCGATGCGCGCGGCGGGTTCGCCGCCGTACACCGCGGAGCCCGCCACCAGGGTGTCGGCACCGCTCCGGACGGCCTCGGGCACGGTGTCGACCGCGATCCCGCCGTCCACCTCGAGCCAGACGTCGAGCCCGGACGCGTCGACGGCGGCGCGGGCGTCGGCGAGCTTCGGCATCACGGACGGCATGAAGGACTGGCCGCCGAACCCGGGCTCGACCGTCATCAGCAGGATCATGTCGTAGGCGTCGAGGTGGTGCAGCACCTGCGTGATCGGGGTACCGGGCTTCACGGCGACGGCGGCCCGAGCACCGTTCGACCGGATCGCCGCGGCGGTCGCCACCGGGTCGGCGGCTGCCTCGAAGTGGAACGTGACGCTCGATGCACCGGTCTCGGCGTACTTCGGGGCGTTGACGTCGGCGTCGGTCACCATCAGGTGCACGTCGAGCGGAACCGGCGACACCTGCTGCAGGCGCTGGACGATCGGCAGCCCGAGCGTCAGGTTCGGGACGAAGTGGTTGTCCATCACGTCGACGTGCACCAGGTCGGCGGTCTCGATGCGCTGAAGTTCGCGCTCGAGGTTCGCGAAGTCGGCGGACAGGATGCTCGGCGAGATGCGGATCGTCACCGGGCAAGCCTACCGGCGTGCCGTGGGCCGGGCCTCAGTCGACGCGGCGGAACAGCGCGATGAACATCGCGTCCGTCCCGATGCGGTGCGGCCACAGCTGCGCGGTGGCGCCGTCCGCGATCTCGGGGTCGCGTGCGGCGACACCCCGGACGATCGTGGCGGTGTCGAGCTGCTCGAGCCGGTCGCCGTGCCGCCCCATCAGCGCGTCGACCTGCCCGCGGGTCTCGGCCAGGTGCGGCGAGCACGTCACGTACGCCAGGGTCCCGCCCGGTGCGAGCACCCGGACGGCGGCGTCGAGCAGTTCGGTCTGCAGGGCAGCGAGCTCTTCGACGTCCTCGGGGAGCTTCCGCCAGCGTGCCTCCGGTCGACGACGCAGCGCGCCCAGCCCGGTGCACGGGGCGTCGAGCAGGATGCGGTCGAAGGTCATCCCGGTGCCGTCGCGCCCGTACCGACGGGCGTCACCCTCGACGACGCGCACGTGGTCGCCGAACACACCGAGGGCGTTCCGCACGAGTCCGGCGCGGGCGGGCACGAGTTCGTTGGCGACCAGGGTCGCCCCACCCTGCTGCGCCTCGGCGGCGAGCAGCGCGGCCTTGCCGCCGGGTCCGGCGCACATGTCGAGCCACCGCTCCCCCGCACGCACGTCCGACGAGCGGCTCAGCGCCAGCGCGGCGAGCTGCGACCCCTCGTCCTGCACACGCAGGCGTCCGGCGGCGACGCCCGGCACGCGCGCCGGGTCGCCGCTGATGCCGCGGATGCCGACGGGCGACACCGGCGCGGCGTCCGCCTGCACGACGGGCTCGTCGGCCCGGACGGGAGGCACGGTGCCGGTCGCGCCGTCGGCCTCCGGTTCGTCGTCGGCGGGCACCAGGGCCGCGGGCACGTCGTCCGCACCGGTCGCGTCGGCGAACGCGGCGTCGGTGTCGTCGTCCGGGGCGGTGCGGGCGGTCGCGGTGGCGATGTCCTCGTCGGTGGCGAGTCCGGGCAGGGCCGCGAGCTGCACCCGGGGCGCGGCGTTGTCGGCGGCGAGCAGGGCGGCGAGCTCGTCGCGGGAGCGTTCGGCGGCCAGGGCGTCGCGGAGCGCCGAGACGACCCAAACCGGGTGCGACCAGCGGGTGGCGAGCAGGGCGTCCCCGGCGCGGCCCTCGGTGATCAGGGCGTCCCACTCCTGATCGGTGCGGGCGGCGATCTTGCGCATCACGGCGTTCACGAACCCGGTCGCGCGGCGGGCACCGACCTCTCGGGCGAGCTCGACCGTGGCGTCGACGGCGGCGTGCGTCGGCGTGCGCATGGCGAGCAGCTGGTGGGCACCGAGGCGCATCACGTCGAGGACGTCCGCCTCGATGTTCTCGGCCCGGCGACCGGAGGCCAGCGCGATGATCACGTCGTAGCGGCCGAGCATCCGGATCGACCCGTAGGTGAGCTCGGTCGCGAACCCGGCGTCGCGGGCGGTGAGCCCGGCGCGGCGGATGCGCGTCGGCAGCAGCAGGTTCGCGTAGGCGTCGTCGACCTGCACGGCGCGGAGCACGTCGAACGCCACGCGGCGGGCGCTGGCCGGACGCGGGTCGCGGCGGGCACCCTGGGGCTTCGTCTGGGGGCTCATGCGAGGACCTTCCCGTCCAGTTGGCCGAGGCCGCGGGCCCAGGCGGCGGCGTCCATCGCCTTCTTGCCCGCCGGCTGCACCTCGAGCAGCACGAGCGGGGTGTCGGCGGTCCCGATCAGCAGCCGACCGCCGTGGAGTGCGAGCGCACCGGGCGCGAGCGACGGGGCGGGGTCCTGCGCGCCTCCTGGCTCCATCCTGCTGCGGAGCAGCTTCACGCGTGTCTCGCCCAGGTGGGCGTACGCGCCGGGCTCGGGCGTGACCCCGCGCAGCCGCGCGTGCACGACGGTGGCGGGCGCGGCGAAGTCGATGCGGCCGTCGTCGATCGTGAGCTTCGGGGCGAGGGTGGGCTCGCCGGACTGCTCGGTCGCGACGGCGGTACCGGCGGCGATGGTGTCCACGACGCCCGCCACCACGTCGGCGCCGACCTCGGCCATCGCCGCGAGGACCTCGCCCGAGGTCGCCTCGGGGTCGATCTCGAAGGGCAGGGCGGCGTACACCGGTCCGGCATCGAGCGCCTCGACCAGCTGGAAGACGGTGGCGGCGGTGCGGAGGTCGCCGGCCATCACCGCACGCTGCACGGGAGCCGCACCGCGGTACGCCGGCAGGTCGGAGAAGTGCAGGTTGATCCACCCGTGCCGCGGGGCGTCGAGGGCCGGGCGGCGGAGCAGTGCGCCGTAGGCGACGATCACGCCGAGGTCGACGTCGAGGTCCGCGATCCGGGCGGTGACGGCGTCGTCGACGCGCGAGGCCTCGATCACGGGCAGTCCGAGCTCCGCGGCGACGACGGCCACCGGGGTCGGGGTGAGGACACGCTTGCGGCCCTGCGGGGTGGCCGGCCGCGTGAGCACCGCGACGATCTCGTGGTCGGACGCCGCCAGACGGCGGAGGGTGGGGACGGCCGCAGCGGGGCTGCCGGCGACGACGAGACGCATGGGTTCGATCCTCCCACGCCGACGGGCCCACCCGACCCCGACCGCCTGTCCGGAGCACGCGGTGCTCGACGCTGCCTGTGCACCAGCAGAGCGTGGGCTGCGTACGTTCTGGCTGCATCGACGGAAGGAGCACCATGACCGACCGAGACCTGCCCATCCCGGACTTCGACCACGTCCCGCTCGGCAACCTGACGGAGCACCTGACGGCCCTCGACCGCGAGCAGCTCGAGGTGCTGCTCGACCACGAGAAGGCCCACGGCGCACGGTTGCCGGTGCTGGAGCGGATCCGTCACCGGATCGAGGCCCTGGACGGCGGTGCGGAGCCGACCGGTTCCGTGCCGGAGCACCTCCCCGAGACGTCCGCGGGGGCCTCGGCACCGGCGGACGTCACGCCGGCCACCGCCGGTCCGACGATCAACCCGCCCTCCCACGGCGTGCCCACCAACCCCGCGCAACCGCGCTGAGATCAGGAGACACCATGAGCGACGTCACCACCGCCACCAACCGCTACGCCGGTTCGTCCGTCCAGAAGGCCGCCCTCGTGGTCGGCATCGTGTTCCTGCTCGTCGGGATCGCCGGGTTCATCCCCGGCATCACGACCGGTGACCTGGCCGGGGCCGGACACGAGTCGATGGGCATGCTGCTCGGCATCTTCCAGGTGTCCGTGCTGCACAACATCGTGCACCTGCTGTTCGGCGTCGTCGGACTGCTCGCCGCCAACCGCGCCTCCGGCTCGCGGATGTACCTCGTGATCGGCGGGATCGTCTACTTCGTGCTGTGGATCTACGGCCTGTTCACCGCCGGCCACAGCTCGGGTGCGAACTTCGTCCCGCTGAACAACGCCGACAACTGGCTGCACCTCGTGCTCGCCATCGGCATGGTCGCCCTCGGCGTCGTGCTGCCGCGCGAGCGTCGTCGGCCCGTCAACGCCTGACCGGCCAGCACCAGCCGGTCGCCGCACGGCGGCAGACCCCGAACGACACCGCCGACGTCGCACGACGTCGACGGTGTCGTTCTGCGTCGGGCGCACACAGTCGGGCCGGATCAGACCTCGGAGAACGGTTCGGCGTCGTCCAACCGCACCCGCAGCGTCGGAGCGGCGCGTCGGCGGTTGCCGCCCTTCAGCACCCGCCGGGTCGACGAGCGCCGGATCACCTCGGCCTTGAGCGTCGCGGCGACCTCGGCCCCATGCGCGTACGGGAACCGCACGATGGCCCGGACCGTGCCCGGCAACGTGTCGTCCTCGACCGGGACCGGGCCGAGCACCGGACCGACGACGGCGTCGCCGAGCGCTTCGACCGCAGCGGTGACGGCTTCGTCGGTGCCGGTCATCGTCGCCACCCGGACCGCCGGCGGGAAGTGGAGTTCGCGGCGGTCGGTGAGTTCGTCGTGCGCGGGTCCGTCGAGTCGCCACAGGGCCATCGCCGACGCCAGACGACCGCCGATCCCGACCAGGTACACCTCGGCACCGGGAGACGACTTCGCGGCGGCGTTCGTCCAGAAGCGCAGCACGTCCTCCTGCACCCGCAGCCCTTCGCGGGCGAGCATCTTCTCGCCGTCGAGCAGCAGCACGCAGGCGTAGCCGCCCGGCACCGACGGCTCGGCCCCACGGGTGGCGACGACGACGGACGGGCGGGCGGGGACCTCGTCGAGCGGGCGAGAGCCGTCGGCGACGATGATCCGGGTACCGGGGAACGCTCGCCCGAGCTCCTCCGCGGTGCGCTGTGCGCCCTGGCCGACCGGCTTCACGGTGCCGTTGCCGCACGTCGGGCAGCGGAACCCGACGGCCAGCGCGCCGCAGAAGCGGCACTGGGGCGTGGCTCCACGGTGCGGGCTGCCGAGCGGCCCGCCGCAGACCCGGCAGTGCGCGCGTTCGCCGCACTCGGCACAGACCAGGCCGGTGCCGAAGCCCGGGCTCGCGACCTGCACCAGGACGGCACCGTGCTGGCTGGCCTCGCGCGCGGCACGCCACGCAGAGCTCGGGATGCGCGCCTGTGCGGCGAACCCCTCGGCCCCGGTCTGCTGCACGGTGGGGATGACCTTCGGGGTCTTCACGCGGTAGGGCACGACGTCCTGCAGCCAGTGCAGCTCGACCAGGCGCTGCACGTCGGTGCTCCGCGCGTGCGAGACGAACAGCAGGGCGGCACCGGACTGGGCGGCCCGCACCAGGGCGACGTCGCGCGTGTGCACGTACGGCGCGCGCTGCTCGATGAACGAGGCGTCGCCGTCGTCCCACATGGCGATCAGCCCGAGCTCGGTCGCCGGTGCGTACATCGCCGTGCGGTTGCCGATCGCGACCACCGGGTGCGTGCGGGCCTGCAGCAGGGCCTTCGCGCGCTGCCCGTTCGTCTGCTTGGCGTCGAACCGCAACACCCGTTCCGGCGGCAGCACGGCGAGCAGGGCGCGCTCGAGGTCGATGACGTCGCGGAAGTCCGGCACGGCGATCACCGCGGACTGCTCGGCCGCCACCGTGTGTGCGGCGGCCTGGGCGAGCGTCGCGGCCCACCCCGGGACCCAGACCGGCTCGTCCCCGTCGCCCATCGCCACGGGCTGGGGCACGGCGGCGACCGCGGCGCGCCCGTGCTCCGTCACCACGGCCTCCAGGACGCCGTCGGCGTAGCCGGTGACGGGCGGGGCGGTCACCGGCGGCGGCGACCAGGCGGTGTCCCGGGCGAGCCAGGCCTTCTCGGCGCGCACCTGCCGCGGTGGCACGGCCAGGCGCAGGACGTCGGAAGCGACACCCGCTGCCCGGTCGGCAACGGCACGCGCGAGAGTCCAGATCTCCGGCGCCAGGACGGGCACCGGGGACAGGACGGCCTCGATCTGGCTGAGCTCACCCGGGAAGGTCGTATCAGCCAACACCGTCCCCTCGGTGACGATCTCGACCACGTAGCCGTCGGACATCCGTGCCCCGGTGCGCAGCGGCACCTTGACGCGGACCCCCGCGACGCAGTCGTCCTCGAGCTCGGCCGGCACCCGGTAGTCGAACAGACGGTCCAACTGCGGGAGCGGCGAGTCGAGGACGACGCGCGCGACGGTGGTCACGCGGTGCTTCAGACGGTCGCGGCGACGAGTCCTGCGGCGGCGCGGAGTTCCTCGACACGGTCGAGCTGCTCCCACGTGAACCCGGGGAGCTCGCGGCCGAAGTGGCCGTACGTCGCGGTCTGCGCGTAGATCGGTCGGAGCAGGTCGAGGTCGCGGATGATCGCGGCCGGACGCAGGTCGAAGACCTGGCGGATGGCGGCCTCGATCGTGGCGTCGTCGACGTGTCCGGTGCCGAAGGTCTCGACGTACAGCCCGACGGGCTTCGCGCGGCCGATCGCGTACGCGACCTGCACCTCGAGCCGGTCGGCCAGCCCCGCGGCGACCGCGTTCTTGGCGACCCAGCGCAGCGCGTACGCCGCCGATCGGTCGACCTTCGACGGGTCCTTGCCGCTGAACGCGCCGCCACCGTGACGGGAGGCCCCGCCGTAGGTGTCGACGATCACCTTGCGGCCGGTGAGCCCGGCGTCGCCCTGGGGGCCACCGATCTCGAAACGACCGGTCGGGTTCACGATGACGTCGACGTTTGACGAGTCGAGGTCGACCAGGTCGAGGACCGGACGGATCACGTGCTCGGTGATCGCCGCGGTGAGCTCGTCGAGCGTGACGCTCGGCGAGTGCTGCGTGGAGAGCACGACGGTCTCGACGGTCTTCGGCACGACGCCGTCGTACCCGATGGTGACCTGGGTCTTGCCGTCCGGACGCAGGAACGACAGCTCGCCCGACTTGCGGACCGCGGCGAGGCGCTCGGCCAGGCGGTGCGCCAGCCAGATCGCGACCGGCATGTACTCGGGGGTCTCGTTCGTCGCGAAGCCGAACATGATGCCCTGGTCGCCGGCGCCCTGACGGTCGACCGGGTCGACCGCACCGGTGCGGGAGTCGAGCGACTCGTCCACACCCTGCGCGATGTCGGGCGACTGGGCGCCGATCGAGACCTCGACACCGCAGGTGGCGCCGTCGAACGAGACGTCCGACGAGTTGTAGCCGATGCCGGTGATGACGTCACGGACGAGCTTGGGGATCTCGACGTAGCCGGAGGTCGTGACCTCGCCGGCGACGTGCACGAGCCCGGTGGTCACCATCGTCTCGACGGCGACGCGCGCGTTCGGGTCGACCGTCAGCAGTGCGTCGAGGATGCTGTCCGAGATCTGGTCGCAGATCTTGTCGGGGTGCCCCTCGGTCACCGACTCGGACGTGAAGAGGCGGAGAGCAGCTGCAGTCACCGGGATCAGTCGGTGGGCTGCTGCTGCTTGGTGACGGTGAGCTTGTCCTCGTTGATCTCGTGGAGCGCGACGGACAGCGGCTTGTCGTCGATCGTCGAGTCGACGAGCGGTCCGACGTTGTCGAAGAGCGAGCCCTCGTGCAGGTCGGCGTAGTAGTCGTTGATCTGGCGGGCGCGCTTGGACGCGAAGATGACGAGCGCGTACTTCGACTCGACCTTGCTGAGCAGGTCGTCGATGGGCGGGTCGATGATGCCCTGGGGGTTGGCCATGGTGTCTCCTCGAAGTCAGTGCACCCGTCAGGGCGCAGAGAACAAGTCTACGACCTCGCGTGCCGCGGTGCCGACATCGGAGTTCACGATCCGCACGTCGAACTCGTCCTGGGCGGCCAGCTCGACCTTCGCGGTCTCGAGGCGACGGGCTTGTTCCTCCGCAGATTCGGTCCCGCGGCCGATGAGCCGGCGCACCAGTTCCTCCCACGTCGGGGGCAGCAGGAACACGAGCACCGCCTCGGGCATGGCGTCGCGGACCTGCCGGGCGCCCTGCAGGTCGATCTCCAGCATGACCTTCTCGCCGGCGTCGAGCGCGCGGTCGATCGGCGGGCGCGGGGTGCCGTAGCGGTACGAGTTGTGGACGGTCGCCCACTCGAGCAGCTCGCGGTCGCGGATCATGCGGTCGAACTCGTCGTCGTCCACGAAGTAGTAGTGCACGCCGTCGACCTCGCCGGGGCGGGGCTTCCGGGTGGTGGCGGAGACGCTGAGGTTGACGTCCGGGTAGTGCTGTCGGATGTGCGCGCTGACCGTGCCCTTGCCGACCGCGGTGGGTCCGGCGAGCACGATGAGCTTCGAGGCACCACGCTTGCGACCGCGGGCGGCGAGCCAGTCCGCCAGGGCGGTCCGCTGCCGGGTCCCCAGGCCACCGAGGCGCTTCGACGGGGCGATCCGCAGGGTCCCCATGATCGCCTCGGCTCGTGCGGGGCCGATCCCCGGCAGGCTGACGAGCAGGTCACGGACCCGCAGCGAGCGTTCCGCCGAGGTCGTCTCGACCAGCGAGTCGTCCCACGCGGCGCGGGCGACGTCGAGTGCGGAGCGCTCCCCCGAGGCGATCGCGGCCTTCACCGCGGCCCGGGCGCGTCGCGCGGCGACGGCGGCCTTCGCCGCGGCGACGCGGTCCACCTCTGGCGGGGTCCGGTGGGCGGGCAGGCCCTCGTGCTCGTCGGTCACGCTGCCGCCGCCAGTGCGGTGCGGATGCGGTCGGCGCGCTCGGTGACGAGCGCCGCGACGCCGTCCGGGCCGTCGGTCAGCAGGCCGCGCGACTCGCTCACGAGCACCTGCTCGGCACGGGCGCCGTACAGCGCGCGGAGGTCCTCGATGCGAGCGCCCTGGGCACCGAAGCCCGGGGCGAGGACCGGCGCGGTGCCGATCGCGTCCGCGTCGATGCCGAAGTCGTCGAGGTGAAGGGTCGCGCCGAGCACGAGCCCGACGTCGCCGAGGGCCTGATCACCCACGGACCGGTTGTCGTCTGCCACGTCCAAGACGATACCGGCCGCGACCGTCCGGCCGGTACGCGGTCCCTCGGCGAGCACCGCGGTCTGCAGCACCCGCGCCTCGGGGTTGCTCGTCGCCGCGAGCACGAAGACCCCGGCACCGTTCCGGCGCGCGACGTCGATCGTGCCCCGGAGCGAGCCGTACCCGAGGTACGGCGACACCGTCATCGCGTCGGCCGCGAACGGCCCGTCGCGGTCCAGCCACGCCAGCGCGTAGTCGTCACCGGTCGTGCCGATGTCGCCTCGCTTCACGTCGGCGACGACCAGGAGGCCCGCATCGCGTGCCCGGCGGATCGTCGCGTCGAGCGCACGGTAGCCCGCCACCCCCGCCGCCTCGAAGAAGGCGACCTGCGGCTTCACGATCGCCGCGCGGCCGGCGGCCGCATCGACCAGGGTCGCGCCGAACGCCGTCAGGCCCCGCTCGTCGCGGGCGAGCCCCCACGCCGCCAGGGTGGCGGCGTGGGGGTCGATCCCGACGCAGAGCGGTGAACGCTCCCCCATGGCGGACGCGAGGCGGTCACCGAAGGAGGCCGGGCCTCCCGACCAGGTCGTTGCCACGCTGGCAGCCGTCACCAGGTCGCGCGCTCGAGCGCGTAGTCCTGCAGGCTGCGGACGTTGAGCGGCGAACCGATCGTCTCGATCGCCGCGACGGCCGCCCCGATCTGCGCGATCGTCGTGAACAGCGGCTTGTCCGCCGCGACGGTGGCCGCACGGATCTCGTACCCGTCCGCACGACCGGCGGCACCCGACGGCGTGTTGATGACGATGTCGACCTCGCCCCTGGCGAGCAGGTCGACGACGCTCTCGCCGCCCTGGCTGTACTTGCCGACGATCCCGACCTCGATGCCGTTGCGGCGGAGGATCTCCGCCGTGCCCTCGGTCGCGATGATCGTGAAGCCGAGCTGCTGCAGGCGGTGCACCGGCAGCACGATCGCGCGCTTGTCGGTGTCGGCGACGCTCACGAAGACCGTGCCGCTGGTCGGCAGGCCGCCGTACGCGGCGTCCTGCGACTTGAGGAACGCCCGCGGGAAGTCGCGGTCGATGCCCATGACCTCGCCGGTGGAGCGCATCTCGGGGCTGAGCACCGAGTCGACGACCTGGCCTTCACGGGTGCGGAAGCGACGGAAGGGCAGCACGGCCTCCTTCACGGCGACCGGCGACTGTGCGGGGACGAACGCCCCGTCACGCTCGGGCAGCATGCCCTCGGCGACGAGCTCGGCGACCGTGGTGCCGGTCATGATGCGGGACGCGGCCTTGGCCAGCGGGATGCCGAGCGCCTTCGAGACGAAGGGCACCGTGCGGCTGGCGCGCGGGTTCGCCTCGAGGACGTAGAGCACGCCGGCGCCGATGGCGAACTGGACGTTGAGCAGGCCCTGCACACCGATGCCGCGGGCGATCTTCTCGGTCGCGTCGACGACGCCCTGGATCTCCGCGCGGCCGAGGCCGACCGGGGGCAGGGTGCAGGCCGAGTCGCCGGAGTGGATGCCGGCCTCTTCGAGGTGCTCCATGATGCCGCCGATGTAGAGCCGCTCGCCGTCGAAGAGCGCGTCGACGTCGATCTCCACGGCGTCGTCCAGGAACCGGTCGACCAGCAGCGGGAGCTCCGGGCCGATGATCGCCTGGTCGGCCATCCGGTCGAAGTAGTCCGCGAGCGACGGGGAGTCGTAGAGGATCTCCATGCCGCGGCCGCCGAGCACGAACGACGGGCGGACGAGGACGGGGTACCCGATCTCCTCGGCCACCGTGGTCGCGCTGGCCAGGTCGTGGGCGGTGCCGTTCCGCGGCGCGAGCAGCCCGGCGGCGTCGAGGATGGCGGAGAACTGTCCGCGCTCCTCGGCCGAGTCGATCGCGGTGGGGCTGGTGCCGAGGATCGGGATGCCCGCAGCCTCGAGCGGCTTCGCCAGGCCGAGGGCGGTCTGTCCACCGAGCTGCACGACGACGCCGACGAGTTCGCCGGACGCGGCCTCGGCCTCGATGACCTCGAGGACGTCCTCGGCGGTCAGCGGTTCGAAGTACAGGCGGTCCGAGGTGTCGTAGTCGGTCGACACGGTCTCGGGGTTGCAGTTGATCATGATCGTCTCGAACCCGGCGGCGCTCAGCGCGAAGGACGCGTGCACGCAGGAGTAGTCGAACTCGACGCCCTGTCCGATGCGGTTCGGGCCGGAGCCGAGGATCACGACCTTCTTGCGGTCGCTCGGCGTGATCTCGGTCTCGGTGTCGTACGACGAGTAGTGGTACGGCGTCAGGGCGGGGAACTCGCCCGCGCAGGTGTCGACCGTCTTGAAGACCGGTCGGATGCCCTGGGCGTGCCGCTCGTCACGGACCTGCTGCTCGGAGACCGGTGCCGCATCCGTGCTGCGCAGGCTCGCGATCTGGGCGTCGCTGAAGCCGTGCTCCTTCGCCCAGCGCATCGTGTCCGCGTCGAGGGGGTCGGCGGCCCGGACCTCGTCGGCAACCTCGTTGATGAGCACGATCTGGTCGATGAACCAGGGGTCGATCTTGGTGGCCTCGAAGACCTCGTCCGCGGTGGCGCCCGCGACCAGCGCCTGCTGGACCGTGACGATGCGGCCGTCGGTCGGGATCGACGACTTCGCCAGCAGGGCGTCCTTGTCGAGCTCGGCCGCCGGGGTGTCCCAGTGGAAGCTCGACCCGCGCTTCTCGAGCGAGCGCAGCGACTTCTGCAGTGCCGTGGCGTAGTTCCGGCCGATGGCCATCGCCTCGCCGACGCTCTTCATCGTCGTGGTGAGGGTGGCGTCGGCGGCCGGGAACTTCTCGAACGCGAACCGCGGGGTCTTCACGACCACGTAGTCCAGCGTCGGCTCGAAGCTCGCCGGGGTGACCTTCGTGATGTCGTTCTCGATCTCGTCGAGCCGGTAGCCGATCGCGAGCTTCGCGGCGATCTTGGCGATCGGGAAGCCCGTGGCCTTCGACGCGAGGGCCGACGAGCGGGACACGCGGGGGTTCATCTCGATGACGATGACGCGGCCGTTCGACGGGTCGACGGCGAACTGGATGTTGCAGCCACCGGTGTCGACGCCGACGCGACGGATGATGTCGATGCCGATGTTCCGCATGTTCTGGTACTCGCGGTCGGTCAGCGTCAGCGCGGGGGCGACCGTGATCGAGTCACCGGTGTGGACACCGACCGGGTCGACGTTCTCGATGGAGCAGATGACGACGGTGTTGTCGTAGTTGTCGCGCATCAGCTCGAGCTCGTACTCCTTCCAGCCGAGGATGGACTCCTCGAGCAGGACCTCGGTCGTCGGGCTGGACTGCAGCCC
The DNA here is from genome assembly GCF_003234225.2 of Curtobacterium sp. MCSS17_005. Lineage (NCBI taxonomy): Bacteria > Bacillati > Actinomycetota > Actinomycetes > Micrococcales > Microbacteriaceae > Curtobacterium > Curtobacterium sp. MCSS17_005. The sequence goes on from NZ_CP126258.1 coordinate 2,202,117, forward strand.
GTCACCGACGAAGCGGACGAGTTCGGCCTCGTTGTAGGCGAAGCCCGAGCCGAGGCCACCCATGGTGAAGGACGGACGGACGACCAGCGGGTACCCGAGGTCCTTCGCGAACTCCTTCGCTTCCTCCAACGTGTGCGCGATGTGGCTGCGGGCGACGTCGGCGCCGGACTCGAGGACGAGCTCCTTGAAGAGCTGGCGGTCCTCGCCGCGCTGGATCGCCTCGACCTTGGCACCGATGAGCTCGACGCCGTGCTTCGCGAGGATGCCGGCCTCGTCGAGCGCGATGGCCGCGTTCAGGGCCGTCTGGCCGCCGAGGGTCGGCAGGACGGCGTCCGGCTTCTCGATGCGGATGATCTCCTCGAGCGACGCGTTCGTGATCGGCTCGATGTAGGTCGCGTCGGCGAAGTCGGGGTCGGTCATGATCGTCGCCGGGTTCGGGTTGACCAGGATGACCCGGACGCCCTCGGCCCGGAGGACACGGCACGCCTGGGTGCCGGAGTAGTCGAACTCGGCGGCCTGACCGATGACGATCGGGCCGGAGCCGATGACGAGGACGGAGTTGATGTCTGCGCGCTTGGGCATCAGTTCGCTTCCTTGGTGATGTCTGCTGCGGGGGTCGTGGCATCGGCGGTGGCCGCGTCGAGCGGCTCCCCGTCGCGACGCTCGCGCACCATGTCCGCGAACCGGTCGAAGAGGTACATGCTGTCGTGCGGTCCGGCGGCGGCCTCGGGGTGGTACTGCACGCTGAACGCCGGCACGTCGAGCGCGCGGAGGCCCTCGACCACGTTGTCGTTCAGCGAGTAGTGCGAGACCTCGACCCGACCGAACCCGGCCGGGGACTCGAGGACCTCGCCGAGGGGCGCGTCGACCGCGAAGCCGTGGTTCTGGCTCGTGATCTCGACCTTGCCGGTGATCGTGTCGAGCACCGGCTGGTTGATGCCGCGGTGGCCGAAGGGCAGCTTGTAGGTGCCGAAGCCGAGCGCGCGGCCGAGCAGCTGGTTGCCGAAGCAGATGCCGAAGAACGGCCGGCCGGAGCGCAGGCTGTCCTGCAGCAGTTCCACCTGTGCGTCCGACGCGGCGGGGTCGCCGGGGCCGTTCGAGTAGAACAGGGCGTCCGGTGCGAGGGTTTCCAGCTCCGCAGCGGAGATGTCCTGCGGCACCACGTGCACCTCGAAGCCGCGGGCGGCGAGGTACCGGGTGGTCGAGGCCTTCACGCCGAGGTCGAGCACGGCCAGGGTGCCGATCTGCTCGCCGACGGCGGGGACGACGTAGGTCTCCGGGGTGGACACGACCGCCGAGAAGCTCGCGCCGGCCATCGTCGCCTGCGACACGACCGCGTCCAGCTGCGACTCGGCCGACAGCGCCGCGTCCGCACCGCTGAAGACGCCGCCCTTCATGGCGCCGGCGTCACGGATGCGGCGGGTGAGTGCGCGGGTGTCGATGCCGGAGATGCCGACGATGCCGTCGCGCACCAGGTGGTCGTCGAGCGTGGCGTTCGCGCGGTGGTTCGACACCACGCGGCTGGGGTCGCGCACCACGTACCCGGCGACCCAGATGCGACGGGACTCGGGGTCCTCGTCGTTCACCCCGGTGTTGCCGATGTGCGGCGCGGTCTGCACCACGATCTGTCCGGCGTAGGAGGGGTCGGTCAGCGTCTCCTGGTAGCCGGTCATGCCGGTCGCGAAGACCACCTCGCCGAGCGTGCGCCCACGGGCGCCGTAGGCCCAGCCGTCGTACCGGGTGCCGTCTTCGAGGACCAGGACGGCCCGTTCGCGTGTCATGCTTTCTTCCCTTCGCCCGCGGTTCGCGGAGCATCGGCCGCAGTCGCCTGCGGCCCGGTCTCGGTCAGTCCCTGCAGGGCGTGCAGCGCGGCTGCGTCGCCCTCCGGGAACCGGAAGTAGGTGTCCAGGTCCGTCGCACCTGCGGCGCCGGTCGCCGTCCATCGCAGACGGACCAGTCCCCCGGGTTCGACCACTCGGTCGATCGCCCACGTGGAGCGGTCGGCGCCGCGGACCGCGTCGCGCGCGATCCAGCGGTCGTCGGTACCGGCGAGGCGCATCACCACGCCGGTCGCGTGGACCGTCACCCCGCCGCGGCCGCGGAACCCGAGGCCGCCTGCGGTGATGCGTTCCAACGGCTGGTCGGCGCGGGTCGTCGCGACGGTGAACCCGTCCCACGACCCGACCGCCGGTGCCAGGTCGGCCGGCACCCGGACTGGAGGCACGGCTTCCGCCTGCTTCCTGGTCCGCGTCCGCCAGGTGCGCGCCATCGCGACGAACAGGGCGGCGACCGCGAGCAGGATCACCGCGCCGAGGAGCCAGCGCTGCGCGTCGCCGCTCATGCGCGCGCCCCTGTCCGGAGCGCCGCGGCGTGGGCCGCGATCGTGTCCGCGTCGACGACCCGGCCGTCGAGCACCGTCGCGTACCCCTGGTGGAAGGTCGCGACGACCCGGCCAGGCAGGGTCATGCCGAGGTACGGCGAGTTCTGCGACTGCCCGGCGAGGTCGGTGACCGCGAACTCCCGGCTGGCCGACGGGTCGTAGAGCGTGATCTCGGCGGGGGCGCCCGCGGCGATCCGCTGCCCGTGCCCCTCGACCTGGCCGATCCGCGCCGGCGCCTCGGACAGCACCCGGGCGACGTCGGCCCAGTCGAGCCGGCCGTCGTCGACCACGGCGGCCTGCACGACGCTCAGCGCGGATTCGAGGCCGACCATGCCGTTCGCCGCGGCGGGCCACTCGCAGCACTTCGCCTCGGCGGTGTGCGGCGCATGGTCGGTCGCGACGATGTCGATGGTGCCGTCGGCCAGGGCCGCGCGGAGCGCCTCGACGTCTTCGCGGGCGCGGAGCGGCGGGTTCACCTTGTAGCGGGCGTCGTAGCCCGGCGCACCGTCGTGGCCGGCGATGAGGTCCTCGGTGAGCACGAGGTGGTGCGGGGTGACCTCGGCCGTGACGTCGATGCCGCGGGACTTCGCCCACCGGAGGACCTCGACGCTGCCGGCCGTCGAGACGTGGCAGACGTGCAGGCGTGCTCCGACGTGGTCGGCGAGCAGGACGTCGCGGGCGATGATCGCCTCTTCCGCGACGGCGGGCCACCCGGCGAGGCCGAGCTCCGAGGACAGTCGGCCCTCGTTCATCTGCGCGCCGATGGTCAGCCGGGGCTCCTGGGCGTGCTGCGCGAGCACCCCACCGAAGCCCTTGATGTACTCGAGTGCGCGGCGCATGAGCAGCGGGTCGGCCACGCACGAGCCGTCGTCCGAGAACACTCGGACCTTCGCACGCGACGTCGCCATCGCGCCGATCTCGGACAGGTGCGTGCCCTGCAGCCCCTGTGACACGGCGCCGATCGGGCGGACCGTCACGTAGCCGGCGTCGTCACCGAGGGCCTGGACCTGCTCGACGACCCCGGCGGTGTCCGCGACGGGGCTCGAGTTGGCCATGGCGTTCACGGCGGTGAAGCCACCGGCGGCCGCGGCACGCGAGCCGGTGAGGACGGTCTCGGACTCCTCGTGGCCGGGCTCACGCAGGTGCGTGTGGAGGTCCACGAGGCCGGGCAGGGCGATGAGGCCGTCCGCGTCCACGGTGGCGGCGCCGGCCGTGTCGAGACCGGACCCGACCGCGGTGATGCGCCCACCCTCCAGACGGATGTCGGCACGCGAGCCGTCGACCAGCTGCGCGCCACGGATCAGGTGAGCGGTCATGCGGCGGACTCCTTCGCGTCGGTGCCGGTGCCGGCACTGCCCGTCAGGGCGAGGTAGAGGACGGCCATCCGGACCGAGACGCCGTTCTCGACCTGCTCGACGACGGTCGAACGGGGGTCGTCGGCGGCGACGCCGGCGATCTCGAGCCCGCGGTTCATCGGACCGGGGTGCATGATCAGCGTGCGCTCGGACAGCCGACCGAAGCGCGCCGCCGTCAGGCCCCAGTGCCGCGTGTACTCGCGCGGGTTCGGGAAGAAGGCGTCGTTCATCCGCTCCTGCTGGATGCGGAGCGTCATGACGACGTCCGGGTCCTCGGCCAGGGCGGTGTCGAGGTCGTGGTGCACCGCGGCACCGAAGGGGGTCGGTGTGGCGGGCAGCAGCGTCGGCGGCGCGGCGAAGGTCACGCTCGCGCCGAGGGTCCGGAGCAGCCAGGCGTTCGACCGGGCCACACGGCTGTGCAGCACGTCGCCGATGATCAGGACGCGCACGCCGTCGAGGCCCTGGCCGCGCGAGCCGGCGCCGTGCAGGCGGCGGCGCATGGTGAAGGCGTCGAGCAGCGCCTGCGTCGGGTGCTCGTGGGTCCCGTCACCGGCGTTGATCACCGGCACGTCGATCCAGTCGGCGTCGGCGAGCACCCGCGGCGCGCCCGATGCACCGTGGCGCATGACGATGCCGTCGATGCCCATCGCGCCGAGGGTCTGCACGGTGTCCTTCAGGGATTCGCCCTTCGAGACGCTCGAGCCCTTCGCGGCGAAGTTCAGGACGTCGGCGGACAGGCGCTTCGCGGCGGCCTCGAACGAGATGCGCGTGCGCGTGGAGTCCTCGAAGAACAGGTTCACCACGGTCTTGCCGCGCAGGGCCGGGAGCTTCCGGACCTCGCGCGTGTTGACCTCGGCCATCTCCTCGGCGACGTCGAGGATGTGGACGGCCTGGTCGCGGGACAGGTCGGCGGTGGAGAGCAGGTGCCGCATCACGCCACCCCCTGCTCGATGAACACGGTGTCGTCGCCGTCGGTCTCGGCCAGGTGCAGCGTGACCCGCTCGTCGGACGCGGTCGGCAGGTTCTTGCCCACGTGGTCCGCACGGATCGGCAGCTCGCGGTGGCCGCGGTCGACGAGCACGGCGAGCCGGACGGCACGCGGCCGCCCGATGCCCTGCAGCGCGTCGAGCGCGGCGCGGACGGTGCGGCCGGAGTACAGCACGTCGTCGACGAGCACGACGACCTTGCCGTCGATGCCGCCGGCCGGGATCACCGTCCGGTGGGGTGCACGGCCGATGCCGTGGCCGAGGTCGTCGCGGTGCATGGTGACGTCGAGCGTGCCGACACGCTCCGTCCCGATGCCGCCGGCGGCCGAGGACCACTCCGGCTCGATGCCGGCCAGGATCCGGCCGAGGCGTTCAGCCAGGACGGCGCCGCGGGTCGGGATGCCGAGGAGCACGAGGTCCGAGCCCCCGTGGTTGGCTTCGAGGATCTCGTGCGCGATGCGTGTCAGGGCACGCGTGATGTCGGGCTGTTGCAGGACCGTTCTGGTTCCCACGTCGACCCCCTTCCCCGCCTCACTGGACGGCATTAAAGGATGCTGACGTGGTCAACCCTACCGGGACTCCTGGTCTCCTGCGACCGTCCGACCGGACGGTGCACGACCGCCGGCGACGGCCCCGAGCACGCCGTTGACGAAGCCCGCCGAGTCCTCGGTGGACAGCGACTGCGCGAGCTCGACCGCCTCGGCGATGGCGACGGCGTCGGGCACCTCCGGGTTGAACCGGAGCTCCCACACGGCCATCCGGAGGATGCAGCGGTCGAGGACCGGCATCCGGGCGATCGACCAGCCCTGGGCGTGGTCGACGATGACGGAGTCGATCTCGTGACGAGCATCGTCGACACCGGTGACGATCTGACGCGCGTAGTCCCAGCTGGAGGCACGCTCCGGCTGGTCCAGGTGCCGGACCGTCTCGGTGGCGAGCACGTCCGCGATCGGCAGCTCGCGCACCTCGGCCACGTACAGCATGTCGAGGGCGCGCTTGCGGGCCTTCGAACGAGCACTCATACGGTCAGCGCCTAGGAGTTGACGCGGCCGAGGAAGCTGCCGTCGCGCGTGTCGATCTTCACCAGGGTGCCGCTCTCCAGGTACAGCGGGACCTGGATGCGGTGGCCGGTCGCGATGATGGTCGCGTCCTTGGTGCCGCCGGAGGAACGGTCGCCCTGCAGGCCCGGCTCGGTCTCGACCTCGGTGACGATCGACGTCGGGAGCTCGACGTACAGCGGGTTGCCCTCGTTCATCGCGATGGTGACCATCGCGGACTCGAGCAGGTAGTTCTTGGCGTCGCCGACCACGGTCGCGGAGACCGGGATCTGGTCGTAGGTGTCGGTGTCCATGAACACGTAGGAGTCGCCGTCCTCGTAGAGGAACTGGTAGTCCCGACGGTCGACGGTCGCGGTGTCGATCTTCGCGCCGGCGTTGAACGTGCGGTCGACGACCTTGCCGGAGACGACGTTCTTGAGCTTCGTGCGGACGAACGCGCCGCCCTTGCCCGGCTTGACGTGCTGGAACTCGACGACCGACCACAGCTGGCCGTCGATGATGAGAACGGCGCCGTTCTTGATGTCTGTGGTACTGGCCATGAGTCGTCGGTGTCCCGTTCGGTCGTGTTGTGAAGTGTCCTCGGGCCGCGGACGGCCCCGGACGAGTGTAGCGGACGCCCGCCCGGCGGCCGGAGCGGTGCGCGCCGCGGTCAGCGTCGCCGTCGGGCGAGCCAGGCGTCGATCGCCGCCCAGACGAGCAGCACCACCGCCGCTCCCCCGAGCAACCCGCCCGCGACCCCCGTGGACAGGGCCGCCGTCGGTCGCGCCGGCAACGACAGGTAGACGATCGCCAGGATCCCCGCTCCCGCGCCGAGCAGCACGAGCAGGATGCGCCGGATCATGCCGGACACGAGCTGCCGGTCGCGGCTGTCCGCGAAGAGCCGGATGTTCACCGTGAACCGGCCGGTCTCGATCGCCTCGCCGATGCGGTCCACCCGGCGGGGCAGGCGACGGGCAGCCGACACGACGCCGAGCAGCTCCTTCGCCGCGAGGTCGCGGAGCTTGCCCGGCCGGAGCTGGTCGGTGATCTGCTCCCGGGCGAGTCCGCGGGACTCCTCGAGCAGGTCGAACGACGGCGCGAGCGTGCGGAGCGTGCCCTCGAAGATGGCCAGGGCACGGGCCGCGGCGACGAAGTCCGGCGGCGGCTTCAACCGGTACCGCCCGAAGACCTCGACCGCGTCGTCCACGGTGTCGACACCGATGCGCGCACCCGGGCCGAGCTCGTCTGCGACGAAGCGGGCGATGTCACGACGGAAGTCGGGCTCGTCGTGCGCATCGCGCACGGGTGCCATCCGCAGGACCGCATCGGCGATCCGGGACGTGTCGTCCTGCAGGTAGGCGGCCAACAGGTCCTGGACCGTGTCCCGGAGACCCGGGTCGAGCCTCCCGACCGATCCGAAGTCGATCAACGCGGGCCGCCCGTCGGGCAGCACCAGGACGTTCCCCGGGTGCAGGTCCGCGTGGTACAGGCCGTCGAAGACGACCTGGCGCAGGAAGGCGCGGAGGATGGCGCGCATCGGCGCGTCGAGGTCGCGCTCCGAACGCTCGGCGCGGATCGCGCTGAGCGTGTCGCCCTCCAGGAACTCCATCACGAGCACACGCCGGCCGGACAGGTCCGGGTAGGGATCCGGGAACCGGACCTCGTCCGGACGCGCGCTGCGGGCCTGGGCCGCACGCAGCGCGGTGAGGTTCCGGAGCTCGGAGACGAAGTCGACCTGCCGGATCAGGTCGTCCGCGTACTGGCCGGCGATGTCCTGCACGCCGACCTGTCGCGCCTCGGTCGACCACCGGGCCATGAACCGGACGACCCGCAGTGCGATGTCCACGTCGCGGCGCACCGCTGCGTCGATCCCCGGCCGCTGCACCTTGACGGCGACCGCGGTGCCGTCGGGCAGCCGCGCGCGGTGCACCTGCGCGATGGACGCCGCTGCGACGGGCACCGGGTCGAAGGTCGCGAAGACCTGGTCGACCGGGGCGCCGAGCTCCTGCTCGAGGAGCGCACGGACCTCGTCCGCCGGCGCCGCCGTGACGTTCCGCTGCAGGTGGGCGAGTCCCTCGGTCCACTCCTCGGGCAGCAGGTCGTCGCGGGTGGAGAGCAGCTGGCCCATCTTCACGAACCCGCCACCGGCTTCCTCGAGCGCCCGGCGCAGGTGCTCGGCCTGGTCGCGACGCAGCTCCGAGGTGGCCGGGTCGTGCGAGAAGTCGAGACGACGGAACGGCACCAGGTGGTGGCGGCGGGCGATCGAGAGGAGTTCCGTGAAGCGTCGACCACGGGAGCGCAGGGTGCCGGTGTCGGCATCGCGCGGGCCGGAGAGGTCGCTCAGTCGGGGTGGGGTGGGCACGCCCGCCAGTCTGCTCCCCGGTGCTGGGTCCGCAGCGTGCGGGTGGCCCGGTCCGTCGCGCCGCCCATCCTCCTCCACAGCCTGGAGGCCCGGCGCGGCTTCCACAGGTCGGCGCGGGCCCGGCGCGGGGCTCGGTCCTGGAGCGAGACACTCGTGCTGTGGAGACAGCACTGACCGCGGCGTGCATCGCCGCCGGAGCGGCGATCGTCGCGGCCGTCGTCAGCTGCTTCGGGGCGTTCCAGAGTCGACGGACGTCCGATCGTGACCATGCCTGGCTTCGGTTCACCTGGGCCGTCACGCAGCGGCCGGACATGAACACATACGACATTTCCACAACGGTGCTCCGAGACCTGGAGACCGTACCGTGGTGGTCGAAGGCCGATCGCCGACTCGCGAGCCGAGCGCTCCGCAGGCGAGCCAGCGCCGACCAGGCACATGACGACGACGAACGAAGGGCCTCCGACTGATGTCGTTCCTGCGACCGCTCCCCGACGCGCCCGACCTCGACGAGGACGACGACGTCCTCTTCGCCTGGGACCACGGCGCCACCGTCGACGAATGGCGGGAATCCCAGCGCACCGGTGTGGTCACCGTCTCGACGCGCGTCACCTGGTGGTGGCGCAGGACGCGCCGGGTCCTGCGCTGACCGGGGTGGCTAGACGCCGACCTCCTGGTAGGCGGTGAAGAGCAGGTGGTCCTCGGGGCCCTCGAGCACGACGGGCTTGCCGACGCCGTCCAGGATGATGAACCGCAGCATGCCGGCACGGGCCTTCTTGTCACGACGCATGGTGGCGAGCAGCCCCTGCCAGCGCCCGACGCCGTACGAGGTCGGCAGTTCGAGCGACTCGAGGATCGCCCGGTGCCGGTCGACCGTGGCGTCGTCCAGGTGCCCGGTGAGTCGGGCGAGTTCGGCGGCGAACACCATGCCGACCGACACCGCTGCGCCGTGGCGCCACTGGTACCGCTCGGCGTGCTCGATCGCGTGCCCGAGGGTGTGCCCGTAGTTCAGGATCTCGCGTCGCCCTTGCTCCGTGAAGTCGTCCGAGACGACCTCGGCCTTGAGCGCGATGGCCAGCTCGACGACCCGGCGGAACTCCAGGGTCGTCGGGTCGGTGACCCGGTCGACGTCGGCCTCGACGATGTCCAGGATCTCGGGCACGGCGATGAACCCGGCCTTCACGATCTCGGCGAACCCGGTCAGGATCTCGTTGCGCGGCAGCGTGCGGGCGAGGTCGAGGTCCACGACGACGGCACGTGGAGCGTAGAAGGCGCCCACCAGGTTCTTGCCCTCGTTCGTGTTGATGCCCGTCTTGCCGCCGACGCTGGCGTCCACCATGCCGAGCACGCTGGTCGGGACGGCCACGTACGGCACACCGCGCAGCCAGGTCGCGGCGACGAAGCCGGCCAGGTCGGTGACGGCGCCGCCACCGAGGCCGATCACCGCGTCGGTGCGGGTGAAGTCGGCCTGCCCCATGATCTGCCAGCAGAACGCCGCGACCTCGACGCGCTTGGCACCCTCGGCGTCGGGGACCTCGGCGATCAGGGCTTCGAGCCCGGCCTCGACCAGCAGCGCCCGGAGCTCGTTCGCCCGGGCACCGAGCGTCGGCGAGTGCACGATGAGGACCTTGGCGACGCGCGGGCCCAGGATCGCGGGCAGGGCGCCGAGCAGGTCCGTGCCGACGGCCACCGTGTAGCCGTCGTCACCGCCGACCCGGATCTCGGTGGTCCCGGCGGGCAGGGTCGACTCGGTCACGGTGCTCCTTCGGTGCTGGTGGTGCTGGTGGTCGTGCTGCGCAGCCACGTGACGACCTCGTCGACCACGCGGGACATCGGCCGGCGGGACGTGTCGACCACGACGTGCGCGAGCTCGGCGTAGGTGGCGGCCCGCTCGTCCATGATCGTCTGCCAGGCGTCGATCCCGCCGTTCGCCAGCAGGGGCCGGTCGGACCCGGCGATCCGGTCGGCGACGGCCTCGGGCGAGACGGTGAGCAGGACGATGCGCGCCCCGCTCAGGGCCTGCCGGGTGTCCGCGTGGGTGACGGCTCCCCCACCCACGGCGATCACGCCGCCGGTGGCGAGCGCTGCCCGGACCGCCTGGGCCTCGAGCGCGCGGAACGCCGGCTCACCGCGGTCGGCGAATATCCCGGGGATCGGCCCGTGCTCGCGCACGATGACCCGGTCGGTGTCCGTGAACGGGACGCCGAGGGCCTTCGCCACCCGCTTGCCGACGCTCGACTTGCCGGCGCCCATCGGGCCGATGACGACCACGGGCGCGTCGGCGCGTCGGACGTCGGTGCTCACAGGTCGGTCGACGTCGCCGACGGTTCGGTCCGGCGCGTGCGCAGGGTCTCCGGGATCGCGGCGAGGTAGGCGTCGAGGTTGCGCTTCGTCTCGACGACGTTGTCGCCGCCGAACTTCTCGAGCACTGCGTCGGCGAGCACCAGGGCCACCATCGCCTCGGCGACGACACCCGCAGCCGGCACGGCGCAGACGTCCGAGCGCTGGTGGTGCGCCGAGGCGTCCTCACCGGAGACGACGTCCACCGTGTGCAGGGCGTGCGGGATGGTCGCGATCGGCTTCATCCCGGCGCGGACGCGCAGCACGGTGCCCGTGGACATCCCACCCTCGGTCCCGCCGGCGCGGTCGCTCGTGCGGTAGATCTCGCCGTCCTCGCGGTACAGCTCGTCGTGCGCGGCGGAGCCCCGGCGGCCGGCGGTCGCGAAGCCGTCACCGACCTCGACCCCCTTGATGGCCTGGATCCCCATGATCGCCGCGGCGAGGCGGGCATCGAGCCGGCGGTCCCAGTGCACGTGCGAGCCGAGGCCCGGCGGGACACCGTAGAACAGCACCTCGACGACGCCGCCGAGGGTGTCGCCGTCCTTCTTCGCGGCCTCGACCTCGGTGACCATGCGTGCGGAGGTCTCGGCGTCGAAGCAGCGCAGCTGGTCCTCGTCGAGGCGGTCCACGTCGTCGGGCAGCGGCAGGTCCGTGCCGTCGGGGACCCGGACGGTCCCGACCTGCAGGGTGTGTGCCACCGAGCGGATGCCGAGTTCGGCCAGGAACGACTTGGCGACGGCACCGAGCGCCACGCGTGCGGCGGTCTCGCGGGCGCTCGCACGCTCCAGGATCGGGCGCGCTTCGTCGAAGCCGTACTTCTGCATGCCGACCAGGTCGGCGTGACCCGGACGCGGTCGGGTGAGCGGCGCGCTCCGCCCGCGGGACATCTCGGTGGACTCGATCGGCTCGGGGTTCATGACCTCGACCCACTTCGGCCACTCGGTGTTGCCGATGCGGATCGCGATGGGGCTGCCGAGCGAGTAGCCGTGCCGGACACCGCCGGACACGTGCAGCTCGTCCTGCTCGAACTTCATCCGCGAGCCACGGCCGTAGCCGAGCTTGCGGCGCGCGAGATCGGCACGGATGGACTCGAACGACACCGGGACACCCGCGGGCAGGCCCTCGAGCATGGCGATCAGTTCGGGTCCGTGGGACTCACCAGCAGTCAACCAACGAAGCATGCCGCAATCCTCCCACAGCGTTCGTCCGTGCGACGTCGTCGCTTACTGGTACTCGGGGTGCGCCCGCAGCCAGGACCGGAACTGCTCGACCGCCACCAGGTGCTGGTCGTAGGTGTCCGAGAAGACGGTCTTGCCCGACTCCAGGTCGACCGTCACGAAGTACAGCCACTTGCCCGGGGCCTCGTTCGTCACGGCCTTGATCGCGATGTCCCCGGGGTTCGAGATCGGTGCGGGCGGCAGCCCCTCGTGCACGTAGGTGTTGTACTCGTTCGAGGCGTCCGCACGCTCGGCGTCCGTGGTCGTCACCGTGTGCGTGTTGCCCGTGCCGTACGCGACCGTGGCGTCGGACTGCAGCTTCATCCCCTGGTCGAGGCGGTTCTGGAACACGCGGGCGACCTTGGGGTAGTCGGCCGCGAGACCGGCTTCCTTCTGCACCAGCGACGCGAAGACGATGGTGCGTTCCTGGTCGGCCTCCTTGACGCCGGCGGCGGCCAGGTGCTCCTTCATGGTGTCGACCATGGACTTGAAGTACTGCTCGGCGGTCCAGCCCGGGTTGATCGGGTAGGTGGCGGGGAAGAGCCAGCCCTCGAGCGTCGTGACGCCGGACGGCAGGTCGTAGGCCGACAGGTCCTTCGCGGCCGCGTCGACCTGCTTCTCGGTCAGGCCGGCCTTCGAGACCATCCCGGCCTTGATGTCGGCGAGTGCCGTGCCCTCCGGGATGATGATCGACGCCTGGACGCGGTTGTCCTTGTCCTGCAGGGCCGCCAGCGCCGACTTCGAGCTCATCTGCTTCTTCAGCGCGTACGAACCGGGCTGGAACTGCACGTCCGGCGAGGCCAGCAGGAGCTTGTAGAACACCTTCGAGTCCTTGACGACGCCGCTGCGCTGCAGCGTCGCGGCGACGTTCTCGCCGATGTCGCCCTGCTTGATGGTGATTGTCACCTTCGAGGTGCCGTCGCCCGTGTAGTCGTCGGGCTCCTGCGCGCCGCTGATCGCCGCGATGAGCTGCTGGATCTTGGGTGCGGCGAACGTGTACGCCCCGACCCCGGCAGCGAGCACGACAGCGACGATGACGAGCCCCGCGACGAGCGGTCCGCGCCGGCGCTTCGGCCGTGGCTCGCGGGGCGGCCTGGAGGCGCGTCCTCCGCCGCCTCGTCCCCCGCGTCCGCCGCCTCCCGCGGCACCACCGCCGCCGGTCGCGTCACCGTCGTCCGTCCCGTGGGCGTTGGATCCGCCGGCCGCGGCGGTCACCGCGGGCTCGGTCGGCAGCTCGCCGGTCAGCAGTGCGGCGACCTCGGGGTGCAGGTCTTCGGGTCGGGTGGCGATCGGTGCGTCGGCGGGGGACGCCGGGCGTTCGCCGCGTGCGGCTGCCGGGGCCTCGGTGGTCCGTTCGGCGGCCGGCGGCTCCTCGGTCGCTGCGACGCGGGCCCGTTCGGCCTCGAGGGCGCGGGCTTCGCGTCGGGACATCGGAGGCGCCGGCGGTGGGGTCACCGGACCAGCGTCGTCGCGGTCATCGGTGCCTGTCGTGCGGTCGGAAGTCGCCTTCCGCCGCTCGGCGTCGTTGCCGGGCGCGATGATCGCGTTCCAGTCCAGATCGTCTGCCAACGTCCTCGGTCTCTCGGTCGGGAACTCCACCTGGGCACCGTCGTCCTCACAGCTGACGACGAGAGCACCCATGTGCGGTACCGGGCAGCCCTGTCAGGGAAGCGTGGTGCCCGGAGGGGCACCGGCACTGCGCTCGTGGTCGAGCGCGTGTTGCAGAATGATAACAGCGGCTGCTTGGTCGATCACGGCCCGGGACTTCTTCGTGTTCTTCCCGGCCTGGTGCAGCCCTCGCTGGGCGGTCACCGTCGACAGTCGTTCGTCGACCAGGCGCACCGGCCGACGTGCCGCGATCCGGGCCGCGAACACGCGGGCGTCCTCGGTCGAGGCCGTGTCCCCACCCGACATGGACAGCGGCAGTCCGACGACGACCTCGAGCACGTCGTACTCGTCCGCGAGCTCGAGGATGCGCCGGAGGTCCTTCGAGTCGTCGCGACGGACGGTCTCGACCGGCGTCGCCAGCAGGCCGTCGCGGTCGCACACGGCGACCCCGATCCGGGCGCGTCCGACGTCCACGCCGAGCCGCCGCCCGGACCGGATGCCCACGGTCAGCCCGCGAGCCGTGCGGTCACGGCACGCAGCGCCGCGGGGAGCGCTGCCGCGTCGGTCCCGCCGCCCTGCGCCAGGTCCGGCTTGCCACCGCCACCGCCACCGAGCACGCCGGCGGCCTCCTTCGCGAGGGGGCCCGCCTGCACGCCCGCAGCACGGGCGGCGTCGTTGGTCGCGACGATCACGATCGGCTTGCCGCCCACGACGGCACCGAGAACGACGACGGCTGCGCCGTCACCGAGCTGGCCGCGGACGCCGGTGGCGAGCGAGCGCAGGTCGTCGCCGGACTGCAGCCCGTCGACCGTCTCGGCGACCACGGTCGTTGCACCGACCGTGGTGGCGTTCCGGGCGATTGCGGGCACGCGCTGCTGCAGGTTCGCCGACTCGTACTCGGCGAGCTTCTTCTGGGCGGACCGGAGGTCCTCCATCAGGTTCTGCACGCGGGCCGGCAGGTCGGCACGGGGAGCCTTGAGCGCGCTGGAGAGCTGCGACACGATCGTGCGCTCGACGGCGAGGTCGCGGAACCCCTCGAGCCCGACCAGCGCCTCGACGCGGCGGTTCGTCGAACCGACGCTCGACTCCCCCACCAGGTTGACGAGCCCGATCTGCGCGCTCGAGGCGACGTGCGTGCCACCGCAGAGCTCGCGGGACCACGGGCCGCCGATGTCGACCATGCGGACCTCGGCGCCGTACTTCTCACCGAACAGGGCCTGCGCCCCGAGGGCCTTCGCCTCGTCGATGGGCAGGATGCGCGTGGAGACCTCGAGGTCGGTGCGGATCGCGGTGTTCACGACCTCCTCGATCTCGGAGCGCGTCTCGAGCGAGACCGGCTGCGACCACGAGAAGTCGAGGCGCATGTAGCCGGACTTGTTGTACGAACCGGCCTGCAGCGCCTCCGGCCCGAGGATGTCGCGGAGGGCCGCGTTCACCAGGTGCGTCGCGGAGTGCGCCTGGGTCGCACCGCGGCGGTACTCCGCGTCGACGACGGTGCTCGCGGCGTCGCCGACACCGACCTCGCCGGAGCGGACCTGCACGGTGTGGCTCCACAGCCCGGAGACCGGTCGCTGGACGTCGAGGACCTCGAGGTCGAACCCGTTGCCGACGATCGAGCCCTGGTCGGCGTCCTGGCCGCCAGACTCGGCGTACAGCGAGGTCTCGCCGAGGATGACCTCGGCGATGTCACCGGCGACCGCACGGTCGACGCTCACACCGCCGACGATGATGCCGAGCACGCGCGTCTCGGCCTCGAGCGCGTCGTAGCCGAGGAACGTCGTCTCGCCCTTGGCCCGGAACGCGCTGTACACGCTCAGGTCGGCGATCGCGGTCTTCTTGCTCTTCGCGTCGGCCTTCGCCCGGGCACGCTGCTCGGACATCAGGGTCTCGAACGCCGTGCGGTCGACGTGGACCCCGGCTTCCTCGGCCATCTCCATCGTCAGGTCGATGGGGAACCCGAAGGTGTCGTGCAGCAGGAACGCCGTGTCGCCGCCGATCGACGGGGCGCCGTCCTGCTTCGCGCGCTCGACGGCGACGTCGAGGATGGTCGTGCCCTGCGCCAGGGTGCGGAGGAAGGTCTCCTCTTCCGCGTAGGCGATGCGGGAGATCCGGTCGTAGTCGGACGCCACCTCGGGGTAGGCGTCGCGCATGGCGTCGCGGGACGCCGGGAAGAGCTCGGGGAACGTGGGCGCCTCGACACCGAGCAGACGCATCGCGCGGACGGTGCGACGGAGCAGACGACGGAGGATGTACCCGCGGCCCTCGTTCGACGGGCTCACGCCGTCGGCGATGAGCATCAGCGAGGAACGGACGTGGTCGGCGATGACGCGCATCCGCACGTCGTCCTCTTGCACGGCGCCGTAGCGACGACCGGAGATCTCGGCCGCGCGGTCGAGCACCGGGCGCACCTGGTCGATCTCGTACATGTTGTCGACGCCCTGCTTGATGAAGGCGACGCGCTCGAGCCCCATGCCGGTGTCGATGTTCTTGTTCGGCAGCTCGCCGGTGATCTCGAAGTCGTACTTCGACCGCACGTCGGCGATCTGGTACTGCATGAAGACGAGGTTCCAGATCTCGACGTAGCGGTCGTCGTCCGTCGCCGGGCCGCCGTCGATGCCGTACTCGGGGCCACGGTCGAAGAAGATCTCCGAGCAGGGACCCGCGGGTCCGGGCTGTCCGGTCGACCAGTAGTTGGTGTCCTTGCCGAGCCGCTGGATCCGCTCGTCGGGCAGCGACGAGTGCTGCTTCCAGAAGCCGATCGCCTCGTCGTCCTCTTCGTAGACGGTGACCCAGAGGTCGTCGGGCGAGAAGCCGAGCCCACCGTCGGTCTCCGGCTTGGTCAGGAACTCCCAGGCGAACTGGATCGCCTGCTCCTTGAAGTAGTCGCCGAACGAGAAGTTGCCGTTCATCTGGAAGAACGTGCCGTGGCGCGGGGTCTTGCCGACCTCTTCGATGTCGTTCGTGCGGATGCACTTCTGCACGCTCGTCGCCCGCGGGAACGGCGCCGGGATGAGACCGGTCAGGTACGGGATGAACGGCACCATGCCGGCGACCGTGAAGAGGAGCGACGGGTCGTCGGAGACGAGGGACGCGGACGGGACGACGGTGTGGCCGCGGTCACCGAAGTACTGGAGCCAACGGCGGCGGATCTCTGCGGTCTGCATGGTGCTTCCTGGGTTCAGGTCGTGGGTGGAGGAGGGTCGTGGCTGCTCGGTCGGAGCGCTCAGACGTCGGTACGGAGCTCGGCCTCGCGCGACCGGTAGCCGTCCGCGACGGCACCCGTGAAGGCCTTCGTCTTGGCGTTCACCTCGGCGAAGAGCCGGGCGCCACCGGAGGTCTGGGCGACCCGGTGTGCGACGGCGAACCCGATGACGATGCCGACGGCGACGAAGAACAGCTGCTTCACGGTGCCTCTCCCTCTGTGCACCCGGGCGGTGCATGCCCGGACAAGCTTAGTCGCCGGGCACTTCCGCGCGTCCCCGTCCGCAAGACGCCGTCGTGTCGGCAGGACGCCGCCGAAACCAGAGGCGTCTCGCGCACCCGGAGGCGCGTCGATGAGACGACGGCGTGTTGCGGACCGACCAGGGGCCGGGCTGGAGGCCGCGCGCACGGCGCACCCCGCGCCTCCCCTCCGCCCTGCTCACGTCCACTGCCCCACACAAGACGCCGTCGTGTCGGCAGGACGCCGCCGAAACCAGAGGCGTCTCGCGCACCCGGAGGGGCGTCGCCGAGACGACGGCGTGTTGCGAAGCGTCGCCGGTGCCGGAACGCCGAACGGCGGGTCGCCCTCGAGAGGACGACCCGCCGTTCGGGCGTGATCAGTGGATCAGCGAGCTGCGTAGTACTCGACGACGAGCTGCACTTCACAGGTCACGGGGACCTCGGCGCGCTTCGGGCGACGCACGAGGCGGGCCTGGAGCTTCTCGATCTCGACCTCGAGGTAGCCCGGGACCTTCGGGAGGACTTCCTGGTGGCCACCGGCAGCGGCGACCTGGAAGGGCTCCATCGACTCGGACTTCGCCTTGACGTGGATCAGCTGGCCCTCCTTGACGCGGAAGGAGGGACGGTCGACGAGCTTGCCGTCGACCAGGATGTGGCGGTGCACGATCAACTGACGGGCCTGCGCGGTGGTGCGGGCGAAGCCGGCACGGACCACGAGGGCGTCGAGGCGCTGCTCGAGGAGCTCGACCAGGTTCTCACCGGTCAGGCCCTTCGTCTTGCGGGCCTCTTCGAAGACGATGCGGAGCTGCTTCTCGCGGATGCCGTACTGGGCGCGCAGACGCTGCTTCTCACGGAGGCGGACGGCGTAGTCGCTGTCCGCACGACGGCGCGTCCGGCCGTGCTCACCGGGCCCGTAGGGGCGCTTCTCGAGGTAACGGGCAGCCTTCGGCGTCAGCGGGATGCCGAGTGCGCGCGACAGGCGGGTCTTGCTGCGGGTACGTGACTTGGTAGACACAGGGTCCTTTTCTCTGTTCGAACTGAATACTCACCGGAAGCCGGGCACGCGAGTGCCGGTGGCCCCGACGACGGGATCCAGAGGGATGAGCCTGTGGGATCGGACGGCTACAGTCCGAACCTCTGCCCCCGTACCACCGGAGTGGCACTCTGTCCTCGACGCAGCCGTGCTCGAGGACCAGGACGTAGGCCCGGCAATGCTAGCAGCATCGGGGCGAGCGCAGAAGCACCGCCACTAGTGCCCGCGTGTGATCTTCCGGAGTCGTTCGAGCCGCGGCCCGACCTCGCGCTCGTAGCCGTTGGCCGTCGGCGTGTAGTACTCGGTGCCCTCGAGGGCGTCGGGCAGGTACTGCTGCTCGGCGACACCGTGCTCGGCGTCGTGGGAGTAGACGTACCCCTTGCCGTGCCCGAGGCGCTTCGCCCCGGCGTAGTGCGCGTCGCGCAGGTGCATCGGGACCGTGCCCATGCGCCCCGCCTTCACGTCCGCCATGGCCTGGTTCACGCCGTTGTAGGCGGCGTTCGACTTCGGCGCCGTCGCCAGGTACACGACCGCCTCGGCCAGCGGGATCCGCCCCTCGGGCATCCCGATGAGCTGCACGGCCTGGGCCGCGGCGACCGCGATGGGCAGCGCCTGCGGGTCGGCCATGCCGATGTCCTCGGACGCGGAGATGATGATCCGCCGCGCGATGAACCGGGAGTCCTCGCCGGCCTCGATCATCCGGGCGAGGTAGTGCAGGGCGGCGTCGACGTCGCTCCCCCGCACCGACTTGATGAACGCGCTGATGACGTCGTAGTGCTCGTCGCCCTGTCGGTCGTAACGCAGCAGGGCCCGGTCGACCGCGGCGGCGACGGTGTCGGCGTCGACGACGGGCACCGTTTCGTCGTCCTCGTCCTGTGCGGCGGTGGCCGACGCCGCCGCTGCCTCGAGCGCGGTGAGGGCACGTCGGGCGTCGCCGGACGCGAGGCGGATGATCGCACTGCGGGCTTCGTCACCGAGGACGACGGCACCGCCGAGCCCGCGGGGGTCCTCCACCGCGCGGTCGACGAGCATGCCGAGGTCGGGATCGGTGAGCGGTTTGAGCGTCAGGAGCAGCGAGCGGGACAGCAGCGGCGAGATCACCGAGAACGACGGGTTCTCGGTGGTGGCGGCGATCAGGATCACCCACCCGTTCTCGACCCCGGGCAGCAGGGCGTCCTGCTGGGCCTTGCTGAACCGGTGGATCTCGTCGAGGAACAGCACCGTGGTCGACCCGTACAGGTCGCGGTGGGTCAGGGCCTTCTCCATGACCTCGCGCACGTCCTTCACGCCGGCGGTCACGGCCGAGAGCTCGACGAACTCGCGACCGGACTGCCGGGCGATGGCCTGTGCCAGCGTGGTCTTGCCGGTGCCGGGCGGGCCCCACAGGATCACGGAGACCCCGCCGGGGTTCTCACGCGTGCCGGTGGCCAGCTGCACCAGGGGCGAACCCCGGCCGAGCAGGTGCTGCTGACCGGCGACCTCGTCGAGGCTGGTGGGGCGCATCCGGACGGCGAGCGGGACGGAACCCTGCGCGAGACCGGCGCGACCACCCGTGGTGGGCGCGTGCATTCCCGAACGATCCGCTGCCATCCTGCAATCGTAGGCCGGTCCACCGACGCAGGCCGCGCCTCCCGCCAGGTGGTGGTGGTGACCGTTCGGCTACGCTCGTTGCACACTGCGACGAGAGGGCAGACCAGCACCGTGGCACCGAAGAACCCAGCGCGTGACAACCGCGAGGCGCGCGAGCGCCTCCGCCTCTACCAGGCCCGCCAGGGCCTCCACGAGCGGCAGCGACGCCGCCGCGTGCGGGACAACCTGATCGGCGCCGGTGCCCTCGTCCTCGTCGCGGCCCTCGCCACCGGGTCGCAGCTCGCCTTCGCCGGGTCGCGGGGGTCGGACGCACCGGCCCCGAGCGCCTCTGCGTCGTCGACGGCCACGCCGTCGGCCAGCGCCACGGCCGGCAACACCGGCGACGTGCCGAGCAAGTCGATCGCGAAGGGCGCGACCTGGACCGGTACGCTCACGCTCAACAAGAGCATCGACCTCGGCATCGAGCTGGACGGCGCGAAGGCACCGCAGGCCGCAAGTGCCGAGATCTCGTTGATCCGTGAGCAGTTCTACAACGGCACCACCTGCCACCGGCTCGCCGACAGCGACGGGCTGAAGTTCCTGCAGTGCGGCTCCGCGAACGGCGACGGCACCGGCGACGCCGGCTTCGAGTACGGCCCGCTCGAGAACGTGCCGGAGGACGGCGTCTACGAGAAGGGCACCATCGCGATCGCGCGGTCGGACTCCCCGTACTCGCAGTCGACGCAGTTCTTCATCGTCTACGGGGACACCACGCTCGACGGCTCCACGGGCGGCTACACGGTCGTCGGCAAGGTCACGAGCGGGCTGTCCGAGCTCGAGTCGAAGATCGCCTCGAAGGGCATCGCGTCCCCCGGCAGCGACGGCACCGGTGAGCCGAAGGTGGCGACGAAGATCACCGACGCGACCATCGCGGAGCAGAAGTAGTCCACAACCCGTCGCACCGGTCGGGCGGCGGAGCCCGTCCGTGCAATAGGCTGACGACCTGACCGTGCCGACGGTGACGTCGGCGATGCACGACCACGATCGAGGCGAGACCTGTGGGATCTGACGAAGCAACGACCTGGGGGCGGGTCGACGAGAACGGGACCGTGTACGTCCGGTACGAAGAGACCGAACGTGCTGTCGGTGAGTACCCGGACGCCACCCCCGAAGAAGCCCTCGCCTACTTCGCGCGGAAGTACGCCGACCTCGAGGGGCAGGTGAAGATCGCCGAGCAGCGTGTCCAGCGCGGTGCGTCGGCGAACGACGTCGCCCGGACGGTCGAGCACCTGACGGCCCTGGTCGCCGACGCGCGGGTGGTGGGTGACATCAAGTCGCTCGAGACCCGCGTGGGCGTTCTCGCCGAGCAGCTCGGCTCGCTCACCAAGGAGCAGGCGGAGCAGGCGCAGCAGGCCCTGCAGGACGCCCTGGCGCACCGCACCGCCCTGGTGGAGGAAGCCGAGGCACTCGCCGCGGTGGACCCCGCACGCGCGCAGTGGAAGCAGATCACGGCGCAGCTCGACGACGTGTTCGCGCGCTGGCAGCAGCACCAGCACGACGGGCCGCGGATCCCCAAGAACGAGGCGAACGACCTGTGGAAGCGATTCCGCGCAGCGCGGTCCACCGTCGACCAGCACCGTCGTGCCTTCTACTCCGAGCTGGACGCACAGCACCGTGACGCCCGGACCCGCAAGCAGGAGCTCGTGGCGCAGGCCGAGGCCCTCGCGCCCCGCGGTTCCGACGCGATCCCCGACTACCGCCAGCTGCTCGACGACTGGAAGAACGCCGGACGTGCCGGCAAGCGCCACGACGACGCACTCTGGGCGCGCTTCAAGGCCGCCGGAGACGTGCTGTTCGAGCAGCGCCACGCCGAGAGCGCAGCCGAGAACGAAGAGTTCTCCGCCAACCTCGAGGCGAAGCAGGCCCTGCTGACCGAGGCCGAGCCGCTCCTGCAGGCGACGGACCGGGTCGCCGCGCGCAAGACCCTCACCGGCATCCAGCGCCGCTGGGACGAGATCGGCAAGGTCCCCCGCGGTGACGTCCGTCGGGTCGAGGACCGCCTGCGTGCAATCGAGGACCACGTCCGTGGGCTCGAGGACGCGCACTGGAAGGAATCGAACCCGGAGCGCAAGGCCCGTCAGAACGGACTCGCGAGCCAGTTGGAAGACGCGATCGGCAAGCTCCAGTCCGAGCTGGCTGCGGCGCAGGCCACCGGTGACGCCCGGAAGATCAAGGACGCGCAGGAAGCCCTCGACGCCCGCAAGATCTGGCTCGACGCACTCGGCGGCTGAGCCTCGCACCACGAACGACGCCCCCGTGACCGATCGGTCACGGGGGCGTCGTTCGTACGGGGAACCAGCAGGCGAGCCGGACCAGCGTGCTGGCCGAGTCAGCGTGCTCGGCAGGTCAGACCGGCGCGGGCAGTCCGAGCAGCAGCCGGATGTCCAGGTCGTCCTGCCGCATCTGCGCGGCGAGCTCGTCCATCGACGAGAACTTCACCATGCCGCGCACGTACGACACGAAGAGCACCGAGATCCGATCGCCGTACAGGTCGATGTCGACGTCGAGCAGGTGCGCCTCGATCTGCTTCGCCGGCACACCCTCGAACGTCGGGTTGTTGCCGACCGACACCGCTGCCGGGTAGACGGTGCCGTCGTGCAGCACCCGGGCGGCGTAGACGCCGTCGGCGGGGACGAAGCCCTCGCACGCCGGGTCGAGGTTCGCGGTGGGGTACCCCATCGCCCGGCCGCGCTGGTTGCCGTGCACCACGACGCTCCGCACGGCGTGTTCGCGCCCGAGGAGGCGAGCTGCCTCGGCAACGCGGCCCTGGCCCAGGAGCTCCCGGATCCAGGTGGAGGACACCCGGCGCTCACCGTCGGGTCGGACGTCGTCGATGAGGTCCACGTCGTCGATGAGCTCGACGGTGAAGCCGTGCTGCTCCCCCAGGGCACGCAGCAGCGCGACGTCACCGGCGCCCTTCGCACCGAAGCGGAAGTCGCTGCCGACGAAGACGAGCCGGGCGTGCAGGGTGTCGACGAGGATCTCGGACACGAACGCCTCGGGCGACTTCGACTGCAGTTCCTGGTCGAACCGGAGCAGCAGGGTGGCGTCGACCCCGGCGTCCTCGAGCAGTTCGCGGCGCTGCGCGGTGCTCGTCAGGGCCGGCGGGACGTGCGGCGGGTCGATGACGTTGAGCGGGTGGCGGTCGAACGTGACGACGGTCGCCACGAGGTGTTGCTCGCGGGCGGCACGCTCGAGGTGTGCGATGACGGCACGGTGCCCGACGTGCACGCCGTCGAACTTGCCGATGGTGACCGCGCTCGGCCCGAACCCGTCCGCCACGTCGGCGGTGTCCTCGTAGAACTGCACGGCCACTCCTACTCGCTCGCCGGGGCGGTGGACGAGGACGCAGCCGGTTCCGATGACTCAGTGACCGCGGTGCGGTGGTGCTTGCGGAGCCACCAGAGCCCGGCGATCGGCAGCACGAGCGGCGCGAAGGCGTAGCCCAAGCCGTAGTACGACCAGATGGTGTCGTCGGGGAACAGCTGGCGGTCGAACAGCGACAGGGTGCCGATGACGAGCACGCCGGTCATCTCGAACACGATCGTGACGCAGGCGACCCGGTACCAGAACCGGCCGGGCACGATGAGGGCGATCATCGCCACGATGTAGACGACGGCAGCGATGGCACTGAGTGTGTACGCGAACGGTGCGAACGAGAACTTCTCGATGATCTGCACGACGCTGCGTCCGGTCGCCGCCAGCGCGAGGATGCCGTACACGGCGATGAGGACGCGGCCGATGCCGGTCGCGAGTGAGGATCTGGTCGCCATTGCACCGATTCTACCGACGCGCGGCTGCGCGCATGACCTCCGGCGTCAGTTCAGCGCGAACCAGATCTGGTACATCCGGTAGACCATCACCGCGACGGTGAAGGCCCCGGCACCGAGCACCACGGTGCTCCACTTCGTGCGGTCGATCAGTGCCCACACGACCGCGGCCGGTGGGACGAGCAGCACCGACACGGCGTACACCCCGAACTCGAGCGCGTTGCCGTCGGGCGGGCTGCCCGTCGCCGGCAGCACGATCGAGATGACGCCCTGCACCAGGAGCAGCAGTTCGATGAGCACGAGGGCACCGACGGTGTAGTCGTTCGGCTTCCAGCCGATGAACCCCACGACGACCGCGAAGAGCCCCACCACCACGGCGAGCACCAGCTGCACCCACATGTACCACTCGATCACGCGCGGGCTCCGGTCTGCGAGGAGGACGACGCACCGGGCGTCGGGAAGTTCGTGATGACCCGGAGCAGTCCCCGGCGGACGGAGACGAGGCCGACCAGCCGGTCGTCTGACGCCGTGACCGCTGCCACCGGACCGTCCGAGTCGGGGTGCTCGGCCGCGACGCGCTTGCCGTCGGTGAGGTCCTTCGCTGAGGCTGCGTCGAGCGTCACCGACGAGAAGAGTCGCCGGGCGATGTCCGCCGGACGTGCGAGCGCGGCGCGGACGTCGACGGCGTCGTCCTCGAGGTCGATGGCGTCCTGCACGTCGAACGGTCCGACGCGGGTCCGCCGGAGCGCGACGAGGTGCGCTCCGGTGCCGAGGGCCGCGCCGACGTCACGGGCGAGCGCGCGGACGTAGGTGCCCGACGAGCAGGTCACGACGACGTCGAGGTCCACCACGGCGACGTCGGTGCCGCCGACGGGGACGGTCCGCTCGTTCCGCGTCGTCACGTCGAACTGCGAGATGGTCACCGTGCGGGACTTGAGCTCCACCGCCTCGCCCTTGCGCGCCAGGTCGTAGGCACGGCGCCCGTCGACCTTGATCGCGCTGACCGTGGACGGGACCTGGTCGATCACGCCCCGCTGTGCTGCGACGGCGGTCTCGACGGCATCGTCTGAGACGTCGGCAGCGGCCACACCGACAGCAGCGGTCGGCGTGCCGTCGGCGTCGTCGGAGTCCGTGGAGACACCGAGCCGGATGGTCGCCGTGTAGGTCTTGTCGAGGCCCACCAGGTGCGTGAGCAACCGGGTGGACGGCCCGATGCCGAGCAGCAGCAGCCCGGTGGCCATGGGGTCGAGGGTGCCGGCGTGGCCGACCTTCTTCAGGCCGAGGCGCCGACGGGCGATGGAGACCACCCGGTGGCTGGAGATCCCCTGCGGTTTGTCGACGAGGAGGATGCCGTCCGGCGCGGTTTCGAGCACCAGGCGAGATTACCAGCGCCGGTCAGCAGGCGTCGTTCCACTCGCGGCGGGGATGCTCGGGATCGGTGACGTCAAGGACCGCGGAGGCCGCGATCTTCACGTCGGCACGGCGCTCGAGTCGGCCGGACTCCTGCTCGACCCACAGCGACCAGCGCCACAGGGTTCGCACCCCGGGGGCGAGGACGCCCCGACCGTGCACGATCAGGACACCGTCACCGGCTCCGGTCGTGCGGAAGGGCGTCACCAGGTCGGACCGGAGCGTGTCCTGGTCGGCGGACGGCGCGGCGGCCGCCATCGCGGAGACCCCGTGCTGCTCGAAACCGGTGACGAGCGCGGCCGCGACCCGCTCGAGGTCGGTGCCGTCCTGCCCGTCGACGCCGATGACGGTGCGGTTCGTGCCGACCTGCGCGATCGCCTCTGCAGCGATCGCAGCCATCGTGTCGGTCTCTTCGGGTGCCCAGCGTGCCATGCGTCCACCGTAGGCTGTCGAGGTGAACGCGAGTCGGGCCTCCAGACCGGATGTGGACAAACCGACCGCGCAACGCGGTGTGCAGGAGCCGGCCACGCCGGAACGGCCCGACATCGCGACCCCGCTGATCGCGTGGTTCCGGCAGCAGGCGCGGGACCTGCCGTGGCGCCGCTCCGGCTTCCCCGCGTGGGGGACGCTCGTCAGCGAGATCATGCTGCAGCAGACGCAGGTCGCGCGCGTGATCCCCCGTCTGGAGGCGTGGCTCACCCGGTGGCCGACGCCTCGCGACCTCGCGGACTCGCCCCCGTCCGAGGCGGTGCGTGCCTGGGACCGGCTCGGCTACCCGAGACGCGCGCTCGCGCTGCACGCGGCGGCGACCGCCATCGCGACCGACCACGGCAACGTCGTGCCCCGCGACGTCGGCGCCCTGCTCGCCCTGCCGGGCATCGGCGACTACACCGCCCGCGCCGTCGCGGTCTTCGCGTACGGCGACCGGCACCCGGTCGTCGACGTCAACGTGCGCCGCGTGCTCGCACGTGCGGTCCTCGGCCAGGGCGAACCCGGGCCGGCGAAGGCGAAGCAGGACCTCCCGCTGATGGAGTCCGTGCTGCCGGCGGACCGCGACGACGCAGCCACCACGAACGCCGCAGTGATGGAGCTCGGCGCACTCGTGTGCGTGTCCCGCTCCCCCGCGTGCGATGCATGCCCGATCGCGGACCGCTGCGCGTGGCGTGCGGCCGGGTACCCGGAGCACGACGGGCCGCGGGCTCCGCGGCAGGCGAAGTTCGCCGGCAGTGACCGCCAGGTGCGCGGCCTGATCATGGCCGAGCTGCGCGCCAGCGACGTGCCGGTCACCCGGTCCGAGATCGAACCGGTGTGGCCGGACGCCGATCAGCGCGATCGGGCGCTCGCGTCGCTCCTGCGAGACGGACTGGCCGTCGGGGACGACGCGAGCGGCTACCAGCTGCCCGGGGTCTAGGAACGCGGCTCGGCGGAGCCGTCGGTCTCGGCAGCGTCGTCGGCGTCCTCGTCCTCGTCGCGCTTGTACGGGTCGGCGTCGCCGGCGTACGTCGCACCGACCGAGGCTGCGCGGACCTGCTCGTCGCGCACCTGGGCCTGAACGAGCAGGTCCTCCATGTGCGCCGAGGTCTCGGGCAGGGCGTCGGCGATGAACTCGAGCGACGGCGTGAGCCGGGCGGTGATGTTCTTGCCGACCTCGGACCGGAGCATGCCGGTCGCGGCCTTGAGCGCCGCGGCGGAGTCTGCACGCTCCTCGTCGGTGCCGTAGACGGTGTAGAAGATCGACGCGTGCTGCAGGTCGCCGGTCACACGGACGTCGGTGATCGTGACGAACCCGAGTCGCGGGTCCCGCAGACCCTTGTCGAGTCGACGTGCGACGACTTCCTTGATGCGGTCCGCCATCTTGCGTGCGCGCTGCGGATCGGCCATTAGGTGCCTCCTGAGGCAGTGGCGGGACGCTTCCCGCCGGTGGTCCTGCGTGGGAAAGGGGTCGGGCCCCGGCCTCCCGCGTGGGGAGGCCGGGGCCCAGAGGAGTCACGCGATCAGTCGCGCGGCTTCTCGACGAGTTCGGTCGTCTCGACCTCGTCGCCGATCTGGATGTCGTTGAACTTGCCCAGACCGATACCGGCTTCGAAGTCCGTGCGGACCTCGGTCACGTCGTCCTTGAAGCGACGCAGTGACTCGATGGCCAGGCCATCGGCGACCACCACACCCTCGCGGATGACGCGCGCCTTGGCGTTGCGCGTGATCGTGCCGGAGCGGACGATGACACCCGCGATGTTGCCGAACTTCGAGGAACGGAACACCTCGCGGATCTCGGCGACGCCCGACTGGACCTCTTCGTACTCGGGCTTGAGCATGCCCTTGAGGGACTGCTCGATGTCGTCGAGTGCGTTGTAGATGACCGAGTAGAAGCGCACGTCGATGCCTTCGCGCGCCGCACGCTCACGGGCCTTGACGTCCGGACGGACATTGAAGCCGATGACGATGGCGTTGTCGATCGTGGCGAGGTCGATGTCCGACTCCGTGATCGCACCGACACCGCGGTGCAGGATGCGGAGCTGGACGCTGTCGTCGACCTCGATGTCCAGGAGCGACTGCTCGAGTGCCTCGACGGCACCGGAGACATCACCCTTGATGATGAGGTTGAGCGACTCGACCTTGCCCTCTTCGAGCGCACGGGTGAAGTCCTCGAGCGAGATGCGCTTGCGCGACTTCGCCAGCAGGGCGTTGCGCTCGGCGGCTTCACGCTTCTCAGCGATCTGACGCGCCGTGCGGTCCTCTTCGGTGACGAGGAAGGTGTCACCGGCGCGGGGCACCGAGGACAGACCCTGCACCTGGACCGGGCGGCTCGGCGTCGCGGCCTTGACCGCGACTCCGTTCTCGTCCGTCATCGCACGGACTCGGCCGTAGGCCGTGCCCGCCACGATGGCGTCACCGACGTGGAGCGTGCCGGACTGGATGAGGACCGTGGCGACTGCACCGCGACCCTTGTCGAGCCGGGCCTCGATCGCGACACCACGGGCGTCCTTGTCGGGGTTCGCACGCAGGTCGAGACCGGCGTCCGCGGTGAGCAGCACGGCGTCCAGGAGCTCCTGGATGCCGATGTTCTGCCGCGCCGACACGTCGACGAACATGACGTCGCCGCCGTACTCCTCGGCCACCAGGTTGTACTCGGTGAGCTGCTGACGGACCTTGGCGGGGTTCGCGTCTTCCTTGTCGATCTTGTTGACCGCGACGACGATCGGCACACCGGCCGACTGCGCGTGGTTCAACGCCTCGATGGTCTGCGGCATGATGCCGTCGTCCGCCGCGACCACGAGGATCGCGATGTCCGTCACCTGGGCACCACGGGCACGCATGGCCGTGAAGGCCTCGTGACCGGGGGTGTCGATGAAGGTGATCGGGCGGTCGATGCCCTCGTGCTGCGCGACGATCTGGTACGCACCGATGTGCTGGGTGATGCCACCGGCCTCGCCCTCGACGACCTTCGAGTTGCGGATCGCGTCGAGGAGGCGGGTCTTGCCGTGGTCGACGTGACCCATGACGGTGACCACCGGCGGCCGCTGCTGCAGCACGTCGTCGTCTTCGTCCTCGAGTTCTGCGTCGAGGTCGATGTCGAAGCCCTCGAGGAGCTCCTTGTCCTCGTCCTCGGGCGAGACGATCTGGATCTTGTAGCCCAGCTCGTCACCGAGGACCTCGAACGTTGCCTCGTCCAGCGACTCGGTCGCGGTCGCCATCTCACCGAGGTGGAACAGCACCGTCACGAGGTTGCCGGGCATTGCGTCGATCTTGTCCGCGAAGTCCGAGATGCTCGCACCACGACGGAGTCGGACGACCGTGTTGCCGTCGCCGCGAGGGACCTGCACACCGCCGAGCGACGGGGCCTGACGCATCTCGTACTCGGCGCGCTTCGTCCGCTTCGACTTGCGGGCACGGCTCTTGCCGCCACCGCGACCGAACGCACCGGCGGTACCACCACCGGGGCCACGACCACGGCCACCGCCACCGGCGGGACGCGGGCCGCTGAAGGCCGGACGCGGGAAGCCGCCACCGGCACCGCCGCCGGCACCCGGACGGGCACCGGGGCCACCACGGCCACCACCCTGGCCCGGGCGCTGCCCGAAGCCGTTGGGACGGTTGCCCTGACCGGGACCACCCGGACGCGGAGCACCCGGACGGGGCGTGCCCGGACGCGGGGGCTGCGGACGCGGGATGCCACCGCCACCGGCTGCGCCGGCGGCGGGGCGCTGGCCCATGCCCTGGTTGGACGAGTACGGGTTGTTGCCGGGGCGCGGCGGGCGCGAGCCCATGCCCTGGTTCGACGAGTACGGGTTGTTGCCCGGACGTGCGCCGGGCTTGGGGCCACCCGGCTTCGGACCGGCGGCCGCGGGAGCCTTCGGGCTGGTGCCCGGCTTCACGGCGTCGGACTTCGGAGCACCATCGGCCGACCCGCCTGCCTGCTCGGCGGCCTGCTTCTCAGCGGCCTGCTTCTCGGCGCGGGCCTTCTGCGCGGCCTCGGCCTCGGCCTGTCGCTGGGCGACGGACTTCGGTGCGGCCGGCGCGGGCACGTCGGCAGCGGGTGCTGCCGGGGCCTCGGGCTCGGGAGCCGGTGCCGGACGAACCGGACCCGGACGGGGGCCGCCGGGCTTGGGTGCACTCGACTTCGGCGCGCTGGCCTTGGCGGGTGCGCTCGGCGCGGAGGCCGAGGCGGCGGGCTTCGCCGCGGGGGCGCCGTCTGCCTGGAGGGCGGCACGGAGCTTCCGTGCCACGGGGGGCTCGATGCTCGAGCTGGCACCCCGGACGAACTCGCCGAGCTCCTTGAGCTTCTCGAGTGCGGTCTTGCTGTCGACGCCGAGTTCGCTTGCGATCTCGTGTACGCGTGGTTTAGCCACTGTTCTCCTTCACGGGTCCCACCCCGTAAAGGGGCAGGACTCAATGGATGACGGGTCTCATTTCGAGCCGCTCATCAGTTGTCCATAAGCCGTTCAGCCTGTTCTGTCATGTCCGGGCGCTCGGTCGGCTCCTGTGGGAGACCGACGATGTGGTCGAGCACCGCGGACGTGTCGGGATCGCGATCCAACCGGAGCGCACGGCGGAAAGCCCTGCGCTTGACGGCCAGATCGTAGGCATCGACGGTCGGGGTGAGCCATGCTCCCCGGCCCGGCATGACTGCCTTCGGATCCGCCACGACACGGCCGTCGCTCAGGGCGACGACTCGGAGGAGGGAGGATCGGGAAGCGCGACGACGACTGCCGATGCACGTTCTGACGGGAACCACTCTACTCCTTGCCTCGGACGTGCGCGATCCGGCGCGCCCTCGCAGGCGCGCCGGGAGCGAAATCGTCCTAGTCCTCGCCGTCCAGGATGGAGTCCGGCTGGATGTCGATGCGGGCACCGGTGAGCTTCGCGGCGAGGCGGGCGTTCTGCCCCTCCTTGCCGATCGCGAGCGACAGCTGGTAGTCCGGCACGAGCGCGCGGACGGCCTTCGTCGAGGCGTCGAGCACGAACGCGCTCGTCACCTTGGCCGGCGACAGGGCGCTCGCGACGAACGATGCGAGGTCAGACGAGTAGTCGACGATGTCGATCTTCTCGGCACCGAGCTCGTTCGTGACGGCCCGGACACGTGCGCCGAGCTCGCCGATGCAGGCACCCTTCGCGTTCACGCCGGGCTCGTTCGCCTTGACGGCGATCTTCGTGCGGTGGCCGGCCTCGCGGGCGAGCGAGGTGATCTCGACGACACCGGACGCGATCTCCGGGACCTCGAGTGCGAAGAGCTTGCGGACGAGGCCGGGGTGGGTGCGCGACACGATGATCTGCGGGCCCTTGTTGCCACGGGCGACGCTCGTCACGTAGACGCGGATGCGGGAGCCGTGCTTGTACGACTCCCCCGGCACCTGCTCTTCGGGCGGCAGGATCGCCTCGATCGTGCCGAGGTCGACGTGCACCATCTTCGGGTTCGGGCCCTGCTGGACCACGCCCGCGACGATGTCGCCTTCCTTGCCGCGGAACTCGCCGAGGATCTTGTCGTCGCCGATGTCGCGCAGGCGCTGGTTGATGACCTGCTTCGCCGCGAAGGCCGCGATGCGTCCGAAGTCGCTCGGCTGGTCGACGGCTTCACCGATGACGGTGCCCTCGTCGTCGAGCTCGGGGACGTAGACGCTGACCTCGCCGGACTTGCGGTCGAGCTCCACACGCGACTGCGCGTGGGCCGGCTCGCCGTTCTCGTCGGCGTGCTTCTGGTAGGCGGTCAGGATGGCAGATTCGATGATCTGGACGAGCTCGTCGAACGGGATCTCCCGCTCGCGCTCCATGAGTCGCAGGACTGCGAGATCGATCTTCACCGAGGTGCCTCCGTATTCAGATGAGTCGCTCCTGCGGGGTGGAACTGCGCAGAAGTCGGCCACAAGCGTACCCCAGAACCAGGAGACGGACAGGAGGCCCGTGGCGGCGTCGCACCCCTCCCTCGCAGGCTCGGTCGGCGCGCCCCGCGTGACGCTGGCGCGTCACCGCTGAGCGGGGCGCGCCCGTCCGTCAGGGGTCGCGTCTAGATCGCGCGGACCGCGTCGAGCAGGTCGGCCACCGGCACGTCGCGGCGGTCGCCGCTCGCGCGGTCCCACAGCTCGACGACGCCCTCGGCGGCGCCGCGGCCGGCGACGACGACGATCGGCATGCCGAGCAGCTCGGCGTCGCGGAGCTTCACGCCGGGCGAGACCTTGGGGCGGTCGTCGTACAGCACGTCGAACCGCTCGCCCTCGAGCTCGGCGACGACGGACGCCGCCAGCTCGTAGGCGACCTGGTCACGGCCGGTGGCGACGATGTGCACGTCGAACGGCGCGACGTTCTTCGGCCAGACCAGGCCCTTCTCGTCGTTGTGGGACTCGGCCAGGATCGCGAGGATGCGGGTCACGCCGATGCCGTACGAGCCCATCGTGACCGTCGCGAGCTTGCCGTTCTCGTCCTGCACCTTGAGACCGAGCGCCTCGGCGTACTTGCGGCCGAGCTGGAAGACGTGCCCGATCTCCATGCCGCGCGCGGTCTCGAGCGGACCGGAGCCGTCCGGGGACGGGTCACCGGCGCGGACGTCGGAGACCTCGACGACACCGTCGGCCACGAAGTCACGGCCGGCGACGAGGCCGGACACGTGCACGCCGCGCTCGTTGGCGCCGGTGATCCAGCTCGTGCCGTCGACCACACGCGGGTCGACGAAGTAGCGGATGCCGGTGGCGCTGTCGGCGCCGAGGACCTGCGGGCCGATGTAGCCCTTCACCAGGCCCCGGTGCTTCTTGAAGTCGTCGTCGCCGGCGGCCTCGACCTCGGCCGGGGCGAACGACACCTCGGCGCGCTTCAGGTCGACGTCACGGTCACCGGGCAGGCCGACGACCACGACCTCGCGCGTGCCGTCGAGGTGGGTGAGCGCCAGGACGACGTTCTTCAGCGTGTCGGCCGCGGTCCACGGTGCGCCCTCGCGCGGCGCGACCTGGTTCGCGTGGGCGACGAGCGTGTCGATCGTCGGGGTGTCCGACGCCGGCAGCAGCACGGGCTCCGGCTGACCCTCGATCGGCAGCGACTCGGGGACGGGGGTGACGTACGCCTCGACGTTGGCCGCGTAGCCGCCGGCGCTGCGGACGAAGGTGTCCTCGCCGACGCCGATCGGGTGCAGGAACTCCTCGGACTTCGAGCCGCCCATCGCGCCGGCGTCGGCCTTGACGATGACGTAGTCGAGGCCGAGGCGGGCGAAGATCTTCTCGTACGCGTCGCGCATGACCTGGTAGCTGCGCTCGAGGCCCTCGTCGGTGAGGTCGAACGAGTACGCGTCCTTCATGGTGAACTCGCGGCCGCGCAGGAGCCCGGCGCGGGGCCGGGCCTCGTCGCGGTACTTGTCCTGGATCTGGAACAGCGTGACCGGCAGGTCCTTGTAGGACGAGTACAGGTCCTTCACCAGGAGCGCGAACATCTCCTCGTGCGTGGGGGCGAGCAGGTAGTCGGAACCCTTGCGGTCCTGCAGGCGGAACATGCCGTCGCCGTACTCGGTCCAGCGGTTCGTGGCCTCGTACGGCTCACGCGGCAGGAGCGCGGGCAGCAGGACCTCCTGCGCACCGGCGGCGACCATCTCGTCGCGGATGATCGCCTCGATCTTGGCGCGCACCCGGAGTCCGAGCGGCAGCCAGGCGAAGATCCCCGGGGACTGGCGACGGACGTACCCGGCGCGGACGAGCAGCTTGTGGCTCGTCACCTCGGCGTCGGAGGGGTCGTCGCGGAGCGTACGGAGGAACAGATGCGAAAGCCGTGTGACCACGGGGCCAGCCTAGTGGCGACGGGCCGACGGCGCGGGTTCCCTGCGGTGTCCCCGCCGCTGGGCGCGAGCGGCGCGGCTCGGCACGGTGCGCGGTTCGCTGGCTCGTGCGGCTCCAGCCGCTGCGTGCGCGCTTGCAGGCTCGCACGGGGCGATCAACCCGGCGGCCGCTCGCGAAGTCCGCACCGTGCGGAGGGGATGCGCGTCGAGCAGCCGCAGCGGGCCTCCGGGCCGGTCCCCGGTGCGGCGCGCACGTCGCCCGTGCGGCGGGCGTCGCCGGCAACGCGGGGCAGAGACACACGGTGCGAGGTTCATCGGCCGGTGCGGCGCCAGCCGCTGCGTGCGCGCCTGCAGGCTCGCACCGGGCGATCAACCCGGCACGGAAGCGCGAAGCGCGCACCGTGCCGATCGGCGCTGGCGCACCACGACGACGGACCGGAGGCCCGGTGCCAGCTGGCACCGGACCTCCGGTCTGGAGGGTGGTCGCGCCTACGGCGCCATGATCACCTGGAGCGTGCCGGTGGCGGCGGCGGGACCCATCTCGTCCGCGATCCGGTTCGCCTCGTCGATGAGCGTCTGGACGATCTCGGCCTCGGGCACGGTCTTGACGACCTGGCCCTTGACGAAGATCTGCCCCTTGCCGTTGCCCGAGGCGACGCCGAGGTCGGCCTCGCGCGCCTCGCCCGGGCCGTTCACGACGCAGCCCATGACGGCGACACGGAGCGGGACGGTCATGCCCTCGAGCCCCTTCGTGACGTCGTTCGCGAGCTGGTACACGTCGACCTGCGCGCGACCGCAGCTCGGGCAGGAGACGATCTCGAGCTTGCGCTCGCGCAGGTTGAGCGACTGCAAGATCTGCAGGCCGACCTTGACCTCTTGTGCGGGCGGGGCGGAGAGCGACACACGGATGGTGTCGCCGATGCCCTCGGCCAGCAGGATGCCGAACGCGGTGGCGCTCTTGATGGTGCCCTGGAACTCCGGGCCGGCCTCGGTCACGCCGAGGTGCAGCGGCCAGTCACCGGCGGCCGCGAGCTGGCGGTAGGCCTTGACCATCACGATCGGGTCGTTGTGCTTGACCGAGATCTTGAAGTCGTGGAAGTCGTGCTCCTCGAACAGGGAGGCTTCCCACACGGCGGACTCGACGAGCGCCTCGGGGGTGGCCTTGCCGTACTTCTGCAGCAGGCTCGGCTCGAGCGACCCCGCGTTCACGCCGATGCGGAGCGAGACGCCGGCGTCCTTGGCTGCCTTGGCGATCGCGCCGACCTGGTCGTCGAACTTGCGGATGTTGCCCGGGTTCACACGGACGGCAGCACAGCCGGCGTCGATCGCCTGGAAGACGTACTTCGGCTGGAAGTGGATGTCGGCGATCACGGGGATCTGCGACTTCTTCGCGATGATCGCCAGCGCGTCGGCGTCGTCCTGCGTGGGCACGGCGACCCGGACGATGTCGCAGCCCGAGGCCGTGAGCTCGGCGATCTGCTGCAGCGTCGCGTTGATGTTGGTGGTCTGCGTCGTGGTCATCGACTGCACGGACACCGGGGCGTCGCCGCCCACGAGTACCTTGCCGACCCGGATCTGCCGCGACTTGCGACGCGGAGCGAGGGTTTCGGGGGACTTGGGCATACCGAGGTTGACTGCGGGCACGTGAGCACTCTACGCGCTCGGTCTGACCGTGCCGGGTCCGGTCCCCGTGCGTCCGTTCAGAGCTCCCTGACCGAGTCGACGACCGTGATGAGCGGGGCGTAGAGCCGCATCACCGCGAGCGCACGGTCGTGGTCCGCGTCGGTCCCGCCGGCGCAGGCGTCGGCCACGACGGTCACCGTCGCACCGGCGTCGGCCGCCGCCAGCGCGGTCGACAGCACGCAGCAGTCGGTCGACACCCCCGTCAGCACCAGGTGCGGGTGGTCGCCGACGACGGCCTGGAGGCTCGTCCCCCACTTGCCGAAGGTGGGTTCCGTCACGACGGGGTCGTTCCGGTCCGCGGCGGCCGACGCGAAGGGCTCGGTGAGCGCGTACAGGGGGTCGGCGTCCGGCACCAGCGCGAAGGGCCAGTCGCGGTAGTAGGGCACCCACGCACCCGCGGGGTGCGCGGGTGCCACGAAGCGGGTGAACACCGTGCGGCCCGTGAACCGCGGCAGGAGTCGCTCGATGCCGGCGCCCGCGTGGTCGTAGCGTGGGGCGGCCCACGGGTTCTCGCCCGTGAAGACCTGCTGCATGTCGATCACGACGAGCCAGGCGTCGTCGGGGATCTCCGCGCTCATCGCAGATCGTCCGGCGTGCCGAGCGCTTCCTGGTGGCGGATCGACCCGCGCGCGAACAGCAGCGTGCCGAGGAACCCGACGAGCAGGGCGACGAGGACGCCGAGGTTCGCGTACGCCCAGGGCCCCTCGCGTCCGCCGAGGCCGAACGGGCCGAGCAGGTAGCCCTGCCAGTTGAGCCAGGACGGCACGCCGAGGGTGTTCGTGACCAGACCCCAGCCGAGCGCGGTGCCGAGCACGACGAGCGCGATCGGCAGCCACCGGACGTCGCCGTAGCGTCCGTGACGGTCGTCGAGTTCGGCCTCCGCGTACGCGCGGCGTCGCAGGACGACGTCAGCGACGAAGATGCCGGCCCAGGCGGCGATCGGCACGCCGAGGGTGATGAGGAAGGCCTGGAACGGCGCGACGAAACTCGAGGCGAAGAACGCGATGTACACGGCGCCGGCGACCATGAACAGGCCGTCGACCCCGGCGGCGACCGGACGCGGGATCTTCACGCCGACGCTCAGGAGCGCCAGTCCGGACGAGTAGATGTCGAGCACCGCACCGCCGACGAGCCCCAGGATCGCGACGATCGCGAACGGGATCAGGAACCACACCGGCAGGATCGTCGTCAGGGCGCCGATCGGGTCGTTCGCGATCGCTGCCTGCAGGTCCGGCGACGACCCGGCGAGCATGACACCGATCACCACGAGGATCGCCGGCGCGAGGGCGCCGCTGAACGTGGTCCACCCGACGACCCCACGGGTCGAGGCCGAACGGGGCAGGTACCGGGAGTAGTCGGCCGCGGCGTTCACCCAGCCGAGTCCGAAGCCGGTCATCACCAGGACGAGGGCCCCGGTCACGCTCTGGGCGCTGCCCGACGGCAGAGCACCCAGCGTCGCGAAGTCGATCGTCGGCGCAGCGAGCACGATGTAGACGACGGTCAGTACGGCCGTGACGACGGTGATGACGGCCTGCAGACGCATGATGACGTCGAACCCGGCGATCCCGGCGCCGACGATGAGGGCCGCGACCACGACGAGGGCGACGACCTTCGTCAGCACGCCGCCGTCCCACCCGAGCTCGGTGAACACCGTCGAGGTGGCGAGCACGGCCGCCGCGGCGAGCGAGGTCTCCCACCCGACGGTCAGCACCCAGCTGAGGAACGAGGGCAGTCGGTTCCCGCGGACCCCGAAGGCCGCGCGGCTGAGCACCATCGTCGGCGCCGACCCGCGCTTGCCGGCGATCGCGACGATGCCGCAGAGCAGGAACGAGAAGGCGACCCCGATGACCGAGACGATCGTCGCCTGAGCCAGCGAGATCCCGAAGTCGAGGACGAACGACCCGTAGGCGAGGCCGAGGACGGAGATGTTCGCCGCGAACCACGGCCAGAACAGTCCCCGTGGGGTGCCCTTCCGATCGGACTCGGCGATGACGTCGAGGCCCTGGCGCTCGACGGTGCGAACCTCGGGAGGGTTCGGGGC
This sequence comes from Curtobacterium sp. MCSS17_005, assembly GCF_003234225.2. Classification (NCBI taxonomy): domain Bacteria; kingdom Bacillati; phylum Actinomycetota; class Actinomycetes; order Micrococcales; family Microbacteriaceae; genus Curtobacterium; species Curtobacterium sp. MCSS17_005. The sequence goes on from NZ_CP126258.1 coordinate 2,238,654, forward strand.
GGCTGTGGTCATCCGCTGATCGTAACGCCGGAGCGACTACCCGAACAGGTTCACCGGCCGCACGATGTCGGCGTAGATCAGCAGCGCGCTCATCCCCGCCAACAGCACCACCACGACCATCGTGAGGGGCATCGTCTTCGCCAGGTCGATGGGGCCCGGGTCCGCCTTGCCGACGAGCTTGAACGACCGTCGCTTGATCGCTTCCCAGAGCGCACCCGCGATGTGTCCGCCGTCGAGTGGCAGCAGCGGCACCATGTTCAACACGAACAGGCCGATGTTGAGCGAGGCCAGCAGCCCGAGGATCGTGTACGCCTTGTCGACCACGGGGACACCGCTCATCGACGAGACCTCGCCGATCGCACGGCCCACGCCCACCACCGACACGGGGCTGTCCTGCGACCGCTCCTGGGCACCGAACGCGGCGTTCCACACCGCGACCAGGCGCTGCGGCAGGTCGATGATCAGGTGCGCCGACGCCGCGATCTGGGCGCCGGTCGCGGGCAGCACCTCGGCCGGGGACTGCCGCACCAGGGACTGCCCGATGCTGACGCCGACCACGCCGACGCGCTGGGTCTTCGTGGTGCCGTCGTCGTTCTCGACGACCTTGCCCTCGGCGTCGTAGACGTCGCGGGTGGCGGTCGTCGGGGTGATCTCGAGGGTCTTCCGGGCACCGTCGCGCTCGACCACCACGGTGACCTGCTCACCGGCGGACTCCTGGAAGACCTCGGAGACGCGGGTGATCGTCGGGTCCTGCTCACCGTTCACCGAGAGCACGACGTCACCGGACTCGATGCCGGCCTGCTTCGCCGGGGACACCGCGTCGCCGGGCGAGCACTCGGTCGTCTGGCTGTTCGGCAGCACGCACCCGACGCTCGACGTGAAGGTCGTCGTCGGCGCCCCGAACCCGCACAGCAGCACACCGAACAGCACGATGCCGATCACCAGGTTCATCGCCGGGCCCGCGACCATCACGATGATCCGCTTCCAGGGCGTCAGGCGGTAGAAGGCGCGGGAGTCGTCACCGCCGGAGTCCGCGATCTGCTCGGCGCTGGCCTGGCGGGCGTCCTGCACGAACGCGCCGTACATGCCGGTGTTCGTGATGGCGTTCGCCCGACCCGAGGCGCGCGGCTTCAGCATGCCGACCATCGAGATGTACCCACCGAGCAGGATCGGGCGGATCCCGTACTCGGTTTCACCGCGCTTGAACGACCACATCGCCTTGCCGAAGCCCAGCGAGTACTGCGTCACCTTGACGTTGAAGAGCTTCGCGAAGGACAGGTGCCCCAGCTCGTGGAGTCCGATCGAGACCAGCAGGCCGATGATGAAGACGACCACGCCGAGGACGAAGAGCAGGACGGATTCGACGATCACCGGGAAAGAGTACGGGACTGATTCCATGACGGAGCCGAGCGCCGTCTGAGAGGCGAGCTGGGCCTCCAGGCCTGTGCGTCACGTCCGCGGTCTGCCGCCTCCGCGTCGGACGGGAGGCGCGACTCGCGTCAGCGGGTCAGCGCGCGGTCCGCAGCGGCGCGGGCCCACTGCTCCGCCGCGAGCACGCCGTCGAGTGACGGCTCCCCCGCGGTGTGCTCCTCCACGATGCGCTCGACCGTGGCGACGATGTCGAGGAAGCCGATCGCACCCGCGTGGAACGCGGCGACGGCCTGCTCGTTCGCGGCGTTGAACACGGCCGGGAACGTCCCGCCCAGCTCACCCACCCGCTTCGCGAGGGCGACGGCGCCGAAGGCGTCCTGGTCGAGCGGCTCGAACGTCCACGTGCTCGCGGTCGTCCAGTCGAGCGGCACGCCGACGCCGGGCACCCGGTCCGGCCAGGCCAGGCCGAGCGCGATCGGCAGCCGCATGTCCGGCGGCGACGCCTGGGCGATGGTGGAGCCGTCGACGAACTCGACCATCGAGTGCACGATCGACTGCGCGTGCACGGTGACGTCGATGCGGTCGTACGGCACGTCGAAGAGCAGGTGGGCCTCGATGACCTCGAGGCCCTTGTTGACCAGGGTCGCGGAGTTCGTCGTCACGACGAGACCCATGTCCCAGGTCGGGTGCGCCAGTGCCTGGGCGGGGGTGACGTCGCGGAGCTGCTCGCGGGTGCGCCCGCGGAACGGGCCGCCGCTCGCCGTCAGGACGAGCCGCTGCACCTCGGCGTCGGCGCCGGAGCGCAGCGCCTGCGCGATGGCGGAGTGCTCGCTGTCCACGGGCACGATCTGCCCGGGCGCCGCGGCCTGCTGCACGAGGGAGCCGCCGACGATCAGGCTCTCCTTGTTCGCGAGGGCGAGCACGGCACCGCTCTCGAGCGCCGCGAGCGTCGGGCCGAGGCCGACCGAGCCGGTGATGCCGTTCAGGACGAGGTCGGCCTCGACGCTCCGGACGAGCTGCTCCGAGTCGGCCGCGCCGAACGCCGTGTCGCGGACCCCGAACCGAGCGGCCTGCTCGGCGACGAGGTCGCGGTTGCTGCCGGCGGTGAGCCCGACGACCTCGAACCGGTCGGGGTTGCGGGCGACGACGTCGAGCGCCTGGGTGCCGATCGAGCCGGTGCTGCCGAGGACGACGATCCGCCGACGATCAGGACCGGTGCTGCCGAGGCGGCGGTCCGTCACGGTCAGCCCTTGGCGAGGATGTCGACCACGAAGACGAGCGTGGCGTTCTTCGGGATGCCCGAGCCCTCTTGCGGGTTCGCGCCGTAGGCGTCCTCCGGCGTGGCGACGATCAGGACCTGCGAGCCGACCTTCTGCCCGACGAGCCCGGTGACGAAGCCCTTGATGAGCGCGCTCTCCGACACGGTGAAGGTGGTGGGGACACCCTTCGACCACGAGGAGTCGAACTCCTTGCCGGTGTCGTAGACGACGCCCTTGTACTGCACGAGTGCGGTGTCGCCGTCGGCGATCTCGGTGCCGTCGCCCTGCTTGAGCACCTCGACCGTGGTCTTCGTGGGCGCCTTCACGCCGTCGGGGACCGTGATCTCCGGCTCGCCCGAGGCCTTGTCCTTGACCGTGGGCAGGCCCGGGTCCTGGTCCTGCGGGGTGCCGGTCGCCTTGGTCGGGGTCTGCGCGACGACGTCGGCGACGACGACGATCTCGCCGCCGGTGTTGAAGCCGAGCGCCGAGGACTGTCCGACCGCGGCGACCCGGTCGCCCACCTTCGAGCAGGCGAGGAGCGCGCCGAAGCCCGATCCGCCGACGGAGAGCACCTGCGGGTTGCCCTCGTCGAAGCCGACGGTGCCGAGCTTCTTGGCGTCCGATGCCTCGTACACGCTGTAGGAGACCTGCGCGTAGTCGCCCTCGTCGAGCGCCGCACCCTTGCCCTTCACGAGGCGGGTGGCCTGCGGCGTCTTCGCGGACAGGCCGGACGAGAACTTCACGGTCGGGGCCTTCGGCCCACCGAACGAGCCGGTCGCCTTGATGGCATCGGACGACTTGCCCGGGTCGGGGCAGGAGGTGATCGCCGAGGCAGTGGCGCTGGCCGACGGGGTCGGCGAAGCCGAGGACCCGTTCGAGCCGGAGCCGGAGCAGGCGGCGAGTCCCAGCACGACGGCGGGGACGATGGCGATCGGGAGCAGGCGGAGACGCTTCACGAGGACCTAGTCTGCCCCACCTGTCGAAGAGTCCCCTGCCAATGACGCAGGTCGGACGACCAGCTGCGGCTCGTGGTGCACCGGGAACGCCACGGACCGCGCGATGAAGCAGAGCTCGTTCGCGGTGACGTGTGCTGCTTCGGCGTCCGCGACCCGGTCGGCCTCGAGGATCGTGACGACCGGGTGCAGGGTCGCCTCGGTCAGTTCACCCGAACCGTCGCGGTTCAGGCGGAGCGACGCGGTCGCGGTGTCCTGGTAGTCGACGACGGTGAAGCCCTTCGTGACCGCGACGTGCAGGTAGCTGAGCATGTGGCACTGGGCCAGCGCCGCGACCACCATCTCCTCGGGGTTCCAGCGGTCACGGTCCCCGCGGAACGTCGGGTCGGCGGATCCGGGGACATCCGGCTTGCCGGTCGCCGAGACCACGTGTTCGCGGCCGTAGTCGCGGTACCCGGAGGTGCCGGTCCCGCGGTCGCCGGTCCAGCTGACGGAGACCTCGTAGGAGTGGTCGTGCACGGGTGCGCCCCTTCGCCTTGGCTAGCATGGCGGCATGACGGTGAGCCCCGAAGTCCGCAGTGATCGCCATCCTCTCACCGCCGACGGTTCCGTCGAGCTGGCGGTGCTCGAACGCTCAGGGTTCGACGAGAGCCGGCACGTCGGCGCCGGCGTCGTCGTCGACGCGACCGGCACCGTCATCGACTCCGTGGGCGACGTGACCGCGAGCATCTACCCGCGTTCCACCATGAAGCCGTTCCAGGCCCTGGCCGTCCGACGTGCCGGTGCGCTGTTCTCCGACGAGGAACTCGTCCTCACCACCGCGAGCCACGCCGGCACCGCGGCGCACCAGGCGCTCGCCCTGCACATGCTCGAGTCCTTCGACCACGTCGAGTCCGACCTCGGCTGCCCACCCGACATGCCCTTCGACCGCGGGACCGCCAGGACGATGGACGGCCCCCGCCGACTGGCGATGAACTGCTCCGGCAAGCACGCCGGCATGCTCGCGGCCTGCCGGGTGAACGGCTGGGACGAAGCCACGTACCTGGACATCGAGCACCCGTTGCAGCAGCGGGTGCGTGCCGTGGTCGAGGAGTACACGCACGAGACCGTCGACCTGGTCGGTACGGACGGCTGCGGCGCCCCCGTGTTCCCGCTCACCCTGACGGGGCTGGCACGCGGGTTCGCCGGTGTCGTGGCGCGGGCCGACAATGACTCCGCCGCGCTGACCGACGCGGTCCTGGCGCACCCGTGGGCGATCGACGGCGTCGGACGCGCGAACACGGTCACCATCGAGCGCCTGCAGGTGCTGGCGAAGCTCGGTGCCGAGGGCGTCATGGTCATGGGGTTGCCCGGAGGCGCCGCCGTGGCCGTGAAGGTGCTCGACGGCTCGCAGCGGGCCGGCACCCTGGCGGCCCTGGCGCTGCTCGAGCGGAACGGGCTCGTCGCGTCGGACGGGGTGGCCGAGGTGCTCGAGGCGACCGGCGAGCGGGTGCTCGGCGGTGGCGTACCCGTCGGCGCGGTGCGGGTCGGCGCCGGGTTGCGCTGATCGTTGCTCGGCGCTGGTCCTTGCTCGGCGCTGGTCATCGATCGGCGCTCGCCGGGTCGGGGACGAGGACCGGCAGCGCCGGGGACACCCGGACGACCGCGTGGTCGTCCGGTCGACGGACGGAGCACCCGTACCGTGAGACCTCGACGGTGACGTCCCTCTGACGGGGCGCCGATCCGAGTCCGGCCACGAGCACCACGGAGCCGTGCGGTCGACCGTCGGCGCCCATCCGCACCACGACGGAGGTCCCCGACGGCAGCGTGCTCGCTGACAGGGTGCTCGGGGCTGCATCGTCGCTGCCGGTCCCGACTGCGTCGAGGAGCTCGGGAGCATCGGCCCGACGCAGGTCCTCTTCGGTGTGGACGGCAGCGGCTCGGAGCTGCTCGGCGAGCCCGCGGAACACCGCGACGGCGAGTGCTCCGGCACCGACGACCACGACGTGGGACGTGGCATCGACCCGGAGCACGCGTCCGCCCGGACCGTGCCCGAGGACGAGTGCCGGCGTGCCGTCGCCGTCCTCGGGGACCGTGCCCGTCAGCGCCTCGGGCACGCCGAGCTGTCCGGGCTCGGCGGGCTGATCAAGCTCGGCCGGCGCGACGACCGCGACCGGAAGGGTCCCGGGGTCCGCCGAGGCCGAACGGTGCAGCACCACGTCGACCAGGGCGCAGCACGCACCCGCGCCGAGCAGGACGCCCTGCCCCGCGCCGCTGATCGGCGCGAGGACCCCGGCCACGACGAGCGCGACCGCGGCGCCCACGATCAGGCAACGAGCGGTGAACCGGGACATGCCCCCATCGCACCAGGAACGAGCAGCCCAGCGCTGGCCCGGGACCCGATCTGTGGAGAAGTCGCCTACTGCACCAGGAAGAACTGCTCACCGATGTCGACTCGTGCGCCGCGTTCGACGCGGTACCGCCGACCGGGCTCGCAGCGACGGATCGATCCGTCGATGTGGCGCACGACCGTGCCGTTGCCGGAGAAACGGTCCGAGACCCACAGGTCGTCGCCGTCGCGGCCGAGCTCGAGGTGCGTCTTCGACACGGACTTGCCCGGGTCGTGCACGGTCAGCAGGTCGTCGTACCGCTCCCCCGGCTGCGGTCGCGGCAGTCGGCCGAGCAGGCCCGTGCCGTGGACGCCGAGCCGCTCCCCCGTGCTGAAGTGCAGCACGAACGGTGCCCGGGTCGGGGTCTTCGCGACGATGCGCGTCTCGTCGACGTCCTCGTCGGGGTCGTCGACCGCATCGGCCGCCACGTGCGACTCCGACCGGTCGACTGGCGGGAGCGGCAGTGCGGGTCCGGTCGCTCCCGGGATCGGGGGCAGCGGTGCAGCAGAGGGCACGCCCGTGGTGGTGGCGGACGGCACCGAGGAGGGGACGGTGGCGGAACCGGGCACCGGCGGGATCGGCGTGCGCGGCACGGCAGACGCCTCGGTCGGCGGATCGGGCTCGATCATCGGGGCAGCGTGCGCCCCACGGGGGCGTCGGCCGGCATCGGACTGCTCGACCTCGGCGCGCAGGGAATCGTCGCCCACCGGGATCTCGTCGTCCGGCTCGTCGCCTGCAGCGCGCTCGTCGGACTCGTTCGAACCCGCGGACTCGGCCGAACCCGCGGACTCGGCCGAACCCGCGTCGGACTCGTCCGGCTCGTCCGCAGCGTTGCCCGAGTCGGCGGCCTGCGGCCCGTCGGACTCCTCGGCTGCCCAGTCGGGTCGGGTCATCGGCAGCGGCATGACCGGGCCGGTGAAGGCCGCGGTGACCGCCGGACGGACGGCTCCGCACTCGCCGCAGAAGATGTCGTCGGGTTCGAGCCGGTTGCCGCAGACGTGGCAGATGGCCGTCTCGTGCATGCCCGGGGTGACGAGCGGGGCCGGACGGGGCGGTCGACGGTCGATCAGCGGCTCGACCACGGCGGTGTCCCCGGGCTGCGGGGGCGACACGACGGGCGGCTGATCGTCGGTGGCGCTCGTCTCCGACGCGGCCACGATCGCTTCGTCGGGCTCCGGTTCGGACGCGTCCCGGGCACCCTGTGCGTCCCGGGGTTGCTGTGCGTCCTGTGGGTACTGGGCGCCGTGTTCGTCGGGCGAAGGAGCCGCAACGTCCTGTTCGGAAGCAGGTTCGGCGGGTGCTCCCGGCATCGGCGGGACGACCGGCTCGGCGGGCGCCTCGGCAGCCGGGGTACCGCGACCGACCCACCAGGACGGCCCGGCGGGTGCCGCCGGGGGTGCGGTGGCAGCGGGCGGCGCCCACACCGGCACGGAGGGCTCGGCAGCGGGCTGCGGCTCGACGGGCTGGGGCATGACGGGCTGGGACTCGACAGGCTGTCGCGCCGCCTGGTCCGGGACCGACGACGGAGCATCACGGATCGGGTCCTCGGGCGTCTCGGGGCGACCGGGAGCCGGGGCGATGCGGGTGCGCTCGGGGTCGTCGGCATCGAGCGCTTCAGACGGGTATGCGTCGGGATCGAGGGGAGGTTCGGACTGGCCCGGCGCACCCGACCGGTCCTCGAGCCCGGACCCGGCACCGTGCACGTGGGAGGGGGCCTGGCGCGGGGCGAAGTCGTCGGGACGCTGCACCGGCACGGGTGCCGGCGGTTCGGTCCCGCGACGGTCGGCACCGGTGAGCCAGGCACGCGTGGCGGGATCGAGCGTGGCTTCGGGCAACCAGGCGTCGGAGGCCGGGTCGGACCGTCGGCCGTGGGCGTCGGGCTGCTGCAACGGTGGCGGCGGTGCCTGTTCGACGGGGGCCGGCGCGACCGGGCGACGGCTCGCGGCGGCGGTGACCGCGCGTCCGCACTCACCGCAGAAGATCGCTCCGTCCGGGAGCATCGATCCGCAGTGTTCGCATCTGATCACGTGGTGCCTCTGTCCTCACTCGGCCGTCCACGACGCTCGTCCGGCCTCTGGACATCGTAGTCGCCGTGCCCCGACGCAGCCTGGCCGTCGGTCCTCCGACGCGACCGTGCGGTCGGACGACGCCCCGTTCCCCGCAGGGACCGGAGCGAGACGGCGGTGCGGAACCGCTCCCGCCGGGTCCGCCCCGTCCGGAGCGAACCGATCGCGTCGTCCGTCGCCGCCCACATGCGATCGGCGGTGGTCTGGTCGGCGTCGCTCGGACCGAACACCGCACGGTCGGCCAGCGCGGCGAGTCCGGTGCCGCCGTCGCCCGGTGCACCGACCACGGCTTCGCGTCGGGTGGCGGACCGTCGCACGTCGTGCCCGCGGTCGAGCAGTGCGTCACGGTACTCGTCCCAGGCGCCGACGATGCGGCCGCGGGGCGTGGTGGTGTTCCGCCGTCGTCGGCGCCGCAGGCGCTTCAGCAGCACGATCACGGCGAACGGCAGCAGGACGAGGGCGACCACGCCGAGGGTCCCGAGGGCCCAGGGCAGCACCGCGAGCAGGATCTGGAGCCAGAGCGGCTGCACCGGCGGCGTGTTCCGGTCGCTCTCGGGCGGCGTCTGCTGGTCTTGATCCTGCTGGTCGACCGGGGGCGGCGGCACCACCGTCTCCGGTCGGGTGACCGGCTGCGGTGTCTGCTGCTGCTCGTTCGGGATCTCGCGCACCTCGGGGTTGGGGTTGAGCATCACCCATCCCCACTGCGCGGTGTCCACCTCGATGCGGGCCGTGACGTCGGACCCACGGAAGGTCGTCGTCCCGCCACGCGCTGCGGTGCCGTCGCGGCCCGAGTCTCCACCGGCCGAGAAACCCATCACGACCCGTGCGGGGAACCCGATCTCGTCCGCCATCAGTGCGGCCGCCGCGGCGTACTGCTCCTGGTCCCCGATCATCAGGGGTGCGGTGAGGAGCTCCTGGACACGGTCGGCACCGTGACCGGACCGACTCATCCGGTCGTCGCCGACACCGTGGCTGACGTACCCGTTCCGCTGCAGGGACTGCACCGCGGCGAGGAGCTTCGCACCGGGTGCCGACACGTCCTCCGTCGTGGACTCCACGGTGTCGCGCACGGCGTCGGGGACGTCCCGGGCGGTGGGCACGGCGGCGCTCCCCGGCCGCGCGGTGGCCAGCTGTCGTTCGGTCGGCTGGTCGGGCAGCACCGCCGTCAGGTCGTAGGAGGTGCCGTCCCCCACTCCGCCGACCACGGCGCCGGTGCCGGTCGATCCGTTGTAGAAGAAGGCTCCACGCTCGTCGTCGGCGTCCTGCCCGGTGAACTCCACGCGCTCCAGGTCGCCGACCGTCGGCAACCACACACCGCGGTACCCGTCGACCGTCACGCCGACGTCGACCGTGGTGCCCCGGACGCCACGGACGTCGACCGCGGTCGGTACCCGTTCGAAGGTGCCCGAGCCGGCGGAGCCGTCTGTCCCGCCGACGCGGTAGACGACGCCGTCGTAGGTGTCGAGCGTCGCGATGCGGACGAACCCGCCCTCGGGCAGACCGGTCACCCGGAGCTGGGTCGCGTCCGAGGCTGTGGACTCCTCGTAGGCGCGGAACCCGCTGAGCGGACTGACGTAGTCGCGTGGGTCGAACGGCTTCACGACGTCGGTGCGTGCGACCGTGCGCTCACCGGACGGAGGTGCCACCAGGCCGAGTCCGGTCGCGACGACCGCCGCGGCCACGATGGTGCCGGTTCCCACGAGGGCGGGGCGGAGGATCGACCGCCCGACCGGCACGCGTGACCCGATGGTGGTCGCCACCGCGACCGCGCGACGCGCGTGCCGCACGGTCAGCGCCCAGACGAGGGCGAGGCCGACCAGGACGACCGCGGTCAGGATCGACGTGTCGAGCCGGCTCGGCCCGACGACCACGCCCACCGCGAAGAGCACCAGTGCCGGGATGCTCGCGAGTTCCTGCCTGGAGGCGCGGGTCGCCACGCTCACGGCGGCCACCGTGGCCACCAGCAGCGTCACGAAGTACGGCACGAGGAGCGCCTCGTAGGAGCCCACCGGCAGGCTGATGGTCACCAGCTGCTTCCAGCCGAGGGCGACGCCGGCGAAGAGGTCGAGGAGTCCGCGTCCGGTGGGCAGGAGGCCGTTGGCCTGACTCGGCACGGCGGCGGGGACGCCGGTGAGCGTGAAGGCAGCGACGGTCGCGATCGCCACGACGGCCATCGGCAGCCGGAACAGGGTGCCGAGGAGCGCGACGACCGTCCCGATGACGATCGCCGTGAAGGCGGCTGTGATCATCGCGCCGTCCCGGTACACCGGCCACCAGGACGTGCTCGCGACGGCCAGCAACAGCCAGACCGCCAGCGTGCCGCCGGCGAGCCGGAACGGCACGAGCCGCCGTGCGTCGCGACGGTCGGAACGTCGGGTCGAGCGCCTCGCCCGGTCCGGGGCCGGGGTGGTCACGGGTGCGGCGCTCATGCTGCCGACGCCGATCGGTGCAGGGCGTGCCGGAGGTCGTCCAGGTAGCCGATGGTCATCACCGTCAGACCCGCGACGCGCAGGAACCGCGGCTGGGCCTCGGGCTCGCAGATCACCGCGACGACCTCCACCCCGACCGGGAACCGCGTGGCGGCGAGCCTGAGCGCGGCCAGGCCGACGGTCGACCCCACCACGAGGAACGCGACGGAGATGCCCTCGGTGTCGCTCCCGACGATCCGGGAGACCTCGGCGATCGGCAGGCACGCGTCGGCGAGGCCGACCGAGGCGAAGTCGTCGAGCAGGCGCGTCGGCGTCACGGTGGGGAGCGTCCGCACGGCGTACACGGCACGCTTCGCGAACTCCGGCGTGCGCTGGGACACCACGACCGAGACCTCACGGCCGTCACGGATCGCCCGCGCGCCGAGGGAGGCGGCCGCGCTCACCGCGAGCTCGAACTCCTCGTCGTCGGCGAACTCACCGCGGGCGATGCCGAGCGCGACGACGAGGTGCGAGCGACGGGTGTCCTCGAACTGCCGGACCATGAGCGCGCCGGACTTGGCGGTCGACTTCCAGTGGATGGTGCGCGGGTCGTCGCCGGGCATGTACTCGCGGATGGCGTGGAAGGCGATGTCCGCGGGCGACAGGTCCGTCGTCGCCTGCCCCTCGAGGTCACGCACCAGCCCGGTGCTCGTCGACGGGATCGCGATGGTGCGCGGGTGCACGATGACCTGCTCGCGGGCGGTCCAGACGAGTTCGCGGCGGACGAGTCCCACGGGGTCGGCGCGGACCCCCGTCACGGGACCGACGTCGAGCACCCCGCGGCGGAGCGTCGGGACGGGGACCTGCCGCTCGAAGGTGCCGTGCGGCCCGATGGCCGGGATCGCGACGTCGACCAGACCGGATCCGACCGGCACCTCGACAGTGGTCGGCACCGACGGCAGGCGCGTGGGGTTCTCGGCCGTGATGATCACGCCGGCGTCGTCGCCGACCGCCACACGGTGCTGGGGCAGCCGCATCCGGATCACCAGCCGCGACCGGCCGATCAACGCCACCGCAGCGACCACCGCGAGCACGGCGCCGGCGAACCCGACGACGACGACCTCCCGCAGACCGAAGCGGTAGCCGGCCACGAACGCGACGAGCGTCAGCGCGGCGACCGTCCACCCGAGCCCGGTGACGACGGACGAGACCTCGCCCCAGAGACGCAGGACGAGCCTCCAGGCCGTTGCCCAGAGCCGGACGATCCCGATGACCGCATCCGCTGCGACGCCCTCGCGGTCACCGACGATGCGCGTCCGGACGTTGGTCATGCCGGTGACCGTCCCCGTGCGCTCGTACCCCGTCGTGCCACGACGCGACCGCGTCGAGGACGGACGGCGCGAGCGCGTGGAGACGGGCCGGCGGTCCGTCACGTCGTGACTCGGTCGGCGGGCGGCGGGGTCTCCACCAGGAGCTGCGCGATGACGCTCGGTGCGCTGACGCCGTCGAACTCGGCCTCGGCGTCGAGCACCAGGCGATGCGCGAGGACCGGGACGGCCAGCGCCTTCACGTCGTCCGGCGTGACGTAGTGCCGGCCGCTCAGCGCCGCGAGGACACGGGAAGCACGGATCAGGCCCATCGCCCCACGGACGCTCACGCCGAGCCGGACCTCGCTCGCCGAGCGGGTCGCGTCCACCAGACGGGCGACGTAGTCGGCGATCACGGCGTCGACGTGCACGGTGCGGGCCAGGGCGGCCATCTCGGTGATGGTCGCGGCGGGCACGACGCTCGCGAGCGGGACCGACGCGGACGGAGCCGACGAGGTCTCGAGGATCTTCACCGTCGCGGCGTGGTCGGGGTAGCCGATGGACGTCTTCATGAGGAAGCGGTCGAGCTGCGCCTCGGGCAGACGGTAGGTTCCGGCCTGCTCGATCGGGTTCTGGGTCGCGATGACCATGAAGGGCGCGGCGAGACGGTGGTTGACGCCGTCGACCGTGATCGCGGACTCCTCCATCGCCTCGAGCAGAGCGGACTGGGTCTTCGGGCTCGCACGGTTGATCTCGTCGGCGAGCACGATGTTCGCGAAGACCGGCCCGCGGTGGAAGTCGAACTCCTGCGTCCGTTGGTCGTAGACACTGATGCCGGTGATGTCGCCCGGCAGCAGGTCCGGGGTGAACTGGATGCGGTTCGTGGTGCCCTGCACGCTCTGCGCCATTGCCCGGGCGAGGCTCGTCTTGCCCGTTCCGGGGACGTCCTCGAGGAGCAGGTGCCCCTCGCTGAGCATCGCCGTGACCGCGAGGCGGATCACGAACGTCTTCCCGAGGAGCACCTGCTCGACGTTGGTCACGATGCGGCCTGCGACGTCTGCGAACCAGGTGGCCTGCTCCGGGGTCATGCTCATGCGGGGTGGTCCTTCGGTCGTGGCGGGAGGTGTGCGGCGGCGGGAGGGTCGTGGCAGGCCGGGCGGGCGTCAGCCGCCGGGAGCGGGTTCCGGGGCGGGCTGCTCCGGAGCGGGCTGCTCGGGTTCGGGTGCCGCATCGATCGGCGCGCTCGGCGGGTTCGGGTCCTCGTGGCCGTCGACGATCGCCGCGACGTACACGTAACGCGACAGCGGTGCGTCCTCGACCGTCGGCAGGGCGTCCGGCGCGTAGACCGTGCCCTCTCCGCAGAGCTGGTAGTACCGAGAGGCGCAGAAGACGACGCGGTAGCCGGTCGGCTGGAGCCCGGCGTTCTGCGGAGGCGCAGTCACCGTCAGTTGTGTCCCGGCCGTGACGGAGTCCGGCAGCGTGGCACGGGTCTGCACCGGACGCAGCCCGCCCACCGTGGAGCCGTCCCCGCAGAAGTTGGACGTGCCGTCCGCGCAGGCCACCACGGTCACGCTCACCGTCGAGCCGAACGCGGCACCGGTGACCCAGGAGCCGTTCCCGCCGAAAGACACGAGGCCGCCACCGTTGACCGAGTAGGCGTAGTGGTCGATCGATCCGTTGGGGCTCGGCTGGGCGCGCGGGTTCCGGATGCGGATCGCGTACGTGCCGTCGTCCTCGCTGAACCGCTCGACGCCGATGTCGGCCGACGCCGTCCCCGGAGCGGAGTACCCCTGCACGGACGCCGCACGGCTCGGCGTGCAGAACAGACCGTTGTCGGCGAGCGCGACGTACTGGAAGTTGCCGTTCGAGTTCAGCGTGTCGTTGGCGCTGCCGCCGTCCCAGCGCTTGTCCGAGCCGGTGGTCGAGCAACCGCTCGGGATGTTCGCCCCGGGCGGGTACCGCACGATCGTGAGCGTTCGACCGCCCCCGGCCCAGTCGTTCTCGGCCGCACTGAGCGACACGTTGGTCCGCCCAGGCGACACGTCGCGCGACGCGTTCAGCGTCGGCACACCGGGTGTCCCGACGGCACTCCCGGTGGCGGACGCGGAGTTCCACTGCACGACGGTGCCGTTGCGGTCGGCGGCGTTGCGGGCGGACACGGTGACCTTGTACTGGGCTGCGCTCTGGGCGCCGGTGAACGAGGTGCTCGTGGCGGTGCCGGTGTGCCGCGTGGTCGACAGGCCGGGGCCCTCGATCGTGACGATGTAGTCGTCGACCGCGCTGCCGTTGTTCGGCGCGGACACCTTGCCCCACTTGACGTCGAGCTGGTTCGGCGTCGCCGTGCTCGGCGTGACCGTGATGCCCTTCGGCGGAGCCGGCACGAAGTCCGCACTCATCGGCCCCGAGCGGGACGAGGGCTTCGAATCACCGATCGCGTTGGTCGCCACGACCTGGAACCGGTAGGACGCCTTCGGGTCGAGCCCGGTGATCGTGCACACCGTCGCGGTCCCGCAGTTCTTCGAGACGCCGTTGGTCCCGACGACGCGGTAACCCGTGATCGGCGAGTTGTTCCCCTGCGGGGTCGACCACGTGAGCGTGACCTGACCGCCGTCGTAGGAGCCGGTGCGGGTGGGCGCTCCGGGAGCGTCCGGGACGTCCTGCACCGAGATCGTGACGTCGCCCCAGACGTACCGGTCGGGGTCGTTCGTCGCGTCCGCCACCTGGTACTGCAGGTGGGCGTCGCCGGGCTTCGCGGTGTCGGCGACCGAGACCTGCAGGCGCGTGCGGTCGCCGCTCGGGGTCACGGTGACGCCGCTCGGCAGTCCGCCGGACAGACCCCGGATGTTCACGACGCGCAACCGCTCACCCGGGAACGGGTTGGTCGGCTGGTCGTTCGTGAGCACGTCGATGGTGGTGGTCGCCCCGCGCTTCGTCACCGAGCGGTCGGCACCGGGCTGGACCACGGGGCGTGTGGAGGCGACGACGCCGACGGTGACGGTGCCGGCGCGACCGGTGTTGGCGTCGTCCGCGACACCGATCCCGATCGACGCGGTGGTGTTCTTCTTCGCGGTGTCGGCGACCGAGATCGTGAGCTGCTGCTTCGCGATCGACGCGGTCGTCCCCGCGGCGGGCCGGCCGACGATCGAGTACCGGAGCTCCGGCAGGTCCCTGGGGTACGGGTAGTCGGTCAGCTTCGTCAGGTCGATCTTGCGCGTCTCACCCGGCTGCATCTCGAGCGAGGATCCCGTGAACGCCGGCGGCTGGTTCGACCGGGGCGTGACCGTGATCGGGAGCACGAGCGTGGCGACGCGGCCCTTGCCGCCGTTCGCCGACGACCCGTCGGTGACCTCGAACGAGATCGACGCCTTGCCGTAGTAGAGCTTCGACGACGTGAACTGCAGCGTCGACGAGTCCACCACCAGGCTCTGCCCGTTGGCGTGGGTGGCCTTGACCGTGCCGCGGTCGGTGATCTTCGCGGTCTCGCCGTTCGCCGTCACGACGAAGTCCTGCAGCGGGATGCGGACGGTGGCCTCGCTCTTCACCGTGACCGCACCGGCGCTGCGGTTGATCTGGGGCAGGGCGTCGTCGAAGCCCGGCACGTTGATGAAGCCGTAGGAGACGATGTCCGGGTGGTCGACCCGGGCCACAGAGAACGGGATCACCTGCGAGTCGTCGGTCAACCGGACGGTGATGCGGCCGTCGTCGGTGGGCGTCGCGGTGTCGCCGTAGCCGGGGACGACCCCGACCCGGAGGTCGGCAGCGGTGCCCTCGGCGAAGAAGACGTTGTCGAGCACGTCGACCGTCACGCTCTGCCGGTGCAGGATGTCCTGCAGGTCGAGCGTCGTGTCGTCGACCTCGGGCCGGAGCGGCTGGGCATCGGGGTCGACGGTCACCGTGAGGAAGGCCGTGCTCGATCCCCCGCTGCTGTTCGCGACGGTGTAGAGCACCGCGAAGTCACCGCGCTTCGCCGACTTCGGGGGCGTGACACGGATCTGCTGCTTCCGGAGGACCTTCGCCGTGACGTCCTCTGCCGTCGGCTCGGCCTGCGCGACGGTCAGCTGCCCACCTTCGGGGTCGGAGTCGTTCTGCAGGACGCGCACCGTCACCGACCCACCGGGGCGGATCGTGACGTGGTCGGCCTCGGCCACGGGGTTCGAGGCCTGCTCGGCGCGGGGCGCGATGCCCACCCGCACGGTGCCGGTGGCGCGGGCCCCGAGGGCATCGACGACGGTGTAGGTGAACTCGTCGGTACCGGCCGAGTAGTCGCCCGCCTCGTAGGTCAGGGCGTCCGAGGCGACGTCCGAGACCGACCCCTTGTCGGGGTTGGAGCCCACGCCGACCAGCTGGACGGAGTCGCCGTCCGGGTCGATCCCGTTCAACGGCACGTTGACCCGCACCGACGACCCGGCGACGACGCGCGCGGTGACGGTCTGCGGGACGGGAGGGTTGTTCGTGGCGGCGTCGCGCTCGCGCACCGAGATCGACACGGCGGCGTCGGCGTACTGGCCGTCCGGGCCAGCGACCCGGTAGACGGCGGTGTAGTTGCCCGGCGTCTTCGGGGCGAGGTAGCGCAGGTGGTCGCCGGAGACGAACAGCAGGCCGCCGTCACCGGGGACGTTCTGCACCAGTTCGGGCTCCAGCGTCAACGGCTCGCCCTCGGGCTGGGTGTCGTTGCCGAGCACGTCGATGTTCGCGACGTCGCCGACACGGACGGTGGCGCTGTCCGGCTGGGCGACCGGGGGCTGGATGCGGTCGGGCTTCGGGATCTCGACGACCGTGATCGTGCCCGGCGACGACGCCAGGCCGTTCGTCTCCGTGTACCCGAACGAGACCGGACCGTCGAGGGGCGCCGTGAGCGTGACACGGACCGTGTGCTGGTCGAGGATGCTCGCCTGCACGCCGCTGCCCCGTGGGGGTCCGTCGAGCGCCGTCACGAGCAGCACACCACCCGCCGGGTCGATGTCGGTCGCGGTGACGTCCGTGTCCTTGGTCGACAGGGTGTTCACGAACACCGTCTTCGGCGTGGTGATCGGCGCCGTCGAGGCGTCCGGTGGCGCGAGGACGGTCACGCGGACGATGCCGCTCGACGTCTTCACGCCGTCCGTCACCGTGTACTCGAGCTGGTGGTCGCCGGCCCGCTCCCCCTGCACCCGGAACGTGCCGGCGTCGTAGCTCGGGGTGACGGTGAGCCCGGACGCCGACGACACGCTCGTCAGCGTCACGGTGCCGTTGCCACCGCGCACGTGGTCGAGCGGCTCGACCGTGAAGGCCTTGCCGGCGTACCCGGACACGGGGAACGGATCGGCGCGCAGCGGGACGGTGCCCTGCTTTGCCACCCGTACCGTCAGGGCACCCCGGCCGTCGGCGCGTCCGTCGCTCACGACCAGCTGCACGGGGCGCTCTCCGGTCCGGCCGCTGTCGTTCCGGAAGTCGAGCAGGCCGTCCGGCGTGGTGGACACCCGGTCGCCGTTCGACGCGGTCGCCGACTCCAGGTACACCGGGTCGCCGTCCGGGTCGACCCAGTCGCCGAGGACGTTCGAGACGACGTGCCCGTTCTGGACGACGTCGGCCGAGGTGTCACGGACCTGCCGCGGCGCCTCGTTCTGACCGTCGGGGCGCACGCTGACCCGGACGGTCGCGGTGTCCGATCCGCCGTTGCCGTCGGTGATCGTGTACGGGAACGTCACGGTCCCGGTGGCGCGCGACGACAGCGTGACCTGCAGACGTTGGCCGTCTCCCACGATCGCGACGCGGCCGGCGGACTTCGAGATGGCCCCGACCTCGCTCACGATGATCGGGTCACCGTTCGGGTCGTAGTCGTTGAGCAGGACCGGGAGGCTCGTGGTGCGGCCCGGACGAGCGCCCAGTTCGTCGTCCACCGCCACCGGCGGCTTCTGGTCCTTGTCGACCTCGGGGTCGTCGTCGGAGACCTGCTCCTGCTGCTGCTCGTCGTCCTGCTTGACCAGGTCGGCCCAGTTGTCGATGAGCTGACCGCTCCGGTCGATCGCCCAGGACCGGCCACTCGTCGGGTCGTTGGCGACGACGGTGTCGCCGTTGTGCAGGATCTGCAGTTCGCTCGTGCCGCCGGTGCTCGCCAGCCGCTGCAGCGCGTTGCCGTCACACGTGTCGATCGCCTGCCCGCCCGCCCACGCCGCGTACGTGCAGGAGCCGTCGACGTAGGGCCGCGCAGCTCGTCCGGACACCTGGAGCGCGGTCGCGTCCACTGCGCCGGAGGCGCTGACGCGGACCAGGCCCGCCGTGCCCGCGACCGTGACCTGGGCCGTGCTGTCGGAGGACCGCTGGAGGGCCGGCGACGACCCGACCCGGTCGCCGAGCTCGACCGTGCGGCCGTCGACCGACAGGGCACCGCGCGTGCGGTCGAGCACGGCGAGGTGCCCGTCGAACGTGGCGACCTGGAACTCGTCGCCCCGGTCCATGTCGACCTTCCACCGTTCGGCGACGCTGAGTGTCGCGCCGACGTCGACCAGCGACGCCGTCCCGGTCTTCGCGGAGTAGACCGCGACGTGGCCGTCGGAGGCGTCGAAGACGGTGTCGGCGCCCAGGGTCAGATCTGCCTTGGTCGACGCGTCGAACTCGGCGAGGTCGCTCGCGGGGGTCGCCCAGAGCTCGCCCGTGTCCGCGTTGCCGATGACCGCGGTGTCGCCCGCGAAGAAGACCTGCGGCGTCCCGGCAGGCAGGGTGATCGCATCACCCACGGTTGCGTCGGCGACGTCGACCCGGGCGACCGTGCCCTTGGTCTCGTCGACGCTGTAGACCGTGGAGCCGCGCTGCAGCACGGACAGGTCGTCGCTGGCCGTCTCGACCGCGGTGTTGAGCTGCAGGATGCCGGTGTTCGCCCGGCCGACCGCGCCGTACTCGGCCGAGGGCACCCAGACGGTGCCGTCGCCGAGGTCGACGCGTTGCGTGTGGTACCCGGTGGAGACGATGGCCGTGGTCGCGACGACGGCGGCGACGAGCACCGAGGCACCGGTCGTCACGGCGGCGGAGCGGTGCTTCGCGAGGAGGGCGCGGATCACCCGGCGCTCCCGATCGTCGCGCACTTCTGCGCGCTCGCAGCACCCGTCTTGCCGTCGCGGTTCACGGCGACGGCGATGCACTCCTCGTCGCCCCGCTCGCCGGAGACGACGAACGTCGTGCCGGTCTGCTGGCTCGATGACCCGTTGGACGAGATGACGTACGTGTCGCCGCTGCGCAGCCCCGGGTCGGTCCAGCTGAAGGACACGGACTGCGGCGACGGCTCGGCACGGACCTCGGCCACGACCGGGATCGCCCCGGCGCCGAGCCGACCGACGACGACGACCGTGGCGATCGCGAGGGCGGCGACCACGACGACGGCGAGGGACGTCGCCCAGACCAGGGTCGAACGGGTCCGGCGCCGGGCACGGGTGACGGACCCGGTGCGGTGCACGGTGCCGACGCTGTGCGAACCGCCGGGCACGACCCCGCCCTGCACCGCGCGACGGGTCCGACGACGCCCGCCGACCCGGGTGGGTGGCTGCAGCTCACGGATCACGGTGCGGTCACCGTGCGGGGTCGGCGTCGAGATCGCCCACGCCTCGACCGCGACGTCGGCGGACGTCTGCGGGATGCCGAGCTCGGCCTCGACCTGCTGGAACCCGCGCACGAGTTCCATCACCGTTGCCGGGCGTCCCTGCGGCTTCCGGGACAGCGCCGAGGCGAGCAGGCGCTCCAGCGAGGGCGGCACGTCGGTGCGACCGGTGGGCTTCACGCCGCCCTTGTCGATCCGGTGCATCAGGTCGTTCGCACCGTTCTTGCCGCCACGGATCTCGAACGGGCTGCGCCCGGCGAGGAGCGAGTACACGGTCGCCGCGAGTGAGTACACCTCGGACTGGATCGTGCCGCGCGACTCGTCGATGAGGACCTCGGGCGCGGACCAGGGGATCGACATGCCGATGGGCTCGTCGGGGTCGGTGCCCCCGATCGTCGCGGCGATGCCGAAGTCGGAGAGCACGGGGTTGCCGTAGGCCGTCAGCAGGATGTTCGACGGCTTGATGTCGCGGTGCAGCACGCCCTCGCGGTGTGCGGTCTCGAGCGCCGACCCGATGCGGATGCCGATCGACAGCACCTCGGACACCGGGATCGGTTCGCGGCGGTAGCGCTCACTGAGGGACGAGGAGCAGAGCTCCATGACCAGGTAGGGCCGACCGTCGGCGGCGACGCTGGCCTGGAGGACGGTGAGGATCGACGGGTGCGTGCTGAGCCGGGCCATCAGGTTGGCCTCGGCCTGGAACATCTGCCGGACGCGGTCGTCGACGACCTCGTCCAGCAGCACCTTCACCGCGACCTGTCGTCGGGGCATGTCCTGCTCGTAGAGGAAGACGTCCGCGAAGCCACCGGACCCGAGGACGTGCACGGGACTGAAACCGCCGATCACGGGCGGGTTGGACGGCAGGCGTCTCGCCATGGTCCTCTCCTCCCCCGGCCGAGCGGCCAGCTCTCTCGACGTGGCCATGTCATTGTACGAAGCGTGGGTGACCGACATTCCGCACGCCGATCCCCCACAGCTCGACGTGTTCCCCCAGTTCGGGGGCCAGCTAGTGGCGCGGCAGCGTGTCCTCGAGGTCGCCGTCGTCCGGTGCGGCATCGACCTGCAGCACCACCACGGTGACGTTGTCACGACCGCCGGCCACGACGGCGTCGCCGACCAGGCGCTCTGCGAGGTCCTGCGCGCCCGGCTCACGTGCCGCGATCCGCGCGATCCCGGCGTCGCCGAGCTCCTTGGTGAGCCCGTCGGAGCAGACGATGTAGCGGTCGCCGGCCCGCAGGGGCAGGGTCCACCAGTCCGGCGCCGGCGGTTCGCCGAAGCCGACCGCACGCGTGATGACGTTGCTGTCCGGGTGCTGCTCGGCGTCCTCGGCACGCAGCAGGCCGGCGTCCACCATCTCCTGCACCACCGAGTGGTCGACGGTGACGCGGCGGAGCACACCGTCCTCGATGCGGTAGGTGCGGGAGTCGCCGACGTTGAACACGAGGGCAGCGGGCTGCCCGAGCGACGCCACGAGCGCGATCCCGGTGACGGTGGTGCCCGCGCCGATGGCGTTGCCGCCGGCTGCACGCTCGATGTCCGCTGTCGCGAGGAGCAGCGCACGCTGGATGCCCTGACGCGTGGTGAACGGTTCGGCCGTCACCTGCTCGAGCCGACGCACGACCGCGTCACTGGCACGGTCGCCCGCGAGGTGCCCGCCCATGCCGTCGGCGACGACGAAGAACGGCGCGCCCACGATGTAGCTGTCCTCATTGTGGTCACGCCGCCGACCGACGTCGGTCGCAGCTCCCCACGAGAGTGTCAGGGTGGCGCCGTCGGCACCGGGGACGTCGATGGCGTGCGCAGTGGCTGCTCGGCCGAGTTCGGTCACGTGTCAGGATCGCTCTCTGGTGGGTCGGGGCGTGCCGTGTGCTGTCTGATCGGAGGGCCACGGGGGAACCGGAGGCAGCCCCTCTGCCGTCGGTGCGACCCGGAGGTACGGCGAGAGGACCTCGATGGCGTTGCCGTCACCGATCTCGACTACCGTACCCGTCAGCGCGACGATCGACGCACCCGACGCCATGCGGTAGGCGGGTGCCCCGGCCGGGCGGACGACGGTCCCGTTCGTGGACCGGAGGTCCTGCACGACGACGGCTTCACCCTCGGCGTGCATCCGGACGTGGGACGACGACACCTGCCCGTACGCCGACCGCACGGTCACGAGTTCGGGCTGCGGGCCACGGGTGACGCGCGGCAGCGACGGCCGTCGGCCGATGACCACCGGGTGGTCGAGCCGGAAGGTGCGGTCACCGATGCGGATCGAGGGCACGCGTGCCGTGGGGGCGGCGGGTACCGCCGGGACGGACGGGAGGCCCGGGGCAGCACCCACGAACGGGCTCGCTCCGGCGCCGGGTCGCGCCGGCACCCGGACGACGGTGTCCTCCGGATCGACGTCGTCCAGCGCTGCCGGTGGCTGGCCGGGTGCCCCGGGCGCGGGCCGGATGACCGTGTCACCGAGGACCCCGTCGTCGGACCCAGGGTCGGAGTCGGGACCGGCTCCGGGGACGACGGGACCTGCGCCGCGGATGACGGTGTCGTCGATGGCGTCCGCCGCCCGGTCGCCCAGCGATCGTCTGGGTCGCCGGATGACGGTGTCCTCGATGTCGTCGTCGCGCAACCGGAGCCCTCCCAGTGTGGTCTCCCCCACCGTAGACGATCCGGTCGACCCCACGTCATCGACGCTCCCACGACGGCCCGCTGCCCGCGACGACCGAGCGCAGGACGAGGCCCGCGAGCGGGTCGTCCGCGCAGGTCTCGAGGGCGTACCGCGCACGCGTCTCCGCCCGGGCCCACGACCCGAGCGCCCACGCACACCAGGCGCCGAGCGACAGGGCGCCCGCAGCGCCCGATGACCCGTCGAACGGGCCGTCCTGCGCCCGCCACACCCGCCACGCGTCGGCGCACCGGTCACCCGCGAGGCGCAGGCGGGCCCGATCGGGAGCCGGGCCGAAACCGTGGAGCGCCGGCGGTGTCGGGTCCGCGAAGGGGTCGAACACTCGGATCGACCGAGGATCCGGCGTGTCCTGCGCCGCGATGAACGGCACCAGGGCCATCCGGGGCGCGAGCGCCCCGCACGCGGTCACCACGGCCGTCGCAGCGGCCGTCGACAGGTCGGCGCGACCGGGCGCGACCAGCGCGGCCGCCGCAGCGGGGAGGGTGACCGCCGCGGCGATCTCGCGAGGGAAACGGACTGCGGAGCCGGGGCCGGACTGTGCCGTGAGAGGGATCATGCACGCCATCGAAGCGTGGTGCGGGCCTCCAGGCAGGGGCGCCCCGGCCATCTGTGGACCGGAGCTGCCCCACCCACGCCTGTGGAGGACGAGCCGGCGGACCCCCGCTCAGACGGCGACGGGCTCCAGGCTCTCGGCGACCAGGTCCCAGCCGCCCTCGTTGCGCTCGACGACCACGCCGTTCGCGGCCGCCCAGCCGACCAGGTCGTCCATGCTGCCGATGCTCGCGCCGGTGCGGGCGAGCAGCGCCACCAGGCGGCCCTTCGCGGTCTTGTTCCAGTGGTTCAGTGCACGACGACGACCGGAGCCGTCGACGCTCACCACCCGTGGTGCCACCGCTCCGGACACGGGACCGAGCTGCCGGTACCCCTCGGACCGCAGGTCGAGCACCAGGCCGTCCGCACGGGTCAGCAGTGAACGGGTCGACACCGCGGGCCAGTGCGCGGCCAACCGGATCGAGCCGAGCCGGGAGTCGTGCGAGAGCCGGTACGCCGGGATCGGGTCACCGGCGCCGATCGGGCCGAACATCGCGGACTGCACGATCACGTGCTCCGCCCACCACGCACGGGTCGCCGCATCCGCGTCCTGCGCGCCCAACGGGTCGTAGAGGACCCCGGTGTACCGCTCGATCGCGGGCATGGTGCCCGAGGTGTCGAGCTCGAGGTTCCGGAACCGCTCGGCGATCGACTTCGGACCGAGCTTGAGCGCCGTCCTGGCCGAGGACTCCTCGGAACTGACGAAGCGGGCCGCGGTGATCACCGCGGCCCGCTCATCGGCCAGTTCCGGGAACGAGAGCGCACGCAGATCGAGCGTGCGGCTCGTGTCCCCGCCCTCCCGCTTCGTCTCCGAAGGCGGGAGCAGGACGGTCAGTCCGGTCAGGACGCCAGCGCGGCCTGCCGCGCGACGATCGTCACCGTGTCGTGCTCGACCGACAGGAAGCCGTCCTCGGCGTCGACCGCGACGGTCGACCCATCGGCCCGCGTGATGCGGACCTGACCCTGCGCCAGGATCGCGAGCATCGGCTCGTGTCCGGCGAGGATGCCGATCTGGCCCTCTGTCGTCCGTGCGACGACCATGGTGGTGTCGCCCGACCAGACCTCACGGTCGGCCGAGACGACGCTCACGCTGAGACCCGCCATGTCAGCGGTTCTCCTTCTGGATCTGAGCCCACTTCTCTTCCACGTCGTTGATCCCACCGACGTTGAAGAACGCCTGGGTCGCAACGTGGTCGAACTCGCCGTCGGCGATGGCGCGGAAGGACTCGATGGTGTCCTTGAGCGGCACCGTAGAGCCCTCGACACCCGTGAACTTCTTCGCCATGTAGGTGTTCTGCGAGAGGAACTGCTGGATACGACGAGCGCGCTCGACCGTGATCTTGTCCTCTTCAGAGAGCTCGTCGACACCGAGGATGGCGATGATCTCCTGCAGTTCCTTGTTCTTCTGGAGGATCTGCTTGACGCGCGTGGCCGTCTCGTAGTGGTCGGCACCCAGGTAGCGCGGGTCCATGATGCGCGACGTCGACGCCAGCGGGTCGATCGCGGGGTACAGACCCTGCGATGCGATCTCACGGGAGAGCTCGGTCGTCGCGTCGAGGTGCGCGAACGTGGTGGCCGGAGCCGGGTCGGTGTAGTCGTCAGCCGGCACGTAGATCGCCTGCAGCGAGGTGATCGAGTGACCACGCGTCGAGGTGATGCGCTCCTGGAGCACACCCATCTCGTCGGCGAGGTTGGGCTGGTAGCCCACGGCGGACGGCATACGGCCGAGCAGCGTCGAGACCTCGGAGCCGGCCTGCGTGAAGCGGAAGATGTTGTCGATGAAGAGGAGCACGTCCTGCTTCTGGACATCGCGGAAGTACTCCGCCATCGTCAGCGCCGACAGGGCCACGCGGAGACGCGTTCCCGGCGGCTCGTCCATCTGGCCGAACACGAGGGCCGTCTTGTCGAAGACACCCGCCTCTTCCATCTCACCGATGAGGTCGTTGCCCTCTCGGGTGCGCTCACCGACACCGGCGAACACCGAGACACCGCCGTGGTCCTGCGCGACGCGCTGGATCATCTCCTGGATGAGGACGGTCTTGCCGACGCCCGCACCACCGAAGAGGCCGATCTTGCCACCCTGCACGTACGGGGTGAGGAGGTCGATGGACTTGATGCCGGTCTCGAACATCGAGGTCTTGGACTCGAGCTGGTCGAAGGCCGGAGCCTTGCGGTGGATCGGCCAGCGCTCGGTGATCTCGAGCTTCTCGTCCGTGTTGAGCACGTTCCCGAGGACGTCGAAGACCTTGCCCTTGGTGACGTCGCCGACGGGGACCGAGATCGGAGCGCCCGAGTCACGGACCTCCTGGCCACGGACCAGGCCGTCGGTCGGCTTCAGGGAGATGGCACGGACGAGGTCGTCGCCGAGGTGCTGGGCGACCTCGAGGCCGATCTCCTGCGACGAGTCACCGATGGTGATGGTCGTGAACAGGAGGTTGTACATCTCCGGGATTGCGTCGTGGGGGAACTCGATGTCGACGACGGGGCCCGTGACACGGGCGATCCGGCCGACACCGGGCGCCGACGACGTCTCGACCGCGGTGGTTGCGGTGTCGGTCATGGCTGGTGCCTTCCTGAGGGTGGGTATCTGTCCGCGAACGACGCGGACTACTTCTTCTTCGACGAGAGGGCGTCGGCGCCGCCGACGATCTCGGAGATCTGCTGGGTGATCTCCGCCTGACGCGCGTTGTTCGCGAGTCGGGTGAAGTCACGGATCAGCGAGTCGGCGTTGTCGCTGGCCGCCTTCATCGCCTTCTGACGCGCGGCGTGCTCGGAAGCAGCCGACTGCAGCATGGCGTTGAAGATGCGGCTCTCGATGTAGACCGGGAGCAGCGAGTCGAGCACCGCATCGGCGTCCGGCTCGAACTCGTAGAGCGGCAGGGGCTCGTTGCCCTCGGGCTCGTCGATGCCCTCGACGACCTCGAGGGGCAGCAGGCGAACGACCTGCGGCTCCTGGGTCGCCAGGCTGATGAACCGGTTGAACACGATGTGGATCTCGTCCACGCCGCCGTCAGCGGTGTCCTGGAGGAACTTCGCCACGACGGCGTCGCCGATCTCCTTGGCCGTCGAGAACTCCGGCTGGTCGGTGTTGCCGACCCACTGCTGCTCGGACGGACGCTCACGGAACGCGAAGTACCCGACGGACTTGCGGCCGACCAGGTAGTAGACGACGTCCTTGCCCTCGCTGCGGAGCAGGGAGGCGAGCTCCTCGCCCTGCTTGAGGACGTTCGTGCTGAACGCGCCGTTCAGGCCGCGGTCCGAGGTGAAGAGCACGACGGCTGCACGGGTCGACGACTCCGGCTCGGTGGTCAGCACGTGGTCGACGTTCGAGAACGTCGCCACGGCCGACACCGCGCGCGTGACGGCCCGCGAGTACGGACCGGACGCAGCCATGCGGGCCTGCGCCTTCTGGATCCGCGACGCCGAGATCAGCTCCATGGCGCGGGTGACCTTCTTCGTGGTCTTCGCCGACTTGATCCGCTGGCGGTAGACCCGGACCTGCGCTGCCATCTAGCGACGACCCTTGACGATCTGCTCCTGGTCGACGTCCTCGGCGTCAGCCGCGTCGAACTGCTCGGAGCCGAGGGTCTTGCCGTCGCTCGTCTGGAAGCTCTTCGTGAACTCGTCGATCTGCTTGTCCATCTCGGCGACGGTCTCGTCGCTGAGCTGGTTCGTCTCGCGCAGGGTCGTGAGGACGTCGGAGTTGCGACGCAGGTGGTCGAGCAGTTCGGACTCGAAGCGGAGCACGTCCGGCACCGGGACGGTGTCGAGCTTGCCGTTCGTGCCCGCCCAGATCGAGACGACCTGCTCCTCGACCGGGTACGGCGAGTACTGCGGCTGCTTGAGGAGCTCGGTCAGACGTGCACCGCGCTCCAGCTGACGACGCGACGCCTGGTCGAGGTCGGACGCGAACATCGCGAACGCCTCGAGCGAGCGGTACTGCGCCAGCTCGAGCTTCAGCGTGCCGGAGACCTTCTTGATCGACTTCACCTGGGCGTCACCACCGACGCGGGACACCGAGATGCCCACGTCGACGGCCGGACGCTGGTTCGCGTTGAAGAGGTCCGACTGCAGGAAGATCTGGCCGTCGGTGATGGAGATGACGTTGGTCGGGATGTACGCCGAGACGTCGTTCGCCTTGGTCTCGATGATCGGGAGGCCCGTCATCGAACCGGCGCCGAGCTCGTCGGACAGCTTCGCGCAACGCTCCAGCAGACGGGAGTGCAGGTAGAAGACGTCACCCGGGTAGGCCTCGCGGCCCGGCGGACGACGCAGGAGGAGCGACACCGCACGGTAGGCCTCGGCCTGCTTCGACAGGTCATCGAAGATGATGAGGACGTGCTTGCCCTGGTACATCCAGTGCTGGCCGATGGCCGAACCGGTGTACGGGGCGAGGTACTTGAAGCCGGCCGGGTCGGAGGCCGGAGCGGCGACGATGGTGGTGTACTCCATCGCACCGGCGTCCTCGAGCGCACCCTTGACGGAGGCGATCGTGGAGCCCTTCTGACCGATGGCGACGTAGATGCAGCGGACCTGCTTCTCCTCGTCGCCGGACTCCCAGTTGGCCTTCTGGTTGATGATCGTGTCGATCGCGATCGCCGTCTTGCCGGTCTGGCGGTCGCCGATGATCAGCTGACGCTGACCACGGCCGACGGGGATCATCGCGTCGATGGCCTTGATGCCGGTCTGCAGCGGCTGGTGGACCGACTTGCGGGCCATGACGCCGGGGGCCTGGAGTTCGAGGGCACGACGGCCCTCTGCGGCGATCTCGCCGAGACCGTCGATCGGGGCGCCGAGCGGGTCGACGACGCGACCGAGGAAGGCGTCGCCGACGGGGGCGGAGAGGACCTCACCCGTACGGGTGACCTCCATGCCCTCCTCGATGCCGCCGAACTCGCCGAGCACGATGGCGCCGATCTCGTCTTCGTCGAGGTTCTGCGCCAGGCCGAGCGTGCCGTCCTGGAAACGGATGAGCTCGTTCGCCATGACGCCGGGGAGACCCTCGACGTGGGCGATGCCGTCACCGGCGTCGGTGACGTGCCCGACCTCGGCCGTGGAGGCCTTCGTCGGCTCGTAGTTCGAGACGAAGTCCTTCAGGGCATCACGGATCTCATCGGGGCTGATGGTGATGTCTGCCATGGGATTTTCCTTGTGGTTTTCCGGGGCCCTTCGGCTCCGAGAGGGTGACGCTGCCGGACTCGGCAGTTCCCGTTGTGGACTTGGGGAGGAGCGGCTTCGACCGTACGCCTAGCCGGCGAGCTGGAGCCGGAGCTCCGAGAGTCGCGTGGACACGGTGCCGTCGATGACGTCGCCGCCGATCTGCACCCGGACCCCGCCGACGACCGTGGGGTCGACGACCTGGTTGATGCTGATGTCCTTGCCGTACCGCTCGGACAGACCGCGCGTGACGCGGGCCGACTGGGCGGGGGTCAGTGGCGTCGCCGTGACGACGGTCGCGACGAGCTTGCCGGCCTGCTCGGCCACGATGCGCGAGGCATCACGGACGATCTCACCGAGGCGGCGACCGCGGGGCTGCTGCACCAGGGCCGACACGATCGTGATCGTCTGCTCCGATGCCTTGGCACCGAGGAGCCGCTCGACGAGCGCGCCCTTCTGCTCGGGGCTGCCGAGCTTGGTACCGAGCGCCAGCTCGAGGCCGGCGTCCGAGCGGACGGCGGTCTCGAAGGCGAACAGCTCCGACTCGATCGACGAGTCCGGACCCGCGGTGGCGGCGACGGCGCGGATGCCCGCGTCCTCGATGCCGGCGAGCAAGTCCTGCTGCGAGGACCAGCGCGAGCCGGCCACCGCGGTCAGGACCGCACGCGTCGCGTCCGACTGTCCGGCGAAGACACGGTCGATGAGGACCTTCTTGCCGGCCGCGTCGGCCGTGGGGTCGGACAGCAGCCCGAGCAGCTGCGGCGCACCGGCGATCGCACGCCCGGAGGCGAGGATCTCGGCACCCGCGGCCAGGCCGGCGCTCGGACCGAGGTCCGACAGCACCGCCCTGGTGGACGCGAGTGCTTCTCTGGTAGCGCTGCGCATGCTCAGTGCTCCCCCGTCTTCGTGGCCTGCGAGGCCTCGAGGTCGGCGAGGAAGCGGTCGACCACTGCGGTCGACTTTGCGTCGTCCTTGAGAGACTCACCGATCACACCGGACGCGAGGTCCAGCGCGAGGGTGCCCACTTCGGACCGGAGTGCCTGGACGGCGCTCTGGCGCTCGGCCTCGATCTGCGCCTGGGCGTTGGCCGTGATGCGTGCTGCATCGGCGGCCGCCTGCTCGCGGACCTCGTTGCCGATCGCCGTGGCGTCGGCGCGGGCCTGCTCACGGATGCGCGACGCCTCGGCGCGTGCATCGGCGAGCTGCTTGTTGTACTCGTCGAGCGCAGCGGCAGCCTGCTCCTGAGCGGCCTCGGCCTTCTTGATGCCGCCCTCGATGGCCTCGGTGCGCTCATCGAGCATCTTCGTGATGCGCGGCGTGACGACACGCCACATCACCAGGAAGATGATGACGAAGGCGAGCGCCGACCACACGATGTCGTACACCGGCGGGATCAGCGGATTGTGCGCTTCCTCCGCCGCGATGATGAGTGCGTTCTGCATCGAGGAACCTTAGTTGGTGAAGATGAAGTACGTGGCGATACCGATGAAGGCCAGGGCCTCGGTGAAGGCGATACCGATGTACATGAGGGTCGTCAGGCGGCCCTGGAGCTCGGGCTGGCGAGCGACGGACTCGATCGTCTTACCGACGACGATGCCGACACCGATGGCCGGGCCGATCGCTGCGAGGCCGTAGCCAACCGTCGCGATGTTGCCGTTGATCTCCGCGAGAACGGTCGTTGCGTCCACGTGTTTTCCTTTCGAGGTGCGGGTCCGACGGTCGCCGGTCCCGTAGGGGGTCAGTGAGGAATCAGTGCTCGTCGGCCAGCGCCAGCTGGATGTAGACGGCGGTGAGGAGCATGAAGACGTAGGCCTGCAGCAGCGCGACGAGGACCTCGAAGAAGCTGAACGCGATGCCGAACGCGATGGTCCCGACGCCGAAGGCCTTGAAGCCGAGCGAAGCGTCGAAGAAGAAGAACTGCGTGGCCGAGAAGAACAGCACGAGGAGCAGGTGCCCCACGACCATGTTCATCAGGAGTCGCAGCGTCAGGGTGACGGGACGGAGCACGAAGGTGGAGACGAGCTCGATCGGCGTCACGATGATGTACAGCGGCCACGGCACCCCGGGCGGGAAGAGCGAGTTCTTGAGGAACGTGCCCGGGTGCTTGCGGAGACCGGCGTAGATGAAGGCGAGGTACGCGACGATCGCGAGGATCATCGGCATCGCGATGCGGCTGGTGCCGGCGAGGTTCATGAACGGGATCAGACCGGTCAGGTTCATGAACAGCACGCCGAAGAAGATCGTCGCCAGGAGCGGCAGGAAACGCTTGCCGTCCTTCTCTCCGAGGTTGTCGAAGGTGTTGCGACGGACGACGTCGAACGCGTACTCGATGAACGCCTGACCGCGGTTCGGCACGAGCTTCAGTGCACGGGTACCCACGAACGCGAACACCAGGAGCACGGCGACGGCGAAGAAGCGGATGAGGACGACCCGATCGATCTCGAACGGCGTCCCGGCGAAGAAGATCGCATCCGGGAAGAACTCGTTGATCGACGGACCATGGAACTCGGCGGCCTTGCTGCTCCCCGCCGCGACGGTGTCAACCGCAGCGGAGAGGGACAGGGGAAGAGCGTGGGATAGCAGCGCTGTCTCCTGTGTCGGCGCGCGCACATCATGGCACGCGATGGTGGACGTTGTGGAGGCTCGCCCGCCCCGAGCGAAAGGCTCCGGTAGCGGACTCCGAGAAGCCTATCAGGTGCGAGAGGCTTCCCGGCTTCTCAGATGCGGGGGGTCGGGTTCCCAGCGTCCGCGGAGTCGTCGAGGCCGTCGCCCGGCAGCCGGACGCCGATCGGGATGCGGGCCTTCGCGACGGCGACGACGTCGATCACCAGGGAGCCGACGACCCCCGCGATGATCACGATCGCCAGCACCGGGAAGTCGACCCAGTCGCGGTCCTTGAGCAGGACCAGCAGCACGATGAAGACGATGAACTTGAGCAGCCAGGTGCCCATCACGATGCCGAAGAAGGCACCGGAGATCATCTGGCCCTTCGAGACGCGCAGCGCGACGAGGACACTGACCGCGGTGAGCCCGAGGAACACGACGCTCAGCACCGCGCCGAGCAGTCCCCCGACCAGTCCGGGGCCGTCCGCGACGAGGAACCCGATGAGCCCGCCGACCACCGCCAGGGCGACGGCGAGGACCGCTCCCCAGGTGATGATGCGGCGGAACACCGGCCGGACGTGGTCGAGCGCGTTCGGTGCGGTCACGTGATGTCTCCAGGGATCGTGCGGTCGTTGGCGGCCCGGTCGAGCGGGTCGAGGCTGGCGTCCACCACGGCGGCGGACCGGTTGGCGGTCTGGGCGGCGATCTCCGTGCGTTTCCGGCCGAGCGGCGCGAACGTCGCGACGGCGCAGACGGTGAAGCCGACGGACACGAAGACGACGACCCAGTACCAGTCCACGAACAGGAACAGCAGGCAGCCGAAGGCGACGGTCGCGGTCCAGGCGTAGAAGATCAGCACCGCGTGGAAGTGCGAGTGCCCCATGTCGAGCAGGCGGTGGTGCAGGTGCTTCCGGTCGGCCGAGAACGGCGACTTGCCCGCGCTGAGCCGTCGGGTGACCGCGAGACCGAAGTCCAGGATCGGCACGATCAGGATCGCGAACGGCAGCAGGATCGGGATGAACGCCGGCAGCAGCGCCTGGCGCGTCTGCACCGCCGCCGGGTCGATGTTGCCCGTGACCGAGACAGCGCTCGTGGCCATCAGGAACCCGACGAGCAGCGCGCCGGCGTCACCCATGAAGAGCTTGGCGGGGTGCCAGTTCAGGATGAGGAAGCCGAAGCAGGCCCCGACGAGGACCGCGGTGAGCAGCGAGGGCAGGTTGAAGAAGAACTCGGTCTGCACGACCACGCGGTTGATGAAGAACGTGTAGAGGAAGAAGACCCCGCCGGCGATGATCGCGACGCCGGCCACCAGGCCGTCGAGCCCGTCGATGAAGTTCACCGCGTTCATCACGAGCACCACCGCCAGCACGGTGAAGATCAGGCTCATGTACGACGAGCCGACACCCAGCGTGTTGCCGATGGGCAGCGAGACGATCGCGACGCCCTGCCAGGCGAGGATGCCCGCCGCGATGATCTGCCCGGCGAGCTTCGTCATCCAGTCGAGGTCCCAGATGTCGTCCGCGACACCGAGGACCACGATGATGGTCGCTCCCCCGAGCACCGCGAGCACGCGACCCGGTTCGGAGAACACGAGCCGGAAGTAGTCGGTCCCCGCGATCGACGGGAACAGGAACCAGGCCGCGAGCAACGAGACGATGACGCCGATGTACATCGCGATGCCACCGAGCCGTGGCGTCGGGGTGCGGTGCACGTCCCGCTCGCGGACCTGCGGGTACCACTTGTACTTCAGCCCGAGCTTCCAGACGATCAGGCTCATCACGAAGCTCACGACCGCGGCGATGGCCCCGGCGAGCAGGTAGTACTTCATGTGACGAGGTCGGCTCCGACGACCCGGATGATCTCCTCGTCGGGGATCACCCCGTGCCGGACGATGCGGAGCTTCCCGCCGTCCGACAGCCCGGTGGCATCGACGATCGTCGACCCGGTGCTGGCCTCGAAGCCGTCGTGCACCTCGACGGGTCCGCCGTCCAGGTAGATCGCGACGCTGTCACCGAGCATCCGCTCGGCGGCGTCGACGTCCATCGCGGCCGGGTCGCCCGTGGAGTTCGCGGACGAGACCGCGAGGGGCCCGACCTCCTGCAGGAGCTCGAGGGCGATCCGCGAGTCCGGCATCCGCAGCGCGACCGTGCCGCGCGTCTCGCCGAGGTCCCAGTCGAGCGACGGCTGTGCGTGCAGGATGACGGTCAGCCCGCCCGGCCAGAACTCGGCCACCAGGTCGCGCACCGGCTGCGGGACCTCGCTGGCGAGGGCGTCGAGCGTGGGCGGACCGGGGATGAGCACGGGCGGCGGCGACTGCCGCGTGCGGCCCTTCGCGTCGAGGAGCCGCTGCACGGCCGTCGCGCTGAAGGCGTCCGCGGCCAGGCCGTAGACGGTGTCGGTGGGGACCACGACGAGCTCTCCGCGTCCGAGGGCGGCACGTGCGAGCCGCATCCCGGTCAGGAGCCCGTCGGAGTCGGTGCAGTCGTATCGGGATGCCATGACTCGACGATGATAGTGCGACACAATGGTGGACATCGTGAACGAGACGCCCGCACCCCCGCTCCTGTTCCTCTTCGACATGGACGACGTCCTGGTCCGGTACGACTGGCAGGTGCGGATGGCCGCACTCTCCGAGTTCACCGGACACGAGTTCCAGGAGCTCCGTCGCCGCTGGTGGGACTGCGGTCACGAGGTGCGTGCCGAGGCCGGTGGGTTCACCGACGGCGACGAGTACCTGGCCGCGTTCGAGCGCGCGATGGAGTGCGACGTCCCCGAGGCCGACTGGGCCCGGATCCGCGGATCCGCCATGACCGAGCTGCCAGAACGCATCGAGGCGGTCCGGATCGCGAGCGAGCACGGGCGTGTCGGGCTGCTCACCAACAACGGTCCGCTCGCCGGCCGGTGGATCCACGAGTGGGCGCCGTCCCTGCCCGAGGTCTTCGGCGAGCACCTGGACACGTCGAGCAACTTCGGTGCCCGGAAGCCCGAGCCCGAGGTCTTCCAGCGCGCGATCGCCCACCACGGGTTCCCCGCGGAGCGCACCTTCTTCGCCGACGACATGCCCGAGAACGTCGCGGGAGCGCGGAGCATCGGCATCCACGCGGTCCTGGTCGAGCACGACACCGACCTGCGCGAGCACGTCCGCGCCTTCGTCGCGGCACAGCAGCGCGAGGCTTCCCCCGTCGCGTAGCCCGCCACGCCCGCTCCTTCCCATCGCGGTCGCGCTGGAAAGCAGGAACGGGCATACCTGGTCATTCCGAACGACCCGGTACGCCCGATCCCACCAGGTACGCCCGGATCCACCAGGCACACGCACGCGCGGGTGAGCGACGGGAGGCCCGACCCACGCCCGTTCCTTCCCATCGCGGTCGCGCTGGAAAGCAAGAACGGGCATACCTGGTCATTCCGAACGACCCGGTACGCCCGATCCCACCAGGGACGCCCGGATCCACCAGGCACACGCACGCGCGGGTGAGCGACGGGAGGCGCGGCTCGCCCCCCGTCTAGCGCGTCGCGGTGGTCGTGCGGTCGCGCCCCGTCAGGTCGACGTGCGTCTCCGGGGTGCGGAACCCCCGGCGCGCCAGGACCTCCCGGACTCCGGCGCCCTGCGGCTCGGCGTGCTCGATGACCAGGACTCCCCCGGGCACGAGCAACCGCCAGGCCGTCTCGGCGAGTGCCCGGACGGCGTCGAGGCCGTCCGGTCCGCCGTAGAGCGCCATCGCCGGGTCGTGGTCACGGACCTCGGGGTCGATGGGGATCGCGTCGTCCGGCACGTACGGCGGGTTCGACACCACGACGGACACGGTGCCGTCGAGTTCCGGCAGCGCGTCGGCAAGGTCGCCCTCGACGAGTCGCACCGTGCCGCCGTGGGCATCGACGTTGCGCCGGGTCCAGGGCAGGGCCTCGGGCGAGCGTTCGACGGCGTAGACCACGGCGTTCGGCACCTCGGTGTCCATCGCTATCGCGATCGCACCACTGCCGGAACCCAGGTCGACGGCGATCGGCTCGGGGACCGCGGTCGCCCGGAGCGCGTCGATGCCGAACTGCACGACGCCCTCGGTCTCCGGACGGGGCACGAACACGCCCGGTCCGACGGCCAGGGTGAGCGCCCGGAAGTACGCCTGCCCGGTGATGTGCTGCAGCGGCTCACGGGTGGCGCGGCGGGCGACCGCGTGCCGGAAGCGCTCGACGTGCTCCGGTGCGATGCCGCCGCCGATCAGCGCACGGGCCTGGACAGCTCCGCGCGAGGTGTCGGTCGCCCACGCGAGCAGCAGCTCGGCGTCGACCCGGGGCGTCGGGACACCGACGGCGACGAGCGCCGCGGTCGCCTGCTCGAGCAGGCGATCCGCGGCGTACGTGAGGGGCGTGTCGGCGGTGATCCGGGCCTCCAGGCTGGGTGTGCGCTTACGCGTCCTGGTCGCCGATGGCGGCCAGACGTGCCTCTTCGTCCGCCTGGATGGCGGACTGGATGACGGGCTCGAGGGCACCGTTCATCACACGGTCGAGGTCGTACGCCTTGTAGCCGGTGCGGTGGTCCGCGATCCGGTTCTCCGGGAAGTTGTACGTGCGGATGCGCTCCGAACGGTCCATCCCGCGGATCTGCGACTTGCGCGCGTCCGAGGCGATCGCGTCGAGCTCCTCCTGCTGGCGCGCGAGGATGCGTGCGCGGAGCACGCGCATGCCGGCCTCGCGGTTCTGCAGCTGCGACTTCTCGTTCTGCATCGCCACCGTGATGCCCGTGGGCAGGTGGGTGATGCGGACCGCGGAGTCCGTCGTGTTGACGGACTGCCCGCCGGGGCCGGAGGACCGGTAGACGTCGATCTTGAGGTCGTTCTGGTTGATCTGGACCTCTTCGGGCTCGTCCACCTCGGGGAACACCAGCACGCCGGTGGTCGAGGTGTGGATGCGCCCCTGCGACTCGGTCTGCGGCACACGCTGGACGCGGTGCACACCGCCCTCGTACTTCAGGTGCGCCCAGACGCCCTGGGACGGATCGGTCGTGTTCGACTTGATCGCGACCTGGACGTCCTTGTAGCCACCCAGGTCGGACTCGGTGCGCTCGAGGAGCTCGACCTTCCAGCCCTTGGTCTCGGCGTAGTGCGAGTACATGCGCAGGAGGTCGGCCGCGAACAGCGCCGATTCCTCGCCGCCCTCGCCGCCCTTGATCTCCATGATGACGTCACGGCCGTCGTCGGGGTCGCGCGGGATGAGCAGCCGGCGGAGACGCTCCTGGCGCTCCGACAGCTGCTCCTCGAGCCCGGGGACCTCGTCCGCGAACGCTGCGTCCTCACGCGCGAGTTCCTGGGCGGCGGCGAGGTCGTCCCCCGCCGCCTGCCAGGCCTCGTACGCGGACTTGATCTGGTTGAGCTCGGCGTACCGCCGGTTCACCTTCTTCGCCCGGGCCGCATCGGCGTGGAGCGCGGGGTCCGACAGCTGCTGTGTCAGGTCCTCGTGTTCCGCCAGCAGCCCCGCTACCGACTCGAACACGCGTTACTCCTGGTGGCCGTTGTGGTGGGCGCCGGTCGTGGGGACCGACTTCTGCACCTGCACCAGGAACTCGACGTTCGACTGCGTCTCCTTGAGGTTCCGCAGCACGATCTCGAGGGCCTGCTGCGGGTCGAGCCCGGCGAGGGCCCGGCGCAGACGCCAGGTGATCTTGACCTCGTCGGCGGAGAGCAGCTGCTCCTCGCGACGGGTGCCCGAGGCGTTCACGTCGACGGCGGGGAAGATCCGCTTGTCGGCGAGGTGACGGTTCAGGCGGAGCTCCATGTTGCCGGTGCCCTTGAACTCCTCGAAGATGACCTCGTCCATCTTGGAGCCGGTCTCGACGAGCGCGGTCGCGAGGATGGTCAGCGAGCCGCCGTCCTCGATGTTGCGCGCGGCACCGAAGAAGCGCTTCGGCGGGTAGAGCGCCGCCGAGTCGACGCCACCGGAGAGCACGCGGCCCGACGGCGGGGTCGACAGGTTGTACGCACGGCCCAGGCGGGTGATCGAGTCGAGCAGCAGCACGACGTCGTGGCCCAGCTCCACCAGGCGCTTCGCACGCTCGATGGCGAGCTCGGCGACGGTGGTGTGGTCCTCGGCGGGACGGTCGAAGGTCGAGGCGATGACCTCGCCCTTCACCGTGCGCTGCATGTCGGTGACCTCTTCGGGCCGCTCGTCGACGAGGACGACCATCAGGTGCGCCTCGGGGTTGTTCTTGGCGACGGCGTTCGCGATGGCCTGCAGCACGACGGTCTTGCCGGCCTTCGGCGGGGACACGATGAGACCGCGCTGGCCCTTGCCGATCGGCGACACGAGGTCGATGATGCGGGTCGACAGCTTGCCCGGCTCCGTCTCGAGGCGCAGGCGCTCGTTCGGGTACAGCGGGGTGAGGTCGTTGAAGTCGACACGGGCCGCGGCCTCGTCGGCGGACTGGCCGTTGATCGACTCGACGGCGACGAGCGCGTTGTACTTCTGGCGGCTCTGCTGCTCGCCGTCACGCGGCTGCTTGATCGAACCGACGACGGCGTCACCCTTGCGCAGGTGGTACTTCTTCACCTGGCCGAGGGAGACGTAGACGTCGCTCGGGCCCGGCAGGTACCCGGTGGTGCGGACGAACGCGTAGTTGTCGAGGACGTCGAGGATGCCCGCGATCGGGATCAGGACGTCGTCCTCGGTGACCTCGGGCTCGAAGTCGTCGTTCTGGCCGCCACGGCCGCGCTTGCGGTCGCGCTGGCGACGGCTGCGGCCGCTCTCGGCCTCGTCGGCGTGCTGTTGCTGCTGCTGCTTCTGCTGGCCGCTGGTCTGCTGCTTCTGCTGACCGGCGTTCTGCTGCTGCTTCTGGTCGGCCTTGTCGTCCTGCTTGGCCTCGGCCTGCTTCGGCTGGTCGTTCTGCTTCTGACCGCCGTTCTGCTGGCCGTTCTGCTGGCCGTTCTGCTGCTCGCCGCCGTTCTGCTTCGGCTGGTCGGCGCCGTTCTGCTTCTGCTGGCCAGCGTTCTGGCCGCCGTTCTGCTGGTCGGCGCCGTTCTGCTGCTCGCCGTTCTCGGCGTTCTGCCCACGGCCACGACCGCGACCACGGCTGCGACGACCGCGACGCGAGCCGCCCTCGCCCTGCTCGGAGTTCTGGTCGCCCTGGTCATTCTGGTCGCCGGACTCGTTCTGGTCCTGGTCGGCCTGGACGGCGGACGTCGGGGCCTGCTGGCCCTGCTGGCCTGACGGGCTCGGCTGCTCGGCCTCGGCGGGGGTCGACGCCTGCTGGCCCTGGTCGGCGGCGCGCTGCTC
This sequence comes from Curtobacterium sp. MCSS17_005, assembly GCF_003234225.2. Classification (NCBI taxonomy): domain Bacteria; kingdom Bacillati; phylum Actinomycetota; class Actinomycetes; order Micrococcales; family Microbacteriaceae; genus Curtobacterium; species Curtobacterium sp. MCSS17_005. Next base: position 2,276,243 of record NZ_CP126258.1, read on the forward strand.
GGCGCCACGCTGCTCGGTGCCACGCTGCTCGGCGTTCCGCTGGCCACGGCCACGGCGCTGCGAGCCGGACTGCGCGGCTTCCTGGGCGTCCTTCTCGGCGCGGACCTGGTCGAGCCCGGCGAGGAGGTCCTCGGTGCCGGTCTGGCCGTGGTTGGTGTGCTCGGCGGCCGAGGTCGGCGCGGCGTTCACGGTGCCACCGGACGATGCGCGGCGCGAACGACGGGCACGGCTCGGGGCTGCCGACTCGGCGGGTGCCTCGGGGTCGGCGACGGGTGCCTCGGCAGCGGGCTGCGCGGGGGTCTCGGCGGGCTCCGGCAGGGTCGGCTGCTCGGTGGCGGCCGGCTCGGCGGGGGTCTCGGCGACGACGGCGGCGGCAGGGGCTGCCGGCGTCTCGTCGACGGGACGCTTGTCCTCGATGGAGGCGATCAGGTCGCCCTTGCGGAGCTTGGAGAGCCCGGTGATGCCGAGCGAGGAGGCGATGCGCTGGAGCTCCGGGAGACGGAGGGCACGCAGGTCGCTGGGGATCTCCACCTGGGCGGAGTTGTTGTCGGTCAAGGTCGGTGTTTCCTTTCGAACCGCAGAACGCGGAGAGTTTCCACCGTCCCGGATGCGCAGGTGAGCATCGACCGCCGTTCAGACGACGGATCGGGATTCGGTGATCAGAAAGAGATGCACACTCGCGCACCGGACCCTGCGACGTCGCAGGAGCTGTCCTGAGGACGAGCGATCCGTACGGTTACGCGGGTTCGGCTTCGAGCGCCGAGTGCGCTGCCACTGTAGCACCACCGAGATCGACGGCCAGCATGAGCGGCCGCCAGTCGGATTCGGCGTGTCGCTGCACCAGTTCGGCGGCGGTCAGGCGCTGTGCCGGGTCGCTGCCGAGGACGAGCAGGCTCGGCCCGGCACCGGAGACCACCGCGGCGAGGCCGTGCTGCCGGAGCAACCGGATCAGGGCGTCGGTCTCGGGCATGGCGCTGGCGCGGTACGCCTGGTGCAGACGGTCCTCGGTCGCGGCGAGCAGCAGCTCGGGGCTCTGGATGAGCGCCGCGACGAGCAGCGCCGAGCGGGAGACGTTGAACGCGGCGTCGGCGTGCGGGACCTGCTCGGGCTGCAGGGAGCGCGCGAGCTTGGTCGAGAGCGTCGAGGTCGGCACGAACACCACCGGGGCGACACCGCGGTGCACCAGGAGCCGCTTGTACGCCGGGCCCTCGGCGGTCATCCACGCGATCGTCAGGCCGCCGAAGAGCGCCGGCGCGACGTTGTCCGGGTGGCCCTCCATCTCGGTGGCCAGGGTCAGGAGCGTCGAGGCGTCCAGGTCGACGATGCCCTCGAGCAGCCCGCGGGCCGCCATCAGCCCGGCGACGATCGCCGCGGCGGAGGAACCGAGACCGCGGCCGTGCGGGATCGCGTTCGTGGCGTGCAGCTCGAGACCGGGCTGGTCGACACCGGCGTGCTCGAGGCCACGGCGGACCGCACGGACGACGAGGTTCGTGTCGTCCGTGGCGACCTCACCGGCACCGACGCCCTCGACCGTGACGGTCGCGCCGGGTTCGGGGCGCACGCGCACCACGACCTCGTCGTAGAGCGAGAGCGCGAGGCCGAGCGAGTCGAAGCCGGGGCCGAGGTTCGCCGACGTGGCCGGTACCCGGACGCGGACCGCCGATCCGGTCGGCAGCGCACGGACCGCCCGTCCGGCCGGTACAGCACTGCGGGCGGTCATGCCCTCACCCGGTCCGGACGAGCGGTCGGAGATCACTGCTCGCTGACCAGACCGAGCACGTCGGCGATCGACTTCGTGTCGACCGGCACGCTCGTCGGGGTGACCTCGCCGCCGTCCGGCGTGCGGAGGGCCCACTGCGGGTCCTTCAGGCCGTGGCCCGTGACCGTGATGACGACCTTCGCGCCCTTCGGCACGACACCGGCGTCGGCACGCTCGAGCAGCCCGGCGACACCGATGGCCGATGCGGGCTCGACGAACACGCCGACCTCGGCCGACAGGATGCGGTGCGCCGCGAGGATGGCCTCGTCGGTGATGGCACCGAAGTAGCCGTCGGTCTCCTGCTGCGCCTCGAGCGCGAACTGCCACGAGGCCGGGTTGCCGATCCGGATCGCCGACGCGATGGTGTCGGGGTGCCGGACGACCTCGCCGTGCACGATCGGGGCGGAACCGGCGGCCTGGAACCCGAACATGCGGGGCAGCTTGGTGCTGCGGCCGGCGGCGACGTCCTCGCGGTAGCCGCGCGAGTACGCGGTGTAGTTGCCCGCGTTGCCGACGGGCAGGAAGTGGAAGTCCGGTGCGTCACCGAGGACGTCGACGACCTCGAACGCGGCGGTCTTCTGCCCCTCGATGCGGTCGTTGTTGACGGAGTTGACGAGGTGCACCGGGTAGTTCGCCGCCAGGTCGCGGGCGATGTCGAGGCAGTCGTCGAAATTGCCCTGCACCTGCAGCAGCTGGGCGTCGTGGGCGACGGCCTGACTGAGCTTGCCCATGGCGATCTTGCCCTCGGGCACGAGCACCGCGGCGGTGATGCCGGCGTGCGTGGCGTACGCGGCGGCCGAGGCGCTGGTGTTGCCGGTCGAGGCGCAGATGACGGCCTTCGCACCGTGCTCGACGGCCTTCGAGATCGCCATCGTCATGCCGCGGTCCTTGAACGAACCCGTCGGGTTCATGCCCTCGAACTTCACGTAGACCTCGGCGCCGGTGCGCTCGGAGAGCCGACGAGCCGGGATGAGCGGCGTGCCGCCCTCACCGAGCGTGACGATGGGCGTCGCCTCGGTCACGTCGAGTCGGTCGGCGTACTCGCGCAGGACTCCCTGCCACTGGTGGGCCATCAGGCTTCTCTCTCTGTCCGGTGGGGTGGATCTGGTGGTGGTGCGGCTCGGTGGGCCTGCAGGTCGGCCTGGAGGCCCGTGGTCGCGTCAGCGACCGACGACGCGCAGGACGCTGGTGACGTCCAGGACGACGTCCTCGCCGCGGAGGGCGACGACGGTGTCGGCCAGGTCGGCCTCGCGCGCCAGGTGGGTGCCGATGACGAGCGTCGCGGTCCCCTCGGCTGCGCCGGTGGTGGTCTGTTCGACCGTCTCGACGCTGACGCCGTGCTTCGCGAGCACGCCAGCGACCGTCGACAGCACGCCGGGGGCGTCCGTGACGTGCAGGGTGATCTGGTAGCTCGTGCGGACCGTACCGATCGGGAACACCGGCAGCTCGGACTGCGTCGACTCGGCGACACCCGGGCCGCCGATGACGTGCCGGCGGGCCGCGGAGACCAGGTCGCCGAGGACCGCCGAGGCCGTCTCGACGCCACCGGCACCCGCGCCGTAGAACATCAGGTCGCCGGCAGCCTCGGCCTCGACGAACACGGCGTTCTTCGCACCGTGCACGCTCGCGAGCGGGTGCGACTCGGGCACGAGGGCCGGGTAGACGCGGGCGCTGACGCCCTCGCGGCCGTCCTCGTCGGTCAGACGCTCGGCGGTCGCCAGGATCTTCACGACGTAGCCGGCCTTGCGGGCGGCGCGGACCTGGTCGATCGTGACGTGGGTGATGCCCTCGCGGTGCACGGCGGCGAGCGGCACCGAGGTGTGGAACGCCAGCGAAGCCAGGATCGCGGCCTTCTGCGCGGCGTCGTAGCCCTCGACGTCGGCGGTCGGGTCGGCCTCGGCGTACCCGAGCTCCGTCGCGGTGGCCAGGGCGTCCTCGAACGTGGAGCCCTTGCGGTCCATCAGGTCGAGGATGAAGTTCGTGGTGCCGTTGACGATGCCCATGATCCGGACGATGCGGTCACCGGCGAGCGAGTCGTGCAGCGGGCGGATGATCGGGATCGCCCCGGCCACGGCGGCCTCGTAGTAGAGCTGCGCGCCGACCTGCTCGGCCGCGGCGAAGAGCTCCGGGCCGTGGGTCGCGAGCAGCGCCTTGTTGCCGGTGACGACGTCCGCGCCCGACTGCAGGGCCTGGAGCACGAGGGTGCGCGCCGGCTCGATGCCGCCGATGAGCTCGACGACGATGTCCGCGCCGAGGATGAGCGATGCCGCGTCCGTGGTGAAGAGCTCCGCCGGCAGGTCGACGTCGCGCTGGGCGTCCACGTCGCGCACGGCGATCCCGACCAGCTCCAGCCCGGCACCGGCGCGCGAGGCCAGCTCGTCGCCGTGCTCGAGGAGCAGTCGCGCGACCTGGGAACCGACCGAGCCGGCCCCGAGCAGCGCGACACGGACGTTGCGGTATTCGATCATCTGGGAGCGGTTCCTGTCGGTGGGGGTGCGCCCTGCGGGGTGGGCGGACCCGGTCGGGTCGGGGGTCAGCGGCCGGTGCCGTCGGCGGGCACAGCGGCGACCCCGGTGTCACGGGCGAGGAGGTCGTCGATCGTCTCGCCCCGCACGAGGATACGGGCTGCGCCGTCCGCGACGGCGACGACCGGCGGGCGGCCCACGTGGTTGTAGTTGCTCGACAGCGCCCAGCAGTAGGCACCGGTGGCCGCGACGGCGAGCAGGTCACCGCGCTGCACGTCGCCGGGCAGGTACTCGTCGTTCACCACGACGTCGCCGCTCTCGCAGTGCTTGCCGACGACGCGGCTCAGCACCGCGGGGGCGTCCGAGCTGCGGGCGAGCCGGGCCGTGTAGTCGGCGCCGTACAGGGCGGGACGGATGTTGTCGCTCATCCCGCCGTCGACCGAGACGTACGTGCGGGTCGCGCTGCCGCCGTCCTCGATCTCGAGCGTGACGGGCTTGATCGTGCCGACGCGGTAGAGCGTCACCCCGGGCGGGCCGATGATGTAGCGGCCCGGCTCGACGGCGATGTCCGGCACCGGGATGCCGCGCTCGGCGCAGGCCTCGCCGATGATCGTGGCCAGTGCCTCGGCGACGTCCTCGGGGGCGAAGGCCGAATCGGCCTCGGTGTAGTCGATGCCCCAGCCGCCGCCGAGGTTCAGCTCGGGCACCGGCCCCGAGGCCACGAGCGTCGCGTGCACGTCCATGAGTCGACGTGCGGCCTCGCGGAAGCCGGCGTCGTCGAAGATCTGCGAGCCGATGTGCGAGTGCAGCCCGACGAAGGCGAGCGAGGGCTCGGCGCGGACGGCTGCTGCGGCCTCGACGGCCTCGGACAGCGGGATGCCGAACTTCTGGTCCTCGCGGGCGGTCGCCAGGTACTCGTGGGTGGACGCGTGCACACCGGTGTTGATCCGGATGCGCACACGCTGCACGACGCCGGCGTCGGCGGCGGCACGGGCGACGCGCTGCACCTCTTCGTGGCTGTCGAGCACGATCGTGCCGATGCCGACCTCGACCGCGCGGGTGATCTCGGCGTCGGACTTGTCGTTGCCGTGGAAGCCGAGCCGGCCGGGGTCGATGCCGCCGGCCAGGGCGACCGCGAGCTCACCGGCGGTGCAGACGTCCACGCGCAGGTCGGCCTCGGCCATCCACGCGACGACCTGCGTCGTCAGGAAGGCCTTGCCGGCGTAGTAGACGTGCGCGTGGCTGCCGATGCGCTCGAACGCCTCGGCGAACGCGTTCCGCACGCGGACGGCGCGGGACTGGACGTCACGCTCGTCGACGACGTACAGGGGCGTGCCGAACTGCGCGACCAGGTCCGTCGCGCTGATGCCGCCGATCGCCAGGGTGCCGTCGTCGGTCCGCGTCGCGGACGCGGGCCAGATGCGGTCCACCAGTTCGGAGGCGTCCGTCGGGAACCGCAGCCGCGGCGGTGCAAGGGGGTTCTCGCTCACGGGACCCGATCCTACCGACGCGAGCCGTTCCTCCAGGCCGCGTTACGCACCCGTCCGCTCAGCCGCAGCTGCCCACGGTCCGCAGGCCGTCCTCGTTGAGCGGCAGCGCGTCCGCGGTGATCCGGACCGTCGCGTCCGACTTCGACACGTCGAGCGAGCGCACCCGCAGCGCCTCGGGCAGGAACTGCGCGGTGCAGACCTGCACCGGGACGCCGGTGACGCCCGGGATCGAGTCGACCTTGAGGCCGAGGTCGGAGTTCGTGATCCGGACGCTCTCCGGGGTGATCGAGATGCCGCGGCCGTCGTCCTGCGCGACGACGGCCCCCTTGGCGGCGTAGGTGATGTCGTAGCCGAGCACCGACGACGACCCCGTCAGTTCGACACCGCCGTCGACCAGGTTCAGCCGGTCGAACAGCGGGCTGTACTTCGCCAGGTCCTTGACGCTCGACGACGCCAGGGTGACCGTGCCGTCGACGTCGCGGACGTCGCCCTTGCCGTCCACCGGGACGTCCTGCGCGGTGACGTCGGCGGCGAGCGGGATGCCGTCGACCGTGAGCTTCGCCGAGGAGATCTCGACGCGGTCGAGCGTGCCGCTGATGAGCTGCGGGATGACGATGCCCTCGGCGTGGGCGTCGACCTCGCCGGTCGTGCCGTCCGGTAGCGACTGCTCGACCTGCTGGGCGATGATCCGGTCGACGACGCCGCGCAGCACGAGCTCGGCGACGACGACGAGGGCGGCGAGCACGACGACGACCACGAGCAGGACGACGGGCCAGCGGCGGCGCGTGGTGGGGCGTTCGGTGGCTGCGGGCATGCGTCCTACCCTGCCAGCCCGTCCCGGCAGCCCGCCTGGAGGCCCGGTGCGCGTCCGGCGCAGCGGCTTGCTGTGACACCGTGGAACGGACACAGCACCGCGGATCTCCGCGGTGCTGTGTCCGGAACCTGGTTCCGGGGCGACGGGGCGACCGCTACATGCGGGACGGAGCCGACACGCCGAGCAGGCCGAGGCCGTTGCGGACGACCTGGCCGGTGGCGTCGTTCAGCCACAGGCGCGTGCGGTGCAGGTCGGTCACGGGCTCGTCGCCGAGGGGCGTGACACGGCAGGAGTCGTACCAGCGGTGGTACAGGCCGGCCAGCTGCTCGATGTACCGCGCGATGCGGTGCGGCTCGCGCAGCTCGGCGGCGTGCCGGACGACCCGCGGGTACTCGGCGAGGGCTCCGAGGAGCGCGCTCTCGGACTCGTGGGTCAGCAGCGAGGCGTCGAACACCGACCGGTCGACCCCGGCCGCCGCGGCGTTCCGGGCCACCGACTGGGTGCGGGCGTGGGCGTACTGCACGTAGAAGACGGGGTTGTCGTTCGTGCGCTTGGTGAGCAGGTCGAGGTCGATGTCGATCGCGGTGTCGCTGGCGAACCGGACCAGGGCGTAGCGGCCGGCGTCGACACCGACGGCGTCGACGAGGTCCTCCATCGTGACGATGGTGCCGTTGCGCTTCGACATGCGCATCGGTTCGCCGTCCTTGAGCAGGTTGACCATCTGCCCGATCAGGATCTCGAGGTTCTTGCCCGGCTCGTCCCCGAACGCGGCGCACATCGCCATCATCCGGCCGACGTAGCCGTGGTGGTCGGCGCCGAGCATGATCAGGTTCCGCTCGAACCCGCGCTCGCGCTTGTCGAGGTAGTACGCCAGGTCGCCGGCGATGTACGCGGGCTCGCCGTCCGACTTGATGACGACGCGGTCGCGGTCGTCGCCGAAGTCGGTCGTGCGGAGCCACTCGGCGCCCTCGGCCTCGTACATCACGCCGGCCGACCGCAGTCGGGCGATGGCACGCTCGACGGCCTTCGACTCGTGCAGGGCGTTCTCGTGGAAGTAGACGTCGAAGTCGACGCCGAAGTCGTGCAGCGACGACTTGATGTCCGCGAACATGAAGTCGACGCCCTCGCGACGGAAGAGCTCCTGCGCCTCGTCGCGCGGCAGGTCGCGGACGTCGATGCCCGGCTCGAGGGTCGCGATGACCCGTGCGGCGATCTCGGCGATGTAGGCGCCGCCGTAGCCGTCCTCGGGCGTGGGCTCACCGAGTGCGCTGGCGACGAGGGAGCGGGCGAACCGGTCGATCTGCGCGCCGTGGTCGTTGAAGTAGTACTCGCGGGTGACGAGTCCGCCCTGCGCCTGGAACACGCGGGCCAGGCTGTCGCCCACTGCGGCCCAGCGGACGCCGCCCATGTGGATCGGGCCGGTGGGGTTGGCGGAGACGAACTCCAGGTTGATCCGGACGCCGTCGTACAGGTCGCCGGTGCCGAAGGACTCGCCGCCGTCCACGATGGTGCGCGCGATCTCGCCAGCGGCGGCCGCCTCGAGCGTGATGTTGATGAAGCCGGGGCCGGCGACGTCGACCGAGTCCACACCGTCGAGCTCGGTCAGCTCGCCGGCGATCTCGGTCGCGAGCTCGCGCGGGTTCGTGCCGAGCCGCTTCGCGAGCTGCATGGCTGCGTTCGAGGCCCAGTCGCCGTGGGCGCGGTTCTTCGGACGCTCGAGCACCACGTGGGACTCCTCGATCGTCACGGTCTCGGACGCGCCTCGGCGCTCGACGATCCCGGTCAGGATCGACAGGTACGCGGCGGAGAGTTCGGCAGGAGTCACGAGGACCGATCCTACCGGGACGCCCAGGTCCGCACCGGTCGATGCAGCATCATGTCGGGATGACCCCCCGCAGCCGCGCCCGGGCGCTCACCGTCGCCACCCTCACCACCGCAGCAGCCGTCGTGCTCGCCGGGTGCTCGGGCGGCGGGGACAGCACCCCGTCGGCCAGCGCGACCCCGGCGGGCAAGCCGGTGTCGCAGACCTGCGCGGAGCTCCTGCCGACCAGCGCACTGTCGGTGTACGGGCAGACCTTCGAGCTCGACGATTCCTTCACCCCGGCGAAGGGCTCCCCCGCCGCGACCATCGCGAAGCAGCAGGGTCGCGTGTGCCGGTTCGTCAGCACCGACGCGGACGCCACGGCGATCACGCTCGCGGTCGCCGACCTGCCTGAGAAGTCGCTCACCAACCTGAAGGACGCCCTGTACGAGCGGGGTGGGTCCGTCCCCACCTACCGCGTGGAGGGCTACTTCGCCCTGAGCGGCGACGTCGGCCGCGCGGACGCCTTCGCCGACCCGTACTGGATCACCGCGCAGTCGACGCTGTTCACCGAGCCGGGTGGGGCGCAGCCCGTCGTCGACGCGGTGCGCGCCGCGTTGCAGCCGTCCGCGTCCGCGTCGGCGACGCCCGCGGGCTGACGGGCGCTGGCACGGTGCGGGCTCCGCCATCTGGTGCGAGCTCCCGTGCGCGGTGCGCGCCTGCCGCGCCGCACGGAACACGGAACCTCGCACGGGATCGTGACGGACGCACGGTGCGGCCTGGAGGCCAGTGGCGGGCCCGCACCGCGCCTCCAGGCCGCCCGTCGTCACGTCCACGGCGCGACACGCACTGTCCAGGGCCACCCGCCGGACCTGCTACGGTTGTTGCACCCCTTGGCCCCCATAGCTCAGGGGATAGAGCACTGCCCTCCGGAGGCAGGGGCGGAGGTTCGAATCCTCCTGGGGGCACAGTCACATTTCCGCGCAAGCAGTTGTCTTCGCTTCACTCAGTCAGCTGCGCGCGATGTCGCCTGCGGGGACCTTTCCCCGTTGAGACTCCTCCGCGTTCGTCGCCGGTCTCGTGGCTGGGTGCCTCGACGGCGAGCAGCAGGACCGCCCGGTAGCGTTCCGGCATGACGATGACGTTCCCGGTGCCCGGAGTCCACGCACTGCGGGGCGGCCCCGTGCTCCGGTGGGGTGTGATCGGCCCCGGGGAGATCGCGAACGACTTCACCGCGACGCTGCACGCGAACTCCGACCAGCGCGTGGTCGCCGTGGGGTCCCGCTCCCCCGAGCGTGCCGCGGCCTTCGCCACCCGCCACGGTGTGCCCGGTGTGCACGGGTCGTACGAGGCCCTCGTGGCGGACCCGTCCGTCGACGTGGTCTACGTCGCCTCGCCGCACCCGCAGCACCTCGGGCATGCACTGCTCGCGATCGCCGCCGGCAAGCACGTGCTCGTCGAGAAGCCGATGACGACCTCGGCGGCGGACACGCGCACCCTCGCCGACGCCGCACGGGCCGCTGGCGTCCTCGCGATGGAGGCGATGTGGACCCGGTACCTGCCGGGCACGACCGTCGTGGCGCGTCTGCTCGCGGAGGGGGTGCTCGGCGACGTCCGGCTCGCGACGGTCGACGTCGGGTGGCCGCACGACCCGGACCCGGCCGACCGGATGTTCGACCCCGCCGCCGGTGGGGGTGCCCTCCTCGACGCCGGCGTGTACGGGCACTGGTTCGCACGGTTCGCCACCGGCGCCCCGGTGACCAGCAGCACGACGGGGGCGGTCTCGGATCGCGGGGTGGACCTCCAGTCCGTCACGGTGTCGACGGCGGAGGGTGGCGCGCAGTCGGTGGTGGCCACGTCGATGACGGCGTGGACGCCGGGGCTGGCGGTGATCGCCGGGAGCCGGGCCACGGTCCGGTACACCGACCACTTCGTGTTCCCGGCGTCGTTCGCGGTGCACCACCGGGGTGGAGAGGACCACTGGGCGGAGCCGACGGGGCTGCGGGGTCGTCAGGGACTCGTGTGGCAGGCGGCGGCGCTCGTGCAGTACGTGGCGGACGGTCGCACGGAGTCCCCGGTGCACTCGCTGGACGACTCGATCGGGATCGCGACGGCGCTCGACGCGGCCCGTGCGGCACTCGGCCCGACCGGTGCGGCACCGTCCGTTCCCGAGCAGGACACCTCGACCCTCTAGGATCACGGGCCGGTCGTCCCGCACGCGACCGGGAAGAGGCCTCGATGACCATCGGCACCGGGAACGCGCAGCTCGAACTCGCCCGCGGCGGCGACGCACCCGCCCCACGGACCCTGTTCGACGTCCTGGCGGCGACCGCGGCGACCCACCCGGACGCGACCGCCCTCGAGGACCCGGCCGGCAGCGTCGACTACGCAGCCCTGCTCGACCTCGTGCGCGCGCAGGCCGACGACCTGGCCCGCCGCGGTGTCCGACGGGGTGACCGGGTCGGTGTGCGGATCCCCTCCGGCGGGCGTGACCTGTACCTGTCGATCCTCGCCGTGCTCGCCGCCGGAGCGGCCTACGTGCCGGTCGACGCCGACGACCCCGAGGAACGCGCCACCCTGGTGTTCGGTGAGGCCGGTGTCGTCGGGGTGATCGGCGCGGGCGGTGTCCTGCGCGACCGCGACGGCACCGAGCTCCCGGTGACCGCCCCTGCGGCGAGCGCCGAGCTCCCCCGTGAGACCGACGACGCGTGGATCATCTTCACGTCCGGGTCGACCGGGGTGCCGAAGGGTGTGGCGGTCACCCACCGCAGTGCAGCGGCGTTCGTGGACGCCGAGGCGCGGATGTTCCTGCAGGCGGCGCCGATCGGTCCGGGTGACCGGGTGCTGGCGGGGCTGAGCGTGGCGTTCGACGCGTCGTGCGAGGAGATGTGGTTGGCGTGGGGGCACGGTGCCGCGTTGGTGCCGGCACCCCGGTCGTTGGTGCGGACGGGGGTGGACCTGGGGCCGTGGCTCATCGCGCACACGATCACGGTGGTTTCGACGGTGCCGACGCTGGCGGCGTTGTGGCCGGACGATGCGCTGGAGCAGGTGCGGCTGGTGATCTTCGGTGGTGAGGCGTGCCCGCCGGAGCTCGCGGCGCGCATCGCGAGTCGTGACCGTGAGGTGTGGAACACGTACGGGCCGACCGAGGCGACGGTGGTGGCGTGCGGGTCCCTGCTCGACGGGAGCCAGCCGATCCGGATCGGGTTGCCGCTGGACGGGTGGGACCTGGCGGTGGTGGACGGTGCCGGGCAGCGGGTGGAGCCGGGCGGCGTCGGGGAGCTCGTGATCGGCGGGGTCGGGCTGGGGCGGTACCTGGACCCGGCGAAGGACGCGGAGAAGTACGCGCCGTTCCCGGAGCTCGGGTGGGAGCGGGCGTACCGGAGCGGGGACCTGGTGCGGTACGAGCCCGAGGGGCTGGTGTTCCAGGGGCGGGCGGACGACCAGGTGAAGCTCGGCGGCCGGCGGATCGAGCTCGGGGAGATCGATGCGGCGCTGCAGGCCCTGGACGACGTGGCGGGTGGTGCGGCGGTGGTGCAGCGGACCCCGGCGGGCAACCAGGTGCTGGTCGGGTACGTGGCTCCGGTGGCCGGGGCGACGGTGGACGTGGCTGCGGCGAACGCCCGGTTGCGGCAGGAGCTGCCGGCGGCGCTGGTGCCGTTGGTGGCCGTGGTGGAGTCGCTGCCGACGCGGACGTCGGGCAAGGTCGACCGTGCGGCGCTGCCGTGGCCGTTGCCGGGTGCCTCGGACGCGGCGATGCTGCCGGACACGGTGGCGTGGATCGCCGAGCGGTGGTCGGCGATCCTGGGGGTGCCGGTGGCGAGCGTCGACGACGACTTCTTCGCGCACGGCGGTGGGTCGTTGACGGCGGCGCAGCTGGTGTCGGCCATCCGCGAGCGGTTCCCGACGACGACGGTGGCGGACGTGTACGACCACCCGCGGATCGGGGCGTTGGCGGCGGCGCTGGACGAGTCCGGCCCGGTGGCGGCATCGTCGCGCGACGTGACTCCTGTCCCCCCGGCGACCGGACTGCTGATGACGCTGCTCGGGCTGCCGGTGCAGGTGCTCCGGGGGTTGCGGGTGCTGACGTGGACGGCCCTGGTGGCTGCGGTGCTGCACGCGACGACGCTGCCGTTCCTGCCGGTGCTGCCCTGGCCGGTGCTGGTGCTGGCGCTCCTGGTGTTCGTGACGCCGATCGGCAAGATGGCGCTGACGGTGGTGCTGGCGCGGCTGCTGCTCGCCGGGGTCCGGCCGGGGTCGTACCCCCGCGGTGGTCCCGTGCACCTGCGGGTGTGGTTGGCCGAGCGCATCGCCGAGGCGGTCGACGGCCCGTCGACCGCGGGTGCCCCGTGGATCAGCTACTACGCCCGGGCACTCGGTGCGCGGATCGGCAGGGACGTCGACCTGCACACGCTGCCGCCGGTGACGGGGATGCTCACGATCGGCAAGCGTGCGTCGATCGAGCCCGAGGTCGACCTGGCCGGGCACTGGCTCGACGGCGACGTGTTCCACCTGGGGCACGTCCGCATCGACGAGGACGCCGTGGTTCGCAGCCGGACGACGCTGCTGCCCGGGGCGCACGTCGGCGCGGGTGCCGAGATCACGGCGGGTTCCGCCGTCGGCGGCCCCGTGCCGGCCGGCGAACGCTGGGCAGGGGCACCTGCGGAGCGCACCGGGTCGGCTCGTGACGACCGGGAGGCCCGCCCCGCGACCCGACGACGCTGGCTGCTCGCGTACGGGGCCGGGTCCCTGGCCGTAGCCGGGTTGCCGGTGGTCGGTGTCGCGGTCGGACTGCTGGTCGCCCTCGCCCTGGTCGGGCGGGCGTCGACCCTGGGCGACGCGGTGCTCCGTGCGCTGCTGACGGTCCCCCTGGCGACGGTCGTCGCCGGTGCGGTGTACGCGCTGCTGGTGGTGGTCGCGGTGCGGCTGCTCGGCATCGGCCTGCACGAGGGGCGGCACCCGGTGCGCTCCCGGATCGGCTGGCAGGTGTGGTCGACCGAGCGGGTGCTCGACGCGGCGCGCACCCTGCTGTTCCCGCTGTACGCCTCACTCGTGACGCCGGTGTGGCTGCGGCTGCTCGGCGCCCGCGTCGGGCGGGACACCGAGATCTCGACGGTGCTGCTCATCCCCGCGCTGACGCAGATCGCGTCGGGGGCGTTCCTGGCCGACGACACGATGGTGGCGACGTACGAGCTCGGCGGCGGTCGGGTGCGGATCGGTCGCTCGAAGGTCGGCCGTCGGGCGTTCCTCGGCAACAGCGGTATGACGGGTGCCGGACGTTCGGTGCCGCGCGAGGCCCTGGTGGCGGTGCTGTCCGCGGTGCCGAAGAAGGCCAAGCGCGGGTCGTCGTGGCTCGGATCGCCCCCGGTGCGGCTGCGGCGTGCGGCGACGGAGTTCGACGAGGCGCGCACGTTCCGTCCGTCCTGGCGGCTCAAGGTCGCCCGCGGCTGCTGGGAGCTCCTGCGCCTGGTGGCCCCGATGGTCTCCGCCGCCATCGCGCTCGGCGTGGCCGGAGCCCTGCTGGCGCTGTGGTCGGCCGTCGGGATCGGGTGGACGGTGCTGCTCGCCGGGCCGGTGCTCATCGCCGCCGGTGCCGTCGCCGCCGTGGTGTCGACGATCGCGAAGTGGGCGTTCGTCGGCCGGATCACCGCCCGGGAGCACCCGCTGTGGTCGTCGTTCGTGTGGCGCAACGAGGTGCAGGACACCTTCGTCGAGACCGTCGCGCGCCCCTGGTTCGCCGAGCAGGCCACCGGCACCCCCGCGCTGGCCGTCTGGCTGCGGAGCCTCGGTGCGACGATCGGCCGCGGCACCTGGCTCGAGACGTACTGGCTGCCCGAGGCCGACCTGGTCACCATCGGCTCCGGGGCGTCGGTGGCGCGGGGCACGGTCGTGCAGACGCACCTGTTCCACGACCGCGTGATGCAGCTCGACACCGTCCGGCTCGACGTGGGTGCGACGCTCGGGCCGCACAGCGTGGTCCTGCCGGCGGCCGGCATCGGTGCCGGGGCGACCGTCGGGCCGTCCTCGCTCGTCATGCGCGGTGAGCAGGTGCCGACGGGCTCCCGCTGGTCCGGCAACCCGATCGCTCCGTGGACATCGGCAGCACCGTCGGTGACCGCCCCACCGGCGCCATGAGGTTGACTGTCCCCGTGCCCTCCGATCCCGCCGCAGACCCGTACACCCCGCACAACGGCGACCGACGGTGGAGCGCCGAGCACTACGAGCTCCGTCTCGACTACCGCGTCGCCACGAACCGCCTGGACGGCACCGCCACGATCACCGCGCGTGCCCTCGAGCCGCTCGAGAAGGTCGTGATCGACCTGCACGGGCTCACGATCGACCGGGTCGACGTCGACGGACGCCGGGCGAAGAAGGTCTCGACCGCGACGCACAAGGTGACGGTCACCCCGGCCGACCCCATCGCCGCCGGCACCGTGTTCACCGTGCACCTGCGGTACCGCGGCACCCCGCACCCCGTCCGGAGCGCGTGGGGGCAGCTCGGCTGGGAAGAACTGTCCGACGGCGTCATCGTCGCCGCGCAGCCAACGGGAGCGCCGTCGTGGTTCCCGTGCAACGACCGCCCCGACGACAAGGCGACCTACCGGATCGAGATCGCGGCCGAGGCGGCGTACGACGTCCTGGCGAACGGGGAGCTGCTCGCCAAGGAGCGCGACCGCGTCGGCACCCGCTGGACCTACGCCACCACCGAGCCGATGGCGACCTACCTGGCGACCGTGCAGATCGGCCGGTACCGCACCACGAAGCTGCGCACGAGCGGGGTCCCCGTCACGCTGCACCACCCCGCCGACCTCGCCGCCGCCGCGAAGACCGACTTCGGCCAGGTGCCGGAGATGCTCGCGCTGTTCGGTGACCTGTTCGGCCCGTACCCGTTCGCGGCGTACGGCGTCGTGGTGACCGACGACGACCTCGAGATCCCGCTCGAGGCCCACGGCCTGGCGGTGTTCGGCCGGAACCACGTCGACGGCGAACACGGCACCGACCGCCTCATCGCCCACGAGCTCGCCCACCAGTGGTTCGGCAACTCCGTCACGGTCACCCGGTGGCAGGACATCTGGCTGCACGAGGGGTTCGCCTGCTACGCCGAGTGGCTGTGGTCCGAGGACCGCGGCGACGACACCGTTGACCAGCTGGCCGAGCGGTACCGGCAGGGACTGCTCGAGCAGCCGGAGGACCTGGTGGTCGGTGACCCGGGCGCGAAGGACATGTTCGACGACCGCGTCTACAAGCGCGGTGCCCTCGCCCTGCACGCCGTCCGCCGCACGTTCGGCGACGACGCCTTCTTCACCGGGCTGCGGAGCATCACCGAGCGGCACCGGCACGGATCCGTCACCGTGCCCGACGTGCTCAGTGCGTTCGCGGACGCCGCCGGCCGTTCCGTCGCGGACGTCCGTGCGGTGACCGGGCCCTGGATCGACGAGGCCTCGGTGCCGGCACTGCCCGCGCCGCGCGTCGGTTAGCCGGCCAGCTCGCCGTCGGCCGGGTCGCAGCTGACCTCGGACCACACCGCGTCGAGCGACAGCCCGACCACGCCCGCGACCGACGCGATGGTCGAGAACGCCGGCGTCGCGATGCGACCGGTCTCGATCTTCCGGAGCGTCTCCGGCGAGATCCCCGCGGCCAGGGCGGTGTCCACGATCGATCGCGGACCACGGGCACGACGGAGCAGCGCACCGAGGCGACGACCGCGCGCGACCTCGTCGGGGCGGAGTGGGAGACGGACCATGACCACATAGTAATACCGGTATGATCATCGGCGTGATCGAGATCCTGACCCCCGCCGAGGTCGACAAGGGCCGCGCCACCGGAGCCCTCGTCGGCACGATCCTGCAGACCCTGCGCGAACGCACCCGCGTCGGCACGAACCTGCTCGAGATCGACCGGTGGGCGAAGCAGATGATCGAGGCCGCCGGTGCCGACTCCTGCTACGTCGACTACGCACCCTCGTTCGGCCGCGGCCCGTTCGGCCACCACATCTGCACGGCCGTGAACGACGCCGTCCTGCATGGACTGCCGCACGACCAGGCGCTGCAGGACGGCGACCTGCTGACCCTCGACCTCGCGGTGTCCCTGGACGGCATCGCCGCCGACGCCGCGATCAGCTTCGTCGTCGGCACCGCACGTCCCGAGGACCTTGCACTCATCGACGCCACCGAACGCGCGCTGGCCGCGGGCATCGCCGCCGCCGGGCCGGGCGCCCGCATCGGTGACCTGTCCCACGCGATCGGCACCGTGCTCGAGGCCGCGGGCTACCCGGTGAACGTCGAGTTCGGCGGGCACGGCATCGGCTCGACCATGCACCAGGACCCGCACGTGTCGAACACCGGGCGCGCCGGTCGCGGCTACACGCTCCGGCCCGGGCTCCTGCTCGCGCTCGAACCGTGGGTGATGGCGGACACCAATGTCCTGGTCACCGACGCCGACGGGTGGACCCTGCGGAGTGCCACGGGAGCGCGGACCGCCCACACGGAGCACACCGTCGCGATCACCGAGGACGGCGCCGAGGTGCTCACGCTCCCCCGCTGACCGTCCCGACGACCTCGACGGGCAGGCCACCCGCCGCGACGACGAGCACGATGTCCGGCGCGGGGTACAGCACGGTGAGCGGTAGTTCGACACCCTCGAAGCGGGCGGTGCCGGCGACCACGTCGACCTCCACCGCGAGCGGGTCGACGCGCAGCCCGCGTCCGTCGCGTTTCAGCACGGCCTCCTTGGCCGCCCAGCTCGCTGCGAGGAGCGCCGGGTCCTCGTCGGCGCGACGGAGTTCGTCCGGGGTGAAGGCGTCGAGCGGCGCGGCTGCGACTCGCGACACCCGTTCGACGTCGACACCGAGTGCCGACGGTCCGACGGCGAGGGCGACGACGCCCGGTGCGCGCGACAGGCTCACGCCGACCGAGACGCCCGCGACGGTCGCCCACGGACGACCGTGGTCGGTTCCTGCACAGTGCGGGCAGACGCGCCCCGCGCGCACCGCGACCGGCTCGACGCCGGTCGCCGACGCGACGGCGGCGACCAGGGCCTCCCGGTCGTCCGCGCGGTCAGCAGCCGGCGTCCGGAGCGTCACCGTGACGGTCTGGAGGCGCAACCCACCGACCGGGGCAGCGCCCGTCGGTCGTGTGGCCGCGCCCAGGGCGGATCAGGCGTGCGTCAACGCGATGAGCGCGACGTTCATGGTGCTGTACAGGCCCTCGGAACGGGTCGCCTGGCGAACACGTCCGCGCAGGACCTCGTAGCGGCCGTCGTGCTCGCGCACGAAACCGATCACGCCCGTCGCCGGAGTCGACACCCGGTGGTAGCCGTCCTCGAGCGGGACGACCTCGGTACTCATGGTGCGTTCCATCGTTCTTCCCCTTCCGTTCATCGTCGAACAGTGGCGCCAGCATACCCCGGTACGGGGGACAAGACGTCCACAGGAAGCACGGTCCGGAGCGTTCCCCCAGAGTCTGTCCGTGCCCCTGCGTGGCCTGGATAGACTCCGGGCGACAGCGCACTCGTGGCGCGGTCCGGTGCGGTGCCACGGGGTACCGACCGGCGACGGACGGAGGACGGATGCGAGCGGTCCAGCACGGATCGGGCACGGACGGATCGAGCGGGCACAGGGGGACAACGCGGCTGTGGAGCCGCGTGACGGCGGCCCTGGTCGCGATGCTCATCGTCCTGGCTCCGGCAGCGACCGCCCACGCCACGGCGCCCGTCGACCTCGGCGGCGCGTACGTGCTCGACGAGGCCGACGCGCTGACCGCATCCCAGCAGTCGAAGGTCGAGCAGGCCGTGCAGGACCTGTACTCCGAGACCCAGACGCAGCTGTTCGTCGTGTTCGTGCCGTCCTTCACCGACCCCACCGACCACACCGAGTGGGGTCGGGCCGTGCTCGAGCAGAACCAGATCGACACCGACGGCATCCTGCTCTCGGTCGCGGTCGACGAGCGCAACTACGACGTGCAGCAGACGAACGAGACCGCGATCTCCTCGTCCGACGTGGAGAACGCCGTCAACGACTCGCTGCTCCCCGGGCTCAAGCAGGGCGACTGGTCCGGCGCCGCCGTGGCCTTCGCCGACGGGCTGACCCAGTCGCAGGCCCCGGTCGACCTCACCTGGCTGTGGATCCTGCTGCTCGTCGTGGTCGTCGGGCTCATCGTCGTGGTCCTGGTCATCCGGACACGCAACAAGCGCCGCACCGCCGCGGCCACGAAGGCGCAGGAAGCCTCGCTCGCCGACCTCGAACGCACCGCCGGCGGCGCCCTGGTCACCATCGACGACGAACTCCGCACCGCCGAGCAAGAGGTCGGGTTCGCGAGCGCCCAGTTCGGCCCGGACGCCGCGAAGCCCTTCGCCGACGCCGTGCAGGCCGCCCAGCGCGAGGTCCGCAAGGCCTTCACGATCCGGCAGCAGCTCGACGACGAGATCCCGGACACCCCGCAGCAGCGCGCCGAGTGGGCGAACCAGATCATCGTCATCTGCGAACGCGCGCACGCCGCGATCGAGGAGCAGACCGAGGCGTTCGACCAGCTCCGCTCCCTCGAGGACGGCATCGAGGACGCAGCCGCGTCGCTCGCCCAGGCCGTGGCCGCCGCACCGGCCTCGGTCGGAGCCGCAGCCGCAGCACTCGACCGCGTCCGCGCACGCTACACCGGCCGCACCCTCGCCACCGTCGCGAACAACGTCGACCAGGCCCACCAGGTGCTCGCCTTCGCCACCGAACGCTCGAACGCCGCCACCGCGTCCATCGCGGCCGGTGACAAGGGCGAGGCGGTCGTCGCCGTCCGCGATGCCCAGCACGCGCTCGCCCAGGTGCAGCAGCTCACCGACGGCGCACTCGCCGCCGAGCAGTCCTTCGACGAGGCCACCGCCCGCGCCGAGGCGATGCGCATCGACGTCCAGGGGGACGTCGCCGCCGCCCGCAGCCTGCGCTCGGGCGGGCCGGACCTCGCCGCCGCGGTCACCCGTGCCGAGGCCGTGCTCCGCCAGGGGCTCGACCCGAAGGACCCGGTGGCGGCCGTCGACGCGCTGACCCGGGCGAACACCGAGATCGACCAGGCCATCGCCGCGGCGCGGGGTGCCGAGGAACAGCGCCAGCGGGCCACCCAGGCGCTCGACGCGGCCCTGCGCGACGCCCGCAACCGGATCAGCCAGGCCCGCGACTACGTCTCCCTGCACCGCGGCGGCATCGGCCCGACCGCCCGGACCCGGCTGTCCGAGGCCCAGCGCGCCTACGACGACGCCGTCGAGCTCGCCCCGAGCAACCCCGGCCAGGCGCTCAACGCCGCCCGCGCGGCCGAGCAGTACGCGGCCGCAGCGATGGACGCCGCCAACGACGACCTTGGCGGCTGGGGTGGCGGCCAGGGCGGTGGCGGCGGCGGTGCCCAGCTCGGCGGCCTCGTCACCGGCCTCGTCCTCGGCGGCCTGCTCGGCGGTCGCGGCGGCAGCTACGGCGGCGGTTCCTTCGGGGGCGGCGGCTTCGGCGGCGGCGGGGGCTTCAGCGGCGGTGGCGGCTTCGGCGGAGGCGGCGGTGGGGGCGGCGGCTTCTCCGGCGGCGGCCGCTTCTGACGGGCACGCTCCCCCGCTCCCGACACGACCGGACCTGACCTCCGGCACCCAGAACCAGACACGACCCGACAACACCGTCCACAGGACTTCCACGAAAGGGAACAGCAATGGCCAAGCAGACCATCTTCGGACGCATCTCCACCCTCGTGCGCGCGAACATCAACCAGATCATCGACGACGCCGAGGACCCGCAGAAGATGCTGGACCAGCTCGTCCGCGACTACACGAACAACATCGCCGACGCGAAGACCGCGATCGCGCAGACCATCGGCAACGTGCGCCTGCTCGAGCAGGACCACGAAGAGGACAAGAAGGCCGCGGTCGAGTGGGGCCAGAAGGCCGCCAACGCCTCAGCCGCCGCCGACAAGTACCGCTCCGAGGGCAAGTCGGCCGAGGCGGACAAGTTCGACAACCTCGCCAAGATCGCGATCGGAAAGCAGATCGCCGCCGAGCAGGAGGTCAAGGACGCGGAGCCGAACCTGGCGTCGCAGAACGAGGCCGTCGAGAAGCTCAAGACCGGTCTCGCCGGCATGGAGCAGAAGCTCGAGCAGCTCCGCGCGAAGCGGGACAACCTCGTCGCCCGCTCGAAGACCGCCGAGGCGCAGTCCCGCGTCAACGACGCCCTCGGCAACATCGACGTGCTCGACCCGACGAGCGACCTCGGCCGCTTCGAGGAGAAGGTCCGCCGCGAAGAGGCGAAGGTGCTCGGCCAGCAGGAGCTGCAGTCGTCCAGCCTCGACGCCCAGTTCGAGAGCCTCGAGGACGTCGGCAAGGACGCCGAGGTCGAGGCACGGCTCGCCGCGCTGAAGTCCGGCGGATCCTCGAGCATCTGACGAACGCCCTGACGACGCCGGACCCCAGCTGACAGACTGAGACGATGCACTTCCTCGTGGTCGGTCAGTGGCAGGGTTCGGCGTCGTCGCGCGCGATGCGACTCGGGGACGGCGCGTCGGCGATCGCGGCCGACCTCCCCCGGGCGTCCACCACCGTGGTCGACGTCCCGGCCGGAGCGGGTGACCGCCTCGAGACCGCCGTCGCCCGCTACACCTCGGTGCTCGCCGTCGCCGAACGCGTCGCGGAAGAGACCGCCGTCGCCACCGAACCGGTGCTCGTCGTCGGCGGTGACGGCGCCAGTGTCCTCGGCGCGACCGCCGCACTCGCACCGGACACCGCGTTCGTCCGCATCTCCGGGTCCAGCGGGTACCGCGCGCTCAACCGGGCCCAGCCCGTCGCCGCCGAGAACGCCGCCCTGCGCCTGCTGGTCGACCGCCCCGACGACCTGTTCCCCGTCCTGCCGGTGGTGCCGGCGTCCTCGGTCGTCGTCGCCGGGGTCCGCGGGGTGGAGGACGCCGAACGGGCCGCCCTCGACAAGGCCGGGATCGTGCACCTCGACGTCGACGCCGCCACCCCGGACGCCCTCGCCGCAGCCGTCGAGCGGACCGGTGCCGCATCGGTCTTCGTGCACGTCGACCTCGACGTCCTCGACCCGTCCGAGGTCGACGGACTCCTCGAACCCGTCCCGTTCGGCCTCGACGGCGCGGCGCTCGTCGAGCGCATCCAGGCCGCGACCCGCGGCCGGCGCCTCGTCGGCGCTGCGCTCACCGGATTCGCCCCCGTCGACCCGGACCGGGCGGTGGACGACCTCGGCGTGATCCTGCGCGTCGTCGGAGCGGTGACCAGCGCCTCCCGGGTGGGTTGACCACGCGCACGACGCGACCGGCGGACCCCCTGCCGGTCCGCGTACGCTCGGCAGCATGACGGACTACGACCTCATCGTGATCGGAGCCGGCGCTGTCGGCGAGAACGTGGCGGACTACGCCAGGAAGCGCGACCTGTCGGTCGCGATCGTGGAGGCCGAGCTCGTCGGCGGCGAGTGCTCCTACTGGGCGTGCATGCCCTCGAAGGCGCTCCTGCGCAGCGGACACGCCCTCGCCGCCGCCAAGCGGCTCGACGGTGCGAAGCAGGCCGTGACCGGCACGCTCGACGCCGCCCACGTGCTCGCCCGCCGCAACTCGTTCACCTCGGACTGGAAGGACGACAGCCAGGTCTCGTGGCTCGAGTCCGCCGGCATCGACCTGATCCGCGGGCACGCCCGCATCACCGGACCGAAGACCATCGACGTCGACGGCGAGACGCACACCGCGCGCGCCGCCGTCGCGGTCGTCACCGGTTCCCTGCACACGCTGCCCCCGGTGCCCGGTCTCGCCGAGGCGAAGCCGTGGGGCACCCGCGAGGGCACGAGCGCCCAGCAGGTCCCCGAGAGCCTGCTCGTCATCGGCGGCGGCGTCTCCGGCTCGGAGCTCGCGACCGCGTGGGCGTCCCTCGGTGCGAAGGTCACCCTCGTCGCCCGGCACGGTCTGCTCGGCGGCATGGAGCCCTTCGCCGGGGAACTCGTCGCCGACTCCCTGCGCGAACTCGGTGTCGACGTCCGCACCGGCGTCAACCCGGTCCGGGTCGACCGCGACGAGCACGGTCTCGTCACCACGGAGCTCGACGACGGCACCACGGTCATCACGAGCGAGGTGCTCGCCGCCACCGGCCGCGCCGCCCACACGCGTGACCTCGGGCTCGAGACCGTCGGCTTGACCGCGGGCGACTGGCTCGACGTCGACGACACCATGCTCGTGCACGGCACCGACTGGCTGTACGCCGTGGGTGACGTCAACCACCGCGTCCTGCTGACCCACCAGGGCAAGTACCAGGCGCGTGCCGCCGGCGAGGCGATCGCGGCCCGGTACCAGGGCACGCCGCTGCACACCGAGCCGTGGGGTGCCCACGTGGCCACCGCCGACCACGCCGCCTCGCCGCAGGTCACCTTCACCGACCCCGAGGTCGCCAGCGTCGGCCTGACCGAGGCGAAGGCCCGCGAACAGGGGCTGAACGTCCGCGCGGTCGAGTACGACCTCGGTGCGATCGCCGGGTCCTCGCTGCAGGCAGACGGCTACACGGGCCGCGCGAAGATGGTCGTCGACGAGGACCGCGGGGTCGTCGTGGGCGTCACGTTCGTCGGCCAGGACGTCGCCGAGATGCTGCACGGCGCCACCGTCGCCGTCGTGGGCGAGGTCCCGATCGACCGCCTGTGGCACGCCGTGCCGGCCTACCCGACGATGAACGAGATCTGGCTCCGCCTGCTCGAGACGTACGGTCGCCCGGCCTGAGCGTGCGCAACCCGCTGCTCGACTCCCCCGTGTCCCGCGCGGGGTGGGTGTTCGCGACCGCCGTCGGGCTCGCCGTGGGCGTCCCCCTGTCGACCGGGCGGATCCGGGTGGAGGACGGGCTCGTGGTCTGCACGGGGCTGCCACGCTGGGTGTTCCGACGCGGCGGCACCTGCGTCGGGTCGGTGTACCTGACCCGCGACAACGACGGCCCGCGGGTGCTCCGGCACGAGCGGGTGCACGTCGAGCAGTGGCGGCGGTACGGCATGCTCATGCCGCTGCTCTACGCCGTGGCCGGGCGGGATCCCCTGCGGAACCGGTTCGAGGTCGAGGCCGGCCTGGAGGACGGCGGCTACCGCTGACGGGTGCGGGTGCGGGTGCGGGTGCGGGTGTGCTGCGGTCGCACGACACGCCGCTGCGCATCGTCGTGGTCGCGCGAACCGTCGTCCCGACGCCGGTCGGGCGGCAGATCGTGCGACCTCGGCGGGCGTGCCGGCCGGGGCCGGCCGGTCGCAACACCCCGCCGGGTGAGCGGCGAACGGTCGCAGACCGTCGCCTGCGGCGCCGCCAGCGGACGGTTCGTGACCGCTCGGCGCCTGGCCCACGGCCTTTCGTGACCACTCGGCGGCGGGCCGGCCAGGCGACGAGACGCGACCAGTCGACAGCCTGGAGGCGCGTGCCGGCGCCCGCCACGGGCCTCCAGGCCGCCGGGCCCCACGCCCACCCCGCCCGCCCGCCGGTCACAACACCCCGCCTACCCCGCGGCGAGCGGTCACAGACCGTCGCCTGCGGCGCCGTCAGCCGACGGTTCGTGACCACTCGGCGCCCGGCCCACGACGAGTCGTGGCCGCTCGGCGGCGGCACGTGACCGAAGTCGCGCGACACGCCGCGTGCGCATCGTCGTGGTCGCGCGAACCGTCGTCCCGACGCCGGGCGGGCGGCAAATCGTGCGACCTCGGCACGGCCCGGTGACGCGCCGCCCGCGTCAGGCCGCGCGCCGCCGCGGCACCACGAGCGGCGTGCCGGTCTCGGGGTCGGGGACGACGACGCACGGCAGGCCGAAGACGTCCTCGACGAGGTCCGCGGTGAGCACCGACGACGGCGTCCCCGCCGAGACGATCGCCCCGTCGCGCATCGCGATGACGTGGGTGGCGTAGCGCGCGGCCTGGTTCAGGTCGTGCAGCACCGCGACGACCGTGCGACCGGCGGCGTGCAGCGTGGAGGCGAGTTCGAGCACGTCGTACTGGTGCGCGATGTCGAGGAACGTCGTCGGCTCGTCGAGCAGCACGATGTCGGTCTGCTGCGCGAGCACCATCGCGATCCACACCCGCTGCCGCTGCCCGCCGGAGAGCTCGTCGACGCTCCGGTCCGCCAGTTCCACCGTCGACGTCTGCTCGAGCGCGGCCTGCACGGCCTGCCGGTCGGACCCGGACGAGGGGTGCAGCAGGTCCTGGTGCGGGAACCGGCCCCGGGACACCAGGTCACGCACGGTGATGCCGTCGGGGGCGATCGGGGTCTGCGGCAGCATGCCGACCCGCCGGGCGACGGCCTTCGGGCGGTACGAGTCGATCGGTGCCCCGTCGAGGAAGACCGTGCCGGCTCGCGGCTTCAGGGTGCGGGCGAAGGACTTCAGCAGCGTCGACTTGCCGCAGGCGTTCGGCCCGACGATGACCGTCAGTTCGCCGTCGGGGATGTCGACGTCGAGCGTGTCCACCACGACCCGGTCGTCGTAGGCCAGGGTCAGCCCACGGGCCCCCAGCGCGGTGGTCGGGACCGGACCGAGCGCGGTGCCCGAGGTGGGCATCAGTGCTCGGCCTTGCCGTGCCGCCAGTAGCCCATGAACGCGACCTGCTTGCGGTCGATGCCGACGCCGCGCACCAGGTGGCGGCGGAGTTCCTTGACGCAGCCGGCCTCGCCAGCGATCCACGCGTAGACGGGGCGCTCGTCGACGGGCGCGGGGACGTCCCACAGCACCTGTTCGTCGACGTCGACGTCGGTGAGCTCGGCGGCCGGCTCGCACGCGGCGGCGGACGGCGCGACGGTGGACGCCCAGGCGTGCACCTGGTCGGTCATCCGGACACCGTGGGTGGCGCCGTTGCGGGCGATCCAGCGGACCTCGACCCCGGCGGGCGCGGCGACCGGCAACCGGTCGGCGTCGGTGGGCACCTCGATGAAGACGTGACCGACGGTCGAGACGTCGAGGGCTTCGAGGATGGCGCAGATCGCCGGTGCGGCGGTCTCGTCCCCGGCGAGCAGGATCCGGTTCGCGTGCCCGGGAGCGAACTCGGCGGCCCCGGTCGGCAGGTCCTCCGGCGACTCGGGGACCCGCGGCCCGACGATGCGCAGCTCGTCACCGACGCGGCAGGCCGACACCCAGCGCGACGCCGGACCGGTGTCGCCGTGCGCGACGAAGTCGATGTCGAGTTCGCGGGCGTCCGGCCGGAACGAGCGGACCGTGTAGGTGCGGAGCGGGTTGCGGGCGTCGTCCGGCAGCGCGCGCCAGGCGGCGTACCAGTCCTCGTCCTCCGGCAGTTCGGAGAAGCCGATGCCGGGCAGGGGCAGCACGATCTTGATCCGCTGGTCGAGACCGACCGAGGAGAAGTCGGCGAGCGCGTCGCCCGTCAGCGTGACCCGGACGAAGTTCGGGGTGAGTGACGTGACGGCGGCCACGCGGACGGAGAAGACGCGATACCGGGTTGCCACGGAATCGAGTATGGCATGCCTTACCTAACGTCTCCAGGCCCCCGGAACGGTGCGAGGATCGTCCCCGTGCCCGAAGCCCCCGACGACGAATTCGCCGACCTGCCCGCCCTCGCCAGCGCGAGCGGCGTGCACGCGCCGCTCCGCGCCTCCAGGCAGGTGGTCCGCACCGCGGACGGGCAGGAGACCTCCGCGATCCGGTGGGGCGACGACGGCCAGGAGGCACGGATCACCTACCTGCACGGGCTCGGCATCGACGCCCACAGCTTCGACACCACGGCACTCGCCGTGGGCGAGCCGGCGGTCGCCCTCGACCTGCCCGGCCACGGCCGGTCGTCGTGGCGGGAGGACGCGGACTACGCGGCGGCCGCGACGGCGCCGAGCGTGCTCGCCGCGCTCGACGCGCTCGCGGTGCCGCCGGGGATCGTCGTCGGCCACTCGCTGGGCGCCATCCTGTCCGCTCGACTCGCAGCCACGGCGCCGGAGCGGGTCACCGGGCTCGTGCTCGTCGACATGTCGCCGGACCTCGCGCAGCGTGCGGTCGACCGGATCGCCCGCGCGCTGGAGGCCGAGGAGCCGTTCGAGTCCCTCGAGCAGGTCGTCGACCGGGCGATCGAGGCGCGAGTCGGCGACGACCGGCAGGTGCTGCTGCGCGAGGCCCGGCACACCACAGCCCTCGGTGCGGACGGACGACTCGTGCGCCGCCACCACTTCCCGCACCTGCCCGCCGGGCGGACATCGTCGGTGGGGCGCTTCGCCGACGCGTGGCCGGACCTCGAAGCACTGCGCGTGCCGATCCTGCTCGTCCGGGGTGACCGCGGGTACGTCTCCCCGAAGCTGCACGCCGGGTTCGCCGAACGCCTGCCGGATGCCGAGATCGTGACGGTGACCTCGCGGCACGCGGTGCAGAACCAGGCACCCCTCGAACTGGCTTCGGCGATCCGGGCATGGGCGGAGCGGCACGAATTGTTGCACCCGATCGAAGAACCGTCGCCGGACGGCACCAGCCGCCGGTACCCTCGTGCGAGCGCGAGGCCCGATCCCAGCCCTCGTGCCCGGAAGGAACCCACCACCCCATGAGTCCGCTCCTGCCCCGTCGCACCGCGCGCACCTCGCGCATCGGGCGCGCTGCCCTCGCCGCCACGGCCGTCGCCGTCGTCTCCGCCCTGGCGCTGGCCGGCTGCTCCGGCTCGTCCGACACCACCCGCGGCAAGGACGCCACGGTGCGCGTCGGGCTGGTGCTCGAGCCGACGAGTCTCGACATCCGCACCCAGTCCGGGGCGGCGCTCGACCAGGTGCTCATCGACAACGTGTACCAGGGGCTCGTCGGCCGGACCGCCGACGGCGAGATCCGTGACGTGCTGGCCTCGTCGCACGAGGTCTCGAAGGACGGCCTGACCTACACGTTCACGCTGCGGGACGGCACGACGTTCCAGGACGGCGAGCCGGTCACCGCGGCCGACGTCGTGTGGTCGCTCGAGCAGGTCAAGTCGAACGACTCGTACGTCGACTCGGCCAAGCTCGCGGGCGTCACGTCGATCACCTCGCCGTCGGACGACTCCGTCGTGCTGCAACTCGCGAAGCCGGACTCCGACCTGCTCTGGAACCTGACCGGCCGCTCCGGCCTGGTGCTCGAGAAGGCCGCGGACAACGACCTGTCCGACAGCGCGAACGGCACCGGCCCGTTCGAGGTCGCGAGCTGGAAGCAGGGCGACTCGCTCACCTTCGACCGCAACGAGGACTACTGGGGCACGAAGGCGAAGGTCGCGAAGATCGTCTTCCGGTACATCACGGACCCGTCGACCGCCGTCAACGCGATGGCGAACGGTGACCTCGACGTCCTGAACCCGGTCGACGGCACGCTCAAGAGCCAGCTGCAGGGCAACGCCGACATCGCGCTGCACAGCGGCAAGACGACCGACAAGTACACGCTGGCGTTCAACAACCGCAAGGAACCGTTCACGGACGAGCGCGTGCGCCGGGCCATCAGGCAGGCGATCGACGCGAAGGCGCTCATCAAGGCGATCGGCGGCACCGGCGTGGAGCAGGGCGGCCCGATCCCGGAGCTCGACCCCGGCTACGAGGACCTGACCGACATCGACGCGTACGACCCCGCGAACGCCAAGAAGCTCCTGGCCGCCGCCGGCCAGCAGGACCTGAAGCTGACGCTCACCTACGCGAACATCTACCCGACCACGATCGGCGACGTGCTGAAGTCGCAGCTCGCCGACGTCGGGATCACCCTGACGGTCAAGCGCGTCGACTTCGCCACCTGGCTGTCCTCCGTGTTCCAGGCACCGAAGTCCGGCGAGCGGGACTTCGACCTGTCGATGGTCGACCACGTCGAGGCCCGTGACTTCGGCAACTGGGCGAACCCGGACTACTACTTCGGCTACGACAACCCGAAGGTGCAGGCCCTCTACGCCCAGTCGATCGCGGCGACCGACGAGGCCACGAAGACCGAGGCACTCCGCAAGGCTGCACGCATCGTCAGCGAGGACGCGGCCGGCGAGTGGCTCTACACGGCGACCGAGATCACCGCGGTGCGCTCCGGCGTGACGGGCTTCCCGGTCGACGGCGGCAACTCGCGCCTCGACCTGGCGAAGCTCGCGGTCAAGTGACCCGGAGCGGCCGCGGCGGGGTGTCCGTCCCCGTAGCATCGGTGTCGTGACCCGGTTCCTCATCGGGCGGGTGCTCCTGCTCGTCGTCGGCCTGCTCGTGGCGAGCGTCATCATCTTCGCCACGCTCCGCGTGCTGCCCGGTGACGTCGCCCAGGTCGTCGCCGGCACGCAGTCGACCCCCGCGCAGGTTGAGCAGCTCCGGCAGCAGCTCGGACTCGACCGGCCCGTCGTGGTGCAGTACCTCGACTGGATCGGCGGGGTGTTCCGCGGTGACCTCGGCCGCTCGCTGGTGACGAACGGTGCCGTCGCACCGGAGATCGCGCAGAAGCTCGCGATCACCCTGCCGCTCGCCGCGATGTCCCTGGCGACCGCGCTGGTGATCGGCGTCCCGCTCGGGGTGGTCGCCGCGGTGCTCCGTCGCCGCCCGGGTGGTGCGGTGATCGGGTTCGCGGCGCAGGCGGTCGCCGCCGTGCCCGTCGTGTGGGCAGGCATGCTCCTGATCGCCCTGTTCGCGGTGACGCTGCACTGGCTGCCGACGCAGGGCTTCCCGCTCGACGGCTGGTCCGAACCCGGGCGGGCGTTCGCGTCGCTCGTGCTGCCCGCGCTGACGATCGGTGCCGTCGAGGGCGCCGTGATCCTCCGGTTCACCCGGTCCGCCACGCTCTCCGTCCTCGACGCCGACCACCTGCGCACCGCCGCCGCCGTCGGGCTCACCCGCACGCAGGCGCTGCTCCGCCACGGCCTGCCGAGCGTCGCCCTCACGGTGCTCGCCGTGCTCGGGGTCCAGATCGCCGGGCTGCTCGTCGGCGCAGTCGTCGTCGAGCAGCTGTTCTCGCTGCCCGGGGTGGGCCGGATGCTCGTGACCGACGTCGGCCGCCGCGACATCACGAAGGTGCAGTCGGAACTGCTCGTGCTCACCGGACTCGTGCTGCTCGTCGGGTTCGCCGTCGACGTCGTGCACCGCACCCTCGACCCCCGACAGCGCGAGGTGCAGGGATGATCCGCCGCCTGGTGTCCCGGCCGACCGGGGTCTTCGCCGTCGTCGTGCTCGGCCTGCTGCTCGTGCTCGCCGCCGTGTCGCTCGTCTGGACGCCGCAGAACCCGTTCCGCGCCGACCCGTTCCACCAGTGGGAGGGCCCGAGCGCCGCGCACTGGTTCGGCACCGACGCCGCCGGCCGCGACATCGCGAGCTACCTGCTCGCCGGCACCCGCACCACCGTGCTCGTCGCCGTCGGCTCCGGGGTGATCGCGAGCGTCGTCGGCATCGTCCTCACCGCGATCGGTTCGCTCACCGCCCGCTGGGTGCGCGAGGGCACCGCGGTCCTGCTCGACATCCTGGTGGCGTTCCCGACCCTGCTCACCGCGATGCTCCTGACCGCGGTGTTCGGCGGGTCGCTCGGCGTCGTGATCGTCAGCGTCGGGCTGTCCTTCGGCGTGACGATCGCCCGCGTGGCCCGCGGCGAGATCCGGCGGATCGCCCGCAGCGACTA
The DNA here is from genome assembly GCF_003234225.2 of Curtobacterium sp. MCSS17_005. Lineage (NCBI taxonomy): Bacteria > Bacillati > Actinomycetota > Actinomycetes > Micrococcales > Microbacteriaceae > Curtobacterium > Curtobacterium sp. MCSS17_005. The sequence goes on from NZ_CP126258.1 coordinate 2,306,103, forward strand.
CGTGACCGCGGCGCGGGCCTCCGGCGTCGGCGGTGCCGGGGTGCTCTTCCGTCACCTGGTGCCGAACGCGGCGCCGCTGTTCACCGTGCAGCTGTCGCTCGCGATGGCCACGGCCGTGCTCGCCGAGGCCGGGCTGTCCTACCTGGGCTACGGCGCCGGATCGGACACCGCGTCCTGGGGCAGCCTGCTGTCCGACCTGCAGACCTACATCGGGGTCCACCCGTGGAGTGCGACCTGGCCGGGAGCCGCAATCGCCCTCGTCGTCGCGGCACTGTCCTTGCTCGGCGACGCGGTGCGTGACGCCTCGGACCCGCGGCTGACGACGAGCGACCGGAGCGCCGACCCGGCGACGACCGACGGCACCGCGAGCGACCGGAGCGCCGACTCGGCGACGACCACGCCGGGGGTGACCGCATGACCGACCACACAGCCGGCCCCACCAGCGCAGCCGGCACCGCCGACGCCACCGGCACCGCCCACGCCACCGCAGCCTCCGGGCTCGAGGTGCGCGGGTTGTCGGTCCGCATCACGGGGCGGACGATCCTCGACGACGTCAGCTTCACCGTGCCTCCCGGCCAGCGCGTCGGCGTGATCGGCGCGAGCGGATCCGGCAAGTCGATGACCTCGCTCGCCCTGATGGGCCTGGAGCCCGCCGGCGCCGTCGTGACCGGCAGCGTCCGCCTGGACGGCACCGAACTCGTCGGCCTGCCCGACCGCGAGCGCGCGCGCCACCGCGGATCGGGCATCGCGATGGTGTTCCAGGAGCCGGGGACGGCGCTCGACCCGCTGCGCCGGGTCGGCGCGCAGATCGCGGAGCCGCTCCGGCTGCACCGCGGGCTCGACCGGCGTGCGGCCCGCGCGGCAGCCGTCGACCTGGCGGGGTCCGTGGGCCTGCCCGATCCGGAGTCGCTGCTGCGGCAGTACCCGCACCAGCTGTCCGGCGGGCAGCGGCAGCGGATCTGCATCGCGATGGCGATGGCGGGCGAGCCGTCGTACCTGGTCGCCGACGAGCCGACCACGGCGCTCGACGTCACGACCGAGGCCCGCATCCTCGACCTGTTCGAGCACCTGCCGGCGGGCATGGTGTTCGTCACCCACGACCTCGCCGTGCTCGCGCGCATCGCCGACACCGCCGTGGTGCTCGACGCCGGCCGGGTGGTCGAGGAGGGTCGCGTCGCCGACCTGCTCGCCGCACCGCAGCACCCCGCCACCGTCGCACTGGTCGACGCCGCCCGCGCCACCGCCCGTCGCCCTGGAGGATCCGCGTGACCCACGTCCTGCACGCCACCGGCCTCCACCGCACCTACCGACTCCCCCGCCGCGGCCCGTTCGAGCCCGGTCCGGTCCGCACCGCCGTCGACGGCGTCGACCTGACCGTCGCCCCCGGCGCGCGGCTCGGCATCGTCGGCGAATCGGGATCCGGCAAGTCCACGCTGGTCCGGTTGCTCGCCGGCCTGGAGGCCCCTTCCGCCGGCACCGTCGCCGCCTCCGGCCGTCCGGTGGTCGCGTCCCGGTCCGCGCGTGCGTTGCGCTGGTTCCGTCGCGAGACCGGGGTGGTGTTCCAGGACCCGTACGCGTCGCTCGACCCGCGGATGCGCGTCGGCGCGATCGTCGCCGAGCCGCTCCGGGCCCTGCAGGTCCCGGGCTCGCACGACGACCTGGTCCGTGCCGTGCTGGAGCGCGTCGACCTGCCCGCCGACACGGTCGACCGGTACCCGCACGAGTTCTCCGGCGGGCAGCGGCAGCGGATCGCGATCGCCCGGGCCGTGGTGCACTCGCCCCGGATCCTGTTCGGCGACGAGCCGATGAGCGCCCTCGACGTCGTGGTCCGCGCTCGGGTGATCGAGCTGTTCCGGTCGCTCGCCGACGACCTCGGGCTGACGCTCGTGCTGGTGTCGCACGACATCGGCGTCGTGCAGCGGCTGTGCGACACGGTCGCCGTGATGTCCGACGGCCGGATCGTCGAGCACGGGCCGGTGTCGCTCCTCGACGCGCCGCAGCACCCGGTGACGCGGGCGTTGGTGGCGGCGGCGCCGACGCTGCCGTAGCGCGGCGGGGGTGGCGGCGCGGGGCGGGGCGGCGCACCGTGCGCACCCCGCCACTCCGTGCGAGCTTGCCCGCACGGAGCCGGCCTACAAGGCCGCACCGGACAAGCAACGCCGCACCAGCCGGACAACACCGCACGGTGCGCCGCGCCCCCGCACCCCGCGCACCGGAGCGTCCCCGGGCCTCCCGTCAGGCGGTCCAGGCAGCCGGGTGCCGCCGCTGCCAGCGCAACCGGCGCTCGAGCTGCGCGCCGATCGCGAGCAGGACGCGCTCGCCGCCGGGGCGCCCGATCAGCTGCACGCCCATCGGCAGCCCGCCGCCGTCGGGGTGGTCGTCGTCGGTCACGCTGACCGGCAGGGTGATCGCGGGGAGCCCGGACACGTTCGCCATCGACGTCCACGGCGAGTACGCGCACTGGCGGCGGAAGTCCTCGTCCGGGTCGTCGCCGTACCAGCCGAGGGGCCGCGGCGTCATCGCGAGGGTCGGCGTGAGCACCGCGTCGAACCGGTCGAACGCACCGATGAGCGTCGTCGAGAAGGTGTCGAGCGTCGTCATCGCGTCGAGGACCTGCGTGCCGGAGAGCGCCTGCCCCCGGGCCACGAGCCACGCAACGAGCGGGGTCAGCGCCGACAGGTCGATCCCGGGCACCTGCGGCAGTCGGGCAGCGGAGCTCTCCCACGCCACCCGGAACGCGTCGGCGTACGGCACGCGGGGCATCCGGACGTCCTCGACGCCGTGCCCGACCTCGCCGAGCACCCGCACGGCGGTCTCCACGGCGGCCCGGGCCGCGGGGTCGACGACCACGTCGACGGTGTCGTCCCACGGCGAGCCGTCGAGCACCCCGACGACGAACCGGCCCTCGCCGCGGACGGCTGCCGCGGTGAACGGCCCCTCGCCGACGTCGGGGGTGACGAGCGCGTAGGGCGACGGCTCGGGCAGCCCGGTCGGCGCGACCAGCGCGTCGAGGAGCATGCCCGCATCGGCGACGGACCGGGTGAGCGGCCCGGCGACGGACAAGCCGCCGACGCCGGAGCGGCCGGGCATCGACGGCACGCGGCCGCGGCTCGGCTTCAGCCCGACGAGTCCGGTCGCCGCGGCGGGGATCCGCACCGATCCGCCGCCGTCCGACCCGACCGCGGCCGGCACGAGTCCGGCGGCGACGGCGACGGCCGCACCGCTCGACGACCCGCCCGGCGCGCGCGTGGTGTCGTAGGGGTTCCGCGTCACGCCGAGCCGGGTCTCGGACGACGAGGACATGCCGAACTCCGGTGACGCCGTCTTGCCGAGGCTGACGGTGCCGGCCGCGTCGAGCGCGGCGACGAGCGGGTGGTCGGCCGACGCGGGCCGCTCCGGCAGGCTCGTGGTGCCGTTCCGCGTGGGGACCCCGGCGCGGTCGTACAGGTCCTTGTCGGCGGACGGGAGGCCCCACAACGGTCTCGACGTCGGCACCAGGTGGCCGAGGCGATCGGCTCGGGCCCGGGCCGCGTCCGCGGTGACCGTCACGAAGGCGCCGAGTCCGGCGTCCAGGCGTTCCACGCGGGACAGGTAGTGCTCGGTGACCTCGAGGGCGGTCGCATCGCCCCGGCGGATCCAGTCCCAGAGTTCCTGTGCGGAGAGGTGGTGGAGTTCGAACACGGCTCCGAGCCTAGGCGGCGGTGGCCCGTATCCTTCGATGGTGGACACCACTCCCCCCTCCGGCACGACGAAGCGCCGGATCGAACTCCGGCTCGTCCGGCCCCTGTTCGCCTGGTTCGCCCGGCCGACCGTCACCGTCGACGGGGTGGGGCACCCGGCCCAGTGGGGCACGGGCACGTGGGCGGTGCCGGACGACGGCGACACGGTGATCGGCGTGTACCTGTTCAACCGCGCGTGGCGGTTCGGGGCGGCGTCGGTGCCGGTCGGCGGCGCGACGGCGCTGGACTACCGGGGCGGGCTGCTGCCGGTGGGTGCGGGTCGGTTGACGCCGCGGGGCTGAGGGCCGGGCCGGGCCCGCTCGGGCGGCTACTCGAACATCTCGGCGAGGAGCGCGTGCGGGTCACCGTCGACGACGTGCGCCGATCGTCGCTCCGGCCAGTGCGTCGTGGCGTCGTCCGGCCAGCACGGCACGACGTGGAGGTGCAGGTGCGGCACGCTCTGACCGGCGTCCGCGCCCGATGCCTGCAGCACGACGGTCCCGGTCGCGCCGAGCGCACCCTTCATCGCACGGGCGACACGTTGCGCCAGTGCCGTGGTGGCGGCGAGCACCGTGGGCCCGGCGGTGAGCAGGTCGGCGGTGTGCTCGACCGGCACGACCAGGGTGTGGCCGGGAGCGAGCGCCGAGTCGGGCAGGGGTGCGAAGGCGACGGCGTGCTCCTCGCGTTCGACCCACGTCGCGGGTTCGTCACCGGCGATCACGGCACAGAAGACGCAGGAGCCCATCGGCCCAGTCTGCTGCACGTGGGGTGCCGCTCCCGCGTGGGACGATGGGCGCATGACCGCCACGCTCGTCGCCAAGGGCCTGTCCGGCGGGTACGCCGCTCGCACGCTGTTCGACTCCCTCGACCTGACGGTGGCGCCGGGCGAGGTGATCGGGGTCGTCGGCGTGAACGGTGCCGGCAAGTCCACGCTGCTCCGGCTGCTGGCCGGGGTCGACGAGCCGCTGGCCGGCACGGTGTCCCTGGCGCCGACGGACGCGTTCGTGGGGTGGCTCCCCCAGGAGCACGAGCGCATCGTTGGCGAGACCGTCGCGGCGTACCTCGGGCGGCGGACCGGCTGCACCGAGGCGACCGTGACGATGGACGCAGCGGCGGCGGCGCTCGGGGACCCCGATGCCGGCGATGCCGCGGCCGACCGGTACTCGGTGGCGCTGGACCGCTGGCTCGCCGCGGGAGCCGCCGACCTGGAGGACCGGATCCCGGCGGTGCTCGCCGACCTCGGGCTCGAACCCGGAACCGGCGACTCCGGTGCCGACGGCGTCGGCCCGGACTCCCTGATGACCGCACTGTCCGGTGGCCAGGTCGCCCGCGTCGGGCTCGCCGCGCTGCTGCTGTCGCGGTTCGACATCGTCCTGCTCGACGAACCCACCAACGACCTCGACCTGGACGGCCTCGACCGGCTCGAGGCGTTCGTGCGCGGGCTGCGCGGCGGGGTGGTGCTCGTCAGCCACGACCGTGAGTTCCTGGCGCGCTCGGTGACCTCGGTGCTCGAGCTCGACCTGGCGCAGTCGTCGAACCGGCTGTTCGGCGGCGGGTACGACTCGTTCCTCGAGGAGCGCGAGATCGCCCGGCAGCACAAGCGTGACGCGTACGACGAGTTCGCGTCGACGAAGGCCGACCTGGTCTCACGGGCACGGACGCAGCGCGAGTGGTCGAGCCAGGGTGTCCGGAACGCCATGAAGAAGAGCCCGGACAACGACAAGATCCGCCGCCGTGCCGCCTCGGAGTCGAGCGAGAAGCAGGCGCAGAAGGTCCGGCAGATGGAGTCCCGCATCGCCCGGCTCGACGAGGTCGAGGAGCCACGCAAGGAGTGGCAGCTCGAGTTCACGATCGGCAGCGCACCCCGGTCCTCGGCCGTCGTCGCGACGCTGTCGAACGCCACGTTCACCCAGGGCGACTTCACCCTCGGCCCGGTCTCGCTGCAGGTCGACGGCGGTGACCGGATCGGCATCACCGGTCCGAACGGCGCGGGCAAGTCCACCCTGCTGCGGGCGCTCCTCGGCAAGCAGGCGCCGACGACGGGCACGGCCTCGCTCGGGTCCAGCGTCGCGGTCGGCGAGGTCGACCAGGCGCGTGCCGCGTTCACCGGGGACCAGCCCCTGGCAGCGGCGTTCGAGGCGATCGTGCCCGCGTACACCACCGCCGACGTCCGGACGCTGCTCGCGAAGTTCGGGCTGAAGGCGGACCACGTCGGCCGACCGGCCTCGGCGCTCTCCCCCGGCGAGCGCACCCGGGCCGGACTCGCGCTGCTGCAGGCCCGCGGGGTGAACGTGCTCGTGCTCGACGAACCGACCAACCACCTGGACCTCACTGCGATCGAACAGCTCGAGCAGGCGCTGGAGTCCTACGACGGGACCCTGCTGCTCGTCACACACGACCGGCGCATGCTGGAGACCGTCCGACTCGACCGGCAGTGGCGGGTCGAGGGCGGCACCGTCACCGAACGCTGACGGATCGACCGAGAGCTGACGGATCGACCGAAGGGGGACGCACCATGCGACGCAACACCTGGATCGCGACGACCGCCGGGGTGGTCGTGCTCGCCGTCGCCGCCGTCGTGGTGGGGGTGACCGTCGGGTCGCCGGCACCGGAGCCGACCCGTGCGGCCCGGGCCACGACGACACCGACCCCGAGCGCCACGCCGAAACCGAAGCCGACGCTCGCGGCCGTCCCCGCCGCACCGTCCGACGCGACCCTGGCCGCGCTGCCGTTGGCGTTCCACGACGCCGTCGTGCCGCAGTTGCTCGACGGCGGGGACGTGGAGCCCGAGGACACGTGGCAGATCGCGACCCCACGCACGCCGCTCGTCGCCCTGTACGCGAGCCCGTCGAGCCGCGCCCGGCCGGTGGCGACCCTGTCCCACCTGGTGTCGACGATCAACCGGCCCGCGGCCACCGCGGTGTGGGGTCGCTCCCCCGGCCAGGACGGCGGGATGCTCCTGGTGTCGACGCCGTCCCGCAACCGCACCCCCGGTGACGGCGGTGATCCGGACGCCCCGAGCGCGACGTTCGCCTGGGCCCGGGCCGCCGACTTCACCGTGACCCGCACCGACCGGATGATCACGGTCGACGTCGCCGCCAGCACGGTGTCCGTTGTCACCCGGTCGGGAAAGGTCACCGCGACCGAGGCCGCCCGGCTCGGGACACCGGAGGACCCCACACCGGCCGACACCGCCACCTACGTCGAGGCAGCGTACGTCGACACCCGCGTGGCGTACACGCAGGGCAACCCGATCATCCTGACCGGGGCACACTCGTCCCGGATCCCGTCGTACGGCGGCAACGCTGCGCTGACCGCGTTGCACTACTACCCGGACCCGACCGGCAGCTCGCACGGCTGCGTCCGGATCTCGGCGGAGATGACCCGGACCCTGGCGGCGCTGCCCGTCGGCACCCCGATCCGGTTCAGCTGAGCGACTGGCCGGCGGACACCGGGGCGGGAACCGGGGCGGGAACCGACCGGGTCAGTGGAAGGGGCAGCGGCCCCGGACCTCGCCGCCCGATGCCGGCTTCGTCGGCAGCCGGTGGCGGTTCACCTGCAGCCCGTCGTCGAGGATCGTCAGCCGCGGGTCGCTGAGCACCGAGACCGCGGCCGCGAGCGCGGCGACGGCGACCTTCTCGCCGGGGCACCGGTGTCCCGTGGCGACGTCGGCACCGCCGTGCGGGACGAACGTCGTGATCGACTCGGAGTCGTCCACACCGAGGAACCGTGATGGGTCGAACTCGCCGGCGCGGTCCCACGAGCCCTCGTCGGTGTCGGTCCCGGTGATGTCGAGCACCACGCGCCCGCCGGCAGGCAGGTGCTGGCCGTCGAGCTCGACATCCGTGGTGGCCCAGGCGGGCAGCATCGGCACGAACGGCGCCGTCCGGCGGATCTCCTGCGCGAAGGCGACGGCGAGCGGACCGTCGACGCGCGGCCCGTCAGCGACCTCGGCCGCCGCGCTCTCGGCGGCGATCCGTTCCCGCCACTCCGGCCGGTCGTGCAGCTCCTTCGCCGCGAACGCCACGAACCGGGCCACCGCGATGGCCGGCCGGATGCTGTTCTGCAGTTCGATGCCGGCCAGCCGCGCCGGCAGCAGCGCCCCGGAGGGGTCCCGGTGCCACGCCCACTCGTACAGGGCGGTGTGTGGCTCGGGGTTCAACCGGCCACCGCGCACGGCCTCAACCAGCCGCCGGGCATGCCGGTCCGACCAGTGCCGGTTCAGGACGGCCTGCAGGTACTCCGGTGAGTAGGGCACCCCGAAGCCGTCGACGACCTGGGCGAGCCGCGCCGCCCAGCGGGTCTTCGCCGCCGGCGTCCCCGGCAGCCCGGCCCACCGCATGACGGCGCGGCCGATCGCGCCGACGGCAGCGTCGTACGCCGACCGGGTGCCGCCGGCGAGCCAGGCGTCGCGTTCGGTGGCCCACTCGTGGGTCAGCAGGGGTGCGAGTCGCCGGACCTGCTCGTCCTCGTACGCGACGTCGACGAAGGTCGCCTTGCGGTGGTGGTGTTCCGCCCCGTCGAGGCTGTGCACCGACCCGACGCCGAACAGCGTCCGCTGCACGATCGCCGGCATCGCGCCGTGGCGTGCCGTGCGGTCGCCGTCGTAGAACAGCCCGACGCCCTCGGCACCACGCACGAGCAGCGCCGGACGTCCGAGCAGTCGGAAGCCCACGGCCCGCGCCCCCGGCCGGGTCCGGCGCCACAGGTGGGCACCGAATCCGTAGCCGCGGGTCAGGAGCGAGAGGGAGTCGTCGATCGCCATGCGGCCATGCTGCCGATCGCCGCCCGATCAGGCTCTCGGGATCCGGACCAGTCCGAGCCGCGCCACGACCTCGGCACTCTCCTCTTCGGGGGTGCGGTCGGCGGCGATCGTCACGTGGGCCTCGTCGGGCTGCGGCGGCTCGAGCGTGGCGAGCTGCGACTGCAGCAGCGACGTCGGCATGAAGTGCCCGGAACGCTGCGACATCCGTTCCTCGATGAGGGCACCGTCACCAGCCACGTGCACGAACACCACCCCGGGGGCCCGCAGCACGTCGCGGTACGAGCGCTTCAGGGCCGAGCAGGTCACGACGCCGTTCGTGCCGGCGTCCAGGTGTCCGCGGATCCAGCCGGCGACGACGTCGAGCCACGGCCAGCGGTCCTCGTCGGTGAGCGGGGTGCCGGCGTGCATCTTGTCGACGTTCGCCGGCGGGTGCATCGCGTCGCCCTCGGCGAACTCCCACCCGACCTGCTCCGCCACCATGGCGGCGACGGTCGACTTGCCGGACCCGGAGACCCCCATCACGACCAGGACGCGGGCGTCCAGCCCGGCGTCGGCCGCACCGGCAGCAGCAACTCCTCCTGCGCCGCTCATCGGATGAACACCCCGGCCAGCAGGACCCCGAGCAGACCGAACACCGAGATGAGGCACTCGAGCACCGTCCACGTCTTGAACGTCTGCCCCACCGTGGTGCCGAGGTACCCCTTGACCAGCCAGAACCCGGCGTCGTTCACGTGCGACAGGAACACCGAGCCGGCACCGATCGCGAGCACGAGCAGCGACGTCATCGGCGTCGACAGGTCGGCGGCGATCGGCGCCATGATGCCGGCGGCGGTCACGGTGGCGACCGTGGCCGACCCGGTCGCCACGCGGACCAGGGCCGAGACGACCCAGGCGACGAGCAGCACCGAGACGCCGGAGTCCTTGACGGCGTCGGCGATCACGCCGCCGATGCCGGTGTCGATGAGCACCTGCTTGAACCCGCCGCCGGCACCGACGATGAGCAGCACCCCGGCGATCGGGGGCAGCGCGCTCTCGAGCGACTTCGACACTGCCGAGCGGTCCATGCCACCGCCGATCGCGAAGAAGACCATCGCGTAGACGGCCGCGATGCCGATGGCGATCATCGGTGAACCGAGGAAGTCGAGCAGGCTCACCCACGAGCCGGCGGCGTCGGGGGCGGTTGCCTCACGGATCGCCTGGGCGAGCATGAGCACGACCGGCAGCAGGATGCCGATCAGGGCGACGGTGAACGACGGGCTGCGCGGCTCGCTGATGACGCGCGTGAAGTCGCTCTTGCCGTTGGGCAGGGATGCGGTGTCCTGCGTGGCGGGGCCGCGCCGGGCCTCCCGTCCGGGGTGTGCCGGGTCGTCGGCGAAGGCGGCGGACCCGGAACCCGACCCCGAACCCGGCCCGGCGGTGGCGACCGCCCCACGCGACCCGAACATGTCGGGGACGGGGATGTCGACCCACCGGGCCGCGAACCGGGCGAAGAGCGGCCCGGCCAGGATGATCACCGGGATCGCCAGCACGATGCCGAAGGCGAGCGTGGTGCCGAGGTTCGCGCCGACGGTGGAGATCGCGACGAGCGGGCCGGGGTGCGGCGGGACGAACGCGTGCATCGTCGACAGGCCGACCAGCGCGGGGACGGCGATCTTCATGATCGGCACCTCGCTCCGCTTGGCGACCAGCACGATGATCGGGATGAGCAGGACGAGCCCGACCTCGAAGAACATCGGCAGCCCGATGAGCGCCCCGATCAGGGCCATCGTCCACGGCAGCGCCGCCTTCGACGACTTCCGCACCAGGGTGTCCACGACGCGGTCCGCTGCGCCCGAGTCGACGAGCATCTTGCCGAACATCGCCCCGAGCCCGACCAGGATGCCGACGCTCGTCATGGTCGCGCCGAAACCGTCGCCGAAGCTCGTGACCGCCTTGTCCGGCGCCAGACCCGCGCCGATGCCGACCCCGAGCGCGCCGATCGTGAGCGCGATGAACGGGTGCACCTTCAGCCAGGTGATGAGCGCGATGATCACCACGATGCCGACGAGTGCCGCGATGATCAGCTGCGGGATCGAACCGGACGGGTCGACCGTCTCGGTGGTGCCACCCGCGGCGAGCAGGTGGTCCGGGAGAGCGTGAGGCATCAGCGCCCCTTCCTGGAGTCGCTGCTGCGCGGCTCCGTCGCCTTCGTGTCGAGGGTGGACTGGCGCGACGAACGCCGACCCTCAATAATCTGATTAATCAGACTATACGACGTCGTCCCGCGCGCCAACCGCCCGTCCCCGGAGTCTGCCGCTTCGATGGGACCGGCGTCACGGCGACCGCGTGACCCGTACTGCACGGAGGAAACGATGCCCACCGCACGCGGACTGCACGCCCACGTGCTCGACACCCTGGGCCAGCGGATCGTCGACGGCGACCTGGCCACGGGGTCCGTCGTGCGACCCGAACTGGTCGCCGACGAGTTCGGGGTGTCCCGCTCCGTCGTCCGCGAGGCCCTGCGCGTCCTGCAGTCCCTCGGCCTGGTCGAGCCCCGGCAGCGCGTCGGCACGCTCGTCCGCGACATCACCGCGTGGGAGCTGCTCGCCCCCACCGTGATCCGGTGGCGCGGTACCTCACCGGCGTACTTCGTGCAGCAGCGGGAGCTCGTCGAGCTCCGGCTCGGCGTCGAACCGGTCGCCGCGTCCCTGACCGCCGGCTCCGCGGGCGCGGACGCCGTGCTCGCCGCCGCCGAGGACATGCTCGACGCCTGCGGACGCGAGGACAGCCGCGCCTACCTGGAGGCCGACGTCCGCTTCCACCGTGCACTGCTCACCGGGTCGGGGAACGCCGTGTTCGCGCACTTCGCCGGCACGGTGGAGGCTCTGCTCCGCACCCGCACCTCGGAGTCGCGCGATCCCATCACGCGCTGGACGCGCGAGGCGGCGCTCCGGCACCAGGCAGTCGGGCGCGCAGCGGTCGACGGTGACGCGGACGCCGCTGCGGCGGCCGCAACCGCGCTGCTCCGCGTGACGCGCGACGAGTTCATCACCGAGGCGCCGGCAGGCTGACGCGACCGGGCGACGGGCCTGGAGGCGCGCGCCGGGGCCGCCACGGGCCTCCCGTCCGCCCTGCCCACGTTCGCCTGCGTGACGCGCGTCGACCGCGTCGGCTCCGTCAGCGTCGTCGCGCGAACAGCCGCGGGCCGCGCAGGCGCAGCCGCATCGTCACCGTGCCGAGCCAGCGGTCGTACTTGTAGCCGACCTTGCCCATCCGGCCCACTTCCTCGAAGCCGAGACGCTCGTGCAGCCGGATCGACGCCTCGGCCTGCCGGTCCGCGATGACGGCGACGACCTCGCGCACGCCGGCCGAGCGGCACTCGTCGAGCAGCGCCTCCATCAGCGCGCGGCCGAGCCCCTTGCCACCGGACGCGGCGCCGAGGTAGATCGAGTCCTCGACGACGTGGTTCGAGCGGTCCCGCGGGTTCCACGCGTCGACCAGCGCGTACCCGAGGATCTGCCCGGCGGGGTTCTCCGCCACCAGGAACGGCAGGCGGCGCTTCCGGATGTCGTCGTAGCGCTTCTTCCACGCGGCGTACGTGAACGCCGCCGGGTCGAAGGTCACCGACGAGTTGCGGACGTAGTGCGTGTGGATCTCGCGCACGTGGGGCAGGTCCCCCACCTCGGCCGCACGGATGCGGTACTCGAAGGCCGTCTCGGTCGCCGCCGGGGCACGCAGGTGTCGCGGCAGGACCCGCCGTCGCTGGTATTCCTCCTCGAGCACGTGCCGAGCCTACTGAGCGGGCAGCGTCCAGTCGACGGGCGGTGCGCCCTGCGACTCGAGCAGCGCGTTCACCTGCGAGAACGGGCGGCTGCCGAAGAACCCGCGCGACGCGCTCAGCGGGCTCGGGTGGGCCGACGCGACGACCGGGGTGTCGCCGAGGAGCGGTCGCACGGACCCGGCCTGGGCGCCCCAGAGCACGGCGACGAGCGGGGTGCCACGGGCGACCAGGGCGCGGACGGCCTGGTCGGTGACCGATTCCCAGCCCTTGCCACGGTGACTGCCGGCCTCGCCCGCCTGCACGGTGAGCACCCGGTTGAGCAGCAGGACGCCCTGGTCGGACCAGGCCCGCAGGTCACCGTGCTGCGGGGGCGTCACCCCGAGGTCGTCGGCGAGCTCGCGGTAGATGTTCGCCAGGCTCCGCGGCACCGGACGGACGGCCGGGTCGACCGCGAAGGACAGACCGATCGGGTGGCCCGGCGTCGGGTACGGGTCCTGCCCGACGACCAGCACCTTGACGGCGTCGAACGGGGTCGTGAACGCGCGCAGCACGTCGCCGCCCGCGGGCAGGTAGTGACGGCCCGCAGCGGTCTCGTCCCGCAGCCACGCGCCGATCCGGTGCACGTCGGGCTCGACCGGCGCGAGGGCATCGGCCCAGCCGGGGTCGACCAGGTCGGCGAGCGGCCGGGGTTCCACGTCGGCTACGCGCCCATGGTGGCGACGGCCACCGACTCCTCGCCGGCCATCACACGCCAGACACTGCCGGTCCCGCGGACCTCGAGCGCGCCCTCGCCGACGACGAGCGTGGTGTCCTCGTCGATCGCAAGTCCGGCGGTGACGAACTCGGCCTCGGCGCTGGCGATGAGCCGCGCGAGCGTGCCGGCCTGCACCGCGTGCACGTCGATGGTCAGGTCGACCAGGCCGAGGCCCTCGCGGAGCTCGACCTCGTCCAGCCCCTCGGACGCCGCCTCGGGGCAGATCTCGACGCCGCCGATGCGCCAGCCGCCCACCAGGGCACGGTCGGCGGCGATCATCGCACCGGCCGAGTAGCCGAGGTAAGGAAGGCCGTCGGAGACGAGCAGCCGGAGCTGGTCGACGAGCGGGGCGATCGCCGCCAGGTAGTCGGGGGTGACGCCGCCACCGACCACCAGGGCATCGACGTCGCTCAGGACGGTGGTGTCGAAGACCTGACCGGCCGCGACCTCGGTGACGAGCACCTCGGCCGTGCGCGGGCCGCCGAGGACCTCGGCGATGTCGGCGGTCGACGACGGGCTGCCGCCGTCCGGGCCCGCCACGGAGAGCAGGGCGATGCGCGGGACGCTCCGGCCGACCGCTGCCGAACGGGCGGTCGCCTCGGCGAGGAACGGTGCTGCGGCGTCCGAGGCGGCGAAGAGACCGCCGCCGACCAGGTGGATGCTCACGACTCGGCCGTCACGGGGGCGAGGGCGCTCCACGGGAACGTGATCCAGCCGTCGACCCGGCGCCACACGTGGTCGGGCTCGAGGACGGTGCCGGGCTTCGAGTACAGGCAGGCGCTCCGGACGTCGGCACCGGCGTTCCGGATGATGTCGACCACCAGGCGCAGGGTGCGGCCGGAGTCCGACACGTCGTCGACGACGAGGACCCGCTTGCCGGCCAGGCTCGGGGCGTCGAGGGCGGGGGCGAGCACGACCGGCTCCTCCAGCCGCTGCTCGACGTCGGTGTAGAACTCGACGTTGATCGAGCCGCACTCCTTGGTACCGAGGGCGTACGCCACGGCGCCGGCGATGATCAGTCCGCCGCGGGCGACGGCGACGACGACCTCGGGCTCGAAGCCGCTGGACAGGACGTCCTTGGCGAGCAGGCGTGCGGCGTCACCGAACTCGAGCCAGCCGAGTACCTCGGGCCCGCTCGTCACGGTCACGGTGGACGGAGCCGCGGGCTCGGGTTCGCTGCTGATCGGCATCCGACCACGGTACCGGCAGGGAGCCCACGCCCGCGACCCGCCGCCGCCGCCCGGGCGCTGCGCGGGCCGGGCGCGGGTTCGGGTCGGGGCCGGCGCGGGTCGGCTCAGCGGGGCGTCAGCGGGCCGCGGGCCAGCTTGTGCTGCGCCGACTGCGCCACCGGCCGGATCGTCACGAGGTCGAGGTTCACGTGTGCCGGCAGCTCCACCGCGTGCACGATCGCCTCGGCGACGTCGTCGGCCACGAGCGGCTCCGGCACGTCGTCGTACACCGCGGCGGCCTTCTGCTCGTCCCCGCGGAACCGGGTGAGCGCGAACTCGTCGGTCTTCACCATGCCCGGCGCGATCTCGACGACCCGGATCGGCTCGCCGTTCAGTTCGAGCCGGAGCGCGCCGACCAGGGCGTGCTCGGCGAACTTCGCGGCGTTGTAGCCGCCACCGTTCTCGTACGCGACGAACCCGGCGGTGCTGGTCACCGTGACGATGTCCGCTCCCCCGGACGCGCGAGCCCGGTCGCGCAGGTACGGCAGCAGCGCGGAGACGACCCGCTTCGTGCCGATCACGTTGACCTCGAACATGGCGCGCCAGTCCTCGACGTCGGACTCCTCGACGCTCGCCGACCCGAACGCCCCACCGGCGTTGTTCACGAGCACGTCCGCGCCGCCGAGGTCCGCGACCCGCACGGCGAGCGCCGCCACGTCGTCGGCGTCCGTGATGTCGGCGACCAGGGTGTCGGCCCCGGTCTCCGCGGCGAGCGCCTCGAGCTTCGCGGCGCGGCGGGCCACGGCGAGCACGTCCCAGCCCCGCGACCGGAACAGCCGGACGGTCGCCGCCCCGATGCCCGAGCTCGCTCCGGTGACGACTGCGCGCCGTGCTGCCATGTGATCTGCCTCCTGCGTCGGTGACCGGGGTGCGTGGTGGCCCGGTCCGTCCACCGTACCGAGCGGGACGCTTCCGGCGCCGCACCGGGCCGTCCAGGTCACGATCCGGTAACGTGACCGGCGATGACGACGGATGCCGCCCCTCCCGCCCCCTCGGCCCCGGCGACGCAGCTCGAGCCCGGTCGAGCCCCGCGCCGGATCCCGATGTGGGACACCGCGCGGTTCGTCGCGGTCACGCTCGTGGTCATCGGGCACGCGATCCAGCGGCAGACGCCGGCGAGCGAGCACGCCCTGGCGCTCTACACGTTCATCTACGCGTTCCACATGCCGGCGTTCGGCGTGATCAGCGGCTACTTCTCGTCGGCGGACACCCCGACGGCGAGGCGGATGCGCCGGACGATCACGGACATCGTGGTGCCGTACATCATCATGCAGACGATCTGGACCGTGGTGCAGGGCATCGTCGAGGGCGGCAAGGACTTCAACCCGACGAAGCCGACGTGGACCCTGTGGTTCCTGCTGGCCCTGGGCATCTTCAAGCTGATCCTGCCGTACCTGGCGCAGCTGCGGTGGCCGCTGTTCTGGGCTGTCGTGTTCAGCATCGGCGTCGGCTACTTCGACAACGTGGACTCGACGCTCTCGCTGTCCCGCGCGATCAGCCTGCTGCCGTTCTTCCTGCTCGGGTGGCAGGTCAAGCAGTGGGGCGTCTTCGACCGCTGGTACGAGGCGTCACGCCGCACCGTCGTCCGGGTGCGGATCGCCGCCGTCGTGGTGTTCGCCGCGTGGGCGGTGTCCTGCGCGGTCTGGATCCCGCAGTTCAAGGAGTTCGACCTGCACCACTGGTTCTTCTACGACGACTCCTACTCGGGGCTCGGTGAGGACGCCTGGTGGGCGGGTGCGGTGCGCTTCGGCCTGATGCTGCTCGCGACCCTGCTGACGGCGTCGTTCCTGGTGCTCATCCCCCGTCGGAACATCTGGATCACCCAGTTCGGCGCCGCGACGATGTACGTCTACCTCCTCCACACGTTCGTGCTCTACCCGATCCGGGAGTCCGGTGTCCTGGCCGGCGAGCACTCGGCCTGGCCGTTCGTGCTCCTCATGGTCGTCATCGCGTGTGCCGTCAGCCTCTTCCTGGCGCAGCCCTTCGTGCGGCGCGGGATGCGGTGGCTGCTCGAGCCGAAGGTCGACTGGCTGTTCCGCCGCGACAAGTGACATCTCCGCGCAAGCAGTCGTCTTCGCTGCGCTCAGTCGGCAGCGCGCGACGTCGCGGTGCCACCCCGCACCGTGCGAGGGCCGTCCACGAACGGTGCGAGGTTCCGTCCGTGGTGCAGGGGGCGCAGGCTCGCACCGAGTCCGCAACCTCGCACCACAGGTGGCCTCGCACAGTGCGACCCAGGGTCGCGCCTCCGGACGGGAGGCGCGGGGCGGGCCGGGCGGGTGCGTTACGTCCCGAGGCGGCGCGGTGGTGCGGGCCCGGCCACCTGCGTACCGTGACAGCCGACGCACAGCCGCGCCGCGCCTCCAGGCCGAGCGCAAGGCGACCCGACGACCAGCCGCACCGGACAGGAGCACCAAGATGACCGAGCACGACGCCGCGCAGTGGCAGTTCGAGACCACCCAGGTCCACGCCGGCGCGCAGCCGGACCCGACCACGGGCGCCCGAGCGACGCCGATCTACAAGACGACCTCGTACGTCTTCGCGAACTCGGACGAAGCGCGCGACCTGTTCGCGCTCGCCAAGCCGGGCAACATCTACTCCCGGATCATGAACCCGACGAACGACGTCGTCGAGCAGCGGATCGCCGCGCTCGAGGGCGGCTCCGGGGCCCTGCTCGTCGCGTCCGGCCAGGCTGCCGAGACCTACGCGGTGCTGAACATCGCGGGGGCGGGTGACCACATCGTGTCGTCGTCGTCGATCTACGGCGGCACGTACAACCTGTTCAAGTACACGCTGGCGAAGCTCGGCATCGAGACGACGTTCGTCGAGGACCAGGACGACCTCGAGGAGTGGCGCCGCGCGGTCCGCCCGAACACGAAGCTGTTCTTCGCCGAGACCATCGGCAACCCGAAGATCAACGTCCTCGACATCACGGGCGTCAGCGACGTCGCCCACGAGTCCGGCGTCCCGCTGATCGTCGACAACACGATCGCGACGCCGTACCTGATCCGTCCGTTCGAGCACGGTGCCGACATCGTGGTGCACTCGGCCACGAAGTTCCTCGGTGGCCACGGCACGGTCATCGGCGGGATCATCGTCGACGGCGGGAAGTTCGCCTGGTCGCAGCACGCCGACCGGTTCCCGGAGTTCAACACGCCCGACCCGTCGTACCACGGCGCGGTCTTCGCCGAGGCGGTCGGCAACGAGCTCGCCTACATCGTGAAGGCCCGGGTGCAGCTGCTCCGCGACCTCGGTGCGTCGAACTCGGCGGACACGGCCTTCGCGCTGCTGCAGGGCATCGAGACCCTGTCGCTCCGCATCGAGCGGCACGTGTCCAACGCGCAGGATATCGCGGAGTGGCTCGACCAGCACCCCGACGTCGCCACCGTCGCCTACGCCGGGCTGCCGACGTCCCCCTGGTACGCCGCCGCGAACCGGTACGCGCCGAAGGGCGTCGGCGCCGTGCTGTCGTTCGAGCTCAAGGGCGGGGTGACCGCGGGCAAGGCGTTCGTCGACAACCTGCAGCTGTTCTCGCACCTGGCGAACATCGGTGACGTCCGCTCGCTCGTCATCCACCCGGCGTCGACCACGCACTCGCAGCTCACCCCCGAGCAGCAGCTCACCACCGGGGTCACGCCCGGCCTGGTGCGCCTGTCGGTCGGCATCGAGAACATCGCCGACCTGAAGGCCGACCTCGAGGCCGGCCTCGCCGCGGCCCGGGCGATCGCGCAGGAGAGCCAGCGCGCGTAGGGCCCGCGCGGCCTGCCTGCCTCCCTGGCTGCCTGCCGACGCAGAACGACAGGGTCGACGTCGTACGACATCGACCCTGTCGTTCTGCGTCGGTCCAACCCGCCCAACCCGCCCAACCCGCCCAACCCGCCCAACCCGCCCAACCCGCCCAACCCGCCCAACCCGCCCAACCCGCCCAACCCGCCCAACCGGCCCGACGCGCCCGACCCGAGCGCGGCCCGGACACCCGGCCACGCACCGGCGTGACGTAACACGGCGGCGGCGACCCGCGCCTCCCGGCAGACTGGACGCACGATGGACTGGCAGACGACCCCCGAGGACTCCGTGCCGTCCACCCTGGTGCCCGGCACCGAACTCGGCACCCTCGGCAAGCCGCCCGTGACCGGTGCCTGGCGTCCCGGTGACCACCCGGGTGCACGCCACTTCGAGTCCCTCGGCGAGCAGTGGGTGCGCGGCGGCCGCCTGCCGTCCGTGCGCGTGGCGTACGAGACGTGGGGCACGCTCAACGCCGCCCGCGACAACGCGGTGCTCGTCCTGCACGCACTGACCGGGGACTCGCACGTCGCGGGCGCCCCCGGCCCGGGCCACCGCACCGCCGGCTGGTGGGGTGACGTCGTCGGGCCCGGGCGGGCGATCGACACCGACCGGTGGTTCGTGATCGCGCCGAACATGCTCGGCGGCTGCCAGGGCACCACCGGGCCGTCGTCGGTGTCGCCGACGGGCGCGGAGTGGGGCTCGCGGTTCCCGTTCGTGACGGTGCGCGACCAGGTCGAGGTGCAGGCGCAGCTCGCCGACCGGCTCGGCATCGAGACCTTCGCGGCCGTCGTGGGCGGGTCGATGGGCGGCATGCACGCCCTCGAGTTCGCGGTCTCGCACCCGGATCGCGTGCAGCGGCTGGCGGTCCTGGCGTCGACGGCGCAGACCACCGCCGACCAGATCGCGGCGAACTCGCTGCAGCGGGCGGCGATCCAGATGGACCCGGCGTTCGCCGGCGGCGACTACTTCGAGGCCGATGTCGGCGAGGGACCGCACCGGGGACTGTCGCTGGCCCGGCGGATGGCGCTCATGACGTACCGCGCGTCGGACGAGCTGAACAGCCGCTTTGCGCGGTCCTGGCAGAGCGACGTCTCCCCGCTCGGCGACGACGGCCGGTTCTCGGTGGAGAGCTACCTCGACTTCCACGGCAACAAGTTCACGCGGCGGTTCGACGCCTCGAGCTACGTCACGCTGACGTACGCGATGGACTCGCACGACGTCGGCGCCGGGCGCGGCGGGGTGTCGGCCGCCCTCGGGCTGGTGACCGCGCGGACCCTGGTGGTGGGGATCTCGAGCGACCGGCTGTTCCCCGTCGAGGACCAGCACCGGATCGCCGCGGGCGTGCCGGACGCGCTCGACGGGGACACCGCAGCGGTGATCGAGAGCGAGTTCGGACACGACGGGTTCCTCATCGAGCACGAGCAGGTCGGGGCGCACCTGCGGCGGTTGCTCGAGTCCTGACAGGGGCCTGCCGCCACCGCGGCGCGCCGAAGACCCCCCAACGGGTGGCGCGCGTGGAATGATGGCGTGGAGCCCGGCACTGACCGACGCTCGGTTTCCCGCACCACCCAGATCGTCACCAACCAGGACATCGATGGACTTCATCGCACAGGAACGCGACCGCTTGCTGCGGTCGGCGACCCGTGTCGTGGGCATCGTCTGCGCGCTCGTCAGCGTCGTGGGCATCCTCTCCGCCGCCGCCGTGCCCACGCTGCCCCTCATCGGCGCACTCCTCTGCATCGCCGCGATGATCACCGCGCTCGTGTGCTTCGGCCGTGGCGGTGAAGTGTGGTGGACCGCCGCCATCGTCGTCGCCGGCCTCGCCACGATGGTGCTGCTCTTCACCGGCGTCGACGACTCGGCGCGGCCCCTCGTCGCCAGCGCCGTCATGCCCCTGGCCGCCGGCGGGCTCTCGGCACCGCTGATGGCACAGCGCGGGCACCCGGTCGGTCTCGGCATCACCATCGCCGGGGGCGGCGCCGTGGTGGTGCTCATGGTCTGGGGCTCGGGCTCGCTCCTGTCGACCCCGGTCAGCGGCGCACTGCTCGGGTGGATCCTGATGGCCGTCGTGGCGATCTGGATCTCGCGCAGCATCCCCCGCGTCGCCCGCCGCATCTACAGCATCGGCACCGCCCACCGTGCCGAACGGCAGGCCAGCGAGACCGAGGCGCAGCGCCGCCAGGGTGCCCGCCTGCTGCACGACACCGTGCTCGCGACCCTGACGTTGCTGGCGCACTCCGGCGTCGGCGTCTCCGAGCAGGCGATGCGCGAGCAGGCCGCCGAGGACGCCCGACTGCTGCGGCACCTGCGCCTCGGTGCGACCCCGCAGCCCTCGCAGTCCGGTGACTACTCGCTCACGCGAGAAGAGGAATCGCCCCTCGGGCAGACCCTCGAATCGGTCAAGCAGCGCTTCGGCCGGATGGGGCTCGAGGTCAGCTGGCACGGCACCGGCCAGGTCCTGCTGCCGTCGAACGTGCTCGACGCGTTCTTGCTCGCGCTCGGCGAGTGCCTCGAGAACGTCCGTCGGCACGCCGGCGTCGGCGAGGCGCACGTCACGATCGTCCACGACAACGAGGTCGTCCGTGCGATGGTCACCGACTCCGGCGTCGGCTTCGACCTCACCACCGTCAGTGCCGAGCGACTCGGCTTCAAGGAGAGCGTCGTGAACCGCCTGCGCGAGGTCGGCGGCGACGCGAAGCTCTTCTCCGCGCCGGGCTCCGGCACCACCGTCGTCCTGGAGGCACCGCGATGACCCGGGTCCCCGAGGACACCATCGGCCGCAGCCTGCCCGGCGAGACGGCTCCGCCCGCACCCCGCACCCGCCGCGAGGCGCGCGAGCGGTACCGGACCAGCGAGCGCCGGCAGGCCAGAGGGCTCCCGTCGACGTCCACCGGCGCCCGGTCCCTGCGGCAGGCCGCGAAGCCCGGCGCCTCGCTCGGTGCCGGCTACCTCGGCCTCGGCGCCGCGGTCCTCACCGCGATCGAAGCCGTCGCCGGCATCGCGTTCTTCCTGGTGCGCTGGAACGAGTACTCCGACCCGTGGTTGCCCGCGGTCGCCTGGGGGCTCTACGTCGTCGCCGCCGTCGGGGTCGGACTCAGCGTCCTGACCTACGGCGAACGCCTGACGGGTCCGGCCTTCGCGTTGATCTGCGTCGTGCTGGCGTGCGTGGTCACGCTCGACTTCATCGGCATCTGGCCCGAGCACGACATCGCGCACACCGCGACCGCCTCGATGGCCGCGGGATTCGCCCTGCTGCCGATCGCCACGCTCCGACCCGCCCGGGAAGTCGCAGCCGCCATCGCTGTGCTCGGCCTCGCGTTCATCGCGATGGCCGTCGCGTCGACGCCGATCACGAACGACACCATGCCCGGCATCGTGTCCCTGCTGTCGCTCGTCGTCGTGCCGCCGGCGCTCGCGCTGTACGTCGTGCAGCGGTTCCGCCAGCTCGTGCAGCGCGAACTCGACCGGGTGCTCGTGCAGAGCAACGTGCAGGCACCGCAGTTCGCCGTCGGCATGCTCGCCTCGGACGAGCTCGCCCGGCTCGACCTGGCCGCCGAGAAGCTGCTCGACGCCGTCGCGAACGGCACCGACCCGCTGCCACTGTCCGACGCCTCGAGCTCCGTCGCCGCGTCACTCGCCACCGAGCTCCGCCTGCACCTGATCGAGGGACGCCGCGAGACCTGGCTGTACCACGCGATCACCGAGTCCGACCACCTCGGTCGTTCTGTCAGCGTCGCGGACCCGACCGCCCTGGCCGGGCACCTCTCCCCCGCACAGCGCGACGGGTTGCTGCAGGCGATCTGGCAGATGGTCGGCGACGGCCGCACCGCGCAGCCCGGCATGCCCGTCGTCTCCGTCACCCTCGGCCCGATCGGGTCCGACGGTCACCCGGTCAGCGACGACACGATGGACGTGCCCGTCGTCATCGAGTCCCGCGGCGTGCCCCGGCGCAGCCTCGGTCCGACGGCCTGGAGTGCCCTGCAGCGCATCGGGCCGTACACCGAGTCCGTCCGGGACGGCACGCTGCACATCGTCGCGCACTGCGTCGTGAACCGACATCCGTCGATGTAGCCGCCGGACACCCGCACGCCTCACCGACTTCCGGCCCGCATCCTCCTAGGATCGGCCGTGCAATCCGCACCGAGAAAGGACGCCAGCATGGCGACTCCAGAGGAACCGATCCGACTCGCACTGGTCGACGACCACAGGATGCTCCTCGGCGCGCTCACGGAGTGGATCCGGAACGCCGCCGACGACATCACCCTGGTGGCGGCCGTCACGACCTGGCCCGAGCTCCTGACGAGCCCGGCGTTCCCGGTCGACGTGGTGCTGCTGGACCTGGACCTCAAGGACTCCATCCCGGTGTCGTTGAAGATCTCGACGCTCAAGACCGCGGGCGTCAAGACCGTCGTGATGAGCACGTACTCGGAGCCGAACGTCGTGCGCGAGGCCCTCGGCGCCGGCGCCCTCGGGTACCTGGTCAAGAGCGAGGACGCGGACATGATCGTCGAGGCGATCCGCTCCGCCCAGCGCGGCGAGCAGTACGTCTCGGCCGAACTCGACCTCGCCATCAACAGCGGCGACGTCGGCGGTGTCCCGAAGCTCAGCGCCCAGGAGCGTCGCGTGATGGCCCTGTACGGCGGTGGCGAGCCCGTCAAGAGCGTCGCCTACCAGCTCGGCATCTCCGAGGAGACCGCGAAGAGCTACCTCAAGCGCATCCGCGAGAAGTACCGCGTCGCGGGCTTCGACGTGGGCACGAAGGTGGCGCTCCGGAAGCGTGCGATCACCGACGGCATCATCGTGCAGGACGGCAGCCCCCTGGGGCTCTAGCGACTGCTGCGCTTCGCTTCGCTTCGTGAGCAGCAATGGTCGGGTCCCGTCACGGGACCCGACCATTGCTGCTCACCATGTGCGGTGGCCGCGCCGCACGACGGACGGGAGGCCCGTGGCGGCGTCGCCACGGGCCTCCCGTCCGGTGGGTGCGTGCGTGCACCCCGCGTGTCAGGCCGTCGGGACCGGTGCGGTGATCGGACCGGTGGAGGGTGACGAGGAGCGGACCGCGGCACGACGGGTGCTCCGCCGCTCGACCGCGTAGCTGACCATCGTCACCAGGACGCCGAGCAGCGCCAGGCCGATGCCGAGCCAGCCCGGTGCGAGGAACCCGAAGCCGGCCGCGATGACCGCGCCGCCCAGGGCCGCACCGATCGAGTTGCCGATGTTGAACGCCGAGTGGTTCAGCGCCGCCGCGATCGTGCGGGCGTCCCCGGCGACGTCCATCAGGCGCGACTGCACCGCCGGCGGGATCGCCGACGAGGTCGCCCCGAGCAGGAACGCGCCGAGCAGCATGCCCCAAAGCCACTGCGCCGTCAGGACGGTGATGAGCAGGGCGCCGATGAGCGCGAACATGCCGACGTAGATCGTGCGCTTCACGCTGTGGTCGGCCAGGTGTCCGCCGAGCACCCCGCCGACGACCATGCCGATGCCCACGACGACGAGCACGATCGGCACGAACGACTCGGGCATCCCGGTGACGTTCTGCACGAGCGGCGAGATGTACGAGTACACCGCGAAGAACCCGCCGAACCCGACAGCACCGAGGCCCATCACGATCCACACCTGCGGCACGCGGAACGCCCGGAGCTCACGGCCGATCGTGGCGTGCTCGTCGCGGGCGCTCTTCGGCACGAAGGCCGCGATGGCCAGGAACGTCAGGGCGAACAGCGCGGCGACGACGCCGTAGGCGACCCGCCACCCGGCGACCTGTCCGACCCACGTGATCGCCGGGACCCCGACGACGTTCGCGACCGACAGGCCGAGCAGCACCATGGCGATGCCCTTGCCGCGCTTGCCCGGGCCCATCATGTCGCCGGCGACGATCGACGCGATGCCGAAGTAGGCGCCGTGCGGCAGACCCGCGACGAAGCGGGCGACGAGCACCAGACCGAACGAGGGCAGCAGCGCGCTGGCGATCGTCGCGACGACGAACCCGACGAGCAGCACGAGGATCAGGCCCTTGCGCGGGAACCGGGCCGACATCGCCGCGATGGTCGGCGCACCGACGACGACCCCGAGGGCGTAGGCGCTGACGAGCCAGCCGGCGTGGGCGATCCCCGCGTCGGGGTCGATGCCGTACTGCTCGGGGAGCAGGGCCTGCGCGATGTTCGGCAGCAGCCCCATCGCGACGAACTCGGTCGAGCCGATGGCGAACCCGCCGAGGGCGAGCGAGATGAGCGCGAGGGTGCGACGCGCAGGCGTGAGCTGTGACATGGGGCCTGTTCTCGTGCGGGCGGAGCGGGACGACGGTGCAGCACCCCACCGGACGGGGCGGCCGTGATGTCCTGGTCTATCGAGTGTAGACCGCTCCAACGGACCAGCGAAAGCCCGCTGGAGCTCAGGCCGCCTGGCGCTCCGGGGTGCGGGTCCGTGCGGGGGCCTGCTCGGGCAGCTCGTCGCGGTGCACCCATCCGGTGCCGCACTCCGCGCAGGTCGCCCAGGCGTTCTCGCCCTGTTCGTCCGTGTCGATGACGACCGTTCGCAGGTCGCAGTCGGGGCACCAGCCGTCGTGCATCATCACGCGCTCCTCATCGTCGTCTCGCAGGCCACCGGAAGTGGCTCGATGCAGACCATGAGACACCCGGCCACCGACATCCGAGGGACCGCTCCGGCGTGTCGGTCGACGCTGCGGTGCAGGATGACGACGTGCCCACCGTCACGACCGTCCTGGCCTCCTGCGCCGCCGGCGCGCCCGCGAACTGCGAGGACGTCACCGACCCACTCGGGATCGTCGTCGTCGTGGTGTTCGCGGTCGCCGGCCTCGTCCTGCTGACGGTCGCCGCGGTCCTCGGCACCGACCCCCGTCGCCGCAGGCGTCCGCGTCGGCGCCGCTGACCACTACTCGCCGAGCGCGGCCTCGAGCCGTTCGAGCTTGCCGTCGATCTCGCCGGTGTGCCCGGGTCGGATGTCGGCCTTGAGCACGAGCGACACCCGCGTGCCGTACGCGCCGACGGCCTCGGTGGCACGCTTGACGACGTCCATGACCTCGTCCCACTCCCCCTCGATCTCGGTGAACATCGACGAGGTGCGATTCGCCAGCCCGCTCTCGCGCACCACGCGCACGGCGGCCGCGACGGCGTCGTGCACGGACCCGTCGGACGTTGCAGCGGGACCACCGGACGGAGCGACGGAGAAGGCGACGATCATGCGTCCATCCTGCCCGGCTCGGGCTGGTCGCGCACGGACGGCGACGAGCGCGCCGACACCCGTCCGGACCCCGCAGCCCGCCCCATCCGCACCAGCACGACGACGCTCCACACCAGGATCGCCACCTCGAGCACGTTCCGGACCGTGAGCACCACGAGGATCCACGGCTGCACGCCGAGCAACTGGTCGTAGTAGCCCGGGTAGATCACCTGCGTGAGCAGGGCCATCGGCAGCGCGGTCACGGCGATCGGCACGAACCGGCGCGCACTGGGGGTGCCGGCGGCGAGCCCCCACACGATCGGCACCGCGAACCAGCCGATGTACTGCGGCGACCCCACCTTGTTCGTCGCGATGAGCGCGGCCACGAGCAGCAGCGCGAGCACCGGCGCGAGCTCGGCCCGACGGGCACCCCGGCGCGCGGCCCAGAGCGCGAGCACGACCCCGGCCACCACGACGACGGCCATCAGCGGCGTCGACACCGCGGCGGCGGCGGACGTGCCGGCACCGGACACCTCGAAGGTCAGGATCTCCTGGTCGTAGAACACCGCCGCTCCGGGGACGCCGAAGGCCGCGGCCCACATGAAGGGCGTCGCGAGCGGTGACTCGATCTGCAGCGCACGGCCGGTCTGCTCACCGACGAAGGACAGCAGGTACGGCGCACCGCCCCACAGCACGTCGACGAGCACGATCAGGGCGCTCAGCACCAGGGCTCCGGCGAGCACACCCCGGCGGTGTCCCCGGCGCACGAGCAGCAGCACCGCGACGAGCGCCGCGGGCCACACCTTCGTCCACGCGCCGGCGGTGAAGAGCGCGGAGGCGACGGCCGGCCTCGAGGCGACGAACGCCACGCCCACCAGCGCGAACACCGTCGCGACGGTGTCGATCCGACCGAGCGCGATCGGCCCGAGCGCGAGCAGGAACAGCAGCCACCACCAGACGACCCGCACGCCGTGCACGCCGAAGCGGTCGGACGACCCCACGCGCGCCCGGAACCGCCACAGGAACGCGCACGCCACGGCATCGAGCAGCACCATCAGCAGCAGCCAGCCGGTACCGATCGACGCGACGCCCCCGAGCGCCGCTGCCGCCATCGGCACGATCGCCAGGATCGGGTACACCCATGCGCCGTCGATACCGACCCAGAAGTCAGCGGTCCGCCCGGTCTCGATCCAGCGGCTGTAGGTGATCGTCACGTCACCGAGCGGCAGGTTCGCCGACACGAGGGTCAGCCACCACAGGAACCCGTGCACGGCGACGAACGCCAGGACGAAGCCGGCGAGTTCGAGCCACCGGGTCGAGGTCCTCTGCACCGGACGAGCGTAGCGGCCGGACCGAGGGCGATCGCTGCCACGGACTCAGGGTCTCCCGAGCATGACGTGTCACCGTTTTGCTCGTGACCTCCGACACCCCGCGCAAGCGCCGCAAGGCCGTCATCTGGATCTCCCTCATCGCCGCCGTCGTCGTCCTCGGCGTCGTGGGCGCGGTGGTCTTCACGAACGTCTACACGAGCAACGAGAACGCGAAGGCCTCGGCCGCGCCGTCCGTCGCCGCCACCCGTGAGGCCTCCACCCTCGACGACACGGACCTGTCCGGCGAGTGGACGGTCGGCGGCGACTCGGAGGCCGGGTACCGCGTCCACGAGGTCCTGAACGGCTCCGACGTCACCGTCACCGGCCGCACCGACAGCGTCTCCGGCACCGCGACCGTCGACGGAACGAGCATCACCGCCGCGAAGATCGCGGTGCAGGTCGCCGACATCACCACCGACTCCGACCAGCGCGACGCCTACTTCCGCGACTCCGCGATGGACGCCGCGGCCTTCCCCGAGGCCACCTTCGAACTCACCGGTCCGATCGCCGACGCGGTCCCGAGCGGCTCCGACACGACGACCGTGACGGCTTCGGGGAAGCTCACCCTGCACGGCGTCACGAAGGCCGTCACCGCGAAGCTGCAGGTCGGTCTGAACGGCGACGGCGTCGACATCTCCGGTTCCGTCCCGATCACCTTCTCGGACTACGGCGTGCAGGCCCCGAGCCTCGGGTTCGTCAAGGTCGACGACGACGGTTCCGTCGAGTTCCTGGTGCACGCGACCCCCGCGAGCTGACGTCCGCGACGCGCGTCACGCCCGTGACGTGACCGCCGACGGCCTGGAGGCGCGTGGCGACCCCGCCACGCGCCTCCCGTCCGTCCCACGCTCGCGTCGACAACAAGCGACACCACCGATGTCGTACGACACCGACACTGTCGTCACCCCGCGCACGTGACTGTGCGCGCCTGCAAGGAGCGACGAACCAGACGTCGTACGACACCGACACTGTCGTCACCCCGCGCCCGCAACGAACGACGAAGCCGATGTCGTACGACCTCGACGCTGTCGCTCCCACGCACCCGCAACAGTCCGCGCCTGCAACGAACGACGAAGCCGATGTCGTACGACGTCGACACCGTCGTTCCACGTCGCCGACTAGCCGCGCGCGTCGCCGTCCACCACTAGGTCCCGCACGACCCCCGGCAGCTCGGCGATGAGCGTCGTCATCGGGAACGGTCCGCCACCGGACGCCCGCCGCGCCGCGAGTCCGTGCACCACCGCGGCCGACGCGGCCAGGTGGGCGAGGTCCGACGGGGCGAGCGACGACCCGGCCGCCTCGACGGAGCCCTGCCGCGCGGCGACGAGCGCCCCGAGCACCCCGCCGAGCACGTCCCCGGCACCGGCCGCCGCGAGCCACGGCGTCGCAGATGCAGCGACGAGCCGCACCGACCCGTCCGGGGTGACCACGTGCGTCCGCTCCCCCTTGAGCAGCACGACGCTGCCGGTCTGCTCGGCCGCGCGGAGCGCCGCGGCGGCCGGGTCCTGCTCGATCTCGGCGCGATCGGCTCCCAGGAACGAAGCCAGCTCACCGGCGTGCGGGGTGAGCACGGCGAGCGACCCGAGGTCGACGAGCGGGATCGCCCCGGCGTCGACGACGACCGGCACGCCGTCGTCGGAGGCGTGCGAGAAGCCCGACGCCGTCGTCTCGTCCAGGTCAGCGAGCGACGGCGCCGAGATGCCGGAGCCGACGAGCCAGGCCTGCACGCGGCCGACGCCGGACACGACCTCGGGGCGGCGGGTGAGCACGTGGTCGGTGGCGCGTGACGGTCCGACGTACCGGACCATGCCGACGCCGGTGTGCACGGCGGCGTCGACCCCGAGCACCGCGGCGCCGGGGTACTGGTCGGAGCCGGTCGCGACGCCGAGGACCCCGCGGCGGTACTTGGTGGACTCCCCCGTCGGGGCGGTGACCCACGCGGCGGCATCGGACGGTCGGACGGGCACGAAGTCGTTCACCGGCCCCACGTTACGGTGGAGCACATGAGCCTGTTCCTGCCTGGTCGCGTGGTGGTCTTCGACTACGGCGAGGTGATCAGCCGGACGCCGCACGCCTCGCGGGACGCCCTCGTGGCCGCCACCGGGGTCCCGGCCGACGAGCTGTTCCCGGTGTACCAGGAGCTCCGGCACGACCTGGACCGCGGCGACCTGTCCGTCGTGGCGTACTGGCGTGCGATCGCGGAACGGACCGGACGGACCTGGAGCATCTCCGAGATCCACCGGTTCTGGGCGATCGACTTCACCGGGTGGTTCGAGGTCGAGCCGGAGACCCTCGAGATCGTCGAGGAGCTGCACGACGCCGGCACCCGTGTCGCCCTGCTCTCGAACGCGGGCTTCGACTTCGGCGACCCGTACCGCCGCTCCCCGATGGGCTCGTTGTTCGAGACCGTCGTGGTGAGCGCCGAGGAGCACGTCCTGAAGCCCGCGGCATCCATCTACCGCGACACCTGTGCGCGCTTGGGAATCGACCCGAGTCAGATGGTGTTCGTGGACAACAGGGCCGAGAACGCCACCGGTGCGGAAGCGATCGGGGCGGTCGGCCACCACTACACGTCGCCGGCGTCGCTGCGGTCGTTCCTGACGGAACTGGCCGAGGCGCCGGCACCCGTCCTCTGAGGAGCCCGCGTGACGCACGCCCTGTTCGACCCGATCACCGTCCGTGACCTGACCGTCCGCAACCGCATCTGGGTCTCCCCGATGTGCCAGTACTCGGTGGACCAGCAGGACGGCGTCCCGACGCCGTGGCACCTCGTGCACCTGGGCGGGTTCGCCAAGGGCGGCGCCGGCGCGGTCGTGGTCGAGGCGACGGGCGTCGTGCCCGAGGGACGGATCACCCCGCAGGACCTCGGGCTGTGGAACGACCAGCAGCGCGACGCGTTCAAGCCGATCGTCGACTTCCTGCACGAGCAGGGCGCCGCGGCGGGCATCCAGCTGGCGCACGCCGGTCGCAAGGCGTCGACCTACCGCCCCTGGGACACCACGCACGGCACCGTCCCCGCCGACCAGGGCGGCTGGACCACGGTCGCGCCGTCGGCCGTGGCCTTCGACGGCTACGACGTCCCGCGCGAGCTCGCGGTGGAGGACATCCGCGTCGTCGCCCTCGCCTTCGCGCAGTCCGCCCGCCGCGCGGTGGAGTCCGGGTTCGACCTGGTCGAGATCCACGCGGCCCACGGCTACCTGCTGCACCAGTTCCTCTCGCCGCTGAGCAACCAGCGCACCGACCAGTACGGCGGCTCGCTCGAAAACCGTGCCCGCGCGCTGCTCGAGGTCGTCGACGCCGTGCGGGCCGAGGTCGGCGAGGGCTTCCCGATCGTCGTCCGGTTCTCGGCCACCGACTGGGTCGACGGCGGACTCACGCTCGACGAGACCACCGTGGTCGCCCGCTGGGCCGCGGAGCACGGTGCCGACCTGGCCGACGTGTCCACCGGCGGCAACGTC
Organism: Curtobacterium sp. MCSS17_005; assembly: GCF_003234225.2. Classification (NCBI taxonomy): domain Bacteria; kingdom Bacillati; phylum Actinomycetota; class Actinomycetes; order Micrococcales; family Microbacteriaceae; genus Curtobacterium; species Curtobacterium sp. MCSS17_005. The sequence continues at coordinate 2,336,117 of NZ_CP126258.1, forward strand.
GCGAGCGCGCCGATCCCGGTCGGCCCCGGCTACCAGGTGCCGCACGCGGCGGCGATCAAGCGCGACGCCGGCATCCCGACGATCGCCGTGGGCATGATCTCCGAGGCGTTCCAGGCCGAGCAGATCGTCGCGACCGGCCTGGCCGACGTCGTGATGATCGGTCGCGAGATGCTCCGCGACCCGTCGTTCGCGCTCCGTGCCGCCGTCGAACTCCGCGTGCCGGTCGACTACGAGCCGCAGCAGTACCACCGCGCGCGGATCACGGCCTAGGCGCGGTCGGTTCTGTACGGATTCACGGTCCAGCGACCGCGCAGGCAGTACGATTGGCAGCACTGTGGACGATCCCCCGAATAGTTCTTCGCCTCACTCATCCGCCGCTCACTCGGTGAGCTGCACGTCATCCCTGTGCGCGAACGGGGGTGAATCATGAGTCCGATCGACATCGTCATGCTGATCGGCGGCATCCTGCTGACCCTCGGCACGGGTGTCTTCGTCGCGTCCGAGTTCGCGCTGGTCAACCTCGACCGCGCCGACGTCGAAGCGCGGCGCGACCGCGGTGAAGCCGGCCTCGCACCGGTCATCGGCGCGCTGAAGGTCACCTCGACGCACCTGTCCAGCGCACAGCTCGGCATCACGCTGACCACGCTGCTGACCGGCTACCTGCTCGAACCCTCGATCGCGAAGCTGCTCGAGGCGCCGTTCCTGGCGATGAACCTGCCGGAGGGCATCGTCGAGACCGTCGGCTCGATCGTGGCGCTCGTCATCGCGACCCTGCTGTCGATGATCCTCGGCGAGCTCGTGCCGAAGAACTTCGCGCTCGCGCTGCCCCTGCAGACCGCCAGGCTCGTGGTCCCGCTGCAGATCGCGTTCACGACGGTCTTCAAGCCCGCCGTCGCGCTGCTGAACGGCACCGCGAACGCCGTGCTCCGGTCGCTGGGCATCGAGCCGCAGGAGGAACTCTCCGGTGCCCGCAGCGCCGAGGAACTCACCTCGCTGCTCCGCCGCTCGGCGTCGGAGGGCTCGCTCGAACAGGACACCGCGACGCTCCTCGAGCGCACCATCTCGTTCTCCGAGCTGAGCGCCAGCGACGTGATGACCCCGCGCCCGAGGCTCTCCACCATCCGCGTGTCCGAGTCCGCCGAGGACGTCATCGCCCTCGCCCGCAAGACCGGCTTCAGCCGCTTCCCCGTCATCGAGGAGGACGCGGACGACGTCGTCGGCATCGTGCACGTCAAGCAGGCCGTCGCCGTGCCGCGCGAGAAGCGTCCGGAGGTCCCCGTCGGGGCCCTCATGACCGACGCCGAACGCGTGCCGGAGACCATGCCCGGCGACACCCTGCTCGCCGAGGTCCGCGGTCGCGGCTACCAGATGGTCATCGTGGTCGACGAGTACGGCGGCACCGCCGGGGTCGTCACGCTCGAGGACCTGATCGAGGAGATCGTCGGCGAGGTCTCCGACGAGCACGACCGCGCCCGCATCGACGTGGTCCGCTCCCGCGACTGGCTGACCTTCCCCGGTCTGCTGCGTCCCGACGAGCTCGAGGACCGAGCCGGCGTGAAGGTGCCCGAGGAGGGCCCGTACGAGACCGTCGGCGGGTTCGTCATGTCGACGCTGGGCCGTCTGCCCGTCGTCGGCGACGAGGTGCCCCTGGACGGCGGCGTGTTCCGCGTCGAGCGGCTGGACGGCCGTCGGATCGACCGCATCCGCTGGACCCCGACGCGCCCGTCGACCGACACGGCGGCGACCGCGATCATCATCCCGTCCACCAAGAGCACCCCGACCACCACGAAGGCCGCGGCCACCACGACGAAGGGCAGCACCCGATGAGCTCCGACTGGTGGGGCATCTTCTGGCTCGTCGTCCTGTTGATGGGCAACGCGTACTTCGTCGCGGCCGAGTTCGCGGTCATCTCCGCACGCCGCTCGCAGATCGAGCCCCGCGCCGAAGAGGGCTCGAAGGCCGCGCAGATGACGCTGTGGGCGATGGAGCACGCCACCCGCATGCTCGCGACGACCCAGCTCGGCATCACGGTCTGCTCGCTGCTCATCCTGAACGTGTCCGAGCCGGCGATCCACCACCTGCTCGAGGTCCCGCTGCACCTGACGGGCTGGAGTGCCGAGGTGATCGGCACGGTGGCCTTCGTGTTCACGCTGCTGCTCGTGTCGTTCCTGCACGTGGTTTTCGGCGAGATGGTGCCGAAGAACATCTCGTTCTCGATGCCGGACCGCGCCGCACTGCTGCTCGTCCCGACGCTCTGGTACATCGGCCACGGCCTGCACTGGGTCATCGTCGGCCTGAACGAGGTCGCGAACGCCGTGCTGCGGCTGTTCCGCGTCGAGCCCAAGGACGAAGCGGTGAGCGCGTTCACGGTGGAGGAGGTGCAGACCATCGTGGAGCAGTCCCGCCGCGAGGGCACCCTGACCGACGACGGCAAACTCGCCCTGGCGTTCGAGTTCACCGAGAAGAAGGTCCGTGACGTCGCCGTGCCGATGGCCGAGCTCGTCACCCTGCCCGACGACGCCACCCCGGCCGACGTCGAGCACGCCGTGGCGCAGCGCGGGTTCTCCCGCTACGTGCTCGTCGGCGAGGACGGCTCCCCCACGGGCTACGTGCACGTGAAGGACGTCATTGACCTGCGGCCGGACGAGTTCGACGACCCGGTGCCGCCGAAGCGCATCCGTCAGCTCATCTCGCTGTACACCGAGATGGACCTCGAGGACGCGCTCGCGACCATGCGGGCCGCCGGGCGCCACGTGGCCCGCGCCTTCGACGCGGACGGCCGCACGATCGGCGTGCTGTTCCTCGAGGACATCCTCGAAGAACTGGTGGGCGAGGTCGAGGACGCGACCCGACGCCGGTAGACGCACCGGCAGACGGACGGGAGGCCCGTGGCGACACCGCCACGGGCCTCCCGTCCGTCTGTGGTCGCACCCAGAGCGACGCGCGCCCCGTCCGCGCTACCAGCTGACGGGCAGGGGCTTGCCTTCCTCGTACCCGGCGGCGGACTGGATGCCGACCAGCGCTCGCTCGGAGAACTCGGCGAGGGACGACGCGCCCGCGTAGGTGGCGGAGCTGCGGACGCCGGTGGTGATCATGTCGAGCAGGTCCTCGACGCTCGGGCGCTCCGGGTCGAGGTAGATCGTCGACGACGAGATCCCCTCGGCGAAGAGCGCCTTGCGGGCACGCTCGTACGGGTCGAGCCGCTCGAACCGCTCACGCACGGCCTTGGCCGACGCCATGCCCCAGCTCTCCTTGTACGCCTTGCCCGCGGAGTCGCGACGCAGGACACCCGGGGCCTCGAGCGTGCCGGCGAACCACGAGCCGATCATCACGGCGGACGCCCCGGCTGCCAGCGCGAGGGCGACGTCGCGCGGGTAGCGCACCCCGCCGTCCGCCCAGACGTGCGCGCCGAGGGAGCGGGCCGCCGCCGCGGTCTCGAGCACGGCGGAGAACTGCGGACGACCGACGGCCGTCATCATGCGGGTGGTGCACATGGCACCAGGGCCGACGCCGACCTTGATGATGTCCGCTCCGGCCCCGACCAGGTGTGCGACGGCGTCGGCGGTGACGACGTTGCCGGCGACGAGCGGGATGCCGAGCTGCAGCGACGCGACCGTGCGGAGTGCGCGGAGCATGCCGTCCTGGTGGCCGTGCGCGGTGTCGAGGACCAGGACGTCCACGCCCGCGGCTGCCAGTGCCTTCGCCTTGGCGGCGACGTCGCCGTTGATGCCGAGCGCGGCGGCGACCCGGAGCCGGCCGGAACCGTCGACGGCGGGCGTGTAGATGTCGGAGCGGATCGCGCTCGTCTGGCTCGTGGTGCCGACGACCCGGCCGTGCCGCATCACCGGCGCGAAGTCGACCTCGGCGGCCGAGAGCACGTCGTACACGTGCCGGGGCGTGCCGGCGTCCTCGGCGTCGATCGCGGTCGAGGCGCCGTGCAGCAGGTCACCGAGGACGGCGTCCGGGCCGGCGGTGCCGAGGCGGGTCGCGGGCACGCAGCCCAGGTACTCCCCGTCGGCGTCGCGGACGACCACACCACGGCCGGCCACCGGCAGGAGCTGCTCGAGGGCCTCGGCGACGGTGGTCTGCGCACCCATGTCGTAGGCGGTGTCGAAGTCGACCGGCTGGTCCTTCACCCAGCGGATCGCGGCGTCGAGGTCCTGCAGGTGCATGTCCTGCGGCAGCACGCCCAGACCACCGCGGCGGGCCAGGGTGGCGGCGAGCCGGGGGCCGGTGACGGAGTTCATGTTGGCGCTGACGATCGGGATCGTGGCACCGCTGCCGTCGTTCGCCGCGAGGTCGACGTCGAAGCGGCTCGTCACGCCGGAACGGCTCGGGACGAGGAAGACGTCGGAGTAGGTCAGGTCGTGCGTCGGCCGCGTCTCGTAGAACCTCATGCGCTCCACTGTACGGCTCCCGTCAGGGCCCCGACCGGGTGCTCGGGGGCTGCCGACTCGCGCCGCGGCTGACACGGAACGGACATGTCGGAGCGGCTAGGCTTGGCACCTGTGCGGCGCAGGGTTGCTCCGCACGACACACACGAGCATCTATCGACGGAGAGTGGGCGATCGGCTGTGTCGAGCCATCTGACCGGAACGGACGAGACCGCGGGCGAATTCGGGGCGAACGAGTGGCTCGTCGACGAGCTCTACGAGCAGTTCGTCGCGGACAAGGAGTCGGTCGACAAGTCCTGGTGGCCGGTCCTCGAGAGCTACCACCGCACGCAGGTCGGTGACGCTCCGGCTCCGGCGGACTCCCCCGCGCAGCAGGCGCCGGCACAGCAGGGACCGGCCCAGCAGCAGTCTTCGACACAGCAGCCGGCCACCGGGGACACCCCGGGCGAGGCGAAGTCGGGCCCGATCCAGGCGAAGACCACCTCGCGCCAGCCGGCCCCGCAGCCGATCCCGGCCGAGGCGAACGACGCCGCCGACGACCACGAGGAGACCCACGAGGACGTGGCGACCCCCCTCCGGGGCATGGCCAAGACGCTGGCGTCGAACATGGACGCCTCGCTGACGGTCCCGACCGCCACGAGCGTCCGGACCATCCCGGCGAAGCTGATGATCGACAACCGGATCGTCATCAACAACCACCTGCGACGCGCCCGCGGCGGCAAGATCTCCTTCACGCACCTGATCGGGTGGGCGATGGTGCAGGCGATCAAGGACTTCCCGAGCCAGAACGTCTTCTACGAGGAACGCGACGGCAAGCCGTTCGTCGTCGCCCCGGCGCACGTCAACCTCGGCATCGCGATCGACGTCCCGAAGAAGGACGGCACCCGCTCGCTCCTGGTGCCGAGCATCAAGCGCGCGGAGACCCTGACGTTCGGCCAGTTCCTCTCCGCCTACGAAGACCTCGTCAAGCGCGCCCGCGACAACAAGCTCACCCCGGCGGACTTCCAGGGCACGACGATCTCGCTCACCAACCCGGGTGGCATCGGCACGGTGCACTCGGTCCCGCGTCTGACGAAGGGGCAGGGCTCGATCATCGGAGCCGGGGCCCTCGAGTACCCGGCACAGTTCCAGGGCTCGGCGTCGAAGACCCTGGTCGAGCTCGGCATCGGCAAGACCATCACCCTGACGAGCACCTACGACCACCGCGTGATCCAGGGCGCCGGTTCGGGCGAGTACCTCAAGCACGTGCACGAGCGTCTGATCGGCGAGCACGGCTTCTACGACGGCATCTTCGCCGCGCTCCGGATCCCCTACAAGCCGATCCAGTGGGCGAACGACATCAACGTCGACCTGGCACACCGGGTGAACAAGACCGCGCGCGTGCAGGAGCTCATCAACAGCTTCCGCGTCCGTGGACACCTGATGGCCGACATCGATCCGCTCGAGTACCGCCAGCGCACGCACCCCGACCTCGAGATCGAGAGCCACGGGCTGACCTTCTGGGACCTCGACCGCGAGTTCGTCACCGGTGGGCTCGCCGGCACCACCTCGGCACCGCTGCGCGACGTCCTCGGGATCCTGCGCGACGCCTACTGCCGCACGGTCGGCATCGAGTACATGCACATCCAGGACCCGGAACAGCGTCGCTGGGTGCAGGAACGCATCGAGGTGCCGTACTCGAAGCCCTCGAAGGAAGAGCAGCTCCGCGTCCTCGGCAAGCTCAACGAGGCCGAGGCGTTCGAGACCTTCCTGCAGACCAAGTACGTCGGCCAGAAGCGCTTCTCGCTCGAGGGCGGCGAGTCCACCATCGCCTTCCTCGACACCCTGATCCAGCAAGCCGCCGGAGCCGGGCTGGCCGAGGTCGCGATCGGCATGGCTCACCGCGGCCGCCTCAACGTGCTGACGAACATCGCCGGCAAGACCTACGGGCAGATCTTCCGTGAGTTCGAGGGGTCCTCGCTGCCGGGCACGGTGTCCGGACAGGGCTCCGGCGACGTGAAGTACCACGTCGGCACCGAGGGCGTGTTCCGCACGTCCGACGGCTCGAGCATCCCGGTGACGATCGCCGCGAACCCGTCCCACCTCGAAGCCGTCGACGGCGTGCTCGAGGGCATCGTCCGCGCCAAGCAGGACCGCGAGGCCCCCGGCAGCTTCGGGGTGCTCCCCGTGCTCGTGCACGGCGACGCGGCGATGGCCGGCCAGGGTGTGGTCGTGGAGACGCTGCAGATGTCGCAGCTCCGCGGGTACCGCACCGGCGGCACGGTCCACCTCGTCATCAACAACCAGGTCGGGTTCACCACCCCGCCCGAGTCCGCGCGCAGCTCGGTGTACTCCACCGACGTCGCGAAGACGATCCAGGCGCCGATCTTCCACGTGAACGGTGACGACCCCGAGGCCGTCGCCCGCGTTGCCGAACTCGCCTTCGCGTACCGCGAGGAGTTCCACCGCGACGTCGTGATCGACCTGATCTGCTACCGCCGTCGTGGGCACAACGAGGGCGACGACCCCTCGATGACGCAGCCGCTGATGTACAACCTCATCGAGGCGAAGCGCTCCGTCCGCACGCTGTACACCGAGGCCCTCGTCGGCCGCGGTGACATCACGCAAGAGGAGTACGACGAGGCGCACCGCGACTTCCAGGACCGCCTGGAACGCGCCTTCGCCGAGACGCACGAGGCACAGACCGGCACCATCCCGGTCATCGAGGTCGACGACGACGGTGCGGTGCAGGGGCTCGAACGCCCGGCCGCGCAGCGCGACGACTCCGAGGTCGAGGTGCACGAGACCGCCGTGTCCGAAGAGCTCGTCCGGGCGATCGGCGACGCACACAGCAACCCGCCCGCCGGGTTCTCGATCCACCCGAAGCTGCAGCAGCTGCTGACCAAGCGCACCGAGATGACGCGCAACGGCGGCATCGACTGGGCGATGGCCGAGCTCATGGCGATCGGGTCGATCCTGGTCGAGGGCAAGCCCGTCCGCCTCGCCGGACAGGACGCCCGACGCGGCACGTTCGTCCAGCGCCAGTCGGTGTTCCACGACCGGGTGAACGGCCAGGAATGGCTGCCGCTGTCGAACCTCACCGAGGACCAGGCCCGGTTCTACGTGTACGACTCCCTGCTGAGCGAGTACGCGGCGATGGCGTTCGAGTACGGCTACTCGGTGGAGCGCCCCGAGTCCCTCGTGCTCTGGGAGGCACAGTTCGGCGACTTCGCGAACGGCGCCCAGATCGTCATCGATGAGTTCATCTCGTCCGCCGAGCAGAAGTGGGGGCAGCGCTCCGGCCTCGTCCTGCTGCTGCCGCACGGGTACGAGGGTCAGGGGCCGGACCACTCGTCGGCGCGCATCGAGCGCTACCTGCAGCTGTGCGCCGAGGACAACATGATCGTCGCGCGCCCGTCGACCCCGGCGTCGTACTTCCACCTGCTCCGCCGACAGGCCTGGGCCCGTCCGCAGAAGCCGCTCGTCGTGTTCTCCCCGAAGGCGATGCTCCGGCTCCGCCAGGCGACGAGCGCGGTCGAGGACTTCACGACGGGCACGTTCGAGCCCGTGCTGGACGACGCTCGGATCACCGACAAGGGTGCCGTGCGCCGCGTCGTGCTGCACTCCGGCAAGGTGCACCACGACCTGCGTGCCGAGGTCGACAAGCGCGGCATCACCGACGTCGCACTCGTCCGCCTCGAGCAGCTCGCCCCGCTCCCCCTCGACCGCATCCTCGAGGTCCTGGCGGGCTACCCGGACGCCGACGTCGTGTGGGCGCAGGAGGAGCCGGAGAACCAGGGCGCCTGGCCGTTCGTCTGCATGAACCTGTCACCGCACCTGGGCGGTCGCCCGTTGTCCGTCGCGGCCCGCTCGGCGAGTGCCGCACCGGCCACGGGGTCCTCGAAGCGCTCCGCGCAGGAGGCCGCCGACGTCATCGACACGGCGCTGAGCGCGTCGGCCTAGTCACGGGGAAGCGCCCCGTGCGGGAGTCCGAGGGACTCCTGCACGGGGCGCTTCGACGTTCGCCAGGAAGGCGGCGCTACGCGATCTTCGTGTACCGCACCCCGGCGTCGTGGTACCCGCGCTTCTGGTAGAACCGGTGCGCGCTGTCCGTCGCGGCCGCACTGACGGCGCTGAGGCGACGGGCGCCCTGCTCGACCGCCCATGCTTCGAACGTGCCGATGAGCGCCGAACCGGTGCCGAGCCTCCTGGCCGTGTCGTCCACGACCAGCAGCAGCAGCTGCGCCGTCGGCTCGTCGCTGGCGTACGCCCACGTGACCTGCGCGCCGGCGACGGCGACGACCCGGCCGTCGTCACCGCGGACCACCCAGGTGCGGTGGCCGGCTTCGGGGGTGAGCCGGTCGAGGCGGGCGCGCATCGACGCGTCGTCGACGTCGTGACCGAGCAGGCGGACGAGGGCGGCGACGTCGGCGACGTCCGTGTCGGACCAGGTGGTGGTCGACTCGACGGAGAGGGTCATGTCGGCCAACCTACCCGGGCCGTCGGTCGTGTTGCGACGGGGTTCCATAACAACTGATATTCATATACGCTGCTGTCATATCACCCGCCGGGTGAACCGACCGACAGGACAGCCATGCACATCACCTCCCGCCACGGCCGCACCGCCGCCTGGATCGCCTTCCCGCTCGCCGTCGTCGCCAGCGGCGCACTCATCGCCACGGCTTCGTACGCCGCCTTCTCGAGCAGCACCGACAACGCCGCGAACAGCTGGCGCACCGGTGCCGTCTCCCTCACCGACGACGACCAGGGCGTCGCGATGTTCGACGTCGACGACCTGGTGCCCGGGTCCGCCGGCTCGAACTGCATCACGGTGACGGCGAACACCACCAACGCCTCGACCGTGAAGCTCTACGCCGCAGACGCAGCCGACGCCGACTCCCTCGCCGAGCACGTCGGGCTGACTGTCGAGCGCGGCAGCCTCGGCACCGCGGGCGACTGCAGCACCTTCACCACGGGGACGACCGTGCACGACGGGACGCTCGCCGACCTCATGGCGTCCGAGTCCTTCGGCACCGGCGTCGACGCGTGGAAGCCCACGACGGGCACGGCGAGCACGACCTACCGCTTCAGCTACGACCTGGGCGAGGGCGCACCGAACACCGTGCAGTCGTCCGAGGCCGGCACCACGTTCGTGTGGGAAGCGCAGACCGACTGATCCCCGTTCCCGTCCCGATCCGTCCCGCCAGAACCGTCCGACCCGCCCGTCCCGCCCGACCCGAGGAGCAGCCGATGCCGAACGTCGCCACCCGCCGTCACGTCCGCTGCGTCGGCGACCTGCCCCGGCTGCTCCTCGCGGTCTCGGCGCGGACGATCCTCTGGTCGGTGCTGCTGCTCGCACTGTGGGCGTCGCTCCCCGCGGCGTTCGGGTGGCACGTCACGACGGTCGTCTCCGACTCGATGGCCCCCGGTATCCGGACCGGGGACGTCGTCGCCGCGATGCCCGTCGACCCGGACGACCTCGAGGCCGGACGGGTGCTGCTCGTCGAGGACCCCGACCACCGCGATCGTCTCCGTCTGCACCGGCTCGAGCGCATCGAATCGGACGGCGCCCTGCGTCTGCGCGGGGACGCGAACCCGACGGCCGACCGCACGGCCGTCGAACCCGCGGCGGTCCTCGGAGTCGGGGTGCTGCGGTTCCCGTGGATCGGGCTGCCGGGCGTCTGGATCCGCGGGGGCGACTGGACCTCCCTGCTGCTGGCCGGCGTCGTCACCGCCGTGCTCGTCGTCGCCGGGCGGGCCGATCGGGACATCGTCGCCGGTCGCCCGTGCCACACCTGCGGCACGCCGCGCCGTGACCTCCACTCGCCCGTCGTCGCGGAGCCCCGGACGGCGACCGTCACCACCCCGACGTCGACCACCACGCCGTTCGCTGTGTTCACGGCAGCGGCCATCACGCTCACCCTGCTCACCGGAGCCGGAGCCGGAGCCGGCGCTGGCGCGGGCGCGGGCGCCGGGTTCAGCGGCTCGACCGGGACCGCTTCGGCGCTCGGCACCGGCGGCTTCGGGTGCTTCCACCAGCCGGCGCCCGGCACGTCACTCGCGTGGGACTTCGCCGAGAAGAACGGCCCCACCGTGCTGGACACGTCGGACCTCGGGCGTGACGGGACGCTCGGCGCCGGCGTCACCCGGGTCGACGGCTCGTGTGACCAGAACCCGTTCATCAGCTTCGGGTCGGGCTCCGGTGCCGACGGCGTGGTCCACACGAAGACCGCAGGAGCGGCGCCGCAGGTCTTCGCGCTCGAACTGTGGTTCCGGACCGACCGACAGGGCCGGATCATCGGCTTCGCCCAGAGGGCGACGGGCGCCACGAGCGCCTACGACCGGAACTTCTACACCGGACCGGACGGACGCTTGGTGTTCGGGGTCTGGGACGGCACGGTCGCGAAGGTCGTGCAGAGCACTGCCCGGGTCGACGACTCGTCGTGGCACCACGCCGTCGGACAGTTCCGACCGGGTCAGCTCGAGCTGTGGCTCGACGGCGCCCTGGTCGCTGCACGGTCCGACGTCGCAGCCGCAGCGGCGTACAACGGGTTCTGGCGAGCCGGCCACGGGCTCATCGACCCCACCTGGCCGAACACACCGACCGTCGACACCTTCGTCGGGTCGATCGACACCGTACGAGTCCACCCGACCGTGCTGACACCCGCAGCCGTCCGCGAGCACCACGCCCGAGGGAGATGATCCCGCGGACCCGCTCGCCCCGGACGGGCGTGCCGTCAGTGCGTCGCCTGCTCCACCCGGATGCGCGCGAGGATCTCGCTGCGCAGCTGGTCGGGAGCGGTCTCCTTGCAGGCACGACGCACGGTCTCCATGAGCACGACGCCGACGCGGTGCTCGGTCTGGCAGTCCTCGCAGCCGTCCATGTGCTCGCGGATGTCCGCGGCGTCCTCGTGCCGGAGCTCGTCGTGCAGGAACTCCTCGAGCTCGGCCTTCGCCTTCGAGCAGTCGCAGCCGCTCATCGTGCGTCCTTCCGTCCGGTGCGACCGGTGGCCGCGGTTGCCTTCGTCGTCTGTGCCGCGCCTCGTCCCCGTCCACGCATCGTCGCCGTCGACGCTGCGTCCGGGACGATGCCGGTCTCACGGGCGTGGTCCGCCAGGAGCCCACGGAGGAGCCGGCGGCCACGGTGGAGGCGGCTCATGACCGTCCCCACGGGGGTCTTCATGATGTCGGCGATCTCCTGGTACGAGAAGCCTTCGACATCGGCGAAGTACACGGCCATCCGGAAGTCCTCCGGGATGGCCTGCAGTGCGTCCTTCACGGCGGAGGACGGCAGGTGGTCGATCGCGTCGGCCTCGGCGGACCGGGCGGAGATCGACTGGGTGACGCTCTCCGCGCCGCCGAGCTGCCAGTCCTCGAGCTCGTCGATGGTGCCCTGGTACGGGTTCCGCTGGTTCTTGCGGTACGTGTTGATGAACGTGTTCGTGAGGATCCGGTACAGCCAGGCCTTCAGGTTGGTGCCCTGCTTGAACTGACCGAACGCGGCGAAGGCCTTGACGAACGTCTCCTGCACCAGGTCCGACGCGTCGGCCGGGTTGCGGGTCATCCGCATGGCCGCACCGTAGAGCTGGTCCATGAAGGGCAGCGCCTGGTCCTCGAACAGGGACCGCAGCTCCGCCTCGGAGACGGTCTTCGCGTCCACCGGCTCGTCTGCGGCGTCGTCGAGGGCTTCGTGTTCCTCTTCGACGGCGTCGAGCTGCACCTCGGTCTCGTCGACCAGGTGGTGCGGAGCTGCCTGCGGTTCGTCGGTCGTCATCGCCGCCAAGTCTAGGCCGAGCGTGCCGAGCGTCGTCGGCACCGCGGTCAGCACGGTCGCCGTGCCGGTCCGCTCTCGTGCGAGTGTTGCTGTCGCCACTGATCCTCCCGGTGCGTTCAGTACCCTGGTGAACCGATGGCAGACACGACACATTCCCACAGCGGGGCCCAGCCCGCCGACCCCTGGATCGCCCCGGTCGCAGGGGGTCCGCTGCGCGGCGACGTCGCGCTGCCCGGGTCGAAGTCGCTGACGAACCGGGAGCTCGTGCTCGCGGCCCTCGCGGACGGCCCCTCGACGATCCGGCTCCCGCTGCACTCCCGTGACTCGGCGCTGATGATCGCGGGCCTCCGGGCGCTCGGCGTCGGCATCGAGGAGCTCGAGCCGGCGGCCGGCACCGCCCCGAACCCCTACGGCCCGGACCTCCGGATCACGCCCGCCCCGATGCGCGGCGACGTCCGCCTGGACTGCGGGCTGGCCGGCACCGTGATGCGCTTCCTGCCGCCGCTCGCTGCCCTGGCCGTCGGGCCCGTCACGGTCGACGGTGACCCCTACGCCCGCAAGCGACCGATGCACGCCATCGTGCAGGGACTCGTCGACCTCGGTGTCGACGTCACGGACAACGGCGGCGGCTCGATGCCGTTCTCGTTCACCGGCACCGGCTCGGTCCGCGGCGGCGCCCTGACGATCGACGCGTCGGCGTCGTCGCAGTTCGTCTCCGGCCTGCTGCTGTCGGCGCCCCGCTTCGACGAGGGCCTGCACCTCACCCACGTGGGCGAACGCCTGCCGAGCATGCCGCACATCGAGATGACCGTCGCGGCGCTCCGTGCCCGCGGCGTCCGCGTCGACGAGCCGTCGGTCGGCGAGTGGGTCGTGCACCCGGGCCCGATCGGCGCGCGTGACGTCACGATCGAGCCCGACCTGTCGAACGCCGCGCCGTTCGCGGTCGCCGCGCTCGTCGCCGGCGGCACGGTGCGCATCCGCACCTGGCCCACCGAGACGACGCAGGTCGGTGCCGACCTCGAGACGCTCCTGCCCCTGTGGGGGGCGAGCGTGGCTCGTGACGGTGACGACCTGGTCGTCGACGGCGGCGTCGGGATCCGGGGTGGGGCCTCCTTGCCGGGTCTCGAACTCGACCTGAGCCGCGGCGGCGAACTCGCCCCGGCGCTCGTCGCGCTGGCCGCGCTGGCGGACGGCCCGAGCGAGATCACCGGGATCGGCCACCTGCGGGGGCACGAGACGGACCGTCTGGCCGCGCTGGCGGCGGACCTCAACCGGTCTGGAGGCGCGGTGCACGAACTCGACGACGGCCTGCGGATCGAGCCGGCGCCGCTCCACGGCAGCGCCTGGGGCGCGTACGACGACCACCGGATGGCGACCGCGGGGGCGATCGTGGGCCTCGTCGTCGACGGCGTCGCCGTCGACGACATCGGGTCGACCGCGAAGACGCTGCCGCAGTTCCCGGAGCTGTGGGCCGCGCTCGTGGCGTCCTCGGTGTCCGCTGTACCGGTGAGTGGGGACTGACGCATGAGCTGGTGGGACGACGCCGACGGTGACGACTCCGACGCGGACGAGCCGTACGGGCAGTACGACGAGTCGAGTGTGCGGGTGCGCCCGAACCCGAAGGGCAACCGACCGCGCACGAAGACCCGGCCGACGTACGACGACGCCCCCGTCGGGTGGGTGACGAACGTCGACCGCGGGCGGTTCGGCGTGCTGATCGACGACCACGTCATCACCGCGACGAAGGCCCGCGAGCTCGGCAAGAAGTCCGTCGTCACGGGCGACCACGTGTCGCTCGTCGGGGACATCTCCGGGGATCCCGGCTCGCTGGCACGCATCGTGAAGGTCGCCGAGCGCACCACCCTGCTGCGGCGGAGTGCCGACGACTCCGACGAGGTCGAGCGCGTCATCGTGGCGAACGCCGACCAGATGCTCATCGTGGTGGCCGCCGCCGACCCCGAGCCGCGCACACGCCTGATCGACCGGTACCTGGTGGCCGCGTTCGACGCCGGCCTCGACCCGATCCTCTGCATCACGAAGACCGACCTCGCCGACCCGGCTGCGTTCCTGGCGCACTTCGCGTGCCTCGATCTGAGGATCATCACGAGCCGATCGGACGACGTCCCGTTCGAGGCGCTGCACGAGTTGCTGGACGACAAGGTGACCGTGACCGTCGGGCACTCCGGTGTGGGCAAGTCGACGCTGGTGAACGCCCTGACCGGGTCGACGCGGGCGATCGGCGTCGTGAACTCCGTGACGGGTCGCGGGCGGCACACGTCGTCGTCGTCGATCGCGCTGCGGGTCCGCGACGGCGGATGGATCATCGACACGCCGGGTGTGCGGTCGTTCGGCCTGGGGCACGTCGACCCCGCGAACGTCTTCCGGGCGTTCGCGTCGCACGCCGTGCCGGTGCTGCCCGCGCGGGACGGCATCCCGCTGGCGCAGGCGCACGACTGGGAGATCGTCGACCGGGTGCAGGACGGGGAGCTGGGGCCGACCGGCGTCGAGCGGCTCGACTCGTTCCGGGCGCTGCTGACCGGAATGGGCGCGTCCGACCCCGGTTCCGAGTAGGCCGCGGGCGGTGCTGGCGGGCGTTTGTCGGCTGCGGGTCGGCGGTCGGCGGCTGGTCGGCGGCTCGTCGGCGGCTGGGCGGCGGCGGCGGCTGTCACGACACCCCGCGGTGTGTGCGTCGAGCGGTCAAGAACTGTCGACTGGCGACGCGGCACTCGACAGTTCGTGACCACTCGAGCGCCGGCGCGCGGTGAGTCGTGACCACTCCGGTTCCCGCGCCCCTCGCACGGAGCAGACCTCGCACCGTGCGAGGGGCGCACGAACGGTGCGAGGTCGTGCACTCCGTGCGGGCTCGCGGGCCTCGCACGGAGTGTGCAACCTCGCACCGGACAATGCCTCGACGCCGGGCCGGCGTCGACAAGCGCGCATCGGGGTTGTACAGTTGCGGTCGTGTCTGAAGTTGCAAAGTACAACTTTGCGCCGACCCCCACTGTCGACGCCCCGTCCCCGAGCACGACGACGACGTCGCACGCGCACCACTCCCCCACCCACAAGTCCCCACGAGCCCCGAAGCCGCAGCGGTCCGACAGCGTTCTGCGCCCCGCCGGCCTCGGTCGCGTGCTGCTGACGTTCGCCTCGCACATCCTCGTGCCGCTGTTCCTGGCCGCCGGCATGGGCCTGGCCTACCTCGGTGCCTTCCACGCCCCGGCCCCGCAGGAACTGCCCGTCGGCATCGTCGGCCAGGGCGCGGCCACCCAGGTGTTCGCCCAGACCGTGACCGACCAGTCCGACGGGGCACTCGTGGCCCACGTCGTCGCCTCGACGAAGGCGGCCGAGCAGCAGGTGCGCGACCGCGACCTCGCCGCCGTGTACGCACCGACGGCGACGGGTGCCACGCTCTACGTCTCGACCGCCGCGTCGGAGACCACCGCGAGCGCAGCGCAGAAGGTGTTCCTGCCGATCGCCTACGACCAGCACGTGCCGTTCCGGGTCGTCGACGTCGTACCCACGGGCGACCAGGACACCACCGGCCAGGGGCTGTTCTTCCTGCTCGTGGCCCTGAGCGTCGGCGGGTACGCGTCCGCGATCGCCGTGGCCTCGGTCGCGACGAAGCTCCGTGCCGTGTGGACCGCGGTCATCGGGCTCGCCACCGCTGGGGTCGTCGCCGGCATCGGCGTGATCGTCGCCGGACCGATCTACGGCGTCATCACCACCCACCACTGGCAGGTGTTCCTGTTCGCCTGGCTCTACGACGCGATCATCGTCGCGCTCGGCGTCGGGCTGCACCCCGTGCTCGGCCGGTGGACCACCCCGATCCTCACGATGCTGTTCGTGATGCTGAACTTCACGTCGTCCGGCGGGATCTTCCAGCCGGCGTTCCAGCCCGGGTTCTTCGCCGCGCTGCACACCTTCTGGAGCGGTGCCGCATGGCTGCAGGCCGCTCAGGACCTGCAGTACTTCCCGGACGCCTCGCTCGGCCGGTCGTCGCTCGTGCTCGCCCTCTGGCTGGCCGCCGCGCTCCTGCTCTGCGTCGTCGTGCACGGACTCGTCGCCCGCCGGACCCGCATCGCCCGCGAGCGCGAGGTCACCCGGCTCGAGGAGGAAGAGGTCGTCGCCGCGTAGCGACGGTAGGTTGGGCGACGTGGACCTCAGCGCCGACCTGGACTTCGCCCGCTCCCTCGCCGACACCGCCGACGCGATCAGCCTCGAGCGCTTCCGTGCCGCCGACCTGCACGTGACGAAGAAGGCCGACAGCACGCACGTCACCGACGCCGACCAGGCCGTCGAACGGGCCCTGCGCGAGCGACTCGCCGCCGAGCGACCGGACGACGCGTTCCTCGGCGAGGAGACGACGGCGGACACCGGTGCAGAGGCCGTCAGCGAAGGGCACCGGCAGTGGGTGGTCGACCCGATCGACGGCACCGCCAACTACCTGCGCGGCGTGCCGGTGTGGGCGACCCTCATCGCGCTCGCGGTCGACGGCCGCCCGGTGCTCGGCGTCGTCAGTGCGCCCGCCCTCGGCAAGCGCTGGTGGGCGGCCGAGGGCTCCGGCGCGTTCTCGCTGGAAGGGCCGCTCCGGGTCTCCGGGGTGTCCGAGCTCGCCGACGCGAGCCTGAGCTACAACAGCATCCAGCAGTGGGACGACGACGACCGCCTCGAGCCGCTCGTCGACCTGTCGCGCCGGGTCTGGCGCACCCGGGCCTACGGCGACATGTGGTCCTACATGATGGTGGCCGAGGGCGTCCTCGACGTCGCCGGCGAACCGGACCTGAAGCCGTGGGACATCGCGGCCCTCGTCCCCATCGTCGAAGAGGCCGGCGGCCGCTTCACCTCGCTCGACGGCGACCCCGGGCCGTGGCACGGCAGCGCGCTCGCCTCGAACGGCCTGGTGCACGACGCCGTCGTCGAGGTCATCCGCCGCGACGCCTAGGCACGGTCGGCGGGCCGGTCAGCCCCGCTCGACGGACCCCGGCGCGCCGGTCCGGTCGGCGGACTCAGCAGCGGCGTCCGAGCCCTCGGACTCCCCGTCCGACCGCCGCGCCGCCCGACGACGCGCCACCAGGTCCGCGCCGGCCAGCACCAGCGCGAGCCCCATCAGCGACACCGTGAACGTCGTGCCGCTGCGGAAGGCGTCGTGGTACGCGTCGAGACGACCGCCCGACCCGCCGGATCCCGACCCGGCCGCCTCGCTCCGCACGATCCCGTAGAAGATGCTCGTCGCGACCGCGGTGCCGATCGCGGTGCCGACACGCTGCCCGAGCTGCTGCATCGACCCCGCCACCCCGGACTGCTCGACGGGGATCTCGGCCAGGGTCAGGGTCTGGTTCGGCGACACCACGAACCCGCCACCGAGTCCGCCCACCAGGAACGCGCCCGCCATCGCCCACGGGGTGACATCCGGCGGGGTGGCGACCGCGGCGACCATGAGCAGCAGGAAGCCGACGACGACCATCCCGAGCCCGGCGACGACCAGCGCCCGCCCGACCCGGTCGACGATCCGTCCGCCAATGTAGGAGCCCACCGCACTCGTCGCGGCGAAGGGGATGCTCACCATGCCGGCGAACAGGGGCGAGAGCCCGAGGCCCTCCTGCAGGTACAGCGTGACCATGAGGAACGACGCCGGCAGCGCCGCGAAGTAGACGGCCACGATCGACAGGCCGTTGCGGTACGACGACAGCCGGAACAGCTCGAAGTGCACCACGGGCGACTTGCCCTGCCGCTTGAACCGCTGCTCCCAGAGCACGAACAGCACGAGGAACACCGCGAACCCGACGAGCCAGAACCAGCGGGTCGCGGAACCACCGCCGCCGCTGGTCAGCACGAACGGCAGCATCAGGGTGATGATGGCGGCGCCGAGCAGCAGGATGCCGACGACGTCCAGTTCGCGGTCCTGCGCCTTCCCCTGCGCGCCCTTCGGCAGCAGGCGGACGGCGAAGAGCAGTGCGGCGATCCCGAGGGGCACGTTCATCCAGAACAGCAGCCGCCAGCCGGACTCCTCGCCGCCGATCGCGATGAGGCCCCCGCCGATGGTCGGCCCGAGGGCGGTGGAGATGCCGATCATGGCCCCGAACAGCCCGAAGGCGCGGCCACGCTCCGGCCCGCGGAACAGCTGCTGTACCAGTCCGATGACCTGGGGCATCTGGATCCCGGCGGCGAACCCCTGCAGGATCCGGGTGACGATCAGGACCTCGATGTTCGGTGCGACGGCGCACAGCAGGCTCGATCCGGTGAACGCACTGAGCCCCACGATGAACATGACGCGCCGACTCTTCAGGTCCCCGAGCCGACCCGCGGGCACCAGGGCGAGGCCGAACGCCAGCGCGTACCCCGCCACGATGAGCTGGAGCGACGAGCTGGTGGCCCCGAGGGACTGCTCGATCGAGGGCAGCCCGACGTTCACCTTGGACAGGTCGAGGATCGTCAGGGCCGCCACCGCAACGCACACGGCGAAGGCGCGCCACCGGGTGCGGTCATCGAGGCGGGCGTCGGTCGGTTCAGCGTTGGACATCCCGTCCTGGCTACACCTGCGAGGACGAACGAGGTCCGGACAGAGCTGTACCCCGGTTCCGTCAGGCGGACCCGGATCGGGGTGCAGAGGGCGGGTGCCACACCCCCCTCGTGGCCCCCCGTACTGGGGGCACGGTTCTGGACATCCGTCGGCGCGAGTCCGCTCGGCGGGCCGGTACCTGAGTTATCGTGCTCCAGACGGCAGGTCACGTGATGCTCTCGGATTCCCTAGATCCGGACGGCGGAACAGACCGGTCGTGTTCGTCCGAAGACCCTAACCCGAGGGGTGATACAGACGATGACATCATCGTTCCCGAGCGGAACCGAGTGCACCCACACTCGTCGACCGCATCCAATCCACGACAGTTCCGGCGCGCGCCCAGTCGCCGCCGCTCGTCCGCACTCCGCCACGGTCACCCGCCGTGCAGCAGTCCGGTCCGCCTCAGTGCGCCCCGTCGCAGCGACCCCCGTGTTCGCCGACGCCCTCCTCGCAGCATCCGCCTCCGGACCCGGAGGCCGGTGAGTCATGGCACTCACCGGTCGACGTCTCGAGGTCGACCGGATCGCGACCCTCGCAGTGCTCCCACGGGAGTCCGCGATGGTCGTGGTCGGCGACCCTGGTTCCGGACGCAGCAGCGTCCTCGACGCGGTCTCGAACCGCGTTTCCCTCCCCGTCGTCCGGGTCGGTGTCAACGGGAGTGAATCCCGCTGGCCACTGGCCGGGGTGACCTCCCTGTTCACCGCGCTCGACGACCCACGAGCGACCGCACACATCGCCCACCTGCTGCAGGCCGGCGGGACCGCGGCCGCCGTGACGGCCGGGCTGGCGGCGGCGCACGACTTCCTCGACGCCGTGCACGCCCTGACCCTCCCGCCGACGCTCGTCCTCATCGACGACCTCGACCGGATGGACGCGGAGAGCCAGGAACTCATCGCGTTCCTCGCCGGACGACTCGCGGGCACCGCCCTGCGCGTCGTGGCGACGGTCCGCTCGGTGCCGTCGGACGGTCCGCTCGCGGCCCTGCCGACCCTGCGCATCGAACCGCTGCCCTCGGACGAGGCCCTGGTCCTCGCCCGGGCCATGGCACCGGCCGAGGCGAACGACGGCGTCCTCGCTGTCCTCGCCGAGGAGACCGGTGGCAACCCCGGCGCGCTCCGCGAACAGCTCGCGGTGCTCACCCGGGAGCAGCTCACCGGCGCGGAGCCGATCGTGCTCCCGCTCCGACCCACTCCGACGACCGAGGCCATCGCGGCACTCGCACTCGGGCCCGCCGCGGGACGCGATCTGGACGTCCTCGCGAAGCTCGCCCTGGTGCCCGTCGCGAAGACCACGGCGTGGGACCGGGACGAGCTGGACGACCTGGTCGGGGCCGGTCTCGCGACCGTCCGCGGGCAGAGCGTCACCGTCCGGCATCCGCTGGTCCGTTCCGCGCTCTACTGGCGGATGCCCGCCCGTGACCGTCGTGCGGCACACGCCGAGCTGGCCACGGCGAGCGCGGAGACCGACCCGCGGTCGGCCGCGTGGCACCGGAGCTTCGTCGACGACGTCCCCGACGTGGTCGCGCTGCTCCAGGCCGCACGGTCGTACGTCGTGGACGGCAACGTGCACGCCGCGATCGCGCTGACCGAGCGTGCCCTGCACATCGGTGGCGGGACCGAGGACGAGCACGTCGCGCTCCTCGGGGTCGCGGAGGCCATGCTCGGCAAGCGCCTGCTCGGCTTCGCTGGTCGGTACCTCGCGGCGCTCCGTCCGTTCCGGACGACGCCGAACGAGGTCCGCCGGCTCCGCCTGCAGTACTCGGCCGAGTACCTCAGCGGTGATGCCGTGCACGCGGACGAACTGCTCGTCCCCGTCGACGCGACCGACCCGGCCGAGGTGGACGCCGTCGCCGGGCTGATGGCCATGGTGGCGTGCTTCCGTGCCGAGGCGTGGGAGCTCGACCAGGCGAAGGACCTGCTGCACCGGATCGAACCGCTCGAGGGTTCGGCGTCCGCGCACACCCTCGAGATCACGACGACCGCGCGGGAGCTCATCGCCGCCGTGGACGGCGTGCTGCCGCCCGACACCGAGCTGCACGACGGGCTCGCGACGTCGGAGCTCGTGGCGATGTCCGACCCGGCCCTGCTGCTCCTCGCTCACGCGCTGAGCATCGGCGAGCGCTACCGGAGCGCGCGACGGGTGTTCGCACTCGTGCTCGCCCGGGGCCAGGAGACCGCGGCGGTGTGGACCGAGGCGGCGCGCTACCTGACGGCCGAGAACGAGGTGCGCTCCGGGAACTTCCGGCAGGCGCTCCGCGCGATCGACGTGTGGGAGTCCGGTTCGTCCGTCGCCGAGCGGTTGCGTGAGCCCTCCCGGGCGATCGCCGTCGCGTGGCGGCACTTCGCCGAGGGCCGTTCCGCCGAGGCGCTCGACGTCGTGGACCGGTGCCTCGAGCACCGTTCGACGAGTCGGCTCTGGGGTGCGACGGCGAAGCTGCACGCGCTCCGCGGCAAGGTCCTGCTGCTCGACGGCCGCCTCGACGAGGCAGCCACGGCGCTCGAGGCCGCCGACGCCATCGGTCGGTCGCTCCGGAACCCCGCGGTGCTCCGGCACCTCGGCGACCTGGTCGAGGCGTACGTGCGCCTCGGACGGATCGACGACGCGCGCACGATCACGGCCCGCCTGGCGGCGGACCACCATGCCCGTCCCGGGCGCTGGGGTGCCCTGGTGCTGGCGCGGAGCCTCGCGCTCGTCGCCGACGACACCACCCGCGAGACGGCTCGTCGCCGTGCGCTGGAGCTGTTCCAGCCGCACGACTCGCAGTACGAGCGGGCTCGCACGTTCGCGGCGCTGGCCGCGGTCGGCAACCCGGCGGAGCGTCCGCGCCTCGGTGCGGCGGCCGCAGCGGCGTACGAGGCGGCCGGCCTGCGCCGACCGCTGGTGACCCCGGCGCCGGCTGCGGCGATGCCGCAGTTCGGCACGGGCTCGTCGTCGATCCGGTCCGCACCGGTGCTCTCGCCGGCGTTCCCCGGGACGCCGCGCAGCGCCCCCGACGCGTCCGCGGTGCTCACGTCACTGACCGCCGAGGAGCGTGCGGTGGTGCAGAAGGTCACCGAGGGCTACCGCAACCGCGAGATCGCCTCGTCGCTGTTCATGTCGCAGCGCACGGTGGAACTGCGGCTCACGCAGATCTACCGCAAGGTCGGCGCGCGGTCGCGATCGCACCTGGTCGCGCTCCTCACGTAGGAGAGACACATCCAACCGGGCTCGCAGGCTCGCCCGGCGCTGGGTCCGCGCGCCGCTGGCGCGTCGCTCAGAGCGAAGACCGCGCAGGAGGCCCGGTACCAGCTGGTACCGGGCCTCCTGTCCGTCGTCCCTCGCTTGGTGCGACGGCGCTTGCGGGAGTCCGCACGCGACCGCAGCGCGGTGTGCCCCCGCACGCGGGGAACCGCAAGAGCGTCCGACGGGTGTTGCCGTGTGGTCGGCGGCGGGTGAGGCTTCTCCTGCACCGACCGCCGTGCCCCTCCCCCGGGGGCCAGCCCGCGGTACCCCGTCCGGTACCCGAACCCCTCGGCCCAACGACACCGACGTCCGTCCTCGCCTGATCCGAGGACGGGCGTCGGTTCCCGGGCCGGGAGGCCCCGGACGCGCGGCAGACCCGACGGCGGTCGGTGCCGCACCAGTCCCACCTCCCCGTTCCACCCACCCTCGTTCCCCCGAAGGGACAGCCGATGTGCGGCATCATCGCGGCCCGCGTGTCTGACGACGCGACCCCCTACCTGCTCGACGGACTCGAACGACTCGAGTACCGCGGGTACGACTCCGCCGGCATCGCCGTCCGGACGGCCGTCGGCCGCACCGAGACGATCCGCTCGGTCTCCCGCGTCGGCGACCTGCGAACACTCGTCGCTGCACGCTCGGGTGACGCACTCACCGGCGTCGGCATCGGTCACACCCGCTGGGCCACGCACGGTGCCGTTCGCGAGGCGAACGCGCACCCGCACGCCGACTGCACGGGCCGGATCTCGATCGTGCACAACGGCATCATCGAGAACGCGGAGCGGCTGCGGCAGACGCTCGAGGCCCAGGGCCACCGCTTCCGGTCCGACGTCGACTCCGAGGTCATCGCGCACCTGGTCGAGCGGGCCCTGGCGGTCGACCCGGACCTGATGCTCGCGGTGCAGATCGCGACGGCGCAGCTCGAGGGCTCGTGGGCGATCGTGGTCCTGGACGCCCGGGACGGCCGCATGGTCGTGGCCGCGGACCGTTCGCCGCTCGTCGTCGCCCGCTCCGGCCGCGGTGACTTCGTGGCGAGCGACATCGGCGCGATCGCCGAGTGGTGCGAGACGTTCGTGGCGCTGCGCGACGGCGACGTCGTCGAGCTCGGTGAGGCCTGGACCTGGTCGTCCGACGGCATCACGGTGCCCGTGCCGTTCCCCACGCCGTCCCCGTTCGCCGCCGCCGCACTCGACCTCGGCGACCACACCGACCACATGGCGAAGGAGATCGACGAGCAGGCCGACGTCGTCGCGACGATCCTGGACCGGGTGACCCGCCGCACCGCCGACGGCAGCATGTGGGTGGGCCTCGGTCTGGCCGGCTTCCACCGGCTGGCGATCGTCGCCTGCGGCACGTCGCTGAACGCGGGCCAGGTGATCGCGACCGCACTGCGCGGGATCGGTGGCGTGCCGACCGACATCGTCGTCGCGAGCGAGGCCGACCAGGCCGTGCTCGGTTCGGGCACCCTCGTCGTCGCGATCAGCCAGTCCGGTGAGACCGCTGACGTGCTCCGCGCCCTGGACCGGTTCGAGGACCGCCACCCGGTGCTCGCGCTGACGAACAACATGCACTCCTCTCTCGCCCGACGGGCCGACGCCGTGCTGGACTGCCACGCCGGCCCGGAGATCGGGGTCGCCGCCACGAAGACGTTCACGGCGCAGGTCGTCGTCGGCGTCGCGGCGATGATCTCCGCGATGGTGGCCTCCGGCCGGATCGAACCGTCGCGCGCGCAGGTGCTCGTCGACGAGCTGCTCGACCTGCCGGCACGGATCGAGCACGCCGCGCGGGTGTCCGCCGAGCGGATGCCGCTGCTGGTGTCGAGCGTCAAGGAGGCGACGGGCTTCCTGTTCCTCGGCCGCGGTGCCGGGCTGCCGTACGCCGCCGAGGGCGCTCTGAAGCTCAAGGAGCTCAGCTACCGCTGGGCGGAGGCCTACCCCGCCGGCGAACTCAAGCACGGGCCGCTCGCGCTGGTGGACGACGGCACCCCGGTGGTCGTCATCGACCACGGTGAGCCGAAGATCCAGTCGGCGATCGCCGAGGTCCGGGCCCGTGGCGGCTTCGTCATCACGATCGGCGGCGAGTCGGCGGACATCCCCGCGCTCGGCCGCCGTGGCACCGGCGACCTGGCCTGGGGTGCGATGACCGCGCCGTGGGGTCCGCTCGAGGCCGTCGTACCGCTGCAGATGCTGGCCCGCGAACTCGCCCTGCAGCTCGGGTGCGACGTCGACAAACCCCGGAACCTCGCGAAGTCGGTGACGGTCGAATAGCCGGGCGCCGACGCGTGAACCGCCTGACGGTCTTCCTCGCCGTCCTCACCGCCCTGGCGATCGCCGGCACCGTGGTCCTGGTCACGGTGGTGCTGACGACGCCCGTGCTCCCCTGACCGTATCCCGCAGGGTCTTCCTGGGCGGGGCTGCGATGCTGGTCACTTGACCACCGCAGCCCCGCCCCTCGTCTTCGTCGCGCTCCTCGTCGGCGCCGTCCTGCCGTTCGTGCCGTTCGTCGGCCGCGTGGCCCGCATCGCCGCGACCATCGCGCACGAGGTCGGGCACGCGATCGTCGTCGTGCCGTTCGGCGGGCGGATCCAGCGGATCGAGCTGCACCCGGACGGGTCCGGCGAGGCCTGGGTCCAGCTCGGCCGGGTGCCCGGCGGCATCCGGTGGCTCGTGCGGATCCTGAACCTGTACGCCGGCTACAGCGCACCCCTGTGGGCGGGGGTGCTCCTGGTGACCGGGGTGCTGCACGGCTCCCGCTGGCTGCCAATGGTGGTGCTGGCGGTCATCGGGCTCGTCGCGCTGGCGTTCGTCCGGAACTGGTTCGGCCTGCTCGTCGTGCTCGGCTTCGACGCGCTCGCCCTGTGGGTGGCCGTCCGCCCGTCCGAGGCCACCGTCCTGGTGGTCGCAGCCGTCGGGGCGTTCTTCGTCGTCGACGGCCTGCGCTCGGTGGTGCAGGTCGGTCGCTGGCTGGTCACCGGCGCCCGGGTGCAGACCGACTTCCACATCGCCGCGGCGGAGATGCGGGTGCCGGCGTCCCTGTGGTTCGTGCTGTTCGTCGCCGTGAACGCCGTCGCCGTGTGGTTGGCACGCGAGCCGCTGCTCCAGGTCTGGGACACCGTCGTCGCCGGGGTCCTCGCGCTCGTCTGAGGCTGTGCGCGCGTAACAGGGGGCCGCAATCGCCTGTCCGCGCCGAGCGGCTGCGAGGCTACCGCCAGACGACCCCCGGAGGTGTCCCATGGCGACCGACGACCACGGCTTCGCGACCGAGCAGGTACACGGCGGCTTCGTGCCCGACGCCGGGCACGGCGCCCGGGTCCCCGCGATCCACATGTCCTCCGGGTTCCTGTTCGACGACTTCGACCAGGCCCGCGACCGCTTCGCCGACACCGACGACGGCTACACCTACACGCGCCTCGGCAACCCCACGAACGCCGACGTCGAGCGTCGCGTGGCGCTGCTCGAACGCGGTGTCCAGGCGATCCTGGTCGGCAGCGGTCAGGCGGCGGCGACCGTGGCGTTCCTCGGTCTGCTGCAGGCCGGCGACCACGTCGTCAGCGCCCGGAGCATCTACGAGGGCACGCGCGGGCTGCTGCTGCAGAACCTCGGTCGGCTCGGCATCGAGGCCGACTTCGTCACCGACGCCCGCGACCTCGATGCCTGGGCTGCCGCGGTCCGGCCGAACACGAAGGCGTTCTTCGCCGAGACGATCCCGAACCCGAAGAACGACGTCCTCGACATCACCGGCGTCGCCGAGACCGCACACCGCGCCGGCGTCCCGCTGATCGTCGACAACACCCTCGCCACGCCGTACCTGGTGCGCCCGGTCGAGCACGGTGCGGACATCGTCGTGCACTCGGCGTCGAAGTTCCTGTCCGGGCACGGCGCCGGACTCGGCGGCGTGGTCGTGGACGGCGGCCGGTTCGACTGGACCGCCGCCCCCGAGCGCTGGACGCACCTGACCAGCCCCGAACGGTCCCTCGGCGGCGAGAGCTACGTCGAGCGGTACGGCAACCGGGCGTTCGCCGTGTTCGCCCGCGACGTCGTCGCCGCACGCATCGGCCCGGCGCCGTCCCCGTTCAACGCGTTCCTGCTCCGCCAGGGCATCGAGACGCTGTCGCTGCGGGTGGAACGCCACTGCACGAACGCGCTGGCCGTCGCGTCCTGGCTGGACCAGCAGCCGGAGGTGACGAGCGTCGACCACGCGGGCCTGGCCTCCAGTCCGTTCCACGACCTCGCCCAGCGCTACCTGCCCCGCGGGGCCGGGTCCGTCTTCGCCTTCACGCTCGCCGGTGGCGAAGCCGCCGCGCGGGCGTTCATCGACGCCGTGCAGCTGTTCAGCCGGATGACCCACCTGGGCGACGTCCGCTCGCTGATCCTGCACCCGGCGACCACCACGCACGCCGGCCGCACGCCGGAGGAACGCGCGGAGCAGGGCATCGACGACGGCCTGATCCGCCTGTCGGTCGGCATCGAGGACGTCGCGGACCTGCTCCGCGACCTGGAACGCGGGTTCGCCGCGGTGCGGTCCGCAGACGCCGCCGCCGGCCGGGAGGCACGTGGAGCGTCTGACGCGCAGCGCACGGCAGTCGGTGGGCCGGCCCTCGACCGGCAGGAGCGCTGAATGGCCGAGCTGCAGCACTTCGGGTACTTCTTCTCGCGCGGCTTCGGCCCGCAGGCGTGGGGACGGTCCGACTGGGACTGGGGCCACGACTGGACGAAGCCGGACCTGTACCAGCAGTCCGTGCGGACGCTCGAGCAGGCCGGCATGGACCTGGTCATCGCCGAGGACGCCGTCTCGCTCGGCTCCCCCGCGACCCTCGACCTGCGCATCCGGCAGGCGTACGGCGGCCCGAAGCACGACCCGCTGCTGCTCGCCCCGTACCTGTTCGCCGCGACCTCGCACATCGGCATCGCGCCGACCGTCAACGCGGGCATCACCCCGCCGTACCTGGCGGCACGGCAGTTCGCGACCCTGGCGCACCTGTCCTCGGACCGTCTGGGCATCAACGTCGTCACCGACGTCGGCAGCGCACGCCACGCCGGCCTGCCGCCGCTGCCGCACGACCAGGCGTACGACCGCGCCGAGGAGTGGATCACGCTGCTCCGCCGGCTCTGGCAGTCGTGGGGCGACGCGTACGTCGGCGCACCGGACTCGTGGCACTTCGCGGACGGCGACGCGCTCGACGCGTTCCACCACGAGGGCGTCCACTTCACCGCCGACGGTCCGCTCAACGCCCTGCCGCTGGCGTCGGACCCCGTGGTCGTCTCCCCCGGCGGCTCGGGCCGAGGGCTCGCGTTCGCCGGCACCCACTCGGACGTGCAGCTCGCACTCGCACCGCTGTCCGCCGCCGCGGTGACGAACTACCGCGCCCGGGTGATCACGGCAGCCGAGGCCGCAGGGCGGTCCGCCGCGGACCTGCGGATCCTGTTCGTGCTCAAGCCCGTGATCGTGTCCTCACCGGAGGAGGCCGACCGCATCGTCGCGGCGTCCGAGCACCCCACCGACGACGCGCTGCGTGCGGCGGCGATCGCGTGGTCGAGCGACTCCGAGACCGACCTGCTCGCGCTGGACCTGGACGCCCCGGTGCCCGACGGGACCTTCGGCGAGCACGTCTCGGCCGGCACGATCCGCGGGCTGCTCGGGGACACCCCGGACGCACCGCTGCGGGAGCTGCTCACCCGCAAGGCGCAGCAGGGGCGGATCGCGCCGGGCTCGGGGTCCGGGTCGCGGTCCGGATCGCGGTCCGGGTTCGTCGGGACCGCGGACGAGTTCGCGGACTTCATCGAGGAACTCGGCAGCGACGCGGACAACGACGGGATCATCTTCTCGGGCGACCTGCACCCGGCGCAGATCCACCGGATGTTCGGCGACCTGGTGCCGGTGCTCCGGCGCCGAGGGCTCCTGCGACGGGAGTACGGCGCCGGAGGGATCCGGGCGAACCTGTTCGACTTCTAGCGGGAACGGCTGCGGGCGCCCGGTCGACCGTTCGGTCCGGATCCGCGGTCCGGACGGTCGATGTGCCGCACCACCTGTCGGCGCGAGGCTGGACCCACCACACCGAACGGAAGGTCCTCCCCATGCGTCTCCCCCGCACCCTCGTCGCCACCGCCGCTGCAGCCCTCGCCGTCACCGGCATCACGGCCGGCGCTGCCGTCACCTCGTCGAACAGCGCCCTCGCCGATGTCCGCACCGCCACGGACGCCCGCACCGTCGCGGTCACCGACGACGCCGTCGTCGAGTCGAAGCGGCTCAGTTCCGCCGACGCCGTGCGGGCGGCCTCGGCCGCCCTCGCCGCCGCGGAGGCGGACGGCGCCGGCTTCGTCAGCGTCTCGGTCGTCGACCGCAACGGCCAGCTGCAGGCCTTCGTGCGCGGGGAGAACGCCGCGTCCCACACGATCAGTGCATCACGGCAGAAGGCGTACACCGCCGCGGCGTTCGGGTCGCCGACGTCCGAACTCGCGAAGCGCGCCACGGGCGACAACGCCGGGCTGAAGGACCTGCCCGGCACGCTGTTCCTCGCCGGGGCCGTGCCGGTCAAGGCGGGCGAGGCCTCCATCGGCGGCATCGGTGTCGGCGGCACCCCGTCGGGCGCCGCGGACCAGGAGTACGCGCAGGCGGGGCTCGACGCGATCACGAAGTGACCCGTCAGCGTCGTGCAGTGACCCGACAGCGCTGAGTCGATCGTGACGACGGCGGGGCGACCATCGGTCGCCCCGCCGTCGTCACGTCGTCACGTCGTCACGTCGTCGGGCGACCGTGCGGGGTGCGCCTGGCCGTCGAAGGCGATGATGCCCCGTCGGGTGGCCTCGGCCACCGCCCCGGCTCGGCCGTCGACACCGAGCTTCGCGAAGACCCGCACCAGGTGCGTCTTCACCGTGGATTCGCTCATGAAGAGCCGACCCGCGATCACCCGGTTCGTCGAGCCGTCGGCGAGCAGTTCGAGCACGTCGAGCTCACGAGGGGTCAGGGTCTCGTCCGGTCGACGACCACGGTCGAGCATGCGTTCCGCCACGGCCCGCGTGTACACGGCGGTCCCGGTGGCGGCGGCTCGGACCGCAGCGGCGAGTTCCTCGGCGGTGGCGTCCTTGAGCAGGTACCCCGTCGCCCCGGCATCGAGCGCCCGCATGATCGCCACGTCGGTCCCCGTGGCCGTGAACACGAGCACGCGCGTGGTCCGCACCAGTCCGGGGATCAGGTCGACGCCGTTCCGCGTCCCCAGGCCCAGGTCGAGCACGACGACGTCCGGAGCCGCCTCGGCGACCAGGGCGCTCACGGCTTCCGGATCCCCCGTCGACGCGACGACGTCGATGTCGGGAAAGGTCCCGAGGATCGCAGCGACACCGGACCGGAGCACCGGGTGGTCGTCGACGAGCAGGACGCGGGTCATGGTTCCTCCAACGGGACGGTCGCCCGCAGCACCGTACCGTCCGGGCCGGAGCGGATGCCGAGCGTGCCCCCGACGGCCTCGAGTCGTCGGCGCATGATCGTCAGGCCGTGTCCCCCGGTCGGCCCGGGCGTGAACGGCCGGCCCGGGTCGAAGCCGCGGCCGTCGTCGCGGACGACGACCGTGACCGAGTCGTCCTGGTTCCGGAGCTCCAGCGAGATCGACGAAGCGCCGGCGTGCCGTTCGGCGTTGCCGAGCGCCCCCTGCGCGCTCCGCAGCAGAGCCAGTGCACGCATCGGGGTCACCGTCTGCGGCTCCCCGACCACCGACCAGCGGGCGCCCACGCGCTCGGCGGCCGTGGAGAGGGCGGCCGTCAACGAGTCGGTCAACCCGTCCGCCGCGCCGTTCGCTGGCTCGCCGGCCTCCGGTCGGTCTGCTCCGAGGCCGTCGACGAGCGCGCGCGTGTCCACGACCGCGCTGCGCAGTGCACGGCGGGCCTGCTGCGCGAGGGCGTCGTCCCCGGACCGTTCCGCCGCTTCGGTCAGGAACAGTGCGCCCGCCACCGACTGCACCACCGTGTCGTGCAGCTCAGCGGCGACGTGCTGGCGTGCTTCGAGTGCACCGGCCCGCCGCTCGGAGGCAACGAGTCGCGCGCGGGTGGCGACGAGCTGCCGGACGGTTCGCGACCGCTCGTGCAGTGCCACCCGCGACACGACGATCGCGGCGAGGAACACCGAGCCGGACAGCAGACACCCCACGAGCAGCCCCGGGTCGTCGTTCCCGGTCAGGCGGGGCACCGAGACCGCTGCGACGACGAGCGCCGCTGCGCTGGCGAGCGTGGCCGGGACGACCCGCATGGTCGTCTGCAGTAAGACCACCAGCGGGACGACGCTCCACGCGGCGCTCGGGGCGACCACGACGAGCACGACGGTGAGGAGCACGAGTCCGAGGGGCACCGCGACGGGAACCGGCCGGCGGAGGAGCACGACGGCGCTGGCCGAACCCGCTGCGATCAGGGCGACCCCGAGCGCGACCGCGACGACGTGGTTCGGCTCACCGGCGTGGAACTGGTGGTACCGCAGCGTCCCGACGGCGGTGACGAGCGCCACGGCCGCTGCTGCGAGGGCGCTCGCCCTGCGGCCGAGGACCCGGCCGAGCCCGCGCCAGGACGACGAGGGCGGGACCGGGGGCACCGCACCAGGGTACGGACCCCCGGTCGGAGATCTGCTGTGCCGCTCCTGCTACTTCTTGGCCTTCTTCTTGCCGTCGTCCTTCTTGGCCTTCTTCTTGCCGTCGTCCTTCTTGGCCTTCTTCTTGCCGTCGTCCTTCTTGGCCTTCTTCTTGCCGTCGTCCTTCTTGGCCTTCTTCTTCTCGTCGTCCTTCTTGGCCTTCTTCTTGCCGTCGTCCTTCTTGGCCTTCTTCTTCTCGTCGTCCTTCTTGGCCTTCTTCTTCTTGGAGTCGTCCTTCTTCGACTTCGCCTTCCCCGCACCCGCTGGCAGCGGCAGGACGGCCGACGCGGCCTCCGGCTCCGCCTGCGCGGCGTCAGCGTCGGCGTCCTCGTCCGCGTCGGCAGCCTCGGTCTCCGGCGACTCCACCCCGTCGATCGGCTCGACGACCACTGCCGACCCGGTGTCCAGCTCGACGTCGACCGCGTGCTCCTCGAGCACGGGCGACAAGGCATCGGCGACCCGTTCGACCGACAGCACCGCGTCCGCCTCGGCGAGCCGGAGCAACGCCTGCGCGGTCCGCACCCGGGTGGTCGTCTTGCGCTCGAGGACGTCGGACCGCGCACCCTCGAGGAACGTGCGCAGCGCGCGTTCCACGGCGGAACGTCCGCGCGGGGCAGCACGGTCGAGCCGATCGAGTTCCCCGGCGACCCCGGAGACGTCGTCGGCGACGTGCTCGTGGCGGACTGACACGATGAGCGCGGCGATGGCGGCGGCGGCACGTTCGACCCCGGCGGAGCGCTGGTCGAGCACGACGAGCATCTCGACCACCGAGCCGTAGGTGACGGTCTCGAGCCGGACCGGCTCCGCGCCGCGGCCGCGCACGACCAGGCGGGTGTCGGGGTTCGGCAGCCATGCGGCGAGGGCGGCGACCGTGGCGACGGAGCCCACGATCCGCTCGTACTCGCTGAGCACCACTCGTTCCTGCTCCCGCAGACGGACACGGATCGCGATCTCCTGCACCACGTTCTGACCTCTCGTTCGGGTTCGACGCGAGCGTGTTCTGCGCGCCTGCCCCGGAGCGTAGTCCTCGGACGTGGCGGAACAGCGAACGCCCCGGCACTGTCCAGGGGACGGTGCCGGGGCGTTCAGGTGGCGCAGCGTGACAGCGGTTCGTCGTTCGGCGAATGGTGGAGATGGGGGGAATCGAACCCCCGTCCATCGCTGCAATTCGACGTCTTCTACGGGCGTATCCGGATAGTTCGTTCTGCTCGGCCCCGCCCTTTGCTACCGGCTTCTAGGACGACGGGCCCAGTCTCAGTGCAAGTCCCGCACGGCCCTGAGGCGCAACCGTGCAGCAAGTCCTCTGGATGACGTCGGGATCAGGTTAGAAGACGGTCACCTGGCCGACGGACTTCATGTGCTGGGCTGCTTACGCAGCGAGAGCGAAGTCAGTGCGCTTGGAATTGGCACTTGTTGTTTTCCACGGATCGTTTACGAGATAACCGTGGGTCCTCGGCCCGCTTCCCGTCGGCACACAGGCAATGTCGAAACCGATCATCCCCATGCGGGCCGGACGTGCGAGCCGCTGTCACGCTGTTGAGTTGCCAATGCCCCTGTCGGAGCAGTCCCTCAGTCTAGCCGAGGAACCGCGTCGGCGCTACTCGCCGACGCGGTTCCGGGTGCGCATGGCCCGCTCGGCCTCACGCTTGTCGGTCTTCTCGCGCAGCGCCTGGCGCTTGTCGAACTCGCGCTTGCCCTTCGCCACGGCGATCTCGATCTTGGCCCGACCGTCGTGGAAGTAGATCTGCAGCGGCACGAGGGTGTAGCCGCCCTGCGCGGTCTTGTGCGAGATCTTCACGATCTGCTGCTTGTGCAGGAGCAGCTTGCGCTTCCGTCGGGGCGAGTGGTTGTTCCACGTGCCCTCGGTGTACTCCGGGATGTGCACCGCGTCGATCCACGCCTCGCCGCCGTCGATGTAGGCGTACCCGTCGACCAGGGACGCGCGCCCCATCCGCAGGGACTTCACCTCGGTGCCGGACAGGACCATGCCCGCTTCGTACGTGTCCTCGATGAGGTAGTCGTGCCGGGCGCGACGGTTCGTCGCGACGATCTTCTCCCCGCGTTCCTTTGCCATGACGACTCCTCTCGATGGTGACCGGTGCAGTGCGCTGCGTGAGTGGTTCCGCGCAGCCCTACAGACTACTCAACACGAAGCGGGCGGCGCACCTTCCCGGCGCGCCGCCCGCTCGCGGATGCTGTGTGCGTCAGACCTTCAGGTACCGGCGGATGGCGATCGACGCCGACGCCGCGGCGAGGAGCACCCCGATCACGATCACCGCGGGGACCACGATGGCCGCGTCCCCCATGCCGATGAACGCCGTGCCGGTGAAGCGCTCCGCAAGGAAGTTCCGGACGAAGAACCAGACCACGGCGGTGATGGCGCCACCGGCCAGGACGGCTCCGATGGCGGCGGCGATCACCCCCTCGAGCACGAACGGTGTCTGGATGAACCGGTTCGACGCGCCGACGAGCCGCATGATGCCGAGCTCTCGCCGTCGACTGAACGCCGACAGGCGGATCGTCGTCGCGATGAGCAGCACCGCCGCCACGAGCATGAGCGCCGCGATGCCGATTGCCGTGTACGACGAGGCGTTGAGCAGGTTGAAGATCGGCTGCAGGTACCCGCGTTGGTCGACGACGCTCTGCACGCCGGCGACCTTCGACAGGCTCTCGACCAGGACGTCGGCCTGCGAGGGGTTCTTCAGGTTCACCCAGAAGGTCTCGTTCAGGTACTCCGGCTTGACGAACTCCGTCGCGGCCGAGTCCTTGAACTGCTCCTTGAACCGGGTGAAGGCTTGGTCCTGGTTCTCGTAGTAGGTCTTCTCGATGTACGGCTTGAGCGTCGACGAGTCGAGCTGCGCCTGGACCTGCTCGCGCTGGTCGGCGGTGGCCTTCGCGCCGGTGCAGTTGCCCGTGGTGTCGGTGTCGGTGCACAGGTAGACGGCGACCTGCGCCCGGTCGTACCAGTACCCCTTCATCTGGTTGATCTGCATCTGAAGCAGGATCGCCGTACCGACGAACGTCAGGGAGATGAAGGTCACGAGGACGACGGAGACGACCATCGACGCATTGCGCCGCAGGCCCGAGCCGACCTCGGACATGACGAGCCCGAGCCTCATCGGATGAGCCCCGGGATCGTCTGGATGCCGGTGGTGTTGGACACGGTGCCTCGCTGGATCGGGACGGCCTGGGTCTGGTAGCCGCCGGACTGCTCGTCGCGCAGGACGGTGCCGTTCGAGAGCTCGATGACCCGACGCTGCATCTGGTTCACGATGCTGGCGTCGTGCGTCGCCATCAGCACGGTGGTGCCTCCCTGGTTGATGCGTTCGAGGAGCGCCATGATGCCGGCGGACGTGGTGGGGTCCAGGTTCCCGGTGGGCTCGTCGGCCAGCAGGATCGCCGGCTTGTTCACGACGGCACGGGCGATGGCCACGCGCTGCTGCTCACCACCGGAGAGTTCGTGCGGCATGCGGGTGGCCTTGCCGGCAAGACCGACGAGCTTCAGCACGTCGGTCACGGCCTCACTGATGAAGCCCTTGCTCTTGCCGATGACCTGCAGCGAGAACGCCACGTTGTCGAAGACGTTCTTGTTCGGCAGCAGACGGAAGTCCTGGAAGACCACGCCGAGGTTGCGGCGGAAGTACGGGACCTTCCGCGATGCCAGGGACCCGAGGCGCTGCCCGAGCACGTGGATCTGCCCGCTGGTGGGCTTCTCCTCCTTGAGCACGAGGCGCAGGAAGCTGGACTTGCCGGAACCGGACGCGCCCACGAGGAAGACGAACTCGCCCTTGAGGATCTCGAGGGTGAGGTTGTCGAGCGCCGGACTCGGGTTGCCCGAGTAGACCTTGGTGACCTGGTCGAATTTGATCATGACCGGATCAGGGTAGGTCGCCGCGCTTGGAAAGCAAGCGAGGCGCGCGGCTCACGAACCCCTACTCGGCGGCGGATTGCTTGCGCCAGCGGATGCCCGCGTTGATGAAGCCGTCCAGATCGCCGTCGAACACGGCTGAGGGGTTGTTCACCTCGTGCTCCGTCCGGAGGTCCTTGACCATCTGGTACGGCGCCAGGACGTAGGAGCGGATCTGGTCGCCCCAGCTCGCCGTGATGTTGCCGGCGAGTTCCTTCTTCTTCGCGTTCTCCTCTTCCTTCTTCAGGAGGAGCAGGCGCGACTGCAGCACGCGCATGGCGGCAGCACGGTTCTGGATCTGCGACTTCTCGTTCTGCATCGAGACGACGGTGCCGGTCGGGATGTGCGTCAGGCGCACCGCGGAGTCGGTCGTGTTGACGGACTGCCCGCCGGGGCCCGACGAGCGGAACACGTCGACGCGGATGTCGTTCTCGGGGATGTCGATGACGGCGGTCTCCGGCATGAGCGGGATGACCTCGACCGCGGCGAAGGACGTCTGGCGCTTGCCGGCGGCACCGAACGGCGACATCCGCACCAGGCGGTGGGTGCCGGCCTCGACCGACAGCGTGCCGAAGGCGTGCGGGGCGTCGATCTCGAACGTCGCGGACTTGATGCCCGCTTCTTCGGCGTACGAGGTGTCCATCACGGTGGTCTTGTAGTTGTGCTGCTCGGCGTACCGGAGGTACATGCGGAGGAGCATCTCGGCGAAGTCCGCCGCGTCGACGCCACCCGCACCGGCGCGGATCGTGATGACCGCCGGACGGTCGTCGTACTC
Source organism: Curtobacterium sp. MCSS17_005 (assembly GCF_003234225.2). Lineage (NCBI taxonomy): Bacteria > Bacillati > Actinomycetota > Actinomycetes > Micrococcales > Microbacteriaceae > Curtobacterium > Curtobacterium sp. MCSS17_005. The sequence continues at coordinate 2,371,334 of NZ_CP126258.1, forward strand.
GCCGTCGAGGAGCGTCTGCACCTCGAAGTCGCCGATCATCTTCTGGATCGCCTTGAGCTCGGCGAGCGCTTCGTCGGCGGACTCCTGGTCGTCGCCCTCGTTCGCCATCTCGACCAGCACCTCGAGGTCGTCGATGCGCTGCTCGGTGTCGGTGATCTTCTTCAGCTCCGACTGGCGGTGCGAGAGCGCGCTCGTCACCTGCTGCGCGTGGTCGACGTCGTCCCAGAGGTCCTGGGCCCCGGCCTGCTCGCTGAGGTCGGCGATCTCACGCTGCAGGCGGTCGACGTCGACCACCGAGCGGATGTTGCCGAAGGTCTCGCGAAGGGCGGAGAGCTGCTCGGTGAAGTCCAGTTCGACCATGGTCATCGATCCTACCGGCGCGAGTCCGACTCGGCCGACCGGGAGGCCCGGTGCGGGTCCGCCTCGCTGGTCGCGGTCTTCCTCCGAACGCCTCGCACTCCCGCCCCGGCCGCGTCATCCGGGTCTCCGGTGCGACCTGGCGATCGCGTACCGTCGCAGCCGCACGCCACCGCGGCGCTCGGCCGACAGCAGGACGGCGTCGTAGTGCTCGAGCACCCCGATGGAGCCGTCGTTGTCATCGCGGCAGACGGCGATCACCGGGTCGATCCCGACGCGCGAGGCGTGCGCGAGCACCTGGCCCAGCGCCCAGGTCGCCACGCCTCGGCCCCTCGCCGACGGGCGGATCCCGTACCCGACGTGGCCGAACCGCTGCACGCCGGCCGCGTCTCCCGGCGCCCGGAGTGCGATCCCGCCGAGGACGCAGCCGTCCTCGACGATCCACCAGAGCGCCCCGGGTCTGGCGTGCAGTCGGCCGACCCAGGTGCGGAACCCGTCCTCGTCACCGACGTCGTCGTGGGCGGTGATCCCGAACCCGTCCTCGTGCACGCCCGGCCCCCACTCGGCGTGCGCTTCGGCCCACGCCTCGTACAACGCCGTCTGCGGTCTCACCAACTCGAGCATGTCCAAGTATCACAACGATGCGGGTCGGTCGCGATCCCCTCGTGCGGATCAGACGGCAGTCGCTTCCGGAGTCGCCCGCGCGACCTGCACCGACCGTGACCCGTAGGGTCGAGAGACTCTCGACGTCAGGACCAGAACGATGACCAGCCCCGCAACCGAACCAGCCGGAGCCGAGCGTTGGGCAGCCGCCGCCCGGCTCGCCGACGGCCAGAGTGACGACGGGCTCCGCCGTCGCCGCACGCGCGTGTTCGTGTGGGCGGGGGCACTCGTCCTGGTCTCGTGGGCGGTCGGGGTGGTCCTGGCACTGGTGCTGGCGCCGGCCACCGGGAGCAGCCACGCGAGTGGCGGCGGTGGCGTGCGGCTGCTCGTCCAACTCGTGCTGTTGCTGCTCGGGCTGGTCGTCGGCATCGTCGGTTTCGTGTGGGCCTTCCGCTCCGGTCACTACGTCACTCGCTGGCGATCGGTGAGCAGCCCGCTCTCCCGTGTGGAGCAGCGGTCGGTGCGGCGTCAGATCGCTGGCAAGGAGCCGATCGACGACGAGCACGCGGACATCGTCGCCGCAGTCGCCGTGCAGAACCGTCGAGCCACGCTCGGGATCCTGCCGATCTTCGGCGCCGTGATGCTGTTCGCCGCATCGACAGCGGTGAGCACGGACAGTCTGCCCATCAAGCTGATCGAGCTCGTCGCGTCGTTCGCGATGGTGCTCGGGCTCGTGCAACTGGCCGTGCAGTACCGACGAGCCGGGCGGTTCCTCTCGGAGCGCACCCTCAGCTGACGTCGTCCGGCCGGCCGCCCGCGCCCCTCGACCGTCGGCGGCGTCGGCTCCTCAGGACCAGCACGAGAGCGACGAACGACGCGGCGCTCCCGAGGAACACCCCCGCTCCGACCCACGTCGTGACGGACGTGCCGTGCCCGAAGAGCGCGTTGATGAGCATGCCGAGTCCGACGGCCACGCCGGTGAGCAACACCGCGCACGTCGGTTCGAGCCACGGAGGCGACAGGAGCGACCGTCGGTCGACCGGGAGGCCGCGGTCCAGTCGAGCGCGCGCAGCTTTCTCACGGTCCTGGATCGCGATCCCGATCGTCGGCCCCCAGAAGGCCACCGTGGCCTGGCTGCCGTCGGGATCGACCACGATCAGGACCGCCATCGTCGCCACCGCGCCGCCGAGGTACCACCAGGGGAAGACCCGACGGATCGGGACGGCCCAGCGGCTGTCCGGCCGGGTGCCGTTCCGAGGGTGGTGCTCACCGCTGTTCGTGGCCATGGTCAGCGCTCCCGGCGCAGGTCGGCGCTGCCCTGCGGTTTCGGAGTGGTCACGGACTCAGGCTACTGGCGGACGTCCGTCCACCTCGCCGCTCCCGGTGAGCACGTCCGAAGTGCCGCCACCTGCCCGAGACTGCGCGACCGCCGGTGCCTGCTCCGCCAGGGGACGGGCGTCAGCGTCGCAGCCCGGATCGCCGGTGTCCCACCCAGGCACTGACCAGGACGACGACCGCGCAGACGAAGGTGACGAACCCGAAGGGCCGGGATCCCGGATGGGTGAACAGCGCGGCCGAGACCCCGATGAACACGATGCCGAGCAGGGCGAAGACGACCCACACGGCGGACGAACGAAGCATGCCCGGAGTCAACCACTACCGCCCGAGCAGCGGCTCCCTCGACGCCATCCCCGCGGCACCGGCCCGGGCGACGGCATCGGGCAGCGCCGTCAAGAACGCGTCGACGTCGGCATCGGTCGTCGTGTGGCCGAGCGTGATCCGGAGCGCACCACGGGCGTCCTGCTCCGACAGCCCCATCGCGAGCAGCACGTGCGACGCCTCGGGCACGCCGGCCTGGCACGCCGACCCGGTCGAGACCGCGACCCCGGCGGCGTCGAGCAGGAACAGGAGCGAATCGCCCTCGCACCCGGGGAACGTGAAGTGCGCGTTGCCCGGCAGCCGGTCGACCGGGTCCCCCATCAGCACCGCCGACGGCACGGCCGCACGGACCCCGGCGACCAGGCGGTCCCGCAGGGCGACGAGTGACGGGTGCGGCATCGGCTCGGCGACGACCGCGCTGGCCGCCACACCGAAGGCCGCAGCCGCCGGGGCGTCCTGCGTGCCGCTCCGCACCTGCCGCTGCTGCCCCCCACCGTGGATGAGGGGCTCGACGGTGGCCTTCCGTCCGAGCACGAGTGCACCGATACCGACGGGCCCGCCGATCTTGTGCGCGGAGACGCTGAGGGCGTCGAGGCCGGACCCGACGAACGACACCGGCACCTGCCCGTACGCGGCGACCGCATCGCTGTGCACGGGCACGCCGGCGGCGTGCGCGAGCCCGACGATCCGTGACACGGGCTGGATGGTGCCCACCTCGTTGTTCGCCCACAGGAACGTGACCAGGGCGACGTCCGAGGCGTCGGCGAGCCGCGCCTCCAGTCCGGCGAGGTCGACGCGACCCTGCGCATCCAACGGGACCACGTCGATGACGGCGCCCTCGTGCGTCTCCAGCCAGGTCAGCGTGTCGACGGTGGCGTGGTGCTCGCCACCCGGGACGACGATGCGGGGCCGCTGGCGGTCGCGCTGGCGAGCCCAGAACAGGCCCTTCACCGCGAGGTTGATGCTCTCGGTGCCGCCGGAGGTGAACACGACCTCCACCGGATCGGCGTCGAGCGAGCGGGCAACGGCGGCGCGGCCGTCCTCGAGCAGCATCTTCGCGCGCTGACCGGCGCTGTGAATGGACGACGGGTTGCCGACGGTGCCCAGGGCATCGGTGAAGGCGGCGAGCGCCTCCGGCAGCATCGGCGTCGTCGCGGCGTGGTCGAGGTAGACCGACAAATGCACCCCCTGGATAGAGCAGTGTCCAGGATACGCGCCGGTCCTCGTACCCTTGTCGCGTGCACGAGATAGCGATCGACCTGACGCCGGGGTTCTCCCTGGGCGGGACCGTCCCCCGGTTCACCCTGCGGTCCGCGACGGCGACGGGCGTCGTCCTGGTCGTGGCGAGCGCGGGGAGCGCCGACGGAGCCGACCCCTCCGACGTGCGGCCGACGCGGTACGCGCTCGAGCGGGTGCCGGACACGGACGAGTGGACCGGCGAGGTCCCCGGGGTCGTGCCCGGCGACCGCTACCACCTGCTCGTCGACGGGCCGGTCGGGCCGCGGCACGAGTTCGACCCGACGCGTCCACTGCTCGACCCGTACGCGCGGGGCATCCTGCCGACCGGCGACGACGAAGCGGCCGGACCACGCTGGACCAGCGTCGTCGTCGACGACGCCTTCGACTGGGGCGGCGTCGTGAAGCCGCAGGTCCCGCTCGACCGTGCTGTCGTCTACGAGGCGAACGTCCGCACCCTGACGGCCGCGAACCCGCACCTGCCGGAGCACCTGCGCGGCACGTACGCCGGGGTCGCCCACGAGAGCACGATCGCGCACCTGCACCGGATCGGCGTCACCACGCTCGAGCTGCTGCCCGTGCAGGCGTTCGACACCGAACGGTGGCTCCGCGACGCCGGCCGCCAGAACGCCTGGGGCTACAACACGCTCGGGTTCTTCGCCCCGCACGCAGCCCACGCCTCGGCACCGGCGCAGCAGGAGGGCGCCGACGCCGTCCTGCGCGAGTTCAAGGGCATGGTCCGGCTGCTGCACGAGGCCGGCATCCAGGTCGTCCTGGACGTCGTCTACAACCACACCGCCGAAGAAGGCCTGGGCGGTCCCACGACGAGCCTGCGTGGCATCGACGGTGCGAACCGCTACCGCTGGGCGCAGACCGACCCACCCCGCCGGGACACCTACTACGACACCACCGGGTGCGGGAACACGCTCGACACCTCGGTCGAGGCGACGGCGGACCTCATCCTCGACAGCCTGGTGTACTGGGCGCGCGAGGTGCAGGTCGACGGGTTCCGCTTCGACTTGATGGCCGCCCTGGCCCGCGACGGCGAGCACCGGTTCGACCCGTCGCACCCGCTGCTCGAGCGCATCCGGAACCACCCCGACCTGCAGGACACCCTGGTGATCGCCGAGCCGTGGGACGTCGGCCCGGACGGCTGGAAGACCGGGGAGTTCGGCGCGGCCGGTCACCGCACGAGCGAGTGGAACGACGGGTTCCGCAACACGGTCCGGCAGTTCTGGCTCACCGACATCGCCGAGGAGCGCCGCACCGGCCTGCCGCAGACCGGGATCGGTGCGCTCGCCGGAGCCCTGACCGGCTCGCGTCACGTCTTCGGCGCCGACCGCGGCCCGCTGGCGAGCGTCAACTTCGTCACCGCGCACGACGGCTTCACCCTGCTCGACCTGGTGTCGTACGACGGCAAGCACAACGAGGCGAACGGCGAGGACAACCGCGACGGCTCGAACGACAACCGGTCGTTCAACCACGGCATCGAGGGCGACACCGCCGACCGCGGGGTCCGCGCCGCGCGCGGCCGGTCGATGCGCAACCTGGTGGCGACCCTGATGCTGTCCGCCGGGGTGCCGATGCTCACCGCCGGCGACGAGCGGAGTCGCACGCAGCACGGCAACAACAACGCCTACGTGGTGTCCGACGACCTGACCCCGGTGGACTGGTCCGACGACGAGGACGCCGAGACGATGACCGAGGCCGTCGCCGCGCTGGCCCGGTTCCGGCAGGCGCACCCGTCGCTCCGCCCCACCCGCTTCGGCGTCGAGGGGCAGGAGACCCCCGGGGCCTCGCGGATGTCCTGGTACGGGCCGGACGGGCACCCGATGACGATCGAGGGCTGGGACCAGCCCGTGCACCGCGCGCTGCAGTACTTCGTCGAGTCGACGCCGGAGCACGAGCCCTTCGACCGCGTCCTGGTGGTCGTGCACGGCAGCGGCCGCACCCGCGACCTGACGCTGCCGGTACGCGAGGACGTCCTCGGGTACCGCTTGGCCTGGTCGAGCGAGAAGCACCGCGACCACGAGCGCCTCCGACCTGCCGGGCAGGTCTTCACCGCCTACGGCCCCGGCATCCACCTGTTCGAGGTGGCGTAGCGCCGAGCAGTCGGGTGCGGCCCGGCGTCGCGACCGACCGACGGACGGGAGGCCCGTGGCGGCCCCGCCACGGGCCTCCCGTCCGGTCCTCAACAGGCTCCACGGCGCGCCCGGCCCTCCACAGCGGGCCGATTCCGGGGAACGCGGAGCCGCTCGCCGGGTAGCGTCGCTTCCGTGGCCACCGCAGACCGACCCCGCCGCCCGAAGATCGGGCGCATCCCGATCACCGAGCTCGCCCCGAGGACGCCGAACGGCTTCCCCGGCAAGGCATTCGACGGCGAGGTGATCACGTTCGGTGCAACCGTCTTCCGAGAAGGACACGGCATCATCGGCGCCGACCTCGTCCTCGAACGCCCAGACGGTGGAACCCGCACCGTCCCCATGACCCTCGGTGCCCCCGGCACCGACCGCTACGAAGCCACGGTGCAGGTCGACCACGTCGGCGTCTGGACGTGGCACGTCGAGTCGTACTCCGACGACTGGGCGAGCTGGCTGCACGGCGCACGCCTGAAGATCGCGGCCGGCGTCGACACCGAGGCGACCCTGCTCGACGGTGCCGTGCTGTTCGACCGGCTGGCCGAGGAGACCGACTCCCCCGCCGCCACCCGTGCCGCCGCACGCGTCCGCGACACCGACCTCGACCCGGCCGAGCGCCTGGCCGCCGTCGACGACCCGCGGATCGTCGCCGAGGTCGAGGAAGCCCCGCTCACCTCGCTCCGGACCCACTCCGCCACCCAGCTGCTCGACGTCGAACGCACCCGCGCCGGCGTCGGTGCCTGGTACGAGTTCTTCCCCCGCTCCGAAGGCGCGAAGAAGAACCCCGACGGCTCCTGGAAGAGCGGCGACTTCCGCACCGCGGCGCGCCGTCTGCCCGCCGTCGCCCGGATGGGCTTCGACGTCATCTACCTGCCGCCGATCCACCCCATCGGCACCACCGCCCGCAAGGGGCCGAACAACACGCTCACGCCCGGGCCGAACGACCCCGGCAGCCCCTGGGCGATCGGCTCCCCCGAGGGCGGGCACGACGCGATCCACCCCGACCTCGGAACCGAGGACGACTTCCGCGACTTCGTCGAGACCGCGAAGAACACCGGCATGGAGGTCGCGCTCGACTTCGCGCTGCAGTGCTCCCCCGACCACCCATGGGTCACGCAGCACCCGGAGTGGTTCACGCAGCGCGCCGACGGCTCCATCGCGACCGCCGAGAACCCGCCGAAGCGCTACCAGGACATCTACCCGATCCAGTTCGACACCGACCCCGAGGGCCTGGTCACCGAGGTCGAGCGCGTCCTGCGCCACTGGATCGACTTCGGCATCCGCATCTTCCGCGTCGACAACCCGCACACCAAGCCACTCTGGTTCTGGGAACGCGTCATCCGTGAGATCCGCGACGAGCACCCCGACACCGTGTTCCTCGCCGAGGCGTTCACCCGCCCGGCGATGATGCGCGCGCTCGCCGAAGCCGGGTTCCAGCAGTCGTACTCGTACTTCACCTGGCGCAACACCAAGGACGAGATCGAGGACTACTTCACGGAGCTCTCGCACGAGACGAGCGACTACCTGCGCCCGAACCTCTTCGTGAACACCCCCGACATCCTCACCGAGTACCTGCAGTTCGGCGGCCGTGCCGGCTACAAGGTGCGTGCGGCGCTCGCCGCCACCGGGGCGCCGACGTGGGGCATGTACGCCGGCTACGAACTCTTCGAGGACGTCGCCCGACCGGGCTCCGAAGAGAACATCGACAACGAGAAGTACGAGTACAAGCCGCGTGACTTCGCCCTGGCCGAGGCCGAGGGGGCGTCGCTCGCGCCGTACGTCACGATGCTCAACCGCCTCCGTGCGGCGCACCCCGCGCTCCGACAGCTGCGGAACCTGCACGTGCACGCCGCCGAGGACCCGGCGATCGTCGTCTACTCGAAGCACCTGTCGGGCGAGTACATCCGGTCAGGACGCCCCGACACCGTGATCGTGGTCGCCAACGTCGACCCGCACTCCGCCCGTGAGACCACCGTGCACCTGGACCTCGCCGCACTCGGTCTGCCGACCGAGGGCCTGTTCGACGTCCGTGACGTCGTGACCGGTCAGCGCTGGACCTGGGGCGCGTCGAACTACGTCCGCCTGGACGCGTTCCAGGAGCCCGTGCACCTGCTCGTCGTGGAAGGACCCCACCGATGACCACCGAACCGACCGACCCCACGAAGCGCGGACCGGCCGTCCCGCCGGTGCCGCCTCCGCCGCCGGCCGTGCCGCGGTACGAACCGAAGGTCTCCGCGCCCGACGAGGACCTGCCGGGCGCGCCGCCGGTGCAGCGCGAGGCGCCCGACCGCGGCGTGGCGGAGTCCGCCACCCTCTCCGGGCACCCAGCCGACCCGACGCACCCGCGGCAGCCGTCCGTCGCAGCCGCGGCATCGTCGGACGCCCCGACGGCCCCGACCGGAGGTGCCGCACCCGTGGTCCGGCCGGCCTCCGTCGAGGCTCCGGCTGCTCCCACCGCTGCTGCCCCGGCTCCGGCCGCCGCCGGTACGGCCACGGATCCGCGTCCGGCTCCGATCGAGGACTGGCTGCGTCTGCAGGTGGCCGAGGGCCGCTGGTCCCAGCCACACGACGTGCTCGGCCCGCACCCGGTCGACGGCGGCACCAGCGTCCGCGTCGTCCGGCACCTGGCCCGTGCGGTGCGGATCGTCCGCCCCGACGGCGACGACATCGAGCTCACGCACGAGGGCGACGGGCTCTGGGCCGGCGCCACCGCCGACTCGCTCGGTCGCTACCGCGTCGAGTCGGAGTACGACTACGACGAGTCCACGGACGAGGACGACGCCACCTGGACCACCGACGACGCGTACCGGTTCGCCCCGACGCTCGGCGAGCTCGACCTGCACCTGTTCGGCGAGGGCCGTGACGAGCAGCTCTGGCACCACCTCGGCGCACACGCCCGCACGGTCGACGGTGTCGACGGTGTCGCGTTCGCCGTCTGGGCACCCCGGGCGACCGCCGTCCGCGTGATCGGCGACTTCGAGGGCTGGGAAGGCCGCACCACCGCGATGCGCCGTCTGAGCGACCTCGGCGTCTGGGAGCTGTTCTGGCCCGGCGCCGTCGTCGGGCAGCGCTACAAGTTCCAGATCCTCACCGACTCCGGCTGGGTGGAGCGGGCCGACCCGTTCGCCCGCGAGGCCGAGATCGCGCCGGCGACGGCCTCCGTCATCACCGAGTCCACGTACACGTGGTCCGAGGGCGACGCCGCATGGATGGAACGCCGCGCCCAGACCACCACGCACGACGCCCCGATGAGCGTCTACGAGGTGCACCTCGGCTCGTGGCGCCCCGGCCTGTCGTACCGCGAGGTCGCCGACCAGCTCATCGGGCACATGGAGTACACCGGCTTCACCCACGTGGAGTTCCTGCCGCTCGCTGAGCACCCGTTCGGCGGCTCGTGGGGCTACCAGGTCACCGGGTACTACGCACCGACCGCGCGCTTCGGTTCGCCCGACGACCTGCGCTACCTGATCGACCGCCTGCACTCCGCGGGCATCGGCGTGATCATGGACTGGGTCCCCGGGCACTTCCCGAAGGACGAGTGGGCCCTCGGGCGCTTCGACGGCTACGCGCTGTTCGAACACCCGGACCCCCGCCGCGGCGAGCAGCTCGACTGGGGCACCTACGTGTTCGACTTCGGGCAGCCGCAGGTGCGCAACTTCCTGGTCGCGAACGCGCTGTACTGGCTCGAGGAGTTCCACATCGACGGCCTGCGGGTCGACGCGGTGGCCTCGATGCTGTACCTCGACTACTCCCGCACCGACTGGCTGCCGAACATCCACGGCGGCCGCGAGAACCTCGACGCGATCTCGTTCCTGCAGGAGACGAACGCGACGGCGTACAAGCGCTACCCCGGCATCGTCATGATCGCGGAAGAAAGCACCTCGTGGCCGGGCGTGACCCAGCCGACGAGCGCCGGTGGGCTCGGCTTCGGGCAGAAGTGGAACATGGGGTGGATGCACGACTCGCTCGAGTACGTGCAGCGCGACCCCGCGTACCGCAGCTACCACCACGACGAGATCACGTTCTCGTTCGTCTACGCGTTCAGCGAGCAGTTCACCCTGCCGATCAGCCACGACGAGGTCGTGCACGGCAAGGGGTCCCTGTACGGCAAGATGCCCGGCGACGAGTGGCAGAAGCTCGCCAACGTGCGTGCCTACCTGGCGTTCATGTGGGCACACCCCGGCAAGCAGCTGCTCTTCATGGGCCAGGAGTTCGCGCAGCCCGCCGAGTGGTCCGAGGCGAAGGGCCTCGACTGGTGGCTCCTCGACCAGCCCGGCCACCGCGGTGTGCAGGACCTCGTCGCGGAGCTCAACCGCGTGTACAAGGACTCTCCTGCGCTCTGGACGCACGACTCGACGGCCGACGGCTTCGAGTGGCTCGAGGGCGGCGACGCACCGCACTCGACCCTCGGGTTCCTCCGGAAGGACGGCGACGACCGGGTCGCAGTGTTCGTGAACTTCTCCGGCGTGCCGGTGGAGCGTCGCTTCGGGCTGCCGACCGCTGGTGAGTGGCACGAGGTGCTCAACACCGATGCTGCCGAGTACGGCGGCTCCGGAGTCGGCAACCTCGGCGTCGTCACGGCGGAGGACACCCCGTGGGCGGGCCGCCCGGCCTCAGCGCACCTCGTGGTGCCGCCGCTCGGCGCCGTCTGGCTGAAGCTGGCCCAGTAGCCCGGCCAGCGTCCTCGACGCGACCGACTGACAGACGGGAGGCTCGGTGCCAGCTGGCACCGGGCCTCCCGTCTGTCTCGTGCGGGGCTAGTACAGGGCGTTCGCCAGGCGGCGGCGCGCCGCGACGACGCGCGGGTCCTCGCTGCCGATGAGCTCGAAGTACTCGACGAGCCGGACGCGCAGGGCCTCACGGTCGTCGCCGAACACCGTCGGCACCAGGTCCAGAAGACGCCCGAAGGCGTCGTCGACGTGCCCGCCGGAGATGTCGAGGTCGGCGACCGCCAGCTGTGCCTGGACGTCCTGCGGGCCGGCGGCTGCTGCCGCACGGATCTCGTCGGCTGTCCGACCGTTGAGCCGGTCGAGCAGCGACACCTGTGCGAGTCCCGCGACGGCCATCTGGTCGTGCGGGTCCTGCAGGATGGCGGTCTTGTACTCCTCGATCGCGGTGGCGTAGTCACCCTGCTCGATCGCGTCGTACGCGGCCTGGTGGTGCGGCGGGAGCGGCTCCGGCTCCGGCTCGCCCTGCTCGGCGTCGGTGGGGGCCGCTGCGCCGTCGACGCTCACGCGACCGGCCACGCCGTTCTGCTCGGCAGCCTGGAGCACCTGCTCGTAGACGTCCCGGACCTGCGCCTCGGGCAGTGCCCCGACGAAGAGCCCGAGCGGGCGCCCGCCGATGACGGCTGCGACGGTCGGGATCGACTGCGCCTGGAACGCCTGCACGAGCTGCGGGTTCGTGTCGGCGTCCACCTTGGCGAGCACCACGCGGCCGTCGTACTCCGCGGTGAGCTGCTCGAGGATCGGCGAGAGCTGCTTGCACGGCCCGCACCACTCGGCCCAGATGTCCACGATGACCGGGACGACGTTCGACAGCTCCAGGACGTCCTGGAAGGTCGCGTCGGTGACGTCGATCACGAGCGACGGGACGGTCAGGTCGGCACCGTTCGCGGCGCCGGCCTCGGTGCCGGGCGCGGCTCCGCCGGCGGAACCCGCCGGGGCGGGAGCACCGGACGGCTGGGGCGGCCGCTGTGCACGGTCGACGAGGGACGACAGGTCCACGGCTCCGCGGAGCCCGGACGGGGTCGGGGGGATGTTGCTCATTGCACCTCACTCGCTGCGGTCAGGCCCTGTGTGAACCCGAGCAGGACCACTTTGCCATCCGAGGCGACCGGCGGCACGTAGAAGAGCAGCTGGACGCTGTAGGTCGCGCTGATGCCCTTCTTGCTGGTGTCCACGCCGGACAGAGCCTTGACGGCACCCTCGGTGTTCACCTCGGCACCCGACGCGGTCGGGGTCACCTTCTCGATCTCGTCCAGGTCCGCGGAGACCAGGGCGCCGGCGTCGTCGGTCGCGATGGCGACGGCGGAGTCGGCGGGCACCTCGGACGAGTACTCGATCTTCGCCGTGTCCGGCAGGGCCTTGGCCTTCTTGTCCTTGTACGCCTTGCCGATGGTGGTGCGGAGCGCATCGCCCTCGGTCGCGAACAGGTCGGCGTACTCGCTGGCGGTGTCCTTCGACAGGATGTCGCCGTAGGCGGTCGCGACCTGGTCGGGCTGGATCGTCAGGAGCTTCGACTCCGGCGCGAGCAGTGCGGCACCGATCGTCGTCGGGGCGAGGCTCGGGATCTTCGCGTCGGCCTCGAGCGAGACGTCGTACGCCACCTTGTAGGGATCGCGGGCGGTGTCCTGAACCAGGGTCAGGGCCTGCGGCGCGGACTTGGCGTCACAGTCCTCGGCGACGATCGTGAAGACCGTTCGGGGCCAGGTGTCGGTCTGCTGCGGCAGCGCGACGCACACCTGCGCGGCCGAGATCGCCGGCGGTGCCTTGACGTCCGAGTCCTTGCCGCGGATCGAGTAGTTCGCCAGACGGAGATCGAGCGCCGCTCCGGAGAACCGGGTCCGGACCAGGTCACGGTCGCGCGCCCCGTCGGCCTGCTCGGCGACGGCGGCGGTGCGCTGCACGATGCGGGTGATCTGCTGCTTGGTCGCAGCCGTCGGCTCGGTCGTCTCCGCAGCCCCCGTGGCGGTGGCCGTCGGGGTCGGCGTGGCGAGCGACGGGTCGCCGCCCTGCGGCCAGTAGTCCGAGGAACAGCCGGCCAGGGTCAGGGCGCCGACGAGCAGCACCGGGACGCCGATGAGTGCGCGCGTGCCGCGACGACCGCGACGCGGCACCTGCGCACCGGCGGCGGCGGCTCGACGGGACGCACGCACCCGCGGCGGGCGGCTCCCGCCACTGCGACGGCGGGGACCGCGGCCACGGCGCTGGTGCAGGAAGGCGAGGACGAGCAACACGAGGCCTCCGAGGACGAACACGCCGCCGGCCACGAGCAGCGGACCGACCGCCGGCGTCGCGGTGTCCTGCGGCCAGGTGACGGACACGTCGCTCGGTGCTGCGGCCTTGCCGTCGCTCACGACGAGGACCGAGACGTCCTGCGGCAGGCGGACGGTGAACTGCCCGGCACCGTCGTACTCCTGGTACCAGAGGTCGCTGCCCTTCGGCGACGGGACGCTGGTCTCGCTGCCCGAGGTCGACCCGACCAGCGAGCCCTTCTCGGCGTCGAAACGGAGCGTGGTGTGCTCGGCGTCACCGATCCAGGCGTCGACGTCGGCGGTCTTGCCGTAGGCCGCGAAGACCTTGCCGGAGCCGGACACGTTGATGCGCTGGTAGCCGGGGTTGGCGTTGAGCGTCGTCCCCGGGATCACGGTCACCGGGGCGGAACTGGTCGTCGAACTCTCGGCCACGAGCGAGGACGGCGGCGCGAACACGGTCCGCTGTCCCACCGCCAGCGCCACGAGCAGCAGACCGATGACGAAACTGACGATCGCCAGGACGAATCGCACGAACTCTCTCCCTACCGCGCCGGGGTGGGGATGTCGGCGCGCGAATCAGCGACTCAGGATAGCGAGCAACGCTGGACAGCGCATCAATCCGCGCTGTCGCCGGACTCAGACGACCCGCTCCGGCCGCCACTACAATCGACCGCGGGCCGATCCGGGCCCTCCGCCGAGCACCCAGGAGCGACACGTGGCGAACGACGAGGCCGAGTTCGGGACCGAGCTGCGGGGGTACCGCCGCGACGAGGTGGAGCGTTCGCTGAACGACCTGCGCCGCGAGCTCATCAAGTCGAACAACGACCGCGCCGACGCCGCGAAGGAGATCCGTCTCCTGCAGGCCCGGGTCTCCGAACTGCAGGGCGAGCTCGACGAAGCCGGCACCCCCACGTACAGCGGACTGGGCACCCGCCTCGAGTCCACCCTGCGTGTGGCCGAGGAGCAGTCGACCCGCCTCATCAGCCAGGCGGACATCGACGCCCAGCGCCTCCGGGCCTCGAGCCGTTCCGAAGCCGAGCGCACCGTCCGCGAGGCCCAGGAGGAAGCGCGCGACACCCTCGAGGACGCCCGCACCCGCGCCACCAACGAACTGACCCGCGCCCGCGCCGAGGCAGCCGACACCGTCGAACGTGCCCGGGCCGAGGCCGGTCTGCTCACGCAGGACGCCCGTAACGAAGCCGCCGCGATCCGCGGAGCCGCCGTGACCGAGGCCGCCGAGGTCCGTTCCGTCGCCATCCGCGAGACGAACGCACTGCGCGCCCAGGTCGAGCACGAGGTCGCCGAGCTGCGCGAGATCGCCCAGCGCGAGTCCGCCGACGCCCGCACCGCTGCCGCCGAGCTCGACCGCGAGACCGAGCACCGCCGTTCGGTCTTCGAGGCCGACCACGCCCGCCGCACCGAGGACCTCGACCGCGAGGAGACGACCCGGCGAGAGGCCCTGGAGCGCGAGGTCACCGAGGGCCGTGCCGCCTGGCACCGTGAGCGTGACGAAGAGCAGCAGGCACACGCGCTGGCACTCGAGACCGGTCGCGCCGAACTCGAGTCCGAGGTCACGCGCCGACGCGCCGAGCTCGACTCCGAGGTCGCGGACCGCCGCCGCGAGCTCGACGAGGAACTCGCCGCGGCCCGCGCCCAGTGGGACCGCGAACTGGCAGCAGCCCGCACCGCACTCGAACAGGAGATCGAGGCGGCCCACGCGCAGCTCCGCGTCGACGAGGAGCAGACCCGCGTCGAGAACGCACGACTGGTGCAGGAGACCGCCGACCGGATCGCCCGTGAGCTCGAGGAGCACGACGCCCGGATCGCGCAGGAGCGCGCCGAGGCCGACGCGGCAGCCGAGCGTGCCGTCCGGGAGCACGAGAACGTCATCGCCGCCCGACGCGAGCGCGAGCACGCCGAGGTCGACACCGAGATCGCCGACCGTCGCACCGCCGAGCTCGGGGTGCTCGAGGCCGAGCGCACCGCCCTGCGGCAGGAGATCGACACCGCCCGCGCCGCCCTGGTCAAGGAGCGCGACGAGGTCCGCGCCGAGATCGCCCGGGAGCGCGACGAGGCCCGCACGACGCTCGAGTCGGAACTCGCCTCCCGCCGCGACGACGCCGAGCAGGACTACCTGCGGAAGCACCACGAGACGGTCACCGAGACGCAGAAGTACCTGGACGAGGCCAACCTGCAGCTCGCCGAGGCCACGCGCCGCGCGACCGAGGCCCGCGAACGCGCCGAACGCCTGCAGCAGGAGGCCGACGACCTCGAGCGCACCAGCACGGCCGAGGCCCAGGAGCACGCCCGCACCATCGTCGCCGACGCGCAGGACCGGGTGCACCGGATGGTCGCCGACGCCGAGGAGCGCACCGCCGGCGTCATCGCCGAGGCCGAGGACCGCCTGGCGGCGATCCGCACCGAACGCGAAGCCGTCGCGGGCTACCTCGAGAACCTCCGCGGGGTCCTCACGAACGCCACGGGCCTGCTCGGCACGGCACCCGCCGCAGCGTCCGCTGCGGACGCTGCCGACGACGTGGACGCGACCGACCGCTGACGGTCCACGGCCTGGAGGCGCGCCCCACGCCTCCAGGCCGTCCCACCTGGTGCAGGTGGCGGGCCGCAGGGCGTCTTCCGGACGTCGTCAGACAGGCCAGTGGGTCGGCAGCGGGGCGCTGCCCGGCACGACGAGGTCGGTGATCGCGTCGAGGACGATCCGCACGTACCGCTCCCCCACCCACAGGTGCTTCGCGCCGGCCACGGGCACGACCCGGACGTTCGGGGCGAGCGCGAACCGTGCCACCGCGGCCTCGGGCTGCAGGAAGTCGTCGTGCTCCGGGACGAGCGCCACGACCGGGACCCCGACGACAGCCCAGCGCGCGAGCTCCTCGTCCGAGGTGCGGTGCAGCGGTGGGGACAGCAGGACGACCCCGGCGACCGTGCCGGCCTCGACGTGTTCGAGCGCGTGCTTGAGGATCACCTCGGTGCCGAAGGACCACCCCACCAGCCACGGCGTCGGCAGGCCGCGGTCGGCGATCTCGGCGACCGCCGCGCGCAGGTCGAAGCCCTCGGACACGCCCTCGCCGAAGACGCCCTCCGACGTACCGCGCGGCGACGTGACGGACCGGAAGTTGAACCGCAGCACCGCGATGTCGGCGAGGGCGGGCAATCGTGCGGCAGCCTTCTTGAGCACGTGCGAGTCCATGAACCCGTGCGCGGTCGGCAGGGGGTGGAGCGTGACGATGGTCCCGCGGGCCGGGGTGTCGGCCGGCTCAGCGAGCTCACCGACGAGCGTCAGGTGGTCGTCCGTGACGAGCTCGACCTCGGTGCGACGGGCCGGCAGCACGGTGGCGGACCGGATCTCGGTGTCGTGCGTCACGTCGTGCTCGGTCATGCGATGCTCCAGCAGTGGTTGTGCCAGTGCCGGCGCGACGCCAGGTCGGCAGCATCGCCGAGCACGCCGTCCGCACGCCAGACCACCACGTGGGCGGTGCCGGGCAGGACGCTTCCGCCGCACCCCGGGCAGATGTACTCCTTCTGCGCCGACGCGGCCGAGATCGGCTGCACCTGGTACTCGCGACCGTGACGGACCTCGGTGCGCTTCCACGAGCTCATCAGCCGGTCGAGGGTGGTCTCCTCGTCAGGCTCGACGTCGCGACCACGGGGACGCCGCGGTCGGTTGCTGCGCGGCACCCGAGCAGCCGATCAGTACCAGTTGTTGGCCTGGCTGTGTCCCCAGGCACCGCAGGGGGTGCCGTAGACGCCGGCGATGTAGTTGAGACCCCAGGTGATCTGCGTCGCCGGGTTGGTCTGCCAGTCGGCGCCTGCCGTGGCCATCTTGCTGCCGGGGAGGGCCTGCGGGATGCCGTACGCACCGCTGGGGTTGTAGGCGTTCACCCGCCAGCCGGACTCCTTGTTCCACAGCGAGACCAGGCAGTTGTACTGGTCGGTGCCCCAGCCACGAGCCGTGACCTGCTGCAGGGCGATCGCCTGCGCGCTGCCCGGGTCAGGCGTCGCGGCGGTGGCGGCGAGCGTGTTGGCGGCCGAGACCGGCTGGGTCTCGGTGGCCGCGGCGTCAGCGCTGTCGTCGGTGGTCTCGGCGTCGGCTTCGTCCTCTTCGACGACGGGCTTGACGACCTTCGGGGCCGGGACGGTGACGTCGTAGCCGTCACGGTCGGCAGCGGCCACGGCGTAGGTGCCGTGCGCGGTGTACTGCTGCGGCGCCGGCGGCGTCTTCACGAGCACCGGGGTGTCGACGGCGGCCTGTGCCACGTCGGCCTGCAGCGGGTTGAACAGCGAGCCGCCGACGAACAGGAACACGCCGACGAAGGACATCATCGGAGCGACCGCGCGCTTGCGGGCGACGGCGTTCACCGACGACGCGGTGGGCTTGACGAGCTTCGGCGTCGCACGGCGCTGCATCGTCGCGGTGCGCTGCTTCGCGGGACGCTGGTCGGCGTCGACCAGGGCATCGTGGGCGAAGGACGCCACACGCTCGTCGGAGACGCGGTTCGCCGCCACCGACTTCGGCGTGGCGACCGGACCCGTCGTCGCGGGCGCTGCCTGCGGGGTCACCCCGAACGCCGACGTCTCCGTCGTGCGGGTTCGCTGCATTGCCGCGCGGCGCTCACCGGAAGCCTGGAGGCTGAGGTGCTCGCGGGTATCGCGGTCGGAGCTTGAGTCTGCCGTGTGCCTGCCCATGAGTAGGACCAGGGTAACGGAACGATCACGGAAAGCGAAGCACCTGGGGACAGCGCGTCGTCACCGGACAGCGAGCATCACTTCGACGACGGCGTCGAGCAGCGCATCGACCTGCGCCTCGCGGTACCCGCCGTGCTTCGGGCGGAAGACGATCGAGCGGACCTCGGTGAGGCTGAGCGGCTTGCCCTCGCGGAAGTACCCGGCGAGCCGGGCGGCGAACGCATCGACGTCCTTCGGGTGGTAGCCGGTGCCGAGCACGCTGACCCGGCTGAACCGCTGCCCGTCGGGCCGCTCGAGCCGCGCCACGACGTCGGAGGCCTTCGTCCGCGCATCGGCGTACCAGGCCTTCTTGCCGACCTCGCTCATCTCCCGCTCACGCTCGCGGGCCGCGAAGGCGTCCTCGAGTCGCTCGAGTGCGGCGTCGACGTGCGACGTGGAGTAGCCGCCCTTGCGCATCGAGAACGCCGTGGCGCGGATCTTCGCGGCCTCGATGCCGGGGGCGCTGTCGTCGGCGGAGTACGCGCGCCGGGCGTCCTCGAGGAAACGCTCGACTTCGTCGACGTCGTAACCGAGGGCGGAACGGGCTGCGGTCGGGAAGGTGGTGGCCACGGCGTCATTCTGCCAGTCCCCGGCCATGGCACAACCTGGACGCGCGGAGTGCGGCGTTCAGCCCGGCACCGGCGGTCAGTGGATGACGATCAGGTACAGCACGTAGGCGACCGCGGCGGACGGCAGGATGCTGTCGATGCGGTCGAGCAGGCCGCCGTGTCCGGGCAGGAACGACGAGATGTCCTTGATGCCGAGGTCACGCTTGATCATCGACTCGGTCAGGTCGCCGAGCGTGGCCGAGCCGGAGATGAGCACACCGAGCAGGACACCCGTCCACCAGGGCAGCCCGAGCATGAAAACGGCTACCAGGACGCCGACGACGATGCTCGCCGCCACGGATCCGGCGAAGCCCTCCCACGTCTTCTTGGGGCTGATGCGGGGTGCCATCGGGTGCTTGCCGAGGTTCAGCCCGGTGGCGTACGCGCCGGTGTCGACCGCGACGACGACGAGGATGAACCCGATCACCCAGAGGTTGCCGTCCGGCTGGGCGGAGAGCAGCACCACGCATGCGCCGAGCAGCGAGATGTAGGCCTGCACGAACAGCCCGTTCGTGAGGTCTCGGGCGACGTTGCCGGCCGGGGGCTTCTGCCGCGCGACGGCGACCTCGACCAGTCGCCAGACGCTGATCAGGACGATGCCGCCGAGCAGGGTGAACAGCGCCGCCACCTGGCCGAGCAGGAACGCCGCCGGCACGATCGCGATCGCGACGGCGACGCTCGGGATCCGCGGGACGTCGCGGCCGGCGAACCGCATCGCGCTCGTGAGTTCGTAGACGCCGACGCCCAGCAGGAACGCCGCGACGACCATGAAGGACGGCGGCCAGAGGAGCAGCGTGCCGAGCATCACGACCGCGAACGCGAGCGCGATGCCGATCGCCGCCGGCAGGTTGCGCCCGGTCCGCGCAGTCAGCGCTTCGTTGCGCGCGCCGAAGTCGGCCTTGCGCTGGCGGAGCTGCGCCTCGAAGTCGGTGCGCGCCGCTCGTGCGCGCGCATCGAAGTCCTGACGGAGCCCCTTCTTCACGGGCCCGCTCGACGCGGGCCCGTGCTCTGCTGTGGGGCGGTCATCGCCCTGGTCGGAGCGACGCATCAGACCTCGAGGAGTTCGGCTTCCTTCTTCTTCAGCGCGTCGTCGATCTGGTCGACGTGCTTCTTCGTCAGGGCCTCGAGGTCCTTGTCGCCGCGCGAGATCTCGTCGTCGGAGATCTCACCCTTGAGTGCGTCGAGGTCGTCCTTGGCCTTGCGGCGGATGTTCCGGATGACGACCTTGTGGTCCTCGCCCTTCATCCGCACGAGCTTCACGAACTCCTTGCGGCGGTCCTTGGTGAGCTCCGGGATCGTCACGCGGACGATGTCGCCGTCGTTCGTCGGGCTGGCGCCGAGGTTCGGGAACGTCGCGATGGAGCGTTCGATCTCCTTGAGTGCCGACTTGTCGTACGGCGTGACGATGAGCGTGCGGGCCTCGGGCGTCTGCAGGGACGCGAGCTGCGCGAGCGGCGTCGGCGTGCCGTAGTAGTCGACCGGGATCTTCTGGAAGAGCGCGGCGTTGATCCGGCCGGTACGGACGGTCGAGAAGTCGTCCTTGGCGACCTCCACGGCCTTCGCCATCTTCTCGGTGGCTTCGGTCAGGACATCACTGATCACGGTGTTACTCCTTCGGTACTGGCGTCGAGTCTAGTCAGCGCCGGCGGTCAGTTGCTGACGACGGTGCCGATGCGCTCGCCACGGATCGCGGCCTGGACGTTGCCCTCGCCCTCCATGCCGAAGACGTGCATCGGCATGCCGTTGTCCATGCAGAGCGAGAACGCGGTGGCGTCGACGACCTTGAGGCCCTTCAGCAGCGCGTCCTGGTAGGTCACGTGGTGCAGCTTCTCGGCCGAGGCGTCCTTCTTCGGGTCGGCGGTGTACACGCCGTCGACGCCGTTCTTGGCGACGAGGACCTCGTCCGCCTTGATCTCGAGCGCACGCTGCGCCGCGACCGTGTCGGTCGAGAAGTACGGCAGTCCGGCACCGGCGCCGAAGATGACGACCCGGCCCTTCTCGAGGTGCCGCTCGGCGCGCCGCGGGATGTACGGCTCGGCGACCTGGGTCATCGCGATGGCGGACTGCACGCGGGTCGCGGCGCCCGCCTGCTCGAGGAAGTCCTGCAGTGCGAGTGCGTTCATCACCGTGCCGAGCATGCCCATGTAGTCGGCCCGCCCGCGGTCCATGCCGCGCTGCGAGAGCTCGGCACCGCGGAAGAAGTTGCCCCCGCCGACGACGATCGCGATCTCGACCTCGCGCGCGGCGACGGCGATCTCCTTGGCGATGGTGCCGATCACGTCGGGGTTCACCCCGAGGGAGCCGGCGCCGAACGCCTCTCCCGACAGCTTCAGCAGAACGCGGCGTCGTCCGGTCTTCTCGTCGGTCATCTGGTCCGCACCCTTCGTCGTGGTCTCGTGGAAATGTACTCGCGGATGTGTCGCGCGCGTGTCGTGCCGGCGCGCGCGAAAAACGGGGCCAGGAACCTGGTTGGTTCCTGACCCCGTCACGGGTTCGTTACGCGCCGACCTTGACGCGGGCGAAGCCCTGGATCGTGATGCCGGCGTTCTCGGCGGCCTTCGCGACGGAGATCTTGTTGTCCTTCGCGTAGTCCTGGTCGAGGAGCGACACCTGCTTGATGTAGGCGTTCACCCGGCCCTCGACGATCTTCGGGAGCGCAGCCTCGGGCTTGCCCTCTTCGCGGGTGATCGCCTCGACGGTCGCACGCTCCTTCTCGATGGCCTCGGCCGGGACCTCGTCGCGGGTCAGGTACGTCGGGTTCGCGAACGCGACGTGCTGGGCGATCGAACGTGCCTCGGCGGCGTTGTCACCCTCGTACGCGATGACGACGGCGATCTGCGGCGGCAGGTCCTGGCTGGTCTTGTGCAGGTAGATCTCGAAGGCCGAGCCCTCGACACGGCGGACCGTGCGGACCTCGAGCTTCTCGCCCAGCGCGGCAGCCGACTCGTTGACGACCTCGAGGACGGTCTTGCCGTCCAGCGGTGCGGCGTTGGCGGCAGCGACGTCGGCGGCACCGGCAGCGGCGACCGCGCCCAGCACCTTGTCGGCGAGGGTCGTGAACTTCTCGTTCTTCGCGACGAAGTCGGTCTCGCTCGCGAGCTCGACGACCGTGGCGGCGCCGTTCTCGGAGGTCGCGACGACGACGCCCTCGGAGGTGGCACGGTCGTCGCGCTTGGCGACGGCCTTGGCACCCTTGATGCGGAGCAGCTCGACGGCCTTGTCGTAGTCGCCGTCGGCCTCGACGAGCGCGTTCTTCGCGTCCATCATGCCGGCGCCGAGGTCCTCGCGGAGCTTCTTCACGTCAGCAGCGGTGAAGTTTGCCATTGACTGGAGTCCTTTCTGGACTGTACGTGTGTGGAGAGTGGAGTGCAGTCGGGGCGCCGGACCCGGTGGGGTCCGGCGCCCCGGCGACTCACTCGGCGGGGGTGGTCTCCGCGGCTGCCTCGGCCTCGGCCGTCGGCTCCGCGTTCTTCGCCTCGTCGGCGATCGGCTCGCCGATCTCCTTCGCGGCGACCTGCGCGTCAGCGTCGTTCTCCTCGACGGGGGCGGCGGGCGCCTCGGTCGTGGCGGCGGTCTCGCCACCGAGGAGCTCCTGCTCCCACTCGGCGAGGGGCTCGCTGGCCTCGTCCTCGTCGCCACCGTTGTGGCGGGTCTTCAGGCCCTCGGCCGCGGCGTCGGCGACGATGCGGGTCAGGAGGCCGACGGAGCGGATCGCGTCGTCGTTGCCCGGGATCGGGTACGTGATCTCGTCGGGGTCGCAGTTGGTGTCGAGGATGCCGATGATCGGGATACCGAGCTTCTGCGCCTCGTCGACGGCGAGGTGCTCCTTCTTGGTGTCGACGATCCAGAGCGCGCTCGGGGTCCGCGTGAGGTTGCGGATACCACCGAGGGTCTTGTGGAGCTTGTCCAGCTCGCGCTTCTTAATGAGGAGCTCCTTCTTGGTGAAGCCCTTCGTCGTGTCGTCGAAGTCGATCTCCTCGAGCTCCTTCATGCGCGCGAGGCGCTTGGAGACCGTCTGGAAGTTCGTGAGCAGACCGCCGAGCCAACGCTGGTTGACGTACGGCTGGCCGACGCGGGTCGCCTGCTCGGCGATGGAGCCCTGCGCCTGCTTCTTGGTGCCCACGAAGAGGATCGTGCCACCGTGCGCGACCGTCTCCTTGACGAAGTCGTACGCGCGGTCGATGAAGGCCAGCGACTGCTGCAGGTCGATGATGTGGATGCCCGAGCGCTCGGCGAGGATGAAGCGCTTCACCTTCGGGTTCCACCGACGGGTCTGGTGTCCGAAGTGGACGCCGCTGTCGAGCAGCTGGCGGATGGTGACGACGGCCATGTGCCGTCCTCCTTCTGTGTTCTCGGCGCGCAGCCGTGCTCTCGCACGTCGCTGCGGACCTGTTGCGGTTGTGTCGATCACGACCGTCGGTCGTGGTCCCTGGTGTCCTGGCACGCGACCGCCCGCTCGCGAGAGCGGGACCGGTGGTCGGGTACCGAGCCCGTGAGGGCCTGGTGGACACGCGAAGTCAGCGCGCATCAGCACGCTGCTGGATAGATGCTAACAGAAGGGAGGCCCGGATCACGCGCGCCTCGCGGCTGACGTGATCCGGGCCTCCTGTCCTGCGATCCGTGCGGAACGGACGCGGTGCGCGACCGGCCGATCAGGCCTTCGCGTCCACCGTGTCGCCGTCGGCGGAGATGCCCATCTCCTCGAGCGAGCGGCCCTTGGTCTCCGGGATCTTGGCGATGACGAAGAACAGCGACAGCAGCGCGAACAGCGCGTAGATGCCGTAGGTGACCGTCAGGTTGAAGCCCGAGAGCACGGGGAACGAGATCGTCACGATGAAGTTCGCGATCCAGTTGGCGGCCGAACCGATGCCCAGCGCCGTGGCGCGGATGCGGTTCGGGAACATCTCGCCGAGCAGGACCCACATGAGCGGACCCCACGTGGCGCCGAAGGACACCACGAAGAGGTTCGCGAAGATCAGCGCGATGACGCCCCACGAGCCGGGGAGGCTCGGGCTGCCGTCGACGATCGTCGCCTGCGAGAACGCGATGGCGACCATGGTGAGCGAGACGAACATGCCCGCGGACCCGGCGACGAGCAGCGGCTTCCGGCCGACCTTGTCGACGAGGAAGATCGCCACGAAGGTGACGGCGACGTTGACCACCGAGGTGATCGTGGAGATGAGGAACGAGTCTTCTTCCTTGAAGCCGACGGCCTGCCAGAGCGTCGTCGAGTAGTAGAAGATCACGTTGATGCCGACGAACTGCTGCAGCACGGCCAGGATGATGCCCACCCAGACGATCGGCTGGAGCCCGAAGCGGTTGCCCCGGATGGAGCCCTTCTTCTCGTTGGCTTCCTTCTTGATGCCGTCCTGGATCTCCTCCAGGCTCGTGTTCACGGTGTCGCGCGGGACGATCTTGCCCATCACGACGCGCGCATCGTCAGCACGGCCCTTGGTGAGCAGGTAGCGCGGGGACTCCGGCAGCGTGATCGCCAGGACGCCGTAGACGACCGAGGGGATCACCCCGACCAGGAACATCCAGCGCCAGGCGGCCAGGCCCCAGACCTCGGCCGAGGCGCTGCCCGCGGTGACGGCGAAGAGCTGGTCGGACAGGAGCGCGGCGAAGATACCGAGCGTGATCGCGAGCTGCTGGAACGAGGCCAGCCGCCCGCGGATCGCCTTCGGGGAGACCTCGGAGATGTACGCCGGTGCGATGACCGAGGCGGTACCGATGCCGAGACCGCCGACGAGACGCCAGATCACGAGGTCCCACGTCGCGAACGCGAACGCCGAACCGATCGACGAGACGAAGAACAGCACGGCGGCCCAGAACATGATCCGGGTGCGGCCGTAACGGTCGGCGAGGCGGCCGGCGAAGTAGGCGCCGAACGCGCATCCGATCAGGGCCGATGCGACCGCGAAGCCGCTGGCCGCGTCGGAGAGGTTGAACTCGCCCTTGATCGCGTCGACGGCGCCGTTGATGACGGACGAGTCGAAGCCGAACAGGAAGCCACCGACCGCCGCCGCGATGGCGAACAGGGTGACCTTCCCCTTGAACGCACGGTCTTCGCCGTGCCCGGTGGTCGTGGTGGACACGATGCTCCTGGGTTCTGCCGCCGTGCAGTTGTGCAGCACGGTGCCCCGGCGGTCGGCTGGTTCGCCGTCCGAGCGGCGTTGCGTGTTCCGGAGCGGCCCCGACTGTACTCCTCGCTCGGGATCTGGTCATAACCGGGGCGGGATCGGGACGGCGCGGGCCTTGCGCGGCGACGCGGAACGACACTGTCGCCGTCGTACGACGTCGGTTCTGTCGTTTCCGTCCTCGGCACGTTCCTCCCCAGGCCTGGAGGCGCGACTCCCCCTCCACGGATCGCCCCCGCCCGCCCCGGGGCCGGGTTCCACCGCCCAGGCTGGGGACATGCGATCGAGCGCGCGTCCCGTCCTGCTGTCCGTGGTGGGTGCGGCGGTGCTGAGCGTGACCGTGCTGGGCGTGACGGTGCTGAGCTGGACCGTGGTGTCCGGTGCCGCGCCGTCGACGGGAGCCGGGGCGTCGGCGGGCTCCGGGGCGTCGGTGGGCGCCGGGGCGTCGGTGGGCACTGCGACCGATTCGGGCCGGGTCGAGGCTCGCTGGGTGTGGCCCACCGGATCGCGGGTGGTCGAGCGCGCGTGGGAAGCACCGTCCTCGGACTACGCCGTCGGCCACCGGGGCCTCGACGTCCCGGCCGCCCTCGGCAGCACTGCCTCGGCGGTGGACGACGGCACCGTGGCGTTCGCCGGCCCGGTCGGCGGCCGCACTGTCGTGACGATCGACCACGGCGACGGACTGGTCAGCACCCTCGACTCGGTGACACCCCTGGTCGCCGCCGGGGACGAGGTCGTGCAGGGCGCGCCGGTCGGGCGCGTCTCGGTCGGGCACTGTCCGGCGTCGGCACCGTGCCTGCACCTCGGTGCTCGCGTCGACCGTCGCTACATCGACCCGACGGCGTACCTGCCGCCGCCTGAGTGGCCGGTGCTCCTGCCCGAGTCGGCCTGGCCCGGATGAGTCGAGCCGACCGGAAACCGATCGGAAACTGACCGGGAACCGACCGGGACACACGTCGGCGCACCGTCAGGCGCGCGGGTGCGCCGTCCGGTAGACCTCGCGCAGCCGCGCCGACGACACGTGCGTGTAGATCTGCGTCGTGCCGAGGCTGGCGTGACCGAGGAGCTCCTGCACCGCGCGCAGGTCCGCTCCCCCGTCGAGCAGGTGCGTCGCCGCGGTGTGCCGGAAGGTGTGCGGCCCGCTCGGGCCCTCGCCCGGCAGGTCACCGAGCAACCGCGCCACCACGCGGTAGGCACTGCGGACGCCGAGTCGGGCGCCACGGTCGCCGAGGAACAGCGCCGTGCCTGCAGGTCCCTCCGCCCGTGCGGCGAGGGCGGTCCGTCCGCGCTCGAGCCACGCCTCGAGTGCGTCCCGCGCCGGAACCCCGAACGGCACCACGCGTTCCTTGCCGCCCTTGCCGAGCACCCGCACGGTCAGGCGTCCGCGATCGACGTCGGTCACGTCGATCCCGACGAGTTCGCTGACCCGGATGGCCGCCGCGTACAGGAGCTCGACCAGGGCCAGGTCCCGCAGCGCCGTCGGGTCGTCCGTCGCCGCTCGGGCACCGAGCCCGTCGAGCAGAGTGCGCACCTGGTCGGCTGACACGACGCGAGGAAGGTGCGCCCCGCCCTTCGGTGCACGGAGCCGGACCCCGGCGTCGGTCGTCGTCACCCCGGTCTCGCTCGCCCAACGCGTGAACGCCCGCACGGACGAGGACCGCCGAGCGATCGTCGACCGGGCGAGCCCCCGGTGGTCGGCGTCCCACAGCCAGTCACGCAGGAGCTCGAGCTCGACGTCGGCGACGCGGTCGACCCCTCGGGTGTCGGCGAACGCCACGAGCTGCTCGAGGTCGTTGGCGTACGCGCGCAGGGTCTGCTCGCTGAGGCCCCGCGCGTGCCGGGCATGCCCGAGGAAGGCGTCCACCGCCACCACCAGTCGACCGTCCGTCCGCGCAACCACGACGTCAGCGTACGGCTGTCGACCGTCATGCCCGGCCCCACCCGCCGCCGCTCGCGACGACGAGTCCCTGCAGCTGCGCCAGGGCGAGCGCGTCGGCGACGTCGGCCGTCGACATGCCCGCCCGACGGGCGATCTCGGCTTCAGGCAGAGCGCGACGACCGAGCGCGTCGAGCACCCGGAGCACCTCGGGGTCCTGCCGTCCGGACAGGAGCGGTTCGTCCGGCACCGCTCCCCCGCTCGTCCCGGTCGCCGGTCTCGCCGCCGCGACCGGATCGCCGGGGTGCACGACGATCTGCGCCCGCCCCTGTGCGATGAGCCGGTGGCACCCGACCGATGCCGAGGACGCGAACGCTCCCGGGACCGCGAACACCGGCCGGCCGAGCTGTGCGGCGTGGTGGGCGGTGTTGAGCGCCCCGGACCGGGCGCCCGCTTCGACCACGACCGTGACGTCGGCCAGCGCGGCGATCAGCCGGTTCCGGGCGAGGAAACGCCACCGCGTCGGTCGCGTCCCCGGAGCCGACTCGGCGAGCAACGTCCCCTGTCGCGCCACGTTGTGGAGCAGCTGCGCGTTCCCCACGGGATAGAGCTGGTCGATGCCACCGGCCAGGACGGCGACAGTGGGCGTTCCGGCGGCGACGGCGACACGGTGCGCCACCGCGTCGATGCCGTAGGCGCCCCCGCTCACGATGCGGAATCCGGCGTCAGCCGCCGTCGAGGTGATCTCCGCCGCGGCCTCAGCACCGGCCACCGTGTTCGCCCGGGACCCCACGACCCCGAGCGCCGGCATCCCGTCGCCGAGGCGCGCACCCGTGCTGCGCGTCCAGAGGACCACCGGGGCGTGCGGCCCGAGGTCGTCCATCGCGGGCGGCCACCCGTCGCTCTCGGGGACCAGCAGTCCGGCACCGACCGCGCCGGCCGCCGCGAGCACGTCGCCCACCTCGACAGCGGCCAATCGGGGCCGCCAGCGTTCCACCGCGGTCTGCAGCACGCCGAGCAGCACCGCTGGGTCCTCGGCACCCGGCACCTCGGCGTCGACGCAGCATCCCAGCAGCGAATCGAAGTCCTCGTCCGCGGCGAGCAGCACCGCACCGAGCGCGCGCTCGGGTCCGAGGCCGTTGACGAGCTCTCCGGCGACGGAGTCCCCCGGTTCGACGATGGCCGACCAGGCAACCCGTGCCGCGGCCTGCACCGGATCCACCGCGGCACCGATGGGCCCGAGCAGGCGAGCCACGATGTCGAGGAGCTCCGTGCCCGCCGGCATCACAGCGCGCTCCGCAGGGCCAAGGCACCCCGGACGTGCGCAGCTGTTGGCCGCTCCACCGCGTCGAGGTCGGCGAGTGTCCACGCCAGGCGCATCACACGGTCCCACCCGCGCATCGTCAGGGTCCCGAGGTCGAGTGCGCGGTCGAGGTCCGCCGTCGACCCGGGTTCAATTCGCCCCTCGGCTCGGAGCCACGTCCCGGTGACCTCGGCATTGCGCGTCCATCCTGTGCCGTGCAGTCGCTCCGCCATGCGGGCTCGTGCTGCCGCGACCGCCGCACGCGCGACCGCCGTCGTCGGGGTGCTGCCGTCCGCGTCCCGCATCCGACCCGTCGTCACCCGGGGCACCAGCACCCGGATGTCCATCCGGTCGAGCAGCGGCCCGGACATGCGGCCGAGGTACCGGCGGACGGTGCTCGGCGAGCACTCGCACGGCTGCCCGTGCGCACCACCGGCATTGCCGCACGGACAGGGGTTCGCCGCCAGGACGACCTGGCAGCGTGCGGGGAACTCGGCCGCTCCCGCCGCACGGTGGATCGTGATCCGCCCGGACTCGAGCGGTTGCCGGAGCGCGTCGAGCACGGCCCGCGGGAACTCCGGTGCCTCGTCGAGGAACAGGATGCCCCCGGTGGCGCGCGACACGGCTCCGGGGCGCAGGACCCCGGATCCGCCGCCGATGAGCGAGACCGCCGACGCGGAGTGGTGCGGGGCTTCCCACGGTGGCTTCGTGCTCCACGACGCGGGGCCCAGCCCGGCGACGGACCGGACGGCGGCGACCTCGAGCGCGGTCTCGTCGTCGAGGTCGGGCAGCAACCCGGGCAGCCGTTCGGCGAGCATGGTCTTGCCGGCGCCCGGCGGCCCGAGCAGCAGGGCATGGTGTCCACCGGCCGCCGCGGCGATGAGTGCTCGGACGCCGACCGGGTTCCCCACGACGTCCGACAGCTCGGCCACGGGACGCGGCACAGCCGTGACCGGGACCGGCAGCACCGGGTCGACCTCGACCGTCGGTAGGAGCGCCCCGGCGTCGATCGCCGCCGCCCGCAACGAGTCCACGCCCCGGATCCGGACCCCGCCGACCACACGGGCCTCGGTCAGGTTGCCGACGGGCAGCACGACGCGGTCCACACCGGCGTCGCGCGCGGCGATCAACATCGGGATCACGCCGGGGACCGGACGCACCCGCCCGTCGAGGCCGAGCTCGCCGATGTAGACGATGCGCTCCGAGACGTCCGACGCGAGACCGGCACCGGCGAGCACGGCCATCGCGATGGCGAGGTCGAACCCCGAACCGCGTTTCGGGATCGCCGCCGGGGTCAGGTTCACGGTGATCCGGCGGGCGGGCAGCGGGCACCCCGCGTTCGCCGCCGCGGATCGCACACGTTCCCGTGCCTCACCCAACGAGGTGTCGGGCAGACCGATGATGCTGAACGCCGGGAGCTGGCTGGTCAGGTGCGCTTCGACCTCGATGCGTCGACCGGTGACCCCGAGGAGCGCGACCGCGGCAGCGCGCCCGATGCCGGTCACAGCACACCCGCCAGGTGCTCGACGACGGTGCGGGGCCCGTCGACGTGGACCGCGACGACGTCCACCCGGACCGCGAGCGCCGAGACCTCGGGATGCGCGTCGAACCACTCGGGCACGAGTCGTCGCATCCGGGTGAGTTTCGCAGCGGTGATCGCCTCGAACGGGTGGCCGGTCGCGGCCCCGGAACGGGTCTTCACCTCGATGAACGCGAGCGTGCAGGAATCCCACGCGACGATGTCGATCTCGCCGCGGGCACATCGCCAGTTCCGTTCGAGCACGCGGAATCCCCGCGCTTCGAGCCAGACCACCGCTCGTTCTTCACCGAATCGTCCGAGTCGACCGTTCCGGAGCGACCGCCCCGGTGGACGTTGCACGTCTTGTTCCATGTCGTTGCCTCCACGACAACGATCTCCGGAACGAACGCCCCGATCGGCGGAGTCGGAGAGTCTGTGGAATCAGCACGGGCGAATTGCCCTCTGTGGAGGAAAGAAGAAGGACCCGGGCGATCGAGATCACCCGGGTCCTGCTGCGACGAGCGTCAGTGCGCTGCTGCGTAGGCTTCCTGCACCTGCGTCGAGATGCGGCCGCGGGACGAGACCTCGTACCCGTTCTCCTTGGCCCACTCGCGGATCTTGCCGAGCTCTTCCGAGTTGCCACGCTTCGGGGCGGACTTCGGGGCGGAACCGCCGCCGGTGCGACGACCGGAGACCTTGCGCGCTGCGGCAATGTAGTCGGAGATCGCCTCGCGGAACTTGTCGACGTTGTCGTTTGACAGGTCGATCTCGTACGACGAGCCGTCGAACGCGAATTCGACCGTCCGGCCTTCACCGGTGGTGATGGGGGAATCGTCGAGGTCGTCGACGAGCTGGACGGTGACCTTCTGTGCCATGGGGTGCTCCTGTTCGTGGGGCGGTTATTTCCCCATCAGAATAGCGCGCACAATTCCCCGGCGGTCCGGATCAGCGGCGATTCCCCGAGAAAGAAGCAGGAGAAAGTAAATTGACGATCACTCGTCGAGTGCGAGTTCCTTCGGCAGTTCGAGTTCCCGCGTCGTGAGTTCCTCGACATTCACGTCCTTGAACGTGAGTACCCGGACACCCTTGACGAACCGATCGGAACGGTAGACGTCCCAGACCCAGACGTCGTTCATCGTCAGTTCGAAGTAGAAGTCGTGCTCCGTGTCACGGCGCACGACTTCGACCTCGTTCGCCAGGTAGAAACGGCGCTCCGTCTCGACCACGTAACGGAACTGCGACACCACGTCGCGGTACTCGCGGTACAGGGCCAGCTCGACCTCGCGGTCGTAGTCGTCGAATTCGTCCTCATCCATTGCGCCCACAGTCTACGGCGACGGAGGCTCGTGCGGACGACGCACTCAAGCGGCGAGGGCGTCGAGTTCGTCGAACCCGTCCAGCGCGACGCTCGAGGCCTGGTGCAGCCACGACTTCCGGTGCAGCGCGTGCACCCCGATCGCCCGGATCGCGTCGTAGTGCGCCGTCGACCCGTAGCCCTTGTTCGACACCCACCCGTAGTGCGGAGCCTCGTCGTGCGCGGAGATCATGAGCGCGTCACGAGCGACCTTGGCCACCACGGACGCCGCGGCCACCGAGGCGCAGTCGCGGTCGGCCTTGACCCGGACGACGACCTCGAGCGGATCGGCGGCCGGACGGAGCGACGTGGGCAGGGCGCGGCTCAACCAGTCGAACGAGCCGTCGAGCACCACCACCGCGCCGTCGAGGGACACCCCGTCGGCGACCAGGGAGTCGAGCGCCTGCGCACCGGCTGCGCCGAGAGCAGGGACGATGCCCTGCTGATCGACGAAGTCCGCCGATGCCATGCCGACCGCCGTGCGTGCCCAGCGCTGCACGACGGGCACGAGGTCGGTGCGGCGCGCTTCCGACAGCAGCTTCGAGTCCGCGAGCCCCTGGGGCACACGACCGATGTCGAGCGTCACCGCGGCCACACCGACGCCGACCGGACCGGCTATGGCGCCACGGCCGACCTCGTCCATGCCGATGACCGTCACGCGGCCCTCGGCGAGCAGACGCTTCTCGACCCGGAGCGACGGGCGGACGGCGGTCACTCGTCGCGCTCCTCCACGCCGGCGAACACCTCGGGGTGGTCGTCGAGCCACGTCCAGCGGCTCGCCGGCCACGAGATGACGAACGCGCGGCCCGTGACGTCGGACATCGGGACGAAGCCCTTCGACGGGGTGTCGCCGTTGTACCGGGAGTCCTTCGAGTCGTTCCGGTTGTCGCCCATCACCCAGATGGTGCCCTTCGGCACGGTGACCGAGAAGTCGGTCGCCGAGGCCGGGGCACCGGCGGGGAGCTTCAGGTACGGCTCCTTGATCGGCACACCGTTCACCGACATCTGCCCAAGGTCGTTGCAGCAGGACACCTTGTCACCGGGCAGACCGATGACGCGCTTGATCAGGTGGTCGTCGCTGTCACCGGTGCCGAGACCGACCTGGGTCAGTGCCCAGTCGATGGCCTTCGCAGGCTGGGTGTCCGGCGTGACGCTCGGCACCTCGGACCCGGTGAGCCAGCCGCCCGGGTCCTTGAAGACGACGACGTCTCCCCGCTTCAGCGCCACCGCGCCGGGGACGAGCTCGTTGACGATCACCCGGTCGTTGATCTGCAGCGTGTTCTCCATCGACGCCGACGGGATGTAGAACGACCGGATCAGGAACGTCTTGACCAGGAACGACACGAGCAGCGCCGCGATGAAGATGATGACGAGGTCGCGGAGGAATGTGAGGACTCCGTTCCGTTGCTTCTCGGCACGTGGCCTGCGCCCGGAATCCTCTGTCGTGTCCGTCATTTCCGCTCTCGTTCGAACCACTGACTCCCCGCAATGGGAAGAGCCCCCCGTCGATGCACAACCGTACATGGACGAGGGGCTCGCAGCGCCGTCCGGCTCGCGGACGTTCACTGTGAAGGCGATCAGGCGTCGCGCTTCTCCTTGATCTTGCGGCGGGCCGCCTTGCCGCGGAGCTCGCGCAGGTAGTAGAGCTTCGCACGACGGACGTCACCCTTGGTGACGATCTCGATGTGGTCGATGATCGGCGAGTGCACCGGGAACCAGCGCTCGACGCCGACCTGGAAGCTCACCTTGCGGACCTTGAAGGTCTCGCCGATGCCGTGGCCCTGACGGCCGATGACGACTCCCTGGAAGACCTGGATACGCGAGCGCGTGCCTTCGATGATGTTGACGTGCACCTTGATGGTGTCGCCGGGACGGAAGTCCGGGACGTCGGTACGCAGCGATGCTGCGTCGACGTTGTCGAGGAGCTGGCTCATGGTGGGTTTCACTCTCTGCGGACGCGCACGGGTCGCCGCGGATCGAAGGTTCGGAAAGTGGTGGTGCGTGCCCGGTGTCGGCGACTCCCCCGTGGCAGAGTCCAGCCAGGGCACAGCGTTCAATACTGCCACAGAGAGCCCAGGAGACAAAACGACGAGGATGGACCCATGATCGAACTCCGCACCCCCGCCGAGCTGGACGGACTCCGCGTCGCCGGCCGGTTCGTGGCCGACGTCCTCGACGAGCTGCTCGAGACCGTCGACGTCGGCGTCAACCTGCTCGACCTCGACCGCGTCGCGGCCCGGATGATCGCCGAACGCGGGGCGGAGAGCTGCTACGTCGACTACCACCCGTCGTTCGGCATGTCGCCGTTCGGCAAGAACCTCTGCACCTCGGTCAACGACGCCGCCCTGCACGGCCTGCCGCACGACCGCACCCTGCAGGACGGCGACCTGGTGAGCCTGGACTTCGCCGCGAGCGTCGACGGTTGGGTCGCGGACTCCGCCGTCAGCGTCCAGGTCGGCACGCCGCGCGACGAGGACCAGGCCCTGATCGCCACGGTCGAGCGAGCGCTGGCCGCCGGCATCGCCCAGGCGACTCCCGGCAACAAGCTCGGCGACGTCTCGCACGCCATCGGTCACGTCGCACACGAGGCCGGTCACGACGTGAACCTGCAGTTCGGCGGGCACGGCGTCGGTCGGACCATGCACGGGGACCCGCACGTGCCGAACGACGGCCGTCCGGGTCGCGGCCTGAAGCTCCGACCGGGGCTGGTCGTCGCGATCGAGCCGTGGCTCATGCAGACGACCGACGAGCTCTACCAGGACGACGACGGCTGGACCCTGCGCAGCGTCGACGGCTCGCGTGCTGCGCACGTCGAACACACGGTCGCGGTCACCGAGGCCGGCCCCGAGGTCCTGACCCTGCGTCGCGCCCAGCGCGCCGACCTGACCGCCTGACGGACTGGAGGCACGGTGCGGGCCCGCCCCGCGCCTCCAGGCAGACACGGCGGGGCTCGGTTTCGTGCTCAGCGACAGTTCACGCGGAACGAACCGCGAGGAGTGTCGCTCAGCCCGAAACTCGTCCAGCAGTCAGACGCGCGAGCCGGTCAGGCGGGCGGCAGCAGGTCCGGACGGACGCGCCGCGTCCGCTCCAGCTGCTGCTCGTGCCGCCAGGCACCGACGTGGGCGTGGTGCCCGCTGAGCAGGACGTCGGGGACGTCGAGGCCGCGCCACGACGCGGGCTTGGTGTACGAGGGGTACTCGAGCAGGCCGTCCTCGTGGGACTCCTCGACCAGCGACTCGGGGTTGCCGACGACGCCGGGGACGAGTCGTCCGACGGCCTCGATCATCGCCATCGCAGCGACCTCGCCGCCGTTCAGCACGTAGTCGCCGAGCGAGAGCTCGACCACGGTGGCGCGCGACGACGCCCACTCGAAGACGCGGGCGTCGATGCCCTCGTACCGCCCGCAGGCGAACACGAGGTGCTCCGACGTCGACGCGAGTGACCGCGCGATCGACTGCGTGAAGGGCGTGCCGGCCGGCGTCGGGACCACCAGGGTCGACGAGCCGTCGGGCCGGAAGAGCGCCTCGAGCGCCTGGGCCCACGGCTCCGGCTTCATCACCATGCCGGCGCCACCGCCGTACGGGGTGTCGTCGACGGTGCGGTGCCGGTCGGTGGTCCACGACCGCAGGTCGTGCACGTGCAGGTCGAGCAGTCCGCCGGAGCGGGCCTTGCCCAGCAGGGACACGTCGAGCACGGAGAAGAACTCCGGGAAGATCGTGACGATGTCGATCCGCACGGGGACTAGTCCGTGACCGTCTCGGGGCGCGAGGTGTCCTCGGGGTCCTCGAACAGCCCCTGCGGCGGCGTGACCGTGACGGTACCGGCCGCGATGTCGACCGCCGGCACGATGGCCGAGACGAACGGCACGAGGACCTCGCCGCGGGACGGCGTGTCGATCGCGAGCAGGTCCTGGGCGGGCATGTGGTCCACACGGGCGACCGTGCCGACCTCGACGCCGTCACGCAGGACCTTGAGCCCGACGAGCTGGTGGTCGTACCAGGCGTCGTCCTCACCGGTCTCGGCATCGGCGTCCTGCTCGACCCAGAGGATGATGCGCGCCAGGGACTCAGCCGCGGTGCGGTCGTCGATCCCGGCGAAGAACGCGACGGGGTGACCGTTGTACCAGCGGAGTTCGTCCAGCTCGAGGGTCTTGCCCGACCACGGTGAGTCGTCGGGGACCTGGAGCGTGAAGGTGGCGCCCGGGGTGAACCGACGATCCGGGTCGTCGGTGTAGAGCTCGAGCTTGATGCCGCCCTTGAGCCCGTGCGCCTTCGTGATCCGACCCACCCGGAGCTGGGTCGTCTCCCTAGGAATCGGTGTCCACCACGTCGACCCGCACGCGCTTGCCGTCGGCCAGGGCCGTGACGAGGGTGCGGAGCGCCTTGGCGGTGCGCCCGGCGCGACCGATCACGCGGCCGAGGTCCTCGGGGTGCACGCGCACCTCGAGGACCTCGCCGCGTGGGGAGGTGGAGCTGGCGACGCGCACGTCGTCAGGGTGATCGACGATCCCCTTGACGAGGTGCGTCAGCGCGGATTCGAGCAAGGACTACGCCTCGGTCGTCTCGTCGGCGGTCTCGGCGTCGTCGGCCTTGGCGGCGGGAGCCGTCTTCTCCGACTTCGGCTTGAGCACGGCCTTCTTCGAGGAGTCGACCTGGAAGGCCGGCTTCGGCTCGGCGACCTTGACCTTGGACTCGGTGTCCTTCTCGCCCTTGAACTTGGCCCAGTCGCCGGTCAGCTTGAGGAGGGCCGCGACCTGCTCGGTCGGCTGCGCGCCGACGCCGAGCCAGTAGAGCGCACGCTCGGACTCGATCTTGATGACCGAGGGCTCCTCGGTCGGGTGGTACTGACCGATCTCCTCGAGGACACGACCATCGCGCTTGGTGCGCGAGTCGGCGACGACGATGCGGTAGTAGGGCGCACGGATCTTACCGAGACGCTTCAGACGGATCTTGACAGCCACAATTGCTCCTGTTTGCTTTCGTTGTGGTTGAACTGGAACCGCGGGCGTGGGGGCACACACGGCGAAAGCTCGAGAGAGATCGCTCACAGCTGGATAGAGGGTCGAGCTGCGGCGATTCGACCGTTCATTCTTGCAGATTCCCGGCCGTGATGCGAGCCGACTCGCTACGGAGCGAGGCGCCGCACCGCTTCGAGGGCCTCGGACGTCGCCCGGACCGCGTCCACGCTCCGTGCGTCCCGCGCGCCGCCGACGACGGCGTACGGCACGCCGGCGGCCTGGAGGCCCGTGGCGAGTCCGTCAGGCGCGTCGCCCTCGGCGTCGGTCGCGCGCTCCTGCCCGGCGCAGACCACGACGGTGTCCGCCGGCACGCCGACCTCGTCCCCGTGCTCGTCGCGGATCCAGAGCACCCCGGGTTCGATGCGCAGGTACTCCTGCACGCCGCCGACCATCCGCACCCCGGCGTCCCGCAGTCGGCCGATCGCGACCCACCGCGAGGTGATGCCGATCCCCTGGCCGAACTTGCCCGAACGCCGGAGCACCGTCACCTGCGACCCCGGTCGGGTGGTGCGCCGTGCCGCGGGGAGCCGCTGCGGCACGTCGCCGACGAGCTCCTCGGACACGTCGAGGTCCCAGCGGGCCGCGAACTCGGCGGCCCGGACGACCTCGTCGGGCGACTCGGTCAGGAACGCCGCGGTGTCCACGCCGATGCCGCCGCCGCCGATGATCGCGACGGTGCCCTCGGGTACGCCGTTCCGCAGGGCCTGCTCGTAGGACAGCACGTGCGGCAGGTCCCTGCCGGGGACGTCGATGCTCCGCGGGACGACCCCGGCCGCGAGCACGACGGCGTCGCTGTCGACGAGGTCCCGAGCCGTGGCCGGACGTCCGAGGTGGATCGTGGCGCCCCGCTCCGCGAGTTCGGCTCGGGCGGACCGCACCGTGGCGGCGTAGTCCTCCTTGCCCGGGACGAGCGCGGCGAGGCCGAACTGGCCGCCGAGGCGGTCCGAGGCCTCCCAGACGGTGACGTCGTGGCCCCGTCGGGCGGCGTCCACCGCGGCGGCGAGCCCGGCCGGCCCGCCACCGACGACGTCGACGCGCTTCGGGTCCGCGGTCGGCCGGGCGGGGAAGGTCACCTCGCGGGCGGCACGGGGGTTCACGAGGCAGGACACCGGTGCGCCGATGATCGAGCGGTCGAGGCACGCCTGGTTGCAGCCGATGCAGGTGTTCACCAGGGCGAACCCGCCCGCGAGCGAGCGCGACACGATGGCGGGGTCGGCGAGGAACGGCCGGGCGAGCGCGACGGCGTCGATCAGGCCGTCGCTGAGCACGGCCTCACCGTCGCGCAGGTCCGTCATCCGGTTCGACGCGATCACGCGGACGTCCTGGTACGGGGACGCGCGCACCACCGCGGCGATCCGTGTCGCGTACGCCAGCCAGGCCCCGTGCGGCACCGAGGCCTGCACGGTCGGGGTCCGGGACTCGTGCCAGCCGATGCCGACCGAGATGCCGTCGAGCCCGAGCGGCAGCAGGTCGTGCACGAGCGCGTCGACTTCGTCCTCGGTCGACGAGCCGGGCATCAGGTCGGCGCCGGACAGCCGGATCGTCACGGCGAGCTCGGGCACCGCGGCGCGCACGGCCCGGACGACCTCGACCGCGAAGCGCCGACGCCGTTCCGCATCGCCGCCCCACTCGTCGTCGCGCAGGTTGGTCAGCGGCGACTGGAACTGGTTGATCAGGTACCCCTCGGACGCCATGATCTCGACGCCGTCGAACCCGATCGCGCGGGCGGTGCGGGCCGCGGCGGCGAAGTCCTCGATGGTCCGCTCGACCTCGGCCGACGTCAGCTCGGTCGGCACCACACCGCGGGCGGCCGCCCACGGCAGGGCCGAGGGGGCCACCACCCGCTGCGGGTCGCCGTGCCGGTCGACCATGCCCGACGCGAGCGCGTACCGCCCGGCGTGGAACAGCTGCGCCAGGATCGTCCCGCCCTCGTCGTGCACGGCGTCGACCGCCACCCGGAACCGCTCGTCGGCTCCCCCGACGCCGAACACCGCGAAGTCGGGACCGCCACGGGCCTCGTCGTTCACCGCGATGCCGCCGGTGATGATGCACGCCGCACCGCCCGCCGCCCGTTCGCGGTAGAAGGCGGCCATGCCGGCTCCGCCGTCGTCGTGCACCTCGAGCCCGGTGTGCATCGACCCCATCACCACCCGGTTCGCCAGGTGCAGGGGGCCGAGGGTCCAGGGTGACGCGACGGTCCGGAGGGACTCCGGCACGACGGGGGCGGAAGCGACGCTGCTCATGCGCCTATTCTGCGGTGTCCGCGCCCGGAGCGTCGGCCGGCAGCACCGCGTCGCGGAGGGGCGACGTCGTGTCCGACCAGTACGGCGGGGCGATGACCGTCAGACCGCCGTCCACCGAGAGCACCTGCCCGGTGATGTACCCGGCCTTGTCCGACAGCAGGAAGTCGACGGCGTCGGCCATGTCGTCGGCCGTCCCGGGGCGCTGCAGCGGGAGCTTCTCGAGCACGGTGTCCATCGACGCCTGGCCGGGGACCTTCGTGTAGAAGTACTCGAGCGAGTCGGTGTCGATGAGGCCGCCGTTGACCGCGTTGACGGTGATCTGACGCGGACCGAACTCCACCGCCATGTACTTCATGTAGGCCTCGCTCATCGCCTTGGCGGCACCGAGTGCGGCGTAGGTCGGGAACGCCCGGAGTGATCCGTACGAGGTCACGACGACGATGCGGCCACCCCGGTCCATGAGCTCCGCGGCGCGCTGGGCGCCGAGCACGAACGAGCGGGCGTTCGTGGCGTAGCTGCGGTCGAGGTGGTGCAGCTTGAGGTCGGCGACGGGCTTGAACGCGCTGGCGGCGGCGTTCGCGACGAACATGTCGAGGCGTCCGTAGGTGTCGCGCACCAGGTCGAACAGGGCGTCGATCGACTCCGGCTGCTCGATGTCCACCTGCGCCGTGATGCCGTCGCCGCCGGCCGCCTTGACGTCGGCGAGGGACTCCTCGGCCAGGTCAGCGTTGCCCTTGTACGTCACCACGACGGTGACGCCGCGCTGGCCGAGCTTCTGCGCGAGCAGGCGGCCGATGCCGCGCGAAGCGCCGGTGATCAGTGCGATGGGCGAGCTGAGTGCGATGGGTGCGTTGGTGCTGTCGGTCACTGCGGTCCTTCAGGTGAGTGGGAGACGGACGGGAGGCACGGGGCGGACCCGCCACGGGCCTCCGGTCCGGTGGTTGGTTGCGGTCTAGAACCCGGCCTGGCCGGTGACGACGGCGCGGCCGACGATCAGCTTCTGGATCTCGTTGGTGCCCTCTTCGAAGCGCTGCGCGCGTGCGTCGCGGTAGACGCGCTCGATGGCGTTGCGCTTCCAGTAACCCTGCCCGCCGTGCACCTGGAGGGCCTTGTCGGTGACCCGGGCGAGCATGTCGACCGCGACCATCTTCGAGGCGCTGGACAGGGTGCCGGCGTCGGGGCGGTCGTCCTCGTAGGCGCGAGCGGCCTCGAGCACCAGGGCGCGGGCGGCGGCGATGTCGGCGTAGTTCTCGGCCAGGTAGAACTGGATCGCCTGCCGGCTGGAGAGCCGCTTGCCGAACGTCTCGCGCTTGTTGGCGTACTCGACGGCGAGCTCGTTCGCCCGCTCGGCGAGGCCGACGGCGCTCATCGCGACGGACACCCGGCTCGGCAGCAGGAAGCCGCCGAGCGCGACCTCGAGGCCCTGCCCTTCGGCGCCCAGGCGGGCGCTGGCCGGGATCGGGGTCTCGGTGAAGCGCAGGATCGCGTGGTCGGTGCCGCGGATGCCCATGGTGTCGGAGTCGTCGATCACCTCGGCACCCGGCAGCCCGCTGTTCGGCATCAGGAACGCGACCGTGCCGTCCTGGCCGGTGGTGCCCTCCAGCCGAGCGGCGATGAGCCAGTGGTCGGCCTTGACCCCGAACGTGATGAGGTGCTTCTCGCCGTTCATCACGTAGGTGTCGCCCTCGCGCCGGACCGTCGTGCGGATGTCCGCTCCGGTGCCCGCGGTGGCCTCGGTCAGGGTGAACGCGACGAGCGTGTCGCCCGCGACGGACGGCTTGACGACCTGCTCGATCTGCTCCGGCGTCGCGTAGGGGGCCATCGCGCGCCAGGTGCCGTTGATGACGTGCACGAGCATGCGGATGGAGGCGTGCGAGCGGGAGACGACCTCCATGATCTCGAGGTAGCGCGAGAACGGGATCGCCCGTCCGCCGAGCTCCGTCGGGGCGGCGAGGCTGAGCCACCCGTTCTCCTTGAGCTCCTGGAACAGCTCGGGGGCGACCCGGCCGGTGCGCTCGATCTCGTCCGCCCACGCCTCGCCGGGGCCGCGGACCCACTCGGTGACCTCGGCCTTGAGCTGCTGGAAGGCGGCTTCGTCGAAGCCCGTGCTCGTCTGCTCGACGATCGTCATCGTGTCTCGTTCTCCTTCGTCGCGACGAGCGCGGCCGCCTGCTCGCGCAGGATGTTCTTCTGGACCTTGCCGACCGCGTTGCGCGGCAGCTCGGTGGTGTACTCGAGTCGTTCCGGCCAGTAGTACTTGCTCACGCCGGCTGTGTCGAGGTACTGCTGCATCCCGGCGAAGTCGAGCGGCTCGTCCGCGCGGGCGTTCACGACCCAGGCGCAGGCACGCTCACCGAGCCGCTCGTCCGGCATCGCCACGATCGCGACGTCCGTGACCAGCGGGTGCTGGTACAGCAGGTTCTCGATCTCGACGACGGGGATCTTCTCGCCGCCGCGGTTGATGACGTCCTTCACGCGCCCGGTGATCGACAGGAAGCCCTTCTCGTCGACCTTCGCCAGGTCGCCGGTCCGGTACCAGCCGTCCGCGGTGAACACGTCGTCGGTCAGGTCCGGGCGGTCGAGGTAGCCCGCGAACATCGTCGGCGAGTGCAGCTCGAAGTTGCCCTCGGTCCCGGCGGGCAGCTCGATCCCCGCGTCGTCGACGATGCGGATCGCGATGCCCGGCAGCGCCCGGCCGTCGTGACCGTACGCGTCGGCGGGGTCGTCGCTCGGGCTGGACAGGGCCCCGAGACACGTCTCGCTCGTCCCGAAGGCGCCGAGGATGGCGCTGCCGAGCACCGTGCTCGCTCGCTGGGCCAGTGCGCGGGGCACCGCGGCGCCCGTGGGCACGAAGATCCGGAGCGACTCGGGCTGCGGAGCACCGGCCTCGACCAGGTCGACGAGGTCGGTCAGGAACGGCGTCGCGCACTGCACGAAGGACGCCCGGGCGACGCCGAACGCCTGCTCGAGTGCGACGCGGCCGTCCCACACCGGCTGGATGACCTGCGGGGCACCGAGCCGGAACGCCAGCAGCATGCCGTACAGGAACCCGGTCTGGTGCGCGAGCGGCGACGGGATGTAGATGCGGTCGGCGCTGGTCAGACCGGACTGGGCCACGTGCATGGCGGTCGCGAGCCCGAGCGTGCGGTGCGGGTGCTGCACGCCCTTCGGCTCCCCCGTGGTGCCGGAGGTGAAGAGCAGCTGGCACACGTCGTCCGGGCCGGGAGCGTGCGACGCGATCTCGTCGACGTCGACGTGCACGGCGGCGAGGGCGTTCTCGAAGTAGCGCCAGTGCCAGTCGCTCGCCACCACCCGCTCCAGGGCGTCGGCGGGCAGCGGCGGCTGGTTCGTCGGGGTGTCCCCCTGCCCGCGGGCCTCGGCGCGGAGCACGATGACGTGCTCGAGCGACAGGCGGCGGTCCTGCGCGGCGGCCTCGTCGATGACGTCGAGGAGTTCGAGCGCGGGACGGCGCTTCCGGAACACGTTCGGCAGGAAGACCACCCGGGCCTTCGAGCGCGCCAGCGTCATCGTGGTCTCGCGGGGACCGAACACCGGCATGATCGGGGTCGCGACGGCGCCGATCTGGATCGCACCGAGGGTGATCGACACGAACTCGCGCCAGTTCGGCAGCTGCATCGCGACGGATTCACCCGTGCGCACGCCGAGTTCGAGCAGCAGGGCGGAGACCCGGTCGGCCTCGTCCTGCAGCTCCTTCCACGTGGTGTTCGCGGGGGTCGCACCGCCGACCTCGATCACGGCCAGGCCGTCGGGGTCGGTCTGGGACAGGGCACGGACCCGCTCGCTCAGGACGAGCGGGTCGGCGTCGACGCCGGCGAGCTCGGGCACGGCGACGGCGGGCTGCGCGGCGGCAGGCTGCGGGGCGGCGGGCTGTGCGGCGGGCTGCGCGACCGGCTGGTCGGTCGACTCGGGCGCCGCAGACGTCTCGAGGGGCGTGCCGAGGTGCGTGCGGACCCCGTCGGCCTCGGCGGCGTCGATGCGGTCGTCCCGCGCAACCTGGGCTGCGAGCCGGTCACCGACGGACATGTCGAGCCCGACGGAGTTCATCGCCTCGAGGAACGTCGGGTAGGAGATCCGGTAGGCACGCGGGTAGGTCAGGCCTGACACCCCGTCTGCACTCGACGCCGCGACCGCGAGGGACATCAGCACGGTGGTCGTTGAACGAGGACATCGCCGCACCGTGCAACCCGGCCGCGCCGACGCCGGTGACCCGCAGCTCGTCCGCGCCCTGCTCGGCACGGCCGCCCATCCGGTTCAGCTGGAGCATCGCCGCCACCCGGTCGGACTCCTTCAGGCGGATGTGCGCCACGTTCCACAGTCGGCTCGTGCCGTCGGCGAAGGTGGCCATCGTCGACAGCACGGGCAGCAGGTCCGGGATCGGACGGCAGTCGACGTCGAGCGGCCGGAGCGGGGACCCGTCGTGCTCGATCCGGACGAAGCCGGTCTCCTCGTCGATCCGCATCGGCACGCCCATCGCGGTCGCGAGATCCAGGA
Source organism: Curtobacterium sp. MCSS17_005 (assembly GCF_003234225.2). NCBI lineage: Bacteria > Bacillati > Actinomycetota > Actinomycetes > Micrococcales > Microbacteriaceae > Curtobacterium > Curtobacterium sp. MCSS17_005. The sequence goes on from NZ_CP126258.1 coordinate 2,413,612, forward strand.
ACTCGCTCTCCGGGTGGTCCGTCTCGGCCGTCGTCGTGGCCGTCATGCCGCGCAGCAGCACGTTCGACTCGCGGGTGCCGGCCGCCGCGATGCCGAACGCTGCGGACCCGATGTCGGGCGGGATCACGTAGTCGTACGGGGTGGCCTGCTGGCCCGCCGGGATCCGGTACTCGAGCCAGTCGTCGGAGACTTCGACCGTCAGGCCGAACTGCCGCATCATCCGCACGGTGAGCTCGACGTAGGGCTGCTCGTTGAGCCGCCCGCCGGTGATGTGGATCCGGGTCTCGTGCTCGGCGAACGGGGCCACCAGCAGCAGCCCGGACACCCACTGCGACAGGGTGCCGGCGATCGTCACGTCGCCGCCGCGCGGACGCCTGGGCTGCACGGTGACGGGCGGGCAGTCGTTCGTCGCCTCGAGCTCCACCCCCATCTGCGTCAGCGAGGTGAGCAACGCCTTGATCGGGCGGCGCTGGAAGTACTTCATGCCCGACAGGGTCATCGGGCGGTCGGCCAGCGAGGCGAGCCCGGTCATGAAGTAGAGCGTGGTGCCCGAGGACCCCATGTTGAGCAGTCCGTCGGCACCCCGCGAACCGTGGTCCACGACGTCGGTCGCCTGGTACCGGCCGCCCAGCCCGGTCACGTGGTACGCGTTCCCGCGACGTTTGACATCGACGCCGAGCGCGCGGAGCGTGCCCACGGTCCACTCCACCTGTCGCGTCGCGCTGACCCCGGAGACGACACTCGTCCCCTTCGCCAGCGACGCGAGCACCAGCGCGCGGTGCGCGTGGTACTTCGAGACCGGGATGTCGAGTTCTCCGACGAGCGGGGCGTTCGTCCCGCGCACCACCAACTGCATGCGTACCTCTTCCCTGTAGGAACATTTCAACGGTACGCCCACAGTGGAACTAGTTGCAGGACGATCCGCACGATCGGGACAGCGCTTCGTTGTGCGTGTCCGACAAGGACCCGGGCAGGATGGACGGCATGGACATCCGCTTCACCGAGTCCCGCCCGTCGACCATCGGCGTCGAGTGGGAACTCCCCCTGGTCGACCGGTCCACCGGCGACCTCGCTCCCCGCGCCCCCGCCGTCATCGCCGCCGTGCACGAGCGGCTCGGTGACCACGACCGCGTCACCGAGGAGCTGCTGACCAACACGGTCGAGGTCGTCTCGAGCGTCCACGACCGGGTGGGGGCTGCGACGAGCGAGCTGTCCGGCATCATCGGCGAGGTCATCGACGCCGCCGAACCGCTCGACGCCCAGGTGATGTGCTCGGGCACGCACCCGTTCGCGGTGTGGGACCAGCAGGAGATCACCCCGGACAGCGAGCACTACACGACCCTGATCGACCGCACCCGCTGGTGGGGACGCCAGATGCTCATCTGGGGCGTGCACGTGCACGTCGGCATCGACGACCGCGACAAGGCGGTCCCGATCATGAACGCGATGCTCGCGTACGTCCCGCACCTGCAGGCGTTCACCGCGTCGAGCCCGTTCTGGGGTGGCACCGACACCGGGTACGCCTCGAACCGCGCCCTGATGTTCCAGCAGCTCCCGACCGGCGGGCTCCCGCCGCAGCTCGGCGCCTGGGCGAACTTCGAAGAGGTCGTCGGCGACCTCACGCACACCGGCGTCATCGACGGCGTGAAGGACCTGCGCTGGGACATCCGACCGTCGCCGGGCTGGGGCACCCTGGAGAACCGGGTCTCCGACGGCATCTCGACCCTGCACGAGGTCGGCGCCGTCACCGCGCTCGTGCAGTGCCTGGTCACCGCCTGCTCGGACCGGCTCGACGCCGGTGAGACCCTGCCCACCATGCAGCCGTGGTTCATCCGCGAGAACAAGTGGCGCGCGGCCCGCTACGGCATGGAGGCCGAGATCATCACGAACGTCGCCGGCGACGAGCGGCTCGTGACCGACGAGGTGCACGACCTGGTGCAGCGGCTCGACCCGATCGCCGAACGGCTCGGCTGCCTCGACGAGCTGCACCACCTCGACACGATGATCGAGCGCGGCGCCTCGTACCAGCGGCAGCTGCAGGTCGCGCAGGAGAACGGCGGCGACCTGCGCGCCGTGGTCCGCCACCTGGTCACCGAGTTCCGCGAAGCGCTCTAGCCGCGACCGGACCGCCCCGGGCATACATGGTCGGATCGGGCGTACCTGGTCGTTTCTTTCGACCAGGCTCGCCCGATTCCACTTTCCATCGCGCGTGCGATGGGAAGGAACGTCGCGACGCGACCGGACGACGGACGGGAGGCCCGGTGCCAGCTGGCACCGGGCCTCCCGTCCGTCAGGTGGTCGCGATCGCGAGCCGCGTCAGCGACCCAGGAACTTCTGGAGCGACGCGAGCTCTTCCTCGGTCGGTGCCTTGCCGCCCTTGGCGCCCCCGAGGCCGAGGCCGGACCCCTGCGGGGCCTGCTGCGGCGCAGCCGCCGCGCCGGCAGCCAAGGCCGCGCGCTTGGCGGGGTTGCCCACCTTCGACTTCTTCTTGCCGCCCTGCTGCTGCTTCTTGCCGCCGTGCATGCCCGGGATCGGACCCATGCCCGGCATCTGCGGCACACCACCGCGGGCGACGGTCTTCATCATCTTGGCGGCCTGCTCGAAGCGGTTGACCAGGGCGTTGACCTCGGTGACCGTCGATCCGGCACCGCGCGCGATGCGCAGACGACGCGAACCGTTCAGGAGCTTCGGGAGCTCGCGCTCCTGGGGCGTCATCGACTGGATGATCGCCTCGGTGCGGACGATCTCGCGCTCGTCGAAGTTGTCGAGCGCCTCGCGCATGCCCTTGGCTCCCGGGAGCATGCCGAGCATGCCCTTGATGGAGCCGGCCTTGCGGAGCTGCTGCATCTGCTGCAGGAAGTCGTTCAGCGTGAAGTTGTCGGTCGCGATCTTGTCCGCGACCTTGCGTGCCTCTTCCTCGTCGAAGGCGCCCTGCGCCTGCTCGATGAGGGACAGGATGTCGCCGAGGTCGAGGATGCGGCTCGCCATGCGGTCCGGGTGGAAGGGCTCGAAGTCGTCGAGCGATTCACCCGTCGACGCGAACATGATCGGACGGCCGGTCACGCTGGCCACCGACAGGGCAGCACCACCACGGGCGTCACCGTCGAGCTTCGAGAGCACGACACCGGTGAAGTCGACGCCTTCCTGGAAGGCGCGGGCCGTGTTGACGGCGTCCTGACCGATCATCGCGTCGATGACGAACAGGACCTCGTCCGGGTCGACGGCCTTGCGGATGTTCGCGGCCTGCTTCATCAGCTCGGCGTCGACACCGAGTCGACCGGCGGTGTCGACGATGACGGTGTCGTACTGCTGGTCGATCGCGGCCTTGATGGCGTTCTTGGCAACCTTGACCGGGTCGCCGACACCGTTGCCGGGCTCGGGCGCGAACACGTGCACGCCGGCCTGCTCGCCGACGACCTGCAGCTGCTGCACGGCGTTCGGACGCTGGAGGTCCGCCGCGACGAGCATCGGGGTGTGGCCGTCCTTCTTGAGCCACTTGCCGAGCTTGCCCGCGAGGGTGGTCTTACCGGCACCCTGCAGACCCGCGAGCATGATGACCGTCGGCGGCTTCTTCGCGAACTCGAGCCGTCGCTGCTGCCCGCCCAGGATGCCGACGAGTTCCTCGTTGACGATCTGGACGACCTGCTGCGCCGGGTTGAGCGCGCGGTTGACCTCGTCGGAGAGGGCACGCTCGCGCACCGATGCGGTGAACGCCTTGACGACCTCGAGCGCGACGTCGGCGTCGAGGAGCGCCCGCCGGATCTCGCGGACGGTGCCGTCGACGTCGGACGGAGTCAGCCGACCCTTGCTCCGCAGATTGCGGAAGGTCTCGGTCAGCCGATCGGAGAGTGAACCGAATTGCGCCATGATCCGTCGATTCTACAAGGCTCCCGCCGACGACACCGGTCCGTTCACCGCAGGAGGACACCCTCGGTCAGTTCGAGCGGTGCACGCAGCGGAGCCGTACCCGGCGGGTCGCGGTGGCTTCGCCGGGACAGCTCGATGGTCGTCGAGACCCCCATCAGGTTGTTGGACGCCGTCCAGAAACTGTCGTACGCTCGGCCCATGCCGGAACTCGAGATCGTCCGCCACCACGGCCTCCTCGACTACTCGGACGGCCTCGCCCTGCAGCGGGACCTGCACACCGACGTCGTCGCCGGCCGTTCCCCCGGGGCCCTCGTGCTGTGCGAGCACCGGTCCGTGTACACCGCCGGACGCCGCACCGAACCGTCCGACCTGCCGACGAACGGCGCCCCGGTCGTCGACACCGACCGTGGCGGGCGCATCACCTGGCACGGCCCGGGGCAGCTGGTCGCCTACCCGATCGTCCGGCTCGCCGAACCCCTCGACGTCGTCGCCTGGGTGCGCGACCTGGAGCAGGTCGTCATCGACGCCGCGGCTGCCGTCGGGGTGCACGCCGAACGGGTCGCGGGTCGCAGCGGCGCCTGGGTGCCGGGCACGAACGGCTCCTCCGCCGCCAAGGTCGGCGCGATCGGCCTGCACGTCGCCGAGGGCGTGACGAGCCACGGCATCGCGATCAACTGCGACAACGCCCTCGACGCCTACGCCGCGATCGTCCCGTGCGGCATCGCCGACGCCGGGGTCACGACGCTGAGCGCCGCGGCGGCGCACGTGGGGCTCGCTCCCGTGACCGTCGACGACCTCGCACCCCTGGTAGCGCACGGCGTCCAACAGGCCGTCGACGGCATGCACAGCGGCCACCGGATCAGCACGACGACCCCCAGCACCAGCACGAGCACCAGCACCGCGCCCGCCCCACAGGAGACCCTCGTATGACCCTCGCCCCCGAAGGCCGCCGCATGCTCCGGGTCGAGGCCCGGAACGCCGAGACCCCGATCGAGACGAAGCCCGCGTGGATCAAGACCCGTGCCACGCAGGGCCCGGAGTTCCGCGAGCTGTCGAGCCTGGTGCGCGACAAGCAGCTGCACACGGTCTGCCAGGAGGCCGGCTGCCCGAACATCTTCGAGTGCTGGGAGGACCGCGAGGCCACCTTCCTGATCGGCGGCTCGCAGTGCACCCGTCGCTGCGACTTCTGCCAGATCGACACCGGCAAGCCGGAACCGCTCGACCGCGACGAGCCCCGCCGGGTCGCGGACTCCGTGGCGGAGATGGGGCTGCGGTACGCGACCGTGACCGGCGTCGCCCGCGACGACCTGCCCGACGGCGGCTCCTGGCTCTACGCCGAGACCATCCGGGCGATCCACGAACACTCCCCCGGCACCGGCGTCGAGATCCTGGTGCCGGACTTCAACGGGCGACCGGACCAGCTCGGCCCGGTGTTCGACGCCCGTCCCGAGGTCTTCGCCCACAACGTCGAGACCGTCCCGCGGATCTTCAAGCGGATCCGGCCGGCGTTCACGTTCGAACGGTCCCTCGACGTCATCACCCAGGGCCGCGACGCCGGACTCGTCACGAAGTCGAACCTGATCCTCGGCATGGGCGAGGAGCGCATCGAGATCGAGGACGCCCTGCAGCGGCTCTACGACGCGGGCACGGACATCATCACGCTGACGCAGTACCTCCGTCCGTCGCCCCGGCACCTGCCGGTCGCGCGCTGGGTCAAGCCGGAGGAGTTCGTCGAGCTCCGCCAGGTCGCCGAGCAGATGGGCTTCGCCGGGGTGCTCGCCGGACCGCTGGTCCGGTCGTCGTACCGCGCGGGCCGGCTGTGGGCTCGGGCAACGGTGGCCCGTGGCGGCTCGGTGCCCGAGCACCTGGCCCACCTGCTCGACGCGGCCCCTGGTCGCCAGGCCGTCTGACGCTCGCGCGGCTCGCGCGGCTCGGCGGCCGGCGTTTCGCGCTGAGCGACACTTCACGGGCTGCGGAGCACGTGAACTGTCGCTCAGGCCGAAACTCCATGCGTCCGGCCGACACGGTGACGGACAGGAGGCGCGGCGCCAGCTGGCACCGCGCCTCCGGTCCGTCAGGTGGTGACGACTACTTCGCGTCGGCCTCGACCGACTCCTTCGGCTGGCCGGTGGGGGTGAGCCCGCGCTCCTGGCGGCGCTTCGAGACCACCAGCGACGCGGTCGTGGCGACCGCGATCGTCAGCGCGATGAAGCCCAGCGAGAACCAGATCGGGATCTCCGGCGCCCACTCGATGTGCTCGCCACCGTTGATGAAGGGCAGCTCGTTGACGTGCATGGCGTGGAAGACGAGCTTCACACCGATGAACGCCAGGATGACGGCCAGGCCCTGACCCAGGTAGATGAGGCGCTCGAGCAGCCCGGCGATCAGGAAGTACAGCTGCCGGAGACCGAGCAGCGAGAACGCGTTCGCCGTGAACACGATGAAGGCGTCCTGCGTCAGCCCGAAGATCGCGGGGATCGAGTCGAGCGCGAACAGCACGTCGGTCAGGCCGATGGCGACCATGACGAGCAGCATCGGGGTGAACAGCCGCTTGCCGTCGACGCGGGTGGTCAGGCGGTCGCCGTCGTAGTGGTCCGAGGTCGGGATGATGCGCTTGAGGATCCGGATGAGCCGGGATTCACCCTCGCTGCCGTGGTCGTTGCCGCTGCGGGCCTGCGACCAGGCGAGCCAGAACAGCAGCGCACCGAACAGGTAGAAGACCCACGAGAAGTTCTCGATGATCGTGACGCCGAGGGCGATGAAGACACCGCGGGCGACGAGCGCGATCGCGACGCCGACCAGCAGGACCTTCTGCTGGAACTCCTTCGGCACGGCGAAGCTCGACATGATGATGAGGAAGACGAAGAGGTTGTCGACCGACAACGCCTTCTCGGTCAGCCAGCCGGCGAAGTACTCGCCACCGGCCTGCCCGCCGCCGAACACCAGGATCCCGATGCCGAACAGGATCGCCAAGCCGATGTAGAAGGCCGACCAGAACGCGGATTCGCGGATCTGGGGCACGTGCGGCGTACGCACGTGCGAGTAGAAGTCGAACACCAGCAGCGCGAGGATGCCGGCGATCGTGATGAGCCAGACGAAGAGTGGGACGTCCACGGTTTCCTTCAGGTAGGGCGCGCCGCTGCTGTGCGGGTACGCCGAGGCCTGAAGGTCTCTTCCGTCGCTCGGCACCGGAACCGGTGCCGCACGACCGGCGCCCCGGGGCCGGATCGTTCCGGACCGTACTGACGGGGTCACCGAGAGGGAATACTCCCCTTCGTGATCCCGAGCATACCGGGCACAGCGGACATGTGCCGCGCTCTAAGCTGGGAGCATGGCGAGTTCTTGGTCACTGTCCACACGGCTGCGCGGCCTCTTCCAGCGCAAGACGATCGACGAGACCACGTGGGAGGACCTCGAGACCGCCCTCATCGGCGCCGACTTCGGGCCCGACATCTCCGAGGAGATCATCGAGGACCTGCACGCCCGCGTCGACCGGTACGGCACGACCGACCCCGCCGACCTGCAGCGCATGCTCCGCGAGGTCCTCGAGGAACGGCTCTCCAAGCTCGACACCACCCTGAAGCTCAGCGCGCGGCCCGCCGTGGTGCTCGTCGTCGGGGTGAACGGCGTCGGCAAGACCACGACGATCGGCAAGTTCGCCAAGTTCCTGAAGACCTACGACCGCACGGTGCTCGTCGGGGCGGCGGACACGTTCCGTGCCGCGGCGGTCGAACAGGTCGCCACGTGGGCCCAGCGCGCCGGGGTCGACGTCGTCCGTCCGTCGCAGCCCGGGCAGGACCCGGCGTCGGTGGCGTACCAGACCGTCGAGAAGGCGATCCGCGACCAGACCGAGATCGTCGTCATCGACACCGCCGGGCGGCTGCACACCAAGGCCGGCCTGATGGACGAGCTCACCAAGATCAAGCGCGTGGTCGAGAAGCAGACCGAGATCAGCGAGGTCCTGCTCGTCCTCGACGCGACGACGGGCCAGAACGGACTCGCCCAGGCCCAGGCCTTCATCGAGGGCGCCGGTGTGACCGGCCTCGTCATCACGAAGCTCGACGGCTCGGCCAAGGCCGGGTTCGTGCTGAGCGTGCAGGAGAAGACCGGCATCCCGATCAAGCTCATCGGGCAGGGCGAGGGCATCAACGACCTGACGGGCTTCACGCCGCACGTGTTCGTGCAGAACCTCGTCGGCTGAGCGAACGCGTCGGCACGCCGAGGAGTAGCGTCCCTGACGGTCCGGGCATCTGCTCGGTCTCGTTCCAGGGATAGGAGACCCTCATGCCCGCACTGCTGATCATCGCGATCATCGTCGGCCTCGTCCTGCTCTTCAGCGGCATCTTCGTCGGTGCGCTGAAGTTCCTGCTCTGGGTGGGCATCGTGCTCATCCTGCTGGCGGTCATCGGCTGGCTGCTCCGGACGATCCGCGGTCGCGCGTAGCGACCCGGCGTCCTGTCCGGACGCACCTGACAGAACGGGAGGCGCGGTGCCAGCTGGCACCGCGCCTCCCGTCTGTCGTCTGCCGTCTGTCGTCTGTCGTGGTCGCGACCAGGGCGCCTACGCGACCGCGTCCGCCGGCTCGCGCTTCTGCACCCGCTGCCCGACGACTGCGGAGACGCCGTCCTGCCGCATCGACACCCCGTACAGGGCGTCGGCGATCTCCATCGTGCGCTTCTGGTGCGTGATGACGATGAGCTGGGACGACTCGCGGAGCCGCTCGAACACGGTCAGCAGGCGGCCGAGGTTGGCGTCGTCGAGCGCCGCCTCGACCTCGTCCATGATGTAGAACGGCGACGGTCGCGCGGTGAAGATCGCGACGAGGAGCGCCACCGCCGCCAGGGACCGCTCGCCGCCGGACAGCAGGGTCAGGCGGTCGATCTTCTTGCCGGCGGGCTTCACCTGCACGTCGATCCCGGTGCCGAGCAGGTCGGTCGGGTCGGTCAGGTTGATCGACCCCGAGCCGCCCGGGAACAGGATCGGGAAGATGACGTCGAACGCTTCCTTCGTGTCGTTGAACGCGGACTCGAAGATCGTCTGCATCTTCGTGTCGAGCTCGTCGATGATCGTCAGCAGGTCCGTCCGGGTCTTCTGCAGGTCCTCGAGCTGCTCGGCGAGGAACGCGTGCCGCTGCTCGAGCGCCTGGAACTCCTCGAGCGCGAGCGGGTTCACCTTGCCGAGCTGCCCGAGGTCGCGCTCCGCGGCCTTGAGCCGGCGCTCCTGCTCGGCACGGACGTAGGGCACGGTCTCGACGTCGGCGGGGTCGACCTCGTCGGTGGTGTCGAACTCGGGCAGGGCGGGGCCGCCGGGCAGCGTGGACTCCGCGTCGACGAGGGCAAGGTCGTCGGCGTCGGGACCTGCTTCTGCAGTTGCTTCTTCCGGTGCCTCCGGTTCGGTCACGCCCGCGGCTTCGGCCGCGGCGGCCACGGCTGCGCGCTCCGCCTCACGGTGCTTCCGCGCGCGCACCCGCGGGTCCACGAGCACGTCGACGGGCACCGGCACGTGCGGCCCGTACTCGGCCACCAGCACGGCCTCGGACAGCCCGAGCTCGCTCTGCGCCCGGTCGAGGACACCGGACACGTGCAGTTTCTTCTCGTAGATCTCCATCTCGAGCGAGTGCACGCCGTCGGTGATGGTCTGCAGGCGGTCGCGCAGTTCGCGCTCCTCGTTGCGGATGGTCTGCAGCTCGGTGTTGCGCTTCGACCGCTCGGCTTCCTCCGTCGCCAGCTGCACCCGGGCCTCGGCCAGCGAACGGTCGACCGCACCGAGCACCCTGGGCAGGTCGGCGAGCACGGCTTCCGCGGTCCGGATCTGGCCGCGTCGGATGACGGCGAGCCGGGCGGCCTCCTCGGCGGCGGCGCGCTCGGCCTCGAGCTGGCGTTCGAGCTGGTCGGCGCGGTTCCGTTCGGCGCGCACCCGCTCACGCACGGTCTCCACCTGGATCCGCTGCTCGACCTCGGCGGCCCGTGCGGTCTCGAGCGCGTCCTGCAGCGCGGGACGCTCGGACGCGTCGACCACGGGACGCTCCTGCTCGGTGAAGGCCCGGTGCGCCGACTCGGCCTCGGCCAGCACCGCCTCGGCGGTCTCGACAGCGCCGTCGGTCTCGGCCAGTGCGGCACGCAGCCGCTCGACTTCGGCCGCGGCGTTCTCCGCCTTCGCCCGCGTCGATGCGCTCGTGCGGTCGTACTCGGCCTTCGCCCGCGTGTACGCGCGGGATGCTGCGTCGGCCTCGTCCGCACGGCGGCGTGCGTCCTCGACGGCGCTGCGCGCGGCCTGGAGGCCCGTGGCCGCGTCCTCGGCGTCGGTCGCGATCGCGTCGCGTCGCGTCACGGCGTCGTCGCGCTCCGCGACGAGCTCGATGCGCGAGGTCACGCGCTCCCCGCCACCGGTCACGCGGACCGCACGGACGAGGTCGCCGGACCGCGTGACCACCGTGGCGTGCGGGGCGGCGGTGAGCACGGCCTCCAGGTCGAGGTCGTCGGTCTCCGCGACCAGCGTGTCGCGCAGGATCGACGCGAGCGCCGGCGGTCCCTGCACCAGGTCGGTGGCACGGCGGACGCCGGCCGGCAGGGTCTCGGGCAGGGCGGTGGTGACGGCCGCGGCGTCCGCGACGACGACGTCGATCCGGCCGAGGTCAGCAGCGCGGGCGTGGTCGACGGCGTCGAGCGCCGCACCGCGGTCGTCGGCGAGGACGGCGTCGGCGAGTCCCTCGAGTGCGGTGGCGATCGCGGCCTCGAACCCGGGCGACACCGTCAGGCTGTCGGCCAGGCGACCGACGATGCCCGCGCGACCGGCGTCGATCAGGGCCTGCGAACCGTGGCGGACCTCGATCGACATGCCGAGCGCGGTGACCCGGGCGTCGAGGGCGTCCCGCTCGCGTTCGAGGGCGTGGAGGCGGTCGCGCTGCTCGTCGCGCGTGGTCTGGGCCCGTTCGAGCTCGGCGCGCGCCTGCTCCAGGGTCTGCGCCAGCGCGGACTCGTCGACGCCCTCGGACGGGTCGACACCGAGTTCGGCGAGGGCCGCCGCGGCACGCTCGGCACGCTCCCCGGCCTCGGCCAGAGCCCGCTCCCGCCGCTCGCGGTCGGCTACGGCGGAACCGCGCTTCGACCGGGCGACGTCGACGGCGCTGGCGAGCCGCTGCGCCTCGAGGTCGTGCTGCGCAACCCGGGCAGCCTGGGCGGCGATGCGTTCGTCCAGGGCGTCCAGCGCGGCGCGTGCGTCCTGCACCGCGCGGGCGGTCGTCGCCGAGCCGCCCTGCATGTCGTCGGCGCGGGCGGCGAGGCGGTCTGCCTCGGCACGGACCCCGGCGACCTGCTCCTGGGTGACGGTCGGGCCCTGCTGCGGGGCGTCGGCCTGCTGCGCGAGGAACATCAGGCGCTGGTTCGCCAGGCTCGACAGGCCGCGGAGGCGCTCCTGCACGCTCTCGAGCCGGTGCACCACGGTGCGGGCGCGGTCGACGTCGTCGCCGACCATGCTCTGCTCGACGTGCTGCTGGCGCACCCGGGTCTGGTCGAGCCGCTCGGTCAGGACGATGCGCTCGGACTTGCGGCCCGCCTCGACCTCCTGGTGGTCGTGCAGCTCGCGGCGCAGGCGCACCACGTCGTCGGCCAGGATTCGGGCCTTGGCGTCGCGGAAGACCGCGGCGACCGACTGGGCCTTGCGCGCGACCTCGGCCTGGCGCCCGAGGGGCTTCAGCTGCCGCCGGATCTCACCGGCCAGGTCGGACAGGCGGGTCAGGTTCGTCTGCATCGCGTCGAGCTTGCGGAGGGTCTTCTCCTTGCGACGGCGGTGCTTCAGGATCCCCGCGGCCTCCTCGATGAAGCCGCGGCGGTCCTCGGGGGTGGCGTGCAGCACCTTGTCGAGCTGCCCCTGCCCGACGATGACGTGCATCTCACGGCCGAGGCCGGTGTCGCTCAGCAGCTCCTGCACGTCGAGCAGTCGGCAGTTCTCGCCGTTGATGGCGTACTCGCTGCCACCGTTGCGGAACAGCGTGCGCGCGATCGTCACCTCGGAGTACTCGATCGGCAGCAGGCCGTCGCTGTTGTCGATGGTCAGCAGCACCTGAGCACGACCGAGCGGACCGCGGGTCGAGGTGCCGGCGAAGATGACGTCCTCCATCTTGCCGCCGCGCAGGGTCTTCGCCCCCTGCTCCCCCATCACCCAGGCCAGGGCGTCCACCACGTTCGACTTGCCGGAGCCGTTCGGGCCGACGATGCACGTCACGCCCGGCTCGAACGCGAACGTCGTCGGCTGCGCGAAGGACTTGAACCCCTTGATGGTCAGGCTCTTCAAGTACATGCGGTCTCCGGATGCTCTGGTTGGCGTCAGGCTAACGCGTGCGGGCGCGGGGACGGGGTTGGCACACGGGGCAGATGTGGCTCGACCGGTTCATGAAGGCCTCGCGCACGATCGTCGTGCCGCAGCGTGGACACGGCTTCCCCTGCTGCCCGTAGACGTTCAGGCGCTGCGAGAAGTACCCCGACTGCCCGTTGACGTTGACGTACTGGGCGTCGAAGCTCGTGCCGCCGTCCTCGAGCGCCCGCCGCAGGATGGCGCGGACCTCGTCGAGGAGCCGTCGCAGGTCGGCACGGGTGAGGCGGTCGGCGGCGCGGTCGTAGTGCAGCTTCGCAGCCCAGAGCGACTCGTCGGCGTAGATGTTGCCGATGCCGCTCACGACGCCCTGGTCGAGCAGCACCCGCTTGATGCCGCTCGACCGCTTCCGCGCCATCGCGGTGAACCGGTCGTCGTCGAACGCGGGGTCGAGCGGGTCACGGGCGATGTGCGACACCTGCCCGGGCACCCACCGGCGCCACACGGCATCGGGGTCGATCGCGTCGACCTGCCCGCCGAACCCGGCCGGAGCACCGTCGATCGTCGGCACCATCGCGTCGATCGCCATCGAGCCGAACGTGCGCTGGTCGACGAACTCGAGTTCCACCGGGGGCTCCGCCGCACCCGAGCGGTCGGTGCCCGCGGGCTGGACGTCGATGAGGATCCGCCGGTGCTTGGCCGCCGGTCGACCACGGCCGAGCAGGATCTGCCCGCTCATGCCGAGGTGGGCGACGAGTGCCTCGGGGCGGTCCCCGTCGTGCTCGGGCTGCAGCGGCATCCAGAGGAACTTGCCCCGGCGGACGGCAGCGGCGATCGTGCGACCGGTCAGTCGGTCGGCGAAGTCCTCGGCGGGGCCGTCGTGCCGGGTGAGGGCACGGTCGTCGACCACGTCGACGTGCAGGACCCGCGCGCCGCTGACGGCGGGTTCGAGGCCGGCGCGGACGACCTCGACCTCGGGGAGTTCGGGCACGCGGTCAGGCCGCTCGGCCGGACAGCCGGGTCCAGGCGTCGAGCGCGGCGGCCATCTCGGCAGCCTTCTTGCTCGACCCGGTGCCGGTGGCGATGTCCTCGCCCTGGAGGACGACCGTCGCCATGAAGGTCTTGTCGTGGTCCGGGCCGGTCTCGGTGACGCGGTACGCAGGATTGCCGAGCGAGCGGCTCGAGGCGAGCTCCTGCAGGCTCGTCTTCGGGTCCATCGCGGCGCCGAAGCGGTCCGGGTCGATCATGAGCGGTTCGACCAGACGGAGCACGAGCTCGGTCGCCGGGTCGGGGCCGGCCGACAGGTACGTCGCGCCGATGACGGCTTCGACGGTGTCGGCCAGGATCGACGACTTGTCTCGGCCGCCGGTCTGTTCCTCGCCCTTGCCGAGGCGCAGGTAGCGGCCGAGCCCGATCATCCGGGCGATCTCGGCCAGCGCCACGGTCGACACCAGGCTCGCTCGACGCTTGGCGAGGTCACCCTCGTCGAGGTCGGGGAACGACCGGTAGAGCTTCACGGTCACGGCCTGGCCGAGGATCGAGTCCCCGAGGAACTCGAGGCGCTCGTTGTGCTTGATGCCCCCGTGCTCGTAGGCGTAGGAGCGGTGCGTCAGGGCGAGCTGGAGCAGCTCGAGGTCGATGTCGGCCCCGAGGATGCCCTGCAGACGAACGACGTCCGGCCCCGCGGGGCGAGACCCCGCAGCGCCGGACGTTGTCGTCATGCGTTCGGTCCGATCAGACGTCGGCGACCTTGCGACCCTTGTACTCCATGTACAGGGGCGTGCCGGCCGAGTCCTCGACGACCTTCGCGCGGTGCGGGAGGCTGTAGGTGACCTGACCGTTCTCGATCGTCTTCACGAGCTGGATCGGCGTGGCCTTCCACTGCGAACGACGGGCGTGCGTGTTCGCACGGGACTGCTTGCGCTTGGGAACGGCCATGGTGAATCTCTTTCGGTTGGTCGGTGGTCGGTACGGGGGCTGGCGGTGTCGGGACCTACTCGGTCTCGGCCCGCTCCTCGCCCTCGGTGGTCTTCGGTGCGGTGGTGTCACCGTCGGTGCTGTCGTCGAGCTCGATCGCGCTGAGCGCTGCCCAGCGGGGATCCAGCACCTGACGAGCGGGCTGCTCGCCGAGGTCGGCCAGACGCTCGCCCGTCACCGGGTCGAGTCCTGGGCAGTCCGGTCGGCAGACCGGCTGGAACGGCAGCGACAGCACCACCGCATCTCGAACGACCTGTTCGGTGTCCACGTGGTCATCGCGAACGAAGAAGTCGAAATCCTCCGAGGCATCATACGCGAACAGCTCGGCGAAATCGACCTCGATCGGTTCGCTGATGTCGATGAGGCAGCGCGAGCACTCCCCCGTGGCGTCGGCCGAAGCGTGTCCGGACACGAGGACACCCTCGTGCAGGCCCTCGAGCTTGACGTCGATGTGCAGTTCGGCACCCTGTCGGACGCCGATCAGACCGGCCCCCATCGCGTCGGGCACCTCGATGTCGAGCGAGTGCTCGCGCATCTCACCCGGCCGGTGCGCGAGGTCGCGCACGCGCAGGGCGTAGGGGCTGTTCACGGGGGAAGACACGATCGACAAGCCTAGCGCGATCGGGGCCGAGAGTCGAGGCGGCGACAGGCGTGTCCGGACGCGGTGGGCGCAGTGCGCGTGCTGGGCGGACTGGGCGGGCGCGCTCAGCGGGCGTGCTCAGCGGGCGTGCTCAGCGGGCCGCGAGCGCGTCGGCGACCGTCTTCGGCACGTAGGGCGTGACGTCACCGCCGAGGGACGACACCTGACGGATCAGCGAGCTCGACACGTGCGCCCGCGACGCCTCGGGCAGCAGGAACACCGTCTCGACGTCGGCCAGGTGGCGGTTCATGATGGCCATCGGGGTCTCGTATGCGACGTCCTCGCCGGACCGCACGCCCTTCACCAGGACCTTCGCCCCGACCTGCCGGCAGTAGTCGACCAGCAGCCCGGACGTCCACTCGCCCACCGTGACCGTCGCAGGCGCGCCGACCTCGACCAGCGAGTCCTTGATGAGCCGAACCCGGTCGACCGCCTCGAACATCGCCGGCTTCTTGTCGGGGTTGTGCACCACGAGGACGTGCACCTCGTCGAAGAGTCCGGCCGCGCGGCCGATGACGTCGAGGTGCCCGAGGGTGACGGGGTCGAAGGAACCGGGGACCACCGCGATCTGCGCCATGGCAGCGACGATACCGCCCGCGACGCTGTGCCCCCGGGTCAGTTCTTGCCGAGGAACGCCGCGTCGGACTCGTCGAGACGCCGGGCGAGGGCGTCGCGGAGAGCCGGGGACCCCTCGAGCTCGGGATCGGGTTCGAGCACGCGCTCCGCTTCTCCGCGCGCGTCGACGATGAGGTCGGCGTGCTCGACCACCCGGAGCAGGTTGAGCGAGGACCGCCCACCGGACTGCCGTTCGCCCAGGACGTCGCCTTCACGTCGGAGCTCGAGGTCGACCCGGGCGAGCTCGAACCCGTCGTCCGAGGCGGCCACGGCGTCGACGCGCTCGCGCGAGGTGGTCTCGAGCTCGGCCGAGGTGACCAGCAGGCAGACACCGGCCCACTGCCCACGACCGATGCGGCCGCGGAGCTGGTGGAGCTGCGAGACCCCGAACCGGTCGGCGTCGAGGACGGCCATCATCGCCGCGTTCGGCACGTCGACCCCGACCTCGATCACGGTCGTCGCGACGACCACGTCGAGGTCGCCGGCGGCGAAGGACGTCATCACGCGGTCCTTCTCGTCGGCGGTCATCCGGCCGTGCAGGACCGCGATCGAGCGCCCTTCGAGCACCGGCATGGTGCGCATCCGCTCGGCGGTCGCGAGCACGGTCGCCGGGGCGCGCTTCGGGGTGTCGTCCTCGCCCTCGGCCGGCTCCGGCTCGCCGTCGTCCTCGGTGTGGGCGTCGTCGATGGCCGGGCAGACGACGAACGCCTGGCGGCCCTTGGCGAGTTCCTCGGCCATGCGGGACCAGATCCGGGGTTCCCATCCGGGGTGCTCCGCCAGCGGGACCGTGAAGGTCTCGACGCCGGCGCGCCCCGACGGCATGCCCGTGATGGTCGAGACGTCGAGGTCGCCGAACACCGTCATCGCGACGGTGCGCGGGATCGGCGTCGCGGTGAGCACGAGCACGTGCGGCGGGGTCGTGCCCTTGGTGCGGAGGGCCTCGCGCTGCTCGACGCCGAAGCGGTGCTGCTCGTCGACCACCACGAGCCCCAGCTCGGCGAAGTCCACCCGGTCGCCCAGGAGCGCGTGGGTGCCGACGACCAGCCGTGAGCTGCCCGACACCGCCGCGAGCAGTGCCCGGCGACGTTCGTCGGTGGACTGCGACCCGGTCAGGATCACCGGGCGGAGCTCGGCGGCGAGGTCCGGCCCGAGGAACTTCACGATGGAGCGCAGGTGCTGGGCCGCCAGCACCTCGGTCGGGGCGATGAGCGCGGACTGACCGCCGGACTCGGCCACCGTGAGCATCGCCCGGATCGCCACGAGGGTCTTGCCCGAACCGACCTCGCCCTGGATCAGTCGGTGCATGGGCCAGGTGTGGGCGAGGTCCTGGTCGATGTCGGCACCGACGGCCCGCTGGTCGTCCGTCAACGTGAAGGGCAGGGTGGCGTCGAAGCGCTCGAGGATGCCACCGGGGGCGGCGACGCGCGGGGTGGCCGCGGTGCGACGGGCCGCGATCCGGCGCTGCACCAGGGCGGTCTGCAGCACGAACGCCTCGCGGTAGCGCAGGGCGTCCTGCGCGCGCTTGAAGTCCGCGACCTTCTCGGGGCGGTGCAGCAGCTCGAGGGCACGGCGGAACGGCACGAGGTCGAGCCGGGACCGCGCGGACGCCGGCACCGGGTCGGGCAGGTCCGGCAGGGTGTCGAGGACGATCCCGATGGACTTCGCGATCTGCCACGACGTGAGCGAGGCCGTCGCCGGGTAGATCGGGATCGGCTGGCGCGACCACCGGATCGCTTCGTCGGAACCGGGCTCCGCCGTGGCGCGTGGGTCGTCGGGGTCGAACAGCTCGTAGTCGGGGTGGGCGAGCTGCCGGGCACCCCGGTAGTCGCTGACCTTGCCGGAGAAGATGCCCCGGGCGCCGGGGACGAGGTCCTTCGTGCGCCACCCCTGGTTGAAGAACGTGAGGGTGAGCAGGCCCTTGCCGTCGCCGATCTTCGCTTCGAGGATCGAGCCTCGGCGCGCGCGCATGGTGCGTTCACGGACGTCGACCACCTCGGCCACGATGGTGACGGGTTCGCCGATCGCGAGCGAGTCGAGGGCGGTCAGTGCACCACGCTCGGCGTAGCGGCGGGGCGCGTGCTCGAGGAACTCCCCCACCGTGCGGTAGCCGAAGGCCTTCTCGATCGCGGTCGCCGTCCGACCGCCGAGCACGTTCGCGAGCCGCGCGTCGAGCGGCGCCGGACCGAGGTCGGGCGCGGCCGGCGCAGCGGGGGTTCCGGAGGTGACCACGCTCCAACGGTACCGGGCACGACCGACCCCACCCGTGCCTCCCGAGCGGCCTGTGGAGAACACCGGACCGGACCCGCCGGGCCGATACGGTGGCTGCATGACCCGCATCATCGCCGGCGCCGCCGGCTCCCTGACGCTCCGGGTGCCGAAGTCCGGCACCCGCCCGACGAGCGACCGCGTGCGCGAGGCGCTGTTCTCGTCGCTCGAGGCACGGGGGCTCGTCGAGGCCACGTCGGTGGCCGACCTGTACGCGGGGACGGGCGCGCTCGGGCTCGAGGCGGCGTCCCGCGGTGCGGCCGAGGTGGTCCTGGTCGACCGGGCATCCGCCGCCGCGCAGGCCTGCCGGGCGAACGCGAAGGCCGTGCAGCAGCGGGTGCCGGGCGTCCGGATCGACGTGCAGCCGCAGCCGGTGCTCGGGTACCTGCGCGGGACCGTCCGCACCTTCGACCTGGTGTTCATCGACCCGCCCTACGACGTCACCGAGCACGAGCTCGCCGAGGTGCTCGAGGCCCTGGCGCCGAAGCTGACGCCGGATGCCGTCGTCGTGGTCGAGCGGAGCAAACGCTCCCCCGAGCCCACCTGGCCGGCGGGGCTCGCGCCGTTCAGCAAGCGCAGCTACGGCGAGACCATCGCGTGGGAGGCCGTCGCCGCCGGCTGAGGCGCTCTGCGCGTGTGCACGCGCTCTGCGACAGTGCACAAGTCGAACGACGCGTGTTCTGTCGCCACACGGTGGTGCACCGTCCGGGCCGGGTCAGCCGGCGGCGCCGTCCCAGTCGGCGTAGGGGTCCCAGCCGGTCGTCGGCACCGCGGCACCGGCGCGCAGCAGGTCCGCGTCGCCGCGCTCCCGCACGACACCGATGCGCCGGAAGCCCCCGGGAAGGACCGCGTCGGCCGGGAACGTGGCGAGCAGTCCGTGGTCCTCGCCACCGTGCAGCGCGACCTCGTCGAGGTCGGTGGCGGCATCGAGTTCGAGCGTCACCTGGCTGGCACGGGCGAGCCGACCGGCGTCGATCGCCAGGCCGTCGGACAGGTCCAGCATCGCGGTGGCCCCGGCCTCGGCCGCGAGCGGCCCGTCGGCGATCGGGGGCACCGGGCGGCGCTGGCGTCCGACGTCGGGGTCGAGGTCCGCGCCGCTCGCGACCGTCGCGGCACGGTCCGGCTCACCCCGTCCGTCGATGCCGTCGCGGAACAGTCGGGACAGCCCACGGGCGGCACGTCCGAGCTCGCCGGACACCGCGACCACGTCGCCGACGCTCGCGCCCGACCGGAGCACGGGCGCACGGCCCAGCAGGTCACCGAAGGCGGTGACGGCCACCGTGAACGTCGCCGAGGTGGAGAGGTCTCCCCCGACGACCCCGCACCCCGGCGCGAGTGCGTCGACGGCGAGCCGGAAGCCGTCGGCGATGCCCTCGAGGACGGCCACGGGGGTGTCCTGCGGTGCGGCGAGAGCGATCACGAGGCCGCTCGGTACAGCACCCATCGCGGCGACGTCGGAGAGGTTCGTGGCGGCCGCCTTCCAGCCGATGTCCGTCGGCGACGACCACGCCCACCGGAAGTCCGGACCGTGCACCATCATGTCCGTCGTCACGACGAACCGGCCGTCGGGAGCGGCGACGACAGCGCAGTCGTCACCGGGGCCGAGGATCGGCGTCCCCGCGGGCAGACGGCTCGTGATCCGGTCGAGGACGACGAGTTCGCCGAGCTCCCCCACCGTCGGTCCAGCCCAGGCGTCGTCCGTCGCATCCACACGAGAACGGTAGCCTGGACGGCGATGGACACCGCGCGCCGCACTCCTCGCACCTTCGCGATCGTGGGGGCCGTGATCACCCTCGCCGCCGGGCTGACCGGGTGCACGAACGCCGTGTCGATGTCCGCCGCCCCGTCGGCCAACGCAGCGGCGTGCGCCGCCGTGCAGGTCCGACTGCCCGCGACCGTGGACTCGAAGTTCGACCTGCGGAACACGAACGCGCAGGCCACCGCTGCCTGGGGCGACCCCGAGGTGGCGATCTACCACTGCGGCGTCGCCGTACCCACCGTGTCCGACCTGCCGTGCTTCTCACAGGGCGGCGTCGACTGGATCCGCGACGACCGCGGCGACCAGGTCGTCTTCACGACGTTCGGTCGGTCACCGGCGGTGCAGGTCGTGGTCGACTCGACGAAGACCACGTCATCGGTGGTGCAGGAGCTGTCCGACGCCGTGTCGTCACTGCCGAAGGACGGCCACGAGTGCCTCGACCCGGACGACGTGCAAGGCTGACGCCCGCCTGACGCTCGCGCGCCGACGGGGCCAGCACGGCCTGGTCAGCGGACGGCGACGCGTCCCAGCTCGATGAGCTCGGTGATCAGCTCGCCGTAGGACACTCCCGACGCCGCCCAGCAGCGCGGGTACATCGACAGCGGCGTGAAGCCCGGCATCGTGTTGACCTCGTTCACGACGAAGCCGTCGTCGGTCAGGAAGCAGTCGACACGAGCGAGCCCCGAACCACCGATGGCCTCGAACGCGCGGGCACCGATGGAGCGGATCTCGTCGGTCTGCTCCTCGGTCAGCGGTGCCGGGCAGAGGAGCGATTCGTCGCCGCCAAGGTACTTCGAGGCGAAGTCGTAGAAGCCGTCCTCGGCCACGACGATCTCGCCCGGCAGGCTCGTACGCGGCACACCGTCGCGGCCTTCGAGCACGGCGACCTCGACCTCGCGCCCGATCACACGGGGCTCGACGATGACCTTGGAGTCGTGCTCGAACGCCAGGTCCATGGCGGCACCCAGCTGCGAGGGCTCGTCGACGCGTGAGACACCCATGCTCGACCCGGCCCGAGCCGGCTTGACGAACAGCGGCCAGCCGTGCGCGGCGATCGTCTCGGCGACGTCCACCGGGTCGGCCGCCCACTGCCGGCGGAGCACGGTGGTCCACGGTGCGACCCGGAGTCCGGCGTGCTCGAGGACAGCCTTGGCGACGTGCTTGTCCATCGCCAGGGCGCTCGCGAGCACACCGTCGCCGACGTACGGCAGCCCGGCGATCTCGAGCAGGCCCTGGATCGTGCCGTCCTCGCCGAAGGGGCCGTGCAGGATCGGGAACACCACGTCGACCGGGATCGCGGTGACGGTGCCGTCGGGGTGGGACACGACGAGTTCGTTGGTGGCCGGCGAGGTCGGGAACGCGATCCGCGTGCCGTTGTCGGGCACCGTCGGCAGCGCGCCGTCGCGGATGGTCCACTGCGCCGGGTCGTCCGACTGCAGCGTGAAGGCACCGTCCTGGGTGATCCCGATCGGCACGAGGTCGTACTCGGCCCGGTCGACGACGTCCATGATGCCGCCGGCGGTCACGCAGCTGATCTCGTGCTCGCTCGAGCGACCGCCGAAGAGCACGGCGACGGTGGTCCTGGGCATGGGGGTTCCCTCGGGGATCGTGGGCACGGGAGTCCCTTCGTGACTCGGTGCGGGACCGGTCACTCGCCCTGCGGCTCGTCGGTCTCGGTGAGGTGCGGCGCGATGTTGCGCGGATCGAGCCTACCGGCGAGGACCTCGCCGACCTGGCTGACGATGGGCATGTCGACGCCGTTCGCCGCGGCCAGCTCGAGGATCGGGGCGACCGAGGCCAGCCCCTCGGCCGTCTGGTTCATCTGGCGGACGACCTCGTCGAACCGGTAGCCCTGACCGAGCAGCCGCCCGGCGGTGTTGTTCCGCGACAGCGGTGACTGGCACGTGGCGATGAGGTCGCCGAGGCCCGCGAGCCCGGACAGCGTGGACGACTGCGCGCCGAGCGACACCGCGAAGTCGGTCATCTCGGCGAGGCCGCGCGTGATGATCGAGGCCTTGGTGTTCTCGCCGTAGCCGACCCCGTCGACGATGCCGATCGCGACGGCGATGAGGTTCTTCAGCACGCCGCCGAACTCGGTGCCGATGACGTCCGTGTTGATGAACGACCGGAAGTACGGGTTCGTCGCGACGGCGGCGACGTCGGTGGCGGTCTCCAGCGAGGACGACGACACCACGGCGGCGGTCGGCTGCCGACGGGCGATCTCGAGCGCCAGGTTCGGTCCACTGGCCACCGCGATGCGGTCCTGGTCGATGCCGAGGCCCTGCAGCAGGACCTCGCTCATCCGCAGACCCGTGCTCTTCTCGACGCCCTTCATGAGGCTGACGACCGGCACGTCGGCGGGCAGCAGCTCGCGGATCGCGGCGAGGTTCGAGCGCAGGGTCTGCGAGGGCACCGAGACGTACACCTGCGAGGCGCCGTCGAGCACGCGCTCGAGGGACGTCGACGCGGTCAGGGTGCGGGGCAGGTTGATGCCGGGCAGGTAGTCCGAGTTGCGCTTGGTCTCGGTGATCTCGCGCGCGACCTCGGGGCGTCGGGCCCACACCACGGTGGACGCACCGCCCTCGGCCAGCACCTTCGCGAACGTGGTGCCCCAGCTGCCGGCACCGATCACGGCCACCCGGGGCTTGTCGGTCGACTGCATGACCACCCGGATCGCGGCGGTGTCGAAGGCACCCGGAGCCGCGGCGGCGGGGTCTGGTCGGTCGTCGTGGGGTCGGAGGTCACTCAAACCGGCCGGTCTCCTTCTGGTTGTTCGCCGCCGGGTCCCAGCGGGTCGCGGGTGCCCGTTCGCCACGGAGCACCTCGAGCAGCGCGGTGATCTCGCGCATGACGAGTTCGGTGGCCTCGCCGAGCATCTGCTGGTCGATCTGCCGACCGCGGTACGCCGACAGGTCGACCGGGTCACCGATGATCACATCGACGCGGGACGGCGGGAACAGCCGGAGCTTCTTGCCGTACCTGGCCATGATGTTCTGCGTACCCCAGTGGGCCATCGGGATGAGCGGCACGTCGTTCTCGAGCGCGATCCGCACCGCACCCGTCTTGCCGCGCATCGGCCACAGGTCGGGGTCGCGGGTGAGCGTGCCCTCGGGGTAGACGATGATCGCCCCGCCCTGCTCGACCAGGGACCGGCCGCCACCGAGCGGGTCGCTCAGGCGCGTCCGGCCGGAGCGCTCGACCGGGATCTGCCCCATGCCGGACATGAGCTTGCCGACCACGGGGACCTTGAACAGCGACGCCTTCGCGAGGAACCGCGGCGCCCGCTTCGAGATGTACACGGCGGTGCCCACGACCAGGGGGTCGATGTTCGTGAAGTGGTTCGGTGCGAGCACGAACGCGCCCTCGGCCGGCAGGCGGTTCGGGCCGTGCCAGTGGTAGCGCGCCGAGAACCGGAACGTCGGGATGACGATCGAGGCGACGATCCGGAACGCGGTGTTCAGCTCACCGCGGCGCCACCGGCGCCCACGCACGGGGAGGCCGGTCGTGACCTGCGCGTCGGAGCCGCCACGGGCCTCCAGACCGTCGCCTTTTCCTTCTGCCGGCACTGTGCCTATCCAGCGAAGTCGAAGTCGGCGCCGAGCTTGCGCAGCTTCGGGATGAAGTGCTCGTAGCCGCGGCTGATGATGCCGACGTTGGTGATGTGCGACTCGCCGTCGGCGGTCAGCGCCGCGATGAGGTGGCTGAACCCGCCGCGCAGGTCGGGGACCCGGACGTTGGCGGCGTGCAGCTTCGTCGGACCGGTGATGACGGCGGCCTGCTCGAACGGGCGGCGGGCGACACGGCGGTCGTGGCCGGGCAGCCCCTCCTTGTGCACGACGATGTCGGCACCCATCTCGTTCAGCGCGTCGGTGAAGCCGAAGCGGTTCTCGTAGACGGTCTCGTGCACGATGCTCTGGCCGTCGGCCTGGGTCAGCGCGACGACGAGCGGCTGCTGCCAGTCCGTCATGAAGCCGGGGTGCACGTCGGTCTCGATGACGACGGGCTTCAGGGTGTCCAGCTCACGGTAGAACCGGATGCCGTCCTCCTGGATGTCGAACCCGCCGCCGACCTTGCGGAAGACGTTGAGGAACGTCATGAGCTCCTGCTGGTTCGCGCCCTCGACGAAGATGTCACCGTTGGTGGCGAGCGCGGCGGAGGCCCAGCTCGCGGCCTCGTTGCGGTCGTTGATCGCGCGGTGCGTGTAGCCGCGGAGCGACTCGACGCCCTCGATGAAGATGACGCGGTTCGGCTCGACCGAGACGATGGCGCCCATCTTCTGCAGGATCGCGATGAGGTCCATGATCTCGGGCTCGATCGCGGCGTTCCGCAGTTCGGTGACGCCCTTGGCGAGGGTCGCCGAGAGCAGGACCTGCTCGGTGGCGCCGACGCTCGGGTACGGCAGCTCGATCGAGGCGCCCTTCAGGCCGTCCGGGGCCGTCAGGTGGATGCCGTTGACCTGCTTGTCGACGACCGCGCCCATGGCGCGGAGGGCGTCGAGGTGGAAGTCGATCGGGCGGTCCCCGATGCGGCAGCCGCCGAGGTCGGGGATGAACGCCTCGCCGAGCTTGTGCAGCAGCGGGCCGCAGAACAGGATCGGGATGCGGCTCGAACCGGCGTGCGCGTCGATCTCGGCGAAGTGCGCCGACTCGACCCGCGACGGGTCGAGGATGAGTTCGCCTCGTGCAGGATCGGTGATGCGCACGCCGTGCACCTCGAGCAGCCCGCGGACCACCTTGACGTCGGAGATGTCCGGCACGTCACGGAGGATCGACGGGGTGTCACCGAGCAGCGACGCCACCATGGCCTTGGTCGCGAGGTTCTTCGCCCCACGGACCTCGATGCGTCCCACGAGCGGCTTGCCCCCGCGGATGACGATCTCGTCCGACTTGAGGCCCACGCGCGCCCCTGCGGCCGCTGCGTCCTGTACGAGAGAGTTCACTACTTCACCGGCAATGTCTTCGGCCGCCAACTGGAGCGGCGGGATTCGAACTCCGTGATCGAGGTCTCGTCACGGAGGGTGAGCCCGATGTCGTCGAGCCCTTCCATCAACCGCCAACGAGTGTAAGCGTCGATCTCGAAGGGGACGTCCACATCCCCCAGCGACACGCGCTGCGTCTCGAGGTCGACCGTCGCCTCGATGCCCGGGTTCGCCTCGATGGCGGCCCACAGGCGCTCGACCTCCGGTTCGGTCACGATCGCCGTGACCAGGCCCTGCTTGCCCGCGTTGCCCTTGAAGATGTCCGCGAAACGGGGCGAGACGACCACCGTGAAGCCGAAGTCACGGAGCGCCCAGACGGCGTGCTCGCGGGAGGATCCGGTGCCGAAGTCGGGGCCGGCGACGAGCACACGGGCACCCTGGTAGCGCTCCTGGTTCAGCACGAAGTCGGGGTCCTGCCGCCACCCGGCGAACAGGGCGTCCTCGAAGCCGGTCTTCGTGACGCGCTTCAGGTAGACCGCGGGGATGATCTGGTCGGTGTCGACGTTGGACCGCTTGAGCGGCGCGGCGATGCCGGAGACGGTGGTGATCTTGTCCATCAGAAGGTCCCCTCGGTGGCGGTGGTCGTCGCGTCGGATCGGCCGGTGATCGACGCCAGCGAGTCGTCGGTCTCCAGGTCCCACGGGCTGGACAGCGTGCCGCGCACCGCGGTGGCCGCGGCGACGAGCGGCGACACCAGGTGCGTGCGGCCGCCCTTGCCCTGGCGACCCTCGAAGTTGCGGTTCGAGGTGCTCGCGCAGCGCTCCCCCGGTGCCAGCTGGTCCGGGTTCATCCCGAGGCACATCGAGCAGCCGGCGAACCGCCACTCGGCACCGAACTCGGTGAACACCTTGTCGAGCCCCTCGGCTTCGGCTTCGAGCCGAACCCGCGCGGAGCCGGGCACGACCATCACCCGGACGCCGTCGGCCTTGGTGCGGCCCTTGATGATCGACGCGAAGGCCCGCAGGTCCTCGATGCGCGAGTTCGTGCAGGAGCCCATGAACACCGCGTCGACGGCGATGTCCTTCATCGGGGTGCCGGCGGTGATGTCCATGTACTCCAGGGCACGGCGTGCGGCGGCCTGGTCGTTGGGGTCGCTGTAGGCGGCCGGGTCCGGCACGCTCTCGGACAGCGAGACGCCCTGGCCGGGGTTCGTGCCCCAGGTGACGAAGGGCTCGAGCTCGTCCGCGTCGATGAACACCTCGGCGTCGAACACGGCGTCGTCGTCGGTGGCGAGGGTCTCCCAGTACGCGACGGCGTCGTCCCAGTCCTGACCGGTGGGCGCGTGGTCGCGGCCCTGCACGTAGTCGTAGGTGGTCTGGTCGGGGGCGACCATGCCGGCGCGGGCACCGGCCTCGATCGACATGTTGCAGATCGTCATGCGGCCCTCCATCGAGAGCGCGCGGATCGCGGAGCCGCGGTACTCGAGCACGTAGCCCTGTCCGCCGCCGGTGCCGATCTTCGCGATCACGGCGAGGATGATGTCCTTCGCCGTCACCCCCGGGCGCAGCGTGCCCTCGACCGTGATCGCCATCGTCTTGAACGGCTTGAGCGGCAGGGTCTGCGTGGCGAGGACGTGCTCGACCTCGGACGTGCCGATGCCGAACGCCATCGCGCCGAAGGCCCCGTGGGTGCTGGTGTGCGAGTCGCCGCAGACCACGGTGATGCCGGGCATGGTCAGGCCGAGCTGCGGACCGACGACGTGGACGATGCCCTGCTCCTTGTCGCCCAGGGAGTGCAGCCGGACACCGAACTCCTCGCAGTTGCGACGGAGGGTCTCGATCTGGATCCGGCTCGTCGGGTCCGCGATGGGGCGGTCGATGGCGAGCGTCGGGGTGTTGTGGTCCTCGGTCGCGATCGTCAGGTCGAGGCGACGCACCGGTCGCCCGGCCTGCCGCAGGCCGTCGAACGCCTGCGGACTCGTCACCTCGTGCACGAGGTGGAGATCGATGTAGAGGAGGTCGGGGTTGCCGTCCTCGCCCTTGACCACGACGTGGTCGTCCCACACCTTCTCGGCGAGCGTCTTTCCCATGAGCTCAGCCCTCCTCGTCCTCGTCGTTGCGCCGCGACCGCGGCCCGATCAGGCGACTCTACCATTGGTATACCAACGCGCGGCACCCCGCCCGTCGCGGGTCCGTCACCCCGTGGCGGCACAGCCTGGAGGCCCGTGGCGACTCCCCGACACCCGTCGCGGTGGGAAGATGGTGACGACATGACGACACCTGCGCACTCGACCCGGACCATCAACCTCGAGGGCGCGGCACGCGCCGCGATCGCCGGTGGCGCACCGCTCGCGCTGCTCATCACCCTCGGCATGCCGGGGTACGCCGCCTTCGCCATGTTCGCCGGGTTCACCGCCATCTTCGGTGCGACCGAGCCCTACCGGCAGCGTGCCGTCACCACCGGTGTCGCTGGTGCACTGCAGGCGCTCTGCATGTTCGCCGGCATCGGGGTCGGGCTCCTCGGGTCGCCGCTCTGGCTGCAGGCCGCGGGTCTCGTCGTCGTCCTGGTGGTCGCGGTCTGCACCCTCTCCACGCTCCGGGCGATCCCCGCGCAGCCGATCTTCCCGGTGTTCGCGTTCGTGGTGTCCGCACTCGTGCCGATGCGCCCGGCCGACGTCCCGCTCGTCACGACGATCATCGTCTGCTCGGTGGTCTGGGCCTGGCTCGTCGCGATGTCCGGAGCGGTGCTCCGCCGGGTGTTCCACCCGCACGCCCCGCACCGGTTCCGCCCGCTGGCCGAGCGCAAGCACCGCTCGCTCGCGGTCCTGCGGACGCCGGCCCTGTGGGAGACCGTCGCGCTCAACGTCGTCGGGTCACTCGTCGCCGGCGCGGTCGCGGAGTCGATCCCCGGGCTCGGGCACCCCTACTGGGCGGTCATCGCGGTGGTCTCGACCCTGCCGGCGATCCGCCAGCGGCACACCGTCGTCCGCGCCGGGCAGCGTGTGGTGGGCACGATCGGCGGCACGGTCATCGCGGTCGGCATCCTGCTGCTCGAGCCGTCGGCGTGGTGGATCGTCGTGCTGGCCGTCGTCGGACAGTTCTTCGCCGAGATCTTCGTGGCCCGGAACTACGCCGTGTGCCTGCTGTTCCTCACCCCGCTCGCCCTGGCGGTGTCGTGGTTGAGCCTGCCCGAGGCACCCCAGCTGCTGGCGCTCGACCGCATCGCGCAGACCGTGCTCGGTGCCGTGGTCAGCGTGGGGCTGCTGCTCGTCGGGCGGGCGATCGAGCGCCGCCGTGGCCGTGCCCTGGGTGCGACGAGCGCGATCCGGACCGTCTGACGCGCCCGGTCGTTCCGGGCGTACCTGGTCGAACCGGGCGTACCTGGTCGAACCGGGCGTACCTGGTCGTTCCGGGCGTACCTGGTCGAACCGGGCGTACCTGGTCGAAGCGGGCGTTCCTGGTCGTTCGTTTCGACCAGGAATGCCCGATTCCGCCCGCCATCGCGCGTGACAGGGGAAGGAACGAGCGTGGACGGCGGACGGGAGGCCCGTGGCGGCGCCGTCACGGGCCTCCCGTCCGTACGTGGTCGCGACCACCGCACGCCCCACCCCCGCGTCAGTCGCGCGGCTGGATGTTCCAGGCGTCGATGACGGGGCGGCCGTGCTCGTAGCCGAGGATGCTGACCGAGGCAGTGCCGAGCTTCAGCACGGCGCCGTCCTGCGGCGCGAGCCGGATCCACGCGGCACCGAGCGCCCGCAGCACGTGGCCGTGGGCGATGAACACCGCGTCGTGGCCCTCGGCGAGCACCGGTCGGGCACGGTTGAGGATGCGCTCGACGCGGACCCGGACCTCGGCGGCGTTCTCACCGGGGGTGTCGCCGGCTGGGACCCCGTCGGTCCAGAGGTCCCACGGCCCGTGGCGCAGCACCTTGATCTGCGGGGTGGTGAGGCCCTCGTACGCGCCGTAGTCCCACTCGTACAGGTCCTCGTCGAGCTCCGGCTCGACGCCGATCAGATGCGCGGTGTCACGGGCGCGCTGCAGCGGGCTCGACAGCGCCAGCGCGAACGACCGGTCCCCGAGGTACCGGCCCGCGCGCTTCGCCTGCTCGACACCGTTGTCGGTCAGCGGGATGTCGGTGCGGCCGGTGTGCTGCCCGCTCTTCGACCACTCCGTCTCTCCGTGACGGACGAGGACGAGTTCGCCGGGGCGTTCCGAGGTCATGAGTTCCTTCCGATCCAGAGGCCGAGCGCAGCTGCGCCGACCGAGACGACGAGCATCCCGAGGCCGTTCAGGACGGCGAGCCGGGTCTTGCCGGATCGGAGGAGCTGTACGGTCTCGACGCTCGCCGTCGAGAACGTCGTGTACCCACCCATCATGCCCGTCCCGAGCACAGCGACCGTCGAGGCGGGGACGGCGCCCGCCTGCCCGAGGCCCGTCAGGACCCCGAGCACGAGCGATCCGGACACGTTGATGAGCAGGGTCCCGACCGGGAACCCGGCGAACCGGGAACCGGCGAGGCGGCCCTTGACGACGCCGTCGAGCACGAAGCGCAGGGCGGCGCCGGCTCCCCCGCCGACCGCGACCAGGACCAGTTCGACCGGGCTCATCGGGCGTCCGGCAGCGGCTCGGGGCGGGTGCGGGGCCGGGTGGCCGCGGCGACCCACAGACCGAGGACGACCGCGACGAGTCCGAGCACGACCGACAGCAGGGCGTACCCGGTGCCCGCCGACCAGCGGCCCAGGTCGAGCAGCTGCGCGGTGTCGTCCGCGAGCGTGCTGTAGGTCGTGAAACCACCGAGGACGCCGGTGCCGACGAACAGCCGGACCGCGCGACGACGACCGACGTCCGGGCCACGGCGTGCGAGCGCGTCGAGCAGGAACCCGAGGCAGAACGCCCCGAGAACGTTGATCGCGAGGATGGTCCAGCTGATCCCGTCGTCCGCGGGGAACGCCGCGGCGAGGAGTGCGCGGACTGCCGTCCCGATCGCGCCGCCGAGGGCGACGAGGGCGACGAGCCTCCAGCGCAGGTGCGGTGGGCGTTCGGCGTACATCGTGCTCCCGTCGCGAGGCGATCGTTCCCCGGACGACGGGGACGGTCCAGGCTAGCCGAGACGACGAAACCCCCGTCGAGCCGGAGCTGGACGGGGGTTTGCGTGCTGGTGACCCCAGCGGGATTCGAACCCGCGTTACCGCCGTGAGAGGGCAGCGTACTAGGCCGCTATACGATGGGGCCGCGGCTGTTGTCGGACTCGGAGCATGTCACCTGTGGTGACCCCAGCGGGATTCGAACCCGCGTTACCGCCGTGAGAGGGCAGCGTACTAGGCCGCTATACGATGGGGCCGTTCCGACAACTCGACAAGTATTGCACAAGGCTCGCATCCGCACCAAAACGGGGCGTGTCGCCCGGGTGTGCCGCCATGTCGGAGCAGGCATACGGTGGGTCGATGACGGCGGACCACGACGCGATCGCCCGGGCCAGACACGTCGGCGGCAGCCCCTCGGCCACGGTCCGGATCGGCCTGTCCGGGTGGCAGTACGACGGCTGGCGTGGGGACTTCTACCCCGAGGGCCTCGCGAAGCGGCGGTGGCTCGAGCACGTGGCGTCGCGGTTCCCGACGGTGGAGCTGAACGGATCCTTCTACTCGCTGCAGCGCCCGGCGCGCTACCGGGCGTGGCGTGCGGCCTCGGGCGGGCAGCCGTTCCGGTTCGCGGTCAAGGGCGGCCGGTACGTCACGCACATGCTTCGGCTCCGGAACGTCGAGACCGCGCTGGCGAACTTCTTCGCCTCGGGTCCGCTGGAGCTCGGGGACACCCTCGGGCCCGTGCTCTGGCAGCTGCCCGAGCGCCTGCTGCCGACGCCCGAGGTGCTCGACGCGTTCCTCGGGCTGCTCCCCCGGACGCACGGTGCCGCCGCTGAGCTCGCACGCCACCACGACGACAAGGTCCCCGGCGAACCGGACGGTCTCGTGGTGCCCGAGGAACCGGCGAGGTCGATCCACCACGCGCTCGAGGTCCGGGCCGCCGGCTTCGGCGACGAGCACCTCGACGTGCTGCGTCGGCACCGCGTCGCCCTCGTCGACTCGCACGCCGGCGACTTCCCCCGCTTCCGGGCGGACACCGGGGCACCGCTCGCGTACCTCCGGCTGCACGGTGCACCCCGGACCTACCACGACGGGTACTCGCCCCGGGCGCTCGGCGGGTGGGCGACGACGGTCCTCGAGCACGCCGAGGCCGGCCGTGACGTCTACGTGTACTTCGACAACGACGCCGAGCGGCACGCTCCGTGGGACGCCCTGGCGCTCGACCGCCTGATCGCGGCGCGACTGCGCCGCGCTTCGTGAGCAGAAATGGTCGCCTCGGGCGCACGGACCCGACCGTTACTGCACACGATGCGGACAGGAGGCCCGTGGCGGCGCCACCACGGGCCTCCCGGCCGCGCAGCGCAGCCCTAGAGCGTGAGCGACTCCTCCGGACGCAGCACGACGAGCGACCCGGCGGGCTCGACGGCCTCGCGGAGCCGCCCCGTGTGCATGCCGAGGCCGATCTCGGACAGGGTGGCCTCGTGGATCGGGTACGCGCGGGACGGCGCGATCGCGGCGACGTAGTCCATCATCTCGGCGACCTTGAGCCACGGCGCTCCGACGGGTGCCGCGAGGACCTCGACCGGGACGCCCGGGTCCGAGTAGGAGTCGCCCGGGTGGAACAGCCGGCCGTTCACGAGCACGCCGGTGTTGTCGACGATCGGCACCGAGGCGTGGATCAGCTGGTGCCGCGTGCCGTGGAAGGTGAGCGCGAAGGGGCCGACCGTCCGGTGGTCACCGTCCGTGACGACGTCCACGGTGATGTCCGCCTCGGCGAGCGCCGCGCGGACCCCCTCCGGTCCGATGACGACGGCACCGGGGTTCGCGTCGAGGATCCGGCGGACCTGTTCGGAGGTGACGTGGTCCGGGTGCTCGTGCGTGACGACGACGGCGACGACCCCGGTCGCGTCGACCGGTCGGGTGAAGTTCCCCGGGTCGAGGACCAGGCGGGCGTCCCCCTCGGTGATGACCTGGCAGGCGTGTTCGAGTTTGGTGACCTCCATGCGGGCGACCCTACGCGGGACCGTGCGGGCGGGGGCCCGTGGTCGTGCGGACGACCAGGTGCGCTGGTGCCGCCGCGATCGGGCCGGCGACACCGCCGTCGACCTCGGCGAGCACCGCCCGTGCAGCGGTGCGCCCCTGTGCCACCGGGTCCTGCGCGACGGTGGTGAGTCCGACGGTGGCGCCGTACTCGTGGCCGTCGATCCCCATCACGGACACGTCCTCCGGGACCGCGAGGCCGGCTCGGCGTGCGGCCAGCAGGACGCCGAGGGCCATCTCGTCCGAGGCGCAGAGCACCGCCGTCGGTCGCTCCGACGTCGGCTCGGAGAACAGCACGGCTCCGGCGGCGGTCCCGCCGGCGAACGAGAACCGGCCGTCGAGCGACCACCGTTCCGGCACGGCCTGTCCCGACGACCGCACGGCGTCGAGGAACCCGTCCCGCCGCAGGTGCGGCACGGCGACGTTCATGCCGGCCTCGTCCTGCCCGCCGACGTAGGCGATGCGCCGGTGGCCGAGGCTGTGCAGGTGCTCGACCGCGATCCGGGTGACCTCGCGGTCGTCGACGCCCACGTTCCGCAGGCCCGGTGCCGGGCCGCCGATGACGACGATGGGGTGCCGGCTGAGTTCGAGCTCGGCCCGTTCGGTGGCGTCGAGCACCAGGGAGAGCAGCACGAGGCCGTCGACGCGGTGCCGCAGCATCGAGCGTCGGAACGCCCGGTCGCGGTCGCCGCCCGGGCCGCCGAGGTTGTAGAGGACCAGGTCGTACCCGGCCTGGCGGAGCTCCGCGTCGACACCGCCGAGCGCCTTGACGTAGAACCAGCGGTCGATGACGGGCACGACCACCCCGACGGCGCGCTGACGCCCGGTGGCGAGGCCGGCCGCCGCCGAACTCGGGACGTACCCGAGTTCGTCCGCGACCCGCTGCACCTGCTCGATCGTGGTGTCCGCCACGTTCGACATGCCGCGGAGTGCCCGCGACACCGTGGACTTCGACAGCCCCGTGACGGTCGCGATCTCCTGGATCCCCATCGGTGCGACCCGGGAGGCCCGTCAGCCGTCCGTGCCGTGTGTCACGTCCGCCGGTGTGTCGGGTCCACCCCGTCGGGCCGCCACCGTGGGCACGCCGCGGTCCGCCCGGCGTTGCGACACCCGTGCGGGGCGCGCCGGCCGTCGTGCAGCCGGTGCGACCTCGTCCCAGCCGGCGTGCTGGTGCACCCGTCCGTCCGCGCCGGGTCGGGGTCGGCGACCGGTGGGGTCGGTGACCGACGTGTGCACCGGGGCGACCGCGGGCGCAGCGCCGATGCCCCGGGGCACGGACGCACCCGTGCCGTCCTGCGGTGCGGTCCGGCGGAGGACGGCGACCCGCCACCGGTCCAGGGCGACGACGCCGAGCACGCACACGAGCAGGGTGAGCGCCCAGCCGAGCGCCGGTCGCCCGGTGAGCTCGCAGAACACCGTGACGCCGAGGAACAGGACGCCGAACATCCCGACGAAGCCGATCGACTCCTCGATGTGGGCGGTGGGACGGGTGGGTCCGCGCTGGGCCATGGTCGTCAGCCCTTCACGCCGCCGGCGGTGAGCCCCGCCACGATGCGCCGCTGGAAGATCAGCACGAGGATAACGAGCGGGATCGTGACGATCGTGCCGGCGGCCATCACCGCCGTGTAGGGCTCCTGGTGCGGCTGCGACCCGGCGAACGAGGCGATCGCCACGGTCACCGGCTGGGTCGCGTCGCTCGACAGCTGCGACGAGATGAGGTACTCGTTCCAGCTCGAGATGAACGCCAGGATCGCCGTGGTGAACACCGCGGGCGCCGCGAGCGGCAGGATGATGCGGCGGAACGCCTGCACCCGGGTGCACCCGTCGATGCGGGCTGCTTCTTCGAGGTCCCACGGCATCTCGCGGAAGAACGACGCGAGCGTGTACACGGTCAGCGGCAGCACGAACGAGATGCTCGGCAGGATGAGCGCCTGGTACGACCCCATCCACCCGATGTCGGTGAACAGCTGGAACAGCGGCGAGATGAGGGCGACGCCGGGGAACATCGACGCGGCCAGGATCGCGCCGGCGATGAGCGACTTGCCGCGGAACTCGAGCCGGGCGAGGGCGTACGCCGCCGTGGTGCCGACGAGCAGGGCGATGATCGTCACGACCCCACCGATGAGCAGGCTGTTGGCGAGCGCCCGACCGAGGTGGTTGCCGAGCGACGTGGAGAACGCCGTCGCGTAGTTGTCGAGCGTGACGTGCGTCGGCCACGGGGTGGCGTCGAACGTGAACCCGACGTCGCGGAAGCTCGTCACCACCATCCAGTAGAACGGCAGGAGGCACCACACGGCGATGACGATCGCCTGCACGGCCGTGCGGATGCGCGGCCCGGTGTCGCGGCGCACGCGCACCTCGGTGCGGTCGACGGCGCGGTCGCGTGCTGCTGCGGAGGACCGGGGGCGGTCTGCTGCGAGGGTCACTTGAGTTCACCCTTCTGCTGGGCGGCCTGCGTCTGCACGACGTTGGCGCCGAGGAACCGGACGAAGACGAACGCCACGATGAAGATCACCAGGAAGGTGATGGTCGACAGGGCCGACGCGGAGTTGAAGCCCTGCCGGATCTGTTCGACGACCAGGATCGACAGGGTCGTGGTGGCGTTGCCGGAACCACCGCCACCGCCGGTGAGGATCGCGGGCAGGTCGTACATGCGCAGCGCGTCGAGCACGCGGAACAGGATCGCGACCATCAGCGCGGGCTTGATGAGCGGCAGGGTGATGAGCACGAAGCGCTGGAAGGTCGACGCGCCGTCCATCTTGCCCGCCTCGTAGACCTCCTCCGGGATCAGCTGCAGCCCCGCCAGGATGAGCAGCGCCATGAACGGCGTGGTCTTCCAGGTGTCGGCGATGATGACCGCCCACCGGGATGCCCACTCGCCGCTCGTCCACAGGATCTGCTGCCCGAGGACGTGGTTCAGCACGCCGTTCGC
This sequence comes from Curtobacterium sp. MCSS17_005, assembly GCF_003234225.2. NCBI lineage: Bacteria > Bacillati > Actinomycetota > Actinomycetes > Micrococcales > Microbacteriaceae > Curtobacterium > Curtobacterium sp. MCSS17_005. Next base: position 2,448,015 of record NZ_CP126258.1, read on the forward strand.
GTCGAAGATGAAGTACCAGAGCTTCGCGGTGACGGCCGTCGGGATCGCCCACGGCACCAGGATCGCGGCACGGACGAGGGCGCGGCCCTTGAAGTTGCGGTTCATGATGATGGCCATCCACACGCCGATCACCGTCTCGGCGAGCACGGTGACGACGGTGAAGAAGAACGTGTTGCCCATCGACACCCAGAACTGGGAACCGAGGCTGCCGGGCGGGCACGTGACGTTGCCGCACTGCTGGCCGAGCCAGTGCGCGTAGTTCGTGATGCCGGCGAACCCGCCCTGCACGAACAGGCCGGTGGCCTTGTCGAGGCCCTGGTCGAGCTGGAACGACTGGATGATCGCACTGACGACCGGGTAGCCGATGACGATCGCGAGGAGCAGGATCGTCGGGCCGATGAGGTACACGGCCCACCGGCCGTGCTCGGCGTTGAGTCCGCCCTTGCGCCGTTGGCGCTTCGGTTCCATGCCCGTCGGGTTGGGGATGGCTGCGGGGATCTCGGTTGCTGCTGACACGTGTCGGCCTCCTTGCCGGGGGTGTCGGAACGCAAGTACGGGGCGGACGGGAGGCCCGTGGCGGCCCCGCCACGGGCCTCCCGTCCATCAAGCGGCGTGAGCCGCTAGCTGCTGGTCGCCGACTTGAGGGCGTCCTGCATGTCCTTCATGGCTTCGTCGACCGACTTCGATCCCTTGAGCGCCGCGTAGGTGTTGTCCTGAATCGCCTTCGTGACCGCCGGGTAGAACGGCGTGACCGGGCGCGGCTCCGCCGACTCGATCGACTTCAGGAGCGTCGGCAGGTAGGGCAGCTGCTTCGTCAGCTCGGGGTCGGTGTACAGGTCACCGACGACCGGGGCGAGCGAGCCCTGGGTCGCGAAGAACTTCTGCGTCTCGTCCGAGGTCAGGAACTCGAGGAAGTCGTGCGCCGTGGCCTTGTGCTTCGAGTACACGCTGATCGCGGCGTTGTGGCCGCCGAGCGTGGAGGCACCGACGCCGTCGGCACCGGGGATCGGCGCGATGCCGAAGGTGTCCTTGACCTTCGACGAGCCGTCGGTCTTGGCGAGGCTGTAGACGTACGGCCAGTTGCGCAGGAACAGCAGCTTGCCGGCTTCGAACGCGGTGCGGCCCTGCTCCTCCTGGTAGGTGATCGCCTCGGCCGGGATGTTCCCGTCCTCGAACGCGTCCACCAGGTTCTGCAGGCCGGCCTTCGCCTTGTCGGTGTCGACGTCGGGCGCACCGTCGCTGCCGAGCACCGAACCGCCGGAGCCGTTGATCGCCTCGGAGGCGTTGACGGTGAGTCCCTCGTACTTCGCGAACTGCCCCGCGTAGCAACCGATGCCGGCGTCCTTCGCGATCTTGCAGTCGTCCATCATCTCCTTCCACGTGGTGGGAGGCGTCTTGACGAGGTCCTTGCGGTAGTAGAGCAGCGCGCCGTCCGAGGTCTGCGGTGCGGCGTAGAGGGTGTCGTTGTAGGTCGCGGTCTTCACCGTCGACGGCAGGAGCTTCGAGGTGTCGATCTCCATGTCGCCGGTCAGCGGTGTCAGCCAGCTCTTCGCGGCGAACTCGGCGGTCCAGACGACGTCCACGTCGACGACGTCGTAGTTCTCGTCCTTCGCCTGGAAGTGCTGCACGAGGTCGTCGTGCTGCTGGTCGGCCTGGTCGGACTGCTCCTTGAAGGTGACCTTCTCGTCCGGGTGGGCCTTGTTCCACTTCGCGATGAGCGGGCGGACGACGTTCGAGTTGTCCTTGCCCTGCACGTAGGTGATGGGGCCGCGGCTGTCCTGGCCGCTCTCGGCGTCGTCCGAGCCGGCGCCGGAGCTCCCGCTCGAGCAGCCGGTGAGCACGAGGCCGATGACGGCGACCCCGGCAACGGATGCGAACCGCACCCTGGAGCGTGTTGTCTTCACAGCGTTGTCTCCTCATTGAGATCACCAGGGAGCATCGACTGGGTTCGACGACACTGCCCTGGAGCAGGCGCCGCTGCCTGCTGGTGGAGGAAGCTACGCCCGGTCCAGCGGGAGCGCAACCGGTTGCATCGGTTCCGTGACCTGAGCGTGACCCATGAGGTTCCCGTGGCTTCCTGGGTGAGCGCTCACCCCCGTCGGGGGCACACGCACCGCACTGCGGAACCCCGCACGAACCCCGCCACTGCTGGTCCGGTCCGTTGTCCGGACACCGCGGGCGGTCGTAGCGTCCCGACCATGACCCTGCACTCCTCCGTCACCGTGCCCGGCCCCCGTCGGGTCGTCAGCGTCGACCTCGACGCTCCGCTGCCGCGCCTGGTCGCCGACGAGTCGGGTTCCTCCGCGCTCGTCGTCGGCTACCGCGACGGCTTCCCCGTCACCACCCTCGACGTGCTGCTCACCGCGGACCCGGCCGACGCCGCCCGCGCGATCGCGCCCCTGGTGGACGGCCTCGCACGGACCCCCGGTGCGACGGAGACCCCGATCCCCGACCTCGAGCTCCCGCTCATCTCGATCGTCGTGTCGACCATCGTCACCCGGGTCGAGGACATCCGGAAGCTGCTCGACTTCCTCGAGCACCTCGACTACCCGCGGTACGAGGTCATCCTCGTCGACAACCGCGTGAAGCTGCCCGAGGTCGACGCCCTGCCCGGGCTGCTCGAGGGCCGCGACGTCCGGCTGGTCACCGAACGCCGTCCGGGCTGCTCCGCCGGTCGCAACGCCGGGGTCGCCGCGGCGCACGGCGAGATCATCGCGTTCACCGACGACGACGTCCGGGTGGACGCACAGTGGCTCCGGTCCATCGGCACGCGCTTCGTCCGCGAGCCCGAGGTCGCCGCGGTCACCGGGATGATCCTGCCCGTCGAACTCGAGACCCCCGCGCAGATCTGGTACGAGGCGTACTACGGCGGCTTCAGCGGCGAGCGCACCTTCCAGCCGGTGACGATCGTGCCGGACGACGTCCCCGGGGTCATGCGGCACGCGCAGGCCCGGGCCGTCCGACCCGACGGCTCGGTGCAGAAGCACTTCGCCGTGTACGGCATCGGCGGCTACGGCGCCGGCGCGAACTGGGCGGTCCGACGGTCGGCGTTCGACGCCGTCGGCGGGTTCGACCCCGTGCTCGGTGCCGGTGTGCCCGCCCGCGGTGGCGAGGACCTGGCGATCTTCATCGACATCCTGTGGAGCGGTGGCCGGATCGGCTTCGAACCCCGCGCGGTCGTGCACCACCGGCACCGGCAGGACCTCGCCGGGCTGCACGGGCAGCTCCACTCGAACGGCGTCGGGTTCACGGCGCTGATGTGCGAGCTCATCGCGAAGGACCGCCGGCACGCGCTCGTGCTCGCACGGCTGATGCCCCGCGCCGGCAAGATCAAGCTGAAGCAGCTCGTGTCACGGCTGGCCGGCCGGCGTGACGCAGCGGCCGAGAGCATCACCGAGGCCTCCACGACCCGGATCCCGCGCTCGCTGGCGTACCACGAGTTCCGCGGCTTCCCGGCGGGTCCGGCGGCGTACTTCCGCAGCCGTCGGTTCTGGCGCGAGGTCGAAGAGGGCCGCTTCCGCCCGTAGGCGGCGTGCAGGAGACGTCCGCACCGGACGGATGGGAGGCCCGTGGCAGCGTCGCCACGGGCCTCCCGTCCGTTCCGGTGCGTGCGTGCAGCGCAGGCGGTGCCTGCCGTGCGCGCCGCGCACGCGGAGCGCGGTCGCCCGCGCCGCGGTCACCCGCGCCGCGACCGCCCGACGACGTACCGCCACGGTCCGCCCAGCGCCGCCACGAGCTCGACGCGCTTGAGGCCGGCCGTCGCCTCGCGGAACGCGTCGTCGACCGGCCACCCACCCACGGCGTCCACCGCGGCGGACACCTGGTCAGCGTCGGCACCGGTGCCCTGGCCGAGCGCGCCGAGCTGCCGCAGCGCCCCGACCGCCCGACGGAGCACGGCCAGTGCGGTGCGCGGTCGCAGCATGAGCTTCGCCACCCACGCGCCGAGACCGGTGCCGTAGCCGAGCGCCTGCGAGCGCAGCGCCGCACGGTCCGGCCGGTGCTTGTGCCAGACGACGGCCGAGGGCTCCACGGCGAGCGCGCCGCCGGAGAACAGCACCCGGGTGAACAGGTCGGGGTCCTCGCCGGCGCGGGCCAGGGTGCCCGGACCGAGCGCGACGTCGAACCCGCCCAGGGCGAGCGCGGCCGAACGGCGGAGCGACATGTTGGCACCGGTGCCGAACGCGCCCACGGAGAACGGGAACAGCGGCAGGTCGGCCGGCGGCGCCGACGTCCGGAACACCCGGCGGTCGGTGTTGCGCGCCCAGGTGACGCGCTCGTCGAAGTACCGCTGCGTGGGGGTCCGGAGTTCCCCGCTGGGCACGAGGCCGGTCACACAGACGACGTCCGCGTCGCGGGCGTACGCGTCGGCGAGCGCTGCGAGCCAGTGCCGGTCGACGACCACGTCGTCGTCGACGAAGGCGACCACGGCCCCGGACGCGAGGGCGAGTCCGGCGTTCCGTGCGCGCGAGACGCCGGGTCGGGCCTCCAGGACGTACCGCAGCCGCGGGTCCGCGAGCGACGTGACCACGTCGCGGGTGGCAGTGGTGGTGGGCGCGTTGTCGACGACCAGCACCTCGAAGTCGTCGTGCTCGGACGCGAGCACCGAGCGCACGCAGCGGCGCAGGTCCTCCGGCCGGTCGCGGGTCCCGATGACGACCGAGACGCGTCCGACCGGCGTCCCCGCGGCGGCGGCCGGGAGGCCCGTGGTGCGCAGCGCGCGCAGGGCCGGTCCCAGCTCGGCCGGGTCCACGCCGCCGTCCGTGTCGACGCTGACGTCGACGAACCCGGCGATCTCGCGTCCGTCACGGACGAGCAGGCGGGCGCGGTGGAAGCCGGTGGCGCCGGCGAGTTCGACGGCGGACGCGGCGAGCGCCTCCTGTCGGTCGACGGCGCCGACCCAGGCCGCGCCGGCCCAGGCGGGCACGTCCGGGGACGGCATCGCGGGCGTGAGCGTGAGCACGCGGGTGGTGGTGGCCTGCTGGTCGGTCATGGTCCGATGCTCCGGTGAGGCTGCTGCAGGGTCAACGGCGGCCGCCCGCGGTTGCGGCGACGGTCGTCCGACTTGCGGTTTGCCGCCAGCACACGCCCCCGGACGGTAGGATCGTGAGGACGACTCGGCGGCAGCACGCCGGGCACGAGGAGGACGCATGTCGATGGGCCCCACCGACGAGCTCGGCGCCGTGCTCCCCTCGGAACAGAGCGTCTTCGTGGTCGACTCCGTGACCTGCGTCTGCGGCCACGTGCAGGACGCCCACGAGCACTACCGTCCGGGCACGGACTGCGCCCTCTGCGACTGCCAGAAGTTCCGCAAGAAGCGCTGATCAGGTCCTCCGAGCACTGATCGATCGGGGGCGGTGCGGGAAACCGCCGCTTCCCCGCAGACGGGCACGGGTCGCCTTGTCGGCCCCGGAACGGCGCGGTTAGCGTCGCGTCCATGGCCATCTCCCCCGCGGTCCCCGCGTGCATCGTCCTCGCCCACGAGGACCCGGCACACGTGCGCCGACTCGTCGAGGCGCTCGACCCGTTCCCGGTGTTCCTGCACTGCGACGCGCGCACCCCCGAGACGGTGTTCCGCGCCATGACCGACGGACTGCCGGACCGTGTCCGACTGCTCCCCCGCATCCGGACCGGCTGGGCACGCTGGGAGAACGTCGCCGCCGAGGTGTCCGGCTACCGGGCCGCCCTGGCCGAGACCGACGCCTCGCACGTGGCCGTGCTGACCGGCAGCGACTACCCGCTCGCGAACCCCGCCGAGATCACGGCCCTGCTCGAGGCGCACCGCGAGGAGTCGTTCATCTCGGTCAACCCGCTGCCGTTCGCACCGTGGGGCCGTGACGGCGGCATCTCCCGCATCCGGTTCCGGCACTGGGCGTGGCGGAAGCACATGCTCCGGCTGCCGGTCCCCCGTCGCGTGCCGGCGAACGTCTCCTTCGCCGGGGGCTCACAGCTCAAGGTCCTCGCTCGCCGGCACGCCGCCGCGGTCGTGGACACCGTCGACCAGCGCCCCGACCTGGTCCGGTTCTGGCAGCGCACCTGGGTCGCCGACGAGACCTTCGTACCGTCGGTGCTCAACTCGCCATCGCTGACGCCGGGGTTCGCCGACGAGCACGTCTCCCAGCCGCTCTGGTGGATCGGGTGGGACGGCACCGCGCGGAAGAGCCCGCCGTGGTTGACCGTCGCCGACGCGGGACAGCTACTCGAGCGTCGGACGGACGCGGACGTCGAGGTGCAGCACCTGTTCGCACGGAAGTTCTCGACCGACCGGAGCGGTGACCTGCTCGACGTCGTGGACGCAGCCTTCGGGCTGCGCCAGGGTGCTGGCGCGGCGACGGCCTCGGCACGGCAGGACCCGGCAACGGTGGTCGCGCCGTGAGCTTCCCCCCGCAGACCCGCCGCGAGGCCCGCGCAGCGCGCGAGGCCGGGTCACCCGCGCCCATCGCCCGGGAGCCCATCGCCCCGGAAGCCATCGCACCCGTGCCCGAGTCGCTCGACACCGGGTCGGTCGCGGTGCGGAAGGGCGCCTCCGTCCTGTTCGGCCGCGGCCTGCTGTACGTCGTCGTCTGGTCGATGCAGCTCGTCGTCTCGTCGCTCATCTCCCCGGTGCTCGCACACCTCATGCCGCCGGCCGAGTTCGGCGTCCTCGCCTCGGCCATCGCGCTGTACCAGGCGCTCGTCGTCCTGGCCGTCCTCGGCATCGACCAGGCGTCGGTGCTGCAGCGGGCCGAGGACGGCGACGACCGCCGGGCGCGCGGCCTGCTCGCCGTCGGCATGGTCACCGCGATCGTCGTCACCGTCGCGGCACTCACCACGATCCCGGTCTGGGCCGACGCCGCCGGCTTCGTCGGCAACCACCCGCTGCTCCTCGTCGCGGTGCTCTGGACCGGCCCCGCCGCCATCGTGCAGATCTCCCTCGCGCTGCTCGTCGCCCAGGACCGCATCCGGGTCTTCGCGGTCACGAGCCTGCTGTCCTCGATCGGCGGCTCGGTCATCGGCCTCGGGCTCCTCACCTGGGTGCAGGCCGACGCGACCACCTACGCGTGGGGCGGCGTCGTCGCGCAGGGCGCGGCGATGGTCATCGGCATCGCGGCGACCCGCCCGCGTCTCGCCGGCCTGTTCGACCGCAAGACCACCGCCCGGGCGTTCCGCCTCGGCGTGCCGATCGCCCTCGGCAACCTGTCGTACTTCGTGCTGAACGCCGGCGACCGGATCGTCGTCCAGCGGCTGCTCGGCCCGGACGAGGTGGCCCGCTACCAGATCGCCTACGTCGTCGGCTCGGCCGTCATCCTGCTCCTGACCTTCACCAACCAGGCGTGGGCGCCGCACTTCGCCGCCCTCCGCGACCCGGTCGCCCGCCGGCAGCTCGCGATGCACTCCCGCGACGAGCTGTACAAGATGCTCGGACCGGTCCTGCTCGCCGTGACCCTGGTGTCACCGGTCGCGCTGCCGATCCTCGCCCCGGCGTCGTACCGCGTGCAGGAGCTCTCGGTCGTCGTCTTCGTCGTCGCGATCACCGCGTTCCCCGTCGTCGCCAGCGGTGCGACCGGACGCCTGCTCCTGGTCGAACGCCGCGGTGTCGCCGTCGGGGTGATCGCCGCGATCGCCGGCGCCGTGAACATCGGCGCGAACCTCGTGCTCGTGCCCGTGCTCGGCATCGCCGGCGCGGGCCTCGCCACCGTCGTCGCCTACGCGATCCTGGCCGCCATGCAGCTGCTGGCCCTGCCCGACCGCCGTGAGTGGCGCGGACCGGGGGCCCGGATCGTCCTGACGACCCTCGCCGCGCTCGTCGTGGCCGCCGCGTCCCTGCTCCTGCCGCAGGACGTGCTCTGGAACTGGGTCCGCATCGCCGGGGTGGTCGCCTGCCTCCCCTGGTTCCTCCGCCGACTGAAGACCGCAAGGGGTGGTGTCTCGTGAGACCGCGACAGGCTGCACACGACGGCTCCCGCCGACTCCGCGTCGGCGTCCTGGTGACCGGACTCGCCATCACCGGCGGACTCGAACGCTGTGTGCTCGAGGACACCCGCGAGCTCGTCGCCGCCGGCCACGAGGTCGAGGTCTGGCACCGGAACGCCCAGTCCCCGCGCGCGGCCGAGGGCCCGCCGCCCTACGAGGCGATGGGCGTGCAGCTGGTGGAGGCCACCGACTACCGGTTCGGCATCACCACCGCGCTCCGCGACGCCTGGCGCTTCGCCCGCGAGGGCCTGCGGATCCGCCGATCGCACCTCGACGTCCTCTGGTTGAACCGGCCCGAGTACCTGCCGTTCGGCCGGGTCGCGTCGCTCGTCTCCGGAGTCCCGCTCGCGGTGCACCTGCACCACGCGCCGAACTACCGGCGGCTCGGTCCGATCGCCGGCGGCCGCACCCGCTACTTCGCCGTCTCGCACGCGATGGCACGTGCCTGGGCTGCGTCCGGCGTGCCGACGGACCGCATCACGATCGTGCCGAACGGTGTCGACACCGACGCGTTCCCGGCCGCCACCCCGGCATCGGTGCACGACGCCCGCGCGGCACTCGGCATCGCCGAGGGCACCCCGACGGTGCTCTACTACGGTCGGCTCACCCGGTCGAAGGGCGTGCTCGCCCTCCTGGAGGCATGGGGTCGCGTCCGCACGGCCGCTGCGGCACGCGTGCCGGTCACCACTCCCCCCGTGGCCGGTCACGCGGCGCCCGCGCCGCTCCTCGTGCTGGCCGGTGCGCTCTACCCGGAAGAGGCCGACGCCGTGCACGCCGCGATCGACGCGCTTCCCGCCGGTTCCGTGCTCGTGCTCCCCGAGCGGGACGACGTCGTCCCGCTCCTGCACGCCGCCGACGTCGTGGTGGCGCCGTCCATCGAGCCCGAGGGCTTCGGGCGGGTCGTGGTCGAGGCGATGTCCGCCGGCCGTCCCGTCGTCGCCGCCGCATCGGGTGGCACCGGGGAGATCCTGTCGGGCGACTGGGCGCGGTACACCGTCGACCCGGCCGACCCCGACGCACTGGCGGAGAAGCTGCTCGACACCCTCGACGAAGCCGAGCTCGACCCGTCCCTCGCCGCACGGTGCCGCGCGTGGGTCCGTGACCGCTACGGGCGCGAGCCGCACGTGCGCGCGCTGCTGCTGGCGCTGCTCGCACACGCCCGGCGCTGACCGGGCCGGGCTCGACGGTGCCGGTGCGCGCCGGGCAGCGGCGGGCTCGACGGCACCGGTCTGCGGCGGGCTCGACGGCATCGGTCCCCGCCGCGCTCGGCGCCCTCAGCCGGCGGTGGGTTCCGTGGACGGCAGCGTGGCCTGGGGGCTCTCGTCGTCCGCGGGCACGTCGATCGTCATCCAGTCGACCAGCAACGACCCGGCGGCGTCCCGGGGCGGCAGGCCCTCGAGGGATCCCGTCTGCACGACCAGGTGCATGCGTTCCACGGGGATGTCCTGTGTGGTGCTCCCGACGACCTCGTCGTCGACCAGGAACGACATCCGCGAGGGCGTCCACTCGATCGTGTACGTGTGCCAGTCGGCCAGCGACGCGTCGGTCTCGTGGTGGATGCACTTCTCGGCCGGGTCGACCAGGCAGTGCACGTTCAGCCAGGCGGGCGCACCGAGCGCACCCTCGGGGAAGTCGATCTCGCCGTGCGCCCAGACGTTCTCGTCGCTCCAGAGCAGCACCGCCACCCCGTACCCGTCGACCTCGTCGCTCTTCATGCGGATGCTGTACCGGCCGGAGGTCTGTCCGCCCCATCGTCCGTCGACGAGCGGCACGACCCCGCCGGCGAGCGGGGTGCCCGCCTTCGTCGTGCGCAGGCGCATGTCGAGCATCCCGTCGTGGGCGCTCAGCGTGGACGCCTGGTACCGACCGGTCCCCGCGGTGTCCGCGAAGCCGTGGTAGACGGTGAACCGGTCGTCGTAGGCCGCCTCGAACCCGCCCGACGGGGCGGACTCGTCGAAGTCCTCGGAGAACACCCGCTTCCAGCCGTCCCCGTCGCCGGTCGGCATCGCGACCCCGCTGGGCCCTGGGCCGATGGACGTCGTGCCGGTGGTCGCCGCGGCGACGGCACCGACCGCGACCACCAGGGCTGCGGCAACGATCGCGACCCGTCGTCCTCGTGTCCGGAGCGGGGTGCGGTGGCGGGAGGCGCCGAGGCCGTGCGCGGGTGCGGCACCGTGCGCGGCGGCCGACTGCTCGGCGACGGGACGGGGGCCGTCCTCGTCCGGGGTCATCCAGCTGCCCATGCGCGGACCTCCGAGAGACCGACGTTGATCGTGCTGTTCGACACCCCGGTGGTGGTGAACCGCACCCAGGTGACGTTCCGGGCGGTGAAGTCGACCGTCCGGGCACTGCCGTCGTTCGGGAGCTCACCCACGGCGACCTGGCTGCCGTCCGAGAACGTCAGCGTGCCGCTCGTGATCTGGTCGTCGCTGTTCGGACGGTCGTGCAGGACGATGCGCTGGAGGGCGACCGGGGCGGCCCAGTCGAGCTGGATCCAGATGCCGGTCCGTCCCCAGGGCACGGCCCACTCGGCGGTGTGGTCGACCGGGTGGCCGGACACCACGCCGTCGACGGCCTTCGCGACGGTCTGGCCGTCGGCCGGGTTGTCGGCGATCGCCGTCGGGGTCGCCGAGCCGGTGACGTCCCGCAGGCCCGGAGCGGGCGTGGGCGTCGGGGTCGGGGTCGGCGTCGGGGTGGGCGTCGGCGTGGGCGTCGGCGTCGGCGTCGGCGTCGGCGTCGTACCGCCGCTGCTGCTCGCCGGGGCCAGCGCGCGGATCTCGGCGAGGCCCACGTTCTGCGTCCCACCACTCACCGACGTCACCGTGAACCGCACCCACGTGACACTGCGCGCCGCGAACGTGATCCGCTGCACCGCACCACCGTTGTTCAACGCCGGCACCATCACGCTCGAGCCGTCCGAGAACGTCAACGTCCCGCCCAGCACCTGGTCCACCGCGTTCGGCCGATCAGCGAGGTCGACCGCGTCCAACGCCGTCGCCCCCGCCCAACCGAGCTGGATCCACGTCCCCGCACGACCAGACGGCGCGACCCACTCCGCCGTCGGCGCATCCGGGTACCCGCTCACCACACCGTCGACCGCCTTCACGGCCGTCTGACCATCAGCCGGGTTCTCCGCACTCGCCGTCACCGAAGCCGAACCCGTCACGTCCGTGCGCGTCGGGGTCGGAGTCGGAGTCGTGTCGGCCGGGGCCAGCGCGCGGATCTCGGCGAGGCCCACGTTCTGCGTCCCACCACTCACCGACGTCACCGTGAACCGCACCCACGTGACACTGCGCGCCGCGAACGTGATCCGCTGCACCGCACCACCGTTGTTCAACGCCGGCACCATCACGCTCGAGCCGTCCGAGAACGTCAACGTCCCGCCCAGCACCTGGTCCACCGCGTTCGGCCGATCAGCGAGGTCGACCGCGTCCAACGCCGTCGCCCCCGCCCAACCGAGCTGGATCCACGTCCCCGCACGACCAGACGGCGCGACCCACTCCGCCGTCGGCGCATCCGGGTACCCGCTCACCACACCGTCGACCGCCTTCACGGCCGTCTGACCATCAGCCGGGTTCTCCGCACTCGCCGTCACCGAAGCCGAACCCGTCACGTCCGTGTGGGTGGGGGTCGGGTCCGTGGGGTCAGTGGGGTCGGTGGGGTCCGTCGGCACCGGCGAGCCGGCGGTGTACTGCCGGCTGAGCCACGAGGTCTCCGGTCGCGCCGAGCAGGCCTGGTACGACGCGCAGGTCTCACTGTCGTGGGCGGCGTAGGTGAAGAACGCGTCGGCCTTCGCCTGGGTCTGGGCCGTCGTCAGGTTCGCCGGACGGTCGGCGATCGGGTACCCCATGTACCCGGTGAAGTCGTGCGCGCCGGTGTACTGCCGCTGCACCTGGTCGGTCAGGTACGCGACCGTGTGGTGGTCGCTGTGGTCCCCGTCGCCGTACTCGCCCTCGTGGTCGAGGGTGTGGATGTCCGTCGGTGCGAAGTCCTGCACGATCCCCTGCAGCGTCGCCCGGAGCTGCGCGAGCGTGTACGTGGCGCTGTGCGGGGCGTCCGCGACGGTGTGCAGCGTGTCCATGTCGCCCGTGTACAGGCGCTGGAGGCTCTCGTAGCCGTTCGCCCAGAAGCCGTTGCCCTCGACGTTGCCGTCCGGCAGGTCCATGAAGACCAGGCTGATCCGCGGGTCGGCGGTCAGGGTCTCCGTGAGCAGCGTCCGTCCGGCGGCCGTCGTGGAGCCGGTCGTCGACGCCGGGTCGACGCCGGCCATGCTCGCGTAGGCGGCCATCAGCCCCACCTGGCGTTCCTGCCAGTACCAGTCGGGCTTGCCGGCGTCACCGGCGGTGACGATCACGGACCGCACGCAGCGCCCCGCGTCGATGTCCTTCCGCAGGTCCGTGCCCTGGAAGAGCAGGTCGTCGTCGGGGTGGGCGACGACGTTGAGCACCCGCCCGGCGCTGCAGTCCGCCGCCGCAGCAGCGGCCGGCTGGACGGCGAGGTTCGGTGCGACCAGCACGGCGAGCACCGTGGCGAGCACGCCCGCGACGGACGCGACGGTGGCCCGTCGCGTCCGTCGCGGTCTGTCGGAGGTCGGTTCAGTCGGTCGCATGGCGCAGGCCCTCCGTCGTCAGTTCGTACATCGCGGTCGTCCCCGACGACCAGACCCGCTTCCAGTAGGGCGAGGACGCCATGGCGGCGGCGAGCTCCTGGTAGTCGGCGTCGCTCTGGTAGCCGTACCGCTCGTCGTAGGCGCCGAAGGGCTCCGCGACCAGGGCGTAGTAGCCGGTGGCCGACCAGTTCACGACCAGCTCCCGCGTCACGTTCGACAGGTCGGCCTCGGCGTCGTAGCCGCCGGTCGGGTCCGGGTACGGGCCGAGTGCTTCGCGGGACAGGTAGCCCACGTCGAAGTACCGTGCGCCGGTGTTGCTCGGGACGGCGTTGGCCGAACCGGTGAGCAGCATCACGGAGCCCGCGGGTGCCGTGCGGTCGTAGTACTGCGTCGCCGCGGACTGGCTCCGGGTCATCACGCGGTTCCAGTCGAGCGAGGTCTGCCCGAACGCACCGATCGCGACGAGCGCCGCCACCGCTGCTCCGGCGACCGCGAACCGCACGGCGGACGGACGCATCCCCCGCTGCAGGACCGCCCCGACCGGGGCGAACCGACCGGCGGGCATGGGGAGCGCCGCCGCCAGGATCGCGATCCACGGCGTCGCGAAGAGCACGACGCGGAAGACGCCCTCCTGGCCGTAGTTCGTGGCGACGAGCAGCGAGATCGGGCTCGCGGCGGTGGCGAGGAGCGCCCAGTGCGTCCGGTCGCGCCGCATCAGCACGGTCACCAGGGCGATGAGTCCGAGCACCACGAGCGCGGCTGCCGGGATGTCGAACGCCAGGCGCGTGACGAGCGGCTTCGGGAGGACGGTCATGTCGTGCGCGGGCGGCTGCACGTTGTCCAGCACGCGTCCGACCGCTGCGAGCGACAGGAACCGTCCGAGGATGTCGCCGTTCAGCGCGGCGAAGACCACCGCCGGCACGAGCACGACGACGGGCAGCCACCAGGGGCGGAGCATCCGGAACACGATGAGCGTGACGAGTGCGGCGACCGTCAGGTACGGCGAGATCTGGTGCGTCACGGCGAGCACGATGCCGATGAGGGTGATCGCGATGATCCGCGAGAGCCCCACCCGCCGTGCCCGCGGCTTGGCGGCGACGGAGCCGTCGGCGGTGGTGACGGCGGCGTCGCGCAGCGGTCCGGTGGCGAGCACGAGGATCACGATCGACATCAGGATGCCGGTCGACTGCGGCGAGAAGTACGTGGTGTTGAGCGAACCGGTCATCGCGGTCAGCAGCGCTGCGATCCACGGCCGACGGGCGCCGGGCAACCAGTGCGCCGCGAGCACCCCGACCGCGATGGTCGTGCTGAAGGCGAGCAGGACCGGCACCCACGCGGCGATGAGGATCGTGTTGACGATGCCCCCGACGTCGGCGACCCAGGCGGCGCCGGCGAACAGGCCGGACCAGGTCTGGAAGATGTCGGCCGACGGGTTGGTCCCACCGAACTGGCGGATGTACTCGACGACACCGATGTGCCGCGCGGCGGCGGTCACGGTGGGCACGCCGTACGTGATCGCCTGGGCGAGCTGCACGACGCCGCCGAGCACGACGACGGGCACGGCGAGCGCGCGGCCGCGGACCAGGGCGATGACCGCCGCGGCGACGACGAGCACGAGACCGACGACCAGGCCGGGGCCGAGCGAGCCGAACAGGCCTGCGGGCACCGGGTCGCCCATGTGGGTGAGCGCGGCGACGACCACGACGACGAGCCCGCCGAGCGAGAGCGCCGTCACGGTGGCGGTCGTGCCCCACCGTGGCCGGGCGGTCTCGCGGTGCACGAGGCCGGCGCGACGGAGCTCCGCCAGGTCACGCGGTACCGAGACGGCGAGCGCCGCCGCGGTGAGCACGACGACACCGACGAAGGGGACCGTCGGCGCCCAGATGTGGAAGGTCGCCATGGTGTAGCCGATGCCGATCGTGCCGACGAGCGACCCGGTGACGGCGAGGACGGCGAACCGTGCGAGGGACATCGGACGGACGAGCAGCATCGGGGCGACCCCGAGCAGCGCGAACAGGAAGACCGCGACGGCGCTCGCCCGCAGCGTGGGCAGCTCGACGACGTTGCCGACGGCGGCCAGCACGAGCGTCAGCACGACGATCGCGGCGGCACCGAGTCGCGCCGCCGGCCCCATCGCGCCACCCGGGATCGGTCGTGCCGGACCCGCGGTGTCGAGGCCGCGCTGCAGCTCGTGGCGACCGTGCGCCGTCCGGTCGATCGTCCCCGCGCCGCCCATGCGTTCCCGGAGCGCCAGGACCGGAGCGGTGAGCACGGAGCGCCGCTCGACCCGACGCAACCGGCGCTTCGTCGCCGCGAACTCCGCGTCGACGGCGTCCAGGCCGTCCACGCCGTCCACGGTGTCCGCGTCGCGCGCGGCGCCCGTCCCGTGGCCGTTCGCCGGAGCAGCGTCGGCAGCGTCGTCGCCCTGCTCGAGGCCGAGGCGTGCGAAGGCGCTGATGGCCTCC
Source organism: Curtobacterium sp. MCSS17_005 (assembly GCF_003234225.2). Taxonomy (NCBI): domain Bacteria; kingdom Bacillati; phylum Actinomycetota; class Actinomycetes; order Micrococcales; family Microbacteriaceae; genus Curtobacterium; species Curtobacterium sp. MCSS17_005. Next base: position 2,463,039 of record NZ_CP126258.1, read on the forward strand.
GGCACCGCGTCCACCGAGGCGGTCAGCGTGTCGCGGTCGAGTGCGTTCTTGGTCATCCAGGCTCCGAGTCCGTGGCCGTGCGCGGCAGCGGCGGCGCGGAGCGACGCGACGTCGTCCGCCGATCGCTGCCACGCGATCGCGGCCGGTTCGACGGCGATCGCGGATCCGGCGAACAGCAGTCGTGTGAAGAGGTCGAGGTCGTCGCCGCCGCCGACGCGGGTGCCGGGCCCGAAGGCGGTGTCGAACCCGCCGATCCGGAGCGCGGTCGCGCGGTGCACGGCGAGGTTCGCGCCGGTGCCGTAGGCCGAGGCGGCGAAGGGGTGCAGCGGGAGGTCGTCGACCGGGTCGTCGAGCCGGAACACCCGACGACGGACCGTCCGCCCGCCGGGGGTGCGGTCGTCGTGCCAGCGCTGCGCCGGCGTCCGGAGCTCGGCACTCGGCACGAGCCCGGTGACGCAGGCCACGTCGGGGTCGGCCGCGAAGGCGCGGGCGATCGCGGCGATCCAGTCGCCGTCCACGACGGCGCCCTCGTCCACGAACGCGACGACGTCGCCGGTCGCGACGAGCAGGCCGGCGTTCCGCGCGGCGGCGAGGCCGCCGTCGGGCGCGGGGATGGTGGTGACGCGGCGTCCGCCGATGTCGACGGTCGCCACACCGCCGTCGTCGGCGCCGTGCGAGACGACGACGACGTCGAAGTCGGGGTGCCCGTTCGCGAGCACCGACCGCATGGTCGTGCCGGCGGCGCCGTCCGTGCAGAGCACCACGGTGACGGACGGCAGCACCAGACCTGCTGCCGGCCGACGCTCGGGTGCCGGCATGGGCCGGATCGCGCGCTGCAGTGCGCGGACGTCGATGGTGCCGCCGATGCGGCGGCGTTCGGTGATCTCGGCCTCGACGAAGCCGAGCGGCTCGCCGTGGTCGCGGACGAGCAGGCGTGCACGCCCGTACCCGGCCGATCCCTGCAGGGCGATGACGTCCCGGTGGCTCGACGCGTGCACGTCGGCACGGTCGACCTCGCCGACCCAGAGCGCGCCGTCCCAGGTGGGGACGAGCGGCCCGGTCACGACCGGCGAGAGGACCATCGCCAGGGTCGCGCGGGTCACGGTGTGCCCACCGGCTGCGGGAGCGGGGCGGGTGCGGGCGGGGTCCGCACGACGACGGTGCCGAGGACCCGGCCGACGGCGTAGCCCGCGACCGTCGAGACGACGGAGAGCGCGATGGCGTACGCCCGCAGACCTCCGCCACGACCGACGTGGCGCAGTTCGCGCAGCACGGCGCCCGGGATCACCCGGGTCAGGTAGGTCGACTCGCTGGCGAGCGAGTCACCGGTGCCGACCCGACGGCTCAGCACGGCCTTCGAGATGCCCTCGTAGTAGCTGCGGCGGCGCAGGTAGCGCATCGTCACGCGGTCCGGGGAGACCCGGTGCGAGACGTTCGAGCGCGGTTCGTGCCGGATCCGCGCACCGGGACGGGCCTGGGCGATGCGGATGCAGAGTTCGGTCTCCTCGCAGCCGAGCGGCTGGTTGCCGACGCGGCCGATGCCGGAGCGGAAACCGCCGGCGAGCAGGATCGCGTCGCGACGGAACGCCATGCTCGACCCGATGACGTTGCGGACGTCGCCAGGCGTCTCGGGCAGCCCGCGGTACGAGCACCCGACGATCCAGAGCAGTTCGTCGGCGTACGGGCCGGGGCCGGTCGCGGTCGGCCAGGACGGCGTGGCACGACCGCCGACACCGACGACGTCGGGGTCCTCGAGCGCGGAGAGCATGTGCCCGAGCCAGTCGGGGTCCGCGGTGGCGTCGTCGTCCAGGAACGCGACGACGTCAGCGTCGGTCAGGGCGACACCGGTGTTCCGGGCTCCGGAGAGTCCGCGGTCCTCGGTGTTCGGGACGACCCGGAGTTCCGGCCAGCGTGCGGCGGCGCGGGCCAGGAGCTCGGGCTCGTGGTCGATGACGACCACGACCTCGGGGGCCTCGGGCTGGCGCTTCGCCGACTCGACGCTGTCCTGCAGGTCACCCCAGCGCTGCTGGGTGTAGGCGCAGATGACGACCGCGACGGTCGTCACGCGACGTCCTCCTCGAGGGCGACGACGGACGCGACGACGGCTGCTCCGGCGACGGCGGACGCAGCGACGGGGGTCGCGACGGACGCAGCGACCGGCGCAGCAGCAACCGGCGCAGCAGCGACGGGCGCAGCAGTCGGCGTGGCCAGCTGCTCGGCCGGCGGCACGACGCTCATCGCCGCGCGACGGACCTCGGCACGGCCGATGGCGGCACGACGACGCTCGTGCATGATCGACTTCAGCACGCGGATGCCGTCGGTCACGGCGTTGAGGTTGCTGGAACCGTGCACCCGGAGCTTCTCGTGGCTCGGCACCTCGGTGATCGCGAGCTCGGCGGCCGACCAGCGGCAGGTCAGGACGGTCTCGATCTCGAACCCGTCGCCCCACAGCATCGAACCGTCGGCCGGCTTCGGCAGCTCGGACGACAGCAGACCGATCTCCGGCAGGACGTCCGCCCAGAAGGCGTTGTAGCCGTAGCAGAGGTCGCTGTAGCGGGTGCCGAGGATGATGTTGCAGAGCATGTTCAGGCCGCGGTTGCCCATGTTCCGGACGATCGTGATGTCGTCGCTGCCACCGCCGAGCGAGTACCGGGTGCCCTTCGCGACGTCGGCGCCGTCGACGAGTGCCTGGACGAACCGCGGGATCTCGTCGGGGTCCGCGGAGCAGTCGGCGTCGAACATGACGACGATGTCGCCGGTGACCGCCTCGAAGCCACAGGCCAGGGCGTTGCCCTTGCCCTTGCGGGTCTGGTGCACGACGCGGATGTCGGGCATCACGCGCTGGGCGGCGGCGATGGTGTCGTCGACGGAGTTGCCGTCGACCAGGATCACCTCGTACACGGGCGGGAGCTTCGGGAGGATGATCTCGAGGTTGCGGGCCTCGTTCCGCGCCGGGATGACGACGGAGACCCTCGGGTCTGCAGGGCGAACGGTACGTGCGGGCATGGCGCGGTCCTGTCGGGTCAGGGTTGCTGTCGGGTGGTGGCTCGTCGAGACGAGCGGCGCGTCCTCGGATGACGCATCGACGACGGTGACCGTCGTCGGTCGAGCAGCGGGACGCGGGTACGACGCCGCCTGCTTGCCGCGGGTGAGTGGGTACTCTCCCCCGCGGTTCCAACCATCGCCGTGGCCAGCGGGAGGGTCAATGCGCGGTGCGGTCCCTTGCGGACACCCGGGTGCGGATACGGAAACCCGCAACGGTCGTGCAGGTTCGCGGTCCGGCGCGGCGGCCGACGGGTGGTGGACGCCGGACGAGCGGACGGGAGGCGCGGTGCCAGCCGGCACCGCGCCTCCCGTCCGGTCGTGGGCCGGTCTCAGACCTGCGGCACGTCCGCCGTCTCGAAGGCGGCCCGCAGCGCGACCGCCAGCTCGGCGACGTGCGGTTCCCGCAGCAGCGACGTGTGCTCGCTCGCGATCCGCACCATCTCGGTGGGCCCGCGCAGCAGGGCGGACCACCCGGCGGCGTCGGGGTTGGCGTCGGCGAGGACGTAGGTGGCGCGCCCGTGGAACGGCGTCGGGTGGTGGCGTCTGGTGACGATCTCGGCCTGGTCGAAGAACGCGTCGAAGTCCTTCTGCCCACCGTGCCGCAGCACGCCGGCGGTGTACGCACGGAGCCGCTTGGCGAACAGCGCCCCGTACGGCACACCCGCGGGCAGGATCCGCCTGACGGCGCGGTCGAGCCCCCGCTGCACGGCCCGGACGGCGGTGTTCGGCTGGTCGCGCGGCTCCATCCGGCCGAAGTGCAGGCGGGCCTGTTCGGACTTCGTGCGGGGCAGGTAGGTGTCGAGCAGGACGACGTGCTCCACCTGCTCACCGCTCTCGGTCAGGAGCCGGGCGATCTCGAGCGCGACGAGTCCGCCGAGCGAGTGCCCGACGAGCAGGTACGGGCCGCGGGGCTGCACGATGCGCATCAGGGCGAGGTAGCGGCGGGCGCTCCGCTCGATGTCCCAGTCCGGCATCCCACGGCGCTCGAGGGCGTGCTGCTGGAACGCGTACAGGTCGTGCGCGGGCAGGTGCCGCGAGAGCGGCAGGAACGTCAGCGCCAGGGCACCGCCACCGGCGAAGCAGAACACCGGCGGACGGCCGCCCTCGCGCGCCTCGGACACCTTCACGACGTCGGGGTGGCTCGGCAGCGCGCTCGTCCCGCTCCGCACCCGTCGGGCGAAGGCGCGGAGGGTCGGGTGCTCGAGCACGTCCGAGGAGCGCAGGTCGACCCCGAGCCGGTCCTGCACGACGGCGAGCATCTCCTCGGCGGACAGCGAGTCGCCGCCGAGCGCGGAGAAGTCCTCGTCCAGGTGCACGCCCCGAAGCCCGAGCACCTCGGCCCAGATCTGCCCGACGACGAGCTCCCACTGGTCGTACTCGCCCTCGACCATCTCGGTCTCGACGCTCGGCGCCCCGGGGAGTTCGGCCCGGTCGACCTTGCCGCGCTCGTTCCGCGGCAGTTCGGTCATCGGCACGATCGACGCCGGCACCATGTACTCGGGCAGCCGCTCACGGAGCGCCCGTCGGAGCGCTCCCGGTGCCGGGGTGCGGTGCCCCGGGCGACCGACCACGTAGGCGACGAGCCGGGTGACGGAACCGGGGTCGACCTGCGCCGTCACGACCGCGTCGTGCACCTCGGGGACCGCGCGGAGCGCCGCCTCGACCTCGCTCGGCTCGACCAGGTACCCGCGGACCTTCACGGCGTCGTCGGATCGGCCGAGCAGCACGAGCCGGCCGTCGGGGTCGACGCGCGCCAGGTCGCCCTGCCGCCAGCTCGGGGTCCCGACGGGGATGCCGGCGACGGCCTCGGCCTCACCGGTGCGTCCGGCCCGTTCGGCGGTCTTCTCCGGCGCGCCCCAGTAGCCCGCGGTCAGGGCGTCGGAGACCACGACGAGCTCGCCGGTCTCCCCCGGGTCGGCAGGGCTGCCGTCCTCGCGGAGCACGAGGACCGTCTTGCCGGGCAACGGCCACCCGGCGGGCACGACGCCCTCGGGCACGGGCTCCCCCGGGGACACCGGGCAGTACGCGACGCAGGCGGTCTCGCTCGAGCCGAAGGCGTTCAGGAGCAGCGTGTCCGGGTCCAGGTGGGGTCGGGCCGCGGCGAGGTCGGCCCCGGTCACGGACTCGCCCGTGGTCATCAGGAAGCGCAGCCCGCCGAGCACCGGTGCGGTCCCGGCTGCGGTCCCGTGCGACCCGGGGGCGTTCTGCGACCCGATGATCGAGCGCAGCAGGTGCGGGGTGCAGACGAGCACGTTCACGTCGTCGTCCCGGAACCGTCCGAGCAGCCGCTCGACACCGAGCTCACGCGGCTCGAGCAGCACGATGGTGCCGCCGCAGAGCAACGTGTCGAACGAGAACAGGAGCCCGGCCGCGAACGACAGCGGCAGGACGACACCGAGCCGGTCGTCCGGGCCGAGGCCGAGCGCGACCGCGTCCTGCTCGGCGTTGGCGATCTGCTGCCGGTGCGTCAGGACGACGCCCTTCGGCATGCCGGTCGAGCCGGAGGTGAAGACGATGGCGAAGGGGTCCCGCCCACCGGGGCGCACGCCGACGGTGTCCGCCGACGGGGCCGCGCCGGGTTCACCCGCGTCCAGCAGCTCGCCGAGTGCGTGCACCCGGCCGTCCCGTTCCGCGACGACGTCGGCGGCCAGCACCGCACGATCGGCGTCGGCCAGGATCTCGTCGACGCCGGCAAGGCGGGCCACGTGCGCCAGGCGTGCGGCGGGCAGGTGGTCGTCGAGCACCACCACGGTCCGTCCGGTACGCACCAGCGCCAGGATGCCGATCACGGCCTCCGTCGACTGTCCCGCCATCAGCCCGACCGGCTTCGACGCCCCGCCCGGGGTGCTGCCGACACCGGCGCCGCTGTGGTCGTCGGGTCGGAGCGTCACGGCCAGGGCTGCGGCCAGCGCGCGCGAGGCCCGGTCCGCTTCGGCGAACGTGTACGGACGGCCGTCCCCCGCGAGCGCGGCGGCGTCGCCCCGGAGTGCCACCACACGGTCCCAGCGGTCCAGTACGGAGTGGTCGGCCGCCGCGGGCACGGCTGCGGGGTGGTTCCACGGATCGACGGTCGTCAGCGGGTCGACGGAGGTCACGATGACACCTCGGGTGCTCAGCAGCGGACCGCCACGACTCCCGCGACGGTCCTCCGACCGTAGGTCCGCACTCCCCCCGCCCGCGAGCAGGCGACGGCCCGGTGCGGGGAACCGCAACCCGGCCGGGAGGCGCAGCCTGCGCCCGCCACGGACGGTACGCCTCCGGAACGACCGGACCACCGCTGTGGGCGCGTCCCGCACGGCGGGTCGCCCGGCTCGGGGGATCGTGCGGTTCCGCGCAACCTCCGGATCAGCCGTGGTGCGACCGTGGATGAGCCGTGCATCGCCGATGAGGACGCCCGGAACGAGCACGCCCGGAACGAGAACAGCCCCCGGGAGATCCCGGGGGCTGTTCGTCGAGTGCTGGGGTACCTGGACTCGAACCAAGAACGACGGTACCAGAAACCGCTGTGTTGCCAATTACACCATACCCCAAAAGGCCTGTCGGCCTTCTGGCCCGGTCACCCGGGGCACGATCAACTACTGTACAGCATCCCGGAGGTCCGCAAGACCACCCACCAGGTCTCGGTGCACGGCGGCGGCGGTCGCGGCTCCGTGTCCGGCGGCGACGATGAGCTGCTCCGGCCCGGGAGGCGTCACGTCTCCCACGGCGTAGAGCCCGGGGACGGACGTCCGGCCCACCCGGTCGACCACGAGGAGTCCCTGCGTGTCGCGCTGGAGCCCCTCGAGCGACTCGGGCGTGTCGCCGTTCGTCGTCGTGTTCCCGCTCGTGCGCAGCCAGTCGAGGTCGGCGTGCCACACCGGTCGGACGAACCCGCCGGTCCGTGGCTCGACGTGGCCGTCGGCGAGCCGGACGCCGGTCATGCCGGTGCGATCGCCCTCGAGGTCCTCGACGACCCGCTCGTCCACGACGACCCCCGCGGCCGCCAGTCGAGCGCGGCCGGCGTCGTCGAGCGGCGCCACCCCGTTCGTGTAGACGATCAGGTCGTCGGTCCACGCGGCGATGAGCAGCGCCCGGTCGACCACGTCGTCGGTCTCGCAGATGAACGCGAGCGGCTGCCCGGCCTTGTCGTACGCATCGCACTCGACGCAGCTGTGCACCGCCGTGCCGTAGAACGCACGGAGCATCGGCAGCGACGGGAACTCCTCACGCAGTCCCGTCGCCACGACGACCGTCCGGGCGCGGGCCTCGAGCTCGGTGCCGCGCCACGAGCCGTGCACCCGCCAGGTGTCCGTGTCGGCGTCCGGGGCCACCAGGTCGACGACCGACTGCACGACCGTCGCTTCCGGGTACCCCTCGACCTCGGTCCGCCCGAGCTTCCGGAGCTCGAGCGGCGAGATCCCGTCCCGCGTCAGGAACCCGTGCGACCGGAGCGTCGCGGCGTTCCGGGGTCGGTTCGCGTCGACGAGCAGCACGGTGCGCTTCGCCCGGACCAGGTTGAGCGCAGCGCTCAGCCCGGCCGGACCGGCGCCGATGACCGCGACGTCGTGCACGACCGGGACACCGTGCTCCGTGCTGCTCACGGTCGGTCAGCGTGCCGCGAGGGCGCGGAGCCGGGTCAGGGTGGACTCCTTGCCCAGGATCTCCATCGACTCGAACAGGGGCGGACTGATCCGGCGTCCGGACACCGCCACGCGCAGCGGGCCGAAGGCGACGCGGGGCTTCAGGCCGAGCTCGTCGATGAGGGCCGCACGGAGCGCACCCTCGACGGCCTCGGTGGTCCAGTCCTGGACGCCCTCGAGCGCGGCGGTGCTCGCCTCAAGGACCGTCGCCGTGTCGCCCTTGAGCGAGGCCAGCGCGTCGTCCTCGACCACCAGGTCGGCGTCGGAGGTGAACAGGAACCCGAGCATCGCCGGCGCCTCGCCGAGCAGCTGCATGCGCTCCTGCACGAGCGGGGCGGCCTTGGTCAGGACCTCGAGCTGCTCCGGGGTCGCCGGGTCGCTGATGAACTCCGACAGGTACGGCAGCAGGCGCGACCGGAAGTCCTCGGGCGCCAGCAGACGGATGTGGTCCCCGTTGATCGCCTCGGCCTTCTTGTGGTCGAAGCGGGCCGGGTTCGGGTTCACGTCGGTGACGTCGAACGCCGCGACCATCTCGTCGATCGAGAACACGTCGCGGTCGGGGCCGATCGACCAGCCGAGCAGCGCCAGGTAGTTGACGAGCCCCTCCGGGATCATGCCGGCGGCGCGGTGGTGGAACAGGTTCGACTCGGGGTCACGCTTCGAGAGCTTCTTGTTGCCCTCCCCCATCACGTACGGCAGGTGTCCGAACACGGGGATGGAGGGCGCGAGGCCGATCTCGTACAGCGCCTCGTACAGGGCGATCTGGCGCGGGGTCGACGACAGCAGGTCCTCGCCCCGGAGCACGTGCGTGATGCCCATCAGGGCGTCGTCCACCGGGTTCGTGAACGTGTACAGCGGCGTGCCGTTCGGACGGACCACCACGAAGTCGGGGAACGTGCCCTGCTTGAAGGTGATCTCACCGCGCACCAGGTCGTCGAAGCTCAGGTCACGGTCGGGCACCCGCAGCCGGAGTGCCGGCTCGCGGCCCTCGTCGCGGAAGGCCTGGCGTTCGGCGTCGGTCAGGTCACGCTCGTGGTTGTCGTACCCCTGCTTGGGGTCACGACCGGCGGCCTTGTTGCGGGCCTCCATCTCGTCCGGCGTGACGAAGGACTCGTAGATGTGCCCCGATTCCTTGAGCTTCGCGATCACGTCGTCGTAGATCGCGGTGCGCTCGGACTGCCGGTACGGTCCGTGCTCGCCGCCGGCGTCCACGCCCTCGTCCCAGTCGAGCCGCAGCCAGCGGAGTGCATCGAGGATCTGTGCGTACGACTCCTCGCTGTCACGGGCCGCGTCGGTGTCCTCGATGCGGAACACGAGCTTGCCGCCGGTGTGGCGGGCGTAGGCCCAGTTGAAGAGCGCGGTGCGGATGAGCCCCACGTGCGGGGTCCCCGTCGGGCTCGGGCAGAAGCGGACGCGGATGTCGGAGCCGGAGGCGGTGGTGAATGGCGCAGTCATGACCCGACAACCCTACCGCGGAGCCTGTCCCTCCCACCTGCCTTGTGGACGGGCCGCAGAACGCAGAAAACCCCTGACCACGAATGGTCAGGGGTTCCCTGGTGTTTCTCCGTTAAGTCCGGCGGCGTCCTACTCTCCCACAAGGTCCCCCTTGCAGTACCATCGGCGCTGAGAGGCTTAGCTTCCGGGTTCGGAATGTGACCGGGCGTTTCCCTCTCGCTATGACCACCGGAACACTCTCGACCAGATCGTACATTTGGTCTCAAAGCTGTCCCGGCTGCTGCCCTCCGTGAGGAGGGCAGAGCGGTGTATTCAGTTTCGATTCCCGATCGTCTGTCGGGAACCACAAAGTGGACGCGAGCCCCGCACACAAGGTGCGGGAAATCAGTGTGTTATCAAGTCTTCGGCTTATTAGTACCGGTCAGCTCCACGGGTCGTTAGTCCCCGCTTCCACATCCGGCCTATCAACCCAGTAGTCTGCTGGGAGCCTCTCACACTCAAGGTGCATGGAAATCTCATCTCGAAGACGGCTTCCCGCTTAGATGCTTTCAGCGGTTATCCGGTCCGAACGTAGCTAATCAGCGGTGCCCTTGGCAGAACAACTGACACACCAGAGGTTCGTCCATCCCGGTCCTCTCGTACTAGGGATAGATCTTCTCAAATTTCCAACGCGCGCAGCGGATAGGGACCGAACTGTCTCACGACGTTCTAAACCCAGCTCGCGTACCGCTTTAATGGGCGAACAGCCCAACCCTTGGGACCTACTCCAGCCCCAGGATGCGACGAGCCGACATCGAGGTGCCAAACCATGCCGTCGATATGGACTCTTGGGCAAGATCAGCCTGTTATCCCCGAGGTACCTTTTATCCGTTGAGCGACAGCGCTTCCACAAGCCACTGCCGGATCACTAGTCCCGACTTTCGTCCCTGCTCGACCTGTCAGTCTCACAGTCAAGCTCCCTTGTGCACTTACACTCGCCACCTGATTGCCAACCAGGTTGAGGGAACCTTTGGGCGCCTCCGTTACTCTTTGGGAGGCAACCGCCCCAGTTAAACTACCCATCAGGCACTGTCCATGAACCCGATCAGGGTCCTACGTTAGACATCCAAAGTGACCAGAGTGGTATTTCAACAATGACTCCACGAACACTAGCGTGCCCGCTTCACAGTCTCCCACCTATCCTACACAAGCCACTCCGAACACCAATACCAAACTGTAGTAAAGGTCACGGGGTCTTTCCGTCCTGCTGCGCGTAACGAGCATCTTTACTCGTAGTGCAATTTCGCCGAGTTCGCGGTTGAGACAGCTGGGAAGTCGTTACGCCATTCGTGCAGGTCGGAACTTACCCGACAAGGAATTTCGCTACCTTAGGATGGTTATAGTTACCACCGCCGTTTACTGGGGCTTAAATTCAGAGCTTCGCCCAAAGGCTAACCCTTCCTCTTAACCTTCCAGCACCGGGCAGGCGTCAGTCCGTATACATCGTCTTGCGACTTCGCACGGACCTGTGTTTTTAGTAAACAGTCGCTTCCCACTGGTCTCTGCGGCCTTCAACGCTCACGGAGTAAATCCGGTCACGTGTCCGGCCCCCCTTCTCCCGAAGTTACGGGGGCATTTTGCCGAGTTCCTTAACCACGATTCTCTCGATCTCCTTGGTATTCTCTACCTGACCACCTGAGTCGGTTTCGGGTACGGGCGGCTGCAACCTCGCGTCGATGCTTTTCTCGGCAGCATAGGATCACTGATTTCCCCTTACGGGTACGCGTCGGATCTCAGGCACACAGACGACGGATTTGCCTATCGTCAGCCCTACATCCTTACACCAGGTTCACCTTACGGATACCATCGCCTGGCTCAGCTACCTTCCTGCGTCACACCTGTTCATACGCTAACCGCACCAGCATGGGGTCGAGCGTTAGACCGGCCACCATCACCCCGAAGGGATCCGGTTGTACCGGGTTAGGACTCTTAGCACCACTGGATTAGCTTGGGCGGTTGTTCGCCGGTACGGGAATATCAACCCGTTGTCCATCGACTACGCCTGTCGGCCTCGCCTTAGGTCCCGACTTACCCAGGGCGGATTAACCTGGCCCTGGAACCCTTGGTCTTTCGGAGGACGGGTTTCTCACCCGTCTTTCGCTACTCATGCCTGCATTCTCACTCGTGTAGCGTCCACGGCTGGATCACTCCGCCGCTTCACTCGCCACACGACGCTCTCCTACCACTCCGCACGACTGAACCACGAAGGCTTGTCTATAGTGCGAAATCTACAACTTCGGTGGTGTGCTTGAGCCCCGTTACATTGTCGGCGCGGAATCACTTGACCAGTGAGCTATTACGCACTCTTTCAAGGGTGGCTGCTTCTAAGCCAACCTCCTGGTTGTCTGTGCAACTCCACATCCTTTCCCACTTAGCACACGCTTAGGGACCTTAGTTGGTAGTCTGGGTTGTTTCCCTCTCGACGATGAAGCTTATCCCCCACCGTCTCACTGCTGCGCTCTCACTCACCGGCATTCGGAGTTTGGCTGACGTCAGTAACCTGTTGAGGCCCATCGGCCATCCAGTAGCTCTACCTCCGGCGAGAAACACGCAACGCTGCACCTAAATGCATTTCGGAGAGAACCAGCTATCACGAAGTTTGATTGGCCTTTCACCCCTATCCACAGCTCATCCCCTCCATTTTCAACTGAAGTGGGTTCGGTCCTCCACGACGTCTTACCGTCGCTTCAACCTGGCCATGGATAGATCACTTCGCTTCGGGTCTAGAACATGCGACTCAAACGCCCTATTCAGACTCGCTTTCGCTACGGCTGCCCCTCACGGGTTAACCTCGCCACATATCACTAACTCGCAGGCTCATTCTTCAAAAGGCACGCCGTCACCCCTACTAAGGAGGCTCCGACGGTTTGTAAGCAAACGGTTTCAGGTACTATTTCACTCCCCTCCCGGGGTACTTTTCACCTTTCCCTCACGGTACTTGTCCGCTATCGGTCATCTGGGAGTATTTAGGCTTATCAGGTGGTCCTGACAGATTCACACGGGATTTCTCGGGCCCCGTGCTACTTGGGATACACATCCGGCCATAACACCATTTCGTCTACGGGGCTGGCACCCACTACGGCCCGGCTTTCAAACCGGTTCGACTATGATGCGCTGTAACCGTCCCAGTCCGGCAGAACTGAGTGACGTGTCCCACAACCCCGACCATGCAACGCCCGCCGGCTATCACACATGATCGGTTTAGCCTCATCCGCTTTCGCTCGCCACTACTCACGGAATCACATGTTGTTTTCTCTTCCTGTGGGTACTGAGATGTTTCACTTCCCCACGTTCCCTCTACCCGCCCTATATATTCAGGCGGGAGTCACCAGGTCGCAAAACGCCTGGCGGGGTTTCCCCATTCGGAAATCCTCGGATCGAGGCTCGATTATCAGCTCCCCGAGGCTTATCGCAGATTTCTACGTCCTTCATCGGCTCCAGATGCCAAGGCATCCACCGTTTGCTCTTAGAAACTTGACCACAAAGATTAAAATTGCGATCCAACGTCACCAATCAACAACCCGAAAGGCTGATCATGGATGACGCGAATCAAAGATGCTCGCGTCCACTGTGTAGTTCTCAACATACGATCGGCACCAGCACTCCCCCACCACAACGGTAGGTTCACCCTGGCCCGACGAAGGACCCGTAGGCCCAACCCCCACCACCACTCACGTGACAGCGGGAAGCCTGGTCCCTCAGGACCCAACAACGTGCACCAGCTGAGCGCTCCACCTTCGACCCGTCCCAACCCTGCAAGCAGAGCGTACTGAGGTCGGAAGCATCACTCCCAACTGCACTGTCAATGTTCCACCCATGAGCTACCCGTCGGACACGTTCGGTCCGAAACAGGCGCCTGGACCAGCAACCAACCACCCCTAATGGGCGACCAGCACTGACCAGATGCTCCTTAGAAAGGAGGTGATCCAGCCGCACCTTCCGGTACGGCTACCTTGTTACGACTTAGTCCTAATCACCGATCCCACCTTCGACGGCTCCTTCCACAAGGGTTAGGCCACCGGCTTCGGGTGTTACCGACTTTCATGACTTGACGGGCGGTGTGTACAAGGCCCGGGAACGTATTCACCGCAGCGTTGCTGATCTGCGATTACTAGCGACTCCGACTTCATGAGGTCGAGTTGCAGACCTCAATCCGAACTGAGACCGGCTTTTTGGGATTCGCTCCACCTTACGGTATCGCAGCCCTTTGTACCGGCCATTGTAGCATGCGTGAAGCCCAAGACATAAGGGGCATGATGATTTGACGTCATCCCCACCTTCCTCCGAGTTGACCCCGGCAGTCTCCTATGAGTCCCCGGCATAACCCGCTGGCAACATAGAACGAGGGTTGCGCTCGTTGCGGGACTTAACCCAACATCTCACGACACGAGCTGACGACAACCATGCACCACCTGTACACCGACCACAAGGGGGCGACCATCTCTGGCCGTTTCCGGTGTATGTCAAGCCTTGGTAAGGTTCTTCGCGTTGCATCGAATTAATCCGCATGCTCCGCCGCTTGTGCGGGCCCCCGTCAATTCCTTTGAGTTTTAGCCTTGCGGCCGTACTCCCCAGGCGGGGCGCTTAATGCGTTAGCTACGACACAGAAACCGTGGAAAGGTCCCTACATCTAGCGCCCAACGTTTACGGCATGGACTACCAGGGTATCTAATCCTGTTCGCTCCCCATGCTTTCGCTCCTCAGCGTCAGTTACGGCCCAGAGATCTGCCTTCGCCATCGGTGTTCCTCCTGATATCTGCGCATTCCACCGCTACACCAGGAATTCCAATCTCCCCTACCGCACTCTAGTCTGCCCGTACCCACTGCAAGCCCGAGGTTGAGCCTCGGGATTTCACAGCAGACGCGACAAACCGCCTACGAGCTCTTTACGCCCAATAATTCCGGACAACGCTTGCACCCTACGTATTACCGCGGCTGCTGGCACGTAGTTAGCCGGTGCTTTTTCTGCAGGTACCGTCACTTTCGCTTCTTCCCTACTAAAAGAGGTTTACAACCCGAAGGCCGTCATCCCTCACGCGGCGTTGCTGCATCAGGCTTTCGCCCATTGTGCAATATTCCCCACTGCTGCCTCCCGTAGGAGTCTGGGCCGTGTCTCAGTCCCAGTGTGGCCGGTCACCCTCTCAGGCCGGCTACCCGTCGTCGCCTTGGTGAGCCATTACCTCACCAACAAGCTGATAGGCCGCGAGTCCATCCCCAACCAAAAAATCTTTCCACCACCAGACCATGCGGCCAGTGATCATATCCAGTATTAGACGTCGTTTCCAACGCTTATCCCAGAGTCAGGGGCAGGTTACTCACGTGTTACTCACCCGTTCGCCACTAATCCACCCAGCAAGCTGGGCATCATCGTTCGACTTGCATGTGTTAAGCACGCCGCCAGCGTTCGTCCTGAGCCAGGATCAAACTCTCCGTAAAAAAATACAGACCCAACACCCGAAAGTGTCAGACCGAGTTGATTCTGACTGTTGACTGTCTACTGACAATCTTCAATCCAAAAGGAATTGCTTCATGACCCGGTCAGCAAGCCGACCAGGCACGAGGTCAATCAATAAATTGGCATTGACAATGTGCACGCTGTTGAGTTCTCAAGGACCAGACGCACTCCCCGCTCGACCCATCACAGGTTCCGCCAGAGAGGCATTCGTCTTGTACAACATCCGGGGGCGCACAACCAGAGGTCGTGTTTCCGAGGAGTTGGTTGCCTGAGCGGGACCCCGTCCGGACTGCATCTCCAGGTGTTCAACCCGGTGATCGTCTCGGCCGTTCCGTTCTCCGCCTCAGCGGCAACGAGTGATTACTTTACGCAGAGGTGAACGGCAGCGCCAAGCCGGGCCACATCCCGGGCGTGTCGCCCTCTGCGCCGCGGTTGGGTACTCCCCCGGCAACGACGAACGGCCCGCTCCCCACCTGGGGGAACGGGCCGATCGGGAGCGCTGTCAGTGCCGCGCGATGACCGGGTTCTTGAGCGAACCGATGCCGGAGATGGTGACCTCGACGATCTCGCCGTCGCGGATCTGTCCGACGCCGGCCGGAGTCCCGGTCAGGATGACGTCACCGGGCAGGAGGGTCCAGATCGAGGACACGAACTCGACGAGCGACGGGATGTCGTGCACCATCTCGTTCGTCGAGGCCGCCTGCCGGAGGTCGCCGTCGACACGGGTCTCGATGCGGATGTCCGACGGGTCGATCTCGGTCTCGATCACGGGGCCGAGCGGGCAGAACGTGTCGAACCCCTTCGCCCGGGTCCACTGACCGTCGCGCGCCTGCAGGTCTCGGGCGGTCACGTCGTTGGCGATCGTGTAGCCGAGGATGACGCTCGCGAAGTCCTCACGCCGGACGTTCTTCGCGAGCGAGCCGATCACGATGGCGAGTTCGCCCTCGTGGTCGACGCGTCCGATGTCGGCGGGGAGGCGGATGGGTTCGTCCGGACCGATCACCGAGGTGTTCGGCTTGAGGAACACCACCGGGTCGTCGCCGGCACGCTCGTCCATCTCGGAGGCGTGCTCCGAGTAGTTGAGCCCGACGCCGATGACCTTCGACCGAGGGATGACGGGGGCGAGGAGCTTGGCGTCGGCGAGTGCCACGCGCTCCCCCGTCGTCTCGAACCCCTGGTACATCGGGTCTCCCGCGAGCACCACCAGAGCGCGCTCGTCGAGGATGCCGTACCGGGGGTCTTCACCCTTGCTGCTGAACCGTGCGATCTTCACCGTTCGACCCTACCCACGCCCGCCGTTCGATCAGGACGCGTCGGTCAGCTTGGTCATCCACCCGTGCGGGTCGGGACGACGGCCGTACTGGATGTCGGTGAGCTCGTCGCGCAGGGACATCGTGAGTTCCCCCGCCCCGACGGTCGGCGAACCGATCGTGAAACCGTCGCCCCGGAGTTCGGCGATCGGGGTCACCACGGCGGCGGTGCCGCACGCGAAGGCCTCGGTGATCGAGCCGTCGGCGACGCCGTCACGCCACTCGTCGAGGGTCACCCGGCGCTTCTCGACGGTCAGGCCGCGGTCTTCGGCCAGCTGCAGGATCGAGTCACGCGTGATCCCTTCGAGGATCGAGTCGGAGTCGGGCGTGACGAGGGTGCCGTCGGACTTGACCAGGACGACGTTCATGCCGCCGAGCTCTTCGAGGTACTTGCCCTCCACCGAGTCGAGGAACATCACCTGCTGGCAGCCGTGCTCGTAGGCCTCTTGCTGGGGCAGCAGCGACGAGGCGTAGTTGCCGCCGGTCTTCGCCGCACCGGTCCCGCCCTTGCCGGCACGGGCGTACTGCGTCGACAGCCAGATCGACACCGGCTTCGGGCCCGAGGTGAAGTACGCACCGGCCGGGCTCGCGATGCAGTGGTACGCGACGGCCTGTGCCGCCCGGACCCCGAGGAACGACTCCGTCGCGATCATGAACGGCCGCAGGTACAGGCTGGTCTCGGGCGCCGAGGGCACCCAGTCGACGTCGGTCTGCACCAACTGCCGGATCGACTCGACGAACGCCTCGACCGGGAGCTCCGGGAGCGCGAGCCGTCGGGCGGACCGCTGGAAGCGTCGGGCGTTGGCGTCCGGTCGGAACGACCACACTGAACCGTCCGCGTGCCGGTAGGCCTTGAGCCCCTCGAAGATCTCCTGGGCGTAGTGCAGGACACTCGCGCTCGGGTCGAGGGACAGCGGCCCGTACGGGTGGATCGACGCACTGTGCCAGCCGTCGTCGAGCGTCCACTCGACCGTCGCCATGTGGTCGGTGAAGTGCTTGCCGAAGCCCGGGTCGGCGAGGATCTGCTCGCGCTCGGCGGCCGCGCGGCGATCGGCGGACGGGGTGCTGGCGAACTCGAGTCCGAAGGCGGTGTCGGTGCTCATGGGGAGGACTCCTTCTCAGGCGGTGGTGGTGCGTGCCGTGGCCGCGGCGGCGATCGCGTCGCCGATCTCGGCCGTGCGACGCGGCGTGGTGCCCCGGTCGGCGAGGTCGGACTCCACCGCAGTCGTCACAGCGGCCGCCAGGTCACCGCGACCGAGGTGGTCGAGCAACAGGGCGACGGAGCGGATCGCGGCGGTGGGGTCGGCCAGCTGCTGACCTGCGATGTCCGGCGCGGAACCGTGGACCGGCTCGAACATGCTGGGGAAGGTGCCGTCCGGGTTGATGTTGCCCGAGGCCGCCAGACCGATGCCGCCGCTGATCGCGCCGGCCAGGTCGGTGATGATGTCGCCGAACAGGTTGTCGGTGACGATGACGTCGAACCGTGCGGGGTCGCGGACCATGTGGATGGTGACCGCGTCCACGTGCTGGTAGTCGACCGTGACCTCTGGGTACTCGGCGCCGACGGCCGCGACGGTGCGCTGCCAGAGGGCTCCGGCGTGCACCAGGACGTTGCTCTTGTGCACGAGGGTCAGGTGCCGGCGCGGGCGTCGGTCCGCCAGCGCGAAGGCGTACCGCACGACCCGCTCGACACCGAAGGCGGTGTTCAACGAGACCTCGGTCGCGATCTCGTGCGGGGTACCGGTCCGGATGGCACCGCCGTTGCCCACGTAGGGCCCCTCGGTGCCTTCGCGCACGACCACGAAGTCGACCTCGCCGGGGTCGGCGAGCGGCGTCGGGACGGCCGGGTGCACCGTCGTCGGCCGGAGGTTCACGTAGTGGTCGAACGCGAAGCGGAGCTTGAGGAGCAGCCCGCGCTCGATGATGCCCCCGGCGAGCCGCGGGTCACGCGGGTCGCCGCCGACCGCTCCGAGCAGGATCGCGTCGTGCTGCGCGATCGCTGCCATGTCGTCGTCGGTCAGGACGTCGCCGGTCTCCAGGTACCGTGCGGCGCCGAGGGAGAACGGGGTCTCCTGCACCACGAGGTCGTCCGGCAGGACCGCGTGCAGGACCTTCAGGGCCTCGTCGACGACCTCGGGGCCGATGCCGTCACCACGGATGACCGCGAGTCGGATCGTCTGCGCGCTGCTCATGTCCGCCACTCCCCTAGAGCGTGATGTCGATCTCGCGGAGCGAGGACGCGTCGATCGCCGAGCGGACGTGCTCGAGGATCTCGGCCGGCACGGGCGAGTCGACCGTCAGGACGCTCAGCGCCTGGCCACCGGCGGCTTCGCGCGAGATCTGCATCGCGGCGATGTTGATGCCGGCCTGGCCGAACTCCTTGCCGTAGACCGCGACGATGCCCGGACGGTCGGTGTACTCCATGACGACGTGGTGCCGGTCGAGCGGCACCTCGACGTCGTGCCCGTTGATCTCGACGAGCTTCTCGACCTGCTTCGGGCCGGTGAGCGTGCCGGACACGCTGATCGCCGGGCCGTCGGACTGGGCACCGCGGATCGTCAGCACGTTGCGGTACTCGGGGCTGTCGGTCTCGGTGATGAGGCGGACGGTGACCCCGCGCTGCTCGGCGATGAGCGGGGCGTTGACGTACGAGACCTGGTCGCTGACGACGTCGGTGAAGACGCCCTTGAGCGCCGCGAGCTTCAGCACGCTGACGTCGTACTCGGCGAGCTCGCCGTGCACCTCGACGTCGATGCTCGTGACCGGCGAGGTCGCCAGGGCGGTGAAGACCTGGCCGAGCTTCTCGACGAGCGGGATGCCGGGGCGCACGTACGGGTCGATGACCCCGCCGGCGACGTTCACCGCGTCGGGCACGAGCTCGCCGCCGAGGGCGAGACGGACCGACTTGGCGACCGAGACGCCTGCTTTCTCCTGCGCTTCGTCGGTGGAGGCACCGAGGTGCGGCGTCACGACGACGTTCGGGAGCGCCAGGAGCGGCGATTCCTTCGGGGGCTCGGCGACGAAGACGTCGAGGCCGGCACCGGCGATGGTGTTCGACGTGAGGGCCCGGTGCAGGGCGTCCTCGTCGATCAGGCCACCGCGGGCCACGTTCACGACGAAGGCGGTCGGCTTCATCAGGGCGAACTGGGCGTCCGAGATCATGCCGAGGGTCTCCGGCGTCCTCGGCATGTGGATCGTGGTGAAGTCCGCCCGGCGCAGCAGGTCGTCGAGGGAGACGAGCTCGACCCCGAGCTGCTGCGCACGTGCCGTGGTGACGTACGGGTCGTACGCGATGACCGTCACGCCGAAGGCCTGCAGACGCTGGGTGATGAGCGCGCCGATGCGGCCGAGGCCGATGATGCCGACGGTCTTCTCGTAGAGCTCGACACCGGTGTACGACGAGCGCTTCCACGCACCGGCGGCCAGCGAGGCGTGGGCCGCCGGGATGTGCCGCGCGAGCGACAGGATGTGCCCGACCGTGAGCTCCGCCGCCGAGATGATGTTCGAGGTCGGGGCGTTCACCACCATCACGCCGGCGGTCGTCGCGGCCTTGATGTCGACGTTGTCGAGGCCGACGCCGGCACGGGCGACGACCTTGAGGACCGGTGCCGCGGCGATCGCCTCGGCGTCGATCTTGGTGGCGGACCGCACGAGGACGGCGTGCGCGTCGGACAGCGCCGCCAGGAGCGCCGGACGGTCGGTGCCGTCCACGTTCCGGATCTCGAAGTCGGGCCCGAGGGCGTCGACCGTTGCGGGCGAGAGTTCTTCGGCGATCAGGACGACCGGCTTCGACACAGCAGCTGTTTCCTCACTCGAGACGGTTGGTATCCCACCATGCTATCGACGCGGGCCGGTGGTTACGACCGCGGGAGCGGTCCTGTGGAGAACCACACGACGGCCAGGAGGGACGGGGCGGGGCCGCACCGTGCCTCCTGGCCGTCGGCGGGTCGCGTCAGAAGTCCAGCAGCGTCGGGACGAACAGCTGGAGGTCGAGCCAGAGGGCGCCGGCGCCCGCGAAGGCGACCACGAACACCGCGATCGTGACGGGCAGGCTCGAACGCCGGGTGATGACGATCGCCGCGACGAACGCGACCGGCGCGATGAGGATGTCGAGCACGAGCCACAGCCACGGGGTGCTGGTCTGCAGCGAGTCGCCGCCCGAGGTCGTCTGGAGGAACGCGTTGAAGGCGTCCACCCGCTGGTTGATCTGCGTCAGGTTGCCGACGGCCTGCACCGTCATGTAGGCGAACAGCGCCGCGAACACGACCCAGACCACGATCTTCGCGACCACGGGGGCACTGTTCCGGCGGGTCGTCGCCGGCACTGCCCCGGTCACCCGAAGCTCCGCGTCAGGAGGAACGGCCAGGGGAAGAGCACGACGGCACCGAGGAGCATCCAGAGCAGGCGGGTCCGCGTGCGGCTGCTGCGCGCCGCCCAGAGCACCACCGTGAACCAGAGTGCCGGCGCGAGGATCGCGAGGAAGCGGAGCACCTCGACGAAGAGCGTGAGGACCGTGTCGACGCCGGAGACGTACGCGGTCGACGCGGTGAGGAGCCAGGCCACCGTGTAGAGCAGGTAGAGGCCCCCGAAGACGCCGAACCCGACGAGCGCGCCGGAGGTCTCGGGCGTCTCGGGGTCCCGCTCGCCGCGCTCGCGCACCGCCACCGGGTTGTGTGCCGCGTCGACGTGGGTGGCGTCGTCGGCGTCACCCCAGCTGAGGGCGGCGTCGTCGGTGTCGACGGCGTTCGGCACGTCCGGGTCGATCGACCCGTCTGGTGGGGATGCTGCCGTGGTCATGCCCCGATTCTACGAGGGACCCGACACCGGGAGGACCAGCGCCGGTCGGGAGGACGACGTCAGACGTCGGCCGGCTGCGTCGCCAGGACCTCGGCGACGACGTCGCGGACGGCCGGGAAGAGCGGGTGGCTCTCCATCAGGCCCGTGAGGATCTCGGTGAGCGCGTGCGCGGTCGCCCCGGAACGCAGGAGTGCGTGCAGCTCGATCGACTCCGGGTCGTTCTCGTCGTCGAACGCGAGCGCCGCGCGGACGGCACCGAGCAGGTGCTCGACGGGCAGGCCGCGCTCGGCGAGCTGCGACGCCGGGCCGACGAAGCGTTCACGGCGGCCGAGCTTGCGGAGCGGGTTGCGGCCGACGCGCGCCGTGGAGTCCGGCAGGTGCGGGTTCGCGATGCGGGAGAGGTTCGCGGCGACGTAGCGCGCGTGGTCCTCGGGGTCGAAGCCGTGCTTCGCGATCAGCAGTGCGGTGGTCTCGGCGAGCACCCCGTCGACCTCGGCGCGGACGGCGTCGTCCTCGAGTGCTTCACGGATGAGCCGGATGCCCCGCACGTAGCCGTGGTAGGCGGCGGTGGCGTGCGCCGTGTTGACCGTGTAGAGCTTCCGCTCGACGAAGGGCTGCAGGTCGTCGACCCACGTGACGCCCTCGATCGTCGGCGGTTCGGCGTCGGAGCCGAGGAACGGGGTGCGCTCGATGACCCACTCGTAGAACGGTTCGAGCACGACGTCGAGGCCGCCGGACTGACCGAGCACCCCGGACTGGTCCGGGACGATGCGGTCGATCGCGCAGTTCGCGAAGACGGCGGCGATGTCGCGGTCTTCGAGGATGGGGGCGCGCCGGATGCTGGCGTGCAGCGAGTCGGTCGCGTTGAACGCGTTCTCGCAGGCGACGATCGTGACGTCACCGCGCTCGAGCGGGCGTGCCGCGAGCCCCTCGGCGATGAGCGGCGCGACGAGCGGGAGCGTGCGGGCGCCCACCGCGGTGGTCACCACGTCGGCCTCGGCGATGGCCTGCACCACGCGCTCGCGGTCGGTCTTGCTGCTGAGCGCACGGAACCCGTAGACGAGGTGCTCGACCGGCATCTCGCCGACCTCGTGCACCACGAACCGGCCGGCTTCGTTCAGGGCCGAGACCACGCGTTCGTCGACGTCGACGAAGGTGAGCTCGTAGCCGCTCGCCACGAGGAACTGGCCCACGAACCCGCGCCCGATCTTGCCGGCGCCGATGTGGACCGCTCGCTTCGTCACCGCCATCGAACGATCATCCCATGCTGGTCGGGGCGGTCCTGACCGCGGGTGCGCAGCACGGCCGACGGGTGTCGGGAATCGTCCGCGCGCACGGCGGAGGGACGCCGGTCCGCGGCGTCGGGGCTGGAGAAGAGCTGCTGCATAACGTTCGGGTCACATCGCGAGGCGGCGGTGCAGGTGCACCGCCGCCTCGCAGGTCGAGTGGTTCTCGGAAGACTACCGCGCGGCCGAGCCGTCCACGTAGTCGCCGTCGTTCTGCTTCCACGCGAAGAGCGCGCGGAGCTCACGGCCGGTGGCCTCGATCGGGTGGCCCTCGCCCTTGGCACGGAGCGCCTTGAACTCCGGTGCGCCGGCGTCCTGGTCCTCGATGAAGCGCTTCGCGAAGGCACCGTTCTGGATGTCCGCGAGCACCGCCTTCATGTTCTCCTTGACGTCCGGCGAGATCACCCGCGGGCCGGAGACGTAGTCACCGAACTCGGCCGTGTCGGAGATCGACCAGCGCTGCTTGGTGAGGCCGCCCTCCCAGATGAGGTCGACGATGAGCTTGAGCTCGTGCAGGACCTCGAAGTAGGCGATCTGCGGCTGGTAGCCCGCCTCGACCAGGGTCTCGAAGCCGTACTGGATGAGCTGCGAGGTGCCACCGCAGAGGACGGCCTGTTCGCCGAACAGGTCGGTCTCGGTCTCCTCGGTGAAGGTCGTCTTGATGCCACCAGAGCGGAGGCCACCGATGGCCTTGGAGTACGACCACGCGAGGTCCCAGGCGGAACCCGAGGCGTCGACCTCGACGGCGACGATCACGGGGACGCCACGGCCGGCCTCGTACTCGCGGCGGACGGTGTGCCCCGGGCCCTTCGGCGCGACGAGCGACACGTCGACGCCCTCGGGCGCCTCGATGTAGCCGAAGCGGATGTTGAAGCCGTGGCCGAAGACGAGCGTCGCGCCCGGCTTGAGGTTCGGGCGGATGTCCTCGGCGTAGACGATGCGCTGGACCTGGTCCGGCGCGAGGATGACGACGACGTCGGCCCAGGCGGTGGCGTCGCCCGGCGTGTGGACCTCGAAGCCCGCCTCTTCGGCCTTCTGCCGGCTCTTCGAGCCCTCCTGCAGGCCGATCTTGACCTCGACACCCGAGTCACGGAGGTTGAGGGCGTGGGCGTGGCCCTGCGAGCCGTAGCCGATGACGGCGACCTTCTTGCCCTGGATGAGCGTCAGGTCGGCGTCGGCGTCGTACACGATGTCAGTCACGAGGGTGTGTCTCCTTGGTTCTGTGGTCGGTGCCGGGCACCATCGGCGCCCGGGAAGGGTGTGACGGGCGCTCAGCGCACCCGGTCGGTGATGCTCTTCGGTCCGCGGCCCATGCCGAGGAGACCCGCGCGGGCGAGCTCCTTGACGCCGTAGGGCTCGAGCACGCGGAGGATCGCCTGGATCTTGCCGGGGTCGCCGGTCACCTCGACGATCAGGGAGTCGGTCGCCACGTCGACGACCTGGGCACGGAACAGGTTCACTGCTTCGAGCACCGCCGAGCGCGTCTGGTTGTCGACGCGCACCTTCACGAGCATGTGCTCGCGCTGGACCGACTGCGAGAAGTCCAGTTCGACGATCTTGATGACGTTCACCAGCTTGTTGAGCTGCTTCGTCACCTGTTCCAACGGGAGGTCCTCGACGTCGACGACGACCGTGATCCGGCTGAGGCCGTCCACCTCGGTGTTGCCGACGGCGAGCGACTCGATGTTGAACCCGCGCCGGGCGAAGAGTCCGGCGACGCGGGTCAGCAGACCGGGCTTGTCCTCCACGAGGAGGGAGAGGACGTGGCTCATGCGGTTTCTCCCGTCATGTCGGCGTCCTCGTCGTCCCAGGTGGGCGCGAGTGCCTGGGCGTACTCGATGGAGGAGTTGCTGACGCCCTGCGGGACCATCGGCCAGACCATCGAGTCACGGCTCACGACGAAGTCGATCACCACCGGGCGGTCGTTGGTCGCCAGGGCGAGCTCGATCGCGGCGTCGACCTCGTCGGCCTTCTCGACGCGGATGCCGAGGGCACCGTAGGCGTCGGCCAGCTTCACGAAGTCCGGGACGCGGCGCGAGGCGTGCCCCGTCTCGAGGTCGGTGAAGGAGTGCCGGCCGTCGTAGAACAGCGTCTGCCACTGCCGGACCATGCCGAGCGACGAGTTGTTGATGATCGCGACCTTGATCGGGATGTCGTTGATGACGCAGGTCGCGAGCTCCTGGTTCGTCATCTGGAAGCAGCCGTCGCCGTCGATCGCCCAGACCACACGGTCCGGCTGTGCGACCTTCGCACCCATCGCCGCGGGGACCGAGTAGCCCATCGTTCCGGCGCCACCGGAGTTGAGCCAGGCGTTGGGCCGCTCGTACTTGATGAACTGCGCGGACCACATCTGGTGCTGGCCGACACCGGAGGCGTAGACGGCCTCGGGACCGGAGAGCTCACCGATGCGCTTGATGATGCCCTGCGGCGCGAGGAGTCCGTCGGTCGGCTCGGCGTACCCGAGCGGGAAGTCGGTCTTGAGCTGGTGGAGCTTCGCCCACCACTCGTCGGTGGACGCGCGGTCCTCGACGGCGATGCCGCCCCAGGCGTCGAGCAGGTCGACCAGGACCTCGCGGGCGTCACCGACGATCGGGACGTCGGCGAAGCGGATCTTCGAGATCTCTGCAGGGTCGATGTCGACGTGCACGACCTTGGCGTCCGGCGCGAACTCGTCGGCCTTGCCGGTCACGCGGTCGTCGAAGCGGGCACCGAGGGCGACGATGAGGTCGCTGTCCTGCAGGCCGAGCACCGCGGGCACCGTGCCGTGCATGCCGGGCATGCCGAGGTGCTGCGGGTGCGAGTCCGGGAACGCGCCGCGTGCCATCAGGGTCGTGACGACCGGCGCCCCGGTCGCCTCGGCGAAGCGGAGGAGCTCTGCGGTCGCACGGGAGCGGATGACGCCGCCGCCGACGTAGAGCACTGGACGCTTCGACTCGGACAGCAGCTGCGCGGCCGCGGTGATCTGCTTGCCGTGCGCCTTGGTCACCGGGCGGTAGCCGGGCAGGTCGATCTTGGGCGGCCACACGTAGGGCGCCGACTTCTGCTGGGCGTCCTTCGTGATGTCCACCAGCACGGGGCCGGGCCGACCGGTCGTCGCGATGAGGTGTGCCGCGGCGAGGGTCGCCGGCACGTCGGCCGGGTCGGTGACCAGGAACGAGTGCTTCGTGATGGGCATCGTGATGCCGACGATGTCGGCTTCCTGGAACGCGTCGGTGCCCATGAGCGTCGAGAACACCTGGCCGGTGATCGCGATGAACGGCACCGAGTCCATGTAGGCGTCGGCGATGGCCGTGACGAGGTTCGTCGCGCCGGGGCCGGACGTCGCGATGGCGACCCCGACCTTGCCGGACGACGAGGCGTAGCCCTCGGCGGCGTGGCCGGCGCCCTGCTCGTGACGGACGAGGATGTGGCGGATCGTGGTCGACGCCATCAGCTCGTCGTAGAACGGGATGATCGCGCCGCCCGGCAGGCCGAAGACGTCGGTGATCCCGAGGTGCTCGAGCGTCCGGAGGACGGCTCCCGAGCCGGTCAGGATCTCCGGCGACCGGCGTGCACCGGCGGCCGCGGACAACGGAGTTGCTTCCGTGGGCATGAGTGGTCCTTGCCTGAGTGGTGGCGGTGGTGCGGGTGTCGGACGCTAGCCCGTGACCGCGCCCTGGGCGGCGGACTTGACGAGCTTGGCGTACTTCGCGAGGACTCCGCGGGTGTAGCGCGGGGGCAGCGGGGCCCAGCCGTCACGGCGGGCCTCCAGCTCGGCCGGGTCGACCAGTAGGTCGAGCGAGCGAGCCGCGATGTCGACACGGATGCGGTCGCCATCACGAACGAAAGCGACTGGACCTGCGTCCACTGCTTCCGGTGCGATGTGGCCGATGCACAGGCCGGTTGTGCCGCCTGAGAATCGACCGTCGGTCAAGAGTAGTACATCCTTGCCGAGGCCCGCGCCCTTGATGGCCGCGGTGATGGCGAGCATCTCGCGCATGCCCGGGCCGCCCTTGGGACCCTCGTAGCGGATGACGACGACGTCGCCCTTCTCGATCTTGCCCTCGGTCAGGGCGTCCATCGCCGCACGTTCGCGGTCGAACACGCGGGCGGGCCCCTCGAAGACCGAGGCGTCGAAGCCCGCGGTCTTCACCACGGCGCCCTCCGGGGCGAAGGAGCCCTGCAGGACGGTGAGTCCGCCGGTCTCGTGGATCGGGTTGTCGAGCGTGCGGAAGACCTCGCCGTCGAGCGCCGGCGGGTCGATCTCGGCCAGGTTCTCGGCGACGGTCTTGCCCGTCACCGTCATGCAGTCGCCGTGCAGCAGGCCCGCGTCGAGCAGCGCCTTCATGATCACGGGGATGCCGCCGTTGCGGTCGACGTCGACCATGACGTACTTGCCGAAGGGCTTCATGTCGGCCAGGTGCGGGACCTTGGAACCGATGCGGTTGAAGTCGTCCAGCGACAGCTCGACCTCGGCCTCGTAGGCGATCGCGAGCAGGTGCAGGATGACGTTGGTCGAGCCCCCCAGGGCCATCGCGACGGCGATGGCGTTCTCGAAGGCTTCCTTGGTGAGGATCTGCCGGGCGGTGATGCCGTGCTCGAGCATGTTCACCACGGCCTCGCCGGAGCGGTGCGCGTAGTAGTCACGGCGACGGTCGGCGCTCGGCGGGGCGGCGGAGCCCGGCAGCGACATGCCGAGGGCCTCGGCCACACTCGCCATCGTGTTGGCGGTGTACATACCACCGCAGGCCCCCTCGCCGGGGACGATGGCGCACTCGATCTTCTTGAGCTCTTCCTCGCTCATGGTGCCGGCCTTACAGGCGCCGACGCCCTCGAAGGAGTCGATGATCGTGACTTCCTTCATCGTGCCGTCGGCCTGCTTCACGTAGCCCGGCATGACCGAACCCGCGTAGAGGAACACGCTCGCCAGGTCGAGGCGCGCGGCGGCCATCAGCATGCCGGGGAGCGACTTGTCGCAGCCGGCGAGCAGGACGGTGCCGTCGAGGCGCTCGGCGTTGACGACGGTCTCGACGCTGTCCGCGATGACCTCACGCGAGACGAGGGAGAAGTGCATGCCCTCGTGGCCCATCGAGATGCCGTCCGAGACGGAGATGGTGCCGAACTGCAGCGGGTAGCCGCCACCGGAGTGCACGCCCTCCTTCGCACCCTGTGCGAGGCGGTCGAGCGACAGGTTGCACGGCGTGATCTCGTTCCACGAGGACGCGATGCCGATCTGCGGCTTGCTCCAGTCCTCGTCTCCCATACCGACGGCCCGCAGCATGCCACGCGAGGTGGTTGCTTCGATCCCGTCGGTGACGACCCGGCTGCGCGGCTTGACGTCGATATCAGGCATGGATGGAGTCTAGGACGGTTTGGGATACCAGTTGCGCAACAACATGCGTACGCATGGTGAAGGACGGCCGGGAGGCCCGGATCACCCTGGTCAGCGCGTCGCGCGGAGCCTCGCCAGCTGCTTCAGGACCCCGGTCAGGGCCGCCGGGTCGGCGATGCGGTACCCGGCCCGGGTCTGGCCCGGTCCGACCTTCACCCCGACGTCGCCGTCGCCGAGCACGCGGAAGGCGTCCTCGTCGGTGACGTCATCGCCGGCGAAGAACACCGCGTCGGCGCCGTGCAACTCGCGGAGCCGGGCGATCGCGTCGCCCTTCGTGACGTGGCGGACCGCGAACTCGACGATGTCCTTGCCACCGCGCTCGAGCACCTCGGGGTCGGCCTCGTGCGCCGCGTGGCTCGCCGCCGCGTTGGCTTCGGCCGCCACTTCGGCGGAGACACGGCGCGTGTGCACCCCGTGCCCGGCGGGCTTGTGCTCGATGACGACGCCCGGGAACCGTTCGCCGACCGCGTCGAGCGCCGCACCGATCCGTGCCACACGCTCGACCTCGACGTCACTCAGCGCGGCCTCGTCGTGGCCGTCCACGCGCCACTCGACACCGTGCGAGCCGACGAGCGCCATGTCCTCGGGTGCGTGGGTCACCGCGGCCAGGCTGCCGAGCGGACGCCCGGACACGAGCACCACCTCGGTGTCCTTCGCACGGTGCAGGGTCAGGACCGCCGCCCACGAGCCGGGCAGTGCCCCGACCTGCGAGGGGTCGTCGGCGAACGGGGCCAGCGTGCCGTCGAAGTCGAGGGCGACGATCAGTCGCGGCGCAGCCGCGAGCGTCTCGAGGGCCGCGTCGATGGCGGACTGGTCGGTGGTGGTCTCAGTCATCACGTGACTCCCGGGTGTCCTCGGCAGCCCTGGCGGACTGGGCGTCCTGGTCGAAGATCGACATGTTGTCGGTTTGCGCCTCACGGTGCTGCTCGCGCGGGTCGGCGGCGGACGGGTCGATCTGGGCGTTCCGCGGCGCGTGGCGGTCGAGCGCCTCGAGGAACGAGCGCGACCAGCGCGCCACGTCGTTGTCGCGGACCCGCTTGCGGAGCGCGCGCATGCGCGTCGACCGCTCGCGACGCGGCATCTGGATGGCGCGCTCGATCGAGTCCTTGAGCGCCCCGATGTCGTGCGGGTTCACGATCACGGCCTGCTTGAGCTCGTCGGCGGCACCGGCGAACTCGGACAGGATGAGCACCCCGTCGTTGTCGAACCGGGCGGCGACGTACTCCTTCGCGACGAGGTTCATGCCGTCGCGCAGTGCGGTGACGAGCATGATGTCGGCGGCCAGGTAGAGCGCCACCATCTCCTCGCGCGGGTAGCCGTGGTGCAGGTACGAGATCGGCTGGTGGCCGATGACACCGAGGTCGCCGTTGATGCGGCCGACGCTCAGCTCGATCTCGTCACGGAGCGCCGCGTACGAGTCGACACGCTCGCGGCTCGGGCTCGCGACCTGGATCAGGGTTGCATCCTCGACCGCGATGCGGCCGTCCTCCACCAGCTCGCCGAACGCCTTGATGCGGTGGCGGATGCCCTTGGTGTAGTCGAGCCGGTCGACGCCGAGCAGCACCGTCTTCGGGTTGCCGAGGCTCTCGCGGATCTCGCGCGCACGCTCCTGCACCTCGGGCTTGCGGGCGATCGCCTCGAAGCTCTCGGCGTCGATGGAGATCGGGAAGTGCCTGGCCTCGACGTGGCGGACCGTGATGCCCTTGCGGCTGCGCGGGGCTGCCGGGTCGTCCACCGGGACGTCGATCGTGGTGCCCTTGGTCGTGTAGCCCTTGATGTGCCGGACCGCTCGGAGGAAGTCGCTGGCGTCGTCGTGGCGCTGGAAGCCGATGACGTCGGCGCCGAGCAGCCCGTCGAGGATCTGCGCACGCCACGGCAGCTGCGCGTAGATGCCGACCGGCGGGAACGGGATGTGGTTGAAGAAGCCGATCGTCAGGTCGGGGCGCTTGGCGCGGAGCAGGGCCGGCACGAGCTGCAGCTGGTAGTCCTGCACCCAGACGATGCCGTCCTGCTCGACGATCTCGGCGATCTGCGCGGCGAAGCGCTCGTTCACGCGCTTGTACGCGTTCCACCAGTCACGGTGGTAGCTCGGGTGCTCGATGACGTCGTGGTACAACGGCCAGAGCGTGTCGTTGCTGAAGCCCTCGTAGTACTCCTCGACGTCGTCGTCGGAGAGCGGGACGGGGACGATGTGGATGCCCTCGTTGTCGAACGGTGCGACCTCGACCTCGGCCTGCCCCACCCAGCCGACCCAGGCTCCGTCGTTCGCGCGCATCACGGGTTCGAGGGCGGTGACGAGGCCACCCGGCGAGTGCCGCCAGCCCTCGTTGCCGTCTTGGTCGACGACGCGGTCCACCGGGAGTCGGTTGGAGGCGACGACGAACGAGTAGCGGGTCTGTTCGGTGCGGTCTGCAGGCATGGGGTGGTGTGATCTCCGTTCCGCCCGGCCGGGGCCGGGTGCGTCGGTGCGTCGGTGCGTCGGGTACGTCGGTGCGTCGGGTACGACGGCAGGCGTGGTGTGCCGGCTGGCGTGGTGCGCCGGCTGCGCTGCCGAAGTTACCAGCGTGGGGACAGCGCATTCACGGCGGATCGGCGGTTCCGCTACGCTGCAAGCACGTGTCGGGGGGACACGGGTGCTGGAGTGCGGCGCCGGCCTCCCGGTCGGAGAGGACCCCCAGCGTGAGCGAGAACCCGCCCAACCAGCCCGTCCCGCCGTCGCAGCCCGGCCAGCCCGCCTGGCAGCAGCAGCCTGGAGGCCCGCAGCAGTGGACGGGTCAGCCCGCCCCCGCCGCGCAGCCGTCCGATGCGTTCGGTCGCTTCCTGCGGTCCGTGTCCGGTCGCGACTGGCTGGCGGCCGTGCTCGCCGCCGTCGGCGGCTGGGTCGCGGCGTACGTCGTCGCCGGGCTCTCGCTGCTCATCACCGTCGGACTGCTCGCGTCGGGCGGCAGCGGGTCGGCCGCTCCGTCCGCCGGGTCCGGCACCGACCTCGGCGCGGGCTCGGCCCCCGACGTGGAGTCCCTGCTCTCCGGCGTGAGCGTCCTGCTCGGTGCGCCGGCGCAGCTCGTGGCCCTCGCCGACCTCGGCCGACTGCACCTGTCCGGGTCGATCGGGTTCCTCGGTTCCGGCTCGGGATCGCTCGCCGTGGTGCCCGCGCTGGTGCTCGCCGCGCAGGTCGTCCTGGCCGTCGTGCTCACCCGTCGGATCCGCACGCGTGGCCTCGGCCGCACGCAGGTGCTCGTCACCGCGGTGGTCTCCGGCCTCGTCACCACCGTGCTCACGAACGTCGCGGCCGGCCTGTTCGCGATCCGGTTCCCGTCGGTGTCCGGCGCGGTCATCGAGCCGGTGCACGCCGTCGGTTTCGGGAGCATCCTCGGCGCGTTCGTCATCGGGGCCCTGGCGGCACTCCTCGCCCGGCCCTCCGTCCTCGCCGGGCGCAACGTCTTCGCCGCCCGCCTGCTCGGCACGCTCCGGGTCGCCGCGTCGCAGCTCACGGTCCTCGTCGTGCTGGTCGCCCTCGTCGTCATCGTCGTCGCACTGATCGCCCAGCCGTCCTCCGGCTCCGCGTTGCCGCTGCTGCTCGGCAACGTCGCGATCGCACTGACCGCGCTCGGGTTCTTCGGTGGTGTGGGGACGTCCGGCTTCGGGTCCGCCAGCGACACCGCCTCGGTGTTCGGCGGAGCCGGCGGCTGGACCTGGCTCGTCGTGCTGTCCGTCGTCGTGACCTCGGTCGCGGCCGGGCTCGCCCTCGCCGTCCGCCGCAACGACCGGATCCGCACCACGCTCGACTGGGTCGTCACGCCGCTGGTGTGGTTCGCACTCGGTCTGCTCTTCTTCGTCCTCGGCACCGGCGTCGTCTCCTACCAGGTGAGCAGCACGAGCTCCGTCGACGGGTCGGGGTCGATCGGCATCGCGCCGTGGACGCCGATCGTCTTCGCCCTGTGGGGCGGCGCGATCGAGGTCGTCGCCCGGTACCTCGCCCCGGTGCTCCTGCCCCGCCTCGGCGGAGCCGTGGTGCTCCGGACGTCCCGCCTGGTCGGAGCGGACCCCCGCCCCGTCGTGCCGCCGGCGTTCCCGGCCGGGCCCGCCGCCGGCCAGGGTGCTCCCGTCGCGCCCACCGCGACCGCCGACCCGGCCGCGCCCGGTGCGCCCGGCGCTCCCGCTGCGCCCGGCGCGCCTGTCGCCGCCGACGCGCCCGCTGCCGCCGCGTGGAACACTCCCCCGGCCGCTGACCAGCAGGCGCAGTACCCGCCGGCCGGGTCTGCCCAGGAGCCCGCGTACGGCGTGCAGTCGATCTCCGGCGCGCAGCCGGCGTCCGGGTCGCAGCCGCCCTCCGGCGTGCTGCCCCCGTACGGCGCACAACCCGCCGACGGGTCGCAGCCGTTCATCGGCGGTGGTGCCTCCGCTCCGGCACCGATGTCCCCGCGGGCCAAGAAGATCCTGGTCCGTTCGCTCATCGCCGGTGGCGCGGTGATCGTCGTCGTCATCGCCGGTGCGGTCACGACGAGCGTCCTCCGCGCCAACGTCTGGGGTCCGGCGCCGACCGTGAAGTCCTACGTGCAGGCCATCGCCAGCGGTGACGCCGACACCGCCGCCGACCTGAGCGAGATCCCCGACGACGCAGCGATGCTCGACTCGAACGTGCTCGGGAGCGCGAAGGACCGCCCGTCGGACATCCGCGTCGGCCGGGTCGCCCGGACCGGTGACACCGCCATCGCCACCCTGAGGTACACCCAGGACGGCAAGAACCGCTCCGGCCAGGTGTCGCTGCGGCGCACGGGCACCTCGTTCCTGGTGAAGGACGAGTGGCGTGTCACGCAGCCGCTGGCGCAGCAGGTCACCCTGACGGCCTCCGACGTGCTCGAGGGCGCACCGGTCACCGTCGGCGGCAAGGAGATCGGGAAGATCAGCGAGGGGACGTTCACGTCCCTCGCCTACCCCGGCACCTACCAGGTCTCGGTCGGCGGGACGAAGTACTTCACCGGCGGCACCGAGAAGGTCGCCGTGGGCGCGGTCACGTCGGGCTACGTCGACTTCGCGCCGAAGGCGACCAAGGCACTCGAGCAGGACGCCGAGCAGTACGTGACCGACCTCATCGACGACTGCGCCGAGAAGACCGAGCTCCGGGCCCTGAGCGGCTGCCCCTGGTACGGGCCCTACGACGCCGACGGCGGCGTGCAGTACGACGTCACGTCGATGCCCGAGCTGGAGGTCGAGGCGTCGCGCGCCGGCACCGTGATGGTGACGAGCACGAAGGA
This sequence comes from Curtobacterium sp. MCSS17_005, assembly GCF_003234225.2. Taxonomy (NCBI): domain Bacteria; kingdom Bacillati; phylum Actinomycetota; class Actinomycetes; order Micrococcales; family Microbacteriaceae; genus Curtobacterium; species Curtobacterium sp. MCSS17_005. The sequence continues at coordinate 2,495,671 of NZ_CP126258.1, forward strand.
CGGGAGCGTCTCGTACGGCTACACCTCGTACCTGGGCGACAAGAAGCGCGGCGAGGACTCGTTCAGTGTGAACCAGTACCTGAAGGTGCAGGACGGCAAGCTCGTCTCCGCCTACTGAGCAGGAGCCGACCGAGCGGGAGCCGACCGAGCGGGAGCCGATTGAGCGGGAGCCGATTGAGCGGCTCGGCAGCACCACGACGGCCGACCCGGACCTCCCGGGTCGGCCGTCTCAGTAGGCTGACGAGCATGGTCAGGACACGGGCGTGGTGCAAGGGCGACACGGTCGAGCGGGACTTCCCCGTCGACCGGATCTCCGACCTCGTCGCCGATCCGGACACCTTCGTCTGGATCGACTACACCGACCCGACGTCGGCCGACCTCGAGCAGATCGAGGAGGAGCTCGGCATCCACGCGCTCGCCGTCGAGGACGCCGTCGAGCACGGTCAGCGCCCGAAGCTCGACCGGTACCGGGACAGCCTGTTCCTGGTCGTCTACGACGTGGGCGGCACGGACGACGAGGGTGACCTGATCACGCACGAGGTCAAGGCCTTCGTCACCGAACGGGCGCTCGTCACCATCCACGGGTCCGACGTCGACACCACCCCGATGGAACACCGGCTCACGGCGAACTCCGACATCGCCGAACACGGCGTGCCCTGGCTCGTCTGGGCGCTGCTCGACGCGGTCGTCGACCGGGCCACCGACACCGTCGAGGACCTGGAGCGGCAGATCGACGCGCTCGAGGACGACCTGTTCGAACCGGGCGACCCCCGTGAGCAGCAGATCCAGCGGCGGTCGTTCCGGCTCCGCAAGACCCTCGGGGTGCTCCGGCGGCTGGTCGTCCCGACGCGGGACAGCGTCGCCTCGTTGCTGCACGGTGACGCGGAGACGATCTCGAACGGCATCCGGCCGTACTTCCGCGACGTCGAGGACCACCTGGTCTCGATCGCCGACTCCGTCGAACAGCTCCGCGACGCCGTGTCGAGCGTGCTCGACACGACCCTGAACCTGGCGTCGAACCGGCAGAACACCGTGATGAAGAAGGTCACGAGCTGGGCGGCGATCATCGCGATCCCGACCGGTGTGACGAGCTTCTTCGGGCAGAACGTCGAGTTCCCGGGCGAGGGCGCCTGGAGCGGGCTCTGGGCGTCGCTCGCGATCATCACCGCGTCGTCGCTCGTGCTCTACCGCGTCTTCAAGACCCGCGACTGGCTCTGACCGCGCACGGCACCGGCACCGGCACCGCCTCGGCACCGGGCTCCGCCGGCGTCAGAGCGCGAGCGCCAGGACCCCGGCGACGACGGTGAGCGGCGCGACGACGCACCCGAGCGCCATGTACCGGCCCCACGACAGGTGTACCCCCTCGGCCGAAAGCCGTGCGTGCCACAGCAGTGTCGCGAGCGAGGCCCACGGCGTGATGAGGCAGCCGGCGTTCACGCCGATGAGCAGCGCCGCGTACCGCACGGCCTCGTGCCCGGCGGCCGGTTCGAGCACCAGGTACGCCGGCAGGTTGTCGATGCCGTTCGCGGCGACCGCGCCCGCACCGCCGAGCAGCAGCAGCGGGCCCGTCCCGGTGCCGCCCTGCAGCGCGTGCACGATCGGGTCGGTGATGCCCGTCGTGTGCAGCGCCTCGACCACCACGAAGAGCCCGGCGGCGAACAGCAGGGTCGACCACGGCACGCGGGACACCCGGAGTTCGGACGGTGACCGGAACGCCGCGACCACGACGAGCACCACGGCGGCCAGGACCGCGGCGATCCACACGGTCACCCCGGCCGTCAGGGCGACGACGAGCGCGACCAGCACTGCGGAGGCCGCCCAGAAGAACACGGGGTCGCTCGGCGTGCGGACGGACACCGGCGAGTAGCGGCCGAACAGCTTGCCGCGGAACACCACGAGCAGGACGACGCACGGCACGACCACCCCGGCGGCCGCGGGCCAGGCCATCAGCCCGGCGAACGGCAGCGGGCCACCGAGCCCCATCCGGTCGACGGCGAGCAGGTTCGTCAGGTTCGACACCGGCAGCAGCAGCGAGGCCGTGTTCGCGAGCCAGACCGTGGTCAGGGCGAACGGCATCGGGGGTAGTCCCACGCGCCGTGCGAGCGAGATGACGATGGGAGTGAGGAGCACCGCGGTGGTGTCGATCGACAGGAACACGGTGCAGAGCACGGCGAGCACGACGACCGCACCCCAGAGGCCGATGGTGCGCCCGCCACCGACCCGGGCGGCGACGTCGGCGAGGCGGTCGAACACCCCGGCGTCCGCAGCGAGCTCGGCGACGATGGTCAGCCCGAGCACGAACCCGAGGACCGGCAGGACCCGGTCGGCGAGCACGGCGAGGTCGTCGAGGGGCAGCAGCCCGAACACGACGCAGACCGCGCCGACCACGAGCAGGGCCGCTCCGATGACCGCTTGGCGCACGAACACTCCTCCGGCAGACACCGCGGCAGGGTGACCGGCGGCGCTCCAATGTACGGGCCGGTAGCGTTGTCAGCACGACGACAGGAGGCCTCTGTGCGCAAGTTCATGTTCAACGGTGCGGTGTGGAGTTCGCTCATCAGCGGCTACAGCGTGCTGCAGACCACCCGCCAGGGACCGCGTGACTGGCGGCTCGCACTGACCTGGGTCGCGTGGCTCGCCACGACGATCGTGGCGATCGGCACGGTCGTCGAGGACGACCGCGCGGTCAAGGCGCGCCAGTAGGTCGAGACGCGGCAGGCGGTCGCAGACGCGACCGGACTGACGGACGGGAGGCCCGGTGCCAGCTGGCACCGGGCCTCCCGTCCGTCAGCCGTCCCGTGCACGGCACGTCGGTCACGTCACCGGGTCAGCGCTCGGACTCCGGGATGCCGGAGGTCTGGATCGGTCCGGTGAAGAGCGCACCGCGCTCGTCGTCGCCGAACAACTGCGAGTCCCCCTCTGCCGGGCGTCCGCGTCGGCGCGGTGCCGCCGCACCCGGCTCGGTGAGCTGCACCCGCTGGACCGGCAGGGCGTCCGGGTGGGTGCGCTGGATCCACTCGACCATCTCCTCGCGGACGTAGCAGCGGAGGTCGAACAGGCCGCCGGCGTCGGGTGCGGTCACGAGGATGCGGACGCGGACCAGTCCCCCGACGGCGTCCGTGACCTGGAGCACCTTGACCCGGCGGTCCCAGATCGTCGAGGTGTCGAGGATCCGGTCGAGCTCCGCCCGCATGTCGGCCGGGCTCACCCGCCAGTCGAGGTCGAACTCGACGGCGCCGAGCAGTTCGCTGCCGGTCCGTGTCCAGTTCTCGAACGGCGTGCTCGTGAAGTACGTCGACGGCAGCACGAACCGACGGTCGTCCCACAGGTGCACGACGACGTAGGTCAGCGTGATCTCCTCGATCCGACCCCACTGCTGCTCGACCACGACGACGTCGTCCACCCGGATCGACCCGGAGAACGCCAGCTGCATGCCGGCGAACACGTTGCCGAGCGTGGACTGCGCGGCGAGGCCCGCGACCACGGAGATGAGACCGGCGCTGGCGAGCACGCTCGCGCCGGCCGCCTCGACCCCGTCGAAGGTCAGCAGGATCGCGCCGACCGCGATGATGACGAGCACGGCGACGGTGAGCCGCCGGATGATGAGCACCTGGGTGCGGATGCGACGCGCCTGCCGGTTGTCGGGCACGTCGATGCGGAAGCGGTGCAGCCCGAGGTCCTCGAGGAAGATCGCGACCTGGCACGCGAGCCAGCAACCGGTCCCGATCGTGACGATCAGGAAGGCGTGCGTGACCTCGTCGCGCCACGGGTACGCGTCGGCGTTCCGCGGGATGCTCGACGTGAACGCGATCCAGAGCAGGACCACCAGCAGCACGGTGCGGAAGGGGTGCTTCGTCCGTCGCGAGAGCACGCCGGCCCAGCGTTCCCGGCGCGCGATCGCCCGCAGGACCAGGTGCAGGACGAGGGCGACGACGGCGGTGACGAGCAGGGCGAACCCGATCGCGACGAGGAGTCGGAGGAGGATGTCCATCCCTCCATGCAAGCAACGGACGACGGTCGTCGTCCAGGTTCGGGCCGCCGTCGGCTGTGCGGACGTTCAGCAGCTGCGGTTCGACAGAACCGGGGTTTGCGTGACGGCCCGGTCCGGTGCGCATGTAGGTTGTCGCGCATGACAGCGCAGAACGACACGGGTGGCAGCCGAGCGCCGGCGAACGACTTCTCGCACGAGCAGGAGGGCTACCAGCACGGTCTGAAGCCCCGGCAACTGCAGATGATCGCGATCGGCGGCGCGATCGGCACCGGCCTCTTCCTCGGTGCCGGTGGACGCCTGCACACCGCGGGTCCCGCGCTCGCGCTGACCTACCTGGTCGCCGGGATCTTCGCCTTCTTCATCCTCCGGGCCCTGGGCGAGCTGGTGCTGCACCGCCCGTCCTCGGGGTCGTTCATCTCGTACGCCCGCGAGTTCTACGGCGAGAAGTTCGCGTACGCCGCCGGCTGGATGTACTTCCTGAACTGGGCGATGACCTCGATCGTCGACACCACCGCGGTCGCGATCTACCTGCAGTACTGGTCGGCCTTCACCGCCGCACCGCAGTGGCTGCTGGCGCTGATCGCTCTGGTCGTCGTCCTCGCCGCGAACATGGTCGCCGTGAAGGTGTTCGGTGAGCTCGAGTTCTGGTTCGCCCTGATCAAGGTCGCCGCGCTCGTGGCGTTCCTCGTCGTCGCGATCATCTGGCTCGTCTTCGCGTTCCCGGTCGAGGCCGGCGGCGAGGCCGTGCGCACCGGGTTCACGATCTGGGGCGACAACGGCGGGCTGTTCCCGAACGGGCTGCTCCCCGCGGTCATCGTGATCCAGGGCGTCGTGTTCGCGTACGCGGCGATCGAGCTCGTCGGCACCGCGTCGGGTGAGACGCAGAACACCGAGAAGGTCATCCCCCGCGCGATCAACTCCGTGGTCTTCCGCATCGCGGTCTTCTACGTCGGCTCGATCATCCTGCTCTCCCTGCTGCTGCCGTACACGGCCTACAAGGAGGGCGAGAGCCCGTTCGTCACGTTCTTCTCGTCGCTCGGCAACCCGCAGGTCGGGTCGATCGTCGGCGGCATCATGAACTTCGTCGTGCTCACGGCCGCACTGTCGTCACTCAACGCCGGCCTGTACTCGACCGGCCGCGCGCTGCACTCGATGGGCATGAACGGCTCGGCGCCGAAGTGGACCACGAAGATGTCGAAGGGCGGCGTCCCCTACGCCGGCATCCTGCTCACCGCGGCGTTCACCGTCGCGGGCGTCGTGCTGAACTACTTCGTGCCGAGCCAGGCGTTCGAGATCGCCCTGAACATCGCCAGCCTCGGCATCATCACGGCGTGGGGCACGATCATCCTGTGCCAGATGCGGCTCCGCCAGTGGGCCAAGCAGGGGCTCGCCAAGGAACCCACCTTCCGGCTACCGGGAGCGCCCGTCACTGCCTGGCTCACCCTGGCGTTCCTCGCCTCGGTCATCGTGCTGATGGCGATCGACTACCCCGTCGGCACGTACACGATCGCGTCGCTCGTCATCGTGATCCCGCTGCTCATCGTCGGGTGGTTCCTGCAGCGTGACCGCATCCTGCGCATCGCCGCCCTGCGCGAGGGCGTCACGGGTCCCTACCCGATCGGCGTCCGCGACCCCGCCGCCTCGGTGCGACGCGACGGCGACGGGAGCTAGCGCTCCGCTTGTCCCCGGAACGCAAGGCCCCCGGCGCCGAACACGAGCGGTCCGGCACCCGTCGCTACCATCAGCGGGTGCCGGACCGCTCTCCTTCTCCCACCCTCGACCTGCAGCTCAGCTGGCGAGGTGCCTACGGACGCCTCCGGGTGTTCGCGGATCGTCTCGAGGCCGAGACCGACTACCAGCGCGAGACGCGGACGACGGTGCCGATGGACGCGGTGCAGGGGTGGCGCCTCGGACCGTGCGACGAGGACGCCGTCTGCGTCGAGTTCCTCGCGGGGCAGGACACCTACCGGGTGCTGCTGGACAGCCCGGACGAGCAGCTCGCGGCACTGGCGATCCGGAAGGTGCTCGGCCCGCCGCTGGAGTCCTGAGGACGCGGGTGCCGGGGCCCGGGTCAGTCGTCGGTGTCGACGCGGTCGGTGACGACGTCACCGGAGCCGGCGTCGATGCGCACGCTGTGCTTGGTGCCGGACGAGTCGAGCACGTCGCCCTCCCAGACGACCGTGCCGACGTGGTCGTCGAGTCCGAGTTCGGTCACGGTCCCCGCGTGCAGGTCCTGGAAGGCGTCGACGGCCTGCTTGACGCTCAGGTCGGCGGCGGCGACGAAGCGCTCGTGCTCGGCCTTGTCGTCCGCGTCGGCGGCCTCGGTCTGCGGGGTGCCGGCGACCGAGGTGCCGTCGGCGTTCGTGTGCACCTCGTGCTCGGTGCCGTCCTTCGTCACGACCAGGACCTCGTAGGCGGAGGCGCCCTGCTCCCGCTCGACCGAGATGACGGTGCCCGAGCCGACCTCACCGCGTGCGGTGGCGACGGCGGCGAGCAGGGTCTTGTTCGAGCCGGCGGACGCGACGCCGGACGATGACGAGCCGGTGCCGGTGCCGGCCGAGTCCGTCGCCGACGAGCCGGCCGAGCCGGTGTCGTCGTCCGAGTCGTCGCTGGCGCAACCGGTGAGGGCGAGCGCCGCGACGATCGGCAGGGCGGCGAACGCGGCGATGCGGCGGGCGGAGGACTTCTGGTGCTGGGTACGGGAGTTCATGTGGACGAGCATCGCGTCGGGGTGCTGAAGCAGCCCTGAAGCCGCCTGTTCAGCCGCCGAGTGCGATGCGGACGACGAACCGCGCGCCGCCGAGCGGCGACGTGACCACGGTCGTGTCACCGCCGTGGGCCCGCACGGCGTCGCGGACGATGGCGAGGCCGAGCCCCGCGCCGCCGGCGTCCTGGCTGCGCGCCTCGTCGAGACGGACGAACCGCTCGAAGACGCGCTCGCGCTCGTCCTCGGGGACTCCGGTGCCGTCGTCGTCGACCGTGAGCACCGCGGACCCGTCGTGCTCGGTGAGCGACACGGCGACGCGTGTGCTCGCGTGCCGGACGGCGTTGTCCACGAGGTTCCGGACCACCCCCGCCAACACGCGCTCGTCGCCGAGGACCCGCGCTGCCGAGATCGCCGAGCCGTCCACCCGCACCACCGGGGCGTCGCCGTGCCGCTGGGGCGCGACACCGTCCGTCGACCGTGCTCGCGCGCGGGCGACCGCGTCGAGCGCCAGGTCGTCGAGGTCGACGGGGCGCCGCGTGCGGATACCGCCCTCGTCGAGGCGGGAGAGCTCGAGCAGCCCGGTGACCAGGTCCTGCAGGCGCACCGCCTCGGACCGGACGACGTCGGCGAGGTCGGCCACCTCGGTCCGCTCCGGGTGCGCGACGGCGACCTCGGCGTGCTGCCGGATCGACGCGATCGGCGACCGGAGTTCGTGGGAGGCGTCGGACACGAAACGCCGCTGGCTCTCGGCGGACCGTTCGAGGCGGTCGAGCATGGCGTTCATGGTGCTCGCGAGCCGGGCGACCTCGTCGCCGGTGTCGGGCACCTCGACCCGGGCGTCGGGACGGGCCGCCCGGATCGTCTCGACCTCGGTGCGCATCCGCTCCACGGGCCGCAGCGAGCGCCCGGTGACGGCCCAGGTGACCGCGACCAGCAGGAGCACCAGCACGGGCACCCCCACGGCGAGGAGCACGACGGCGGTGCGGACCGCAGTGTCGGCCTGGTCGAGCGTGGCGCCGTAGACGAGCGTCGCTTCACCGCCGCCGGGCAGGTCGACGTCGTCCGCCACGAGCAGCCAGCGTTCGCCGTCGTGCGTCCACCGGGATTCGTCGGCGGTCGGTAGGGCGTCCCCGTCGGCGTCCTCGCCGTACGCCAGGACCGCCCCGCCGCCGCCGATCACCTGCACCAGGACGTCCTCGTAGCCGGTCACCGCGGCCGCACCGTCCGCCTCGACCTGCGAGGAGACCTGCTCGAGACCCGCCTCGGCCGAGGTCCGCACGCCGTCGAGCAGCACGAGCCGCAGCACGACGACGAACGTGACGGCACCGATCACCAGCGCCGCGAGGACGACGACCCCGGCGCCGAGCGTGGTGCGGGCCCGGACCGACCGGGCGCGCCGTGACCGGGCCGGAGCGACTCCGCGCGCACCTGGCTTCGGCCGCTCAGCCACCGTCCGCCGCCAAGCGGTACCCGGCGCCACGGACCGTCTCGATCGCGGTGCGCCCGAACGGTCGGTCGAGCTTCCGGCGGAGGTGCCCGACGTAGACCTCGACGATGTTCGGGTCGCCCTCGAAGTCGACGTCCCAGACGTTCTCGATGACGTCGCGCTTCGACCGGACCTGTCCCGGGTGCCGTGCGAGGTACTCGAGCACGGCGAACTCGCGACTGGTCAGCTCGACGGGGGTCTCGCCGCGGGCCACGGTGCGCGCCGCGGGGTCGACCACCAGGTCGCCGAGGGTCAGCACGGTCGGGCGCTCACGGGCACCCCGTCGGACGAGTGCCCGGAGCCGTGCGACGAGCACCGGGTGCGAGAACGGCTTGGTGACGTAGTCGTCGGCCCCCGCGTCGAGCGCCTCGACCTGGTCCCACTCGCCGTCCTTGGCGGTCAGCATGAGCACGGGGGTCCAGTCGCCGTCGGCGCGGAGCTGCGCGCACACGGCCCAGCCGCTCAGGCCGGGCATCATCAGGTCGAGCACGATCGCGTCGTAGCGGAACTCACGCGCGTGCCACAGACCGTCCACGCCGTCGTTCGCGACGTCGACCGCCCACCCCTCGGCCTCGAGGCCGCGGCGCACGCCGTCGGCGAGCCGGACCTCGTCGTCGACCACCAGCACACGCATGGGGTCGATCCTGCCGTGCCCCGCTGAAGCAGGGCTGAAGCGGCCCGCCAGCGCGGCTCGCGACGGTGCCCGGGGCGGACGGGAGGCCCGTGGCGGCGCCGCCACGGGCCTCCCGTCCGGTGGTGGTCCGGACCAGGGCCGCGCCGACCCGGCGTGCTCAGACCAGCAGCAGGATCCCGGCGATCACGGACGCGACGGCGATGGCGAGCGCGATGAGCAGGAGCACGAGGTGCACCGTGTAGAACGTCGTCGGCTTGCCGGCGGCGTCGCGGGCACGGGAGTCCTTCGCGACGCGCTGGAAGAAGCGCGGCCAGGTGACGACGTTGAAGACGGCGCCGATGAACAGGACGACTGCGGCGAAGACGAGCACGGGACGATCCTAGTGAACGTTCGCGGCGACGATGCCGGTACGGCGACGCCGGGCGGGTGGTGCTCGGCCGCCCCCAACGCGGCCGAGTCCCGACCCGGCAGGCCACAGGATCTGTAGCACTTGCTACAGACTGTACACGGCCTGTTCGGCAGCGTCGAGGGACTACACGGTCTCGAGCGCGGCCTCGGCGTCGGCGAGGGCGGCACGCTCGGCGTCGGTCAGGGACGCCCGTGCACCCCGGACGCCGTCGTTGATCTCGACGATGCGGCGGCTGAGCCGGGTCGCCGGGTCGTCGGTCGGCGGGTAGGCGTTGTCCACGCCGATCCGTTCGTGCAGCGGTGCCAGGCGGCGGAGCGCATCGTCCACGCGGCGGGCACGGCGGCGACGGGAGATCCGGTGCCCGACGACGAGCAGGAGCATGCCGGACGCCACGCACAGCACGGCCCCCGGCGTGGTGACGTCGTAGGGCAGCGAGAGCGCGTGCGTGACGTCCAGGTCGCCGGCGACGTGGGCGACGTCCATCACGACGACCACGACCATGCGGACGACCCCGAGCACCCCGCCGAGGACCAGGACCCACAGCCCCACCAGGTCGGTGGTCGTCCGGGCTTCGCGCAGCCGGAGCACGCAGATGAACCCCGTGGCGCCGAGGGCCACTCCGAGGTACACGGTCTGCGCGATCGAGTAGACGGTGGCAGCCGGGTGCGAGCCGGCGTCGAGCATGAAGGTCGTCGTCGTCGCGGGCTTGTCGAGCACGGTGAACGCGACGACGACCACCACGACGACCACGGCGAACGACACCACGACCGCGTTCCGGAGCCAGGGCCGCGCCGCGCCGACCGCCTTCGCCACGCCCCACAGCAGCGTGCTCGTGCCGGCCACCATGAGGCAGTCGCTGATGACGGTCACGACGTTGAACCCACCGAGCCGTGGGTCGAGCCACCGGTACAGCGGGTCGACGTTCGTCACGATGGTGGCGGCGAAGAGCAGGAACGTGAACGCCAGCGTGCGGTCCTGCCCGCGTTGCAGGACCAACAGCACGATCGTCCCGACGATGAGGAGCACCGCCTGGACGACGGCGATGATCACCCGAAGACCCCGCGGAAGGCGCTCGGGCGGCCGCGGTGCTGGCGGATCACGGTGGCCAGGCGGTCGGCGAAGACCTCGGCCTCGTGCTCGTAGGTGTTCGAGAACATGCCCCGGGCCAGCGCACGCTCGACCTTGTACTCGGGCAGGTCGGGGATGACGTCGCGGATGTATGCGCTCTGCGGGGCGTGCTCCTGGTGCCGGTGCAGGACGTGCCCGAGCTCGTGGCCGATGACGAACGACCGGAACGTCGGCGAGGCCGTCGGTGAGATCATCACGAGGTGCGCGTGCTCGAGGGTGGCCACGAAGCCGCACACGGGCTCGGCGGCCAGGAACGACTCCTCGCGCACCACGATCGGCTTGCCGACGACGTCCGCGGCGGCGGCGACGGCCTGGTCGACGTCCGACCACCCCTCGGCAGTACCACGAGCCCAGAACGCCTCGACGAGGGCGTCGGTCATGCGACGCTCCCCCGCTGCGATTCCTCCTCGAGCACCTCGGCGATGCGCCGCAGCGCGTCGGGTGAGAGTTCACCGGGGAAGGTCCGGGCCGCGAATCCGCTCACGCGGGCGGAGCGCAGGGACCGGACGAGGGCGAGCTGGGCACCGATCCGTTCCGGTACCTCGCTGTCCTCGAGCAGGAAGCGCTCGTCGACCTCGAAGTACCCGGCCAGCAGGCGCAGGAGCTCGGTGTCGCGGTTGCGGCGGCCGTCGCCGGAGAGCATGTAGGTCCACTTCGCCCGCGACAGCGACCCACCGTGGGCCGCGACGTACTCCTCGATCGAGGAGAACGGCACCGGGGCGCCACGCTGGGACTCCTCGAAGTCGAGGAGCAGGTTGAGGCGGCGCGCGAGCTCGGCGGCGTCGAGCGCCCCGCCCTTCAGATCACCCGTGTCCATCCCGGACTCCTCCCCAGCCGTGTCCGCGCGACCTGTGGGTCCGGCGCGTGGACGCCATGCTAGCGCGGGCGCCCGGCACGCGCGCCGCTACCCTCGTGGGCATGCCCCGCCGCTTCCCCGCCACCGTCGCGGCACCGGTCGAGCACGAGATCGTCATCACGAAGTCGCGGTTCATCACGACCGTGGCACCGGTCTCCGGGGTCGAGGACGCCGACCGCGTGATCGCCGAGGTCCGCCGGCGGTACTGGGACGCCCGGCACAACTGCACGGCGATGGTCACCGGCGTGCTCGGCGACCAGGCCCGTTCCTCGGACGACGGCGAGCCCTCCGGCACCGCGGGCGTCCCGATGCTCGAGGTCCTGCGACGCCGCGGGCTGACCGACGTCGTCGCGGTCGTCACGCGGTACTTCGGTGGGGTGAAGCTCGGTGCCGGCGGACTGGTCCGGGCCTACTCGACCTCGGTGTCCGAGGCGCTCGACACGGCGGTCCTCGTCCGTCGCGAGGCCCTGACGCAGGTGCGCTTCGACGTCTCCCACGGCGACGCCGGTCGCCTCGACAACGTGCTGCGCGACTGGGTCCGGCACCACCACGCGACGCTCGGCCAGCCCGAGTACGGGCAGGCGGCGACCTTCGAGGTGTGGGTCCCCCACGAGGCGCTCGGCGCCCTGACGGCTGACCTCGCCGCCGCGTCGGCCGGTTCGCTCCAACCCGTCGTCGGCGAGGAGCGGATCGTCGACGTCCGCGCCGGTTGACGTGCCCGCCGACTGAATTCGCGGTTCCTGCACACCTCGGGCGTGTCTCCGCGTCGGCGTGGAAACCTGCCGCGAACGCACGAACGCCCCGACTCGATGAGCCGGGGCGTTCGTCCTGCGGTGCACCCCCTCGGACTTGAACCGAGAACCCACTGATTAAGAGTCAGTTGCTCTGCCAATTGAGCTAGAGGTGCATGTTCCGGCTTCCGTGCCGCAACGGGAATCAACAATAGCATGGGTTTCGCGCGCCCACGACCACTCGTGGGCGCACGACGCGAACAGGAGCACCATGACCGACCGTCTCGTCCCCGGCGACACCGCCCCCGACTTCACACTGCCCGACCAGGACGGCGCCCGGCACTCCCTCGCTGCCCTTCGTGGCAAGAAGGTCATCGTGTACTTCTACCCGGCGGCGTCCACCCCGGGCTGCACCACCGAGGCCTGCGACTTCCGCGACAACATGTCCTCGCTGCAGGCCGCCGGCTACGAGGTCCTCGGCGTCTCGAAGGACGAGCAGGCGAAGCTCAAGACGTTCCAGCACGAGCAGGCGCTGACCTTCCCGCTGCTGAGCGACCCCGACCTCGCCGTGCATAAGGCGTACGCGGCCTGGGGCGAGAAGAACAACTACGGCAAGATCGTCACCGGCACGATCCGGTCCACGATCGTGGTCGACGAGGACGGCACCGTGCAGCTGCCGCTCTACAACGTCAAGGCGACCGGTCACGTGGCGAGCCTGCGGAAGAAGCTCGGCCTGGTCTGAGGACCGGCCACGCACCGGAGGCCCGGTGCCCGTTCCGAGAACCGGCACCGGGCCTCCAGTGTGTCCGGTCTGCAGACCGGCCTCGCAGGCTCGGCCGGCGCTGGCGCCGCGCGCCGCTGGCGCGTCGGCCAGTGCGGGGCGCGCGCTACTCGGCCGGACGCGCGAGCGCGGCCGTCACCGACCGCGACAGCACCAGCGTGATGCCGAGCAGGGCCGGGACGAGCAGCACCCAGCCGACCGCGGCGACCCGGAAGACGCCCTGGAATGCACCGATCGCGATGGCGCCCTGCAGGACCTGCCAGACGATGATCCCGGAGCGCACCCACGGCCGGCCCTGCCACAGACCGTTCAGGAGCGCACCGAGCCAGAGCGCAGCGATGGCGACGAGGACGGTGAGGGCGATGCCGGAGGCGATGCTCGTGGCCGGGGCGACGACCAGTTCGACGACCAGGACGACCGTCACGACCACCAGCGCGAGGAACTCGAGGCCGACCACCGCGAGCAGCCCCAGCATCGCCGGCGACCGGCGCGCGACGGGTGCGGAGGGTTCAGTGTCGTTCGGGGTGTCGTCGTGCACAGTGATCCTCCAGCATCGGAACCCTTGATTTGGCCCTACCAGTATGGAACGATATTGGAGGTCGTTTGGACGGCACGATGTGGTGTGCGTCTCCCGTGGTTCATCGCTCCTCCCCCGAGCGTCTCGCGGGCGTCAGACACGCTTCCTGCGGACTCCTCCCCACAGTTGTCCCCTCCATGCCGCATGCATGGTCAGCGGTCCGATCCCCCGAACCACGGCCCCGGCCTGCCGTTCGAGCATCGACATCAAGGAGCACCACACATGGACTGGCGTGACAAGGCTGCCTGCCTCACCGCAGACCCCGAGCTCTTCTTCCCCGTCGGGAACACCGGGCCCGCCGTCGACCAGATCGAGAAGGCCAAGTCGGTCTGTGCGCGTTGCACGGTCACCGAGATGTGCCTGCAGTACGCACTCGAGAACAACCAGGACTCGGGTGTCTGGGGTGGTCTCAGCGAGGACGAGCGTCGTGCGCTGAAGCGTCGCGCCGCCCGCGCTCGCCGCGCGTCCTGACCCCGGTCGTCTGACACCACGACGCCCGTCGTCCCCTCGGGGGCGGCGGGCGTCGTCGTGCGCGCGGGGCGGCTGCGACCGGAGGAACCAGGTTCCGGACACAACACCGTGGATCTCCGTGGTGCTGTGTCCGGAACCTGGTTTCGGCGGTGCAGAGGCTAGGCGGGGGCGGTCAACCAGCGGAACGGGATGGTGATCGTCACCTCGGTGCCGCTGCCCGTCAGGGTGTGCCAGTCGATGGTGCCGCCGAGCTCGCCCTGGATGAGCGTGCGGACGATCTGCGTGCCGAGCCCCGAGCCGACCTTGCCCTCGGGGAGCCCCACGCCGTTGTCGCGGACCTCGATCTCCAGGTGGTCGTCGAAGCGGCGGGCGACGATCTCGACCTCGCCGTCACGGCCGTCCAGCCCGTGCTCGACGGCGTTCGTCACGAGCTCGGTGAGTCCGAGGGCGAGCGGCGTCGCGGCCTCGGAGGGCAGCACCCCGAACTCGCCGGTCTTCTTCGGGTGCACGGTGGTGTTGTGCGACGCGGCGACCTCGGTCACGAGCTTGAGCACCGAGTCGAACACCTCGTCGAAGTCCACCGTCTGACTGAGGCCGCTCGACAGGGTGTCGTGCACGACGGCGATGGCGGCGACGCGGCGCATGGCGTTCTGCAGCGAGGTCCGCGCCTCGTCCGAGTGCGTGCGACGCGCCTGGATCCGCAGCAGGGAGGCCACCGTCTGCAGGTTGTTCTTCACGCGGTGGTGGATCTCGCGGATCGTGGCGTCCTTGGTGATGAGCTCGCGCTCCTGGTGCCGCAGCTCGGACACGTCCCGGCAGAGCACGATGGCACCGATGCGCTCACCGTGGTCGCGGAGCGGGATCGAGCGGAGCGACACCGTGACGCCCTTCGACTCGATGTCCGCCCGCCACGGCGCGCGGCCGGTGACGACGAGCGGCAGGGACTCGTCGACGTCGAGCTGGGCGCCGATGAGCTCGGTGGTGACCTCGGCGAGGGACTTCCGCTCGAGCTCGCCTTCGAAGCCCATCCGGTTGAACGCGCTCAGGCCGTTCGGGCTCGCGAACGTGACGATGCCGGCGGTGTCGAGGCGCAGCAGGCCGTCGCTGGCACGGGGCGCACCACGACGGGGACCAGCCGGTGCACCGAGGTCGGGGAAGTCACCGGTGGCGATCATGCCGAACAGGTCGTTCGCGCTCGCGGTGAAGTTGAGCTCCTGGCGGCTCGGGGTCCGCATCTCGTCCTGGTTGGAGTGCCGGGTGACGACGGCGATCGGCCGCTCGGTGGTCTCGGCGCTCTTCGCGCTCAGGCGGCGGAGCACCGGGATCGCGCGGACGCGGGTCGGGGTGTCCTCGTACCAGTCCGGCTCGGCGGAGTCGACGACGCGCGATCCGGCGAAGCTCTCGGTCACCTGGCCGCGCCACTCCTCGCGGATCTCCTGGCCGACGATGTCGCGGTAGAACAGCGTCGCCGCGGAGCTCGGCCGGGCGTGCGCGACGGCCACGAACGAGCCGTCCTCGGCGGTCGGGACCCAGAGCACCATGTCGGCGAAGGACAGGTCGGCGAGGAGCTGCCAGTCCCCCACGAGCAGGTGGAGCCACTCCACGTCTGCTTCCGAGGAACGGCCTTGCGCGAGGACGAGGTCACTGAGGGTCGACACCCAGCCAGTCTAGGTCCGCTGCCTTGTGGAGAACGTCGCCCTCTCCACAGGGTGGACCGGTGTGTATTTCGTATGTCGCACGCCCCATACGCTCGCTCCAACGACGGAAGGGGCAGGGGTGGCAGAGCAGGCACGCCGCATCGATCACGAGACGACGACGGCGCACCCACCGCCGCTGCGGATCGTCGAACCGCCACCGGAACCCGCCGCGGCGACCGGCCTCCCGGACCCGGCGACGACCGCGCGGGCGCTCGGGCTCTGCGTCGCCGAGGTGCTCACCGGCGCGCGGGAGGTCGACAGCATCGCCCGCTGGATCAGCGACGACGTGCAGCGCCACCTGCAGCAGCGAGCCGCGGTGGCAGCGCACGCCCGGGGTTCCGGTCGGCGGGCACGCGGGCGCCCGGTGCTCCGGGTCGGCAGCGTCCTCGTCTGCCGCCCCGCGGCAGGCGTCGCCGAGGCGACGGTGGTCGTGCACGCGCGCAGTCACGCCCGGGCGGTCGCCATGCGGCTCGAAGAGCGACACGGACGGTGGCAGGCGACCGCGATCGGGGTCCTGTAGCCGGGGTGCGGACGGACGGGAGGCCCGGTGCCAGCTGCCACCGGTCCTCCCGTCCGTCGGCGGTCACGCTCGGTGAGCAGGAATGGTCGGGTCCCGAGGTGGGACCCGACCATTCCTACTCACGATGCGCTCGCGCGCCGACGCTAGTTCTTCTTGGCGGCCTGACGACGCTCGGCGCGGTTGCTCGCCGCGGCCTGACCGGAGGCCGTGGCCGCGTTGCCGAACGCGGAACCCTGCTCCGGCTCGGCGGCCGCTTCGGCCTCGGCCTGGGCGCGCTGCGCGCGGGCGGTCGCGGCCTGCTCGAGGCGACCCTTCTCGTCGCGGACCTCGACCTCGCCGTCGATCGACGGTGCCGAGTACTCGAGGCCGGAGACCTCGTCCTCGCCGAGACCCTTGGCCTCGATGACCGCGTTCTCGCCGTCGGACTGCACCTGGACCTCGAGGTTGAACAGGTAGCCCACGGACTCTTCGCGGATCTGCCCCATCATCGTCTGGAACAGGGCGTAGCCCTCGCGCTGGTACTCGACCAGCGGGTCACGCTGCGCCATCGCGCGGAGGCCGATGCCGTCCTTCAGGTAGTCCATCTCGTACAGGTGGTCGCGCCAGCGGCGGTCGATCACCGAGAGCACCACGCGACGCTCGAGCTCACGCATCGCCTCGTCGCCGAGGAGCTCCTCACGCTGCTGGTAGGCCAGCTTGGCGTCGGAGAGGATCTCGCGGGCCAGGAAGTCACGCGACGCCTTGCCCTTCGAGCCGGCCTCGGTGATGACCTCGTCGATGGAGATCGAGATCGGGTAGAGCGTGCCGAGCTCGGTCCACATGGCGTCGAGGTCCCAGTCGTCCGGGGAGCCTTCGCCGGTGTGGCTGTCGATCACGTCGTCGATGACGGCCTTGAGGAACGACTGCGCGCGGTCGTGCAGGTCGTCGCCCTCGAGGATGTGGCGGCGGTCGCTGTAGATCGCCTCGCGCTGGCGGTTCAGGACGTCGTCGTACTTCAGGACGTTCTTGCGGATCTCGGCGTTGCGGCCCTCGACCTGCGCCTGGGCGGACCGGATCGCACGACCGACGAGCTTGTTCTCGATCGCCAGGTCGTCCGGGACGTTCGAGCGGCCCATCAGGCTCTCGGCGGCACCGGAGTTGAACAGGCGCATCAGGTCGTCGGTCAGCGACAGGTAGAAGCGGCTCTCGCCCGGGTCACCCTGGCGGCCGGAACGACCACGCAGCTGGTTGTCGATGCGGCGCGACTCGTGGCGCTCGGTGCCGAGCACGTACAGGCCGCCGACGGCGCGGACCTTGTCGCCCTCTTCCTCGACCTCGGCCTTGACGCGGGCGAACACGTCGTCCCACTCGGCCTCGTACTCGTCGGGGGTCTCGGTCGGCGACAGGCCCTTGGCGTGCATCTCCTGCACGGCGAGGAACTCCGCGTTGCCGCCGAGCATGATGTCGGTACCACGGCCGGCCATGTTCGTCGCGACGGTCACGGCGCCGAAGCGGCCGGCCTGGGCGACGATCGCGGCTTCACGTGCGTGGTTCTTCGCGTTGAGGACCTCGTGCTTGACGCCCTGCTTGGCGAGGAGCTTCGACAGGTACTCGGACTTCTCGACGCTCGTGGTGCCGACGAGGACGGGCTGGCCCTTCTCGTGGCGCTCCGCGATGTCCTCGGCGACCTGCTCGAACTTCGCCTTCTCGTTCTTGTAGACGAGGTCGGTCTGGTCGATGCGCTGCATCGGCTTGTTCGTCGGGATGGGGACGACGCCGAGCTTGTAGGTCGACATGAACTCGGCCGCCTCGGTCTCGGCGGTACCGGTCATGCCGGAGAGCTTCTGGTAGAGGCGGAAGTAGTTCTGCAGCGTGACGGTGGCGAGGGTCTGGTTCTCGGCCTTGACCTCGACGCCCTCCTTCGCCTCGATCGCCTGGTGGATGCCCTCGTTGTAGCGGCGGCCCATCAGGATGCGGCCGGTGTGCTCGTCGACGATGAGCACCTCGCCGTTCATCACGACGTAGTCCTTGTCCTTCTTGAACAGGGCGACGGCCTTGATGGAGTTGTTCAGGAACGAGATGAGCGGGGTGTTCGCCGACTCGTACAGGTTCTCGATGCCGAGGTAGTCCTCGACCTTCTCGATGCCGGGCTCGAGGACACCGACGGTGCGCTTCTTCTCGTCGACCTCGTAGTCCTCGCCCGGGGTGAGGCGCTTGGCGATCGAGGCGAACTCGGTGAACCAGCGGTTGGCCTCGCCCGAGGACGGACCGGAGATGATGAGCGGCGTGCGGGCCTCGTCGATGAGGATCGAGTCGACCTCGTCCACGACGGCGAAGAAGTGACCGCGCTGGACCATGTCGGACGCCTGCCACGCCATGTTGTCGCGCAGGTAGTCGAAGCCGAACTCGTTGTTGGTGCCGTACGTGATGTCGGCGGCGTACTGCTCGCGGCGCTCGGCCGGGGTCTGGTTCGCGATGATGCAGCCGGTGGTCATGCCGAGCGCGCGGAAGACGCGGCCCATGATCTCGGACTGGTACGACGCCAGGTAGTCGTTGACCGTGATGACGTGCACACCGCGCGACGGGATCGCGTTGAGGTAGGCGGCGGTCGTCGCGACGAGGGTCTTGCCCTCACCGGTCTTCATCTCGGCGATGTTGCCGAGGTGCAGTGCAGCGCCACCCATGAGCTGCACGTCGAAGTGCCGCATGCCCAGGGTCCGCTTGGCGGCTTCACGCACGGCGGCGAACGCCTCGGGCAGGAGGTCGTCGAGGGTCTCGCCGTTGGCGTACCGCTCGCGCAGCTCCTTGGTCTCGTCGTGGAGTTCCTCGTCGGTGAGGCTCGAGAAGTCGTCCTCGAGGTCGTTGATGGCCGAGGCGTACGCCTTCAGCCGACGGAGGGTTCGTCCTTCGCCGATGCGGAGGACCTTCTCCAACACGTTTGCCACGTGAACTCCTTACGAGGTCGTCGCGCGCGACCTGCGCGCCCGATCGACCAGTCATGCTAGCAACCCGCGAACGCACGGCGCTGTGAGCGGCGCGGCTGTCGCGGACACGGGTGTGCGCGGCCCGCGAACGGACCGCGCACACGGTACGGGACCGGAGGCCCCGAGTCGGATCAGGCGATCGCGGCTGCGCGCTCCGCGTCGGTGTCGACCGCGGCCGGCGTCTGGCCGGCGGGCACCTCGTCGATGCCGATCACGCCGTAGTCCCAGCCCTTGCGTCGGTACACGACACTCGGACGGCGGGTCTCGGCGTCGAGGAACAGGTAGAAGTCGTGCCCGACGAGCTCCATGTAGTACAGGGCGTCGTCGACCGTCATCGGGGCGGCCTCGAAGACCTTGTGCCGGATGACGACCGGGCTGTAGACCTCGTTCTCGTCCTCGGCGGTCTCTTGGTCGACGACCGGGACGGCACCGGTCGCGACGTCCTCGATGAGCTTGCCGTCGGCCGGGACGACACCCATGCCGTCGAAGCCGCTGCCGGCGGCCTCGGCCACCGAGGTGGGGCGGTGCCGACCGTGGTGCACCTTGCGGCGGTCACGCGCCCGACGGAGGCGTTCCATGATCCGCGCGAAGGCGAGGTCGAAGGCGGCGTACTTGTCCGACGCCGCGGACTCGGCCCGCACGAGCGGCCCCGGTCCGATCAGCGTGAGCTCCACGCGGTCCTCGCCCTGGCTGCCGCTCGACTTCTCGTGGTGGCGGCTGATGCGCACCTCGAAGGCGAGGGCGCGGTCGGCGAGCACGTCGATCTTCTCGGACTTCTGTTCGACGTAGGTGCGGAAACGGTCGGTGACCCCGACGTTCCGGCCCGTGATCGTCACGTCCATGTGGCGGCTCCCATCCAGTGTCGGCGCGTCGCCTCCGTCCGGCGACCCGAACGCCTTGTCGCGAGGCTAGACCCGGTGCACTGTCGGCGTCACGGGGAGGCGGCGAGTCCGCCGGACGCTCACCGGACACACAGCGGCCACCGGGTGTTCACGGAGCGTCAGTCGTCGACGCTCGCCACGGCGACGCAGCGCACCACCCACCCGCCCGCCGCGCGCACGGCACGGACACCCTCGGCCATCGTCACGCCGGTCGTGACGACGTCGTCGACGAGCACGACGTCGCGGCCGTCGACGCCGGTCGCGCGCAGGGTCCCGACGGTCGCGGCGACGCGTTCCACCGCCGACCGCTCCTTCTGCCCCGGTCCGGATCGCCGGCGTCCGGCCGGGGTACGGACGAGGCGCCCCGTGTGCCGGACACCACCACGGGCGAGCAGCAGCACCACCGGGTCGAACCCACGCCGTCGGGCACCCGCCCGGGACGGCGGCACCCGGAGCACCACGGTGCCGTCCGGGGCCGCGGCGAGCGCCGCACGGACGAGTGCACCGAAGCGGACGCCGAGCGGACGGGCGACGTCGACCCGCCCGCGGAGCTTGAGTTCGAGGACCAGGGTGCGGACCAGCCCCTCGTACTCGAAGGCCGCGTCGAGCCGGACGCCGGCGACCAGCCGGACCCGCCCCGGCCGTGCTGCGAGCGCCGCGCGGCACGGTGGGCAGAGCGCGTGGTCCTGGCGGCCGCAGCCCAGGCAGGCGACGGGCAGGAAGAGCCCGAGCACGGCGAGCAGGGAGTCACGCCAGGGGGTGGGGGCGTCATCAAGGGGCATGCCACGACTGTGGTGGTGACCGGGCGGTGGCGGTGGGCCGGTGCGCCGGACGGTGGACGGGCCTCCAGGCCGGGTGGGGTGTGGAGGACCGTTGGGTCAGCGCTGGACGCCGAGCACGTCGGCGGTGACGCCCGTCGTGTCCCAGCCACCCCCGGTGGACTGCAGGACGTCGCCGTTCGACATCCGGAGCAGCAGCGCGCCGCCGCTGCCGCCGCTGATGGCGGTGGCGCGCCCGTCGGGCTTCGGCAGGGTGCTCGACTTGCCGCCGATGGTGGTGCGCACGATGTTCGGACCGGAAGTGGTCTGTCCGACCGAGGCGACGTCGGTGTCGTTCACCCACGTGGCGTCGACCGCGGTGCCGCTGGCGGCCTGCACCCGGACCGGGGCGCCGAACGAGGTCGGCGACCGGTCGGACCCGCGGATGATCGCCATCACGTACAGGCCGGGCCCGTCCGCGGTCTCGATGAGCGCGAGTGCCCTGGTGGAGTCGCGGGACACCTGGAACGACACGAGGTCGCCGCGCGGCAGGGTCGTGCGCACCTGGTGGGGGTCACCGCCGAGGCCGTAGGCCGTGATGCGGCGGGTGTCGGACTGCTGCCCCGCCCAGACGAAGCCGAGGTCGTCGACGGCGGGGGCGACGAGGTCGTCGCGGGCATCGACGCGCAGGCGGTCCTTGCCGCGCACGACGACGACGCCGTCCCGGTTGCCGACGGCCGCGGTGGTGCCGGACGCCGACAGGGCGATCGAGGTCGGGTCGAGGCCGGCGATCGCTGCCCCGACGCCGCTGCCGAGCTCGGCGACCTTGCCGGTGCCCGAGGCGGCGTAGCCGACGACGCCGTCCTCGTCGACGAGGGGTCGGGGGTCGACGTCGGGGTTCAGCTGGGCGTCCGCTCCCCCGGAGTCCGGCACCGACAGCGTCGCGCCCTCGATGGTCATCGAGACCGACGAGATGGTGGCGACCGAGGCGAGGGACTTGCTGAGCTGTTCGCGCATCCGGACCTTGTCGACGGTGCTCGCACGCAGGGCGTCGCTCGACAGGTCGACCAGGGCGGTGCCGCTGTCGATCGTCACCGCGTTGAGGGACAGCTGGGTGCCCTCCGGGAACGACGAGACGACGGCGCCCTTCAGCCAGTCGGCGGGGCCGGCCAGCAGGGCGCTGGCGATGCGGGTGCTCGTGGAGGAGCGTGCGAGGAACCAGCGCTGGTCGGGCACGAGGAAGCGGTAGGTCGGGTCGTAGAAGTACAGCGCGTGCGGCTGGAACACCGACTCGAAGCTGACCGGCGACAGGATGATGCCGTCCGGGGCGTAGGCGATTCGCCACTCGCCGTCCTCGCGGACGAACTGGAACGTCAGCGTCGACGAGGTCGGGCGGACGGCCTGGGTGTACTCCCCGTCGGAGTCGACCGTGGCGCTGGCCGTCATCGTGTAGGTCAGCTCGCGGTCGTCGGCTCGCTCGACGGTGCCGCTGCCGTCCCGGATCGTGACGCCCTGCCGCGGGTTCCACTGCTGGGCGAAGTCGGCGGCCAGGAACTGCCGGGCGATCGCGTAGTTGTCCTGGGCACCGGTGGCGGCGGCGATGAACCCGCGGAGGATCGCCGTCTGGTCGGACCCGGTGATCGGCTTGTCCGGCCGGAAGTCGACGCCCGAGAGCGACTCGTCCTTGATCGTCTGCCCGGTGCGCACGGCACCGTCGGTCGGGATGGCCGCGCAGGCGGTGACCGCGAGCAGGCTGACCGCGGCGAGCACGACGGCGAGGACGTGGCGGATCCGGTGGCGCATCAGGACTCCTCTCGCACGGCGCGGGGGCCGTCGTACGACTCGTCGAGCTCGGGCAGCGGGATGGCCGAGGTGGCGGTGGTGCTCTGCTCGTTGCGGGGCAGGGTGAGCACGAAGGTCGAGCCCTCGCCCGGTCGGGACCACACGTCGATGCGCCCGCCGTGGAGCTTCGCGTCGCCGAGGCTGATCGCGAGGCCGAGGCCGGTGCCGCCGATGGTGCGCTTCCGGCTCGGGTCGGCCCGCCAGAAGCGGTCGAAGACCCGTGCGGCGTCCTCCGGGGGCATGCCGACGCCCTGGTCGCGGACGGCGATGGCGACGGTGCGTGCGTCGCTGTCGACGACGACCTGCACGGGCTTCGCGTCGCCGTGCTCGATGGCGTTGCCGACGAGGTTGCGCAGGATCCGGCGGACCCGCTTGGCGTCGAGCCGCATCGTGGTGTGGCCGCCGGGGGTCGCGAGCTGCAGCTCGACGCCGGCGCGTTCGGCGAGCGGGCGGAACTCATCGACGATGTCCGCGGCGAGGGAGGCCGGGACGACGGGTGCGGTGTCGAGCTGCACCGCCTGGGCGTCGTACCGGGAGATCTCCAGCAGGTCGGCGAGGAGCATCTCGAAGCGCTCCACCTGGGCGTGCAGGAGCTCGGCGGACCGGCCGACCGACGGTTCGAACGCGTGCCGGGAGTCGTAGAGCATGTCGCCGGCGAGCCGGATCGTGGTGAGCGGGGTACGGAGCTCGTGCGACACGTCGGAGACGAACCGCTGCTGCACGCGGGAGAGCTCGGCGAGCTGGGTGATCTGGCGGCTGACCGCCTCGGCCATCCCGTTGAAGCTCCGCGCCAGGGTCGCCAGGTCGTCCTGGCCGCGCACCGGGATGCGCTCGTCGAGGCGCCCCGCGGCGATCTTCCGGCTCGTCTCGGCGGCACCGCGGATCGGCACGACGACGAGCCGGACGACGAGCGAGGTGACCAGGGCGATGAGCACCATCAGGGCCACACCGCCGATCGAGAGGGTCTGGGAGACGAAGTCCAGGGTCTGCTGCGCGTCGGAGAGGTCGTAGACCAGGTAGAGCTCGTACTGGCCGGCGCTCGGGATCTGCAGCGTGGACCCGACGGCGAGCCCCGGCACCCGGCGCCCGTCGTCGTCGAGTTCGACGGGCTGCAGGCTGAGCCGACCGGTGTTCTGCGCGACCTCCTTGCGCAGGGCATCGGTGATCACCGCGTCCGGGAAGTCCTGGCTGGCGATGGTCTGCAGCGTCTGCGGGGTGGACTGGTCCGGGCTCCGCTCGATCGCGATGCTCGTGCCGCCCGGACTCGTCGTGTTCGACAGGATCGCCTGCTGTGCCTCGTTCTGCAGGGTCTCGAGCTCGGACTGGTTGTTGTCCTCGGCCGCGGTCGCCGCGTCGAAGATCCCCTGGGCGACGATGGTGGCCCGTGCGGACTCCGACTCGATCTGGTCGCGGCGCTGCGAGTAGACGTTCGTCGAGATGCTCACCATGACCGCGGTGCCGATGATCCCCACCGCGAGCCCCGTCGTCATCACGGTGATGGCGACCGAGCGGAACATGAGCGAGCGCCGCCACAGGTAGGCGATCGGACGCCAGGCGCGTCGGAGCCAGCGCCGCATCCGGCGACGGCTACGGTCGACGACGCCGATCGAGACGGTGGTGCTGCCGGCCCCACCGGCGCCGCCGGCCCGGCCGGAGCGTGCCGAGCCCGACGGGCGCGTCGAGGGCGGCACGGTGCTCAGGCTCCTCCGGCGCGGTACCCGACGCCGCGGACCGTGGTGACGGTCTTCGGGTTGTCCGGGTCGTGCTCGATCTTCGCGCGGAGCCGCTGCACGTGCACGTTCACCAGACGGGTGTCCGCCTTGTAGTGGTAGCCCCAGACCTGTTCGAGCAGCATCTCGCGGGTGAACACCTGGTTCGGCTTCTCGGCGAGCGCCCGGAGCAGGTCGAACTCGAGCGGCGTGAGCGCGATCACGGTGTCACCGCGGCGCACCTCGTGCCCGGCGACGTCGACCGTGACGTCGCCGACGTGCAGGACGGTGGCGTCGGACGCGCTCGGTCGCAGGCGGGTCCGGATGCGCGCGACGAGCTCCTTCGGGTTGAAGGGCTTCACGACGTAGTCGTCGGCACCGTTCTCGAGCCCGAGGACGACGTCGGCGGTGTCGCTCTTCGCCGTGAGCATGATGATCGGCGTGCCGCTCTCGGCACGGATGCGCTTGCACACCTCGATGCCGTCGATGCCGGGCAGCATGACGTCGAGCAGGACGAGGTCCGGCTTGGTGGCGTGGAACGCGTCGACGGCGTCGTTGCCGTCGGCGCTGAACTCGGGTTCGTACCCCTCGGAGCGGAGCACGATGCCGATCATCTCGGAGAGGGCCTGGTCGTCGTCGACGACGAGGATGCGCGGTGTCATGTGATCTGGACTCCGGGTGGCGTGCGGGTGCCGTGGTCGGCACGTGTCCCCACACGATAGCCGAGGCCCCGCCGCGCCGGGTTTTCCGCCAGGATGGGGGTGGACCGTGCATCGCTGGCTCGGTCCGACACGACGAGGGGGCTGGAGTCATGTCCGATTGGCACACACCGGGCGGTGGGCAGCAGGGTGCGCCGACGCCGCCGGCGTCCGGACCGGCGCAGGGACCAGGACCCCAGCCTGGAGGCCCGCCCCG
This sequence comes from Curtobacterium sp. MCSS17_005, assembly GCF_003234225.2. Classification (NCBI taxonomy): domain Bacteria; kingdom Bacillati; phylum Actinomycetota; class Actinomycetes; order Micrococcales; family Microbacteriaceae; genus Curtobacterium; species Curtobacterium sp. MCSS17_005. The sequence goes on from NZ_CP126258.1 coordinate 2,520,727, forward strand.
CTTCTCCGTGCCGCCGCAGCCCGCCCCGGGGCCGGGTCCGGGGCGACCGGGCGGTCCGTCCGGTGGCTCGCGTCCGGTGATCCCGCTGCGCCCGCTCGGTCTCGGGGACATCCTGGCCGGGGCGTTCACGGTCTTCCGCCGGAACGCCCGCGTGCTGCTGCTCTGGAGCGTGCTGCTGAGCGGTGTGCTCGGCCTGCTCTCGACGCTTGCCAGCACCTTCGGGCAGCAGGCGTTGCAGTCGCGGATGTTCTCGGCCCTCGACGGCGGCAGCGGTGCCGACTCGGTGGTCGCTGGCACGCTGACGCTCACGGCACTGCTCTCGGTCGTGCTGCCGTTCCTCGCCTACCTCGGTCGCGGGTTCCTGGTGGCGCCGGTCGCCGCCGACACCGGGCAGCGGGTGCTCGGCCGTCGCGCCACGTTCCGGGGGCTGTGGGCGCTGCTCGCCGGCCGCCGGTGGTCCGTCGTCGCGTGGATGCTCGTGCAGATCGGGGCCGGTGCGGTCCTCGCGATCCTGGCCGGACTCGTGTTCTTCGGGGTGTTCGCGGCCATGGGCGCCGCCGACTCCGGCACCTGGTGGTTCGTGCTGGCGCTGGTGCTGTTCGTGCTCGGCATCGGTGTCGTCGTCGTGTGGCTCGCCACGCGCTTCGTGCTCACCGTCCCGACCATCGCGCTCGAGGGCCGACCGGTCTTCGCCGCAGCCGCACAGTCGTGGCGCCTGACCCGCGGGGCCTTTTGGCGGACCTTCGGCATCCTGCTGCTCGTGCAGCTCGTGTTCGGGTTCGCGGCGTCCATCGCGTCGATCCCGCTCACCATCGGCGCCGTGCTCGTCGGGGGCACCTTCGACCCCCTCGGGCAGACGGGCGGCACGTCGGGAGCCGGCACCGGTGCGGTCATCGCCATCGTCGTCGGCAGCCTGCTCGCGATCGCGGTGCAGTGCATCACCGACGTGCTGAGCGCCTCGATCACCACGTTCCTCGCCATCGACCGGCGGATCCGCACCGAGGCCCTCGACCAGCGGATCGCATCGCACCTGGACTCCGGGCAGCCGACCGACCCGTTCGCCCCGTCCGAGCCCGTCGCACGCCCGCCGTGGCCGCCGCAGCAGCAGTGGGCTGGCCAGCAGTGGCAGGCGCAGCAGCAGCCGTGGCCCGGGCAGCAGCAGTGGCAGCCCGGCCAGCAGGAGCAACCGTGGCAGCCCGGTCACCAGCAGCAACCCTGGCAGCCCGGCCAGCAGCAGCAACCCTGGCAGCAGGGTCCGGGCCAGGCACCGCCGAACGGCTCCGCGTGACGGCGGTCGACCCGGACGAGGCGCGTCGCCTGCTCGAGCGCGAGCTCGAACGGTCCGCCTACGACGCTGCCCGGCCGACGTGGTGGGACCGTGCCTCGCGCTCCTTCCTCGACTGGCTCGGGTCGCTCCGCGCCGACGGCATCGACTCCCCCGCGGCGGCCCGCACCGCGCTGGTGATCGCGATCGTGGTGCTCGTCGCGGTCGTCGTGCTCGTCGTCGTCGCCCGCGGACTCCCCCGCCGGCGCGCGCGGGCCGGTGACGGTGACACCGGCGGGGTGTTCGACGCCGACGACCTGCGCTCCGCCCGGGAACTCCTCGAAGCGGCCCAGGCCGCCGTCCGTCGCGCCGATTGGTCGGCAGCGGTGCTCGACGGGTTCCGCGCGATCGCCAGGGGTCTCGGCGAGCGCGACCTGGTGCCCGACGTGCCCGGAGCCACCGCGCGGACGATCGCCGCACGGGGCACCTTGCCGTTCCCCGCGTCGGCCGGTGCACTCGACGCGGCAGCGACCGCCTTCGACGCGGTCCGGTACCTCGGTGCCGACGCCGACGAAGCCGCGGCCCTGCGCGTGCTCGACACCGAGCGGACCGTCCGGCAGGCCCGGCCCGCCCGGGCCGAGGGACCGGTGGTGCCGGCATGACGACCGACACCGCCACGCGGACGAGCGCCGGGCCGGCTCCTGCTCGGGCTCCGGCTCCGGCCGAGGGACGCCGGTTCCGCATCGGGTTCTGGGTCGCGATCGTCCTGGTCGGCGTCCTGCTCGCCGCGCTGACCGCCGTCGTGCAGGGCACCGACCCGGACGCACCGCGCGCACTCGACCCGACCTCGACGACGGCCAGTGGTTCTGCCGCGCTGGTCCGGGTGCTCGAGCAGCGGGGCACCGCGGTCTCCGTCACCGACACCGTCGACGGCGTCGGCGGGATCGACGGCGGCACGGTGTTCATCGACGACGCCGACGGGGCGCTCGACCCCGCCGTCGCGGAACGCATCGCCCGCACGGCCCGGCACGTCGTGGTCGTCAGCGCGAGCGGCGCCGGCCTCGACGCGCTGCTCGGGTTCCCGGTCGACCCGCCCGCCCAGATCGACGGTGACGCCACCGTCTCGACGGCCTCGTGCGGGATCCCGGCGGCGGCCTCGGCGGCGCGGGTGACGACCGCCGGCTCCGGGTACACCGTGGACGACGACGACGCCGAACGGTGTGCGCCGACCGGCGAGGGCGGCTCCCGGGTCTGGGGCCTCGTGCGCACCACGACCCCGGGCGGCGACGTCACACTGCTCGGCACGACCTCGACGTTCCGGAACGACACGATCGCCACCGCCGGGAACGCCGCACTCGCCCTCGGGCTGCTCGGCGCCGACGAGCTACTCGTCTGGTACACCCCGGCCGTCGGCACCCCCGACGCCGCACCGACCCTCGGCGAGCTCGCCCCGCCGTGGGTCCCGAGCGCCCTCGCACTGCTCGCCCTCGTCGCCGTCGCAGCCGGCGTCTGGCGGGGCCGACGGCTCGGCCCGCTCGTCGTCGAGCGGTTGCCCGTCGTCGTCCGTGCTGCCGAGACCACCGAGGGTCGCGCCCGCATGTACGCCCGCACCCGTGACCGCACCCACGCCCTCGACACCCTGCGCGTCGCCGCCGTCCGCCGCATCGGCCGGATGCTCGGACTTCCCCGATCGGCCCACGTCGACGAGGTCGTCCGGACCGCGGCCCAGGCCACCGGCATCCCGCACACCCGTGTCGGCGCCGTGCTCGTCGGCGGGACCACCGACGACGACCGTGCACTCGTCGACGGCACCGCCGCGCTCGACGACCTCGAACGCGCCGTCCGCCGGGCGACCTCCGGTGACCGACCGACCTCCGACCCCGACCGACCAGGAGCACGACCGTGACCGACCTGCCCCCTGCCACCACCGAGCACACCGCACCGGAGCACGACCCGGCGACCGCGGCCGGCTCCGACCTGCGCGACGCGTTCGGCCGGGTCCGCACCGAGGTCGCCAAGGCCGTCGTCGGCCAGGAGGGCGCGGTCTCCGGCATGATCGTCGGACTCCTCGCACAGGGGCACGTGCTGCTCGAGGGCGTCCCCGGTGTCGCGAAGACCCTGCTCGTCCGCAGCCTCGCCGCCGCGATGACGCTCGACACGAAGCGCATCCAGTTCACACCGGACCTGATGCCCGGCGACGTCACCGGGTCGCTCGTCTACGACGCCTCGACCGGCACGTTCCCGTTCCGCGAGGGCCCCGTCTTCACGAACGTCCTGCTCGCCGACGAGGTCAACCGGACGCCGCCGAAGACCCAGTCGGCGCTGCTCGAGGCCATGGAGGAACGCCAGGTGAGCGTCGACGGCGACGCCCGGGCCCTGCCCGACCCCTTCTTCGTCGCCGCGACGATGAACCCGATCGAGTTCGAGGGCACGTACACGCTGCCCGAGGCGCAGCTCGACCGGTTCCTGATGAAGCTGACGCTCGACATCCCGCCGCGCGACGTCGAGTGGCAGGTGCTCCGGCGCCACGCCGACGGGTTCGTCCCGCGCGACGTCCGGTCGGCCGGCATCACCCCGGTGGTCGGCGTCGACGAGGTCGTCCGTGCGCAGCGTGCCGTCCGCGGCGTCGGGGCCCGCGACGACGTGCTCGCGTACATCGTCGACCTCGCCCGGGCCACCCGGCAGGCACCGTCCGTCCGCGTCGGGGTGAGCCCCCGCGGAGCGACGGCACTGCTCGCGGCCGCCAAGGCCTGGGCCTGGCTCACCGGCTACGACGCGATCACCCCGGACCACGTGCAGGCCATGGCCCTGCCGGTCTGGCGGCACCGCCTGCGGGTCGCCGCCGACGCCGAGCTCGAGGGCGTCGGTGCCGACGGCGTGCTCCAGCAGGTGCTCGAGCAGGTGCGGGTGCCGATCTAGTGGCGGTCTCCGGCCGGTTCGTCGCGCTCCTCGCCGTCGCCCTCGTGCCCACCGTGCTGCTCGGCAGCGGGTGGGCCGGTCTGGCGTGGGTCGGGGTGGTGCTGCTCGCCGCGGCGCTCGACGTCGTGCTCGCCGCCGACCTGCGACGGGTGCGCGTGGAGCGGCGGATGCCCCGGCTCGCTCGACGCGACAGCACCGCGGACGGCACCCTCGTGCTCGCCAACGACGGCTCCCGGACGGTCCGCGGTGTGGTCCGTGACATGTGGGAGCCGTCGGCCGGCCACCGTCCCCGTCGGATCCGGATGACGGTACCCGCCGGGGAGCGACGGACGGCCCGGATGCGCTTCACACCGTTCCGTCGTGGTCGACGCCGCACCACCGGGGTCGCCGTGCGGTCCTTCGGTCCCCTGGGCCTCGCCGCACGGCAGCGGGTCGTCGCGGCACCGGGCGAACTCGTCGTGACGCCGCCGTTCCGCTCCCGGCGGCACCTGCCGTCACGGTTGGCACGGCTCCGCGAGCTCGACGGCGAGACCACGCTGCAGCTCCGCGGGCACGGGACCGAGTTCGACTCGCTGCGCGACTACGTGCGCGGCGACGACGTGCGGTCCATCGACTGGCGCGCCACCGCGCGGCGGCAGGACCTCGTCGTCCGCACCTGGCGTCCGGAACGCGACCGACGCGTCGTCGTCGTGGTCGACGCGGGCCGGGCGGGTGCCGGCCGCGTCGCCGACGAACCCCGACTCGACACCTTCATCGAGTCGGCGCTGCTCCTCGGGGCCCTCGCTGCCGCCGCCGGTGACCGCGTCGACCTGGTGGTCCTCGACGACACCGCACACGACCGCGTGCACGGCGCCACCCGCACCGACGTCGTGCAGCGCTTCGGCGAGGCACTCGCGATGGCCGAACCCGGGCTCGCCGCGACCGACTGGGCATCCGTCCCCGCGCTCGTCGACTCGATCACGACCTCGCGCGCCCTGGTCGTCCTCGCCTCGAGCCTCGACTCCGTCGGCGCCTCGGGCGACCTGCTCGCCGTGCTCCCCCGACTGTCCCGACGGCACGCGGTCGTCGTGACGAGCATCGAGGACCCGGACGTCCAGCGGATGGCGCGCGGCGGGGTGGACCCGACCACGGCGATCCGCACCGCACGGGGCGGACGGGTGCCGGGCCTCCCGACCGGCGCGGAGCGCGACGTCTACCGACGCGCGGCCGCCGAACGCACCCTGCTCGACGCGGACGGTGCAGCCGACGTCGCACGGCGCTCCGGCGCCGAGGTCGTGCGCGGCGCACCGGCGGAGGTCCCGCCGCTCGTCGCCGACGCCTACATCCGGGCGAAGGCCACCGGCCGGCTCTGAACCGGGACGGACGTCAGCCGGCCACCAGGGCGGTGGAACCGCGCTCGAACTCCTCGAGGTCGCCGCGCTCCCCGGCTCGGTACGCGCGGCCGCCGAGCACCCACTGGTAGGTGAGCACCGCGACCAGGGCGACCGTGCCGATGCCGATCTTGATCGGCCACGGCCAGTCCTGCCGCGTCACCACGCCCTCGACGATGCCGGACAGCAGCAGGGTCAGGGCCAGGCCGATCGCGATGGTGATGAGTGCGCGGCCGTCCTCGGCGAGGGCCTGGGCGCGCGTGCGTCCGGGCCCCGGTGCCACCCACGACCAGAAGATCATCAGCCCCGCACCGCCCGCGAGGAACACCGAGTAGAGCTCGAGCTGCCCGTGCGGGGAGATGTAGAGGAAGAAGTCGGCCAAGCGGCCCTGGGAGTGCATGATCGCCGCGGAGACCCCGAGGCTGACGGCGTTCTGCATGATCGAGAACGGCACGAAGACCCCGGTGATGCCGAACGCCACCATCGTCGCGGCGATGTAGGCGTTGTTCGTCCAGACCTGCGCGGTGAAGGCCCCGAGGCCACGGTCGGAGTAGTAGTCGACGAAGTCCTGCGTGGCGTACCGACGCAGGGCCTCGTCGCTGCCGAACGTCGCCGTCGCACCGGGGGTGGTGGTGATCCAGACGGCGACGATCGCCGCGATCGCCACCGTCGCGAGCGCGACCCAGATGGTCACCCAGCGGATCCGGTAGAGCGCCGCGGGCAGCTGCCGCGTGAAGAACAGGGCGACGGCGGTCAGTGGATCGACGGGGGTGCCCGTGAACCGCAGGCGGGCGCGGAACAGCGTCAGCGAGAGCCGGTCACCGGTCACGGTGCGCGGTGCGGCGCCCCGGATGCGGGCGAGGTCGGTCGCGGCCTCCTGGTAGCCGGCGACGAGCCGGTCGACGTCCGCGCCGGACCGGTGCCGGGCACGCGCCAGACGGTCGAGCTCCTGCCACCGGTCACGGTGCACCTCGGTGTAGGCATCCAGGTCCACGTGTTCCCCCTCAGGTCGCGCGATCTCCGACAGAATGATCCCATGCCGAAGCCCCGCACGCCGCGTGACCTCGCCGACGCCCGGTTCTCGCGTGACCTCGACGAGACCGCCGACGAGCTGGTGGTGGGCGAGGGCGTCGCGCTCGACGTCCAACCCGCCGGACTCGTGCTGCGGCTCGCGGCCGCGCTGCTGGACGGCCTGTGCATCCTCGTCCTGTTCGTGCTCGCGCTGTTCGGCGTCTGGCGGCTCTGGCCGAGGGGGCTCGAGCCAGCCTGGGGTGCTGCGCTCAACATCGTGCTGCTCGTCGTCGTGCTGGTGCTGGTCCCCGCGGCGGTCGAGACCGTGACGAAGGGGCGGAGCGTCGGACGGTTCGCCACCGGCACCCGCGTCGTCCGGCTCGACGGCGGCGCGATCGGGTTCCGGCACGCCTTCACCCGGTCGCTCGTCGGCCTGTTCGAGCTCTGGATGACGTTCGGCTCGGTCGCCCTGCTCGTCGCGCTGTTCGGCAGTCGGCCTCGGCGCCTCGGGGACCTGCTCGCCGGCACGATCGTGCAGCACGAACGCCTGCCGAAGCAGCGGGACCCCGAGGTGCTGCTGCCCCCGGAGCTGACGGCCTGGGCCGGCGTCGCGGACGTGTCGGCGCTGCCGCAGCGGTTGGAGAACCGCCTGGGTGCGTTCTTCCGCGGGGCTGCACTGATGCGCCCCGAACTGCGCGAGGCGGCGGCGCAGACCCTGGCGGCCGAGGTGTCCGCATTCGCGCACCCGGTGCCGCCCGTCCCGCCGGAGGTCTTCCTGGCCGGGGTCGTCGTGCTGCGGCGTCGTCGGGACGTCCGGGCGCTGGGTGCCCGCGCGGAGCTGCTGACCGCGGCGGGGGCGACGGCGGCGGCGCCCCCGCCGGGCTTCCCGCGCTGACGCGCACCGCGGCGCCGCGCTGACTGCCCCCGCGCAACACTGCGGAACGGACACAGCACCGCGGAGATCCACGGTGCTGTGTCCGGAACCAGGCTCCGCCGGCCCCGGGCCGCCCCGCCGCGCTCAGTAGCGGTAGTGGTCCGGCTTGAAGGGCCCCTCGACCGGCACACCGATGTACGCCGCCTGCTCCGGACGCAGCGACGTCAGCTGCACCCCGAGGGCGTCGAGGTGCAGGCGCGCGACCTTCTCGTCCAGGTGCTTCGGGAGCACGTACACGCCGGTCGGGTACTCCTCGCGCCGGGTGTGCAGCTCGATCTGCGCGAGCACCTGGTTCGTGAACGAGTTGCTCATCACGAACGACGGGTGCCCGGTCGCGTTGCCGAGGTTCATGAGCCGGCCCTCGGACAGCACCAGGATCGATCGCCCGGTCGGCAGCCGCCACTCGTGCACCTGCGGCTTGATCTCGACCTTCGAGACGCCGGGCAGCGCCTCGAGTCCCGCCATGTCGATCTCGTTGTCGAAGTGCCCCACGTTCGCCACGATCGCCAGGTGCTTCAGCCCGAGCATCTCGTCGACCCCGACGACGCCCAGGTTGCCGGTGCACGTGATCACCATGTCGACGGTGTCGACGACGTCCGCCAAGCGCGCGACCTGGTAGCCGTCCATCGCCGCCTGCAGCGCGCAGATCGGGTCGACCTCGCTGACGATGACACGGGCACCCTGCCCGCGGAGCGCCTCGGCCGCACCCTTGCCGACGTCGCCGTAGCCGACGACGAAGGCGACCTTGCCGCCGATGAGCACGTCGGTGGCCCGGTTCAGGCCGTCGGGCAGCGAGTGCCGGATGCCGTACTTGTTGTCGAACTTCGACTTCGTCACGGAGTCGTTGACGTTGATCGCCGGGAACTTCAGCTCGCCGTTCCGGAACAGCTCGTACAGGCGGTGGACGCCCGTGGTGGTCTCCTCGGTGACGCCCTGGATGTCGGCGGCGATGCGGGTCCAGCGGTCCGACGAGGTCTCGAGCGACCTCGCGACGGTGTCGAGCACGATCTTCCACTCGGTGCTGGCGTCCGGCTCGGCGACCGGAGCGGCACCGGCCGCCTCGGCGTCGGCGCCGGTGTGCACGAGCATCGTGGCGTCGCCGCCGTCGTCGAGGATCAGGTTCGGCCCGGTCCAGTCGGCACCCGCGGCGGCGGCCTCGTCGCTCCAGTCGAAGATGCGGCTGGTGCACCACCAGTACTCCTCGAGCGTCTCGCCCTTCCACGCGAACACCGGGACGCCGGCGGGGGCGTCCGGGGTGCCGGTGGGTCCGACGGCGACGGCGGCCGCGGCCTCGTCCTGGGTGGAGAAGATGTTGCAGCTGGCCCAGCGCACCTGCGCGCCGAGGGCGACGAGCGTCTCGATGAGCACCGCGGTCTGCACCGTCATGTGCAGGGACCCGGCGATGCGTGCGCCGGCGAGCGGCTGCGACGCGGCGAACTCGTCACGCAGGGACATCAGGCCCGGCATCTCGTTCTCGGCGAGGCGGATCTGGTGCCGGCCCGCCTCGGCGAGGGACAGGTCGGCGACGCGGAACGCAGCAGCGGTGCGGGTTTCGGTGGGCATGCCCACCAGTCTTCCATGCCGGGAGGCGCGGATCACCAGCAGATCCGGGTCACGTCTCGCGGGCCTCCGGTCCGACCACCGCGGCACGTCGCGGACGCGAGCCGTCAGTCGGCGTCGCGCCGCAGCGGCTCACGCCGCACCACCTGCCAGCCGCGCGGGACGCGCAGGGCGGCGGCGTGCCGGGCGCAGAGATCGTAGCCGTGCGGCTCGACCCGGGTCGACAGCGGCCCGACGACGACCATGGAGTCGCCGTAGTCGTACGTCAGGGTCGACGAAGCGCTGTTGGCACACGCCACCTTGCTGCAGATCCGCACGTCCATCTCGTCAGGGAGCCTAGCGGAGCGTCCGGCGCGCACCCGTCCCCGCGTACGATGTGGGGATGCGTCGGAAGCCTCGCCTCGTCACCCCGGTCGACCGCGGTCGGGGGCGCTCCCGGCACGGCCGCGGTGGGCGTTCGAGCGTGACCGGGCCCGAGCTCGCGCCGATCACCACCCGCGCCGAGGCGTTCGACCGGATCGTCGGTGACAGCGCGCACTACCTGCTCGGTCTCTGGCCCGAGGAGCTCTCCGGCGTCGTGTTCCAGGTCGCGGACATGCCGAGCGACACGACCCTGCCGGACGAGATGCCGCGCTGGCGGATCGACCGCGACACCCGCCGCGTGACCGTCTTCCGGATCCCCGTCGAGCGGGTGAACCGGAGCCCCGAGAAGGACGACTCGGACCGCCGCATCATCATCGAGACCGCGGTGTTCCGCGCGGTCGGCGAGCTGATCGGCAAGGACCCCTGGGACCTGGCACCGGACCGCTACCGACACTGGTGAGCCGGGCCGATCGCGCCTGGCGTCAGGGGTAGACGCGGACCGGGGTGGAGACGTCGGTCGCCGGCCGCACCGGGAACCCGGCGATGCCGTCGGCCCCTCGGTAGGTCACGCCCGCGACGATGCCCTCCGTGCCGGTCAGCGTGAGCTGCTTCGCGGTCTGCACCGGGAGCGTCACGGTCGCACCGGACAGGACCTTCAGCGTCCGACGTTCGTCGCCCGACCGCACCGTGACGGAGCGGTCCTGACGGGTCGGGTTCACGAAGTTCAGGCGCACGCCCTCACCCGGGGCGATGGCGGTGATCGTCCGGTCCCCCAGCGGCTCGGCCGAGGCGAACCACCCGAGGTCGGTGCCGCTGCTGGCACCGTCGGTCGGCGTCGTGGTGCGTGCACCGGTGACGACCGGCTCGGTCGAGGTGACGGTGAACGAGTACCGGCCGTCCGGGAAGTCGTCGAGTGCGACGTCGGTGACGACCCCGGGCTCGGCGGTGGCGTTGACGGTCGTGCCGCCGCCGTCGGCCGTGCTGATGCCGAGGGTGACGCGGGCCGACTTCGTGCCGGGGACGAACAGCCGGACGATCGGCGCCGCGTCGGCCGTGTCGTCGCCGCGCTGGGCGGCCTGCGCGTCGGCGAGGGCGACGGCGGGGATGACCTGCGAGCGGGACGGCGCGGCCCCACCGGAGACGATGTCGTAGCCGCCCGGGGTGAGGGTGCGGACGACGGACTCCTGCATGTGCGCGACGATCTGCCCGCCGGACGACGTGACGTGCACGACGGTCGAGGCGGCGTCGGACACGAAGCCCGACAGCGGGACGACCTTCTGCGTGTTCGGCGCGACGACGATGCCGGTGGTCCCGGGCGCACTGACCGTCCCCGAGCCGTCGAAGATCGTCAAGTCGACCGTGGCGTTCACGTCGGTCGGGTTCGAGAGCGTGACGAGGCTCGTCCGACCGGTCTCCGTCGAGCCGCCGACGAGCCACGTGGACTGGGTCGGGTCGTCGCACGAGGCAGCGCCCGCCCCCACCAGGTCGCCGCTCGAGACGCTCTGGAAGCTGCTGCCCGCGACCTGCGGCGTCGTCTCGCCAGCGGGGGCCGTCAGGAGCCGGGGGTCGCTGCCGCCGGTGGTCGAGGCGTCGAGCGAGGACCGCTCGACCGTCGAACCGGTCGTCGCCGTCGCGACGGTCGCGGTGCCGACGGTGCTCGCCTGCGTCGCGTCGTTGCCGGCGTCGTCGGACAGTCGCAGCGCACTGCCGGCGCAGACACGCTCGGCGGCCGCGGGGACCGGCGTGACGGTGCGCCCGGCCGGTCGACCCGGTTCGGACTCGGTGCCGATGGCGTGGGCGGCGGTGACGGCACCCGCGGCGACGACGACGGCGACGGCCGTGGCGGTGCCGCGGACGATCCAGCGCCGGACCGAGGAGGGGTTGGTGCTCATTCGTCGCGCTCCTCGTCGAAGGTGGTGGCGGGTTCCTCGGCCTCGATGACGTTCGAGGTGGCACGGCGGCGGCGCGGGGCCGTCGGGACCGCGAGGAGTGCTGCGGCACCGAAGACCACGCCGAGCACGACGAGGTACAGCACGTGGGTGGCCTGGGTCGCCGCGGAGCCGGAGCGGGTGCGGTCGACCTCGCCCTCGTAGTGGAACAGCTGCCCGTTGGTGGTCTCGCCGATGCTCGTGAAGAGCGCGTTCTGGCCGATCGCACCGGCGGCCCGGTCGTGCACCGTCTGCGCCTCGGGGTCGTCACCGGCGTCGTCGATGAGCACGAAGCTCACGCCGAGCTCGCGGAGCGCCGGCCGGGGGTCGTACCCACTGCGGCTCGCCAGGTTGCCGGCGAGCGTCGTCAACCGTGCGCCGGACTCGCTCAGCCGGAGTGCGGTCGCGTCGAGCGTCGACTGGTCGTCGAGGGTGGAGCCCTGCCCGCGCTCGAGCGTGACGGCGAGCGAACCGTCGTCCTGCGGGACGACCACGAGCGTGCCGACGTCGGGGTTCGCCTGGGCCTCGGCGTTCACGTACGCGCTGAGCACCCGGCCGGTGGTCGGCTCGATCGTGGCGGTGCCGAGGTAGAACGCCGCGAAGGCCGGAGCCACGGCCACGCCGGCGAGCACGGTCGCGACGAGCCCGGTGACCGGGGCGGCCTTCGGCAGCACGTCGATGCCGATGCAGGCCGCGACCACGAGGGCGAGCCAGTACACGGACAGACCGCTGCCGGGCCAGACGATGGTGGTGGTCGAACCGACACCGGTGACCGTGACGTGGGTGGCGGCGAAGGCCGTGGCGAAGCCGAGGAGCGCGATGACGAGCGCCGAGCCCGCGACCGCCCAGCGGTGGCCGAGCATCGCCCCGATCGCGGCGGCCGCCACGGGGAGCGCGAGGACGGCCATCACGATCGGCAGGACCGTGGCGACCAGCGCGAGTCCGGACGTCGCGGGGAGCCAACCGCTCCAGTCGGGCAGGGGCTGTCCGATGGCCAGCTGGAGCGCGGACGGCGCCCGGGTCGCGGACGGCGCACCCGGGTCGGCGAACACGGCGAGCAGGTTGCCGCGTGCCGCCTGCGCCAGGATCAGCGGCAGGAAGAGCACCGCGGTCGGCACCGGGATGAACAGACGACGGTGGGCCCGGCGCCAGCCGACCAGGAGCGCCACGAGCCAGCCGACCAGCAGGACCGGCAGCAGCGACGGCGCCGAGGCGGCGACGACGGCGAACAGGAGCGACGCACCCGAGGCCCAGGCCCATGAGCGGTGCGCCTCGAGCACGGCGACGAACAGCCACGGCAGCACCAGGTGCGCGATCACGGCGCCGAGGTGCCCGGTCGTCACCGCGCCGACGAGCGACGGGGCGATCGCGTACAGCGACGCACCGATGACCGGCACCCAGGTGCGGGTCGTGACCTTGCGGACCGCGAACCAGGCGCCCAGTGCGGACAGCGGGAACGCGACGAGCATGACGAGCACGACCGCGGTGGACGGCGACCAGAACACGATCGAGCCGAGCACGGCGAGCACCGCGGCGAAGGGGTCGGACGGGCCGGTGAAGCCCGTGCCGAGTGAGTGGAAGCCGTACCCGACGTTCTGCCAGAGCTGTCCCGGGGTCGCGGAGAGCGGCAGGAGTCCCCCGCCGGTCAGGGCCGGCGACCCGAGCAGCGGGTAGAGCGTCACGACGCTCAGGACCGCGGCGGCCAGGACCACCCAGATGCCGCCGTCGCTCAGGAACGACGCCCGGGCGATCGGGGCGTCCTCCGCCCGGGCGAGTTCGACGTCCCGCGAGGTGGTGCGGTGCTCGTGCACCCGACGCCAGCTCACGCGGAGCGGTTCGACGGCCGCCCAGCCGAGGTTCTTCGTGCGGGCGAGGTTCTTGCGCGCGCGCCCCGTGCCGCCGCCGAACGCGACGGCGAACGCGGCGGAGAGCTCGGGGACCACGGCGGCGGGGTGCTTCGCGACCAGGTGACCGAGCGCGCGGCCGATCGCGAACGGCACGAGCGTGAGCCAGTGCAGCCAGACCAGCGCGGCGGGCGCGTACGTCATCCGGCGGTGCAGCTGCGCCTGCCGGTGCATCCGGACGCGCCGCGCCTCGGACACGCGCTTGCGACCGAACTCCTCGATCGGTCCGGCGCTGGTGACCTTGGCCCCCGGCACGAGGGCGACGCGGTGTCCGGCGAGGCGGACCCGCACCGAGAAGTCGAGGGCCGCGTCGACGTCCGGCAGCGCCGGGTCGAAGCCGCCGAGTTCGTTCCAGACGGAGCGGCGCACGAGCATGCCGCCCGCGGCGACACCGAGCACGTCGGTGTTGCGGTCGTGCTGGCCCTGGTCGAGCTCGTCCTGCACCAGCACGATCGACCGGCCGAAGCGGGTCATGCTCTCGCCGAAGTCGCGGATGACCGAGGGGTCGTCGTCGGCGACGAGCTTCGGACCGGCGACGACGACCGACGGCGCGATCTCGACGGCGGAGAGCAGGTCGGCGAGCGCGGTCGGTGCCGGCGCGTTGTCGTGGCCGAGGATCCACAGCCACTCGTCGACCGGCTCGTCGGTCGCCGCGGGCGGCGCGCTGCGCTCGCCCTGGCGGACGGCGTCACCGAACGCGGTGCCGGCGGGCAGCCGGACGAGCTGCGCGGACCCGCCGAAGGACAGTTCGGCGGTCGATCCGTCGGTCGTGCCGACGTCGACGACCACCAGGTTCTCGGGGTGGCGGGTCTGGGCGGCGAGCGCGTCCAGGGTCCGGTCGAGGTGGGCCGCCCCGTTGGCGGCGACGAGGATCGCGGTGACTCTGGGCTGCATGACGGGCGTCACTCTACGGTCTGGAGGCGCGGTGTCGGGTGCGGACGGCGGCGCGCCGTGAACCTTTGGATGCGCTCACTGCGCGGTGCGGGACAGGCGCTCCACGCGCCTCCCGGACGGGGTGGGGCGGCTACGCCCTTTTCCGCAACTTGCGGCGTTCACGCTCGGAGAGGCCACCCCAGATGCCGAAGCGTTCGTCGTTCTCGAGCGCGTACTCGAGGCACTGCGCCCGGACCTCGCACGAGGTGCAGATCTTCTTCGCCTCCCGCGTGGAGCCGCCCTTCTCGGGGAAGAACGCCTCGGGGTCGGTCTGCGCGCAGAGCGAGTCGACCTGCCAGGCGAGCGGGTTCTCCTCGTCGTCGGTCTCCGGACGTCGGACACCCGGGACGCCGAGCGCCACGGGATCGACGTGCCAGTCCTCCGGAACTCCGGCGTGGAACTCGGAACCGTTCACCCTGATCACCCCTGCCGCCTCGACAACGAACCCCAACTCTTGCGGCCGTTGCCTGTAATTACAGCGGTGTCATTCGCCTGAGTCAAGTCGCGGATCATAGAAGGCACTGACCGCTCCAGCGTGTCATGTCCCCCGTTTGGGCGTGTCGCACCGCTCGGGTGGGCCTTCCGGGGGACAACTGACTCGTCCTCAGGCGATCAGGAAGCGCTGCGACGGGCCTCCCAGGCGCTCGACACCATCTCGTCCAGGGAGTGCCGCATGGCCCACTCGAGGTCACGGGCGGCGGCTTCGCCGGTCGCGACGATGCGGGCCGGGTCGCCGGGGCGCCGCGGTGCGATCTCGGGATCGAAGGCGATCCCGGTGCCCGCCGCCATGGCGTCCATGATCTGCCGGACGCTCACGCCGTCGCCGCTGCCGAGGTTGTAGGCACGCTCGAGCGGCTCCCCCGCCTCGAGCTTCCGCGCGGCCACCGCGTGCGAGTGCGCCAGGTCGGCCACGTGCACGTAGTCGCGCACGCAGGTGCCGTCCGGGGTGGCGTAGTCGTCGCCGTTGATCCGCGGGGTCCGGCCGGCGAGCAGCGCGTCGAAGACCAGCGGGAACAGGTTGTGCGGGCTGGCGTCGTACAGGTCGGGCTCCCCTGAGCCGACGACGTTGAAGTACCGGAGCGACGTGGTGGTGAAGCCCGCGGCGACCTCCATGTCGCGCAGCAGCCACTCGCCGATGAGCTTCGACTCGCCGTACGGCGACTCCGGGTTCTTCGGGGTGGACTCGACCACGGTCTCGACGTCCGGCGTGCCGTAGACCGCCGCGCTGGACGAGAAGACCGCCTTGGTGACGCCGGTCTCGGCCATCGCGCGCAGCAGGGTCGCCATGCCGGTGACGTTCTGCTCGTAGGTGTGCAGCGGACGCTCGACCGAGACGCCGGCGTACTTGAACCCCGCGACGTGGACCACGCCGGTGACCTCGTGCTCGCGCAGGGTGCGTGCGACGAGCTCGCCGTCGAGGATCGTGCCCTCGACGAACGGCACGTCGTCCGGGACGAACGCGCGGAAACCGCTCGACAGATCGTCGAACGCGACCGTGTCGATGCCGGCCGAGCGCAGTGCTCGGACGACGTGGGACCCGATGTACCCGGCACCGCCGGTGACCAGCCAACTCATGCTCGCCACGCTAGCGGACGTCGGCGACACCCCGGTGGCGGTGTGCGGGTCCACGCCACGGCGTGCGGCCCTGCGCCGTTCCCGGTGCCGGTCCGCGCCCCTAGGCGCCGGTGGCGATGAACACGGTCGACGTGATGCCGTCGGAGGAGTCCGCCTCGACCGTCACGTCGCCCTCGTCCGGGGTGATGAAGCACGACTCGCCCTTGCGGAGCAGGGTCGCCGACTGCGCGCCGACGAGCGTGACGACGCCCTCGGTGCAGATCGCGATCGACGGCCCCACGAGCGGGGCGACCCCGCCGGTGCTCAGTCCCACCGGGCGACCGTCGCCGTCCACCCGCAGCAGCGCGAAGCCGACGCCGTCCGGCGCGAACCGGTCGACGCCCGGGGCGATGCGCTCGGGCTCGAGGACCGGTGCCGGGTACGCGGTGAAGTCGAGCACCCGCAGGAGCTCCGGCACGTCGACGTGCTTCGGCGTGAGCCCGCCGCGCAGCACGTTGTCCGACGGCGCCATCAGCTCGATGCCGAGTCCGTCGAGGTAGGCGTGGATGTTGCCTGCGGGCAGGTACATGGCCTGCCCGGCGGTGAGCGTCACCCGGTGCATGAGCAGGGAGACGACGATGCCGGGGTCGCCGGGCCAGCTGGTCGCCAGGTCGCGGACGGTCGCGGTGTTCGGGGTGAGCAGGTCGTCGTCGAGGGCGACGGCCAGGTCACTGGCGGCCTGCACCACGGCGAGCGCGGACTCGTCGGCGGTCTCGAGCCAGCGGACGGTGTCCTCGAGCCCGTGCAGCAGGTGCACCTCGAGCGGACCGAGGCGTCCGGTGCCGGCGTCGAGCACGCGGACCTCGGCCAGGGTCTCCTCGACCGGGCGGAAGCCGCTCAGCGCCTCGAACCGCTCGCTCAGCGCGACGACGAGCTCGGGCTTCGGGAACGGGTCCTTGTAGTTGCGGGCCGGGTCGTCGAGCGGGATCCCCTCGCGCTCCTCGCGGGAGAAGCCCTCTTCTGCCTGCTCCGGGGTCGGGTGTGCCTGCAGCGAGAGCGGTGCCGCCGCCGCGAGCACCTTGAGCAGGAAGGGCAGGCCGGTGCGGTCCGGACCGAGAGCGGTCTCCGGCTCGTCGGCGATCCAGTCGCTGAGCGTGTCGGCCCCGCCGACCATGGCCGGGTTGACGACGACACTGGGGCTGCCGGCGTGGGCGCCGAGCCAGAGCTCCGCCTGCGGGGCACCCGTGACGGTGCGGCCGAGGAGCTCCGGGATCGCGGTGACCGAGCCCCAGGCGTAGTCGCGGGGGGTGTTCGTGATGCCGAGGAACATGGGCCAGAGCCTACCGGCGCTGCCGGTGGAGTCCTGCGGACGGCGACCGGCCGGTAGCCTGGCGTCGTGACGAACACCTGGCCATTGGCGCGCGGGACCGTACCGGAGCGCGAGGCGTTCGCCTTCGGGGCGACGACCCTGTTCGTGCTGTTCGCGGGTGACGCCGTGCCGAACACCCTGACCTGGGTCGGGGCCGGTGTCCTCTGGGCCCTCGTCGCGGCGTGGGGCATCACGATCCTGGTCCGGGCGAAGCCACCGCTCGTCCGCACCCCCTGGGCGCTCTGGGCGTTCCTCGGCTGGTGCCTGGTGACCCTGGTGTGGTCGCACTGGCGCTTCGCGACGATCTCGAGCCTGACCGTGCAGGTGATCTGCGCGGCCGTGGCGTTCACGATCGCCTCGACCCTGACGTGGCGCCGGATCACCGATGCCCTGAGCCTCGCGCTCCGCTGGGTCCTCATGCTCTCGCTCCTGTTCGAGGCCGCCGTCGCGGTGTTCGTCCGGCACCCGATCGCCCCGATCTGGACGGACTACGGCGACCGCGACGTCCCCGACGCCTTCTACTTCTCGCGCGCCGAGCTCTTCACCGGTGGCAGGATCCAGGGGCTGCCCGGCAACGCCAACCTGCTCGCGATGGTGGCCCTGCTGGTCGCGATCGTGGTCGCCGTGCAGTTCGCCGAGGGTCGGATCCGCCGGAACCAGGCGATCGGCTGGCTCGTCGTCGCGGCAGTCGGCTTCGTCCTCACCCGCTCGTCGACGGTCATCGCCGCCGCACTCGTGGTCGCCGTGGTCGCACTGGCCGCCGTCTGGATGCGCCGTGTGCCGACGGAGCGCCGAACCCCGCGCTACCTGCTGCTGGCGGTGGGTGCCGTCGTCGTCGCCGTCGCCGCGTTCGTGCTGCGCGGCCCGGTGTCCGAGATGCTCGGCAAGGGCTCGGACGCCACCGGGCGCGGCGAGATCTGGGCCAAGGTGCTCGGCCTGATCGACCAGCACCCCGTGGGCGGCTGGGGCTGGATCGGGTACTGGTGGCCGGGCATCCCGACGCTCGCCGACCTGGCGCAGCGCAAGGGCGTCACGTACCTGCAGGCCCACGACGCCTACCTAGACGTCTGGATGCAGACCGGCATCATCGGCCTGGTGCTCTTCGCGATCTACGTGGTCACGACGCTGTCCCGCTCGTGGGCCTGCGCGACCCGCATCGGGTACGACGCCGCGCTGCGTCCGCGGGCGTTCGACCCGGTGTCGCTCCTGCCGCTCCTGGTCGTCGTCGCCCTGCTCGTGCAGTCCGTCGCCGAGTCCCGCCTGCTCTACCAGGGGAACTGGGTGCTCTTCGCCCTGCTCGCCGTCAAGACGCGCATCGTGCTGACCGGCGAGGAACCGGTGTCCACCGGCGACGGTCCGCGCACGCCGCCCGCCAAGCGCGAGTTCCGCTGGGCCGGCACGCGCTGACCCGGACGCTCCCTCAGCGCGACAGCCACGAGCACGACACCGGGGACGACCACGGGTTCGACTTCACCCGGGCGACCTGGAGCGTCGGGTCCGCGTCGCACGCCACCACCGCCGCCGGCAGCTGTCCCGCCCACACCGGCCCGTCGCTCCGTCGCGTGACCGTCGGCGCGACGTGCAGCACGGCCGACGCGACGACGGCGGTGACCACGCACCAGCCGGCCAGCGCGCCGACCAGGCGACCCGGGCCTCCCGTCCGTCCTGCCGTCCGCGACCAGCTGCGGGCGTCCACGAGCGTGGCGGCGGCGACCACCGTGGCGCTCACCAGCAGCAGTCCGGCGGCCGCGGCGTAGCGCTGCGGCGGCACGGCGGCCAGCGCGGCGACCGGGGCCGACCAGCGGAGGCCGTCACCGTCGTTGGCGAGCACGGCCGCCCACCAGACCGCGAGCGAGCCGACGGTGAGTGCTGCGACCATCCACCGGGTGCGGGCAGGCCCGACGACGACGGCCGCCAGCAGAACGACGACCAGCAGGGCGGCGGGCACCACGACCACCGCCCACCCGTGCTCGACCACCGCCGTCAGGACCGCGCCGAGGTCCGGGTCCCAGGCACCCGCCACGGGGCGCAGCAGGTACCCCGCGAGCACGT
Source organism: Curtobacterium sp. MCSS17_005 (assembly GCF_003234225.2). Taxonomy (NCBI): domain Bacteria; kingdom Bacillati; phylum Actinomycetota; class Actinomycetes; order Micrococcales; family Microbacteriaceae; genus Curtobacterium; species Curtobacterium sp. MCSS17_005. The sequence continues at coordinate 2,539,888 of NZ_CP126258.1, forward strand.
CGCGCACCGCCGGCGACCCCGTGGCGAGGACCCGCGGGCTCGTCAGGGTCGTCACGCCCTGCACCACCAGGGCGACGACCGCGACGACTGTGACGGGCAGCGCGGTCCACCGGCCGGCGGGCCCGGGCGCACGGCCACGGGGCGTCCAGGAGAGGAGCAGCAGGGGCGCGAACAGGGCGGTGAGCGGTTCGGTGAGCACGGCCGCCCCCGCGACCACGGCGAGCGCCCCGGCCGCCCACCACGACCGAGCACGCCACGCGAAGACCCACGGCACCAGGACGAGCAGGAACCAGTGCAGGTTCGCCGCGTTGCCGCTGATCTCGTACGGGGCGAGCGGCAGGACGACGGGGACGGCGGCGAGCACCAGCCGCAAGGGCCACGGTCGCACGACGTCACGTGACAGCACGAACACCAGGGCGCAGACCCCGCCGACGACCGTGCACGCGGCGAGCGCCACCACCTGCGCGTACCGCTCGGGCGGCAGCGCGTACCCGAGGTCGACGATGAGGCGGGGCAGCAGGTGCACGTACCCGGCGTAGGGGTGCAGCAGGGTGTCGACGGGACCCATCGCGATCCGTTCGCGCAGGAACACGCCGCCGTCCTCGGCCCAGACGGTGTTCCGCGGCACCGGGCCGAGCCGGTACCAGGCCAGGGCGGTCGTGAGCAGGCCAAGGACGACCGCGACGAGGGGGACGCCGGCGACCCTGCGCGCGAGGTCCATCCGGTGAGGATAGTTCGGTCATCGCGCATCGTCGATACAGCCACACCGCGATGCGGTGTGCTCGTCACAAGGTCGTGCGCCAAGATGGACGCGTGACGGACGGCCGGGTGAGCAGACAGGTGCTCGGGCGCCGGTACCTCTCCGCCTGGATCGGCTTCTCGGCCGGTGGACGGTTCAGCCAGGCGCTCGCGACGGTCATCGTGCTGTTCGGGTTCGGCCAGCCCACCGTCGAGGCCCTGGTCGGCCGGGCGGGGACCTGGGCGGTGCTCGTGACGCTGTTCGTGCTCGCGGGGCTGAGCCTGCTCGGCCAGCGCTACCGGATCGAGTGGCACGGGGTCCTCCCCCTCTCGCTGCTGGCCTTCGTCGGCTACTGCGCGTTGAGCGTGCTCTGGAGCGAGTACTCCTGGGTGGCGCTCCGCGGACTGGTGCAGACCGTGTGCTTCATCGGCCTCGGGCTGTACCTGGCCCTCGGCCGCGACCTGGTGCAGGTGATCCGGGCCTCGGGCGACGCCTTCCGGATCCTGCTCGTGACGGCCCTCGGACTCGAGGTCCTGTCCGGCCTGGTCCTCGACGTCCCGTTCCCGGCGTTCGGCATCCGCGGCGACATCGCGTACGGCGGCCCGATCCAGGGCATCGGCGGCACGCGCAACTTCATGGGCTTCATCGCCGCGATGGCCCTGGTCACCTTCGTGGTCGAGTTCCTCACCCGGTCGGTCACGGTCTGGCGCGCGATCGCCTCGACCTCGCTCGCCGTCATCGCCCTGATGCTCGTGCAGTCCCCCATCACCGGGCTCGCGATGATCGCGCTCGCCGTCACCGCGCTGGCGCTCTGGTCACTCCGGCACGCACGACCGGCGACCAGACCGGTGGTCAACGGCGTCCTCGGTGCGGTCGTCCTGCTGACGCTCGCCGTCGGGGTGCTCGCCCGGCACCGTCTGCTCGCCGAGATCGGGGCGGCCGGCGGCACGGCCACCCGGACGGACCTGTGGTCGCAGATCCGGGTCCTGGTGGAGCGCTACCCGATCCAGGGCTGGGGCTGGGTGGGCACGTGGCCGACCGAGCCCGTCGTGCCCTACGTCACGCTCATCGACCCCGCCGGCGTCCGGTTCACCTCGGGCCTGAACGCCTTCGTGGACGCCTGGCTGCAGATCGGGTTCGCGGGCACGCTCATCCTGGGCATCACCGCGTTGCTCGCGTTCGCGCGTGCCTGGGTGACGGCGACGACGTTCCCCGGGGTGGCGTACGTGTGGCCGGCCGCCGTGCTCGTGCTGCTCGCCGTCACCAGCACGGCGGAGAGCTACCTGCTGCACGGTGCGGGGCTGATGTTCTTCGTGACGGTCCTCGTGATCGCCGCGCGGCGCCGCTCGTGGCGCCGGCACCTGCCGCGCGTGTAGCCGCGGTGCGGCGCGACCCGCCGACGGACGGGAGGCCCGTGGCGGCCGCGCACCGCGCCTCCAGGCCGTCACGCCCAGCGTTCCGGGCGCGCGCATCGTGAGCAGGAAAGGTCGCCTCCGCGGAGGCGACCCGACCGTTCCTGCTCACGAAGCGAGCGAGCGCGCGCTACGGGCGCGTGCGGCGACCGAGGCGGCGCTGCACGCCCCACTGGGTGACGCGGAGCATCGCCTCGAGGACGATGGACCTGCTCATCTTGGAGACCCCGTGCACGCGGTCACGGAAGCGGATGGGCACCTCGACGATGCGGCCGCCGAGGGCGTCCACGCGCAGCGTCATGTCCACCTGGAAGCAGTACCCCTTCGAGTCCACCGACCCGAGGTCCATCCGCGCGATCGCCGACGAGCGGTACACGCGGTAGCCGGCCGTGATGTCCCGCACGTCGAGCCCGAGCACCAGGCGGGCGTAGGTGTTGGCCCCGCGGCTGAGCGCCTGGCGCCGGAGCGGCCAGTCGACGACCGACCCACCGGGGACCCAGCGGGACCCGATGGCGAGCAGGACGTCGTCGGACGCGGTCACGGCGTCGACCAGGGCCGGCAACCGGTCGGCGGGGTGCGAGCCGTCGGCGTCCATCTCGACCAGCAGCGGGTACCCGCGCTCCAGACCCCACCGGAACCCGGCGACGTACGCCGTGCCGAGCCCGAGCTTGCCGGAGCGCTGGAGCAGGTGCACGCGGTCGTCCGCGGCCGCGAGGGACCGCACGATGTCCCCGGTGCCGTCGGGGCTGCCGTCGTCGACGACGAGCACGTGGGCACCGGGCACCGCCGCCAGCACGGCGGCGGTGATCGCACGGATGTTCTCGGCCTCGTCGTACGTCGGGACGATGACGAGGGCGGTGGTCTCCGCCGGGGTCACCGGTTCAGGCGCCGCTTCACCTTGCCGGCGACGCTGCGGGGACCCTCGGTGCGCAGGTAGTGCACGGCACGGCCGAGGTCATAGCGGACGCCGGAGAGCTTCTTGCGCTCCGGGACGCGGACGCGCATCTTGTGCGGCTCGATCGTCGCCGTGGTGTCGCGCACCGACTTGTCCGCAGCGCGGATCGGGTTCCGGCAGAACTCGACGAGCGGGGCGAGGACGTTCTCCCACGTGAACTGCTCGCGCACGCGGTCGACGTTGCCGATGAACTCGGTGCGGGCCTTCTTGTCGAAGAGCGCCGTCTCGAGCGCAGTGGCCAGGCCGTCGATGTCCTGCTCGTGCACCGTGATGCCGAGCTTCTCTTCTGCGACGAGGTCACCGAACGAGTCGCCGGCCGTCGTGACGATCGGCAGGCGTGCCCACAGGTAGTCGAGGATGCGGGTCCGGAACGAGAAGGTGGTCTCGAGGTGCTCGTAGTGCGTCGAGACGCCGGCGTCGGCCTCGAGCAGGTAGGCGCCGCGCTCCTCGTACGGGATCCACTGGTCGTTGAAGAACACGTGCTTGCCGGTGAGGCCGAGGGCGTCGGCCTCGGCGCGGACCTTCGCGACGATGTCCATCTCGGGGACGTCGGGGTTCGGGTGCTGCACGCCCATGAAGAAGAGCTTCACCGACGGGCGGCGCTCGGCGAGCTGGGCGATCGAGCGGACCAGGGTGATCGGGTCGAACCAGTCGTAGATCCCACCGCCCCAGACGACGAGCTTGTCGTTCTTGCCGATGCCCGGCACGACGCCCTTGACGCGCTGCTGGTCGTGCACCGGCGGCGTCGAGGACAGGCCGAACGGCACGACGCCGATGAGCGAGCGCAGGTCGGCGTCACGCGAGTACGTGCGGGCGTTCACGCGGCCGGAGCCGGCGAGCTGCCCGAGCCAGAACATCCGCTGGCGCTCCGAGGCGCAGATGAAGTAGTCGCCGAGCTCGAGCTGGTGGTTCAGCGTGTCCGAGGCGTCGAGGATCTGGCGGTTCCACTTGTCGACGTCGTCGCTGCGGCCCTGTTCGAGCTGCTCGAGGTGCAGCGGGTCGTAGACGTCGACGACCAGGATCTTGCTGGTCGACTCGAGCACCGGGAACAGCCGGAGCGCGTGGCCCTGCACGATGATGACGTCGGCCCAGCCCTCGTGCTCGACCATCTGGCGCGGGTGGCGGTGCGGGACCGTGACGACCTCGTACGACGGGTCGATCGGCGACGAACGGGTCAGGCTGACCACGCGGACGTCGTGCTCGGACGCCAGCTGCTTGGCCATCTGGGTGGCCCGGATCGCCGGACCGGCCATCTTCGCGCCGATCGAGTCGCCCGTGATGATGAGGACGCGGCGACGAGTGCCGACCTCGAGCACGCCGAGGGAGTGCACGATCTTGTCGTAGCCGGCCAGGTAGTTCTCGATCGGGTACGCGGGCTCGTCGCGGTTGCCGAACAGGCGGAGGAGCTCACGGTCGGACCGGACGCGGGTCGCCTGGATCTGGCGGCGCGACTCGGTCATCGACGGCAGCTGCTCGACGAACTGGTCGACGCCGTAGATGCCCGCCATGCTCGTCTTCGGCACCGGGATCGTCGGGACGCTGTCGTCGCCGGGGTTGCGCAGGTCGAGCTCGGTGGAGTCGAGCTCCCCGCGGCCCACGGCACGGCGGACGGCGAGCGCCAGGGAACCGGGCAGCGCCGCGGCGAGCTGCTCGTCACCGAGGTTCTTGTAGAGCGTGAACAGCGCGTTCCGCTCGAGCAGGTAGGTCTCGCGGAAGTCGCCGAACTTGTTCATCGACGCGTGGTGCTTGTGGAACGCGACCGACTTCGGCTGGTACCGGAAGCGCCAGCCGAGCAGGTTGAGCCGCCAGCCGAGGTCGACGTCCTCGTAGAACATGAAGTAGCGGTCGTCGAAGCCGTCGAGCTGCTCGAAGAGCTCCGCGCGGATGAACATCGCGGCGCCGGTGCCGAACAGGACGTCGGTCTCGCTCTCCCACCGGCCGGTGTCCGGCGACCCGGCGAAGGGCTTGTAGCCCATGCCGTACCAGGTCATCGCGGCCTCGGTGAAGTCGACGTTGACGCCTTCCCAGTCGAGGACCTTCGAGGCGACGGCGCCGATGTCGGCACCGGAGGCGAAGGTGGCCATCGCCTCGCGCACCCAACCGGTGTCCGGGCGGGCGTCGTTGTTGAGGAACGCCACGACCTCGCCGGAGGACTTCTCGACGCCGAGGTTGCACCCCCCGGTGAACCCGAGGTTCGCACCCGCGTCGATCAGGGTGAAGTCGAGGCTCGAGGCCTTCAGACGCCCGAGGTGTTCGGGGCCCGAACCGTTCTCGACGACGATCACCTCGAGCTTGTCCTGCGGCCAGTCCTGCTTGCGGAGTTCCGCGATGCTCGTCAGGGTGTCGTCCGTGCCCTTGTAGTTCACGAGGATGACGGACACGACTCCCGGCTTGCGCTCTGTCACGCGAGTTCCTCCAGCAGCTGCCGCGCACCGGGCGCGGGTCGATGGGTTGGCCAACGGGGTGCCGCGGGCCGATGACACCCTACAAGGCGCGCCCAGGGACTCCCTGCCGCCGCTGCGGATTCGTGCAGAATGGCGTGCGTGACCGCAGTGATCCCGAGCACCCCCATGTCCTCTCCCCTCCGCGAGGACTACGCGGCCCTCGCGGCCGACGAGCACGCCGAGGGCCCCCGCGGCACGATCCGCTTCGCGGTGTCGACCGCCGACCCGGCCGAGGGCAAGGGCGACCTGTTCGTCGCGCTCGGGCTGGCACGGGCGCTCCGAGCCGAGGGCTGGGGCGTCGCGATGTGGCCGCTCGAGCGCTGGGGCGAGGAGCTCCCCGCCGACACCGCCGTCGTGGTCAGCATGATCGAGTCCTTCGTGCCCGGGTACGTCCCAGCCGGCACCGCCCTGGTGGCGTGGGTGCGGAACTGGACCGCCAAGTGGGCAGCCCTGCCGTACCTCGACGAGTTCGACGCGGTCTGGACGTCGTCCGGGATCGCCCGCGACGCGATCGCGGCCGCGTACTCCGGCCCCGTCGAGGTGGTGCCGATCGGCGTCGACACCGAGCTCTTCACCACCGATGCCCCCGCACCGCGCGAGCGCACGGACCGCGCCGTGACCACGGTCAACTTCTGGGGCGTCCGCCGCCGGGTGCAGGACGTCCTGGCCGAGGTCGCCCCGGCCGAACCGATCGTCTGGTTCGCCGCGAACGTCGACCACGTCGAGGCCTCCGCGGGCGTCGAGCTCCGCCCGGCCGTGTCCTACTTCGCCCTGCCCGAGGTCTACCGCGCCGCCGGTTTCGTCGTCGACGACGTCATCGAGCCGGCCGCCGAGTTCGGCACCCTGAACTCCCGCCTGTACGAGTCGCTCGCGTCCGGGGCGCTGCCCGTCACCGACTGCGCGCTCGGGCTCGACGAGCTCGGCCTGTCCGACGTGCCGGTGTTCGACGACGCCGACTCGCTCGAGCGCGTGCTCGCGATGCCCCGCGACGAGCGCACCGCCCTGGTCGCCCGGCTCCGCGCCGTCGTGGTCGAGCGGCACTCGTTCCGCAGCCGCGCCGAGCAGGTCGGTCCGTCGCTCGACGCCGCCGTCGCGGCCGCCTCGGGCCGGAGCGGCGAGCGTGGCGCGTTCCTGCGGTGGGCCACCGCCCAGCGCGAGACGCTCCGGCAGGCCGAGCACGACCGCGACGTCCACCTGGCCGGCGTGCACGACATCAACGCGCGCCTGGTCGAGTCGGAGCAGAAGGTCGGCGCGTACGACACTGCCCGTCGCCTGGCCGAGGCGGAGCGCGACCAGATCGCGGCCCGCTTCGAGGGCCTCACGCGCTCCCCCGAGTACCGGCTGCTGCACGGCGTGGGCCTGATGGCGCGGCGCGTGCGCCGCTGACGGCTGTCGACGCGACCCAAGACGGACGGGAGGCCCGGTACCAGCTGGTACCAGGCCTCCCGTCCGTCGTGTGGTGACCGTCTACTGCACGGTGACGGTCTTCGTGCCGAAGCTCTTGTAGGTGCCGCTCGGCAGGTCCTGGAAGTAGACGCGCACGGTGTGCGTGCCCTTCTTCACCCCGGTGAGCTTCCGCGACAGCCCGACGTCCGAACCCCAGTCCGGGTGCACGGCCTGCACGTCGGTGCGGGTCGCGTTGACCGTTCCGGGCGAGACGGCCACGCCGTCCAGGTGGATCTTGTACTTGACCGGGTCCCAGACGTCCGGGTCGATCGCCCAGCCGGCCACGGTGATGGTGCCCGTGCCGCCGGTGACGGACTCGTACAGGCCCTTGACCGAGCCGGTCTTGCCCGTCTTGCCGGTGGTCGGCGGGTCGGTGACCGTCACGCTCTTCGTGCCGAAGCTCTTGTACGTGCCGCTCGGCAGCTCCCGGAAGTAGACGCGCACGGTGTGGGTGCCGGCGGTCAGCCCGGGGATCTTCAGGGCGAGCCCCACGTCGGAGCCCCACGCCGGGTGCACGGCCTCGACGTCGGTCCGCTTCGCGTTCGCGGTCCCGGGTGCGATGGCGACACCGTCGACGTGGATCTTGTAGGCGACGGGGTCCCAGACGTCGGGGTCGATCGCCCAGCCGCGCACCGTGGCGCTGTTGACGCCGCCGATGACGGACTCGAACGCACCCTTGAGCGAGCCGGTCTTGCCCGTCTTGCCGGTCGTCCCCGACGCGTCGGGTTCGGCGGTCGATGCAGCGCTCACGGTCACGGACTTGGTGCCGAAGCTGACGTACTTGCCGCCCTGCAGGTCCTGGAAGTAGACGCGCACGGTGTGCTTGCCGGCCTTCAGGCCGGTGAGCCGGAGCGTCAGGCCGACGTCGGAGCCCCACGTGGGGTGCGTCGCCTCGACGTCGGTGCGGGTGGCGTCCGCGACCCCGCTGTCCGTGCTCACGCCGTCGACGTGGATCTTGTACTTGACGGGGTCCCAGACGTCCGGGTCGATCGCCCAGCCCCGCACGGTGGCGGTGCCGACGCCGCCGGTGACGGAGTCGTACGAGCCGCGCACGGCACCGGTCTTGCCGGTCTTGCCGGTGGTCGGGGCGTCCACGACGACCGACTTCGACGCGACCTTCACGTACTTCGTGCCGGGCTTGTCCATCACGTACAGCGTCACGGCGCGCGTGCCCGCACTGATGCCGCCGATCGTCTTCGAGAAGCCGAGGGTGCTGCCGACGCCCGGGTAGACCTTCGCCACGTCGGTGCGGGTCTTGTCCGCCGTGCCGGTCGCCTTGCTCACGCCGTCGACGAGGATCTTCCACGAGCCGGGCTTGGACGAGTCGGGATCGAGGACCCAGCCGGTCGCCGAGATCGTGCCGACGCCACCGGTCACCGAGTCGAGGACGCCCTTGGGTGCCGCGCTCGTGATGGTCCGGGTGTAGCAGCCGAGCAGGGTGTTCGCCCCGCGGCCCTGGTTGATGGCGTAGCTGCAGACGGAGTGCTTGCCGAGACTCAGCCCGGTCAGCTCGGCCGAGAACCCGTGCTTGGTGTTGTTCGCGCCGAGCGTGCCGGCGAGATCGCTCCGGGTCTTGTCCGCCGTGACGGTCTTCGCGCCGGCGCCGTCGACGTAGAACGCGACGCGCAGGGCGTTGGTGGTGTCCGGGTCGGCCGCCCAGCCGGTGACCGTGATCGACGAGGTGGAGGTCGCGGTCACGGAGTCGACGTCGCCGTAGGGGTTGCCACCGCCGGCCGCAGCACCGAACCAGTCGGTGTACATGCGCCAGAAGTTGCGGTTGCCGTAGGCCGAGCAGCTGTCACCGGAGCCGTAGAGGTTCGACATGGCCGCGGCGTTCGGGGTGTACGGGGTGTAGATGTACAGGCTCGCGGTGGCCTGGTTCTGGATGTAGACGGACTTCCGACCGCAGGCCGCGTTCGGGTTGAGCAGGATCGAGTTCGTCCGGCCCGCCTGGTACGCCCACGAGGTCGGTGACGCCTGGTACCGCTTGAACTGGAGCGCCGCGGCGTAGACCTGCTGGCCGAAGCCGAAGTAGGCGGGGTCGCACGGGGCGGTGTCCGGGCACGCGAAGCCGGTGGCGTGCAGGTACATGTAGGACGTCGGCGAGGACGTCGTGACGATGCCCTGCTCCTTCTGCAGGAGCACGAGGAGCACCTTCTGGCTGATGCCGCACGCGGCACCGACCTGGGCGATCATCGTCGCGGCCGACTTGGTGCCGCCGGCGATCGCGCTGCACCGCCCGGAGACGGCGCCGATCGAGCTCATCTTCTGCGAGAAGTCCTTGAGGCAGGCGGGGCCGCCGGAGGCCTTGCGGCAGTTCGGCGCGACGCTCGTCAGGAACGACTGCACGGCGGCGGCGTTCATCGCCGAGCCGTTGTAGAAGTTCGCGTCGCTGATGATGTTGCCCGGGTCGAAGTCCGAGGCGACCGCGGCCGAGGCCGACTGGGTCGTGGTCTGCTCCGCGAGCACCGTGCCGAAGGTCAGGCCGCTCACCGCGACGGCGAAGGCCGCCACCAGGGCGAGGGAGCTCCGGAGGGAACGACGGGAGCGAACTGCTCGGGGGGAACGGGTGGTGCGGGGGGTGCGGGGGTTGCGCATCACGGGACCTCGGCGGTCAGGGGGTCGGACGTCGTCGACGCGGAGCCGACGGCGTAGGTCAGGGTGACGGACCAGGTGCCGCTCGACACCTTCGCCGCGGGGAACGACACCTGCGCGCAGTTCACCGACGAGGCACTCGCCTGTGCGGTGCTCGTGGCGGTGCGCGTGACGCCGTCCTTCGTCGCGGTGAAGGTGCACTTCCCGCTCGAGTCGGTCGTGCCGGAGACCAGGCCGCCGGCCTGGAGGGTCTTCGACCCGGTGTCCCAGCCGGCGAAGGTCACGACGGCCGTGGCCGGGTACTCCGACGGGTCGGTGTCCGGCTGGTTCGTCGCGCCGCTGCCCGGGAACGCACCGGGGGTGTCGTCGTCGGAGGCGCCGGCGTCGTCGCCTCCGTCGTCAGACGCACCGTCGGTCGGCGTCGAGGCCGTGTCGGTGGGGGCCGTGGTCGCCGAGTCGTCGTCCGTCGGGGTCGCACTCGGGGTGCGCGAGACGGACGCGGACGGCGACGGGGTGGCGTCGTCGCCACCACCGGAACAACCGGCCAAGAGGAGACTGAGTGCACCGACCACCGCGAACGCAGCGATCGGCCTGGATGCGAGGAGCATGCTGACGGGCCGTCCTGTGGATGTTGACAAGGGTCCGGGTTGCAACAACGGTAACTCGAAAGTGAAGGTTGAGGGTTGGATCGGCCGGAATCACCCCCACTCGGGGTGCACGACGACCGTCGCCCAACCCCGTCCCGCGGGCCCGGTGAGTATGCTGTTCCGGTCCTGCCCCCACGAACGAAGAGACGTATGGTCGACCAAGCCCGCATGACCGCGCTCGCGAAGGAACCCCTCGTCGTGATCGGCGCTCCGACGAGCGCCTTCCGCGGGACCTTCCGTGAGCTGCGCGACGTCTTCCGGCAGCGCGAGATGCTCGGCATGCTCGTCCGGCGTGACCTGAAGGCCCGGTACAAGGACTCGGCACTCGGGTTCGTGTGGACGCTCGTGCGCCCGCTGACCCAGCTGCTCATCTACTACTTCGTCATCGGCAAGGTCCTCGGCGCCGCCAACGGCATCGACAACTTCGCGATCTACGTCTTCACCGGCCTGACCGCCTACACGCTCTTCAGCGAGATCGTCGCCGGGTCGACCGGGTCGATCGTCGGCAACTCCGGGCTGATCAAGAAGGTGTACGTCCCGCGCGAGGTCTTCCCGCTCGCCAGCGTGGGCGCGGCCCTGGTGAACTTCACCATCCAGTTCGCGATCCTGCTGGCCGCGACGGTCGTCATCGGCGTCTTCCCGTGGCACGAGGGCCTGGTCTACCTGATCCCGTCGCTCGCCGTGATCCTGGTCTACGGCGCGGCCATCGGTCTGGTGCTGTCCGCGCTCAACGTGTACCTGCGCGACGTGCAGTTCGTCATCGACGTCGGCCTGATGGTCCTGCTCTGGGCCTCGCCGATCGTCTACTCGTACTCGCGGGTGGTCGCCACCGTGAACGCCGACTGGCTCCTCACCGTCTACACGAACAACCCGCTGACCCTGTCGGTGCTCGGCCTGCAGAACGCGATCTGGCTGCACGACCCGGCCGACGTCACGTACCCCGACCACCTGATGCTCCGGCTGGGGATCGCGTTCGTGATCGGCCTCCTCTGCCTCATCGGTGCGCAGCGGATCTTCTCCCGCCTGCAGGGCAACTTCGCGCAGGAGCTCTAGACCATGGCCATCAGCACCCCCGTCGCCCCGACGACCACCGACGAGACCGCCGAGCGTCCCGACGTCATCGTCATCGACCACGTCCGCAAGCGCTTCACGGTCCGCAAGGACAACACCCTGCGCGAGCGCATCGTCACGCTCGGCCGCGCCGGGCGGAAGCACCGTCAGGACTTCTGGGCCCTCGACGACGTCACGGTGTCGATCCAGGCCGGCTCGACCGTCGGGCTCATCGGCCAGAACGGCTCCGGCAAGTCGACCCTGCTCAAGGCGATCGGCGGCATCATCCAGCCGACCTCCGGCACGGTGTCCCGCCGCGGTCGCCTCGCCGCGCTGCTCGAGCTCGGCGCCGGGTTCCACCCCGACCTGTCCGGTCGCGAGAACGTCTACCTCAACGCGAGCCTGCTCGGCCTCAGCCGCAAGCAGACCGACGAGAAGTTCGACGACATCCTGGCGTTCTCGGGCATCGGGGACTTCATCGACACCCAGGTGAAGTTCTACTCATCGGGCATGTACGTGCGGCTCGCGTTCGCCGTCGCCGTGCACACCGACCCCGACGTCCTGCTCGTCGACGAGGTCCTGGCCGTCGGCGACGAGGCGTTCCAGCGCAAGTGCCTCGACCGCATCCGCACCTTCCAAGAGGCCGGCAAGACGATCATCATCGTCACGCACTCCCTCAGCCAGGTGCAGGAGATGTGCGACCGTGTCGTCCTGCTCAACAAGGGCAAGGTGCTGCACGACGGTGACCCCGTCCAGGCCGTGAGCATGTTCCGCGAGGTGCTCGAGGAACGCCGTCAGGGCGAGCTCAGCACCGACGTCGCCGTCGGCCGCGGCAAGGTCATCGGCGCGAGCGTGCACGTCGACGGCAAGGAGCCCCGCGCCGAGGTCATGCCGGGCGACGACCTCGTCGTGGACATGGAGTTCGAGCACCTGGACGGCATCGCCGACTGGGAGGCCGCGGTCCAGATCAACAACGCCGGTGGCCAGGTCGTCTACGGCACCACCACCGGCATCATGGGCCTCGAACTGCAGCCGCTGCACGGTCGCCGGAAGCTCCGCCTTCGGATCGCCGACACCGCGTTCGGCACCGGCAAGTACTTCATCAACGTGTCGATGATGGACTCGGCCGGCCGCCACCTGCACGACATGCCGGAGTGCGACTCGTTCGAGGTCCCCGGGTTCGAGCACGCCGTGGGCACGGTCTACGCCGAACCCTCGATCGAGGAGCTCGACTGACCCCGGACGACGGCGACACCGGGGCCCGCGCCGACGGCACGTCCCGTGCCGATGCGACGCCCCGGGCCGACGGCACGCTCCGCACCGCGGTCGTCGTCGTCAACTGGAACCGCGCCGACCTGACCACCGCGGCCGTCCGCGCCGTGCTCGACGAGGGCACGGCCGACGACGTCATCGTCGTCGACAACGGGTCGTCCGACGACTCCGTCGCGGTGCTCCGCCGTGCCCTGCCGGACGCGACCGTCATCGCACGCGCCGACAACGGGGGCTTCGCGGCCGGTGCCAACACCGGCATCCGGCACACGGACGCCGACGTCGTCGTGCTCCTGAACAACGACGCCGTGCCCGCACCGGGCTTCGTCGCGGCGCTCCGCGACCACCTGGCGCACGCCGGGCCCGAGGTCGCCGCGGTGACGGGCCGCATCGTGCTCGCCGGACGCTGGACGGGCCTCCCGGCCGGGGTGGAGCCAGCACCCGGCCAGCGCGTGCTGCGCGACCACGACGGTCGTCGCTGGACGCCGTCAGCGGACGGCGAGGTGCGGCTCAACTCGACCGGCGTCCGTGTCGACCGCGACGGCAACGGGATGGACCGCGACTGGTTCGCGCCCGTCGACCGGGTCGCCGACGTCGACGTCTTCGGGTTCTCCGGCGGCGCGTCCGCGCTGCGCCGCACGGCCCTGGACGACGTCGGCCTGCTCGACGAGTCCCTGTTCATGTACTACGAGGACACCGAGCTCGCCTGGCGGCTGCGCCGACGCGGATGGCGCGTCGAGCACGCGGCCGACGCGGTCGTCGAGCACGACCACTCGGCGTCGTCCGGCGTGCAGAGCGAGCTGTTCGTCTTCCGGAACGCCCGCAACCGCATCGTCGTCGCGCTCTGGCACGCCCCGTGGCTGACCGTCGCGCGGGCGAGCGCCCGCACCCTGGTGCGCGGCCTGCGCGGGCTGGCCTCCGGTCGCACCCGCCGGGAGGCGCGGCTCGTCCTGACGGCGTTCGCGGACGTCGCGGGGACCCTGCCGGTCCACCTCGCCAGGCGGCTGCGCGAGACCCGGCGCGCGTCCGTCCCGCGCCGCAGCGTGGACCCGGGCGCATGAGTGCAGCGGGCTATCCTGGACACTCCCCCGTCGACGGCCCCGGCCACGACGTCCCCGCCCGGAAGGAACCACGCGTGCCGCAGCTCACCGTCCTCGTCGACGGGACCGCGGTACCGCAGGCGCTCGGCGGCGTCGGACGCTACGTCGAGGGGGTCGTGTCGCACCTGACCGACCCGTCGCTCGACGTCCACCTGGTCGTCCGCCCCGTGCACGCTCCGCACTTCGCCGCCGTCGCGCCGCACGCGACCGTGCACACGGCGCCGGGCTGGACCGATTCGGTGCCGCTGCGGTTCCTGTGGGAGCAGACCGGGCTGCCGGCGCTCGGCCGTCGGCTCGGGGCGCAGGTGCTGCACTCCCCGCACTACACGTTCCCGTTCGGCTGGCGCGGCGGGTCCGTCGTCACGCTGCACGACGCCACGTTCTTCTCGAACCCGGAGTGGCACTCGCGCCTGAAGCGCACCTTCTTCACCTGGTGGAGCCGCCGGTCCCTGCGCACCCGTCCCGTCGTCATCGTGCCGAGCGCCGCCACCGCGACCGAGGCCGCCCGGGTCGTGCGGGGCATCCGCGCCGACGTCCGGGTCGCCCCGCTCGGCGTCGACCGCACGGTGTTCCACGAGCCGGACGTCGCAGCGATCGAGGACGCCCGGCTCGCCGCCACCCTGCCCGAGGGTGCTCCGTGGATCGCGTTCCTCGGCACCATCGAACCGCGGAAGAACGTCACGGCGCTGCTCGACGCGTACGCGTCCGTGCGCACCGCGCGTGCGGCCGCCGGGTCGGACGGTGGTCCGGGTTCGGACACCCCGTGGCTCGTGCTGTCCGGGGCCCGCGGCTGGGACGAGTCGGCCATCGCGCGGCTCGACGCCCTGCAGCCCACCGACCACGTCATCGAGGCCGGCTACCTGCCGCTCGAGGACCTCGCCGGGTTCCTCGGCGGTGCCGAGTTCGTCGTCTACCCGTCCCTCGGCGAGGGCTTCGGGCTGCCCGTGGTCGAGGCGATGGCCTCCGGCGCGTGCGTCCTGACCACCCGGCGGCTGTCCCTGCCCGAGGTCGGCGGCGACGCGGCCGTCTACAGCGAGCCCGACGCGACCGCGCTGGCGTCCGCGATGACGGCGCTGCTGGACGATCCCGCACTCGTGGCCTCGCACCGTGCGGCAGCGCTGGCGCGGGCGGACGAGTTCACCTGGGACGCCACCGCCGCCGTGCACGTCGAGGCCTACGAGTCCGTTGGCGGGGGTGCGCGGTGATCCGGGTCGCGGTGCTGACGGTCACCTACAACACCGGCGAGACCATCCGGCCGTTCCTGGCGAGCGTCGCCGGCGCCTCGAAGGACCCGGTCGCCGTCGTCATCGCGGACAACGGCTCGGCCGACCTCGACGCACTCCGGGCGATCGGTGAGTCGTACGGCGCCGTCGTGGTGTCCTCCGGTGGCAACCGCGGCTACGGCGGTGGGATCGACGCGGCCCTGAGCGCCCTCGACGACGTGCTGCCGGACGTGCGCCCGGAGTTCCTGCTCGTGACGAACCCCGACGTCGTGCTCGGCGAGGGCTCGATCGACGAACTCGTGGCCGCCGCCGACCGGTTGCCGTCGGGTGGGTCGTTCGGCCCCCGGATCCTCGACGACCAGGGCGAGACCTACCCGTCCGCCCGGCAGCTCCCCTCGCTCCGGACCGGCCTCGGCCACGCGGCGTTCTCGCGGTTCTGGCCGGCGAACCCGTGGAGCCAGCGGTACTGGTCCACCACGAAGGTCGTCGAGCGCGAGGCCGGATGGCTCTCCGGCGCGTGCTTCCTCATCCGGACGTCGCTCTTCCGCGAGCTCGACGGGTTCGACGAGTCGTACTTCATGTACTTCGAGGACGTCGACCTCGGGCAGCGCGTCGGTCGGTCGGGTCGGGCGAACGTGTACGTGCCCTCGGCGGTCGTCACCCACACCGGAGCCCACTCGACGTCGTCCAACCGGCGCCGGATGGAGATCGAGCACCACCGCAGCGCGTACCGGTTCCTCTCGCGGAAGTACCGGGCGTGGTGGCTCTGGCCCCTGCGCGTGGTCCTGCACGCGGGCCTGTCGCTCCGAGCCCGCTGGGTGACGCGCAAGTAGCTCCCGCTCGCGGGAACCAGGTTCCGGACACAGCACCACGGATCTTCACGGTGCGGTGTCCGAAAGCTGGTTCCTGCGGCGTCGGAGCGCGCGCTCGGCGCGGGCCGCCGCCAGCAGCACGGCGGCGCGGGCGTCGAAGGAGTGCTCGGCGGCGATGCGCTCGGCCACGGCGGCCCGCTCGGCAGCCGACGGCCACGGGCGCGCCGGGTCGAGCAGGTCGGCCAGCGCGTCGCGGGAGCCCGCCACCTCGAGGGTCGGCACGTCCAGCACGTCGGACAGTCCGGCCACCGGGTCGGTCACGACGACTCCCCCGGACGCCAGCACGTCGAACACCCGGTTCGACACGAACCCTCCGGCGGCCATGTCGGGCCAGTGGTCGTTGAGCACCACACGCGCCGAGGCGTAGGCCGCCGCGACCTCGGCCCGAGTCAGCGACGGTTCGCCGAGCGACTCCGCGGGGACGACCTCTCCCCAGCCCGGACCGTGCACGCGCAGGTCGGCACCGAGCGCGACCGCGTCGGACACGATGGGTCGCGCGGCGCCGCGGGTCGAGCCGACGAACACCACGTGGTCGGCATCGGGGCTCGTCGCCGTGCGTGCGCCCGGGTCGAACACGGCCGGCTCGGTCGCCTGCAGCAGGGTCCGGACCGGCACACCCGCACGCGCAGCGGCCGCGGCTGCCCACACCGGCCCGGCCGCGAACACCGCGTCGAACGACCGCAGTTCCGTGTCGGCGACGTCGTCGGGATGGCTGATCACCCAGAGCAGGTTCACCGACGCCGGGTTCGGCGGCACCCGGTCGAGGCCCCGGATCACCAGCGTGACGTCGTCCGAGGCATCGTCGGCCCGCACGTGCGCGTCGCGTCGGTCGATCCGGACGCGCTGCCCCAGCCGCTCGAGTGCTCCGGCGAGCTCGGCGGCGAAGTGCACGTCGCCCCAGCCGTCACCCTCCGGCCCGGCGGGCGCAGCGATCTTGAGCGACCAGGTGAGCTGTTCGGCGTCACCGCCGGTCTCGCGCGCGGCCGGGGCCACCGGCCGGGCGCCCCAGGGAGGCAGGGGCGGTCCGGCGACGACACCGTCGCCCTCGGACGCGCGGTCGCGCCAGGCGGTGAACGCGTCGACGGTCGCGGCGTCGACGGTCCGACCGGCCTCGACCGAGCGGGTCGCCTCGCCGACGACGCGCACCGCTCCGCCGTCGGCATCGGCGACCGCGCGGCTCCAGGCCGTCAGGGTCATGCGTTCGTCCGGGAGGCACGGTGCCGGCACCAGTGCCGCCCCCGGCACCGAGAGCACCGGCTGGTCCGCCGCGAAGACGGTGTCGACGCCGGTCACGGCGTCGACGCGGTCGTCCGACCACGGCAGGGCGCCGGGGCGCAGCAGCCGGGCACCGGAGCGGAGCATGCCGTCCGGCATCCGCACCCGGGCCTGCGCGACCGAACCCGCCGCCGCCAGGGCGTGCAGCGCCGGCACGTCGACCGACACCGAGGTGTCGACCACCACGAGCGTCCGGCCCGCACCGGCTGTGACCCCGGCGTTGATCGCCGAGCCGAGGCCGTCGACGGGTTCCGGTCGGACCCACGGCAGGCGACGGCCGAACGGGTCGACCGGCGAGGCATCCGCGACGTAGCTCACGGCGCGGACGTCGACCCCGCGGCCGAAGGCATCACGGGCGACCGACACGAGCCGGGCGACCTCGGCGTGCCGGTCCGAACGGGTCGTGACGAGCACCGTGACGTCCTGGTCGAGCCGCGGCAGCGGGTCCGGGAACCCGGTCACGGGAACGACGGACGCCGCCGTCACGGACGCGGGGCGGGCCTCCTGGCCGGGGTGGCCGGAGGCCGTCGCATCCGGACGGCGGCGTCGACCGAACCAACCGGGGGCGGGGGTCACGTGCGGAGCTAGACGCCGAGGAGTCGCTGCAGGTAGACGCCGTAGCCGCCCTTGACCAGCGGCGCGGCGAGCTCGGCGAGCTGCGCGTCGTCGATCCAGCCGTTCCGCCAGGCGATCTCCTCGATGCAGCCGATCTTGAAGCCCTGACGGTCCTCGATGACCTTCACGTACTCCGACGCCTGCATCATCGACTCGAACGTGCCGGTGTCGAGCCACGCGGTGCCGCGGTCGAGGACCTGGACGCCGAGCTCGCCGGCCTCGAGGTAGCGCTCGTTGACCGTGGAGATCTCGAGCTCGCCACGGGCGCTCGGCTCGATCGTCTTGGCGATCTCGATGACCTTGTTGTCGTAGAAGTACAGGCCGGGGACGGCGTAGTTCGACTTCGGCTCGGCCGGCTTCTCCTCGATGGAGACGGCGGTGAAGTCGTCGTCGAACTCCACGACGCCGTACGCCTTCGGGTCGGCCACGTGGTACGCGAAGATCGTCGCACCCTGGACGTCGGTGTTCTTCCGGAGGTTCGTGCCGAGGCCGGTGCCGTGGAAGATGTTGTCGCCGAGGACGAGGGCGACGCTGTCGTCGCCGATGAACTCCTCACCGATGACGAAGGCCTGCGCCAGACCGTCGGGGGACGGCTGCACGGCGTACTGGATCTCCATGCCGAGCGCCGAGCCGTCGCCGAGCAGGGCCCGGAACTGGTCGTTGTACTCCGGCGTCGTGATGACCAACACCTCTCGGACGCCCGCCATCATCAGGGTCGACAGGGGGTAGTAGACCATCGGCTTGTCGTAGATCGGCATGAGCTGCTTGCTGATGCCCTTGGTGATCGGCCAGAGGCGCGTGCCGGAACCGCCGGCGAGGATGATGCCCTTCATGATCGGACTGCTCCCATGGGTCGCGGGTCGGCTACTTCGGCGAGGATGATGCCCTTCATCGGTGTCCCGTCCCTTACTTCTTCGTCCGGAGCGACTCGGTGTACGCGACGCACTCCTCGTACGTCGGCAGCAGGCCCTGTGCCGCGGCTTCCTCGAGGGTGGGGGCGCTGGTGTCCTTCTCGGACAGCACCAGCTCGCCGAGGCCCTCGGGCAGGTCGAGCCCGACCGTCGGGTCGAGGATCGTGATCCCCTTCTCGCGCTCGGGGTTGTAGTGCGCGCTGACCAGGTAGTTCACGGTCGACTGGTCCTCGAGCGCGACGATCGCGTGACCGAGCCCTTCGGACAGGTAGACGGCCTTGCGGTCGACGTCGTCGATCCGGACGGAGTCCCACTGGCCGAACGTCGGGGACCCGACGCGGATGTCCACGATGTAGTCGATGAACGCCCCGCGCACGGCGGTGACGTACTTCGCCTGGCTCGGCGCGACGAGGGCGTAGTGGATGCCGCGGGCGACACCGGCCGCGGAGATCGACATGTTCACCTGGCGGAGGTCGAGCGGGTGACCGACGGTCTCCTCGAGCACGTCGGCACGGTACGCCTCGAGGAATGCTCCTCGTGCGTCGCCGTGCTGGACGGGCGTGAACTCCCACGCGCCAGGGATCTTCAGTTCGCGGATCTGCACCGGGGAAGCCTAGCAAGCCGTGAGTTCGCATAGGCTGTCATGGTTCTGCGCATTGCCGACTCCCGAAACGAGACCCAGCGAGCCCGTGAAGCTATTCGTCCAGATCCCCTGCCTCAACGAGGAGAACACCCTCGCCAGCGTCATCGACTCCATCCCGCGGGAGATCGACGGCATCGACGAGATCGAGATCCTGGTGATCAACGACGGCAGCACCGACCGCACCGTCGAGGTCGCCAAGGAGCACGGCGTCAAGCACTTCGTGCACCACACCACGAACATGGGCCTCGCCCGCTCGTTCCGTGACGGCGTCGACTACGCGCTGCTGCACGGTGCGGACATCGTCGTGAACACCGACGGGGACAACCAGTACCCGCAGGCGCAGATCGCCGAGCTCGTGCAGCCGATCCTCCGGAAGGAAGCCGAGATCGTCATCGGCGACCGGCAGACGCGCACCATCGAGCACTTCTCCGGCTTCAAGAAGGTCATGCAGCGCTTCGGCTCGTGGGTCGCGAGCCGTGCGGCCGGGCTCGACCTGCCCGACGCGGCGAGCGGGTTCCGCGCGTACTCGAAGTACTCGCTCATCCGCCTGAACATCGTGACGCGCTTCAGCTACTGCATGGAGACCATCGTGCAGGCCGGCTACAAGCGCCTGGCGATCGCGTCGGTCCCGATCACGACGAACCCGAAGACCCGCGAGTCGCGGCTCTTCAACAACATCTTCCAGCACATGTTCGAGTCCGGCTCGGCGATCGCCCGTGTCTACCTGATGTACCGGCCGATGGCCCTGTTCCTCTGGGTCGCGGCGGTGCTCGGTGCCCTCGGGCTCTGGCCGCTCATCCGGTACCTGGTGCTCCTGGCGATGCAGACCGGCGGCAACCACCTGCAGTCGATCATCCTCGGCGTCGTCCTGCTCATCACGGCGCTCCTCTCCATAGTCATCGGCGTCGTGGCCGACCTCACCCGCCTCAACCGCACGCTGGCCGAGGAGCAGCTCGACCTGCAGAAACTGCAGCGGTATGGCGACTGACACGGCCCCGGCCGTGTCGCGCTCCGACACCCGACCCGCGGTCGGGCGGCGCGAGCGCATCCTCGTGATCGCGTTGACGGTGGCGTTCGCCGCCGTCCTCGCGGTCTGGGCCGTCGTCACCACGACGTACAAGGCCCCGGACGAGCCGACCCACGTCGACGCCGTGCTGCACCTGGCGATCGGTGACGGCTGGCCGGCACCCGGTGCTATGCATTACCTCAACGCGGTGCACGACACCCAGATCAGCAACATGCGGCAGTCGACCGACGTGAACCAGACGTGGGGCGAGCTGCTCCGCGAGTTCCCGGGCGTGCACCCGACGAGCATCGACCAGATGTCGCAGCACCCCGCCACGTACTACGCCCTGGCCGCCGGGGTCCTGCAGCTGGTGCACTTCGAGGACCTCCGCTGGGACCTCGCCGTCATGGTGCTGCGACTGTTCGACGCCTTGCTCGTCCTGCCGCTGCCGTTCCTGGCGTGGGCCACCGTTCGTCGGCTGACCCGCTCACCACGGGCCGCCCTGGTCGGCGGTGCCGCGGTGTTCGCCCTGCCCGAGGTCGCCTCGATCGGCACGTCGGTCACGAACGACGCGCTCATGCTGCCGTTGGCCGGGGCGCTCGTGTACTTCGTGGTGCGACTGCTCACGGGCGACCTGCGGGTGCGCACGACCATTTGGATCGGGCTGCTGCTCGGCGCGATGCTGCTCGTCAAGGGCACCGCGCTGCCCGCGATCCCGTTCGTGGGCATCGCCGTGATGGCCGCTGGCTGCACCCGGGCGACCGTCTGGCGGAACGCGCTCCGGACGCTGTGGACCCTGGGGCTCGCCGCCGTCGTCGGTGGCTGGTGGTGGCTGCGCAACATCCTCGTGTACCGCGACATCCAGCCGGACGGCATGGCCGGCGCACGTCCGCCGATGCCGTTCCCGGCCGGCACCGCCGCCAGCCCCGAGGTGTTCCTCCGCGACTACTGGAACGGCGTCACCCGGACCTTCTGGGGCAGCGTCGGCGGTCTCACCCAGTTCCAGCTCGCCCAGGTCCTGATCGACGGGCTGACCATCGCGTCGCTCGTCGGCATCGTCGTCTGGGGCTTCCGCCGCGGCCCGTCGCTCCGCCCGGCGATCGTGCTGGCGTCGTTCCCCGTCATCCTCATCGCCCTGCACCTGCAGAGCGGGTGGGGCGGGTACGTCCGGAGCACCATCGTCGCCGGCACCCAGGGGCGCTACTACTACCCCACGCTCATCGCCCTCATCGCCCTGAGCGCCCTCGCCTGGCGCCGGGTCACCGTGACGGCAGCCGGCACCACGCGGCTCGCCGTCGGGATGTCGATCGCGTCGATGGCCATCGCACTGTACGGCGTCGCCTACGCGCTGCGGGCCTTCGGGCGGGACGCCGCCTTCTGGGTCGACGAGTTCGCGATCGGCCGGTTCGACCGCTACGGCATGGTCCCCGCCGGCACGAACTTCACCCTCGTCGCCGTCGCCGCGGTCGCGCTGACCGTCACCGCCGTGCTGCTCGTCCGGTTCATGCGCCGTCCGGAGGTGCCCGCGTGAGCGCCCCACGACCGCTCGTCGGCCGGCACGAGTGGGTCCTGCTCGGCACCGTGACGCTGGCCTGGCTCGCCTTCCTGCTGACCTTCGCCCTCGTCACCCCGGCCTTCGGGGCACCCGACGAGCCCGCACACGTCGACGCCGCGTTCCGCCTCGCGCTCGGACTCGGCTGGCCGCACGGCGGCGAGATGCACTACCTCGCCGCCGTGCGGCAGATCGTCGAGCACCCGGCACCGGCCGTCGACCGCCCCACGGTCGACGCGCTGCTGGCGGCGGTGCCCGGGGACTCCCCGGCGATCGACCCGATGTCCCAGAACCCGCCGACGTACTGGTTGGTGGCCGCCGGGATCCTGCGCGTCATCCGGTTCGGCTCGCACGACTGGGCGACCTCGGTGCTCGTGCTCCGCGTGTTTGACGTGCTGCTCGTCACCGCGCTGCCGGTCCTGGTCTGGGCGACGGTCCGTCGGGTGACCCGCTCGCCCCGCACCGCACTCGTCGCCCCGGTCCTGCTCTTCGCCGTCCCGCAGCTGGCGCAGGTCACCTCCGGCGTCACGGTGTGGGCACCGGTCGTCCTGCTCGGCGCCGTGCTCGTCTGGTTGAGCGCACGCGTGCTGACCGGCGACCGTTCGTGGTGGACCACCGCCGGGCTCGCCGTCGCCGTCACCGGACTGGCCGCCCTGAACGCGCTGGGGCTCCTGGCGATCCCGTTCGTCGTCCTCGTGTTCGCCCTGGCACCGGGCCGGACGTGGGGCCGCCGGGGCCTGCACGCCGGCGTGGTCGTCCTCGCTGCCGTCGCCGTGTCCGGCTGGTGGTGGGTGCGGACGCTGCTCGTCAGCGGGACGCTCCTGCCCGACGCCCTGCGTGCCGTGACGACCGTGCAGCCGTACCCGGCGGGCGGCGCGAACCCCGGGGCATTCGCCGGGCGCCAGTGGGACGGCCTGACCGCCTCGTTCTTCGGTGCACTCGGTGCGAACCAGTGGCCGTTGCCGCCGATGGTCGTCGACACGCTCGCGGTGGTGGGGCTGGCCGTCATCGGGTGGTCGTACGCCCGCCGGACTCCGGGTCGCCGGGTGACCACGATCCTGCTCGTCTGGCCGACGGTGGTCCTCGTCGCCACCCTCGCCTACAACTGGCGGAACTACCTCGGCACGCACCAGGGCAACGGGCTGCAGGGCCGGTTCCTGTTCGTCGCGGTCGTGGCGCTCGTGCTCGCCCAGGCGGTCGCATGGCACGCCCTCGTCGTCCGTCCGGAGCTGCGTCGGCGCCTGGCCCGGTCGGCGGTCGTCGGCTCCCTCGCGATCGGCACGTACGGCATCGGCCTGACCTACCGCGGCGGGTGGGAGAACACGCAGTTCCGCGTCACGCCCGGCGGGATCTCCGCGATGGCCGGCGGCGCACTCACCGGCCCGGCCGTGATCGCGCTGGTCGCCGTCCTGTTCGCGGCCGCCGCCGCCGCGACCGTCGTCCTGGTGTGGCGGACCGTCGCCGAGACGGGAGCACCCGCCACGGCCGCCGAGCCCGCCGACCCCACCAGCGGCCCGCTAGAATCGCCGCCGACCCACGAACCGACCGTCAGGAAAGAGAACTCGTGAAGATCCTCGTCACCGGAGGAGCCGGTTTCATCGGCTCGAACTTCGTCCGCCGCACGCTGGAGGACGCGTACCCCGGCCTCGAGGGCGCCGAGGTCGTCGTCTACGACGCACTGACCTACTCCGGCAACGAAGCGAACCTCGCCCCGGTCGCCGACTCCCCCCGCTACACCTTCGTGCACGGCGACATCCGCGACGCCGCGAAGCTCGACGAGGTCGTGCCGACCGTCGACGCCATCGTGCACTTCGCCGCCGAGTCCCACGTCGACCGCTCGGTCCGCGACTCCGGCATCTTCGTCGAGACCAACGTCGTGGGCACGCAGCGCCTGCTCGACGCCGCGCTCCGCCACGGCACCGAGCGCTTCGTGCACGTCTCCACCGACGAGGTCTACGGCTCCATCAGCGAGGGCTCGTGGGACGAGGAGCGCCCGCTCGAACCGAACTCGCCGTACTCGGCGTCGAAAGCCGGCAGCGACCTGCTCGCCCGCAGCTACCACCGCACGCACGGGCTGAACCTGTCGATCACGCGCTGCTCGAACAACTACGGGCCGTACCACTTCCCCGAGAAGGTCATCCCGCTGTTCGTCACCAACCTCATCGACGACCAGCACGTGCCGCTGTACGGCGAGGGCAACAACATCCGCGACTGGCTGCACGTCGACGACCACACCCGTGGCATCGCGATGGTCCTGACCCGTGGCCGCGCCGGCGAGATCTACAACATCGGCGGCGGCACCGAGCTGACCAACAAGGAGCTCACGCAGCTGCTGCTCGACGCGACCGGCAAGGACTGGTCGTACGTCGACCGCGTCGCCGACCGCCTCGGCCACGACCTGCGCTACTCGGTCGACATCTCGAAGATCCAGGCCGAGCTCGGCTACGAGCCGCTCGTGCCGTTCGAGCAGGGCCTGGCCGACGTCGTGCAGTGGTACCGCGACAACCGCGCCTGGTGGGAGCCGCTCAAGCAGCGTGCGGCCCTGAGCTGAACCGGCACACCGTGACCAGGTACCTCATCACCGGCGCCGCCGGCATGCTCGGCAAGGACCTCCAGGCCGCACTCGCCGGCCGCGACGTCACCGCGCTGTCGCGGGCGGACCTCGACATCACCGACCCGGCCGCGGTGGACGCCGCCGTCGCCGGGCACGACGTCGTGATCAACTCGGCCGCCTACACGAAGGTCGACGACGCGGAAGACCACGAGGACGACGCCCACGCGGTCAACGCGACGGGGCCGAAGCTCCTGGCCGAGGCCGCGGTCCGCCACGGCGCGAAGCTCGTCACCGTGTCGACCGACTACGTCTTCGACGGCAACGGGACCGCGCCCTACGCCGAGGACGCCCCGACCGACCCGATCAACGCCTACGGCCGCACCAAGGCCGCCGGCGAGGCGTTCGTGCGCGCGATCGCCCCGGACACCTCGTACGTCGTCCGCACCGCGTGGATCTACGGCGCGCACGGGCCGAACTTCGCCGCGACGATGCTCCGGCTCGCGGGGACGCACGACACCGTCAGCGTCGTCACCGACCAGGTCGGCCAGCCGACGTGGACGGGCGACCTCGCCGCGCGGATCGTCGAGCTCGTCGACGGGGACGCCCCAGCGGGCATCTACCACGGCACGAACGCCGGCCAGGGTTCCTGGTTCGACTTCACGCAGGCCATCTACCGCGAACTCGGGCTCGACCCGGAGCGCGTGCTGCCCACCGACAGCGCCGCCTTCGTCCGGCCGGCGCCGCGCCCGGCGTACAGCGTGCTCGGCCACGACGGCTGGTCGCGCGCCGGACTCGCGCCGATGCGCGACTGGCGCGACGCGTTGCACGCTGCGGTCGCGGCGGGTGCGCTGACCGCGTAGGCACGGCTCTCGCCCCGGAGGCGCGGGTCGGGTTCCGCACACCGCGGACCCGCCCCGCGCCTCCTGTCCGACCACCGACCGCGCCCAGGGGGCGCCGGGATCACCCTGGTAGTGTCGGGCAGCCGAGCGCGGGGCCGGCCATCGGCCCCCCTGACCACGGGTCCACGAACCACGACGAGGAGCACAGCACCATGACCACCCTCCACGTCATCGTCGACCAGATCGTCGCGCCCGTGCCGGGCGGCATCGGGCGCTACGCCGAGGAGCTCGCGCGCCACCTCGTCGAGCACGCGCCGAGCGGCTGCGAGGTCGCGGGTGTGGTCTCCGCCGTCGGGTCCGACGAGATGGCGCACCTGCGGAGGCTCCTGCCCGGGCTGTCCGACCTGCAGCGACTGCCGCTGCCGCGTCGTGAGCTGTCGCTCGCCTGGCAGGGCGGGTTCGTGGGCGGCGTCGCGAAGGGCATGGTGCACGCGCCGAGCGTGCTCGCGCCGCTGGTCAAGCACGACCGTTTCCAGGACCCGGGCCGGCAGACCGTGGTGACCGTGCACGACGTGGTTCCGTGGACCAACCCCGAGACGCTGACGCCGCGCGGCGTCCACTTCCACAAGGCGATGGTGAAGCGGGCGTGGAAGCACGCCGACGCCGTCGTGGTGCCGACCCACGCCGTGGCGGGGGCGCTGAACGAGATCCACCGGTTCGACGACCGGCTCCGCGTGATCGGCGGCGCGCCGAGCGGACGTCTCCGCCTGCCCGTCGACGCCGACCTGCGCGCCGAGCGCCTCGGCCTGCCCGACCGCTACGTGCTCGCGGTCGGCACGCTCGAGCCGCGCAAGGCCCTGGCGTCCCTGATCGAAGCGATGGCCCACCCGGACGCCCCCGGCGACGTGCCCCTGGTCATCTCCGGTCCGGACGGCTGGGGCGACGTCGACGTGTACGGCACCGCGGAACGCGCAGGCCTGTCACGTGACCGGGTGAAGGTCCTCGGCCGCATCGACGACGCAGACCTCGCGGTGGTCTACGACCGTGCGACGGTGTTCGTGTTCCCCAGCCTCGCCGAGGGCTTCGGCCTGCCCGTGGTCGAGGCCATGAGCTTCGGTACCCCGGTGATCCACTCCGACGACCCCGCCGTGGCGGAGGTCGCGTCGGACGCCGGCGTCACCGTCGCCCGGTCGCCCCGGGAGTCCTACCCCGCGCGGCTGGCACAGGCGGTCTACCAGGTCGTGAACGATCCACACCTGGCCAGCCAGCTCGCCGTGGCGGGGCCGGACCGCGCACGCATGTACGACTGGTCCGACTCCGCCGCGGAGACCTGGCAGCTGCACGCCGACCTCTGACGGTCGGAGCGCGTCAGCCCTTGTACGTGTAGGTACTGACCCAGTCGATGTACAGGTGCCCCGCATCGCCCCAGTCGCCCACCTGGAACATGTAGCGGTGTGCGGTCTTCGGCACGTGGGTGGTGATCGTCTTGATCACCTTGCCGTCGAGGCGGTACCGCACGGACTTCCCGGGCACCCACTCGATCGAGTAGGTGTGCCACGAACGCCACGAGACGCCGGTGCTCATGCTCGTCGCGTTGGCCTCCTGGCCCGCGATCATCGAGTGGTGGTGCAGCATCGGCTGCTGGTCGAAGTTGGCCTCGGGGTAGTCGATCTCCCCGTCGGCCCAGCGGTCGGACGACGGCCAAAGCATGAAGGCCGCACCGTTGCCGGCACCGCCCGTCGCCTTGGCGCGGACGATGAACTTGCCGCCCTTGTGGCCCCAGGCTCCGGTCGGCGTGCCGAACGTGCCGGCGGCGCCGTGCTTGCCGTCGAGCTTGACGTCCATGTACCCGTTGTGCGAGCTGATCTGCGAGCCCGAGTAGTACATGCCGCCGGTCCCGTCCGGGTACGGCTGCCACGAGTTCGCGTACTTCTTGGCGAAGGCGCCCTTGGCGCTCGCCGCGGTGCTGAACTGCTCGCGGAAGGTTTGCTTGAAGTTCCCGACGTCGCCGAGCGGTGCCGAGCTGGCGGTCGCTGCGGTCCCCTGACCGAGCGGTCCGGCGACGAGTGCTGCTCCGAGGAGCACGACGGCGAGTGCTGCCCTCCTGGTGGTGCGCTTCTGCATGAGGTCTGTCACTCCCTGACGTGACTGTTCGCACCCGTTCCCGTGGGTGCTGGGCGACCGGCTCTCGGCTGCCCGGCGTTCACGGTAGTTGCTATCCACAATCTGCGCCCGGGGGTTGACACTCCAGCGCACCCCCAGTACACGGGTCTTGCGCGAGGATCAGCCATCGGGCAAGAAGTCCTGGTCAGTGCGCGTGGCGTGGGTTCGGCGCCGTCCCGATCGGATGCGCGCGGACGTCTCGTCGCCGGGTCAGAGCCGTGCGCGCCGGCGCCGAACCACCACCGCGACCACGACGGCAGCCACCGCGGCGACGACGGCGACCAGGGCCGCGGCCTCGGCGACGTGCACCGACGTGAGCATCGACTCGTACTGCGACTTCGTCGAGACGAAGCCCCGCTCAGCGGGGCCGAACCAGCCGGACACCGGGTTCAGGGGACCGGCGGCGACCAGGCAGGATCCGCACACCACCGCGGCGACCACGGCGACCGCCGAGAGGACGAGGACAGGGACGGCGCGGCGCATCCCGCTACCGTAGCGCGGCTCGGAACCCGCAGCGGCAGACTCAGAGCGAGTCGCGGAGGCGCGCCGCCTTCTCCTCGACCAGGCGCTCGAGCCCGTCGGCGTACTCGGTCAGGCGAGCGGCGACGGCCGGCTCCGAGGAACCGATGATGCGCGCGGCCAGCAGACCGGCGTTGGCGGCACCGTTGATCGCCATCGTCGCGACCGGGATCCCCGCCGGCATCTGCACGATCGAGAGCAGCGAGTCGAGGCCGTCGAGGCGCGCGAGCTGCACCGGGACACCGATCACCGGCAGCGTCGTCATCGAGGCCACCATGCCCGGCAGGTGCGCCGCCCCGCCGGCCCCGGCGATGACGACCCGGATGCCACGGACAGCGGCGCCGCGGGCGAAGCGGGTCATCTTGTCCGGCGTGCGGTGCGCCGACACGACGTCCGCCTCGAACGGAATGCCGAGTTCGGTCAGGATGTCCGCCGCGGCCCGCATGGTCGGCCAGTCGGAGTCCGACCCCATGATGATCGAGACGAGCGGCTGTGCGGGTGCGGCGGTGTCGGTCACGCGACGAGCCTAGCCGAGCAGCACCCGTCGCCAGGTGTCGCCGTCACGGCCGATCGTCCGGTCCTCGGCGACCCAGCGGGCCGCCCCCTCGTCCGCCCGGCCACGTTCGACGGCGGTCCGGACGGCGTCCCGCCACGCCTGCACGTCGTCCGGCACGGCCACGGCCCCGTGGGCCCGTGCGACGGCGTAGGACGGACGGTCGGACACCACGCCCGGCAGTCCGAGCGCGGTGTACTCGAGGAACTTCAGGTCGCTCTTCGCGCGGTTGAACTCCTCGTCGCGGAGCGGTGCGACGCCCGCCCGCCAGCGCTCCCGGTGCGCCACGAGCCATCGGGAGAACGCCGGGTAGTGCCCGTCGGGGACCTCGACCCGGCGGAACCAGTCGGCGCCGCCCTCCTCGGTCACCCCGATGACCTCGAGCCGGATCGGGGTGCCGTCGGCGGCGGCGAGGTCGGCGAAGACGCCACGCAGGAGCTCGAGGTCGGCGGCGTGGGTGAGCGTGCCCATGTACAGCACCCGGTGCTCCCCCGCGGGCCGCTCGTCGTCGTCCGCCGTTGCGCCGGCAGTCCAGATCGCCGGGTCGAGGGCGTTCGGCACGACGACGACGTCCCGCGCGACAGGACGGACCACGTCGGCGAGTTCGGGCGTGCTCACGACGACGGTGTCGGCACCGCGCACCAGGGCGTCGATCGAGGCGAGCCGGTCGGGGTCGTACTCGGCGCGGGCCAGACGTGCGCGTCCGGACTCGGTGAAGAAGTCGTCGTCGACCTCGGCCACGACGCGGATGCCCCTGGAGGCGGCCGCTGCCAGGAAGGGCTGCACACCGTCCCGGGGAAGGATGTCCCGCTGCACCAGGAGCGCGGCGTAGGGCGTCTGGTCGGAGCCGTCGACGAACGCTGCGGGGTCGACCTGACGCACCTCGGCGGTGCCGCTCGCGGCCAGGTGCTCGGTGCGGCGGACGACACGGACGTGCGCCGAGGCCGGGTGCGCGCCCCCACCACCGGCGACGACGTACCCGAGGACGGGCAGGGGCACCGGCTGCGGCGGGGCCCCGGCGACGGCACGGCGCAGGCGTCGGGCGGCCCGGCGGACGAGATCACGCGGCATGTGCCCATCCTCTCGCACCTCGTGCCTCGCACCGTGCGAGGTCACTCGCGGACGGTGCCGCCGCTCAGCGCACCGTCACCGTCCGGCACGGCGACGCCCTGCGGTCCGCTCCGCTCCCGGTGTTGTGGACGATCGCGCAGACGGTGTGCTTGCCGGCCGCCGCCCGGACGGTGCCCGCGAAGCCGTGCGACGCGCCGGAGCCCCAGGTCGCGTCCACGTCGGCGCGCTTGCGGCCGGCGTCCAGCGACGTCACCCGCTTGCCGTCGACGGTGATCGCCACCCGGCTCGCCGAGGCCACCGCGTCGCCGTCGAACGCCCAGCCGCGCACGGCGATGCCCCGGGTCGCGGCCTTGGCGGACTCCAGTTCGGCGTACGGGTCGTGCCGGTACGCGCGGACGGTCGAGCACCCGAGCGGGGTGTCCGACCCCGCGCCGATGTTCACCGCGGTGACGCAGACGCGGCGAGCGCCGGCCGCTGCGGGCACCACGACGTCGAAGCCGTGGGTCGCACCGACCCCGGAGCGTGCGTCGACGTCGGGCCGGTCGAGCCCGGCGGTGGTGACGCCGGCCGAGACACCGTCGACGGTGGCACGGACCCGCACGGGCTGCGTGGGGTCGTCCTCGTCGTAGGCCCACCCGGACACGCGGACGCCGCCGCCGGTCCCGGCGACGGCCTCGAGCGTGCCACGGGGCGTCAGGTCGGCGGCGGGCGCTCCCGGACGTGCGTTCGCGACGAGTGCCTGCGCGTAGGCCGAGAACCACTTGCCGGCGGCCGGGGCCCCGTTGCAGGTGCCGTCGCTCGCGCCGGGGGTCTTCACCCACAGCAGGGCGTCGAGCGCCGTGCCGTCGGACACCACCCGGGGCGAGGTGCCGAGCCCGGCGCCCGGCCCGTTGCACCAGGTGCCGCGCCAGCCCTGCCCGTTGCGTGAGGTGTCGATCACGTAGTGCGAGCCCCCGGTGGCGGCGGACACCTTCTGCGCGTACGCCTGCTCCTGCGCGGTCGGGTAGTAGTTCGCGACGTTCGTGAAGAACCCGCGGGCCTGCTGCACGCCCGCGCTGTTCAGCCGCGACGCCATCAGCGCGGGCTGCACCCAGTTCGAGTTGCCGGCGTCCAGGTAGGCGGGGACCCCGGCGGCGGTCAGCCCGGCGACGGTGCGGGACAGGATCCGGTAGCGCTGCTCGTCGAGCGCGGTGCTGCACTTGGCGTTGCTGAGCATCGCGAGGGAGTCCGGTTCGACGATGACCGCTGCGCGGTGCCCGGCGAGCGCCGCGGTGACCTGGTCGACCCAGGCGTCGTAGGACCCCTCGTCGAAGCCGCCGGCGGAGTACCCGCCGCAGTCGCGGTCGGGGATCGCGTAGAGCACGAACACGGGCGTGGTGCCGGATTGTTCCGCCCCGGTGAGGGCGGTGCTGATGGTCTTGGTCAGCTGCGTCCCCTGGCTCCAGTCGCCGAGCCACGTGGCGACGGGGTAGCCGGCGATCTTCGCCGCCGCAGCAGCCCCGGCCGGGTCGGTGGCGGCGAGGGCGGCCTGCGCCTTCGCGGCCTCGCTCGTGGGCGACCGGTACGGCCCGGCGCCGTAGAGCGACGCGGACGTGGCCGAGCGGATGGTCGAGGCCGGGGTCGCGGCGGACGCGGTCGCGGTGGGCAGCAGGCCGGCGACGGCTGCGACGAGGGCGACGGCTGCGCCGCAGACGGCGGCACGACGCGGACGGCGGCGCATGGAGACTCCCTGGACGGCGGGCACGGACCGTTCCAGGGGAACACGCGCTCCCGGCCCCCGCCAGCCTCCCGAGCGGGTGCCACCCGAGGGGGTGTCCGCAGAGCGACCGACAAGTGTGTCCCGCACCCATGACGGACGGGAGGCCCGTGGCGGCGTCGCCACGGGCCTCCCGTCCGTCAGCCGGTCACGTCGAGGACGCGACCCGGTGTCGCGGACACCGGCTCAGTCGTCGAAGTGGGCCGCGGCCGCGCGGGCGCGGTAGACGACGTCGTCGACGTCGTCGCCGAGCACCGTGACGTGCCCGATCTTCCGGCCGGGCCGGGGCGCCTTGCCGTAGAAGTGGTACTTCGCCTCGGGGAAGGCCTCGAGTGCGGCGGGGTACCGGGCGGCGAGGTCGCCGTCGGCGGGTCCGCCGAGCACGTTCACCATGACGGACGCGGGGGCGAACGAGCCGGTTGCTCCGAGCGGCAGGTCGAGGACGGCGCGCAGGTGCTGTTCGAACTGGCTCGTGGTGGCGCCGTCGATGGTCCAGTGCCCGGTGTTGTGCGGACGCATCGCGAGTTCGTTGATGAGGATGCGCTCGTCGTCGGTCTGGAACAACTCGACCGCCAGCACACCGGTCACACCGAGTTCCTCCGCGATGCGGACGGCGATCGACTCGGTCAGGTCGGCGATCCGGCCGGCGCTGTCCGGGGCCGGTGCGATGACCTCGGCGCAGACCCCGTCGCGCTGCACGGTCTCGACGAGCGGCCAGGCGACGACCTGCCCGGAGGGACGGCGTGCCACGGACTGCGCGAGCTCGCGGGTGAAGGGGACGAGCTCCTCGACCAGGAGGGCCTGGTCGCCGCCGGCCTCGGCCACGGCGATGAACCAGTCGTCGACGTCGGACGCGTCGGAGACGACCCGGACGCCCTTGCCGTCGTACCCGCCCCGCGGCGTCTTGACGACGGCACGGCCACCGTGGTCCGCCAGGAATGCTCGGAGGTCGTCAGGTCCCTGCACGGCGGCCCATTCGGGCACCGGCAGCCCGAGTTCGCTCAGCCGGCGACGCATGGTGATCTTGTCCTGGGCGACGGCCAGCGCGTCCGGTCCGGGGTGGACCGACACGCCCGCGTCGACCAGGCTGCGCAGGACGTCCTGCGGCACGTGCTCGTGGTCGAAGGTCACGACGTCGACCTGTCGGGCGAACTCGAGCACCGTGGCGGCGTCGTGGTAGTCGCCCACGGCGGTGGCGGCGATCGCGGCGGACATGCCCGGCCCCTCGGCGAGCACCCGGATGTCGATCCCCAGTTCGACCGCGGCCGGCACCATCATCCGTGCCAGCTGTCCCCCACCGATGACCCCGACGCGCAACGCCATGCTGTGTGATCCTTCCGGCGCTCCCACCGTGCGGTGGGAACGCGTTGTCTACAATCGCTGTTCGGGTCGCGCTCTGCACGACCGGTCACAACTCTACGGATCCTGGAGGGCTCGTGCGGCGCCTCATCGCCCAGCTGGCACGCTTCGGCGTCGTCGGTGCCGTCGGCTTCGTCGTGGACACCACGGTGTTCAACGTGCTGCGCATCACCGTCCTGAACCCCGAGGACGTCCACTCGGGGCCGTTCTGGGCGAAGGTCATCTCCACCGTCGTGGCGATCTTCGTGAACTGGATGGGCAACCGGTACTGGACGTTCCGCGAGCAGCGTCGCGCCGTGGCCACCCGCGAGGGCATCGAGTTCGTCGTCGTGTCGCTCGGCGGCATGGTCATCGCGCTCGCCTGCCTCGGGGTGTCGCACTACGCGATGGGGCTCACCTCGGTGCTGGCCGACAACGTCGCGAACATCATCGGGCTCGTGCTCGGCACGGTCTTCCGGTTCTGGCTCTACAAGGTCTGGGTCTACCACCCCGAGCGCACGGCCACGCAGCCGGCCGCCGCCGACGAGTCGGTGTCCGACGGGCCGCGGGTCCCCCACGACGCCTGACCTAGGATCGGTGGGGTGACGGCCGAGACGACCACCACCCCCACCCCACCCCGCACCGCGCGCTGGGAACGTGTCGCGATCGCGGTGATCACGGCGACCTTCGGGCTCTGGCTGGTGGCGTGGGCGTTGCTCGTCCCGGTGTTCGAGGCCCCGGACGAGACCGCGCACATCGACGCCGCCGTGCACGTCGCCCTCGGTGACGCGTGGGCGGCCCCCGGCGAGCTGCACGTCACCAACGCCGTGCAGGCCGCGAAGGTCGAACAGGCGACGAAGCCGTCCGACGAGTGGTCGACGGTGAGCGAGCTGCTGCAGAACGCGCCGGGACCCTCGGCGACGGTCAACCAGATGACCCAGCACCCGCCGACCGCCTACCTGGCCGGAGCCGCCGTGCTCCGGGCCGTCGACTTCGGCGAGCTCCGCTGGGACCACGCGTTCATCGCCCTCCGCCTGGCCGACGTGCTGGCCGTCACCGCGCTCCCCCTGCTCGCGTGGGCGTCGGTGCGCCGGGTGACCCGCAGCCCCCGCGCCGCGCTGATCGGGGCCCTCGCCGTGTTCGCGACGCCGGAGCTCGCGTCCATCGGCTCGTCGTTCTCGAACGACGCCCCGGTGCTGCTGGTCGCCGGGATCGTCGTCTGGCTGGCCACCCGTCTGCTCACCGGCGACATACGCTGGCGCACCACGATCGCACTGGCGGTGGTCCTCGGCGCCCTGGTCTGGATCAAGGGCACCGGGTTGCCGGCGGTGCCGTTCGTCGCGGTGGTGGTGCTGTTCGCTGGTGCGGGGGTCCTCTCCCTGCGGCAACGGATCGTCCGCACGGTCGTCACGATGGCGGTCTCCGGCGGCATCGGTGCCTGGTGGTGGCTGCACAACGTCGTGTCGTACGGCCGGATCCAGCCGAACGGCTACACGGCGATGCGGCCCCCGAAGGACTTCCCGCCCGGCGAGAGCCCCACGCTCGGACACTTCCTCGACGTCAGCTGGGGCACCCTGTCGCGCACGTTCTGGGGCAGCTTCGGCGGTCGGGCCCAGGTGACCATCGGCGACCTGCTCACCGCCGTCCTGACCCTGGTCGCCCTCGTGGTGCTCGTCGGCTGGGCGTTCCGCCGGGGTCCGGACCTGCGGGTGGCACTGTGCCTCGCGGTGTTCCCGGCGCTGCTGATCGGCATCCAGAACCGCACGAGCGCGCACTCGTACCTCACCACCACCGAGGTCGCCGCCACCCAGGGCCGGTACTACTTCCCCGCGATCATCTGCCTGATCGTGCTGAGCGCGCTCGCGTGGCGACGACTGGTGCCGGCCGGCCGGGCACGCACCTGGGCCGCGGTGGCGCTGGCCGTCGTGCTGCCCGCGGTGGGCGTGTACGGCTTCGCGGTGGCGTCGGCCTGGTTCTGGAACGCGGCGCTGTTCCCGGTGACGGGCCGCGGGCTGCTGCGGTACTCCGAGATCGGGCCGGTGCCACCCGCGGTGCTCGTGGTCGTCGTGGCCCTGGTCGCGGTGGGGCTCGTCGCGTCGGTCGTGCAGGTCGCGCGCGCCGACCGTCGCGCCCTGTCGACGACAGTTCCCGTCCGCTGACACGCGCGGCCGCGGAGCGCCGCGGTGGCACGACGTGCCGCAGGCGGCGCCGAGGGGTCGCGAACTGTCGGCAGGCGAGGCCGCAGACGACACTTCGTGACCCCTCTGCGGACGGCGCGCGGCGTGCGGTGAGCGCACCCACGGGACGGACGGGAGGTCCGGTGCCAGCTGGCACGGGCCTCCCGTCCGTCGTCACGCGCGACCGGTGCCCCACTCCGTGAGCAGCAATGGTCGGGTCCGTCATCCGGACCCGACCATTGCTGCTCACGAAGCGACGCGTCAGGCGGCGGGGACGCCGCCCTCGACCGCGGAGGGGTCGTCGGTGGGGCGGTTGCGCCGGAACCACGTCGGGGCCGCAGCGCAGAGCAGGAAGAGTCCGTCGACCGCCAGGCTCCAGATACGGGTGACCACGACCACCACGAGGGCGACCGGCACCGGCATCACGAGCGCCAGCAGGAGGGCCTGCACGCCCTCGCGGACGCCGAGCCCGCCGGGGGCGAAGACGGCCAGCATGCTGATCGCCGAGGCCATGCTCGCGGCACCGATCACGAACGCCGCGTCGGAGAGCTTCAGCGACGGGTACACCGCCAGCGTGATGAAGTAGTAGGCCGTTCCGGAGAGCACCGCGCCGGCGACGTACAGCCCGGCGCCGCCGAGCACCGTGCCGAGGTTCGGACTGACGTCGGCCTCGAGCGGCTTGCGACGCAGGACCTTCAGCGCGATGCCGATCAGGAACACGAACACGCGCGGGATCAGGCAGACGACGCAGCCGACGAAGGCCGCGATCATCAGGACGATCAGCCACGGGTCGAGGTCGTGCGTGCGCGGGTCGATGAGCAGCAGCACGAGCGCCAGGGCCAGGGTGGCGGCGATCTGCAGGGCACCCTCGAGCAGGCCGCTCACACCGAGCCGCGCCTTCGAGACGCCGTGCTTCGAGGCGAAGTAGACCTTGCCGATGATCCAGGTCGCGGCACCGGGGATGTAGCGGCCCATCCACGACTTCGCGTACACGTACGTCAGGGTGACGCCGCTGCCCTTGAGCCCGGTCGCACCGAGCCGTCGCAGCAGGTAGAACCAGATGCCGACGCCCCAGTAGCGGAACCCGAGGCTGATCACCGTCGCGACGACCACCCAGGACCACTGCCAGTCGAGCCCGGCGAGCTGTCCCCAGTCGACGCCGCGCAGGTACAGCACGAGGAACACCGCGAGCAGGACGTAGAAGACGATGGGGATCGCCTTGCCGAGGAATCGTCGTCGCTTCGACGGACGCTTCCCCTCGGGCGCGGGGGTGTCGCTGGTGCTTGCGGACAAACGGGTCTCCTGCTCAGGTCACGGGCTCAGGTCATGGTAGACGGTGGGGCGGGCCACTCCCTGCGGTGCTGCTGCAGGGTGCGGGTCACGGGCACGGTCACCGGTCGAGCGTCACCGGGCGAGCTTGACGATCTGCACGCGGCAGGGGATCTCCGGGTCGGTGGAGCGGTCCGCGCTGCACGAGATCGTCGCGTTGTACGTGCCGACCAGCTTGCCGGCCACCGAGTAGTCGCGCGCCGGGGCGGTCGCCGGGTCGAACTGCACGAAGTACTGCACGCCCTCGTCGATGAACAGGTTGCGCATCGCGTCCGAGTGGTACGTGTAGCCCTGACCTGAGCGACCGTACACACGCGTGTCGGTCAGGAACGCGAGCGAGGAGAGCGAGCGGTAGTTCGAGCCGATGACGGTGGCGTCCTCGGGCAGCGCGCCGCTCGCCCGGATCTGGTCGGCGAGCCGGACGATCTCCGGCACGTCGGTCGGTCCGAAGACGCGCAGCGCCTCGGTGCGGTTGACCGACGGGTAGAACGGCGCCGGGGACCCGAACCAGTTCTGCGTGTACGAGGCGATCGGCACGACGGCGATCGCGACGCACGCCACGATCGTGCGGACCACGCCTCGACGGCGCACCAGCCGCCAGACGGCCGGCAGCATGAGCGCCCCGATCATCGCCGTCAGGTAGAACAGCGGCCAGTAGTAGCGGGCGTTGCCACCGCCGCTCGACGACGAGGTGATCATGCCGTAGCCGACGAAGTACACCAGGGTCGTCGCCGCGACGATGCAGGTGAACGCGTAGCGGCGGAACCGCACGACACCGATGACGAGTGCTGCCGCGAAGAGCAGGGCGATCGGCGCCGCGAACGGGGCGAAGGTGCTGATCTTCTGCAGGTAGTACGGCAGGGCGAGCATGCGCTCGTGCAGGTAGTACCCGGCGCGGGCCGCGATGCCGGACTCCTTCGTGACCTTCGGCGCGGTGTCCTCGGTGGTCGACTGCGTGGGCGGCGGCACCACGGCGGGGTCCGGGTTGTCCATCGGGCCCTGCTTGTAGACCGACGGGGTGAAGTCCTCGTTGGGCGAGAAGGCGTGGTCGTTGGGCGGGACCGGCAGGAACGGCCAGTCCGTGGCACGGCCGCCGTCGTCGAACTTCGAACCGATGTTGACCGACAGCGACGACCCGAGCGTCACCGTGCCGTACTTGAGGGTCAGCGCGCCGACCCAGGGGGCGATGACGACGGCGAACACGACGATCGTGGCGACCGGGGCCGTCCACCAGTGCCGGACGGGCTCGCGGCGGCGGCGGGCGGACCAGACGCGCAGCAGCAACCAGAGGATCACGGCGCCGACGGCCACGGGCAGCAGGAAGAGCTTGGTGAAGTAGCCGAGCGCGGCCACGACGCCGAGCACCGCGCCGGAGGCGACCCGCGCACGCGTCGAGCCGTGCAGCGCCTGGTCGGCCCACCGGAGCGCCCAGAGGAACCCGACGACCCACGCGACGACGAGCAGGTCCGGGGTCTGCACCGACACGGCGCTCATCAGGGCGGGGATCGCGGTGACCATGAAGAGCACGGCGGGGACGATGCGGTGGTTCTGCGACCAGACCAGCCACCCGCCGATGCCGAGCACGACGGCCACGGCGAAGCAGTTCACGATCGCGAAGGCGGTCTGCATACCGAGGCCGAGCGCGATGAACGGCGCCATCATCCACGAGACCAGCGGCGACCAGTACGCGTTGATCGCGTCGGGCAGCCAGCCGTTCGCGTACTCGCGCGCGATGCCCATGTAGGAGATCCCGTCGACGTTCGTCACGCCGAGGCGGTTGTGGTAGGCCACGGCGGCGCTCAGGGCGACCCCGATCACCACGAGGACGCCCAGGATCAGGGGCGCGACGACGTGCCGGTACCGTCGCGCACCCGCCCCCGAACGCCGTCGTGCGGGCTCGTGGGTGATCTGCGGTGGTGCGGTCGTCGTCACGGTCACGTGCTTCATCATGACATCCGTTCGCTTGTCGGACCGCACCGAGGCGGATCGCGAGCCCCGCTCGGCGTGTGGGAGACTGCCGGGGACCCCGCTCCGACCACCTCGAGGACGTTCGTTGGCCACCGAAACCCGCGCAGCCGAATCCGCAGCCGAACCGACGGCCGCCGCTCCCCGCGCCGGGGGTCGGCTCGAGTTCCCGTACCTGGACGGGCTCCGCGGTCTCGCCGCCCTGGCCGTGGTGTTCTACCACGCGTACCTCTTCACCGGGACGACCGGCACCGGGCCCACCGAACTGCCGTGGCTCCGACCGTTCATCGGGTGGGGCTACCTCGGCGTCCCGCTGTTCATCGTCCTGTCCGGCTACGTCCTGATGCTGCCCGTCGTGACCCGGTTCGACCGCTACCGGTTGCCCGGCGGCTTCTGGAAGTTCATCTGGCGCCGCGCCCGACGGATCATCCCGCCGTACTGGGCGTCGCTCGTCGTCTTCGCGCTCATCATCCTGTTCGTCCCGGTGATGGGGCAGCCCGGCGGCACCCAGTGGGACACGAAGCTGCCGATGGGCTGGGGCACGTTCCTCACGCACTTCTTCCTGGTGCACGACTTCTTCCCGCAGTACATCGGCAAGATCAACGGCCCGATGTGGACGGTCGCCGTCGAGTGGCAGATCTACTTCCTCATGCCGCTGCTGATCCTGCCGCTCTGGAAGGTCTTCGGCGGGTGGGCGACCGCGTCCTCGCTGGTCCTCATCGGCATGTGGATGGGCGCCGAGAGCCGCTACTCGTGGATGCACCCGTGGTTCGTCGGCCTCTTCGCGGTCGGCATGCTCGCGGCCGAGCTCACGGTGAAGGCCCGTGACGAGCACCTGACCGGCAAGTTGAACACCTCGAAGCTCGGCGGGCCGCGGTGGCAGAGCGGCGTGTTCGTGGCCGCGATGTTCGTGGGCATGCTCCTCGTCTTCTTCCGCAACCGCGACTACTGGCAGCACCAGACCTGGCCGTCCGAGGTCGTCCTCGGCATCTTCGCCGGCATCCTGCTGACCTGGATGGGGCGCAAGGCGGTCACCGGGCAGCACACCTGGCTCGCACGGTTCTTCGCCTGGAAGCCCTTCGTGCTCGCCGGCCTCGTGTCGTACACGATCTACCTCTTCCACAGCCCGTTGCTCGGACTCGGCAACCTGCTGCTCCTGCCGATGGGCCTGTACCCGAAGTGGCAGTTCCTGATGATGGTCTTCGTGGTGATCCCGATCACCCTGGCGATCTGCGTCGGGATGTGGTGGCTCGTGGAGCGCAACTTCCTGAACCGCCGGCAGAAGCACGCTACCCGCGAGGTCTCCTCGCGCGGGCGCCTGCCCGAGGTCGAGACGGCCGACGAGGGCACCCGCACCGCCCGCTAGCCCCGACACGGGCGCTGCAGTCGACGCCGTCCGGCTGCGTCTCACGGACAGGTGTCGCCGAGGCCGGGTAGCATCGCTCGGACCGCGGCGTGGGAGATCAGGCCCACGGCATCTCGACAGGGAAGACGAGACCACATGCGCGCACCCATCAGCAGGATCCTCGGACTCGGCACCGCTGCCGCCGTCGCCGGGGCCATCACCTTCGGCAGCGGCCCGGCGGTCGGCGCGACCGCAACGGAACCCGCCGACACCGGTCAGCAGCTCTCCATCGCCGAGATGGACCGCACCGGTAACCACACCATGGGTGCCGGCATCGCCGCCCACGCCGGTGAGACCCACGTGACGACCTCCCCCGACGCGACCTCGGGCGGCGGGGTGAGCGCACAGTCCCTCAGCTCGTCGGCCGCTGCCGCCACCGCAGGCGGGCCACCTCCCGGCCGGGTGCAGGGCTTCGACATCAGCGCGTGGCAGCCGAGCGTCAACTTCCTGCAGGCGTACCGCAACGGCGCCCGGTTCGTGTACGTGAAGGCGACCGAGGGCACCTCGTACGTCAGCTCCACCTACAAGCAGCAGTACGCCACCGCCAAGCAGCGCAACCTGTACCGCGGCGGCTACGTCTACGCACAGCCGAGCCAGGCGAGCGGCGCCGCGACCGCGAACTACTTCTTCGCCCACGGCGGCCAGTGGAGCAAGGACGGCAAGACCCTGCCGCCGCTGCTCGACATCGAGTACGGCAGCGCTGCCCAGGGCACCTGCTACGGCAAGTCGTGGTCGTCGATGCGCAGCTGGATCAAGGACTTCAACCGGACCGTCGTCGCCAAGACGGGTCGGTACCCCGCGATCTACACCACGACCGACTGGTGGAAGCGCTGCACGAACAACAGCAACCAGTTCTCGAAGAACCCGCTGTTCGTCGCGATCTACCCGGTGAAGAACTTCACCACCCCCGGCACCCTCGGACGCAGCTGGTCGAAGTGGACCTTCTGGCAGTGGGCGGCCAGCGGCACGCTCCCCGGCGACCAGGACGTCTACCGCAACGACATCACATACCTGAAGCGCTTCGCGTCCCGGACGAGCTGACGCCCGTCAGAGACGGCGCTGCGACCGACGGCCCTGCCACCAGCCGACGGCGACCAGCACCGCGCCGACGAGCAGGAACGGCCCACCCGCGAAGACGAGGAACGCCGCACCGAACGGGAAGCTCCCGCCGGTCGCGGCGTAAACGGTGAGGATCAGCGCCCCGGTTCCGGAGATGGCTCCGCCGATGGCGGCGGTGACGCCGCCGGCGACGGTGAGGGATCGACGCTCGGTCATGTCGTCAGCCTAGGGGCGCGCGCCCCCGGCGCTCCGCCACCACGAACGGACAGGAGGCCCGTGGCGGTGTCGCCACGGGCCTCCTGTCCGTCACGGGCGCGGGTTCGCACCCGCCGTGTCAGCGCACAGTGTCAGCGGACGTCGCGCGTCGCCTCGGCGAAGTCGGCGTCGAGGGCGGTCGCCATGCGGGCAACGCCCTGCGCGAGCTGCGCGCGGACCGCGTCGCGGTCTGCGTCGAGCGCCTCGAGCTGCGCCGTGACGTCGTCGACGAACGTGGGCTCGAGTGCGGCCTCGATCGGCTTCGAGTAGGCCTGCTGGCCCATCTGCTCGAAGAACAGCCGGCCCTTGTCGACGTAGTAGAGCACCGCGGCGGGGACCCCGGCGATGGTCGCGACGATCGCCGAGTGCAGGCGGCTCGCCAGGAACAGGCGGCTGCGCGACATCAGCCCGGCGTACTCGGACGGCGAGAACTCGTCGGCCTCGACCACGTGGGTGCGGTCGGCGTGCCGCATCAGCGCGATGACCTCGCGGGCGAAGGCGGCGTCGCCCTCGGACGCCTCCATGTGCATCGGGTAGAACACCACGTCGGCGTCCCAGCGGTCGATGACCCGGTCGGCCAGGTCGGCGACGGCCTGCCGGTACGTCACGAGCTTGTCGCTGTCGACACCGGTCTGGCGGAAGCGCTTCGGCAGGAACCGGAACGGGATCCAGCCACTGCGCTTGTAGTGGAACCAGCGACGGACGCCGAAGCCGATCGAGCCCTCGAGCTGCTCGGCCGTCAGGCCCGTGGTGCGCTCGAGCCGCTCGAGCACGTCCGCGTCGGGCGGAGTGACCGTCCCGACGACCGCGGGGTCGAAGGACGACACGATCGGCGTCGTCACACCCCAGGACAGGAGCTTCTCGCGGGACTCGTCGTCACGGACGGCGAACGCGCTGCAGAGGTCGACGGTGGCGCGGATCAGGCGCTTGCTGACCCCGGCGGTGGTCGGGCCGATGCCCTGGAACGCCCCGACGAGGTTCTTGTTGACCGAACGGACGAGCAGCATCTTGCCGAACCAGTACACGAGGCCGAGCTTGTTCGTGTAGTCCTTCAGGATCTCGCCGCCGCCCCAGAGCACCACGTCGGCGCC
Organism: Curtobacterium sp. MCSS17_005; assembly: GCF_003234225.2. Classification (NCBI taxonomy): domain Bacteria; kingdom Bacillati; phylum Actinomycetota; class Actinomycetes; order Micrococcales; family Microbacteriaceae; genus Curtobacterium; species Curtobacterium sp. MCSS17_005. The sequence goes on from NZ_CP126258.1 coordinate 2,581,716, forward strand.
GCGAGCGGCACGGAGCAGCGCGAACAGGTCGCCGATGCCGGTGCTGTACGGGGAGACCGGCAGGAACCGGATCCCGAACCAGGCAGCGTCCCGCTCGGGGTACTGGGACAGGGACACGATCTCGGCGTCCGGCCACCGGCGGCGGACGAGTTCGACGTTGCCGGCGAGGATCGCCCGGTCCCCGCGGTTGTGGGGCGAATCGCTATTGTGGATCAGTACGCGCACGGGGTGAGAGCCTACCGGACCGTCCCCGCCAGCCCCGGAAAGGCACGATGTCCCGCACCACTCGCTCCGCCCGCTCCCGCCAGGAGCGCCCCCGCCTGCTCGTCCTGGGCTCGACGTTCCCGGCCCGTCCGGACGACGGCGTGCCGGCGTTCGTGCTCGACCTCGCCCACCAGGAGGCCACCGAGTTCGACACCCTCGTGCTCACTCCCCGTGTCCCCGGCGGTGCCGCGAAGGAGCGCATCGGCGAGGTCGCGGTGCGCCGCTACCCGTACTTCCCGCGTCGCTTCGAGGACCTGGCCGACGGCGCGATCCTCGACAACCTCAAGGAGCGGCGCTCCCGCATCGTGCAGGTGCCCGCGCTGGTGCTCGCGCAGTACCTGGCCGTGCGGCGCGTGGTGCGCTCCGCGAGGCCCGACGTCATCCACGCGCACTGGGCCATCCCGCAGGCCCTCGTCGCGACGCTGGCCGCCCCGGGCGTGCCCGTCGTCGTGACGACCCACGGCGGGGACATCTACGCGCTCCGTGCGGCTCCCCTGGTCCGGCTCAAGCGCTGGATCTTCGGACGGTCGGCGCACGTCACCACCGTCAACTCCGAGATGCGCGAGCGTCTGACCGAGTGGGGCGTTCCCGACTCGCGCTCGACCGTGATCCCGATGGGTGTCGATCTGGGCCCGGCCCGCGACACCCGCGCCCGCGTCGCGCCGCAGGAGCACCACGTCGTCGCGGTCGGTCGTCTGGTCGAGAAGAAGGGCTTCGGCAACCTGGTCGAGGCGCTCCGCGGCCTGGGCGACGACGCGCCCTGGCGGCTCACCGTCGTCGGCGACGGCCCCTACCGCGCCCAGCTCGAGCAGCAGGCAGCGGGGCTGCCGGTGACGTTCCTGGGCCAGCGGGGCCGCACCGAGGTGCTCGAGACCCTCGCGTCCGCCACCGTCGTCGCGGTGCCGTCGATCCCCGCGGCGAACGGCGACCAGGAGGGGCTGCCGGTCACCCTGCTCGAGGCAGCTGCGGTCGGGGCCGCGATCGTGGCGAGCGACCTGCCGGGCATCCGGGACGTCGTGCAGGACAACGTGTCCGGCGTGCTCGTGCCCCCGGGGGACGTCGCGGCACTCCGCGCAGCACTGCAGCGCGTGCTCACCGACGACGCAGCGCGCTCGCGCTACCAGGAGCAGGCCGTCGTCTCGGCAGCGGAGTTCTCCACCGAACGGATCGGCGAGCGCTACCGGGCGGTGCTGCGCGCGGCCATCGGCTGACGACGCGGCGGACGCACTGGAGGCCCGGTGCCGGTCCCACGGACCGGCACCGGGCCTCCGGTCGGTCGGGGCTAGCGTCCCATGCCGCGGTACGTGAAGCCGGCAGCGGTCCACGCGTCACGGTCGAGGCAGTTGCGGCCGTCGATGACGACCGGCGACGCCACGAGCGCGGCGGCGGCGGTCGCGTCGAGCTCGCGGAACTCGGTCCACTCGGTGAGCACGAGCACCAGCTCCGCCCCGCCCAGCGCCTCGGCCGCGCTCTCGACGTAGTCGAGCTCGGGGTGCACGCGGCGGGCGGTGACGACGGCCTCGGGGTCGTACGCCGAGACGACGGCACCGAGTTCCTGCAGGCGGGCTGCGATGTCGAGGGCCGGCGAGTCGCGCACGTCGTCGGAGTTCGGCTTGAAGGCCAGGCCGAGCACCGCGACGCGCTTGCCGCTGACGACCCCGCCGAGCAGCTCCTGCGCCAGCTCGACGACGTGCGCGCGACGACGCAGGTTCGTGGCGTCGACGTCGGCGAGGAACGCCAGGGACTCCCCGACCCCCAGCTCGTTCGCCCGCGCCTGGAACGCACGGATGTCCTTCGGCAGGCAACCGCCACCGAACCCGAGGCCGGCGTTCAGGAACTTGCGGCCGATGCGGGCGTCGTGGCCGATCGCGTCGGCGAGCGCCGTGACGTCGGCACCGGCGACCTCGGCGATCTCGGCCATCGAGTTGATGAACGAGATCTTGGTCGCGAGGAACGCGTTGGCGCTGATCTTCACGAGCTCGGCGGTGGGCAGGTTGACGACGAGTCGGGGCGTGCCGGTGGACAGTGCCTCGGCGTAGACCTCGTCGAGGGCGGCGACGGCCTGTTCGCCGGCCTCGCCGTCCGGTACGCCGTAGACGAAGCGGTCCGGCGCGATGGTGTCCTGCACGGCGAAGCCCTCACGCAGGAACTCGGGGTTCCAGACGAGCGTGGCACCGGGGACGGCTTCGCTGACCTCGGCGGCCAGACGTGCGGCGGTGCCGACGGGCACGGTCGACTTGCCGACGACGAACTCGCCGGCGGACAGGTGCGGGGTGAGCGCGGCGACGGCGGCGTTCACGTAGGTCAGGTCCGCGGCGCCGGTGGGACCCTGCGGGGTGCCGACGGCGAGGAAGTGCACGCGGGCACCGGCCACCTCGGCCATGTCGGTGGTGAAGCGGATCCGACCGGACTCGAGGGCCTCGGTCAGGATCTCGGGCAGGCCGGGCTCGAAGAAGGGGGCCTCGCCCGCGGCGAGCCGCTCGATCTTGGTGGGGTCGACGTCCACGGCGACGACCTCGTGTCCGAGTTTGGCCATGGAGGCGGCGTGCACGGCACCGAGGTAGCCGCAGCCGATCACAGAGATACGCACGTCGAAGAAGGTACCGGTTTCTCGCCGAAGTCTCATCACGGCGCCCCCGGCGACGCCCGCAGTGACGCTCGCAGCCGCCGGGTCAGGCCCGCACGTCGCCCCACGGCGGACGGTCCGGACCGCCGACGATCTCGTCCCAGTCCGGTTCACGATGCCGACGCCTGGCCTCGTACGCCTCCACCAGGTCGTGCAGGACGGCGACGACGAGGTCGGCGTGCGGCACGTCGGCGAGGACCACCGCTGGGTCGTCCCCGGGGAACACGAGCACGTCGCCGGAGCGGAACAGCCCCTGCAGCCCGCGGCGCCGCACCGTGACGTCGTAGCCGCGGGAGTGCAGGAGTTCCCTGCGGGTGCGCGTGCCGAGTCCGTTGACCACGACCAGGCGACGGGTGGTGACGACGTACCGCTCCGACATCCAGCGGAACAGCGGGACGGCGCCACCGAACACGACGAGCACCACGACGACGAGCGCGACGACGGCGTTCAGCCACGCCAGCTGCGCCTGGAACACGCCGAAGCCGAACCCGCCGGCGGCGGTGACGAGCACGACGAACACCGCCGGGCGCACGAGCCGACGGGCGTGCGGTCGCAGGCGTGCGACGACACGTTCGGGCGGGGGCTCGGCGGTCATGCCGTCATGCATACCGCAGGTGGGTGACGTCCCCCACCGCGACGCCCCTGGTGACGCCCGCCTGGTCCCGGATCGTGATGCGGCCGGCGTCGTCGATGCCGGTCGTGTCGGCCTCCTCGACGGTGCCGTCCGGCAGCTCGAGGCGGATGCGGCGACCGATCGTTCCGCACGCGGCGCGGACGTGGGACCGGACCGTCTCGGCGGCGGGACCACCCGTGACCAGGCCGGCCACCGCCTCCAGGACGGACCGCAGGAAGGCGGCCAGGACCGCGTCGGCCAGGGCGGGTGCGTCGTCGACCGCGCCGGCGAGCAGGAGCGAGGTGGACGTCGGGGTGGGCAGCCGGTCCGCCGGGATCGTCAGGTTCACGCCGGCCCCGACCACGACGCTGCCGTCGGCGGCGACCTGGCAGAGGATCCCGCACACCTTGTCCCCGGCGACCTGCACGTCGTTCGGCCACTTCACGACGACGTCGGCGCCGGCGGGGAGCACCGACGCGATCGCATCGCGCATCGCCGCCCCGGCGACCAGCGGCAACCAGCCGCGGTCGTGGTCGTCCAGGTCCGCACGGACGAGCACGCTGGCGGCGAGCGTCTCACCGGCCGGAGCGGTCCAGGTGCGGTCCAGCCGGCCCCGACCCGCGGTCTGGTGCAGGGTCGCGACGACGCTGCCGTGCTGCTGCTCGGGGGCGGCGGCGAGCAGGTCCGCGTTGGTGGACCCGGTCTCGGCGGGGGTGGTGATCGTCCCGCCCGCCGCCCGGACGGCCGCGCTGGTGGCGGGGAAGGACGGCGACGGGGATGTGGACATGCACGCAAATGTACGGGCAGGAACCGTGGGGGTCCTCCAACCGGCACCGTCCCACCCGCCGGTAGGGTGAGCGGGTGACTTCAGGAGACTCCCCCGATCTGTCGACGACGGCCGGCCGACTGGCCGACCTCCGCGACCGGTACCACGAGGCCGTGACCGCCGCGGGCGAATCCGCCATCGCCAAGCAGCACGCGAAGGGCAAGGGCACCGCGCGCGAACGCATCGAGCAGCTGCTCGACGAGAACTCCTTCGTGGAGTTCGACGAGTTCGTGCGGCACCGCACCACGTCGTTCGGCATGGACGCCAAGCGCCCCTACGGTGACGCGGTCGTCACCGGCGTCGGCACGATCCACGGTCGCAACGTCGCCGTCTACGCGCAGGACTTCACGGTCTTCGGCGGGTCGCTCGGCGAGGTCGCCGGCGAGAAGATCATCAAGGTCATGCAGCACGCGCTGAAGACGGGCGTGCCGATCATCGGCATCCTCGACTCCGGCGGCGCCCGCATCCAGGAAGGCGTCGTCGCGCTCGGCAAGTACGGCGAGATCTTCCGCCTGAACACCCAGGCCTCCGGTGTCATTCCGCAGCTCTCCATCGTGATGGGCCCGGCGGCCGGCGGTGCGGTGTACTCCCCCGCCCTGACCGACTTCGTCATCATGGTCGACAAGACCAGCCACATGTTCGTCACCGGCCCCGACGTCATCAAGACCGTCACCGGCGAGGACGTCGGCTTCGAGGAGCTCGGCGGCGCCCAGACCCACAACGCGGTCTCCGGCGTGGCCCACTACCTGGCCGAGGACGAGACCGACGCGCTCGACTACGCGCGCTCACTCATCGGGTTCCTGCCGGACAACAACCTGTCCGACCCGCCGGCCTACGACGTCGCCCCGGAGCTCGAGACCACCGACGCCGACCACGAGCTCGACCTCGTGATCCCGGACTCGACGAACCAGCCGTACGACGTCACCACGATCATCGAGCACATCGTCGACGACGGTGAGTTCCTCGAGGTCCAGCCGCTCTTCGCCCCGAACATCCTGATCGGCTTCGGCCGGGTCGAGGGCCGCACGGTCGGCATCATCGCGAACCAGCCGCAGGCGATGGCCGGCACGCTGAACATCGACGCCGGCGAGAAGGCCGCCCGCTTCGTGCGGTTCTGCGACGCCTTCGGCATCCCGATCCTGACCCTGGTGGACGTGCCCGGCTACCTGCCCGGCACCGACCAGGAGTGGACCGGCGTCATCCGCCGCGGCGCGAAGCTGCTGTACGCCTACGCCGAGGCCACCGTCCCGCTCGTCACCGTCATCACCCGCAAGGCCTACGGCGGCGCGTACATCGTGATGGGCTCGAAGCAGCTCGGTGCCGACATCAACCTGGCGTGGCCGACCGCCGAGATCGCCGTCATGGGCGGCCAGGGTGCCGTCAACATCCTGTACCGCGCCGAGATCAAGCGCGCCGAGGAGTCCGGCGAGGACGTCGCCGCGGTCCGCACGAAGCTCGCGAACGAGTACACGTACAACGTCGCGTCCCCGTACCTGGCGGCCGAGCGCGGTGAGCTCGACGGCATCATCCAGCCGCACGCCACCCGGGTGTCGGTCATCAAGGCCCTCCGGTCGCTCCGGGGCAAGCGCGCCACACTGCCCCCGAAGAAGCACGGGAACATCCCCCTCTGATGGAACCGGTCGAATCGCCGCGCACGGGATCATCACGCTCCCGCGGCCTGATGGGTCGCCACGCAGCAGCCGTGCCCTCGGACGAGCCCGCCTCGGTGGCGGACGTCCGGGTGGTCTCCGGCGACCCCACGCCCGAGGAGCTCGCCGCGGTCGTGGCCGTCCTGCAGCGCCAGGCCGACGAGGCCGCGGCCGCCGGTCGCGCTGCGGTGGTCGTCGAGCCCCGCACCGGGTGGGACGCCGCAGCCCGCGGACTGCGCCGCCCGCTCGACCACGGACCGGGCGCCTGGGGCCGATCACTCCGCTGATGTACCCCTGGTGCGCGGGCGACCGGAACGCGTTGCAGGGCGCACTTCCCGGTCGGTATCCCCTCGCTCGGGGGACATGATCAGCGGATACGGACCGGAAATGCCGGAATTGTCCCCCATAATGACGACTGACATGCAACACGGGTGTGGGCATAGTTGGTGGTGTTCGGTGTCCTTCAACGAAAGACATCGCAGGTCGGTGGCCGACTAGGGTACGAAGCCACCGTCCGCTGCGAGGCAGGGCGACATTCGGGTTGTCGCTCAGCCTCGGGTCGTGAACGGGCCGGTCGGTATCCGACCGGCCCGTTCCCCGTTTCCGGCGCGTGTTCGGCGCGTACGGGCAGGCGTCGGGTCAATGCCTCGGCCGATGCCGAACGACACCGTCGACGTCGTACGACAGCGGCATGGTCGCTTCCGCGGGCGCGCCAGCCCGGCGCGACCACGTGACGGCCTGGAGGCTCGTGGCGGGCCGCCGCGGGCCTCCAGGCTGTCCCCCATCGCGTCCACCGCCGCCCGCGCGCCCGGCGCACCACCCGCCTCCGCAGCGCCGTCAGCACCACGTTCGCGACGATCCACGCGTCGATCACGTGGTGCATCGTCGCAACACGCGTGCCGCGCGGGGCGTGCGTGCGCGTGCCGCGCGCTACGCCGGCTCGTGCCGCGGGATCTCCAGCCAGAGCGCGACGGAGTCGTCCTCGTCCCCGTCGTCGTCGTCCATCCCCGCTCCGAGCGCCGCGGACTCGCTGGCCGCACCGTCGAGGCGGAGTCCGACGACGGTCACCGCGGAGTCGGACCCTTCGCCGACGGTCCGGACGATGACGTTGTCGGCGTCGCGGGCCTGCCGGAGCGCCTCGGCGACACGGGCGTGGATGCGGCGGATGTCCGGGGCGTCCAGGTCGTCGAGCCCGCCGTCGTCGTGCAGCTGGACGGTCGCTCCGCGGCGGCGCAGGCGCATCACCTCGTCGCGGACGTCGTCGGACAACAGGGACCGGCCCCGGATCTCGTCGCGGATGGCCTGCTCGAGGTGCAGGCACTCGGCACGGTCGGCATCGTCGAGGTCGCCGCAGGAGTCGATGATGCGCTGCAGCATCGGCAGGGCCATCCGGGTGGTCTGGCTCAGCCGGAACTGCCGCTCGAAGACGTGGGCGTCCTGCGCGGCCTGCCAGTCGGCGGTCTCCTGCTCGGCGAGGACGAGCTCGCGGGTGTTCCGGATGGCACGGCTCATCGCGGCGGCGAAGACCGTGGCGATCGCGACCCAGGCGACGCTGCCGACCACGCCGAGCCCGCCGAGCGAGCCGAGGCCTGCCCAGGCGACGGTGTACACGGTCAGGAACAGCACGCCGGCCCACGCGAAGGGACCCCGACCGCGCACGACGAGCACCACCATGAGCGTGCCGATGGCCGCGATCCACCAGGTTGCGGAGCCGGGACCACGACCCTCGACGAGGACGGGGGCGGCGATCACCGGCATCACGATGGCGGTGGCGAGGGAGAAGCAGGCCGTCCAGACCGGCAGGACCCTGCCGGGGACGAACAGTGCCAGGCCGGTGGCCGCGGCGTACAGGACCATGCAGGCGATGATCGGGGCGACCTGGTCGACGCGCGGCAGCGTAGCTGCGGCGAGGACCAGGTGGTAGAGGGAGAACAGCGACGCCAGGCCCAGGGCGATGCTCGCCGGCAGGGAGACCTTCATGCGGTCGTCCTCGCGGCCGGCGACCACGTCAGCACGATGCGGGTGCCCTCGCCCGGTGCGGTGTGCACCTCGGCGCGGCCGTCGACGGTCGCGACCCGCTCGACGATGGAGCGGCGGACACCGAGCCGTTCGGCGGGGATGGCCGCGACGTCGAACCCGCGCCCGTCGTCACCGACCTCGACGAGCACCCCCTGCCCCTGCTGCTCGATGCGGACCCAGCGGGAGACGGCAGCGTCGCCGGCGTGCTGCACGCTGTTCACCGCGGCCTGCAGCGCCGCCGAGGCCAGCGCGTCGGCGACCGACGCGGGCAGGCGGACCGACCCGGTCGGTGTCGGGACCAGACGGACCGGGGCGGGCAACGCACTCACGCCCTCGCGGATGCGCGCCCGGAGTTCCCCGAGGGCGACCGGCGCGACGTCACCGGGACCGTCGGTGGCCGCGGCCTCGAGGTGGTCGATCGCGTTCCGGGCCATCCGCGCGGCGAGGGTCTTGGCCTCGAGCGTGTCGGCCCGGGCGGCGGAGAGCAGCGTCGTGAGCACGCTGTCGTGCACGATGGCGTCCACCTGGACCCGCTCGACCTCGGTGGCGTGCTCCCGGATGGCGAGCGAGTACCGCCGCACGGCTGTGGACTGCGCCGTGTCGACCGACGTGGCCGCACGCCGCAGCACCACGGCGATGACGAGCACCGCGCCGCTGAGCAGCGCCGTGTACACGCCGTCGAGCAGGACGGCGAGGACCCCGACGTCCCCGCCGAGCGGGCTGAGCCGGATCACGACGTATACCGCCGGCACGAGCGCCGTGTAGACCGTCGCGCGCCACGTGGCGAAGCCCATCGCCGCCGCCGTGCAGCCGACCGTGCAGAACCACCACGGCCACGGCTGCTGCGACGACGGGATGGGCTCCTGCACGGTCGCCGTCCACGTCACGAGCACGACGAGGAACAGCAGCGCACAGACGATCTGCGCCAGCTGGGCGACCCGCTGCACGAAGGCCGAGACCCCGATGAACACGAACGACGCCGCGAGGGCGAGCATCAGCGTCGGACCCCAGAACGGGTCGAGGTACGGCAGCTGCTGCAGGACCGCGGGCGCATCGACGATGCCGAGGCCGATCGCCGCCATCGCGAGGAGGATCGCGAACGCGCGCTCGACCGACGCCTGCGTGATCGAGGCGCGGACGCTGCGCGCCGGATCGGCGCCGAACGGCGCCGGTTCGACGACCGTCCGCGCCGACTCAGCCGCGGTCGCCATCCGTGTCAGCGACCGTCGCCGTCGGGGTCGATGCCCGAGTCGAGCCCGGGGAGGATCCCGTCCTCGACGGCTCGACGCAGCAGGTCGACCTTCGTCGGGGCCGGGCGACCGACCTCGACGTACTTCACACGGATCCGGTCCAGGTACTCACGGGCCGTCGAGTAGCCGATGCCGAGCTGCTGGGCGGCGAGCTTGAGCGGGAGGCCCGAAGCGTAGAGGTGCAGGATCTCGCGCTCGCGGCGGCCGAGCTGCGCCTTCGCGAAGTCGCGGTCGGCGTCGATGGCGCTCGCCCACTCGAGGTTGTTGAGCACGTCACCGCGTGCGACGGTGGCGACCGCGGCCATCACGGTCTTGGTGGCCGAGGACTTCGGGATGACGCCGGCAGCCCCTGCTGCGAGCGCCTCACGCACGTTGGCGACACGGTCCGCGATGGAGTGCACGAGCACCGCCGATCCCGTCCCCTGCACGCCCTTGACGTTCTCGGTCACGGTCGAGCCGTCACCGAGGGACAGGTCGAGGACGACGACGTCGACCTCTCGCCCGTCGAGGTTCTGGACGTACTCGGGGACGCTGGCGGCGGTGAGCACCACCTCGAACCCCTCGTTCTGGCACGCCGCCTGGATCCCGAGTCGGACGGACTCGTGGTCGTCGACGATCGCGACCCGGACCGGCCTGGCGGCCGCCCCTGACGTCTCGGTGCTGGTGGTTGTCGTTCCTGCTGCCACAGTGGCCTCTCGTTCCGATGCGCGACGCCGGCCCCTGAAACCGGAGTGCCATCAACGACCCAGGATACCCAGCCCGGACTCAGGTGCGGGGCTTCTCCGCCGCGCCACGCTGGCCGGTCCGCCGATTGGTGGACACCCCGGCACGCAAGGAGCGGCGGCCGGGCCCGCCCCGGTCGCGCCCGCCCCGGTCGCGCCCGGACCTCAGCGCGCGGGGACCAGGCGTGCGACGGCTTCCAGGTGGTGGGTGTGCGGGAACAGGTCGAAGGCCCGCAGTGCTTCGAGCCGGTAGCCGAGGTCGGCGAACGTCGCGACGTCGCGGGCCAGCGCCACCGGGTCGCACGCCACGTAGACGACCTGCTCCGGCTGGAGCGCGGCGATCTGCACGACCACGTCACGACCGGCACCGGCGCGGGGCGGGTCGAGCACGATCGTGCCGGCGCGGAAGCGGTCCTTCTCGGCGCGCGAGGCGTTCGCCACCGTGTTCGTCAGCCAGCGGTCCACGCGGCCGGTCTCGGCGCGGGCGCCGAGCCACTCGGACAGGTTCTCCTGCGCGTGCTCGGTGGCACGGGCGGCGCTCTCGACGCTCGTGATGCGCGCCTTCGGGCCGACCAGGTCGCCGAGGGCGGCGGCGAGCAGGCCGACACCTCCGTACAGGTCCAGGTGGGTGCCCTCGGGGTCGAGGCGGTCGCGGTCGACGAGGTCCTGCACGGCCTCGGTGAGCACGGTCGCCGCGGCGCGGTGCACCTGCCAGAACCCGTTGTCGTCGACCTGGAACGTGCGCTCTCCCACGACCTCGGTCACCACGGTGGGCTTCTGGTCGTCGATGACGAGCCGCGCTCCCTCGGAGCCACTCGGTGCGAGGACGTCGATGACCGACGAGCCCGGCAGCGCACCACGGCCGAGCGGGGCGCTCTGCTGGACGACGGCGGTCGCGAGCGGCAGGCCGGTCACCGGGATGACGGAGTGGGAGCGGGCCGCGAACGGGCCGGCGGTGCCCTGCTCGTCGACGTGCAGCCGGACGCGGGTGCGCCAGCCGAGGCCGTTCGCGGCGTCGTCGCCGGGCGCGGCCTCGACGACGACGTCGTGACCGAGCGCCTCGGCGAGGTCCATCCGTGCGAACCGTGCGAACGAGTCGACGAGGACGTCGTGCTTGAGCGTGCGCTGGTGTGCGAGGGCGATGTGACCGAACTCCGCACCACCCGGGCGCGTCTCGGGGTCACGCTCGAGCGCGGCCTCGGGCCAGACGTGGTCGACGCGGTGCTCGCTCGGCGTCACGACGCTGACCGTGTCGGCGCGCCAGAACGACTTCTTGCGGTCCTCGGTCACCCGGGCGACGACGCGCTCCCCGGGGATCGCGTCCGAGACGAAGACCACCCGTCCTTCGTGCCGTGCCACCGAGATGCCGCCGTGGGCGATCCCGGTGACGTCGAGTTCGAGCAGCGTGCCGACGGATTCACCCATGGTGAGATGGTCCCATGCGTCTGTACCTCGCGAGTACATCCCCCGCCCGCCGAGCACTCCTCGCCCAGTCCGGGATCGAACCCGTGCTCGTGTCCCCCGGGGTCGACGAGGACGCCGTCGGCGCCGCAGCAGCTGCGTCCCTCGGCCGTGACCTGACCGGTCCGGAGCTCGTCTCGCTCCTCGCCGTCGCGAAGGCGTCCGCAGTCGCCGACTCCGCGGTCGCCGGGTCACCGGTCGACGGGGTGGTGTTCGGCGGGGACTCCGCGTTCGAGGTCGACGGACAGCTGTACGGCAAGCCGCACGACCCGGCAGTCGCCCGGGAGCGCTGGCGGCAGATGCTCGCCGCCGGCGGCGGGACGCTGTGGAGCGGACACTGCGTGATCGATCGCCGACGCGACGACCGGCGCCGGGACCTGGACCCGGCCACGGGACGGCCTGGAGGCGCGGCACCGGCCCGCACCGTGCCTCCCGTCCGGTCCCTGGTCACGTCCACCGCCGGCGTTCCGCAGCTGGGTGACGTCGCGCCCGGCGGGTCGGCGCTGGCCGCCGCTGGCGACCGCGTGGTCGCAGTCGACAGCGCGGTGCTGACCTTCGCCGACGACGTGTCCGTCGACGAGATCGACGCGTACGTCGCGACGGGCGAGCCGCTCGAGGTGGCCGGTGCCTTCACCATCGACGGTCGGGCCGCGGCGTACATCACGCGGATCGACGGGGCACCGTCCGCCGTGATCGGGATGTCGCTGCCGGTGCTGCGATCGATGCTCCTCCGGGGCTTCGGCATCGCCTGGCACGACCTGTGGGCACTGTAGACATCCGCACCTGTTCGGGGTGGTTCTTTGTGGGTGCCAGTCAAAACGCACTCCCGCCGCACGAATACGCTGATGTGTCATGCCCCGTATCAGCAAGGTCCTCATCGCGAACCGCGGCGAGATCGCCGTCCGCATCATCCGCGCGGCCCGCGACGCGGGCAAGGCATCGGTCGCGGTCTACGCCGACCAGGACCGCGATGCCCTGCACGCCCGCCTCGCCGACGAGGCCTACGCGCTGAACGGCACCACGAGCGCCGACACGTACCTCGTCATCGACAAGATCATCTCGGTCGCCCGCCGCTCCGGCGCGGACGCCGTGCACCCGGGCTACGGGTTCCTCGCCGAGAACGCCGACTTCGCCCGTGCCGTCATCGATGCCGGGCTCGTCTGGATCGGCCCGTCGCCGGAGTCGATCGAGCGCCTCGGTGACAAGGTGTCCGCGCGCCACGTCGCCGAGAAGGTGGGCGCCCCGCTCGCCCCCGGCACCATCGAGCCCGTCAAGGACGCCTCCGAGGTCATCGCGTTCGCCGACGAGGTCGGCCTGCCGGTCGCCATCAAGGCGGCGTTCGGCGGCGGCGGCCGTGGTCTGAAGGTCGCACGGACGCGCGACGAGGTCGCCGCGCAGTTCGAGTCCGCCACGCGTGAGGCGATCGCCGCGTTCGGCCGGGGCGAGTGCTTCGTCGAGAAGTACCTGGACAAGCCGCGCCACGTCGAGACCCAGTGCCTGGCGGACGAGCACGGCAACGTCGTCGTGGTCTCCACCCGCGACTGCTCGCTGCAGCGTCGCCACCAGAAGCTCGTCGAGGAAGCCCCGGCGCCCTACCTGACGCCCGAGCAGCAGACCGCGCTGTACGAGTCGTCCAAGGCGATCCTGCGCGAGGTCGGCTACGTCGGCGCCGGCACCTGCGAGTTCCTCATCGGGGCCGACGGCACCGTGTCGTTCCTCGAGGTGAACACCCGTCTGCAGGTGGAGCACTGCGTGTCCGAAGAGGTGACCGGCATCGACCTGGTGCGTGAGCAGTTCCGCATCGCCGAGGGTGGCGTGCTCGACTACTCGGACCCCACGCCGCGGGGACACTCGTTCGAGTTCCGCATCAACGGCGAGGACCCGGGTCGCAACTTCTTCCCCGCGCCCGGTCCCGTGCACGCGTTCAACGCGCCGTCCGGCCCCGGCGTGCGCGTCGACTCTGGTGTCGTCTCCGGCGACGTCGTGTCCGGCTCGTTCGACTCGATGCTCGCGAAGCTGATCGTCACCGGCGCCACCCGTGCCGAGGCGCTGGAGCGTTCGCGTCGCGCACTCGCCGAGTTCGAGGTCACCGGCCTGCCGACCGTGCTGCCCTTCCACCGTGCCGTGGTGTCGGACCCGGCGTTCGCGACCGACGACTCCTCACCGTTCTCCGTGTACACGCAGTGGATCGAGACCGACTTCGTCAACGAGATCCCGGCGTGGAGCGGCTCCCCCGAGGAACTTCCGGCTCCGGCTGCGCGCGACAGCGTCGTCGTCGAGGTGCAGGGCAAGCGCATCGAGGTCACCATGCCGTCGATCGTCGGTGGCGGTGCTGCCGGCGGTGTCGCCGGTCGTCGTCCGGCCGGCCCCTCCGCTCCCCCGAAGCGCCGCTCGTCGGCTGTCCGCGGGGGTCTGGCGAAGTCCGGGTCGTCCGTTGCGTCGCCGATGCAGGCCACCGTGGTGAAGCTCGCGGTCGCCGAGGGTGACACCGTGGTGAAGGGCGACCTGCTCGTCGTGCTCGAGGCCATGAAGATGGAGCAGCCCGTGCAGGCCCACAAGGACGGCGTCGTCACCGGGCTGAACGCCCCGGTCGGCCAGACGGTCTCGTCCGGTCACATGCTGCTCGAGCTCGCGTAGCGCGGGGTTCTTTCTCTCCCCCGGAACCAGGTTCCGGACACAGCACCGTGCATCTACACGGTGCTGTGTCCGTTCCACGGTGCGTCACCACGTCGGTGTCGTGCGGCTCGCCAGTGGGACCGGGAGTCCGGACCTCCGGAGCGTGGACGGAGCATCCCCGCCGGGCAGAACCTCGCGCCAGATCAGCCTCGCGACACCGCGGACCCCCGGGACTGCACGCACCGCGTCTTCTCGGAACTTCTCCGCGATCACCACTTCTTCTGCCGTCCGCGCGCCCCGAACCTCGCCGGCCCGGTACTTGACGAGTCCGTCGAACTCCACGACCACCCCCTGCTCCGGAAACCAGAAGTCGACCCGTGCGATGCATCGGCCGTCGACGGAGAACTCGTGTTGCAGCTCCGGCCGTGGCAACCCGAGATCGTGCATCACCAACAGCGCGAGGCTCTCTCCGACGGACTCGATCTGACCATCCGCGAGCTCGAGGAGCGCTCGGACCCGCTGGGCACCACGGCGTGTCGGTCGCGATTCGAGTTCGGCCAGCAGGTCGTGACGATCGGCCCCTCGTCGGAGCACCGCGTCGAGGACGACCAGGGCATGGCCCCGGTCAGATCGGAGCGCAACGTCGATGGCCGTGGTCACCAGGTCCGTCGTCTCGACCCCGTCGATGAGCACGGTTGCCACGTCTCGACCACGCGCCGGCACCTTGTCGCTGAACCGCAGGCGCTGCGCACGGTCGCGCGTGGGGTCGGTGAGGGCCACGCGATCCGGGAGCGACCCGAACCACGGCAGCCCGTGCATGACGACGGCCGACGCGTGCGACACGATCAGCCCCGGACGGGAGGCAGCGAGGACGGCGTCGATCCGGGCACGGTGACGAGCCGCTTCCGACGCATCCCTGAACGCCTGGGCGGGGGTCGAAACGCCGTGGCCGATGCGGAGGAACTCGCCCCGCTCCGTTCTGCGCCGCATGCTGCGAGCCGTTGCGCTGTCCACCGGAGTCGTCATGAGCGTGAGGCGTTCCATCGGGACAGCCTGTCGTTCCGGCGACCGCTCACGGCACGATCACCCGGTCGCTGTGGAGAACCAGGCGACCGTTGCCGTTGTGGAGCGGTATCGGGCCCACGCGACACTGCGGAACGGACACAGCACCGCGAAGATGCGCGGTGCTGTGTCCGGAACCTGGTTCGGGCAGGACCGCGCCCTACGACACCAGGGGGCGCACCGCGTCGGCGAGGGCGTCGACCAGGCGCTGCGCCTCGGCGGGGGTGTCCGCGACGGTGTCGATGTAGACCTTCACCTTGGGCTCGGTGCCGCTCGGGCGGACGATCACCCGGGCGTCGCCGGACAGGTCGTAGCGCAGGATGTCCGAGGGCGGGAAGCCAGCCACCCCGTCGGCGTAGTCCGTCACCGTGTGCACGTCCAGCCCGCCGAGCGTCGACGGCGGCGTGGACCGGAGCGACGCCATGATCTCGCCGATGCGCGACAGGTCGTCGACGCGGGTCGCGACCTGCCCCGAGGCGAACGCGCCGAACTCGGCGGCGAAGGCCTCGAGGTGGTCGGCGATGGTCGAGCCCGACGCGGCGAGCTCGTCGGCGAGGGACAGCAGCTCCAGCGCAGCCGAGATGCCGTCCTTGTCGCGCACGACCGACGGGTCGACCAGGTAGCCCAGGGCCTCTTCGTACCCGAACAGCAGCTCGGGCACCCGCGACACCCACTTGAAGCCGGTCAGGGTGTCGCGGTACTCCAGCCCGTGGCGCGCGGCCACCCGGGCCAACGCCGGCGACGAGACGATCGAAGCGGCGAGGGTGCCGGTCGCACCGGACTCCGACGCCCGTGCAGCGGCCCGCCACCCGAGCAGCCAGCCGACCTCGTTGCCCGACAGTCGACGGTAGGAACCGGATCCGTCCGGGATCGCGAGTGCGAGCCGGTCGGCGTCGGGGTCGTTCGCGATCACCAGGTCGGCGCCGACGGCGAGCCCGCGGTCGATCGCCAGGTCCATCGCGCCGGGCTCCTCGGGGTTCGGGAACGACACCGTCGGGAACGCACCGTCCGGCTCGATCTGCTCCGGCACCACCGTCGGTGACGCGAACCCGGCCGCCGCGAACACCGCGCGAGCGGTCTCCCACCCGACGCCGTGCATGGCCGTGTAGACGACCTTCGGCTGCTCGTCGACCCCGAGTGCGGGAGCGGGCACGATCGCGGCCGTGGCGGCCACGTAGGCGTCGACCAGGGCCGACGACGCGACGGTGTAGTCCGTGCCGCGCGGCAGGTCGGTGACGGAGCCCGCGGCGACGGCGTCGATGGCGTCCGCGATCTCGCCGTCGACGGGCGGCACGATCTGCGAGCCGTCGTCGTCCTGACCGAGGTAGACCTTGTACCCGTTGTCCCGCGGCGGGTTGTGGCTCGCCGTGACCATGACGCCGGCACCGACGTCGAGGTGCCGGACGGCGAACGCGAGCACCGGCGTCGGCAGGGCCGAGGGCAGCAGGGTGACCTCGAGCCCGAGGCCGCGCATGACCTCGGCCGAGTCACGTGCGAAGACGTCCGAGTTCACCCGGCCGTCGTACCCGATCACGACGCTGCGCGAGCGGCCGGTGTCGATGAGGAACCGTGCGAGCCCCGCAGCGGCCTGGGTCACGACGACCCGGTTCATCCGCAGCGGGCCCCAGCCGAGTTCCGCGCGGAGTCCCGCGGTGCCGAACTGCAGCCGACCGTCGAACCGCTCGGCGAGCGCCCGGACAGCGGGACCGTCACCGTCGGCCGCCGCGTCGATCGCCGCGGCCAGCTCGTCGCGGGTCTCCGGGTCGGGGTCCTGCGCCAGCCACGTCCGCGCGGTGCCGAGCACCTGGTCGAGGTCGAGCTTCACGATGCCGGCTGCCCGAGTGCGGCGACCACGCGTGCGAGCAGGTCGGCGATCACCGGCTCGGCCTGCTTGCCGGCCTCGAGCACCTCGGTGTGCGACAACGGGGTCTTCTGGATGCCCGCGGCGAGGTTCGTGATGAGCGAGAACCCGAGGACCTCCATGCCGGCCTGACGGGCGGCGATGGCCTCGAGCGCGGTCGACATGCCGACGATGTGTCCGCCGATGGTCTTCGCCATCTGGACCTCGGCCGGGGTCTCGTAGTGCGGGCCGCGGAACTGCGTGTACACGCCCTCGTCGAGCGACGGGTCGACCGTCCGGGCCAGCTCACGCAGACGCGCGGAGTACAGGTCGGTCAGGTCGATGAACGTCGCGCCCTCGAGCGGGCTGTCCGCGGTCAGGTTGATGTGGTCGCTGATGAGCACCGGGGTGCCCGGGGTCCAGTGCTCCTTGATGCCGCCGGCACCGTTGGTCAGCACCATGATCGAGGCACCGGTCGCCGCGGCCGTGCGGACGCTGTGCACGACCCGACGGACCCCGTGGCCCTCGTAGTAGTGGGTACGGGCCCCGATGACGAGCGCGTGGCGGCCGTCGGCGAGGCGGATCGACCGGATCGTGCCGGAGTGTCCGGGGACGGCCGAGGCGCTGAACCCGGGGACCTGCTCGGCCGGGATCTCGGACACGGTCTCACCGATGATGTCGGCGGCCTTGCCCCAGCCCGACCCGAGGGTCAGGGCGATGTCGTGCCGCTCGATGCCGGACTGTTCGGCGATGACGGCGGCGGCGGCCCGCGCGACCTCGAACGGGTCGGCAGCGGGGTCGTTCAGCGGGTTTTCGGTGCTCATGCCCCAACTCTAAAGGGCGGACGCCCGCCGCAGCGGCCGCCGCCGCACCCGCCGCAGCAGCCGCCGCCGCGCCCGCCGCACGGCCGCCGCCGCACCCGCCTCAGTGCTCGCCGAGCGCCCGGTCCACCGCCGCCGTGATCTCGCCCTGGTCGAAGTGGTTCGCGATGACGATGACCTCGGCGTAGGTGTCGCCGATCGCCTCGACGAACTCCTGACTCGTCAGGATCACGTTGGCGTCGTCGGAGACGTCCCGCACGGACGCGACGTCCGCCGCGACGACGGACGCCGACAACCCGAGGGCGTCGAGCGCCTTCTCGGCGTTCACCTTGAGGATGCCGCTCGACCCGATGCCGGCGCCGCAGATGGTCACGATCTTCACGCGGAGACCCCCATGATCGCGCGGACCTCGTCCGCCGTGGTCGCCGCCGCGATCCGTCCGGTTACGGTGGCGTCGTTGAACAGGTTCGCGATCTCGCCGATCGACTCCAGGTGGGTGCCGACCTCGGCCACCGCGAGCCCGAGCACCACACGGACGGGGTCGTTGTGCGGGTGTCCGAACACCACCGGCGACGCGAGCGTCACGATCGCGAGTCCGTCCCGCACGACGGCACCACCCGGCCGGGCGTGCGCGAACGCGAGCCCCGGCGAGATGACGATGTACGGCCCGTGCTCCTCGACCATGCCGATCATGGCGTCGGTGTACTCGTCGGTGGTGGCGCCCGAAGCGGCGAGCGCACCGCCGACCAGGCGCATCGCGTCACGCCACGCGGGCGCGTCCGCACCGAGGAGGACGGCGGTGTCCGGCAGCGGTGGCAGTCCCATGCGTCAGGCCTCCTGGTACCCGGCCGTGATGGTGGCGATGATCTCCTCGCGGTCCTCGAGCGGCAGGAACGACCCGAGCGCGGCGTTGATCTGGAACGCGGCCAGGTCGTCGAGGTCGTACCCGAACGTGCCGGCGAGCAGTGCGAGCTCCTTCGACAGCGAGGTCCCGCTCATCAGGCGGTTGTCGGTGTTCACCGTGACGCGGAAGCCGAGCTGGTAGAGCACGTCGAACGGGTGGTCGGCGAGGTCGTCGCCCCACGCGGCGATCGCCCCGGTCTGCAGGTTGGACGACGGCGAGACCTCGAGCGGGATCTCGCGGTCACGGACCCACGAGGCGACCTCGCCCAGGGAGGCCAGCGTCGAACCGTCGCCGGCGTCGGACAGGGCGACGTCCTCGAAGATGCGGACGCCGTGCCCGAGGCGGAGCGCCCGGCCGTCGACCAGCGCGGACCGGATGGAGGCGAGCCCGTCGGCCTCGCCCGCGTGCACGGTGACGGGGAACAGTTCGGACGCCAGGTAGTCGAAGGCGGCGCGGTGGTTCGAGGCGGGGAACCCGGCTTCGGCACCGGCGATGTCGAAGCCGACGACCCCGGCGTCACGGTGCCGGACGGCGAGCTCGGCGATCTCGAGCGACCGGTCGGCGTGCCGCATCGCGGTGACGAGCTGGCCGACGCGGATGCGCCCACCGGCGGCGTCGACGGCTTCCTCGATGCCGGCCTGCACGGCCTCCACCGTCTGGTCGAGGGTCAGTCCGCCCTGCAGGTGCTGCTCCGGCGCCCAGCGGACCTCGCCGTAGACGACGCCGTCGGCGACCAGGTCCTCGACGAACTCGCGGGCGATCCGGGTGAGCTGCGGCGCGGTCTGCATCACCGACGTGGTGACGTCGAACGTCTTCAGGTACTCGACCAGGGAGCCGGAGTTCGACTGGTCGGCGAACCACTGCCCGAGCTCGGCCGGGTCGGTGGTGGGGAGCGTGACACCCGCCGAGGCTGCGAGCTCGATGATGGTCGCGGGACGCAGGCCGCCGTCGAGGTGGTCGTGCAGCGAGACCTTCGGCAGGTCGTTGATGACCGCCCCGGCGTCGGGCAGGCGGTAGGTCGGGGCGTCGGCGCTCATGCCCCCAGGCTATCGGTGGTCACCGCCGCCGCGCAGGCACCTGTGCACAACCCACGACGGAAGACACTGGAGGCTCCCCACAGGTGTGCAGGGAGCCTCCGGTCGGTCGGGTGGCCGAGTTCAGGACCCGATGCGCTCGCGCACGATCGGCCCCCGTGCCGCGGCAGCGGAGCCCGCCGGGCCGATGGTCCACGCGCCCTCGAGCGATTCCAGCGCGCGCGGGATCCGCGACGCGTCGTCGGAGTGCAGCGTCCAGAGCGGCTGGCCCTCGGTCACGATGTCCCCCGGCTTGACGTGGAGCTCGATGCCCGCGCCGGCCTGCACCGGGTCCTGCGCGCGGGCACGACCGGCCCCGAGCCGCCAGGCCGAGACGCCGAACGGCAGCGCGTCCTGCTGCGTGAGGACCCCCGACGTCGGAGCAGTGACGACGTGCTGTTCGCGGGCCACGGGCAACGCGGCGGACGGGTCCCCGCCCTGCGCTTCGATCATCCGACGCCAGGTGTCCATCGCGCGGCCGTCCGCGAGCGCCGCGGCGGGGTCGGCGTCGGGCAGTCCGGCCAGCGTGAGCATCTCGGTCGCGAGCGCCACGGTCAGCTCGACGACGTCGGCGGGGCCGCCGCCGGCGAGCACCTCGACCGACTCCCGCACCTCGAGCGCGTTGCCGATCGTCAGCCCGAGCGGGACCTCCATGTCGGTCAGCAGCGCCGAGGTCGCGACCCCGGCGTCGTTGCCGAGGTCGACCATGGTCTGCGCGAGCTCCCGGGACGCCTCGTAGGTCGGCATGAACGCGCCGGACCCGAACTTGACGTCGAGCACGAGCGCACCGGTGCCCTCGGCGATCTTCTTCGACATGATGCTCGACGCGATGAGCGGGATGCACTCGACCGTGCCGGTGATGTCGCGGAGCGCGTAGAGCTTCTTGTCCGCGGGTGCCAGGCCGGACCCGGCCGCGCAGATGACCGCGCCGACGTCCTGCAGCACCTGCATCATGCGGTCGTTCGAGATGGACGCCTGCCAGCCGGGGATCGACTCGAGCTTGTCGAGCGTCCCGCCGGTGTGGCCGAGTCCGCGGCCGGACAGCTGCGGCACGGCGACGCCGAACGACGCCACCAGGGGTGCGAGCGGCAGCGTGATCTTGTCGCCGACACCACCGGTGGAGTGCTTGTCCACGGTCGTCTTGCCGAGCGACGAGAACGACATCCGCTCCCCCGACGCGATCATCGCGAGCGTGAGGTCCTTGATCTCGCGCCGCTCCATCCCGTTCAGGAAGATCGCCATCGCCATCGCGGCCATCTGCGGGTCCTCGACGTAGCCGCGGGTGTACGCGTCGACGAGCCAGTCCACCTCGGCGGTGCTGAGGGCCCCGCCGGAGCGCTTCGTGCGGATGAGGTCGACGGTGTCGAACGGCTCGACGGCCATGTCAGTGCTCCTGCTGGTAGGTGGCGAGGGTCCGCGGCCCGAAGGCGTCCGGCAGGACCTCGTCGATGGTGCGGATGCCGGAGAGCGTCTCGAGGAGCATGCCCTCGGTCGAGTGCTCGAACAGCAGCTGGCGGCAGCGCCCGCACGGCATCAGGGTCGCCCCGTCACCGTCGACGCACGTGAACGCGACGAGCTTGCCGCCGCCGGTCATGTGCAGCTGCGACACGAGGGAGCACTCCGCGCAGAGCGTCACCCCGTAGCTCGCGTTCTCGATGTTGCAGCCGGAGACGATCCGGCCGTCGTCGGTGAGCGCCGCGGCGCCCACCGGGAACGACGAGTACGGCGCGTAGGCGCGCCGCATCGCGGCCGTGGCGGCGTCCCGCAGGGCGCCCCAGTCCACGTCGTCGACCGGGAAGCCCGTGGCGGCGTCCGCCGGGTCGGTGACGGTGACCCCCTGGTCACCTGCAGCGTGTGCGTCGGTCATGTGTCGTGCCTCCAGGCCGTCAGCTCTTGATGTAGGGCTTGCCGGACGCGGCTGGGCCGCGCGACTGCCCCACCAGGCCGGCCACGGCGAAGATCGTCACCACGTACGGCAGCATCAGCAGGAACTCGCTCGGCACGGGCGAGCCGACCGCGCTGAGCGTGTTCTGCAGGTTCGACGCGAAGCCGAACAGCAGCGCCGCGAGCGTGGCCTTGATCGGGTCCCAGCGGCCGAAGATCACGGCGGCCAGGGCGATGTAGCCCGCGCCCGCCGTCATGTCCTTCGTGAACCCGCCGGTGGCATCGAGCGTGAAGTACGCCCCGCCGAGGCCCGCGATCGCACCGGCGAGCGAGACGTTCCAGAACCGGGTGCTCGTGACGTTGATGCCCACCGTGTCGGCGGCCTGCGGGTGCTCACCGACGGCGCGGAGCCGCAGACCCCAACGGGTCTTGAACAAGCCGAAGGTGACGACCGCGACGGCGATGTAGGCCAGGTAGACGACGACCGACTGCTCGAAGAAGATCGGTCCGATGATCGGGATCTGGTGGAGCACCGGCACCTCGAACTTCGGGAACCGTATGCCGATGTTGAGCGTCTGCTGGTTCGGGGACAGCACCT
Source organism: Curtobacterium sp. MCSS17_005 (assembly GCF_003234225.2). Taxonomy (NCBI): domain Bacteria; kingdom Bacillati; phylum Actinomycetota; class Actinomycetes; order Micrococcales; family Microbacteriaceae; genus Curtobacterium; species Curtobacterium sp. MCSS17_005. The sequence continues at coordinate 2,603,944 of NZ_CP126258.1, forward strand.
GCGAGTACAGGAAGCCGGTCAGGCCCGAGATGAAGGCGTTGATGACGACACCGACGATGACCTGGTCGACCAGGTACTTGATGCTGAACGCCGCGAGGACGAACGACACGAGCACACCCGCGACGAGGGCACCGACGAGACCGACCCAGGGCGACCCGGTCAGCGAGGCGATGAGCGCCGAGGTGAACGCACCGGCGAGGAACTGGCCCTCGATCGCGATGTTCACCACGCCGACACGCTCGGAGATCACACCGCCGAGTGCACCGAAGACGAGCGGGACCGCGAGGCCGAGCGCACCGAAGAGCATGCCGGGGATGGTGATCGAGTCGCCGGCGACCGCCCATGCGAGGAAGCCGACTACGAAGACGATCGCGAACACCGAGGTCACCCAGAGCGGCACACGACGCGAGGCACGGGTCTCGACGATCGCGTACACCGTGGCGAGCGCGAGCAGCACGGTGACGACGATCCCGGTGGCCGTCGCCGGCAGCGGGAGGTTCGGCAGCGCGAAGAAGTCGCCCTTCGAGGCCAGGCGGAGCGTCGCCGTTCCGGGGCGGTGTCCGAAGCCGAACAGCACGAGCGCGAGCAGCGTGAACACGCCGTACCCGATCGGGAGCTTCCAGCTGCGGGTCGTCTCGACCGGGCGGTCGTCCAGGGGCATGCGCGGCGCGGCCGCGGTGGGGCTGAGGGTGCTCATGCGGCGACCGCCTTCTTGCTGTTCTTGCTCGTCTTCGTGCGCTTGCGTGTACCCGGCTGCGGGATCCGGAAGATCGCGCGGACGAGCGGCGGCGCAGCGATGAAGAGGACGATGAGTGCCTGGATGACGCCGACGATGTCGATCGGGATGCCGTTGGCGGCCTGCATGGCGTAGCCACCGTTCTTCAGCACGCCGAACAGGATCGCCGCCCAGAACACGCCCCACGGCTTCGAACGGCCGAGCAGGGCCACGGTGATGGCGTCGAAGCCGATGCCGGCGTCGATGCCCGAGGTGAAGCCCGTGGTGACGGCGCCCTGCACCTGGTAGGCACCGGCGATGCCGACCAGGGCGCCGGAGATGACCATGACCCAGATGGTCAGCGACGGGACGCTCATGCCGGCCACACGGGCGGCACGGGGGTTCTCACCGATGGTGCGGAACCGGAAGCCGAGCGACGACTTGTTGACGAGCCACCAGACGACGACGACCGCGATGATCGCGACGATGAACCCGAGGTCCACGCCGTACCGCACGCCGAAGAGCTGCGGCAGCAGGGCGCTCTCCTTCGTGGCGGGCGAGATCGGGTTGCTGCTGCCCGGGGCCTGCAGCAGGCCCGGGGTGCGGAGCAGGTAGCTGACCAGGTAGAGCGCGACGTAGTTGAGCATGATCGTGACGACCACCTCGTTCGCACCCGTCCGGGCCTTGAGCACCCCGACGATGCCGCCCCAGACCGCGCCACCGACGATGCCGGCGATGATCGTGAGCGGGATGTGGATCGCGGCGGGGCCGTCGAACGAGAACCCGACCCACCCGGCGGCCGCGGCGCCCATCAGGATCTGGCCCTGGCCGCCGATGTTGAACAGTCCGGCGCGGAACGACAGCGCGATCCCGAGCCCGGCGGCGATGAGCGGCACCGAGTAGTCGACGGAGCGCGTGAGCGGCCCGATCGCCTGCTGGAACGAGTCCGCGCCGAAGTTGAACACCGAGCCCTGGAACAGGGAGGCGTACGCGCCGCCGACCGCGGTGCCGATCGCCTGGAGCATGTCGGTGGGGCGGGCGAAGAAGTAGCCGGCGGTGGCACGGACGTTCTCGTCCGTCACCGCGATGAGGATGCCGCACGCGACCAGCGCGAGGACGACGGCGAGCACCGTGACGAGCACGGAGCCGTTCAGGATCCCCTGCAGGGCGGCCTGCCAGCGGTCACCACCGGCGCCGTTGCGGCGCTCGGTGTCCTCCGCCGAGTCCGTCATCAGGTGCGGGGTCGACTCGACCTCCTGCAGACGGTCGTCGGTGAGCGGGGCGTCCGCGGTGCCGTGCGCAGCCGGCACCGGCTGCTGCGTGTTGTCTGGTTCCTGCGCGGTCACGCGGCCAGCTCCGTTCCGGTCGTGGGTGTGGCGTGGATCTCGCCGGCCGAACCGGTCATGCGGCCAGCTCCGTTCCTTCGGGGATCTCCCCGGCCATCATGAGGCCGAGGACGTCGCGGGGGGTGGCCGCGGGGACGATGCCGACGATGCCGCCGCGGTACATCACGGCGATGCGGTCGGCCAGGGCGACGACCTCGTCGAGCTCGGTGGAGACGACGATGACCGGCACACCGGTGTCGCGGGTGGCGACGATGCGCTTGTGGACGAACTCGATCGAGCCGACGTCGATGCCGCGGGTGGGCTGCGCGGCGACGAACAGCCGCAGCTCGCGGCTGAGTTCGCGCGCCAGGACGATCTTCTGCTGGTTTCCGCCGGACAGCCGACCGGCCGCGGTGGTGCGACCCGGCGTCCGGATGTCGAACTCGGCGATCTTCTCGTCGGCGAAGGCGTCGCGCTCGGCCGCCCGGATCGTGCCGGCACGGACGAACTCGGCGTGGTCGGCCCGGTCCAGCATCAGGTTCTCGGCGATCGTGAACTCGCCGACGAGCCCGTCCTCTTTCCGGTCCTCCGGCACGAAGCCGACGCCGGCGTCGAGCACCTGCTTGACGCTCCGCCCGGTGAGTTCCTTGCCGTCGAGGGTGATGCGGCCGGCGTGGGCGGGCTCGAGGCCGATGATCGCCTCGGTGAGCTCGGTCTGCCCGTTGCCCTGCACCCCGGCGATCGCCAGGACCTCGCCGCGGCGCACCGTGAAGGAGACGTCGTCGACGAGCACGATGCCGGATGGGTCGGTCACGGTCAGGTTCTCGACGACCAGGGCGTCGGCGCCACCGGTCGCGGGAGCCTTGTCGACCACGAGCGAGACGGCACGGCCGACCATCAGCGCGGCCAGCTCGTTGTTCGTGGCGGTCGGCGATGCCTCGCCGACGACCTTGCCGAGGCGGATCACCGTGATGCGGTCGGCGACCTCGCGCACCTCGCGGAGCTTGTGGGTGATGAAGACGATCGCGGTGCCGGCTTCGCGGAGCTGGCGCATGATGCCCATCAGCTCGTCGGTCTCCTGCGGGGTGAGGACGGCCGTCGGCTCGTCGAACACCAGCACGGAGGCGTCGCGGGACAGCGCCTTGATGATCTCGACGCGCTGCTGCACACCGACGGGCAGGTCCTCGACCTTGGCGTCGGGGTCGACGTCGAACCCGAAGCGGTCGGAGATCTCCTGCACGCGCTTGCGGGCACCGGCCAGGTCGAGCCGCCCGCCGAAGGTGGTCTGCTCCTGCCCCAGCATGACGTTCTCGGCGACGGTGAACACGGGCACGAGCATGAAGTGCTGGTGCACCATGCCGATGCCGGCGCGCATGGCGTCACCGGGGCCGTCGAAGTCCTGCACCACGTCGTCGAGCAGGATCTCGCCCTCGTCGGCGTCGTACAGGCCGTACAGGACGTTCATCAGGGTGGACTTGCCGGCGCCGTTCTCACCCAGGAGGCAGTGGACCTCACCCGGCTCGACGGTGAGCGAGATGTGGTCGTTGGCGACCAGGGCGCCGAACCGCTTGGTGATGCCGCGGAGTTCGAGCTTCATGTTCGGGAGTCTATTTCTGTCTCGCGCGCGCCACGCGGGCGCACGGTGTCGCGTGCACCCCGCGGATGCACGATGTGGTGTGCGCCGCCGGGCGCACGATGTGGTGTGCGCCGCCGGGCGCACGATGTGGTGTGCGCCACCCGGGCGCACGAGAACGCGGGCGAGGGATGCTCCCCCGCCCGCGTTCATCGGGTCAGGACTGGGTCTTGACCTTGATCGAGCCGTCGATGATGCCGGCCTTCACATCGTCGAGCTCGCCCTGCAGGCCCTTGTCGACCTTGGACTCGAAGTCGTGGAACGGGGCGATGCCGACGCCGTCGTTCTCGAGGGTGCCCACGTACGGGTCCTTCGAGAACTTGTCGTCGGCCGCCTGCTCGACGACGTCCTTCACGGCCGGGCGCATGCCCTTCTCGACCGAGGTGAAGGCGATGTCCTTGTAGCGGGGGTCGGCCTCGTACAGGTCGCTGTCCGCACCGATCAGGACGGAGCCGTTGTCGGCGTCCTTGATGGCCTCGGCAGCGGACTGGTAGATCGGGCCACCGACGGGGAGGATCACGTCGGCGTCCTGGTCGAGGAGCGTCTGCGCGACCGACTTGGCCTGCGTGCCGGCCTCGAAGCCACCGGTGAAGGAGCCCTTGCCGGTGTCGACGTTCCAGCCGACGACCTTGACGTCCTTGTCCTTCTGCTCGTTGTAGTACTTCACGCCGTCCGCGAAGCCGTCCATGAAGATGGTGACGGTCGGGATCTGCATGCCGCCGAAGGTGCCGACGACGCCGGTCTTCGAGTAGGACGCCGCCGCGTAGCCGGCGAGGAACGCCGCCTGCGAGGTGTCGAACGTGATCGGCTTGACGTTCTTCGCGTCGATCGAGTTGTCGTCGATGATCGCGAAGTCGGTGTCGGGGTTCGCAGCGGCCTGCTTCTTCGTGGCGTCCGCCAGGTTGAAGCCGACGGTCACGACGAGGTTGCAGTTCTGGCCGATGAGCTGCTCGATGTTCGAGTCGTAGACGGTGGCGTCCTTCGACTCGGCCTCCTTGTAGGTGGCGCCGAGGTCCTTGGCGGCGTCCTTCATGCCCTCGTAGCCGAGCTGGTTGAACGACTTGTCGTCGAACCCACCGGCGTCGGAGACCATGCAGGGGCGGAAGTCGGTCTTCTTCGCCGAGTCGGTGGTGGACGGCGCCGAGGCGCAGCCGGCCAGGACGGCGACGGTGCCGGCGAGCGCGAGGCCGCTGAGGACGACCTGTCGGGTACGAGATGTCACGGGTTGGTTCCTCCGGGGAGCGTGCCCGGACCACGTGCGTTCCGGGCGATCGTGGCGACAGTACACGACCGTCGGGTCGGTACAGGACCCGTTGCGGGGGTCCTGCGGATCGGTTACGGGATCGCGACCCCGCCGAAACGCGCCCGTAACGCGGGGCCACCCACGCACCCCCAGTTCGGGGGGTTTGTCGGTGGAGCGCTACAGGACGTCGCCGCGGCCGCTGATCTTCAGCGCATCCACCACGCTCTTCACCCGCTGCGCGTTCGCGCTCGTGGTGACGAGCAGCGCGTCCGGGGTGTCCACGACGACGATGTCCTCGACGCCGATGAGCGAGATGAGCCGCTGGCTGTGCGAGATCACGATGCCGCTCGACGAGTCCGCCAGGATGCGGGCGCCGTCCCCGAGCACGGCGAGGTTGTTCGGCCGGCCGCCGGACTGCAGCTTGGCGAGCGAGGCGAAGTCGCCCACGTCGTCCCAGTCGAAGTCACCGGGGACGACCGCCATGCGTCCGGCGGCGGCGGCCGGCTCGGCGACGGTGTAGTCGATCGCGATCTTCTCGAGCATCGGCCAGACGGCATCGACGACGGCGCCGCGGGCCGAGGTGTCCCAGGCGTCGGCGAGTTCGTTGATGCCCGCCAGCAGCTCCGGCTTCGTCCGGCCGATCTCCGCGAGCAGCACGTCGGCGCGCGCGATGAACATGCCGGCGTTCCAGAGGTAGTTGCCCTGCTCGACGTACGAGCGGGCGGTGTCGAGGTCGGGCTTTTCGACGAACGACTTCACCGCGTGTGCGGTCGGAGCGCCCTCGATGTCGAGCGCGACGGTGTCGGCGTTGATGTAGCCGAAGCCGATCGCGGGTTCCGTCGGGGTGATGCCGATGGTCGTGACGTAGCCGGCGCGGGCGACGGCGACGGCCTCGCGCACCGAACGACGGAAGCCGCGGGCGTCCCCGATGACGTGGTCGGCGGCGAACGAGCCGATGACGACGTCTGGTTCGCGGCGCACCAGGATCGCCGCGGCCAGGCCGATGGCGGCCGTGGAGTCCTTCGGCTCGCTCTCGAGCACCACGTTGTGGTCCTCGACGCCGGGCAGCTGCGACTCCACCGCGACCCGGTGCGCACGGCCGGTGACGACCATGATCCGCTGGTCGCCGGCGAGCGGCGCCAGGCGGTCCCAGGTCTGCCGCAGCAGCGAGGTGCCGGAGCCCGTCAGGTCGTGCAGGAACTTGGGTGCGTCCGCGCGCGACAACGGCCACAGGCGCGATCCGATGCCCCCTGCGGGGATGATCGCGTAGAAGTCTTCGAGAGCGTCAGCCACGCGCTCACCGTACCGGTCCCACCGGGCGGATCCTGGGTGGTCTCCGCACGATTCCCGCATGCGGGCTCCCGCAGCGTCGGCCGTCGCGTTGTTCACCCGTCGCGCGCGTCCCGTTCACGTCGTCGGCCCCACCGGGTCACGTCACGCCCGGAGCATGGGCAGCACCATGAGCGCACGCAGCGTGGAGCGCGGCACGTCCCCCCGGACCGTCGCCGTCGTGACCGAGAGCTTCCTGCCCACCCTCAACGGCGTGACCACCAGTGTCCTGGCGGTCCTCGACCACCTGGAACGACGGGGTCACCGCGCGGTCGTGATCGCACCGGACACCCCCGGGCTCGCCCAGTTCCGGTCGCGCAGCGCCGTCGAGCGCTACCGCTCCTTCGACGTCCACCGCATCCCCGCCGTCGCCTACCGCCAGTTCCCGGTGGCACTCCCCCACCCGGTGCTGGACACGATCCTCGCCGCCTCCGGCGCCGACGTGCTCCACGCCGCCAGTCCGTTCCTGGTGGGTGGGCGCGCGATCACGGCAGCCGGGAGGCTCGGCATCCCCTCCGTCGCCGTCTTCCAGACCGACGTGGCCGGGTTCGCCCGCCGCAACGGCCTGACCGCGACCGTCCCGTTGGTGCGGAAGATCCTCGGACGCATCCACGCCGGCGCCTCGCTGACGCTCGCCCCGTCGAGCGCGACGGCCGCGATGCTCGCCGAGGAGGGCGTGCCCCGCGTCGCCCGCTGGGGTCGCGGCGTCGACACCGAGCTGTTCCACCCCGCGCGCCGGTCGACCGGGCACGTGCGGGCACTCCGCCGCCGCCTGGCCCCGAACGGCGAGACCATCGTCGGGTACGTCGGACGCCTGGCCCCGGAGAAGGAGGTCGAGCGGCTCGCCGAACTCGGCGGCGTCCCCGGCATCCGGGTCGTCGTGGCCGGAGGGGGTCCGTCGCGGGCGATGCTCGAACGTCGGCTCCGGCACCTCGACGTCACCTTCACCGGCCCCCTGCGCGGCGACGCACTCGCCGACGCGTACGCGTCGCTCGACCTGTTCGTGCACACCGGTCCGGCCGAGACCTTCGGGCAGACCCTGCAGGAGGCCCACGCCTCCGGCCTGCCCGTGATCGCGCCGGCGTCCGGCGGCCCGCTCGACCTGGTCGCCCCGGGGCTCGACGGCGAGCTCTACGACGCCGATGCGCCGCAGGCCCTGCGGCACGCGGTCCTGCGGCTGCACCACGACCGCGCGCTGGCGGAGCGGATGGGTTCCGCCGGTCGGCTCCGGGTCGAGGGCACCACCTGGGAGGCAGTCGGCGACCAGCTCCTCGACCACCACGACACGGCCCGCACCATCGGCGCGCCGCCCGTCGGACGGGGCCTCCGGGCCGGTCGGGACGAGAAGGTCAGCGCCCGCGCATAGGATGGTCGTGTTCCACACGAACACGAACGGCAAGGGCTCGCCGATCGGGCGAGCCCGTCCTATGGAAGGACGAGCTCATGGCTGAGCACACCGGCGGGGGTACGGCGACCGCGGTGCCCGACGTACGTATCGACGGAGAGCGTATCGATGCGCCACGGGCTTCTCGGACGCCACAGGGCACGCTCTACCGCGGTTCGATCGGGATGTGGTCGTGGGTCCTCCACCGCATCACCGGCGTCGCGATCTACTTCTTCCTGCTCGTGCACATCCTCGACACGGCGCTCGTGCGGCTCTCCCCAGAGGCGTACAACGCGGTCATCGGCACGTACAAGACCCCGATCATGAACCTCGGCGAGATCGCGCTCGTCATGGCCATCGTGTTCCACGCCTTCAACGGCCTGCGGATCATCCTGATCGACTTCTGGTCGAAGGGCCCGAAGTACCAGCGGGCCATGTTCTGGATCGTCATGGTCCTGTGGGCCGTGGCGATCGCGGGCTTCCTGCCCCGCCAGCTCATGAACCTCGTCGCGGACTTCAACTGAGGGGCACGAACATGACCACGCAGATCGTCGAACCTCCCCGCTCGGCCGCAGCCGCCCGCAGCACCACCAACTGGGAGAAGTGGGGCTGGATCTACATGCGCGCCTCGGGTGTGCTGCTCGTCGTGCTGATCTTCGGCCACCTCTTCGTCAACATGGTGGCGGGCGAGGGCGTCAAGCAGATCGACTTCGCCTTCGTCGCCGGCAAGTGGGCCAACCCCTTCTGGCAGGTCTGGGACTCGCTCATGCTGGTCCTCGCGCTCATCCACGGCTCGAACGGCATGCGCACGATCGTCAACGACTACGTGTCGAAGCCCGGCATCCGCAAGACCCTCCTCGTCGCGATCCTGGCCGCCTGCGTCGTGCTGATCGTCCTCGGGCTCCTCGTCTGCTGGACCTTCGACCCGTGCCCCGCCGGCGCCGCTGCCGCCGACCTGCCGTCCTTCTGCCCGGCGCAGTAGCACCACCACCGTTGCTGCCCGCGTTCCCACCGTCTACGGAAAGACCCCTGTGACCGAGACCACCGTCCACCACCACCAGTTCGACATCGTCATCATCGGCGCCGGAGGCGCGGGCATGCGAGCCGCGATCGAAGCCGGCCCGAAGGCGAAGACGGCCGTCATCTCGAAGCTCTACCCCACCCGGTCGCACACCGGCGCGGCGCAGGGCGGGATGGCCGCGGCCCTCGCGAACGTCGAAGAGGACTCGTGGGAGTGGCACACGTTCGACACGATCAAGGGCGGCGACTACCTGGTCGACCAGGACGCCGCCGAGATCCTGGCGAAAGAGGCGATCGACGCCGTCATCGACCTCGAGAACATGGGCCTGCCGTTCAACCGCACGCCCGAGGGCAAGATCGACCAGCGCCGTTTCGGTGGGCACACCCGCGACCACGGCAAGTCCCCGGTCCGCCGGGCCTGCTACGCAGCAGACCGCACCGGGCACATGATCCTGCAGACGCTGTTCCAGAACTGCGTGAAGCTCGGCGTCGAGTTCTACAACGAGTTCTACGCGCTCGACCTCATCATGGTCGACGTCGTCGGTGACGACGGTGTCACCCGCCAGCAGCCGGCCGGCGTCGTCGCGTTCGAGCTCGCGACCGGTGAGCTGCACGTCTTCCACGCCAAGGCGATGATCTTCGCGACCGGCGGCTTCGGCAAGATGTACAAGACCACCTCGAACGCGCACACCCTGACCGGCGACGGCGTCGGCATCGTGTGGCGCAAGGGCCTGCCGCTCGAGGACATGGAGTTCTTCCAGTTCCACCCGACCGGGCTCGCCGGGCTCGGCATCCTGCTGACCGAGGGTGCCCGCGGCGAGGGTGCGATCCTCCGGAACGCCTCGGGCGAGCGTTTCATGGAGCGGTACGCCCCCACCATCAAGGACCTCGCACCGCGTGACATCGTCGCGCGCTGCATGGTGCAGGAAGTGGCCGAGGGGCGGGGAGCCGGACCGAACAAGGACTACGTGCTGCTCGACTGCACGCACCTGGGGGCCGAGGTCCTCGAGACGAAGCTGCCGGACATCACCGAGTTCGCCCGCACGTACCTCGGTGTCGACCCCGTCGTCGAGCCGGTGCCGGTGATGCCGACCGCGCACTACGCGATGGGCGGGATCCCGACGAACGTCAAGGCCGAGGTCCTGTACGACAACACCACCGTCGTCCCCGGCCTGTACGCCGCCGGCGAGTGCGCCTGCGTCTCCGTGCACGGCTCCAACCGCCTCGGCACCAACTCGCTGCTCGACATCAACGTCTTCGGCAAGCGCTCGGGCAACAACGCCGCCGAGTGGGTCCAGACCGCTGAGTTCCTCCCGCTGCCGGAAGACCCGGCGGCCGGCGTCCGCGGCATGCTCGACCAGCTCCGTGCCTCGACCGGCACCGAGCGCGTCTCCGCCCTCCGCAAGGAACTGCAGGAGGAGATGGACAAGAACGCCCAGGTGTTCCGCACGGACGAGTCGCTCGCCCGTGTCACCGAGACACTGCACACGCTCCGCAACCGCTTCATGCAGGTCTCCGTGCAGGACAAGGGCAAGCGGTTCAACACCGACCTGCTCGAGGCCGTCGAGCTCGGGTTCCTGCTCGACCTGGCCGAGGTCGTCGTCTACTCCGCGCGCAACCGCAAGGAGAGCCGCGGCGGCCACATGCGCGACGACTACCCGAAGCGCGACGACGAGAACTACATGCAGCACACCATGGCGTACCTGACGGGCGACCCGCACTCGTCACTCGCCGATGACCACATCACGCTCGACTGGAAGCCCGTCGTCATCACGCGGTACCAGCCCATGGAGAGGAAGTACTGAGATGACCGACACCCTGGTCTCCGACGCACCCCGCACCGACACCGTGCAGGACGCCCCTCCCGGATCCTTCTCCGTCACGGTCATCGTCCGTCGCTTCGACCCCGACGTCGACGACGAGCCGCGCTGGCAGGACTTCGACGTCATGATGCTGCCGACCGACCGCATCCTCGACGCCCTGCACAAGATCAAGTGGGAGCAGGACGGGTCCCTGACCTTCCGCCGCTCGTGCGCGCACGGCGTGTGTGGTTCCGACGCGATGCGCATCAACGGTCGCAACCGCCTGGCGTGCAAGACCCTGATCAAGGACCTCGACGTCTCGAAGCCGATCTACGTCGAGGCGATCAAGGGCCTGCCGCTCGAGAAGGACCTCGTCGTCGACATGGAGCCCTTCTTCCAGAGCTACCGCGAGGTGCAGCCCTTCCTGCAGTCCTCGTCGGCCCCGACGCCCGGCAAGGAGCGCGTGCAGTCCGTCGCCGATCGCGCCCGCTTCGACGACACCACGAAGTGCATCCTCTGCGCCGCGTGCACGTCGTCCTGCCCGGTGTTCTGGACCGATGGGCAGTACTTCGGCCCCGCTGCGATCGTGAACGCACACCGGTTCATCTTCGACTCCCGCGACGACGCCGCGAACGTCCGTCTCGACATCCTCAACGACAAGGAAGGCGTCTGGCGCTGCCGCACGACCTTCAACTGCACCGACGCGTGCCCCCGTGGCATCCAGGTGACGAAGGCGATCTCCGAGGTCAAGCAGGCGATCATGCGCGGCCGCGCGTAGTCCCGGCTCCGTCCAAGGCCCAGCACCACGTCGACCGATAGGCTCCCGACCATGACGTTCGCGGACACCCGCCCCATCCTCGACCAGCTCGGCTACACGACCCGGTACGTGCAGCTCCCCGGCGAGACCCTGCACGAACCGCCGGTCGAGGGGGCGCTCCGCATCGTCCAGACCGACGCTTCCGGCTACGCGCTCGAGGTCGTCGACTACGGAACGGCTCGTCGTCTCGCGCAGGCCACGGGCGAGGACGACGCGGTCGAGATGCTGCGCCGCTTCCTGAACCGTCCGTTCCCGGAACCGCGTGACATCCCCCGCCACGAGCTCGAGGGGCTCCGCGACCGTGCGGCGTCGACCTACCCGCAGCTCGCGCAGCAGGTCGCGCAGGCCGGCGAGCAGGGGCTGACCATCCAGATCCCGGCCGGTGTCCCCGTCGACCGCATCGGTGGCCCGGACGGCTACCTGCTGCACCCGCTCGACACCCCGCTGCCCAGCCGGTCGCTGCCCCCGCACGTGACCTCGTCGCCGGAGACCCATCGGTACGTCGTCGATCGGCCGTTCCTGGTGAACGTCCGCTTCGTCCAGCCCTGGTTCGAGCAGCCGGGCGGTGCTCTGCGCTTCCAGATCGCCGACCCGTCGGCCACCGTGCGTGACCTGGTCGTCGACGGCGCGCTCGTCCGTCTCCGGGTCGTCTGAGCCGTCCGACACACACGAACAGCCCGCCCCGCGCTCGATGCGCGGGGCGGGCTGTTCTCGTTCGTGGAGCTACCGCAGGTCGGGGCGGTCGTACTGCGCACCGGCCGGGTTCCACGGCAGGCAGCCGAACACGATGGCTGCGGGGCTCGCGATGAGCGAGACGAGCCAGAGCGGGCCCGGCAGGTTCGCGTCGTGGAGCCGGCGCCACGCGAGTGCCAGGTTCGGCACGAGGGTGGCGAGCCACCACAGCACGAAGAGCCCGAGCAGCACGAAGGCGAACGGCGAAGGCGCCCCCGACACGTCGCGCGAGTACCCGTAGTCGTCCACGACGGTTGTGGTCGGGCTGGTGGCGATCAGCAGGGCGATGAAGCCCCCGTAGAGCACGAGCGTGACGATGGCGTTGGCCAGGAACCAGTACCAGTACTCGCTGCGACCGGCGCGGCCGTCGAAGCGGGCGTACTTCCTGAAGAACCGGAGGAACGCGTCGAGAAACCCGATGCCGTACCACGGGGCCCACAGCGGCGGAACGCCGTCCGGGCCGACCGGTATCGGCTGCGCCAGCTGCGGGTACCCACCGACGTACGGCTGGGCGTACTGCTGGTACGGCTGCTGCCCGTACCCGGGCTGCTGTCCGTAGCCGGGCTGCTGCCCGTAGCCGGGCTGCTGCCCGTACCCGGGCTGCTCACCGGACCCCGGCTGCCCCTGCTGCTGATCGCCGCCGGGCTGGCCCCACTGGGGCGTCCCGTCGTTGCTCATCGGCTCGAGTCGGGGCGGTCGTACCGCGAGCCCTGCGGGTTTGACGGCAGCAGACCGAAGACGATGCCGACGATGCCGACGAAGATCGCGATGATCCACAGCGCACCGGGGAGGTTCGCGTCGTGCAGGCGGCGCCAGCCGAGGGCGAGCGTCGGGATGATGATCGCGAGGCCCCAGAGCAGGGAGACGATGCCGACGATGACGAAGAGTGCGGACGGCTCGGTGACGGTGGACTGGACGCTGGCCGACGTCGAGGACGACATCGACACGGTCGAGCGCTCGGAGGTCGCGAAGCCGATGCCGTACAGGATGCCGAGGACGGCACCCACGATGGCGTTGGCGAGGTACCACCACCAGAACTCGCTCCGGCTGGCACGACCGCTGAACGTGGCGTACTTCTTGAAGAAGCGGCCGACGGCCTTGCCGAACGAGATCCCGTACCACGGCGCCCAGAGCGGCGGTTCGCCGTTGGGTCCGGTCGGCGGCTGCTGGCCGTACTGCGGTGCACCGCCGAACTGGGCGTTCGGCTGGTTGTTCGGATCCTGCGGGTACTGGTCGCTCACGTGGTCCCCCTCGAGTGTTGGCTGATGTTCACGGTCGAGTCAACCAGAACTCCTGAGCGGCGGTCAGAACCGGTACCGCGCGTGACCCCTGCCAACGGCCGCCGAACCGATCAGGTACCAGGGCGCCCAGCGCGCCGGCGCGGACCTCCCACCACTCGGCTGGCCCGGACCGGGCTGCGCGGACTGCCCGGACGACACCACGGCTCGACCGTGCGGTCAGGGCAGGAGCGCGAGCTTGCCCCCGGGGTGCCCGGACTCCAGCAGCTCCGCCGCCGCCTTCGCCTCCGCCAGCGGGAACGTCCGCGCCACCGGGACCTCGAGCTGTCCGGCACCGGCGAGGTCGATGAGCCGCTGCCGTACCGAGTCACGGAACGCCTTGCTGGCCAGCTGTGCGCCGCCCACCGCGGCGATGCCGTCCGATGCAGCCCGCGCCTGCGCGGCGATCGTCACGATCCGTGATCGGTCCGCGACCAACGCGAGCGAGACGTCGACGGCCTCTTCGGTGCCGACGCAGTCCAGTGCCACGTCGATGCCGGAGGGTGCGAGATCACGGACACGAGCCTCCAGGCCGTCGCCGTACGCGACCCACTCGCCACCGAAGCGTCGCACGACGTCCGCACCACGCTCCGACCCGGTGCCGATGACGCGGGTGCCGAGCAGCCGCAGCTGCTGGAGCAGGCTGACGCCGACCGCGCCCGAGGCGCCGTGCACCAGGACGGTGTCGCGCCCCTCGGCGCGGGTGACGCGGAGCATGTCGGCGGCGGTCGAGCCGGCGAGGAGCAGGTTGGCGGCCTCCGGGAAGCCGAGCGCGACGGGCTTCGCGAAGACGTCGGCCGCGGGCACCGTGACGGACTCGGCCCAGCCGCCGCTGATGCGGAAGGCGAGGACCTCGTCGCCGACCGCTCCCCCGCCGGACGCGATCTGTGTGTCGGGACCGACGGCGGACAGGACGCCGGCGACCTCGTACCCGACGGCGATGGGCAGGTCCGCGGGGTCGCCCTGGCGGGTGTGCTTGGTGTCGGCCGGGTTCATGCCGGCGGCGCGGACGGCGATCGTGACCTCGCCGGGGCCGGGCACCGGCACCTCTGCCTCGACGTACTCCAGGACTTCGCTGCCGCCGAACCGTGGGGCCATCCAGTGCTTCGTCATGCGGGCGACGGTACGCGTCGCGACCCCGGAACGGACGGGAGGCCCGTCACCAGCTGGTGACGGGCCTCCCGTCCGTCCGTGCGGACGTCGTCAAGCCGCCCTTGCGGACGTCGTCAGGCGCGCGCGGACCGGATCCGATCGGCGAACGCGGCGTGCAGCGGGTGCTCCGCGGCGAGACCGGTGATCTGCGTGGCCACGTCCGCGTCGGACGCGTCCGACGCCAACAGCGCCTGCAGTTCGACGCTCTGCTCGTCGTCCGCGACGTCGAAGCGGAGCGCCGCGGCCATCGCGTCGAGGAGCGCGGTGGGCTCGGTGCCGTCCTCGGCCAGCGCGGCGGCGGGCGACACGAACCGCTCGTCACGCGACAGCTTGCGGAGCGGCTGGCGCCCGACGCGGGTCACCGTGTCGGGCAGGTGCGGGTTCTCGAACCGGCCGATGATCGCCTGCACGTACGCGCGGTGCACCTCGGGGTCGAACTCGTGCCGGCGGATGAGCAGGTCGCTCGTCTCGGCGAGAACGGACTCGAGCTCGGAGCGCACGGCGGGGATCGCGATGGCGTCCGAGATCTTGTCGGCCCCGGCGACGAAGCCGTGGTACGCGACGGTGGCGTGCCCGGTGTTCACGGTGAAGAGCTTGCGCTCGATCGAGGCGGCGAGGCCGTCGACGTAGTGCGCACCGGGGATCTCCGGCTCACTCCCACCGAACGGGGTGCGGTCGATGGCCCACTCGAAGTAGGTCTCCACGGTCACGTCGAGTCCGCCGCCCTCGGGCTGCGCGGGCACGATGCGGTCGACGGCGGTGTTCGCGAAGACGGCCTTGGCCAGGGCGGCGTCGCGGCCGTCCTCGGGCAGGGCGGCAACGATGAACTCCCGCAGGCGGTCCGTGGCGTTGAGGGCGTTCTCGCACGCCATGACGGCGATCGGTGCGGCGTCCGCGTCACGGGCGACGAGCGCGCGGGCGATGACCGGGGCGATGAACTTCAGGACGTTCGGGCCGACGGCGCACGTGACGATCGCTGCGGTCGCGATCTCGGCGACCACGCCGTCCTCGTCCTGCGCGCTGTTCAGTGCGCGGAAGTTCGTGACCTCGTGGTCCTGGGCCCCGGCCCCGACCTCGTGCACGGTGTACGAGTCGGCTGCGGCCAGGGCATCGATGAGCGGGGCGGCGACGTCGGCGAAGACGACCTCGTACCCGGCCTCGTGGAGCAGGAGCCCAACGAAGCCGCGGCCGATGTTGCCGGCGCCGAAGTGGACGGCGGTGCTGGTGCTCACTCGTTGACCTCGCCGAGGATCGAGAGGATCGCGGCGGTGTCGGCGGCGTCGGTGAGCTTCTGGACCTCGTCCTCGTCGGAGAACACGATCGCGATCTTCGACAGGATGTCGAGGTGCTCGTTGTTCACGCCGGCGATGCCGACGACGAAGCGCACGGGGTTGCCGTCCCAGTCGATCGGGCTGGCGTAGCGGATGAACGACAGGGCGGACGACTTGATGGCGTCCTTCGCGTCGTTGGTGCCGTGCGGGATGGCGAGGAAGTTGCCCATGTAGGTGGACACGCTCTTCTCACGCTCGAGCATGGCCGGGTAGTAGTCGGCCGTGACCGCGCCCGCAGCCTCGAGGATCTCGGCCGCCTCCTTCATCGCTTCCGACTTGGTCGGCGCGGTGTCCTCGGTGTGGATGCGGATCTGGCTCTCCTGCAGGACGGGCATCGGGGGTTCTCCTTGTGTTGAGGACGAGATGGAGGGGACGGGTCAGCCCCGTCCCCTCCGATACTGCACTTCGTTACTGGTTGTGGCGTTACTGGTTCTTCAGCTGCTCGACGACCTGGTCGTACTGCGGAGCGTTCATGAAGTTGCCGACCGACACGTGCTGCGCGTTCGGGTTCTTCTGCTTCGCGCGGTCCGTCAGTTCTTCCTGCGTGATGATCAGGTCCTCGTCACCGGACAGGTTCGCGATCGCCTTGTTGGAGACCGTGACCCCTTCGATGCCCGCCTTCTTGATCTTGTTGCGCAGGACGCTGGCGCCCATCGCACTCGAGCCCATGCCGGCGTCGCAGGCGAAGACCAGGTTCTGGACCTTCGTCGCCGTCGCCGTGCTCGCCGAGCCGACGCCGCCGAGGGAGGCCTCTGCCTCTTCCTCGTTGGCCGGGGAGTTGTTGCCGAGCAGGCCGGCGGTGGCGGCGTTGACGTCGCGGCCCTTGTTCGCCTGGAGCTTCGCCATCGCGGCGCTCATGTCTCCGCCGTTGCCGGAGGCGAGGTCACGCTTGCGGCTGGCGAGGAGGAAGAACGACGCGACCGCGAAGGTGACCGCGGCGGACAGGATGACCGACAGGATGACGCCGACGAAGCTGTCCTTCGACGTCGCACCGAGCACCGCGAAGATCGATCCGGGCGATGCCGGCGCGACCAGGCCGGACTGGAACGCGACGTTCGTGGCGACACCCGTGGCACCACCGAGGATGACCGCGATGAACAGGACCGGCTTCTGCAGCACGTACGGGAAGTAGATCTCGTGGATGCCACCGAGGAACTGGATGATGATCGCGCCGGGAGCGGTCGATCGGGCGATGCCGACACCGAAGAACGTGAAGGCGAGCAGGATGCCGAGACCCGGGCCGGGGTTCGCCTCGAGCAGGAACAGGATCGACTTGCCGGAGTCGTCGACCTGGGCCGCACCGAGCTGGTCGAGCACGCCGTGGTTGATGGCGTTGTTCAGGAAGAACACCTTCGCCGGCTCGATGATGACGCTGGCGAGCGGCAGGAGCGAGTGCTGGACGAGGAAGTCCACCGCAGCACCCAGGCCGTTCGCGATCGCCTTGAAGATCGGGGCGAGCACGAAGAAGCCGATCATCGCCAGGATGAACCCGAGGATGCCCGCCGCGTAGTTGTTGACGAGCATCTCGAAGCCGGGCTTGATCTTGCCGTCCCAGATCTTGTCCACCTGCTTGATGAGCCAAGCCCCCAGGGGGCCGCAGATCATCGCACCGAGGATCATGATCGTACCGTTGGCGCCGAGGATGACCCCCATTGCCATGATCGAGCCGACGACGGCCCCGCGGGTCTCGTAGACCATGCGGCCACCCTGGAAGGCGATCGCGAGCGGGATCAGGTAGGTCAGGATCGGGCTGACGAGGCCGATGTTGGCGACACCGTCGGTCTCACCGAACCCGCCGAGGATGCCGACCGGCGTCCAACCGGTCTCGATGAAGAAGGCCGTGATGATGCCCCACGCGATGAAGATCGCGATGTTGGGCATGACCATGCCGGAGAGGAACGTGCCGAACTTCTGAACGGCGACGCGTGCGCCGCCCCGCGACTTCGCGGGTGCGTCGGGCGCTGCAACGGACGACGTTGTCATGTGCGGTGACTTTCTGTGTGGTGGAGCTGCTGCGTGGTGATGGGAGGGGTGGTGCCGGGGGTGGTGGCTCAGGCGGCGTGCGTCGCGGCCGCGGCAGCGGACTTCGCGGCCGCCGCCGTGCTCGCGGCGAGTGCCGCCGTCGCCATCTCGCGGGCCTGTTCGAGCGTGTAGCGACCGAGTTCGGCGCGCACGTCGGCCAGGGCCGCGGGGGTCATGGAGAGGGTGGTGGCGCCGAGACCGACCAGGACGACGGCGAGCAGCGGGTCGGCTGCTGCCTCACCGCAGATCCCGACGGCCTTGCCGGCGGTGGCGCCCGCGGAGCCGAGCTGCGCGACGAGGCGCAGGACAGCGGGGTGCCACGGGTCCTGGTAGGACGCGACGGTGCCGAGCATGCGGTCGGCGGCCATCGTGTACTGGGTCAGGTCGTTCGTGCCGATCGACACGAAGTCGGCGTTCTGGAACACCTGCTCGGCCATCAGCGCGAGCGACGGCACCTCGGCCATGACACCCGCGGTTCGGATGCCGAGTTCGCGGGCCAGGGTGACGAAGTACTCGGTCTCCTCGGCGTCGGCGACCATCGGGGCCATGACCCACAGGTCGGCCTCGGTCGCGGCGTCGGCCTGCGCGAGCGCGGTGAGCTGATCGCGCAGGACCTCGGGGTGGTTCCGCAGGGCACGGAGACCGCGGCGCCCGAGGGCCGGGTTCTCCTCGTCCTTGTCGGTGAGGAACGGCAGGGGCTTGTCGGCGCCGGCGTCGAGCGCGCGCACGACGACCTTCTTGCCGGGGAACGCCGCGAGGAGCTGGCGGTACGACTCGGTCTGCTCGTCGACCGTGGGGGCCTTGGGTGAGTCGAGGAAGAGGAACTCGGTGCGGAAGAGCCCCACGCCCTCCGCACCGAGAGCAACGGCGCCGGCGGCGTCGGCGGGGCTGCCGAGGTTCGCGAGCAGGGGCACGACGTGGCCGTCGGCGAGCGCACCCGCAGTGAGCGGTGCTGCTGCGGCGGCGAGGCGGTCGGCGATGCGCTGGTCGACCTCGGCCACGAGCGCGTCGGACGGGTCGGTCGAGACGGTGCCGGCCACGGCGTCGACGACGACGTGGACGCCGTCGGCCAGGTCGTCGGCACCGGTCACGCCGACGATGGCGGTGATGCCCTTGGCGCGGGCGAGGATCGCGGTGTGCGAGGTCGGGCCGCCGTCGCGGGTGACGAGCGCCAGGACCTTCTCGAGGTCGAGCAACGCGGTGTCCGCCGGGGCGAGGTCGCGGGCGACGAGGACGAAGGGGGTGTCCGACTCGGGGACACCGGGTGCGTGCACGCCGCGGAGCTTGGCGATGATGCGCTGGGCGACGTCGTCGAGGTCGGCCGCGCGCTCCCCCATGTAGCCGCCCATGCCGACGAGCAGGTCGCGGAACTGGGCGAACGCCTCGTACACGGCGCGCTCGGCGTTGGTGCCGCCGTCGATGCGGGTGTGCACGTCGTCGAGGAGCGTCGGGTCCTGCGCCATGAGCGCCTGGGCCTCGAGCACGGCCTGTGCGTCGCCACCGGCGAGCTGTCCGCGCTTGTTGAGGTCGTCCGCCACGGCGGCCAGTGCGTCGTGCACGGCCTGCTTCGCGTCGTCCGCCGAGCCCACCAGGGCGTCCTTCGACGGTTCGCCGAGCGGGTCGGCCATCCGGAGCACGGGGCCGTGGGCCACGCCACGGCCGACGCCGGTGCCGAGCAGTTCGGACATTCGAGACTCCTTCATCTCACACGCGCTTGCGGTGGGGTGGATCGTTCGGTGCACACGACACGGGAACAGACCACGCCCGTGCGGCTGAGCAGCACACTACCCCGCTTCGCGTTGACAAACAAACACATCCGGGGATAAAAATGCAGAAACAGATGCCCGTTTGCGTCTGGCGGATCGAACGCAGGGGACGACGTCGCGGATGCCGTGCCCGAGCATGTCCGTTCCGTTCCGACCCGAGACGACGAGGTCCGATGTACGCACCAGAACGTCACCAGCGCATCGTCGAGCAGGCGCGCGCGCAGGGCCGGGTGGACGTCAAGGACCTGGCGGAGTCGCTCGCCGTCACGCCCGAGACCATCCGCCGCGACCTGACGAGCCTCGAGCGCCGCGGTCTCGTCCGCCGCGCGCACGGCGGCGCGATCCCCGTCGAGCGGATCACCCTGCACCCCGGCGTCGGCGACCGCGGTGGCATCAACCAGACCGAGAAGATGGTCATCGCCGAGGCCGCCCTGGCGGAACTGCCCGAGAACGGCTCGATCATGATCGACGCCGGCACCTCGACCATCTGCCTGGCCGAGCTGCTGCCGACCGACCGCGGGCTGACCGTCGTCACGCACTCGCTCCCCGTCGCCACCGCCGTCGCGAACCGCCCCGGCATCGACCTGCACCTGCTCGGCGGCAACATCCGCAGCGACTCCCTGGCCGGCGTCGGCACCTGGACGCACCAGCTCATCGGCATGGTCAGCGTCGACGTCGCCTTCATCAGCATCAACGGCATCACGCCCGAGCGCGGCCTGACGACCCACAACATGGCCGAGGCCGCCGTGAAGAGCGCGATGATCAAGTCCGCCCGACGGAGCATCCTGCTCGCCGACCACACCAAGTTCGGCCGCGAGGAGTTCGGTCGCGTCGCCCCGCTCGCCGCGATCGACACGATCATCACCGACCCCGCCGTCAACCTCGACCTGGTCCGCGAGGTCGAGGCCGCCGGCACCGAGGTCTTCTGGCCCGGCCGACCCTGACCGCGCCCCGTTCCCGCCCACCCAGTGCTCGCTAGCATGAGCCAACCACCCATCGACAGGAGTACATCGATGTCCGAAGCCACCCGCACCGTGACCGTCGCCAGCGCATCCGGCCTGCACGCTCGCCCCGCATCCCTCTTCGTCCAGACCGTGACGGCGTCGGGGCACCAGGTCACGATCGCCAAGGGCGACAAGTCCGGGAACGCCGGCAGCATCCTCGCCCTGCTCGGGCTCGGCATCGAGAACGGCGACGAGGTCACCCTCACCGTCTCGGGCGACGACGCCGAGACCACGGCGGACAGCCTGGTCGAGTTCCTCAAGACGGACCACGACGCGGCCTGATCGCGCAGGTCGCGTCCTGCACGCGACCACAGAGCGGACGGGAGGCACGGTGCCAGCTGGCACCGTGCCTCCCGTGCGTCCGTGGGGGCGTCCAGGGCTGTCGGCACCCGCCGATAAGGTGTTCTGCATGACACGCCTGCGCCTCGCATCCGTCAACGTGAACGGCGTCCGCGCCGCCTTCCGCAAGGGCATGGGCGACTGGCTCGCCACCCGTGACGTCGACGTGCTGGCCCTGCAGGAGGTCCGCGCGTCGAGCGACGACCTGGCGGCGCTGCTCGGCGACGAGTGGGACATCGTGCACGACCCGGCGACCGCGAAGGGCCGGGCCGGCGTCGCGATCGCATCTCGACACTCCGCTCAGATCCACCGCGTCGCGCTCGGTCCGGACGACTTCGACTCGGCCGGCCGCTGGCTCGAGGCCGACTACGAGATCGGCGGGACGACCGTCACGGTGGTCTCCACCTACGTGCACTCGGGCGAGGTCGACACCCCGAAGCAGGGCGAGAAGTGGAAGTTCCTCGACGCGATGACCGAGCGGCTGCCGGCACTCCGGGCGCACAACCCGCTCGCGGTCGTCGTCGGTGACCTGAACGTCGGGCACGACGAGCGCGACATCAAGAACTGGAAGGGCAACGTCAAGCGAGCCGGCTTCCTGCCCCGCGAGCGTGCCTACTTCTCGCGGTTCTTCGGCGCCGACGGCGAGCCTGTCGAGGGCGCCGACGGTTCCACGGGCCCCGGCCTCGGATGGGTCGACGTGGGTCGCGCCCAGGCCGGCGACGTCGACGGCCCGTACACGTGGTGGTCGTGGCGCGGTCAGGCCTTCGACAACGACACCGGCTGGCGCATCGACTACCAGATGGCGACGCCCGACCTGGCCGCCAAGGTCACGGAGTACACGGTCGACCGCGCCGCGGCGTACGACCAGCGATGGTCCGACCACGCCCCCGTGGTCGTCGACTACGAACTCTGACCCTCTTCTCTCGCTTCACCTGACGCACCGGAGCACCACCATGACCAAGACCCGCATCTTCTCGGGCATCCAGCCGTCCGCCGGATCGCTGCACCTCGGCAACTACGTCGGGGCGCTCATGCAGTGGAGGACCCTGCTCGACGACTACGACGCCATCTACTGCGTCGTCGACATGCACGCGATCACCTCGCCCCAGGACCCGGCCGAGCTCCGCGCGAACACCCGGGCCACCGCTGCGCAGTACATCGCGTCGGGCATCGACCCGTCCAAGGCCACGCTGTTCGTGCAGTCGCACGTGCCCGCGCACGCCGAGCTCGCCTGGGTGCTGAACACCCTGACCGGCTTCGGCGAGGCGAGCCGGATGACCCAGTTCAAGGACAAGTCGGCACGCCAGGGCGCCGAGGCCGCGTCGGTCGGGCTCTTCACCTACCCGATCCTGATGGCCGCGGACATCCTGCTCTACGACACCAGGGTCGTGCCGGTGGGCGACGACCAGCGCCAGCACGTCGAGCTCACGCGTGACCTGGCCGGACGCTTCAACTCGCGCTTCGGTGACACCTTCGTCACGCCCGAGGCACGCATCCTGACCGAGACCGCGCGCATCTACGACCTGCAGGACCCGACCAGCAAGATGAGCAAGTCCGCAGCGTCGGACAACGGCCTCATCCGCCTGCTCGACGACCCGAAGCGCACGGCGAAGAAGATCAAGTCGGCCGTCACCGACGCCGAGCGCGAGATCCGGGCCGACCGCCAGGCCAAGCCCGGTGTGACGAACCTGCTGTCGATCCTGTCCGCGTTCACCGGCACCTCGATCGCCGCGCTCGAGGAATCGTTCGCCGGCAAGGGCTACGGCGACCTGAAGGGCGAGGTCGCCGACGCCGTCGTGGCCGAGCTCGAACCGGTCCGCGCCCGCACGCTCGAGCTGCTCGACGACCCGGCGGAGCTCGACCGGTTGCTCGCCGTCGGCGCCGACCGCGCCGAATCGATCGCGCAGGAGACCCTGGCCCGCGTCTACGACCGCATCGGGTTCGTCCCGCGGTCGCGCGGCTGACCGTGCAGTCCGTCACACTCGAGTCCGCGCGGGTACGGCTCGACCTGCCCACCCGCGCCGACACCGCGGCGATCACCGAGGCCTGCCAGGACCCGGAGATCGTCCGGTGGACGACGGTGCCGACGCCGTACCGCGAGCAGGACGCCCGGACCTTCGTCGACGCCCTGGTCGGACCGGGATGGGCATCGGACCGCGAGTACACGTGGGCGATCCGACCGGCCGGTTCGACGTGGCTCGCGGGCATCATCAGCTACCGCACCGCCGGTCGTGACCTCGGGTTCTGGCTCGCACCCTCCGCGCGGGGCGCCGGGCTCATGCACGACGCCGTCCGGCTCGTCGTCGGCTGGGCGTTCGAGCAGGGTGCGCCGGACGTCTACTGGGAGTGCTACCAAGGCAACACGGCCTCGGCGGCGGTCGCCCGTGCGGCCGGGTTCTCGTACACCGGCCTCGGCGCAGCCCGGGTCCCGGACCGGGACGGCGGCCCGACCACGGCGTGGACCGCACTACGACGCGCCGACGGCACTCCCGCCTCCGAGCTCCCCTGGCCCAGCGCCTGAACGGGCTCACAACCGTGGTGACGTGTCACCCAACCACCGCCGGTAGGCTCGGCCCGTGAGCGACACGGCACGACCCACCGAGGTCCGGGCGATGCGCCGCGGGCTCGAACTCGCGGCCCTCGGGCCCGTCGTCGGCGACCACGCCCGCGTCGGCGCCGTGATCCTCTCCCCCACCGGTGAGGTCCTCGCCGAGGGATGGCACAAGGGCGCCGGCACCCCGCACGCCGAGGTCGACGCGATGGCCAAGGTCGATCCGGCACTGCTGCGCGGCGCGACGGCGGTCGTCACCCTCGAACCCTGCAACCACGTCGGCCGCACCGGACCGTGCGCCGTGGCACTGCTCGACGCGGGGATCGCCCGGGTCGTCTACGCGATCGACGACCCCGGAGCCGACGTGCACGGCGGCGCCGACCGACTCCGCGCCGCCGGGGTCCAGGTCGTCTCCGGCGTGCTGGCCGACCAGGCCGAGGCGTTCCTCGAACGGTGGCTGCTCTCGGTCCGGCTCGGCCGACCGTGGGTCACCGTGAAGTGGGCTTCCAGCCTCGACGGGCGCGCCGCCGCTGCCGACGGCACGAGCAAGTGGATCACCGGCGCCGCCGCACGGCAGCACGTCCACGAACAGCGCGCCGCCCACGACGCGATCCTCGTCGGCACCGGCACCGTCCTGGCCGACGACCCGAGCCTGACCGCCCGCGGGGATGCCGGCGAACTCCTCGCCGACCAGCCGCTCGCCGTGGTGCTCGGTGACCGCCCGGTGCCGGCCGACGCCGCGGTCCGTCGGCACCCGCGCGGGCTCGTCACCCTGCCCGGACACGACCTGGCCACCTCGCTCGGCGCCCTGCGCGGGCACGGCGTGCACTCGGTGTTCGTCGAGGGTGGTCCCACGGTGGCGTCGGCGCTCATCGCCGCCGGACTCGTCGACGAGTACCTGGTGTACATCGCCCCGGTGCTGCTCGGCGGGCCCCGTGTCGCCCTCGACGACCTGGGGGTGGGAAGCATCTCCGATCGTCGGCGGTTGGACGTACTATCGACCACCAGCCTCGGCCCCGACCTGCTGGTCCGAGCCCGACCGCAGCGTCCGCAGCACCAGCACCAGCACCAGGACCAGCACCATCACGACCGGCAGCAGCAGCACGACGCGACACCCGGGCTCGGGAACGACGGGCCCACGAACGACCGGAGCACCCCATGACCGATGCGCTGACCTCCCCCACGCCGGGGAGCCCGGTCAAGTTCGAGGTGTCGACGAACGTGCCGACCACCCACGGCACCTTCCAGATGCGCGCCTACCGCGACCTCGTGACGAGCGCGGAGCACGTCGCGATCATCGGCACCCTGCCGGACGGCTCGATGCCCACCGACGGCGCACTCGTCCGGGTGCACTCCGAGTGCCTGACCGGTGAGGCCTTCGGCTCGCTCAAGTGCGAGTGCGGCCCCCAGCTCGACGCCGCGCTCGACACGATCGCGGCCGAGGGCGGCGTGGTCATCTACCTGCGCGGGCAAGAGGGCCGCGGCATCGGCCTCATCAACAAGCTCAAGGCCTACCGCCTGCAGGAGGACGGTCTCGACACCCTCGACGCCAACCTCGCGCTCGGCCTGCCCGCCGACTCCCGCGCCTACGGCGGCGCCGCGGGCATCCTCGCCGACCTCGGCATCACCCGGGTCCGGCTGCTGTCGAACAACCCGGAGAAGCGCCGCCAGCTCGAGGAGCACGGCATCACCGTCGACTCCCTCGTGCCGCTCGTCGTCGGCATCTCGGCGCAGAACGCCGGGTACCTCGACACGAAGCGCGACCGGATGGGCCACCAACTGCCCGAGCACCTCGAAGCGGGAGCCGGCGCGGGCGCCTGAGCGCGCGCAAACGGCCGACGCTTCGGCCAGCTGACTCTGGGCTGATTCGCAGGCAGACGACATCTGTCGTATGATCGGGCTTCCGTCACAAGCGGTCCCCCCTCAGCCGAACGCACCCGACCGGTGCCCGCGCCACCCCGCGCGAACCGATCGGTGTCCGCCGTTTCGGATCCTCGTGTTCCCCGTCGGAAGCACGCAGCACGGAAGACCTCGCCCTGTCATGACCGCCGCCCCGGCACCCGCAACCCCCACCTCCGCTCCGGCACCCGCCGGCAACCCGCGCTCCCGCGTCGTCATCGCGAGCCTCGTCGGCACGTCGATCGAGTTCTACGACTTCTACGTCTACGCGACCGCCGCGGTGCTCGTCTTCCCGACGCTGTTCTTCCCGAACGAGGACCCCACGGCCTCGCAGCTGTCGTCCTTCGTCACCTTCGCCCTGGCGTTCTTCGCCCGGCCGGTCGGGTCGATCATCTTCGGGCACTTCGGTGACCGGATCGGCCGCAAGACCACCCTCGTCGCGTCGCTGCTCGTGATGGGCACCGCCACGTTCCTGATCGGCTGCCTGCCGACGTTCGACACCATCGGCGTCTGGGCGCCGATCCTGCTCGCCGTGATGCGCTTCGCCCAGGGCGTCGGGCTCGGCGGCGAGTGGTCCGGTGCGGCCCTCCTTGCGACCGAGAACGCGCCGAAGGGCAAGCGCGGCGTGTTCGGCTCGATGCCGCAGCTCGGTGCCCCGATCGGCTTCCTGCTCGCGAACGGCCTGTTCATCGCGATCAACGCGGCGATGCCCGCCGGTGCCGACGGCACCCCGAACGCCGACTTCCAGGCGTGGGGCTGGCGCATCCCGTTCCTGCTCTCCGCCGTGCTCGTCATCATCGGCCTGTACGTGCGCTTCAAGCTCGTCGAGTCGCCGGTGTTCCGCGGCGTGCAGGAGTCCGGCACGGTCGCGAAGGTCCCGCTCGGCCGCGTGTTCCGCACCTCGTGGCGGGCCGTCATCGTCGGCACCTTCGGCATGGTCGCCACCTACGTGCTCTTCTACTTCATGACGACGTTCACCCTGTCGTACGGCACGACCGGCTCCGAGGCCAGCGCACTCGTCCCGAAGGTCGGCCTCGGGTACACCCGTGGCGAGTTCCTGACGCTGCTCATGATCGGCGTCGTGTTCTTCGGCATCTTCACGCCGATCGCAGGACTGCTCGCCGACAAGTTCGGCCGCCGCAAGACCCTCATCCCGACCACGATCGGCATCGCGCTGTTCGGCCTGACGTTCCAGTTCTGGTTCGCGGCGTCGAGCGGCCCGATCACCGTGGTGACGTTCCTCATCGTCGGGCTCTCGCTGATGGGGTTGACCTTCGGTCCGATGGGTGCGCTGCTGCCCGAGCTGTTCCCGACGAACGTCCGGTACACCGGTTCGGCCATCGCCTACAACGTCGCGTCGATCCTCGGTGCGTCACTCGCCCCGACCATCGCGTTGGCGCTCTGGAAGCCGGACGGCAACATCTTCCTGGTCGGCCTGTACCTGACGATCGCGGCGGTCGTGACGCTGGTCGCGCTGCTGTTCGTGCGCGAGACGAAGTCGAAGGACATCGCCGACGCCTGATCGGGGACGCATCCGCAGGACGGGAGGCCCGGTGCCAGCTGGCACCGGGCCTCCCGTCCGTCGTGTGCGCGACCCCACTGCCCCGGTGCGAGATTCCGTCAACGCAGGTTGACGGATGTCGGTGCGTCAATGTAGGTTGACAGGCATGGACCGACCGACCATCACGAGCCTCGCGGCCGGAGCATCGGGGGACGACCCGTTCTCCGCCCTCGCCAGCGTGCGCGAACTGCGCCGTGAGCTCGACCGGACCGAAGAGCTCGCCGCGCGACGTGCCCGCACCGCCGGCGCCTCGTGGCAGGAGATCGCGACGCTGCTCGGTGTCAGCCGACAGGCAGTGCACAAGAAGTACGGCAGAAACTAGGAACACGATGAGCTTCCCCTTCGCACGCCCGAAGACCTCCGACGGCCCCCGCGCCACGTTCGGCCGCCTGCTGTCCTACCTGTTCGAGAACAAGCCCGCGATGGTCGTGATCATCGTGCTGAGCGTCCTCGGTGCGGGGGCCTCGCTCGCGCAGCCGCTCCTGGTCAACCAGGTCATCACCGCGGTGCAGCAGGGCAACACCCTCAGCACGCTCGTGTGGTTGCTGGTCGGGCTCGTCATCGTCGCGGGGGTGCTGAACGGCGTCCAGCACTTCCTGCTGCAGCGCGCGGGCGAGGGCGTCGTGCTCTCCACCCGCCGCAAGCTCATCGCCCGCATCCTCAACCTGCCGATCTCGGAGTTCGACACGCGGCGCACCGGTGACCTGGTGTCCCGCGTCGGCAGCGACACCACGCTCCTGCGGGCCGTCCTGACCCAGGGACTGATCGAGTCGATCGGCGGCGCGCTCACGTTCATCGGCGCCATCGTCGCGATGGCCATCATCGACCCACTGCTGCTCGGCATCGTGATCGTGATCGTCCTGATCGCGATCGTCGTCGTCGGCGGACTGAGCCGTCGCATCCGGGTCGCCTCGAAGCGTGCGCAGGAGAAGGTCGGCGACCTCACCGCCGCGGTCGAACGCGGGATCGGCGCGGTCCGCACGATCCGTGCGGCCGGCGCCACCGAACGCGAGGTGCGCGAGGTCGACGGCCACGCGACCGAGGCCTACAAGCGCGGCCTCGACATCGCCAAGATGTCCGCCTTCGTCGTCCCCGTCGCGAGCATCGTCATGCAGGTCGCGTTCATCGCCGTCCTGGGCGTCGGCGGGGCACAGGTCGCGGCCGGCACCATCACCATCGCGACGCTCATCACGTTCATCCTGCTGCTCTTCATGATGATCATGCCGCTCGGCCAGGCGATGGGCGCTGCCGTGGCCGTCGCCCAGGCGCTCGGCGCGCTCGGCCGGATCGAGGAGATCCTGCACCTGCCGACGGAGTCCCAGGACGACGAGTCGGTCCGGCCCGCCGCGGCCGTCGCCACCGACGACGCCATCGCGTTCGAGCACGTGTCGTTCCGGTACCGCGCCCAGGCGGACGCCTCGGGTGCCGACGGCGCGGTCGCGTCCGACCCCGCGGACCGTCCAGGAGGCCCGGATCACGTCGACGACGAGCGCCCGGCCGACGACGTGGTGCTCCACGACGTGTCGTTCCGGGTGCCCCGCGGCTCGCGCGTCGCACTCGTGGGCCCGTCCGGTGCCGGCAAGTCGACGACTCTGGCGCTCATCGAGCGGTTCTACGATCCCACCGACGGCGTCATCCGCCTGGGCGGCATCGACGTCCGCGGCATGGACCGCGACGAGCTGCGTGCCCAGATCGGCTACGTCGAGCAGGACGCCCCCGTGCTCGCCGGCACGATCCGCGCTAACCTGCTGCTCGGGTCACCGAACGCCACCGAGGACGACTGCGTCCGGGTGCTCGAGGCGGTCAACCTCGGCGAGGTCCTGCACCGCGACCCCCGCGGTCTCGACGCGCAGGTCGGTGAGGACGGCGTGATGCTCTCCGGTGGGGAACGGCAGCGCCTGGCCATCGCCCGCGCGCTGCTCGCCGCTCCCCCGATCCTGCTGCTCGACGAGTCGACGTCGTCACTCGACGGGGTCAACGAGCAGAAGATGCGGCTCGCGATCGACGCCGTCGCCGAGGACCGCACCCTGCTCGTCATCGCCCACCGGTTGTCGACGGTGGTCGACTCCGACGTGATCGTCGTGCTCGAGCACGGCCGCGTCGTCGGCAGCGGCACGCACTCCGAGCTCGTGGAGTCGACGCCGCTCTACCGCGACCTGGCGAAGCACCAGCTGCTCGTGTGAGTTCGGGTACGGCCGCGAGTACCGCGGCCGTACCCGCGATCCAGGCTCGGGGTCAGGCTCAGGCTCTGGCTCAGGCGGCGAAGGGGTCCGGCGTCAGCACGTAGACGGTCTCGAGGTACTCCTCGATGCCCTCGTGCGACCCCTCGCGGCCGAGGCCGGAGGACTTCACGCCGCCGAACGGGAACGCCGCGTTCGAGACGACGCCCGTGTTCAGCCCGAGCATCCCCGTCTCCAGGCGCTCGGCGAGCCGCTGACCGCGCCGGAAGTCGGTCGTGAAGGCGTAGGCGATGAGCCCGTACTCGGTGTCGTTGGCGAGCCGGATCCCCTCGTCCTCGGTGCTGAAGCGGGTGACCGAGGCGACCGGTCCGAAGATCTCCGTCGTCATGATCTCCGAGCCGGGCTGCACGTCGTCGATGACCGTCGCCTCGTAGAAGGTCCCCGGGCGGTCGATCCGGTGGCCGCCCGTGACGAGCCGGGCACCGCGGCCGACGGCGTCGTCGACGAGCGACGCGGCCTTGTCCACGGCCCGGTCGTCGATGAGCGGTCCGAGCGTCGTGCCGTCCTCGGTGCCCCGGCCGACGCGCAGGGCGTTCACCTTCTCGGTGAGGGCCGCGACGAACGCATCGGCGATGCCGTCCTGCACGAAGAACCGGTTCGCGGCGGTGCAGGCCTCGCCCGTGTTGCGGAACTTCGCGAGCATCGCCGCGTCCACCGCCTTGTCGAGATCGGCATCGTCGAACACGAGCAGCGGGGCGTTGCCGCCGAGCTCCATGCTCGTCTTGAGCACGTTGTCCGCCGCCTGCTTGAGGAGCGCCGAACCGACCGGGGTCGAACCGGTGAACGTCAGCTTCCGCAGGCGCGGGTCGGCGATGATCGGCTCGGACAGTCCCTTGGCGTCACTCGACGGGATCACGTTGAGCACGCCGTCCGGCAGGCCGGCACGTCGGAACAGCTCGACCAGGAACAGGGTCGTCAGCGGGGTGAGGTCGGCCGGCTTGGCGACCACCGTGCAGCCCGCGGCCAGGGCCGGGCCGATCTTCCGGGTCGCCATCGCGAGCGGGAAGTTCCACGGCGTGATCGCGTACACGGGGCCGACCGGACGCTTCAGCACGATCGCGCGCCCGGTGCCCTCGGGGTTCGTCCGGTAGTCGCCGGTGATGCGGACGGCTTCCTCCGAGAACCACCGCAGGAACTCGCCGCCGTAGACGACCTCGCCGCGGGCCTCCGCCAGCGGCTTGCCCATCTCGAGCGACATCAGGGCCGCGAGGTCGTCGGCGTGCTCGTGCACCAGGTCGAAGGCCCGGCGCAGGATGTCCGAGCGCGTGCGCGGGGCCGTGGCTGTCCAGGACTCCTGTGCGGCAGCCGCGGCGTCGAGGGCAGCGAGGCCGTCCTCGGGGGTGGCGTCGGCGACCTCGGCCAGGACGGCGCCGGTCGACGGGTCGTGCACGGCGAACGTGGACCCGCTCGACGAGGCACGCCAGGTGCCGCCGATGAAGAGTCCGGTGGGGACGCCCTCGACGCGGACGTGCTCGTCGGCGACGGTGGTGGTGGTGGTTTCGTTCGTGGTGGTGTCGGTCACAGTCGTGCTCCTCCTGGGTTCGCGAGGCCCTCGTCCATGTCGCTGCGGTCGACGTGTCCGCCGGCCGCCCGGATCTCGTCGAGCGCCCGGGCGCTGCGCTCGGCGTCGACGCCTGCCACGAGGTCCTCGTACACGGCGACGTCGAGTCCCGCGGCACGGGCGTCGAGTGCCGAGGCCCGGACGCAGTGGTCGGTCGCGATGCCGACGACGTCGATCGTGTGCACGCGGCGCTCGGAGAGCACCTCGGCCAGCGGGACGCCTGCCTCGGTCCGGGCCTGGAACGCCGAGTAGTCCGGCGTGCCCTGCCCCTTGCGGACGTCGACGTCGATCAGTGCGGTGTCGAGATCGGGGTGGTAGTCGGCGCCGGGTGTGCCGGCGACGCAGTGCACCGGCCACGTGTCGACGAAGTCGGGTCCGTCTGGTCCGGCGAAGTGTCCGCCGTTGTCGTCGTCGCCGTGGTGCCAGTCGCGGGACGCCACGATCAGGTCGTACTCGTCCCCGTGCCGACCGAGGAACGCGGTGATGCGCTCCGCGAGCGCCGCTCCCCCGGTGACCGCGAGCGCACCGCCCTCGGTGAAGTCGTTCTGGACGTCCACGACGAGCAGTGCTCTTGCCATGGGTCCATCCAACACCCGTCGGCTCAGGAGCCGGTGAGCTTGCTCCCGCAGGAGTAGGTCGCGGCGGTCACCGCGTCGAGTGCCGGCAGTGCCGCCGCACGCGGCGAACCGATGGCGTAGAAGGCGAAGGTCAGCCGCGACCCGTCGGCGGCGTCGATGTAGCCGCCGAGGGTGTTCGCGCTGTCGATCCAGCCCGTCTTCGCGTGCACCTTGCCGCGGGCGACCGCGTTCGCGCCGGTGAAACGGCTGGCCAGGGTGCCGGACTGCCCGGACACCGGCAGGGCGTTCGCGAGCGTGCCGAGGCCCTTCGCGCCGGAGGCGACCTGCACCATCAGGTGCGCGACGAACTCCGGCGACACGGCGTTCGAGGCGCTCTCGCCCGAGCCGTCCTTGATCACGATGCCGGCCGGGTCGAGGCCGTAGGAGCGCAGTGCCGACTGGTACACGGACGACAGCGATGCCGCGGAGCCGTTCGAGCCGGACTCCTTCGAGGACACCCGGGCGAGCATCTCGGCCAGGGTGTTGTCCGAGTTCGGGATCATCTGCCCGATGAGCGTCGACACCGGCTGCGACGACACCGTGGCGATCGTCTCGGTGCCGGTGGTCGCCCGCTTGACGATCTGCGCGGACCCGGCGCCCGCGACGCCAGCGTTCGCCAGTGCCGTCCGGAAGGCGATCCCGGCGCGTCCGACCGGGTCCTCCGATCGGGGCGAGGTCGCCGCGGCGGGGTTGGCTCGGTCGCCGTCGACCATGAGCGCGGTGACCTTCGGCTGGTACCCGATGGTGCGCTCGGACACCGGCCACGTCGGGTCCCAGGCGTCGGCGTCGCTCCAGTACGAGTCGTCGGTGACGATCGTGGTGACCGGGGTGTCACCGACCTTCGCCTTCACCTGCTGCGCGAGCTGGGCGAGGGTCGGGGCGCCCGGGTAGACGGTGCCACCGCCGGCGGACAGGGTGGCGTCGCCGTGACCGACCAGGGCGACGGTGTTCGCGGACTCCCGTGCGACGGTCGTCGGGATGCGGTGGTCGCCTCCGAGCACGGACAGCGCGGTCGCCGAGGTCAGGGTCTTCATGACGCTGCCGGTCTGGGCGGCCCGCTCGCCGTGCTTCGAGAACAGGACCTTGCCCGTCTTCGCGTCCATCACGTACCCCTCGAAGTCACCGAGGCCGCTCGCCGACGCAGCCGTCGCGATCGAGCAGGTCCGGAGCGCGGACGGACCGGCGAGGTCGTCCGGCACCGCGCGAGCATCGGCGGTCGGAGTGGGGGACGGCTTCGTGGTCGGGCGCTTCGTGGTGGGCGTCCGGTCCGGAGCCGAGGACGCGGTCCGGGTCGGACTCGGCGCCGCGGCGGTCCGGGAGTCCGGGGTCGTGGCCGCCGCGACGGCGACGGCCCCACCGGAACCGACCACCAACAGCGCCGCGAGACCACCGGCGATCCAGGGGACCGGGCGTCGCGCGGCGGAGGCGCGCACCGCGGTGACGGCGGCGCGGAACCGCTCCGGGACGGAACGCGGGGTGGGCTGCTGCTCGGACATCGCGACCGATCCTACGGAACTGCGGCAGGAGCCTCCAGGCCGGATCCGGGATCCGTGGCGGACGGGAGCCGGATCAGGGAGCCGTGACGGGACCGTCGGCCGGGTACCGGACCCCGACCTGCCGCCGCGCCTCGTCCAGCACCGCCATGATCGCGACGGTCTCGTCCGGGTCCATCGGGCCGCCGTCGTGGCGGCCGGACGTGATCATCGTCTCGAAGGCGCGGGCCTCGTGCTCGTAGCCGGCGAGCTCCTCGCGGCCGTCGAACTCCTCGACGACGGCACCGTCGCGGTCACGGATCCGCCAGGTGGTCGGCGTGTACCAGGTGGAGTCGAGGTCGATGCGGCCGGTCTCGCCGATGATCGACGCCGTGTTCGGGCTCCGCAGGTCCATCCCGAAGTGGATCATCGACTGCGCACCGCCCTCGTGCGTCATGACCAGACCCATCTGCTCGTCGACGCCCTGCTCGCTCAGCGTCCCGGCTGCGACCAGCGTGGTCGGCACCCCGAGCACGTCCACCGCGAAGGACACCGGGTAGATCCCGAGGTCGAGCATCGCTCCGCCGCCGAGTGCCGGGTCGCGCAACCGGTGGCCGGGGTCCGTCGGGAGGGCCTGGTGGTGGGTCGCCTCGACCACCATCGGGCGGCCGATCCGTCCCTCGGCGACGACCTCGCGGATCATCGCCATCTGGGGCAGGAACCGGGTCCACATCGCCTCCATCACCGCGACACCCGCGTGCCGAGCCGCGTCGACGACCGTCCGGGCCTCGGCCGCGGTCATCGTGAAGGCCTTCTCGACCAGGACGTGCTTGCCCGCCCGGATCGCGAGCAGGGCGTCCTCGGCGTGCCGGACGTGCGGGGTCGCGACGTAGACCGCGTCGACATCGTCGTCCGCCACCAGGTCCTCGTAGGAACCGTGGGCCCGCTCGATGCCGAACTCCGCGGCGAAGGCCTCAGCGTGATCGCGGGTGCGGCTGCCCACGGCGGTGAACACGATGCCGGCCGCCGTGCAGTCACCCACGAAGGACCGTGCGATGCCGCCTGTGCCGATGACTCCCCAGCGAACCGTCATGGGTCCTGTCTACCAGTGAGGGGTGGGCTGCGGCGGGGCCCAGCTCGGGTCGTCAGCGGCGGTGCTTGCCGAGCGCGGCGTCCGGGGCGGCCATCGGGTGGTTCCGGAACCAGCGCAGGAGCTCACGGGCACGACTCGTGTCGGCGCTCGCGTCTCCCTCGGCGAGGAACGAGTCGAAGCCGTCGGGCAGGTCGGCGTCCGGCTCGCGGTGGAACGCCATCTTCCACTCGCCGAAACGCCGGGTGTGGATGCGCTCCTCGACCAGCAGGCCGACGTCGGTGTGCCGCGGGTCGTCGACGATGCGCTGGTACGTCTCGAGCACCGCCGCCTCGGGACCCTCGAGCAGCTGCATGAACCGGCCGTCCTTGTAGACGAGCAGACCGGACAGGCCGGACGCGGTGTTGCGGACCCGTGCGTGCTCGAGCAGCGCGTCGAGCCGCTCCTGGTCGAACACCTCGTTCGCTGCGCTCATGTAGACCAGGGACAGCAGCATGACGACCTCTCGGAGACGACGGAACGGGTTCCCTCTCATCGTGGACCGCGCCGACGCCGTGGGGCAGCCCCAGAACGGGGATCGTTCCCGCCCGCGCACCCGCGTCGAGGTTCGGGTCATCGACGCGAGCACACGGGTGTCGGGTCGTACGACCGGACTGATTCGGAGCCCCCGTCCGGGGGGTTTGGTCACTCCGTGTCGTAGGTGCGGACCCAGTCGATCTGCACGTGCCCCGGGTCGCCCCAGTTGCCGATCTGGAACATGTAGCGGTGCGGGGTGGTGGGCACGTTGCGCGGCACCGTGAACACCAGCTTGCCGTCGAGGTAGTACCGGATGATCTTCCCCGGCACCCACTCGGTCGTGTAGGTGTGCCAATCGTTCCAGGACACCCGGGTGTTGTAGTGCTCGGTCCGCTTCTCGAGCCCCTGGAGCATCGAGTGGTGGAAGACGCGGGGTGAGCCGTTGAACTGCCCCTCCGGGTAGTTCAACTCACCGTCGGCCCACGCGTTCGACGTCGGCCAGAGCATGACCGCGATCCCGTTGCCGTCGCCACCGGTCGCCCGCGCACGGATGCTGAAGGTGCCGCCGACGTGTGACCAGGCACCGGTGCGCGTGCCGAACGTCCCGGCAGCGCCGTGCTCCCCGTCCATCGAGACGTCCAAGTAGCCGTCGTGGGCGCTGATGAGCTTGTCCGAGTAGTACTTGCCGCCCGTGCCGTCGGGGTACGGCTGCCACGAGTTCCGGTACGTCTCGGCGAAGGGGCCGCCGGCTGCTGCGGGGGTGTCGAAGTCCTCGGAGAAGGTCGGCTCGCGGTCCGCCAGGTACGCGGGGCCGGTCGCGGACGCCGTCGGGGTCGCAGACGAACCGGTGCTCGGCGACGAGGTCGAGGCGGACGTGGCACGGGACTCGGGCACGGCTGCCGCGGTGACCGCGAGGGCTCCGGCGGTGGCAGCGACCACGACGATGACCAGGACACGCTTCAGCACGGCGTCACCGCCGGTGGAGCGCTGGGCTGGTGGTCGGTCATCGTGTCCCCCGTATCGCGGACAAGGCTAGCCCGCGAACACGCCCGACGTCTGCCCCCTCGGGCGAGGGACACGGATTTCGTCCGGAATACGAAAACCCCGGTCAGAGCCACTTCGAGTGGGTCTGACCGGGGCGTTCACGGAGCCGCCTGTCGGAATCGAACCGACGACCTATTCATTACGAGTGAATCGCTCTACCGACTGAGCTAAGGCGGCGCACACTCCATGTCCGGAGTGGCACGAGCAATGACTATACAGGTTCAGACGAGTGAACGCGAAACCAGCACGCCGAGCTCGGAGAAGGACCGCTCGAGCTCGTCGACCAGGTGTGTACCAGCCTCGGAACCCGACCACTCCCACCACGCGTGGCGCAGGGCGGCGAGGGCGACGATGGCCGCGAGACCCGCGCGACGGCGGAGTGCTTCGGCGTCGGCGGCGAGCTCCGGGTCGGCGTGTTCGAGCCGGCGCGCGACGGCCGCCTGCAGCTCCGCCTGGAACTCCTTCATGGACGCCATGCGACGGCTGAACAGCTCCGGGTTCGCGCGGAGGACCTGCTGCCGCTCCTCGATGAGCCCGCGCTCCTCGATCAGTTCGCGCGTGGAGTGCACGAGCAGCGCGCCGATGTCCGCGAGCAGGTCACCGCTCGGACCACCGTCGACGAACGCCTGCAGCGCGGCGTCGTCGGGCAGCTGCGGGTCGTCCCCGAGGATCGCCTGCTCCTTGCTCGGGAAGTAGTTGAAGAACGTCCGGGGCGAGACGTCGGCCCGCCGGGAGATCTCGTCCACCGTGACCGCGCCGAGGCCGTCCTCGATGGCGATCCGGAGCGCAGCCTGCTGGATGGCGCGCCGGGTGGCGCGGCGCTTCCGTTCGCGCAGGCCGGGTTCAGCGTCGGGCATGCCGTGATTGTCGCACGCCGGGCCTCAGCGGCGGGCGCGGGCGATGGTGACGAGCAGCGCTTCGAGCGCCAGGAGTGCGGCCACGTTCGCCGCGATGCGCTGGCGAGCCAGGGCCACGGCGTCGAGGACCTCGAGCGCGGCAGCCGGCGGTGTCGTCGGCAGCGCGTGCTCGAGCTGGTCCTGCATGGCCAGGTTGACCGGTTCCGCCGGGGCTCCGAGCCCCAGCAGGAGCAGGTCGCGGTACAGGGAGGAGACGTCCACCAGGATCCGGTCGAGGCCGTCGCGCAGGCTGCGGGTCGCCCGGCGTTTCTGGTCGTCCTCGAGGGCACGGAGCTGCGACCGGAGTGCCGGCGGGATCGTCCCACCGGGTTCGACCCCGAGCGACCGCAGGGCTGCGTCTCGCTCTTCGGAGTCGCGCTGCTCGGTGATGGACTTGGCGTCCTCGTCGGCGACGGCGAGGAGTTCGGCTGCCGCCATGACGGCGTCACCGACGCTCCGCACACCGAGCACGGTCGTCAGGGTCCGGCGGCGACGGTCTCGTGCCGGCTCGCTCGTGGCGAGGCGCTGCGCCATGCCGATGTGGCTCTGCGCCTGACGAGCAGCATCCATCGCGAGGGCACGGTCGACGCCGGTCCTGGCGACGAGCAGGTCGGCGACGGACTCGATGCCGGGCACGCGCAGGCGGACCGAGCGGACGCGGGACCGGATCGTCGGCAGCAGGTCGGCCTCACTCGGGGCGCAGAGGATCCACACCGTGCGCTCCGGGGGTTCCTCGAGCGCCTTGAGCAGCAGGTTCGACGTGCGCTCGGTCATGCGGTCGGCATCCTCGATGATGACGACCCGGTAGCGGCCGACCGACGGCGAGTAGTACGACGAGGTGACGAGCTGCCGGATCTCGTCGATCGTGATGATCACGCGCTGGGTCGTGAGCACCGAGACGTCGGGGTGGGTCTTCGCGGTGATCTGCCGCAGGGTGTGGTCGTCGTCGGGGCCGTTGCCCACGAGCGCCGCGGCGAAGGCGGTCGCCACGTTCGACCGACCCGATCCGGGCGGGCCGGTGATGAGCCACGAGTGCGTCATGCCGCCGGTGCCGCCGGTGGACTCGGCCGCGTTGCGCAGCGACGCGACCGCTTCTTCCTGCCCGGTCAGGCCGTCCCACACGCTCACGGGACCATCCTGTCAGTGACCACCGTCATGCCGGGTCGATCCCGACGAGCGGGGCGACCGCTCGACGGACCGCGTCCTGCACGGTGTCGGTCGGGGCCGAGGCGTCGACCACCAGGAAGCGCGCCGGCTCGGCCTCGGCCATCGCGAGGAAGGCCTGACGAACGGACTCGTGGAACGCCGCAGCCTCGGACTCGAGACGGTCGAAGGTGTCGCCCCGCGCCGCGGCCACCCGGGCGCGTCCGACGGTGACGTCGAGGTCGAGCAGGATCGTGAGGTCCGGTGCCAGACCGTCCGCTGCCCACTCCGAGACGGACCGGACCTGCTCGGCGCCGAGCCCGCGCGCGACGCCCTGGTAGGCGACGGACGAGTCGATGTAGCGGTCCTGCAGGACGACCTTGCCGCGAGCGATCGCCGGACGGACGACCGTCTCGACGTGCTGGGCACGGTCGGCCGCGTACAGCAGCGCCTCGGCCCGGGGTGCGACGTGGCCCCGCTCGTGCAGGACCATCTGCCGGATCTGGACGCCAAGGTCGGTGCCGCCGGGCTCGCGGGTGCGGACCACGGTCCGACCGTGCGCATCGAGCCACGCCGAGAGCAGCTCCGCCTGGGTCGTCTTGCCCGCGCCGTCGCCGCCCTCGAGCGTGATGAAGCGACCGGTCACTTCTTCTTGGCCGCCGTCCGACGAGCCGGGGTCTTCTTCTTGACCGGCCCCTTGGCACGCTTGTCGGCGATGAGCTGGACCGCGCGGGCGTGGTCGACGGCCTCGACGTCCTCGCCCTTCGGGATGGTCGCGTTCGTCTCGCCGTCGGTGACGTACGGGCCGAACCGGCCGTCCTTCATCTTGATCGGCTTGCCGGACACCGGGTCGGCGTCGAACTCCTTGAGCGCGGCGCTCGCGGTGCGGTTGCCGCCGTACTTCGGCTGTGCGAACAGCTCGAGTGCACCGGGCAGGTCGATGTCGAAGATCGCGTCCTCGCCGGGCAGGGTCCGGGTGTCGGTCCCCTTCTTCAGGTACGGCCCGTACCGGCCGTTCTGCGCCGTGATGTCGTTGCCCGTCTCCGGGTCCTGGCCCACGACGCGGGGAAGGTCGAGGAGCTTCAGCGCGGTCTCGAGGTCGACGGTCTGCGGGTCCATCGACTTGAAGAGCGAAGCGGTGCGTTCCTTCGGCGCCGCCGCCTTCTTCGTCGTCTTCTTCGCGGGCGCCTTCTTGGCGGGCGCCTTCTTCGCGGTCGCCGTCGCCGACGCCGTCTCGCTCGTCGCGGTCGCAGCAGCCGCGTCGGCCACGGGGGCCCCTGCCGCTGCGGGCGCTTCGACGACCTCGCCGGTCTTCGGGTCCACGGTGGGTTCGGGCTCCGGGGTGCGCTCCGTGACGTAGGGGCCGAAGCGGCCGTCCTTCGCCAGGACCTCTTTTCCGGTCTCCGGGTTGACCCCGACGACGCGGTCGCCGATCACCGGGGCGTCGACGAGTTCCTTCGCCTTCTCGACGGTGAGTTCGTCGGGAGCGAGGTCCTCGGGCACGTTCACGCGCCGCGGCTTCTCGGGGTCGTCGCTCGGCACCTCGATGTAGGGGCCGTACCGACCGATCCGGAGCGTGAGGCCCGGAGCGAGCTCGACCGAGTTGATCTCGCGGGCGTCGATCTCACCGAGGTTGTCGATGACGGTCCGCAGGCCACGCTGGTCGTCGTCGCCACCACCGAAGTAGAAGCCCTTGAGCCAATCCACCCGGTCGGCGTCGCCGCGGGCGATGCGGTCGAGGTCTTCTTCCATCTCGGCGGTGAAGTCGTACTCCACGAGCTCGCCGAAGTACTCCTCGAGCAGGCGCACCACGCTGAACGCGATCCAGTTCGGAACGAGTTGCGTGCCGCGGAGCGAGACGTAGCCGCGGTCGATGATCGTCGGGCTGATCGTGGGGTAGGTCGACGGACGCCCGATCCCCAGCTCTTCCAGCGTCTTGATGAGGCTCGCCTCGGTGAAGCGCGGCGGCGGGGTGGTGTCGTGCCCCTTCGCCTCGACGTCGGTGACCGCGAGGTGCTCGCCCTGGGTCACGTTCGGCAGGGCGACGTCCTGGCCCGCGCGCTCGGACGACTCGTGGCGGTCCTCGTCACGGCCTTCTTCGTAGGCGCTGAGGAAGCCGCGGAACGTGATGACGGTGCCGGATGCGGTGAACTCGGCGTCCGTGCCGTTCGCGGTCGAGGCGATGCCCTCGACCGACTCGGTGGAGGAGATGCCGAGCACGATCGACGCGGTCGAACCCTTGGCGTCCGCCATCTGGGAGGCGATGGTGCGCTTCCAGATGAGGTCGTAGAGGCGCCACTCGACACCGGTGAGGGTGCCCTGCAGGTCCTGCGGGGTGCGGAAGGAGTCGCCGGCGGGACGGATCGCCTCGTGCGCCTCTTGCGCGTTCTTGCTCTTGCTCGCGTACAGGCGGGGCTTGTCGGGCACGGTGGCCGAGCCGTACAGGTCCGCTGCCTGCTTGCGGGCCGCGTCGATGGCCTGCTTCGAGAGCGAGACCGAGTCGGTACGGATGTAGGTGATGTAGCCGTTCTCGTACAGGGTCTGCGCAGCGCGAGCGGTCTGTCGCGGTGACAGACGGAGCTTGCGCGCGGCTTCCTGCTGGAGCGTCGACGTGGTGAACGGCGCGGCCGGGCGTCGCGTGTACGGCTTCGAGTCGACGCTGCGGACGGTGGCGTCACCGGCGCGCTCGAGGACCGTCGTCAGCGACGCGGCAGCGGCCTCGTCGAGCCGGACGACGTCACCGCTGAGCGTGCCGCGGTCATCGAAGTCACGACCGGAGGCGACGCGGGTGCCGTGGATCCGGGCGAGTCGCGCCGAGAAGGAGGACTCGCCGGCCTTCTCGAACCGGGCGGAGAGGTCCCAGTAGTTGGCGGACACGAAGGCCAGGCGCTCGCGCTCACGGTCGACGACGAGACGGGTGGCGGCGGACTGCACACGGCCGGCGGACAGACCGGGGGCGACCTTGCGCCACAGGACCGGGGAGACCTCGTACCCGTACAGACGGTCGAGGATGCGGCGGGTCTCCTGCGCGTCGACGAGGGCGGTGTCGAGCTCACGGGTGGCTTCCTGCGCGCGCTGGATCGCCTCCTTCGTGATCTCGTGGAAGACCATCCGCTTGACGGGGACCTTCGGCTTCAGGACCTGCAGCAGGTGCCACGCGATCGCTTCACCCTCGCGGTCTTCATCTGTTGCGAGGTAGAGCTCGTCGGCGTCCTTGAGGGCGCGTTTCAGCTCGGAGACGGTCTTCTTCTTGGCGTCGGACACGACGTAGTACGGCTCGAAGCCGTTGTCGACGTCCACCGAGAACTTGCCGAGGGAGCCCTTCTTGAGCTCGGGCGGCAGGTTCTTCGGCTCGACGAGGTCGCGGATGTGTCCGACCGAGGCCTGGACTTCGTATCCGTCACCGAGGTATTGCGCGATCGTCTTCGCCTTCGCAGGGCTCTCGACGATCACGAGCTTCTTCGTGCCTGGCACGTGTCTCCTTGATCGATGGTGCTGATCGGCCCTGGCCACG
Source organism: Curtobacterium sp. MCSS17_005 (assembly GCF_003234225.2). Lineage (NCBI taxonomy): Bacteria > Bacillati > Actinomycetota > Actinomycetes > Micrococcales > Microbacteriaceae > Curtobacterium > Curtobacterium sp. MCSS17_005. The sequence goes on from NZ_CP126258.1 coordinate 2,644,939, forward strand.
AGCGTGTCCGGGTCGACCGGGACATCGGTGACCGCGGGCCGACAGGCACACCATACACATAGTGTTCGGGCGGGTCGCCCGCCGGACCGGCCACCGCGAGTGCGCCGACGACGAACGGTCCCGTGCCCACGACCACGCGGACGCGGGCCGTGGTGGCGACGAGTTCGCAGGCGTCGAGGGCGGCCCCGTTCGCCGTGGCGATCCGGGTCGCGACCGCACACGGCTCCCCCGATACCAGCCCGGTGGCGGCCGCCGCGGTGCCCACGGCGGCGGCGTCGGCGGCGCCCTGGGCGCGGAGGGCCTGCGTGCGGTGGCCGGCGGCGGCGAGCGCCGTCGACCCGACGAGGACCCCCACGCCGAGGATCGCCACGAGCAGCACGGTCGCCGAGCCGCGTTGGCCGTCGGGGATCGTCACGTCAGCCCCCTCGGGCCGCGGCACACCCCGTCGCGGTCAGTGGGAGCGCCGCGAAGGGACCGGTCCCGCCGCGCGTGGCGTCGACGCAGACCAGGTCGCCGTCCGACCGGACGACGACCGAGACCCCCGGAGCGATCCGGTCGGCCGCGGACCGGCCCTGGTGCTCGTCGTCACGCCCGATCGCCCGGGCGGCGGTGGCTGCGGCGAGTTGCAGACGGCCCTGCGCGTCGACGACGAGGACGGCCGCGACGAGGGCGGTCAACACGATCGCCACCACGGGGAGCGCCACCGCGAACTCGACGGTCACCGAGCCGCGCTCACAGCGAGAGCGCGCCACGGACGAGGTCGGTGAGGATGGTCTGGACCTCACCGGAGCGCATGACCGCGACGAGCACACCGGCGAAGGCCACGGCGGCGAGGATGACGACCGCGTACTCGGCGGTGGCCGATCCCCGGTCGTCCCGCAGCCGGGACGACCACCGGGCGGCGGGGGGACGCGGGCGACGGTGGCAGATGGCCCGACGGGTGCGGCGGTCGGGGGAAGACGTGGTGCTCATGGAGTCCGTCCTTTCTGTTCGGTGGGACCAGCCTGTCCGGGCTGGGGTGTCGACGAAGGGGTCCCGGTGGCATCTGTGGAGAGGTCACGCGGCCCCGCCCACCGTGGAGGAGAGGACCCCCATCACCACGGGCACCACCCCCACGAGCACGAACGCCGGCAGGACGCAGACCCCGAGCGGCAGCACCAGTCGGACGGCCAGTCGTTCCGCCGCCACGAGCCCGTCGGCAGCGGCCTCGTCACGCACGTCCTCGGCGGCGCGGCGGAGCAACCCCGCGGCGGGCACCCCCGCCCGCCGGGCAAGGTCGAGGACCTCCCGCAGCCGGTGCACGTCCTCGGCGGGCGGGGCGGCTCCCGCGGACGCCTCGGCGACTGCCTGCCCGGCGGTGGTCCACGACCCGCCTCCGGCGACCGCCACGGCCCAGGCGTCGAGGAGCACCCCGGGGACTCGGCCGTCGGGCGTCGCGGAACGGACCAGCCGGGCGGTCCACCGTCGCCCGGCCAGGACGAGGGCCGCCGCGGTGCACGAGCACGCCCAACCGGCCGGTGAACCGACCAGGACCTCGACGGCACCGGCGCCCCAGGCCGCACCGAGTCCCAACCCGAAGAACGGCAGCGCGAGCACGACCCGGGCGCTCGTCCGCGGGCCCGCCAGGGCGACCCGGATCGCCCGGTCCGATGCCGCGGCGCGCCGGAGCGCGCCGGCGAGCCCGCGGAGGGTCTCCGCGACGGGCGCTCCCGTCCGGTCCGCCACGCGGAGGACGACGACGATGTCCTGCTGGGCGGGTCCTCCGACCCCGGGCAGCCCGCCGACGAGCCGCCAGGCTCGCGGCGGCGGGACTCCTGCCGCGACCAGCGTCGCCACCCGGTCGAGCACCCCGGCCACCCGCGCCGGGCCGTCGGGTGTGGGTCGTCTCACCGCAGCCCGTCCACCGGACGCACCTCGAGCCTCCCGTCCGGGCCGACGCGCAAGGCGCCCACGCCACCGAGCCGCCGCTGTCCTGCTCGTCGCTCCACGTGCAGGACCAGGTCGAAGGCGCTGACGGCCTGCCGGGCCAGCGCCTCGGCACCGAGGCCGGCGAGCGCCCCGAGCGCTTCGAGGCGAGCGGCCACGTCGGCGATGCCGTTGGCGTGCACGGTGCCGGCTCCCCCGTCGTGCCCGGTGTTCAGGGCGGAGAGGAGTTCGCGGACCTCGGCGCCGCGGCACTCCCCCACGACGATCCGGTCGGGTCGCATCCGCAGCGCCTCGCGCACGAGCCGGTCGAGGTCGAGCGCGCCGACCCCCTCGGCGTTCGCCTGCCGCGCCTCGAGCGCGACGACGTGCGGATGGGCGATCCGGAGTTCGGCGACGTCCTCCACCGTCACGATTCGCTCGTCGACGGGGACGTTCCCGAGCATCGCCGCGAGCATGGTGGTCTTGCCGCTGCCGGTCGCGCCGGTGACCAGGACGTTCCGGCGCGCGGCGACGGCGTCCTCGACGACCGACCGCGGGACGAACGCGAACGTCCCGCCGCGTTCGAGGGTGGCGAGGGAGGGGCGCTGGACCTGTGGCAGCCGGATCGACACTGCGGTGCCCCCGACGGACACCGGAGCGAGGACGACGTGGACCCGGACGCCGTCGCCGTGCCGGACGTCCGCGCACGGGGTGGTCTCGTCGACGTGGCGGCCGCCGAGCGCGACGAGCCGGGTCGCGAGTTCGCGGGCACGTGCTTCGGTCAGTCGCGGCTGGACGACTTCGAGTCCGGTCCCGCGGTCGACCCACGTCCCCACGCCACCGAGCACCAGGACGTCCGTCACGGCGGCATCAGTCACCAGGGCGGCCAGTTCCTCGAACTCGACGACCACGGACGCCCGACGACGAGCCGGAGGCGCTGCTCCGGGCAGGAACGGCGCCGACGGAGCATGCGCCCGCGCCGGTGCCGAGAACGCAGGCGATGTCGACGCGGATGGCGCCGAGGCGTGGGGAAGAAGTGGAGCACGGTGCAGGGGCATGGCGCCGACGGTAGGGAGCACGTCGGCCTTCAGCCGTGACGGTCCCCACTTCTGTGGACAACGTCGGAGTGCCCCACCAACGGACCGGTTTGTCCCCCGAAACGGAAAGCCGTACCCCGGTCGATGATGCGACACCGACGCGCTCGGGGTTGCCCACCACCCCCGCTTCCCCCGGCCGGACTGTGCGGAGCACCTGCTCCGCAAGAACATGCAGAATGCATGCACGGGCATGGACCGGTCTGTCCACGCGACCGGCTTCCCTGCGCGGATCGGGGCGCACGACGGAGCCCGACGAGCCAGCATCGCTCGAGTCGGACCCCGGGAAACAGAAGAGGCGGCACCGGTTGGGGGGAACAGGTGCCGCCTTGACATCGAGGGATTGGGGGGAATCCGATTCGATGCCGCCGGAAACGAGTCCAGCGGGATCTACTGTACCCCACGATCGGCCCTCCGGGGCAACCCCGGACACGACCTCCGGGCGTGCCGCGCCCCAACCCGGCCGAGGGGTAGTCTCCGGATGCACGCAGGCACCGGCGACGGATGCACGCACGCATCCACGACGGATGCCACCAGAGGCCGCAACGACGCGAAAGGACATCGATGTCCACTCCGACCCAGACCGACCCCCGAGGCGACGACGGAGCGACCTTCGCACCGCCGCCCGAGTTCGTGGCCGACGCGGTCGCCGGCGAGGACCTCCACCACGCAGCAGCGGCCGACCGCGAGGCGTTCTGGGCCGAGCAGTCCCGCTCCCTGCTCGACTGGCGCACCCCGTTCACGCAGACCCTGGACTGGTCGGGCGCCCCGTTCGCGAAGTGGTTCGCCGACGGCACGCTCAACGTCGCCGAGAACTGCCTCGACCGGCACGTCCGCGCGGGCAACGGCGACCGGGTCGCGATCCACTTCGAGGGCGCTCCCGGCGACACGCGTCGGATCACCTACGGCGAGCTGACCGCCGAGGTGCAGCGCGCCGCGAACATGCTCACCGACCTCGGCGTCGGCCAGGGCGACCGGGTGGTCGTGTACCTGCCGCTCATCCCCGAGGCCGTCGTGACGATGCTGGCCGTCGCCCGCATCGGTGCCGTGCACTCGGTCGTCTTCGGCGGGTTCAGCGCGGAGAGCCTCCGTGCCCGCATCGAGGACGCCGGCGCGAAGCTCGTCGTCACCGCGGACGGCGGGTGGCGGCGCGGTGCCGTCTCACCGCTCAAGCCCGCCGTCGACGAGGCACTGACCGGCGAGGGCACCGACACGGTCGAGCACGTCCTGGTCGTCAAGCGCGGCGGCAACGACATCGCCTGGACCGACCGCGACCTCTGGTGGCACGACGAGCTGGCGAAGGCGGCGCCGACCCACGAGGCCCAGGCGTTCCCCGCCGAGACCCCGCTGTTCATCCTGTACACCTCGGGCACGACCGGGAAGCCGAAGGGCATCGTGCACACCTCCGGCGGCTACCTGACGCAGGCGGCCTACACGCACAAGAACGTCTTCGACATGCACCCGGAGAAGGACGTCTACTGGTGCACCGCAGACATCGGCTGGATCACCGGTCACTCCTACGTCGTCTACGGCCCGCTCGCCAACGGCGTCACGCAGGTGCTCTACGAGGGCACCCCCGACGAGCCGAAGCCCGGCCGCTGGTGGGACCTCGTCGACGCGTACGGCGTCACGGTCCTCTACACCGCACCCACGGCGGTCCGTGCGGCGATGAAGGCCGGCCGCGAGATCCCGGAGGCGCGCAGCCTCGAGACCCTCCGCCTGCTCGGCAGCGTCGGCGAACCGATCAACCCCGAGGCGTGGCAGTGGTACCGCCAGGTCATCGGCCACGACCGCACGCCGATCGTCGACACGTGGTGGCAGACCGAGACCGGCGCAATCATGATCTCCGCGCTGCCCGGCGTCACGAAGCTCAAGCCCGGCGCCGCGCAGACGCCCCTGCCGGGCATCGTCGCCGAGATCGTCGACGACGACGGCAACCGGGCCGACCCCGGCGAGAGCGGCTACCTCACGATCACCGAGCCGTGGCCGTCGATGGCGCGCGGGATCTGGAACGACCCGGACCGGTTCGTGGAGACGTACTGGTCGCGGTTCCCCGGCCGCTACTTCGCCGGCGACGGCGCGCGGCTCGACGGGCAGGGCGACATCTGGGTGCAGGGGCGCGTCGACGACGTCATGAACGTCTCGGGACACCGCCTGTCGACGGCCGAGATCGAGTCCGCCCTGGTCGGCCACGAGGGCGTCGCCGAGGCTGCCGTGGTCGGGGCCGCCGACGAGACCACCGGGCAGGCCGTCGTCGCCTTCGTCATCCTGACCGCCGAGGCCGCCGCAGACGTCGACCGCGAGAGCGCCTCGGCGGAGCTCCGGAACTGGGTCGGCAAGCGGATCGGCGCGATCGCGAAGCCGCGCCAGGTCGTCATCGTGCCGGAGCTGCCGAAGACACGCTCCGGCAAGATCATGCGGCGGCTGCTCCGCGACGCGGCCGAGGGCCGCCGCATCGGCGACACGACGACGCTCGCCGACCCGACGATCATGGCGACCATCGCGGAACTCATGTAGTCCCGCCAGACGGAAGCAGGGCCTCCAGTCAGATCCGGACTGGAGGCCCTGCTCGCGTTCTGCGTTCGGCTGACGGTCCGTTAGGCGGTGAGCTCCACCACCAGCTCGACCTCGACCGGTGCGTCCAGCGGGAGCACCGCGACGCCCACCGCGCTCCGCGCGTGGACGCCGGCGTCACCGAAGACCTCGCCGACCAGGGTCGATGCCCCGTTCGCGACGCCGGGCTGCCCGGTGAACGACGGGTCCGACGCGACGAAGACCGTGACCTTGACGACACGGGCCACGCGGTCGAGCGAACCGGCGACCGACTGCACGGCGGCCAGGGCGTTCAGCGCGGCCACGCGAGCCTGCGCGGCGGCGGTCTCGGCGTCGACGTCGGTGCCGACCTTGCCGGTCACGGGAAGGGAGCCGTCGACGAACGGCAGCTGGCCCGCCGTGTAGACGTACTGGCCCGTCACGACGGCGGGCACGTAGGCGGCGACGGGCGCGGCGACCGCGGGGATCGTCAGGCCGAGTTCGGCGAGCCGGTCGGAGACGCTCATGCGTCGGCCTTGGGGCGCTTCAGGTAGGCGACGAGACCGCCCTCGGGCCCGGTGACGATCTGGACCAGCTCCCAGCCCTCGTCCCCGTAGTTGTTGAGGATCGCGGTGGTGTTGTGGATCATCAGCGGCGTGGTGAAGTACTCCCAGCGAGTCATGCGGTTCCTTGCCAGCCTTTCAGTCGGGGGTGTCGTTTAGGCTGCATCCTATGTCTGCCCAGAAGACGTCTGCATCGCGGACCAAGCCCGTCTCAGCAGTCGGCGCCTTCATCGGATTCGTCGGGTTCAGTGCCCTCGCCGGCCTGCTCGTCACGATCGGGGTCACCCCGGCCATCGCCGTCGCCGGTGTCACCACGACGTCCACGATCGGTGTGTTCGAGTCCCTGCCGGAGTACATCGAGATCGGTGACCTGCCGCAGCGCAACGAGCTGTACGCGTACTCGGGCGGCAAGTCCGTGCACTTCGCCACCCTGTACGACCAGAACCGCCAAGAGCTGAAGTTCGACCAGATCAGCGACCAGCTGAAGAACGCGGCGATCGACGGCGAGGACAAGCGCTTCTACGACCACGGCGGCGTCGACATGACGTCGCTCATCCGCGCCGGTGTGGGCAGCATCGCGGGCGGCCTCGGCGACTCGGGCGGTGGATCGACGCTGACCATGCAGCTCGTCCGCAACATCAAGATGAACGAAGCCCTGAACCTCCCCACCAAGGAGGAGCAGGAGAAGGCCTACAACGAGGCCGTCGAGCAGACCATCCCCCGCAAGCTGGAGGAGATGAAGCTCGCGATCGGGCTGGCGAAGAAGTACTCCAAGAAGGAGATCCTCACCGCCTACCTGAACATCGCCTACTTCGGCGACCAGACCTACGGCGTGCAGGCCGCGGCGCAGCACTACTACAACAAGAGCGCGACCGACCTGACCCCGGCCGAGGCCGCGTCGCTCATCGCGATCGTGCAGTACCCCGAGGCGCGCAACCTGTCGAGCCCGAAGAAGTACGACGCCAACGTCGCCCGACGCAACGTCGTGCTCCGTTCCATGTACGACCAGAAGAACCTCACCGAGGCCGAGTACCGAACGGCTCGCCAGTCGAAGCCGGCGGACTACGTGCACCTCACGCAGCCGTCGCAGGGCTGCCGCGCCTCGGTCGGCGACGGCTCGCAGTTCTTCTGCGACTACGCCAAGAAGGTCGTGCTCGAGATGTCGCAGCTCGGCTCGTCGCAGAAGGCTCGCGACACCGCGTGGCGGAACGGCGGCTACAAGATCCAGACGACGCTGAACATCGACCTGAACGCCGAGCAGAAGCGTCTGCTGAACACCTACGACAACAAGGCCGAGACGAACCTGGCCCTGGGTTCGACGCTCAACTCGATCGAGGCTGGCTCCGGCCGAATCATCACGATGGCACAGAACAAGGACTTCGACGAGTCCTTGAAGTCGGCGCCGACATCGACCTCGCTGAACTACAGCGTCGACGAGAAGTACGGCAGCTCGAAGGGCTTCCAGACCGGCTCGACCTACAAGTTGTTCACTCTGCTCGACTGGGTCAAGGCCGGACACGGCCTGAACGAGACCGTGAGCGGTGCCGAACGAACGGTGTCCCCCTGGACCATCTGTGGCCAGACGGTCGGAACCCCCTTCCCGGTGTCCAACGACGCTCCCGGCGAGGGCGGCAACTGGAGCGTGATGGGAGCCACGGCGGGGTCGATCAACGGTGCGTTCGCCTCGATGGCGCAGAAGCTCGATCTCTGCGACATCCGTGACATCGCGCAGTCGCTCGGTGTCCACCGTGCGGACGGCGGAGAGCTGCAGTACCAGAACCCCTCCGCGATCCTGGGCACGAACGAGATCGCTCCGATGACGATGGCCGCGGCCTATGCGGCCGTCGCGAACAACGGCATCTACTGCAAGCCGATCGCGATCGACGAGATCACGTCGCCGTCCGGCAAGAAGCTCGGCGGCCAGACCAAGGACTGCCAGCAGGCCGTCGATCCGGCCTTCGCCCAGGCAGCGATCTATGCAATGAAGGGCACGATCAGGAGCGGAACGGCAGTGGGCGCGCAGACGCCTGACGGCACCCAGCTGTTCGGCAAGACGGGTACCACCGACGAGGCTGACCAGATCTGGCTCGTTGGTGCGAGTTCGCGCGTGGCCACCGCCTACTGGCAGGGCAACACCGACGGTCGCAAGATCAACCTCCGTCACTTCAGCAACGGTGTCGGCGGAACGTACGCCGGAGACCGCGCCAAGGTCTGGCGCGAGGCGATGACCCCGATCAACGCGATCTACCCCGCTGGCCCGTTCACGGACCCGCAGCAGAACGCGATCCGCGGCAACGCCAAGGCACTGCCGAACCTGCAGGGCAAGACGGCTGACGAAGCCCGCGCGGCGATCTCGGGCGCCGGGTTCACCTACGTCGACGGTGGGGCACGCCCCGGCCCGGGGAACCCCGGCTCCGTGACCTCGACGTCCCCGGCGGCGGGTGCGCTCCTGTCCTCGGGTTCGAGCGTCACCGTCTACACGTCCGACGGCACCCAGGCGACCGTTCCCGAGATCGGCGGCGACTCCCTCGGGGACGCCCGCTCGGCCCTGAACGATGCCGGGTTCACGAGCGTCAACCTCGCCAACAGCTACGCCAAGGGCGGCGGTGGCAAGACCTGCAAGGTCGCCGCGGTCGAGCCGGCGATCAACGCGACGGCGAACAAGAACGACAACGTGACGATCCAGCTCTACGGCGACAAGAACGGCAAGGCGCCCAAGGACTGCAAGTGACCCGCGGTCGCACCGCACTCGGTGTCCTCGCTGCCGGCGCGGCCGTCGGAGCTGCTTCGGCAGCGTGGGGTTCGCTCGTCGAGCGTCGTCGCTTCGGGATCCGGTGGGAGACCGTCCCGGTGCTCCCGCCGGGATCCCGTGACGTCACTGTCCTGCACCTCTCCGACATCCACATGGCCCCGTGGCAGGCCGACAAGCAGCAGTGGCTGCGCGACCTGAGCCTGGTCGAACCGGACTTCATCGTGAACACCGGGGACAACCTCGGCCACGCGACCGCGAACGCCGCCGTGGAGTACGCGCTCGAGCCGTTCCGCGGGGTGCCCGGTGTCTTCGCCTACGGGTCGAACGACTTCTTCGGGCCCTCCCCGCGCAACCCGCTCAAGTACTTCTCGGGGCCGAGCCGGATGCACAAGGCTGCGGAGCCCGTCGGTCTCGATATCGATCGGCAGACGGCGTTCTTCGAGTCGCTCGGCTGGCTCGACCTCAACGACCAGGCGCACGCGATCGAACTCCGCGGCTCCCGGTTCGAGCTGTTCGGCACCTCGGACGCGCACCGCGACTGGGACCGCCTCGACCTGCTCCCCACCAACGTCGACGAGATGCGCAGCGACGTGCCGTGGTCCGAGGACGAGGACGGCCCCGCTCCGGTCGCGATCGGAGTCACGCACGCGCCGTACCGTCGCGTGCTCGATGCCTTCGTGACCCAGGGTGCCGACATCATCTTCGCCGGGCACACCCACGGCGGTCAGGTGGCGGTCCCCGGGGTCGGCGCGCTCGTCACGAACAGCGACCTCCCCCGCCGGTACGCCAGCGGGTTGCACAAGTGGGAGCACCGCAACCACTGGTCGTGGCTCGAGGTCTCCGCGGGCCTCGGCACCTCGATCTACGCGCCCGTCCGGTTCGCCTGCCGACCCGAGGCCGTCGTGGTCACCCTGACCGCACGCCCGTAATTTGGCATAACTTTGTTCGGGCAATGTGCACTTACACATCGCTCGATTGCTCGAGCGTGCAGCCCCCCCCCTACGTCGGCGTTATGGCACCCACGCCACCCTCAGACGCGAATACCGCAAATGACTCGGAGTCGACAAACACTGTACCGCAGGGCGTTCACGACTTGAGGTCGACTCGAACAAGCCCGGAGACATGCTGATACCTGACCAAGGGGTTGTGTCTCGAGTTCCCTCAGTTGCGCCTTTGGTTCATAGCTTGCGTCGCCACTAGCGCCCGACACCGGACCGTCGACAAGCCTTCGAGATACAGCAGCAACGCCGTGAGGAGTTCGTTCGATATTCTCAACAGGGCTTCGAGCGCCGCAATTCGCACTAAGTCCTCTGGCGATCGAGCGCGTTGCCGCTGACAACGTCGGGTCACAACAGTTCGACACACGAACTCGCAAAAGAAGACCACGTCGAATTCGCAAAAAGTCTACCGCGGAGGAAGCTGCGTAGCACTGGCCTCCGGTCCCCGATCTCACCATGTCATGGGGGCAATGAGTCCACAGTCCGCACTTTGGGGGACCTTCTCGAGAGCAAAGACTAGTTGACCGAATGCTCCGTGCTGGCCTATCGTCGATCGGGGGGCGAATGAGCTCACCGTAGCTCAACGGAAGAGACCGAACTATGAAAACGCACGAGAACAAGACCCGGAACCTGATGAGCAGGTCGTTCGGGATACTCGCGGTAGCAGTCACACTTGGAGCCCTCGCGCCAATTCTCCCTCTTGTCGGGAGCAATGGGTCCGCTCACGCCGCCGCTTGCACCGACGGTGGGCGCACTTATCACGGAGTCACAATGCTGAACAAGTATGTGGAGCTCCGCGGGTCTAGCAATTGCAACGGCACGGCTTGGCTCCGATGGAATCCGACAGCGACGAAGGTCGACGGCGGGGGAACAATCAAGTTTCAGTACCAGAACGCGTGCGGCAAGAAGTATAACGGCGAATCAAGGGTTATCAGTAGCGTAGGTGGCACCGCGTCGCACATCACTGCGTACAAATCGGGTGTCGTCAGCGCTCGGATGGTGTACTCCCGGGACTCTGGGTCACCCGCTTCCTTCACGGGCCCCTGGTACAAGGTCGGAGGCAAGTCCACAACCTGCTGACGCACCCACTCCAGCCCTTTGCTTGGCCGACTCGCCCGGGCATCATCGCAAAATCGCCACCTCTCGGCCCTATCAGCTATGCTGGTCGGGTTGCCTCGTAGAGGTAGCCGCACCGCGGGGTGTGGCGCAGCTTGGTAGCGCGCCTCGTTCGGGACGAGGAGGTCGCAGGTTCAAATCCTGTCACCCCGACACTGTGTTGAGACAGTACGAAGAAGGCCCTGGTTCTCCGGAACCGGGGCCTTCTGCTTTCCCCGGGTGCATCTCGGCTGCCCGATGGGTCGCACGACCCAGTCAGCCGTCAGCCGCCCCATCGCGAGCAGCCCCTCCCGCTACGCTCGCAAGCGCCATGCAGAACGACCATCCCCTCGCCGCCGTGCTCGCCGCGATCGCCGCCGAGTTCCCCGACATCGCGGACGACCCGGCGCTGGCGCAGAGCCTCACCGAGAACGTCTCGTCGATGATCGCCGAGGCCCACGAGCGCTACGCCGCGGGGACCGATGGCAGCGTCGTGAGCCGCACGTTCCTCGACCCCGCGCACCTGGCGACCGGCAGTCTGCACGCCGAGCACGCCCAGCACCCGGCCGGCGCGATGCTCGCGGCGGAGATGCTGTTCGACGCCTACCTGCCGGTCTTCGTCGACGAGGTCGGCGCAGAGTCCACCGCCGAGGTCCTGCGGGCGACCAGGGCCCTGCACGCCGGCATCTGGAGCCGGTTCCCGGCCGGGGCGGTGGCGTACACGGAGGCACTGCGCCAACGCCTCACCACGGCGCACCTGGACTCCCGGACGCAGATCGCGCGGGACCTGCACGACCGCGTCGCCCACGGCATCCTCGCCGGGTTGCAGCGCCTCGACCTCGTCCTGCTGACGGACCCGCCGGCGGACGAACGAGCTGACCAGCTCGACGACGCAGCGCGGTTGCTCCGGAGCGCACTCGGCGACGTACAGGACCTCGCAGTGAGCCTGCACGCCCGGGTCGGGGATGCCCTGCTCGACGACGCGCTCCGGCGGCACGTGCGCGACCTGTTCCCCGACGACGACCTCCTGACCATCGAGTCGACGGGTGTGGCCGGTCCCCTGCCGAACTGGCAGGCCGAGGAAGCACTGACGATCCTGCTCGAGGCGCTCACGAACCGCAGCAAGCACGCCCCGGGCTCGACGACCTGGGTGCGCTTCGCGTGGTCCCCCGCAGCGCTGGTGGTGACGGTCGCCGATGACGGCCCGGGCTTCGACGTGCAGAGCGACGCCGACGGCCGCCTCGGCCAGCAGACCATGCGCGAGCGTGCCGCGGTGATCGGCGCCCGGCTCGACGTCGAGAGCGTCTGCGGCAGCCGAGACCACGGCACCACCGTCCGTCTGACCATCCCGAGGGGGACCCTGTGACCGTCACCCACGTCGCCATCGTCGACGACCACCGGCTCTTCCGCGAAGGACTCGCCACGATCCTGGCGGCGGTCCCCACGATCCGCGTCGTGGCGCACGGCGAACGACCGTCAGAGGTGCTCGACTCGCCCGAGGCCGCCGCGATCGACGTCCTGCTGCTCGACGTCGAACTCGACGGGCCCCCGGCACGGACGACGATCGCCACGGTCCGCCGGACTCGCCCGGACATCCGGGTGGTGGTGCTGACGATGCACCGGGACGCCGTCCTCCGCCGGACCCTGCTCGATGCCGGCGCCGTCGACTTCGTCACGAAGGACACCCCGAGCCGCGAACTCGTCGACCGGATCGCCCGAGCAGCCCACGCCGATGCGGCACCGGTCACGTTCCCCGTCGACCTGGTGACCGAGGCCCGAGCCGGCTCACCGTTGAGCGACCGCGAGCTCGAGGTCCTGCGACTCCTCGCCGCCGCGCGCACCAACGCCGAGATCGCCGCCGACCTGCAGCTCGCGATCGGCACCGTCAAGCGGCACGTCTACAACGTCTTCCGCAAGCTGGACGTCGGTTCCCGCGTCGGGGCGGTCGCTGCGGCCACGCGCCTGGGCCTGCTCACCTGAGGCGCCACGGAACTTCGTGAGCAGCAATGGTCGGGTGCCCAGCGGACACCCGACCATTCCTGCCCACGAAACGAACGAACTCGACGAAGCGACCCGGACTAGCCGACGGACGACGCCCCGGCGCCAGCAGCAGCACCCGCGGGCACGAGCTTGCCGGCGGCGTGCAGCCCGGCCACGACGTCGAGCGCCTGGTGCCGGTACCGCGCCTGTGCAGCACCGGGCGAGACGATCACGCCGTTCGCCCCGGTCGACGCCACGAGTGCGTTGATCTTCTCCGCGACCTGCTCGGCGTTGCCGTACGCCTGACGCTCGGTGCGGGCCGCGATGAACCGACGCTCGAGGTCGTTGAACTCGTACGCACGCGCCTCGTCCATCGACACCGGCTCCGGCTTCCGGCCCGAGCGCATCCGGATGAACGAGATCATGCCCGGGGCGCTCTGCTCGTCGATGACGGCGGGGTCCTCGTCGGTGACGACCTGCACACCGATCAGCGCGTTCGGCGTCTGCCGGAAGCGCGACGGACGGAACGAATCGCGGTACAGGGCGAGTGCCGCCTCGGTGTTGTCCGACGCGAAGTGGTGGGCGAAGGCGAAGGAGATGCCGAGCGCACCGGCGACCTGGGCGCTGTAGCCGGAGGACCCGAGCAGCCAGAACTCCGGCACGTCGCCGTAGCCCGGGACGGCGCGGATGCCGGCCAGCGGGTTCTCCGCGCCCATGCCGGTGAAGAACCCGATCAGGTCGGCCAGGCGGTCTGGGAAGTCGTCGACGTCGAGTCGGTCCGTGCGGCGGAGGGCCATCGCCGTCGCACCGTCGGTGCCGGGAGCGCGCCCGAGCCCGAGGTCGACCCGGTCGCCGTACAGCGCACGGAGCGTTCCGAACTGCTCGGCGACGACGAGGGGCGCGTGGTTGGGCAGCATGACGCCACCGGACCCGATGCGGATGGTCGAGGTGGCCGCACCCACGGCGCTCAGCAGCACCGCCGGAGCCGAGGACGTGATGCCCGGCATCCCGTGGTGCTCGGCGACCCAGAACCGCTCGTACCCGAGCTGCTCGGCGTGCACGGCCATGTCGATGGACCCCTGCAGGGCCTCGGTGTTGGACTGGCCGTACTCGCGGGTGGCCAGGTCGAGGACGGACAGGTGCAGGGTGTCGTCGGTCATGTGGTCACCAACGCGCGCCGGCGCACGTGCATTCCTGAGCACGCGACGGACTGGAGGCCCGTGGCGGCGCCGCCACGGGCCTCCAGTCCGTCTGCTGGGTGCGTACCGGACGCACGCCGGCACGAGCGGTCAGGCGCCGTCGAGGCGGCCGCCGGACTCCGTCAGGTAGCAGTTGGCGCAGAGCGACTCGTAGGCGACGTCGACGCCGTCGATCGCGACCTGGGAGCCGTCGAAGACGAACCGGCCGTCGACCGTCCGGGCGTTGAAGACCGCCTTGCGGCCGCAGCGGCAGATGGTCTTCAGCTCTTCGAGGGAGTGCGCGACCTCGAGCAGGCGGGCGCTGCCGGGGAACGCCTCGGTGCGGAAGTCCGTGCGGATGCCGTAGGTGATGACCGGGATCTCGTCGAGCACAGCGATGCGCAGCAGGTCGTCGACCTGACGCGGGGTGAGGAACTGCGCCTCGTCGACGAGCACGCAGCTGACCGGCCGCACCATGCCGTCCAGGCGGTCCGACTCGGGGTCGACGGCCCCGGCGGCGGTCACCGCCTGGCGCACGTCGGCGTCCGGCGAGAACACGATGTCGACGGTCCGGGTGACGCCGAGGCGGGAGACGATCTCACGGTCGCCCTTGGTGTCCACCGCGGGCTTGGCGAGCAGTACCCGGTGCCCGCGCTCCTCGTAGTTGTAGGCGGCCTGCAGGAGCCCCGTGCTCTTGCCGCTGTTCATCGCGCCGTAGCGGAAGTAGAGCTTCGCCACTACGCGAGGAACCCGTCCTCGGCGGCCCGACGGATGAGGTCGGACTTCTTCGAGGCGGGGCGGCCCACCTTGCTGTACTTCTCGCGCACGCGACGCAGGTAGGTCTTGGCGGTCTCGTACTGCACGTTCATCTGCGCGGCGACCTCGTTCGTCGAGTAGCCGGACACGTAGAGCCGCAGCGCCTCTTCCTCACCGGCGCTGAGCTTCGGCCGCTGGTGCGCGGCGGCACCGGTCGGCAGCGGACGCCACTCACGGGGCTGCGGGGTCTCACGGGCGACGCCCATGATCTCGCGGGCGACGTCCATGACCTCGCGCATCGGGAGCGACTTCGACAGGAACGCCGCGGCGCCTGCGGCCAGGGCGCGGTCGCGGGACTCACGGCTGTCGACGCTCGAGAGCACGATCACCTTCGCCCCGGCGGCACGGCAGGTGCGGACGCGGGCCTCGATCGACACCGGTTCCTTGAGCTGGAAGTCCAGGAACACCAGGTCGGTCGGGAAACTGTCGCTGTGGACCATCTCGAGCCAGGTGTGCGCGGTCAGGGCCAGGTCGAAGTCGAACGCGTTCACCGCGATCCAGCTCGACAGGCTGTCCAGCAGCACCTCGTGGTCGTCGAGGATGGCCAGCCGCACACGTCGTGCTCCCGGGTTCGGGAGGGACGGCGACCCCTCCGAGAGCCTGTTCGGGTCAGTGCTGGTCATAGGAGAACCTTAGTGCGAGGGCGGAAGGGCGGACCGCGACGTCGAGGTCGGGGAACGTCACGCGGAGGACTGCGAAGTAGGGGTCGAAGGTACGGTGGATGCCGATGTCGGAGTCCGCGACGGCGAGCTCCACGTCGACGGACACCCGAGCGGGTGCGGGTGCCTGCGCGGGCCGGGGAGCCGGGGCCGCAGGGCCCGCCGCCGTGTCGGCTCGTCGCACGGTCGCGCGGAAGCCGGCCGGGTCGACGGTCGAGGCACGGAGGGCCGCACGGACGAAGGTGCGGACGACAGCCCGCTGGTCGGTGTCGAGCGTCGCGATCAGGCCGTCGGGGTCGTCGACCACCGGCGCCTGGCCGCCGTCGACCCGGACGGCGTGCTCGAACCAGGTGCGGTCGGCGTCGGCGACCATGGACGCGCGGATGCCGTCGGCGATCGCACGGGCACGGGCACGGTCGGCGTCGGTGATGACGTCGCGCGTGCGGAGCTCGGCGAAGAACGGGGCGACGTCGCGGGACAGGATCGTCGAGCGGTCCTGCTGCACGCTCGCCGCGATGCCGTCCCGCTCGGCGCGTGCGACGGAGTACGACCCAGCACGGATCTGCACCCGTTCGGCGAGCCCCGCGAAGGTCCAGGCGAACACCGCGGACGCGGCGGTCAGCACGAGCGTCGGGGCCGCGGCCAGGAACGCCGCGACGGCGACCGGCACCTCGTGCGGGAACTCGGCGGCGCCCGCGCCCCAGGTCACGGCGTTCACCGCGGCCAGGACGACCCCGCCGATCGTCAGGTCGGTCCACGGACGGTACGGCGCGACCATGACGATGCCGGTCGCGGTGATCAGGGACATGAAGTCGTTCAGGGCACTGCGGTCCGGCCCCCACTGCGCCGCGACGCTCGTGACCGACGCCAGGCCGAGCAACCCGACGTGCGCGACGAACGCCGAGCGCGGGAACGGCGCACGGAACGGGCTCGAGGCAGCGAGCACCACCACCGCCGAGGCCGCGACGAGCAGCACGGTGAGGGCGCTGAGCGTGGGGCTGCCCTCGACGTCGCGGTCGAAGATCGACACGAGCAGGGCCCAGAGGACGCTGCCGGCCCCGAGCACGAGGGCCAGGGGCCGCGACCCCATCGCGCCGAGCGGGTCGTACTGCTGGGCGGTGCGGCGGGACCCGGATCGGGATCCGAGGCGCTGCCGGGCAGCCGTCATCGCTCGGTCCCCCGGTCGTCGCCGACCACCGGCACGGTGACCGCGCCGGTGACCGGTCCGTACGGCACGGTCATCATGACGCTCGTGCCGGAACCGGGCGACGACCAGATCTGGACGTCTCCGCCGACCCGGCCGATCCGCTCACGCACCGAACCGCGGAGGCCCATCCGGTCTGCTCCGGTGGCGTCCTCGTCGAACCCACGACCGTCGTCGACGACCATGACGGTGCAGGACGCGCTGTCGTCGAACACGCTGACCTCTGCGGCGTCGGTCCCCGCGTGCTTCCGCACGTTGGCCAGGCACTGGCCGACGGCCCGGACGACCGCCGACAGTGCACGGTGGTCCAGGCGCTCGAGCGCGGAGGTGTCACCGGAGACGGTCACGTCGAGCCCGAGCGTCCGGTGCTCGTCGACCATGGCGCCGAACGCCTCGGCCGCGGCCCCGGGACGCGGGCGGGCGGCCGGCGCGAGCCACCCCTTGCCGGTGAGCACCGCGACGTCGGCGTCGACCGTCTCGGCGAGGTGGGGGTCCATCGGGCCGTCCGGCGCGAGGGCGATGGCGCCCAGGTGGTTGAGCACGGTGTCGTGCAGGATCGCGGACGCCTCGGCCTCGACCCCGGCGCGGTAGGCGGACACGTGTTCTTCACGAGCAGAGCGCAGGAGCTCGGGCTGCACCCGTTCGCTCCGCCCCGTGCTGCGGGTGGTGAAGAGCACGAGCGCGACCACGAAGCCCAGGGTGACCCAGGCCAGGATGAGCGGACGGGGCGACTCGTCGGCCTGCACGATGGCGATCCAGGTCGCGAGTCGTCCGGCCAGGAAGCCCACGAAGGACCACAGCACGACGCGGGTCGGCACGGCACCGGCTCCCCCGACCAGGATGAGCGGGATCACGACGAGGGACATCAGGTACGAGGTCACCCAGCCGGTCGGCACCTGCTCCTGGACCCCGACAGCGAACCACCAGGCGCAGAAACCGCCGACGACCAGGAACGCGATCGCCGAGACCCGGGTTCCGAACTGCACGTGCACGCCGATCATGGCGAGCATCGGGACGACCGCCAACGCGGTGCCGACGACCTGCACCCCGGGCTCGGACAGGCCGTACAGCACGAGGGTGATGGCCGCGGCCAGCAGGGACCCGAAGGCGCCGGCGTGGAACGCG
Source organism: Curtobacterium sp. MCSS17_005 (assembly GCF_003234225.2). Taxonomy (NCBI): domain Bacteria; kingdom Bacillati; phylum Actinomycetota; class Actinomycetes; order Micrococcales; family Microbacteriaceae; genus Curtobacterium; species Curtobacterium sp. MCSS17_005. The sequence goes on from NZ_CP126258.1 coordinate 2,662,840, forward strand.
CGCACGGTCGACCACGCGTTCACTCGCGGTGCGAGGTGCGTGGGGATGCCGAGCACGAGGTGGATCCTTCCGGGTGGCGAGGGCGCCGTCCACGATCCAACCACCGGAGCAGCGGCCGTGTACCCCGAATCCGGGGCCGTGCGGCGACCCGCACGATGATAGCGGCCCGGACCGGGGTCTTGCTGTCCCCCGAACGTGGACCGGACACGACCCGGACGGACGCCCCTCAGAACAGCGTCTGCGCCGCAGCCGGCCGGAGCAGCCGCTGGTCGAACCCGGGGTCGGCGCGCTTCAGCGGTGACACCGTCGGCACCGACTGCTCCTGCGGCAGCGCCTGCGGCCCGCCCGTGCCCAGCCCCTGCGGCACGCCCGGCTGCAGCGTCCGCGGTTCCGAGAAGCCCATCGACCCCGTCGCCGGGTCCACTCGCCCCAGTCCGACCCCGTGCGCCGCCAGGATCGGGCGGATGCGCTCCGACAGCCACCGTCGGTAGTCCTTCGGCGCGTAGGTGTTGTCGAGGTACATCGCACGGTACCGCTGCACCAGGTCGGGTCGCTCGCGGCCGAGCCACTCGAACCACCACGGCTTGACGCCCGGCCGCAGGTGCAGCGCCGAGTACATGATGCTCGTCGCGCCGGCCGCGGTCGCCCGACCGATGGCGTCGTCGAGGTGCGCCCGGGTGTCGGTGATGTACGGCAGCACCGGCATCAGGAACACCGCGCAGTCGAGCCCCGCGTCGCGGATGGCCCGCACGGTCGCCAGCCGGGCGGACGTCGTCGGGGTGCCGGACTCGACGGACTGCTGCAGCGAGTCGTCGTACACGGCGATCGACATCGCGAGGTCGACCGGCACCACCTTCGCCGCCTCGGCCAGCAGCGGCAGGTCGCGGCGCAGCAGCGTGCCCTTCGTGAGGATGCTGAACGGGGTGCGCGACTCCGCCAGCGCCTCGATCACGCCGGGCATCAGCCGGTACCGCCCCTCGGCCCGCTGGTACGGGTCGGTGTTCGTGCCGAGCGCCACCGGGTGACGGTCCCACGAGGGCTTGCCGAGCTCACGACGCAGCACGTCGGCGACGTTCGTCTTCACCACGATCTGCTGGTCGAAGTCGGCGCCGCCGTCGAACTCCAAGTAGGTGTGGGTCGGGCGGGCGAAGCAGTACACGCAGGCGTGGCTGCACCCGCGGTACGGGTTGATCGTCCAGCCGTAGGTCCCCGACCCGTCCGCGCTCGGCACCCGGTTCAGGGCGCTCTTCGCCAGGACCTCGTGGAAGGTCACCCCGGCGAACTCGGGCGTCGTCACGCTCCGGACGAACCCGCTGTTCGATTCCATCCCGGGCAGCGCGTCGCTCTGCTCGGCGTCGATCGCCTGTCCACTCCACCGCATGCCGTCATTCGAACACACGTTCGAACAGACTGCAAGCCGAAGGGACCGCCGCAAGCCTCAGCGGTGCAGGCCGAGCACCTTCGCCGTGCGCTCGAGCGTGGCGTCCGCCAGAGCCGGGTCGTCCCCCAGGTCCTGCCCGTAGGTCGGCACCATCGCTCGGACGTCGTCCTGCCAGCCGTCCCACCGGTCCGGGAAGCACCGGCGCAGCATCGTGAGCATGATCGGCACGGCGGTCGAGGCACCCGGCGACGCTCCGAGCAGGCCGGCGATCGAGCCGTCGGCGGCGGTGATGACCTCGGTGCCGAACTGCAGCACGCCGCCCTTGTCCTTGTCGGGCTTGATCACCTGGACGCGCTGCCCCGCGGTGATGCGGTGCCAGTGCTCGGGCTCGGCGCTCGGCATGAAGTCGCGGAGCGCCTCGAACTTGGTGTGCTTCGACGCGAGGAGCTGGCCGACCAGGTAGCGGACCAGGTCGAAGTTCGAGAACGCGACGCTCAGCATCGGGCGGAGGTTGTGCGGCCGGATCGAGCGGAACAGGTCGAGGACCGAGCCCTGCTTCAGGAACTTCGGGCTGAACCCCGCGTACGGCCCGAACATCAGCGACGACCCACCGTCGACGATGCGGGTGTCGAGGTGCGGCACCGACATCGGCGGGGCACCGACGCTGGCCTTGCCGTAGACCTTGGCGGAGTGCTTCTGCACCACCTCGGGGTCGTCGGTGCGCAGGAACTCGCCCGACACCGGGAAGCCGCCGTAGCCGCGGATCTCCGGGATGCCGGACTTCTGCAGCAGGTGCAGGGCTCCGCCACCGGCGCCGACGAAGACGAACTTCGCGGCGATGCGCTGCGTCGACCGGCCGATCTCGTTGCGGACGTTGAGCACCCAGCCCTCGGACACCTTCGACCTGGTCAGGTTGGTGACCTGGTGCGAGGGCTCGAACTCGACACCGTCGATCTCGAGCTGGTCGAAGAGCTGGCGGGTGAGCGACCCGAAGTCGACGTCCGAGCCGGCTGCCGAGTACGTCGCCGCGATCGGCTGGTCCTTCTTGCGGCCGGGGATGAGCGCCGGTGCCCACTTCCGGATCTGCGCCGGGTCGTCCGAGAACTCGATGCCGGCGAAGAGCGGGTGGTTCCGCATGGCCTCGTACCGGGCGCGCATGTACGCGACGTTGGCCTCGCCCCACACGAAGGAGATGTGCGGCGTGGGGTTGATGAAGTTCGTGGGTTCGGGCAGCACGCCGGTCTCGACCATGTGTGCCCAGAACTGCCGCGAGACCTGGAACTGCTCGTTGACGGTGACGGCCTTCGCGATGTCGACGCGGCCGTCCGGCAGTTCCGGCGTGTAGTTCAGCTCGCACAGGGCCGAGTGCCCGGTACCGGCGTTGTTCCACGGGTTCGAGGACTCCTGCGCCACCGTGCCGAGCCGCTCGTACACGCGGATCTTCCAGCTGGGCTCGAGCTTGTGGATGATGGCCCCGAGCGTGGCACTCATGATGCCTCCGCCGATCAGGACGACGTCGATGGGGTCCACCTGCTGCTCTGCCACCCGTCGATCCTACCGGCGGCATCCGACAGACGGACAGGAGGCCCGTGGCGGTGTCGCCACGGGCCTCCTGTCCGTCTGCTGGTCGCGCTCGGGGCGCGCTACGCGTCGACGGAGCGGCGCGCGACGATCGTCTCGGCGATCTGCACCGCGTTGAGCGCGGCGCCCTTCCGCAGGTTGTCGTTGCTGACGAACAGGACGAGGCCGCGGCCCTCGGGCGCGGACTGGTCGGCGCGGATGCGGCCGACGAACGCCGGGTCCTGGCCGGCGGCCTGCAGCGGGGTCGGGACGTCGGAGAGCTCGACTCCGGGTGCACTCGACAGGATCTCGGTCGCACGCTCGGGCGACAGCGGACGCTCGAACTCGGCGTGCACCGAGATGGAGTGCCCGGTGAACACGGGGACGCGCACGCAGGTGCCGGCCACGAGCAGGTCGGGGAGCTCGAGGATCTTCCGGCTCTCGTTCCGGAGCTTCTTCTCCTCGTCGGTCTCGCCCAGGCCGTCCTCGACGATGCTGCCGGCGAGCGGCACGACGTCGAAGGCGATCGGGCGGACGTACTTGACGGGCTCGGGGAACGTCACGGCGGATCCGTCGTGCGTCAGCGCAGCGGTGTCCTGCTCGAGCGCGGCCTTCGCCTGGCCCAGGAGTTCCTCGACCCCGGCGAGCCCGGAACCCGAGACCGCCTGGTAGGTCGTGGCGACGAGTCGGCGGAGCCCGGACTCGGTGTCGAGCACCTTGAGCACCGGCATGATCGCCATGGTCGTGCAGTTCGGGTTCGCGATGATCCCCTTCGGCGCCTGGTCGATGGCGTGCGGGTTCACCTCGCTCACGACGAGCGGGACGTCGGGGTCCATGCGCCAGGCGCTCGAGTTGTCGACGACGAGTGCCCCGGCGGCGGCGAACTTCGGCGCGAGGGCCCGGGAGGCGGTGGCCCCGGCGGAGAACAGCGCGATGTCGATGCCGGACGGGTCGGCGAGCTCGGAGTCTTCGACCACGATCTGCTCGCCGCGGAACGGCAGCGTCGTGCCGGCGGAACGGGCGCTCGCGAAGAAGCGGACCCGGTCGGCCGGGAACGCGCGCTCTTCGAGCAGGCGACGCATCACGGCGCCGACCTGGCCGGTGGCGCCGACGACGGCGACGGTGAGGGTGCTCATGCGGTGCTCCTGGTGGTTCAGCGGATCGACGGGTCGGCGGGCGTCAGCGGCCGGTGCCGGCGTAGACGACGGCCTCGGCGTCGGCGTCGAGGCCGAACGCGCTGTGCACGACGCGCATCGCCTCGTTCAGGGTGTCGGCTCGGGTCACGACCGAGATGCGGATCTCGGACGTGGAGATCATCTCGATGTTGATCGACGCGTCGTGCAGGGCGCGGAACAGCTGCGCCGAGACGCCGGCGTTCGTGCGCATCCCGGCGCCGACGAGGGCGAGCTTGCCGATCTGGTCGTCGTACTGGATGCTCTCGTAGCCGATGTCGGCCTTCGCGACCTCGAGCGCCGTCAGCACCGTCTGGCCCTGGTCCTTCGGCAGGGTGAACGAGATGTCCGTCCGCCCGGTCGACGCTGCCGACACGTTCTGGACGATCATGTCGATGTTCGCCCCGGCACGTGCCACGTTGGTGAAGATCTCGGCGGCCTTGCCCGGCTGGTCCGGGACCCCCACGACGGTGATCTTGCCCTCGGAGAGGTCTCCGGCGATCCCGGTGATGATCGGTTCTTCCACGGTTTCCCCCTCGGCAGGGTTGTAGACGATGGTGCCCTCGTTGTTGTTGAACGAGGACCGGACGTGCAGGGTGACGCCGTGCCGCCGGGCGTACTCGACGGCGCGGATGTACAGGACCTTGGCACCCGAGGCTGCGAGCTCGAGCATCTCCTCGCTGGTGACGCGGTCGACCTTGCGGGCCTTCGGCACGACGCGGGGGTCGGCGGTGAAGATGCCGTCGACGTCGGTGTAGATCTCGCAGACGTCGGCGTCGAGCGCTGCGGCGAGGGCGACGGCGGTGGTGTCCGAACCGCCGCGGCCGAGCGTGGTGATCTCGCCCGTGGTGCGGTTGAAGCCCTGGAACCCGGCGACGATCGCGACGTGGCCGGAGTCGAGCGCCTCGCGCACGCGCTTCGGGGTGACGTCGACGATGCGGGCCTTGCCGTGCTGAGCGTCAGTGAGCATGCCGGCCTGGCTGCCGGTGTAGGACGACGCTTCGACCCCGAGGCTCTTGATCGCCATCGCGAGCAGCGCCATCGAGATGCGCTCCCCCGCGGTCAGGAGCATGTCGAGCTCACGGCCGGCGGGGATCGGCGTGACGGAGTGCGCCAGGTCGACGAGTTCGTCGGTGGTGTCGCCCATCGCCGACACCGCCACGACCACGTCGTTGCCGGCCTTCTTCGTCTCGACGATCCGCTTCGCCACGCGCTTGATGCTCTCGGCGTCCGCGACGGATGAACCACCGAACTTCTGCACGATCAAGGCCACTGGCTGGTACTCCCGGAGACGGCGACACCGCGAGGTCACGCGGTCTCACAATGGTAGTCGGTGTTTCGGGGATGTTGCGTGCGAGCGGGCCCCGACGCAAGGATCCTGCGTGGCGGTCAGCCGCCGACGACGCGGCGCCCTTCGAAGGCACGACCGAGCGTGACCTCGTCGGCGTACTCCAGGTCGCCGCCGACCGGCAGCCCCGACGCGAGCCGCGTGGTGCGGATGCCCATCGGGACGAGGAGCCGGCTGAGGTACGTCGCCGTCGCCTCGCCCTCGAGGTTGGGGTCGGTCGCGATGATGACCTCGGCCACGGTGCCGTCGGCCAGACGTGTCATGAGCTGCTGGATGCGCAGGTCGTCCGGCCCGATGCCGTCGATCGGGCTGATCGCCCCACCGAGCACGTGGTACAGCCCGCGGAACTCCCGGGTGCGCTCGATCGCCGCGACGTCCTTCGCCTCTTCCACCACGCAGATCGTGGCCGGCGAGCGGCGCGGGTCGCGGCAGATGCTGCACTGGACGTTCTCGGTGACGTTGCCGCAGATCTCGCAGAAGCGGACCCGCTCCTTGACGTCGGCGAGCAGCTCGGACAGCCGGCTCGGGTCGAACGACTCGGTCTGCAGGATGTGGAAGGCGATGCGCTGCGCCGACTTCGGGCCGATGCCGGGCAGGCGACCGAACTCGTCGATGAGGTCCTGGACGATCCCGTCGTACATCAGGCACCGTCCTGGTGGAGAGCGGTCTCCTCGATGAACTGGGCGTTGAGGATCTCACGCACGACCGCCTCGCCGTACCGGCCGGCGACCGGGGCCCGGCGTGCGGGCGGTGCGGTGCGCGCGGGAGCGGCTGCGGGCTGGGCCGCACGCTGCGGTGCGGTCTGCTGCGCCGGGGCTGCCGGCGCGGCGGCTGCGGGCGCTGCGGCTGCGGGCGCTGCGGCTGCGGGCGCTGCGCCGCGTCCGATCCCCGGGTCGGGGAACGGTGCGCCGTCGTCGTACGGTTCGTCGTCGAGTGGGTAGTCGTCGACCGGGACGCCCGGCACGACCGGCACGACCGGACCGCCGGGAGGCACGGCTCCCGCTCCGGGCGCCGCCTGCGGCCCCGGGGTGGTCGGCTGGTCGGGCTGCCCCGCCGTGGCAGCGTCAGACCGCGCGGGTGCGGCCGACGGTGCCGACTCGGCCGGCTGGGGCGTGCTCGTCTCGGCGGGGGCGACCGGCGCGGACGCCGGCACGGTGCCGAAGGGTGCTGCCCAGCTGGGTTCGACGGACTCCGGGACGGCGTCGGTGGTGGGGTCGCTGGCGGGGATGGTCGCGACCGCCCAGTCCGTCACCGGCGCACCGGATGGAGCGGGGGCCGGTTCGGCCGGTGCCTGGTCGCGCTGCGGGGCGGACGCGATCGGCGCTGCCTTCGGCTCCGGCGAGGACTTCGGCGCTGGCGCGGACTTCGGCGCGGGCGCTGCCGTCGGCACAGGAGGTGCCGTCGACCCGGGTGCTGCCGACGCGGCCTTCGGCTCGGCGGCAAGGGCAGCCGTCGGCGTGGGCTCACCAGCGGAAGCCGGCGCCGGGGACTCCGGTGCTGCGGGCTCGGGCGCCGGGGCCGGCGCCGGGGCCGCGGCGGCGGGCGCCTGGGCAGCGGGCGCCGGACGCTGGGCCGGTGCGGCCTGCTGTGCCGGAGCCGACTGCTGCTGCTGCTGGGGACGCTGCTGCTGTCCGGGCCCGCGGGCGACGAACTTCACCCGGAGCCCGAGGACGTCCACGATGGCGGCACGGAGCAGTTCGCTGACGCTGGCCGACGGGTCGGACATCTCCTTGAACGAGGCGACGTCCTGCTGGCTCGGGAACGTCAGCGTCAGCACGTCGTCGCGGAGCGCGGTGACCTGCGCCGTGACGACCACCGACCACGCCGAACGCTTGGCGTGCTGCACGTGCTCGACGATCTGCGGCCAGGAGTCGCGCATCTGCTGGAAGCCGACGGCACCGACGGTCCGGACGGCGGGCTCGTCACCGATCGTCGTGCCCTGACCGGTGGACGACGGGCTGACCGGCTCGGCCGCGGGCTTCGAGGGCTCCGGCTTCGCGGGATCCGGCTTCGAGGGCTCGGACTTCGCGGGCTCGGCCGAGGTCTGTCCAGGCGCTCCAGAAGTACTCGGAGCGACCGCTGCCCACGACGCTGCGGCGTCGCGGGCCACGGCTCCGGAGTCGGCCTGCGGCGCGGCGGGCTGCTCGACGGGACGCTCGGGCGTCGCACGAGCCGCTGCCGGAGCGGGCGTCGGGGCGAGGGAGGGAGCAGCCGCTGCGGGAGCCGCGGCTGCCGGCTGCTCACGACGCGGTGCAGCGGCGACGGCGGGAGCGGACTGCTCGCCGGCGCCGGCCTGGTGTCCACCGGCGTCGTGTCCACCGACGTCACCCACCCCGACACGACGTTCCAGCCGCTCCACCCGGGCGAGGGCTCCGCGCTGGGTGTCGTCGGCCTCGGGCACGAGCATCCGGGCCGTCATGAGTTCGAGGTGCAACCGGGGCGAGGTCGCGCCGGTCATCTCGGTGAGGGCCCGGTTCGCGATGTCGGCGGAGCGGGAGAGCCCGGTCGCGCCGAACACCCCGGCCTGACGGCTCATGGTGTCGAGTGCTTCCGGCGAGACCCCGCGCAGGACCGCGGCGGCGCTCTCGTTCGTCGCCGCGACGACGATCAGGTCGCGCAGGCGCTCGAGCAGGTCCTCGACGAAGCGGCGGGGGTCCTGTCCGGTCTGCACGACACGGTCGATCGCGGCGAACGCGGACGCCGGGTCGGCGACGGCCAGCGCGTCGACGACGTCGTCGAGCAGGGCGGCGTCGGTGTAGCCGAGCAGGGCCACGGCACGCTCGTAGGCGATCGCACCGTCTTCGCTACCGGCCATCAACTGGTCGAGCAGCGACAGGGTGTCACGGACGGATCCGCCGCCGGCACGCACCACCAGGGGCAGGACGCCGGGGGCCACCGACACGGACTCCTGCGTGCAGAGCTGCTCGATGTACTCGAGCATCACCGCGGGCGGGACGAGCCGGAACGGGTAGTGGTGGGTGCGCGACCGGATGGTGCCGATGACCTTCTCGGGCTCGGTCGTCGCGAAGATGAACTTGACGTGCTCCGGCGGTTCCTCGACCAGCTTGAGCAGCGCGTTGAAGCCCTGCGGCGTCACCATGTGTGCTTCGTCGAGGATGAAGATCTTGTAGCGGTCGCGGGCCGGCGCGAACACGGCCCGGTCGCGCAGGTCACGCGCGTCGTCGACACCGTTGTGGCTCGCGGCGTCGATCTCGATGACGTCGAGTGAACCGCTGCCGTCGCGGGCGAGTTCCACGCAGCTCGGGCAGACACCGCAGGGGGTGTCGGTCGGACCCTCGGCGCAGTTCAGGCAGCGCGCGAGGATGCGGGCCGACGTCGTCTTGCCGCAGCCACGCGGGCCGCTGAACAGGTAGGCGTGGTTGACGCGGTTCGTGCGGAGCGCCGTGCGGAGCGGGTCGGTGACCTGCGACTGCCCGATCAGCTCGGCGAAGTTCTCGGGCCGGTAACGGCGATACAGGGCGGTGACCACGCGACAAGGGTAGCCGTCACGACCGACAACCCGCGTGCCCGTCCACAGGTCGTCCCGCCGGGCCGGACCACCCGTCGGCGGTGGGCCGAGCGCCCGGACGGCACCGCGCCTCCCGTCCGTCTGGTCGACGGGCGGGAGGCGCGGTGTGTGACGCTGGTGCGGACTCAGCCGCGGGTGCGGCGACGGAGCCTGCCGGCGAGGCGGGAGAGCCCCAGCAGCAGGAACCCGAGGGCCACCAGGCCCGCCGCGGTGCCGGCGATCGGGACGACGTCCGCGCCGGTCCAGGCCAGGTCACCGGTGCCGTTGCCGTTGCCGGAGCCTCCGATCCCGGCGCCGGAGCCGTTCCCGGAGCCACCACCGATGCCGTTGCCGGTGCCGGTGCCGGAGCCGCCGCCGGTCCCCGGCGCCCCGGGCAGACCGGGTGCACCCGGCGTTCCGGGGGTACCGGGGGTACCGGGCGTTCCGGGCGTCCCCGGGGTGCCGGGCGTGCCCGGCTCCTCCGGGTCGACGGCGTCGTCCATCACCATGACGCGGACCATCTGCGCCTGCGAGGTGGACCCGCCGACCGACTGGGTGACCCGCAGTGTGTGCCCGCCGACCGGCAGCGCCACCATGACCCACCACTCGCCGTCCTCGTCGGCCGTCGTGGCGACCGCGTCGCGGCCCATCGGCTGCACGGTGACGGTCGCGCCGGGCTCGGCGGTGCCCGTGACCATCAGGTCGTGGTCACCGTCCTCGTCCGCCATGTACTGCGAACCCGGTGTCGGCGAGGTGACCGTGAGCGGCTCCAGGGTGTCGACCACGATCGGCACCCGGGGCGCCGCCGAGGTCGTGCCGTTCACCGACTGCGTGGCGCTGATCGTCCACTCCCCCTCGGGGACGCGCTCGAACACGACGCTCCACGCGCCCTCGTCGTCGGCGGTGGTGGTGCGGACCTGCCCGGTGGACAGGGTCACCGTCACCGCGGCGCCGGGGGTGGCCTGACCGGTCACCGTGAACGAGCCGGTGTCACCGAAGCCCTCCGCCGGGATCAGCTGCCCGGGGTCGGGGCTCGTGATGACGATCCCCGTCTCCTGCGCGGCCACGACCGACACGTCGGCGGTCACCGGGTCGGAGGTCCGACCGCCGACCGTCTGCGTCACCGACACCGTGTGGTCCCCGAGGGGGACGCCACCGATCGTGACCGTCCACGAGCCGTCGTCACCGGCGGTCGTCGTGGCGGTCCGGCCGTCGACGTCGACCGTGACGGTCGCTCCGGGCTCGGCGGTGCCGCTCACCGGGACCGACGTCGTCGACCCCGTGGTCGGGAACGCCTGGCCGTCGGTCGGGCTCGAGATGACGACCGGCGTCGCGGCCGTCACGGTGAAGCCGACCTGCGGGGCGTCCGTGGTCGCACCGTCGACCGTCTGGCTGGCGGCGACGGTGTGGGTCCCTTCGTCGACGTCCGGCACCGTCACGGACCACGTACCGTCGTCGTCCGCGGTCGTGGTGACCGCGGTGCCGTCGTCGATGCGGACCGAGACGGCGGCGTTCGGTGCCGAGGTGCCGGTCACGCGGACGTCGGTCGAACCGCCGAGCACCCGGTAGTCGGCGCCGTCGGCCGGGCTGGTCACGACGATCGCGTCCGCGGCGGCGACCACGACGGTCACGTCGCGCTCGATCGCATCGGACGTCGTGCCGTTCACGACCTGGGTGACGACGAGCGTGTGCTCGCCCGCCGGCACGTCGACCAGTGTGGTCTCCCACCGTCCGTCCGTGCCGACACGGACCACGACCGGGTCGGCGTCGTCGAGGACGACACGGACCGTCGCGCCGGGCTGGCCCTCGCCGCCGACCGGGACGGTCGCGGTGGGGTCGGTGCTCGGCACGGTGAACGTGGTGTCGTCCGCCGGGGCGGTGACCGTCAGCGCCGCACCGGGTGCGACGGTGAAGGTGCTGCGCACCGCTGCGGACGTCGAGCCGTCGACCGTCTGGGTCGCACGGATCGTGTGCTCGCCGACGGCGGTGTCCGGCAGGTCGACGCTCCAGGTGCCGGCGTCGGTCGCGGTCACGGTCCGGGCGTCGCCGCCGTCGATCGTGACACGGACCTCGGCACCGGGCTCGGCGGCCCCCGCGGCGGTGAGGGTCGCGACGGAGTCGCGCTGGGCGACCCGGATCGTGGCGCCGTCCGCCGGGGTGGCGATCGTGACCGGGTCGGCGACGAGGACGCGGACGTCCACCGTCACCGGCGCGGACTCGGTGTCGTCGATGCGCTGCGTGACGCTGACGGTCGTGGTGCCGGCCGGCACACCGGGGACCGAGACGCTCCACGCGCCGTCGTCGTCCACGGTGGTCGACTCGGTGCGACCGTCGCCCAGGTCGACCACGATGGTCGCGCCCGGCTCGGCGGTGCCGGCGACGTCGACCGTCGTCGTGCCGTCCCCGTCGGCGACCGTGTACTCCTGGTCGGCCGTCGGCTCGGTGACGACGACGGGTGCGCCCGCCTCGATCTCGAACGTCGTCTCGACCGGTGTGGTCGAGGTCGAGCCGTTCACGGTCTGCGTCACCTCGACGGTGTGCTCACCGACACCGAGGTCCGGCACGTCGACGCTCCACGAGCCGTCGTCGCCGGCGGTGACCTCGACGGGATCACGGTCATCGACGGTGACCGTCACCGTGGCGCCGGGCTGGGCGTCACCGGCAACCGTCACGGTCGTCGTCGCGTCGCCGTCTGCCACCGTGATCGGGTCGTCACCGGGCTCACGGATGGTGAGGTCGGCAGCGGCGACCACGGACACCGGTCGTTCGACCGCCGCACTCGTGGTGCCGTTCACGGCCTGCGTGACCGAGGCCGTGAACGAGCCGGTCGGCACGTCCTCGACCGTGGTCGCCCAGCGGCCGTCCTCGTCCACGGTCGCCGTGGCGGTCCCGCCGTCGCCGAGGTCGACCGTGACGGTCGCGCCCGGCTCACCGGTACCGGCGAAGTCGACCCCGGTGGTGGCGTCGTCGTCCGCCACCGTCACGGTGGTGGCACCCCGCGGGGTGGAGACGACGAGCGGGGCTCCGGCACGGACCGACACCGCCGCCGTCACCGGCGTCGAGGTCTGCCCGCCGACGACCTGCGTCGCGGTGACGCGGTGGTCACCGACCGGGACGCCCTGGAAGGTGGTCTCCCACCGGCCGTCCTCGTCCGCCGTCACCGTCTCGGACTCGCCGGTCGAGATCCGGACCGTCACCTCGGCGTCGGGTTGGGCGCGACCGGTCACCTCGACGTCGGCGGTGCCGGACGTGTCGGCGACCGTCAGGACGTCGCCGTCCTCCGGGGTCTCGATGGCGAGCGCGGTTCCGGCCCGCACCGTGACGGTCTGGTCCGGGCTGGAGGCGGTGGTCCCGCCGACCGTCTGGCTGGCGGTGAGCGTCGGGGTGCCGACACCGACCCCACCGAACGTGACCGTCCAGTCGCCGTCCGCGTCCGCGGTGGTGGTCGCCTCGTCGTCGCCGAGTCGCACCGTCACCGGTGCGCCCGGCTCGGCCGAGCCCGTGACGACGACGTCGCGCGTCGCGTCGGCGTCCGGCACGAGGAGGACCACGTCGGTCTCCGGTGCGGTGATCGTGACGGCGTCGGCGGCCTCGATCGCGACCGTGCGCTCGACCGGGTCGGAGGTGCGCGGGTCGGAGACGGTGCCGGGCAGGGTCTGGGTGACCGTGACCTGGTGCTCGTCGACCCCGAGGTCGGGGAACGTGACCGACCACGTGCCGTCGGCACCGACCGTCGTCTCCTGGTCCTCGGAGCCGGCGAGGGTCGCGGTGACCGCGGCGCCGGGCTGGCCGGTGCCGGTGACCGTGACGTCGCGCTCGACGTCCGGTCCGGCGACCGTGATCGGGTCCGTGTCCGGACCGGTGATCGTCAGCGCGTTGGCCGTGACGACCTCGAAGGTGATCGGGACGGCGCTCGTGACGACGTCCTCGACCTCCTGGCTGGCCGACGCCGTGTACACGCCGGTCGGGGCGAGACCGGTCGCGTCGACCGCCCAGCGTCCGTCGTCGCCGGCCGTGGTGGTGAACCGGGTGCCGGGTCCGACCGACACGGTCACCGCGGCGCCGGGCTCGGCCGTGCCGGTGATCCGGACGGTCGCGGTGGCGTCGGCGTCGACCACGACGAAGCGTGCGCCGCTCGCCGGGGTGTCGATGACGATGGCGTTGCCGGGGACCACGGTGAAGTCACGCGTGACCACCGGGCCGTCGGTGCCGTTCACGGTCTGCACGGCCTCGACGGTGTGCTCGCCGATGCCGAGCTGCGTGGTCGGGAGCTCCCAGTTGCCGGCCGTGTCCGTGACGACCTCGACGGGGTCGCCCTCGTCGATCGTGACGGCGACGGTCGCGCCGGGCTCCGCGGTGCCGCGGACGACCACGTTGGCCTCACCGCCGGTGCCGGCGGGCACCTGCTGGGCGTCACCCGGTGCCACGATGACGAGCTCGTCGCCGGCCTCGACCGCGAAGTCACGGTCGACCGGTGCCGAGGTCGCACCGTCTACGGTCTGGGTGACCGTCGCGGTGTGGTCGCCGGTCCCGACGTCCGACAGGACCACCGACCAGGCGCCCTGCGGGCTCGCCGTCGTGGACACCGCGTCGCCGTCGTCCAGGACGACCTCGACGCGGGCGCCGGGCTGGGCGGTGCCCCGCACGGTGACGTCGACGACGGAGTCGTCGGTCGCGACCGTGACGGTGGCGTCCTGCGCCGGAGCGGTGACGGCGAGCGGGGCGCCCGACTGCACCGTGACGACCTGGCGGACGGCCGGCGAGGTGGTCCCGCCGACGGTCTGCGTGGCCGAGATCGTGTACCGACCGACGGGGACGTCCGTGACGGTCAGCGTCCAGGTGCCGTCGTCGTCGGCCGTCGTGGTGGCGGTCAGCCCGTCGCCGAGCGAGACCCGCACCTCGGCGCCGGCCTCGGCCGTGCCGGCCAGGCCGAGGTCGGTGGTGGTGTCGGCGTCGAGGACGGTGATGACAGCACCGTCGTCGGGCGAGGTGATCGTGAGCGGGTCGCCCGCCTCCACGGTGAAGGTGGTCTCCACCGGGCCGGACGTGGTGCCGTCGACGCTCTGGCGCGCCGTGACGGTGCGCTCCCCGACCGGGACGTCGGCGAAGGTCGTCGTCCAGGCACCGTCCTCGTCCGCGGTCACCGCGGCCGTGAAGGAACCACCGATGCCGACGGTGACCCGGGCGTTCGGGGCGGCCGAACCGGACACCGTCACCGGGGTGGTCGAGCTCTCGTCGGCGACGGTGATGGTGCTGCCGTCGGCCGGCTCGTCGATGGTGAGCGCGGGGGCCGCCGTCACCGTGAAGTCGCGGGTGACCGGGGCGCTCGTGGTGCCGCCGACGGTCTGGGTGACCTCGGCCGAGTACTCCCCGGCCGGGACGTCCGTGACGCTCGTCGACCAGGTGCCGTCGGCGTTCGCGCGGGTGGTGGCGGTCAGGCCGTCACCGAGGTCGACCTCCACGCGGGCGCCGGCCTGTGCGCTGCCGGAGAACGGGACGGACCGGGTGTCGCCAGCGAGCGGGAAGTCCTGGTCGGCCGTGGGGCTGTCGACGGTCAGGCCGGCCGCGGCCACGACCCGGAAGGACCGGGTCACGGGTGCCGAGGTCGTGTCGCCGACGGTCTGCGTGACGCTCGCCGTCTGCTCGCCCACCGGGACCTCGGGGACGGTGACGCTCCAGGCGCCGGCGTCGTCCGCCGTGCCCGTCGCGGTCACGCCGCCGCCCAGGTCGACGCTGATGCGCGCGTTGGCCGTCGCGGTGCCCGTCAGGGTGACCGGGGCGGTCTCCCCCGTCGTCGTGAAGGTCTGACCGGCCGTGGGGGTGGTGATCGTCAGGGCGCGCTGGGCGACGACGGAGAAGTCCTGCGTCGCGGTGCCGGCCGCGGTGCCGCCGACCGTCTGGGTCGCGGTCGCGGTGTACGCACCGGTGGGGACGTCGGCGATGGTCGTCGTCCAGGTCCCGTCGGCAGCGACGGTCGCGGCGCCGGTCCGGTCCCCGCCGAGGCTCACGGCCACGGCGGCACCGGGCTCGCCGGCCCCGCTCACGACGACGCTGCGGGTGGAGGTCGCCGACGGCACGGTCAACTGCTGTCCGGCCGTGGGCGCCGTGATGGTCGGGGCCGCGAACGCCGCGGCGCGCACGGTCGAGGTGGCGAGGTCCACGGTGGCGACGTTCGCCCCGGGGAGCACGGAGAGCCGCAGGGCGTGCACGCTCCGCGATCCGGGGTCGTACCCGCGGGGGTCGCGGAAGCCCGTGGTGTCCTGCGCGTTCACGGTGAGGTCGACGACCTGACGGAGCAGCAGCACGACGGGGCTCAGCAGGGTGGAGACGGCCGAGGTCGTCGCGGTGAGCGTCGTGCCGAGGTTCGTCAGGGCCGTGCCCGTCACCAGGGGACGCACGATGGTCTGCAGTGCCGGGATGACGACGGTGTTGACCGCCGGGGCGAGCAGGGTGCCGAGCGCGTTCAGGCCGAGGGGGCCACCGGTCGCCGTCACCGTCGCGGTGGCGGGGGACGTGCCGGCGAGGGCGCCGAGCGTGGTGTCCGCGCGCAGCGCGAGTCCGGCGAGCGGGAGGCCTGCCGCGTTGACGTTCGCGGTGACGTTCACCCGCACGGCGGTCGAGTTGACCGTGTTCACGACCGCCGTCTGCAGTGCCGTCGGCAGCTGCGTGCCGAGGATCGTCGTGATGCTCCGGTTGATCGAGCTCACGGCCGCCTCGGTCAGCACCGAGGTGTTCGCGGGTTGGCCGTTCAGCGTGGTGAGCCGGTCGAGGTCGACGGTGATCGCGCCGGTCGACGGGGTGATCGTCACCGCACCGTCCGTGAGTGGCTGCTGCAGCACACGGGTCAAGGTGTCGTCGAGGTTCAGGTCGACGGTCGCGGTGACCGTCGTGCCGTTGACGTTCACGAGGCCGAGGCTCGTCGTGCGCAGGAGCCGCTGCAGCTCGCTCGTCAGCGCCGTGGTCGTGCCGGACAGCGCGCCGTCGGCACCGACCGCGGAGTTCACCGTGCCCGAGAAGGTGCGCAGGTCGTTCCGGAGCGCAGTGCTGAGTCCAGCGACCGCCGGGCTCGTCAGGTTCAGGTCCGCCCCGGCGATCCGGTAGTCCGTCGTCGTCCCGACCGTGGTGCCGCGCGTCGCCTGGATCCGGGACGCCAGGGCCCCGACCCGCAGCTGCGCGTTCGACAGCACCGTGGTGTCGGCGCCGACGCGCGAGAACAGCGGGTTGAGGTTGACGGTGGCCGCGCCGGTGCCGGATCCCGTGCCGACCCCGATGCCGCCGTCGTTCGTCAGGAGCCCCGACGACGCGGTCGCGCCCGTGGCCGAGGTCGTGGCGTACTGACCGTCGACGCCGAGGGTCAGGATGCCGTTCGGGCCGAGCAGGTTGACGTCGTTGCCGAGGTCGACCCCGACCGCGTTGAGCGCCGTCAGGTTGAGCGGCTGGTTCGTGGTGCCGCCGCCCGAGGTCGCGCCCCGCGCGGAGTACGCACCGCCGAGCTGGGCGATCGCGTCGGCGTTCACGATGCCGGAGCCGCTGAGCAGCAGCCCCTCGGCCTCGGCGACGTCGGTCTGGGCGGCCGCAGCGGGTTGGATCGCCACGGTGGCGGCGATGAGCGCCGTCACCGTGGCGACGACGCCGCCGCGCAGGAGGAGCCGCCGACCGTCCGTCGCTCGTCCTCGAGCTCGGCCGTCGGCGCGGGTGATCCGTCGTGTCCGTTCGTCCGCTGCGGAGGGTACGGGGGTACCGAGCAGCGACGCGTGCCTGCGCATGCGTGTCTCTTTTCCTGGCGGGCGCGCCCGCCACCTGATCCTCGGAATCCACCGCTGGTGAGGCGGTGGAGGCTCCCCCGCTGGTGAGGCGGTGGAGGTTCGGGACCCTGGTTGGGGGTTCCTGAGGCAGATCTTTACACATGATCAGGAAGCTGTCCGCAAGCGGCGACGAAAAAGAACGAGAGACCTCCCGAACGGGGGGCCTCGCCGGGGAGCCGCCTCGACCCGGAACGAAGAAGACTCCTCACGCACCCGCCAGAGCCCGGTTACCCTTGCTGCGTTTCCGCCCTGGGGGAGTTGGCCTGGATGGCGTCACGTGAGGAGCCGCCGAGAAGTCTACCGGACGCGACGGGCAGACTCGAACACATGAAGATCGCCATCGCCGGAGGACACGGCCAGATCGCCCTGCTCCTCGCCCGCCAGATCACCGACGCCGGCCACGACGCCGTCGCGATCGTCCGCAACCCCGCGCACGTGGCCGACGTCGAGCAACAGGGGGCGCGTGCGATCGTCGCCGACCTGGAGCAGCTCGGCGACGACGACCTGGCGCTCCGCCTGCGCGGTGTCGATGCGGTGGTGTTCGCCGCCGGTGCCGGGCCGAACAGCGGCGCCGAGCGGAAGCTGACCGTCGACCGTGACGGTGCGATCCTGCTCGCCGACGCCGCCGAACGTGCCGGCATCGAGCGGTACGTGATGATCTCCGCGATGGCCGCCGACACCTACGACCCCGAGCTCGCCGTCGTGCCCGCGCAGGACGACGCCGCGGTGTTCCAGGTCTACCTGCGGGCGAAGGCCGAAGCGGACGCGAACCTGCGGGCCCGACGCCTCCGCTGGACGATCGTACGTCCCGGCGGCCTGCTCGACACGCCGCCGCAGGGCACCGTCCACGTCGGCCGGACCGTGCCTCGCGGCTCGATCCCACGGGCGGACGTCGCGACCGTCGTCCTGCACGCCCTGCTCGACGACGCCGCGGTCGGCGTGCAGTTCGAGGTCACCAGCGGCGACACCCCGATCCCGGCGGCGCTGAACGCGCTCGCCTGACCGGTCCGCGCGGCGCGCACCGTGCGCGCTTCGTCCACCCCGTGCGAGCTCCTCGCCGACGGTGCCGGGCCGCGCACCGTGCGCATCTACTCACCCCGTGCGGACTTCCACGCCCCGTGCCGCGCTGCAAGCGCGCACCCAGCAGCCAGCCCCGCACTCACCGACGAATGCTGCACCGTGCCGCCGCGACGTGACCCACGGACGGACGGGAGGCACGGAGCCAGCCCGCCCCGCGCCTCCCGTCCGCACCGTGCCCACCTGCACACCCCGTGCGGACTTCCACGCCCCGTGCCGCGCTGCAAGCGCGCACCCAGCAGTCAGCCCCGCACCAGCCCACGAACGCCACACCGTGCCACCGCGACGCGAGGCGACGCGACGCCACGCGTCAGAGCGCGACCGCAGCCGACTGCCGGGCGATCTCGAGCTCCTCGTTCGTCGGGATCACGAGCACCGCGACCCGTGAGCCGTCGGTGGAGATGCGGCGGGCGTCCCGCGACGCCAGCTCGTTGCGGTCCGGATCGATCTCGATGCCCAGGTGCTCGAGCCCCGCGAGCACGCGCCGCCGCAGCAGCGCGTTGTTCTCGCCGACCCCCGCGGTGAACACGACCGCGTCGAGCCCGCCGAGCTGCGCCGTGTAGGCGCCCACGTAGCGACGGATGCGGTGGCGGTACACGGCGAGCGCCGCCTCCGCCTGCTCGTCGCCCTTGGTGGCGGCGTCCTGCACGTCCCGCATGTCGCCGTTGCCGGTCAGGCCGAGCAGACCGGACCGCTTGTTGAGCATCGTGTCGAGCTCGTCGAAGGTCATCCCGGCCTCGCGGTGCAGGTGGATGAGCACCGCGGGGTCGAGGTCGCCGGAGCGGGTGCCCATGACGAGTCCCTCGAGCGGCGTGAGCCCCATCGAGGTCTCGATGGACCTCCCGCCGTCGATCGCCGCGACCGAGGCACCGTTGCCCAGGTGCAGCACGATCGTCTTGAGCTCGGCGAGCGGCCGGTCGAGGAACTCCGCGGCCTGCTCGGAGACGTACTTGTGGCTGGTGCCGTGCATGCCGTAGCGGCGGATCCCGTACTCGGCGGCCAGGTCGGCGGGGATCGCGTACGTGTACGCGTGCGGCGGCATCGTCTGGTGGAACGCGGTGTCGAACACGGCGACGTGCGGGACGTCCGAGAAGACCTGCTTCGCGGCACGGATCCCCTCGAGGTTCGCGGGGTTGTGCAGCGGCGCGAGGCTGTTGAGGTCCTCGATCTGCTGCTCGACCTGGTCCGTGACGACCGTCGCGCGGTCGAAGGTGGTGCCGCCGTGCACGACGCGATGGCCGACGACGGCGGGCGGGTGCTCCTCGAACGACGGGCCCACCTTCGCGAACGCGTCGATCATCGCCTGGAACCCGGCCGCGTGGTCGGGCACCGACGCGGCGTCGTTGGACGACGACTCCCCCGTCAGCGCGTTGGTGTGCTTCCAGGCCCCGGCAGACTCGCCGATGCGCTCGACGAGCCCGGAGGCGAGCGTGCGCTCGTCCTCGAGTTCGATGAGCTGGTACTTGAACGAACTCGAGCCGGAGTTGACGACGAGGGCTGCGGTCACGGGGTGGTCACTTTCTGTCGGGCCTGGAGGCGCGGTGCGGGTCGGGCGGGTCAGGCCGCGTCGGTCGCGGTGCCGGCCTGGATCGCGGTGATCGCGACGGTGTTCACGATGTCGCCCACCAGGGCGCCGCGCGACAGGTCGTTGATCGGCTTGCGCAGGCCCTGCAGGACCGGGCCGATCGCCACGGCGCCGGCCGAGCGCTGCACGGCCTTGTACGTGTTGTTGCCGGTGTTGAGGTCCGGGAAGATGAACACCGTCGCCCGACCCGCGACCGGGGAGCCCGGCATCTTGGTCGACGCGACCGTGGGGTCGGCTGCTGCGTCGTACTGGATCGGGCCCTCGACGAGCAGGTCGGGCCGGCGTTCCCGCACGAACGCGGTGCCGGCGCGCACCTTGTCGACGTCGGCGCCGGAGCCGCTGTCGCCGGTGGAGTAGCTGAGCATCGCGACGCGGGGGTCGATGCCGAACTGGGTCGCGGTCTCGGCGGACGAGATCGCGATGTCGGCGAGCTGCTCGCTCGTCGGGTCCGGGATCACCGCGCAGTCGCCGTAGACGAGCACGCGGTCGGCGAGCGCCATCAGGAACACGCTCGACACGATCGAGGTGTCCGGGCGGGTCTTGATGATCTCGAACGACGGCCGGATGGTGTGTGCCGTGGTGTGCTTCGCGCCGGAGACCATGCCGTCGGCGAGCCCGAGCTGCACCATCATCGTGCCGAAGTACGAGACGTCGGTGACGGTGTCGCGGGCGAGCTCGATGGACATCCCCTTGTGGGCGCGGAGCCGGGTGTACTCCTCGGCGAAGCGTTCCCGCAGCTCGGGGTCGAACGGCGAGACGAGCTGCGCGGCCTCGAGGTCGAGGCCGAGCTCGGTCGCCCGCGTGCGGATGGCGGCGGGGTCGCCGAGGATCGTGAGCTCGCAGACCTGGCGCTGCAGCAGGGTGGAGGCGGCACGGAGGATGCGGTCGTCCTCGCCCTCGGGCAGGACGATCCGCTTGCCGTAGCTGCGGGCCCGGTCGAGCAGACCGTGCTCGAACATGAGCGGCGTGACGACCCCGGAGGGGGCGAGCTGCAGCCGGTCGCGCAGTGCCTCGGCGTCGACGTGCTGCTCGAACAGCGCGAGCGCGAGGTCGGCCTTCCGGGGCGAGTCGGCGGCCAGACGGCCACGGGTCTGGGTGATCCGGAGGGCGGTGTCGTACGTGCCGAGGTCGTTCTGCGCGATCGGCAGCGAGCTCGACAGGCCCTCGAGCAGCCGGGACACCTGCGGTGCGATCTCGAACCCGCCGTTCAGGATGACGCCGGCCAGGCTCGGGAACGTCTCGGACTGGTTGGCGAGGAGCGTGGCGATGAGGACGTCGCTCCGGTCACCGGGGACGACGACGATGCCGCCCTCGATCAGCCGGGGCAGCACGTTCTCCATGCTCATGCCCGCGACGACGGTGCCGAGGGCCTCACGGTCGAGCAGGGCGTCGTCACCGCGGACCAGGGTGGCGCCGGTGGCCTGCAGCAGGGCGCGGACCGTCGGGGCGACGAGCACGCGGTCCTCGGGGATCGCCCACACCGGGACGTCCGGGTGGTCGTCGTGCACGGCCTGCTCGACGCTCGTCACGATGGCGGCGAGGGCATCCGGGTCGGCACGGTTCACCACGACGCCGAACAGCTGCGCGTGTGCCGCCCGCAGCTCGCTGGTCGTGACGTCCGCCACCTGCGCCATGCCCTCGGGGGTGCGGGCCGCGCGTTCGGCGGCGTCGCGGCCACCCAGCACGAGGAGCACCGGAGCGCCGAGGTTCGCGGCGACCTTCGCGTTGAAGGAGAGCTCGGTGGGGCTGCCGACGTCGGTGTAGTCGGAGCCGAGCACCACGACGGCGTCGCACTGCCGCTCGACCTGGGCGAACCGGGTGACGATGGTGCCGAGCGCCGCCTCGGGGTCGGCGTGCACGTCGTCGTAGGTGACCCCGACCGCGTCGTCGTACGAGATGCCGACGGCCGTGTGCTGCAGCAGCAGCTCGAGTACGTAATCGGGTTCGACGACCGAGCGGGCGACGGGC
Organism: Curtobacterium sp. MCSS17_005; assembly: GCF_003234225.2. Taxonomy (NCBI): domain Bacteria; kingdom Bacillati; phylum Actinomycetota; class Actinomycetes; order Micrococcales; family Microbacteriaceae; genus Curtobacterium; species Curtobacterium sp. MCSS17_005. The sequence continues at coordinate 2,684,244 of NZ_CP126258.1, forward strand.
CGGAACACGCCGACGCGGCCGACGGACCGGGCGAGGGTCTCGAGGACACCGAGGGCGACGGTGCTCTTGCCCGTGTGCCCTTCTGCTGACGTGATGTAGATGCGGGTCGACACGACGCCCAGGGTAGTCGCCGGACATGTCACGACATCTGGGAGCACCGGCGCCGACGACACGCGGTCGTGAGCACCGCGCAGAACCTGTACCATTGGGTGTCGCCGTCGCGAGACGGTGTCAGGAGAATTCGCCTAGTGGCCTATGGCGCACGCTTGGAAAGCGTGTTGGGTGCAAGCCCTCGGGGGTTCGAATCCCCCATTCTCCGCAGCGAGCAGGACAGAACCACCCACGAAGGACCCGCACCGGTCGGTGCGGGTCCTTCGTCGTTCCACGAGGCGGTGTCCGTCACGGGCGGTGTTGATTCGGGCGCAGCGGTCCCCCACCCTGCGGACGAGCGCGTGCCCTGTTCCCCCTCGGTTGGCCGGGAAACGCCGACCAGGGGTGGAACGGGCTGTCCCCGGTACCCGCCGGTCGCCTATGCTGGCCGAGCGAACGGCTCCGGGACGAGCCGACCGCGGTGCATCGAGCGGCAGGGGCGTCGCTCGGAGGGCGTGCTGATCAGCGTGCCCGGAACACCCGAGGGGACGAGGAGACGCGCCATGGGGGACACCACCGTGCCCGCAGTACCCGTGCGGCCCGCCGTCTTCGACACGGTCCTCCGTCCGCGCCGGTCCCTCGTCCGTTCCACCGCGCTGAGCATCGCATTCTCGGCCGTGCCGCTCGCCGTCGCCCTGGTCTGGGTCTCGTTCCCGTTCCGCACGTGGGCCGTGTTCGCCGGCATCGTCGTCGCGATGGCCGCTGCCGTCGGCATCGTGTTCGTCCGACTGCACACCGCGTTCATCGGGATCGACGACGACGGCCTGACGATCCGTGGCGTCCTCACGGCGCACCGCCGGATCCCCCGTGACCGGGTGCACAGCCTGGTGCTCGCCACGACCTTCGGCTCGTCGGTGGACCGGACCGTGCGGGAACTCGTCGCGTTCGACCGGACCGGCACCCACCTCTTCCGGCTCCGTGCCGACGTGTGGGGTGACGACGGGCTCGACCGGATCGTCGACGCCCTCGGCGTGCAGGTCGTCGAGGAGGCCCGGCCGGTCTCCGCCCGCACCTTCGCGAAGCGCTACCCGACGAGCCGCGCCTGGTACGAGCAGCGGTCGGCGTTCCTGCTCGTCGGCGGCCTCGTCGTGCTCGTCGTCGGTGGGCTGCTCGCCGTCGAGTTCGCCGGCCTCAACGCCCGCTGACCGACCGGCGGGACCCGCACCTCGGGCACCGCTGCGCCGTTGACCAGGGCACCGAGTTCGATCGCGCCGCCGTCGACGGCGCAGCCGTCACGGATCGCCGAGACCGCGTCCGGTCCGAGCGGGCCGGCGTCGCCACGGACGGGAGGCGCGGTGCCGGTCGCCGCCGACGCCACCGGATCCGCGGCGGTCGCCTCGACCGCCGCGGCAGGGGTGGGAGGAGCCGGTGCGGCTGCAGGGGCGGGCTCCGCGTCGGGCGCGAGCCGCGCCTCCAGGCCGGTGGGCGGCGGGGACCCGACGACCGCGGGTCCCGCGTCGGCGGCGAGCTCCGTCTGCGCCTCCACCGCCAGGGCGGCGGCGAGGCCCGAGACGGTCCGTGTCGTCAGTGCGTGAGCGCGGGGACCGTCCGCGGGCGGACCACGATCCAGAGCATCAGGATCGCGACGGCGGCGGTCGACGCCATCACCATCGCCATCGGGGTGGCCGTCGTGATGCCGAGCCAGCCGACCACCGGCGAGATGAGCCCGGCGACGCCGAAGTTCAGGGCACCGAGCACCGAGGCGGCGGTCCCCGCTTCCTTCCCGTGGGCAGCGAGACCGATGACCTGGACGAGCGGGAACGAGAACCCGCACGCGGCGATGAAGAACCAGAGGGGCACGAGCACGCCGACCAGACCGGCACCGAGCTGGTAGAGGACGATGATCGCGATCGATGCCAGCAGCAGGGTCGCCGTGGAGCACGCCAGGATCCACTGCGGACCCACCCGCTGGGCGAGCCGCGACGAGATCTGCACGCCGAGGACGACCCCGACGGAGTTGACGGCGAAGAGCAGCCCGTACTGCTGCGCGTCGAGCCCGTAGACCTGCTGGAACAGGAACGGCGATGCGCTGAGGTACGAGAACAGACCGCTGAACACCATGGCGCCGATGAGCGCGACGCCGACGAAGATCCGGTCGGAGAACAGCGCCTTGTAGCGCTGGCCGATGGTGGAGTGCCCGGCCTCGTGCCGGCGGGCCGGCGGCAGGGTCTCGACGATGAGCAGGATCGAGGCGATGACCACTGCCAGGCCGTAGCAGGCGAGGAAGACGAAGATGCCGCGCCAGCTGGTGAACTGCAGCATCTGCGAACCGATGAGCGGCGCGAGGATCGGCGCGAGGCCGTTCACCATCGCCAGGCGGGACAGCATCCGCACCAGCGGCTTGCCGCCGAACAGGTCACGCACCGTCGCCATCGCGACGACACCACCGGCCGCAGCGCCCATGCCCTGCAGCACGCGGAACACCGCGAGCAGCTCGATGTCCGGCGCGGTCGCGGCACCGATCGACGCGGCGATGTGCACCGTCGTCGCGATGATCAGCGGCAGTCGGCGACCCACCTTGTCGCTCCACGGGCCGACCAGGAGCTGCCCGATGGCGAAGCCGAGCGTCGTCGCTGTGAGCGTCAGCTGGACCGCACCGTCGGTGACGCTGAACTGGTCCTTGATCGCCGGGAACGCCGGCAGGTACAGGTCGATCGTGAACGGACCGAGCGCCGTGAGGGCGCCCAGGACGAAGACGTAGACGAGTCGCTGCCCGCGGGAGAGCGAGTCTCCCGGGTGCAGGACGACCCGGAGCGAACCGGTGGTGGCGGGCGCGGTCACGAGACAGGAGTCCTTCGACGATGAGGGGGCGGGGGGGTGATCGCGGGTCGATCGAATCGATTCGTCCGCGGAACCATCCTACGGTCGCCGGTGCGTGCTCGGCGCCGCCGGTGCGGGCCGCCCGCGTGAAGCGGCTCGTGCTGCCCCTCGGCCGCGCGCGGACGATGCGGTAGCGTCGGGTTGCTCGGGGGCCTTCCGGGTGAAGCGGATCAGAAGGGGGTGGGCGTCATGGTGGATGCCCGGATCCTGCACACCACTGCAGCGCTGCGCGAGGCGATCCTGCGACTCGCCGCGGACCGACCGGTCTCGGAGATCACCGTCGCCGACGTCACGCGTGCCGCCGGCATCAACCGGGCCACGTTCTACTCGCACGCCGTCTCCCCCGGGTCGCTGCTCGCCGACGTCCTGACGCCGGAACTCGACCGCATCCGGCAGGACGACGCCGACGAGCGCCGAGCCGCCGCCGACCGGGGCGCCGGAGCGGACGAGCTCGCGGCCATCACCCGACGCGGCATCAACGCCGTCGTCGAGCACGTGACGACGCACCGTGACATCTACGGCAAGGCGCTGCCTGACCCGAACGACGCCTCGCTGCACCGGCTGCTCGTCGAGCACTTCACGGTGTCGAGCGCCCTGCACATCCGCGAGCTCGACCCCGCACACCGGCCCGACCTGCTCGACGACGTCGCCGCGGGGTTCGTGGCGCAGGGCTTCGTCGGGGCGATCGAGGCCTGGCTCGCCGGGCCCCGGCGGTCGCGGAAGGCGCTGGTCGAGACGATCACGCTGTCGTTCCCGGCGTGGTGGAGCTGAGCGGACCGTTCCTACTCGGCGTCCGTCGTGTCGCCGTCCGTCGGGTCGGTCTCCGGCTTCTCGCCGCGCTGCAGGGACTGCACGACGTCGACCGCCGTCGCCGCGGTGTCGGCATCGTCGCCCTCCGACGGCACGCGGTAGTCGGCGGACACCCCGTCGCCACCGGTGCCGGTCGCGGGCAGCGGATCGCCGAGGGACACCACGACGACCCCGGCGTCGTGGGCGGTCTGGATCACGCCGGTCAGTGCGGACGGTCGGGCGGCGTGCACGAGCAGGGCCTTGGCGCCCTTCCGCACGAGCTGGGCGACGGCGGTCCGCTGGGACGCCGCTGCACCCGATGCCGGAGCGACCCGGACGTCCGGCCGGAACCCGGCGTCGGTCAGGTCGGTGCGGAGCCGGTCGGCGAGGGCCGCGTCGTCGTGCACCAGGACGACACCGATCACGGCGTGCTGGTCGAAACCGCCGTCGGAGCTCGTCAGGTCGGTGCTCTGCACGGGTGTGGGGGCAGCCGACGTCGTGCCCTGGCACCCGGCCAGGGTCAGGGCCGCCGCCAGGGCGACGGTCACGGCGACGATGCGCAGCACGGTGGTCTCCTCTTCGGTCCGGTCTGCCACGCTACCCGGCGGTCGGGCCGTGCGACGACGACACGGTCCCGCCCGGGCCTGCCGGGGTCGTCGTCGCCGGTGCCGGCACGGGTCCGAGCCGTCGGACGGCCGCGATCGCCAGTGCGGCGAACCCGATCATCGCCGCGAACACCAGGGGGAACGACACGGTGCCGTCGGCGCCACCGGTCGCGGTGAAGAGCAGGCCGGTCACCGCCAGGCCGATCACGCTGCCCGCGGCATCAGCGATCGTCAGGGCCGAGCTCGCGAAGCCGTCGTCGCCCTCGCCGGAGAACCGCAGGGTCAGCATCGAGGCGCGCGGGTAGATCGAGCCCATGCCCGCGCCGCCGACGAACCAGCCGGCGACCAGCACCCACCACGACAGGTCGAACGTCGCGACCGCGAGCGCGGTCACCAGGCTGACGAGCACCAGCGTGAGTCCCACCCCGAAGGTGCGCCGGGCGGTGAGCCGCCGCTCCCCCAGACGGCCGTGCGCCCAGCTCGACGCGGCCCAGCTGAGTGCCGCCACCGTGAGGGCGAGCCCCGCAGCGGACGGCGACAACCCGTGTTCGGCCTGCAGCAGGAACGGCACGTACGCCTCGCTCCCGAAGAACGACGCCGCGACCAGCCCGCGCAGCAGCACGACCGACGGCAGCCCGGCCGCGGCCCGGAACGTGCCGGCCGGCAGCAGCGGCCGCAGGGCGAACCAGGTGCCGACCAGTCCGACGACGACCGCCGCGACCATGCCCCCCGGCGCCAGGTCGGGCGCGACGTTGAGCAGCAGGATCGACACGGCCGCGGCCACCGACCAGCCGATCCGGACCCGCTGCCACGGCGGGCGGAGCGTCGCGGCCGGGGCGTGCAACCGGCCGAGGGTCGGCACGAGCAGGACGAACGCGGCCAGCGCGATCACCAGTGCCCCGGCGAAGACCCAGTGCCAGTTCCACGTGTCGGTGACGATGCCGGCCAGGGCGGGACCGATCAGCGCCGGGACGACCCAGGCCGCGGCGAACCCGGCGAACACCGGTCCGTGCAGCTCGGCGGGGAAGATCCGGGCGACGAGCACGTACAGCACCACGTCGATGGCCCCGGCGCCGAACCCCTCGATGAGCCGCCCGGCCAGGAACACCTCCATGGTCGGCGCGAGCATGACCACGGCGGTCCCCACCGCGAAGAACGCCGCCGAGACCCACGCCACGATCCGACCACCGGCGCGATCGGTCCAGTTGCCGGCGAGCACCATGCCGGGCACCCCGGCGGCGAGCGGGGCGGCGAAGGCGAGCGCGTACAGGGTCTCGCCGTCGAGGTCACGGCTGATCACCGGCATGATCGTCGTCATCGCCAGGTTCTGGAACGCCGCGACGCCGACGATCGCGACCATGCCGATCGTCGCGAGGGCGTACGGCCCGCTCAGCAGGCTGATCCGCGACGCCGTTGTGCTCACCCGATCATCGTAGGGGCGGGCGCCGACGACACGGTGGCACGTCCCGCGTCCCGCGTCCCACGTCCCGCGTCCCGCGTCCCGCGCCGCGCGCCCCGCGTCAGCGCGCCAGCGCCTGCTCCAGGTCCGCCACCAGGTCGCCGGCGTCCTCGATGCCCACCGACAGCCGGACGACGTTCTCCGGCACGGCCAGCTCGGTGCCCTTCACCGACGCGTGGGTCATCTCACTCGGGTACCCGATGAGCGACTCCACACCGCCGAGCGACTCGGCCAGGGCGAACAGCTCCGTCGACTCCGCGAACCGCTTCGCCGCCTCGGCGCCGCCGGACAACGCGACCGAGAGCATGCCGCCGAAGCCCCGCATCTGGCGTGCGGCGACGTCGTGGCCCGGGTGGTCGGGGAGGCCCGGGTAGTAGACGCGCTCGACGCCGGGCGCGACGACGAGCGCTTCGGCGACGGCCTGCGCGTTCCGCGAGTGCCGCTCCATCCGCACCGCGAGCGTCTTGATGCCACGGGTGGTCAGGTAGGCGTCGAACGGCGACGAGATCGCACCCGCGCCGAACTGCAGGAACTGCACCTTCGCCGCGAGCTCCTCGTCCGCCAGCACGACGGCTCCCCCGACGACGTCGGAATGGCCGCCGAGGTACTTCGTGGTCGAGTACACGACGACGTCGGCGCCGAGCGACAGCGGCTGCTGCAGGTACGGCGAGGCGAACGTGTTGTCGACGACCACCAGGGCGCCCGACTCGTGCCCGAGGGTCGCGAGCGCGGCGATGTCGGCGATCTTCATGAGCGGGTTCGTCGGCGTCTCGACCCACAGCACGGTGGTGGCCGGTGCGCCCTGCAGCGCGGCGCGGACCTGGTCGAGGTCGCTCATGTCGACGACGACGAGCTCGACGCCCCACGGCACGTGCAGCCGACTCACCAGGCGGTGGGTGCCGCCGTACACGTCGTTGCCCATCACGACGCGACCACCGGGGACCAGCGCGGCGCGGAGCAGGGCGTCCTCGGCGGCGAGCCCGGACGCGAACGACGACGCCGCGACGCCACCGTCGAGGTCGGCGAGGAGCACCTGGAGCGAGTCGCGCGTCGGGTTGCCGGCGCGCGAGTACTCGTAGCCGTTGCGCATGCCGCCGACGCCGTCCTGCACGTACGTCGACGTCAGGTGGATCGGCGGGATGACGGCGCCGGTGGTCTCGTCGGGCTCCTGGCCGGCGTGGACGGCCCGGGTGCTGAACTCGGTCATGCTCGGTGGTTCCTTACTCGGAGAGGTAGGTGAGGAGGTCGTGCCGGGTCAGCACGGTGACGGGCTTGCCGTCCTCGACGACGAGGAGCGCGTCGGCCGACTCGAGCGCACGACGCGCCGCGGAGACCGACTCGCCGACGCCGATGAGCGGCAGCGGGTCGCCGACGAAGCCGGTGAGCGCGTCCGACATCTTCGCGGTGCCGGTGAAGACCTGCTCGAGCAGCGCCTTCTCCTCGACGGCGCCGACGACCTCGCCGATGACGACGGGCGGCTCCGCGCTGAGCACGGGCATCTGCGAGACGCCGTACTTCGTCATGATGTCGACGACGTCGCGCACGGTGTCTGCCGGGTGCGCGTGCACCAGGTCGGGGAGGCGGCCGTCCTTGCCGGCGATGAGCGAGCCGACGGTGCGCTCGTCGTCGGTCTCGGCGAAGCCGTAGGAGCGCATCCACCGGTCGTTGAAGATCTTGCCGAGGTACCCGCGGCCGCCGTCCGGCAGCAGCACGACGACGACGTCGTCCTCGGTCAGGTCACGGGCCGCGCGGAGCGCCGCGACGACGGCCATGCCGCTCGAGCCGCCGACGAGCAGTCCTTCTTCACGCGCGAGGCGCCGGGTCATCGCGAAGGAGTCGGCGTCCGACACGGCGATGATCTCGTCCGGCACGCCGGCGTCGTACGCGCTCGGCCAGAAGTCCTCGCCGACGCCCTCGACCAGGTACGGGCGACCGGTGCCGCCGGAGTACACGGAACCCTCGGGGTCGGCCCCGACGATGCGGACACCGCCGTCGGACGCCTCCTTCAGGTACCGTCCGGTGCCCGAGATCGTGCCGCCGGTGCCGACGCCCGCGACGAAGTGGGTGATCTGCCCCTCGGTGTCGCGCCAGATCTCCGGACCGGTGGTCTCGTAGTGGCTGCGGGGACCGTTCGGGTTCGCGTACTGGTTCGGCTTGTAGGCGCCGGGGATCTCCTGCACGAGCCGGTCCGACACCGAGTAGTAGGACTCGGGGTGCTCCGGCGCGACCGCGGTCGGCGTCACCACGATCTCGGCGCCGTACGCCGTCAGCACGTTGCGCTTGTCCTCGCCGACCTTGTCGGGCAGCACGAAGACGCACCGGTAGCCGCGCTGCTGTGCGACCAGGGCCAGACCGACGCCGGTGTTGCCGGAGGTCGGTTCGACGATGGTGCCGCCGGGGCGCAGGTCACCGGAGGCCTCGGCCGCGTCGATGATCCGGGTCGCGATGCGGTCCTTGGACGACCCACCGGGGTTCAGGTACTCGACCTTCACCAGGATGGTCGCCCGCACCCCCTCGGTCACCCGGTTAAGCTTGACGAGCGGGGTGTCGCCGACGAGGTCGACGACGGAGTTCGCGTATCGCACGGCGTCGAGTCTAGGACGCGGTCCCCGGGTCCCGCTGGGATGTGTCGTGCGCGGACAGCGCACCGGGACCCCGCGACGGACGGCGTGCCCTGGTCGCGCTGCGCGCCGGACGGGAGGCCCGTGCGGGCGCCGCCACGGGCCTCCCGTCCGGCGCCCGGTCGCGGCCACGACCGTCAGGGGCGGACGACGTCCGCCGACGTGTTCTGCTGCCGGTGGAGCTGGGCGTACGTGCCGTCGAGGGCGAGGAGTTCGTCGTGCGTGCCCTGCTCGACGATCTGGCCGTGGTCGAGGACGAAGATGACGTCGGCGTCGCGGATCGTCGACAGCCGGTGCGCGATGGAGATGGTGGTCCGGCCGGCCGCCGCCGTGTCGAGCGCCGTCTGCACGACGTGTTCGGAGATGGAGTCGAGTGCGCTGGTGGCCTCGTCGAGGACGAGCACCGGCGGGTCCTTCAGCATGACCCGGGCGATGGCGATGCGCTGCTTCTCGCCACCGGACAGACGGTAGCCGCGCTCCCCCACGACGGTGTCGTAGCCGTCCGGGAACGACGCGATCGTGTCGTGGATGTTCGCCGCACGGGCCGCACGCTCGAGTTCGTCGTCGGTGGCGTCGGGCTTGGCGTACCGCAGGTTCTCGCCGATCGTGGCGTGGAACAGGTACGTCTCCTGGCTGACGATGCCGACGTGCCGCATCAGGTCCTCGTGCACCAGGTCGCGGACGTCCTGCCCGGCGAACCGCACCGACCCCTCGGTCGCCTCGTACAGCCGGGGCACCAGGTAGGACACCGTCGTCTTGCCCGCGCCGGAGGGGCCGACGAAGGCGGCGAACTGCCCGGGGCGGAGCTCGAACGACACCCCGCGCAGGGTCGGCTTGTCGACTTCGCCGTCGGGGTAGGTGAAGACGACGTCCTCGAAGGCGACGTGACCGACCTTCGACTCGTCCACGGGCCGGGCGGTCGGCGAGTCCGTGATGGCCGGCTTGAGGTCGAAGTACTCGAAGATGCGGGCGAAGAGCGCACCGGAGGTCTGCAGGTCGAGGACCACGCGCAGCAGCCCGACCGTCGGGAACAGCAGCCGGGACTGCACCGTCGTGAACGCGACGATCGTCCCGGCCGTGATCGGGACGTCGCCGATGATCAGGTACGCGGCGACGACGTAGATGATCGCCGGGATGATCGACAGGAAGATCTGCACGATCGCGAAGAACCACTGCCCGGACATCTGCTGGCGCACCTGCAGGGTGATCTGGTTGCGGTTCTCGTCCCCGTAGCGGCGGGTCTCGCTGGCCTGCTGGTTGAAGCTCTTCGCGAGCAGGATGCCGGAGACGCTCAGCGCCTCTTGCGTGATGGCCGTCATGTCGGACAGCGACTCCTGCGTCTGCGCGGCGATGCGGGCCCGGACCTGGCCGACGCGGCGCTGCGCGATCACGAGCAGCGGCAGCAGGACGACGGCGACCAGCGTCATCTGCCAGCTCAGCAGGAGCATCGCGACCACGGCGGCGATCACGGTCACGGTGTTGCCGAGCACCGACGAGATCGTGTTGTTGAGGACGCTCGCCACGCCGCCGACGTCGTTCTGCAGGCGTGACTGGATGACGCCGGTCTTGGTGCGGGTGAAGAACGCGAGCTCCATCCGCTGCAGGTGCGCGAACAGGCGCATCCGCATGGCACCCATGACCTTGTTGCCGACCGTCGCGGTCAGGTACGTCTGCCAGACGCCGACCCCGGCGCTCGCGATCCACAGCAGGACCATCGCGGACACGAGCTCGATCAGCACCGGGACGTCCGGGCGACCCGACGGCGGGAACAGCCCCCGGTCGAAGGCCTGCTGGGTGAGCAGCGGCGGCACGACCGAGATGGCCGCGCCGACCAGCACCAGGACCACCGTGAGCATGATCGCCCGGCGGTGCGGCTCGAACAGCGCGGCGATGCGCCGGACCAGGTGCGGGATCTTCGGCGCCTCGGCGTTGGCGGCCTTCTGCGCGCGGAAGTCGCCGCTCGAGATGCGCCCACCCCCGCGCGGACCGCCACCTCGCCCGCCGTGTCCCATGCTCATGGAGCCACCGTAGCCCCGCGCTCGGACATCGACCGCCCTGTCCACAGCACCGCAGTATTTGACCCCGTTCAGGGGGCGTGCGAGCATGTGCCGTCCCCGTCCCCGCACCACCGAGGTCCCATGTCGTCCGCGCCGTCACGTCCCACGTCCCTGGGGGCGCAGCTCGCCCGCCGCAAGCCGATCGAGCAGCTGCAGGCCGAAGCCTCCCGCGGTGTGAACGGTGAACCGCTCCGACGGTCGCTCGGGGTCTGGCAGCTGACGATGATCAGCGTCGGGGCCACGCTCGGTACCGGCATCCTGGTCGTCCTCGGCACCGCGGTCCCGCTCGCCGGTCCCGCCGTCTGGATCTCGTTCGTCGTCGCGGGGATCGCCGCACTGCTGTCCGCGCTGTCGTACGCCGAGATGGCCGGCGCCGTCCCGACCTCGGGGTCCAGCTACTCGTACACCTACGCCACGATGGGCGAGGGCATCGCGTGGATCTGCGGCTGGTGCCTCGTGCTCGAGTACGCCGTCTCGGTGGCCGCGGTCGCCGTGGGTGCGAGCGAGTACGTCGACGAGACCCTCCGTGTGTTCGGGCTGCACCTGCCCACCGCGCTCTCCGCTCCCCCGGTCGACGGCGGCGTGGTCAACCTGCCCGCGGCGGTCCTGGTCCTACTCGCCACCGTCGTGCTGTTGCCCGGTGCCCGCGAGAGCGCCTGGGTGAACACGGTCATGGTGATCGTGAAGATCGCCCTGCTGGTCTTCTTCGTCGTCGTGGCGTTCACGGCGTTCCGGGCGCAGAACTTCGAACCGCTCGCCCCGATGGGCGCCGCCGGGGTCACCGCCGCCGCGTCGCGGTTGTTCTTCTCGTACATCGGCTTCGACGCCGCTTCGACCGCCGGTGAAGAGGCGAAGAACCCCCGCCGCGACCTGCCCCGGGCGATCATCGGCTCCATCGCGCTCATCACCGCGCTGTACATCCTCGTCGCGATCGCTGCCATCGGGGCCCGCTCGTGGACGGCGTTCTCGTCGTCCCAAGCGTCGCTCGTCCGCATCGTCGTCGACGTCACGGGGCAGCCGCTCGTCGCCCTCGTGTTCTCGATCGGCGCCGTCGTCGCCATCGCCAGCGTCGTCCTCACCGTCCTGTACGGCCAGACCCGCATCCTGCTCACGATGTCCCGCGACGGCCTGGTGCCGAAGGTCTTCGGGCGGGTCTCCCGTCGCACCGGCACCCCGATCGCGAACACGCTCATCATCGGGATCGCCGTGACGATCGTCGCCGCGCTCGTGCCCCTCGGTGAGCTCGCCGACGCCACGAGCATCGGCACCCTCGTCGCCTTCGCCCTGGTGAACGTGTCCGTCATCGTGCTCCGCCGCTCGCAGCCCGACCTGGAGCGCTCGTACCGGGTCCCGCTCTTCCCCGTCGTGCCGGTCCTCGGCACCCTGAGCTGCGTGCTGCTCGCGGTGTTCCTCGGCGCCACCACGTGGATCGCCTTCGGCATCTGGATGGTCGCCGGCGCCCTGCTCTACCTGGCCTACGGCCGCCGCCACAGCACCCTGCGCTGACGCGCCCGCCGCGCGCCCCGCCCGCGACGACCTCACGCACTCACCGACACCTCACGCGCGCCGTCCCCCGTGAGGTGTCGCTGAGCGCGTGTACTCGCGACGCGGTTCCTCATCCACAGCTGCCGCGTCGAGACCACGTCCTCCACAGATGTCCCGTCGCGACACCGTCGGCGGCGGACGACGACGAACATCACGGCATGAACGAGAGCACCCACCGCCCGCGCCTGCTCCGTGCCACCGCACAGGACCCGACCAACGCGAGGCTCCTGCAACGCCGGCACGCCTCGGGTTCGGTGGTCCGCCTGCTCGCGGGCGTGTACATCGCGACCGAGGAGTGGGACGCGCTGAGCTCCGTCGGCCAGCACCTCGCCCGAGCACGGGCGATCGCGCCGCAGTTGCGGCGTGGCTCGGTGTTCTCCCACGTCACCGCCGCGCTGATCCACGGCTGGCCATTCGTCGGAGACGCACCGGATCGTGTCCACGTGGTCGACCCGGCTGTCCCGGTCATCCAGCACCGAGCCGGTCTCATCCGACATCCGAGCGGTCCGACGCCGCGGACCGCTGCCACGGCGTTCGACGGCGTACCGGTCACGGCTCCCCTGGACACCGCGACGGCGCTCATCACGACGGGGTCGCCCCACGTCGCCGCCGTGGCTGTCGATGCCGGCATCCGTCATGGGGCGCTCACCCTGGACGACCTCCGCGGCGTGATCCCCGTCCGCCCCGCACGCGGCTCGGTGCACGCCGAGACGGTTCTCTCGGCGCTCGATGCCCGGCACGAGTCCGTCGGCGAATCGTTCGCCGCGATCCGGTTCGTGCAGGTCGGGCTCCCGTCGTGCGAGCCGCAGGTCGAGTTCCGACACCAGGACGGCACGGTCGACCGCGTCGACTTCTGGTTCCCGTCGCTCGGCCTCGTCGTCGAGTTCGACGGCCGGCAGAAGTACGTCGACCCGTCGATGCTGCAGGGGCGCGATCCCGCGGACGTCCTCTGGGCCGAGAAACGTCGTGAGGATCGCCTCCGCGCGCTCCCCGCAGTGAGGGCCGTCATCCGCGTGACCTGGTGGCACCTCGTCGAGCCCGACCGCCTCCGTGCGCTCTTCCGCTCGCATGGCGTCTTCATCTGAGCTGTCCGAGCTCACGCGCTGACCGACACTTCACGGACCGGAGCGCGCGTGAAGTGTCGGTCAGCGCGAAACATCGCCGCCCCACCCCGCGCCCCCCCGCACACGACGAAGGCCGCCGCCCCGAGGGGCAGCGGCCTTCGTGACCGGAACGGTCGAGACTACGCGAGCTCGATCGTGGCGCCAGCGGCCTCGAGGGTCGCCTTCGCCTTGTCGGCGGTCTCCTTGTTCGCACCCTCGAGGATCTTGGCGTCGGCGGTCTCGACGAGCGCCTTGGCCTCACCGAGGCCGAGCGACGTCAGGCCACGGACCTCCTTGATGACCTGGATCTTCTTGTCACCAGCGGACTTGAGGATGACGTCGAACTCGGTCTTCTCCTCAGCGGCCTCGGCCGGAGCAGCTGCGCCGGCGGGGGCGGCAGCGGCGACCGGGGCGGCCGCGGTGACCTCGAAGACCTCTTCGAACTTCTTCACGAAGTCCGAGAGCTCGATGAGCGTGAGCTCCTTGAAGGCCTCGATGAGCTCGTCCTGCGAAAGCTTCGCCATAATTTTCTCCTACTACTAGCTAGTACGTGTGGTTGATGAACGCGAGCCTGATCAGGCCGCGGACTCCTGCTTCTCGCGAAGGGCGTCCACGGTGCGGACGGCCTGCGAGAGGGGTGCCTGGAACAGGTACGCAGCACCGAACAGCGAGGCCTTGAGTGCGCCGGCGAGCTTGCCGAGCAGCACTTCACGGGACTCGAGGTCGGCGAGCTTGTCCACCTCGGTCGCGGTGAGCGGGTTACCGTCGAAGTAACCGCCCTTCACCACGAGCTCGGGGTTCGCCTTGGCGAATGCACGCAGCGACTTCGCGACGGCGACGGTGTCACCGTGGACGAAGGCGAGAGCGGACGGACCGGCGAGCTCGTCGTCGAACGACGAGATGCCGGCGTTGTTCGCCGCGATCTTGGTCAGCGTGTTCTTCACCACGGCGTACGTGGCGTGCTCACGGATCGAGTTGCGGAGCTCCTTGAGCTGCGCGACCGTGAGACCGCGGTACTCGGTGAGCAGAACGGCGTTCGAGCTACGGAAGGACTCCGTGAGCTCGGCGACCGCAGCTTCCTTGTTCGCCATGGTTCTCCTTGGGGGTCTTGCCGGCAGCCCCAGGTCCACGAACGAAAAAAGCTCCGGCGCAGAGGCTCGGAGCTGCTCTCACCAGATGGTGGGAGTGGTTCGGAACACCTGCGCGGGATGCCTCACGAGTGAGGACCTTCGGTCACGATGTTCACAAACACGTTGCGAGCAGCACGACATCCGGCGGTCTTTGGCTTCGAGAAGAGTAGCAGATGCCGTGGACGAGACCAAACAGCGGTCGGGAGGCGCGGGGCGGGCCCGCACCGCGCCTCCCGACCGTCAGTGGGCACGGTCCACCGCCGCGGGCGTCGCGGACCAATCCGCTGACCCGGCCGGGTCAGCCGTCGACGCGACGGCCCCTGCCGCGGCGGCCGCCGCCGAAGGATCGCGCGGAAGGTGCACCGTGAACACGGTGTCCCCCGGCTCGCTCGTCACCTCGACCCGCCCGCCGTGCGCCTGCACGACCGCGTCCACGATGGCGAGCCCGAGGCCGGTCGACCCGACCGTGCGGGACCGCGAACTGTCGGCCCGGGCGAAGCGCTCGAACAGCTTCGGCAGGAACTCCGGGTCGATCCCCTGGCCGGTGTCGCGCACGGTCAGGTCCACGCCGCCGTCGACCGGGGCGAGCCCGACCGTGATGCGGGTGCCCTCGGGCGTGTGGGTCCGGGCGTTGGTGACGAGGTTCACGATGACCTGGTGCAGGCGTGCGGCGTCGCCCGTGATGGTCACCGGCTCCGGCGGGACGTCGACCTCGATGGGGTGCTCCGGTGAGGCGGCGTGTGCGTCGTTCACGGCGTCGAGCACCAGGCCGGTCAGGTCGACCTCGGCGAACTGGATCTCGCGGCCTTCGTCGAGCCGGGCGAGGAGCAGCAGGTCCTCCACCATCGAGGTCATCCGGATGGACTCGGACTCGATGCGGCTCATGGCGTAGACGACGTCCTTGGGCAGGTCGCCGCCCATGCGCCGGGTGAGCTCGGCGTACCCGCGCACCGAGGCGAGCGGGGTCCGGAGCTCGTGCGAGGCGTCGGCGACGAACTGCCGCACCTTCTGCTCCGAGCGTTCCCGGGCCTGCATCGCACTGCCGATGTGCCCCAGCATGCGGTTGAACGCGCTGCCGACCCGGCCGACCTCGGTGCGGGGGTCGGTGTCGGGCACGCGGACACCGTCGAGGGCATCGCTGCGGTCGAGCGGCATCCGCGCGACGGTGGACGCGGTCTCGGCGACGCGCTCGAGCGGCCGGAGCGACTGCCGGACCACGAACGCGGCGACGACCGAACCGGCGACCAGCGCGGTCGCCACGACGGCGAGGACGACCCCGAAGAGCTTCCAGACGCTGTCGTAGACGGGGGCCATCGGGAGCCCCACGACCAGGACGGCCGGACCGACGTTGACGGCAGCGAGGCGGTACCGCCCGACGTCCGAGCCGAGGTCGATCGTCTCCGGGTCGGCGTCCACGCGGACGGACCCCAGTGCCTCGGCGCTCGTCTGCGGGATACCGCTCGGCCGGCCGTAGTCGTCGAGCACGTTCGCGATGACGACCTGCCCGTCGACGAAGTACGCGGTCAGCGTGCCGGCGGCCTGCCCGGACGGTCGGGACAGGTCGATGCTCGGCTGCCCGGACTGGTTCTGCTGCAGGTACCGCTGCGCCCGGTGGGTGGCGCTCGTGATCTGCTTGTCGATCGCGCTGGTCTGGATCGAGGCGAGCGCGATGATGCTGGCCGCCCCGATCACCGCGCTGACGGCGACGACGAGGGCGACGATGCTCAGGACGAGCCGGCGCCGCAGGGTCACGAGGTCGGCTTGATGACGTACCCGACGCCGCGCACCGTGTGGATCATCGGGGTCTCACCGGCGTCGATCTTCTTGCGCAGGTAGGAGATGTAGATCTCGACGACCGACGACTTGCCGCCGAAGTCGTACGACCACACGCGGTCCAGGATCTGCGCCTTCGAGAGCACGCGACGGGGGTTGCGCATCAGGAACCGGAGCAGCTCGAACTCGGTGGCGGTCAGCTCGATGGGCCGTCCGGCGCGGTGTACCTCGTACGACTCCTCGTCGAGCACCAGGTCGCCGACGACGATGCGGGAGTCGCCGGCCTCGGAGATCGAGATCTGCGAGCGGCGGATGAGCCCACGCAGCCGCGCCACGACCTCCTCGAGGGAGAACGGCTTGGTGACGTAGTCGTCGCCGCCCGCGGTGAGCCCGGTCACGCGGTCCTCGACGGAGTCCTTCGCGGTGAGGAACAGCACCGGGGTGTCGTCGTTGTTCTGCCGCAGCCGGCTCAGCACCTGCAACCCGTCGAGGTCCGGCATCATCACGTCGAGCACCATCGCGTCGGGCTTGAACTCCCGCGCGGTCGTCAGGGCGTCCTGCCCTCCGTTCGCGCTCTTGACGTCCCAGCCCTCGTAGCGGAGCGCCATGGACAAGAGGTCAGTGAGGCTGGCTTCGTCGTCGACGACCAGGATGCGCAACGGGGTTCCGTCGGCACGCGTGAGGCGCGGGGCTGCTGCGGGCTGGGAGATGGTCACGTCTTCGAGTATCGAGAAGTTCCTATGAGTCGTCTGTGGCGCGGCCCAGTGCGTTCTGTGGATCGGGGACACGTCCACGTCTGCCGCTCCGTACGGTGGGTGCATGTTGCGATCTGCAGCCTGGCCCCCGTCGGCCCGGCACCTGGACACCGCGCGGATCGAACGGACGACCGGGAGGCCCGGCTCGCCACCGACGGACCGCCTCGCGGTCGCGCGGGCGGTCGCCGCCACCACCCCACCCCTGTCCGCCGGCACGGCCGGCGGGTTCTTCGGCACGCTCGCCGCGGTCGCCGCGGCGGACGTCGCCACCGCCCGCACCGTCGAACCGCACCTGGACGCGCTCGGGATCCTCGCGCAGGCCGGGGTCGACGCCCCGGACGGCTCGACCTGGGGCGTCTTCGCGGCCGAGGGGCCGGGCCTCCGGCTCGACGCCGCACCACAGCACGACGGCACGGTCCTGCTGCACGGCACGAAGCCGTGGTGCTCGCTCGCCTCGACGCTCTCGCACGCCCTGGTCACCGCGCACCTGGGTGACGAGCGGGTCCTCGTCGCCGTGGACCTGCGACAGCACGGCGTCACCGTGCACGACGAGACCTGGGTCGCTCGCGGCATGCCGGACGTGCCGAGCGGACCGGTCGACTTCGACGGCGTCCGGGCACGACCCGTCGGCGCGCCCGGCTGGTACCTCCGACGTCCGGGCTTCGCCTGGGGCGGCATCGGCGTCGCGGCCTGCTGGTGGGGTGGTGCGGTCGGGCTCGCCCGGGTGCTCCGTGACACCGCGACCGCACACCCGGAGTCCGAGCTGCTGCAGGCCGCCCTCGGCGCCACCGTGGTCGACCTCGCCGACGCGGAGGACGCCCTCGCCGACGCCGCCGCCCGGATCGACGACTCCGACCGGGCATCCGACGACACCGACTGGCGGCTGCTCGCCCAGACCGTCCGGTCGCGGGTGCGCCGATCGGTCGACGCCGTGCGCGAGCGGGTGGTCGCCACGATCGGCCCGGCTCCGCTGACCGCCGACCCTGCCGTCGCCGCGCGGGTCGCCGACCTCGAGCTCTACGTCCTGCAGGACCACGGCGCCCGCGACCTGGCTCGCATCGGCCGGATGGTGCTCGAGCGGGGCGGCGTCGCGTGGTGAGCTTCGACCACCGCGAGCCGGGCACCGACCCGGCGGCGTGGACGGGGTTCCTCGCCGGCCTGGACGCACCGGCGATCGACCTGGCCGGTACCGGGTCAGTGGTGGTCGTCGCGCCGCACCCCGACGACGAGACCCTCGGTGCCGGTGGGCTCATCGCGGCCGCAGCAGCGGCCGGCGTCACGGTGCACGTGCTGCTCCTCACCCGCGGCGAGCGCTCCCACCCGGACTCCCCCACGACGGCCCCGGAAGCGCTCGCCGCCACCCGTGACGACGAGTTCGTGGCGGCCCTGCGCACCCTGCACGCCGACGTGACGTCGACCTCGGTGGGGATCCCGGACGGCGCGACCCGCGAACACCGAGACAGTGTCGTCGACACCCTCGACACGGTGCTCGCCGGCGCCGCGCGCCCCGTGCTGCTCGTCGCGCCGTGGCGCGGAGACGGGCACCGCGACCACCGCATCGCCGGCGAGGTCGCCGAGGCCGCCGCGGCGAGCGCCGCCGACGTCGACCTGCTCGCGTACCCGATCTGGGCCTGGCACTGGGACGACCCGGACCACTCCGTCGCCCCGTGGGACGACGTCCGGGCCCTGTCGCTGCCCCACGACCTCGTCGCCCGGAAGCGTGCCGCCCTCGACGCCTACCCGTCGCAGACCCGGCCCCTGTCGCCCGCGCCGGGGGACGAGGCGATCGTCGACGACCGGCACGCCGCCCACCACCTGCGGACGACGGAGTGGTTCTTCGCGCCGGGGTCCGCCGCGTCGCGGTCGCGCGAGTCGTTCGACGCCCACTACGACCGGAAGCCCGAGGGGTGGGACTTCGACGGGTCCTGGTACGAGCAGCGCAAGCGGGCCGTGACGCTGGCGGCACTCCCCCGCCCGCGCTTCCGGTCGGCGCTCGAGCTCGGCTGCGCGACCGGGGTCCTGACCGCTGCCCTCGCCGACCGCGCGGACGACGTCCTCGGCACCGACATCTCGGCGGCGCCGCTGGAGCGTGCAGCCCGCCGAGCCCCGACCGCGCGGTTCGTGCAGGCTGCCCTGCCGGCGGAGTGGCCGGACGGGCGCTGGGACCTGGTGGTGATGTCCGAGGTCGGGTACTACCTGTCACCAGCCGACCTCGACGCGACGATCGACCGGGTGCTCGGGTCACTCGACGACGACGGTGTGCTCGTGGCCTGCCACTGGCGGCACCCCGACGACGAGGCCGTGTCGAGCGGTGATGCGGTGGACGCGCGGCTGACCGAACGGTGGCCACGTCCCGCTCTGCTCCGGCACGTGGAGGAGGACTTCGTCCTGAGCGTCCTGCCCGGCCCGGGGGTCACCTCGGTGGCCCGGGCCGAGGGGATCATCCGGTGACCCGACCGGAACCGCGTGCACGCATCGACGTCGTCGTCCCCGCGCACGACGAGGCGGACCGGATCGCCGCGTGCCTCGACGCGCTCCTGGTGGCCGTCGACCGGCTCGGCACGGAGCGACCCGGGGTCGGCGCCGCCGTGACAGTGGTGCTCGACGGCTGCACGGACGGCACCGCTTCGGTGGTCGAGCGGTACCCGGTCGACGTCCTGACCACGGACCGTGTCGGGGTCGGTCGGGCACGGACCATCGGGGCGACGCACGCGCTCCGTGTGCACGACGGCGATCCGGCGACCCGGTGGCTCGCCCACACCGACGCCGATTCGCGCGTGCACGAACGGTGGCTCGTCCAGCAGTCCGACGCCCTGGCATCCGGCGCACAGTTGCTCGTCGGCGCCGTCGTCCCCGACCCGGACGACCTGGCGCCCGCGGTGCTCGACCGCTGGACGCGGGCGCACCCGCCCGGTGCTGCCCTCGGCCACGTGCACGGCGCGAACCTCGGCGTGCTCGCCGCGGCGTACATCAGCCTCGGCGGGTTCGACCCCGTGCCCGAGCACGAGGACGCGCGGCTGGTGGCCCGGGCACGGGCGCTCGGCTACCGGGTGGACGCCACCGTCGACCTGCCGGTGGTGACGAGCGGGCGCTTCGCCGGCCGGACCCCCGGCGGGTACGCCGAGCACCTGCGCCAGCGGTACGGCGACGTCGGCTGAACCGCCCTTAGCCGGCACATAGGTCCGCAATGGGTCGGTCATCGACAGCGTGCCTAGGTTCTCCTCCGTCGGCCCCGCCGCGTGCTCTGCGCGGCCGGTGACCCCAGCCGGCCACCACCGAGGAGAACCATGTTCCTGACCTACCTCAGGCGCGAACTCACGAACCGCAAGAAGCAGACGGTCATCATCGCGATCGGGATGGCCCTGGCCATCGCCCTCGTGGTGATCGTGTCGTCGATCTCGGGTGGCGTGCAGGCAGCGCAGTCGAGCGTCCTGCAGTCCGTCTACGGCGTCGGCACCGACATCACCGTCACCAAGACCGCGACGGCGTCGACGAACGGCGGGCGTCCGAGCTTCGACTTCGGCAGCCAGGGCGACAGCGATGACGACGGCGGCTCGACCGACCTGTCGCAGTCGCGGCTCGCGGTCGCGCGCGGCACGAGCACCCTGAATGCCGCGAACCTGTCCACGATCACGAGCACCGACGGCGTCAAGGCCGCGACGGGTGTGCTGACCCTCGAGAACAGCACGTTCTCCGGCCAGGTCCAGCAGCAGTCGACCGACGACAGCAGCACGGACAGCAGCAGCGACTCCAGCAGCGACAGCACGACCCAGCAGGGCCCGCCGAGCGGGGACACCGGCGGCGGCGGGTTCGGCGGCGGGTCTTTCAGCGTCGACTCGTTCACGGTGACCGGCATCCCGGTGTCCGGCGCCGCGGTCGGTCCGCTCACGAGCACCGAGCTCACGAAGGGGCGCACCTTCGCCGCGAAGGACGCGGGCGAGGACGTCGTCGTGCTCGATGCGTCGTACGCGAAGAGCGAGTCCAAGGCGGTCGGCGACACCGTCGACATCGGCGGCACCGACTTCACCGTCATCGGCATCGTCAGCTCCACCGGCTCGGCCTCGACCACGGGCTCGAACACCTACATCCCGCTCGACACCGCGCAGGCGCTGGCCGACCTCGACGGCAAGGTCACCTCGATCTACGTCTCGGCAGAGTCCTCCTCCGACGTCAGCACGATCAAGTCCGCACTGCAGGCGAAGCTGACGAGCGCCACCGTCTCCACCGAGGCCGATCTGGCCTCGAGCGTGTCCGGGTCGCTCAGCACCGCGTCGAGCCTGGTCTCGAACCTCGGCAAGTGGCTGTCGATCGTCGTGCTCGCCGCGGCGTTCCTCATCGCGATCCTCTTCACGATCTCCGGCGTGACCCGCCGCACCCGCGAGTTCGGGACCCTCAAGGCGATCGGCTGGTCGAACGGCCGCATCACCCGACAGGTGGCCGGTGAGTCCCTGGTGCAGGGCCTGATCGGCGGCGTGCTCGGCGCCGCAGCCGGCCTGATCGGCATCCTCGTCGTGAACGTCATCAGTCCGACGATCTCGGCGAGCGCGTCGAGCACGACCGGCGGTGGTGCCGGCGGCGGCGGTGGCATGCCCGGCGGCGCAGCGACCGCGGCCGCGGGCAGCGGCACGACGGGCGGTGCACCGGCCGGGGGCTTCGGCGGTGGCGCGAGCACCGCGTCGACGACCGACGTGGTCCTGCACGCCCCGGTGACCGTCGAGATCATCCTGCTGGCGATCGGCCTCGCGATCCTCGGCGGCCTCATCGCCGGCGCGCTCGGCGGCTGGCGTGCGAGCCGGCTCCGTCCGGCCGAGGCGCTCCGGAGCGTGGCCTGATGCCCGGCCGCACCGACACGACCGAACCGACGACAGGAGCAACCGTGACCAGCACCGACACCGCGACCGGCGAGGCGGAGGCGAGCCGTGCCTCCAGTCCGATGTACCGGCTGACGAACGTCAGCAAGACCTACAAGCAGAAGAACCGGACCGTCACCGCTCTGACGAACGTCCACCTGACGATCCCGCAGGGGCAACTCGTGGCCGTCCAGGGGCCGACCGGCGGCGGGAAGTCGACGCTGCTGCAGATGCTCGGAGCACTCGATCGGCCGAGCGCCGGCTCGATCCACCTCGGTGGCGACCGCGACGTGGCGAAGCTCGGCGACGGCGCGCTGACCGACCTGCGGGCGACCGAGATCGGCTTCGTGTTCCAGAGCTTCAACCTGATCCCGACGCTGACGGCTCTCGAGAACGTCGAGACGGCGTTCGCGGGGTCGCTCGCGAACCGGTCCCGGAGCGAGGTCCGGGAGCGCGCGGTCGCTGCCCTCCGTGAGGTCGGACTGGGCGAGCGGATGGAGCACCTGCCGGCCGAGCTGTCCGGCGGCCAGCAGCAGCGCGTGGCGATCGCCCGGGCGCTGGTGAAGAACCCGAGCGTGCTGCTCGCCGACGAGCCGACGGGTGCGCTCGACGAGTCGACCCGCGACGAGATCATGGCGCTCATCGAGAAGCAGTGGCGGGAGCGCGGCCTGACCGTCGTCATCGTCACGCACGACTCGTGGGTCGCGAAGCGTGCCGAGCGGCGCCTGCACATCAAGCAGGGGCAGGTCCGCGAGGTCTAGCGGCGCGGGCGGGCGGGGTGTCCGCGCGTCCGCCCGCGTTTCGCGCTCAGCGACAGTCCACGCCTCGAGGAGCGCGTGGACTGTCGCTCAGCGCGTGAAGACGCCGCCGCTCCCGCTACCCCGCCACCGGGTAGTCGCAGTACGCGAACCACGTCGAGTCGGGGGCCCACGGCGGCACGTTGACCGTCCCCTGCCCGCCGTCGAGGGCCACCAGGGTCTCGGGCTGGACCGCGATCCGGGCACCCCGGACGAGCGACCCCGGCAGCAGCCGGAGCTCCACGCGGTGGTCCGCCGGGTGGCCCTGCACGCCGGGCTCGTACGACAGGTAGAGCAGGTGTGCAGCGTCCGGTGACAGGTGCGGGAACCAGTTCACCCGGTCGTCGTTGGTCAGGCGGACGGGGCTGTCGTGCCCGGGCCAGCGCACGGCCAGCTGCGCGGTGCCGGGGGTGAACCGCTCGGTGTTCCAGAGCAGGATCCCGCCGGCCGGACTGATGGTGCAGCCGTCGTCGGGGTGCTCGTCCCGCGTGACGAACATCGGCTCGCCGGTCTCCGGGTCGACCATCGCGACGTCGGTCGTCCAGACGCCGTCCTCGGACAGCTCCCCCACGATCGCGGCGAGGGCGCTGCCGTCGGGGGCGATGCCGTGCAGGTAGAACTTCCGCCTGGTGGGCCGGGCCGCTGCGACGTCGGTGATCCGGGTCGCGGGGCCGCCCTCGGGCAGCGGGACGCGGTACAGCTCGCCGTCGCGGGCGCTCACCACGATGGAGCTGCCGGACGGGTCGAGCACGTGGTCGTTGTTGATCTCGTCGACGCCGTCCATCGGCACCGGCACGAGCGCGGTCTCGTCGAGGACTGTGCCGCTGTCCGCCGACGGCAGCCGCAGCAGCCAGAGGTCGCCGTCGCCGTTGAGCACGAGCGTCTCGGCGTCCAGGACGTTCGGTGCCTCGACGAGCACCGTGGCCGACTCGAACACGAGCCGCGAGGTGCGGGACTCGACGTCGTACACGTGCACGCGGCTGGTCTGTCCGGGCAGCAGCTGCCGCCCGCGGGTCTCGTCGCTCATGGTTCCATCCTGTCGGTCGTCGGGTGGTCGGGGTCGGTGGGGCGTCGGGTGGGGAACGGCAAAACACCGGTGTCCACGCTGCGCACCGCGTGATGCGGGGGCGTCGAGCGCGAACACCGGTGTCTTGCGGAAAGGCTCTGCCTACTTCACGGCACCCGCGGTCAGGCCGGCGACGAACTGGCGCTGGACCACGAGGAACGCGGCCACGACCGGGATCGACACGACGAGCGACGCCGCCATGACCTGGTTCCAGTACACGTTCGTCTGCGTCGAGTACTGCTGCAGACCGACCGCCAGGGTCGAACCGAGGCCGTTCGTCATGACCGAGGCGAAGAGGACCTCACCCCAGGCCGTCATGAACGAGTAGATCCCGACCGCCACCAGACCCGGGCGGGCCGACGGCAGGATGACCCGGAACAGCGCACCCATCGGGCCCGAACCGTCGACCATCGCGGCCTCGTCGAGTTCGCGCGGGATGGTCTCGAAGTACCCGGCCAGCATCCAGATCGAGAACGGCAGCGTGAAGGTCAGGTACGTGATGATCAGGCCGAGCCACGACCCGACGAGCTGGATGCCCAGGGTGTTGCCGAGGTTCGTGAAGATCAGGAACAGCGGCAGCAGGAACAGCACGCCGGGGAACATCTGCGTGGAGAGCACCGCGGTGGTGAAGGTGCTCTTGCCCTTGAAGTTCCAGCGCGAGACACCGTAGGCGGCGAACGTCGCGATGATCAGCGAGAACACCGTCGCCACTGTGCAGACCACGAGGGAGTTGATGAAGTACCGGCCGAGCGGCACCGTCGACCACATGTCGATGAACGGCTGGAAGGTGATCCTCGACGGGATCCACGTGAAGTTGTCCTGCACGTCGCCGAGGGGCTTGATGGCCGTGGTGATCATCACGTAGAGCGGTACGACCGTGAACAGCGTCAGGACGACCAGGGTGATGATCTTGAAGGACTTGGCGCCAGTTGTCTCACGCACGGACGGACCTCCGGTTGGTCACGGCGAGGTAGATGCCGGTGACGACGAGCAGGAAGAGCAGGAGCAGGACGCTCATCGCGGCACCGGAACCGAAGTTCCAGGTGATGAACGACGCGTTGTAGATGTGGAAGCTCAGCAGGTCCGCGGCGGGCGGCTGCGCGGTCGAGCCGAACAGCACGAACGGCGTGTTGAAGTCGTTGAACGTCCACAGGAACATCACGAGCACGAGCGTCACGTTGACCGGGCGAACCATCGGCAGCGTGATCGAGCGCCACTGGCGGAACGGCTTGGCGCCGTCGACCGAGGCGGCCTCGTACACGTCGTTGGGGACGGACTGCAGACCGGCCATGAGCATCAGGAACGCGAACGGCCAGGTCTTCCAGATCGCCACGACGACGACGGCGACGAAGGCGTTGTTGCCGATGAGCCAGAACGGGGCGTCCCCGCCGAAGAGACCGAGTTGGTCGACGAGCAGGTGGTTCAGGGCCCCCGAGTCCCGCTGGAACATGAACTTCCAGGTGATGACGCCGGCGTACATCGGCAGCGCGTAGGGCACGAGGAACAGGGTGCGGAAGAGCCCGCGTCCGGCGAACGGCTTCTGCAGCGCGACGGCTGCGGCCATGCCGAAGGTCCAGGAGAGCCCGACCACGAGGACCGTGAAGGCGCACGTGATGAGGAACGAGTTGAGGACCCCGCGGCCGATCGCCTGGTCGAAGTCGACGACGACCTGGTAGTTCCGGAACCCGGCGAAGGGCGCGGCACCCCAGTTCGCGATGAAGTACTTGGTGAGCTGGATGAACGAGATCCAGATGCCGGTGAGCATCGGGACGATGTGGATGAGCAGCTCGAACAGGATGGCCGGCGCGACGAGCGCGTAGGGCAGCCAGTGGGTCTTGCGCTTGCGACCTGGCGGACGGCCCGACATCGTCGGGGCCTTCGTGTGCGTCAGGTCGATGCGCTCCGAGTCGGGCAGGACCGTCGTGGACATCTGGTGGGGCCTTTCGGCAGGAGGGGCGTGCAGGTGCGGTCCGCGCGGGCCGTGGCAGCGGCCGGGAGGCGCGGGGTGCGTGGGGCGCCAGCCGCACGGTCGACGCGTGGTCGGCTCTGGGGCGTGTGCCTCACGGCCGACGGATGGTCGGCCCTGGAACGTCAGGGGCTGGAGGCCCGGGCGCGTCCGGCGGACGCGACCCGGGCCTCCAGGGTGGATCAACCGGCGGCCTGGGACACCTGGTCCTGGGCGGTCTGCAGTGCCGACTTGATGTCGGCCTCGGAGACCTTGGAACCGGTCGCGATCTTGGCGAACATGTCGTTCATCGCCTTGCCGACCGTGGACTCGAACTGGTCCTCGGCGGGCACGAGCGGGAGCGGCTTCGCCTTGTTGTTGTAGATGTCGAGGAACGTCTTCGTCTGCTCGTCCGTGACGGAGTCAGCAGCCTCGGCGAGCACCGGCAGGGCCGAGTACGGCTTGTCCAGCGTCGTCTGCGTGTCCATGCTCGTCATGTACTTGACGAACTTGAGCGCGCCGTCCTTGTTCTTCGTGTTCTTGAAGATCGACAGGTTGATGCCGGCCGGGAAGCTGGCGATCTGCTCGCCGCCCTCGGGAGCCGGCAGCGCCACGACGCCGTACTCGTCCGACTTCATCCCGAGGGACTCGATGGTCGCGTTGGCGTTGTTCTGGTTGAGGATGAACGCGGCCTTCTTCTTCGCGAAGTCCGTGGTGGACTGCGTCGCGTTGTCGTACTGCGCGTTCGACGGGTTGGCGACCTTCGAGTCCTGCATGAGGTCGAGGTAGCGCTTGATGCCGTCGACGTTGGCCTTCGAGGTGAAGGTCGGCTTGCCGTCCTTGTCGAACCACTCGCCACCGTTCTGCGCCGAGTTGATGAACGCGAAGTGCGAGTTCTCGGTGTACGAACCGCCCGCGAGGCTGAAGCCGTAGGTGTCACCCTTGGTCAGCTTCTCGGCGTCGGCGACCATCTCCTCCCACGTGGTGGGCGGGGTGATGCCGGCGTCCGACAGCATCTTCTTGTTGTAGTACAGGCCGTAGGCGAGGCCGTAGAGCGGGACGCTCGTGACCGTCTTGTCGGGCGCGCCACCGGTGGACAGGGCGACCTTGCCGAACTTGTCCTCACCGCCGATCGCCTTCATCTCGGCGTCACCGAACTCCTGGAAGGCGCCGGTGGCCTGGAGCGAGGTCGCCCAGGTGTTGCCGATGTTGACGACGTCCGGGCCCTGGCCCGAGGTGACGGCGGTCTGGATCTTGTTCTGCAGGTCGTTCCAGCCGATGACCTGGAGGTCGACCTTGATCCCGGTCTCCTTGGTGAACTTCTTGAGGACGGGGGTCAGCACCTCCTTGTCGTTCTGCAGGGACGTGCCCTGGTTGGACGCCCAGTAGGTGAGCGTCTTGGAGTCGCCGGAGTCGCCGGACGATCCGGAGGAGCAGGCTGCGAGGCCGGACACGGTGAGTGCGGCGGCCGCGGTGATGGCCAGTGCGCGGATGGCAGTGCGCATGACTCTCTACTTTCTCGTCGTTGAGATGGTGCAGGGGATGGTGCAGAGGTGGAGCTGGTGCTGCGGATGGTGCTGGTCGGGTGCTGCTGTGGGTTGCGGGCAGCGCCCCGGCGGTCAGGCCAGGGTGCGTTCCGCGGGGTCCCAGCCCTCGGGGAGGGTCGGGGAGGGCGACACGGTGCTCTCGACGAGCACCGCCTCGCCACGTTCTGCCGCCTCGGCGATGGAGACCATCACGTCGAGGACGTGGAAGGCGAGCGCACCGGGGACGCGGTTCTCGTCGCCGGCCCGCAGCGAGCGGGCCAGGTCGACCACGCCGGTGCCGCGCGAGTAGGTGGAGCCGACCGCGGGGATCGTCTCGGGCTCCTCGGAACCGAGGGCGTACAGCTCGGTGTCGCCGTCGAAGTTGTTCGGGTCGGGGAACACCACGGTGCCGGTCTCCCCCGCGATCTCCACGAAACCGGTGCGGCCGCGGTCGGACTCGAACGAGAAGACGCTCTGCGCGCTCCCGCCGTTCTCGAACTCGATCAGCGCGGAGTGGTTCGTCGGGACGTCCACCGGGAACTCGGTGCCGGCCTTCGGTCCGGAGCCGATGGTGCGGGTGGCGCGGGACTTCGACGCCGTCGCCGTGACCTTCTTCACCGGTCCGAACGTCTGGACGAGGGTGGTGATGTAGTACGGGCCGATGTCGAACAGCGGACCGGCACCGTACGCGAAGAGGAACTCGGGGCTCGGGTGCCACGACTCGGGTCCGGGGCTCTGGAAGAGCGTCAGGCCGTTCAGGGGCGTGCCGATGCGGCCGTCGCGGATGGTGCGGAGCGCGGTCTGCAGGCCGGCGCCGAGGAACGTGTCCGGGGCGACGCTGACGGTCTTGCCCGCGGCGGCCGCGGCGTCGCGGAGCTCCGCGGCGCTGGCACGGTCGAGGGCGTAGGGCTTCTCGCCCCAGACGTGCTTGCCGGCGGCCAGGGCCTGCAGCGCGACCCCGACGTGGGCGGCCGGGATCGTCAGGTTCACGACGATCTCGATGTCGTCGTCGGCCAGGAGCTCCTCGACGGTGCCCGATCCGGGAACGCCCCACTTCTCGGCCTGGGCGGCGGCGCGCGGCAGGTCGATGTCGGCGATGAAGCGGACCGTCACGTCGGGGAAGACAGTGAGGTTCGACAGGTACTGGTCCGAGATGACCCCGGCGCCGATGACGCCGACGCCGACCGGGCCGGTGCGGGTGCTGCTGTCGGTCGCCGTTGCGGCAGCGGTCGTGGTGTCGGTCATGCTCGGGCCCCCTCGAGGAACGTGTAGGAGTCGGCGACGGCCTGGAAGACGTCACCCTCGTGGTCGTCGAGCTCGACGACGTGCAGTGCGTCGGGCGCCGCGGCGATGATCTCGCGGATCGGCATGATGCCGTTGCCGACGGCGACCTGCTGCTTGTCGTCGTGCGAGCCGTCGCCGTCCTTGACGTGCAGGAACTGGACCTTCTCGCCGTACTTGCCGATGACCGCGACCGGGTCGTCCCCGCCGACCTGCACCCAGTAGGTGTCGAGCTCGAGCACGACGTCGTCGGACAGGGCGTCGGCGAAGACCTCGTAGGCGCTGACGCCGTCGATGCGGTTCGAGAACTCGAACGCGTGGTTGTGGTAGCCGAGCAGCAGGCCGTGGTCGGCGGCGCGCGGGGCGAGGGCGCTGAGTTCGCGGGCGATCGCCTCGACGTCCTCGCGGGTGGTCCAGCGGGACTCGTCGATGTGCGGGTCGATGAGGGTCCCGAAGCCGAGGGTGGTGGAGGCGTGGAAGATGCGCTCGAGGTCCTGCTCGCCGGCGTCCAGCAGACGGGCGTGGCCGCTCGGGGCGGCGAGGCCGGCGTCGCGGAGGGCGGCGGCGAGTTCGTCGGCGTTGTCGACGAAGCCGAAGGCCTCGACGTTCGTGTAGCCGATGTCGGCGATGCGCTGCAGGGTGCCGGGTAGATCAGCACTGAGGGCATCGCGGACCGTGTAGAGCTGGACCGAGAGCGGTTGGGTCACCAGGGGTTCTCCTCGTCGAGATGGTGCGGTCGTCACTGACCGGTCGTCACACTACGAGCACTTTTGTCGGCGGTCAAGCAGAAGTCCGAGGAATGTCGACGGACTTCATTGCGTGGCGCGAACGATGTGTGCTTCACTCCCCACATGGTCGACTTGAACCGGACGGCAGCGTCGCCTCCGGTCGGGACGAGCGAGCTCTTCCAGATCCTCCGCGACGGCGTGCCGCGCACCAGGGCCGAGCTCGCCGCACTGACAGGACTCGCACGCTCCACCATCGGCGTGCGCCTCGACTCCCTGATCGACATCGGGCTGGTCGGTGCCGTGGACACCGCTGTCTCCACCGGTGGCCGTCCGCCCGCCCAGGTGGCGCTGAAGCCCCGCGCCCGGCTGGTGATCGCGGCCGACCTCGGTGCCTCGCACGGTCGTGTCGCTGTCACCGACCTGGTCGCGGCACCGCTCGCCACCCGCGAGGCCCGGATCGACATCGCCGCCGGTCCGGTGCCGACGCTGTCCTGGCTCGTCGAGACGATCGACGACCTGCTCGCCGAGGTCGGGCGCAGCCGGCAGGACGTCATCGCGATCGGGATCGGCGTCCCCGGGCCCGTCGAGTTCTCCACGGGCCGCCCGGCCAACCCGCCGATCATGCCCGGTTGGGACGGCTTCGACGTGCCCTCGTGGCTCCGTCAGCACATCGCCGCCCACGTCCTGCTCGACAACGACGTCAACATCGCTGCCCTCGGTGAGCGGGAGCACGGCTGGCCGGACGTCGACCACCTGCTGTTCGTGAAGGTCGCCACCGGCATCGGGTCCGGCATCGTCTCCGAAGGTCGGCTCCAGCGTGGCGCCCAGGGCACCGCGGGTGACATCGGCCACGTGCGCGTCTCCCGCGCCGGCGACGTCCCCTGCCACTGCGGCAACACCGGCTGCCTGGAGGCCGTGGCCTCGGGTCCGGCGATCGCCCGCGCACTCCGCGCGAAGGGGCACGACGTGCACACGGGTGCGGACGTGATCGACCTGGTGAACCGGTCGGACCTCGACGCGATCTACGCCGTGCGACAGGCCGGGCGGGACATCGGCGAGGTCCTGGCGACCTGCATCTCGCTCATCAACCCGTCCGTCATCGCACTCGGCGGATCGATCACGCAGGCCGGTGAGCACCTGCTCGCCGGCGTCCGCGAGGTCGTCTACTCCCGCTCGATGCCCCTGGCCAGTGAGCACCTCGTCATCGTGCAGTCCCGCGCCGGGTCCCTCGCCGCGCTGCAGGGCGCCGCGGCCCTCGCCATCGGCTACGCACTCTCCCCCGCCGGGGTCGACGAGCTGGTCGCCTTCGCCGAGGGGCGCGAACTGGTCTCCTGACGCACACCGCCGGCCGTGTGAGCGCGTCGGTTTCGGTCTTGCCGGTGGTCGGGGGGACAATCGTCGGGTGACGATCGTGCAGCCGACCCTGTGGGGCGACCTGGACCCCGGTTTGGGCCCACGCGAGCCGGTACCCGGGCGTCGCGAAGCGGCGGGCGGGCCGAGCTCGTGGGGAGAGGCCCTTCCCGGGTCGTCCGCGCCGGCCCCGGCTGCGCGTGCCGCGTTCACCGCCCTGCGCGGCCACACCGAGCGCATCGTCGCGCACTCCTCGGACCGCGTCGCCTGGCTCCGCGCCCGCGCCATGGGCATCACCGCCACCGACGTCGCCCGGCTCGCCTCACTGCGCGCCGTCGAAGCCGTCGTCACCGAGAAGCGCTACGGCTCCCGGTTCTCCGGCAACGCGTTCACCGAGCACGGCAAGGACCGCGAACCGGTCATCGCCGCCTGGGTCGCCGCCACCCACGGCATCCAGCCCTCGGCACACCTGTTCCACGCCGCCGCGAACCGCGCCCACCTCGCCACCCCGGACGGCGTCGGGGTCGACGAGTCGTCCCGCGTGGTGCTCGCCGAGATCAAGACCACCGGCAAGGCCTGGCGGAGCATCCCCCGGCACTACCTCCGGCAGATCTGGTGGCAGCAGTACGTGCTCGGCGCCGACCGCACCCTGTTCGTCTGGGAACGGCACGACGGGTTCGTGCCGGTCGCCGACGAACCCGAGTGCCGCTGGGTCGACCGCGACGACGACCAGATCCGCGGGCTGGTGCAGCTCGCCGACCTGGTGCTCGACAAGCTGCGTGGGTTCCGCTCCTAGACCGTGCGCTGGACCGCCACCAGCTAGACCTTCACCAGCCGCAACCGGCTCATCCCCACGACGAGGATGCCGAGCAGCGTGATCGAGACCGCAATCCCGACCACGTAGATCGCGACGACGCCGTAGCCCTGCGCCGGATCGAGGAACGGGTACGGCACCCACCCGTCGGTCGCGCCGCGGACGAGCACCACGGTGGTCCAGACCGCCGGGTAGAGCAGGAACCACCACACGTGGCGGAGCAGCAGCCGTGCGCGGTCCGAGAACAGCAACCAGTCGAGCACCGCGTACACCGGGATGATCTTGTGCACGATGTCGTTCGACCACGGCACCGAGGCCGACACGTTCGCGCCCGTGAGCAGCGTGTTGTACACGATGCCCGTCGTCGCGATGTACACCGTCGCGGCGCCACGGAGCACCGAGACGGCGAGGTCCGCCCGCTTGCGACGGGCCGCGGCGACGAGCGTCACCGCGAGGGCCACGGCGATGATCAGGTTCGACTGGATCGTGAAGTAGCCGAAGAAGTTCCAGAACGAGTAGGTCGGGGTCTGCGAGCTCTCGAGCCACTGCGCCACGACCGCGACGACGATGGCGATGACGGCGATCAGTCGGAGCGAGTTCACGAGGGTGCGCACGGCTCCACGGTATCGGCACACGGCGACGACGTGCAGGAAGGGCCCGCACCGTTGCCGGTGCGGGCCCTTCCATGGGTCGGAGGACCCGTGAGTCAGTGGACTCAGATGCTGTTGACGTCCAGCGGGATGCCGGGGCCGAAGGTCGTCGAGACGGCGCCCTTCATGACGTAACGGCCCTTCGAGGACGACGGCTTGAGGCGGTTGATCTCCTCGAGCGCGGTCGAGATGTTCTCGTCGAGCTGCTCCGGCGTGAACGAGGCCTTGCCGACGACGAAGTGCACGTTGGCGTGCTTGTCGACGCGGAACTCGATCTTGCCGCCCTTGATGTCGTTGACGGCCTGCGCCACGTTCGGGGTCACGGTGCCGGTCTTCGGGTTCGGCATGAGGCCACGCGGGCCGAGCACCTTACCGAGACGACCGACCTTGCCCATGAGCTCCGGGGTCGAGACTGCGGAGTCGAACGAGGTGTAACCCTCGGCGACCTTCGCGATGAGCTCGTCGCCACCGACCTCGTCGGCGCCGGCGGCGATGGCGGCCTCAGCAGCCGCACCCGTCGCGAAGACGATGACGCGGGCGGTCTTGCCCGTGCCGTGCGGCAGGATGACCGTGCCGCGGACCATCTGGTCGGCCTTGCGGGGGTCCACGCCGAGCTTCAGCGCGACCTCGACCGTGGAGTCGGTCTTCGAGGAACCGGTCTCCTTGGCCAGGGCGACGGCCTCGGTCGGGGTGTAGAACTTGTCGGCCTCGATCTTCGCGGCCGCGGCCTGGTAGGCCTTGGACTTCTTCGCCATGGTGGTCTCCTTGCGAGATACGTGGTTGGCGAGCCGGCGAGGCTCTCCCACGGAAAGGTGTCTGGTGGTGGGCCGGAGCCCGATCGGTGCTTAGGCCTCGACCGTGATGCCCATCGAGCGTGCGGTGCCGGCGATGATCTTCGCGGCCTGCTCGATGTCGTTGGCGTTCAGGTCGGCCTGCTTGGTCTCGGCGATCTGACGGACCTGGTCCATCGAGATCTTCGCGACCTTGACCGTGTGCGGGGTCGAGGACCCCTTCTGCACACCAGCAGCCTTCTTGATGAGCTCAGCGGCCGGCGGGGTCTTCAGGACGAACGTGAACGAACGGTCCTCGTAGACGGTGATCTCGACCGGCACGACGTTGCCACGCTGCGACTCGGTCGCCGCGTTGTACGCCTTGCAGAACTCCATGATGTTGACGCCGTGCTGACCGAGCGCCGGACCGATCGGGGGGGCCGGGTTGGCGGCTCCCGCGTTGATCTGCAGCTTGATCAGGCCCGTGACCTTCTTCTTCGGTGCCATGACTTGTCTTCCTCCTGGAATCGAACACACGGGGATCCGTGCACTCTCCCGCTGGTCCGGCCGTTCCGGACAGCGGTGAAGGCCCGCTCGCACGAGGCGCGCGGGCCCAAACCCGTTCAGTGTAGTCGATCGCGGTGATCGCTACAGCTGGATGGTCGCTAGAGCTTGGTGACCTGGTCGAAGCTGAGCTCGACCGGGGTCTCGCGCTCGAACAGCGAGACGAGGACGGTGAGCTTGCCGCTCTCCGGCTTGATCTCGGAGATCGAACCCGGCAGGCCCGCGAACGAGCCTTCCTTGATGGTGATCGTCTCGCCGATCTCGAAGTCGACCTCGGCTGCGGGCTGTGCCTGCAGCCCGCTGCCCTTCGCGCCACCCTTGGTCGGGGCGGCCTCGGCGACCTGCACGAGGGACTTGAGCATGCCGAACGCCTCGTCGAAACGGAGCGGCGTCGGGTTGTGCGCGTTGCCGACGAAGCCGGTGACGCCCGGGGTGTGCCGGACGACGGACCACGAGTCCTCGTTGAGGTCCATGCGGACGAGCACGTACGAGGGGATCCGGACGCGGGTGACCAGCTTGCGCTGCCCGTTCTTGATCTCGACGACGTCCTCCATCGGGACCTCGACCTGGTAGATGTAGTCCTCCATCGACATCGAGACCATGCGGTTCTCGATGTTCGACTTCACGCGGCGCTCGAAGCCCGCGTAGGAGTGGATGACGTACCACTTGCCCGGCTTCATCCGCAGCTCGGCCTTGAAGGCCTCGTACGGGTCGACCTCGGCGGGCTCGTCGTCCTCGTCCTCGGCGTCGAGTGCCTCGTCGGCGGCGAGCGTCTCGTTCGCCTCGGCGGCGGTCTCGGACTCGAGCTCGACTTCTTCCTCGTCCTCGACGGCCTCGACGGCGGCCTCGGCCTCGTCAGCGGAGTCGATCTCGAGGGCGTCGTCCACGACGGCGTCGGCCTCGGGGTCGCGGGCTTCCTGCAGGGCCGTCAGTGCTTCGTCGAGGCCGGCGTCGACGGTGCCGTCGTCGGGCTCGGAGCTGAGGCCGAGGGACTCGTCGTCGTCGCCCTCGATCGAGATCGCACGCTCTTCAGCGGACTCGACGGAGCGTCCTTCGCCGGTCTCGACGTCGCCTTCCTGGTTCTCCTCGACCTCGGAGGACTGCTCGGCAGCCGTCGCGAGGTCGATGTCATCGCGGGAGTTGTCAGACACAGTCGATTCTTTCCGTTCGGTGGTTCGGGTCGGGGTGGCGTTCGTTCATGGTCACGAGCGACGCCGTCACGATCGACGCCGTCTCGGGCGACCGTACTCCTCGGAACGACCGCACACGGCAGTCGACGTCGGGGTCAGGCCGTGGGCCCGTTGCCGAAGACGTACCCGACGCCGAGACCGAACACGAAGTCGAGGATCGACACCAGGATCATCATGACGACGACGAACACGAGCACGACGCCCGTGTAGCTGAAGAGTTCCTTGCGGGTCGGCGTCACGACCTTGCGCAGTTCGCCGATCACCTGGCGGATGAAGAGCACGATGGCAGCGATGGGCCCGCGGCGCTCGGCCCGGTCCTGCTTCGCCTTGGCGACGACGTCGTCCGCCGTCGTCTCCATGTCTTTGCTCGCCAACTTCTACCCTTCCAGAGTTGCAGGGCGGACAGGACTCGAACCTGCAACCTGCGGTTTTGGAGACCGCTGCTCTACCAATTGAGCCACCGCCCTTCGGACACGGTTCGT
Source organism: Curtobacterium sp. MCSS17_005 (assembly GCF_003234225.2). Classification (NCBI taxonomy): domain Bacteria; kingdom Bacillati; phylum Actinomycetota; class Actinomycetes; order Micrococcales; family Microbacteriaceae; genus Curtobacterium; species Curtobacterium sp. MCSS17_005. The sequence continues at coordinate 2,719,064 of NZ_CP126258.1, forward strand.
CACCGATCCGCGTTCCGGTGGACGAGTCTACGGGAGTCCGTCACACGGTGTCCACTTGGCCCCTTCCACGGCGTGCCGCGCCGGTAGGCTGGGCCCGTGAGCACCGCAGCCCCAGGCCCCGAGTCCACCGCCCACGTGTCCGTCGACACCCTCGCCACCGCGCCGGCCGATCGTCCGCGCATCGCGTCCCGCATCGCGGCCATCGCCGAGTCCGCGACGCTCAAGGTCGACGCGAAGGCCAAGGCACTCAAGGCCGCCGGCCGTCCGGTGATCTCGTTCGCCGCCGGCGAGCCCGACTTCGCGACCCCGCAGCACGTGGTCGACGCGGCCGTCGCTGCCGCGCAGGACCCGAAGAACCACCGCTACACGCCCGCGACCGGCCTGCCCGAACTCAAGCAGGCCATCGCCGACAAGACCGCCCGGGTGTCCGGCGTCACCGTCGAGCCGTCGCAGGTCATCGTCACGAACGGTGGCAAGCAGGCGGTCTACCAGGCGTTCCAGACCATCGTCGACGCCGGTGACGAGGTCCTGCTGCCCGCGCCGTACTGGACCACCTACCCCGAGGCCATCCGGCTGGCCGGCGGCGAGCCCGTCGAGGTCTTCGCCGGCAGCGACCAGGACTACCTGGTGACGGTCGAGCAGCTCGAGGCCGCCCGCACCCCGGCGACCAAGGCGCTGCTGTTCTGCTCGCCGTCGAACCCCACGGGCGCCGTGTACTCCGCCGAGCAGACCCGGGCCATCGGCGAGTGGGCGCTCGAGCACGGCATCTGGGTGATCAGCGACGAGATCTACCAGGACCTGGTCTACGACGGGGTCCGCTTCGCCGGCATCCTGGCGGAGGTCCCCGCCCTCGCCGACACCACGATCCTGGTGAACGGCGTCGCGAAGACCTACGCGATGACCGGCTGGCGCGTCGGGTGGTTCATCGGCCCGGCCGACGCCGTCAAGGCCGCGTCGAACCTGCAGTCGCATCTGTCGTCGAACGTCTCGAACGTGTCGCAGCGCGCCGCGATCGCCGCCCTCACCGGTCCGCAGGAGCCCGTCGCCGCCATGCGCGAGGCCTTCGACCGCCGGCGGAAGGCCATCGTCGACGGCCTCAACGCGATCCCGGGCTTCCGCACGCCGACCCCGCAGGGCGCCTTCTACGTCTACCCGGACGTCACCGCACTGCTCGGTCGCGAGTGGGCCGGCACCACCCCGACGACCACGCTCGAGCTGGCAGACCTGATCCTCGAGCACGCCGAGGTCGCGGTCGTGCCGGGTGAGGCCTTCGGCCCCTCCGGCTACCTGCGCCTGTCGTACGCGCTGGGCGACGACGACATCGCCGAGGGCGTCGCCAGACTGGCGAAGTTCTTCGCGTAGACGCTGCGCCCACGACACCCCGCGGAACGCAGAACGGGCCACCTCGTCGAGGTGGCCCGTTCTGCGTGCCGGGAGGCCCGTGGTGCGTCGTGCTCGTCCGTCCCGTCGCGCGGACGATCAGCCGAGCAGGTCCCCCACCACGACGGGTTCCGGGACGAGCGAGACACCGAAGCGGTTCAGGACGGTCACCTGCACGAACCGTGCGAGCTCGGCCACCTGCGCCGCCGTCGCCCCGCCGCGGTTCGTGAGCGCGAGGGTGTGCTTGGACGAGATCGCGGCGCGGGAGCCCGGCACCGCGTACCCGCGGTGCACGCCGGCGTGCTCGATGAGCCACGCGGCACTGAGCTTGACGTCGTCGCCCGCGGGCCAGCGGGGCGCATCCGTCGGCAGGGTCTCGGCGAACGCCGGCGAGACGATCGGGTTGGTGAAGAACGACCCGGCGCTCCAGGTGTCGTGGTCGTCCCCGTCGAGCACCATGCCCTTCGAGCCGCGCAGCCGCAGGACCTCGTCGCGGACGGTCGTGGGCGGCACGAGCGCACCGAGCTCGACCCCGAGCGAACCGGCGAGCTGCGCGTACTGCACGGGCACACCGCGCTCCCCCACGATCCCGAGTCGGAACTCGACCGTCAGCACGACACCGCGCCGACCGTGCTTGAGGATCGACGTGCGGTAGCCGAGCGCCAGCTCGGCTGCCGGGAGCCACGCGCGCTCCCCCGTGGCCGCATCGAGGAACTCGACGCGGGTGAGCACGTCGGCGAGTTCGACCCCGTAGGCGCCGATGTTCTGCACCGGGGACGCACCGACGGTGCCCGGGATGCCGCTGAGGGCCTCCAGGCCGGTCCAGCCGTTCGCGACGGTCGTGGCGACGAACGGGTCCCACGGTTCCCCCGCGGCGACGCGGACGGTGACGCCGTCGGCGTCGCGGTCGGCGTCGACGCCCGTCGTCCGGACCAGCACGACGGTGCCGTCGAAGCCCTGGTCGGCGACCAGCAGGTTGCTGCCGCCGCCGAGGACGAACCACTCGTGGTCGTCGAAGGCGTCGAGCGCGTGGGCGACGAGCTCGTCGGTCGTCTCCGCCGTGAGCAGCCGGGTGGCGGCCCCGCCGACGCGGAGCGTCGTCAGGTCGGCCAGCACCGGCTCGGACACGATCAGCGGAACACCACCGTGACCTGCGCCTTGCCGAGCACGGTCTGCCCGGCGGCGGTCACGGTGAGGTCGATGCGCTTCGGCCGGCCGTCCTCGTCGACGGTGCCGACCTTCGCGACGATGCCGACGGTGGCACCCTGCTCCGGGTCGACGACGACGGGGCGCGTGAAGCGGACGCCGTAGCCCGCGACCCAGCCGCTGTCACCGAGCCACTCGGCGACCGGCTGCACCGCGATGCCCATCGTGAGCATGCCGTGGGCGAGGACACCGGGCAGGCCGACCGAGGCGGCGACGTCGTCGCGGTAGTGGATCGGGTTGAAGTCGCCGGAGGCGCCGGCGTACCGGACGAGCGAGTCGCGCGTGATGTGCACGTCACGCTCGGCGACGACGGTGCCGACCTCGAGCGCGGTGGCGGGTGCGGCGGTCATGCGTCGTCTCCTCGGACCACGAGGGTGGAGGTCGCCGTGACGACGTGCTCCCCCTCGGCGTCGTTCATGGTGCTCTGGGCGGTGACCATCGCGTTGCCGCCGAGGGTCTTCACGCTGGTGACCGTCAGGGTCGCGGTGAGCTCGTCACCGGCGACGATCGGCCGGTCGTAGGTGAAGGACTGCTCGCCGTGGACGACGCGGGAGAAGTCGATGCCGGCGTCGGGCTCGTTCAGGAGCTGCGCGAGCGTGGCCTCCTGCACGACGACGGCGAACGTCGGGGGTGCGACCACGTCGTCGTACCCGGCGGCACGTGCTGCGTCCGGATCGTGGTGGACGGGGTTGGTCGCGAAGACCGCACGCGAGAACTCGCGCACCTTCTCGCGGCCGACCAGGTAGGGCTGGGCCGGCGGGAACGTCCTGCCGACGAGCTCGGGGTTCACTGACACCACGGCAGTCTACCGAGGCCCGTCCGGGGGCCTGTGATCCATGAGAACGCATCAGCTAGACTGTCTGAGACCGATTCGGGGGAATCGGGGCGTGCCGTACGGCACGGGTTCGTTCGGGACGGGGAGGGCCGATGGACACCACGACGGAGTTCGCCGTGCACACGGGAGACCGGTGCACCGCCATGGAGGTCGCGGCTGCTGCGCTGCGCCGCACGGGCCACCACGTCGAGTCGACGGGTGGCACGATGACCGCGACGGCGGGCAGCCGGACGCTCACCATCCTGCTCGGTGCGCTCGTGCAGCCGGCCCGGGAGTACCGCCGGTACGAGCTGTCGACCGTCGTGGACGGTGCCACCACCACGATCACCCTGCGCCGGGCCGGGCACGGCACGGCCGTGTCGGGCGGCAGCATCGGAGCGAACCGGCGACGGGCCGCCTGGCAGCAGGTCACCGCCGCGGTCGAGGACGCGTTCCGTGCGGCCGGGGTGCTCGCGACGCGGACAGACACCGGCTCCCACCGCACGCAGTAGGCGGCCGGACGGCCTCCGGCGGGTGGCCGCGCGGCGCACCGCCACGGGGGCGGTCACCGAGGACCCGGCCAGCCATCTAGGTTGGGCCCGGGGCCCCGGAAAGGAACCGCCATGAGCATGGAGAGCGCAGCCTGGAGCTCGCTGTACAAGATCTCGTCCGCGCAGGGCGGCAAGCACGGGTTCTCCCGCGCGTCCGTCCGGCGGATCCTGACGTTCGCGGTGCCGTACCGGGCGAAGCTGCTGGTCTTCATCGGCCTGTCCGTCGTCGGCGCCTTCCTCGCGGTCGCGACGCCGGTCCTCGCCGGGCAGGTGGTCGACGTCATCGTCGCCCGCGGTCAGGTCGCGACGATCGTCCGGTTGGCCGTGGTCATCGCCCTGGTGGCCGTGGCCGACGCCGCCGTGTCGCTGACGACGCGGTGGTACTCGGCGCGGATCGGCGAGGGCGTGATCCTGGATCTCCGCACCGCCGTCTTCGACCACGTGCAGAAGATGCCCATCGCGTTCTTCACCCGCACCCGGACCGGTGCGCTCGTGAGCCGCCTCAACAACGACGTGATCGGCGCCCAGCAGGCCTTCAGCGGCACGCTGTCCGGCGTGGTCACGAACCTGGTGGCGCTGGTCCTCACCCTGATCGTCATGCTCAGCACCTCGTGGCTCGTGACGGTCCTCGCCGTCGTCATGCTCCCGGTCTTCCTGGTCCCCGCGCGCCGGATGGGCAGCCGTCTCGCCGCGCTGCGCCGCGAGGCCGCCGACCACAACTCCGCGATGAGCACCCAGATGACCGAGCGCTTCTCGGCACCCGGCGCCACCCTGGTCAAGCTGTTCGGCCGGCCCGACGAGGAAGCCGAGGAGTTCCGCGTGCGCGCCGCCCGGGTCCGCGACATCGGTGTCCGGACCGCGATGCTGCAGTTCGTGTTCTTCACCGCGCTCATGCTCGTCTCCGCCCTCGCCCTCGCGCTGGTCTACGGGCTCGGCGGCTTCCTCGCGCTCGCCGGCCGCCTGGACACCGGTGAGGTCGTCACCCTGGCGCTCCTGCTCACTCGGCTGTACGCCCCGCTGACGAGCCTGGCGAACGCCCGGGTGGAGATCATGAGCGCCGTGGTCAGCTTCGAGCGCGTCTTCGAGGTGCTCGACCTCGAACCACTCATCCAGGAGCAGCCCGACGCGGTCACCATCGCCGACGGCCCCGTCTCCGTCGAGTTCGACGACGTCCGGTTCGCCTACCCGTCCGCCGACAAGGTGTCCCTCGCCTCGCTCGAGGAGGTCGCCACGCTCGACACCCGCGGCGGCGAGGAGGTGCTGCACGGCCTGTCCTTCCGGATCGAGCCGGGGCAGACCGTCGCCCTGGTCGGCTCGTCCGGGGCCGGCAAGTCCACGGTCGCGCAGCTGCTCGCACGCCTGTACGACGTCGACAGCGGCGCCGTGCGCCTGGCCGGGACGGACGTCCGCGACGTCACCTTCGCCTCGATGCGGCACACCCTCGGCATGGTGACGCAGGACGGCCACCTGTTCCACGAGACCATCCGCTCCAACCTGCGGTTCGCCCGGCCCGAGGCGTCCGACGACGAGGTGTGGGACGCCGTCCGCCGTGCGCGGCTCGAGCCGCTCATCCGGTCCCTCCCCGACCAGCTGGACACCATGGTGGGTGAACGCGGCTACCGGCTGTCCGGGGGCGAGCGCCAGCGGATGACGATCGCCCGGCTCCTGCTCGCCCAGCCGCGCGTCGTCATCCTCGACGAGGCGACGGCGGCACTCGACTCGACGTCCGAGGCAGCGGTGCAGGCAGCGCTCGGCGAAGCGCTCGAGGGGCGGACGGCGATGGTGATCGCGCACCGGCTCTCCACGATCCGCAGCGCGGACGTGATCCTCGTGGTCGAGGACGGCTCGATCGTGGAGCGCGGCACGCACGACGAACTGCTGGCCGCGGGTGGCCGGTACGAGGAGCTGCACCGCACACAGTTCGCCGCGCAGGAGAACGTCGCGGCCGATGTGCAGGCGGCGGACTGAACGCGCGGCGGGTGGGTCCCAGCAATCGAAGTGGGGCCGGCAACAGAGAAGGCCCCCTGACCCAGGGGATCCTGGACGAGAGGGCCTTGCGTGTAGCGAGGGCGGGACTTGAACCCGCGACCCCACGATTATGAGTCGTGTGCTCTAACCAACTGAGCTACCCCGCCAGAGATCCGGAGCGGCACGCGCACCGGGTCGGAGCCCCGAGTCAGGATTGAACTGACGACCCCCTCCTTACCATGGAGGTGCTCTACCACTGAGCTATCGGGGCGATGTGCCGCGAACGGCACCACACGAGGATAGCAGACCTCCGACGCTGCTCCGGAACCGGGCGAGACGCCCGGGCGTGCCGCGTCGTGGGCCGCTAGTTCGCGTTGGTCTCGAGCCACGCCAGCGGGTCCACCGGGACCCCGTCGACGTGCACCTCGAGGTGCAGGTGCGGGCCCGTGGAGTTGCCCGTGCTGCCGACGAGGCCGAGGATGTCGCCGACCTCGACGTGCTGGCCGGTGACCACCTTGAAGGAGTTGTCCTCCATGTGGCCGTAGACGCTGACGAACTGCTTGCCGTCGACGTCGTGCTCGACCCAGACGTCGTTGCCGAAACCGCCGTCGTTCGCCTGCACCTTGATGACGGTCCCGGCGGCGATGACGCCGATCGGGGTGCCCTCACCCGGGGCGAAGTCGACGCCCATGTGGTTCGTCGAGCAGAACGAGCACCCGGCGACCTGGCGTCCGCCGAAGCCCGAGGTGATCGGGACTCCGGTCAGGAACGGCCACTGGATCGTGCCGGTCGGGTCGTTCGTGAAGCTGGAGGAGTCGACGTTCGCGTACTGCGTGGCATCGGACACCGTGTACTGGTCGCGGGCGGTCGAACCATCGGCCGAGGCACTGACCTGCATGGACTGGGTGGCGCCGTCGACGGTGGCACGGGCCGCTGTCGAGCCGGAGGCCGGGACCCAGAGCGCCTGCGCCGGCAGAGAGGTCGAGACGACGAGGCCGGCGGCGAAGAGCAGTGCGCCGACCGCGGTCACACGGGAAGCAGCACGGCCGAAGGACGCGCCCTGCTTCGGGGACGGCGCTGCTGCAGGGGTCGTGGCGGCGGTGGACCGGATGTGAAGGGTCGCGCGGTCGACCGGGGTCTTCGTGGCCGGACGGCTGCTGCGACGACGCGACGCGGGGACCTGCCCGGCGACCCGACGCGGCTGCGACACCGAGGGAGCGGGGGTCACCGGCTGCGCCTGCACGTCGGGCGAGGTGGGGGCCGGCGGCGTGGCGATGCGGGAGGCCGGGCGCGCGGGCGAGGCCGGTGCGAGGTCGATCGGCGACACGGGGGCCGCGGGGGTTCCCGGCGTTGCCGCCCCGATCACGTCGTCGAAGCTCGGACCCGTCGAGCCCTGTCCCTCGTGCACCACGACCGCGCCCTTCGCCGCTGCCCGTTCTGCCTCGATCCGAGCGCGTCGGGTCAGGTGGACGACCGGGGTGGCGGCGTCGACGGAACCGTCGGTGGGAGCGGACGACAGAGGAGTACGGGGCATGCGTGCGGTGGCGATCCTGATCGGGGAAGGGCTCGTTGGATGGTAACGAGCAGATAACGGGACCTGAGCACGCTAGCAAACGTCGTCGCACGTCGCCAGTCGTGGTCGCGTCCACCCGGCACCCCCAGACCTGGGGCCCGGCGCGTCGTCAGGCCCGCTCGGCTCCGAGCGCACCCGCCTCGAGCCCACGGACCAGGGCCTCGAGCTCGTCGACGACCGCCGGGCTCGCGAACAGGAAGGAGCGGGTCCCTCCGGCCTCCCAGATGCGGATCGCCGCGCCGGCCTCCTGCGCGACGAGGGCCCCACCGGCCATGTCCCACGGGTTGATCCCGCGCTCGTAGTACGCGTCCACCACGCCCGCGCCGACGGCGCAGCAGTCGAGCGACGCCGCTCCCCCACGGCGGATGTCCCGCACCTCGCCGATGAGTACGGCGAGCACCGCGACCTGCTCCCGACGACGGTCGGCCGTGTACCCGAACCCGGTCGCGACGAGCGTCTCGGCGAGCGAACCGGGCGCGGCGACGGACAACGGGTCCCCGTCACGGGTCGCTCCCTGGCCGACGGCCGCGCGGAAGACGGTGCCCGTCGCCGGCGCCACGACGACGCCCGCGATCGGCTCCCAGGTCATCGGGTCGGGTGCGCCGCGCACGACGCCGATGCTCACGCCGTACTCGGCGCTGCCGTACAGGTAGTTGACGGTGCCGTCGATCGGGTCCACCACCCAGGTGATGCCCGAGGCGCCGGAGGCCGACCCGGACTCCTCGCCGTGGAAGGCGTCGTCGGGGCGGGCCTCGGTGATGCGGGCGCGGATGAGCGCCTCGACCTCACGGTCGGCGGCCGTGACCACGTCGACGATGCTCGACTTCCGGTCCGCGACCTCGACCCCCTCGGCGCGGCGGCGTGCGGCCAGCGCCGCTGCGTCACGGGCGATCGACTCGGCGAGGTCGGCGAACTGGGACGGTGTGGGGTCGGATGCCATGCACCCATCCTCCCGGAAACACCATCGGCCCCGTCCGCAGTGGACGGGGCCGATCAGATGGTGGCAAGTGAGGGATTCGAACCCCCGAAGGCTACGCCGGCTGATTTACAGTCAGATCCCTTTGGCCGCTTGGGTAACTTGCCATGCGCACCCAGCCGGTGTGATCACCAACCGAAGGCGCGCACAAAAGCATAGCGGATGGCTGACGGTGGTCGTGACCATCGGCCCTGGACGCGACCACGCACCCACCAGGGCCCGCGCACGGGGGCCGAACCGGGCCTCCCTCCCCATCGGCACGGCCCGGACGCCGCTGGCGCGTCGCCCGGGAACCGGCGACGTGGGCCCACCGCCGTTAGGCTGTTCCGCATGGCAGACAGTTCCTTCGACGTGGTCAGCAAGGTCGACAAGATGGAGGCGGAGAACGCCCTCAACCAGGCGGCCAAGGAGATCGAGCAGCGGTACGACTTCAAGGGCGCCGACGCCTCGGTCGCGTTCAGCGGTGAGGACGTCCTGATCAAGGCGAACTCGGAAGAGCGCGCCAAGGCCGTCCTCGACGTGCTGCAGAGCAAGGCGATCAAGCGGAACATCAGCCTGAAGAGCCTCGACGCAGGCGAGCCGTACCCCTCGGGCAAGGAGTACCGCATCGAGGTGAAGTTCAAGAACGGCATCGAGCAGGACGTGGCGAAGAAGATCGGCGCGTTCCTGCGGGCCAACGCCCCGAAGACGGTGAAGAGCCAGATCCAGGGCGACGAGCTCCGCGTGTCGTCGAAGAGCCGTGACGACCTGCAGAACACGATCCAGCTCCTCAAGGGTGAAGAGTTCGACGTCCCGTTGCAGTTCATCAACTTCCGCTGACCCGCGGCCCCTGCGACCGACACCCGACACCGGCACCCCGTGGAGCACTGGCTCAGCGTCGTCATCACCGTCCTGCTCGTCCTGCTGGACCTGGCGATCCGCGTCTTCTCGATCATCTACGTCCCGATCAACCGGAAGCCGCAGACCGCGACGGCGTGGCTGCTCGCGATCTTCCTCATCCCCTACATCGGCTTCATCGTCTTCCTGGTCATCGGGTCGACGAAGCTCCCCCGCGCCCGTCGCGAGAAGCAGACCGAGATCAACGCGTACATCCTCGAGCAGACCGAGGGCATCGAGCGGGTACGTCGTGACCACCCGTGGCCGGCGTGGCTCGAGAGCGTCACGCGGCTGAACCGCGAACTCGGGGCGATGCCGTTGGTCGGTGGCAACTCCGCGGAGCTCTACCCCGACTCCGAGGAGTCCATCGCCGAGATGACCCGGGCGATCGACCAGTCCCGACGGTTCGTGCACGTCGAGTTCTACATCGCGACGCTCGACGACACCACGCGCCCGTTCTTCGAGGCGCTCGCGCGGGCGCAGGCACGTGGCGTCACCGTGCGGTTCCTGCTCGACCACTGGGCCAGCCGCGGCTACCCGGGCTACAAGGACACCCTGGCGTTCATGGACCAGGCGGGCATCGAGTGGCACCTGATGCTGCCGCTCCTGCCGCTGCAGGGGAAGTTCCAGCGCCCCGACCTCCGGAACCACCGGAAGATCATGGTGATCGACGGCTCCGTCGCGTTCACCGGCTCGCAGAACCTGATCGACGCGTCGTACGACATCAAGTCCCACGTCGAGAAGGGCATGGTCTACAAGGACCTGTTCGCCCGGTTCGAGGGACCGGTCGTCGCGGGGCTCAACGCCCTGTTCGTCACGGACTGGTACAGCGAGACCGACGAGCTGCTGCTGCGCGAGAGCGACCCCGTCCAGCGGGCCGACCGCGGCGATGCGCTCGACTGCCAGGTGGTGCCGTCCGGGCCGGGCTTCGACGGCGAGAACAACCTGCGCCTGTTCAACGCGCTGCTCTACTCGGCGCAGCAGAAGGTCTCGATCACGTCGCCGTACTTCGTGCCGGACGACTCGATGCTCTACGCCATCACCACGACGGCGCAGCGCGGGGTCGACGTCGAGCTGTTCGTCGGTGAGATGGGCGACCACGCGATGACCTGGCACGCGCAGCGCTCCTACTACGAGGAACTCCTGCGGGCCGGCGTGCGGATCTGGCTGTACCGCGCGCCGACGATCCTGCACGCCAAGCACTTCACGATCGACGACGAGGTGTCGGTGATCGGGTCGAGCAACATGGACATGCGGTCGTTCAGCCTGAACCTCGAGGTGTCCGTGATGGTGCGCGGGCACCGCTTCGTCGACGCCCTACGCGAGGTGCAGGACGCCTACAAGGAGCACAGCTTCGAGCTCACGCTCGACGAGTGGATCGACCGTCCGCGCCGGTCCAAGGTACTCGACAACGTCGCGCGGCTCACGGCGGCGCTGCAGTAGCCGTCTGGAGGCCCGGTGCGGGTCCGGCAGGTGCGCTCAGCGCATCGGGACGAGGGACGCCAGGGCCCCGACCACCCGCTCGAGCGGGCCGCGGCCGAGGAACCGCCGCCACAGCATCGCGAAGACCACCGAACCGAGGGCGAACCAGCCCCAGGCCTCGCCCGACTCCGGGTAGGTCGGCAGCATCGCGATGACCACGAGGTGCCCCGAGTACACCGTCAGCGGCATCGACCCGACGGCGGCCAGGGGGAACGCGATCCGCTCGGCGACACGCCCGCGGCCGTCGAACACGAGCAGGCAGAGGGCGATGACGGCGACCGCCACCCCGGCCGTCCCCACCACGTCGACGACCGACGACGAGTGGTCGCGCGGGGACAGGAACAGCTGCGCGAGGGCCTGGCCTGGGGTCGACGCCTCGCCCGCGTACGGGACCCCGGGGAACGCCAGGGCCGCGTCGTCGGGCAGCGGAGCGAGGACCGCCCCGGCGACGTACGCGGTGGCGGCGACCAGCGCACCGGACACGAGGAGCGCGACCTGCCGGCCACGGTCCTCCAGGCCGGCCCGCGCGACCGCGAGACCGACCAGGACGTACGCCAGGAAGGTGACCACGGGGTAGACCAGGCCGAGCTGGACGCCGATCATGCCGGCGTCCGCGTAGGCCGGCGCGATCGTCAGCGCGGCGAGCGGCGACAGCACCGCGCAGAGCGCGGCGATGCCGAGCAGCGCCGCCGGTCGGACGCGGAGCACCGGGACCACGAGCAGGAACAGCACTCCGTAGATCGGCAGGATCACGTACACGGGGGTGTCGAGTGCCATCAGGGCGAGCCCGACGACGACGACCACCACGGCGCGGATCGCGAGCCGGGCACGGATGCGGCCGATGGCGGGCGGGCCGGGCGGGTCGGTGCGGCCGCTCGTCAGACCGATCGAGACCCCGGCGAGGACCGCGAACAGCGTGGACGGTCGGCCGTGGGCGACGGCGGTCCAGGTGGCGGGGTCGGTCCAGTCGAGCTGCTCCGCGATGCCGCCGATGTGGGCGGCCATCATGCCGAGCAGCGCGACCGCTCGGGCCACGTCGACGCCCTGCAGCCGCATCCCCGACGCGGACGCGCCCCGCACCGCTGTGGGCGGGACGGGGCGCGTGTCGGTCATGGTCGTCAGCTCGTCGGGGTGTCGACGCGTCCGAGCGAGACCTCGATCATCTCGTCGCGCGGCACCACCTTGATGCGCTCACGCCCGTCGACCGCACCGAGCGCCTGCTCGTGGGTGTCGAGGTGGTGCCAGCCCTCGAGGTCGGTGTACTCGACACCGCGCTCGCGGAGCAGGGCCGGGATCGCCTCGTCGGAGGGCTCCTCCGGGGTCCACCAGCTCGCCTGGTCGTTGACGATGTGCTGCACGGTCTCCATCGCGTCGGACTTCGTGTGCCCGATGAGCCCGACCGGACCGCGCTTGATCCAGCCGGTGGCGTACACCCCGGGGATCTGCTGGTTGTCGTCGTCGAGGACCTGGCCCTCGTGGTTCGGGATGACGCCGTGGCGCTCGTCGAACGGCACCCCTGGCAGCGGGGAACCGAAGTACCCGACCGCGCGGTAGGCGGCCTGGATCGGGACCTCGCGGATCTCGCCGGTGCCCTCGACGCCGCCCTCGCCGTTCGGACGGGTGCGCTCGTACCGGATGGCGGTGAGCTTGCCCTGCTCGTCGCCGACGAACTCGATGGGCTTCGCGTAGAAGTGCAGGTGGAGCCGACGGCTGGCCTGGCCGACCTCGCGCGTGCGCCACTGCTCGAGGACACGGTTGATCACCATGACCTGCTTGTTCGTCGCGATCGCGGTCTTCGAGGCCTCGTCGTGGTCGAAGTCCTCGTCGTAGACCACCATGTCGACATCGCGGACCTCGCCGAGTTCGCGGAGCTCGAGCGGCGTGAACTTCACCTGTGCCGGGCCGCGCCGGCCGAAGACGTGCACGTCCGTGACGGGTGATGCCTTGAGGCCCTCGTAGACGTTCGCGGGGATCTCGGTCGGCAGCAGGTCGTCGGCGTGCTTCGCCAGGATGCGGGAGACGTCGAGGGCGACGTTGCCGACGCCGATGACCGCGACGCTCTCGGCGTTCAACGGCCAGGTGCGCGGGACGTCGGGGTGGCCGTCGAACCAGCTCACGAACTCGGCTGCGCCGTACGAGCCGTCGAGGTCGACACCGGGGATGTCGAGGTCGGCGTCCTTGATCGCACCGGTCGAGAACACGACCGCGTTGTAGTGCTTCTTGAGGTCCTCGAGGGTGATGTCCTCGCCGTAGCGGACGTTGCCGAACAGCCGGACGACCCCGCGGTCGAGGACGTCACGCAGGGCGTTGATGATGCCCTTGATGCGCGGGTGGTCGGGTGCGACGCCGTACCGGACCAGACCGTAGGGCGCGGGGAGCTGCTCGAACAGGTCGATCGACACGTCGTAGCCGTGGGCCTCGCGCAGCAGGATGTCCGCGGCGTAGATGCCGGCCGGGCCGGCGCCGACGATGGCGAGTCGGAGGGTGGGCACTGATCGTCTCCAGTTCGTTCGGGTGGGGGTTCCCGGGGGCCTCCCGACCGGGCCGCGGTGCGTGCGCCGTCGGGAGGGGTGTTCAGCGGCTTCGGTCGACGACGGAGTCCGCGAAGCGGGTGAGTGCCCGTTTCACGGTGCCGTCGGGGAGCGGGGCGAGGGCGGCGACGGCTTCGCGGGCCCAGGCGACGGCGACGGCTCGGGTCGCCGCGGTGGCCTCGTGCTCGCGGAGTGCGGCGACGGCCGACTGGTACGGCGCCGAGTCGACCACGTCGTCCGGCGCACCGTTGACGTCGCGCTCGATGCGCTCGACCAGGTGCTGCGCGGACGGGTCGGTCGCGGCCATCCGGCGCAGCTGCAGGACCGGCAGGGTGTCGACGCCGGCACGCAGGTCGTTGCCGGCGATCTTGCCCGTCTTGTCCGTCGCGGGGGCGAGGTCGATGACGTCGTCGACGAGCTGGAAGGCGACGCCGACCTTCTCGCCGAAGGTCCCGACGGCGTCGAGGTAGGCACGGTCGGCACCGGAGAACATCACGCCGGCACGTGCCGCGGTGGCGATGAGCGAACCGGTCTTGTCGCTGAGCACCTGGATGTAGTGCTCGAGCGGGTCGTCGTCCGGCTGCGGCCCCGTGGTCTCGTGCAGCTGCCCCATGCAGAGGCGCTGGAAGGTCTCGGCCTGCATCCGGATGCCCTCGGTGCCGAGGTCGGCGGTGATCAGGCTGGCGCGGGCGAAGAGCAGGTCGCCGGTGAGGATCGCCACGTTGTTGCCGTAGGTGATCTGCGCGGCGGGGACCCCGCGGCGGACGGGCGCCTCGTCCATGACGTCGTCGTGGTACAGCGACGCCAGGTGCGTGGTCTCGATGCTCACCGCGGCCTTGACCACGGCGTCGGTCACGCCGTCACCGAGCTGGGCGATGAGGAGCGTCAGGGTCGGGCGGATGCGCTTGCCACCGGCGGACAGCAGGTACCGGCTGGTGGTGTCGGCGAGGGTGTCGGTGGAGCGCATGGCGTCCTCGAGCCCCTGCTCGACGAGTTCGAGCCCGTCGTCGACCGCGGAGATGAAGCGTCGGTCGGCGGGCGTGGCGAACAACCGCTCGCCGATGCCCAGCGATGCGCGCAGGCTCGGCGCGCGACGTGCGACCGGGACGCTCGGATTCAAGTGCTGCTCCGTCTTCGGGGGTGGTGACCGGTCAGTCGGCGGCCGGGTCGACGCGCGGCTGCTCGCCGGTGTTCTGGTGGTCACGGCGGGCCTTCGCACGCCGTGCCGCGGACTCGCGCACCGTGTCGGCGACGGGCTTGCGGCCACGGTGCAGTGCGACGATACCGGCCGTCAGGTTGCGGTAGGCGACCACCGAGAAGCCGACACCGCGGAGCCACTGGGTGAGCACCTGCTGGTCGGGCCACGCGTCGATCGACTCGGCGAGGTAGCGGTAGGCGGCCGGGTTGCTGCTCGAGAGCCGCGCGATGCCCGGGAGCACGCGCTTCAGGTAGGTGCCGTAGCCGAAGCGCAGCAGGGCGCGGGGCGGCGTCGAGAACTCACAGATGACGACGCGGCCACCGGGCTTCAGGACGCGCAGCATCTCGGCGAGCGCCTGCTTCGGGTCGTTCACGTTGCGCAGCCCGAACGAGATCGTGACGGCGTCGAACGTGTCGTCGTCGAAGGGCAGCTGCTCGGCGTCGCCCTCGACGAAGGTGATCTCGGGGTGGCGTTCACGGCCGACGGCGATCATGCCGGCGGACAGGTCGAGCGCGGTGACCTCGGCGCCCTTCTTGGCGAAGGCCGCCGCGCTGGTCCCGGTGCCCGCGGCGATGTCGAGGACCTTCTCGCCGGGCTGCGGGTCGACCGCGCGGACGGTGGCGACACGCCACAGCGGAGCGTTGCCCGCCGACAGGATGTCGTTCGTGAGGTCGTACTTGGCCGCGACGTCGTCGAACATCGCCGCCACCTCGTCCGGGCGCTTGTTCAGGTCCGCTCTGCTCACACGGTCAATCCTAGAGGTCCCGACCGAGCGTTCACCGGACTCGCAGCCACCCGGGCGGTGCGGGATCGGCGCGTAGCATCGGAGCCGTGACCCGAACCACCACGGCGGCGCCCCCGCTGACGGTCTCGACCCGGATCCTCGACGACCCGGGCGCCGTCCTCCGCCACACGCTCCGCGACCGTCCCCTCGCCTTCGTCCGGAACGGCGACGGCATCGTCGGCATCGGTGAGGCGCTCCGGTTCACCTTCACCGGCCCCGACCGGATGCGTGACGCCGCGGCCACCTGGCGCAGCATCGTCGAGACCGCCGTCGTCGACGACCCGGTGCAGCTGCGCGGGTCGGGGCTCGTCGCGTTCGGGTCGTTCGCCTTCGCCGACGACTCCGCCGACGAGAGCGTGCTCATCGTGCCCCGGGTGGTCCTCGGTCGGCGTCGCGGCAAGGCCTGGCTGACCGCGATCGACACCACGCTCGGCGCGGAGCAGCTGGCCTTCACCCGGACCTCGGTCCCGGTCCCCCACGTCGGACCGCACGTCTCCGTGGCGCTGCGTCCCGGGCACATCGACGAGGACACCTACGCCGCCAACGTGACCGAGGCCGTCCGCCGCATCGTGGCCGGGAGCGCCCGCAAGGTGGTGCTCGCCCGCGACCTCGTCGGCACGCTGCCGCAAGGAGCCGATCGACGGGCGGTCCTGCTCGACCTCGCGGCCGCCTACCCGCAGTGCGTGACCTTCGCGGTGGACGGGCTGGTCGGCGCCACCCCCGAGACCCTCGCCCGCACCGACGGCACGCGGTTGACCGCACGGGTGCTGGCCGGCAGCGCCGCCCGGGGCACCGACGAGGTGTCCGACCGGGCCGCCGCCGAGGCCCTGGCCAGCAGCGCCAAGGACGTCGAGGAGCACACCTTCGCGATCGACAGCCTGCTCGCGGCCCTCGCCCCGCTCGCGACGGACCTGCGCGCCGACGCCGAACCGTTCCGGCTGCAGCTGCCGAACCTGTGGCACCTGGCGACCGACGTGCAGGCCACGCTGCCGCCCGACACCACGTCGCTGGACGTCGCCGACGCCCTGCACCCGACGGCCGCGGTCGCCGGCACCCCGACGGACGTGGCCGTGCGGCTCGTCGCCGAGCTCGAGGGCGTCGACCGCGGCCGCTACGCCGGGCCGGTCGGCTGGATGAGCGCGACGGGCGACGGCGAGTGGATGCTCGCGCTCCGCAGCGCGCGGATCGACGACGACGGGACCGTCCGGGCCTGGGCGGGGGCCGGGATCGTGGCCGGTTCGGAGCCGGCGCGCGAGGTCGCGGAAACGGCCCTGAAGTTCCGGCCGATCACGGACGCGCTGGCCTGAGGCAGGCGCGCGACCCACGCGGTCGCGCGGTCGCCGACAGCCGCTGGCGGGTCAGTCGGCCAGCGGGACCTCGATCACGACCCGCTCGGCTGGATCGGTGAGCACCCGCTCCAGGTCACCCCACGTCGCCGCCCGGCGGTACTCCCACCCGAGGCCCGTGACGACCCGCTCGACGTCGACGTGCTGCGGGGTCGACATCATCCGCCGCATGTCGGCTTCGGGCGTGGTCTTCGCCACCTCGAGCCCGCGGAAGATCGCGCCGCCGTGGTCGTTGCCGACGACGACCTGCACCCGGTGGGTGCGTTCCTCGGTGCCGGTGACGAACGCTCCGAGGTCGTGCAGCAGGGTCAGGTCACCCAGGAGCACGCGTGTGGTGCCCACGGAGGCCGAGGAGTGCTCGAGCGCCGCGGCGATGCCGAGTGCGGTCGAGACGGTGCCGTCGATGCCGGCGAGCCCGCGGTTCGCGTGCACCCGGATCTTCTTGCCGAGCACCAGGGCGTCGGCTTCACGGATGAGCTGCGACGCCCCGAGGACGAGCCGGTCGTGCGGCCAGGTCACCCCCCAGACGGCCTCGGCGAGCATGGCGCGGTCGACGGGTCGGCGACGGAGCGCGACCTCGTCACGCAGGAACTTGTTCCGCTCGGCGCGGTCGGCGGAGCGCTTGGCGTCGAGGTCCGGGCCGGCGTCGCCGTCCCCCAGGATCCGGCGGCTGGCGCCGACCCAGCGGCCGACCCACGTGCGGTGTTCCGGCCGGGTGCGGCCCGTCACGCGGACGTCGGACACGAAGGCGGTCACGGCGTCCGGTCGGGAGGCACGGGCCGGGTCGAAGGGGTCGGCCGCCGGTCCGCGGACGACGATCGTCTCGACCCCGTCGCGCTGCAGGAGCGCGGGGATCTCCCTGCTGAGGGTCGGGTGGCCGAGCACGACGGCCCGGCGGACCGCGCCGCCGTGGTCCGGGTCGCGCAGCAGTTCGCGGTAGGCCACGACCAGGTTGCGGCCGAAGCGCGCGCCGCTCGAGACCTCGGCGAGGAGCGGCGCCCCGAGTTCCCAGGCGATCCGCTCGGCGTCCGCGCCGGCGTCGTGCCCGGCGATGACCACGGTCGCCGGTTCGTCGTCCGGGGTGAGTTCGGCGACCGGCAGACCGGCGTGCGCCCGGCGGGTGGCGAACGCCAGGTCGACCTCGTCCTCGGGCACGGGGCTGACGTGCTCCGGGGCGAGTCCGGCGGACAGCGGCTCGCGGAACGCGACGTTGAGCTGCGCGGGACCGGGCTGTCCGGTGTGCCCGGCTGCGGCGGCGACGGCCTGTCGGGCGAGGGTGCGCAGGGTGTCGCGGACCGAGGCGTCGACGCCGTGTGTCGAGGGGGCCTCGACGTCGCGGACGAAGGCGACGGCGTGGCCGAAGATCCCTGACTGGACTGTGGTCTGGTTGCTGCCGATGCCGCGCAGTTCGTCGGGACGGTCGGCGCTCAGCACGATCATCGGCACGCCGGAGTGGTGCGCCTCGAGCACGGCGGGATGCAGGTTCGCCACCGCGGTGCCCGACGTCGTCACCACCGCTGCGGGACGGTGCGTCTCGACCGCGAGCCCGAGTGCGAAGAACCCGGCGGTCCGTTCGTCCAACCGCACGTGCACGGTCAGCCCACCGGCACGTTCCAGGGCGACCGCCGCGAGGGCGAGTGCCTGGGAACGCGAACCGGGGCTCACCACGACGTCGGTGACGCCGGCACGCACGAGCTCCTGCAGGAGGGCGAGCGCGGTGTCCGTCGCCGGGCTGCCCGAACCGGCGGGGCCGTCAGCGATCGGTGCGGCCGTCGTCGTCGCGCTCGTGGAACTGGTCTTCGAGGTCTCGGAGGGTCGCGTCGTCCTGGTCCTTGTCCGTGATGGTGGTGCCCGGCTCCGGCGTGGTGCCGAGGAAGTCCGGGTCGTCTTCGGGTCCACGGTACCGGGCCGAAGCGCCGGGGTCGGCCGCCGGGGTGCGACCGAGCAGGAACCAGAGGACGCCGCCGATGACGGGCAGGACGATGACGAGCAGGAGCCACACGCCGCGGCGCAGGGAACGGACGCGCTGACGGGGCATCGTGCCGCAGTCGATGGCCGCGTACA
Source organism: Curtobacterium sp. MCSS17_005 (assembly GCF_003234225.2). Classification (NCBI taxonomy): domain Bacteria; kingdom Bacillati; phylum Actinomycetota; class Actinomycetes; order Micrococcales; family Microbacteriaceae; genus Curtobacterium; species Curtobacterium sp. MCSS17_005. Next base: position 2,737,813 of record NZ_CP126258.1, read on the forward strand.
CCGTGAAGGCGACGGCGGCCACGGCGACGATCAACCACAAGCGGACCATGTGGTGAAGTCTAGGTCGCGACCCTGTGATGCCCCTGCCGGTCGGCCGTCCGTAGACTCACCGTGTGAAAGCGTGGCTCCTGTACACCCTGGCTCGGCTCGGCATCTTCGTGGTGGCGCTCGTGCTCCTCCTGCTCCTGACGCCGATGCCGTGGTACTGGGCGACGATCGTGGCCGCCCTGGTGGGCCTGCTCATCTCGTACATCGCCCTGTCCGGACTGCGCACGCAGGTCGCCCTGAGCCTGGCGAACCGCCGCGGCACCCCGGAGCGCGACGCCGACTCGGACTTCGAGGACGACTTCGTGGACGCCGCCGACTCCGACGCCGCAGCCGCTCCCGTCGTCCGTCCGGTGTCCGACGCGGACCGGCACGAGGCGCGCCGCGACCCCGACGCCGACTGACCCCGAGCGCGGGGGCGGGGCCGTCCGGTCGAGCAGCCGAGACGGCTACGGCTGGACGGCCAGGGTGATCCCGAGCACCACGCCGAAGGCGAGCGAGGCGAACGACGACAGCTGCAGGGCCGTGATGAGTTCGCGGGGCTTCCGTGACGACACCCCGATCGCCAGTGCCGGCAGCGCCAGCAGCAGCGAGAAGTACGTGAAGCCCGTGCGGAAGTACAGCAGCACGAACCAGAGCAGCACGACGTACGGCAGCATCAGGAACAGGCCGTACAGGACGCGGGCCACCGGACGTCCGACGACCACGGCGAGCGTGCGCTTGCCCGCCAGCTGGTCCTCGTCGATGTCGCGGATGTTGTTCACCATCAGGACCGCGCAGGCGAAGAAGCCGGCGGCCACCGCGGCTGCCCAGCCGCTGACCGTGACCTCGCGGATCTGCACGAACTGGGTGCCGAGCACGGCGACCAGCCCGAAGAAGACGAAGACGAAGACCTCGCCGAGGGCGTTGTACCCGTACGGCTTCTTGCCACCGGTGTAGAACCACGCGGCGACGATCGCGGCGGCCCCCACGAGCAGCAGCCACCACAGCTGGGTGAGCAGCACGATGACCAGGCCGGCGACCGCGGCCAGGCCGAAGAACGTCAGGGCGACGGTGAGCACGGTCCGGGGCTTGGCCAGGCCGGCACCGGTGAGTCGTGCCGGGCCGACGCGGTACTCGTCCGTGCCGCGGACCCCGTCGGAGTAGTCGTTGCTGTAGTTCACGCCGATCTGCAGGAACAGTGCCACGGCCAGGGCGAGCAGCGCGACGGCGAGGTGGCCGTCCTTCGCCAGGTAGTCGCCGAAGTCGCCGGGCTCCCCGCTGTCGACGAACGCGACGGCGGTGCCGAGCACGACCGGGACGACACCGAGGGTCAGGGTGCGCAGGCGTGCGCCGCCGATCCAGTCGCGCGCGGTCGCCTTCCGCTTGGTGCGGGCGGGGGCAGCGGCCTTCGCCGGGTTGCCGGACCGGCCCTGCTTCTGCGTCGAGTTCTTCGTTCGTGCCACGAGCACCGATCATATTGCCGATGCGCCACCCGGCCGCTCGCGGTCCCTACGGGCGGCCCGGCTCCACGAGCGCCTGCACGGCCCGACGGTCGGGCTTGCCCGACGACAGCATCGGGATCCGGTCCAGCACGACGACGTCCGCCGGCCGGGCGGCACGGCCCAGGGTGGCTCCGACGTGGGCACGCACGGCCTCGACATCGAGCGGCTGCTCGGTGACGACGACCGGGACCTCGCCCCACTCCCCCGCCGAGCGCCGGGCGACGACGGCGCTCTCCTGCCCGGGGAGGCCGCGGACGAGCCGTTCGACCGCACCGAGCTGGACCTTCTCGCCGCCGGAGATCACCACGTCGTCGAGGCGTCCGAGCACGCGGACCACGCCGTCGGACAGGGTCGCGGTGTCCCCGGTCCGGTACCAGCGCAGCCCGTCCCGCTCGACGAAGGCCGACGCCGTGCGGCCGTCGTCGTCGAGGTACCCCTCGGCGAGCATCGGCCCGGCCAGGTGCAGCTCGCCGTCGACCAGCGCGGTGCGCACGGTGCCGAACGGGACGCCGTCGTAGACGCATCCGCCGCTCGTCTCGCTCGCACCGTAGGTCGTCACGACCCGGACCCCGGCGTCGAGCGCCCGCTGCCGGAGCGGCGCCGGGGTGGCCTGCCCGCCGACCAGGACCGCGTCGAACCGGGCGAGCGCACGGGTGGCGTCCGGGTCGTCGAGGACCCGGGCGAGCTGCACCGGTACCAGTGAGGTGTAGCGACGCGGCGCGGCCGGACCGGTGACGAGCCGTTCTGCGGCCTCGGTGAACGCGGCGGCCGCGAAGTGCCCGGGTGGCACGACGACGGGTTCGGTGCCCGCGGTGATCGAGCGGGTCAGGACGTTGATGCCGGCGATGTAGTGCGTCGGCAGCGCGAGGACCCAGCGCCCGGGCCCACCCAGTGCCGCGTCCGCCGCGGCGGCACCGGCGAGGAGCGCCTCGGACGAGAGCGCCACGCGCTTGCCGGTGCCGGTGGACCCGCTCGTCTCGACCACCAGGGCGACCGCCTGCCGGACCTCGGCCGGAGGTGGCGTCGGCAGGGCCGGTGCCCCCTCGGCGACGGGGAGCAGTGCGGGGCCGCCGGCGAGTGCTGCCTCCAGGCCGCGCAGCACGGCCGTCGGGTCCGACGTACCGGTCGCGACCAGCGGACGGGGCATCAGTAGTGCCAGGGGAACGCGGTCCACTCGGGAGCGCGCTTCTCGAGGAACGAGTCGCGGCCCTCGACGGCCTCGTCGGTGCCGTAGGCGAGCCGTGTCGCCTCGCCCGCGAACACCTGCTGGCCGACCATGCCGTCGTCCACGGCGTTGAACGCGTACTTGAGCATCCGGATCGCCGTCGGCGACTTGCCCAGCACGATCTCGCCCCAGCGGATCGCCTCACGCTCCAGGTCGGCGTGCGGCACCACGGCGTTCACCGCACCCATCTCGTACGCGCGCTGGGCGGAGTACTCCTGGGCGAGGAAGAAGACCTCGCGGGCGAACTTCTGCCCGATCTGCTTGGCGTAGTAGGCGCTGCCGTAGCCACCGTCGAACGAGCCGACGTCGGCATCGGTCTGCTTGAACTTCCCGTGCTCGGCGCTCGCGATGGTGAGGTCGCAGATCGCGTGCAGGGAGTGCCCACCGCCCGCAGCCCAGCCGGGGACGACGGCGATGACGACCTTGGGCATCATCCGGATCAGGCGCTGGACCTCGAGGATGTGCAGCCGTCCCATCGACGCCTGGGCGGCCGCGGGGTCCACACCCTCGGGCGGGGCGCCCTCGTCGCCGACGTACTGGTAGCCGCTCCGCCCCCGGATGCGCTGGTCGCCGCCGGAGCAGAACGCCCATCCGCCGTCCTTCGGGCTCGGGCCGTTGCCGGTGAGCAGCACGACACCGACACGGGGGTCCTGCCGCGCGTCGTCGAGGGCGCGGTAGAGCTCGTCGACCGTGCGCGGACGGAAGGCATTGCGGACCTCGGGACGGTCGAAGGCGACCCGGACGATGCCCTTGGAGACGTGCTTGTGGTACGTGATGTCGGTGAACTGCTCCGCGATCGGAGCGGTGGTCCAGACGTCGGGGTCGAACAGGTCGGAGACGGGAGCAGCCATGTTCCCAACGTACCGCCGGGCGTCTGGCGGGTCAGGCGCCCATGTCGGTCAGGATCTCCGGCGCGACGAACACCATGATCACGATGAGGATCACGGGGTTCGCGAAGAACGCCAGGACGACCCCGACGGCGCCGTACCAGCGTCCGAACGAGCCGACGGCGGCGACGAACCCGAGCACGGCGGCGATGAGCGTCAGGAACACGACGACGAAGCAGATCCCGAAGGCGAAGTTCGTGTCACCGCCCATGAACACGGCGAAGGCACTGGCGTCCACCGCGGCGGACACCACGGCCAGGCCGAGGGCGATCTTGCCGACGACGGGGTTGCGGCGCTTCGTGCCACCGGTCTGCCGCACGTCGACGGTGTTGCGCTGCATGAGGCGTGCGAAGTCGTCGGAGTCGCGCCCGGGAGCCGCCGCGGATCGAGCGCCAAATGCCGGTCGGGTCGCCGGGGGTCTGGCTGCAGCTGCCGGACGAACCGACGCTGCCGGGCGTGCTGCTCCGGCGCTCGACGGGTCGGACGGGCGCTGCGATGCGCGCTGCTCTGCTGCGCGCTGCCGCGGATCCACCGCCACCGAGCCTCCATCGTTCCGGGTCGTTCCCCTGCCGACCGAGGCCGACCGATGCATGCTAGTGCCCTGCCCTGGCGGTCCCCTCCGAGGAACCAGCAGGCCCCCTGGGTGCGGTGGGAGGATGTCGGACGTGCTCCCCGACCTCGCCGAACTCCTCGCCGACGCCCACGTGGTGGCCCTGCCGATGCGCGTGCGGTTCCGCGGCATCACCACGCGCGAGGCGGTCGTGCTGCGTGGCCCCGCCGGCTGGACCGAGTTCTCGCCGTTCGTCGAGTACGACGACGCCGAGGCCGCCGCCTGGCTGCGGGCCACCGTCGACTTCGGGTGGACGGACCACGAACCGGCGGCCGACTCCGTGCCGGTCAACGCCACCGTCCCGGCGATCGCCGCTGACGACGTCGCCGACCTGCTCGCGCGGTACCCCGGGTGCACCACCGCCAAGGTCAAGGTCGCGGAGCCCGGCACGACCGTCGACGACGACGTCGCCCGTGTCGCCGCGGTCCGCCGGGTGATGGGGCCCGAGGCCGCGGTCCGGGTCGATGCGAACGGGCTGTGGAGCGTGGAGCAGGCCGCCGCGGCACTCGAGCGGCTCGCACCGTTCGACCTGCAGTACGCCGAGCAGCCCTGCGCGACGGTGCCCGAGCTCGCCGAGCTCCGGTCGCGGATCGCCGGCCTCGGGGTCCGGGTCGCCGCGGACGAGAGCGTCCGGAAGGCGAGCGACCCCCTCGCCGTCGCACGGGCCGGTGCCGCCGACGTCCTGGTCGTGAAGGCCCAGCCGCTCGGTGGGATCACCGCCGCCCGTGCCGTCATCGCCGACGCCGGGTTGCCGTGCGTCGTCTCGAGTGCGCTCGACACCTCGGTCGGGCTCGGGATGGGAGCGTTCCTGGCCGCCGCGGCGATGACGCCCGGGTACGCCGCCGGGCTCGGGACGGCAGCCATGTTCGCCGGGGACGTGACGGCCGATCCGCTGCTGCCGGTCGGTGGTCGGGTGCCCGTGCGCCGCGTCGACGTCGCTGCGGAGCTGGTGGAGCGGTACGCCGCATCGCCGGAGCGCACGGCGTGGTGGCGTGCGCGGGTGGCCCGTGTGCACGCCGTGCTCGCCGCCGGGTAGCGCGCCCGCCGCGTCCTCACGAGACGCCGTCGTCTCCACAAGACGCCGGCGTTTCCGTTCGACGCCGGCGTTTCCGTTCGACGCCGCCAAGTCATCGAGACGCCGCCGAAACCTGCGGCGTCTCGCCGACGACGCGGCGTCCCACCGACACGACGGCGTCTTCCTGGCCGTGCACGCGACCCGACGACGGACGGGAGGCACGGTGCCAGCTGGCACCGTGCCTCCCGTCCGGTCGTGGTCGCGACCAGGGCCGCGTCAGCGACCCGCGCGGCTCACAGACCCGAGTAGCTGTGCAGGCCCTTGAAGAAGACGTTCACGACCGAGAAGTTGAACATCACCGCGGCGAAGCCGATGAGGGCCAGCCAGGACGACCGCGCACCACGCCAGCCGCGGGTCGCACGGGCGTGGATGTAGCCCGCGTAGACGACCCAGATGATGAAGGTCCAGACCTCTTTCGTGTCCCAGCCCCAGTAGCGGCCCCAGGCGCGCTCGGCCCAGATCGCGCCGGCGATGAGGGTGAACGTCCAGAGGACGAAGCCGACGAGCAGGACGCGGTAGGTCAGGACCTCGAGCCGGTCGGCGTCGGGCAGCGTCGCCATGAAGCGGAGCTTGCCGGAGGCCGTGCGGCCCTGGCGGTACGTCTGCACGAGCTGCGCCACCGCGAGCCCCGCGCCGAGCGCGAAGAACCCGGTGCCGGCGATCGCCACGAAGACGTGGATGACCAGCCAGTACGACTGCAGGGCCGGCTGCAGCGGGACGACGGGGACCCAGTAGTTCACGGTCGCGATGCCGAGCAGGATGATCGTCAGGCCGGTGATGAAGACGCCGAGGAACTTCAGGTTCTGCCAGAACTGCACGAGCAGGAAGATCAGGGTGATCAGCGCCGTGCCGGTCAGCGAGAACTCGAACATGTTGCCCCACGGCACACGGTCGGCCGCGATGCCGCGGAGGACGACCGAGGCGACGTGCAGGACGAGCGCGAGGATCGTCATCGCCATGCCGACGCGTTCGAACTTCGTGCCGCGGCCGGCCGAACCGCCCGACGGCGGTGCGGCGACCTGCTCGAGCACGACGGTGCCGCCGCGGACGGTCGCGACCGTCTTCGCTCCGCGTGCTGCCGCAGCGCTGGCCGCGTCGGCCGAGCTGTCGTCCGCGCCCGCGTTCTTCGCGGCCGCCGTGACGTCGCCGGAGCGTTTGGCCATGTCGAGGGCGAACGAGATGAACGCGACCACGTACACCGCCATCGCGGAGTACGTGAGCACGACCGAGTAGGTCGCGAGGTTCGTGGTCATGTCGTTCACTGGGGCATCCTAACTCCGAGGTCCGACGTGTGGCGCTGTGCGATGTCCGCGACGGCCCGTTCGAGGTTCGGGTCCTCGCCGCGTGCGAGTCCGGCGTACTCGAGGTCGTACTCGCCGCCCTGCGCATCGCGACGCGGGACGACCTTCACCCAGACGCGGCGGCGCGGGACGAACAGCGAGGTGAGCAGGCCGAGGGTGGAGAGCAGGGCGAACCCGCCCACCCAGAGCTGCGAGGGGTCGTGGTGGACGTCGAGGGAGACGTACCGCTTGACGCCGTCGAACGTGATCGACCCGGCGCCTTCGGGGAGCTTCTTCGTCTGGCCGGGCTTGAGCGCGATGCTCGCGGTGTCCGACTGCCGACCGGCGATCTGGTCGAGCCCCTTGGTGCTGAGCGTGTACACGCTCTGCGGAACTCCGCTGTCGAGCCCGAGGTCGCCCGTGTAGACCTGCAGCGTCAGCAGCGGGTTCTGGCTGTCCGGGTAGGCACTCGAGTAGGCGCCGCTCGCGAGCTTCGATGCCGTGGGGTAGAAGAACCCGACCATGCCGAGCTGGTCCGGCTTGGCGTCCGGCACCTTGATGACGCCGGTGGAGGTGTAGTTCGCATCCTCCGGCAGGAACGGCACGACGTCCTTGAAGGCCACGTTGCCGTCGCCGTCGCGCACCGTGACCTGCATCGCGTAGCCGTTGCCGAGCAGGTAGACGTTGGTGCCGCCGACGTGCAGCGGGTCGTTCACGCCGAGGCGGCTCGTCTTCGGCTCGCCGCCCTTCTCGGTGCTCGTGACCGTGGCCGAGTAGTCGAGCGCCTGCCCGAGGGCGTCGAGGTTGCGCTCCTCGTACTTCGTCACGAACTTGTCGAGCCGGAGGTTGTAGCCCTTGAGGTCGGTCTGCTGGAACCAGCGACCGGGGTTGAACGAGTCGTACGAGCCGAGCACGTTCGAGAACGTCTGGCCCTCGACCAGCAGGCGCTGACCGGTGAAGCCGAAACCACCGCCGACACCGACCGCCAGGAGCACCCCGACGAGGGCGGCGTGGAACACCAGGTTGCCGGTCTCGCGCAGGTAGCCGCGCTCCGCGCTGACCGAGTCGCCGAACCGCTCGACGCGGTACCCGGACCGCTTCAGGATCGCCATCGCGCGCGTCACCGCGTGCTCGGCGGACGGGAGGCCCGTGGTCGCGTCGATCCCGGTCGTCCCGTCGATCATCGCGTCCGGCTGCACCGCCACGGTGCGGAAGCCCGCCAGTCGCGTCAGGCGCGCGGGGGTCTTCGGCGGACGGGTCCGCAGTGCCTGCCAGTGGTGCTTCGTGCGGGGCACGATGCAGCCGATGAGCGAGATGAAGAGCAGCAGGTAGATCGCGGAGAACCACACCGAGGTGTAGGTGTCGAAGACCTGCAGATTGTCGAGGACCGGGTAGAGCTGCGGGTGGTCCGCCTTGTACTGCACGACGCCGTTCGGGTCGGCGGTGCGCTGCGGGACGAGCGAGCCCGGGATCGCCGCGAGGGCGAGCAGCATGAGCAGGAACAGTGCCGTGCGCATGCTCGTCAGCTGCCGCCAGAAGAACCGGAGGTACCCGACGAAGCCGAGCTTCGGCTGGTTGATGCCACCGTCGGTGGGGCCGGAGCCGTCGACGTGGTCGGACGGTCGCTGCGGGTCGGAGGCGCTGTCGGCTCCGTCGCCTGCGCCCGTCGGGATGTGCTCGTTCAGGTCAGACCGCGGGGACAAAGCTCTGGATCACCGCCCCGACGCTCGACATGACGGCCGACCAGATACCGGTGACCATGAGCAGACCGATGACGATCAGGATCGCTCCTCCGATGATGTTGACGGTGCGCATGTGACGCTTCACCGCCGCGATGGCCCCCGTGGCCCAGCCGGCGCCGAGGGCGACGAGGACGAACGGGATGCCGAGCCCGAGGCAGTACGCCACCCCGAGCCACATGCCCTGCCAGGCGCTGCCCGACTGGACACTGAGCAGGTTGATGGCCGCCAGGGTCGGGCCGAGGCACGGGGTCCAGCCGAGGCCGAACACGATGCCGAGCAGGGGGGCGCCGAGGAGCCCGGTGGCCGGGGTCCAGCTGGGCTTGATGGTGCGCTGCAGGAACGTGAACCGACCGACGAACACCAGGCCCATCGCGATCACGACGACCCCGAGGATCTGCGTGATGAGGTCACGCCACCGCACGAGCCAGAAGCCGAGCGCGCCGAACACCGTCGTGTACGCCACGAACACCGCGGTGAACCCGGCGATGAACAGCAGCACGCCGAGCACCACACGACCCCGACGCTGCCCGCCCTCGGCGACACCGCCGACGTACCCGAGGTACCCCGGCACGAGCGGCAGCACGCACGGGGACAGGAACGACACGAGCCCGGCGAGCGCCGCCACGGGCAGCGCCACGGCCATCTGGCCGCTCAGGATCGCGTCGGCGAAGGGGTTGGAGGTCACGGGTCAGGAGGCCTTGCCGGCGTCGAGCTCGTCGCTGACCAGGGTCTGCAGGATGCTCGTGCCGTCGATCGCGCCGAGGACCCGGGCGGCCACGCGGCCCTTGGTGTCGAGGACGATCGTGGCCGGCACCGCGTTCGGTGCGATCTGCCCGGACATCGCGAGCTGCATCGTGCCTGTGCGCTGGTCGAGGACGGTCGGGTACTGCACGTCGAAGGTGCGCTCGAAGGCGGCCGCGGTCGCTGCTTCGTCGCGGACGTTGACCCCGATGAACGCGACGTCGTCGGCGTCGGCGTACTCGTCGTGCACCTTGTTGAGGTACTTCGCCTCGGCACGGCACGGGGGGCAGCTGGCGTACCAGAAGTTCAGGACGACGACCTTGCCGCGGAGGTCCTTCGACGAGACCGTGTCACCGTTCGAGTCCTCGGCCCGGAAGGTGACCGGGTCGGTGCGGTCCTTCGCGGAGACCTCGGTCACGGCACCGTCGCCGGAGATGTAGTTCTGGGTCGTGCCGTTGCCGTACTGCTTCGCGATGCCGCCGCTGTCCGACGAGCAGCCAGACAGGACGAGCACGGCGGCGACGGCCGTCGCTGCGAGGACCGCGAACCGCTTGCTGATGACGCCCACACTCTTCGTGCTGTTCACACTGCTCCTTCGTCGACGGCGGTCGCGCGCAGTTCCTGCGCGGGGTCCGCGTACCCGACCTCGGTGAACCGACCGGTCGACGTGGCGGGCACACGTTCGACGGTGGTGATGCTCGACAGGTCACAGCGGCGCTTGCGCGGGTCGTGCCACAGGGGCTCCCCCGCGAGCTTCCGGTGGACCATCCAGATCGGCAGCTGGTGGCTGACCAGGACGACGTCGCCCTCGTCCACGCTCTCCCACGCCGTGGTCATCGCCGCGAGCATGCGGTTGGCGATCGACTCGTACGCCTCGCCCCAGCTGGGACGCAGCGGGTTCGCGATCCACGGCCACTCCGCCGGGCGGCCGAGCGAGCGCTTCGTGAACCCGGGGGGCTGCCCCTCGTAGCGGTTCGTCGGCTCGATCAGGCGCTCGTCGAGCGTCACGTCGAGCCCGTAGGCGGCCGACCAGGGTGCGGCGGACTCCTGCGTACGCTGCAGCGGGGAGGCGACGATCCGACGCACGTCGATGCCGGCGTCCTTCCAGGCGGTCGCGGAGGCCTGGGCCATCCGCGTGCCGAGGTCGCTCAGCCCGAAGCCCGGGAGTCGGCCGTAGAGGACGCGGCCCGGGTTGTGCACCTCTCCGTGCCGGACGAGGTGGAGACGGGTCGCGGGCATGGGTTCCAGTGTAGGTCGCCCGCGGTTCCCACCGCCCCCTCAGGTGATTCACCGGATGCGGAAGCACTCAGCCGCCGAGCTCACCGGAGAGCCGTCCGTGCAGCGCGATCGAGCCCGTGTCGAGGTTCACCACCTCGACGGTCGACCCGTGCTTCGCGAACCGCTGTTCGACCCCGTCGAGCGCCGCGACCGTGGACGCGTCGAACACGTGGGCGTCGGCCAGGTCGATGATCACGTGCTCCGGGTCCTCGGCGTATGAGAACCGTGTGACGAGGTCGTTCGACGAGGCGAAGAACAGCGCCCCGCGGACCCGGTACCGCACGGTGCGGTCGTCGACGGGCTCGCGGACCACGGTCACCACGTGCGCCACCCGTCGGGCGAAGACCAGGGCCGCCACGACCACACCGACGAGCACCCCGGTGGCGAGGTTCTCGGTCACGACGACCACCACGACGGTGACGAGCATGACCGCGGTCTCGCCGAGCGGCATCCGTCGGAGGGTGCGCGGTCGGATGCTGTGCCAGTCGAAGGTCGCGACGCAGACCATGAGCATGACCGCCGTCAGTGCCGCCATCGGGATCTGGGCCACGAGGTCGTGGAGCACGATCGTCAGGACCAGCACCGAGACACCGGCCGCGAAGGTCGAGACGCGGGTCCGGGCACCCGCGGTCTTCACGTTGATCACCGTCTGGCCGATCATCGCGCAGCCGCCGGTCCCACCGAAGAAGGCGGACGCGATGTTCGCGACGCCCTGGCCCCATGACTCGCGCCACTTGCTCGAGCCCGTCTCGGTGATGGAGTCGACGAGCTGCGCGGTGAGCAGGGTCTCGATCAGCCCGACGATCGCGACACCGAACGCGTACGGGGCGATGATCTGCAGCGTCTCGAAGGTGAACGGCGTCGTGATGCCGCCGAAGCCCGGGAGCGCCGTCGGCAGTTCGCCCTCGTCACCCACCGTCGGCACGGCGACGCTGAACACCATCGTGAGACCGGTGACGACGACGACCGCGATGAGTGGTGCGGGGATCGCCTTCGTCAGGAACGGGAAGCCGACGATGATCGCGATGCCGAGCACCGTCAGCGGCCAGACGACGAACGGGACGTCGTCGCCGAGCAGGTTCGGCAGCTGGGCGGTGAAGATGAGGATGGCCAGGGCGTTGACGAACGCGACGTTCACGCTGCGCGGGATGAAGCGCATCAGCCGCGCCACCCCGAGGAACCCGAGCACGAGCTGGAACACGCCACCCAGCACGATCGCGGGCACCAGGTACTCGATCCCGTGCTCGCGGACGAGCGGGGCGATGACGAGCGCCACCGAGCCGGCTGCGGCGGAGATCATCGCGGGACGACCGCCGACGATCGAGATCACGATCGCGATGACGACGCTCGAGAACAGGCCGACCGCGGGATCGACCCCGGCGACGACGGAGAACGAGATCGCCTCGGGGATGAGGGCCAGCGCGGTGACGATGCCGGCCAGCACCTCTCGGGTGAGCATGCGGGGCGAGCGGAGGGCGGCGAGGACGCTCGGGGCCGTCGGCGCGTGGGTGATCACGGACATCGATCGGAACTCTACCCTCACGTGAGGGTAGAGTCGTACCCCGTGAGCACCAGCGATGTACCCGACACGATGCACATCGGCGAGCTCGCCGACCGTGCCGGCATGTCCCTGCGCACGATCCGGCACTACGACGAGGTCGGGCTGCTCGTGCCGAGCGGCCGCACCACCGGCGGGTTCCGGGTCTACACGGCGCAGGACCTCGAACGGTTGCTCGTGATCCGCCGGATGAAGCCGCTCGGGTTCACGCTCGACGAGATGGCCGAGCTGCTCCGCGTGGTCGACGCCCTCGCGGCGAAGGACCCCGATGACGAACCAGCGCTGGCGGCCCGCCTCGACGCGTACCTCGAGGACGCCCGTGCCCGGCACGCCAAGCTCGTCGAGCGGGCCGGCATGGCCGAGGAGTTCATCGGCACGCTCGGGTCACTCCGCGCGTCGCTCCCCTGAACGCTCGTACCGTGCGAGCCATCGCCGTTCGGCCTCGGCAGCTTCTTCCGGGGTGTACTCCAGGCGAGCTTCCACCCGCTCGAACATGGCGATCATCTTCCGCGCCTTCCGTTTCGGGTACGCGTCGAGGATGACCTGGTTGAGCCGGACCTGAGCGCGCCGACGTTCCTCACCCGTCATGTGCATGAACATCCGTTGCATCGCGTACCTCTTTTCCGAGCGTTCGTACCAGGACACTCACACCCGGATCATCGACCCGTCCATGAATCTGCATGTCGTACATCGCTCCAGCGACCATCCGTCCGATCTCGGCTTTGCCGACGTCGTCGGACGAGACCATCTCGGCCGCCCAGACGACCTGTTGCCACACGTACGCTCGCTCGATTGCGCGCTGCTCTCGCCGCCACCGCATGAACGACCAGATCGTCGCCGTCGTGGTGCCGCCGAGCGCCATCAACGACGCGACGACCGTCGCGACCGCCGCAGGCGGCCAGGTCGCGAGCTCCCCCGTCCCCGTCCCCACCCGGTCCCCCTCCCGTCCCGCGACCCGGCCACGTCGGGAACGCTACGGAGTCCACGCGCGCCGCCACGGGCCTCCCGGCCATCTGTGGAGAACGCCGGACGCAGGCGGCCCTGTGGAGGGAGGAAGCCTGCCGCCCACGCCCACGCCCACGCCCACGCCCCCGGACGCAGGCGGTTAGACTCGACCACCGTGATCGAACGCACCCGCATCGCCGACCTGGCAGCCCTCCCCGACGGTCCCGTCTCCGTGGCCGGATGGGTCGAGACCGTCCGAGACCAGAAGAAGGTGCAGTTCGTCGTGCTGCGCGACGAGACCGGCGCCGTCCAGCTCGTGAACCCGGCGACGCGCGAGGCCGAGGACGGCGACGACGCCGCACAGTCCGCCCTCGCGACCACCAACGAGATCTCCGGCCTGGCGCACGGCACCTTCGTGCACGTCACCGGCACGCTGAAGCACGACGAGCGCGTGAAGCTCGGCGGGCTCGAGGTCAAGATCGGTGCGCTGCAGGTGGTGAGCGCCGCGATCCCGGAGACCCCGATCGCCGACGACTCGTCGCTCGACAAGCGTCTCGACTGGCGGTTCCTCGACCTGCGCAACCGCAAGCAGAACCTGATCTTCCGGATCCAGACGACGCTGGAGCACGCGTTCCGCACGTACTGGGTCGACCGCGACTACATCGAGATCCACACCCCGAAGCTCATGGCGTCGGCATCCGAGTCGCGCGCCGAGCTGTTCCAGCTCGAGTACTTCGAGACGACCGCCTACCTGGCCCAGTCGCCGCAGAACTTCAAGCAGATGGCGCAGCCGGCCGGCTTCGGTGCCGTGTTCGAGATCGCGGACGCCTTCCGCGCCGACCCGTCCTTCACGAGCCGCCACGCCACCGAGTTCACCAGCGTCGACGCCGAGTTCTCGTGGATCGAGTCCCACGAGGACGTCATGGCGATGCACGAAGAGGTCCTGGTCGCCGGCATCACCGCCGTCAAGGAGAAGTACGGCAAGGACATCGCGGAGGTCTTCGGCTTCGAGCTGCAGGTCCCCGCGACGCCGTTCCCCCGCGTGACCCTGGCCGACGCGCGCAAGATCGTCGCCGACAGCGGCTACGACGTCGTCCGCGCCGACGGTGACCTGGACCCCGAGGGCGAGCGCCGCGTCGCCGCCTGGGCGAAGGAGCGCCACGGCTCCGAGTTCGTGTTCGTCACGGAGTACGACGCCTCGATCCGGCCGTACTACCACATGCGGAAGCCGGGCGACCCGTCGGTCACCAACAGCTACGACCTCATCTTCAACGGTGCCGAGATCTCCACGGGTGCCCAGCGTGAGCACCGCGTCGACGTGCTCGAGGCGCAGGCCGTCGAGAAGGGCCTCGACCCGGAGGAGCTCGGCTGGTACCTCGACTTCTTCCGCTACGGCGTCCCGCCGCACGGCGGCTTCGGTATGGGCCTCGCACGCGTGCTGATGCTCATGCTCGGTGAGCCGTCGATCCGCGAGGTCACGTACCTGTTCCGTGGCCCGACGCGCCTGACCCCGTAGTCATCAGCGAGTGAGCGAAAAAGGTCGCCTCCGGAAATCGGAGGCGACCTTTTCTGCTCACTGGACGCACGCAGCGCACGCAGCGCCGGGGGCGGGACGGGAGGCTCGGCTCAGCTCTGCCAGTCGATGGCGGCCCGCGCCGTGACCAGTTCGCGGATCTCCGCTGCCGCGGCCTGGTGCTCCGGGTGCACCTGGTACGCGTCGAGTCCGGCGAGGTCGTCGAAGGTGGCAACCACGGCGACGTCGTGGTTCTTGTCCGGGTAGGCGACGTTCTCGACGACCTCGAGCGAGCGGATCGACTCGACGGTGCCGACCAGACCGGTCAGGAGTTCGCGGATGTGGGCGATCGACGCGGTGCGGTCGAGGTCGGTCCGCAGGGACCAGGAGACGACGTGGGAGATCATGCGCGGGCCTCGGCCTTCTCGAGCGCACGTGCGAGCCGGTCGGCGTCGACGTGCCAGTTGCTGTGGACGCGCCCGTCGATCAGCACGACGGGGATGTCCTCCGCGTACTCCTGGCGGAGGGCGTCGTCGTCGAGGATCGAGCGTTCCTGCAGGGTGACCCCCGGGTGGTCGGCGACGACGCGTTCGACCACGGGTCGGGCGTCGTCGCAGAGGTGGCATCCGGGCTTCGTCAGGAACGTCACTGCGGGCATGGTCCCAGCGTAGTCCGGGAACGCGAAAGCCCCGGCGAACCGGGGCTTCTCGTGCAGGTCCTCCGACCTGCGCAGACCTGTGAGGGTCTACTTCTTGTTGCGGCGCTGGTGACGCGTCTTGCGAAGGAGCTTGCGGTGCTTCTTCTTCGCCATGCGCTTACGACGCTTCTTGATGACAGAACCCATGTGGACCTCGCTCGGACTGATGCTGATGTACGGACACCGGGCCGAAGAGACCGCGGAAAATCAACCTGCCCGAGTCTACCGGCTGCCCGCTGTGATGTCGAACGCGCGCTCAGCCGACGTCCGCCACGCCACCGCGCAGCACGTCGGCGACGGCTGACTCGGGGACGCGGAAGGAACGGCCGAAGCGGATGGCGGGGAGCTCACCGGCGTGCACCATCCGGTACACGGTCATCTTCGAGACGCGCATCATCTCGGCGACCTCAGCGACGGTGAGGAAGCGCACGTCGTCGAAACTGCCGGTCATGGTCCGCCTTCGGGGCTCGCACGCGCGCTGCGCACGGGAGTGGTGTGACCTGTGTGGTCAGTGGCAACTGTAGAGGCGTGTGCGACCCGGTGTCCAGGATCAGTCCGCGCCGCGTGCACCGGCGCCGCCCCGTCCTCGGAAGCCCGAGCGGCAGGGCTCAGTCCTCGTCGCCCCGGCGGGTGAAACGCTTGCGGCTGCGGTCGACGACGCGCTCCCATCCCTGCTGCGCTCCGGAGATCGCCGCGGTGGCCCGGTACGACGCCTCGGCCATCACACGACCGAGCTCGGTGCCCACCTCGACGGTCGCCTTGCCGGCCGTGCCGTTCCGGCGGATCGACACCGGCTGGCCGTCCGGCGTCCACGCGGTGGTGGCCGGGGTGCCGTCGGCGTCGACCGCGCCCGTGAACGGCAGGACCCAGTCCTCGAGGTGCACGAGCGGCTCCGGGTCGAGTCGGTAGTAGCGGTGCTGCCCCTCTTCGCGACTGGTGACGAGACCGATGTCGCGCAGGACGCGCAGGTGCTTCGACACCGTGGGCTGGCTCACCCCGAGGCGTTCGACGAGCTGGCCGACGCTGAGCTCCCCGCCGGTGACGTCCGAACCGTAGGCGGACAACAGCGTGCCGAGCAGCTCGCGCCGGGTCGGGTCCGCCACGACGGAGAAGATGTCGGCCATGGGTCAAGGCTAGCCGGGGCACCACGGATGTACCATGACGAACCGTCCCGGCCCATGTCCTCGGAGGCATACGCATGCTCGACCGAACCGAGCCGATCCCGCACCACGTGAGTGTCGGCCGACGGCGAGCGAGCCGGATCGCGACGGTGCTGCGCTCGTCGCCGTCCCGACTGGCGATCGTGGTGTTCATCGCGCTGATCTTCCTGTTCACGGTGCTCTTCATGACGCCGTGGGCCACGGCGGACCGCAGCAGCACCCACTTCGCGGACGCCCTGTTCACCGCGGCGTCGGTGGTCTGCGTCACCGGGCTGTCCACGGTCGACATGGCGACGCACTGGTCGGTGTTCGGCAAGGTCCTGGTGGTCATCGGCACCCAGATCGGCGCCGTCGGTGTGCTGACCTTCGCGTCGATCCTCGGCCTGTTCGTCACCCGGAAGCTCGGCCTGCGCGCGAAGCTCATGGCGGCCGGTGACTCGAACCCGCTCCGCACCCACCACGGCGCCGTGCCCGAGGGGCAGGCCGTCCGGCTCGGCGAGGTCGGCACCCTGCTCGCGACCGTGGCGGTGAGCACGCTGTCGATCGAGATCGTCCTCGGCCTGCTGCTCCTGCCGTCGGTGCTCATCGCCGGCATCCCGTTCTGGACAGCGGTCGGCGACTCCTTCTACTACGCGGCGATGGCCTTCACGAACACCGGGTTCTCGCCGAACGCCGACGGCCTCGACCCGTTCGCCCACGACTACTGGTTCCTGACGCTGCTGATGATCGGTGTCGTGGCGGGGTCCATCGGGTTCCCGGTGATCCGTGCCCTGACGAAGCAGCTGCGCACCCCGCGGCGCTGGCCGATCCACGTCAAGCTCACCCTGGCGACGAGCGCGATCCTGCTCCTCGGCGGCGCGGTCGTCTACACCGCACTCGAGGCGTCGAACCCGACGACCTTCGGCGAAGAAGGAGCCGGGCGCACCGCGTTCCAGGCGCTCTTCCTGTCGACGATGACCCGCTCCGGCGGGTTCTCGCTCGTCGACTTCGACCAGCTCAACGGCTCGAGCCTGCTCGTGACGGACATGCTCATGTTCATCGGCGGCGGATCCGCCTCGACGGCCGGCGGCATCAAGGTGACGACCCTCGCGGTGCTGTTCCTGGCCGCGGTCGCCGAGGCCCGCGGTCGCCAGAGCATGGAGGCCTTCGGTCGCCGGATCCCGAGCGACGTCCTGCGGGTCGCAGTGGCCATCGTCCTCTGGGGCGCGACGATCGTGGCCGTCGCGACCGTGGTGCTCCTGCAGATCACCGACGACTCGCTCGACCGTGTGCTGTTCGAGGTGATCTCGGCGTTCTCGACCAGCGGCCTGTCCTCCGGCGTGTCCGCGAACCTGCCGGAATCGGGCAAGTACGTGCTCGCCGCCACCATGTTCCTCGGCCGGGTCGGTACAGTGACCATCGCCGCTGCCCTGGCCGCCAGCCAGAGCCGGCAACTGTTCCGCCGTCCCGAGGAGAGGCCGATCGTTGGCTGACCGCACCCGTTCGTCGCACCAGCACGGTGCCATCAGTCACGACGCCCCCGTCCTGGTCATCGGGCTCGGGCGCTTCGGGGCCGCCACCGCCGGGCAGCTCGAACGCCAGGACCGCGAGGTGCTCGTCGTCGACACCGACGCCGGACTGGTGCAGAAGTGGTCCGACCGGGTCACCCACGCGGTGCAGGCGGACGCGACCGACATCGACGCGCTCCGGCAGATCGGCGCGCAGGACTTCGCCATCGCCGTCGTCGGCACGGGCAGCGACCTGGAGTCGAGCGTGCTCATCACGGCGAACCTGGTCGACCTCGGCGTCCCCCAGATCTGGGCGAAGGCGATCAGTCGTTCGCACGGCACGATCCTGTCCCGCATCGGCGCGAACCACGTCGTCTACCCCGAGCGCGAGGCCGGCGAGCGCACGGCACACCTGGTCTCCGGCCGGATGCTCGACTTCATCGAGTTCGACGACGACTTCGCCGTGGTCAAGATGTTCCCGCCGCGCGCGGTCCGCGGCAAGGACCTCGCCACCACCGTGATCCGCACCCGCTTCGGCCTGACCGTGCTGGGCATCAAGCCGCCCGGCAGCCCGTTCGTGCCGGCGACGCCGGACAGCGTCATCGGTGAGGACGACGTCATCATCGTCTCGGGTTCCGAGACCGACCTCGAGCGCTTCGCCGCGTACGAGTAACGACCACCGGACGGACGGGAGGCCCGTGGCGGCGTCCCCACGGGCCTCCCGTCCGCACTGTGGCTGCGTCCACGACGCGGTGTGCGTCTACGACGCGGCGATCTCCTCGGCACGCGCGATCGCGGCACGCGACGCGCGCAGCAGCGTGTCCGCCAGGTCGGCGTCCTGCAGCACCGCGACGGCCCGCTCCGTCGTGCCCTTCGGGCTCGTCACCGCACGGCGCAGGTCGGCGGGCTCACGGCCCGACCGCTCGAGCAGCTCGACCGCGCCGCGGACGGTGCCCTGCACCATCGTCGCCGCCTGCTCGTGGGTGAACCCGAGCTCCTCGGCGGCACGCTGCCACTGCTCGACCAGCAGGAAGACGTAGGCGGGACCGGAACCGGACACGGCGGACAGCGCGTCGAGCTGCGCCTCCGGCACCTCGATGACCTCGCCCGAGGCGGTGAACACCGACGACGCCAGCGCGACGGCCTCGGCGTCGGCCGAGGTGCCCGCGCTGATGCCGGTGACGCCGTGGCCGACGCCGATCGGGGTGTTCGGCAGGGCACGGACGACCCGGACGCCGGCGGGCACCCGAGCCTCCATGCTCGCGGTGGTGGTGCCGACGGCGACGCTGACCAGGACGGCACCGGGCTCCAGGTCGTCGGAGACCTCGTCGAGCAGGTCCGCGATCATGTACGGCTTCACGCCGACCACGACGAGGGCAGCGCCACGGACGGCCGTGCTGTTGGCGTCGGGGTCGGTGTCGCTCGCGGTGGCGTCGAGGCCACGCTCCCGGTGGGCAGCAGCGGACGCCTCCGACTTCGTGGTGAGGGTCACGGTGGCCGGGTCGAGTCCCGCGGCGAGCAGGCCGTCGAGGACCGCGCCGGACATGGAGCCGACGCCGAGCAGGGCGGTGCGGGGCAGGTCGATGGTCATGCTCCCGACCCTACCGACGCCACCCGCCTAGGATCGTGTCGCAGACCACGAGAAGGGGACAGCTGTGAGCGCTTCCGGAGGCACGAAGGCGATCTTCGCCGCACTCGGTGCCAACATCGGCATCGCGATCGTGAAGTTCATCGCGGCGGCGATCAGCGGATCGGCGTCGATGCTGGCCGAGGGCGTGCACTCCCTGGCCGACTCCGCGAACCAGCTCCTGCTGCTGCTCGGTGGCCGCAAGGCCCGGCGAGCGGCGGACCAGGAACACCCCTTCGGCTACGGGCGTGAACGGTACGTGTACGCGTTCGTCGTCTCCATCATCCTGTTCTCGGTCGGCGGCGTGTTCTCGCTCTACGAGGGCATCGAGAAGCTCGCCCACCCGCACCCGCTCGAGAACTGGTGGCTCCCCCTCGTCGTGCTCGTCATCGCCATCGGGCTCGAGGGCTTCTCGCTCCGCACCGCCCTGAAGGAAGCCCGACCGCAGAAGGGCTCGCAGAGCTGGGTGCAGTTCGTCCGCCGTGCGAAGGCCCCCGAGCTGCCCGTCGTGATGCTCGAGGACACCGCGGCCCTGCTCGGCCTGGTCTTCGCCCTGTTCGGCGTGGGCCTGACGGCGATCACCGGCAACGGGGTGTTCGACGCGATCGGCACCATGCTCATCGCGGCGCTGCTCATCGCGGTCGCGGTGGTGCTCGGCATCGAGACGAAGAGCCTGCTCGTCGGCGAGGGCGCGACCGCCGCCGACGTCGAGCGCATCAAGCAGGCGGTGCTCGACGGCCCGGAGGTCGACGCGATCATCCACCTGAAGACCCTGTACCTCGGGCCGGACGAGCTGATGGTCGGCGTGAAGGTCGCCGTCGACGGGGACCGCCGACTCGGCGACGTCGCCGCCGGCATCGACACCGTCGAGCAGCGGGTCCGGAGTGCCGTGCCGATCGCCCGGGTGATCTACGTCGAGCCGGACGTCCTGCGCACCGGGCCACAGCCGCCGACCGAGGCGATCGTCATCCTCGCCGCGGACTGAAGAAGTCGTCGAGCAACTCGGCGCACGCTGCCTCGAGCACGCCCCCGATGACCTCGGAGCGGTGCGGCAGCCGGCGGTCCCTGGCGATGTCGTAGACGCTGCCGCTGGCACCCGCCTTCGGGTCCCACGCGCCGAACACGACCCGGGGCACCCGTGCAGCCATGACGGCGCCGGCGCACATCGGGCAGGGCTCGAGCGTCACCACGAGCGTGTGCTCCTCGAGGTGCCAGTCACCCGTCACCGCCGCGGCAGCACGCAGAGCCAGTACCTCGGCGTGGGCCGTCGGGTCCTGCCGCGCCTCGCGCTCGTTCCGGCCGGTGGCGACCACGACGCCGTCACGGTCGAGCACCACGGCGCCGACCGGGACGTCGTCGGTCTCAAGGCACCGTCGAGCCTCGTCGAGCGCGCGCTCCATCGCCGGGACGAACGGGCGGGCTGCGGGCTCCTCCACGGGACCTCCTGACGGTCGACGGCACGCTAGGCTCGACCCTATGCGAGTCCACGTCGCCGACCACCCGCTCATCACCCACAAGCTCTCGGTGCTCCGCGACCGTACGACGCCCTCCCCCACGTTCCGCGCCCTGACCGAGGAGCTCGTCACGCTCCTCGCGTACGAGGCCACGCGGGGCGTCCGGGTCACGGCGACGCCGATCGACACGCCGGTGGCGCACACCATGGGCGTCGCGATCGCCAAGCCGCGGCCGCTCGTCGTCCCGATCCTCCGCGCCGGGCTCGGCATGCTCGAGGGCATGGTCAAGCTCGTCCCGACGGCCGAGGTCGGCTTCCTCGGCATGGCCCGCAACGAACAGACGCTCGAGCCGCAGACCTACGCCGAGCGCCTGCCCGACGACCTGTCCGGGCGGCAGTGCTTCGTGCTCGACCCGATGCTCGCCACCGGTGGCACCCTCGCCGCCGCGATCGACTTCCTGTTCGCCCGCGGTGCGCAGGAGATCACGTGCGTGTGCATCCTCGGCGCCCCCGAGGGGCTCGCCATGGTCGAGCAGGCCGTCGGCGACCGCAACGTCTCGATCGTCCTCGGTGCGCTCGACGAGAAGCTCGACGAGAACGGGTACATCGTCCCGGGCCTCGGCGACGCCGGCGACCGGCTCTACGGCCTGGCCGAGTAGCGCAGACCCGCCACTTCTCGGACAGGAGGCGCGGTGCCGGCTGGCACCGCGCCTCCTGTCGTCCGTGCGGTCGCGCCCGCCGCACCCGCCCGTTCCGGCGTACCAGGTCGATCCGTGCGTACCTGCCCGTTCCGGGCGTACCCGGTCGTTCCGGGCGTACCAGGTCGTTTCTTTCCACCCGGCACGCCCGATTCCACTTTCCATCGCGTGCGCAATGGGAAAGAACGGGCGTGGCGCTCGACGCCCGTGCGGTCGCGCCCACCGCACCGTCCGCGCGGACGGTTGACACCGCGTTGGTATACCGCAGATACTCGTCACATGACTGCAACCGTGTCCACCCGCGTCCTCTCCGAGGCGTGCTCCTCCGCAGGGGCAGTGGGGACAGTCGGCGTGATGATGCCGACCATGCCGGTCATGCGTTGTCGAATGTGTGCCTGATCGGCACCCGTTCCAGCCGGATCCCCCGCGACACCACCCCCGTCGCGAGCGCGTGATCCCCGGGTGACGGACACCGTCGGCGACGCGCACCACGCCACGAGGTCTGTCTCCCGTTCCCCCGGGTCGGCCCCGGTCCGCAGCAGGACCGCAGGGCACATCGGCGTACCGCCGTACCCGGGATGACGCATTCGACACCGGCCGCCGCGCCACCCGCGCACCGGCCACACCGCCCGGAGAACCACCATGTCGCTCACCATCGCCCAGCCCCGCACCGCGCTCCGCACCGCACCGGCCCCGACCGACCTCGGCACCGTCACCCCGATCCGACCGCGCCCGGCCTCTCCGGCAGCCACCGGACCGGCCACCGTGCCGACGAGCCCCGTGGTCGCACCGCAGCGGAACCGCGCGCTCCCCGAGGGCACCGAGGCCCGCGGCTTCGCCCTGTACGTCGGCATCGACGAAGCGAAGGCCGCAGCCGCCGGCACGACCCTGGCCGCGGTGGTCGAGCAGCTCAAGGCCCTCACCGCGCAGCTCGTCCCGTCGTCCGAGACGTACGCGGCCGTCGCCGTCGCCGCCGAGCACTCCGGTGGCCGGGACGTCGACGTCGTCCGCCTCGCCCTGCAGGACCGCTCCGCGGTGGCCGCCCGCAAGCAGGCCGAGAAGCCCGAGCCCGAGGAGACCGGTGTCGTCATCGACATCTCGCGGAAGCGCGTGACCCTCGACGGCGAAGCGGCACCCCTGACCTACAAGGAGTTCGAGCTCCTGCAGTTCCTGGTCCTCCGCGAGGGGCAGACCGTCGACCGTTCCGCGATCATCGAGGGCCTCTGGTCGGACGGCGAGGACGAGACCCCGAACGAGCGCACCATCGACGTGCACGTGCGTCGCCTCCGCTCCAAGCTCGGCGCGTTCGAGGAGATCGTCCGCACCGTGCGCGGCGTCGGCTACCGCTTCGACCGGCACGCGGACGTCGCCGTGCGGTACGCGTCGACCCCGTCGCCCGACCTCTTCTGAGCCCGATCGGCTGCTCTTGGTGAACTCGCAGCGAACCGGCCCCGGCGAGGCTGGCGCGCCGTTACCGCTTCGTTATACAGTCGGTGGTGCAGACGGTGTTTGCTGTGGCACCGGCTGTGGAATGTGATTGCAGGAAACTCTTGGTGCAAGGGAGAGGGCCGGTCGCCGACAGGCGGCCGGCCCTCGCGCATGTCGCCCGGCTCCTGTCGGACCCCGTCGGTAGTGTGGTCAGACCGTACGACCGGAGGGAACGCGAACGTGAGCGAGACACGCCGCAGTGAGAAGGCGACCGCCGTCGCCGCCTGGGAAGCGCTCTTCCGCGCCCAGGTCGCCGTGATGCGGAGTCTCAACGCGGACTTCCCCGGCGACGAGATCTCGTTCAACGAGTACGACGTCTGCTTCAACCTGTCGACCCAGCCCGGACGTCGCTGCCGGATGCGCGACCTCACCGGGCACCTGCTCCTCACCCAGCCGAGCGTCAGCCGCCTGGTCGACCGACTCCTCGCCCGCGGCATCGTCGAGAAGCAGCCGGACCCCACCGACGCCCGCGGGGTGATCGTGGCACTGACCCCGCACGGCTTCGACGTCTACCGCCAGGTCGCCGTGCAGCACGCGGCGAGCATCGCGCAGCAGGTCGGTGCCGGCCTGTCCGACCCCGAACTGCGCACCCTCACCGAACTCTGCACGAAGCTCCGGTTGGCGGTCGGCACGGGACCCAGCCGGCGGTCGACGGCCCGCCCGGTGGCCGCTCCGGATGCGGCGACGGTGTGACCGGCGCGATCGTCTGGCTCCGTGACGACCTGCGGCTGTCGGACAACCCCGCGCTCCGTGCGGCGATCGACCACGGTGGCGACGTCACGGTGGTGGTCGTCCTCGACGAGCAGTCCCCGGGTCTCCGTCCGATCGGTGCGGCGAGCCGCTGGTGGCTCCACCACTCCCTGACCGCCCTCGATGCCGACCTGCGCGAGCGGGGCTCCCGGCTGGTCCTCCGGCGCGGTGCCGCGGCGACGACGATCGACCAGCTCGTCGCCGACACGGGGGCGGACGCCGTGTACTGGAACCGTCGGTACGGCGCCGTCGAGCGGGACATCGACGCCGGCATCAAGGCGGCCCTGCACGACCGTGGCGTCGAGGCGCACAGCTTCGCCGCGAACCTGCTCTGGGAACCGTGGACCGTGCTCACCGGGCAGGGCGAGCCGTACAAGGTCTTCACCCCGTTCTGGAACGCCGTCCAGGCACTGCCCGAACCGCGCCACCCTCTGCCCGACCCCGACGACCTCCCGGCTGCGGCCGACGTCACCGGTGACGCTCTGGCCGACTGGGCACTGCTGCCGACGAAGCCCGACTGGGCCGGCGGGCTCCGTGACGCCTGGACCCCGGGCGAGCACGGTGCCCGTCAGCAGCTCGAGCACTTCGTCGAGCACGCGCTCGAGGACTACGACCAGCGCGACGAGCCCGCGATGGAAGCCACCAGCAGCCTCTCCCCGTTCCTGCGGTGGGGCGAGATCAGCCCGTACCAGGTGTGGCACCGCCTGCACGAACGGCTCGAGCCCGCGCAGCGCCAGAACGCCGCCGCGTTCCTCCGGCAGCTGGCGTGGCGCGAGTTCAACTGGAACGAGTACTTCCACTGCGACGACATCGCCACCGTCAACGTCCGTCGGAACTTCGACGCGTTCCCGTGGCGTGATCCGGAACCGGCCGAGCTGGACCGCTGGCGACAGGGCCTGACCGGCTTCGACCTGGTCGACGCGGGCATGCGCGAGCTCTGGCACAGCGGCGCCATGCACAACCGGGTGCGGCTGGCCGCCGGCAGCTTCCTCGTGAAGAACCTGCTCGTGGACTGGCGAGTCGGGGAACAGTGGTTCTGGGACACCCTGGTCGACGCCGACCCCGCCAACAACGCGGCGAACTGGCAGTGGGTCGCGGGCTCCGGCTTCGACGCCGCCCCGTACTTCCGGGTCTTCAACCCCGATCGGCAACTCGAGCGCTTCGACCCGCACCGCGAGTACGTCCACCGCTGGGTCCCCGCCGACGAGCTGCGCCCCGAGCCGATGGTCGACCTGAAGGCGTCGCGGCAGCGGGCGCTCGACGCCTACGAACGGATGCGGCGATCGTGACCGGGCTGCGCCAGGCGATCGCCACCGTCGTCGACCAGGTCGACGAGCTGTTCCGGTCGCGTGTCGAGCAGGGCATCGCGCCGAGCAGCGTGTGGGGCGTGTTCGACCGGTTCGGCCTCGTCGCGTCCGGTGGGCACGGCGACCGCGGGGACGGCCGGCGACCGGACGCCGACACCGTGTACCGCATCGCCTCCTGCACCAAGAGCGTCACCGCCGCGACCCTGCTGACCCTCGTCGCACGGGGTGCGCTCGACCTCGACGCGCCGATCACCGACTTCGTGCCGGCCTTCGGCGCCGTCACCCTGCCGACCCCGGACTCCCCGGCCCCCACGGTGCGGATGCTGCTGACGATGTCGGCCGGGTTCCCCACCGACGACCCCTGGGCCGACCGGCAGGAGTCGATCTCGGACGCCGAGCTCGACGAGGTCCTGCGCGGCGGCCTGCTGTTCGACTCGCTGCCCGGCACCCGCTTCGCCTACTCGAACCTCGGCTACGCGCTGCTCGGCCGGGTCGTCGCCGCCGTGACGGGGCGGCCCTTCACCGCTGCCGCCAGTGAGATCGTGCTCCGTCCCCTCGGCCTCACCGACACGGTGTTCAGCGCCGCCGAGTCGACCGGCTTCGTGGTCACCGGTGTCCGCGGACACGAGGGCGACTGGGAACCCCTGCCGATGACCGGCCCCGGCGCCTTCTCGTCGATCGGCGGGCTCTTCTCGACCGTGCGTGACCTGGCGCGCTGGGCGACGCACCTCGGTTCGGCGTTCTCCGCCGCACCGGAACCCGGCCCGGTCTCCCCCGCTGACCGCCGGCTGATGCAGCAGGCGATGCGGGTCGTCCCGTCGTCCGTCGTCCCGGGTTCGGCCCGCGCGACGGCGTACGGCTTCGGGCTGTTCGTCGAGCAGGACGACCACTTCGGCGAGCTCGTCTCGCACTCCGGCGGCTACCCGGGCTTCTCCGCGCACATGCGGTGGTCCGTGCGCGACGGCCTCGGGGTCGTCGCGTTCGAGAACGCCACGCAGGCCAAGGTCTCCGCGGCCGCGCAGCAGGCGCACGACCTCGTGCTCGGCGCAGTGTTGACGGCCCCGGCACCCGACCCGGCGGGAGCCGGCGCCGACGTGGCCGGAGCGACCAGCGGGGTCGCGGCGACCACCCGCGCGACGCGAGCAGCCCAGGCCGCCGTGACGCGCCTCCTGGCCGACTGGCGCGACGACCTGGCGGACGCGATCTGCACGCCCAACGTGGCGATGGACGTGCCGTACGACCGCCGGCGGCGGGCGGTGGCACAGGCCGTCGCGGACGTCGGCGCCGACCTCGGTGCCGCACCGGTGTCGGAGTACTCGGCGGCACCGTCGCACCTGCGCTGGTGGCTCCCCGGCACCTGCGGGCGACTGCGTGTCGAGATCCGGCTCGCGCCCGCCGCCGCGGGGCGCGTCCAGACCCTGAACGTCGTCGCCGAACCGTCGGAGCGCTGACCCGACGGAGCGCTGACCCGTCGAAGCGCTGACCAGGCGGCGCCACGCGGGCATCCCCGGCTCAGACCGGCGGTCGACCGCCCACGAAGCCGAGTGCCCGCGCGGCGACGCGGCTGCCCTCACGGGCTGCCGCACCGACGCGGACCGGATCCGTCGCCCACGCACGGACGAACCCGGCGACGAAGGCGTCCCCGGCCCCGATGGTGTCGACGACGGTCGCCGGTGTCGCGGGGACCCGGTGGACGCTGCGGCCCCGGCGTCCGATGAGCACACCGTCGGCCCCGGCCGTGACGACGACCAGTGGGACGTGCTCGGTCAGCCGACGCACCGCGGCGTCGAGGTCGTCACCCCCCGCGAGGGCGAGCGCCTCGTGCTGGTCGGGGAAGAGCACGTCGACGCCCCGCAGGGCCTCGAGGAACCGGTCGGCACCGATCGTCTCGATCACCGCCACCGACGAGGGGTCCACCGCCACGCGGGCCGGGCCGGTCCGGGCGCACGCCACCAGGTCGGCGAGCCGGTCGGCCCCGCCGCCGAGCATGGCGGCACCGGTCAGGTGCACGATGTCGGCGCGGGCGACCACCGACGGCGGGACGTCTGCGGCACTGATCTTCCCGCTCGCGGCGGGGTCAGACATCGCGGTGCGACCGTGGTCGTTGCGGACCGAGACCACGACCCCGGTGGACGTCATCGCGTCGTAGCGCAGGTGAGCGCGGACCCCGGCGTCCTCGAGCGCGCGCTCGTGGCGGTAGACGTCGTCGACCCCGACACGGGCGACGACGTCGACCTCGGCCCCGAGCCAGCCGAGCCAGGTGGCCGTGTTGCCACCGGCACCGGTCGGCCGGTGGCGGATCTCCGCGGCGGGGTCGTGCACCCCGATCCGGTGCGCGGTGGTGTGCACGAGGACGCCGTCCAGGACGTCGCCGACGACCAGGAAGCGTTTTCCGGCGCCCCGACGACGGCCCGCGACCACCCGTCCGGCGCGGGTCCCCTCGGGCCGGGACGGCGGTAGAGCACCCTCGTACGGCATGGACATCCGCAACAGTGTACCTGGACCCGAGTTTTACTCCGTTTCTATCGGTGAAAACGGAGGTTCCACAGAGGGATCGCACGACGACGACCCGTGGTAGCGCTGATATACCGGCTGCTAGTATGTGGGCGGTCGCGCGACCACCGCCCCGACGACGGAGATGCCATGCCCAGGAAGCCCGACCCCACCCGCAAACCCGCGATCCTCAAGAAGGTCGTCGACCACTTCGTCGAGACCAAGATCGAGGACGTCACGGTCCGGGGCCTGGGCCGCGTGCTCGGGACGAGCGCCTACCCGGTCGTCTACCACTTCGGCTCGCGCGACGCCCTGATCGACTCCGTCGTCGAGCACCTCGCGACCTCGCACCGAGCGCCCGCGCTCGACCCTGCCGCCGACACGGACGCCCTCGCCGACCACCTGATCGCGACGTTCGGCGGGCTCGACGACCCGCACCGTGCGCTCGCAGCACGACTCACCTTCGAACTCGGATCGGTCGAGTCCCTCGACGGGCGTGACCGGCAGCGCCGCGCACACCGCTGCCACGTGGCGGCCATCCGGGCGTGGTGCCGGGCGCACGGTGCCGACCCCGTCCTCGCCGAACGTGCGGCTCAGGACACGGTGATGGCCGCCCGCGGAGCCCAGTGGAGCGCGCTCGTCGACCGCGCGCACACCGAGGCCGACGCCGCACTGCGTCGCATCGCCCACGACCTGGCTTCGAGCACGACCGGCGCCGACTGCGCGCTGAGCGCGACTGCGTCCGCAACCGAGGACCGGTCGCGGACCCGGTGACGGCGTGCGGTCCGGAACGGCATCCGGACCACGAACGGGAGGCACGGTGCCAGCTGGCACCGTGCCTCCCGTTCGTCAGGTGGTCACCGCGGTGACCCGCCGACGCGGATCAGAGCGTGACGAACCGCTGCGACTTCGCGTTCTCGAAACGAGCGGCGACGTTCTCCCAGTCGACGATGTTCCAGACGGCCTTGACGTAGTCCGCCTTGACGTTCAGGTAGTCGAGGTAGAAGGCGTGCTCCCACATGTCGAGCATGAAGATCGGGACGAGACCGAACGGGATGTTGCCCTGCTGGTCGAAGAGCTGGAACGTGGTGAGCTTCTGGCCCACGGTGTCCCAGGCCAGCACGGACCAGCCGGAGCCCTGGATGCCGTTCGCGACGGCGGCGAACTGTGCCTGGAACTTCTCGAACGAACCGAAGAACTCGTCGATCGCCGCGGCGAGCTCGCCCTCGGGGACCTTCGTGTCCGGGCCGAGGTTGGTCCAGAAGATCGAGTGGTTCACGTGGCCACCGAGGTGGAACGCGAGGTCCTTCTCGAGCTTGTTGATCGCGCCGAAGTTGCCGGACTCACGGGCCTCGCCGAGCTGCTGGAGCGCGGTGTTGGCACCGGTCACGTAGGCCTGGTGGTGCTTGTCGTGGTGCAGCTGCATGATCTTGCCGCTGATGTGCGGCTCGAGCGCGGCGTAGTCGTACGGCAGTTCCGGCAGGGTGTACTCAGCCATGTGAGGTCCTTTCGATCAGTGGGTTGTGGACGCGGCTCCGCGGCTCACGAGAGCCGGGAACGATCGGTGAGGGAGTGGAATTCCCGGTTGTGGTAGACCAGCGGCTCGCCGCGGTCGGCGCCGACGATGATGTCGAGCACCTCGGCCACGACGACGGTCGAGCTGCCGATGGGCGTCGTCGACAGCGGTCGGCAGCGGAGCGCACTCGCCGCACTCGGCAGGTAGCGGTCGCCGGACGGCAGGGTGCCCCAGATCGGGTCGTCGGCGGCCGGGCTGCCGGTCGACGCGAAGCGCTTGGCGAGTGCGACCCCGAGGGAGTCGACCAGGTGCACGACGAACAGCGGCGCACCGAGCACGACCCCGGCCGAGCCGGAGTTCGTCGAGAGCGAGAAGACCAGCA
The DNA here is from genome assembly GCF_003234225.2 of Curtobacterium sp. MCSS17_005. Lineage (NCBI taxonomy): Bacteria > Bacillati > Actinomycetota > Actinomycetes > Micrococcales > Microbacteriaceae > Curtobacterium > Curtobacterium sp. MCSS17_005. The sequence continues at coordinate 2,767,254 of NZ_CP126258.1, forward strand.
CGGGCGGGTCGACGGCCACACTCGCGACGCTCGAGGCGGTGAGGCCGGTCGGTCCGTCCGGGCCTTCGGCCGTGATGACGGCGACGCCAGCAGGGTGCCCGCGGAAGGCGGACTTGTACGCGTCGGCGATGGTTGCCGGTGCTTCGTCGGGCATGGTGATCGTGGTCGTTCCTTCGGGAGGGGCTGCCGTCACTCGGCGGCTGTCACCCAACGTATGACCTGAACCCTGGTTGAGGTCAACGATTCACAGGTTCGGGCGCGGCCGGGCGCGCCGTGGAGCCAGCCCGCCGGCCCGCAGCACGGCCGCTCAGCGGCGCTTGAGCATGACGAGCGCACCCGCGGCCGCCACGACCATGAGCACCGCGGCGACGCCCGCCGTGATCGTCACGCCCGAGTCGAAGGCCGCCCGCGCCGACTCGAGCAGCACCTGCCCGGCGCTGCCGCCGAGCTGCCCCGCTGCGGCGACCGCGCCGCCGAGGGTCTCCTGCGCCGCGACGTGCGCCGCCGAGGACAACCCGTCGGGCACCACGACGTGCGCCCGGTAGGTCGTCGCCAGGATCGTCCCGAGCACCGCGGTCCCGAGCACGGCGCCGATCTCGTACGCCGTCTCGGACATCGCCGACGCCGCACCCGCCTTGTCCGCCGGAGCCGTCGAGATGATGAGGTCGTTCGTCACCGTCTCGGACGCCCCGATCCCGATGCCGAGCAGCACGAACGCGAACGCCAGGGCAGCGATGGAGGCGTGGTGTCCGAGGACCGCGACGAGGGCGTACGCCGCAGCCGAGAACAGCAGCGCGACCGACACGACCCAACGCGGGGCGACACGCGCCACGACCGGCACGACCGCGAGTCCGGCGACGATGGTCAGCACCGACCCCGGGATGAGCACGATGCCGGATGCGAACGGGTCGAGCCCGGCCACGAGCTGCAGGTGCTGGGCGATGAAGAACAGGAACCCGGTGAGCGAGAACATCGCCGCCAGGTTCATCAGCACACTGCCGGTGAAGGCCGTGCTGCGGAACAGGCGCAGGTCGAGCATCGGCGTGCGGGACCGCAGCTGCCGACGGACGAACGCGATGCCGCACACGACACCGACCGCGAGCATGGCGATCGCGAGGCCGCGCTCCTCGGGGTGCACGACCGACTTGATGGCCCAGGCGATCGGTGCGAGCGCGCCGAGGGACAGGAACATGCTCGGCAGGTCGACCGGTCCGGGCATCGGGTCACGGGACTCCGGCACGCAGAACGGCACGCCGACGAGCATGAGCACGAGGATCGGCACCGCGACCAGGAACACGCTGCCCCAGTGGAAGTGCGCGAGCAGCGCGCCGCCGACGAGCGGGCCGAGCGCGTTGCCGGCCGCGAACATCGTCGACCAGACGGCGAGCGCCATCCGCCGCTCCCCCGCGTCCACGAACACGTTGCGGATGATCGAGAGCGTGGCGGGCATGAGCATCGCGCCGAACACGCCCATCGCGATCCGGGCCGCCACGAGCATCCAGGCGTCGGTCGCGAAGGCCGCGGCCACCGAGAACAGGGCGAACCCGGTCGCGCCGATCACCAGGATCCGCCGTCGGCCGATGCGGTCACCGATGCTGCCCATCACGACGAGCAAGCCGGCGAGCACCAGCGGGTAGGCGTCCACGATCCAGAGCTGCGTGGTGGCGTCCGGGTTCAGCGCGCGACTGATCGACGGCAGCGCGAAGCTCAGGATGGTGTTGTCGACCGAGATGAGCAGGACCGGCAGCATGAGCACGGCGAGCGCCAGGAACCGTCGGGCGCGGCTCCCGGTGACGCGGGTGGCGACGGGGCTGGTGAGCAGTGCGGACACGGCGGACTCCTGGGACTTCGAGCCGGACCAGGTCGACGGCGGGTGGTACGTGGGGCAGACGAGACGGGACGCGGGATGGACACGCGCCCCGTCAGGACTCCGTTAGTGTACCGTCCGGACGGTTTTGGTTGCAAATGCAACTGACGACGGCCGGGAGGTTCGTGGCGGTCCCGCCACGGACCTTGCGGCGATCCACTGGTCGCGTCGGCGGGCCTACGCCGATTCGCGGAGCAACAACCGGTGTCGCACCGTGCGCTCGACGGCCTCGCCCGAGCGCGGCAGCTCGCCCGCGAGCATGCCGAGCGCCAGGTCGAGGGCCTGGCCGGCGACCTCGTCGAGGTCGACGGCCAGCGTGGTGAGGGTCGGCGCGACGAGCGTCCCGAGGGGCAGGCCGTCGACGCCGACCACGCGGATGTCCCCGGGGACGTCGACGCCGGCACGACGGCAGGCCGACAGCACGCCGAGGGCCAGCACGTCGTTGAACGCCAGGACCGCGTCCACCCGGCGGTGCACGGCGAGGATCCGTTCGGTCCGTTCGGCACCGGCCTCTGCGGTGGGCGCGGACGCGACGACGAGGTCGGGCAGGTACCCGCGACGCCGGAGTGCCGCGACCATGTGCTTCCCGCGCTGGCTCGGCACGCCGTCGGCGGCGGCGTCGAGCACGACGGGGTGCTTCACCCCGACGTCGACGAGGTGGTCGGCGAGGTCCTCGATCGCGGCGGTCGGGTCGATCCGGACCGCGGCGCGGGTCACCGGACCCGAGGGGTCGAGTTCGACGACCGGGACCGAGCCGAGCCGTTCGATCCACTCCGGCGCACGGGACCCGAGGTAGCCGATCACGACGTCGGTCTGGGCACCGAGGGACTCCACCATCCGGTCCGAGTCGCTCGCGAGCCCGACGTCGGCGAGCATGACGTTCCACCCGCGGGCGGCGGCCAGGCCGAGCACCGCAGACGCGAGTGCCGGTGCGTAGGGGTTCCGCAGGTCGTTGACGACGAGCCCGAGCTGGTGGTCGCCACCCGTGACGAGCCCACGGCCGAAGCGCGACGGACGGTAGTCGAGCGCCGCCGCGGCCTGGAGCACGCGGTCCTTGGTCGCCGCGCTGATGCCGGACATGCCGTTCATCGCGCGGGTGACGGTCTGCCGGGACACCCCGGCGGCCGCGGCGACGTCGATGATCGTCGCGCGGCCACCCGGGGTCAGGCGCGGAGGTCCAGCCATGCCACCTGTTCCGGGGAGAGGTCGACGGAGAGGCCGGTCATGGACGACCGGGCCTCCGCGATCGTACGGGGTCCGAAGAGCGGGAACGTCGGGAACGGCTGGTTGAGCACGTACGCCAGGGCGATCGCCGTCGCGGGGACGCCGAACTGCTCGCCGAGCTCCCGCGCACGCCGGAGCCGCTCGAAGTTGTCGTCCGAGTAGTAGCAGCGGACGAGCTCGGCGTCGCTGGTGTCCTCGGGCGTCGCGCGGCCGGTGAAGAACCCGCGGGCCTGCGAGGACCACGGCAGCAGCGGGACCTGACGTTCCTCCAGCCACGCCTTCGATGCCGCATCGGTCGCGTGTTCGCAGCCGTCCCACGGCACGTCGTACGCCTCGGCGAGACCGAAGTGGTTGCTGAGCACCTCGAATCCGTGCTTGCCGTTGGCCCGTGCGTAAGCGTTCGCCTCGTCGAACCGTGCGGGGGTCCAGTTCGAGCCGCCGTAGACGCGGATGCGGCCGGCCCGGCGGTGTTCGTCGAGCACGTCGACGAACTCCCCCACCGGGATGTCGGGGTTGTCGCGGTGCATCATGTAGATGTCCGCGTAGTCGGTGCCCTGGCGCTCGAGGCTCTCGAGCAGCTGCCGGGTGATCGACTCCGGGTCACAGTGCGGGGTGTGGGCGCCCTTCGTGATGACGACCACGTCCTCGCGGATCCCCCGGTTCTGGATCCACTTGCCGAGCCGTCCCTCGAGCACACCGCCGCCGTAGATGTACCCGGTGTCGAACACGTTGCCGCCCTGCTCGACGAACAGGTCGAAGATCGCGCTGGCGTGCGCCAGGTCGGGCTGGTTGTCGACGCCCATCACCAGGCGGGACATCCGCTTGCCGACGCCCGGCACCTCGCCGTAGCGCATCGGGTTGTCGTCCTGCACGGTGAGCGGTCGGCCGGACACCGTCGGGATGTCGGCGGTCTCGGCCTCGAAGGGGTAGCGCAGGCCGATCGCCGCGCGCCACCTGTCGAGCGTGCGGGCGGTGGCGAGGGTCTCGTCGATGGTCATCTGCGCCGCCTCGACCGCACCGGCACGCAGGGCGTCGGTGGTGGCGTCCGCTTCTCGGGCGTAGGGGTGCTCACCCGCGAAGGACAGCGAGCGAGGGGGTTCGTCGACGGTGTGGATCTCGATGGTGGGGTCGTCGCCGAGGGTCCACGGGTCGGCGAGCACGATGCGACCCCGCGAGCCGTACACCGACACGGCGTTGTCGTCCTGCACGAAGACGCCGGTCCGGACCGTCGCCGTGGTCCCGCCCCGGTAGGTGAGCTGCGCGACCGTCCACTCGTCGACCCCGGTCGGCCCGAGCGTGCCCGTGGCGGTGAGGTCCACCGGCTCGGCGACGGCGACCCCGGTGGCGGCCTGCACGATCGCCGCGGCCATCGTCACCGGGTACCCACCGACGTCGAGGATCCCGCCGCCGGCGGTGTCGACGTCGAACAGGCGACCGGTGCGCTCGCCCGTCCGGAACGCGAACGAGGCGTCGACGTGGGTCACGTCGCCGATCACGCCGTCGCGGATCAGGTCGAGCAGCGCCGCGGTCTGCGGGTGGAAGCGGTACATGAACGCCTCGACGAGCGGCAGACCGGCCTGGCGTGCAGCGTCCGTCAGCGCCATCGCGGTGCCGTGGTTCACGGCGAGGGGCTTCTCGCAGAGGACGGCCTTGCCCGCCTCGAGTGCGGCGAGGACGAGTCGGGCGTGCCCGGTGTGCACGGTCGACACGTAGACGGCGTCCACCCGCGGGTCGGCGAGGACCTCGTCGTAGGTCCCGGCGGTCACATCCGTGAACCCGAACCCGGCGGCCTCGTCGGCGAAGACCCGCGCCCGCTCGGCGGACGAACTGCCGGCCGCGACCAGGACGCCCCCGCTGGCGGGCAGCTGCGAGAGGAAGCGACGGGCGATGCCGCCGGGGCCGAGGACGGCCCACCCGGGGCGGTCGGTGGCGGTCGAGGTCGGGGTGGTGGCGGTGTTCGCCGTCTGCGCTGACATGCGGATCCTTGTCGTCTCGTGAACCTTCACGGTCGGTTCGACGCTAGCGGCCACGGGAGCGATCGGCAACGGTCCGGCGGCGATTCGTGAGCGTTCACGGCGGCGAGGGACGAGCCGGCGTCCGCTCCCCCGGGAACTGCTCCTAGACTCTCGGCATGGCCAGTGCCCGCGACCGTGTCCTCGACAGCTTCGTCGCCATCGTGTGCGAGGAGGGCGAGCGTCCCGCCACGCTCGACGCCGTCGCCGCGCGCGCCGGTGTCTCAAAGGGCGGGTTGCTCTACCACTTCGGCTCCAAGGCCGCCCTGGTCGAGGGGCTCTGCGAACGACTGTCGGACCTGTCCGCCATCGACGTCGAGCGCATGCAGGAGGCCGAGGACGGCGCAGCCCGCTACTTCGTCCGCAACTGCCTGTTCGTCGGCAGCGAGCTGGACCTCGCCCTGCTCGCCGCGAGCCGCCTGCAGCAGGCCGGTTACGAAGAGGCCGGACGCACCCTCGACGACACCGAGAACGCCTGGCTCGCGACCCTCGTCGACGCGCTCGGCGACGAGCCGACCGCGCAGGCCGTCAAGCTCCTCGGCGACGGGCTGTACCACCAGGCCTCACTCGGTGCCGCGAGCGAGGTGCGACCGAAGCGGGGCAGCGTCGACATGGAGACCCTGCTCACCGTCGTCGACCGTCTGATCGCGACGCGACCCGGAGCGTGAACCGGCACGCCCCCGGCTGGGGATAGACTGGGGAACGATCCACTCGTCGACACCCGGAGGTATCCCGTGGGCCGCGTCATCGCCGCTGTTTTCTCGATCCTGCTGCTGCTGGTGTCGATGTACCTGTTCGGGTTCGCCTTCCAGGTGGAGTCGGGCCAGGCCTTCGTCTTCATGGCCGGCGTGCTCCTGATGAGCCTCTCCTTCTTCCTGCCGATCCACGTGTTCGGCAAGCGCTGACCAGCAAGCGCTGATCAGCAAGCACTGACCAGCTAGCGCAGAACGGCCCCGCACCTCACCGGTGCGGGGCCGTTCTGTGTGGGGTGTCCGGCGCCTCAGACCAGGACCCGCAGGGTCCGAAGCGTCACCGCGGTGCTGATCGCCGCGTGTGCGGCCTCAGCGCCCTTGTCCTCCTTGGAGTCGGGCAGCCCGGCGCGGTCGAGCCCCTGCTGCTCGTCGTCCAACGTGAGCACACCGAACCCGACGGGCTTGCCGGTGTTGATCGCGACCTGCGTCAGGCCGCTCGTCGCCGCGCCCGACACGTACTCGAAGTGCGGGGTGCCACCGCGGATGATCACGCCGAGCGCGACCGCCGCGTCGAAACCGGCTTCGAGCGCGGTCTTCGCGACCACGGGCAGCTCGAAGCTGCCGGGCACGGGGATGACGTCCGCCGTCGCACCGAGCCGCTCGACCTCGCGCTGCGCCCCGGCCAGCAGGCCCGCGGCGATCGTGTCGTGCCACTGGCCGGCGATGATGGCCACCCGGATCCCGGTGCCGTCCACCTGGTCGCGGTCCGCCGCGCCTGCTCCGCTCATCGTGTCGTTCCTTCCGTGGGCGCTGCGGTTGATGCCGCCGCCCGGTCTGCCGCGTCCAGCCACTCGGCGAGCGCGGCGATGGTGATGACGGGCACGCCCTCGCGCGCCCCGAGTGCGACGAGCGCCGGCAGCCGCATCATGCTGCCGTCCTCGTCGACGATCTCGCAGATCGCCGCCGCGGGCCGGAGCCCGGCAGCGGTGACGAGCTCGATCGCTGCTTCGGTGTGCCCGGCGCGCTCACGGACCCCGCCCGGTCGTGCACGCAGGGGCACCACGTGTCCGGGTCGGTGCAGGTCGTCGCGCACCGAGGTCGGGTCGGCGAGGACCCGCAGCGTGCGGGCACGGTCGTGGGCGCTGATGCCCGTGGTCACGCCGACGGCCGCGTCGACGGTGACCGTGTAGGCGGTGCCGCGGACGTCCTCGTTGTGCGCCACCATCGGCGGCAGGTCGAGGGCGTCGGCGATCTCGGTGCTGACCGGCGCGCAGATGAACCCGGACGAGTGCGCCACGGTCCACGCGATCCACTCCGGCGAGGCGAGCTCGGCGGACAGGATGACGTCGCCCTCGTTCTCGCGGTCCTCGTCGTCGACGACGATCACCGGGCGACCGGCGGCGATCGACGCGATCGCGGCCTCGATGCTCGACGACCCGAGTGCCTGCGGGACGGCACCGACCTCGGCGACCATCACCGGGCCTCCGATCCGACGGTCTCGAGCGACTGCGCCGCGGCGTCGAGCCGCAGCATGCGGCGCACGTGCCGCGCCAGGACGTCGGTCTCGACGTTCACCCGGTCACCCGGCACGCGGAGCCCGAGCGTCGTCGCCTCGAGGGTCTCGGGGATCAGGCTCACCTCGAACCAGGCCGCGTCGGGCGCGGCGTCCTCGGGTGAGACCGCGCTGACCGTGAGCGAGACGCCGTCGAGCGCGATCGAGCCCTTGTCGACCACGAGTGGGCTGAGCGCCGGCGCGAGCGAGAACCGCACGCGCCGCCAGCCGTCACCGTCGGCCGTCTCGAGCACCGTGGCGGTGCCGTCGATGTGGCCCTGCACGATGTGCCCGCCCAGGCGGTCGCCCACCGAGGCGGCGCGCTCGAGGTTCAGGCGGTCCCCCACCCGGAGCGCACCGTGGGCGCTCATGTCGAGGGTCTGCTTCATGACGAAGGCGGTGAAGGTCTCGGGGGTCTGCTCGACGACGGTCAGGCAGACACCACTCGTCGCGATCGAGTCGCCGTGCCGGGCGTCCTGCACGACGACGGGGCCGTGGACGGTGAGCGCGACGGAGTCGCCCTGCTGCTCGACGGCGGTGACGGTGCCGAGTTCCTCGATGATGCCGGTGAACACTGGTGTCCTCTCAACGGGACTCCGGGGGCGTTCGACGATCGTCGGCATCGACGGACGGATCGCACCCCACGGGTCGTGGGGTCGTCCTGTCCGCCAGCGCGCCTCCCATCCGGACTTTCACCGTCGGTCCCGGAATCCCACCGGGTCAACCTCTGTCGGGTTCGCACCCGTCATCAGTTCGTGGACTGTCACCACCGGCTCGGAATTACACCGACCCCGGAGCGCTTGCGTAGTCGGAACGATACCCCAGGCCGCTGACGGCCGCGCCACGGTGGCAGGGCCGTCGTAACCGGGCGTCTCCCCCGGGCACGGTCAGCACGTGGCACCGCGGTGTCCGGCGTCCGGCGTCCGGCGTCCGGCGTCCGCACTGCGACGATGCACGAGTCGATCGACGAGCGGTCCGTCGGAACATGCACACGCATCCGATGCGCCGACGTGTTCCGACAGGACATCCGTCGACCAACCGGTGTCCTGTCGTGGAACGCGCACGCCCCCCGGGCATGGTGATGAGGGGCGCCACGGTGTGACGCCCCTCGATCACCCGCCGGTCAGTGCCGGCGACGGAGCACGAGCGTGCCCGCTCCGGCGAGGAGCAGCAGGAGCGCGAACCCGGCGGGCAGGACCGGCGAGCCGGCTCCCGTGTACGCGAGCTCCGGCTGGCCGTCACCGGCCGCGGCGGCTGCCGCGACGGTCCCGGCGCTGGTGCGGACCCCGCTGGTGGCAGCGGACGTGGTGGTCACCACACCCGTCGTGGAGGCCCGGCTCGGCTCGACGACGCCGACCGTGCCCACCGGGATGGTCGCCGTGCCGGGCGTGGTGCCGGTGTCGGTGCCCGTCCCGTCGGTGGGGACGGTGCCCGGGTCGGTACCGGGGTCCGTACCGGGGTCCGTACCGGGGTCCGTACCGGGGTCCGTACCGGGGTCGGTACCGGGGTCCGTGCCCGGGTCCGTGCCCGGGTTGGTCCCGGGGTTCGTGCCGGTGCCGGGGGTGGTGCTGGTGCCGTCACCGACGATGCCGATCCCGTTGCCGCCGATCGTGATCGGCAGGCTGATCACCGGGGTGACCTGGGTGCCGGAGAGCAGGCCGCCGTCGCCGGAGGTCGAACCGCCGGTCGTCGGGGTCGTGGTGCCGGTGGCCGGAGCCGTCGTGCCGCCGGTGCTCGTGCCGTCACCGAGGACACCGATGCCGTTGCCACCGATCGTCACGGGGACGTCGACGACCGGGGACACCTGCGTGCCCGACGCCGTGCCGTCCGAACCCGAGGTCGAACCGCCAGCCGCCGGAGCGGTCCCGGTACCCGTGCCCGCAGCGGGCGCAGCGCCCGTCGCGGTTCCCGTCCCGAGCAGCCCGATGCCGTTGTCCGCCACCGTGACCGGGATCGAGACGACCGGGGACACCTGCGTGCCCGAGGCCGTGCCGTCCGAACCCGAGGTCGAACCACCGGCCGCCGGAGCGGTCCCGGTACCCGAACCCGCAGCGGGCGCCGTGCCCGTCGCGGTCCCGTCACCGAGGACACCGATGCCGTTGCCACCGATCGTCACCGGGACGTCGACGACCGGGGACACCTGCGTGCCCGAAGCCGTGCCGTCCGAACCCGAGGTCGAACCACCGGCCGCCGGAGCGGTCCCGGTACCCGAACCCGCAGCGGGCGCCGTGCCCGTCGCGGTCCCGTCACCGAGGACACCGATGCCGTTGCCACCGATCGTCACCGGGACGTCGACCAGACCGGTCACCTGGGTGCCGGAGAGCAGTCCGTCGGTGCCCGAGGTGGTGGGCGCCGACGGGGCTTCGGCAGCCGGTGCCGGGGTCGCCGCCGCCGGGGCGGTCGACGTCGAGGTGCCGTCGCCGAGGACGCCGATCCCGTTGCCGGACACCGTCACAGGGACGGTCACGGCCGGGGCGACCTGGGTGCCGGAGGCCGTGCCGTCCTCGCCCGAGGTGCTCGGAGCGGGAGCGGCAGGGGCGGCAGGCGCCGGAGCCGGTGCTGGTGCCGGGGCTGCAGGCGTCGGAGCTGCCGCGGGTGCGGCGGCCGAGACCGCGTCACCGGCGACGGCCACGGCGTTGCCGCCGACCGTCACCGGTGCCGCGACGTCCGGCACCACCTGGGTGCCCGAGAGCGTGCCGTCCTCGCCCGAGGTGCTGGGGGCAGGAGCGGTCGTGGCCGGAGCCGGCGCCGGAGCGGCGGGCGTGGACCCGGTCGCCGTCGACACCGCGTCGCCGAGCACGGCGATCGCGTTGCCGCCGAGGGACACCGGGGCGTCCACGGCGGGGGCCACCTGGGTGCCCGAGACGGTGCCGTCGGCACCAGATGTCGTGGCCGCGTTCGCCGCAGCCGTGCCGCCGAGCGTGAGCCCGCCGACGAAGAGGGCGAACCAGAGCCCTCTGGAGACGTACTTGTTCATGGTCGTACTCCCTGATCGAGATCGTCACCGACCGCGGACGCAGCCGGGATGTGTGCGTGCCTGCCGTGGTGGACAGGCGCACCGATCTCAGTCAGGAGCGACGTCGTGCTCGCCCACGACCGATGCGGGGACCGCGTCGTCGGAGAGCGTGCCGCGAGACCCCGCGGCGAGGGAGACGATGTCGTCGGTCGAGCCGACGATGCCGACGGCTGCTGCGCCGCCGGAGGTCGAGGAGGCGCTGCCACCGAGCACGCCGGCGTCGGCTCCGTCGAACGGGAGCCCGTGGCCCTCACCGTCCGCGGGGACGAGCAGCGCGTGTCCGCCGAGGGTCGCGTCCTGCACATCGACGGCCGGGACGACCGGGCCGACCGTTGCCGTCGTGGCAGCTGCGGCGACCCGGTCGGACGGGCGGAGCCCTGCTGGGCGGTCACCCACGGCATCGGCGACGCGGGCGGGCGCGGGTGCGGTGAGCACCGTGGCGCCCTGCGGGGCGACGGTTCCGGGCCGGACGGGTGCGTTCGCGACCGGCACCGACGGGACGGGCCCGGCGGACGGGTTCGAACCGCCGCCCACCGGGAGCGCGGGGACGTCGACGACGGGGTCCGTGCCTCCTGGCAGGGTGCCGCCGACGGACGGGACGACGCCCTCGACCACGTCGGGGACGGTGCCGACGGTCGTGCCGACCGAGCCGAGCGTGTCGTCGACCAGGCCCGTGACCGGACCGGTGACGGCGCCGAGGGTGTCGTCGCCGAGGACCGTGCCGACCACCGGGACGCTGCCGACCACGTCGTCGACGGTGTCGACGACGGCGGTCACCGGGCGCGCGTCGGTGACGCGTTCCACGGTGCCGGTGACGGGGCGCAGGACGTTCGCGACGGTGTCGGTGACCGGCCGGGAGGCGCTGCTCACCTGGTCGACGACCTGTCGCACCGGGCGCGTAGCCGGTGCGGCCGCGGGGGCGGTCGTGGAGGGCTCGGCAGCCGGTGTGGTCGCGACCGGAGCGGGGCTCGACGGCACGGGAGTTGCGGGAGCCGGAGCGGGGGCTGCGGGTGCCGGTGCGGGCGCCGCGGGCACCGGAGCCGGTGCGGGCGCGGGGGCCGGAGCGGGCGCAGCAGGTGCAGGAGCAGGAGCAGGTGCGGGTGACACGGCCTTGCGAACGGGGTCCGTCACGCCGCCGACGACCTTGCCGACCTCGCCGGTCACGCCCTGCACGGTGCCACCGACGCCGTCGACGACGCTGCTGACGAGTCCGCGCTGCTCGGTCGGTGCGGCGGAGGCCGTCGCGGCGGAGGCCGGTCGCGCGCCGAGGATCAGGGACAGCAGCACGAGGGCGGCGAGGGTCCCGACGCCCAGCAGGACGATGCGGAGTGCGGCGCGCCAGGGTGCGCGCAACGGGTGGTCCATGCGCTCACCTCCTGATCTCGGCTGCGCACGTAGAGTGGTTGACCGGCAATGTACGCCGATCCGGTCCGGAACACCCCCTGTTTCGGAAGAAATTCTCAGGAAGGGCCGTCCGTGGTCTCGATCTTCAACGCTCCGACCCGCAACCTGGACATCGTCACGCTGCACGAGATCCTGCGGCTCCGCCAGGACGTCTTCGTCGTCGAGCAGGAGGCCGCGTACGGCGACATCGACGGCCGTGACCTCGAGCCCGGCACCGTGCAGTTCTGGGCCGGCAACGGTTCGGTGGACGCGACGCTCCGCCTGCTCCGCGAGCCCGACGGCACCGAGCGCATCGGCCGGGTCGCCACCGCGAAGCACGCCCGCGGCCAGGGCCTCGGCGCGCAGCTCATGGAGGCCGCGATCGCCGAGTCCCGCTCGCCGAGCATCGCCCTGGGTGCCCAGTCGCACCTGGAGCAGTGGTACGGCCGGTTCGGCTTCGTGCGCTCGGGGGACGAGTACCTGGAGGACCGCATCCCGCACATCCCGATGACCCGGAAGCGCTGACCGGACGGCGCTGTTCCGACCGCGCTGATCAGGGGTTCCGCGCGTCAGGCCCGCCAGCGTCGCAGTTCGTCGAAGGAGCGGCCCTGGGTGGCCCGGTCGGCCACGAGGCGCTCGAACACGATGTTCGTCTGCGTCGTCGCCACCGAGGGGTCACCGCTGAGTTCGTCGGCGACGAAGTCCCGGAGCTGCTCGGTCGACTCGCACGCGATGTGCACGAGGAAGTCCTTGTCCCCCGCCAGGAACGACACGTCCTGCACGACGGGCACCCGCAGCAGGCGCTTGGCGAAGTCCCGCAGTTCGTGGCGGGCCGCGGCGTGCACCCGGACGGACACCATCGCCTCGATCGAGAACCCGAGCCGGGCGACGTCCACCTCGGCCCGGTAGCCGCGGATCACCCCGGCGTCCTCGAGCGCACGGACCCGTGCCAGGCAGGTCGACGGCGCGATGCCGACCGCGGCCGCGAGCCGGTTGTTCGGGATCCGGGCGTCGGCCGACAGGGTCCAGAGGATGCGCTCGTCGACCTCGTCGAGGCGCGGAGCGGGGTCGGGGCGACGTGCGGGACGGTCGGACACGGCTCGACGCTACCGCGGCGGTGCGAGCAGGGCGCGGAGGGCGTCCTCGAGCGCGGCCGAGACGACGGCGTCGTCGGCGGATGCCAGCGGTTCCACCGCGGTGGACTGCCGGAGCATCGACATCCCGAGCACCACGGCCAGCGCGATCTCGGCACGGACGAGCAGTTCCTCGGACCCAGCGCCGCCGACCGTGCCCGCGAGCCGTTCGGCGTACCGACGCAGCGTCTCTCGGCGGATGGCATCGGCGCCGTCGTCGCCGGAGGACCGCAGCAGGAGCATCAGCTGCAGGGAGTCGTCGTCGGTGGGGGCCCGCACGATGTGCGTGATGATGCCCGTCAGCGCCCGTTCGAGGCCCTGCTCGCTCGTCTCCTCGGCCCCCAGGTCGCGCACGACGCGGTCGAGGCAGGCGCGGAAGAGCCCCTCCTTCGAGCCGAAGTACCGGTTGATCAGGGCGACGTTCACCCCGGCGTCCCCGGCGATGTCGCGCACGGTCGTCGCGCGGTACCCGTCGAAGGCGAACCGACGCCGGGCGGCCTGCACGAGCAGGAGTCGGGTGGCCGCGGCGTCCTTGCTCATGGAGCGCAGCCTAGCGGTCCTCACAGTCATGTAAGCAAGCGTTGACATGCTCCTCAGAGCGCGTACGCTCGTCATGTCAGCAATTGTTTACATCTACGAGCACGACGACACGGAGCACGATGACCGACACCATGCAGAGCCCACGGACCGGCTCGCACCCCACAACCGACGGGCGCCGTCCGAACAGCACGGCGATCATCGTCTACCTGTCCCTTGGCGGCCTCTCCTTCGCGGTGCTGCAGTCGCTGGTCGCCCCGGCACTGTCGACCATCGGGCAGGACCTCGGCGCCTCCACCAGCGCGACCAGCTGGGTGCTCACCGCCTACCTGCTCTCCGCCTCGGTGCTCACGCCGATCCTCGGTCGCCTCGGCGACATGATCGGCAAGCGCAAGGTCCTGATCGTCGTGCTGTCGATCCTGCTCGTCGGCGCCGTGCTCGCCGCCCTCGCACCGAACCTCGGCGTGCTGATCGTCGGCCGCGCACTGCAGGGCGCCGCTGGAGCCGTGATGCCGCTGTCGATCGGCATCGTGCGTGACGAGCTGCCGAAGGAGAAGGTCAGCGTCACGATCGGCCTGCTGTCCGCGATCTTCGGCATCGGCGCCGGTGTCGGCATCGTCGCCGCCGGACCCATCGTCGAGCACCTCTCCTGGCACTGGCTGTTCTGGCTCCCCGCCGTGCTCGTCGTCATCGCACTGCTCGGCGCGGTCTTCGGCATGCCGGAGTCCCCGGTGCGGAAGCCCGGCCGCCTGGACATGGCCGGCACGTTCGTCCTCGCGGTGTCACTCGTCTCGATCCTGCTCGCCGTCAGCGAGGGTGAGACCTGGGGCTGGGGTGACGGCAAGACCATCGGCCTGCTGGTCCTCGGCGCCGTCGCACTGGTCGTGTTCGTCCTGGTCGAACTCCGGGTCGCCGAGCCGCTCATCGACGTCCGGCTCTTCGCGGTCCGCGGTGTCTGGACCGCCCACGTCGTCGCACTCGTCTTCGGGTTCGCGATGTTCGGCACCTTCGTCCTCGTGCCGACCCTCCTGCAGCTCCCGACGGCGCTCGGCTACGGCTTCGGCAAGGACGTCACCCAGGCCGGTCTCTTCCTGCTGCCGACCGTCGTGATGATGGTCGTCGCCGGGCCGATCGCGGGCATCCTGGTGCGCAAGGTCGGCCCGAAGCCGCCGATGCTCATCGGCGGGTTCGCCATCGTCGCCGCGTTCGTGCTGCCGGCGATCGCACACGCCGAGCTGTGGCAGGTGGTGGCCTCCGGCGTCCTGACCGGCATCGGCATCGGCATGGCCCTCGCCGCCTGCTCGAACGCGATCATCGAGAGCGTCCCCGCGAGCCAGACCGGTGAGGCCATCAGCGCCAACACGGTCGTCCGCACCATCGGCTCGAGCGTCGGCACCGCCGTCATCGCAGCGCTGATCACCTCGCACAGCACGCCGCAGGGACTGCCCACCGACGACGCCTTCACCATCGGGTTCTGGGCGTGCACCGGTGTGGCGGTCGTGGCCGTGCTCGCCGCGCTCGCCGCGCCGTCGATGCGCGCCCGCCGCGCAGCGGCCGCCGCCCGTGGGATCGACGACCTCGAGGAGGTCGCCGAGTAGGGCCGTGGGCCCGACCACCCGGGAGGTCCGTCCAGCGTCGACGACGCGGGGCGGGCCTCCCGTCCGTTGCGCAACCTGGGAACGCACCGGGCGCACGCGAGCCAGCGTGACGATCATCGGACCGGTCGCGTCCCGTCAGGGGACGCGGACCGCCGCGCCCGGACAGGAGACCCCATGAGCAGCACCGACCACGACGACACCACCGCTCCCGGACGGCCGTCGTTCCGCGACACGGTGACCGCCGGACTCGTGCAGAAGGCCCTCGAGCCGGTGCTGCGCGCCGTGCGCGAGGAGGTCGCCTCGGCGCGACGTGAGATCGGTGAACGTGCGAGCGGTGCGAAGACCGGGCTCGTGCTCACCGGGGTGGCCGTCGGGTTCGCCGTGACGACCCTGGTCGCGCTCGCCGGCTTCGCGGTGGCGCTGCTCGCCCTGGCGCTGCCGCTGTGGGCGGCGACCGGGATCACGTTCGTCGTGTTCGCGATCGTGACCGCGGTCCTGTTCGTCGTCGGCCTGCGCGGGATCCGGCGGGGTGTCCCGCCGGTGCCCAAGGACACGATCCAGGCGGCGAAGCAGCGGGCGACCCACGCGGCGGACGCCCGGACGGACAGCGCCGAGCGCGACTGACGGACCCGACGAATCGACTGCTGGGCCGCGACTGACGGGGCAGCCGACTCCGCTACATCGCCAGGGTCATGCCGACCACGGCGACGGTCATCGCGAAGACCTCGCCGCTGCGGACGGCCCGCCGGTCCTCACGACCCCACTCGTACCGGAGCAGCCAGCCGCTGAACGCGGAGTAGCCGATCACGCCGGCGCCGAGCACCGCGGACAGTGCGATACCGTGCCCGGCGTGGTTTCCGGCGACGCCCGAGGCGTGGCCCATCAGCAGCATCCCCGCCATCACGACGGCGGAGAGTGCGCGGTGGACGTCCATCGGCTCCGCGCGGCGGCCGTCGGCGCGGCGACGACGCATCACGGGCAACGGTGCGAGCAGGAGCAGGAGGGTCGCGGCGAACAGGGTCCACACCGCACCGGCGTCGACGACGGGCATGAGCATCGCGACGAGCATCACGCCCGCCGGCACGATCACGCCCGGGCGCGGTCGGTAGCGGTCACCGACGATGCAGCACACCGACGCGAACTGCGGCACGACGAGCATGGCGTCGGCGACGGTCTCGTGCACGTGGGGCGTCCTCGGTGCGGCGGGGTGGTGCGGGGTGGGGTCAGTCCTCGGCGCGGGCAGCGGCCTTGGCGGCGCGCTCCTGCTTCACGCGGGCGTTCTCGGCGTGCACGGCGGCCTGCGTCGCACGCTCACGGACGAGCCACTCGGGCTTCTGCTCGAGCAGCGTCTTGATGTCCGCCGTCGTCAGTGCGTCGTCGATCCCCGCACGGCTCAGGCCGGAGATGGAGATGCCGAGCTTCTGCGCCACGACAGGTCGCGGGTGCGGGCCGTCGCGTCGGAGGTCCTCGAGCCAGGTCGGGGGTTCGGTCCGGAGCTCGTCGAAGGCGGTCCGCGTGAGGGGAGCGCTCTGGAAGGACTCCGGAGCCGCCGTCAGCAAGATGCCGAGCTTCTTCGCAGCCGTCTCGGGCTTCATGGTCTGTTCCTGCGCCATGAGGACAAGGGTACGGCCCCTATGCTCGTCTGCATGACCGCGGCTCTCACCATCGCCTTCGTGCCGGGGGTCTCCCCCGCAAAGTGGGCCCGTGTCTGGCGGGAACGCTTCCCCTCCGTCGAGCTCCGGCTGCGGCCGATCGGCGCCGACGACGTCGACGACACGCTGGCCGGCGAGGCCGACATGGTCTTCGCACGCCTGCCCGTGTCCGAGCAGCACAATGCCATCCCGCTCTGGACCGAGACGGCCGTCGTCGCGATGCCCAAGGACTCCCCCCTCGCCGAACTCGCCGAGGTCGACCTCGCCGACGCCGAGGTCCACGTGATCGACGCCGGCCCGGTACCGGCCGACATCGACGGATCGCTCGACCTGGTCGAGGCGAACGTCGGCGTCGTCGTGCTCCCCCAGTCGCTGTTCCGCGCCGCCAGCCGCAAGGACCTGGTGGGCCGTCCGCTCATGGACGCCGAGGGCACGCGCATCGCGCTGGTCTGGCGGGACGAGGACACAACCGAGACCACCGAGGAGTTCATCGGCGTGGTGCGCGGGCGGACCGCCAACAGTTCGCGCCAGCCAGGAGGCCCGGATCGCGACGGCGACGACGACTCGCGTCCGGCTCGTGGCGGCACCAAGGCCGGGTCGGGTGCCAAGGGTGCGTCCGGCGGGTCGGGTGGGTCCGGCGGGTCGGGTGCATCGGGTTCCAAGGGCGGCTCCGCGGGCGCCGGCGGCAAGGCCAAGGCCAAGTCGCCCGGCAGCGGCAAGTCCGGCAGTGGCAAGAAGTCGAACACCGGCAAGGGCCCAACGCCCGGACGCGGCAAGATGCGCGGCAAGCCGAGCCGGGGTTCCAAGGGCAACCGATGACGGACACGCGGCTGGCCCTGATGCCGGCCACGCGCCTCCCGGCCTGGCTCCAGCGCACGATGGCCGAGTACGTCGAGTCGCGGATGCAGGCGGGCGAGACCCGCGAGCAGGCCGAGGCGAACGAGCAGCAGTCGCGGGACCGCTGGTTCCCGGGCGGGTCACCGGCCGACGGGCACCTCGTGTGGGACGTCACCGACCAGGACGACACCGTCATCGGGTACCTGTGGATCGGGCCGCTCACGCCGGGCAGCACCGATTGGTGGGTGTTCAACGTCGAGATCGACGAGGCACACCGGCGCCGCGGGCACGCCCGTCGAGCGCTCGAACTCGGGCACCGCGCCGCTGCAGAACACGGTGCGACGAGCATCGGGCTGAACGTGTTCGGCTACAACACCGGGGCGCAGGAGCTCTACGCGGCGCTCGGGTACCAGGTGACGTCGGCGCAGATGCGGAAGCCGCTGGTCTAGCGCAGGACGGCTGCGGCGGCGCGGGTGCGTGCTGCGGCGGCGCGGGTGCGGGGGCTCGGGCCACCGCCCGGTCATCGCCCGGTCACAACACCCCGCGTGCATGGCCCCGAGCGGTCACGAAGTGTCGACTGGCCGCACCCGGAACGACGGGTCGTGACCACCCGGCGGAGACCAGCGGGGATTCGTGACCGCCTGAAGGTCCGCGTCAGCGCAGGACGGCTGCGGCGGCGCGGGTCACCCTCGCGCCGCGCGATTCCTCGGCTGCTGCGCGGGCCCGGGTGACGACGACGGCGTCGGCGCGTTCGGCCGACCCGTGGTCGAACGGCGGTTGCGGGTCGTACTCGATCTGCAACTGGATCGCCTCGGCCGCGGGTTGTCCGGCGAGCTCGGCCGCGAGCCACAGCGCCATGTCGATGCCCGCGCTCACCCCGGCAGCGGTGACGACGGCACCGTCCCGGGCGATCCGGGCGTCCACCGGCTGCGCGCCGAAGGCCTCGAGCATCGGCTTCGAGGCCCAGTGGGTCGTCGCGCGTCGGCCGGCGAGCAGCCCGGCGGCGCCGAGCACGAAGGCACCGGTGCACACCGAGGTGATCCACGTCGCGTGCTCGGCCTGGCGCCGCACGAAGGCCACGACGTCCGGGTCGAGCATCGCGTCGAAGGCACCGTCACCACCGGGCACCACGAGCACGTCCGCCGCTCGGGCATCGCTCATCGTGGTCGTCGGGACGAGTGACAGGCCGCAGTCGCTCGGCACCGGGTCGAGCGTCGCCGCCACGTACTCGACGCGTGCGCCGGGCACCCGGCTGAGGACCTGCGCCGGGCCGGTCAGGTCGAGCTGGGTCAGGTGCGGGAACAGCAGGAACGCGATCCGGATGTCGTCGGCCATGTCGCGACCATAGTCCCGGCGTTCCCGTTCCCGTTCCCGTTCTCGCTGGCTTGCCCGTCAGCTCCAGACGCCGGAGGTCCCGCGCCGGTGGCTCCCCAGCAGGTGGGTGTCGACGATGCCGAGCGCTTCCATCAGGGCGTACATCGTCGTCGGTCCGACGAAGGCGAAGCCGCGCTTCCGCAGCGCCTTCGACAGGGCGAGGGACTCGTCGGACTTCGTCGGGACCTCGGCGGAGGACCGAGGCTCGGGCGTGGTCGCCGGCCGGAACGACCACACGAAGTCGGCGAGCCCGCCGTCCTGCCGCAGGGCGATCGTGGCGTTCGCGTTGGTGATCGTCGCGAGGATCTTCGCGCGGTTCCGGACGATCCCGGCGTCGGCCATGAGCCGTGCGACGTCGTCCTCACCGAAGGCCGCGACGGTGTCGGCGTCGAAGTCGGCGAAGGCTGCCCGGAACGCGGGTCGTTTCGCGAGGATCGTGCGCCACGACAGACCGGACTGGAACGCCTCGAGCGAGAGCCGCTCGAACACCCCGCGTTCGTCGCGGACGGGCATGCCCCACTCGGTGTCGTAGTACTCGCGCAGGAGCTCGTCCGACGACGCCCAGACCGGCCGGGCCAGGCCGTCGTCACCGGTGACGAGGTCGGGCACGGGCGGGGCGTCGACGGGCTCGGTGCTCATGCGACCATCCTGGCGGGCGCCGCCGACAGCCGATCACTCACTCGGCGGGCGGGCCGTCCTGCGTCGCCTGCTCGTCCATCCACACGTACTCCCAGCGGTGTCCGTCCGGGTCGGTGAAGCTCCGCTGGTACATGAAGCCGAGGTCCATCTCCGGGCGGTCTTCGGTGCCGCCGGCGGCCACCGCGGCGTCGACGATGCGGTGGACGTCCTCCTTCGACGGGGCGCTGAGCGAGTTGATGACCTCGATCGTGTCGGGGTCGGCGATCGTCTTGTCGGTGAACTCGGCGAACTTCGCCGTCGTCAGGATCATCACGTAGATGGCGTCACTCACCACCACGCACGCCGCGGTGTCGTCGCTGAACGCCGGGTTGATCGAGTACCCGAGTGCCTCGTAGAACGCCTTCGAGCGCTCGAGGTCCGTGACGGGCAGGTTGATGAAGACCATCGTGTCCATGGCGGTTCCTTTCGTCACGCTCAACCTGGCCCCACCCGGTCCAGCGCGCAACCGTTTCGTGGGGGAACCAACCGGTACACAACATGCTGGTCGGACGCGGGCGTACGTGGACGAGTCAGAACCCGGTGGTGGACGGGACGAGCCGACGAGCCCGATCCTGGTTTCCTGACGCACGCCCCCGAAAGCGCAAATCTTCGGGCCCGCGCTGGCTGCAGGACATCCGAGGATCACTTTCGACCGAGCAGCACCCGATCGACATATCAATGCTACCCGCCGTGCTCGGCTCCGGTCAAGGCGTCCGCAGCCTGGGCCGGAAACGACGAAGTCGCTGTCGTCCGACAGCGACTTCGTCGTTCCGCGTCTGGCCGGGGACGCCCGACCAAAGCAGCCTCAGGCCAGCTCGCGCCCCTCGCCCGCGGCACGCTGGTGCGACTCGGCCTCGGCCTGGCCGATGATGTCCTCGGCGGGCACCGGGTTCAGGCGGTCCCAGAGGAAGAACAGGCCGCCGCCGACGAGCAGCGAGATCCCGACCCACAGGTTGATGTGGATCCCGCCGGTCTTCTCGGGGTCGGTGTTCCAGTGCACGATCCCGACGATGGTCGTGATCACGCCGTAGAGCACGAACAGGCCGCCGAGGATGCGGCGCAGGTCGAGTCGGCGGGTGGAGCGGACGAGGGCTGCCTTCTGCTCCTCGGTCATCGCGCCGGGGGTGGTGGTGTCACTCATGAGAAGTGGTCTCCTTCGCGGATCAGAGGAACGGGAGGTACAGGACGACGCACAGGACGAGCGCGACGGTGCCGAGCAGTGCGGGCGAGCGGTACCAGGCGGTGTCCGTCGCGACCGAGTCGCCGTGCAGGTCGATCTTGCCCACGCCGTAGACGAGTCCACCGAGCTCCTTCTCGTCCTTCGGCTTGGTGAGCATCGAGACGACGAAGCCGACGACCAGCACGGTGACGAACGAGATGATCGCGCCGTACAGGGTCTCCGCGGTGGCGGTGGCGAACAGGTCCGGGTTGACCAGGTAGGCGATCCAGGTGATCGTCGGGGTCACGATGCCGAGGACGTAGCCCCAGAGCGCACCCTGCGTCGTCATGCGCTTCCACAGCAGGCCGAGGATGAACACGGCGAACAGCGGTGCGTTGAAGAACGAGAACAGCGTCTGCATGTACGTCATGATGTTCGACGCCTGGGCCGCGATGAACGCGGTCGCGATGCCGACCACGACGCCGACGACGGTGACCCAGCGGCCGGTCTTCAGGTAGTGCAGGTCGGGCATGTTCGGTCGGATGTAGCGCTGCCAGATGTCGTAGGTGAAGACGGTGTTGAACGACGAGACGTTCGCCGCCATGCCGGCCATGAAGGACGCCAGCAGACCGGTCACCGCGATGCCGAGCACACCGGTCGGCAGGTACATCTGGATGAGCTTCGGGATCGCGTCGTTGTAGGTCAGCGTGCCGTCGGCGAACTGGTTGCCCACGACGGCCGCGGCGATGAGGCCGGGGATCACGACGATGGCCGGGATGAAGAGCTTCGGGATCGCGGCGATGAGCGGGGTGCGGCGGGCCGCGGACATGTTCTTCGCCGAGAACGCGCGCTGCACCTCGGTGAAGTTCGTGGTCCAGTAGCCGAAGCCGAGCACGAAGCCCAGGCCGAGCACGATGGCGAGCCAGTTGGCGCCGATCGGGTTGGTGACGTCACCGAAGCCGGTGCCGGCCCAGGCCTGCAGGTGCTGCACGCCCTGGGTCTCGGTGATGGCCTTCGACAGGCCGTCCCAGCCGCCGACGCGGTGCAGACCGACGATCGTCAGCGGGATGAGCCCGGCGATGATCACGAAGAACTGCATGACCTCGTTGTAGATCGCGCTCGAGAGCCCGCCGAGGGTGATGTAGACGAGCACGAAGCCGGCGGAGACGATGATCGCCAGCCACTCCGGCCAGCCGAGCATGGCCTCGATGACGATGGCCATCGCGTACAGGTTGATGCCCGCGATGAGCACGTTCGACACCGCGAAGGCGATCGCGTTCACCAGGTGCGGCGCCTTGCCGAAGCGGCGCAGCATGAACTCCGGCACGGAGCGGACCTTCGAGCCGTAGTAGAAGGGCATCATCACGAGGCCGAGGAACACCATCGCGGGCACGGCACCGACGAGGTAGTAGTGCAGGGTGGCCATGCCGATCTGGGCACCGTTGGCCGCCATGCCGAGGATCTCGGTGGCACCGAGGTTCGCGGACACGAACGCCAGGCCCGTGATCCACGCCGGCATCGAGCGGCCGGACAGGAAGAAGTCCATGCTCGTCCGGACCTGCTTGCGGGCGGTGAACCCGATCCCGATGACGACCGCGAAGTACACGATGATCATCAGGTAGTCGACCCAGCCCAAGTCGAGCCGGATCCCTTCGTTCGCTGCAGCGAGAACCATTCACATCTCCACGTCAGTGTGTTGCAGCCGACAACTCTGCCGACCCGGACGGAGACGTTACACCGATTTGTGACCGTTCACATAGCCAGCGCATACATCGTCCGAGCCGCGCAGCGCTCCCCCGGTTCGCTACGCTCGGCCCATGACCGACGCGTCGCGCATCCTCGTCCTCAACGGCCCGAACCTCGACATCCTCGGGCGCCGCGACCCGGAGCAGTACGGCACCGTGACGCTCGCCGAGATCGAGGCGATCGTGCACACCGAGGCGGCCGTGCACGGGCTCGAGGCCGACTTCCGCCAGACGAACCGCGAGGGCGAGCTCGTCGAGTGGCTGCACGAGGCGCTCGACGACTTCGCCGCGGTCGTCATCAACCCCGCCGCCTACGCGCACACCTCGGTCGCGCTGCACGACGCGGTGGAGGCCCTGTGGGTCCCCGTCGTCGAGGTGCACCTGTCGAACACGTGGAAGCGCGAGCCGTTCCGCCACGTCGACCACGTCGCCACCGCCGCGACGGCGGTCATCGCCGGCGCGGGCGCCGACGGCTACCGCCTGGCGGTCGCGCACGTCGCGTCCCTGCTCGGCTGAGCCACAGTCGCGCGGGAGGCCCGTGGCGGCGTCGCCACGGGCCTCCAGTCCGCCATCTGGTCACGCTGGGTCGCGCCCGTTCCTTCCCATGGCACGCGCGATGCCTGGCGATTCCGGGCGTACCCGATGAGAAGTTCCGACCAGGGACGCCCGGAAGCACCAGGTGCGCCCGGAAGAGCAGGGCACGCTGATCAGAACTCGGCGGGGCGCCGCACGTCGGTCAGGCCAGCGGTGGCGAAGCCGCCGCGGATGAGCGGCACGGCGCGGCGCACGGCCTGGTCGATGCGGAGCTCGAGGTCGACGCTCGCGATGTCGTAGCCACCCTCGCGCTTGGTGAAGTCCCGCTCGTTGCCGAACACCCCGAGCGGCAGGGTCGTGGACTGGAAGAACCCGAACAGCGGGCGCATCTGGTGCTCGACCAACAGGGCGTGCCGGTCGCTGCCGCCGGTGGCGGTCAGCAGCACCGGGGTGTCGACGAGGTCGTACTGCCCGACCCAGTCGAAGAACAGCTTGAACGCGCCGGAGTAGGCCGCTCGGAAGGCCGGGCTGCCGACGACGAGCACGTCCGCGGCCTCCACCGTCTCGAGGGCCCGGCGGGTGCGGTCCGACATCGTCTCGCGACCCGAGGCCGCTCCGAGGTCGGCGAGCAGCGGGCCGATCTCGATCGTCTCGGTCCGGGCACCGTCGATCTCCTCGGCCAACCGGGCCACCGTCGCCGCGACCAGGGTCGAGGTCCGCGAGGGGTCCGATGGGCTGCCACTGACGCCGACGACCAGTTCTCCGCTCATGCGGTCGATGCTCACACGCTGCCGGGGCGGGCGGCACGTTCATGACGACATGTGTCGGGTGCCAGTCGGTCGGGGTAGCGTCCGCGCCATGCAGACCTTCCTGCCGTACGCCGACTTCCGGGCATCCGCCGAGGTCCTCGACGACCGGCGGCTCGGCAAGCAGCGCGTCGAGACCCTGCAGGTGATGCGCGCCCTGACGCTCCCCGACTACGGCTGGCAGCACCACCCGGTGACGGCGATGTGGCGCGGTTACCGTCCGGCGCTGATGGCGTACCAGGAGGCCACGTGCCGCGTCTGGGCGGAGCGCGGGTACGCCGACACGTGTCTCGAGAAGACCCTGCTCGACCTGGGTCGTGTGCCGGAGGACCTGGCGGCGTACGAGCGCGGCGACGTGCCGATCCCGCCGTGGAACGACGACGAGGCCCTGCACGTCTCGCACCGGTCGAAGCTCGTGCAGAAGGCGCCGGAGCACTACCGGGAGCTGTTCCCGGACGTGCCGGACGACCTGGACTACGTCTGGCCGGGGACCCCGGAACCGGCGACGCACACCGCCTGACCGTCAGGCGACCGCCTGGCTCTCAAGCGACCGGGATCCAGCGACCGCCCTCGCGCCGGGTGACGACGTCGGAGCGGATCTCGACCACGTCCCGCAGCCCGTCGACGGCGGCGTCGCGGACGGCCGCGGCGGCACGGTCGTCCTCGGCCTCGAAGCGCACGACGGCGCAGGGGACGCCACGGAGCAGCCGGACGTCCTCGGCCTCGACCACGGCGTGTTCGCGCACCAGGGCGGCCGCGGCGGGCAGGACGGCGTCCGGGGCGGTGCCGGGCGCGAGGGCACCGATCGCCAGGGTCGCACGGTACGAGGGCATGCGACGACGCTACCGGGGAACCGGATCCCGCCGTGGGCTGCAGGGGAACCGACGCCGCTCAGGGGTGCGACGTCGACCCACGGCGGGATCGCGGTGTACGGCGGGACACGACGACAGGGGGAACGTCGCGCCCCGCGCCGGACGTCGATCAGGGGGTCGACATCCGGTCTGGGTCCACCGCGCGGCTCGGTTCAGGGGAACCGCACGGTGGTGGACCTCAAGGGTGTTCGGTGTCCTCTCGGTACCGGTCCGTCTCGGTCGGTGCGGGCATCGACCGGTGGGCGGCGGCTGGCCGGACCATCGGGAGCAGGGCACTCCCGGCGGTCGCGAGCGCTCCGACCACGGCGATGACCCCGAGCGGGGCCGTGCCGAGGTCGTGCTGCGCTGCCAGGGCGAGCGCGACGAGGGTGGCCGGCGCCGGCAGGAGCTGCACCGCTCGGAAGCGGTCGTCCCGTCGCGTCCGGGTCATCATCGCGTTTGCCATGACGACACTCTGACGCAGATCGGTTGTCCGCAGAAGGGGGGACACGTACCCAGAGATGGAGTAGAACGTCTAGTACACCTCAGCCGAGGGCGCGGACGGTCGCCACGGCATCGGCCACGGCCCCGACGACCACCGGGACGTCGTCGGCCGTGAGGGCAGCGTCGAACGTCAGGCGGAGGGCGGTGCGGGCGACGTCCTCCGGGATCCCGAGTGCCGTGAGCACGTGGGAGGCCTCGGTGCTGCCGGCAGCACAGGCACTGCCCGACGACGACACCACGTCACGCTGCTCGAGCTCGAGCAGGACGGTCTCGCCGTTGACGCCCGGGAAGCAGAACGACGCGTGCCCGGGCAACCGGTGCTCCCGCGACCCGGTGACGAACGCGCCGGGGACCGCGGCGAGCACGCCGTCGAGCACCGCGTCGCGCACGGTGGTCGCCGCGCCCTCCCCCGACCGCACCGTCTCCGCCGCCAGCCCGAGGGCGGTCGCCACCGCCACGGCACCGGCCACGTCCTCGGTGCCGGACCGCCGCCCCCGTTCCTGTCCCCCGCCGTGCAGCAGCGGCTCGAGCCGGACCCCGGCGCGCACCGCGAGCACGCCGGTGCCCTTCGGGGCGCCGAGCTTGTGCCCGGACAACGACAGCGCGTCGACGCCCAGCACCGCGAGACCGATCGGCAGCCAGGGCGCGGACTGCACGGCGTCGGTGTGGAACCGCGCCCCGACCTCGTGCGCCACCGCCGCGAGCGCGGGAACGTCCTGCACGGTGCCGATCTCGTTGTCGGCGTGCGCGATCGAGACGAGCGTGGTGTCCGGGCGGAGGGCCGCGCGCAGCACCGCGGGGTCGACGCGGCCGTCCGGCCCGACGGGCAGCACGGTGACGTCGAAGTCGTGGAAGCGGGCGAGGTACGCGCAGCTCCCCAGTACGGCCTCGTGCTCGATGGCGCTCGTGACGACGTGCCGACCGCGGGGTGTGGCGAGGGCGATCCCCTTGATCGCGGTGTTCGCCCCCTCGGTGCCGCCGGTGGTGAAGACGACCTCGGCGGGCCGGCACCCGAGCACCCCGGCGACGGCGGCCCGCGCGGAGGTGAGTCCCCGCGCGGCCTCGTCCCCGACCCCGTGAGTCGACGAGGGGTTGCCGAACGCCCCCGTCAGGTAGGGCCACATCGCCTCGAGCACCTCGCGGCGGACCGGGGTGGTGGCGGCGCGGTCCAGGTAGAACACGGTCAGTCCCGCACCGGCACCGCGACGTCGATGTCGAGTCCGAGGTCGAGCGCCCGCGCCGAGTGGGTCAGCGCCCCGACCGAGATGACGTCGACGCCGGTCGCCGCGATCGCCGCGACGGTGTCGAGCGACACGCCTCCCGAGGCCTCGACGAGCGCGCGTCCGGCGACGATGCCGACCCCGGTCACGAGTTCGTCCGGGGTGAAGTTGTCGAGCATGATCGTGTCGACCCCCGCAGCGACGACGGGTTCGATCTGATCGATGCGGTCCACCTCGACCTCCACGTGCACGGTGTGCCCGAGCCGCTGGCGGGCCTGGGCGATCGCGTCGCCGATGCCGATGCCGCCGGCCAGGAGCACCGCCAGGTGGTTGTCCTTGGCGAGCACGGCGTCGGACAGCGAGGTGCGGTGGTTGTGTCCGCCGCCGCACCGGACGGCGTACCGCTCGAGTGCTCGGAGGCCCGGCGTCGTCTTCCGGGTGTCGACGATCCGCGCCGAGGTGCCAGCGGCGGCCGCGACGTGCGCCGCGGTGGTCGTCGCGATGCCCGACATCCGCTGCACCAGGTTGAGGGCGACCCGTTCGGACCGGAGCACGGCCCGCGCCGACCCGGTCACGGTCGCGAGGACGTCGCCCGCGACGAAGCGCATCCCGTCGGCGACGTGCACGACGGCGTGGATCGACGGGTCGACGGCGTGCATCACGGCGACGAACACCGCCCCGCCGCTCAGCACGCCGGGCTCGCGCGCGCCGAGGGTCGCGGTCGCGGTCGCCTCGGCGGGGATCAGGGTCTCGCTGGTGACGTCGCCCCAGGGTGCGTCCTCCTCGAGCGCGGTCTCGATCACGCGACGGAGCGCGTGCGGCGGGATGGTGCCGGGGTCGGTGGTCATGCGGGTACCTCCTGCGGGACGGCTGCGGAGACGTCGGCGCGTTCGTCCGTGTGGCCGTCGGGGTGTGCGTCGGTGGGGTCGGCGACCCAGGCGTACGAGGCCGGGGCGGTGGGGTCGGTGTCGGGGTGGTCGGTGCGGGCGTGCGCCCCGCGGGACTCGGTGCGGGCCTCGGCGGCGAGCGCGACGAGTCGGGCCAGGTCGAGCAGCGCACGGTCCTCGTGCTCGCGCACGCCGCCGCCGGTCGGCGCCGTCAGCGCGTCCAGGTCGCGGCGCGCGCTGGCCAGCCCGACGGCGTCACGGAGCAGCCCGACGCGGTCCGTCATGACGGACTGGACCGCCTGTCGGACGGCACCGACGTCGTCGAGGTGGGTCGCGCCTCCAGGCAGGGTCGGACGGGAGGAACGGATCGCGTCGGCCGCTCGGGGCACGCTGGTGACGTGGAGACCGGCGTCCCCGCGCAGGCGGAGCAGGCCGGGTCGCGGTGCGGCGACCGCGTCCGCTGCGCGGACCGCGAAGACGAGCCCCTCGAGCAGGGAGTTCGAGGCGAGCCGGTTGGCGCCGTGGACCCCGGTGCAGGCGGCTTCACCGACGGCGAGGAGTCCGGGCAGGCTGGTGCGGCCCTCGGCGTCGGTGGCGATGCCGCCCATCGAGTAGTGCGCGGCCGGTGCGACCGGGACGCCCTCGCGGGTCCAGTCGAAGCCGGCGGCGCGGGTGGCCCGGGTGAGTCCGGGGAACCGCGTGACCAGGAACCCGGCGTCGAGGCCGGTGGCGTCGAGGAGCACGGGCGCGCCGCCCTGGTCGCGCACCGCGGCGGCGATCCCCCGCGCGACGACGTCACGCGGGGCGAGCTCGGCGTCCGGGTGCACGTCGGTCATGAAGCGGTGCCCGGCGGCGTCGCGGAGGACGGCGCCCTCACCGCGGACGGCTTCGGACACCAGGCCGCCACCGGGGACGGCCAGCCGTGTCGGGTGGAACTGGAAGAACTCCAGGTCGGCGAGGACGGCGCCGGCGCGCCAGGCGGCGGCGACCCCGTCACCGGTCGCGACCAGCGGGTTCGTCGTCTCGCGGTACAGGTGTCCGGCTCCCCCGGACGCGATGACGACGGCGTCGGCGTCGAGCCGGCGGGGTTCCCCGACGAGGTCGAGGACGTCGACGCCGACGACCACGCCGCCGCGGACGACCAGGTCGGTCAGGCTCGTGCGCTCGAGGATCGTGACGTGCCGTCGGTGCAGTGCTGCGATGAGGGTGCGTTCGATGGCGGCTCCGGTCGCGTCACCGTCGGCGTGCACGACGCGCCACCGGCCGTGCGCGGCTTCACGGCCGCGGGCGAGGTCGTCGCCGTACCGGTCGAGGGTCGCCGGGTCCGACGACCGGTCGAAGGGCACCCCGAGGGCGAGCAGGTCGCGGACGCGGGCCGGCCCGTCGGTGCACAGGACCTCGACGGCCCGGGCGTCGGCGCTGCCCGCCGCGGCGACGTGGGTGTCGGCCTGGTGCAGCGCCGCGGAGTCGTCGGCACCGAGCGCCACCGCGATGCCGCCCTGGGCGTACGCGGTGGCACTGTCGGCGAGCGCCCCCTTCGTCACCAGGGTGACGTCGTGCAGGGCACTGGCGCGGATCGCTGCGGTCAGCCCGGCGATGCCGGAGCCGACGATGACGACGTGCACGGTGGTCTCCCTCGTTCGGTCGGGTCCGCGTCTCAGCCGCGCGGCTTGGCGGCGAGCATGCGCTCGAGCGCGACCTTGGCGTCGGCCTGCACGTCGGTGGGGACGACGATCTCGTTGAGGACCTCGCCGCGGACGAGGGCCTCGAGCACCCAGGCGAGGTAGCCCGGGTGGATCCGGTACATCGTCGAGCAGGGGCAGACGACCGGGTCGAGGCAGAAGATCGTGTGCTGCGGGTACTCGGCGGCGAGGCGGTTCACCATGTTGATCTCGGTGCCGATCGCGAACGTCGTCGGCTCGGTGGCCGCGGCGACGGTCTTCCGGATCAGGTCGGTGCTGCCGGCGTGGTCGGCGGCGTCGACGACTGCCATCGGGCACTCCGGGTGCACGATGACCTGCACGCCCGGGTGCTCGCGGCGGGCCTGGTCGATCTGGTCGACGGTGAAGCGGCGGTGCACCGAGCAGAAGCCGTGCCAGAGGATGACCTTCGCCTCGAGCAGCTCCGCAGCGGTGTTGCCCCCACCGGGCAGCCGGGGGTTCCACATCGGCATCAGGTCGGTGCTGATGCCCATCGCCTTCGCGGTGTTGCGGCCGAGGTGCTGGTCGGGGAAGAACAGGACGCGCTGCCCACGCTCGAAGGCCCACTCGAGCACGGTCGCGGCGTTCGACGAGGTGCACACGATGCCGCCGTTGCGACCACAGAAGGCCTTGAGGTCGGCGGCGGAGTTCATGTAGGTGACCGGGATCACGGGGACGCGGCCATCGGCGTCGGGCTCGGTGCCGTACACCGCGGTCAGCTCCGCCCACGCGGCCTCGACGCTGTCGATGTCGGCCATGTCGGCCATCGAACAGCCGGCGGCCAGGTTCGGCAGGATCACGCGCTGGTCGTCGCGCGCCAGGATGTCGGCCGTCTCGGCCATGAAGTGCACGCCGCAGAACACGATCGCCTCGGCGTCGGGCTTCGTCAGGGCGGCGTTCGCGAGCTGGAACGAGTCGCCGAGGAAGTCCGCGTGCCGGACGACCTCGTCGCGCTGGTAGAAGTGCCCGAGGACGACGACCCGGTCGCCGAGGGTGGCCTTCGCCCGCTCGATGCGCTCGTGGAGTTCGTCGGTCGGGGTCGTCTTGTACTCGTCGGGCAGGACACCCTGGCGCGGGGCGCTCGTCGGGATGACGTCGGACATCGACGACCCCGGGCCGTACCCGGGGCGGGAGTCGAAGTCCCAGGTCGGCATCGCGAGGTCGGGCGTGCAGGTACTGCCGCCGGCTCTGCCGTTGGAGATGAGTTCGATCGTCGTGGCGATGGACACGGGGTTTCCTATCGGTTCCGCTGCTGGTGCTGATCGGCCCCGGTCTGCAGCGGGCCGTTGTCCGCGTAGGCCAGGTCGGGGTTCGAGCGGTACAGCCGAGCCGGACGGTGCCGGCCCCCGCTCGTGGTCTCGTCGGTCGGCAGGACCGCGTCGGTCTTCTCGACCTGCCGACGGAAGTTCGCGGGGTCGAGTGCTCGTCCGAGCACCGCCTCGTACACGCCGCGGAGTTCGGCGAGGGTGAATCGGTCGCCGAGGAACGCCTGCGCGATCCGCGAGTACGACATCTTGTTGCGCAGCCGCCACAGGGCGTACTCGACGATGCGGTCGTGGTCGAAGGCGAGCGGCGGGTGCTCGTCGGCCAGGAACCACCGGACGTTCCAGTCGTCGGGCACGACGTTCGCCTCGTCCGGGTGCACGAGTGCCCAGTACACGATCGACACCACGCGACTCGGGGAGCGTCCGACGTCGCCGAACGCGTAGAGCTGCTCGAGGTACCGCGGCTGGACGTTCGTCGTCTCACGCAGTCGGGCGGCCGCGGAGTCCTCGAGGCCCTCGTCGTCGCCGACCCAGCCGCCGGGGAGCGCCCACGAACCCTCGAACGGTTCGGCGACGCGACGGACGAGCGGCATCCACAGCGCCGGGGCGCCGGTGTCGGGGTGCGGGCGCAGTGCGACGATCACGGTGGAGACCGCGACGCGGATGCCTGCTTCGTCCATGGTGGAGATAGTGTCAATCTGACTCGAAGTGTTCGGGTTGAGATGACACTATCACTGCCGACGCGGTGCGCTCGTCACGAGCCGGAAACAGATTGTCACGGGGCCGAAAACTCCCGGGGGTCCGACGCGGTTAGCGTGGAGGACATGACGACGGTGACGAGGGTGCATGCCGTGGTGTCGGGGACGGTCCAGGGGGTCGGCTTCCGGTACTGGACCGCTCGGAAGGCGGACGGGCTCGACCTCGTCGGCTACGCGAGGAACCTCTGGGACGGCACGGTGGAGGTCGAGGCGGAGGGACCCTCGGTCGCCGTCGACTCGTTGGTCGAGTGCCTGCGCACCGGGCCGCCGTCGGCGACCGTGACCGACGTCAGCCTGCGGTCGGTCGTGCCGCACGGCGACGCCGACGGGTTCGCGATCCTGCACTGAGCCGACGTGGGTGGGAGCTGCGCCGACGACCGGCGTGCTCGGCACCGATCGTTCCCCTGCGGATGTCGGAGCGAAGCGGAATAATCGCATCCACTCAGGGAGTTGGCCTGTCTGCGCGTCCTGCGCCGCACCCGTTCCACCCGTCGTGACCCACCAGGAGCACCCGCATGACCCAGGCCGTCGATTCCGCCCCCCGCACGGGAAGCGTCTCGCAGCCGTCCGCTGCCGAGACCCGACTCGTGATCGGGCTGCTGCTCGTCTCCGCGTTCGTCGTCATCCTCAACGAGACCATCATGGGCGTGGCCCTGCCCCGGCTCATGGACGACCTGGACATCAGCGCCGCGACCGGCCAGTGGCTGACCACCGGCTTCCTGCTCACCATGGCGGTCGTCATCCCGATCACCGGGTTCCTGCTGCAGCGCTTCAACACCCGCCCGGTGTTCATCTGGGCGATGGGCCTGTTCTCCGTCGGCACGCTGATCGCCCTGCTCGCGCCGGGCTTCACCGTCCTGCTCGTCGGCCGCATCGTGCAGGCCAGCGGCACCGCGATCATGATGCCGCTGCTCATGACGACGGTCCTGACCCTCGTCGACCCCGCACACCGTGGTCGCATCATGGGCAACATCTCGATCGTCATCTCGGTCGCTCCGGCCATCGGCCCGACCATCTCCGGCCTGATCCTCAACGCGTTCTCGTGGCGCTGGCTGTTCGGCTTCGTGCTGCCCATCGCGATCGCCGCGCTCATCCTCGGCATGGTCAAGGTGCAGAACGTCTCGACGCCGCGCAAGGCGCCGATCGACGTCGTCTCGGTCGTGCTCTCCGCCTTCGCGTTCGGCGGCATCGTCTACGGCCTGTCCAGCATCGGTGAAGCCGGCGCGACCGGTCCGCTCGTCCCGGTGACCGCCCTGGTCGTCGGCGCCGTGGCCCTCGCGGTGTTCATCGTCCGGCAGACGCGCCTGCAGCGCACCGACAGCGCCCTGCTCGACCTCCGCACCTTCCGCACCCGCGGCTTCACGGTGCCGATCGTCGCGATGGGCCTGAGCTTCATGGCGATGTTCGGCACGCTCATCCTGCTGCCGATCTACCTGGAGCGCGTCCTCGGCCTCGAGGTCCTGCAGGTCGGCCTGCTGCTGCTCCCCGGTGGCCTGCTGATGGGCCTGCTCTCCCCCATCGTCGGGCGCATCTACGACCGCCGTGGCCCGCGCGTGCTGCTCATCCCCGGATCGATCATCGTCAGCGCCGTGCTCTGGGCGCTCTCCACCGTCGGCGTCGACACCAGCGTGTGGTTCGTCCTCGGTGCGCACGTGGTGCTGAGCATCGGTCTGGCCCTGACCTTCACGCCGCTGTTCACCGCGGCGCTCGGTGGGCTGCCCCCGAAGCTGTACTCGCACGGCAGCGCGGTGCTCGGCACGGCGCAGCAGCTCGCCGGTGCTGCGGGCACCGCCCTGTTCGTCACGCTGCTGACGATCGGTGCGGCCACCGCGGTCGAGGGCTCCGGTGCCCGTGGGGTCCAGGTGGCCACTGCGTCGGGCGTCGGCACCGCCTTCACGGTCGGCGCGATCATCTCGCTGTTCGGCATCCTGGCGTCGGTGTTCGTCCGCCGGCCCGAGGTGCCGGAGGGCGCGCCGACGCCCCCGCCCGTGCACTGACCGACGAGCCTCGCGCACTGACCGACGAGCAGGGCCGGACGCCGAACCCGTGACGGGACCGGCGCCCGGCCCGCGCCCGTCTCCGGACCGCGTGGCAGGGTGGGCGCCATGCGGTCGACGACGAGCGAGCTCAACTGGTCCGGCACGGTCACGTACACGGCCGAACGGGTCGTCCGTCCCTCGTCGATCGACGAGGCAGCCCAGGTCGTGGCCGACGCCGATCGGGTGCACGGCCTCGGCACCCGGCACTCGTTCAACGACGTCGCCGACACCGCCGGCACCCTGCTCGACCTGACCGGCATCCCCACCGACCTGGTCGTCGACGCCGAGCACCGCACCGTCACGCTCGGGGCCGGCACCCGGTACGGCGACGTCGCGGCCGACATCGACCGTGCCGGGTTCGCCCTGCACAACACGGGGTCCCTGCCACACATCTCCGTCGGGGGTGCGGTCGCGACCGGCACCCACGGTTCCGGTACGGCACTGGGCTCGCTCGCCACCGCGGTGCGCGCGTTCGAGGTGCTCGGTTCGGACGGCTCCGCCCGGACGATCGACCGGACGGACCCCGCGTTCGACGGTGCCGTGCTGCACCTCGGCCTGCTCGGCATCGTGACCCGGGTGACCCTCGACGTCGAACCGTCCTACCGGATGCGTCAGGACGTCTACGGCGCGATCCCCTGGGACACCTTCACGGCGAACGTCGCCGAGGTGCACGCCACCGCGTACTCGGTGTGCGCCTACACGGTGTTCGGCGACGCGATCACCGAGGTCCTGGTGAAGTCGCGCGTCCCCGAGGGCGCCGAGGACGTGCCGGTCCCGGAGACCTTGGCCGGCGCACGCCGCCTGCCCGGCACCCCCGGCGACGACCACCGGACCGCGCGCGACGGCTCGGTCGGCCCGTGGTGGGACCGCCTGCCGCACTTCCCGATCGGGTCCGTCCCGAGCCACGGGTCCGAGGTGCAGAGCGAGCACTTCGTCCCGCTCCGGCACGCGGCGGCCGCTCTCGACGCGCTCCGCGGGCTCGCCGACCGGATCCAGCCGCACCTGCACGTCTGCGAACTCCGGACGATGGCAGCGGACGACCTCTGGCTCAGCCCGACCCAGGGCGAGGACGTCCTCTGCATCGCGTTCACCTGGAAGAAGCACCCGACCGAGGTCGCCGCGCTCCTGCCCGACCTGGAGTCCCGGCTCGCGGCCTTCGACGGCCGACCGCACTGGGGCAAGATGAGCTCGCTCGACCACGCGGCGATCGCCGCGCTGTACCCGCGGCTGGCGGACTTCCGCGACCTCGTCGCCCGGGCCGACCCGGAGCGGACGTTCGCATCTGCGTTCGGCGAGCGCGTGCTCGGGACCTGACCCGGGCCTCCAGGCCGTGCCCCGTGCCCCGCGACCCGCGCCCACGCGTCGGAACCAGGTTCCGGACACGGAACCACGGGATCGCGCGGTGCTGTGTCCGGAACCTGGTTCCGGGTGCGGGAACGCGCCCGACGCGACCCCCTCCAGCGGTCAGATCGACGTGAACGCGAGCGGCGTGATCGTCCGCGTCTCGCCGTCCCAGTGCCGGACGCCGCCGACGTCGAGCGTCTCCGGCAGCGGCACGGCGCGCAGCGCAGCGACGGCGCGCGGCAGGTCCTCGTCGCGCACCCGGCGGGCCAGCGTGACGTGCGGCGACCAGTGCCCGGGCAGTGACGTCTCGACGCCGCCGGGGGCGACCGCGTGCACCTCGCCGTGGAAGGTCGTGAGCGCCGCGTCGACGACCACCGCGCGCACGAGGACCGACCGACCGACACCCGCGGGGAAGAGCAGCAGCCCGCCGAGCCGGATCGCAGTCGGGACCGACGTGCGGAACCCCACCGGCACGGGCAGCGTGTCCCCGGCGGCCAGGGTGACGTGCGGGGCGTTCGACGGCGACGGGTGCCGACCGAGGCTCGGCAGGTCGGCGTCGATCAGGGCCTGCCAGGCGGACTGCACGGCGGCGTCCGACTCCGGACCGAGGACGAGTTCGATGCTGCGCACGATCCGAGTCAACCAAGTCGTGTCGGGACGCGTCCTGCGACGCAGGCGGCACGGGTCGAGTGCTGCGTAACACGACGGAACGGAACTCGCACCGGGGGTGGACCGCACGTCACACTCGTCTCCACGCCGCGGACCACCGCGGCTCCCCCACACGCACGGCCCACGAGGAGCACCAGCATGTCCGCAGCCCCCGCACTGCCCGAGAAGCCGAAGGGCAAGCGCCCGATCGGCTGGATCGTCGCCGCCGCGATCGTCGTCGTGGCGATCGTCGTCGCCGTCATCGTCGGAGCCGTCCGCTCCGGGAGCAACGACGCCGGTGCCGCCGGTGACGCCGCCCCGAAGACCGTCACGATCGGTGTCGCGGACAAGTCGCTCGGCTACTGGAGCACGTACACGAAGCTCGCGAAGGACAAGCTCAACGTCACCGTCAAGCTGACCAACTTCTCGGACTACTCGCTGCCGAACCCCGCCCTCAAGGACGGCCAGCTGGACATCAACCAGTTCCAGCACATCCAGTACCTGGCGGACTACAACGTCACCTCGAACGACGACCTGCAGCCGATCGGCTCGACCGCCGTGTACCCGCTGCCGCTCTACGCGACGAAGTACGACAAGCCGTCCGAGCTGCCCGCGAACGCGAAGGTCGCGATCCCGAACGACTCGATCAACCAGGCCCGTGCGCTCCTGATCCTGCAGGCGGCCGACCTGATCACGCTGAAGGACGGCGGCTCGGCGTTCTCCACCGCCGACGACATCGAGACGAAGAAGGTCGACGTCCAGCCCCTCGACGCCTCACAGACCGCGAACGCGCTGCAGCAGGGCTCCGTCGCCGCCGCCGTCGTGAACAACAACTTCGCCACCGCCGCCGGCCTGCCGATCTCGGACGCGATCTACCAGGACGACCCCTCGAGCGCGAGCGCCGCCCCGTATGTGAACGTGTTCGCCGTCCGCGACGAGGACAAGGGCAACAAGACCTACCTCGACCTGGCCGAGCTGTTCCAGGACGACGCCGTGCAGAAGGCCTTCGCGAAGGACCTGCCCGAGGCCGTCGCCCGCGACGAGAGCGCCTCGAAGCTGCAGGACGAGCTCGCCCAGGTCGAGCAGGACGCGAAGGCGGCCAAGCAGTAGTGCCGGTCCTCGTCGAACTCCGCGGCGTCTCGAAGCACTACCGCCGCGCCGACACCGGCGAGACCGTGGTGGCCGTCGAGGACGTCTCCCTGGACGTGCACCAGGGAGAGGTCCTCGGCGTCATCGGGTACTCCGGTGCCGGCAAGTCCACCCTGGTCCGCCTCGTCAACGCGTTGGAACTGCCGAGTTCCGGCACGGTGACTGTCGCGGGCCGCGAACTGACGGCGATCCCCGAGCGGGACCGCCGTCTGGCGCGTCGCAACATCGGGATGATCTTCCAGCAGTTCAACCTGTTCCGGTCCCGCACGATCGCCGGCAACGTCGCGTACCCGCTCAAGGTCGCAGGCGTGCCGAAGGCCGAGCGGAACCGTCGCGTCGCCGAGCTGCTCGACTTCGTCGGCCTGCTCGAACGCGCTCACGCCTACCCGGAGCAGCTGTCCGGCGGCCAGAAGCAGCGCGTCGGCATCGCCCGCGCCCTCGCCGCGTCGCCCGACCTGCTGCTCGCCGACGAGGCGACCAGCGCCCTCGACCCGGAGACCACGTCCGAGGTGCTCGCGCTGCTCCGCCGGGTCAACCGGGAGCTCGGCGTCACCATCATCGTCATCACGCACGAGATGGACGCCGTCCGGCAGATCGCCGACCGGGTCGCCGTGATGGAGCAGGGGCGGGTCGTCGAGGTCGGGGACGTCTACGACGTGTTCTCGACCCCGAAGACCGGTGCCGCGCAGCGCTTCGTCCGCACCGCACTGCACGACCGGCCCTCCGCCGAGACGCTCCGGCGCCTGCGGGACCGCCACCCGGGTCGGCTCGTCACGGTGCAGATCACCGACGAGGCCGGGCTGCAGAACCGCATCGACGCCGCGTTCCGCGCCGTCGGAGTCACCGCCGAGCTCGTCTACGGCGGCGTCGGCGAGATCCGTGAGCGTCGGATCGGTTCGCTCACCTACGAGCTGAGCGCAGCAGGCGGTGCGTCCGGTGCCATCGACGCCGCGATCGCTGCACTCCGTGCCGATGGCGTCACGACCGACGAGGAGGCCGCCGCGTGAACAACAACTCGTTCCAGAGCGTGATCGACACGTTCGACGTCTTCCTCGCCGCCATCCGCGACACCATCGTGATGTCGCTGATCTCACTGGTCATCGCCGGGGTCATCGGCCTCGCGCTCGGCCTGCTGCTGTACGCGACCCGACCGGGCAACGTCCTCGGCAACCGCACCGCGTACACGGTGCTCAACGTGTTCGTGAACCTGATCCGCCCGATCCCGTTCGTGATCTTCCTCGCCGCGATCGCGCCGCTGTCACGGGTCGTCGTGCAGACCACGATCGGTGTCCCCGCGGTGACCTTCGCGATCTCGTTGGCCGCGGCCTTCGCGGTGTCCCGGATCGTCGAGCAGAACCTGCTGTCGGTCGACCCGGGGGTCGTCGAGGCGGCTCGGGCCTCGGGCGCGCACCCCGTCTCGATCCTGCTGACCGTGCTCATCCCCGAGGGTCTCGGCCCCCTGATCCTCGGCTACACGTTCATCTACATCGGCATCGTCGACATGACGGCGCAGGGCGCACTGATCGGTGGCGGCGGGCTCGGCGAGTACGCGATCACCTACGGCTCGCAGCGCTACGACTGGTGGGTGGTCTACGTCTCGGTGGCGGCGATCGTCGTCATCGTGCAGCTCGGCCAGTTCATCGGCAACCGCTTGGCGCGGGCGACGCTGCGTCGCTGACGCGGGCTCGCGGGGCGCGGGTTCTGAGGGCGACCCCCTGGAGGCCCGGTGCCGGTCCACGAGACCGGCTCCGGGCCTCCGGTGCGTCGCCGCCCAGCCGGACGCGCCCAGCGTCGTGCGCCGAGCGGTCACGACACCCCGCTCACCTCCGCCGAGGTCGCACGAACCGTCGGCCGTCGGGCCCGCAACCGACAGTTCACGACCACTCGGCACCGCGCACGCGGCATGTCGTGCAACCTCGCCACGGGCCGCCGAGCGGTCACGACTCCCCGCTCACCCCCGCCGAAGTCGCACGAACCGTCGTTTACCGGGCCCGCAACCGACAGTTCCCGACCACTCGGCGATGCGCACGCCGCATGTCGTGCAACCTCGCCACGCGCCGCCGACACGCCCGACGGCCCCTGCCGAGCGGTCACGACTCCCCGCTCACCTCCGCCGAGGTCGCACGAACCGTCGGCCGTCGGGCCCGCAACCGACAGTTCACGACCACTCGGCACCGCGCACGCGGCATGTCGTGCAACCTCGCCACGGGCCGCCGACGTGCCCGGCGGTCCCCTGCCGAGCGGTCACGACTCCCCGCTCAGCTCCGCCGAAGTCGCACGAAGTATCGCCTGGCGGGCCCGCGACCGACAGTTTGCGGCCACTCGGCGATGCGCACGCGGCATGTCGTGCGACCTCGGCACGAGCGGCCGACGACGCGGGTCAGGCGGCGGGAGCCTCGACGGTGGTGACGGCGCCGGTCTCGCCGGGGTGCTCGTAGTGGGCACGGACCAGGATCGGGCGGTGGTCGGAGATGCCGGCCGGCAGGGTCTCGACGCCCGCGATGTGCAGGCCGACGCTCGTCGCGAAGTCGAAGTGGCCCGTGAACTTGCGGTAGCGCAGGTACGTCGGCTGGTCGGACAGCGACAGCGCGAACCCGCCCTGCTCGATCTTGCGGCGCAGGTTCGTCTGGAACCACGGGTAGTTGAAGTCGCCGACCATGACCGCGGGGACGTCCTTCGCCAGCTCGCGCAGGAACTGGTGCGCCGCCTCGATCTGCTTGCGGCGCAGGGAGTTCGTCGCGGTCAGCGGTGAGGCGTGGAACGAGGCGACGACGACCTCGGCATCGGCCTCGGTGTCACGCAGGTGCATCGCGATGAGCCGCTCGTGCGCGGGTGCGAGGACGCGGTCGTGCAGCGACTTCTGCAGGGAGTGGATGCTGAAGTCCTGTACCTCGAAGCGGTCGTCACGCTTGTAGATCGCGAGCCCGAGTCGGTTGGTGCGGGTCGACGCGGCGAGCGAGAGGCCGCCGATCGACGGTGCGAGGTCGTTGCTGTCGCACTCCTGCACGCACAGGACGTCGGCTTCGGAGGCCTCGGCCAGTGCGGCGAGCTCGCTGTTCGCGGTGTGCTCGCGGAGGTTGTAACTGACGACACGGAGCTGCGTGGGCTGCACGGTCTGCTCTGATGCGATCGTGCTCTGCTGCTCTGGCGCGGCCATGCTGCCTTCCTGTCCGGGTGTTCCGGTCACCCTGCCGCGGTCACCGTACTCGGGTACCGCGGACGGTTGCTGAGACTGTAACGCCTGCCGGGTTTCGTCCGTGTGACCGTGACGGAAACGGACAGCGGCGGGATCAGGCGCGGACACGGCGGACCGGGCGGACGGTGTCGCCCGCTGTGCGACTCATCAGGATGCCCTCGACGCAGGCGACCACGAGCAGGGCGGCGATGACCCAGAACGCGGCCGTGTACGGTCCGTCGCCGCCCAGCCCGGAGGCCGCGCGGATGACCACGGCGGCGACGGCGACACCGAATCCCGCGGCGGTCTGCTGTAGCGTCGACGACAGCGTGTTCGCGGGGGTCATGTCGGCCTGCTCGACGTCGGCGAAGGCGATCGTGTTGTACGCCGTGAAGCCCACGGAGCGGGCGGCACCGCTGACGACGAGCAGCACGGCAAGGAGCCAGAACGGCGTGTCCTCGGTCATGAACGCCATCGCGACCACGGTCAGCGCGGCGACGGCCGACGACACGATGATCACCGGGCGGTACCCGAACCAGCGGAGGAACGGGGTCGTCATCGGCTTGATGCCGAGGTTGCCGACGAACACCCAGAGCACGGCGGACCCGGCGAGCACGGCGCTCCAGCCCCAGGCGTCCTGGAACAGCAGCGGGAGCACGAACGGCACCGCGGACACCGCCAGGCGGAACAGGCTGCCGCCGGCGTGCGACACCCGGAAGGTCTCGAGTCGGAACGCGTCGAGTCCCATGATCGGGTGCGGAGCCCGGCGGAAGTGGCGGATCGCGAGCCAGCAGCACACCGCGCCGAGGACGCCGGAGACGACGACCGCGGTGACCGGCACGACGTCGAGCGCGAGCAAGGACGCCATGACCACGAGCGAGCCGAGCCCGACGCAGGCGAGCAGCGACCCGAACCAGTCGAACGGCACCCGCTGCGCAGCACGCTCCTGCGGCACGAGCACCAGGGCGGCGACGAAGGCGACGACGCCGAGCGGGATGTTGATGAGGAAGATCCAGTGCCACGTCAGCGTCTCGACGAGGACCCCGCCGATGAACGGCGCGATGATCGGTGCGGCGAGGGCCGGCCAGGTCAGGATGGCGATGGCGGTGACGAGTTGTTCGCGCCCCGCGCTCCGGAGCACGACGAGCCGGCCGACGGGCACCATGAGCGCCCCACCGAGGCCCTGCAGGATGCGCCACAGCGTCAGCTCGACCAGCCCGGTGGACAGCGCGCAGAGGGCCGACGCGATCGTGAACAGCGCGATGGCCCCGGCGAAGACCGTCCGCGAGCCGATCCGGTCGGTGAGCCAGCCGGACACCGGGATGAACACCGCGAGGGTCACGAGGTACGCGGTGATCGCGACGCCCACCGCGGCGGAGTCGACCCCGAGGTCACGCCCCATCGCCGGGGCTGCGGTCGCCAGGATCGTGCCGTCCAGGAGCTCCATGAAGAAGGTCCCGGCCACCAGCACGGCGACCGCCGTGCTGCCCGTCCGCCGTCTGGGTGTCGTCGCCGTCGTCGTCATCGCCCACCGAGACTATGCCCGCGGACGTCCGCGCCGTCACGGACGGGCCGCCCACCGGACGGGACACCGGACGCGACACCGATCACCCGCCGGCCGCCCACCGGGCGCGACGCAGCCCGCACGACGCGGGACGGGCCTCCAGGCGCAGTTCCGTGCGATCCCCATGCTCGGGCCGACTACCCTGGCCGGGTGCCGACCCGACCACCCGAACGCCGAGGAACTCGCGCGTGAGCCGCACCGACAGCGCCGG
Organism: Curtobacterium sp. MCSS17_005; assembly: GCF_003234225.2. Lineage (NCBI taxonomy): Bacteria > Bacillati > Actinomycetota > Actinomycetes > Micrococcales > Microbacteriaceae > Curtobacterium > Curtobacterium sp. MCSS17_005. The sequence goes on from NZ_CP126258.1 coordinate 2,808,368, forward strand.
TGTGGTCGCCGCGGGCACGGCCAGCGGCCGACGACGCGTCCTGGACACCGTGGCCTCCCTGCCGGCGTGGGCGGCGGTCCTGCTCGTCTGGACGGGCGGCCGGGTCCTGTCGACCCTGTGGCTCGCACTCGCCTACCCGCTCATCGGTCGTGCACTGCCGGGCAACGCGATCTGGGGCAACGAGCACGGGTTCGGCGCCTTCCTGGTGGCCTGGGACGGGCAGTACTACGAGCAGATCTCGCTGCACGGCTACCCCGACGCACTGCCACTCGACGCCGCCGGCAACGTCGCGCAGAACGCCTGGGCATTCCTGCCGGCGTTCCCCTTCACGATCCGGGCGCTGACCGCCTCGACCGGGGTGCCGTTCGAACTCGGTGCCCCGCTCGTCGCGATCGTCGCCGGGCTGCTCGCCACCTACCTGCTGCACCGCCTGGTGCTGGACCGCGCCGGGCACGCCGCCGCGATGTGGGCGGTCTTCTTCTTCAGCTGCGGTCCGCTGTCGTTCCTGCTGCAGGTCGGGTACGCGGAGAGCATGTTCCTCGCGCTGTCGTTCGGGGCGCTGCTCGCCCTGGAGCGTCGGCGCTACGGGCTCCTGACCGCACTCGGCGTCGCCGCGGCGTTCACCCGCCCCGGTGCCCTGGCGATCCCGCTCGTGCTCGGCGTCGTCGCACTCGTGCGGTGGGTCGGAGCACGGCGCGAGACCGGCCGGGTGTTCGAGGGCTTCCCGCTCCGCGAGCAGGTCCGGGTCGTCGCCGCGGGCCTGACCATGGTCCTCGCGGGGCTCGCCTGGCCGGTGATCGCCTCGCACGCCACCGGGACGCCGAACGCCTACCTGGAGACCGAGATGTCCTGGTGGGTGAACTTCATCGGGCGGGTGGACTTCGTGCCGCTGACGCCGTGGTTCTTGATCGCGGGTCGCTGGCTCGGCGTGGGCGGGATCCTCATCGTGGTGTTCCTGCTCGTCACGTACCCGATCTGGTTGCTGCGCCGCTCGACGCTGCGGCTCGGGCCCACGACGGTGCTGTACTCGGCCGCGTACGCGCTGTACATCTTCGCGGTGTCGCTGCCGATGGCCTCGACCCCGCGGCTGCTCATGCCGCTCGCGCCGCTGTTCGGTTCGCCCGAGCTGGTCGCGAAGCCCTGGATGCGGTGGACCTTCGTGACGGCCGCGTTGGCCGGGCAGCCGGTGCTGGTCGCGGTGCTGTGGCTGCTCGGCCCTCCGTGAGCGGCTGACACGCAGCCCGAGCAGGCAACGGACACGGCACGACGCCGCCGTCCGGACAGGACGACGGCGTCGCGCGTCAGGCGTCGCGCCTCAGAGCTCGATCGTGCCGTGGTCGCCGGTGTCCGGCTGGCTCTGCTTGCCGAGCGCCGCCTTGAACATCTGCACCAGGCTGCCGACCGGGCCGGTGTCCTGGGTCCAGTACTCGACCGAGACCCCTTCGACCGTCAGCAGTCGGATCGACGGATCCTGGCGCCCCTCGGGGAACCAGGCCTCGGCGAACGGGGACCACAGCTCGTCGACGACCGAGTCGTCCTGGGTCACGGTCGCGGTCCCGGCGATGGACAGGTACCCGCCCTGCGACTCGATCGAGACGTTGACGTGCGGATTCCGCGCGATGTCCTCGACCTTCTCGCTGCCGTCCTGCACCAGGAACCGCAGGGTCCCGTGGAACGTCTTGTCCTGCACCGCGAGGGGCCTGGCGTGTAGGTTCCCGTCCTCGCTCACCGTGGTGAGCAGTGCCGTGTGGGCGCCGTGGACGATGTCCGAGATGGCGGCGCGCTGGTCCGTCTGTGTGTCGGTCATGGTGCTCCTTTGCGTCATGCGCCCCGCTCCCACCGACGTGCGACCGTCGGTGCACGGGGCCGTACCGTTCCGACCAGTGTGCCCCTCCGGCGCTGGACGCGTCAGCTCGGCGCGTCGACGTGGCCGGGTCGAGGTCGGCCTGGAGGCCCGGCGCACCTCCGCCACGCCGCCCTCGCCCGGCACATCCCGGCCGTCGGGCCGTGCATGCGTGTGCAGGAGGCGACACCACACGCGTCGATCGACAGGTGGAACGTCGTTGCATGCACACGCACCGGATGCGTGTGCATGCAACGACCGGACACGAGTCGATCGACGCGCGGATCGTCGGAACATGCGCACGCACGAAACCGACTCCGTGTCGGGCGCAGGTCAGGCGGGTTCGCGGATCGTGGTCTCGACGTCGATGACCTGGGGGATCTTCGGCATCGAGGCGAAGCCGAACGCCACGGGCGGGTCGAGCGGGGCCAGGTCTCCGAGGGGCTCCCCCGCCCAGGTCCCCCGCACGCCGGTGACGTCGTGCGCCCCGGTCACGCCGTAGTACTCGCGCCGGCCGTTGCCCGCCGAGCCCGCGGTACCGGACCCGGGCGCGAGCAGGCGTGCCACGGGGTCGATCGCAGCGAGCCAGCGCGGGTCGCGGGCGATCGGCTTCGGGACGATGCGCAGGATCCGGCCGAGCGGCGAGATGCCGCCGACGTCGATCGAGGCCTGCAGCGCCCCGGCGGACAGCTCGAGCCCGCTGGCGGTGCGGCGGGCGCGGACGTCGACGACCGAGACGGTGTCGAAGCGGTAGGTGCCGGAGACGTACGCGGCGACGATCTCGTCGGGTGCGAGCAGCACGCTGGTGCCGTCGGGGAGCTCGAGGAACACGTCCGTGAACGGCCCGAACGGCGAGCGGTCCCACATGCCGACGACGATGCGGACGCCCGAGGTGGTGCCGACGCCCATGATCCGGCCGCGGAACCGACGCTCCACGACGGAGTCGGGGGCGTGACCAGCAGCGGGACCGGCGGCGTGGTCGGGGCGTGACGACATGCCCTGGACCGTACCCGCCGCCGCCGTGAGCCGATCTCGGCGGCCGCCCCGGGCCTCCCGGCCGTTGCCCGCGCGCCCGAAAAGACCGAGCCCGCGTCCGTCAGGCGACGGGGACGGGCTGCGCCAGCAGCTCGCGCACGCGGGGTGCGACCTCGGTGCCGTAGAGCTCGATCGACCGCATCATGTCGGCGTGCGGCAGGCGACCCGTGGCGTAGCGCATGTCGAAGCGCGAGGCGCCGAGGATCCGCATGTTGCGTGCGACCTTGCGGGCGACGGTCTCCGGCGAGCCGACGTAGAGCGACCCGCCGGCCGACAGGCTCGCGCGGTACCCGGCGACGTCGAGGGGCGGCCAGCCGCGCTCCCGGCCGAGCTGGTCGGTGACGGCCTTGTGGTAGGGCCAGTAGCGCTCGGCGGCCTCTTCGTCGGTGGCTGCCACGAAGCCGGGCGAGTGCATCGCGATGGGCTGCTGCGGCAGGTCGAGCTGCGCGAGGGCCTGGCGGTACAGGCGCGAGAACGGGGCGAACTGGGCCGGCTGCCCGCCGATGATGGCGAGGAACAGCGGCAGGCCGTACGACGCCGCGCGGATGACCGACTGCGGGGAGCCGCCGACGCCGATCCACGTAGGGATGGCACCGTGCTCGAGCTTCGGGAAGACGTCCTGGTCGACCAGGCCCGCGCGCTTCGTGCCGGACCAGGTGACGGCGTCGCCGCCGCGCAGGGCCGCCCAGAGCTGGAGCTTCTCCTCGAACAGGACCTCGTAGTCGCTCAGCTCGTAGCCGAACAGCGGGAACGACTCGGTGAAGGAGCCACGGCCCAGGATGACCTCGGCGCGGCCGTTCGACAGCGCGTCGACGGTGGCGAAGCGCTCGTAGACACGGACGGGGTCGTCGGAGGACAGCACGGTGACCGCTGAACCCATCCGGATGCGCTCGGTGCTGGCGGCGATCGCGGCGAGGACGACCTCGGGGGCGCTCACGACGAAGTCGGCTCGGTGGTGCTCCCCGACGCCGATGAAGTCGACGCCGACCTGGTCGGCGAGGACGGCCTGGTCGACGACGTCGCGGATGCTCTGCGCGTCGGACTGCAGGCTGCCGTCGGCGCGCTCGGTCACGTCGCCGAAGGTGTCGAGGCCGAGCTGCAGCGGCCCGATCCGCTCGGGTGCGGGCGGCGGGACGTCCGAGGGACGGTCGGTGCCGAATGCGTTGCTCATGTGTCCTCCTGATCGCACTTCCATGCGTTTGCATCAACATAGCACGACCGCGGCGTGCGCGCACGGGGTCGGCGGCCGGGGTCGGCGACCGGTTCGGCGGCCGGGTCGGCACGGGCCCGGACCGGGGTCGGCCAGCCCGGACGAGTACGGTCACCCGCATGCCGAACCTCCCCGACCAGACCGGACGCCGCATCGTCGTCACCGGGTCCAACAGCGGCACCGGACAGGAGGCCGCCCTGCGCCTCGCCGGAGCCGGCGCCAGCGTCGTGCTCGCCGTCCGCAGCACCGAGAAGGGCGAGACCGCCGCCGCCGGCATCCGCGCCGCCCATCCCGCAGCCGACGTGGAGGTCCGCGAACTCGACCTCGCCGACCTGGCGAGCGTCCGCCGCTTCGCCAGCGGCATCGTCGACGAGGAACGTCCGATCGACGTCCTGGTCAACAACGCCGGCGTGATGGCCCCGCCGGAGCGCTTCGAGACCGTCGACGGCTTCGAGCTGCAGTTCGGCACGAACTTCCTCGGCCCGTTCGCCCTGACGAACCTGCTGCTGCCGTCGCTGCTGCGTGCGCGCACGCCCCTCGCCGACGGCCCCCTGGCCGAGGCACCCCGGGTCGTCACGATGTCGAGCCTCGCCGCGATCCCCGGCCGGATCCGCTTCGCCGACCTGCAGTGGGAGCGCGGCTACAACGGCTGGCGCGCCTACGCGCAGTCGAAGCTCGCCGACCTGCTGCTCGCACTGCACCTGCACCGCCTGACCGTCGAGGCCGACGTGCCCCTGGTCAGCACCGCCGCCCATCCCGGCTACACCCGGACGAACCTGCAGGCCGCGGGACGCTCGCTCGGTCGGTCGAAGCCGGTGCGGTCGAGCAACCGCGCCCTGCCGTTCACCCAGGCCGTCGAGCAGGGCACCGAGCCGCTGCTGTACGCGGCGGTCGGGCCGAACGCCGTGGGCGGCGCGTACTACGGCCCCTCGGGTCCGTTCGGGATGACCGGTCCGACCACCACCGTGTCGATCCCCGGATCCGCGCGGAGCGCCGACCTCGCCCGCTCGCTCTGGGCCGTCGCCGAGGACCTCACCGGGACGCGCCCGCCGCTCTAGGCAGGCGCGGACGCGGGCGCGGGGCGCGGCCGGGAGGCCCGGGGCGGGTCCGGTGCGTCGCCGGCGTCAGGCCCGGTGCAGCTCCACCGACCCGTCCAGCTTCCCGGGTTCGGTCAGGCGGGCGTGCTGCAGGACGGTGCGGCCCGGCGCGATCGCTGCGGCGACGATCGACAGGGTCGTCATGTGCCCCTCGGCCTCGTGCACGTCGCGGAGGATCGCGTCGGGGTGGTCACTCGGCAGCGCTGCCGACTCCGCCAGCACGCCGAACCAGCCACCCCAGCCGTCCCCGGCGTCGCCACCGGAGTCCACGGTGCGGAGTTCGTCGAACGGACCGAGCACCGGCGGGCCGGCCGGGGCGTCGACGGCACGGAAGGCCTCGAGCCACCGACCGATGCGCGGCGCCGCGGGATCGTCGGCCGCACCGTGCGTGACCATGTGGACGCCGGGGCCGAGGTCGGTGGTGCGGACCTGTTCGCCGTCCCAGGTCAGCACCGAGGCGCCCTCGGCCGTGGCGCGCACCAGGTTGAAGGCCCGGGTGGTCGGCAGCGTGCCGTCGTGTCCGGGCAGCAGGTCGTCGGCGACGGCGTCCACCGGCACCACGCCGCGGGTCGTCCACGTGCCGTCGACGCTCGTCACGGGTTCGGCGCGGTTGAGCACCACGGCCAGGCCGGCTCGGTCGGACGCGGCGAGCCATGCACCACCGGCGGAGCGGTCACGGACACCACGGAGGTCCGGGTCCCGGTCCGGCCACCAGGCAGCGGGCGGGTCCCAGGGACGCTCGGGCGACTCGTCCCGCAGGGCCAGCACGGTGACGGGCCACGCGGACCCGGGGTCGACGCGGACGACGACGGTGCACATGCCGTCGATCCTCGCACGTGGCCCCGGTAGCGTGAGCCAGGTGAACGCAGCAGCAGAGCGCGCCCTGACCGTCATCGTGGGGATCACCGGGGGCATCGCCGCCTACAAGGCCGTCGGGGTCGTCCGCGACCTGGTCAAGCGCGGCCACGACGTGCACGTCGTCCCGACCGAGGGCGCCCTGCGCTTCGTCGGACTGCCGACGCTCGAGGCCCTCAGCCGCAACCCCGTCACCACGAGCGTGTGGGACGACGTCGCCGAGGTGCGCCACGTCGCGCTCGGTCGCCGGGCGGACCTGGTCGTCATCGCACCCGCCACCGCGGACTCGCTGGCACGGATGGCGCACGGACTGGCGAGCGACCTGCTCGGCACGACGCTGCTCGCCACCGAGGCACCCGTCGTCGTCGCACCGGCCATGCACCCGCAGATGTGGGAGCACCCCGCGACCCGGGCGAACGTCGCCACGCTGCGTGACCGCGGCGTCCACCTGGTCGGCCCGGTCGTCGGCGCGCTCACCGGCGACGACGCGGGCATCGGTCGGATGGCGGAGCCCGAGGACATCGTCGCCGCCGCGCTCGCCGTGCTCGGTCAGCACCCCGCCCCGGCTGGCCACCGCAGTGCGGAGACCGGCACCGCGTCCAGCACCGGGGCACGTGGTGAACAGGGCGACCTGGCCGGCGTCCGCGTCGTCGTCAGCGCTGGTGGCACCCGCGAGCCCTTCGACCCGGTGCGGTTCGTCGGCAACCGCTCGAGCGGCCGTCAGGGCATCGCGATCGCCGCCGATGCCGTCCGCCGTGGCGCGTCCGTGACCCTCGTCGCCGCGAACGTGGAGGGCTCGCTGACCGCGGGGCTGGACGCGACCGTGGTGCCCGTCGGGTCCGCGCTCGAACTCGCGGAGGCCGTGCACGCCGCCGCCACCGAAGCGGACGTCGTCGTGATGACCGCCGCCGTCGCCGACTACCGTCCGGCCGAGGTGCTCACCGAGAAGCTCAAGAAGGACGCCCAGGGCGAGCGTATGACGCTCGAGCTGGTGCGGAACCCGGACGTGCTCGCCGACCTCGTGGCGGCACGGCGGACGGGGCAGATCATCGTCGGGTTCGCCGCCGAGACCGAACCCGACCGCGACGCGCGGATCGAGCTCGGGCGCGCCAAGATCAGCCGGAAGCCCGCGGACCTGCTCGTCGTGAACCACGTCGGCTGGTCGGCCGGCTTCGAGCGCGAGGAGAACGCGATCGAGGTCCTGGTGCCCGGTGGCGAGGTGGTCCGCGAGACCTCCGGCACGAAGGCCGAGGTGGCGACGGCGGTCCTCGACCTCGTCGCGACCGCACTGACGTGAAGAAGAGACACTGACGTTAAGAGGCACTGACCTGGTTCCGAGGACCGGCGAGCACGATGGGGCGCATGCGACGACGTGAGCGGATCCGACGTGCCAACCGCACGGCCACCCTCCTGGCGGTGATCCTCGGCACGGCCGGTGTCACCCACTTCCTGCGCCCCCGCGGGTACGACCGGATCGTGCCCGACGCCCTGCCCCCGCGGCTGACCACGCTGGCCTCCGGGGTGGCCGAGCTGGGCATCGCCGCCGGGCTCGCGTTCCCCGCCACCCGCCGTGCCTCGGGCTGGGCGGCGGCGGCGCTGTTCGCGGCGGTGTTCCCGGCGAACCTCAAGATGGCGAACGACCTGCTCGACCATCCCCGCTCGAGCCGGGCGATGCGGCTGATCGGGGTCCTGCGGCTCCCCCTGCAGCTGCCGCTGGTCCTCTGGAGCATGCGCGTCGGTCGGCACGCACCGAAGCCGTGACCCAGCCGTCGTGGACCCGCGCGGCGGTGCCCTTGTTGCACCGCCCGGTCACCCAGCACGCCTGGGAGGACATCGTGTTCGCGCACTGGCGGCACGACCCGGCGTCGTTGCAGCGGCTCGTCCCCCGCGGGACCCGTCCGGACGTGGTCGACGGCAGCGCCTGGGTGGGGCTGTCGGCGTACGTGTTCCGGGAGACCCGGGTGCCACCGTTCCCGTCTGCCGGGCGGCTCGGCACCATGACCGAGGTCACGATCGAGGTCCTCACGGTGGACGACCAGGGGCGGCGCGGGGTGACCTACCGCACGGTCGACACCGCGAACGTGCCCGCCATCGTGGCCGCGCACGCACTGCTCGGCGTGCCGTACACGTTCGCGCACGCACGTTCCCGTCGCCGCGGTGACGCGGTGGCGCACCGGTCCGTCCGGCACCCGACCCGCGCGCTGCACCCGGTGCGGTGGGCGCGGTCGCTCCGGCAGGAACGCCCGACCGGGGCGGTGCGGCCGAAGCACGCGGCCTCGGTGCGGGTGACCGCCGGCGAGGTCGTCGACACCCCGCTGGCCGCCGAGCTCACCACCCGCGCCGGCATCCACGCGCGGTACCTGGCGCAGACCCTGTTCTGGCAGCGGCAGCACCCGGTGCTCACCACCCGTTCGGCCACGCTCGACCGACTCGAGGGCGATCTTCCCGACGCCGTCGGCATGCCGGGGTTGTTCGACCGGGCCCCGGACTCCCTGCTCGTGGTCGACGGCACGACGGTCCGGTACGGCTGGGGCGGGGTCGTCCGGTGACGCACGCACAGACCGACGCGCAGACCGACGACCCGTTCGACCTCGACCGCTTCGTCCGTGCCCAGCAGGGTGTCCACGACGTCGCGCTCGACGAACTCCGTCGGGGCCGGAAGTCGTCGCACTGGATGTGGTTCGTGTTCCCGCAGCTGGCCGGCCTCGGGCGGAGCGCCACGGCCGTGCGCTACGCGATCACCGGCGTGGACGAAGCCCGCGCCTACCTGGCGCACCCGGTGCTCGGGCCCCGTCTGCTCACGGCAGCCGACGTCGCACACGACGCCCCCGCCCGCTCCGCCGACACCCTGCTCGGGGGCATCGACGCGGTGAAGCTCCGGTCGTCGATGACGCTCTTCGCCCGGATCGCGGCCACCCCGGGGCCGTTCGTCGCCGTGCTCGACCGCTGGTACGACGGCGCCGAGGACCCGGCCACGCTCCGCTTGCTCGGAGATCGCTCGGGACGCGAGTAAGGCACGCGACGCGCGATGCGCGGACCGGCACCTGACACGTCGACACTGACACGCGCTGACCCGATCGGAACGCCGTTGTCATATCAGGTACGGTGATGCGAGCACGTGCGATGCCGACCGTGCCCGTTCGCCCGGCGCCCCGACGCCGCCGCCCCCGAAGGAGAACGCATGCCGGTCCCCCGCAGCGCCCCGACCGAGCACCAGCTGCTCCGTGACACCGTCCGCCACAAGATCCACGACGCGATCATGGACGGCACCCTGCTCCCGGGCGAACGACTGAACGACGACGAGCTCATCTCGTGGCTCGGCGTCTCCCGGACACCCATCCGCGAGGCCCTGAGCCAGCTGTCCCGCGCCGGCCTGATCGAGATGGCCCCCAACCGGTACACCCGCGTCACCACGCCGGACCCGACCGAGGTCGTCGAGGCGATGCAGACCCTCGGCGTGCTGTTCGGCGGCGTGGTCCGGCTCGCGGTCCCGCGCCTCGGGTCGGCGAGCCGGAAGAAGATCCTGGCCCAGCTCGACAAGACGATCACCGAGCTCGAGGCACACGAGGTCGCCGCCGTCAACCACGACGCCCTCGACGTCTTCGCCCTGTACGTCGCCGAGTGCGGCAACGAGAACCTGCAGCGCGTCTGCCGCGACACCATGGACGGCCTGGCGTTCCGGTTGCGTCTGCCGAACCTCGACGAGCTGGTCGACTGGGACCGGATGACCGAGGACTTCCGCCGACTCCGGGCCGCGACCGAGTCCGGCGACAACGTCGCGGCAGAGCTCGCGACCGAGGCGATCCACCAGCTGCCGGGCGAGAAGCACTGAGTCCACCTGTACCCGCGTACAGGAACCGCCCGTCTCGCGCACGCGAGGCGGGCGGTCGACGTTCCGCGGACCTCCCGGTCGGCGGCCTGGCCACGCGCGTGACGCTCCCAGTCCCGGGGCCGCGCGGACCGATAGCATCGCTGGCGACCACCTGAACCAGGCACCCGGAGCAGCACATGAACCCCCGCCCGACGGACCGTACCGAGGTCGCCGCACGCCTGGCCGCCGCGGTCGGTCGGATCAACCGACGGGCCCGCACCGACTCGGCCTCACTCGGGTACGGCATCGTGTCGGCGCTCGCGTCGATCCAGCGGCACGGACCCCTGCGCCCCGGCGACCTGTCGCGGATCGAGGTGGTCACGAAGCCCACGATGACCCGCATCCTGACCGAGCTCGAGCAGCGCGGCTTCATCCAGCGCGAGGCCGACCCGCGCGACGGCCGGGCGTTCATGGTGACGGCCACGCCGGAGGGCATCGAGGCGGTCGAGCAGGCCCGTGCGAACCGCACCGGGATCGTCGCCGAACTCATCGCCGAGCTCGACGAGTCGGACGTCCAGGCGATCGCCGGCGCCCTGGCCGCGCTCGAGCGTGTCGCCCAGGGCGAGCACGCCCAGGAACCTCACACCTTCTAGGCCTCGCACGACCGTTACCGAACCGTTACCAAGTGGTGGACGGACCGTTCTGCCAGCGTTCCTGGACGCGCTGCCCAGTCTGACCGGTCATGGTGTCGGCTCCGCCTGACCGCGGCCACCCCACGGCTGCTCCCGGCGGACGGACGGGCCCCACACCACCGTCCGGTCCTCACCGGCTCGAGGACTCCTCGTCGTCGCCGACGGTGTCACCGACACCGCCAGCCTCCGGCGTGCCCGCACGACCTCGGTCGCGCGAGCAGGAGTCCCTCCCCCACCGAGCCGCCGACCTGCGGAACCGATGCGACACACCCCTGAGCTCCCCACCACCACCGCCTCGACCCGACGTGAGGCCCTGAACACCCCCACTCGCCGGATGCGCCGGGCCCTGCGGCACCGCGCGACGCTGATCGCCGGCGGCGCGGCGGTCCTCGCCGTCGCCGGTGGCGCCCTGACCGTCGGCACGCAGCCCGCCATCGGCGAGGCCCTCGGCATGCCGACCGGCACCCCGAGCGCCTCGGCGACCGCGGAGCCCGCCCTTCGCGGCACCGCGCTCGACCGCGCCCAGGCCGCCGCCACGATCACCACGGCGAAGACCGTCATGCAGACCGCGAACGACAAGGTCGACACCTCGGCGCTCGAACAGCGCGTCGACGCCCTGAGCGACTACCCGGACCTGTCCGGCGCTGCGCTGACGAACCGGATCTCGACGACGGTCGCGTCGGCCACCGACGTCGCGCAGGCGAGCGCCACGCAGGACAAGCGGGACGTCGACGCGAAGGCCGCAGCCGCAGCGAAGGCCGCAGCCGAGCGGCAGGCGGCCGCCGATGCAGCCGAGGCCGCCCGCAAGCTCGCCGCCGGCAACACCGTCGCCGGCGCCAAGGCCACGGCGACCTCGCTCGCGTCGTCGGAGTACGGCTGGGGTGCCGACCAGTTCCAGTGCCTGGACAACCTGTGGACCAAGGAGTCCGGCTGGAACTACCAGGCCGTCAACGCGAACGGCGGCGCGACCGGCATCCCGCAGGCGCTCCCCGGCTCGAAGATGGCCACGATCGCCGCGGACTGGCGCACCAACGCCACCACCCAGATCACCTGGGGCCTGCAGTACATCAGCTCGGCGTACGGCACCCCGTGCGCGGCGTGGGGGCACTCGCAGGCGAACAACTTCTACTGATCGGCGCGGGTCGCGACGGCGACCGGCAGACGGACGGGAGGCCCGTGGCGAGTCCGCCACGGGCCTCCCGTTGCGTGGTGTGGTCGCGGTCAGCCCAACCGCGCGACGCGCACGTCGGTGCGGGCGGGCAGCGGGCACGCCCGTCGGGCCGCCCGTCGGGCCGCTCGTCGTGCCTGCTCCTCAGAGTGACCGGCGGAGGACGACGGACGCCTCGGGGGTGTTCACCTGGAACGCGAAGGTCTCCTCGACGTACAGGGTGACGTCGACGCCGTCGTGGCCCAGGTAGCCGAGGGCCAGGTCCTCGCCGACGGTGAACACGAAGTCCCCACCGCGCTGACTGATCAGCAGCGACTCGTCGATGCCCGGCGCCCGCTCGACCTGACCGCCGGTGATGCCCTCGAGCTGCTCGCGCAGGGGTGTGCCGGCGTCGTCGGTCTCGACGATGTCCGCCCAGTCACGCGGGCTGCAGGCCAGGGCGTACGGCCCGGCGACCCCGACGTCGCGGAGTGCGGCGACCGCAGCGGTGACCGCGGCCCGGAACGACCCCGGTGAGCCGTCGTGCGACTGTGCGGGCTGGGTCGACGCCTGCCCGGCCCCGGTGATGCCGCCCTCCGGCCACCCCCGGAGCGTCGCCCGGTTCTCGTGGGCCGCGAGCCGCAGCACGGCCGCGTCGAGGTCGCCCAGGTCGACGTCGGTGGCGCCGCGGGACGAGTCCACGAGCTCTTCGAGCGCGACGGTGAAGGTCGCACGGACCTCGCAGAGCGGCAGGACCCTGCGGCGCCGTGCGGTGATGCCGTCGGCGACCCCGCCGGTCACCGCGTCGGTGCGGCCGAGGTCGACCGAGGACCACTGCCAGCCGCGCGGACCGTCGAAGTCGACGATGCGCCGTGCGGCGAGCGCCGGGACCAGCCGGTCACGGGCCTCGGCGTCGAGCACCGCCCAGGTGTCGGCACCGAACGGCGCGAGTTCGCGGAGGAGGTGGTTCATGGCGTGTGCCCTTCCGTGCTGCGGAGTGAACCGATGCCGAGACCGGGACCGGTGGCGTCGGGGGCCGTCACCACGGACGGCGACGGTGGTCCCGCGAGCGCGGCGAGGTCCACCAGACGATCGCGAGCGGGTGCGAAGAACGTCGCTCCGGTGATCGCGCGCGAGAAGTCGAGCAGCCGGTCGTACGTCCCGGGAGGATCGCCGACGAACATCCGTTCCAGCATCCGTTCGAGCACCCAGAGCTCAGCGCTGTAGCCGATGAAGTAGGTGCCGTACTCCCCGCTGCCGGGGCGACCGAAGGGCATGTTGTCGCGGAGGACGTCGTGCTCGACCCCGTCGTCGTCGACGATGGTCGCGAGCGACTTGTGCGACGGCCGGACCTCGGTGGCGCTGTCACGCTCCACGTTGTCCGACTTCGACCGGCCGATGATGCGTTCCTGCGCGTCCGTCCCGAGGGCGTTCCACGCCGCCAGGTCGTGCAGGTACTTCTGCACGACGACGTAGCTGCCACCGGCCCAGTCCGGGTCGTCCGCACCGATGAGTGCGGAGGCTGCCAGGTCCTGCGCGACCGGGTTCGCCGTGCCGTCCACGAAGCCGAGCAGGTCGCGGGTGTCGAAGTACCGGAAGCCGCTGACCTCGTCGACCACGGTGACGTGTTCCCCGAGCGCGGCGAGCAGCAGGCGTTCGAACTCGAAGCAGACGTCGGTGCGTTCGCCCCGGATGTGGAAGAGCAGGTCTCCTCCGGTGGACGGCGCCGAGTGGACCGGCCCGGTCAGGGCGGGGAAGGGCTGCAGCGCGTCCGGTCGGGCATGCGGCGAGAACCGGTCCCACGCACCCGCCCCGATGCCGACGACGCAGGACAGGTGCGCGTCGAGGTCGCGGAAGCCGACCGTCTTCAGCAGGCCGTCGAGGTCGCTGAGGACGTCGCGGACGGCATCGAGGTCGTCGTCGTCCGGCCCGACGTCGAGGGTCAGGAACACCGCCGAACGGGACAGCGGTGCGTCGACGCTCTGCGCGTCGATGGGCACGCGGCTGCCCGGTGCGCCGGGCATCAGGGTGCGCCGTGGACGGAGGCCATGGTGTCCGCCTTTCCTCCGCAGCCGTCCTGACGGTGCGGTTCGGTGCCGTGGGGTGTCTCCCGTCGAGCATCGCCACCCGGTGCCTCGTCACGCCTGAGTCGGATGACCCGCTCCGCAAGGGGGGATGCCCGGGCGACCACGGGGTGATGTGGTGACCGCGTCGTCGTCGCTAGCGTCCGGAGCAGCCGCCACGGGCCTCCCGGGCGGCGGACGACGGACGATCCAGGAGCGACGATGACGATCAGCATCTCGGACGCACGACCGGCGCACGACGACGGCACCGGGCGGGCGCTGCGCTCGCCGTCCGGCGGCACCGATCCCTTCGTGGTCGTCACCGGACCGGACGCGTCCGCCCGGGCGCGGGCGCTCGCGGACGTCGCCGACGCTGCCCGGGCGGACGGGCACACGGTCGTCCGGTGGCGTGCGGTGGGCGGTGACCCCGTCATCGAGGCCGCGTCGCTGGCCCCGTGGCTCGCCCTCGTCCGGGCGCACGACGCCGGGGCACCGGGGGCCACCCGCAGCGTCGTGCTCGTCGAGGACTTCGACGCGCTCGACGAGGACGCCAGGACCGTGCTGCACGACCTGCTCGCCGCGCTGGCGCGGGACCTCGGGACGGTCGTGGTGGTCGCGGTGCGCGAGGGCCGGGCCCTGGCCGGATCGGGCACCCGGCTGCCGTCGGCCGACGTCTCCGTCACGGTCACGGCGGCCTTCACCGGGGACTTCGGTCTCGTCGACACCGAGGCCGAACGGGCCGTCCGCCGTGGCACCCGACCCGATCCGTCGCTGGTGGCGGCGGTCGAGTTCACCCGGGCGGTCCGGTCCGGTGACGTGCACGCCGGCAGGCGGAGCGTCCTGGCCGCGCTCGGGGAGTCCGACCGGGCGGGCGCCGACGACGTCCTGGTCGCGACGCTGCACGTGCTCTGCTACCTCGGCGGGCACGACTCCTGGTGGGACGAGGCGCTGGCGCTGACCGCCGACCGCGACCTCGACCCGGTGCTGCGGCTCGTCGAGGACTGTGTGGACGGATCCGGCCGGACCGAGCACCAGCGTGCCGCGCTGTACCGCGAGGTGCACGCATCAGCTGCCGACATGCAACCGTGGAAGGCCGTGGCACTGCACATCGCGTGGACGCTGCTCGACTCGACGGATCCGCGCCGGGACCACGTGGAGGCGGCGCTCCGACGAGCGGGCGACGCCGGGCTCCTCGGCTACTTCAGCTCGTGCCGTGCCGCCGTGACGCACTACCAGGCGGGGCGGCTCGACGCGGCGCGGGCGGCGTTCGACCACGTGCACCGAGCGGCCGAGCGCTGGCAGGCCGGGACGCTCGTCGCACTGACCGAGGCGCTGCAGGCACTGGTGCTCTCCGTGCAGGGCGAGCCGGAGCAGGCGGCACGGAAGGCCGACCGCGCAGCACGGTGGGCGGCGCAGCACGGCACGCCGCTGGTCGCTCGGGCTGCGGAGCACGCCCGCTCCGCGCTCGACGTCGCGACGGGACGGTTCGAGGAGGCCTACAGCCGCTCGGCGACGCGACCGGGCAGGGCGGGGCGGTGGCTCGAGAGCAGCTACGGACCGATCGAGCTGCTCGACGCGGTGGAGTCGGCTGCGCGGCTCCGCCTGGCCGACCACGGTGCCGCGCTGGTGGCCCGGGCGGAACGGGCGTTCACCGACCAGCCGACCCCGCGCCGCTCCCTGGTGCTGCTCGCCTGCCGAGCGGTCGTCGACGAGACGCACGGTGCCCGCGCCCTCTTCGAGGACGCGCTGGCCAGCGTCGACGGCGACGTCTCGCCGTTCGAGGTGGCCCGCGTCCGCCTGGCCTACGGCGAGTGGTTGCGTCGCGGGATGCACGCCCTGGAGGCCCGGGGCCAGTTCCGGATGGCAGCGCGCGCCTTCGAGGTGCTCGGTGCCGGTGACTGGCAGGCCCGCGCGGAACGCGAGCTGCGCGCGGCCGGTGCCGCCCGTCCGCTGCCGACGGCGCTGGAGACGGTCGACCTGAGCGAACAGGAACGCCGTGTGGCGTCCCTCGCCGCGGCCGGGCTGACCAACAAGCAGATCGCCGGGCAGCTGTACCTCTCGCCGCGCACCGTGAGCGGGCACCTGTACCGGCTGTTCCCGAAGCTCGGCGTGACGACACGGGCCGGACTCCGGGATGCGCTCCTGCGACTGGGAGGCGACGGGACGGGCGACGTCCGGACGTGACCCTGTCAGGGACACCCTCGCCGGCCGCTCGCCCCGCGAGCCCCGGATGCCCCGGCCACCACCCGCGACACCCCGGGCGGACGACCCGGGAACGTCACCGGAACCCGTCGCCGGGGTAACGGCAGGGCCCGTCGCGAGCCCGCGGTCCGTTCGTAGACTCCAGCCACCGACGAGGACTGGTGGCCGCCGTGTTGACGGACGAGGAGTTGCTCCCCCGCGGAGACGAGTTCTCCGCGCCGGTGTCCGCCGTGCCCCGAAGCGGGCTGCCGATCCGTGGCCGGAGCGTCGAGCAGGCAGTCGCCGCCGATGCACTGGCCGGTCTGGCACGGGGCGCGGGTGACGTGCTCGTCGTCCGCGGCGCTGCGGGCGTCGGCAAGTCGCGTCTGCTCGAGGACGTCGTCGACCAGGCGACCGCAGCCGGCCTCCGCGTGGCCGTCGGTCGCACGGACCGCGACGCACGCCTGATCCCGCTCGCACCGATCATGGACGCGCTCGGCGCCGGGACCCGGCCGATCTCCGACCGCGTCCGGCTCAGCGCGGTGACGCTGGACCCGGAGGCGCGGTACTGGCTCCTGCAGCAGCTCCAGGACGACCTGGAGCGGGCCGCGGCGTCGAACGGCGTGGTGGTCGTCGTCGACGACCTGCAGTGGTGCGACACGACGACCCTGGCGGTGCTCCGATCGCTGTCGCGCCGGCTCGCCGACGTCCCCGTGCTCTGGGTCGTCGCGGTCCGGACCGAGCACCAGGACCCGCCGGTGACGGCGACCGTCGACGAGCTCGCCGCGACGGGACGGATCGTCGACCTCGACCCGCTGGACGAGGAGGCCACCGCCGCGATGATCGCCGACCTGGTCGGCGCGACGCCGGACGGCTCGGTCCTGCGGGCGGCACACCGGACGGAGCACATCCCGATCCTCGTCGCCGAACTCGTCCGCGGGCTCGTCGACGAAGGCCTGCTGGCGATCGTGGACGGCGTCGCCACGATGCCGGGCGCCGCGCTGCCGGCGAGGTTCGGTGCGTCGATCCGCGAGGGCCTCCGACGCCTGTCGAAGCCCACGCAGCAGCTCGTGCAGGTCGGAGCGACCCTGGGACGCTCGTTCTCGGTGCGGTCGTTGTCGGCGATGCTCGACCAGCCGGTGCAGCGACTGCTCCCCGGGCTGCAGGAAGCGATCGAGGCGGGGGTGCTCGTCGACGACGGCACGGACCTGTCGTTCCGCCACGACGTCCTCCGCGAGGCGGCGGAGTCGATGATCCCCGCGGCCGTCCGCGACGACCTGCTCAGGCAAGCGGTGGACGAGCTCCTGCGGCAGGGTGTCCCACCGGTCTCGATCGCCGCGCGCATCGCCGCGGTGGCGCAGCGCGGGGACGTCCGGGCCGCCGAGGTCCTGCGCACGGTGGCGATCGACCTCGCGAGCACGGATCCCACCGAGGCCGGCGCGCTCGCCCTCCGCGCCGCCGACGTCGCGCACGGCACCCCGGCGTTGCCCGGCATCGTCGTCGACGTCCTGCCGCTGCTCTGGCACAGCGGTCGGACGGCCGAGGCCCGCGCGCTGCTCGACGACCTGCAGGGCCGCCTCGCCCCGGAGGACGACGCACGCCTGCACCTCACCCTGGCGCGGCTGCAGACCGAGGGCTCGACGCCGGATGCGCTGCGGACGGTCGAGTCCGCACTGGCCCTGCCCGGCGTGAGCGCCGGTGTGCGGTCCCGTCTGCTCGCCGTCCGCGCGCTGAACCTCGCCCAGGCGGGGCGGCACGCGGACCTCGCGACCGCGCTGCGGGAGGCCCGGGCGACGGGCGACGGTGACGCGGACCCGGTCGCCGTCGCCACCTTCGAGGCCAGCGCGTCCGTGCTCGCCTTCAACGAGGGCCGGTTCGCGGACGCGACGCAGGCGATCACGTCGGCGATGAGCCGGATCGCTGCCACCGGGGGCTCGTCGAGCACCTGGTTGCCCGAGGGGCTCTGGGTGGCGTTCCTCGCGGGTGCACTCGGCGACACCGAACGGGCAGGACGCATCGCCGAGGCGAACGCCATCGAGACCCGTCGCAACCACCTGGCGCGCCCGACCGCGGCCTGGATGATGCTGCGCACGCGGGTGCTCTTCGACCAGGGCCGCCTGGAGGACGCCAAGACCTCGGCCGAGTCGGTCCTCGACCTGGCCGAGGACCTGGAGCTCGGTCAGTTCGCCGCGCTCACGGCCGGGACGGTCCTCTTCCGCACAGCGCTGCTGCAGGGCGACCGCACGGCGGCCGACCGGACGCGGCACTTCGCCGAGGCCCTGCACGCCGATCCGGCCTTCGCACGCTCCGGCTCGTGGCTGCTGGCGCTCGAAGCGGACGCACACGGCGACGCCCGGGCCGCCGTCGACCGCAGCGAGGTGGCGTGGCGGAGCCTGGAGGAACCGATCGCGTCGATGTCGAGCCCGGCCGACTTCGCCGACGACGTCCACCTCGCGCGCATCGCGATCCGTGGGGGCCGACGGGACCGACTCGAGCGGATCGAACGGGTGGCACGGCTCCGGGCCACGGCGAACCCGGACAACGACCTGTGCGGCGGGACCTGGCTGCACGTCCACGGACTCGTCCACGACTCCGTGGAGCACCTCGGCGCGGCGGTGGAACGGCTGCGCCGGGTCGACCGCCGGCTCGTGCTGGCTGCGGCGCTCGAAGACCTCGGGAGCGCCCTGCGGCGGCGCTCCGTGCCCGCGGCCGTCGAGGTGTGGCGGGAGGCGACGGAGCTGTTCGACAGTGCGGGTGCCCTGCGCGAGGCCGAACGGTCGCGAGGACACCTGCGGGGCGTCGGCGTGACCGTCCGGGCGGCCACCGCCGACCCCGCTGCGTCGGGCGCCTCGGGACTCCCGGGGCTCACCGCTCGCGAGGCCCAGGTCGTCGAACGGGTCGCCGCCGGCCTGACGACACAGCAGATCGCGTCCGACCTGTTCATCTCGACCCACACGGTGACGAGCCACGTCCGCCACGTCTACACGAAGTGGGGCGTGGCGTCCCGCCGGGAGCTCGCGGCGCGGTTCCGGCAGCACCGCTCCGGCTGAACTCCGGCTGACTTCCGGTCGGGCCGCCCGGGTCACACCGGGTCACGCTGGGTCACAGCGAGGTCGTCGTCGAACCCGGCGCCGAGCGCACGAACCGCCAGGTGCGGCGCGGTGGAGAAGCCGAGCTCGATCCGCCCGGAGAACCCCGCGAACCCGGCGAGCGCTCCGGCGCGGGTGCGGGTGGCGTCGAGGAACCCGAGGTGCAGGTCGGCACGGACCCCGCCCGGGCCCGGCGTCCGGAAGCCGACGAGACGCCCCGTCACCGCGCGGTGCACCGTCGTCCCGGTCGTGCTGTCCTCGGTCCGGACCTCGTCGAAGACGCCGTCGACCGAGACCGCCACCGCGAAGTCGCGCGGCGGCAGGACGGCGGCGATCCGGGCCTCCAGGTCGGCCACGGAGGCGACCGACGCGACCGTCACCACCAGGTCGGGCGAGAACGTCGAGACGACCGCGAACGCGACCGGGTCGGCCGCGTCCGCGACCGCTGCGGCGCCGTCCGGGAGCATCCGGAAGCACCGGCGGTCGAACACGACCAGGCCATCGGCGGTGCCGGTGCCGGTACCGGTGAGCGCGCCGAGCCCCAAGGTGCCGTGCCGACCGAGGTCCGCGACGGCGACCGGGACGTGGACGGCCGGTCGTCGGTGCCGAGGCTCGTCGACGACCTGCTGCGCCCACGTGGCGAGGGTCGTCAAGGACGTGCTCCTGTCATCCGTCGTCTCCTGCACCACGCACTCCTCGTCCGGCCTCGGTTCGACCGTAGGAAGTCCGCCCGCGCGGTACCAGCGCCGTTTGACTCAAGCGCCCGGGTGGGTGCGCGGCGCACGGTTGGACCATGAGTGCACGCGCGAACATGGTCTCCCCGTCCGTCCCCCCGTCCGGCACGGGGTGCGTGGAGTGCGACGCGACGGGCTCGTGGTGGGTGCACCTGCGTCGGTGTGCCGCCTGCGGACACGTCGGCTGCTGCGACGACTCCCTGAACCGGCACGCCACCGCGCACTTCGCGCTCACCGGGCACGAGGTCATGCAGTCGTTCGAGCCGGGCGAGGGGTGGTTCTGGGACTTCGTCACGCAGGACTTCGTGGACGGACCCCGACTCGCCGACCCGCAGGCGCACCCGACGACCCAGTCGGTCCCGGGTCCGGCCGACCGACTCCCCGGCGACTGGTCGGAGCAGCTGGCCGATCGACGCTGACGGCGGGACGCGGCGGGCCCCGACCGGTCAGGGCAGCCGGCGGTCGGCGTCGAGCGCTTCCGACCGGGCGATCAGCTCGTGCATCGTGGTGTGCGACCGCACCTGGTACGACAGGTGCGCCACGGCCAGCACCACCGCCGATCCGACGCCCCACACGATCGAACCCGGGTCGTCGACGCCGAGCTGGTCGACCAGGATGGCGACACCGGCGCCGGCGACGATCGAGTTCACCACCGCGATCGCGGACGACATCGTGAACAGCAGCCGGTACCACGACGGGGCCCGGCCGATGTCGAGCAGCTCGTTCGCCGCGTGCCGGCCGCGGGGCATCGGGAAGTACGTGTCGGCCTCGGGCAGCAGCCGGCCGTAGTAGCGACGGATCCGTTGCATCGCGGCGAGCGCGGCGACGTCCTCGAGCGAGGTCTCGACGAGGCGTTCGTAGGTGAACGCGCCGAGCAGGACGATCACCGGGATGATCGCGCCGAGGAACCCGAGCGCGAAGGGCGTGTGCGCGAGGAACCCGAAGGCGACGAGCGAGCTCGAGAGCGTGGTGAGGTACAGCGAGGAGCGACTGCTCGACTCACTGACGGTGATGCTCCGCGCACTCTCGAGGACGAAGTGCTCGGTCATCAGGGCGTTGAAGAAGGCGGTCGGCCGGTCCAGGGAGGTGATCGACTCGGCGGCGGTCGGCAGTGTCGTGTCGGGTTCGTCGGGCATCACGGGACTCCTCGGTCAGTCGCTCGTCGCCAGGTGGCGGTGGACGAAGGTCACGGCCATGGCGCCCTCGCCGACCGCTGCGGCGACGCGCTTGACGGACCCGGCGCGGACGTCCCCGGCGGCGAAGGAGCCGGGCACGTTCGTCTCGAGCCAGAACGGACGCCGCTCGAGCGGCCACTGGTCGAGTGAGCCGTCGACGGCGTCGAGGTCCGGGCCGGTGACCAGGTACCCGAGGCGGTCGCGGACCATGGGCGTCTGTTCGGCCCAGCTCGTGTCCGGTCGTCCGCCGATGCAGATGAACAACCGCGTGGCCGGCAGCGACACCGTGGCACCGTCGCCGTCGGTCACCTCGATCGACTCGAGTCGGGTGTCCCCGTGCAGCGCCGAGACCTGGCAGCCCGTCCGGACCGTCACGTTCGGTGCGGCCGCGATCCTGGCGCTCAGGTACTCCGACATCGTGGCCGACAGTGACGCTCCCCGGACGAGCATCGTGACGTGCGCCGCGGAACGGGACAGGTTCATCGCCGCCTGGCCCGCCGAGTTCGCCCCGCCGACCACGAAGACCTGCTCGCCGGCGCAGCCGTCCGCTTCGCTCGTCCCGGCACCGTAGTAGACACCGCAGCCCAGCAGCTCCTGCTCGCGCTGCAGCCCGAGCCGACGCCACTCGACACCGGTCGCGCAGATGTTCGCGCGGGCGACGACGTGGCCGCCGTCGGCGAGGTCGGCGTGGATGCGGCCGTCGTGGAAGACCCCACGCACCCCCTCGCGCATCACCAGGAGTTCGGCGCCGAACCGGACCGCTTGTTCACGGGCACGCTCGGCGAGGTCCGCCCCGGCGATCCCCTCGGGGAACCCCAGGTAGTTCTCGATGAGGCTGCTCGACCCGGCCTGCCCGCCCACGGCGTCCCGCTCGAGCAGGACGACGTCGAGCCCTTCGGAGGCGGCGTACACGGCCGCTGACAGCCCGGCGGGACCGGCGCCGTAGATCGACAGGTCGTACTCCTGGCGGCGCGGTGCGTGGATCCACCCGAGCCGATCGGCGACCTCGCGCAGGGTGGGTGCGACCAGTTCCGTGCCGTCGGGGAACACCACGAGCGGGAGCCGCGACGGATCGACGCGGTCGGCGACCGCGACCTGGTCGTCGGGTACCGCCCCACCGACGTCGACCGGGAACCAGTCGAACTGCACCACGGAGCGCGACAGGAAGTCCCGCAGCGCGTAGGAGTCCGCGTCGAACGGCCGTCCGTACACGCGGACGCGACGGGACGGGACCACGGCGGCGTCGGTCTCCATGGTTCCTCCGGTCCGTGCGACGACGATCGGTGCGGAACTGCTGCCGCTCCCTCACGAGCACGCTACGGACTGACGGCGCGCTGCACGTGGTCCTGCGAGGGTCTCCTTCGGCACCGGAGGCGGCGTCGGGTCGCGCCGGGCGGGATCAGCTGCGCCCACGGCGGACGGGAGGCCCGTGGCGGCGTCACCACGGGCCTCCCGTCCGGTCTGTGGTCGCGGTCAGCCCACCCGCGCGACGCGCACGTCGACGCGGCTGAGCGCCAGGCCGTGTGCCGCGGCGGTCGCCAGGGCGACGTCGTGGACGGCGCGGGCGACCTCGGGGGCCGGGCGGAAGCCGTCGGTGCCGATGACGACGCGCAGGGCGTCGTCGTCGACGACGATCCGGAGCGGTCCGGTGCTCGTGGCGATGCTGCGGACCGCCTGCACGGCGCTCGCGACCGTCGGGCGGGAGCGGTACAGGTCGGTGACCCCGGGGACCTCGAGGACGGCGGCCTCGATCGCGGCGAGGGTCTCGTCGGTGGTGCTCATCGGGCCTCCTCCGGGTCGGTGCCGGGCTCGGGGTCCGGCAGCAGGTCGCGGACGACGACGTCGATCGCCTCGACGAGCAGGTCGGTCTGCTCGGCCAGGGCGCCGGCCACGGCGGTGCGGACCAGCTCGGCGGTCGCCGGGATCGACGGACCGGACGCGATCGCGATCTCGACGACGACCCGGATCGGGGACGCGAGTTCGGTGACGTCACCGTCGAGGTGGCAGCGGGCCACGAGGACACCGGGGACCTCGTCACCGGTGCGCCGGATCAGGGAACGGATGGCGCCCTCGGTCATCACCGGGCGCTCGGTCTCGGACAGGGGGCGGAGCGGGACGTCGCGACCGGAGCGGGACTCGATCGAGATGTTCGCCAGGACGCCGCTGATCCATGACTCGTCGGCCGGGGCCTCGTCGCGCGCGGCCGCCTCGAGCGAGCGGAGCGACGCGTGGCGGACGCGGATGATCGCGGCCAGGGCGTTCTGGCAGGCGGGCGAGTCGTCGATGCTCGGGTCCGCCGGCTGCATGCCGGCGTCGAGGTAGTCGGCGAGTTCGTCGATCGAGTGGCCGTCGAGGTCACCGGGTTCGAGGGCGTCGAGTGCTTCCGGGCTGTCGGGCAGGTCCGGCCGGATGCCGTCGTGGTCGGTCATCGCCATCCCTCCATGAGTCGGATCATGTTCTTCCTCGCTCGGGACAGCAGTCCCCGGACCGTCGAGGGTGGCAGGTCGAGTTCGGCGGCGATCTCGTCGTACCGGTACTCGAGCACCTCCTTCATGATCCAGCACCGTCGTTGGGCTTCGGGCAGTTCGGCCAGCGCACGTTCGACCGCGTCCTCGCGCGAGCGCGCCTCGGCGACCCGGTCGGGTGCGTCGTCGGCCGGCGCGGCGACCTCGAGCTCGGTGACGTCGTCGTGGACGCGCCGCGCGCGGATCCGGTCGAGGCACTTCCGGCTCAGGATGCGCATCAACCACGACTTCACGCGCGCGAGGTCATCGAGGGAGTCGAGGCGGTCCCACGCGGTGATGAAGGTCTCCTGCACGACGTCGTCGAGTTCGTCGGTGGAACCGAGGGTCCGACGGGCGTAGGCGCGGAGCAGCGGGGTGTGGCGACGGATCAGGACCTCGAAGGCCCGGACGTCGCCGTCGGACGACCGGCCGGCGAGGACCGCGTCGTCGAGCTCGGCGAGGGACTGGTGGTGCACGCGTTCCTTCTACTGGTGGTGGATGGTGAACGGCTGGGTGCGTCCGTCCACCGTCGTCGGACGGGTACTGGTGGGACGCATCCCGCACCGCGTTCGTCACACACCGAAGGGCGCACACCGGACGGTTCCGGTGTGCGCCCTTGACGTCGTGCGTGTCGGCTCGCCCTACTGCTGGTCGGCTCGTCCTACTGCTGGATGAAGGCGAGCAGGTCGGGGTTGATGACGTCCGCGTGGGTCGTCAGCATCCCGTGCGGGTAGCCCTCGTAGATCTTGAGCGTGGCGTTGCTGAGCAGCTCGGCCTGCTTGAGCGAGGCCGCCTTGTACGGCACGACCTGGTCGTCGTCGCCCTGCGTGACGAGGACCGGGACGGAGATCGCCTTGAGGTCCTCGGTCTGGTCCGTCTCCGAGAACGCCTTGATGCCCTCGTAGTGGGCCAGGGCGCTGCCCGTCATCCCCTGGCGCCACCAGTTCGCGACCACCGGGGCGGAGACCTCCACGCCGGGACGCTTGAACCCGTAGAACGGGCCCTCGGCGACGGCCTGGAAGAACTCGGCGCGGTTCGCGGCGAGTGCGCTCCGGAACCCGTCGAGCACCGAGATCGGCGTGCCCTCCGGGTTGGTGTCGCTCTGCAGCATGATCGGGGGCACCGACGAGACCAGGACGGCCTTGGCGACCCGGCCCTGGGGCTCGCCGTACTGCGCGACGTACCGTGCGACCTGGCCACCACCGGTGGAGTGCCCGATGTGGACCGCGTTCTGCAGGTCGAGGTGCTGCACGACCGCATCCGTGTCGCTCGCGTAGTGGTCCATGTCGTGACCGGTGCCGATCTGCGACGAACGCCCGTGCCCGCGGCGGTCGTGCGCGATCACCCGGTAGCCCTTGCCCAGGAAGAACAGCATCTGCGCGTCCCAGTCGTCCGACGACAGGGGCCATCCGTGGTGGAAGACGATCGGCTGCGCGTCGCGCGGCCCCCAGTCCTTGTAGAAGATCTCTGCACCATCGCTCGTGGTGACGAACGCCATCGTGAACCTCCGTGAGTTTCTGCTCCACATGTGACGCGGACTGGCCGCTGCCTCCCGTTCGGCGGGAGACCGAAGCCCCTTCACCGTAGGACCGGCGCTCCGGCCACCGCTTGGGTCATTCATCTCGATCCGGCCGGGCCGGGCACGGCTTGGTGCGGGGGCGTGTGTGCACCAGAGTTGATCCCATGTCGCTCGTCACCGCCGTCTGCCGCGTCGACCGCCTGCTTCCCGACTCCGGCATCATCGGCGTCACCGCCATCGACAAGCGTCCGGTCACCGGCAGCGTCCGGGTCCGGCCGCTCGGGCTGCGCGCCGACGTGCAGGCGAACCGCAAGTACCACGGCGGTGTGGACCAGGCCGTGTACGCCTACGCCGACGAGGACGCCGCGTACTTCGCCGACCTGCTCGAACGCGAGGTCCCGCCCGGTCTGTTCGGCGAGAACCTCCGCACCAGCGGCATCGACGTCACCGGGGCCGTGACCGGGGAACGCTGGCGGATCGGCGACACCCTCGTGCTCGAGGTGACGGTCCCCCGCACACCCTGCGGCACCTTCGCCCGGCGCATGGGGATCGACGGGTGGGTGAAGCGGTTCGCCGACGAGGGGCGGCCGGGGGCGTACTTCCGCGTGGTCAAGTCCGGTTCGGTCGCCGCGGGTGACCCCGTCGAGGTGACGTACCGGCCGGAACACGGGGTGACCATCGGCGAGATCTTCGGCGACCTGGCGCCCGATCGTGCGCGGGCCGTGCTCGAGTCGGGTGAACGGTTGGCGCCGAAGGTCGTCCACGACCTGTCGAAGGTCGCCGCGCGGCCCTGAGCCCGACGAGCCAGTCGAGCCCGCCGAGCCCGATCAGCTCGGCAGCACGCCGCGCGAGGGGTCGATCGGACGCTTCGCCACGGGCAGCCCGGCGACCACCAGGTCGTAGGCGTTCGCCACGAGGTCCTCGACCAGGGTCTCGTCGATGCCGTCGCCCGGCGTCAGCGTGATCCAGTGCCGCTTGTTCATGTGCCACCCGGGCGTGATCTCGTCGTGGTCGCGCACCAGCGCTGCCCCGTGCGGCGGCGCGCACTTGAGGTTCACGATCGGGGTCCCACGCACCTCGGTGATCATCACGAACATCTTGCCGACGACCTTGTAGACCACGGAGCCCTCGCCGAACGGCTGGGTCTCGACGGCCGCCGGCAGCCCCAACGCCGTGCGGCTCGCGATGTCGTGCAGCTGCTCGCCGTCCATGTGACCAGGATGCCGCAGGCCGCCGACAGCGCACCCCGTTCGGGGGCAGGTCGTGAGTCTGCATCACGTCGTAGGATCACCACGCCGCGCACCCGACGCGGCGGTCGCTCGCGCGATCACCACCAGTTCCAGGGGGAACCCGTGCGCATCATCCGTACCCTCGGCATCGCCGCCGCCACCGCCGTCCTCGCGACCACCGTCGTCGTCGGCGGGACCTCGACCGCGCAGGCCGCACCGAAGTCCTACGCCAACTGCACCGCGGTGCACAAGGTGTACTCCGGCGGCATCGCCAAGAAGTCCGTCACGAAGAACAAGGTCGTCTCCGGCGGCAAGACCACCTACCGTGCGCTCAAGGGCACGGTGAAGAAGGACGACGCCCTGTACAAGGCGAACACCAAGCTCGACCGCGACAAGGACGGCATCGCCTGCGAGAAGAGCTGACGCTCCCACTCGCTCGGTGACACCGGCACGACACCGGTGTTCGCGTCCTGAACACCCGCACACCGCGGTGCGATGCGCGAACACCGGTGTCTTGCGTGCCCGGCGCGGCGCGACGCGGCGCGACGCACTCAGAGCGTCGGGACGCCCTCGTGCCCGGACCGGGGACGCGGAGTCCCAGCGACGCCGGTGACGACCGATCCTGCGGGCACGTCCTTCGTGACCACCGTGTTGGCCCCGACGACGGAGTCCGGACCGATCGTGATCGCCCCGATCAAGGACGACCCGGCGCCGAGCACCACGCGGTCCCCCACCACCGGGTGCCGTCGGGCTCCCGGCCCGTGGTCCCCGCCGCGTCCGCCCAATGTCACGCCGTGGAACACGAGCACGTCGTCGCCGATGACCGCGGTCTCCCCGATCACGACACCCATGCCGTGGTCGATGAAGAACCGACGGCCGATGCGCGCGCCGGGGTGGATCTCGATGCCGGTGACCGACCGTGCGACCTGCCCGAGCAGGCGGGCCGCGAACCGGGACCCGGGCAGCCCCTGCGCGTTCCAGAGACGGTGGGTCACGCGGTACGTCCAGATGGCGTGCAACCCTGAGTAGACGATCGCGTTCTCCAGGTCGCCGCGGGCAGCGGGGTCACCGCGGCGTGCTGCGGACAGGTCCTCCCGGATGGTCCGCAGCACGCCTCGTCGAAGAGGACGACTCACGCAGTGAGCCCCTCGAAGAGCACCGTCGACAGGTAGCGCTCTCCGGTGTCGCACACGATGGCGACGATCCGCTTGCCGGCGTTCTCGGGGCGTGCGGCGATCTCGAGGGCCGCGTGGATGATCGCGCCGGACGAGATGCCCGACAGGATGCCCTCCTGCGTCGCCAGGGCACGGGCGACCCGGAGCGCGTCGTCGAGCTCGACGTCGAACACCTCGTCGATGACGCTCTGGTCGAGGACCTCGGGCACGAAGTTCGCGCCGATGCCCTGGATCTTGTGCGGACCGGCCTTGCCCTCGGTGAGCAGGGGCGAGTCCTTCGGCTCGACGGCGACGATCTGCACGCCGGGCACGCGCTCCTTGAGCACCTGCCCGACACCGGTGATCGTGCCGCCGGTGCCGACACCCGCGACGAACACGTCGACGTGCTCCTCGGTGTCGCGGAGGATCTCCTCCGCCGTGGTCTTCCGGTGGATCTCGGCGTTCGCAGCCGTCTCGAACTGGTGGGCGAGGATGGCGCCGGGGGTCTCCGCGACGATCGACTCGGCCTTGGCGACCGCGCCCTTCATGCCCTCGGGCCCGGGGGTCAGGACGATCTCGGCACCGTACGCACGGATGACCGCACGGCGCTCGACGCTCATCGTCTCGGGCATCGTGATGACGACCCGGTACCCGCGAGCGGCACCGACCAGCGCGAGGGCGATGCCGGTGTTGCCGGACGAGCCCTCGACGATGGTGCCACCGGGCTGCAGCGCGCCGGAGGCCTCGGCCGCGTCGATGATCGCGACGCCCAGACGGTCCTTGACGCTGGCGCCCGGGTTGTAGAACTCGAGCTTCGCGAGCACCTCGGCCCCGCCTGCCTTCGGCAGCCGGTTCAGCTTGACGAGGGGGGTGTTGCCGAACGCCTGGGAGATGTTCTCGTAGATGGTGCCGCTCATCCGGTCCGTCCTTCGCAGCTCAGGTCGCGCATCGCTCTTCCTGGAGGCGCGGTGTGCGCCCGATCCTAGCGACCGGACCCCAGGCGGTCCTGTCCGTGACGGCGCGTGCGCGCCCGGCAATTGGTCCACACGCTGTGGACCAATTGCCGCTTCCTCGGGCCATGCCTCCGCGAACCCACCGCGAAAGCGACAGATGCCCGCGGAAGGTTTGCGGACACCTGTCGCCTTCGCGGGAGTGAGCACGACCAGCGCCGAAGAGAGTCGCTTTCGCGGCTCGCCCCACCGCGTCAGCGCACGAACGCCGTCCGGGCGAACCGCTCGTCGGTCGCCTCCAGCACCCGCAGCACGTTGCCGCCGGCCAGCGCACGAAGGTCCGACTCGCCCCAACCGCGTCGGACGAGCTCCGCCGCGAGCACCGGGTACCGCGACACGTCCCGCAGGTCCGGCGGCAGCACCGGGGTGCCGTCGTAGTCGCCGCCGAGGCCCAGGTGCGCCACACCGGCGACGTCGCGGGCGTGCTCGACGTGGTCGGCGACTTCCGACACCGAGACCAGGGGTGGCTCGCCGGACATGCCCGACTCCTCCCAGTCCGCCCATGCTCGCGACACGAACTTCGGCACGAACGTGATCATCACGACGCCGCCGTTGTCGGCCAGGCGTGCGAGCACGTCGTCGGGCACGTTCCGCGGGTGGTCGTCGATCGCGACGGTCGACGAGTGGCTGAACACGACGGGTCGGGTCGCCACGTCGAGGGTGTCCCGCATGGTGGCCGGTGCGGTGTGGGACAGGTCGACGAGCATGCCGATCCGCTCCATCTCGGCGACGACCTGCCGCCCGCGGTCGGTCAGGCCGCCGTGCGCCCGCTCCCCGGTCGCGGAGTCGGCCCAGGGGGTGTCGTCGTTGTGGGTGAGCGTCATGTAGCGGACGCCGAGCCGCGCGAGGGTCCGGAGAACCGCGAGGTCGTCACCGATCGAGTGCCCGCCCTCGGCGCCCAACAGCGACGCGATCCGGCCGGAGTCGACGGCGGCACGGACCTCGGCGGCGGTGCGGGCGAGCGCGAGGTCGTCGGGGTAGCGCTCGATGATCCGGTGTGCGAGGTCGACCTGCTGCAGCGTCGTCGTCACGGGGTCCGGGTCCTCCGCGGGCACGAACACCGACCAGAACTGCCCGACGACGCCGCCGGCACGGAGCTTCGGGATGTCGGTGTGCAGCGAGTCGGTCTCGGTGTCGATGCCCTCGACGCCGGAGTCGTGGCTGTCACGGCGCTCCCAGGGCAGGTCGTTGTGGCCGTCGATGACCGGGAACGGGAGCGCGTCGAACGTCATCCCCCGACGCTACCGCCCGCGCCGTCGTGGCTAGGCTCGAACCGTGCAGCCCGTCACCCTCCGCACCGAGCGACTGGTGCTCTCGGCCCCCGAGCTCGGCGACGCCGACGACGTGGTGGCCTACGCCAACGACCCCGACGTCATCGCTTCCACCCCGGTGCCGGTGCCGTACGGGCACGCCGAGGCACGGTACTGGATCACGGACGTCGTCGCGGCCGGCTGGGCGGCGGACAGCCGGTACGAGTTCGGTATCCGGCGCGCGGACGACCTCCGGCTGCTCGGCACGGTCGGGCTGTTCGCCTTCGCCGACGGGGCCGCCGAGATCGGCTACGCCATGCACCCGGACGGTCGCGGCTCCGGCATCATGACCGAGGCCGCCGAGCGCGTGCTGCAGTGGGCCTTCGCCGGTCCGCCCGAGGGACTCGGTCTCGTCCGGGTGCAGTGGCGCGCGATCGCCACGAACACCGCGTCGGCCGCGGTCGCACAGCGGCTCGGGCTTCGGCTCGAAGGACGTACGCGGTCGAGCGTGCTGCACCGCGGCCGCCGGCACGACCAGTTGCTCGCCGCCGCATTGCACGACGACGACAGGTCCACCCCGACGGTCTGGCCGACGTCGTGACCGTCTCGTTCCGGGTCGTGACGGAGCTGCCAGTTCCGCCGGAGCGCGCCTTCGCGCTGTCGCTCGACATCGGCGCGCACGAGCGATCGATGGCCGGGACCGACGAACGCGCCGTCGCCGGCACGACGACCGGCACGATCGGCCTGGGCGAGACCGTCACCTGGCGTGCGCGGCACTTCGGGATCGTCTGGCGGATGACGAGCAGGATCACCGACCTGGAGGCGCCCCACCGGTTCGTCGACGAACAGGTGCGTGGGCCGTTCGCCCGGTTCCACCACGAGCACCGCTTCGAGCCGACGGCCGGCGGCACGCGCATGGTCGACACCATCACGTTCCGCGCGCCGCTCGGTCCGCTGGGCCGCCTGGCCGAGGTGCTCGCGCTGGCCCGGTACATGCCGCGGCTCATCGCCGACCGCAACGCCTCCCTCGCCGCCGAACTGCGTGCCGAGCTGCGCGCCGGGTCCGACGGCGATCAGGGCGCGGCGAGCTCCCCCAACGCGTCGTAGGCGGTGGCGACGGCGTCGACCCGCACCCGGCCACCGGGACCCGAGGCGTCGTAGACGTCGTTCGTGATCGCGGCGACGACGGCGAACAACGCGGCCATCGAGTCGAACGCCGACGGTGAGTCGACCGGGCAGAGGATCGCGGTGGCGGCGGGGGCGGCGATGACCGCGGCCGTCGGGTCGCCGAGGACGATGACGTCCGCCCCGGAGTCGACGCAGTGCCGGACGATCCGTTCGACCCCGGCGGTGTGCCGACGCACGGTCACCAGGACGACGAGGTCGTGCCGGTCGAGATCGGCGACCTCTTCGCCGAGCCGCTGCCCGGGCGACGGACCGACCCGGACGTCGGACCGCACCTGCGCCAGCTGGGACCGCAGTTGCAGCGCGATCGGGTAGGCACCGCGCTCACCGAGGACGAGCACGCGGCGGGCCCGGACGATACGACGGGCCAGCCGCGGGCGGTCCGCTCGGCCGAGGGATGCGAAGGCCGCGTCGAGGTTGCGCGCCTCGACCGCGCGCTGGTCGACGTGGGCGGCGTCCTCGGCGACCCACGGCAGGCCCGAGCCCCGTGCGGACATCAGGTTCTGCCGGACCTCGGCGGCGTCCTGGAACCCCAGCGACCGCACGAGTCGCGAGACCGTGGCCTTCGAGGTGCCCGACTCGGCCGCGAGTTCGGCGGAGGTGCCGACGAGCAGGAGTTCCGGGTCGTGGCGGACCATGGCGGCGACCCGTCGTTCGGCGGGCGAGAGCTGTTCCCACACGGAGTCGATCCGGGCGCGGACGTCGGGGCCGGCGGTGCTCATGCGCGGGCCACCCGGTCGACGGCGACGGCCAGGGCGTCGAGGCCGAGGGCGATGTCCGGCGTCGACACGAACTCGTCCGGGTGGTGACTGATGCCGTCGGGGTTGCGGAGGAACAGCATCGCGACGTCGGTCACGAGCCCGAGCGACATCGCGTCGTGGCCGGCTCGCGAGAACAGCTCCATCGGCGCGGTCTCGCCCGTCGACGCGATTCCGGCGCGGACGGCGTCCATCAGCCGGGGCGAGCAGAACACCGCGGGCGCACGGTGCACCTCGGTCGGGGTGACGCTCACCCCGCGCCGTTCGCCGATGAGTGTGAAGGCCTTGGTGAGTTCGTCCCAGACCTCGTCGCGCTCGTCGTCGAACTCGCCGCGCAGGTCGACGGAGAACCGCGCGAGCCCGGGGACGACGTTGACGGCTCCGGGTTCGACGGTCATCGTGCCGACGGTGCCGACCTGGTGCGAGGCCCGGCAGATGCGTTCCACCGCGAGCGCGGCCTCGGCGGCGGCGAGCAGGGCGTCGTGCCGGCGCTCGTAGGGGGTGCCGCCGGCGTGCCGGGCCTCTCCCACGGCTTCGACCGAGAACCGGCGGGCGCTCGCGATGCTCGTGACGACCCCGAGGGCCTGCCCGGCCTGCTCGAGGTGCGGCCCCTGCTCGATGTGCGCCTCGAGGTAGCCGACCACCGACGCCGGGTCGACCGCGGCGTCGCCGACGCGCTCCGGGTCGAGGTCGAAGTCGGTGAAGGCCTGGCGGAGCGTGACGCCGTCACCGTCGGTCAGGTCCCACCAGGCGTCGTCCCAGACCCCGGCCACCGCGGACGACCCGAGCAGGGCCTTGCCGAAGCGCGTGCCCTCTTCGTCGGAGAACGCGATGACCTCGAGCGCGACGGGCAGCGGACCGTCGGCGGTGAGCCGGGCGGCCGTGCGGATCGCCATGAGCACCCCGACGACGCCGTCGTACCGTCCGGCGTCCACCACGGTGTCCAGGTGCGAGCCGAGCAGCAGCACGGGGGCGTCGGGCGTCGCACCCGCGGCCCGGCCGTGCAGGTTGCCGGCGGCGTCCTGCCAGGTGGACAGTCCGGCGTCCTGCATCCAGCCCGCGACGACGGCGTTCGCCCGGGCGTGCTCGGGCGACAGGTAGACGCGGGTGATCCGGCCCGGTTCGGCGCTGAGGGCGGCGAGCTCGTCGCACCAGCGGGCGACGAGTTCGGCGTCGGCGGTGCCCACGGCGGTGGCGTTGAGGACGGGCACGGCGCTCACGCGAGCACCTCCGCCCCGGCGGGAGCGACCGCTGCGGTGTCGTCGCGGAAGACGTCGAGGGCGGCATCGACACCGCCGCCGTGCGGGACCGCGTGCCCGGCCCGACGCAGGGTGTGCTCGAGCGCGGCCAGGGTCGTGACGACGGTGTCCTTCCGGGCGTTGTAGCCCATGGTGCCGATGCGCCAGACCCGTCCGTGCAGCGGCCCGAACGAGGTGCCGATCTCGATCCCGTGGTCGTCGAGCATCGCGCCGCGGACCTGGTCGCCGACGACGTCGGACGGGATCTCGACGGCGACGACGTTGTGCATCTTGTGGGCGACGTCACCGAAGACCGGGAGTCCGAGGCCCTGCACCCCGGCGAGCATCGCCCGCCCGGCGGTCTCGTGGCGGGCGACGACGGCGTCGCGGCCTTCCTCGAGCAGGATGCGGGCGCACTCGTGGGCGGCGTAGAGCATCGAAGCGGCCTCGGTGTGGTGGTTCAGGCGGCGGGGGCCCCAGTAGTCGAGGATCATCGCGAGGTCGAGGTAGTTCGAGCGGATCGGTTCGTCGGCGACGTCGTCACCGGGTTCGCGGATGCCGGCCTCGACGCTCCGCCGCTCGTCGAGCACGGCCACGGCCTTGGGCGACAGCGTGACGGGCGCGCTGCCGGACGGGCCGCCGAGGCACTTCTGCAGCCCGGCGCTCACGGCGTCGATCCCCCAGGCGTCGACCTCGATCGGGTTGCCGCCGACCGTCGCCGTGGCGTCGGTGTAGAGCAGGACGCCGTACCGCTCGCAGATCGCACCGAGCTCGTCGAGCGGCTGGTTCATCGTGGTCGAGGTGTCGCCCTGCACGACCGCCAGCACCTTCGGACGGACACGGGCGATGGCCGACTCGATGGCGGACGGCGTGAAGACCTGGCCCCAGTCGGTCTCGATGGTGTGGACCTCGGCACCCGCACGGCCGGCGATCTCGGCGAGCAGGTGCCCGAACCGACCGAACACCGGCACGAGCACGCGGTCGCCCGGGGCGAGCAGTGACACCAGCACCGCTTCGATCCCCGCACGCGAGGTGCCGTCCACGAGCAGCGTCGCATCGTTGCGGGTGCCGAACACGCGGCGGTAGAGCGCCTGCGTCTCGTTCATCGTCGAGGTCATCCACGGGTCGTACTGGCCGACGAGCGGCGTCGACAGAGCACGGAGCACGCGCGGGTCGGCGTCGATCGGACCGGGTCCCATGAGGAGACGGGCGGGTGGGTTCACAGGGAGCATGGTGGTTCCTTCCGTTCCTGATCCGACGATACCGGAACGATCGTTACAGGGGCGTTTCCGCCGCGAGCACGGGTCGTCCGGCCAGCTGCCCCTCGACGCCGACCACGCCGCCACCGGCCGTGGCGATGCGACGACCGCGGAGCCAGGTCTCGGTGACGCTGCCGCGCACGCGGAGCCCGTCGAACGCGGACACCGGGTTGCGGTGCTCGAGCCCGGCGACGTCGATGACGGACTCGGCGGACGGGTCGAACACGGCGAAGTGCGCCAGGGCACCGGGAGCGATCACCCCGCGGTCGCGCAGCCCGACCAGGGCGGCCGGACCGGTCGTGAACAGCGGCAGCAGCGCCTCGAGCGGGATCCCTCGGCGCTCGGCCTCGGTCCACACCGCCCGGAATCCGACCTGCAGGCCGGCGACCCCGCCCCAGGCCAGGCCCCAGTCGTCGGTCTTCAGGTCGGCGGTGGAGGGCGAGTGGTCCGACACGACGAGGTCGATCGTGCCGTCGAGCACGCCGGCCCAGAGCGCGTCGCGGTTGGCGTCGTCACGGATCGGTGGGCAGCACTTGTAGGCGGTCGCGCCGTCCGGGATCGTACCCGCCTCGAACGACAGGTAGTGCGGGCAGGTCTCGACCGTGATCCGGACGCCGTCGTCCTTCGCCGCACGGAGCATCGGCAGCGCGCCCGCGTCGGACAGGTGCAGCACGTGCACCCGCGCACCGGTCGCCCGCGCGCCGTCGATGACCTGCGCGATCGCGGACCGTTCGGCGGCGACGGGCCGGGTAACCAGGAAGTCGGCGTACCGACCGCCGAGCGCCCGGTGCGGCACGAGGTGCTCCGGGTCTTCGGCGTGCACGATCAGCAGGGCGTCGATCCGGGCGACCTCGGCGATCGCGGCGCGGAGCTGCTCGTGGTCGAGGTGCGGGAACTCGTCGACACCGCTCGGCGCCGTGAAGCACTTGAAGCCGAAGACGCCGGCGTCGTGCAGGGCGTCGAGCGACCCGAGACTCGCGGGGACCGCGCCGCCCCAGAACCCGACGTCGACCGCCACCCGGCCCTCGGCACTCGCACGCTTGAGGGTGAGCGCCTCGACCGTGGTGGTCGCGGGGATCGAGTTGAGCGGCATGTCCACGATCGTCGTGACCCCGCCCATCGCTGCGGCACGGGTCGCGGACGCGAAGCCCTCCCACTCGGTGCGGCCGGGTTCGTTGACGTGCACGTGGGTGTCGACGAGTCCGGGGAGCAGCACCTGCCCGGCCGGCACGGTGTGGTCCTGCACGGCGTCGACGACCGCGTCGACGGGCAGGACGCCGGTGACCCGGCCGTCGTGGACGACGACCGCGGCCGGGCGGAACGTGCCGTCGACCCAGGCTCGCTGCGCGCGGACGACCAGGTCTGCCGTGTCGCCCGCCGGGAGGCCCGTCACGCGCCCGCCCCGGCCGTCGCGACCGCCGCCGGGTGGCGTTCGAAGCCCGCCAGCAGCCCCGACATCGCCTTCACCGGCGGCAGGGCGTACTCGCCGCGCTTGCCCGTGGACAGGCCGAGCCGGACGAGCGACTCGGCCAGGACCGTGGCCGCCGCGACGCCGTCGACGACCGGCGCTCCGATCGCCAGCGAGACCTCGGCGCAGAAGTCGGCCATGCCCGCGCACCCGAGCACGACGGCGTCGGCTCCCCCGTCGATGACCGCTCGGCACTCCTCGATCACGAGCGCCCGCGCTCCGGACGCGGGGTCGTCGAGCTCGAGCACCGGGACCTCGCACGCCCGGACCTCGGTGACGAGCGGCGCGAAGCCGTAGCGGTGGGCGAGCTCGTGGGCGCGGCCGGTCGTCCGCGCCAGGGTGGTGACGACGCCGAACCGGCGGCCGAGCATCGCGGCGGCATGGAACCCGGCCTCGGCGATCCCGATCACCGGCACCGTCGCGAGCTCCCGTGCGGCGTCGAGCCCCGGGTCCCCGAAGCAGGCGACGACGAACGCGTCCACCCCGTCCTGCTCGCCGCGGGCGATCTGCTCGAGCAGCCCGGGCACGGCCAGGGCCTCTTCGTAGTGGCTCTCGATCGAGGCCGGCCCCATCGAGGGTTCGACCGCCTCGACCAGCGTGCCGGGAGCGGCGACGGCCTGGGCCGCGACGCCGATCGCCCGCGTCATCGACGCGGTGGTGTTGGGGTTGACGACGCGGATGCGCATCGGGGTCCTTCCGGTGGAGCGAGTGGAGCGAGTGGAACCGGTGGTGCTGGGTGGTGACCATCGTGGCGGGGGCGGGGCGGGCCTCCCGGCCGTGGTGTGGATCTGTGGACGACCGAGCGCCGCGACCCGCCCTGTGGAGGACGGGCCGCGACGCCGGTGGTCAGGCGCGACCGACGGCCGCGCCGTCGTCCACCGACGGGTCGTCCGCGTCGAGCACGGGCATGCTCGGTCGGAGACGCTCGAGCGCCCAGAAGACGACGAGGCCCAGGCCGCACCCGATGAACCAGCTGTAGCTCGCCAGCCACGGCAGCACGCCGAGTGCCGGGGGCAGGACCGCGCTCGCCACCGAGATCGCGCCGGTGACCACGAGGGTCCAGATGGCGTTCGGGTTGAACCCGCCGCGGTACCAGTACCGCGCGGTGCGGCTCGTGGAGTACATGTCGTCGATCGCGATGCGCTGCTTGCCGACGATGTAGTAGCCCGCGATGAGGATGCCGAACAGCGGGCCGATCAGCGCACCGAGGACCCCGAGCGTGTACAGGATCGCCTGGTCGTTGCCGTACCAGTTCCACGGCGTGAGGAGCACCGAGCCGACCGCGGCGATCATGCCACCGGCCCGCCACGAGATCTTCCGGGGTGCCACGTTCGAGAAGTCGAACGCGGGGCTGATGAAGTTCGCCACGATGTTGATGCCGACGGTCGCGGTGACGAACGTCAGGCCGCCGAGCAGGATCGCGAACGGGGCACCGATGGCCTGCACGGTCTCGATCGGGTCGGTGATGAGCTTGCCGAACACCGGCACCGTCGCACTGGCGCAGAGCACCGTCAGGACCGAGAAGAACAGGAAGTTGATCGGCAGCCCCCAGAAGTTGCCGCGCTTGACCGCGCGGAACGACCGGCCGTAGCGCGAGAAGTCACCGAAGTTCAGCATCGGGCCGGAGAAGTAGCTGACCACCAGGGCGACCGCGGACAGCATCACCGGGATCGACGCCCCGAACGACAGGGGCTCGCCGGCCGACAGGGTGAACGAGATGTTGCCGATGCCCGCCTGGCTGACCAGGTAGACCGCGAGCACGATCATCACCACGTAGACCGCCGGTCCGGCCCAGTCGATGAACCGCTTGATCGCCTCCATGCCCATCCAGAACAGCGCGCCCTGCGCCACCCAGAGGATCGCGTACGAGATCCAGCCCAGGGCCGACAGCCCGAGGAACGAGTGGTCGAGCAGCCCCGCCGACGCGGGGATGAACTTGAGGAAGATGATGTTCAGCGACTGGGCGGCGAGGAAGGTCTGCACGCCGTACCAGGCCATCGCGATGAGGCCGCGGATGATGGCGGGGACGTTCGCGCCGAGCACCCCGAACACCGCGCGGTTGATCACCGGGTACGGCACACCGGTGCGCTGCGACGGCTTCGCGACCAGGTTGGCGAAGACCTGCACGATGAGGATGCCGACCACCAGGGCGATGAGCACCTGCCAGCTCGCGATGCCGAGGGCGAAGAGCGACCCGGCGGTGACGTAGCCGCCGACGGAGTGCACGTCGGACATCCAGAAGGCGAAGAAGTTGTAGCTCGTCCAGCGCTGCTCGCGCAGTGGGGCGAGGTCCTCGTTCGTGAGCGCCGGGTCGTACCCGGGCTTGACGACACCGGCACCCGCTGGGGCGGGAGCGGCGGTCGTGGTGGGGGCGTGGGGCGCGGCGACTGGTGTCGCGATGTCGGTAGCCATGGCGTCCTCCGAGGGAGTGGGAAGCGGGGCGGTGCGTGCTTGAGCACGAAGCTACGGAGCGACTTCGCCCCCGCCGTTTCCCTCGTGTAACGGTCGTGTGTCCCGCACCCCGTCCTGGAACGACCGTTCCGGAACGGCGATCGAGACCGGCGCCGACCGCGCCCGGAGCCGCGCTGCGGCTTGCCGCATCGATGGGCACCGACCCCGCACGGACCCCGCCCCGACCCGAGCGGCGGTGACCGCCGGTGGTACGAATCGACCATGAGCAGGGGAATCAGGATCGACCACGTGGGCGTAACGGTGCCGGACATCGACGCAGTCACGCAGTTCTTCGAGGCGGCGTTCGACGCCGTCGTGCTGTACGACATGCGGCGTCGTGACGAGACGCCGAACAGCAGTTCCGAGGCGCACGGCTACCTCGGCATCCCGAGCACCATGGCGCAGGGGGCCATGCGGATGCTCGCGCTGCCGGAGGGGCCGGGGCTCGAGCTGTTCGAGTACCTGGGGCCCGAGCAGCGGAACGCCGCACACCCGTCCGACCTGGGGTGGCAGCACCTGGCGATGTACGCCGACGACCTGGACGAGACGCTCGCCCGGGTCGAGTCAGCCGGCGGGACCCGGAACTCCGACCCGCGCGACCTGCGTGGTGACGAGGCGGGGGCCGGCAACCGGTTCGTGTACACCCGCACGCCGTGGGGGTCGACGCTCGAGCTCGTCAGCTACCCGACGCCGCAGCCGTACCTGGTGTACGCGCCGCGGCCGAAGTGGGCGCCGTGGCCGATGCCGGACGACGTCTACCCGGTGCCGGCACCCGCCGTGCACTGACGACCGACCGCCGCACCGACCGACCGACCGACCGACCAGATAACCAACACACCGACCGACAGACGACCCCTCAGTGTCGGGGCACCTGCCCCGTCCGCCGCACGGCCCGTTCGAGCAGTTCGACGTCGATCCCGACGTGCTGCCGGGCGATCACGCCCGCCTCGGGTGCCCGCCCCGAACACACCGCGTCCACCAACAGTTCGTGCTCGCGGAGCGCGCGGGTCTCCATCTCCGCCATGCCCTCGGCCGTGCCCCACAGGTGCGCCGGAGCGGCGATGGAGATCTGCGCCTCCAACCCGGCGAGCGCCGTCCGCAGGGCGTCGTTCCGCGCGGCGTCGATGATCGTCCGGTGCAGCACGGCGTCGGCCTGCTGCTTCTCGAGGCCCGAGGCGGCGCCGCGGAACACCTCGAGCCGTGCACGGATCAGAGCGGTGTCCTCCGGGGTGACCCGTTCCGCGGCGGCCGTCGCGAGCGCCCCGTGCAGCAGCGCGATGGCGTCGGCGGTGTCCTGGATCGCCTCCCACCGGGCGAGCAGCACCCGCCCGACGGCGTCCGATGAGCTGTCCGGCCACTCGGTGCGGACGAACGTGCCGCCGCCCCGGCCTCGACGGGTCTCGAGCAGCCCCCGTTCGACGAGCCGGGCGATCGCGCCCCGGACGGTGACCCGGGCGACGCCGAGCAGGCCGGCCAGTTCGCGTTCCGGCGGCAGGTTCGCGCCGGGCAGGTACTCCCCCACGGCGACGGCGGTCACGAGGCGGTCCTCGATCTCGTCGACGCGCGTCTCGGTCGCACGATCGGACACACGGACCCCCTTCGCGGTGTTACGACCACGTTAAGGCAGCAGAAAAGGTATTGCGTGGGACCTTTTTCCGCTCCATGCTGACCCCCATGTCCAGCATCACCGAATCCACGATGCCGTTCCGCGACGGCGAGACCTGGTACCGGGTCACCACGCCCGACACCCCGGTCGCGGGCGCGCTGCCCCTCGTCGTCCTGCACGGCGGGCCCGGCATGGCCCACGACTACCTCCGGAACCTCGCGGCCCTGGCCGACGAGACCGGCCGGACCGTCGTCCACCACGACCAGTTCGGCTGCGGCCGGAGCAGCCACCGCCCGGACGCGCCGGTCGACACCTGGCAGCCGCAGCTGTTCGTCGACGAGTACGCCGCCCTGGTCGAGCACCTCGGGCTCGGCGACCACCACGTGCTCGGGCAGTCGTGGGGCGGCATGCTCGGCGCCGAGATCGCGGTGCAGCAGCCCGCGGGCCTCCGCTCGCTGGCGATCTGCAACTCCCCCGCGTCGATGCAGCTCTGGGTCGACGGCGCCGCCGAGCTCCGCGCGCAGCTGCCCGCCGACGTGCAGGACGCCCTGACCCGGCACGAGACGGCCGGCACCGTCGACGACCCCGAGTACCTTGCGGCGACGCAGGTCTTCTACGAGCGGCACGTCTGCCGCGTGGTCCCGATGCCGCAGGACTTCGTCGACTCCGAGGAGCAGATGGAGCGCGAGCCGACGGTCTACCACACGATGAACGGCCCGAACGAGTTCCACGTCATCGGCACGATGCGTGACTGGACCATCGTCGACCGGCTCGACCGCGTCGCCGTGCCGACGCTCGTCGTCGCCGGCGAGCACGACGAGGCCACGCCCGCCACGTGGGCGCCGTTCGTCGAGCGGATCGCCGACGTCCGGCAGCACGTCTTCCCCGGCGCGAGCCACTGCTCGCACCTGGAGCAGCCGGCGGAGTTCCGCCGGGTCGTCGCGGCCTTCCTGGCCGCGCACGACGACGCCTGACCCGGCCACCACCTTCCCTGGAGGCGCGGGACGGGCCCGCCCCGCGCCTCCAGGCAAACAGTCCCCACCCCCACCGCCGCACCCGTCCCTCCACCCGAAACGGAACCCGACATGTCGCAGCAGCACAGTGAGCTCTCCGCACAGCAGCAGCTCGAGGCCTACGGCTACAAGCAGGAGCTCAAGCGCTCCGTCAGCACCACCGACCTGCTCATCTACGGCCTGGTCTTCATGGTCCCGATCGCCCCCTGGGCGATCTTCGGGACCGTCTACAACGCCTCCAGCGGCATGGTGCCGCTGGTGTACCTGGTCGGCCTCGTCGCGATGATCTTCACCGCGCTGGCCTACGCGCAGATGGCGAAGTCGATCCCCCTCGCCGGCAGCGTGTTCTCGTACGTCGGCCGCGGCATCCACCCCACCGCCGGGTTCTTCGCCGGCTGGGCGATCCTGCTCGACTACCTGCTCGTCCCGACGCTGCTCTACGTGTTCGCCGCGGAGAGCATGGTCGGCATCTTCCCGGGCACGCCCCGCTGGCTGTGGGCACTCGTGTTCGTCGCGATCAACACCGTCATCAACCTGGCCGGGGTGTCCTCGCTCAAGCTCGCGAACCGCATCTTCCTGCTCATCGAGCTCGTCTTCGTCGCGATCTTCGTCGTCATCGCGATCGTCGCGCTGACCGGTGGCACGATCCCCGACGCGTCCTTCAGCACCGAGCAGATCTGGGACCCTGCCAAGGTGTCGGCGCCGCTCATCGCCTCGGCCCTGTCGATCGCGGTGCTGAGCTTCCTGGGCTTCGACGGCATCTCGACGCTGTCCGAGGAGTCCACCGGCCGTCGTGGCGGAGCCGGCACGGCGATGATCCTGGCGCTCGTCATCGTGGCGTTCCTGTTCATCCTGCAGACCTGGCTCGCATCCGCCCTGGCCGCGGGGCGGGACTCGTTCTCGGACAGCGAGGCCGGCAACGCCTTCTTCACCATCGTCGAGCAGGCTTCGTCGAGCGGGTGGGCGACCGCGTTCTTCGCCGTCAACGTGCTCGCCGTCGGCATCGCGAACGACATGGCCGCACAGGCCGCGACGAGCCGCCTGCTCTTCTCGATGAGCCGCGACCGTCAGCTGCCCGCGTTCCTGCACAAGCTCAACGGGCGCCAGGTGCCGCAGAACGCGATCATCGTCGTCTCGGTGCTCTCCGCGATCCTGGTGCTGTTCTTCGTCGGGCAGATCGACACGATCTCGTCGCTCGTGAACTTCGGCGCGCTGTTCGGCTTCATGCTCCTGCACGTGTCCGTCTTCGTGCACCACGTCGTCAAGGGGAAGTCGCGCAACTGGCTGCTGCACCTGGTCGTGCCGCTGGTCGGGTTCCTGATCATCGGGTACGTCCTGCTCAACGCCGCGGTCGAGGCGAAGGTCGGCGGGATCATCTGGCTGATCGTCGGCGCGGCCGTGTTCCTGTACTACCGACGCACCGGCCGTTCCACCGAGGTCGGCTCGGAAGCAGAACCGACGACGGAGGACGCACGATGACCCCGGACCACTTCCTGCCGAACACCCTCGGCCGCCCCGGGTTCTCGGCCGACCGGGAGCCCGTGCTGCGGGTCCGCCCCGGCACCGGCGAGACCATCGGCTTCGAGACCACCGACGCCGTCTACGCCGAACTCGACCAGCACCACGACATGGCGCAGCTGCAGGCACCGATCAACCCGGTGACCGGCCCGGTGTTCGTCGAGGGGGCGGAACCCGGCGACACCCTCGTGGTGACCATCCACGCCATCGAGCTGACCACGCACGGGTGGTCGGTGTCCCTGCCCGGCTCCGGAGCCCTGCAGCACGTGATGGGCGACCGGGTCTTCGCCCGCCGCTGCCCGATCTCGGACGGCACGGTGCAGGTGTCCGACCGGCACCGGTTCCCCGTCCGGCCGATGATCGGGTGCATCGGGACGGCCCCGGCCGAGGGTGAGAACTCGACGATCATGCCGGCCTACCCGGAGGGCGGCAACATGGACGTCACCGAGGCCCGCCCCGGCTCGACGGTGTCCCTGCCCGTCCGGGTCCCCGGTGCGCTGCTGTCGATCGGCGACATCCACGCGCTCATGGCCGAGGGCGAGTCGTCGTTCGTCGCCATCGAGGCCCAGGGCACCGCGATCGTCTCCGTCGACCTGGTCAAGGGCGGCCCGGTGCTCCGCGCACCCCGCATCGAGACCGCCGACGACTGGCTGTTCGTCGGCCTCGGCGACCCCGTGCAGGGGAGC
This sequence comes from Curtobacterium sp. MCSS17_005, assembly GCF_003234225.2. Taxonomy (NCBI): domain Bacteria; kingdom Bacillati; phylum Actinomycetota; class Actinomycetes; order Micrococcales; family Microbacteriaceae; genus Curtobacterium; species Curtobacterium sp. MCSS17_005. The sequence goes on from NZ_CP126258.1 coordinate 2,851,148, forward strand.
GTCCGGCGCGGGTACGAGGACGCCTTCGCGTTCCTCGTCGACGAGCACGGCTGGACCGCCGAGGACGCCTACGCGGTGCTCAGTGCGGTCGGTGACTCGAAGCTCGGCGGGCCGACCGGCTCGACCGACCCGGACCCGTTGCACCCCTTCGCCGCCGTCGGTGCGGTCACCCTGCACCGGGTGCCGAAGGCGGTGCTGTGAGGGTTCATTGAGGATGACGAGCCCTTCGTGAGCAGAAATGGTCGGGTGCCGAACGGTGACCCGACCATTTCTGCTCACGAAGCGCACGAAACGCACGAAGCTCGCGGCAGCCGTGCCGGGAACCTGCACAGGCGTGTGCACGATGATGGGCGCATGCACGACACCATCCGCTACGTCGCGATCGGCGACAGCTTCTCGGAGGGCATCGGCGACGCCGGACCCGCTCCGTTCCCCGGCTGGACCGGACGACTCGCGAGCGCGATGGCGGGAGCCTCGGACGCCCACGTCTCGTACGCGAACCTCGCGGTGCGCGGCCGACTGCTCGCCGGGGTCCTCGACGGCCAGCTCGAGGCCGCGCTCGCGCTCGACCCGGCGCCGACCCTGATCACCTTCTGCGCCGGCGGCAACGACCTGCTGCGCCCGCGCTTCGAGGTGGACGCGCTGATCGGGCAGGTCGAGGCCGCCGCCGACCGCGTCGAGGCCACCGGCGCACGCCTGGCACTCCTCAGCCCGGCCGACCCGAGCGCCCGCCTGCCCCTCGGTTCCCTGATCAACCGCCGCGGTGACGCCTGGGCCGAAGCGCTCGGCACGCTCGCCCGACGCCGTGGCCTGCCGTTCGTCGACGTCTCGCGCGACCCGCACCTGCGCCGTGCGGAGTTCTGGTCGGACGACCGGTTGCACATGAACGCCACCGGGCACCAGCGCGTCGCGGACCTGGCGCTGCACGCGGTCCTGGACGGCCCCGCGCCGGTCGAGCCCGCGGACCCCGGTGCCGCCCGGACCCGTCTGGGCGAGGAACTCCGCTACTACCGCGAGTACGTCCTGCCGTGGGTCCAGCGCCGGATCACCCGCACGTCGTCCGGCGACGGGCGCTCGGCGACCTACCCGACGTGGACGCCGGTGCGCGGTCAGGACGCGTAGCCAGCGTCAGCCCGCGACGTACACGCGGGTGGTGACCCCGCTCAGCGCGTGCGCGAACTCGTCGCCCGTCGCCACGAAGCCGCCCGCCTCGTACAGCCGCACCGCCCGGTCGTTGTCGCCGAGCACGTGCAGCACCACGCGGGGGTGTCCGGCAGCCCGGGCGTCGTGCACCGCCTCGGACAGCAGCGACCGTCCGACCCCGCGGGCCTGCACCCCGGGGCGCACCGCGAGCAACGACAGGTAGGCGGCGTCCGCCGGGTCCGTCGACCGACCGGTGCCCGGTGCCGTCACGAGCACGAAGCCGTCGACCGCACCGTCGGGGCCGGGGGCCACCAACCAGGCGACGTGCTCCGCCGCGAACTTCTGCCGCGCGCGCTCCCGCACCGCCGGGTCCTCGGCGGCACCGTCACGGGCAGCCACGGCCGCGGCCCACAGGTCGATGCAGGTGTCGGTCTCGTCCGGGGTCGCAGGACGCACGACCACGGACGACTCGATCACCCGATCAGCCTACGACCGCCCGGCTCCCGATCCTGAACGACGCCCCACGGTGCTCGTCGGACAGCCGGTCCCCGCGGCCGTGCAGCTTCTGGCGCAGCGATCCCGGCTCGTACTCCTCCGGGTAGGCCCCACGGGCGCGGAGCTCCGGGATGACGAACTCGATGACGTCCTCCCACGTGCCCGGGGTCACCGCGTACGCCAGGTTGAAGCCGTCGACGTCGGTCAGCTCCTGGATCTCCTGCAGCCGGTCGGCGATGGTCGCTCCCCCACCGACCGCCACCGGGCCGAGCCCGCCGATCGCCGTCTGCCGCGCCAGGTCACGGATCGTCCACTTCGACCCGTCCTCCCCCGTCGCTGCCGCGATGTTCGCCGCCGCCGACTGGATCGCGTTCGACTCGACGTCGCCGAGGGGCTGGTCCGGGTCCCACTGCGACAGATCGACGCCCATCCAGCCGGAGTTGAGCACCAGCGCACCGAGCTCCGACGCGTACGACAGGTAGTCCTCGTACTTCGCCTGGGCCAGCTCGTCGGTGGCGTCCGTGATCACGGTGAGCAGCGTGTAGACGCGGGCGGCGTACCGGTCGCGACCAGCTGCCTCCAGGGCGTCCCGGACCTTCGCGACGGTCGACGCGAGCTGCTCGACGGTCGGTGCGCCCACGAAGACCGCTTCCGCGTTCTCCGCGGCGAAGCGGATGCCGCGCGGTGACGCACCCGCCTGGTAGATGACGGGCGTGCGCTGCACGGACGGTTCGGACAGGTGGATGCCGGGCACGTCGAAGTGCGTGCCGTGGTGCTCGATCGGGTGCACCTTCGCCGGGTCCGTGAAGACCCCGGCTTCGCGGTCGGCGACGACGGCGTCGTCCTCCCACGAGCCCTCCCACAGCTTGTAGAGGACCTCGAGGTACTCGTCCGCCACGTCGTACCGGTCGTCGTGCGACAGCTGGTCGGTCTGGCCCATGTTCCGAGCGGCGCTCGGCAGGTACCCGGTGACGACGTTCCAGCCGACCCGCCCCTTGGTCAGGTGGTCGAGCGTCGACATGCGTCGGGCGAACGGGTACGGGTGTTCGTACGCGGTGCCGGCCGTGATGCCGAAGCCCAGGTGCTCGGTCACCGATGCCATCGCCGACACGAGCAGGATCGGGTCGTTCACGGGCACCTGCGACCCGGTGCGGAGCGCGGCCTCGTTCGAGCCCCCGTACACGTCGTAGGTGCCCAGGACGTCGGCGATGAAGATGCCGTCGAACGCCCCGCGCTCGAGCGTCTTCGCCAGGTCCGTCCAGTAGGTCAGGTCGCGGTAGTCCCGCGACCGGTCGCGGGGGTGCCGCCACAGTCCGGAGGACTGGTGCGCGACGCAGTTCATGTCGAACGCGTTGAAGCGGATCTGCCGGTGCTCGCTGCTGGTGGTCACGGTTCGAGACGCTACGTCGGACACCTGCGACCGTCACGGATCGTGACGAAGCGTGACGGTCGGCTCCGGCACCGGCCTGGAGGCCCGCCCCGCGTCCGCCGCGTCGCCCGCGCCGGGCGCGTGGCCGGTTCCAGGGCTCAGGCGCGGTCGTGGAGCGTGACGTGGTAGCCGTCGGGGTCGGCGAACGTGAACGTCCGACCGAAGGGGCCGTCGATCGGCGCCGAGACGATCCGGTGCCCGTCGGCGACCAGCGCGTCGTGGATCGCCTGCACGTCCGTCGCGTGCAGCCAGATCGCGGCACCGATGCCGGGCTGCGCCAGCGCGTCGAGGTCCGTGCCGGGCACCAGGTCGCGCAGGGCGAAGGCGATCGGCGTGGTCTCGAACACGACGGCGTGCGGCGGGCCGGCCTGCGAGCGGACGAGGCCGAGGTAGCGCTCGTAGAACGCCTGCGAAGCGTCGAGGTCGCGGGTCTGCAGGGAGATGAAGTCGGGGCCGGTGACGGTCATGTGATGCTCCTTCGGGATGTGTCAGTCTTCTGACACAGAACAAGCTATGTCAGACTACTGACATGCGTCAAGACGACACCGGCATCCACCTCGAGACGTCGATCGGCTACCTGCTCAAGGAGACCGCGAGCGCCCTCCGCGCGTCGATGGAGGCCGTCCTGCGCCCGCTCGGCATGACGGTGACGCACTACTCCTGCCTCGAACTGCTCGCACAGCGCCCCGGCCTGTCGAACTCCGAACTCGCGCGGGGCACCTTCGTCACCCGGCAGTCGATGAACGTGTTGCTGCAGACCCTGGAGCGGGACGGCTTCGTCACCCGTGCCACCGAACCGTCGGTCGGCAAGGCGCTCCCGACCCAGCTCACCGACAGCGGGCGACGGAGCCTGGCGCAGGCGAGTGCGGCGATCCGCGGGGTCGAGCAGCGGATGCTCGCCGATCTGACCGCAGACCAGCAGACCGAGGCACGTCAGATCCTGCGGAGCATGGTGACGTCACTCCGCAGTGAGGGCTGATCACGCCGGGCCCCATTGCCCGAATCGACATCCTCGCCAAGAACGACGGCGGCGAGTGGGCGAAGGTTTACGCGGGCCCCGCCCGCAACGCCGCCAACTCATTTGCCAGCGACCTGCGAAGGGCAAGAAAGCCTCGATCAACCGAATCGGACGCTTCGACGCTCGTGTGGTGTTCGGCAATGCGGTCGAGGCTCGCGCGGTGGATGACGTCCCGGGAATCAAGCCTGGTCAAATAGCACGTCGTCACCCACGGTAAGTCCCGGCCCCGGCAGGGGCGAGCTACCCGTGTACCGATACCAACCTTGTGCCGCCGATAGCAGCAGGCGAGATGTCAAACGGGCGAACATGAAAAGGTTGTCGACGTTCAGGTGCACAACATGTTGTCCGTCTACCTCGACGACGTTCGATACGCCCATCATGCTCGTCATTGAACCGTGAGCAAGTGAACTCAGCATCCCCCAGGGCCAGGTGAAAGCCAGGTCTGGTACCAGCTTCCGATGGTGAATTTGCGCCGGTAGCAACACCTCGGTCAGCATCTCAAACCGCTCCCACTTTTTGACCTCAGGTAGACCTCCGCGCCCCAGCATGCGCATCGCTCGTTCTATCTCCGAAATTCTTCGTTTGACGGCGTTCGCCTCCCGGTGGTGCCGAACTCGGATCGGAAGAGTAATCGCCAGCCTCTCGGCCAAGTTCTCTCTGCCGAGTGCACTGCGTAGGTCGTCGCCGACGACGCGGTATGCCCTCCTCAATCGCTCGTCCTGACTGGCGTCACTTTGCAAGAGCCACCAGGCGACGCCGGCGTTCTCGAGGACACTCCGAAGCAGCGCGTAGTCGGCATGCAGGTGAACGTGGCGAGCAGTCCAGAGAATACTCAGAGCCCGTGCAGAGTCGTACGCGGCCATGAGCTTGGCTGAGGCGACGACGCCGGGAACAAGATCGCTGTCAACCGGACCGATCCGAGCCATGTCGTGCCCATACGCAGTGCCGGCAGCTGGGAACACCGCCGTTGTTGGCAGGTACGCGTCTACAGCGACACGCCAGCGTCGACCGAGTTCCACCAATTTGTCTTCGACCGCTTCCTCATCCACGCGACGAGCGTAGCGGACAAAGAGAGAAGGGGCTCAATGATCTGGACGACCAATGAACCCCTACCAAATTTCAGATTTTCCATCTGTCGTAGACCCATCGAGCTACTTTGCGGAAACATTTACCGATTCTCCGAATCGTCGTGTAAATTTGAGCCCAAGTCGAACGGCTCCAAAATCCGATGTAATCAAAGAAACCAGATTCAATAAGAATCATAACAACTGCCAGTAATACTTCTTCCATTTTATTGCTAACCTTCGTTTCGTAGTTAAGTATGACGCATTCATCATCATGTATCTACCTTAACACAGAAATGCGCTAGAATGTGGAAGTTGGAGTCTTATTCAAGACATTCTTTTTCCCAATTCGGGGGCGTAAATATGGCGATCCACCGAATCATCAGGAAGGCATACGAAAGGGCACCCAGCTACCGTTGCGGGTAAATCAGGTGCCCTAATCAATATCGACAACAACCTGGATGATTGGGTCGTCGTGATTCACTAACCGATTGCGGGATCTTCGGCAGGGAGTCGAAGGTCGAACCACGCCGGTTCCCTGACATGCACGAATTTACGATCATCCTTGGCATTCAGCCAGCCGTAGACGATGAAGCGGGCGCCGATGAGTTCTTCGGCGTCGCCGAGTTGATAGGCCGTGAGTAGGTCCGCCATCGCCTCCGCTGGCACCCGCACGGTGAGGGTGTCCCAGCGTTCGGTGTTGAGCCAGTAGGAGCCGCCAGCAGAGGCAACCCATCGGATCTCACCCCAGTACACCCGGCGCCGAGGCGGGTCCACGTGCTCGGTGGTGACGTCGAGCGTGCGGACGCAGATACGTCGAACCAGATGGGCATAGTCCTTCTCGCGCCCTGGAAGCATGAGTTGCTTGGAGCTGATGCGGTACTTTGGATCGCGGATCAGCGAACGCAGGATCGTACGGAGCCCTTGTGTCGGGATGTCCTCGGTTGCCGCTTCACCAGGCACGGTGTGGCGGCCGCGCCTCCCCGGCTCCGCTGGGTGCGCGTCGGGATCGTGCTCGATACGAGGGCCCATCGCTGCAGCGCCTCCGTGCTGGGCCGGGCGGATCTTGACCACGTTCTCGGCTGGAGTTCTCGGTTCGGTCTCCTGGAGCGCCCGGTACTCGGTGTCGCCAGCACCACCCGATGCGTAGCGGCAATCGATCCGAGCGTGCCGGGCCCAGAACGTCGCCTTCCGACCGTCGATCGACCGGCGCCGGAACATCGCATCAGCCCCGCACCCAAGGCACGTAAGCGCGAGCGCGATGGTCTGGCGCTCGGGAGCTTTCTCGAACTCCTCGGCAGTGATCGTGTGGTTACTGATCCCGTTACGTGCTTCGTGCACGAGTTCCCCCTCAGCCCTGCTCAATTGCTTTCTCCCATTGTGCAAGGTCTCGGTGGTTCACCTCGGGAACGCCTTCGAGAGCCGTATCTGACACTCACTCCGGCATTGCCCGCGCCTATTCGCGGTGCTGCTACGCCCGACCACCGGGTGATGTGGCCCGCGGGGCTGGCCCTCGGGTAGGCCTAGCCGGGACGCGGGCGGGTTTCTACGCGGGGCGGTGCTGCTCCTCAGCGCACTCGCTGTGCCGCTCCTGCTCGCTCAACCGGCGCGGCCCGCCCAATCGATCAGTGCACAGTCGCAGGCGTAGACCGATCCCAGTCAGGCCACGTAGCGCACCGACGCGGCATCCTTCGGCGCGTACCGCTCCTCGAAGTCACACTCGTTGGGGATCCACACGTCCCGCCAGAGCGCATCGTGTCGACGCCCGAGCGCACGATCACGAGCCGTGCCCCGACACACCGCCGTGTCGAGGTCGACGTCACACCAGATGCTGACGTCGAGGTGCGGGAGCGCCTCGGGGTGGAAGAGTCCGATCAGGTCGACGACCAAGACGTCCGTCCGCGGCAGCGGCTCGGCCGGGCCGAGGGCTCGAACCGACCAGTCGAACCGCTGGAACGAGCTCGCACGGCCGGCTCGGTGCGGTTCGAGCACCGACGACACCAGGCGGGGACGATCGACGCCGTCCCAGTCGGCGGAACGCTGATGGGACCGAACGGGGTCGAGGAAGTCGTCGCCGCGGATGCGGACCGCGCCGGGGAGCCTCTCGACGAGCGTGCGCGTCAGCGTCGACTTGCCGGATCCGCAGTAGCCGGAGACACCGACGACGATCGGTGCACGGGCAGAGGCGCGGCGGGACGCGACAAGGTCGATGACGCCGTCGCGGTCCATCGGGCAAGCGTACGAGGTCGATGACGGTGCACCGGGGTTCGTAGGCTGAGCGGATGGACGTCGCACTGCGGGACAGCACCACCGAGGACCTCGAGTGGCTCGTCGAGCTCCGAGCCGTGGTGCTGCGCGACGACCTGATGCGCCTCGGGGTGTTCGACGAGACGCGCGTCCGACAGCGCCTCCGCGACGCGTTCCAGCCGGAGCTGACCCGCATCGTCGTGGTCGACGGCCGCGACGTCGGGTCGGTCACCCGTGCGGGTCGAGGACGACGTCCGCTGGGTCGAGCACTTCTACCTCGCGCCCGACATCCAAGGCCGTGGAGTCGGGTCGACCGTGCTGCGCGCCGTCCTCGACGAGCCTCACGACGGCCCGACGCGGCTCAACGTGCTGGTGGGCAGCCCGGCTCGCCGACTCTACGAACGACATGGCTTCGTGCTCGACACCGACGACGGCGTCGACGTGTTCATGACGCTGCGTGCCGCCGATCGAGCACCCCACGGAGCGCACTGAGCTGCTCGTCGACGACGTCGGCCATCCGGCGCTCGGCCGGTCCGGTGAGCCACGCCTCGAGGGCCAGGTGGAAGAGCATCACGGTCGTCTCGGCGATGACCGCCGCCTCGGACGGATCGAGCCCGCGGTGGACGAAGGCCTCGCGCACCGCGTCCGTCAGGTCGGCACGCTTCCGGGCGTCGCGCTCCCGGAGCGAGGACTCGGACAGCACCAGCCGCCGCACCGAGCCGACCTCGCCGTGCCGCCCCTCGAACCGCTCGTCGGCGACGGTGCGGAGGCCGTGCACGACGATGTCGAGCGGGTCGATCCCGGCCGGTGCACCCTCGATGGCAGCCCGGGCGAGGTCGGGGATCTCGTCACCGGCGAAGATCACCTCGCGCTTGTCGGCGAAGTACCGGAAGAAGGTGCGGGTCGTCAGGCCGGCCCGTGCGGTGATCTGCGGCACGGTCGTCGCCTGGTAGCCCTGCTCGGCGAAGAGCTCGAACGCCGCACGCTCGAGTCGCCCTCGGGCATCCGGAGACCAACGCATGTGTCCACAGTAGTGGTGATGACACGTCCTGTCATGGTTGACTGGGCGATGACACGTCGTGTCATGACTCACTTCGAGCAAGAGATCGGGACACCATGTCGTCATCCGGCAACGCAGCACTCTGGACCACGTCGACCGGGCGGTTCGCCGTCGGGCCCGCACCGGTCCCCCAGCCCGGCCCCGGCGAACTCGTCGTCCGCGCCGAGGCGGTCGCCGTCAACCCGGTCGACGCCGTCGGCGGGCTCTTCCGGCACCTGGTGTTCCCGAAGCTGCGGTTCCCCGCGGTCCTCGGGTCGGACGTCGCCGGCACGGTCGTCGCGATCGGCCCGGACGTCGAGCGCTTCCGCGTGGGCGACCGGGTCGTCGGGCACGCCGCGGGGCAGGAACAGCACCGGAACAGTGCTGCCGAGGGGGCCTTCCAGCACCTGGTCCTGCTGCTCGACCGTGTGACGACCCCGGTTCCGGATGCCCTGCCCGCCGAGCAGGCAGCGGTCCTGCCACTCGCCGTCTCGACCGCCGCGGCAGGTCTCTTCGAGCCGGACCAGCTCGCGCTGTCGCTCCCGACGGCCGATGCGGTCGATCGCGACGGGGTCGTCCTGGTGTGGGGTGCGTCCACGAGCGTCGGCGCCAACGCCGTCCAGCTCGCCCGGGCCGCCGGGTACGCCGTCATCGGCACCGCGTCGCCGAAGAACCACGGGTTCGTGCAGGACCTCGGGGCCGAGGCCGTGTTCGACTACCGCGACGACGGTGCCGCACGCCGCGTCCTCGAGGCACTCGCCGACCGGGAGCTCGCCGGCACCCTCGCCTTCGGTCAGGGCTCGCTGACCCGCACGCTCCCGATCGTCCGGGCAGCCACCGGCTCCGGTCGGCTCGCATCCGCGTACCCGACACCGGTGACGACGATCCGTGCGCGGCTCGAGCGCCGACGCGGGGTCCACGTCACCGCGATCTGGGGCGGCCGCCCGACGGAGTCCGAGGTCGGCCCCGCGATCTACCGCGATTTCCTGCCCGAAGCGCTCCGCATTGGGCGGTACCGAGCGACACCGACCGCATCCGTCGTCGGATCGGGACTCGCCGCGATCCCGGACGCCCTCGCCGAACTCCGCGCCGGTGTCTCCGCCCGGAAGCTCGTCGTCACGCTCCCCTGAGCCGGTAGCGTCAGCGACGTGACCGATGCCCACGAGCAAGACGAGACGTTCGAGATCATGATGTCGGGCGGTGGCACGCCACGGGGACACCTGCAGGACCCGAGCGCCGTCACGCTGCACCTGGACCCGCGGCTCCTCGGCGACACCGCCAGGGGCAAGGAGATGTTCGCCCGGGCCATCGACCAGCAGCACGCGGCACTCTCCGACTACGCCACCGCCATCGAGGCCGCCGACGGTGACGTGACCGCTCCGGCGGTGCAGGACGCTGCGACCGCACTGCACGAGGCGCTCCAGTTCCTGCCGATCGCCCACACCGTGTACACGGGCGTCGGCTTCCCCACCGCCCGCGTCGGGGACGACCCCCGCCCGACCTCGCTGCGACCGGAACGCGGCGAGCGCGGCCTCGGCGTCCACCCGGACATGATCTCGGCGATCCACGGGGACACCTCGCAGCGCTGGGAGCTCGCATGTGAAGAGGACCTCCCCCTCGCCGTCGAGATCACCCTGGCGACCGATCCGGACGAGAACGTGCGTTCCGCCTTCCTCGTGGGGACGAGGTCACGAACCGTCGTCCTGCTCATGGAACAGCGAGAGACCGACCCGGGCGTCCTCGACCAGCTCGCCCAGCAGAGCTACGCGAGCCCCGAACGGAAGTTCCCGCTGCGGTTCATGCACCTCGCACCGCGTGAGCTCGACGGGCTCTACGAGCTCCTGGGTCTCGACGACCAGGCCATCGCGCGCGCGGAGGCCCGCTGGGCACAGGCGCAGGATCGGAACGAGCGCATCAGCGTCGGTGACGCGCTGCGCGAGATCGGCGCCATCAGCTGATCCGCTTGGCGTACCAGCGGTCCGAGTACGGGTCGTCGTTGAACGGCGCCACCCGCACGAAGCCGAGCCGTTCGTCGAGGGCACCGGGGCACCGTGCGCAACCCACTGCTGACTGGAGGCGCGGGGCGGGCCCGTAACGGGCCTCCCGGTCGGTCGGTGGTCGCGATCGCGAGCCGCACCCGGCTCAGCGGGACGCGGTCGCCTCGCGCGCGGCGGCTTCCGCCGCGACCCAGGCGAGCATGCCGCACTTGACGCGCATGACGAACTTCGAAACACCGTGGAAGGCGACGAGGTCCTCGAGGACGTCCTCGTCGGGCTCACCGACGCCGCGCGAGCGCATCATGGTGCGGAAATACTCGGTCAGTGCGAGGAACTCGGGCACGGTGCGGCCGGCGGCCATGTCGGTGAGGACGGATGCCGAGGCCATCGAGATCGAGCAGCCGTCGCCCTGCCAGGCGAGCTCGGCGATGCGGTCGGTGCCGGGTTCGAGCCGCAGGCTGACCGTGATCTCGTCGCCGCACGTGGGGTTCCGCTCGAAGTGCGAGGCATCCGCGTCGGGCATCGCACCGTCGCCGTGCCGCGCCTTCGCGTGGTCGAGGATGACCTGCTGGTACAGGCTGTCGAGGGCGTTCACGCGGTCGCTCCGAAGTAGTCGCGGACCTCGGCGACGGCCGCGAGGAACCGGTCGACGTCGTGCTCGGTCGTGTAGACGTAGGTGCTCGCCCGGCTCGTGGCGACGAGTCCGAGGCGACGGTGCAGGGGCTGGGCGCAGTGGTGGCCGGAACGCACGGCGATGCCCTGCGCGTCGAGGTACTGCGAGACGTCGTGGGCGTGCACGCCGTCGACGTCGAACGCGACCAGGCCGGAGCGCGGGACGCCGGCGGGCGGGCCGACCACGCGGATGCCGGGCACGGCGGCGAGACCGTCGAGCATCCGGCGGGCGAGGTGCTCCTCGTGGGCGCGGACGCGTTCCATGCCGATGCCCTGCAGGTAGCGGACGGCCTCGGCGAGGGCGACCGCCTGCGAGACGGGCTGCGTGCCGGCCTCGAACCGCTCGGGCGCCGGCATGAACTCGGAGCCCTCCATCGTCACGGTGGTGATCATCGAGCCACCGGTGCGGAACGGCGGCAGAGTGTCGAGCAGTTCGGCACGGCCCCAGAGCACGCCGATGCCGTTCGGGCCGAGCATCTTGTGCCCGGAGAACGCGGCGAAGTCGACCCCGAGCTGCTGCACGTCGAGGGGACGGTGCGGTGCGGACTGGCAGGCGTCGAGCACGACGAGGGCGCCGCGGGCGTGGGCGAGACCGACGACCTGCTCGGCGGGGGCGATCATCCCGGTGACGTTCGAGACGTGCGAGAACGCGACGACCTTCGTGCGGTCGGTGATCAGCGCCGCGGCGTCGTCGGCGGTCCAGGTGCCGTCGTCGGCGACCGGGATCCAGCGCAGGGTGGCACCGGTCAGCGCGGCGAGCTCCTGCCACGGCACGAGGTTGGCGTGGTGTTCGGCCTCGGTGACGAGGATCTCGTCACCGGCGCCCAGGCGGAAGCGCTCCGCGTCGGCACCGCCGCGGCCACGGCTGGCGTTGGCCATGCCGTAGGCGACGAGGTTGAGGGCGTCGGTGGCGTTCGCGGTCCACACGACCTCGGTCGGGGCGGCGGCTCCGATGAAGCCGGCGACGGTGGCGCGGGCGTCCTCGTAGGCGTCGGTGCTGAGCGCCGCGAGCGTGTGGGCCCCGCGGTGGACGGCGGCGTTGTCGTGTTCGAGGAACCGGCGCTCGGCGTCGAGGACCTGGCGCGGGCGTTCAGCCGTCGCCCCGGAGTCCAGGTACGCCAACGGCTGCCCGTTCACGTCCTGCGCGAGGATCGGAAAGTCCCGCTTGATGGCCTCGACCTCGGTCTCGGTGAGCGGCTGGTTCGGCGCCACGACTGTCACGTCTCGTCCTCCTGGTGCTGCTGTCCGGAGCAACCCGTCCATGGTGTCCGTTGTTCCCGACCACGTCCAGTCGGCACGGCGACGGCCCAGGACCACGCCGAGTCCTGGGCCGTTGCACGTCGTCCGCTACTCGTTGCCGAGCTTCTTGTCCGCAGCGTCGCGGGCACCGTCGATCTTGTCGTCGTACTTGCCACCCGTGGCCTTCTTGACCGCGTCGGCCACGCCGCCGAGCACCTTGTCGCTGACGCCCTCGGCCTTCTCGCTCTGCAGGGCGTCCTGGACCTTGCCGTCCTTCAGGAACTCCTGGGCCTTCTTCGTGATGTCGTCGAACCCCGCCATCGGCTGCTCCTCGTCTCGGTGCGGAGCCCGTCGCTCCGTCCTGGCGCCGACAGTAGGCCGCAGGGCAGCCGTCCGTACCGGAACGCTCGGGGTCTTCACACCATCTGTGCGCTGCGGCGGCGGGCGAGCACGTACCCGACGGCGACCGCGCCGGACACCGCGAGCAACGAGGGCACGAGGATGTCGGTGCCCTGCTGGGTGAACTCGACGACGAGCACGAGGGCGGTGAACGGCGCCCGCATGGTGGTGGCGAGGAAGGCCGCCGCACCGACGAAGGCGAAGGCCGCCAGGCTCGGACCGTCGGCCGGCCACAGCAGCAGCCACGCACCGCCCAGGCCACCGCCGATCGCCGAACCGATCGCGATCGACGGGGTCAGTGTGCCACCGACCGCACCGGCCCCGATGGTGGCCGAGGTGGTCACGGTCCGCAGGACACCGAGCAGCAGCAGGAGCACGATCGGCGAGAGGCCGGCGAACGAAGCGTCGTCGAGCGTGGTGTTCATCGCGACGAGGCCGAGCGCCCGACCGTTGCCGAGGATCTCCGGGAACGGGATCGCGATGAGCCCGACCATCGCGAAGACCACCGGCAGCACGACGAGCAGGTGCCAGCCCTTCGGGGCGATGCCCTGCAGCCGGTTGGTCAGCTTGACGAACCCGACCCCGGCGAGCCCCAGCACGGGTCCCACGACGATCGCCCAGACGAGCAGCGACGGCGACAGGTGCATCGCGGGCACGTGGTACAGCACCTCGTCCGGGATCACGAGCCGGGCGGTGATGGCGGCGACGGCACTCGTGGCGAAGGCGGGCAGGGCGGTCGCGAAGCTGATCTCCCCGAGCAGGACCTCGACCGCGAACAGCGCACCACCCAGGGGCACGTCGTACACGGCGGCGAGGCCGGCCGCAGCACCGCAGGCGACGAGGATCTTCGTCTCGCGTGCGGTGAGCCCCGCACGGCGGGTGACGAGTTGGGCCAGCCAGGCCCCGACCTCACGCGGCGCGACCTCTTTGCCGATGGACGCGCCGAGCCCCACGGCCAGGATCTGGATGCCGGCGTTCGCGAGCGTCGCCAGGGCCGGCATCCGCTTGCCGTCGACTGCCGCGGTGACCGAGACGATCGAGCGCCCCCACCGACGGAGCGCCCACCAGGCGAACCCGGTCAGGACGCCGGCCGCGGTGAGCGCGAGGAACCGGTTCAGGCCCGACGATGCGTCGGCGGCCTCGAGGTGCCCGCCGAACCCGTACCCGAAGGCGACGAACTGGATGAGCTGGAGCGCGAGCCAGACCGCGATGCCGGCGATGCCGCCGGAGACGCCCACCAGGGCGGTGACGACGGCGAGCTTGAGGGCCCAGACCGGGGTCGCGTGTCCGGAGTGCGGCATGACCGGAAGCCTAACGGGCTGGACGCACCCGATGACGGACCGCGACGGGCCCGCCCGACGCGGGACGGGCCTCCAGGCCGGGAGCCCCGACCACCCGCCGTCAGACGGCCGTCACCCGGAACGGCACCACGCAGTCGGCCGGCATGAGCGGTGGCTGCAGGCCGACGGTGCCGAGCACCCGGCCGCTGAACACGCGCGGGCCCGACCACCAGTCGGGCCGCACCAGGTCGTGGCCGTCGCCGATGACCACGGGGTCGACGCGGTACGCCGTGTCGGGGTCGAGGTCGCGGAAGGTGACCCTGCCGGTGCCGGAGACCTCAGAGCGGCCGATGCTGGCGAGGAAGAAGACGGCCTGCTGCCGGTCCGGTGCGACCGTGCCGTACACGAGCCGCGCGTCGTCCACCTCGTCCGAGCGCACCAGGTCGCCGCCGTGCAGGAGCGGGCGGAGCTCGCGGTAGAGCGCGATCCACTCGGTGAGCGCGGCGGACTCGTCGGCGGTCGCGCCGACCAGGTCCCACTCGATGCCGAGGTGCCCGACCAGGGCGGTGCCGGCACGGAAGGCGAGGTCGTGGACGCGACCGGTCGTGTGGTTCCGGCCGCTCGCGATGTGCGACCCGAGCAACTCCGGCGGCAGGAGCTGCTGCGTTCACCGGTGCATCTGCTGGCGCTCGAGCGGGTCGATGTCGTCGGACACCCACACCCGCGCGGTGTGCTCGATGACGCCGAGGTCGACCCGGCCACCACCCGACGAGCACGACTCGATCTCCAGCGACGGGAACCGCTCGCCGAGCGTCGCCATCAATCGGTACGCGGCGAGGGTCTGCTCGTGGACCGCTGCGCCACCGCCCGGGAACCCCGCCTCGACGAGGTCGCGGTTGTGGTCCCACTTCACGGCGTCGACCGCGTACTCGCCGATGATCGCCGTCATCCGCTCGAGCACGTACGCGAAGGCCTCGGGGATCGCCAGGTTGAGCACCTGCTGGTCGCGGGACCGGACGGGCAACCGACCGTCGGCCTGCAGGATCCACTCCGGGTGGGCGCGGGCGAGGTCGCTGTCCTCGTTCACCATCTCGGGTTCGAACCACAGGCCGAACTCCATGCCGAGCGCACGGACCCGATCGACGAGCGGGCCGAGGCCGTCCGGCCAGACGTCCTCGTCGACGTACCAGTCACCGAGGCCGGCGTGGTCGTCGCGGCGGCCGCGGAACCAACCGTCGTCGAGCACGTAGCGTTCGACGCCGAGGGCCGCGGCACGCTCGGCGAGGTCGACGAGCCGGGCCAGGTCGTGGTCGAAGTACACGGCCTCCCACACGTTGATCGTCATCGGGCGGGGCGTCGTCGGGTGCTGCGGACGGCTGCGGAGCCAACGGTGGAACCGTCGGGCCTGGTCGTCGAGGCCGTCCCCGTGGGCGAAGTACACCCACGGCCCCTCGTACGTGGCACCGGTGTCGAGCCGGACCTCGCCGGGCAGCAGGAGCTCGCCGCCGCCGATGACCTGGCGGCCCGTGGCGAGCCGTTCGGCGTGGTGCCGGTGGTTGCCGCTCCAGGCGGTGTGGACGCCCCAGACCTGACCGTGCGCGAAGCCGAAGCCCGGATCCCCCACCGTCAGCACGGTCGCGGCGTCGGTGCCGGTGCGGCCCTTCCGCCCCTCGCGCTGGTGGGTCCCCACGACGAGTTCGCGGCGCTGCGGGGTCCGTTCCTTGCCCCAGCGGCCGGCGAAGTCCAGGATCTCGCGGGCCCCCGACGGGATCGGCATCGCGAGCGTCAGGTCGTCGACGGTGTAGACGCCGTCGGCGGTGTTCGTCACGCTCGCGCGGGCCCGAACCAGCCCGGAGCCGAGCATCTCGATGATCACCCGGACGGTGAGCCCGGCGACGGTGTCCTCGGCGTCGGCGGTGACCGCGGAGTCGGTGACCGCGAGCGACGTCACGGTGAACGCGGGCGACCAGTCGGCGCCGTCACGGTGCCCGGCGAGACCCGGACGACCGTTCCAGCCCCGGTGCGGCTCGGGCAGCACCGACAGGCGGACCGGGTCGTCCATCTCGTTCGGTGCGACGGGCGCGACGTCGGCGTCGGCGAGGGCCGTCAGCGCGTCGATGTCGAGCGGGCCGAGTGCCGCTCCCCAGTGCACGACGGCGGGGAGCGCGTCGTCACGGCAGTCCAGGACGAGCGAGACGCCACCGGCGGTCAGGTGGACGAGTTCGTGCGGCATGCGGGCTCCAGTCGGCGTCGTTGCACGTCAGAGCTTTCCGGTCCGGAGCCGTCCGCTGCAAATCCGGGTGCGACGCGGCTCCGGTTGCGGCGCGGCTCGGGTTGCGGCGCAGCTCAGAACCAGCGCTTGACCTTGAACACCACGTACAGGATCGCGGCGAACAGGACCATCGCGACGATCGACAGCGGGTACCCCCACGTCCAGCCGAGTTCGGGCATGTGCGTGAAGTTCATCCCGTAGATCGCGGCGATGAGCGTCGGCGCGAACAGGATCGCCGCCCAGCCGGAGATCTTCTTCGTGTCGTCGTTCTGCTTCTGCGCCGCCAGGGTCGAGTCGACGGTCAGGGCGTTCTGCAGCAGCTGCCGGAACGTGTCGAGGCGCTCCACCACCCGGATCGCGTGGTCGAGGACGTCACGGAACCGCCGCTGCATCTCGATCGGCAGGTGGTACTTCTCGGCACCGCGGTGCAGGTTCTCGATCATGTAGACGAGTGGACGCGCCGCACGCTGGAAGTCGACGACCTCGCCGAACAGCTCGTACACGCGCCGGGACACCCCGGCCTCGCCGGAGAACAGCTGGTCCTCGATCTGGTTGATGTCCTCTTCGAGTCCGTCGATCACCGGCACGTAGCCGTCGACGATGGAGTCCATCAGCGCCCAGAGCTGCGCCTGCGGGCCGACGGTCACCAACCCGGGCTTGCCGCTCAACCGCTGCAGCGCCCGGGGAACGGTCTGCTTGCCGCGGGGGTCGGCCTTCACGACGGCGAGGAAGAAGGTCTCACCGACGAAGGCGTGCACCTCGCCGAACCCCACCTCTTCCTGCTGGTCGTTGTACAGCGCCGGCTTGAGCACCACGAACAGCGTCGAGCCGTAGCGCTCGAGCTTCGGTCGCTGGTGCCCCTCGGCGGAGTCCTCGACCGCGAGTTCGTGCAGGCCGAGGGCGACCGCGACGTCGCCGAGTTCCTGGGCGTCGGGCTGGTGCAGGACGATGCACGCGCTGGCGCCCTGTTCGTCGAGCATCCGGAAGGTGTCGTCGAGGGACGGACTCGCGATCGGGGCGATCCGGTCGATGTAGACGGTGTTCAGTTCGACGCTCACGCGACCACCGTACGCAGGGTGGCCGGTCTCCGGCCTGGAGGCCCATGGCGGCCCCGCCACGCGCCCCGCGTCCTGCCTGACCGCGCGCTGCACGGCCGTCGGCACCGGCCGCCTACGGTGCAGGTCATCAGCATGCTGACGAAAGGGACTGTCATGAAGAGGATCTGGAAGCGCATCGCGGTGGCCGTGAGCGCGGTCGTCGCCGTGATCGGCGCGTACGTGGGGTCGGGCGCTGCCGGTGGGACGCCCATCCAGGACGCCGCCGGTGGCGCACTGTCGGCGTCCTCCACCGCGATCGCCCCGGACGGCCCGGCCTTCTCGATCTGGAGTGTCGTCTACGCCGGGCTCATCGGTTACGCGGTGCTGCAGCTCTTCCGCACCGAGAACGACGAACGGCACGAGCGGCTGGTGGTGCCGGCGGTGCTCTCCCTGCTGCTCAACGCCGCGTGGATCCTGTCGGTGCAGTTCGGGTTCCTGTGGGCGAGTGAGCCGATCATCGTCGCGCTGCTCGTCGTGCTGATCTGGACGTTCACGATCCTGCGGCGCACCCCGTCGCGCGGCGTGGTCGAGGCGATCCTGACCGACGGCACCTTCGGGCTGTACCTCGGGTGGGTCTGCGTCGCGACGGCCGCCAACACCGCTGCGGTGCTGACGGCGGCGGGCTTCCGGGGCTTCGGGCTCGGCCAGGACCCGTGGGGCGTGATCGTCGCCGCGGTGGCCGGGCTCGTCGGGGTCCTCATCGCACTGTGGGGCCGGGGACGCCTGGCGCCGATGGCGTCGGTCGCGTGGGGTCTGGCGTGGGTCGCCGTGGCCCGGTTCGAGGGGCCGCTCGTCTCCGCGCCGACGGCGGTGGCGGCCGTGGTGGCTGCGGTGGCCGTGGTCGTCGTGACCGTGGTGGTGCGTGCCCGTGCCGGCTGGGTCGGCGGCCGTGCCGGTCGGGCGGCGGCTCCGGTGGCACCCTGACGCGGATCTGCCTGCGCGTCGTTTCGCGCTGAGCGACACCTCACGCGGCCGCTGCCCCGTGAGGTGTCGCTCAGCACGAAGAGTCGCGCGGCAGGCGCCCGCGGGCTCAGCGCGACGACTCGGCGGACACCACCAGGCCGTGGGCGGCGGCGACCGCGGCGTTCGTGACCCGGCCGGCGTGCACGTTCAGGCCGGCGGCGAGTGCGAGATCGGCCTCGAGCGCGGCCTCCCAGCCACGGTCGGCGATCGCGACGGCGTAGGGCAGCGTGGCGTTCGTCAGCGAGATCGTGCTCGTGCGCGGGACCGCGCCGGGCATGTTCGCCACGCAGTAGTACACGGTGTCGTGCACGGCGAAGGTGGGGTCGTCGTGGGTGGTCGGGTGGGAGCCCTCGAAGCAGCCGCCCTGGTCGATCGCGATGTCGACCAGCACCGAACCCCGCCGCATGTCGGCGACCATCGCGTCGGTGACGAGCTTCGGCGCCGATGCCCCGGGGATGAGCACGGAGCCGATCACCAGGTCGGCGTCGCGCAGGGCCTCGGCGATGGCGTGCGCCGACGAGCGCAGGGTCGTGACCCTGCCGTCGAACCGGGCGTCCAGGGCCCGGAGCCGCGGCAGGCTGATGTCGAACACCGTGACGTCGGCACCCATGCCGAGCGCCATCGTCGCGGCGTGCTCCCCCGCGACACCACCGCCGATGACCACCACGCGGCCCTTCGGCGTGCCGGGGACCCCGCCGAGCAGCAGCCCGCGCCCGCCGTTCGTCCGCATCAGGTGGAACGCGCCGACCTGGGCGGACAGTCGCCCGGCGACCTCGGACATCGGCGACAGCAGGGGCAGCGAGCGGTCCGGCAGCTGCACGGTCTCGTAGGCGATCGCCGTCGCGCCCGAGTCGATGAGCGCATCGGTCAGCGGTCGGTCGGCGGCGAGGTGCAGGTAGGTGAAGAGCACCTGGCCCGGCCGGATCATCGGGTACTCCGACGCGACCGGCTCCTTCACCTTGAGGATCAGCTCGGCGCGCTCCCACACCTCGGCCGCGGTGTCGACGATCGTCGCGCCGGCGGTGCGGTACTCGTCGTCGGTGAAGGCCGAACCGGACCCGGCACCGGCCTGCACCAGCACCTGGTGGCCGTGCGACCCGAGCTCGGCGACGCCGGCCGGGGTGGCGGCGACGCGGTACTCGTTGTTCTTGATCTCGGTGGGGACGCCGATGCGCATGCGGACTCCTTCGTGGGCGGTGCGTTCGTCCCGTCCATTGAGCACCGGATTCGCCCACAGGAGCGCGGAACCGAACATCCTGACGACGGCAGCGCGATCCGTGTCACGGAATTCGGCGGAACGGTCCCCAGCGCCGGTCGGTCAGCGTCCGCGCAGCGACTCGCTCGGCAGCTCCCCGAAGCGACTGCGGTAGGTCGCCGAGAAGCGTCCGAGGTGCCCGAATCCCCACGTCCGCGCGACCTCGGCCACCGTCGTCTCGTCGAGGTCGCTGCCGACCAGGTCGGTCCGGGCACCTTCGAGCCGGACGCTCCGCAGGACTTCCCCCGGCGTCTGGTCGAGGTGCCGGCGGAGGGACTGCTGCAACCCACGCGGGCTGAGCCCGGCCGCCGCGGCGATCTCCGGAGTGCCGATCGGGTCGCGGGCGTGCTCGTGCACGAACTCGAGCGCCCGGCGCAGCCGGTCGTGCTCGGGGCCGCTCCCCGACACCGAGGCGCGCCAAGGACTGCGTTGCGGGAACGCCGCGATCGCCGCGGTCGCGAACTCCTCGGTGATCGTCCGCAAGGTGACGGGATCGAGTTGCCGTTCGACGTCGAGCCAGGTCGACGAGTGCCGGCGGACGACAGACTGCCATGCGCGGAGTCCTTCGGCGCTGGGCCGCCGCAAGGACTCGAACACGAAGTCGTCCTCGCCCACGATCGACCGCACGAAGGCAGCGTCGAGCTGCACGATGTTCATCCCGATGTCGTGGTGGTGCAGCTGGAACGTCTCGGCGAACGGCAGGACCACGGGGACACCGGGCTCGAGCGCCTGCTCGCCACCGGCGTGGCTGAGCGTGCTCGATCCGGTCCGGGTCCAGGCCACCAGGAACTCGCCGTCGGTGCGGCTGTCCGTCTGCAGGTCGACCATGAACCGCGACGATCGGAGGGACATCCGGTCGTCGCCGACGCCGGCGAAGTCCCAGTGCCCCGTCGGCCGAGTGCGCCGGACCCGGGGCGACTGGAAGTCGTAGTCGCCACCGAAGAAGGTCAGCGCCTCGTCGATGTCGGCACCGATGAGGCGCCGGAAGTACCGGGTGTCGGCCGAGGTCTCAGAACTGGGCACCATGGCTGAGAACATACGACGCACCACTGACAAACTGCGTCAGATCCCGACTCAAGGCTGCAGGATCGCCTGCCCCACACTCTCGTCCAGGATCAGGTCCGTGATGAGCCCGGCGGCCAGCGCGCCCCGCAGCGAGGCCGCCTTCGACCGCCCGGCAACGACGCAGACCCGCCGCGGCGCGCGCTTGATCGTGTCGAGGTCCGGAGCGCCGGCGCGGGCGTTCACCCCGATGTCCTTCCACGAGCCGTCGGCCCGGTAGAACACCGTCGAGACGTCACCGACGACCCCCGCCTGCGTGAGCTCGTCGCGGTCCTCGGGGTCGAGGTACCCGCCGGAGTACACGTGCGAGGGCACCGGGGCCTGCGGTGCACCGACACCGAACACGACGAGGTCCATCCGCTCGTGCAGGTCGAGCACACGGCGGATCGAGCGCTCCCGGAACAGGGCCTCCTTCGTCGCGGGGTCGTCGAAGAACGCCGGCACCGGGAACTGCTGCACGAACGCGCCGTAGGCCTCGCCGAACCGGCGCAGGATCTCGGACGCGTAGACGATGCCGGTGGTGCGGGTGTTCGCGGCGCCGTTGATCTGCACGATCGTCGAGCCGTGGGTGGTCTTCGGCACCAGGTAGCGGCTGACCGCGCTCACCGTCGAGCCCCACGAGATCCCGATCACCATGTTCGACTCGACGTACTGCGTCAGGATCCGGGCGGCGGACAGGGCGACCCGCTCGAGCCGGTCGACGTCGCTCGTGTGGTCCGGTACCGGGACGACGTGCGCGTGCACCCCGAAGCGGGAGCGGATGCTCCGGCTCAGCGCAGCCGCCTGGTCCAGGGGAGAACGGATCTGGATGTCGACGAGCCCGGTGTCCCTGGCGTACTTCAGCAGGCGCGACACCGACGAGCGCGAGGTGCCGAGTTCGTCGGCGATCGCGTCCATCGTCAGGTCCTGCAGGTAGTACAGGTGGGCGGCGCGCAGCGCCTGCTGCGTGCGCATGGGCTGAGCCGCATCGCTCATGGTGCTCCGATCTGTCGAACGCAACCATGCACGGACGTGCAGGGCCTCTGCAACCCCTGCCGCGCCTCCTGACCGCCGTGTCGGGCCTGGACGACACGTGTGCTGCACGTTCGTGCACGCGAGTTGCCCGCCCTGTCGAACGAGCGCACGATCGATCCTGACCCCACGAACAGACGAAGGAAGCGACGAACCATGTCGAAGAAGACACAGCCCCGGAACACGGTGACCGCCCTCACCGAGCGCCCGAACGCGCAGGTCCTCGTCGTCGGCGGCGGCATCAACGGCATCGCGACGTTCCGCGACCTGGCGCTCCAGGGCGTCGACGTCGCCCTGGTCGAACGTGGCGACTACGCCTCCGGCGCCTCCGCGGCCTCGAGCCACATGATCCACGGCGGCATCCGCTACCTGGAGAACGGCGAGTTCCGCCTGGTGCGCGAGAGCGTACAGGAGCGCAACGGCCTTATCCGCATCGCCCCGCACTACGTCAAGCCGCTGCAGACGACCATGCCGATCTTCTCGACGTTCTCCGGCATCATGAACGCCCCGCTGCGCATGCTGACGCACAAGCAGCGCTCCACCAAGGAGCGCGGCGCGATGCTCATCAAGATCGGCATGACGATCTACGACTCCTTCTCGCGTGACGGCGGATCCGTCCCGAAGCACGTCTTCCGCACCAAGAAGGCCGCGCTCGAGGACATGCCCGCCCTCAACAAGGACCTGAAGTACACGGGTACCTACTACGACGCGAGCGTGCACGAGCCCGAGCGCCTGGCCCTCGACGTCCTGAAGGACGGCCTGGCCGCGGGAGCCGACAAGGCACGCGCAGTCAACTACGTCGAGGCAGCCGGCACCCGCGACGGCGGCGTCCTGCTGCGCGACCGCGAGACCGGCGACGAGTTCGTCTTCACGGCCGACGTCGTGATCAACGCCTCCGGCCCCTGGACCGACCTGACGAACGAGGCGTTCGGTGGCGAGACGAAGTTCATGGGCGGCACGAAGGGCTCGCACATCGTCGTCCACAACGACGAGCTGCTCGAGGCCACCAAGGGCCGCGAGCTGTTCTTCGAGAACGACGACGGCCGCATCGTCCTCATCTACCCGCTCAAGGGCCGGGTGCTCATCGGCACGACCGACATCGACGCCGACCCCGCGAAGCCGGTCACGACGACCGACGAGGAGATCGACTACTTCTTCGGGCTCGTGAAGCACGTGTTCCCGCAGATCGACGTCACCCGCGACCACATCGTCTACAGCTACTCCGGCATCCGTCCGCTCCCCCGCCACGAGGACACCGCCCCCGGCTTCGTGTCCCGTGACTACCGGATCGTGGACACGCAGATCGCCGGGCTGCCGAAGTCGACCGTGCTGTCGCTCGTCGGCGGCAAGTGGACGACCTTCCGTGCCCTCGCTGCACACCTGTCCACCGAGGCGACGACCAAGCTCGGCATGAGCCGCAAGGTCGACACGACCGGCATGCCGATCGGCGGTGGCAAGGAGTTCCCGACCACCGACGCGCAGCGCGCCCTGTGGATCAAGTCGCACCGCGACGGCCTGGACGAGTCCCTGGTCGAGGGGCTGCTCGAGCGCTACGGCACCCGTGCCGCCGAGGTCGTGGACGTCCTGACCGACGGCCCGGTCGAGCCGCTCGAGTCCGACCCGTCGCTCACCCGCGCCGAGGTCGCGTACTTCGCCCGCCACGAGCAGGCCGTCCACCTGGTCGACGTCGTCCTGCGCCGCACGAACCTGGCGTTCGTCGGCGGGGTCACGATCGACCTGCTCGACGAGCTGGCCGACGTGCTCGCCGAGGCGCTCGACTGGACGACCGAGGAGCGCGCGGACGAGGTCCAGCGCACGCTCGACGTGCTGCGTGAGTCGCACGGCGTGATCGTGCCGCTGACGTCCGCGTCGGCGTCCCAGCTCGCGTAGTCGACGCAAGGACACGACGGACGGGAGGCCCGGTACCAGCTGGTACCGGGCCTCCCGTCCGTTCGTGGTCGCGTTCGCGAGCCGCTGGTCGCGTCGGCGACCCGCTGGTCGCGTCAGAAACGCTCGCCGGTGGGGTCGAGCGCCGTGCGGTCGATGAGCTGGTCGCCGCCGACCGGCTCGCCTTCCCAGTCCACCAGGCGCCAGCCGTCGGCGAACGAACCCTCGAGCTCGACGATGCCGGTGTTCTCCAGGTGACGCTTCGTGCCGAAGTGGTCCGGGGTGTTCTGCGCAGCTGCGCTCGCCCACGTGCGGATCGCGGCACCGTGGCTGACGGCGGCGGCGACCGCGACCCCGGTGGCCTCGATCTGCCGGACGGCGTCGTCGTAGCGCTCGAAGAACTCGACGCCGCTCTCGGCACCGGGCATCCGGGTCGTGCGGTCACCGCCGGACCAGCCGTGCACGGTGGAGATGTAGGTCTGCACGGACACCTTGTCGCTCTTGCCCTGGGTGTCGCCCGCCTCGATCTCGCGCAGGCCCGGCAGCACCACGGGCTCGAGGCCGAGCGAGGTCGCCAGGGGCGCCGCGGTGATCTGCGTGCGGACCATCGACGACACGAACAGTCGCTCGATCCCCCGGTCGGCGAGCGCTGCGGGCAGGGCGTCGGCCTGCTGCTGCCCGAGCTCGGTCAGTCCTGGTCCGGGCACCACGGCATCGAGGATGCCGTGCACGTTCGCGGGGGTCTGGCCGTGGCGGATGAGCAGCAGTCGCATGCCGCCACCCTACGGACCGCCGCTGACGTCAGCCCTGCCGGGTGTTCCAGCGGGGGTTCTTCTTGTTGATGACGTAGACGCGGCCGCGGCGTCGGACGACCTGCGAGCCGGGGATCTTCTTCAGGGCCTTGAGGGAGTTGCGGACCTTCACGACGAGCCTCCTTGTTGATAACGGTTTTCAGTTACAGTAGCGGACATGCGTGCTGCTGCCATCACCCTCGTCACCGCCCTGCACCAGGTCGACGCCGACCGCGTCGCCGCCCGGATCTCGGACGGACACCGGATGCACGTCGCCGGGAGTGCCTTCGCCACCGCCCGCGCCGTGGCCGACCGGGCCGACCAGCTCGACCGGGTCTGCGGGCCCGACGCGGGCCACGGGCTCGTCGTCACCCTGCACCCGGGGGCCGATGCCCGAGCGGTCGGCATGCTGCTCGCCAACGCGGCACGGTCCGAGACCGGCGACGACCGGGTGCTGCGGCACGTCGTCGGGGTGCTGCGGGCCGACGACGTCGCGCACCTGCTGTGGTCGGACGTCGACGACGCGTTCGTGGCCGCGGACCGGATGGCCGCACTCGTCGAGTACGCGACGGTGATCGCCCTCGACCGCATCGAGCCGCTGTCCGGCCGTCGGCGACGGGCGCTCGTGTCACTGCTGCACCGGATGGCACCCCAGGCCGTGATCGTCGCCCTGCCCGCGATCCGGAGCGCCGCCGACCTGCCGGCGTCGAACGGTGGAGCCGCGCGGGTGCTCGCCACCGGTGCCGGCTGGATGCGGGCGCTGTCGAGCGGCGCGGACACCGGGCGCGAAGCCCGCGACGCCCTGGTCTCGATGCGCTACCGGGAGCCGCTGCCGTTCCACCCCGGACGACTGTCGTCCGTCATCGCCGACGACCTGTCCGCCGGGGTGAACGGCCGCGTGCTGCGGTCGCGGGGGTTCTTCCGCCTGGCGTCCCGGCCGGACCACGTCGGCTCGTGGTCGAGTTTCGGGTCGATGCTCGCGCTCGACCCCACCGCGAACCCGTCGTGGGACGCCGACGCCCCGATCGGGCAGGCGCTGTGGTTCGTCGGCGAGCAGCTCGACGTCCGGGCGATCGAGCGGGCCCTCGACGGGGCGCTGCTCACGCCGTCGGAGCTGCTCGCCGGGCCGGACGTGTGGCGCGGCTGGCCGGACCCGTTCCCGGTGTGGCCCGCGGTGGACCCGGCGTCGGAGCACCGGCACGAGTGACGGGGCGCGTGCGCGGGCGGGTGCGTGGGTGCGGGCGCGCGGGCGGGTGCGGACGCCGAACCACACTGTCGATGTCGTACGACGGCGACATCGTCGCTCCGCGAACGGTGCAACAGCCCGCGCACGCAACGAACGACGGGGTCGTTGTCGTACGACAACGACCCCGTCGTTCCACATCGGTCGGACCCACCCCGCCGACCGATCCCCCACACGAGTCACCGCACCGGCGACGCCTCCCGCGCAGC
The DNA here is from genome assembly GCF_003234225.2 of Curtobacterium sp. MCSS17_005. Lineage (NCBI taxonomy): Bacteria > Bacillati > Actinomycetota > Actinomycetes > Micrococcales > Microbacteriaceae > Curtobacterium > Curtobacterium sp. MCSS17_005. The sequence continues at coordinate 2,876,960 of NZ_CP126258.1, forward strand.
AGCCTCGCGCGCAGCGGCAGCCGCCGCGTCCTGCGCCGCGAACGGCAGGTCACCGAGGTCCAGGTGCGGGTTCGTGTCCTGCGTGAGCACGAGCTCCTTCGCCTCGTCCTCGGTCTCCACCGCCGGCATCGACCCGGGCAGCGGGCGCTGCGAGGACTCCTTCATGCAGAAGACACCGATCGCTCCGACGACGCTCATCGCCATCAGGAAGTACGCCGGCGCGAGCTCGTCACCCGTCGCGGTGAGCAGCGCCTGCACGATCAGGGGCGTGGTCCCGCCGAACACCGCGATCGCGATGTTGTAGGCGAAGCCCATGCCGCCGTACCGCGTCGAGGTCGGGAACAGCGCCGGCAGCGACGCGGCCTGGTTCGACACCCACAGCGCGGTCATCAGCGCGAGCAGTCCGAGGCCGGCGAGCGTCGACCACTGCGCCCCGTGCCCGATGAGCATGAACGCCGGCACGACGAGCACGACCGTGGTGGCCGCACCGATCCACATCACGACGCGGCGGCCGAGGCGGTCGGAGAGCTTGCCGGTCAGCGGCAGCATCACCGCGAGCAGCAGGAGCACCGGGATCGTCAGCAGCGTGCCGTCGATGGCGGAGTACCCGAGCGAGTCGGTCAGGTACGTCGGCATGTACGAGGTCAGGGCGTAGCCCACGGTGTTCGACGCGGCGACGAGCATGATCGCGATGACGATCGGACGCCAGTGCTGGCGGACCATCGCGACGACGTTGGCCGGACGCTCACCCTCGAAGGACGCGCGGGACTCGGTCGCGGCCTCCTGCGCGGCCTGGGTCGCCTGGAACACCGGCGACTCCTCGATCCGCAGGCGGAAGTAGATGGCCACGACGCCGATCACACCGGCCGCCAGGAACGGGAACCGCCAGCCGTAGGCGGTCATCGCCTCGTCACCGAGGGTGAGCTGCAGCACCGACACCACCGTGGCACCGAGCGCGAAGCCCAGGTAGCTGCCGAAGTCCAGGATGCTCGCGAAGAACCCGCGACGGCGGTCCGGGGCGTACTCGGTGACGAAGGTCGTCGCCCCGGCGTACTCACCACCGGTCGAGAAGCCCTGCGCGAGCTTCAGCACGACGAGCAGGATCGGGCCGAACACGCCGATCGTCGCGTACGCGGGGAGCGCCCCGATCAGGAACGTCGACGCTGCCATCATGATCAACGTCGTCGCGAGCACCTTCTGCCGGCCGATCCGGTCACCGAGGCGTCCGAACACGATGCCACCGAGCGGCCGCGCGATGTACGTCGCCGCGAACACCCCGAGGCTGAACAGGATCTGCACCGCGGGTTCGGCCGTCGGCAGGAAGACCTTCCCCATCGTGACGGCCAGGTAGCCGTACACACCGACGTCGTACCACTCCATGGTGTTGCCGACGACCATGCCGCTGACGGCTCGTCGCATCATGCTCTTGTCGACCACGGTGACGTCGCTCTCGCGCAGCCGTCGGTGCGGTCGGGGGTGGGTACTGCTGGGGTCGGAACCCATGCATCGCTCCTCGAGAAGATCGGTGGGCCGTCGGGAACCGGCCCAGAACAGCGAGCGACGTTACCGAGCAACCGAAATGTCATTGGCCGGTGATTCTCAGGGAACGGCGTGTCACCCGAACGGGGGTCGCCGCCGATCCGCACCAGTCCGGCGAACCCGGAAGCTGAGTAACGAGGCCGTAACATCGGCCCATGGCGATCGAACCCGAGACGAAGAACTGGACGTGGGTCATCGAGTCCGCGTGTCCCGAGTGCGGCTACGACGGCAGCGCGGTGACCGTCCGCGACGTGCCGGGCATCATCGACGAGAACACCGCAGGATGGCCCGCGGTCCTCGGACGCGATGACGTGCGCGACCGCCCGGACGACCAGACCTGGTCACCGCTCGAGTACGGCGCCCACGTGCGGGACGTCCACCGGAAGATGGCGGAGCGCCTCGAGCTGATGCTCACCGAGGACGCCCCGACTTTCCCGAACTGGGACCAGGACGCCACCGCCGTCGCGGACCGCTACGGCGAGCAGGACCCCGCGGTCGTCGCCGAGGAGCTGCGGGAGTCGGCCGACCGCGCGGCCCGGGCCTTCGCGGCGGTGCCCGACGAGGTGCTCGAGCGCACCGGGCTCCGGTCCGACGGCAGCGCCTTCACCGTCGCGACGCTCGCCACCTACTACGCACACGACCCGGTGCACCACCTGTGGGACGTGCGGCACACGCGCTAGACGTGGGGACCACCGGCCTGGAGGCGCGGTGCGGCTGCGCCCCGCGCCTCCAGGCCGCCTGCGGTCGCCCCCGCACCCGGGCGTACCTACCGGACTCAGGCGTACCTGCCGGACTCAGGCGTACCTGCCGGAATCGGGCGTACCTACCGAAACCGGGCGTACCTGCCGGACTCGGGCGTACCTACCGAAACCGGGCGTACCTGCCGGACTCGGGCGTACCTACCGAAACCGGGCGTACCTGCCGGACTCGGGCGTACCTACCGAAACCGGGCGTACCTGCCGGAATCGGGCGTACCTGCCGGATCCGGGCGTACCTACCGGGAAGAAACGACCAGGTATGCCCGAAAGCACCATCCATCGCGCGCGTGATGGGAAGGATCGGGCGCCGAGCCGGAGCGCTCAGGCGAGTGCGTCGAGCACGGAGCGCGCCGTCGCGGCGTCCGTCACCAGCTCGTTGACCAGCCCTCCCCGTACCGCGGCGACGATGCTCGTGACCTTGGCGCTGCCCACGGCGACCCCGACCGCGTGCGGCACGGTCGACAGGATCTCGCGTGAGGTCCGCACCATCCGGTCGCTGCCGGGGAACTCGATCGGCGAGCCGTCCGCGGCGTAGAAGTTCAGGCAGACGTCCCCGGCGGCACGGTCGAACGCGACGTCCTCGACGGGGATGCCCCGGGCCAGGGCGTCCCGTGTGTGGGTCGGCGCCCCGATGCCGAGGATCGCGCCCTTCGCCCGGCTCCACAGCCCGACGACGTGCTGGAACGCCGGGTCCTCGTCGAGGGTGGACCGCATCACCGGGGACGGCAGCGCCTGGGCGAACAGGAACGCCGGGATCGCGCCGGAGTGCTCCGCGGCCGTCCGGGTGATCTCGTTCGTCTGGAACCACGGCATCGGGTCGGCCTGCCCACCCACCGTCGGGACGAGCTGCACGCCGGGCATGGTCGGCATGCCGGACCGTGCGACGTCGTACACGGTGCGGCCGGACGACATCAGGACGGCGTCGCCGGGGACGAGTCCCATGCCCTCAACTGCGGCGGCCAGCGGCGCGGCCAGGTCGGCGCCGAGCGTGGCGGCGTGGGTGACGGCGGCGAGGTGCACCGCGCGGAGCCCGAGCACGACCTGCAGCCGTTCGGCGAGCGCCACGGTCTCGTCCTGGAACGGGTCGACGACCTCGATGCGGACGAGTCCGGCCTTGCGAGCCTCGGCCACGAGCCGCGAGACGGTCGGCCGCGAGACCCCGAGGCGTGAGGCGATCTCGACCTGCGTGGCGTCCTCGAGGTAGTACATCCGCGCCGCCTGGTAGACGGTGTCCAGCGGGAACCGGGTGCGGGCTCCGTCCGGGGTGGGGGTCTCGGCCGACATGGTGCGATGCTACCGCCACGCACGACGCAGAAATTGTGTGCTGGACAGATGTCCACGGCCGTCGCAGACTGGTTCGGGAGCGCCCGGAACCTCGGGGCGCGGGAGGAGCACACACATGACGTACCGTCTCGTGATCGGGTCCGACGACGCCGGGTTCGACTACAAGGAGATCATCAAGGCCGACCTGCTCGCCGACGACCGGGTGTCGGACGTCACCGACGTCGGCGTCGACGCGGACGGCCACACCGCCTACCCGCACGTCGCCGTCGACGCTGCGCGCCTGGTGGCGAACGGCGAGGCCGACCGGGCGATCCTGATCTGCGGCACCGGGCTCGGTGTGGCGATCAGCGCCAACAAGGTGCCGGGCATCCGTGCCGTGACCGCGCACGACTCGTACAGCGTGGAGCGCTCGATCCTGTCGAACGACGCCCAGGTCCTCTGCATGGGGCAGCGGGTCGTCGGCATCGAGCTCGCCCGTCGTCTGGCGAAGGAGTGGCTCGGCTACGAGTTCGACCGTTCCAGTGCCAGCGCCGAGAAGGTCAACGCCATCTGCGAGTACGACGGCAGCGCGCCCGCCGGCGTCGACGCCCAGGCGTAGGGCCCCTCGGAACGCCCAGCTGCCTGTCGGGGGCCGGACGTACCGTACCGACGACTCCAATGCTCCACGAGGGGAACCCGATGAAGAAGTCAGCCTGGCTGCCAGCCGTCATCGCACCGGTCGTCGTCGCCGGCGCCGTTGCCGCGCCGATGATCGCGAACGCCGCGAACGACCCGATCGCGGGGACGAACCCCAGCGCGGCGGCCGTCATCGCCAGCATCGCGAAGTCGTCGGACGCGCAGTACTCGGGGAAGCTCTCGCAGACGAGCGCACTCGGGCTCCCCGAACTGCCCACCGGGTCCGGCGGCTCCTCGCTCGAGGGCGACGCCTCCGACGTGCTCGGGCTGCTCACCGCATCGCACACCGCCCGGGTCTACGTCGACGGCCCCGACAAGCAGCGCGTCCAGCTGACGCAGCAGCTCGCCGAGCAGGACGTCGTCCGCAACGGCTCGGACGTCTGGACCTGGGACTCGAAGGAACGCACGGCCACGCACGTGACCCTGCCGAGCGACACCGCGAAGGACCCGCAGGGCGGCACGACCACCCCGGCCGACATCGCGAAGCAGGCCATCGACGCGATCACCCCGACCACCACCGTGTCGAAGCCGACCGAGGTCAGCGTCGCCGGACACGACGCCTGGCAGATCACCCTCACGCCGAAGTCGTCCGACACCCTCGTCGGAGCCGTCCGGCTGGCGGTCGACCAGCAGACCGGGCTCCCGCTCCGTGCGAGCGTCCAGGCTGCAGGCGCGGACGACCCCGCGGTGCAGGTCGGGTTCACGAGCCTCGACTACGGCGCCCCGGCGGCCCGGCTCTTCGACTTCACCCCGCCGTCGAACGCGAAGGTGACCGAGAAGGACCTGTCGGACGCCGGATCCCACGCGAAGGGCGAGCACGGCGACCGCCGTGGCACCCCGAGCGGTGACGAGCCGACCTTCACCGGCACGGGCTGGAGCACCATCGCCGAGCTCCCCGCGGGTACGGTCGACCGATCCGGGCTCGAGGGCGAGGCCTCGGGCCTGCTCGACCAGCTGACGAAGCCCGTCGACGGCGGCCGTGCCGTGCAGACGTCGCTCGTCTCGGTCTACCTGACCGACGACGGCCGCGTGCTCGCGGGTGCCGTGCCGGTCGCCTCCCTGGTCGACGCCGCGAAGTGAGCGCGGACGACCACGAGGTGAGCACAGCCCGGGCGAGCTCAGCCGATCACCAGGCGAGCACAGCCGACCGCGAGGCGAGCACGGCCGGGCCGGTGCCCGACCTGGCGATCCGCACCACGGGCCTCCAGAAGGTGTTCCGCAAGCAGCGTGCGGTCGACGGGATCGACCTGGCGGTGCCGCGCGGCGCGGTGTTCGGGTTCCTCGGGCCGAACGGTTCCGGCAAGACCACCACGATCCGGATGCTGCTCGGGCTCTCGAGCGCGAGCGGCGGCACCATCGAGCTGCTCGGCGAACCGATGCCGAAGGCGCTGCACGACGTCCTGCCCCGCGTCGGCGCGCTCGTCGAGGGGCCTGCCTTCTACCCGTACCTGTCCGGCCGGGCCAACCTGCAGCGCTTCGACGCCGCCGACCCCACCTCGGACCCGCGCACCCGCAAGGCCCGCGTGGGCCGTGCCCTCGACCGCGTCGGGCTGACCCACGCAGCCGACAAGAAGGCGCACGCGTACTCCCTCGGCATGAAGCAGCGACTCGGGCTCGCGAACGCCCTGCTGTCCCCGCGCGACCTGCTGGTGCTCGACGAGCCGACCAACGGCCTCGACCCGCAGGGCACGCGCGAGGTCCGCAACCTCATCCGCTCCCTGGCCGACGACGGCACCACGGTGTTCGTGTCGAGCCACCTGCTGGCCGAGATCGAACAGGTCTGCACGCACGCAGCCGTTATGCGGACGGGCAAGATCGTCGCGCAGGGCCCCCTCGACGAGCTGCGCGCAGCCGGGGCCCGGACCGTGACCGTGCGGACGCCCGACATCGGCCAGGCCGGTACCGTCCTCACCCGGCTCGGGCTCACCCCGCGGCACGACGGCGGGGCCGACGTGCTGGTGGCCGACCTGCCGAACGAGCTGCTGCCCGAGACGATCACCGCGGAGCTCGTGCGCGCCGACGTCCGGGTGCGCGGCCTGACGGTGGGCGGCGGCACCCTCGAGGACCTGTTCGTCGCACTCACCGGAGAGGGATTCGATGTCGCAGCCTGACGCGGCCGTGCGCGACCTGCCCGTCCGCCGCCGGCAGCGCCCGTTCGCACTGCTCGGTTCCGAACTCGCGCTGGTGTTCCGGCGTCGCCGCACCTGGGCGATGCTCGGAGCACTCGCGCTCGTGCCGATCCTGATCGCGGTCGCCGTGAAGCTCACCACCGACGGCGACGACGACGGCGGGCCGGCGTTCCTCGGCGACATCACCAACAACGGCCTGTTCGTCGCGTTCACCGCACTGACGGTGTCGATCCCGCTGTTCCTGCCGCTGACCGTCGGCGTGGTCGCCGGTGACACCGTCGCGGGCGAGGCCAGCCACGGCACGATCCGCTACCTGCTCGTCGCGCCGACGGGCCGCGTGCGGTTCATCCTGGTGAAGTTCGCCGGTGCCGTCGCGTTCTGCCTGGCCGCCACGCTGCTGGTGGTGCTGGTCGGTGCGGCGATCGGCGCCGTGCTGTTCCCGATCGGCCCCGTCACGCTGCTCTCCGGCACCCAGGTCGGCGGCTGGTCGTACGCCGGCCGTGCCCTGCTGCTCGCGCTGTACGTCGCGATGTCGATGCTCGGGCTCGTGGCGATCGGCATGTTCACGTCGACGCTGACGAACGTGCCGGTCGGGGCGATGGCCGCGACGGTCGTGCTCGCCGGGGCGTCGCAGGTGCTCGACCAGCTCCCCCAGCTCGACTGGCTGCACCCGTTCCTGTTCTCGCACCAGTGGCTCGGGTTCGGCGACCTGCTGCGCGACCCGATCTCGTTCGACTCGTTCGGGTCGAACGCGGTGCTGCAGCTCGGGTACGTCGTGGTGTTCGGGGCGCTGGCGTACAGCCGGTTCGCCTCCAAGGACATCCTGAGCTGACGCGGCAGGGGCCCGGCACGAAGGTGTCGGGCCCCTGCGACGAGCAGCTCGCTCAGCTCGCGGGCGACGCCGATCCGCCGGCCATCGTCTCCGTGTCGGTCCCCCGCGCATCGGCGTACCGGTCACGCAGGTCACGGGCCTTCTCGGAGCGGTACCAGTCGAGCCGCGCCCCGGTCTCCACCGTCTGCATCCCGATCACGACCTTGCCGCGGGACTTCATCTCCGCCAGGTCCTCGTACGCCTCGACAATGTACTCGAACGGGTAGAAGCCCGAGATCAGGACCTGCACCCGACGGTCCTGCACGGCCTTCGCCAGCAGCGTCAGCAGCTCGCGGGTCTCCTCGTCCTCGGCGGGTGCACGGAGGAAGCGGACCTCGATGTCTCGGCGCTCCTCCGACGACACGAACCGCTCCTGGCCGACTCCGAGGCGTTCGGCCAGCAGCTCGGCGTTGCTCTCGCCGTGGTTGTCGATGAACGCGGTGATCGGCCGACCGTCGGCGATGTCGCGGATGCGGTCTTCCTCGCCGTCGCCGTACGCGACGGGCAGCGTGCCGATCTGTCGCAGGTAGTCGTGGTTGCGGGGGCTGCCGAGGGCGATCACGGTCGCGCCGGCATCGTGCGCCAGCTGGCACTCGATGTGGCCGACGCCACCCGCTGCCGCGGTGATCACGACGGTGTCCTGCGGTCCGAGCCGCAGCGACCGGACGACCGACACCGCGGTGCAGCCCGCCAGGTACAGGCCGCCGGCGACCTCCCACCCGACGTGCTCCGGCTTCTTGATGACGGCGCCGCGCGGCACCGCGATCCAGGTGGCGTGGGCACCGCCGGTCGGCGCGTGCCCCATCACCTCGTCGCCGATGCGGAGGTCCTTCACGCCGTCGCCCCGCGCGCGAACGATGCCGGCGAAGTCGACGCCCTGGTGTGCGGGGAACTCGAGGTCGACGTGGTCGCGGAGCTTCCCCTCGCGCAGGAACCGCTCGATGTGGTTCAGGCCCGCGGCCACGATCTCGACGACGATCTCGCCCGGTCCGGCCGTGGGCTTCTGCTGGGGGACGAGCTCGACGACGTCGAAGTCGCCGTACCGGTCGTACTGCACTGCACTGCCGACTCGCATGGGTGCTCCTTCGCTCCGGGTGTGCGTCCGTGCTACTCGGTGTTCCCGCACGCAACCCGAAGACGTGGGGTACCGCGGCTGTGGACGTGACCAGACGACGGACTGGAGGCCCGTGGCGGCGCCGCCGCGGGCCTCCAGGCCGCCGTCACGCGCGTCCACCGCGCGTGGGGACCGGGCTCAGTGCTTGCCGGCGGCCGCGATGACGGCGCGGACCGTCTCGGGGTCGAGGCGGAACGCCCGCGGGTCGGCATCGCCCCGGGGCACGCGGACCGGTGTCGACCAGACGGAGCCGTCCGCGGCGACGTCGACGACGAGTGCGCCGCTGTCGACGACGGCCGATTCCTCGTCGTACGGGCCGACGACGTCGGTGTCGTTCGCGACACCGGGGGCGACGAGGACCGGGACGCCGGCGAGTGACCCGGCGAAGTGGTGGTGGTAGTGGCCGGCGAGGACGACCCGCACGTCGGAACCACGGATGACGTCGGCGAGCGCCTCGGGGTTCTGCAGGCGGAGGGCCTCGTGCAGCTCGGTCGGTGCGGGCAGCGGCGGGTGGTGCAGGACGACGACGGTGCCGTGCGGGGCGTCGTCTGAGCCGCTGTTGGCGCCTTCGGCCAGGGCCGTGCGCAGGTGCTCGAGCGCCGCGTCGCTGAGCTCGCCGTACCCGGCACCCGGGACGCTCGTGTCGACCGTCACGATCCGGCGACCCGCGACGACCGACTGCCCGGAGACGGGGACCGTCGGCGGCAGGTACTCCATCGTGTGCATCAGCGCCGTACCGCCCTGGCCCAGGACGTGCCCGTTCGCCAGGACCTGCCGGAAGCCCTCGCGCAGGTCGTGGTTGCCGGGGACCGCGACGAAGGCCGCACCGTGCCGCTCCGCCCAGCCGCCGACGCGGTCCCGCACGGTCGCGTAGGACTCGGGGGTGCCGTCCTCGGAGACGTCACCCGAGACCACCACCAGCCCGATGCCGGGCACCCCGTCGACGTGGGCGAGCAGCCGTTCGAGCGCGGCCGTGGTGTCGACCGCGCCCTGGTGCAGGGCTCCGTCGCCGGTCAGGTGGGTGTCGGAGAGGTGGAGGATGCGGAGGGTCCCGGCTGCTGGCGGCTGCATGCGTCCACGGTAGCCACGGCCCCCGTCAGTCCGGTGCGGCCGCCAGCTGGTCCTCGAGGTTGAAGACTTCCGGCAGCACCCGCGCCGTCTGGTCGGCACGCCCGGTGGCCCCGGCGAAGAGGTCCTGCATGTGCGCCTCCCACGCCGCGGCCACCTCGGACGCGGCGAGTGCCGCGTCCGCGTCGGCCACCGAGTCCGTCTCGTAGTAGCCGATGAGCAGCCCGTCGTCGTCGAGGAACAGCGAGTAGTTCCGCCGCCCCGCCGCCGCGATCGCCCGGAGCATCGCCGGCCACACCGCGGCGTGCCGCTCGCGGTAGGCGTCGAGCAGCTCGACCTGCACCTGCAGCCGGAAGCAGACGCGGGTCACCGGCCGGCCTGTTCGCGGCGACGCTGCTCGGCGTCGTGGACGGTGCGCTCGTCGGCGGTGCGGACCGTCCCGGTGACCGTGGTGACGGTGCCGTAGCGCTCGGCCTCGATCGCCTCGAGGGTCTTGCCCTGCGTCCTCGGTGCCCAGATCGTGCCGACCAGGAACGACAGCGCGAGGAGCCCGAGGATCAGGCCGCCGAGGGCCCGCAGCCCGATGTCCGACAGCAGCAGGGGGAACCAGATGCTCAGCAGGCCGACCATGACGCGGGCGGCCAGGAACAGCACGCCCTGGGCGCTGGCGCGGTAGCGGGTGGCGAAGAGCTCGCTCGTCCACAGGCCGTAGAACGCCTGCGCGCCGATGCCCGACGAGATGCCCCACGCCACGGCGAAGAACAGCAGGGTGCCGAGGTTGGCGGGCGCGTAGATGAGCACGGCCCACGCGATGATCGCCAGCACGGCACCGGCGGCGTAGAGCGCGCGGCGGCTGACCCGGTCGGCGTACCGCATGAAGCCGAAGTAGGTCGCGGCCACGGTGCAGCCCCAGACCAGGATCTGCAGTCCGTACTGCTCGGTGACGCTCGTGACCCCGGTCGCCGCGTACACCCTGGGCTGGAAGATGCCGGCCTGCCCGGCGACGGTGTTCCAGAGCGCGTAGACGCCGAACAGGAACAGCATCGCGGTCAGGTTCTTCCGGCGGCTGAACAGCTGCGTGATCCCGTGGAAGAAGTTCGCCGTGCCGGTGGCCGCGCGCTCGTCCTTCCAGATCGCCGACTCGGGCAGCCCGCGGCGGAGCCACCACACGATCGCGGCGACGACGAACAGGTGGGCGAAGATGAGGCGGCTCCCGAGCAGGCCGAGCGGTGCGGCGGCGATCGCCAGGGCGAACCCGACCATCGGCCCGATCGACCACGCGAGCTGTGCCGTGCCGACGTGGGCCGCACGCTTGTCCGCGGGGGCCTGCTCGGCGATGTAGGTCCAGCTCGCCGGCACGCCCGCCCCGACGGCGATGCCGGTCAGGATGAAGCCGACCAGGAGCATGCCGTAGCTGCCGGCGAACACCGCGAGCAGGATGCCGAGCATGTAGAGCAGCAGGTCGTACGTGTAGATGAACTTCCGGCCGTACCGGTCGCACAGCGGTCCGCCGACGATCGCGCCGACGGCGGCACCGAAGGCGTTCGCGGACAGGCTCGCGAGCAGGCCGACCTCGAGGTCGCCGATCCGGAACTCCGCCTGCCACAGGCTGAGGCTCGTGGCGATCGCGATGATCGACCCCGACTCGATGTAGTTCGACATGGCCACCGAAACGGTGGCCTTCCAGCCCGTGGTGTTCCGGGCTCCGATGCGGACCGCCATTGGTCCTCCGTTCGCGTGTTCGTCGGTGAATCGTTTCAACGGGACGACGAGGACGATAGCGCTCCGGTGTGCGCGCTGGCAAGAGCGGGCTCGCCGGGCTGCTCTTCGCACCGTGAGTGGGCAGTCGACGCGACCACGCCACGGACGGGAGGCCCGGCACCGGCCCGCCCCGCGCCTCCCGTCCGCGTTTTCCACGGATCACGGCGCGGGCCGACCGCGCGGACCGCGCCGATGCCAGGATGGCCACATGGCGGTCAGCGTGCGAGAGGTGGCAGCGCTCGCGGGCGTGTCCCTCGGCACGGTGTCGAACGTGCTGAACCGCCCCGACAAGGTCGCTCCCGGCACGGTGGAACGCGTGCAGTCGGCGATCGCGACGCTCGGGTTCGTCCGCAACGACTCGGCGCGCCAGCTCCGGGCCGGGCGCAGCTCCACCGTCGGCCTCATTGTGCTCGACGGCGGCAACCCGTTCTTCACCGACGTCGCCCGGGGCGCCGAGGACGCCGCGATGGACAACGGCCTCGCGGTGCTGATCGGCAACTCCGACGAGTCCACCGACCGCGAACGCACCTACGTCGACCTGTTCGAGGAACGCCGGGTCGCCGGACTCCTGATCTCCCCCGCCGGCGACGACCTGTCCCGCCTCGCGCGGCTGCGCGACCAGGGCACCGCCGTGGTGCTGGTGGACCGTCGCGCCGACGACGAGCACTTCGCCTCGGTCTCCGTCGACGACGTCGCCGGTGGTCGCATCGCGATCGAGCACCTCGCGGCGATCGGCCGCACCCACATCGCCTTCGTCGGCGGGCCGTTCGGCATCCGCCAGGTCGCCGACCGTTACGCCGGGGCACTCGCCGCCGCACAGGCCGCGGGCATCCGGCTCGAAGCCCTGCCGACCACCTCGCTGTCCGTGCTCGAAGGGCGCCGCATCGGCGAAGCGATCCAGGCACGCCCGGCCACCGAACGCCCGGATGCCGTCTTCGCCGCCAACGACCTGCTCGCCGTCGGGCTCGAACAGGCCTTCATCATGCGCGGCACCATCGCGGTGCCCGAGCAGATCGCCATCGTCGGCTACGACGACATCGCGTTCGCCGAGTCGGCCGTGGTCCCGCTGACGTCGGTGCGGCAGCCCGCACAGGACCTCGGTCGCCGCGCGATCGAACTCCTGACGAAGCAGGTCGAGCAGGGGCAGGACATCGACCTCGAGCACGTGGAGTTCACACCGGAGCTCGTGGTGCGGCAGTCCTCCGTCGCCGACGCCTAGAGCCCGGTCCGGACACGGCTCCGCCGCCGCCTACGATCGGAGCATGGTGCATGTCCCCCGGCGCGACGGTCCGCCGAGCGTGCACCACGTCGCAGCCCGGGCCGGGGTCTCGCTCGCCACGGTCTCGAACGTCCTGAACCACCCCGAGCGGGTCGCCGACGCGACCGCCGCACGCGTGCGGGACGCGATCGACGCGCTCGGGTACACCCCGAACCGCAACGCCCGGGCGCTGGTGTCCGGCAGCACGCGCGCGATCGGTCTGGTCGTCATGTCGCTGCGGAACTCCCTGTTCAGCGACATGGTCAACGGCGCGCAGTTGGCCGCACGGGAACGCGGCTTCACCCTGCTGATCGCCAGCAGCGAGGACGACCTGCAGGCGCAGGGCGAACACCTCGCCTACCTCGAGAGCGCCCGGGTGTCGGGGATCCTGCTCGCCTCGATGACGGAGTCGCGCGACCAGGTCGAGGTCGCGCGACGCCACGGCCGGCCCGTCGTGTACGTCAACTACGAACCGACCGAACTCGACGCGTGCGCGGTGGTCGTGGACAACGAGCAGGCCGGGTTCCTGGCGACCGAGCACCTGATCGACCGCGGCTGCCGACGCATCGGGTTCGTGAGCGCCCGCCCGGACCTGCAGCCGGTCGACCGCCGACGGGCCGGCGTGCTGCGGGCCGTCGCGGCGCACCCGGGGGTCGTACTCGTCGACGTCGACGCCGGGGACATCGACCCTCCTGGAGGCACCGACGCCGGGCTCCGCATCGCCCGGATGCCCGCGGACGAACGCCCCGACGGGGTTCTGGGCGTGACCGACCTGCTCGCGATGGCGGTCGTCTCCGAGCTCCGAGCCGCCGGGATCCGCGTCCCCGAGGACATCCCCGTGTCGGGCTGCGACCACAACTCCGTGGCGTGGGGCGGGGCGGTGCCGCTGACCTCGGTGACCATGCACGGCTCGGAGATGGGTGCGGCCGCGGTGGAACTGCTGCTCGAGGAGCTCACCGACCCGATGCACGTGCACCGGACTGTCGTGCTCGGCAGTGAGCTGGTGCCGCGCGAGAGCACGCTCGGTCGCGAGGGCGCGGCCGCAGCGGCCGCCGCAGCCGCCGTCGCGGGCACGACGCCGAGCGACCCGAGGCGTACCGAGGCCTGACCGCGCCGGCCGAGACTCGGCCCGGCGGACAGGACTCGCCCTCGCACGGCCGCATCCTGCCCGCGGAGCCGAGACTCGGCCCGCGGACACGGCCGCATCCTGCCCGCGGAGCCGAGACTCGGCCCGCGGACGCGACCGGGCACCGGACGGGAGGCGCGGGGAGGGGCCGACACGGGCCTCCCGGCCGGCAGGCGGCGCGACCACCGCACGGTGCAGCGCCGCGCGTCGGCTCGGTGCGAGGTTCCGCACTCCGTGCGAGCCCGCGCGCCCGTCACGGAGTGTGGAACCTCGCACCAGACGAATGGACGGACGAGCGAGCGAGCGAACGAGCGGGTCCCGCACCCCGCTCCGCGGGATCGCGTAACGAAATCGGCACAGCGATTGACACGCTTCAATCCTCGTGGTTCCATCCTGATTGAAACGTTCTAAAACGCAGTAACCGGACCCCGCGACGGCGCGGGATCCGGGTCCGTTTCACCCGGGGTACCCCAGCCCCGGGCCTTACGAGGAGGTAAGGAATGTCAGTTCGTTCCATGACCAAGCGCGCGATCGCCATCGGCGGCGCAACGGTCCTGATCGGCGGGCTCGCAGCGTGCTCGTCCGGCGGCTCCGCCGACGAAGGCGGCGGCAAGGTCGAGATCACGTACCAGGCCGACAACGCCCCGGCCACCGCGGCCACCGCGAAGCCGCTCATCGAGGCCTTCGAGAAGGCCAACCCGGACATCACCGTCAAGTTCGACACCCGCCCCCAGGGCACCGACGGCGACAACCTGATCAAGACCCGCCTGTCGACCGGCGAGGCCGCCGACGTCTTCAACTACAACTCCGGCTCGCTCATGCAGGCCCTCAACCCGGACAACACCCTGGTGGACCTGTCCGACGAGGAGTGGGCGGGCGACGTCGACCCGCAGTTCACCAAGGTCGTCAGCACCGACAAGGGCATGTACGGCGCCCCGTTCGGCACGAGCTTCGGCGGCGCGGTGCTCTACAACACGAAGGTCTACGACGACCTCGGCCTGAAGGTCCCGACCACCTGGGACGAGTTCATCAGCAACAGCGAGAAGATCAAGGACGCCGGCGACGTCGCCCCGATCATCCAGACCTACGGCGACACCTGGACCAGCCAGCTGTTCGTCCTCGGCGACTTCGCGAACATCACCGCGCAGGACGACAAGTGGGCGGACGACTACACCGCCAACAAGGAGTCCTACGCCGACGAACCCGCACTCGCCGGGTTCGAGCACCTCGCCGAGGGCAAGGACAAGGACCTCTACAACGAGGACTACGCCTCGGCCACGCAGGCGAACGGCCTGAAGATGCTGGCCGACGGCACGGGTGCGCAGTACCCGATGCTCACGAATGCGATCTCGGCGATCCAGCAGGACTCCCCCGACGCCGTCGACGACATCGGCGCGTTCGCGCTGCCTGCCGAGGACGCCGCGGACACGAACCTGACGATCTGGGAGCCGAACGGCCTGTACATCCCGAAGACGACCACGGGCGACAAGCTGGCGGCGGCGAAGAAGTTCGTGGCCTTCGCGAACTCCACCGAGGGCTGCCAGGTGCAGAACGACACCGGCACCCCCGCCGGCCCGTACGTCATCTCGACCTGCTCGCTGCCGGACGACGTGCCCCCGATGATCGACGACCTGCAGCAGTACCTGGACGACGGCAAGGCCAGCCCCGCGCTCGAGTTCCTGTCCCCGATCAAGGGCCCGAACCTCGAGAAGATCTGCGTGCAGGTCGGCTCGGGCATCACCACCGCGAGCATGGGCGCCGACCAGTACGACGACGACGTCGTCCAGCAGGCACAGCAGCTCGGCATCAAGGGCTGGTGATCGGCGTGACCGCGACCCTCACGACGGCGGTGGCCCCGCCGCAGACACGCAAGGCCGGCCGCCCCGGACCAGCGCGCAAGCGGATGCGCTCGTTCTACCCCGCGTGGTTCTTCATCCCCGCGATCGCGCTGTACGTCGTGTTCTTCGCGGTCCCGACCTTCGCCGGGTTCTACTTCTCGCTCACCCGCTGGACGCTGTTCGACCAGACCTTCATCGGCTTCGACAACTTCGTCCGGTTCTTCCAGGACCCGCAGCTCGTCTCCGGGTTCGTGCACACCTTCCAGTACGGCTTCGTGACGAGCGCGGCGAAGGTGGTCCTCGGACTCGCCCTCGCCCTGCTCCTCACGTCGCCCGTGCTCGGGCGCGGCTACCTGCGGGCGGTCGTGTTCTTCCCGGTGCTCGTGTCGACCATCGGCATCGGCATCACGTTCAAGGCGCTGATGGACCCGTTCCACGGGATCATCAACGGCGTGCTGGGTTCGGTCGGCCTGCCCACTCCCGGGTGGCTGACCGACCCGGCGCTCGCCCTGTGGAGCGTCGCCGCGGTGGACGTCTGGAAGGGCGTCGGCATCGCGACGCTCATCTTCATCGCCGGCATCGTGGCGATCCCGCAGGAGTACTTCGAGGCGGCACGGGTCGACGGCGCGAGCGCGTGGTCGATCTTCCGGAACATCACGTTGCCGCTGTCCCGCCCCGCGATGGGCACCGTCATCATCCTGTCGCTCATCGGCGGCCTGCGGTCGTTCGACCTGATCTGGGCGATGACCGGCGGCGGGCCGGGGTTCACGAGCGACGTGATCGCGAGCGTGATCTACAAGCAGTACCAGGCCGGGTTCTACGGCCTGTCCACCGCCGGCAACGTGGTCCTGTTCGTCGTCGTCACGGCGATCATGGTGCCGGTGTCGTGGCTCCTCAACCGCAAGGAGGCGGAGCTGTGACCGCGCTCA
Organism: Curtobacterium sp. MCSS17_005; assembly: GCF_003234225.2. NCBI lineage: Bacteria > Bacillati > Actinomycetota > Actinomycetes > Micrococcales > Microbacteriaceae > Curtobacterium > Curtobacterium sp. MCSS17_005. The sequence continues at coordinate 2,893,310 of NZ_CP126258.1, forward strand.
CCGGCCCCCGCGTCAGCACCCCGACGCGGTCCCGCCACCCGGGCCGTGCCCGCCGGTGGATCATCGGCTCGATCGCCATCGTCGTCAGCTTCGTCGTCTTCCTGGTGCCGTTCGTGTTCGTCCTGCTCCAGGCGGCGAAGAACCCGGCCGAGGCGAACCAGCTCGGCTTCAGCCTGCCGACCGACTGGCAGCTGTGGCAGAACCTGCAGGCGGTGTTCCAGAGCGGTGACGGCGGGATCCTCCGCGCGTTCTGGAACAGCGCCCTGCTCACCGTCGGCAGCGTCACCGTCATGGTCGTGTTCTCGGCGATGGTCGGGTACGTGCTGCAGCGGCGCCCGAGCCGGTGGAACGGCCTGATCAACTTCTTCGTGCTGGCGGGGCTCATCGTGCCGCCGGCGATCGTGCCGACCATCTGGGTGCTGCAGGGGCTCAACCTGTTCAAGACCATGGGCGGGATGATCCTCATCGAGGCGACCTTCGGCCTGTCGTTCTGCATCCTGCTCTTCCGGGCGTTCGTCGCAACGATCCCGAAGGAGCTCGACGAGGCCGCCGTGCTCGACGGCGCCGGGCCGATCCGCCTGTTCTTCGGGGTGGTCCTGCCGCTGCTCAAGCCGGTGATCATCACGGTCGTGCTCGTGCAGTCGGTGACGGTGTTCAACGACTTCACCAACCCGCTGTACTTCCTGCCGGGGTCCGAGAACGCGACGGTGCAGCAGACGCTCTACGCGTTCCAGAGCCAGTCGGTCAGCCAGCTGAACCTGCTGTTCACCGACGTGCTGCTCATCACGATCCCGCCACTGATCCTCTACGTCTTCTTCAACCGTCAGATCGTCGCCGGCATGACCAGCGGCGCCGTCAAGGGCTGACCGCCCACCCCGGCCTGGAGGCGCGACCCGCCTCCGCCACACCGCCCACCCGGGCGGACGGCCGGGCCCACGACCCCCGCACCGGTCGACGATGACCGGTCGCGTGAAAGGACCACCACATGACCACCTGGACCGCACCCTTCATCGCGGCCGACACCGACCTCGGCAGCGCCCCGATCCTGCGTCGGGAGTTCACCCTCGACGACGGCCACGGCGCCGTCACCACCGCCACCCTCGACGTCAGCGCCCTCGGCGTCATCGAGGCCTGGCTCGGCGGGCAGCGGGTCTCCGACCACCTGCTCGAACCGGGGTGGACGAGCTACGAGTGGCGCATCCGCGTCGTCTCGCACGACGTCACCGAGCACCTGACCGACACGGTCCCCGGGCAGCCGGCCGTGCTCGCGCTCGTCGTCGGCAACGGCTGGGCCGCCGGACGCCTGGCCTGGGGCGGCGGCGGTGGCTGGTACACCGACGAGCGCGCCGGGTTCGCCGAACTCCGGATCACCTTCGCCGACGGGCACGAGCAGCACGTCACGACCGACACCGATTGGCAGGCCCTGTCGAGCGCGATCACCGCGGACCAGCTCTACGACGGGCAGGACATCGACGCCCGACTCCGCGACGGCTCGTTCCTGACACCCGGCGAGGTCACCGTGCCCAGCGTCGACGGCCACGAGGGCCGGACGAGCACGGTGCACACGGTCGACATCGGCGAGCGCGAACTCGTCGCCGACACCGTGCCGCCGGTCCGCCCGCTCGCCGAGATCACCCCGGTGGCGATCTGGACGAGCCCGTCGGGAGCGACCCTGCTCGACTTCGGCGTGAACCTGGTCGGGTGGCTCCGGGTCACCGCGACCGGCCCGGCAGGCACCGTGCTCACCCTGCAGCACGCCGAGGTGCTCGAGCACGACGAGCTCGGCACCCGCCCCCTGCGCACCGCGAAGGCGACGGACCACTTCACCCTGCGCGGTGACGACGAGCCCGAGACGTTCGAGCCCCGGTTCACGTTCCACGGGTTCCGGTACGCGCAGGTCGACGGCTGGCCGGGCACCCACGACGAGCTCCGCGCCGCGGTCACCGCCGTGCAGGTCGGGTCGGACCTCACCCGCACCGGCACGTTCGCGTCGAGCCACGAGCTGCTGAACACCTTCCACGACAACGTCGTCCGGGGCATGCAGGGCAACTTCCTGAGCGTGCCGACGGACTGCCCGCAGCGCGACGAGCGACTCGGCTGGACGGGCGACATCGCCGCGTTCGCCCCGACGGCCTCGTACCTGTTCGACACGCGGACGTTCCTGGCCGACTGGCTGCGCGACGTCTGGCTCGAGCAGCAGCACGCCGACGGGGTCATCCCGTTCGTGGTGCCGGACGTGCTGAAGTACTCCCCCGCCGAGGACTTCGGCAAGCCCGACGCGACCGCCGTCTGGTCGGACGCCGGCGTCTGGGTGCCGTGGACCCTGTACCAGGCGTACGGCAACACCGCGGTGCTCGAGGAGCAGTTCGACTCGATGGCCGCACACCTGCGCCGGGTCCGTGACCACCTGTCCCCGGAGGACCTGTGGGACACGGTGTTCCAGTTCGGCGACTGGCTCGACCCGGACGCCCCGCCCGAGGCCCCGGCCGACGCGAAGGCCGACAAGGGCGTCGTCGCGACCATCTGCGCCTACCGGTCCGCGACGATCGTGGCGGACGCGGCGGAGCTGTTGGGCGGTCACGAGGCGGAAGCGACGGAGTTCCGGGAACTCGCCACGCGCCTCCAGGCCGGGTTCCGCACCCACTACCTGCAGGACGACGGGCGGATCCTGTCGGACGCGACCACGGTGTACACGCTGGCGATCGTGTTCGGGATCCTGTCCGCGCGGGAGCAGGCCGTGGCCGGTGACCGTCTCGCCGAGCTGGTCGAGGCGTCCGGGTACCGGATCTCGACAGGCTTCGCCGGGACCCCGTTCATCACCGACGCGCTGACGCAGACCGGCCACCTGGAGGACGCCTACCGGCTGCTGCTGCAGACGGAGTGCCCGTCGTGGCTGTACCCGGTGACGATGGGCGCGACGACGGTGTGGGAGCGGTGGGACTCGATGCTGCCGGACGGCACGATCAACCCGGGTGAGATGACCTCGTTCAACCACTACGCACTCGGTGCCGTGGCGGACTGGATGCACCGGGTGGTGGGTGGTCTGTCGCCGCTGGCGCCGGGGTACGAGTCGGTGCTCATCGCCCCGCAGCCGGGCGGTGGGCTGACGTGGGCGGAGACCTCGCTCGACACCGTGCACGGGCACGTCGCCGTGCGGTGGGAGCTCGTCGACGGGGAGTTGCGCGTCCGGGCGACCGTGCCCGAGGGCGTGACCGCGGTGGTGCGCTTGCCCGGTGCTGCGGAGCAGCGGCTCGGCGCGGGCACCCACGACCTCCGCGCCCCCGCCGCGGTCCCCGCCGCGTAGGGGGCTGCCGGAACCAGGTTCCCCCGTCGCACCCCGCCCACCCACCACGGTTGCGGCAGACCGCCGCGCGCCGTACTGTATGAAACGATTCAATCGCACACGAGGAAGTGACACGATGACATCGACCCCGAGCTTCGCCGGTATCGCCGACCAGCTGGCACGACAGCAGATCGAGCTGCCCAGCTGGGCCTTCGGCAACTCCGGCACCCGCTTCAAGGTGTTCAGCACGCCGGGCACCCCGCGCGACCCCTACGAGAAGATCGCCGACGCCGCCCAGGTGCAGAAGTACACCGGCCTGGCCCCCACCGTCGCACTGCACATCCCGTGGGACCTGGTGGACGACTTCGCCGACCTCAAGCGCCACGCCGAGGAGCACGGGGTGTCGCTCGGCACCGTCAACTCGAACACGTTCCAGGACGACGACTACAAGTTCGGCGCCCTGACCCACGTCGACGAGACGATCCGGCAGAAGGCGATCGACCACCACCTGCGCTGCATCGACGTGATGGACGCCACCGGCAGCCGCGACCTGAAGATCTGGCTCGCCGAGGGCTCGAACTACCCGGGGCAGGAGGACATGCGCTCCCGCCAGGACCGTCTGCACGAGTCGCTCAGCACGATCTACGACCGCCTCGGCGCCGACCAGCGGCTGGTGCTCGAGTACAAGTTCTTCGAGCCGTCGTTCTACCACACGGACGTCCCCGACTGGGGCACCAGCTACGTGCAGACGGCGGCACTCGGGCCGAAGGCGATGGTCTGCCTCGACACCGGCCACCACGCCCTCGGCACGAACATCGAGTTCATCGTGATGCAGCTCCTGCGCCTCGGCAAGCTCGGTTCCTTCGACTTCAACTCGCGCTTCTACGCCGACGACGACCTGATCGTGGGCGCCGCGGACCCGTTCCAGCTGTTCCGGATCCTGGTCGAGGTCATCCGCGGCGGTGGCTACGACAACCCCGACGTCGCGTTCATGCTCGACCAGTGCCACAACGTCGAGGACAAGATCCCCGGCCAGATCCGCTCGGTGCTCAACGTGCAGGAGATGACGGCCCGCGCACTGCTCCTGGACCGCGTCGCACTGACCGCCGCACAAGAGGCGCACGACGTCCTCGGCGCCAACGAGGTCTTCATGGACGCGTACCAGACCGACGTCCGGAAGGACCTGGCCGAGTGGCGCGAGTCCCGCGGGCTGCCGGCGAACCCGATGCGCGCCTACCTGGAGTCCGGGTACCAGCAGTCCATCGCCGAGGACCGCGTCGGCGGCGTCCAGGCCGGCTGGGGCGCGTAGGAACATGACGAACACAGTGGAGGCACGGGTGGACCCCGAAGCGCACGGCACCGACGCAGACACCACGATCCGGGCGCTGGTCGCGCGCTCGAACGCGCTCGGCTCGGATCCGCGGATCACGAACTACGCGGGCGGGAACACCTCCGCCAAGGGCATCGACACCGACCCGGTCACGGGCGAACCGGTCGAGCTGCTCTGGGTGAAGGGCTCCGGGGGCGACCTCGGCACCCTCACCCCGGCGGGCCTCGCGGTCCTGCGCGTCGACCGCGTCCGTGCCCTCCAGGACGTCTACCCCGGCGTCGAGCGCGAGGACGAGATGGTCGCCGCCTTCGACTACACGCTGCACGGCAAGGGCGGTGCCGCGCCGTCGATCGACACCGCGATGCACGCCCTCGTCGATGCCGCACACGTCGACCACCTGCACCCCGACGCCGGCATCGCGATCGCCACGGCGGCGGACGGTCCGGCCCTGACCGAGCGGATCTTCGGTGACAAGGTGGTCTGGGTGCCGTGGCGACGGCCCGGGTTCCAGCTCGGGCTCGACATCGCGGCGGTCAAGCGTGACCACCCGGACGCCGTCGGCACGATCCTGGGCGGCCACGGCATCACCGCGTGGGGGGACACGAGCGACGAGGCCGAAGCGAACTCCCGCTGGATCATCGACACCGCCGAGCAGTACCTCGCGGAGCACGGCACGGCGGACCCGTTCGGCGGCGTCCGAGCGGGGTTCGAAGCACTTCCGACCGACGAACGTCGCGCACGCGCCGCCGCCCTCGCCCCGACGATCCGCGGCATCGCCGGGCACGACAAGCCGGTCGTCGGGCACTTCACCGACAGCGACGTCGTGCTCGAGTTCCTGGCGAGCGAGCGCGCCGAAGCACTCGCGGCCCTCGGCACGAGCTGCCCGGACCACTTCCTGCGCACCAAGGTCAAGCCGCTCATCCTCGACCTGCCGGCAACGGCCTCCGTCGAGGAGCAGACCGCACGCCTGCACCAACTGCACGAGCAGTACCGCGCGGACTACCAGGCGTACTACGACCGGCACGCGACGCCGGACTCCCCCGCGATCCGCGGCGCCGACCCGCTCATCGTGCTGGTGCCCGGCGTCGGGATGTTCTCGTACGGCAAGGACGCCCAGACCGCCCGGGTCGCCGGTGAGTTCTACGTCAACGCGATCAACGTGATGCGCGGTGCCGAGTCCGTCAGCACCTACGCCCCCATCGACGAGACCGAGAAGTTCCGGATCGAGTACTGGGCCCTCGAAGAGGCGAAGCTGCAGCGGATGCCCGCACCCAAGAAGCTCGCGACGCGCATCGCCCTGGTCACCGGGGCGGCGTCGGGTATCGGCAAGGCGATCGCGAAGCGCCTGGCAGCCGAGGGTGCCGCCGTCGTCATCGCCGACCTCGACCTCGAGAAGGCGCAGGAGACCGCCGCCGAGATCGGCAACGGCGACCGCGCGATCGGCGTCGCCGCGAACGTGACGGACGCCGCCGCGATCGACCAGGCGATCCAGCAGACCCTGCTGCACTTCGGCGGCCTCGACCTCGTCGTCAACAACGCGGGGCTGTCGCTGTCCAAGAGCCTGCTCGAGACCACCGAGCAGGACTGGGACCTGCAGCACGACGTGATGGCGAAGGGGTCGTTCCTGGTGTCGAAGGCCGCGGCGAAGGTGCTCATCGAGCAGGGGCTCGGCGGCGACATCGTGTACATCTCGTCGAAGAACTCGGTGTTCGCCGGGCCGAACAACATCGCGTACTCCGCCACGAAGGCCGACCAGGCCCACCAGGTGCGGCTGCTCGCGGCCGAGCTCGGTGAGCACGGCGTCCGCGTCAACGGCATCAACCCCGACGGGGTCGTGCGCGGCTCCGGCATCTTCGCGAGCGGCTGGGGCGCCAACCGCGCCAAGACGTACGGCATCGAGGAGCAGGACCTCGGCAAGTTCTACGCGCAGCGCACGATCCTGAAGCGCGAGGTCGTGCCCGAGAACGTCGCGAACGCCGTCTACGCCATCTGCACCGACGACTTCTCGCACACCACCGGCCTGCACGTGCCCGTCGACGCCGGTGTCGCCGCGGCCTTCCTGCGGTAGCACGACCAACGAACACCGAGCAGGAGCAGAGCATGGACACCAGCGGCAGCGTCGCCGCGGTCGACCTCGGGGCCACCAGCGGCCGGGTGATCGTCGGCCACGTCGACCAGGACGGGGTCCGGATGGACCACGTCGCCCGGTTCCCGAACGTCCCCGTCACCCTGCACGAGGGCGACGCCGACACCGGCCGCGACGCTCTGCACTGGGACGTCGTCGAGCTGTACCGACAGGTGGCCGAGGGGCTGCGGCGTGCGTTCGCCGCGCACCCCGCGATCGCCAGCATCGGCATCGACTCGTGGGCGGTCGACTACGGCCTGCTCCGCGACGGCCGACTGCTCGGGCTGCCGTCGCACTACCGCGACGACCGGCACCAGGGCGGTGTCGTCCCCGTGCACGACCGGATGGACGCAACCGAGCTGTACGCCCGGAACGGCCTGCAGCACCTGCCGTTCAACACCCTGTTCCAGTGGGCTGCCGACCCGTCGCTGCAGCTCGCGCAGCGTGCGCTGCTGGTCCCCGACCTGCTCGGGTACTGGCTGACGGGGGTCGAGGCGGCCGAACGCACGAACGCCTCGACGACCGGGGCCCTGAACGCGACCACCCGTCGGTGGGACCCGGCGGTGCGGGCTGCTGCGGGCCTCCCGGTCGGGCTACTGCCCACGCTGCGCGACCCGGGCGACCGACTCGGCCCCCTGTTGCCGTCCGTCGCCGAGCTCGTCGGCGGCCAGGCCGACGTGACGCTGGTCGGCTCGCACGACACGGCGAGCGCCGTCGTCGCGGTCCCCGCGACGGAGCCGGACTTCGCCTACATCTCGTCGGGCACCTGGTCGCTCGTCGGCGTCGAGCTCGACGCGCCCGTCCTGTCGGACGCGGCACGACGCGCGAACTGCACGAACGAGGGCGGTGTCGACGGCCGCGTCCGGTTCCTGAAGAACGTGTCCGGACTGTGGTTGCTGTCGGAGAGCGTCCGCACCTGGGAGCGCGGTGGCGCCCACGTCGACCTGGAGGCCCTGCTCGCCTCCGCCGCGGCCGTCACCGCCCCGGTCCCCGTCTTCGACCCCGCGGACGAGTCGTTCACGGCACCCGGCGACATGCCGGCGCGGATCGCCGCGTGGTGCGCGGCGCACGGGCTGAGCGCCCCCGCGTCGCGCGCGGAGTTCGTCCGGAGCATCCTCGAGTCGCTCGCGACGGCGTACGCCGAGACCCTCCGCACCATCGCCGAAGTGACCGGCAAGGCCATCCGGGTGGTGCACGTCGTGGGCGGCGGATCGCAGAACCGGCTGCTCTGCCAGCTGACCGCGGACCGCACCGGCCTGCCGGTCGTGGCCGGCCCGGTCGAGGCCACCGCACTCGGCAACGTGCTGGTGCAGGCGCGCGCCGTCGGACTCGCGGGCCTCGGAGGGGCTTCACTGGAGGCACTCCGCAGCATCGTCGCACGGAGCGTCGAGCCCGTGCGGTACACCCCCTCGGCGTCGTCGCGCGCCGATCCCGATCGATCCCCCGTCAGGAGCCACGCATGACCACGACCGACGACCAGCACCGGATCGACCCCGCAACCGGCGCACCGGTGCCCGCGACCGGGTCCGCGTCCGCCGCTCGCACGCGGGTCAAGCGGCAGCTGCCGACTGTGCGGGACCTCGCGCCGCTCATGCAGTTCAAGAAGCCTTCGCTGCCGGGTCGGCGTCAGCGCCTCGAACAGGCCTTGACGATCTGGGACCTCCGCGACATCGCCGCCCGCCGCACCCCGAAGGCCGCGTTCGACTACACCGAGGGTGCAGCCGAGGCGGAGATCTCCCTGGCTCGCGCGCGGCAGGCGTTCGAGGACATCGAGTTCACCCCGGCGATCCTGCGGGACGTGTCGCGGGTGGACACCTCGCGCCAGGTGCTCGGGGCGCCGGTGTCCTACCCGTTCGGCATCGCGCCGACGGGCTTCACGCGGATGATGCAGACCGAGGGCGAGCGCGCCGGTGCCCGGGCCGCCGGACGCGCCGGCATCCCGTTCTCGCTCTCCACGATGGGCACCACCGCGATCGAGGACGTCCGCGACGCCAACCCGCACGGGCGCAACTGGTTCCAGCTGTACATGTGGAAGGACCGCGAGAAGTCGATGGCGCTGGTCTCCCGCGCGCAGCAGGCCGGGTTCGACACCCTGCTCGTCACCGTGGACGTCCCCGTCGCGGGTGCGCGGCTGCGGGACAAGCGGAACGGGTTCTCGATCCCGCCGCAGCTGAGTGCCCGGACCGTGGTGAACGCGATCCCGCGGCCGTGGTGGTGGTTCGACTTCCTGACCACAGAGCCGCTGGCGTTCGCGTCGCTCGACCGCTGGTCCGGCACCGTCGGCGAGCTGCTCGACCACATGTTCGACCCGACCGTCACCTACGAGGACCTCGCCTGGATCCGTGACCAGTGGCAGGGCAAGGTCGTCGTGAAGGGCGTGCAGTCCCTGGCGGACGCCAAGCGCCTGGCCGACCTCGGGGTCGACGGCATCACGCTGTCGAACCACGGCGGCCGGCAGCTGGACCGCGCCCCGGTGCCCTTCCACCTGCTGCCCTCCGTGGTCAAGGAGGTCGGGAAGGACACCGAGGTGCACCTCGACACGGGCATCATGTCCGGCGCCGACATCGTGGCCGCGGTCGCACTCGGCGCGAAGTTCACGATGGTCGGCCGTGCCTACCTGTACGGGCTGATGGCCGGCGGCGAGGCCGGGGTGGACCGGATGATCCAGATCCTGTCCGAGCAGATCGAGCGGACCATGCGGCTGCTCGGGGTGGCCTCGCTCGACGAACTCGAGCCGGGACACGTGACCCAGCTGCAGCGGTTGCAACCGATCCCCCGGGTCTGAGCCGTCGGCTCGCCGCGTGTTGCACCCTGCACGTTCGACGGTCGGACACCGGGCGTTCGTCGGTCGATTTCCGTGACGACCCCCGAACGGGTCACAAATGATGCAAGATGTCCGTGGACGTGTCAACGAAACCCTCGGCATCCGGCCGGCTGATGCGTCCGTCCCTCCCCGCATCCTGCGCCCGAGCACCCACGAGGAGCCCGACATCTCGACCCCAAGCACGTGCACGCCCTCGCGCGGCACGACCCCACGGAACACGTCCACGCCCCCGGCCACCCGAGGGGGCACCCGATGATCCGCCACCGCGCGATCCTGGCGGTCGCGACCGCCGGCGCCCTGGTCCTCGGCGTCCCCACCGCCGCCTCCGCCCGCACCTGGTGGGGCTGGGACGGCGAACGCCGCTGGCACAACGCCCCGGTGAATCCCACCCCGACGCCGGCCCCCGACGAGACGGAGACCCCGGCCCCCACCGACGAGTGGACCCCGGATGCGGAGCCCACGCAGGACTCCGCGCCGATCGAGGACTCCGCCCCCGTCGCCCAGCCCGCGCCCGAGGCAGAGGCCGAGCCCGAGGCAGAGGCCGAGCCCGAGGCCGATGCCGCGCCGGAAGCGGCGCCCGAAGCGGATGCCTCCCCCGCGGACCTCTCCGCGATCGCACCGGACGCCCCGTTCGTCGAGGACTTCACCAAGGACGCCGTCACCGGACTGGTCTCGTCGCTCTACCCGCAGTCGTGGCAGGCCTACCCCGACGGCACCTCGGGCATCTACGCGCCGAGCAAGACGGTGTCGGTGCACGACGGCGTGATGGACGTCGCCCTCGGCACCGGTGCCGGAGCGGCCGGCACCTTCGGCTCCTCCGACGGCGCCTGGGACCACGTCGGTGGCTCGTTCTCGGTCCGCGCGAAGGCGACCGGCGGCGACGGCAACGGCGCGGCCTTCATGCTGTGGCCGACGTCGAACGTCTGGGCCGACGGCGAGATCGACTTCCCCGAGGGCAACTTCGAGGACAGCCCCTCGGTGTTCCACCACTCGATGACCCCGGGCAAGGAAGCCGAGCGCGTCCAGCTCGGCACCGGCGTCTCGTGGCGCGACTGGCACACCTACAAGGTCGACTGGGTCCCCGGTGAGTCCGTCACGTACAGCGTCGACGGCAAGGTCCTCGGCACGATCACGCACGACGTGCCGACGACCCCGCACCGCTTCATGTTCCAGGTCGGCAACTGGGGCGAGCAGGGCAACCTGCTCATCGACTGGGTCTCCACGACCGAGTAGCGTCCGCAGGTCCACGCCAGGACGGACGGGAGGCCCGGTGCCAGCTGGCACCGGGCCTCCCGTCCGTCCGCGTGGTCACGTTCAGGGCGTCGCGCGCCGCTCAGAAGAGCGCGTTCAGGTCCGCGTAGTCCACCCCGGCCGCCAGCGAGTCGCAGGTGCCGGTGGTCCGCAGCTCGGCCGTGGCCTGCCGAACGACGGCGTACGCGGCGGACCGGCAATCACGTTCACCGGGCCGTCGATTGACTCCACCAGCGCACGGATGGTCTCGACGTCTCGGACTCCGGGGACGAACACGCCGTCCGCGCCGGCTCCGCGGTAGCGACGAACTCGCTCGAGCGTCTCGGCCAGGAGCCGTTCGGGATCGACGAGACCGGCGAGGTGGACGTCGGTCCGTGCGTTGACGAACAAGGGCACCCCGGCTCGTTCCGCCGCGCGCCGGGCCGCCCCGATCCGTTGCGGTGGGGCCGCTCAGCCGTCGGGGCGAGGAGACCTGCGTGGGTTCAGCAGGTCTCCGTCCCACGACAGGTCGTCGGGCTCGCGGACCTCGAACGCCTCGAACCGGTCGTCTTCGAGCACGCCGTCGATGAGCGCGTGCGATCCGGCGACGATCGTCGAGTCCCAGTCCTCCTCGGCGGCGACGACCCACGCGTGGTCCTCCGGCCAGATGAACGTCGTGTGCGGCGCCACCTGGCCGTGCAGCCCGAAGCTCTCCCAACCCGGGACCGCCCGCTGTGCCCACGACGGATCGACGAGCTCGTCCAGGGTCGCACTGAAGAGCCAGGTGTCCCGCGCGGGCCAGGCCATCAAGCCCCGCGCACGTCGGATCCGGTGCCGGCGTTCAGCGGACGGCGGCCCACCCGTCCCCTCCCACGCTCCGACGACCAGGTCTCCGGGGGTCGACGTCGCGCTCCGCAGGTGCGTGGTGAGGACGGCGAGGTCCTGCGGGTCGAACCACCCGTCGTCCGACTGGTCCACGCGCCAGCCGTCGGCCCACGACGTCGTCTGCTCGTCGTCGGTCAGGCGTTGCCACTGCACCAGGGGGTGCATCACGCGGTCGTTGCGGCGGGCGACCTCCGCCCACCGCCAGCGGGTGTGTTCGACGTCCGGGTGGTCGCCCCACTCGTCCGTGGTGTCGAGGTCCGCCCGATGCGCGCCGACCGGGTGCAACAGGCGTGCGTACGCCTCGAACCCGGTGCCCGCGACGCCACCGACACTCGCCCAGCGTCCGGCACGCGCGACGAGCCAGTCGCCCCGCGATGCCTCGCTCAGCAGGCGCATCGTGCTGCTGCTCAGAGCTTCTCGTCGACGAGCGCGATGAAGCGGCTGCCGATGCCCTCGACCTCGCGCCGCGTCAGGCCGGCGGTGGGCTCGGGCGCCTGGTACGGGGCGTGGTAGTCGCACATCAGGTAGTCCCACTCGGGCCACCACTTCTTCGGGCGCGCCTCTTCGTCGAAGCCGCAGACCACGCACTCCAGGCGCGTCCAGACCTTCTTCGTGCCGGTGCGGTTGGCCCGGGACTGCACGAGCCAGGCGGGCGGGTCCTGCTCGATCGCGTCGAGCTCCGCTTCGCTCAGGCGCGACGGGATGCCGTGGCGGGTCGCCATCTCGAGGGGGATGTCGAGCCGGACGGCGGCTTCGCGGCGGGAGAGCATCCGTCCAGGGTAGGTCCTGCCACTTCCCACCTCGAACTGCGACGGCGGGAAACCGCCAGCGACCGCTCCCACGCCTGGCGAGACTGGCTCGGAGCTCGCGACCGCCGCGAAGCCCGACCGAGAGCCGAGCGCCGTGCACCACAGCCCCATCGACCCCGCGATCCTGTACTTCGGCACGCCCGTCGCGCTGCTGAGCACCATCGCCGACGACGGCACCACGAACACCGCCCCCATGTCGTCGATCTTCTGGCTCGGGCAGACCGCCGTCCTCGGGATGGGGAGCCGATCCCAGACCGCGCAGAACCTGCTCGCCACCGGTGAGTGCGTCATCAACCTCCCGTCCGCTGATCTGGTGACCGCGGTGGACACGCTCGCCCTCACGACCGGACGATCACCCGTCCCCGCCGGCAAGGCCCACGTCCGGTACCGCCACGAACCGGAGAAGCTCCGCCTCGCCGGACTCCACGGCCGCCCGGGCGACACCGTCCGTGCCGAACGGATCGACGAGTGCCCGGTCAACCTCGAAGCGCACGTCGTGCAGGCGCGACCGCTCACGTCCGACGACGGCACCTTCGTCTTCGAAGCCGCGATCAGCCGCGTCCACGTGCACGACTCCATCCGGATGGCGGGGACCGCGAACCGGATCGATCCCGAGCTGTGGCGTCCGCTCATCATGAGCTTCCAGCGGTTCTACGGCCTCGGCGGCGAGCTCCACTCGTCGCGCCTCGCCGGCATCGACGAGGAGTGGTACCGGTAGCGAGAGGGACTCCGACCGCGGACTTTCCTCGAGTGGGCAGTCCGTGTATGGTCTCGATCACTGAGGTAAAAGGCGCCGCGATCTGCGACGCACCCGCACGCGGCATCGAACGAGTCGCCACTTCTTCCCTCGAAGGAGTGCGCCATCGTGTCCCCCAGCCCCGCTCTCACCACCGGGCACGTGCCCGCCGGTGACTCGTCGCCTCGTCTGCGCGACGCCTGGATCGCCCTCGCCGGGCTGTCCGCGGTGTTCCTGTTCGAGATGCTCGACAACTCCGTGCTCAACGTCGCCCTGCCGACCATCGGCCGCGACCTGGGCTCGTCGACGACGGGCGTGCAGTGGGTCTCGGGTGCCTACTCGGTCGCCTTCGGCGGGCTGATGCTGCTCTTCGGCGCCGTCGCCGACCGCATCGGGCGCCGCCGGGTCATGCTCGCCGGGCTCGTCCTGCTGGCCCTGGCGAGCCTCACCACGGCGGTGGTCACGTCGACCGAGCAGCTGATCGCCGTGCGGGTCGCGATGGGCGTCGCCGCGGCGATGACGACGCCCGGGTCGATGGCGCTGGCGTTCCGCCTCTTCGACGACGAGGGTCTCAGGGTGCGGGCGCTCTCCGTCATCTCGACGGCCGGGCTCGTGGGGCTGGCCGTCGGTCCGACCGTCGGCGGGTTCGTGCTCGCCGTCGCCCCGTGGCAGGTGCTGCTGCTGGCCGACGTGCCGATCGCGGTCCTCGCACTCGTCGGAATCCGGCTGGGTGTCGCCCGCGACGAGGCGGCGGGGCTCCGTCGCGATCCGGTCGACGTGGTCGGAGCGCTGCTCGGCACCGGGACCACGGCTGGAGCGCTCGTGGCGCCGACGATCCTGGTCGAGTCCGGAGTCCACAGCTGGTGGGGGTGGGCCGTCCTCGCCCTCGCCGCCACCTGCGCGGTGGGGTTCGTCGCCCGCGAGCGGACCGCGCGGCACCCGCTGATCGACCTGCACCTGCTCACCCGACCACTCGTCTCGAGCGGCCTCGCGTTCAAGGCCGCGTCGGGTCTGGCCGTCGCCGGACTGTCGTACCTCGTGACCCTGCAGCTGCAGTTCGCCTGGGGCTGGCCGCCGGCGCTGGCCGCCGTCGGGACGTTGCCGCAGGTGGTCGTGCTGCTCGTCGGCGGCCGCTTCGTCGGGCCGTTCGTGCAGCGGGTCGGCCTGGGCCGCGCCGCCTGGATGAGCGCCGTCTCGGTCGTCTCCGGTCTCGCGGTCTTCGGCGCCCTGAGCCGGTACGGGTACCCGTGGGTGCTCGTCGCGCTCGTACTCGTCGCCGCCGGCATGCGGGTCGTCGGCGTCGTCGCTGGCGCGTCGGTCCTCACGGGACTGCCCGCGGACCGTACCTCCGTCGGGGCGGCGCTCGTCGACACCTCGAGCGAACTCGCGGGCGGTGCCGCCGTCGCCGCGGCGGGGACCATCGTCGCCGCCTTCGTCGCCGGGAGCATCACCACGACCACCTGGACCGCCGCCCGGCTCGAGGGCTTCCAGGACGCCCTCACCGTCGCCGGCCTCGGCCTCGCCGCGGTCGCAGCACTGCTGGTCGTGGTCGGCATGCTCCGAGCCCGGCCCGCCGTCGAACCAGAGGACGAAGCCCCGTCCGAACCTGCCGACACCACCCCTGCACACACCGACCCGACCACCATCACCGAGGAGACCACCCGTGCCTGACACCATCGCCCTCCCCCGCCCGCCGTTCGATCCCGAGTTCGTGCCCTTCCTCACCGCCATGGACGCGCGAGGCGGCTTCCACCTCACGGCCCAGATGCTGCCGCAGATGCGACAGCTGGACATGACGGAGGCGCAGCTCGACGAAGGACTGCGTGCCCGCGGCCTCGAGCGCAGCAGCATCACGATCCCGGGGCACCGCGGTGACCCGATCGACCTCGCCGTGATCCAACGCACCGGCCGCACCGGCACGGCTGCCCTGGCCTACGCGATCCACGGCGGCGGGATGATGTTCGGCCACCACCTCGGCAACCTCGACTCCTACGACGATTGGCTGCTGGTGCACGACGTCGTCCTGGTCAGCCCCGACTACCGCCTGGCGCCGGAACACCCGGACCCGTACCCGGTCGAGGACTGCTACGCCGGTCTCGTCTGGGCAGCCGAGCACGCCGACGAACTCGGCATCGACCGGGAGCGCATCGTCCTCGTCGGCCAGAGCGCCGGAGCCGGTCTCGCCGCCGGCACCGCCCTCCTCGCCCGCGACCGACAGGGGCCCTCCGTCATCGGCCAGGTGCTCGTGAGCCCCATGCTCGACGACCGCGACGCGACACTGTCGGCTCGGCAGTTCGACGGTGTCGGGGTCGCCGACCGGGAGATGACACGGTTCGGCTGGGACGCCTACCTCGGTCACCGGCGGGGTGGCGAGGACGTCTCCGTCTACGCTGCACCCGGCCGCGCGACCGATCTCACCGGGCTCCCGCCAGCGTACGTCGACTGCGGCAGCACCGAGGTGTTCCGCGACGAGACCGTCGCCTACGCCAGCTCGCTGTGGGCGGCAGGAGTCCAGGCGGAACTGCACGTGTGGCCGGGAGCGTTCCACGGATCGACGAGCATGATGCCCGACGCGACGCTGTCGCGGCGAGCCGTGCAGGCTCTGCGCGAGTTCACCGGGCGCCTCCTCAGTCCGGCCGTGTGACGTCGGCGCCGGCACGAGCGCATCGCGGCGCTCGTGCCGGGGGGGCGCAGCATCAGCTAGATCCGGTCCAGGTATGCCACCGCGACGACGATCGGCCACGCCTCACCGTCGAGCTGCACGTACCGCAGCCCGCGCGGCAGGGGTTGTCCGTCATCGGACACGACGACGACTCCCTGCAGCCCGATGAGGTGCCCGGAACCCCGGCTGTAGTGGACACGATCACCGACGACGGGCATGACGATGGTGTCCGCCGCCAGCTCCTCTGCAGCGAGTTCGACGACGAGAGGCCAGGACTCCGTGAGCACCTCGGCGAGCTGTGCCTCGAACCCGCCGCGTTCGTCGAGCTCCGCGTCACGCACCTCGGGATCCACGATCCTCACGACTGGCAGGACCTGCGGGCCGATCGTGCGCGCGACTCCGCATCCGATCGCGACACCCACGCCGGCGAGGGACACCCCCACGCTCGCCATCTCGAACCGCAACGGGACTGACGCAGCAACGACCTGACGGAGTCCGCCGCTCGAGCCGCCGGCGGTGTGCGCTCGCACGGCAGTCGCCTTCACCGCGCCGTGGAGTCGTGGCGCGACCGGAGCTGCTCTTGTCCGCCGGAGATCACCGCCGAACTGCTCGCCGAGATGCTTCTTGAACGCGAGGGCGCCAGGCCGTCGCTCATCGCAGTTGTCCATCGGGTCGCCTTCGGGTCGGCTTCTCGCAGCCTCGGGTCAGGCTGTTCCCGGACCGTACTGCCGGACAACCGGCGCACACGATGGTTCCTCAGCGATATTGCGGTAACCAGCAACCCCGATTCGGAGTTCGCGCCGGCCGGCCCGGTTTACTCCGACCTTGGCTCGCTCCCAAACGAAATTGCGATCGGCACAGGGAACGGATGTGCCGTCGGGAACTCCACGGTCTAACTACCGACCCAGCGCCGCAACGCTCAATCGTCGCTGGCGACGAGGAGCGTCAGCATGCCGTGCTTCCTGGACACGGCGACGAACTCGATGAATCCCGCCGTTCCGACGACCCCTCCCCACTCGTGGAGAGCACCGGCTCCGAGGTCTGGAAGCTCCCAGACATCTGAGTCCGCGGCCTCGATCGCCCGTACCTCCGCGCCGATCGCCGAGAGCAGTTCCGGGGGCAGTTCACCCTCGCTCAGGGCCCACGCCCAGATCCGGTCCGCGACTGCACTGCGCTCGCGACGCCGGAACGCGGGGACCGTGATGTGGTCGAGGAGGTACGGGCCGTGGATCTCTCCTGCCTCCGGCTCCTCCTCGCGCGGTGCCGCGTAGGTGTGCGAGTACCAAGGGTTCCCGATCAGGGCAGCGAGCAGTTCTTCGTCGGAAGCCGTGCGGGCCGCGTCGAACGTGAGGACGTCGATCCAGCGGAAGTCGGCACCGTTCACCCGGAACGACACGAAGCGCTGCCCGGTGTACCGGAGGGCTGCGCCGTCGGTTGATGCTGTCACCGTCTCCAGCCGCCGATCACCTAACGGCGGCGATTCGTTCGTCGAAGCGCGGACCGCCACAGTCTGAAGCCGGTGGCCAACAAGAGGGCGCCGAGGACGACGTTGAGGACCACCAGCAACACGTCGAGGTCGGGACGACTCAGACGCACGATGGACGTCGCGATGAAGAACAGTCCGGACACGAATGCGGCTGTGCCCAACACCTTCGCGCTCACGACGTCCACGTGCCGAACCTACTGCTTCCGCCGGACGGGAGGCCCGTTGCCAGCTGGCAACGGGCCTCCCGTCCGTCTCGTGGTCGCGTCGACGACGCGTCAGCCTTCCCAGGGCCAGTACGTCTGGCAGGTCTCGGGGCCGCCGTTCGTCGAGCCGCAGACCTCCACCGGCCCCCAGATGCTGAGGACGACCCACGCGACCTGCAGCACCAACATGCTCAGGCCGACGATGAACAGGGCACGGATGCGGCGACGGTCGTCACGGACGCCGGTCAGCAGCGCGCCGAACGCGGCGAGCAGCCCGCCGGCCGGGACGACGAGTCCGAGGACGACGGTCACGGTCATCAGGAGCGCGAATTCGCCTCTGGTCGCGCCGAAGCGTCGCCCGGCGTGCAGTGCAGTCACGGTGGTGAGCTTATTGGCCCACGGGGCACGCCGATGCGCCCACTTCGGGCTGCGGTCGACGCCCGCGGTTCAGCCGCCGCTGCGCTCCCGCCGACGCACCCGCAGGGTGCCGATCCCCTGCATGATGAACACGACACCGCTCGCGACGACCAGGACCGCGATCAGGATCCGTGCGATGGACACGTCGCCCACCAGCAGCGGGGCGACGGAGACACCGATGAAGATCGCCCCCATCACGATGACGACGACCGGGTTCTGGGCGACGAAGAACCGGCGACCGCCGTTCGCTTCGGCGATCGCCCGGTCCCGAGCACGCGGGACGGCGTCCGGCGATCGACCCGCCTGGCGATCTGCACGCCGTCGCCGACTGCGCAGGACCAACCACACCGCACCGCCGATGACGACGGCTGCCCCGAACGCGATCCACTGCGGCACCTGGAACAACCCGAGGATGAACACCAGGACGAACCCGACGGCGATGCCCACGAACATGTCCGTGGTCGTCCGGTCGGTCCGGCCGTCGACACTCGTGACGTAACCGGGGCGTCGTCCGTACGGATCGTGCTCGTCCACGGCCGGTCCGTCGGCCCGTTCGGTTCCCATGCTCAGAACGTACCGACGACGCTGGGGCCCTGTCCGGTGGCAGGTCTCGGGGCCCCGTTCGTCTCCCCGCAGACCTACCGCCCCAGATGCTGAGGACGACCCCACACGCCCTGCCGACCGACTCAGCCGCCGCTGCGCTCGCGGCGGCGCAGCAGGGTGCCGGTCCCTGCACGTGAACACGACGCCACTCGTGACGACCACCATCGCGATCAGGATCCGCGCGACGGACACGTCGCCCAGAAGCAGTGGGGCGACGGAAACAGGATGAAGACGGCGCCCATCACGATGACGAAGCCGTCACGAGGACCTCGAAGTCGATCCGGTTGCCGATGACGTCGGCGGGCGACCACGCAGGCATGCGCCGAAACGACAGCGGAGGCGCCGTCAGCCGAGTCGCAATCGTCGAGCGTCCTCGACGAACCGATCGAACGTCCGGTGGAGGTCGACCGTCGTGGTCACGTCGATGTGCTCGGGCGAGATCCGTCCCGATTCGAAGCAGGTGTACTCGATGTCGCCGGAGTCCCAGACGAACATCTCGACGGCCGCGACGTCGTTCTCGACGAGCAACATGGAACGCGGGTTGTCGTACTCCGTCGGCGGCAGCACAGCGACGTTCAGCTGGGTGGTGTCGAGACCAGCGAGGTACTGCTCGGCCCACGAGTACAGCTCGGCGGCGAACGTCACCGTGTCAGTCCGTCCACGAGGTCCGGCAGGTCTCCGGACCGCCGCGGAACGAGGCGCAGACCTGGGTCCGGGCCCCAGACCGCGAAGGCGACGAACGCGACCTGCAGGGCGAACGAGCACACCGCGACGATGAGCAGGGCGCGCACGCGGCGACGGTCATCACGCACACCGCTCAGGAGCGAGCCGAACGCCGCGAGCAGGCCGCCGGCCGGGATCAACGAGCCCGCGATGGTCGTCACGGCCAGCAGGACGGCGAAGCCGCCTCGGGTCGTCCCGAAGGGCCGATCAGCCCGGAGTGCAGTCACGCCCCGAGCCTACGGTCACGGGTGTTCGCTCCGATGCACCCTGTTCGGCCGGAATCGCCTGCGCTCAGTGTCGCTCGGGCTCGGTCTCGGTGGCCTCCGGCCGTGGGACGGTCCAGCTGCCTCGCAACGCGGTCAGCAGGCGCTCGATGTTGCGGAGCGCACGTCGGGTCTCCCACACCGAGTAGGCGCACATGCCCACGAACAGGACCAGGATCAGCCACCAGAACGGGCTGATGGTGGTGGCGGCCCAGATCGAGAACGCCACGAACAGCACCGCCATGATCGGGACCACGAACCGGTTGTTGCGGTACCGCTTGCGGGTCGATTCGAGCTCTCGGGTCCACACGACGTGGTCGACGTGGGCCGGGAGGTCGCCGGTCCGCACCGCACCCTGGATCGCTGCTGCCGTCTCGGTCCCGCCCGCACGACGGCGACGGTACGCGATGAGGAAGCCGAAGAAGGTCGTCATCAAGACCGCGTAGACGAGCGAGGAGACAGCCCGGGCCACCAGGGCCTCGCGGCTCGGGTCCGACACGAGACCGATGGCGAAGTAGAGGCCGCCGACCAGGACGAACAGGATGGGCAGCAATGCTGGCAGGGGCAGTGAACGGAAGCGGTCCATCGTCGTTTCTCCTGATTGTTCGAGTGATCCTCGCTCTGACCACCCTGCCGACGTCGCCCGGGAGCACCCTGAGCACGAGGACGACACCGCCTGAGGGGCCGCCGCGTCCCGGCCCGCCTAGGGTGAACGGGTGACGCACGAGGGATCGGTACGGGCTGCACTCGCGGCGGTCGCAGCGGACGGCTGGGATGACGGTGGGCCGCTCGTCGAACCCGGTGGCACGGCCTCACCACGTCGGGCCGCGGTCCTGATGCTCTTCGGCGCGCTCGACCACACGCCGAGCGACCGACCGGCGGCAGCGCCCGGCGTCCCGCGGGACCTCGACGTCCTGCTCCTCGCCCGGGCCACGACCCTGCGCGCGCACGCCGGCGAGGTCGCGTTCCCCGGTGGACGCATCGACCCCGGTGACGCGGACGCCGTCGCCGCCGCACTCCGCGAGGCGCAGGAGGAGACGGGGCTCGACCCCGCCGGCGTCGAAGTGCTCGGCACCCTGCCGGCCGTGCCCCTGGCGTTCTCGAACCACCTGGTCCGGCCCGTCATCGGCTGGTGGCGCGACCCCTCACCGATCCGCGTCGTCGACGAGCACGAGTCGGCGGCGGTGTTCCGGGTCCCCGTGGCCGACCTGCTCGACCCGGCGAACCGCGGCGTGACCGTGATCCGCCGCAGTGGTCAGGAGTGGCGCGGACCGGCGTTCACCATCGAGGCCGACGGGGACGAGCACCTGGTGTGGGGCTTCACCGCGATGCTGCTGGATGCACTGTTCGACCGACTCGACTGGACGGAACCGTGGGACCGGAACCACGAGGTGCCGCTGCCCGACTGAGCAGCGGGAACGACAGCGGGTCGGCCCGCACCGCGTCGACCGCGTGGGCCACGGCCCCGATGACGACGACGTCGGCCCCGAGCGACGACGCGACGAGTTCGGGGACCGGGTCGAAGTGCCCCTTCGCGAGCAGCTCGCGCGCGCGGTCGATCACGGCGACCGCGGGCTGGGCGATCGCGCCGGCGACCACCACGCGGTCGATGTCGAGCAGGCTCGCGAGCAGGATGCAGACCCGGGCCAGGCGGTCCCCCAGGCGGTCGACGATGGTGCGCGCGACCGGGTCGCCGTTCCGTGCGGCCGCGAACACCAGGGCGGCGTCGGCGGCGAGCGCGGTGTCCGTGGGGATGTGCCCCGCGGCGACGGCGTCGGCCACGAAGGTGCGGGCGACGGCTCCGATGCCGTCGGACGAGCCGACACCCTCGACGAGTTCGAGCACCCGCATCTCGCCAGCTCCGCCGTGGGCACCGCGCAGCAGGACCCCGTCGACGACGAGGCCCGCGCCGAAGCGTTCGCCGGACAGCAGCGCCGCGAACGAGGCGTCACCCGAGGACGGCCGCTCGGCGAGCGCGGCGAGGTTCGCGTCGTTCTCGACGAGTACCCGCCCGTCCGGCACGGCGTCGGCGAACCCGGGGTTCATCCGGACCCAGAAGCCGCCGTCGTCGGGTGAGGCACCGGCGGCGTCGACCGGTGCTGGGATGCCCACGACCGTGACCAGGACCCGTTCGCGGTCGACGTCGGCCGAGGCGAGTGCGGCGGCCACGGTGTCGGCGAGGACCCCGAGCCGCACGGGCACGTCGAGACCCGATGCACCCAGCGACCCCTCGGCGCGACCGAGCACCGTGCCGCGCAGGTCGGCGACGAAGGCCGTGACCCGGTGCTGGCCGGCGTCCACTCCGACGACGACCCCGGCGCCCGTGTCGAGCTCGTAGCGGCGTGCCGGGCGTCCCATCCGGTACTCCCCCGCGGCCCGGGCATCGTCGAGCTCGTGGAGCCAGCCGAGCCGCACGAGTTCCTCGGCCGCCCCGAGCACGGTCGACCGGGTCAGGCCGGTGGCGTCGATCGCCTCGGTCGCGGTGAACGCCGACGAGTCGAAGGCGTACGCGAGCAGCGTCTCTGCGCTCGTTCCACGGGGTGGCGGCATGTCGTGACCCTATCGCGCGACGAGTTCCTTGCGGAATTAGATTTTCTCGTTACATTTAGTTCCGCGGGCAGCATCGGAGCCGCTCGCGGGACGGAACGGCAGGGACGCCGGGTCCGGACGGACGGAGACGACGTGCAAGCACACGCCACCGCCAGGAGCGCATCGGTCAGCCGACGCGGGTTCCTGCTCGGAGCGGGCGGCATCGGGGCGGGCCTCGCGCTCGCCGGATGCGCCCCGATCGGGTCCTCGAGCGCCAAGCCGGAGACCATCACGTTCTACGTGTCGAAGCCCGAAGTCATCGGCTACTTCGACGACGTCATCGCGCAGTTCCACCAGACCCAGTCGAAGGTCCGGGTCGTGCGCGACTCGACCTCGAACATGTCCGCGAACTTCGTGCGGAACCGGCCGCCGGACCTCGGCTGCTGGAACTACAACTTCTCGGTCGTGCCGTTCGTCGAGCACGGCGCGCTGACGGACCTGTCCGACCTGCCGCAGGCCGACACCATCAACCCCGACCTGTGGCCGCTCATGGAACAAACGGCCGACTACCCCGGCCGGAAGAGCGCCCTGCCGTACTCGGTGACCGCGGCGTCGGTGATCTACAACAAGGCGCTCTTCGCACAGCAGGGGCTCGAGGTCCCGACGACGTGGAGCGAGTTCGCCGACGTCTGCGAGCGCCTGACCAAGGCCGGCATCGCGCCGATCTACGGCACGTTCAAGGACAACTGGACGATCGCCCAGGGCATGTTCGACTACTCGATCGGCGGCATGATCGACACCCCGGCGACCTTCGAGGCACTCCGGCGCGAGGGCACGAACGTCGGCAAGGGGTCCGCCGTCTCGTTCGAGCGCGACCTGCGGAAGCCGATGGAGCGCATGGTGCAGCTCCGCGCCTGGCACCAGGACAGGGCCGCGAGCCGCGGGTACGGCGACGGCAACCTCGCCTTCGCCCAGGGCAAGGCGGGCATGTACCTGCAGGGACCGTGGGCCCTCGGTGAGATCGCCAAGACCACGAAGGACATGGACCTCGGCACCTTCCCGCTCCCCGTCACCGACGACCCGGCCGACCGCAAGGTCCGCGTGAACGTCGACCTGGCGCTCTGGATCCCGGAGGCGTCGCGCAAGCAGGAGGCCGCCCGCGAGTTCCTGTCGTTCCTGATGACCAAGCAGGTCAATGACAAGTACAACGCGGACAACAACGGCTTCGGCGTGCGCAAGGACGCTCCCCCGGCGTCGAACCCCGCCCTCCGTGGCATGCAGTCGTACTACGACGACGCAGCCTTCTACCTCGGCGCCTCGCAGCTCATCCCCGCCGAGATCCCGGTCGCGAACTACGCGCAGTCGATCGCCTTCGGCGGCGACCCGCAGCGCCAGCTCCGCACCCTCGACGCCGACTGGGCGCGTCTCGCGCTCCGCACGGCCGCGTAAGGAGACGTCCGAATGGCAACCACGACCACCGAATCCATCACGACGGCGGACCGCCGCCGCCGTGGCGGAGCCGCACCGGGCCTCCAGGCCGGACGACGGGACGGACGACGCAAGCCCCGCGTCGACCCGCTCTTCCTGGCGTTCCTGCTGCCCACCCTGGTGCTCTTCACGCTCGCCATCACGCTGCCGGCGGTGATGGGCATCGTGCTGAGCTTCACGAACTCCGTCGGCTTCGGCGAGTTCCGCTTCACCGGGCTCACCAACTACATCGCGGTGTTCTCCGACCCCGCGATCCTGCAGGCGTACCTGTTCACGCTCGGGTTCTCGCTCGTCACCGTGATCGTCGTGAACGCGATCGCGTTCCTGCTCGCCATCGCGCTGACGTCGAAGATCCGCGGCAAGATCGCGCTGCGTGCGGTGTTCGTGCTGCCGATGGTGATCTCGGGCATCGTCATCGCGTACGTGTTCTCGTTCCTGTTCGCGAACAGCCTGCCGGCCTTCGCCACCGCGATCGGCTTCGGGCCGCTCGAGCAGAGCATCCTGGCGAACCCCGACCTGGCCTGGCTGGCGATCGTGGTCGTCACCGCCTGGCAGGCGATCCCGTCGACGCTCCTCATCTACATCGCCGGGGTGCTCTCGATCCCCGGCGAGGTGTACGAGGCGGCGGCCCTCGACGGTGCGAGCGCCTGGCGGCAGCTCGTCTCGATCACCGCACCGCTGACGGCGGGCTACATCCTGATCAACCTGGTCATCGGGTTCAAGAACTTCCTGAACTCCTACGACATCATCGTCGGCCTGACCGACGGCGGCCCCGGCACCTCGACCACCAGTGTCGCGATGTCGATCTTCAAGGGCTTCAACGGCGGCGACTACGCCTACCAGATGGCGAACGCCACGATCTTCTTCGTCATCGCGGTCGTCATCGCCGTGATCCAGCTGCGGGCGACCCGCGGGAAGGCAGCGCTCTGATGTCCCTGCAAGCACCCCTGCGACCGGGGACCACCGCGACCGGCAGCATCCGTTCCGTCGACGCCGACCGGTCCTCCGGCTCGGGCAAGGCCGGCCGCGGTCGTTCGAACTGGCCCGTCACCGTCGTCCTCGTGCTCTGCGCACTCTCGGTGCTCGTGCCGCTGTACGTCACCCTGACGATGGCGTTCAAGACCACCGGCCAGGCCGTCGACGGCAACGCGTTCTCGCTGCCGGCACCGTTCAGCGTCGACGGCTTCGTGCAGGCCTGGCAGCTGACCGACTTCCCGCGGGCGTTCGGGGTCTCGGTGTTCGTCGCCGCGATCACCGTCGTCGGCACGATCCTGCTCGCCTCGTTCACGGCCTACGCGATCGCCCGGAACTGGGACCGACGGCTGTTCCGCTGGTCGTTCTTCTACCTGCTCGCGGCGATGTTCCTGCCGTTCCCGGTGCTCGCACTGTCGCAGGTCAAGCTCACCGGACTTGCGCACCTGGACAACCCGCTCGGCGTCGCGATCCTGCACGTCATGTTCCAGCTCTCCTTCAGCGTCCTGCTCTTCACGGCCTTCCTGCGGTCGATCCCGGCGGAGCTGGAGGAGAGTGCTCGCATCGACGGTGCGAGCACGGGGCAGGTGTTCTGGCGACTCGTGTTCCCGCTGCTGGCACCGATGAGCGCCACCGTCGGCATCTTCGCGTTCCTCGCGTCCTGGAACGACTTCGTGATGCCGTCGCTGATCACCTCCGACCCGGCGCTGCAGACCCTGCCGGTGCTGCAGCAGATGTTCCAGACGCAGTTCAGCAACAACTACAACGTGTCGTTCGCCTCGTACCTGATGGCGATGGCCCCGGCGATCATCGTCTACCTCGTCACCCAGCGGTGGGTGATGGCCGGCGTGACCCAGGGCGCCATCAAGTGACCGACACCGCCGGTGCGGGCCCGACCGCGATCGCCGGTGCAGGCCCGACCGACACACACCCCTCGAACCCCTCGACCCACGAAAGGCCCGACGTGACCGACACCCTCGCCCAGCCCGCCGCCACCTCGCACGACGAGACCTGGTGGCGCCAGGCCAGCGTCTACCAGATCTACCCCCGCTCGTTCGCCGACGCGAACGGCGACGGCATCGGCGACCTGCCCGGCATCACCGAGCGGGTACCGTACCTGGCCTCGCTCGGCATCGAGGCCGTCTGGCTCAGCCCCTTCTACCCGTCCGCCCTTGCCGACGGTGGCTACGACGTCGACGACTACCGCGACGTCGACCCGCGCCTCGGCACCCTCGACGACTTCGACCGGATGGTCGAGGCACTGCACGCCGCCGGCATCCGGGTGATCGTCGACGTCGTCCCGAACCACACGAGCGACCGGCACGAGTGGTTCCGTGAGGCACTCGCCGCGCCCAAGGGCTCCCCCGCCCGCGACCGCTACGTGTTCCGCGACGGCAGCGGACCTTCCGGCGAGGACGCCCCCGCCGACTGGATCTCGATCTTCGGCGGCCCGGCCTGGACCGCCGTCGGCGACGGCCAGTGGTACCTGCACAGCTTCGCGAAGGAGCAGCCCGACCTGAACTGGGCGAACCGCGAGGTCCGCGACGACTTCCTGCGCACCCTGCGCTTCTGGTCCGACCGCGGGGTCGACGGCTTCCGCATCGACGTGGCCCACGGCCTGGCGAAGGACCTGGGCGAGACCCTGCCCACCTGGGCCGAGCTCGCCGAGATGCCGAAGGACGGCACGCACCCGCTCTGGGACCGTGACGACGTGCACGAGATCTACGCCGAGTGGCGGACGGTCTTCAACGAGTACACGCCGGCCCGCACCGCGGTCGCCGAGGCCTGGGTCCCCGCCCACCGCCGCGCCCGCTACGCCAGCGCCGAGGGACTCGGTCAGGCGTTCAACTTCGACCTGCTCGAGGCCGACTTCGACGCCGGCCAGTTCCGCACGATCATCGAGTTCAACCTCGGCCTCGCCGAGCAGTCCGGCTCGTCGACCACGTGGGTGTTCTCGAACCACGACGTCGTCCGGCACGCCACCCGCTACGCCCTGCCGCCCCGCGCCGGCGGCACCGACAAGCAGGGCAGCGCCTGGCTGCTCGCCGGCGGCTCGCAGGACGCCCTCGACCGGCCGCTCGGCCTCCGTCGCGCACAGGCCGCCACGCTGCTCGAGCTCGCCCTGCCCGGCTCCGCCTACCTGTACCAGGGTGAGGAGCTCGGCCTGCACGAGGTCGGCGACATCCCGGACGCCGACCGCCAGGACCCGGCGTTCTTCCGCAACCCGGGCGTCGACGTCGGTCGTGACGGCTGCCGCGTGCCGATCCCGTGGACGCGCACCGGCTCGTCGTTCGGCTTCGGTCCGGACGGTTCGCACCTGCCGCAGCCGGCGTGGTTCGCCGACTCCAGCGTCGAGGCCGAGGACGCCGACCCCGACTCCACGCTCAACCTGTACCGGAAGGCGCTCGGCCTGCGTGGCCAGCTGCAGTCCGAGGAACAGCTCGAGTGGATCGAGACCGGCCGCGATGACGTGCTCGCGTTCCGGCGGCCGAACGGCTGGACGAGCGTGACGGTCTTCGGCGACGAGCCCTTCGCGCTGCCGGCCGGCGAGCTGCTGCTCGCCTCGGCCCCGTTGGTCGACGGCGCCCTGTCGGGCGTGGGGACGGCCTGGTTGCGCTCCTGACGCGACCCGCGCCCTGGGCACGACCGGATGACGGACGGGAGGCGCGGTGCCAGCTGGCACCGCGCCTCCCGTCCGCCTGTCGGGGCGTACCTGGGCGAGACGGTCATACCTGCCGGAAGCGGGCGTACCTGCCGGAAACGGGCGTACCGGGTCGAAAGTTCCGACCAGGTACGCCCGTTCTCGCATCCCATCGCGGCCGTTCTGGGAAGAAAGTCCCGGTAGGGTCGCCGCATGAGCGGGGCGAGCATCAGCGTGCAGGACTTCGTGATGCGGTTCGGCGACCGCAACGTGGTCGACGGGCTGTCGTTCGACGTCGCCCCCGGTGAGACGTTCGGGCTGCTCGGCAGCAACGGCTCCGGCAAGACCACGACGATCCGGGCCCTGCTCGGCATCACCACCCCGACGGCGGGCACGCTGACGATCGACGGCCGCCCCTACCGACCGGCCACCGGCGGCATCGGCTACCTGCCCGAGGAGCGCGGGCTGTACCGCAAGGAGTCCGTCATCGACGTGATGACCTACTTCGGGCGCCTGCGCGGGCTCCGCGGTGCCGAGGCGACCGCGTGGAGCATGGACTACCTGGCCCGGGTGGGGCTCGCCGACCGCGCGAAGCTGCGCGTCGACAAGCTGTCCGGCGGGCAGCAGCAGAAGGTGCAGCTCGGCATCACGATCATGGACCGGCCGCGGCTGCTCATCCTCGACGAGCCGACCAAGGGGCTCGATCCGGTGAACCGGCGACTCCTGCTCGACCTGGTCGACGAACGGAAGGCCGACGGCGCGACCGTGGTCCTCGTGACACACCACATGGACGAGGTCGAGCGGCTCTGCGACCGCATCCTCCTGCTCAAGGACGGCCGGGCCGCCGCGTACGGATCCGTGCCCGACGTGCAGGACGCCTTCGGCGGCGCCGTCGCCCGCGTGGGACTCGACGGCCCCGTACCGAAGTCGCCGCTGTACCGGCTCGCCCGCCACGAAGGGCACGTCGCGTACCTGGTGCCCACGCAGGCCGCCGCTCCGGACGGTGCGGACGTCCTCGCAGAACTGGTCGCGGCCGGGGTGCACGTCACCGCGTTCGAGATGCGCCGGATCCCGCTCGATGAGATCTTCGTGCAGGTCTACGGGCACGACGCCCTCGCCGCTGCATCGTCGGACGGAGCAGCGGCATGAGCAGCCTCGGCACGGTCGTCCGGTTCGAGTTCGTCCGCGCGGTGAAGAAGCCCGCGTTCTGGATCGGCACCCTCGCGCTGCCGGTCGTCATCGTGGTCGTGTCACTGCTCGTGGGCATCGGGCAGGCCGCCGGCACGAACTCCGTGGTGTCCGGGTCGTCCGCCACGAAGACCCCGTTCCACTACGTCGACGAGTCCGGCCTGGTGTCGGAGTCCGTGGCCGCGAAGTGGGGTGGGACGCCGTCCACCGATGCCGCCGCCGACCGCGCCGCCGTGCGGTCCGGTGACCTCGACGCCTTCATCGCGTTCCCGTCGTCGCCGTCCACGACGGCCATCCGGGTCGACGCCGCCGACCGCGGGCTCTTCGCAAACGGCGTGTACTCGTCGCTGGCCGAGCGGGTGCTCGAGCAGAGCGTCGCCGCGTCGGTCGACGACCCCGAGGCCGTGGAGCTGCTCCGCAGTCCACCCGCCACGGACGTCACCACCTACGCCGACGGCCGGGTCGCACCGGGCTGGTTGTCCGTCGTGCCGCCGTTCCTGTTCGTCGCCGCGTTCTTCGGGCTCGTCATCCTGCTCGCCGCCCGGATGGTCACCGTCGTGGTCGAGGAGAAGGAGAACCGGATCTCCGAGATGATCCTGACCACGGTGACCGCGGGCGACCTGATCCGCGGCAAGGTCATCGCGATGCTGCTCGTCGGCTTCGTGCAGGTCAGCGTGTTCGTCGTGCCCGGCCTGGTCGGGCTGCTCGTCGCGCTGCCGCTGGTGTCGTCGCAGCTCGGTGGGCTGACGGTCGACCCGTGGCGGATGGTGACCGGGGCGCTGCTGCTCGTCGGCGGGGTGCTGCTGGCGTCCGGGCTGTTCGTCGCCGTCGGGGCTGCGGTGCCGTCGATCAAGGACGCCTCGGCCCTGCAGTCGGCGGCGATCTTCGCGCTGATCATCCCCCTGTACGCGGCGTTCTTCGTGATGACGACGCCGACGTCGCCCGTCGCGCAGTTCTTCACGTACTTCCCGACCTTCACGCCGATCACCGCGATGGTGCGGAACGCCGTCGGGGCCCTGACCGTGACGGAGTCGGTCGTCTGCATCGTCGAGGTGTTCGTCGTCGCCGGGCTGCTGCTGTGGTTCGCGGAGTACCTGTTCCGGCACTCGGTCGCGCAGTACGGGTCGAAGGTGACGGTGCGGCAGATGCTGTCGTGGCGGCGGGCACGACGGGGCTGACCTCGTCGGTCGGCGCCGCACGGCGTCAGACGCGGACGGGTGCCTCGTCGAGGTCCCACGACGGGACGGCGTGCCGCTTCCATCCCTGGCGCAGGGTGTTCACGGCGCGGTCGAACTCCACCAGGACGTCGATGTGCGGGCGGACCAGCATCTGGATCTGCAGCCCCTCGTAGACCGAGAGCAGCTGGGTCGCAGCCTGGTACGCGGGGATGCCGGCCTCTTCCGAGCCCCTGTCGAAGTCGCGCTGCAGCCCGACGGTCAGCTGCTCGGCGTACTCCTCGAACCGCTTGCGGAACAGTTCGGCGAACCCGGACTCGGAGCTGGCCACGGTGATCAGCCCCGCGAGCACCCGGACGAGCCCGGGGTCGGCGACGTCCTCGGCCAGGGTCAGGCGGACGTGCTCGATGGTGCACGTGGGCGGGTTCTTCCGCCGGGTCCCCCGCAGCTGCGCCCACCGGTCGTAGGTGACCAGGAGCAGGGCGTGCCAGGTCGGGAACAGCCGCTCGACGGTCTCGAGCGGGATTCCGGCCACGTCGGCGACGACCGCCGCGTCGACGGCGTCGAACGGGTGCAGCCGGTAGGCGCGGATCGCCGCGCGCACCGTGCGCTCTGCGAGGGACTCGTCGTCCTCGACGCGTTCGCCGTGCAGGGGTGCCATCCGACCATTCCAGCGCATTCCGGGCCGTTTGTCTCGTCCCAGAGCGGGGGCCGTGCTCCGGGCCGCGTCAGCCCGCCGCCAGCACGGCGGTCAGCCGACGGTGACGGGCGCCGCCGGAGGCCGGACCCGCTGGCGCATCCACACGAAGAACCCGGTCAGGGTGAAGACGCCGTAGAAGACGTACATCAACCCGGAGGCGTAGTACCCGGCGGAGAACAGCAGCGGCACGCCGACCAGGTCGACCGCCACCCAGATGAGCCAGAACTCGACCCACCCCTTCGCCATGCCGTAGGTGGCGAGCAGCGATCCGACGAAGATCCACGCGTCGCTCCACACCGGCTCGTACGACCCGAGCGCGCGGAAGACGGGGGTCAGCAGGGCGGTGCCGCCGACCATGCCGACGACGAGCAGCAGACGGGTCCGCCAGGAGGCCCAGCGCGGGTCGATCACGGTCGTCGCGTCCTCGGGGCGGTGCGTCCACCGGTACCAGCCGTAGATGCTCACGATGATGAACATGACCTGGCGGCCGGCCTGCCCGAGCAGGTTGACGGGGTTCGGGGTGTCGAAGAGCGCTCCCATGAAGACGGTGAAGAGCAGGGCGTTGCCGACCAGTCCGACCGGCCAGGCCCAGACCTTCCGGCGCATGCCACCGAGGGCGCTGAGCAGCCCGAAGACGTTGCCGATCACCTCACGCCAGAGCACGGTCTGGTCGCCGATGACGATCTGCGCGTCGAACAACCAGCGCACGATGTCCATGGGCCCTCCTCGTTTCCGGTCGGTGCAACGACGCCGTGCGTACCGGCATTCCTTCTGTGATCGCACTGCACACCCGGAGCGCACACCCAGAAACCGGGGTACAAACGATGTCCTCCCTAGCGGGGACAAAAATCACCCCTGTTCTGGGGTCCGGGTGAACGCTCGTTCTCGCTTGTCGGCACTTTGGGGGACAGGTAACGTCGATACCAGAGCGAGTCCAGCCCGCCCGAGCAGCAGCACATGCGCTCCGAGGCCCGGCGACCGCTCTCGGCACCGGTCAGCCGCGACCCCCTCCAACCACTGGGTCGATGACAACCTCCCCACCGGACACGACGCCCGAATGTCCCCGGTGGGCTTCAGCGTGCCCGGAGCACGCAGGAACGGATCCACCCCATGCACAAGATCGTCACCGGTGCCATCGCCGGCGCAGCAGGCGTCGCACTCCTCCTCGGCGGTGCGGGCACGTTCGCCCTCTGGAACGCCAGCGCCTCGAGCGCCGCGTCCGCCGTGAGCGCCGGCACCCTGACGCTGAGCGCCAACAACGACGGTGCCTGGACCGACATCACGAACGGTCGTTCCACCGCGATCGACCCGACGAAGGCCCTGATGGTCCCGGGCAACACGTTCCAGTTCACGCAGACGCTGAACATCGGCGCGACCGGCCAGGACCTCAAGGCGAACCTGACGTACGCCAAC
The DNA here is from genome assembly GCF_003234225.2 of Curtobacterium sp. MCSS17_005. Classification (NCBI taxonomy): domain Bacteria; kingdom Bacillati; phylum Actinomycetota; class Actinomycetes; order Micrococcales; family Microbacteriaceae; genus Curtobacterium; species Curtobacterium sp. MCSS17_005. Next base: position 2,924,995 of record NZ_CP126258.1, read on the forward strand.
CAGAGCATCACCGGCGACGCCGCGCTGCTCGCCGCCACGACGAAGACGCTGGCCGTCACGTCGACGAGCGCTTCGGTCGTGCAGTCCTCGTCGAACACGAACACCTTCGTGGTGTCGCCGTCCTCGTCCACGTCGACCGTCAAGGTCGTCTTCACGGTGACGCTCCCCGCATCGGCGACCACCGGTCAGGGCGGCTCGATCAACCTCAGCGCGCTGGCCTTCACGCTCACCCAGACCGCGATCGGTTCCTGATCCCCCGATCGCACCCCACCGACCACGACGACCAGGAGCACGCACATGACCGCCACACCGCGGACGACGGGACGCCACCGCGCAGCCCGACGGCACCGCTGGGTGTGGCCGGTCGCGCTCGCCCTGGTCGTCGCGGTCGGAACGGCGCTCCTCGGCGCCGGCGGCACGTACGCGCTCTGGAACGGGACCGCCAGCACGGCGGCCACCACGGTGCGCTCCGCCACGGCGACCATCAGCGTCAGCAGCACCACGGCGATGAACACCGCGGTGCTCGGGCCGGGCACGAGCACCACCGGCACCTTCACGGTGCGGAACACCGGGTCGATCCCCCTGTCGATGCGCGTCACGACGACGGCCTCGAAGTCGTCCGTCGCTGCGGCGACCGGTGAACTGACGCTCCACCTCGCGGTGGTGTCCTCGGCCGCGAAGTGCGTGCCCGGGCTCGCCGGCACGAGCGGGCGGCTCGCCACCTTCGACACCGGCTCCGGGTCCTTCACGCTGCCGGCCGGGGTCAGCGGCATCGCGTGCCTCGAGATGGCCCTCGACGCCGACGCCCCGCAGACCGTCGCCGGAGCCACCACCGACTTCACCCTCACCGTCACCGGAACGCAGGTCTCCGCATGAACCGCCGCCTCCGGCTCCTCGTCGCCGTGCTCCTCACCGCCGTGTTCGTCGGCGGCGGGTCGAGCGCCGCGTGGGCACTGTGGAGCGCGTCGGGCACCACCGCGGCGAGCACCACGGTCGGCACGGTCGCGGCGTCCATCAGCGGCACGAGCGCCCTCACCACGGCGTTCTCGTCGAGCGTCACCTCGACGACGAAGCCGATCACCCTGACCGACTCGGGCACCCTCGCCGGCACTGCGACCACCACGGTCTCCGTCGTGTCCGGCAGCTCGACCGCGCTCGCCAAGGCCGTCACCGTCGTCGCCTGGCCGGTCGCCTCGACCGCGGGCTGCACCACGAGCACGGCCGTCGGCACCGGGTCCGTCACCGGCACCTGGGCGTCGCTGCCGAGCATGAGCGCGAAGCTCGCCGCCGGCGCCTCCGCCGTGTGGTGCACCCGCAGCACCGTGCAGTCGTCGGCCCCGGCCGGCTCGTCCGCCAAGGTGAACGTCAACCTCACCGTCACGAGCGGCACCTGGACCTCGGGCGTCACCGCCGGCGGCTTCACCCTGAGCACCCCGGCGGCGGTCGCTGACACCACCCCCTCGCTGGTCTGCACCGACCACGGCGGCTGGTACGTCGAGATCCGGTGGGACGCCGCGAACCGCCCGATGAACACCTGGTACGGGGCCTTCGTCGGTTCGACCCCGGTCGGGCAGAAGGCGCAGGACTACTCCGCGTTCATCACCATCGCGCCGACGGACGTCCCCGCGAGCGCCGGCACCGCTGGCACGCTGACCGTCACCGTCAAGGTGCTCGACAGCGCCGGCAACCCCACGAGCACCGTCGCGGGCACCGGCAAGGTCACGCTCTTCACGCAGGACAACGGGGCGGCGATCCGATGCGGCGCATGAGCACCCCCACCCCGCGCACCGGCTGGCGCGCCGTCGTCCACGCCGTCGTGCTCGGTCTCAGCACCGGACTCCTGCTGCTCGTCGCTGCCCTGGCGGTCGTGCTGATCGTCGTACCGAAAGCCACGGGCTCGATGCCGCTCACCGTCCTGACGCAGTCGATGGAGCCGACACTGCCGCCGGGGACGCTGCTCGTGGTCCGTCCGACCCCGATCGACGACATCCGGGTCGGCGACGTCGTCACCTACCAGATCGTTTCCGGCCAGCCCGCGGTCGTCAGCCACCGCGTGGTCTCGGTGTCGTCGTCGTCGGACGGCGAGCGGACCTTCGTGCTCAAGGGCGACAACAACGCCGAGGCCGACCCGGCACCGGTCACCGCCGTGCAGATCCGTGGCGTGGTCTGGTACTCCGTGCCGGAGATCGGCATCGTCAACCAGGTCGTCAACGGGTCGCGGAGCTGGCTCATCCCCGCGGTCGCCGGCGTGCTCCTGACGTACGGGGCAGTGATGATGACGGCGGGCTTCGTGAGCGCCGCACGTCGTCGCCGCGCCGGCACCAGCCGCGTCAGCACCAGCCGCGGACGCCGCAGCGCAGCGCACCACGTCGAACGGACCACCACCGAGAACACGACCACCACCCGGTCTAGGCTCGGTGGACGTGACGGACGGAGTGCAGCGGGCGCGGGAGCTCCTCGACGCAGCGGCCCGACGGCTCCGCGCCGCGGACGTCCCGGACGAAGCACTCGCCGAGTACGTGCAGCCGAAGGCCGTCCTCGGGATCCGTCGTGACCCGACGATGCGACCACTCGGTCGGGTGTGGCGGGTCGGGGCACTCCTGATCGGGTCGTCCCCCGAGACCGCCGGCCGTGTCTGGGCCACCGGGTCGATCACCCGCGTCACCGAACCCGGTCGGTCGCAGTACCAGTCGGTCTCGGCCGAGGTCCGTCGCGCCTACCGTGCCGCCGCCGCGAAGGGGCACTTCGGCGCCGGTGACACGGTGAACCACGGCGCCGTCCCGATCCCCGTCGACGACTCCCTGCTCGGCGCCGAGGGCGTGCTCGTCGTCACCGACGACCTGCCGTCGGTCCGGTGGTCCCCGACCGCCGGCACCGCCGTCCCCCTCGCCGACTACCTGGACGACCGCGTCGGGCTGCTCGTCGATCCCCCTCGGGGCGCGACCGACTGACGCGGCACCGCCCGTCGCACGGTGCTGGGTTCGTCGTGCGGTGCAGGTTCGTCGCGCATGCGCACCGTGCAGTGACGGAGACTCCGTGCGCGTTCCCGCTCCCGGTGCGAGCTCGTGCCCAGAGCCACACAACCGCACCGTGCCGGATCGCCCGACCCGTGCGAACTTGCCCGCCCCGTGCCCCGCCATGACCCCGCACCGAACCACCTCCACCGCTCCCACTGACGAACCCAGCACCGTGCGGCCCGCCACCCGACGTCCCGCACCGTGCGGCCCGCCACCCGACGTCCCGCCACCCGAACCCGCCACCTGCACCCCGAAGCCCGTCTGCCGGACGCGATCCGGGCCTCCAGGCCGACCGGACCGACCACCCGCCTGTCGCGACGTCACCCGGTCCCGATAGTGTCGGAACGTGAGCAACGAGGCATTCGACGACCGCTACGAGCTGCGCGAGTTCGCGCCCGGGACGGACGACAAGGGGGCACCGAACGCCGAGACGGCAGCGTGGATGCAGGCCGTCGGGATGGGCTTCCACGAAGCCGACCCCGACGCCGAGGGCGCAGCCCGCATGGCGTCGCACTTCATCGCCGACGAAGAGACGTTCCTCGGGGTCTACGTCCGCGAGCCGTTCCCGGGGTCCGTCGACGAGACGTGGCCGGCCGGCACCTTCACGTGGTTCCGCAAGGCGCTGAGCTGGGGTGACGGGTCCTCCGTCGACACCCAGGCGATCTCCGCGGTCACCGTCCGCCCGACCGAGCGTCGCCGCGGCATCCTGCGCCGCATGATGACGCACGCGCTCGAGCGCGGGGTCGCCGAGGGCTACGCCGTCGCGTCGCTGACCGCGTCCGAGGGCACCATCTACCGCCGCTTCGGCTTCGGCTGCGCCATCCGCGAGCGCGCCGTGCACGTGCGCCGCGAGCGCGCGCTGCCCCTGCTCGCCCCGACCTCCGGCACGGTGTCGGTCGTCACGCCGCAGTGGCTGGCCGACGGCCCGGGCAAGGCGGTCTTCGACCGGTTCCACGTCCGCACCCCGGGCTCGATGGTCCGCAACACCGGCACCTGGCCGGTCGCGTTCGGCCTGCTCGGGCACGACGGGCAGAAGGCGAAGGACGTCCGTGCGGCGGTGCACCGTCCCGACGGCTCCGACGAGATCGACGGCTACGTGACCTGGCGCGTCAAGGAGGACCGCGGTTCCGACACCGCGCTCGAGATCGTCGACCTGGTCTACGCGGACGACCAGGCCTACACCGCCCTGTGGGAGTTCCTGCTCTCGGTCGACCTCAACGACGTCGTGAAGTACAACCGCTCACGCCTCGACGACCCCATCGTCGCGTCGCTCGGCGACAACCGTGCGTACGACGTCGACCACGAAGAGGACCACGTCTGGCTGCGCGTGCTCGACGTGCCGGCGGTGCTGGCCTCGCGGCCGTTCGCCGTCGACGGGTCGCTGACACTCGGGGTCACCGACGCGCTCGGCTTCACCACCGGTACGTACCGCCTCGACGTCCAGGAGGCCCGTGGCACCGTCACGCGCATCGCCGACGACGTCGACGTGGCCGGGTCCGACGTCCAGCTCGACGTCGCGGAGCTCGGTGCGCTGCTGATCGGCTCGGTCTCCCCCGTCACGTTGGCCGCAGCGGGGCTCGTCCGCGCTGCGGACCCGGCGTCGGTGGAGCTGCTCCGGGCGATGTTGCTGCCGCCGCGGACGCCGCACGGCATCACGTACTTCTGATGGACGTCGCCCGCGTGGTGGGGCGCGCACGTCAGGTCGTCTCCGTCCTGGCGTCCCCCACCCTGCGAGCGGCGGTGCTCGGCGGGAGCCCCGTCGATGACCGCACCCGGGCAGCGATCGACTCGTTCGACTGGCTCACCGACGACGGTCCCGACGCGTCAGTGCTCGGCCGGACGTCACGCGAGCTCCAGCGACTGCAGTCGCCGGCCGCGGTGCTCGAGTTCGACCGGATCGAGCGGATGCCGGTGAAGGACGTCGAACGACATGCGCTGTCCGTCCGGATCGTGGACCTCGTGTTCGAGCGACTCGGACCGGACCGAGCTGTGCCGGAGGCCGTCCTGAACGCGGCCATCGGCATGTTCGCGACCGATGTCTCCGTCGTGCGCCGGGATGCCGTGGACCTCGGCGTCCTGACGCGCACCGACGACGGTTCGGTCTACCGGATGATGCGTCGTCTAGCTCCGCGCGGTGCGAGGTAGGTCACTCGGTGCGAGGTTGTTCCCCCGCACGGGGTGATCAACCTCGCACCGGGCGCCTCTCCTCGGGCATCCGGCGCTCCCCGCTCGCCGCCCCGGGCACCCCAGCGGGTAGTCTCCGCGGCATGACGGACGACACGGTCGCCGACTGGCTCCTCGACTCGGACCCGGCGCTGCGATGGCAGGTGGAACGGGACCTGGTCGGTGCCCCGGCCCCGACGTGGGAGGCCACCCGCGCGCGGGTCGCGACCGAGGGGATCGGCGCAGCGCTCCTCGCGCACCAGGACCCGGACGGGCAGTGGGCCGGCGGGTCCTACTTCCCCGCCGACTTCGACCCGGACGGACCCGAAGCGGAACAGGGCCAGCCGTACACGGCGACGACGTGGTCGCTCAACACGCTGCGCGACTGGGGGCTCGACGCCGCTGTGCTCGGGGACACCGCCGCGCGCCTCGCCCAGAACAGTCGGTGGGACTACGACGACCTGCCGTACTGGGGCGGCGAAGTGGACTGCTGCATCAACGCCTTCACGCTCGCCAACGGCACCTGGCTCGGCGCGGACGTGGACGACATCGCCGAGTGGATGCTCGAGCACCAGCTCGCCGACGGTGGCTGGAACTGCGAGTGGGTCGAAGGGTCGACCGTGTCGTCGTTCCACTCGACCCTCAACGTGCTCGACGGGCTGCTGCAGCACGAGCAGCTGTCCGAGGGATCGCACCCGCGCGCCACGGAGCTCCGCGCCGCCCGACACCGCGGAGCCGAGTACCTGCTCGAACGGCGGCTGCTGTACCGGAAGTCCGACGGCGAGCTCGTCGGCTCCTGGGTGCACCGTTTCGCGTACCCGTCGCGATGGATCTACACCGCGCTCCGGGCGACCGATCACCTGCGGGCGGCCGGGTTGCAGGACGGGACCCCGCCGGACCCACGTGCTGCCGAGGCGATCGAGCTCGTCCGGGCGGCTCGCAACGCCGACGGCACCTGGACCCAAGGTGAACGTGCACCAGGGCGGCAGTGGTTCGAGGTCGACGTCCCGGCGGGCGAACGCTCGAAGTGGCTCACCCTGATGGGGACGCGGGTCCTGCGGTGGTGGGACGGCGCGGCAACGGCCGGCTGACCTCGCACGGTGCGAGGGGCGAGCGCTCTGGTGCGAGGTTCCCGATTCCGTGGCAGGCGGATGCGCTCGCACGGAGTACAGAACCTCGCACCACAACAGCGGCGGGGGCACCGGACCTCGCACGGTGCGAGGCTCGGCACGAGCGGCCGCGCCCCTACGCCCGGCGCCGCACCCGCGGGTCGACGAACGCGTAGACCACGTCCACGATCACGTTCGCCGTGACGATCAGCAGTGCCGAGAACAGCGTGAAGCCGACGACCACCTGCAGGTCGAGCGTGTGCACCGCGTCGATGAGCAGTGCGCCGAGGCCCTGCATCGAGAACACCTTCTCGGTGATGACCGCACCACCGAGCAGCGACCCGAGGTCGAGCCCGAACAGCGTCACGACGGGCAGGATCGCCGTCCGGAGCCCGTGCCGCACGACGACCTGGCGCTCGCGCAGCCCCTTGGCCCGGGCGGTCCGGACGAAGTCCTGCGACATCGACTCGAGCATCTCGCCACGGGTCAACCGGGCGTAGATCGCAGCGCTGATGAAGGCCAGCACGCACCACGGCAGGATCAGGTGGGTGAACCAGCCGACCGGGTCGTCACCGAAGGCCACGTAGCCGCTCGTCGGCAGGATCCCCAGCACGAACCCGAACAGCAGGATGCCGAGCAGCCCGACCAGGTACGCCGGGGACGAGACACCCGCGACCGCGACCGTCATCACGGCCCGGTCGACGAAGGTGCCGCGGCGCAGCGCTGACACGGTGCCGCCGAACACCCCGGCGACGAGCCACAGGACGGCGGCGCCCACGGCGATCGAAGCGGTGACGGGCAGGCGCGCCAGGATCAGCTCGGTGACGCTCTCGTGCAGCTGGAACGAGTACCCGAAGCACGGCGCCGCGCACTCGATGACGCTGTTGCCGCTGCCGAACGTCCGGCCGGTGAAGATGCCGGCCAGGTAGGCGCCGAACTGCGCGAGCCAGGGCTTGTCGGTGCCGAGGAACGCCTGGACCTCTCGCAGCCGGTCGGGGGTGCAGGGCTTGTCGCAGATCGCTCGGGCCGGGTTGGTCGGCAGGAGCATGAAGAGCGCGTACGTGATGGCCGCGACGACGAGCAACACGACGGCGGCCCCGAGCACGCGGATCGCGAGGAACCGCAGGGTGGCGGCGTTCACGCGGTGCCCCCTCGCGGATCGAGGGCGTCGCGCAGGGCGTCACCGAGCACGTTGAAGGCGAGGGTGATGAGGAACAGTGCGGCTCCGGGGAACACGAGGTACATGGGATCGGTCTGCACCCAGCCGATGGCGTCGCCGATGCTGCGACCCCACGACGGCGTCGGCGGGTTGACGCCGACGGCCAGGAACGAGAGCGCGGCCTCGGCACCGATCATCGACGGGATCGAGATGGTGGCGTACACGGTGATCGTCGCGGCGAGGTTCGGCAGCAGCTGCGTGCGGATGACGTGCCACCGCCCGGCGCCCATCGCGGTGGAGGCGACGACGTAGTTGCGGCTGACGAGCGACAACGTCTGCCCCCGCACGACACGGGCGACGGCCGGCCAGCCGAAGAACCCGATGACGAGCACGACGAGCACGGGCTTCGGGAACGACGACGGCACGATCGCGGTGAGGGCGATCATGAACACGAGCGACGGGAACCCGAAGATCACGTCGACGACCCGCGAGAGCACCCGGTCGTACCAGCCGCCGAAGAACCCGGTCGTGACGCCGACGAGCACGCCGATGACGATCGACACCAGGGTCGCGGCGAGTCCGATGCCGAGCGAGGTCCGCGCACCGTACGTGACGATCGAGAACAGGTCACGCCCGGTCAGGGGCTCGACACCGAACCAGTGCTCGCCGCTGATGCCGCCGCCGGCACCCCGGGGTGCACCGAACGAGTTGAGCGCGTCGATGTCGTACGAGTACGGGTCCTGCCCGGACGCCTTCGCGATGAGCGGGGCCGCCACGGCGACCACCAGGAACACCGCGATCACGACGGCCGAGGCCACCGCCCAGCGGTCCTGCCGGACACGTCGCACCACGGCCCGGAAGCCGGTGGTCCGGCCGGACGGTGCGATCGGTCGGTCGACGACGTTGGCCGTCACGAGGCCACTCCTTCCCACGCGCGCCACGCCTCGCGGCGAGCGGCCTGTCGCACGGGATCGGCGACGGGCGCTGCGGCGAGGAGCATGCGCGTGTAGTCCTGGTGCGGGTCGTCGAGCACGGCGTCGGTGCTCCCCCGCTCGACGACCCGGCCGTCGCGCAGCACGATCACCTGGTCGGCGAGCTGGCGGACGACGGCGAGGTCGTGGCTGATGAGCAGCATGCCGAAGCCGAACTCCCGCTGCAGTCCGGCGAGCAGGTCGAGCACGGCGGCCTGCACCGTCACGTCGAGTGCCGAGGTCGGTTCGTCGGCGATGACGAGTGCCGGCCGCAGCGCGAGCGCACGTGCGACGGCGACGCGCTGCCGCTGGCCGCCGGACAGCTGGTGCGGGAACCGCTCGGCCCACGTCGGATCGAGCTGCACGGCGGTCAGCAGTTCACGGACCCGTTCGGCCCGGTCCGCAGCGGAGTCGGTGCCGTGCACGAGCAGCGGTTCCGCGATGCTCCAGCCGATGGTCTGCCGCGGGTTGAGCGACGACGCCGGGTCCTGGAACACGATGCCGACCCGACTGCGCAGCTCACGCAGTCGTCGTCCGCGAGCGGTGCGCAGGTCGCTGCCGTCCACCTCGACCGAGCCTGCGACGACGGGCACCAGCCCCGCGAGCGCGCGCCCGATCGTGGACTTGCCGGAACCGGATTCGCCCACCAGGCCGACGGTCTCGCCGGCGTGCAGGTCGAGGTCGATGCCGGACACGGTCGGTCCGCCTCGGCGCGAGTACCGCACGGCGACGTCGCGCAGGCGCGCGACGGGCGGCCTGGGCCCACGCCGCCGGTTCCGGTCCGACGCGCCAGCGGCGGACCGGCCGTGCCGGTGGGGAGAGGCGCGACTCGCGTCCGCCTCGCCGCTCACCGCAGCGGTCTTCGCGCTGGCCGACACCTCACGCGCGCCCGGAGCCGTGAGCTGTCGGTGGGCGCGTGAGCTCGGCTCGTCGGAGCCGCCACGGGCCTCCAGGCTGGGGACGGCCGCGAGGAGCTCGCGCGTGTAGTCGGCGTTCGGGTGGGCGAAGACCTCGGCGACGGTCCCGTGCTCGACCGGGTCCCCGCGGCGCAGCACCAGCAGGTCGTCGGCGACGTCCGCGACCACGCCCATGTCGTGGGTGATGAGCAGCACGGCGAGGGAACGCTCGCGGCCGAGCCGCCGCAGCAGGTCGAGGATGCCGGCCTGCACGGTGACGTCGAGCGCGGTCGTGGGCTCGTCGGCGAAGAGTGCGACCGGGTCACCGGCCAGGGCCATCGCGATCATCGCGCGCTGGAGCTGCCCGCCGGACAGCTCGTGCGGGTAGGCCTTGCGGATGCGCTCCGGGTCGGTGAGCCCGGCGTCACGGAGCAGTTCGTCGACGCGTGCCCGGACCCCGGCGCGGTCGAGCCCGGTCGGGTGAGCCCGGACGGCCTCGGCGATCTGCGTGCCGATCGAGAGGACCGGCGTGAACGAGTTCATCGGCTCCTGGAACACCACGCCGATGCCCGCACCCCGGACGGCGCGGACCGTCTCGACGGGAGCACCGATGAGTTCCTCGCCACGGAACCGGGCGCTGCCCGACACCGAGGCCTGCGGCGGCAGGAGCCCGAGCACGCTCATGGCGCTGACGGACTTGCCCGAGCCGGACTCCCCCACCAGGGCGAGGACCCGGCCGGGCGTCAGGTCGAAGGAGACGTCACGGACGACGGGCTCCGCGTCGCCGAACGCGACGCGGAGCCCCTCGACCTGCAGGATCGGTTCGGTCACTGCTCGAGCGAGACCTTGAGGTAGTTCGGGTACGCGGGGAAGTCCGCGATCTGGAAGTTCTGCACGTTCGAGCCGGCGAGGAAGGACTGCTTCGCGTAGATCAGCGGCACGACCGGGGCGTCGGCCATGATCTTCTGGTCCGCCTGGGCCCAGAGCTTCTGCGCGTCGTCCTGGTCGACCGTGGAGCTGGCCTTCGCGATGAGGGCGTCGACCTCGGGGTTGCTGTACTTCGAGACGTTGTAGCCACCGCCACCGATCTGCGACGAGTCGTAGAGGGGCTGCAGGTTGGCGTTCGCGCTCGGGAAGTCCGGCTGCCAGCTCGACAGCGACAGGTCGAAGTCGGTGCCGTTGGTGGTCGCCTGGGTGAAGGAGTCGTAGTCGAGCGGCTTGAGCGTCACCGCGATGCCGGCACGCTTCAGGCCGGACTGCAGCGCCTGGGCCTGGGCGAGGTAGGTCGGGTCGTTCTGGGTGACCAGGGTCAGCTTGAGGTTGCTGACGCCGGCCTCCTTGAGCAGCTGCTTCGCCTTGTCGACGTCGCCGGTGGCCTTCGTCTTGTACAGGTCGTAGTCCTGGCGCCCGGCGATGCCCGGGGTGATGAGCGTCGAGGCGTACGAACCGGCGATCGCGCCGCCGGCGGCGATCCGGAAGGACTTGCGGTCGACCGCGTACTGCAGGGCCTGGCGGACCTTGAGGTCCTTGAGCTCACCGCGCTGCGTGTTGATCGCCATGTAGCTGATCGGGCCGGCCTTCGAGGTGGCGAGGCGGTCCTGGGCGGCCGGGTTGCTGCGCACCTGATTGAGCTCGGCGGCACCCAGGTAGATGGCGCCGAACGAGTTCTTGGCGTCCCCGTTGTCCGCGATCAGCGTCTGCGTCACCGTGGACTGGTCCTGGCTCTCCTTGAAGACGATCTTCGACGGGCCGGCGGTGCGGACCTCGTCGGTCTTCGCGCTCCAGTTCTTGTTGCGGACGAGCGTGACCTGCGAGCCCTGCGTGTTCGACTGCACCTGGTACGGACCGGACGCGACCGGTTTGAGGTCGTAGGCGCCGGTGTCCTTGCCGTCACCCTCGGGCACCGGGGTGAACGCGGGCATCGACGCGAGCCACGGCCAGTCGCCGTACGCGTCGTTCAGCTTGAAGACGATGGTCTTGTCGTTCGGGGTCTCGATGCTGTCGAGCGACTTGCCGTCGAACGGGCCCTTGTAGTCGGCACCGCCCACCAGGAGCGACTTGTGGTAGCTCAGGCCACCGCTCAGCGTCGGCGCGAACGAGCGCTCGATGCCCCACTTGATGTCCTTCGTGGTGATCGGCGTGCCGTCCTGGAACTCGACGCCGTCCTTCAGCGTGTAGGTCCAGGTCTTGCCGTCGTCGCTCGAGACCCCGGTGTTGGTCGCCAGGTCGGGGACGACCTTCGCCGTCTTGCCCGGCTCGACGTCCCACGTGGTGAGCCGTCGGGCGACGAGGCCCAGCGACGTGATGCCGAGGCTCTGGCTGGTCGCGGGGTCGAGGTGGAACGAGGTCTGCGGCGTCAGGATGTTGAGCGTGCCGCCCTTGGCCGTGCCCTCGGCTCCGTCGTCGGACGAACCCCCACCCGAGCAGCCGGTCAGGACCAGGGCTGCTGCTGTGGCGACGGCCGCGGTGATCGTCAGGCGGTTGGGGCGTCTCATGACGGTGCTGCTCCTCGGGGAAGGGGGTCGCGATCGCGGTGGCGGTCGCTGCGACGGCGGAACGGTTCACCCGCCGGGCGGCGTCCATCCTGACACCGCGACGGTGGCCCGTCCGAATCTCGCGCGCCTCGGACGACGCACGACGAAACATTGCAAGCGCCGGACGCCGTCCCGCTATTCCCGATGCGTTCGCACCGCCGAGCGTCAGCGGTCGAAGAGCCCCCCGAGGAAGTCGTTGCCGAGGTTCGACGCCTGCTCACCGAGCCCGGAGGCTTGCTCCCCGAGGCCCGCTGCCTGCTCGCCGAAGCCGCCGAGCAGCTGCTCGCCCTGACCGAAGAGTCCCTCGACGCCACCGCCGAGGTCACCGAGCCCGAGGTCGCCCATGCCCGACGCGATGCCCTCGAAGTCGACGCCGAGGTCTGCCGCCCCTGCCAGGACCGGACCGGCGGCAGCGCTGAGCACCGCTCCCCCGGCCACCGCGGCGGCGAGGCCACCGAACGCCATCGCGCCGGCGCCGACCGCTGCACCGCCGGCGAAGGCGCCACCACGGCCGCGGCCGTTGCCGTTGCCGTTGCCGTTGCCCGAGCGGCCGGAACCGCCGAGGACCCGTCGGACCAGACCCGGACGCGACATCTCACCGCGGGTCATCGCACGGGCCATGCCGCCAGCCGAGTCGTCGCGCAGGTGCTCGTGGGGCGGGAGCTCGGAGTTCAGGCGGTCGCGGACCTGCTGGCGCTGCGCGGGGGTGAGCCGCGCGAAGGCGTCGTGGTGGACCTGTTCGAGTTGCTCCGGCGACGAGGTGCGGAGCAGATAGTCGTACTTCGCCAGGGCGACCTTGTCGGCGTCGGCCCCGTGCTGCGGCGTGCCGGCGTGCTGCTGCGGCTGCTGGCCGTACTGCTGCGGCTGGCCGTACTGCTGCGGCTGGCCGTACTGCTGCGGCTGGCCGTACTGCTGCTGCTGGCCGTACTGCTGCTGCGGCTGCTGGCTCCGGTCGTCACCGGTCAGCTTGTCCGCGGCGCTCCGCACGATGCCACGCCAGTCGGTTCCGCCCTGCTCCGATCCGGCGCCGGGCGCGGTTCCCCCCTGCCCACGCTTCTGGAGCTGCTTGTCGATGACCTTCGAGGCCATGCCGATGATGCGGTTGAGGTTCGCCATGACCCGACCTTTGCGTCCTCACATGTGAACGCCCGGCGCTGCTCCGGTGCGACACCCGGACAACGCATCCCGATCCCCTGGGAACCGGCGCGGCTCAGGTCAGCATGCGCGCGAGGAACGCGTTGCGGAACCGCCCCGTGGGGTCGAGGTCACGGGCGAGTGCGGCGAAGTCGGACAGCCGCGGGTACGCCTCGTGCAGCCGCTCGGCACTGGCCGCGGAGACCTTGCCCCAGTGCGGCCGCGGGTCGAACGGTGCCAGGACGTCCTCGATCCGGGCAACCGCCGCGGCCACGGCGGCGGCGTCGCGACGGAACGTGAAGTGCAGACCCACCGACTGTCGACCGGACGACGGCGCGAGCCACGCGGTGTCGGCCGCGATGGTGCGGACCTCAGCGGCGATGAGGATCGGGGCGAACAACGACGCCAGCGGTCGGAGCACCTCGAGCGCCGCCACCGCCGAGGCAGCGGGGATCAGGTACTCCGCCTGGATCTCGGCCCCGGTCGACGGGGTGAACGAGGACCGGAAGTGCGGCAGTCGCTCCGACCACGGCCCCGGCACGCCGCCCTGCTCGGTGACCCCGGCAGGGTCGTTCTCGCCCGGATGTACCGGACCCGAGGCCGCTCGGGCCCCCAGGGCCACGAGGTCGACGGTCGGAGCGGCCTCGTCGACACGGTGCTTGACCCAGACCTGCCGGGCACCGCGGTCGTCGAACGAGGTGAACATCGACACCGAGTACGCATCGGACATCACCTGGTCGAACTGCGCGGCGACGGCATCCCACGGCAGGTCGAGGTGCACCGTCGTGGCGACCTGGAACGTCGGCTCGATCGCGAGCTCCACTGCGGTGACGACGCCGAGCGCGCCGATCCCGACCCGGTGGGCGTCGAGCAGCCCGTCCGGCGACGAGGCGTCGACGTGCGCGATCTCACCGGAGGCGCGGACGACGTCGAGGCCGACCACCGCCTGCGCGAGCGACGAGTTCCGCACACCCGAGCCGTGCGTCCCCGTGGCGACGGCCCCGGCCGTGGAGATGTGCGGCAGGGACGCGAGGTTCCCGAGTGCCCAGCCACGGGCCTCCAGGCCGGCCGCGACCTGGCTGTGCGTCATGCCAGCGGCGACCCGCACGACGCGACGCGACGTGTCGATGTCGAGCACCGGCGGCAGGTCCGACAACGACACCTGGACAGCGTCGGTGTCGGCGATGGTGTTGAACGAGTGTCGCGACCCGAGCGCCGTCAGGCGCGGCGTCGAGGCGACGAGCTGCTGGAGCTCGTCCACCGACGTCGGCCGGGCCAGCGCCGAGGCGCGGTAGGTGACGTTGCCCGCCCAGTTGGTGCGGGTGCGCTCGGCCGCGATCACGTCGTCCATCGTGGGTCCTGACTCCTCTAGAAGCCGCGGTCGAGACGGTGCCACGTCTGCTGGAGACGCAGCTCGTCGCGGAACCCGCGTGCGGTGGTGTGTTCGTCGATCACCAGGAACTCGGTGCCGACCATGGTCGCGAAGTCCTCGACGACCTGTAGGCCGACCGCCGTCGTCATCACGGTGTGGTGGGCGGCGCCGGCGGTGAGCCAGGCCTCGGCGGCGACGGGGAACGACGGCCGGGGTTCCCAGACCGCGCGGCCCACGGGCAGCTTCGGCAGGGCCTCGGTCGGGGGCACGACGTCGACGACGTTCGCGGTGAGGCGGAAGCCGTCCCGGGTGTCGGACAGCGCGACGACGACGGCCTCGCCGGAGTCGGCGGTGAAGACCAGGCGGACCGGGTCGTCCTTGCCGCCGATGCCGAGCGGGTGGATCTCGAGCGTCGGCTTCGTGGTGGTGAGCGTCGGCGAGACCTCGAGCATGTGTGCCCCGAGGATCTTCTCGGCGCCCGGGGTGAGGTCGTACGTGTAGTCCTCCATCAGGGAGGCACCACCGGGCAGGCCGGCACCGGCGACGTTCATCGCGCGGACCAGGACCGCCGTCTTCCAGTCACCCTCGGCACCGAAGCCGTAGCCGTCGGCCATCAGGCGCTGCACCGCCAGACCCGGCAGCTGCTTGAGCGAGCCGAGGTCCTCGAAGTTCGTGGTGAACGCGGCGCTGCCGTTCTGCGCGAGCAGGGTGCGGAGGCCGATCTCGATGGCGGCACCGTCGCGGAGTGCGGCGTGCCGCTCGCCGCCGGAGCTGCGGAGTGACGGGTCCACGTCGTAGTCGCGCTCGTACGTCGCCACGAGCGCGTCGACCGCTGCCGTGTCCGCTGCTGCGGCGTCCACCGCTGCCGCGAGCTCGTTGACGGCCCACGTGTTGACCTGCACGCCGAGCTCGATCTCGGCCTCGGTCTTGTCGCCCTCGGTGACGGCGACGTAGCGCATGTTGTCGCCGAAGCGGGTCAGCTTCAGCTCACGGACGGCCGCGGCGCCGGCGGCGGCCCGGGTCCAGTTCGCGACACGCTGCTGGACGCGGGGGTCCGAGACGTGGCCGACGGCCGTGGCGTGCCGGACGCCGAGGCGGGCCAGGGCGTAGCCGAACTCACGGTCGCCGTGCGCGGCCTGGTTGAGGTTCATGAAGTCGAAGTCGATGTCCGCCCAGGGCAGCGTGACGTTCGCCTGCGTGTGCAGGTGCAGCAGCGGCTTGGTCAGCGCCTGCAGGCCGCCGATCCACATCTTGGCCGGGCTGAACGTGTGCATCCACGTGGTGACACCGATGACCTTGTCGTCGGCGCTCGCCTCGATGAGCGCCCGCCGGATGCCGTCGGCGTCCTTGAGCACGGGCTTCCAGACCAGCTTCACCGGCAGGTGTCCGGCGAGCTCCGCGTGGACGGCCTTGCTCTGCTCCTCGACCTGGCGCAGGGTCTCCTCGCCGTACAGCCCCTGGGAGCCGGTGAGGAACCAGACCTCGTAGCTGTCGAGCGTGGCCTGGGGGTCGACGGTGGTGTCCTGCGTCATCGCATGGCTCCTTCGGGGTTCTGTCCGTAGACGTTCTGGTAGCGATCGAAGAGTCGATCGATGTCTGCTTCGGGGATCGGGACGACCTCGCCGCCCTGCTTTGCGATGTGGACGGTCCGTGCCACGTCCTCGCACATCACGGCCGCCTTGACGGCGTCCTTGGCGTCCTTGCCGATCGTGAAGACGCCGTGGTTCTGCATCAGGACCGCGCGGCTGCGGTGGCCGCTCAGGGTGTCGACGATCCCGTGACCGATCGAGTCGTCGCCGATGATCGCGAACGGGCCGACCGGGATGGGTCCGCCGAACTCGTCCGCCATCGCCGTGATCACGCACGGGATCGCCTCGGCGCGGGCGGCCCAGGCGGTCGCGTACGTCGAGTGGGTGTGCACGACACCGCCGACCGCGGGCATGTTCCGGTACACGTAGGCGTGCGCGGCGGTGTCGCTGGACGGGCCGTGCTCGTTGCCCCAGCCCTCGGCCGGCACGCCATCGAGGGTGCAGACGACCTGGTTCTCGGGCGTCAGGTCGTCGCTCGACACCCCGCTCGGCTTGATGACGAACAGGTCCGTGCCGGGCACGCGCTCGGAGACGTTGCCGCCGGTCCAGATCACGAGGCCGTAGCGGACGAGTTCGCCGTGCAGGCGCGCGACGCGCTCCCGTGTCGTCGCCACCGCCTGGCGTGTGGTCTCGTCGATCGCGTCCGTCATCGGGTCACTTCCTCTGTCTGGAGGCGCGGGTCGGCGCCGTCGGTCTGCTCGGTCGGTCCTGTGGTCGCGCTGGGGCGGGTCGCCGCCGCGGCGACGTCCTGCACGGGCAGTGCGGCCCGGTAGCGGTCCAGGTACGTCTGGAACCCGGCGACGTCCGCCGGCTCGGGTTCGGCCACGTGCACGGTGTCCCCGCCGAACACGGTGTCCGACAGGTAGTCGGCGAGCTGCTGGTCGGTGTGCTCGAGGTAGGCGGCCAGCACCGCGATCCCCCACGCGCCGCCCTCGCCCGCGGTCTCCTCGAGCGCGATCGGCACGCGCAACGCCGCCGCGAGGAGCCGCTGCGGGCTGCCGGGTGTGCGGAAGAGCCCGCCGTGCGCGGTCATCCGGTCCACCTGCACCTGTTCGCCGTGCAGGACGTCCATGCCGATGGCCAACGTCGCGAAGGCGCCGTGCACCTCGGAGCGCACCAGGTTGCCGAGGGTGAAGCGTGCACCGGGGGTGCGGAGCAGCAGGGGCCGACCGTCCTCGACGTGGGTGACGGGTTCGCCGGCCAGGTAGTTGAAGGAGAGCAGGCCGCCGGCGTCGGGGTCGGTGTCGTCGGCGACGGCCTCGGCGAGCAGCGTGGCGTAGACGTCGTCGATGCCGATCGGCGTCGCGCCGGTCCGCTCGCTCGAGGCCTCGGCGAAGCGTCCGAACACCCGGGCCCAGCTCGCGATCTCGCTCGCGCCGTTGTTGCAGTGCACCATCGCCACGGCGTCGCCGGCCGGGGTGGTGACGACGTCGAGTTCCTCGTGCGCGGTGGTCAGCGGCTGCTCGAGCACGACCATCGCGAAGATGCTCGTGCCGACGCTGACGTTGCCGGTGCGCGGGGCGACGGCGTTCGTCGCGACCATGCCGGTTCCGGCGTCGCCCTCGGGCGGGCAGAGCGGTGCGCCGGCTTCGAGTGTGCCGGTCGGGTCGAGCCAGGTCGCGCCCTCGGGGGTCAGCTCACCGGCTTCCGCGCCGGCGACGAGGACCTCGGGCAGCAGGGACCGCAGGTCCGGCACGCCGATCAGGTCCTGCGCGGTGGCGAGCATGGCGTGGTCGAAGTCCTTCGCGCCCGGGTCGCCGGGGCCGCTGTCGACGGGGCCGCCCTCGATCGGGAACATGCCGCTCGCGTCTCCGACGCCCAGGACGTTCCGCCCGGTCAGGCGTCGGTGCACGTAGCCCGCCAGGGTCGTGACACCGGCGATCTCGGCCACGTGCGGCTCGTCGTCGAGGACCGCCTGGTACAGGTGGGCGATCGACCACCGCAGCGGGATGTTGAACCCGAGGGCCTCGCTGAGCCGTTCGGCCGCGGGGCCGGTCGAGGTGTTGCGCCAGGTGCGGAACGGCACGAGCAGCTCGCCCGCGGCGTCGAACGCCAGGTAGCCGTGCATCATCGCGCTCACGCCCACGGCTCGGTACGTGGTGGGGGTGACGCCGTACTGCGTCTCGACGTCGGCCACCAGGGCGGCGTAGGCGGCCTGGAGTCCGGTCTCGACGGCCTCGAGCGAGTAGGTCCAGCGGCCGTCGACGTACTCGTTCTCCCACTCGTGGGAACCGGCCGCGATGGGCACGAGGTCCTCGTCCACCAGGCAGGCCTTGATGCGGGTGGAGCCGAGCTCGATCCCCAGTGTGGTGCGGCCGTCCACGATCCGCTGTCGGCGGTCGTCACCCATGCGTTCCTCCAGAACCTCGTCGTCCCCAGTGAGCGCTCACATCCTGGCACGTGAGCGCTCACTCGTGCAACGCCGCGGCGCGCCGCCGGTGCGCCCGTCCCGCCAGCGGTCGAAACACCCCGCTCAGTTCCCCCGACCGGTCACGAACCGTCGTCCAGCGCATCGGCAGCCGACCATTCCTGACCACTCGACGCCCCGCGCGCGACGGGTCGTGACCGCGCGACGCACGAGGTCGGCGACGACGTGCGACCACCGCAACACCGCTCCCGCGCAAGTCCCGACCACCGGCCACCCCACACCCGCGCAAGTCCCGACCACTCGCCGCCCCGCACCCGCGCAAGTCCCGACCACCGGACGGCCCACACCCGCGCACGTCCCGACCACCGACTCTCCGAACCCGCGACACCCCGAACTGCGGCGCTCGGGACGGTCACGACACCCCGCTGCCTCCCCTCCGCGCGGTCGCGAACTGTCGGCTGGAGGTGCGCCGGGCGACGAGTCGTGACCGCTCGACCACGGCAGACGGGGTGTTGTGACCGCTCGACCACGAGCACCAGCACGAGCACCAGCACCAGCGCCGCCGAGGTCGCACGACACGCCGCGACCCGTCCGCCGAGGTCGCACGAACTGCCGCCGGACAGCACGACGCGCGGCAGTTCGTGCGACCTCGCGAGCCCCGAACCGCGAGCCCGACCCCCGACCGCGCCCTACGCGCCGACGGTGCTCTCGCGGATGACGAGCGACGGGGTCACGGCCGCCGACGACGCCGTCCCGCCGTCGATCAGGGCGAGGAGCGCCTGCCCCGCGACGCGCCCGAGCTCCTCGAGCCGCAGGTCCACGGTGGTCAGCGGCGGCCTTGATGCGAGCGCCATCACGTCCCAGTCGTCGAACCCCGTGACCGCGACGTCGCCGGGCACGGAACGCCCGAGCTCCCGCAGCCGGTCGCACACGCCCCGGGCGATCTGGTCGCTGCCGCAGACGATCGCGTCGACGTCGGGCGACTCCCGCGCGAGCACGTCCACGGCCTGCCGTCCCCAGCGCTCCGACCACTCGCCGTACAGCGGGTCGGTGACCAGGTGCGACCCGAGGACCGACGAGGCTCCGGCGACCCGTCGTGCCGCGGAGCGGTGTCGCGCCGGCCCCGTCACGATCGCGACCCGCTGCCGACCGAGCGAGCGCACGTGCGAGGCGACGAGTGCCGACCCGGCGGCGTCGTCGAGGGTGATCGACACGTCGGAGTCATCGGTCGAGGGCGTGAAGGCGTAGACGACCGGCATTGACACGTCGATCGGGGGCCGGGCGTCGGCGGAGCGGCCCGTCACGATGATGCCGTCGACGCCGCGGGCCGCCAGGGAGCGCAGGTAGTGGGCCTCGCGTACGTGGTCGTCGCGGGTGTCGCACAGCAGGACGGCCATCCGCCCGGCGGACAGGGCGTCCTCGGCACCGAGCAGCACCGGGATCGAGAACCGTCCGAACGAGTCGGTGGTGATCATGCCGACGGTGTAGGTCCGCCCCGACGACAGCGCACGGGCCCGGGCATCGCCGACGAACCCGAGCTTCTCGGCGGCGTCCTTCACCCGCAGCCGGGTGGCGTCCCGCAGCTGCCCGGTGCCGTTCAGCGCCTTCGACGCGGTGCCGATCGACACCCCGGCGAGCGCCGCCACGTCGGTGATCCGGATCGGCTGACCGGTGCGTTCGAGCGTCACGGCAACCACCTTTCCGACGTTCAGGACGTGCCGACGACCTTACACAAAACCGCCGGAATGCTCTTGCGCGGCGTGCACCCCGTGTCGTAGCGTCCACCGCAGAAACCGTTTTCCGGATGGCCAGCCCATCCGGACGGCGCCAGTCACATCGCAAGGAGGCGACATGACCACCACGCTCGCGACGGATCGCGGCGCGCACACCGCGACCCCGGTCCTCCCCACCACCGACGCGCACCTCACGCTCCGGCCGCTGCCGACCGGCGACGCCCGGATCACCGGCGGCTTCTGGGCGCTCCGCCAGGAGCGCAACGGCCGCGACGCCGTCCGCAGCGGCTACCAACAGCTCGAGACGGCCGGCAACTTCCGCAACCTCCGCATCGCCGCAGGGCTCGAGGAGGGCGAGGCCGTCGGCCAGATCTTCATGGACTCCGACGTGACGAAGTGGCTCGAGGCCGTGGCGTGGGAGTACGGCCGCGCCCCCGCCGAGGACCTGCTCGACCTGCAGCGCGAGGTCACCGCCCTGTACGCCCAGGCGCAGGCCGACGACGGGTACCTGGACTCCGTGCAGCAGGTGCGCGGGAAGGGTGAGCGGTACACGGACCTCAAGTGGAGCCACGAGATGTACTGCGCCGGGCACCTGTACCAGGCGGCCGTGGCGCAGCACCGTGCGACGGGCGACACCGGTCTGCTCGACGTCGCGATCAAGAACGCCGACCACCTGGTCCGCACGTTCGGCGACGGCACCGCACCGGACGGCACGCCGAAGACGCGCGACGTCGACGGCCACCCGGTCGTCGAGATGGGCCTGGTGGAGCTGTACCGCGAGACCGGCAACCGTGACTACCTCGACCTGGCGCACTGGTTCGTCGACGCCCGCGGGCACGGCATCATCGAGCGCGCCGGCGGCGAGCCGACGTACTTCTCCGACCGGGTGCCGAGCCGGCAGGCCACGACCGTCGAGGGCCACGCCGTCCGCGCCGTGTACCTGGCGGCGGGTGCCGTGGACGTCGCGATCGAGACCGGGGACACCGAGCTCCTCGCCGCGAGCGAGACGCAGTTCGCGGACATGATGGCGACGAAGGCGTTCATCACCGGCGGCCTCGGGGCGCGCTGGGACTGGGAGGCGTTCGGCGACCCGTACGAGCTGCCGACCGACCGCGGCTACGCCGAGACCTGCGCGGCCATCGGCGGCGTGCAGTGGGCATGGCGGCTGCTGCTCGCCACCGGCAAGCCGGTCTACGCCGACGCGATCGAGCGCCTGCTCTACAACGCGTTCCTCGCCGGGGTGAGCCTGGCCGGCACCGAGTACTTCTACGTGAACCCGCTGCAGCAGCGCGACCACGCCCACCAGGACGAGAACCGCTCCCCCGCCCACGGGCGCCGCGGCTGGTTCGACTGCGCCTGCTGCCCGCCGAACATCATGCGCACCTTCTCGAGCCTCGACGGCTACCTGGCGACCGCGACCGACGGCGGGCTGCAGATCCACCAGTACGCGACCGCCGACCTCGGTCCGGTGCGGGTCGAGACCGACTACCCGCACGACGGCCGCGTCCGTGTCACGGTCACCGAGGACGGCCCGCTCGCCCTGGGGCTGCGGATCCCGGCCTGGTCGGACACCACGACCGTCACGGGTCCGGACGGGTCCGCGAGTCCGACAGCGGGCACGCTGCACGTCGTCGACCGCGAGTGGTCGGCGGGCGACACCGTCGAGCTCGTCTTCGACACGACGCCGCACCGCTACGTCGCCGACGCCCGCATCGACGCCGCCCGCGGGCAGGTCGCGATCGAGCGCGGCCCGCTCGTGTACGCGGTCGAGCAGCCGGACCAGCAGGGCTTCACGGTCGACGACCTGACGGTCGACGCGGACGCGCCGATCACCGAGGAGCGCCGCGACGACCTGCTCGACGGCGTCGTCACGCTGCGGATCCCGGGGCACGCCCCGGCCGAGCACGTGCAGCCCGCCTGGCCGTACCAGCGTCTGGACGCGACCCGGTCTGGAGGCGCGGATCACGCCGGAGACGCAACCAGCGTCGACGACGTGGCCGGTCCGCAGGGCGCCACCACGGGCCTCCAGGCCGGTCGCGACGTCACCGCGATCGCCGTCCCGTACTACGCGTGGGCCAACCGAGGAGCCGCGCCGATGCGCGTCTGGCTCCCGCTGGCACGGTGACCGGCGTGGACCGCCGAGCGTTCCTCGTCGGCGGCGTCGCCGGCGGGGCCGCACTCGCCCTCGCCGGGTGCTCCGGCACCCTGCCGAAGGTCGTCGCGAAGCCCGCGAGCTTCGGGAAGGACGCGACCGGCACCGTGCAGGTGTGGTGCCGGTCGGCGACCCAGGCCGGCCTGACGTCGGCCGTCGCCGGGTTCAACAAGGCGAACCCGGCGCTGCAGGTCCAGCTGACGCCCGTGCCGGACGCGCAGTACGTGACGAAGCTCGCGACCGCGATCCGCGGGGGCGAGCCGCCGGACGTCGTCGACATCGACGACATCAACTCGCAGCTGTTCATCTTCCGCGAGGCGTTCGCCGACCTGACCGACGTGGTCAAGAGCCTGGACTACTTCGACGCGATCTCGCCGGGGCACCTGCGCCTGCTCGAGTACCGCGACCGGTACTACGGCCTGCCCTACCTGGCCGACAACTCGCAGCTGTTCGTGAACACAGAGCTGTTCGAGCGTGCGGGCCTCGACGTCGAGGAGTCGACGAAGGACCTGTCCACGCTGCTCGACGCGGCGAAGGCCATCCGGAAGCTCGACGACGACGTGTACGGCTGGTCGATCTCCGGCAACGCCGCCGGCATCATCGGCTTCGTCACGCAGCCGCACGTCTGGGCGACCGGGGTCGACATGATGACCGGCGAGGTGGGATCCCAGCGGGCGAACATCACCGGCAACGAGGCCCTCGAACGCATGCTCGAGTTCTACCGGCAGCTGTGGAAGGACGGCGTGCTGTCGAAGGCGACGTACTCCGACGCCGGCACCACGTGGGGTGCCGACTTCCGGGCCGGCAAGGTGGGGATCTTCCCGACCTCGTACGGGGCGACCGTGCCCGCGGCCACCAAGGCGATGCGGGCGAAGATGCAGACGGTGCTCCTCCCGTCGTGGGACGGCCAGCGGTCGTTCTTCGACGGTGGCGACAACATGTGCATCCCGAACGGGGCGTCGAACCCGTCCGGTGGGTGGGCGTTCATGCAGTACGCGAACGGCCTCCAGCAGCAGCAGGCACTGCCGGACGGCGGGTACTTCCCGACGCGGTCCGACGCCGCCACCCCGGAGTACCGCAAGCGGTTCCCGCTGGCGTACGGGCCGCTCGACGCCATCGAGAAGGGCTACGCGCCGCAGACGCTGGCGTACAACCTGCTCAACAACCAGCCGTCGTCGCCGTACTTCGCGATGTTCCGCGAGGCCGTGTTCGGGTCGGGGAGCGCTGCCGCCATGCGGACGGCGCAGTCCGACTACCAGCGGATCCTCGACCAGGTGCAGGCCTGAGCCTGCCTGCCTGTCTTCTCCGCTCGTCCCGCTCGTCTCGCTCTTGTTGATGCACAGAGAGGTGCACGCATGTCGACCATCTCCACCCGGCGCCCCGCCGGCCGGACCGGCCCGGGCCGTCCCACCGTGGGCCGCGGCCCGGGGCGCGGCGGCTCCGTCCGGACCCGCAACTCCCTCACCCACCCGCCGCGCACCGGCGCCGTCCTCGTCGCCCCGGCGATCCTGTTCGTCGCCGTCTTCGTGCTCGTCCCGCTCGTGTTCGCGCTCTACATCTCGTTCACGAACTGGCCCCTGATCGGCCCGTACCGGTTCATCGGGCTGCAGAACTACCTGACGCTGTTCCAGGACCCGACGTTCGTGCACCCCATCGGCTACACGCTGCTGTACACGGCGATCGTGACCCTGCCGATCCTGGCGCTCGGGTACTTCCTCGCCGTGCTCGTCCGCGCCCGCCGCCGGGGCAGCACGATCCTGCGGACGTTGTTCTTCCTGCCGTACGTGGTCGGGCTGACGACGCTCTCGTTCATGCTCGTGCTCGAGGCGCAGCCGAACTCCGGAGCCGTCAACATGGTGCTCCGATGGCTCGGGATCACCGACGGCAGCACCGCGTGGCTCGTGAACGGCCCGCTGGCGACGCTGCTCATCTGCGTGCTCGTGGTCTGGGCGGTGTCCGGGCTGACCATGGTGCTGCTCATGTCGGCGATGCAGGGCGTCCCCGACGAGGTCTACGAGTCGGCGCAGCTCGAGGGAGCCTCCTGGTGGCAGACCGAACGCCTCATCACGTTCCCGATGATCCGCTCCACCGTCGCGCTGAGCGTCATCATCTCGGTGATCGGCTCGCTGCTCGCCTTCAACCAGTTCTACATCCTGACCCAGGGCGGACCGGGGACCGAGACCACCACGATCGTGAACGCGATCTACAACCGCGGGTTCGTGAACCTGCAGCTCGGGGCCGCGACCGCCCAGTCGATCGCCCTCGTCGTGGTGATCGCCGCCGTGACGGTGTTCCAGTTCTGGGCACTGCGAGAGAAGGACTGACGCCATGAGCACCACGACCTCCCGTGCGGCCCTCGCGGCGCCGGACCTGTCCACCAGGACCCTGACCACCACGGGTGACGGCCGACGTCGGCGCCACCAGCAGGGCAGCGTCCAGCACCCCCGCGACACCACCGTCAAGCGCACCCTGTACGCGATCGCCGGCATCGGTTCCGCGCTCGTGTTCGGCGTCCCGCTCATCTGGTCGATCCTGCGGGCGTTCCAGTCCGAGGCCGTCATCACGCAGGCCCCCGACCCGGCGACGTTCTTCCAGCTCGGGTGGCAGAACTTCGCCGCAGTGTTCGCCTCGTCGTCGCACCTGCTCACCGGCGTCGTGAACTCGCTCATCGTGTCGATCGCCACGGCGGTGCTGACCGCGGTGATCGCGACGATGGCCGGCTACGGGTTCGCCCGCTTCCGGTTCCGGGGCGCCGGGCTCGTGTTCGGCCTGGTGCTGCTGACGATGATGGTGCCGTTCCAGGCCATCCTCACGCCGCTGTACCTCGAGATGAACGCCATGGGGCTGACGAACTCGCTGCTCGGGCTCGTGCTGTTCTACACGACGGTGAACCTGCCGTTCGGGGTGTTCGTGATGCGGAACGCGTTCGAGTCGATCCCCACCGAGCTCGAGGACTCGGCCTTCGTCGACGGGGCCTCGCGCTTCCGGGTCGTCGTGTCGGTGCTCCGCCCGCTGCTCCTGCCCGGGGCGGCGACCGCGGCGCTCTACGCGTTCCTGGCGTCGTGGACGGAGTTCCTCGGAGCCCTGACGTTCCTGACGAGGGACTCGCTGTACACGCTGCCGGTCGCGCTGCTCAACCTGCAGACGGGGGCGTACGGGCAGGTGTCGTACGGCAACCTCGTCGCCGGGTCGGTGGTGGCGATGATCCCGTGCATCGCGCTGTACGTCGGGTTGCAACGGTTCTACGTCGCCGGGCTGTCGTCCGGGGCGTTGAAGGGCTGACGGTCGGGTCAGCACGGGGTCGTGCACGGCCTCGCACCGTGCGCGGCCCCTCGGCCGGTGCGGGGTCGGCCGCTCGGTGCGGGACTGCAGCGCCGCACCGAGCGATCAACCTCGCACCGGCCGCACAACGCTGCACCGTGCGCCGCGGCCCCGCGCACGGAAGGACCTCGCACCACCTGCACACCGCCGCACCGTGCGACCTACGTGCTGCGCCGCACCACCAGCTCGGGCGCGAGCAGCGTCTCGTCGCGGGGCTCCCCCTCGACCAGGGCCCGCACGGTGTCGAGCACCCGCTCCCCCATCGCCCGGAAGTCCTGCCGCACGGTGGTCAGCGGCGGCGTGAAGTGTGCGGCCTCGGGGACGTCGTCGAAGCCCACGACCGCGATGTCGTCCGGCACCCGCAGCCCCTCGTCGGCGAAGGCGTGCAGCACCCCGAGCGCCATCTGGTCGTTGCCCGCGAAGACGGCGTCCACCGTCCCCACGTCGATGTGCCGGGCGGCCGCGAAGCCGCTCGCCGGGGTCCAGTCCCCCTCGAGCACGACCGGTTCGAGCCCGGCGTCCTGCATGATCCGAACGTAGGTGGCGCGGCGCACCTCGGACTCCTGCGACACGTGCGGCCCGGCGATGTGCACGATCCGGCGGTGTCCGCGGTCGAACAGGTGCTGCATGACGAGCGAGGTGCCGGCCGCCTGGTCGATCGCGACGGCGGCGACGCTCGGCGCGGTGGGCACGCGGGCAGCATCGCGCTGCACGGCGTTCGCGACGACGACGGGCACCGTGACCGGCACGGTGAGCGAGGCGAGGGAGTCGAGGACCCGGTTGTCGGCGGCGACGAGCACGATCGCGGCGACGTCCTGCGCGAGCAGCGTGGTGAGTGCCCCGGACAGGTCGGACGGCCGCGGTTCCTCGGGCAGGGTCGACAGCAGCACGTGGTACCCCGCTGATCGCGCGGCCCGTTCGAAGCCGATCGAGGTGCTCGACGGACCGTACAGCGCGTCGCCGGCGGTGATGATGCCGAGCGCCTTGCTCCGCCCACCGGCGAGCGCCCGGGCGGCGGCGCGGGGCCGGTACCCGAGCTCGGTGACGGCGTCGGTGACCTGCGTCCGGTACTGCTCGCGGACGGTCGGGTCGCCGTTGATCACGCGGGAGACGGTCTGGTGGGACACGCCGGCGCGTTCGGCGACGTCGAAGATCGTCGGGGCCTTCCGGCGCTTGCCGCCCCTGCCCTCGGGGGCGGTCGTGGTGCTCACGGGCCAACCGTACCGCTCGGTCCGGTCGCCGCGGCAAGATCGCGAAACGGCGGTGTTGAGTTGACACCCCGTCACGGAACCCACAAGATGTGAGCGCTCACACGAGCGCATCCCGCGGGGCACAGCAGCCCCGGCACCCGACCGCGTCGAGGACGACGCGAAGGAACAGAGGTACTTCGATGATGAAGCGCAGGATCATCGCGGGCGTCGCAGCCGTCGGCATCGCGATCTCACTCGCCGCTTGCTCGGCCGGCGGCCGTGCGTCCACCGACGGTGGCGGCAGCGGCGACAACAAGGGCGCCCTCGTCGGTGTCGCCATGCCCACCAAGGTCTCCGAGCGGTGGATCAAGGACGGCGACGCCGTCAAGAGCGACCTCGAGAAGGCCGGCTACAAGGTCGACCTCGAGTACGGCGACAACAAGGTCCAGCAGCAGGCCCAGCAGGTCAGCAACATGATCACCAAGGGCGCGAAGGTCCTGATCATCGCGTCGATCGACGGTGGCGCGCTCTCCGACCAGCTCGACGCCGCCGCCAAGGCCGGCATCAAGGTGATCTCCTACGACCGCCTGCTGACGGGCAACAAGAACGTCGACTACTACGTGTCGTTCGACAACGAGAAGGTCGGCGTCGACCAGGCGAACAGCCTGCTCACCGGCCTGGGCGTGCTCGACGCCGACGGCAAGAAGACCGGCGAGAAGGGCCCCTTCAACATCGAGGTCTTCGCCGGCTCGCTCGACGACAACAACGCCGGGTTCTTCTTCAACGGCGCGATGAAGACGCTCAAGCCGTACCTCGAGGACGGCACGCTGAAGATCCAGTCCGGCCAGGACTCGCTGTCCCAGGCCGCGACGCAGCAGTGGGACCCGGCGACCGCCAAGGCCCGCATGCAGAACCTCGTCGCCAAGTCCTACTCGGGCGGCACCACGCTCGACGGCGTGCTCTCGCCGTACGACGGGATCTCGATCGGCATCATCTCGGCGCTGCAGGGTGCCGGCTACGGCACGAGTGACCGTCCGCTCCCGACCGTCACGGGTCAGGACGCCGAGGCCGCCTCGGTGAAGTCCATCATCGACGACCAGCAGTACTCGACCATCTACAAGGACACGCGGAAGCTCGCCAAGCAGTCGGTCACCATGGCCGAGGACCTGCTCACCGGCAAGGAGCCCGAGGTCAACGACACGAAGAGCTACGACAACAAGGTCAAGGTCGTCCCGACCTTCCTGTTCCAGCCGACGGTCGTCACGAAGGACAACTACAAGGAAGTCCTCGTGGACTCGGGGTACTACACCGAAGCCGACCTGAAGTAGTCAGGCCCATCTCACGGACCGGAGGCGCGGTGCCAGCTGCGCACCGCGCCTCCAGTCCGTCTCCACCAGCGCGCGCACGCGCGCACGACGGAAAGGCGTCCACATGGCGGACACCATCCTCGAGATGCGGGACATCACCAAGACGTTCCCCGGCGTCAAGGCCCTGCAGGGCGTCTCGATCGAGGTCGAGCGCGGCCAGGTCCACGCGATCTGCGGCGAGAACGGCGCGGGCAAGTCGACGCTCATGAAGGTGCTGTCGGGTGTCTACCCGGCCGGCTCCTTCGACGGCGAGATCCTGCTCGACGGCGAACCCGTGCGGTTCGCGGACATCAACGATTCCGAAGCTGCGGGCGTCGTCATCATCCACCAGGAGCTGGCGCTCAGCCCCTTCCTGTCGATCGCCGAGAACATCTTCCTCGGCAACGAGCAGTCCAAGGGCGGCTTCATCGACTGGAACAAGACGAACCTGACGGCCGCCGAGCTGCTCAAGCGCGTCGGGCTGAAGGACAACCCCGTCACCAAGGTCGTCGACCTCGGTGTCGGCAAGCAGCAGCTCGTCGAGATCGCGAAGGCGCTCTCGAAGGAGGTGAAGCTCCTCATCCTCGACGAGCCCACCGCCGCGCTGAACGACGACGACTCCGCGCACCTGCTCGAGCTCATCCGCTCGCTGCAGGCCGAGGGCATGACGGCGATCATCATCAGCCACAAGCTCAACGAGATCAAGGCGATCGCGGACAAGGTCACGATCATCCGCGACGGCAAGACGATCGAGACGCTCGACATGCGGGCCGACGACGTGTCCGAGGACCGGATCATCCGCGGGATGGTCGGCCGTGACCTGTCGAACCGGTACCCCGAGCGCGAGAACCCCGTCATCGGCGAGGAACTGCTGCGGATCGAGGACTGGACCGTCCACCACCAGCTCGACTCGTCGCGCGAGATCATCCACCACGCCAACCTCAGCGTCCGCGCCGGCGAGGTCGTCGGCATCGCCGGACTCATGGGCGCCGGCCGCACGGAACTCGCGATGAGCGTCTTCGGCCAGTCCTACGGCACCGGCATCAGCGGCACCGTGTACAAGCGCGGCACCCCGATCAAGACGCACACCGTCTCGCAGGCGATCGACAACGGCATCGCCTACGTCACCGAGGACCGCAAGCGCTACGGCCTGAACCTGATCGACGACATCAAGCGGAACATCTCCGGGTCAGCGCTCGGCAAGCTCGCCAACTGGGGCTTCGTGAACTCCTCGGAGGAGACCACGGTCGCGAGCCAGTTCCTCAAGAGCCTCAACATCAAGGCGCCGAACGTCGACGTCGTGACGGGGAAGCTCTCCGGCGGGAACCAGCAGAAGGTCGTCCTGTCGAAGTGGATGTACGCCGACCCCGACGTGCTCATCCTCGACGAGCCCACGCGCGGCATCGACGTCGGCGCGAAGTACGAGATCTACACGATCATCAACCAGCTCGCCGACCAGGGGAAGGCGGTCATCGTGATCTCCTCCGAGCTCCCCGAACTACTCGGCATCTGCGACCGCATCTACACCCTCTCCGAGGGC
Source organism: Curtobacterium sp. MCSS17_005 (assembly GCF_003234225.2). Taxonomy (NCBI): domain Bacteria; kingdom Bacillati; phylum Actinomycetota; class Actinomycetes; order Micrococcales; family Microbacteriaceae; genus Curtobacterium; species Curtobacterium sp. MCSS17_005. Next base: position 2,954,589 of record NZ_CP126258.1, read on the forward strand.
ACCATCACGGCCGACGTCCCGCGCGCCGAGGCGACGCCCGAGGTCCTCATGCAGTACATGACCCAGGAACGGGAGACCCCTGTCAATGAACGCGCTTAAGTCCGCCGTCGGCTACCTCACCGGGCAGCTCCGACAGATCGGCCTGTTCATCGCGCTGATCGTCATCGTCATCTTCTTCCAGGTGACCACGAACGGCATCACGCTGGCCCCGATCAACGTCTCGAACCTGATCGTCCAGAACAGCTACATCCTCATCCTGGCCATCGGCATGGTCATGGTCATCATCGCCGGCCACATCGACCTGTCGGTCGGGTCGGTGGTCGCCTTCACCGGCGCAATGGCCGGCGTGATGATCACGCAGTGGAACATCCCGTGGCCGATCGCGGTCGTGCTCTGCCTGGTGGTCGGTGCGCTCGTCGGCGCCTGGCAGGGCTTCTGGATCGCCTACTTCGGGATCCCGGCGTTCATCGTGACGCTGGCGGGCATGCTCGCGTTCCGCGGCGCGGCGCAGATCGTCCTGCAGAACCAGCAGATCTCGCCGTTCCCCGCCGGCTTCCGCTCGCTCGGCTCCGGCTTCCTGCCGTCCTTCGGCACCACCGGGTACGAACCGCTCACGATGATCCTCGGCTTCGCCGCCGCGGCCGTCATGGTGATCGCCGCGTTCCGCGGTCGCATCACGCGGCGCAAGTACCAGCTCGAGAGCGAGCCGTTCGCCTGGTTCATCGTGAAGACGGCGTTCGGCGCCGTGCTCGTGATCTACGTGGCACTCCTGCTCGCCAGCTACAACGGCACCCCGATCGTGCTCGTCGTGCTCGGTGCCCTCGTGGTGATCTACTCGGTCGTCATGCGGAGCGCGGTGTTCGGCCGCCACATCTACGCGATCGGTGGCAACGCCCTGGCCGCGCAGCTGTCGGGTGTGAAGACCAAGCGCGTCACGTTCCTGCTCTTCGTCAACATGGGTGTCATCTCGGCCCTGGCGGGTGTGGTCTTCACCGGCCAGCTCAACCTGGCGGCACCGGGCGCGGGCAACGGCTTCGAGCTCGACGCCATCGCCGCCGTCTTCATCGGTGGTGCGGCCGTCACCGGCGGCATCGGCACCGTGCCGGGTGCCATCGTCGGTGGTCTGATCATCGGCCTGCTGAACAACGGCATGTCGATCCTCGGTGTCGGCACCGAGTTCCAGTCCCTGATCAAGGGCCTGGTGCTGCTCGCCGCCGTCGCGTTCGACGTGTTCAACAAGCGCCGGGCGGCGTCCGCGCGCAAGTAGCGCGTGCGCGTTCGCGCGTGCGTTCGCGTTCGCGTTCGCGTGTTCGCGCGTGTTCGCTTGGTGAGCAGAAACGGTCGGGTCCTCGATGGGGACCCGACCGTTTCTGCTCACGAACGCGACAGGACGGCCCAACCCCCGGCCGGGAGGCGCACGGTCCCGATCCCGAGATCGGCCCCGCCCGCCTCGACCTGCGTCGCGTCGGCCACGGGCACCTCGACGGGGTCGTCCGACAGGTTCAGGGCGGTCACCACGGCGGCGTCCGCCGTCGCGGTCCGCAGCACCACGGCGGTGTTGGTCAGGTGCACGACGTCGGTGTGCGCGCGGTGCAGCCACGGGTTCCGACGGCGCAGGGCGATGAGCGCCTCGTGCGCGTGGGTCAGGTCCGTCGGGGCCGGCACCTCGGCCGGGAACTCCGGGCGGACCGCGTCGTCGCCGCCCTCGCGTTCCTCCTTCACCCCGGTCCAGCCGTACTCGTCGCCGGCGTAGACCACCGGGGTCCCCGCCACCGTGAACAGCACCGCGGCGGCGTGCCCGGCGAACCGCTCCCCCACCGCGCTCGCGATCCGGGTGACGTCGTGGTTGCCGACGAACGTCGTCGGGGCGAAGGTGGCCAGCAGCGCGTCGTGCCGCTCGATCGCGTGCGCGAGCTCGTGGCCGTTGCGGTCCGCGATGCCGTGCCAGATCCCCTGCCACAGCTCGTACTGGGTCAGCGAGTCCATCGTCGAGTCGCGTGCGATCACCGCCGCGTCGCCGTGGATCACCTCGCCGCTGAACCAGGCGTCCGGGAACCGCTCCCGCACCCGCGGCAGCACCCGCGCCCAGAACGCCGGCGGAACCGCGTACGCCGCGTCGAGCCGCCAACCGTCGACGCCGCGGGCCAGCCAGTGCGTCATCACTTCCACCACGAGGTCCTCGGTGGCACGGCTGTCGTGGTCGAGCGCGACGAGGATGTCGTGGCCCTCGAACAGTCCGACGGGCACGGGCTGCCCCGGCTGCCACCCGGACCAGTCGATGGCGAACAGGTCGGCGGTCGGCGCCTCCGGGCCCTGGTCCGACAACGCACGGAACGCCGGGTGCTCACGCCCGACGTGGTTGAACACCCCGTCCAGCAGGACCCGCACGCCCCGCTCGTGCGCCGCGGTGACCAGGGCGTCGAAGTCGGCGTCGTCGCCCAGGCGCGGGTCGACGCGGAAGTGGTCGACCGTGTCGTACCCGTGGGTCGAGCTCGCGAACACCGGGCCGAGCAACAGGCCGTTCAGACCGAGGTCGACGACGTGGTCGATCCACCCGGTCAGGCGGTCGAGGCGGTGTTCGAGCGGACGCGCCCCCACCGGTGACGCGGGGCGGACCTCGGCGCCGACGAAGCCGAGCGGGTAGACGTGCCACCACATCACGTGCTGGACCCAGGCCGGCTCGGACGGACGGGCGGGGGCGGTGTCGGAGTTCACCGGTCCGATGCTGCCAGGCGCACCTGGACCGTGTGCGTGGTCGCTGTGGACCGCCCTGCCGACCAGGACGAGGATGGGGCCATGGGACGGGCGATCAGGACGGAAGCCGATGCGTCGGCGTCGGAGTCGACACACGCCGAACGGACCTGCGCCTCGTGCGGGCGACGGATGCCGTCCTCCGCGGCGCCGGAGGCGAAGTGGTGTTCCGGAGCCTGCCGTCGACACGGCCTCGACGACACCGACCGGGCCCTCGAGCAGCGCATCGACGAACTGCTCGCGGCACGAGCCCGGACCTCGAGCATCTGCCCGTCCGAGGTGGCACGTTCGCTCGACCCGGACGACTGGCGGCCGCTGATGGAGCCCGCACGTCGGGCCGCCCGGCGCATGGTCGCGCGCGGCGAGGTCGAGATCACCCAGGGCGGGTCCGTCGTGGACCCGTCGACCGCCAAGGGCCCGATCCGCATCCGCCGTCGGCGGTGATCCGGGGCGCGCCACGCCTGTCTCAGGTGCGCTCGTGAACCGTGCGGATGAGCCGTTCGAGCGCGGTCACCAGCGCCCGTGTCTTCTCCTGGGTCACACGCGACGTCGAGTACTGGAAGTTCGTCTTCTCATCGGTCAGGCGCTTGAAGTGCAGGCCGGGTCGGGTGTCCGGTGCGCAGGCCGTATCGAGCAGCCGACGAGCGGCGGCGTGGTCGTCGCCGAGGTGGTGGTGGCCGAGGATCGCACCGCAGATCGCGTCCGACGCCGCGATCCCGCCGAGCACAGCGTTCGCACCGGCGGCCTTCCAGTCCGCGTGACTCGTGGACTCGACGGAGAGGAGCGCGACCTCGAGGTAGGCCTGCGCTTCGTCTCGGCGCATCGCGACTGTGGCCCTGTCGACGGCGCGCACGCGGGTGCCCATCAGATGTACGTCCTGATCTCCTCGCCGAAGACTGTTCGGGCTTCTTCTCGCCACGACCCGACGAGCGGGTCTCCCTCGGCCACGAACCGACGGAGATCAGCGCGGGTCACGTCGAACACCTGGCACTCGTTGCCGGTCCACCGCCGGACGAGGTCACCGAGGCGGACGACGACGTCGGTGTCGACGGTCTGCTCGAAGACGACGAGGAGGTCCAGGTCGGACGCCGGCGTCGCGGTGCCCCGGGCGACTGACCCGAAGATCGAGACCGAGAGGACCCCTGCCTCCGCCGACTCGACGTAGGCGCCGATCCGACGTTCGAGTTCGTCGCCTGCTTCGAGGCCGAGTTCCACCGCTGGCCAGAGCAGGTGTTCCCGGTTGACCCGGTAGGCGGAGTGCTGGAGACCACGCTCGACCTGCACGAGCCCTGCTGCCTCGAGCTTGTCGAGCGCGCGTTTGATGCCGGTGTGCTGCGCAGCGCCCGCGACCCGCGCCACCTGGCGTCCGGTCATGCCGGAATCGGTCCGAGCGAGGACGCGGAGCGCGTCAGCCTGCGTGGCCCCCAGCAGTGTGGCGAGTGGTTTCACGAGTTGCATGTCGATGCCTCCGCAGGGAGTGTACCGATCAGCGGTACACGTGGTGCGTTTTTGTGCACACTCAGCGCGCGACGGCACGCGGGAGGGAACACGTGTCGTCCAACGTCGGTTGCATCGAAGGATGACTGCAACCGGATCGACCGAACAGACCTCTGCCCGCCGCGAAGCCCTGGTCGTCGGAGCCAGTGGCATCACCGGTTCCGCCCTGGTGCGCCACCTGCTCGACCTGGGCTGGGACGTGACGGCGCTCTCCCGCCGACCGCTCGCTGAACAGGGCGTCCGGACCGTCGCGGCCGACCTGCGCGACCCCGAGAGCCTGGCGGCCGCACTCGGCGACGAGCACCCGACCCACGTCTTCTTCACCGCCTGGCAGCGGCAGGACACCGAGGCGGAGAACATCCGCGTCAACGGCGGCATGGTCCGTGACCTGCTCGCGGCGCTGTCGCACGCTCCGCTCGAGCACGTCGCCCTGGTCACCGGCCTGAAGCACTACCTCGGCCCGTTCGAGGCGTACGCCGCGGGCGAGATGCCCGACACCCCCTTCCACGAGGAGGAGCCGCGCCTCGACACCCCGAACTTCTACTACGCGCAGGAGGACGAGCTCTTCGCCGCTGCCGAACGCCAGGGGTTCACCTGGTCCGTGCACCGCTCGCACACCGTGATCGGGCACGCGGTCGGCAACGCCATGAACATGGGCCTCACACTCGCCGTGCAGGCCACGCTGGCGAAGGAACTCGACCTGGACTTCGTGTTCCCGGGCAGCGAGGCACAGTGGAACGGCCTGACCGACATGACCGACGCCGGCATCCTCGCCGAGCACATGGTGTGGGCCTCGACGTCACCCGAGGGTGCGGACGAGCCGTTCAACATCGTCAACGGTGACGTCTTCCGGTGGCGCTGGATGTGGCCGCGCCTGGCCGCGCACCTCGGTGTCGACCCCGCGCGCGTCGTGGGCTACGAGGACGCTCCGCGACCGCTCGAGGAGCAGATGGCGCCGTACGAGTCCGAGTGGGCCGGCATCGCCGAGCGCCACGGTCTCGCCGAGGCCGACATCACCCGGCTCGCCTCGTGGTGGCACACCGACGCCGACCTCGGTCGTGCGATGGAGGTCGTCACCGACATGGGGAAGAGCCGCGACGCCGGGTTCACGGCGTTCCGGCGGACCGAGCAGGCCTTCGCGGACCTGTTCGCCCGGTATCGGGCCGACCGCCTCATCCCCTGATCGGTCAGGGGCCGGTCAGAAGGCGTAGCGGATCCGGCAGGACGGCAGGTGCTCAGCCACGAGTTCGCGGAAGCGCTCGACGAGCTGCCCCTTCATGCCGGACCGGTAGCGCATGTTCACGGCACCGTTCTGCGACACCTTCTGCTCCTGCAGGTCCGGACGCCACAGCAGGTCCTCGGCCTTCGGGTGCCAGCCGAGATTGACCTCGTGCAGGGGCTGGTTGTGGGTCAGGAAGATCACCTCGGCAGCGAGCTGCGCCTTGGCGGCCGGGGACAGCACGTCGCCGACCTGCCGGAGCAGCTCGGCCCAGTCCGACTCCCACGTCGGCGTGAGGATGACCGGCGAGAAGTTCAGGTGGACCTCGTAGCCGGCGTCGACGAAGTCGTTCACCGCGGCGATCCGCTCGGCGATCGGGCTCGTACGGATGTCGGTGACCTTCGCGGTCTCGTGCGGCATCAGCGAGAAACGGATCCGGGTCCGGCCCATCGGGTCCCAGTCGAGCAGGTCGCGGTTGACGTACTTCGTGGCGAACGAGGCCTTGGCCGTCGGCGTCATCCGGAACAGGTCACAGAGGTCGCGGACGTTGTCGCTGATCATCGCGTCGACCGAGCAGTCGCTGTTCTCGCCGATGTCGTAGACCCAGGACTCCGGGTCGCACTGGTTCGGTTCGGTCTTCGGCCCCTGCTTGGCGATGTTCCGAGCCACGTGCTTGCTGATCTGGTCGATGTTCGCGAACACCGTCACCGGGTTGCTGTAGCCCTTGCGCCGCGGCACGTAGCAGTAGGCGCACGCCATCGCGCAGCCGTTCGCGGTGGACGGTGCGATGAAGTCGGCGGAGCGACCGTTCGGCCGGGTCACCAATGACTTCTTCACGCCGAGCACGAGCGCCTCGGTCTTGATCCGCACCCAGCGCTGGACGTTCCGTTCGTCGCCGTGCACCTCGGGGATGTTCCAGTGCGACTCGACCGGGACGATCTCGGCGTCCGGCCAGCGCCCGACGATCTCCTGCCCGCGCTGCAGTTCGAGCGCGGCCGGCTCGGCGTAGATGCGTCGGACGTCGAGCATCGGGCGGACGCGTTCGTGGCTCATCGGCTCCTGTCTACCCGGCACCACCGACGGTGCAGACTCGGACCATGACCGCCGAACCCGACGACCACTTCTTCGTCGTGGACGGCCGACGCTGGCGCCGCACCGACCCCGCCCTGCCCGAGGAACTCGCCGCCGCGCTCCGCTCCCATCTTGGGCGCGGGCGCAACGCCGTGAAGACCGCGAAGCGCGCGGGCGACGACGAGGCGCTGGCCGCGGCACGACACCGGAACGGCTTGGCCAAGCACGGCCTGGGCGAACGCGGCCCCGAGTGGTGGACGCGCCCCGAGACCGACCGGATCGCCGACGCCGAGCGCGCCCTCGCCGCCCTGGACGCCCTGCCGTGACGACGATCCGTCCACCGCGCCCGGATCGCATCCTGAACCTCATCGTGTTCGGCCCGGTGATGATCGGGACAGGAGTCGCACTCGCGGGCGTGGCCTTCGTACCGGGAGCATCGGCGCGGGTGTTCGTCTTCGTCCTCGGTGTCGCCTTCATCGCCGGCGGAACCTGGGCCACGGTCAGGCTCCGCCGCGTCGCCGTGCACCTGTGCGACGACACCCTCCGGTACTCCGGCTTCCTCTCGTCGTGGACCGCACCGCGTGCGGGGATCACCGCGGTGCTCGACGACGCGTTCGTCGAGTGGCGCGACGATCACGGGGCCGAACACCGACGGCAGATCTGGCTGCTGACCAGGGCACGGGAGGACGACGGCACGAAGTTCGCTCCGCTCTGGCGGTGGCGACGCGAGGCACTCCTCGAAGTTCGAGCGTGGGCGGCGGCTCGCGAGGTCCGAAACGTCCCATGACGCCCGCGACGGAGAGCAGGATCGGGCATACCTGGTCGGAAGTTCCGACCAGGTACGCCCGATTCGACCAGGTGCGCCCGATTCGACCCGGCCGCGCGACTAGGCCTCGGTGTGACCCAGGTCGGGCTCGACGAGCAGGCACGCGGTGCGGGACGCGGCGGCGTGCAGCTCGAGCACGACGAGCTCGTTGCGACCGTGGCGGAGCACCGGCCCCGGGATCGCGAGGGTCTGCTGCGGGCCTCGCGACCAGTACCGGCCGAGGCAGAACCCGTTGACCCAGGCGACACCCTTCCGGAACCCGTCGAGCGACAGGTACCGGTCGTCCACGGTGTCGAGTTCGAACGAGCCAGCTGCGAACGTCGGTCCGGCGAGCACCTCGCCGCCGGTGGGAGCGACCTCGGACAGCGCGGTCACGGCGGCCGGCGCGATGGGGTCGAGGGCGAGCGGCGATGCCGTCCACCGGGCAACCGGGGCGCCATCGATCGAGACGCCCCCGATCAGGCCCTTCGGCTCGCCGATGCGGATGCCGTAGTCGACGCGGCCCTGGTCCTCGACGAGGAGCTCGAGCGTGCCGGTCACCGGCGGCAGGGTGACGGCGCGGTCGTGGTGCTCGCGCTCCAGGACCCCGACCACGACACCGTCGGCGGACACGATCGCTCGGTCGCGCACCTCGGTGCCGACGGTCAGCACCCCTCCGGTGGGCAGGTCGACCTCGGCGTGGTAGGTGACGAAGCCGCTCGCGGCCCCGAGGGCGTCGAAGGTCGGCGGCTCGTCGTGCGCGGACCACGCCGTGAGCGTGGGCAGCAGGGAACGGAGCGACGCGACGCGGTCCAGACGGACGGCGAGGTCCGTGGCGGGGGTGATCCGGGCCTCCAGGCCGTCGCCGGACGCGTCCACGGGACCGAGTCGACCCGACCCCCCCGGCTCCATCGTCGCGGGCAGCGGCGGGACGGGCGCGTAGCGCGCGATCACCGAACGGAAGGCGTGGAACTTCTCCGTCGGTCGGCCGGCCTCGTCGAGCGGGGCGTCGTAGTCGTACGACGTCGCGATCGGACGGTAGACGCCCTTGTCGTTCGCGCCGTTCGTGAAGCCGAAGTTCGTGCCGCCGTGGAACATGTAGATGTTCACCGAGCCGCCGGCCGCGAGCAGGACGTCCAGGTCCTCGGCACTGGCGGACGCCGGCGTGGTGTGGTGGTGCTCGCCCCAGCTGTCGAACCAGCCGTCCCAGAACTCCGAGCACATGAGGGGCCCGGTGGGCTGGGCCTGCCGCAGGCGCTCGAGCCGGGCAGCGGAGCGTGAGCCGAACGACCCGGTCTTGTGCAGCGAGGGCAGGGAGCCGTCCTCGAGCATCGTGCCCATCGGCTGGTCGACGCTCGTGAAGGGGACGGTCAGCCCGATGTCGCGGTGCATCTGCTCGAGTGCGCGCAGGTACTCGGGGTCGGAGCCGTAGGCGCCGTACTCGTTCTCGACCTGCACCAGGACGATGGGCCCGCCCTGGTCGATCTGCCGCGGGACCAAGACGGGGGCCAGGTGCTGCAGGTACGTCTCGACCGCTGCGAGGAACCCGGGCTCGTTGCGCCGGACACCCACGGAGCCGTCCGCGAACAGCCAGTACGGCAGACCGCCGTTCGTCCACTCGGCACAGATGTAGGGGCCGGGGCGGACGATGGCGTGCATGCCCTCGGCGGCGACGAGGTCGAGGAAGCGGCCGAGGTCCAGCCCACCCGACAGGTCGAACACCCCGGGCGACGGCGCGTGCGCGTTCCAGGCGACGTAGGTCTCGATGGTGTTGAGGCCCATCAGCTTCGCCTTGCGGATCCGGTCGGCCCACAGGTCGGGGTGCACGCGGAAGTAGTGGATCGCGCCGGACAGGACCCGGTGCGGCTCGCCGTCGAGCAGGAAGTCGGTGTCGCCGATGGCGAAGCGCATGGTGTGACTCTTTCGTTGCCGGCCGGGCCGGGCGTGGAGCCGGCCGGGCGTGGAGCGGGGCCGTGCGGACGTGTCCGCACGGCCCCGCGGGGATGCTGTCGAACTACTTCGACGAGACCGTGAAGCCCTGGTCCTCGCCGTACTTGGCGAGGGCCTTCTGCCAGGCCTCGAGACCGGCGTCGAGCGAGGTTCCGTTCTCGTACGCCTGACCGACGGTGTCGGCGTAGACGCTGTTCGCGTACACCTGGTACGGCAGGTAGGTGAAGTCGTTGTCCGAGGACTTCGACGCGTCGACGAGCACCTTGTTGATCTGCTGGCCGCCGAAGTACTCCGGCTTCTCGTCGAGGAACGCCGACGAGTCGAGGTCAGCGGTGGTCGACGGGAAGCCGCCGGACTCCATGAAGACCTTCGTGGACTCCTTCGAGGAGTTCAGCCACTTGAGGAAGCCCGCCGCGAGGGCCGGGTTCTTCGACTGCTTCATGACGACCTGGGCGCTGCCGCCGTTGTTCGCGGTCTGGGCGGTGCCACCGTCGTAGGTCGGCATCGGGGCGACGCGCCAGTCACCCGAGGCCTGGGCGACGCCGGACTCCAGGTTGCCGGGCATCCAGGCGCCGGTGATCATCGTGGCGATCTCACCGTTGCCGAGCTGCTTGTACCAGTCGTCGGTCCAGCCGACCGTCTTCGACAGCAGGCCCTGCTCGACGAGCTCGTTCCAGGTGCTCGTCCACTTCTTGGTGCCCTCGTCCTGCAGGTTGATGGTCACCTTGTCACCGTCGGTGGTGAAGGGGGTACCACCGGCCTGGGCGATCATGCTCGTGGTGAAGCCGGCGTCGCCGGAGTCCGCCGCGATGTAGGCCTTCGGGTCCGCCTCGTGCAGCTTCTTGGCCGCGGTGACGTACTCGTCCCACGTCTTCGGCACGGCGATGTCGTGCTTGTCGAAGACCTTCTTGTTGTAGAACAGCGCCATGGGGCCGGAGTCCTGCGGCAGGCCGTAGACCTTGCCGTCGATCGACACCGAGCTCCAGGTGCTCTTCGCGAAGTCCTTCTCGAGCGAGTCGAAGCCGTAGCCCGACAGGTCGAGCAGCGACTCGGACAGCGCGAACTGCGGCAGGGCGTAGTACTCGACCTGGGCGACGTCGGGGGCACCCGAGCCGGCCTTGATCGTGTTCTGCAGCTTCGTGTACTGGTCGGCACCGGTGCCGGCGTTGACGAGCTTGACCTGCACCTTGGGGTACTGCTTCTCGAACGCGGCGACCTGGGCCTTCGCCGATGGGGTCCACGACCAGTAGGTCAGGGTGCCACCGTCCTTCAGGGCCTTGTCGATGTCGTCGGCCGATCCGCCGGAGCCGGAGCCGCCGGAGGCGCACGCGGCGAGGGCGATCGCGGCGGTGACGCCGATGGCGAGGGCGCTGAGCCCGCGCCGGAGACGCTTGTTCATGGGAGTGCCTTTCACTTCTTCGTGGAGGGGGTGGTGCTGCTGTGTGCCGGACCGGGCGGCGCGTGGCGGGGTCGCCGTGCGCCTGGTGTCCGAGGGATCAGGCCTTGACCGACCCGGCCGCGAGGCCGGACTGCCAGAAGCGCTGGAGGAAGAGGAACGCGACCACGATCGGGATGATCGTGAGGAGCGATCCCGTGACGACGAGGTTGTAGATCGGCTGGGCACCGGACCCGGTGGCCTGCGCGTTCCACTGGTTCAGGCCGACCGTCAGCGGGTACCACTTCGGGTCGCTCAGCATGATGAGCGGCAGGAAGTAGTTGTTCCAGGTGGCGACGACCGCGAACAGCAGGACGGTGACGACACCGGGCGCGAGCAGGCGGAGCGCGATCGTGAAGAAGATCCGGAACTCACCGGCGCCGTCCATGCGGGCGGCCTCGAGCAGTTCGGCCGGGATCGCGTCGACCGCGTAGGTCCAGATCAGGTACATGCCGAACGGGCTGATCAGCGAGGGCAGGATGATCGCCCACGGGGTGTTGGTCAGGCCGACCTGCGAGAACAGCAGGAAGGTCGGGACCGCCAGGGCCGTGCCGGGGACCGCGATGGCGCCGAGGACCACGGCGAAGACCGCGCGGCGACCGGGGAACTGGAACTTCGCCATGCCGTAGCCCGCGACGGTGGCCAGCAGGGTGGCCCCGCCGGCACCGACGACGACGTAGAGCAGCGTGTTGCCGAACCACTGCAGGAAGATGCCGTCGTTGTACGTCAGCGTGTCGACGATGTTCTGCCAGAGGTTGAAGTCCCCGCCGAACCACAGACCGAACGTGGAGAGCAGCGACGCCTGCGTCTTCGTGCTGTTCACGAGCAGGTAGAACAGCGGCGCGAACGAGTAGACGACGAAGACGACCATGACCGCGGTCAGCAGGCCGGAACGCTTCGGCTTGCGTCCGCCTTCCGCGGTGCGGAGCTGCCTGGAGGCGCGGATCGAGCGGGTGCGCGGCGCACGTTGCGTCGTGGTCGCCTCGGTCACCGTGGCCGCTGCGGACCCGGCGGGGTGCTGGATGGTGCTCATCGGTTCTCCTCGCGGGTGCCGCGGACCTGGACGACGTAGGCGATCACCGCGGTGATCACGCCCATCACGATCGCGACCGTGGCGGAGTAGTTGAACTGCTGACCGCTGAAGGACAGCGAGTAGGCGTACATGTTCGGGGTGAAGGCGCTGCCGATGACGTTCGGGGCGAGCGTCTTGAGCAGGTTCGGCTCGTTGAAGAGCTGGAAGCTGCCGATGATCGAGAAGATCGTGGCGATGACCATCGGGCCGCGGAGCGCCGGGAGCTTGATCGAGAAGACCGTGCGCATCGGGCCAGCACCGTCGAGCTCGGCCGCCTCGTACAGCTCACCGGGGACGGTGCGGAGTGCGGCGTAGAAGATCAGCATGTTGTAGCCGAGGAACTCCCACGTGACCACGTTGCCGATCGACGTCAGGACCCAGCTCGGGCTGAACGGCTGCAGCAGGTCGATGCCGAGCGCGTCGTTGGCGGCTCCCGTCAGACCGAACTGGTTGCCGTAGATGAAGCCCCAGATGAGGGCCGCGACGACCCCGGGGACGGCGTAGGGCAGGAACACCGCGATGCGGAAGAAGCTCGTCCCCCACAGTCGGGCGCTGTCGAGGGCCAGGGCGGCGACGAGGGCGAGGCCGAGCATGATCGGCACCTGGACGACCAGGAAGATCGCGACCCGACCGAACCCGGACCAGAACTTGGCGTCCTGGAAGAGCTGCACGTAGTTGGCGAACCAGACGAACTGGTTGCCGCCGATGAGCTGGTCGCGGAACAGGCTGAGCCAGAGCGCGTAGCCGATCGGCACGATGAGCATCAGGACCAGGACGACGACGAACGGGCCGACGAACAGCCATCCGGTGAACCGTCCCCGCGGCTTGGGGCGGCGGCCGGCCGGGCGCTCGGCGGTGGGGCGCGGTGCTGCCTCACCGGGGCGCGCTGCGAGCGTGCTCATGTGACTCCTTCGTCTGCTGCGTTCGGGTGGTCGATGTCGGCGGCTCGGCCCGGGCCGGATCGGGGTGTCCGGGCGGTCACCGATGTTGACGTCAACATCGAACGACGCGACGATAGCATGGCAACGTCAACATGCGCTAGCGTCCGGGGAGGCCGATCGCTCGGCCCCTCGATCCGGAAGGAGCGCCAGCGTGACGATGGAGTCCCCCGCCGGCACCCGCCGCGCCCCCTCGATGGCCGCCGTGGCCGACGCCGCCGGGGTGTCGATGCAGACGGTCTCGCGCGTCGCCCGGGGCTTCGACAACGTCAGCCCGGAGACCCGCGACCGCGTCCAGCGCGCGATGGAGTCCCTCGGCTACCGGCCCAACCGTGCCGCCCGTGCCCTGCGCTCCGGCCGCTTCCGTACGATCGGCGTGATCATGTTCACGCTCGCGTCCTTCGGCAACATGCGCACGCTCGAGGCGATCGCCGACGCCGCCGGGGTCGCCGACTTCACGATCACCCTGCTGCCCATGGCCTCGCGCACCGAGGCGGGCGTCCGCTCCGCCTTCTCGCGCCTGCACGAACAGGCCGTCGACGGCGTCGTGATCATCATCGAGTCGCACATCATCGACACCGCCGAGGTCGTGCTGCCCGACGGCGTACCCATGGTCATCATCGACTCCACGGGCAGCACCGACCACCCCGCGATCGACACCGACCAGGCCGACGGCGCCCGGCAGGCCACGCAGCACCTGCTCGACCTGGGGCACGAGACCGTCTGGCACGTCGCCGGTCCGGAGTCGTCGTACTCGGCAGCCCGTCGCCTCGCCGCGTGGCAGGACACCCTGACGCGCGCCGGTCGACCGGTCCCCCCGGTGTTCCGCGGCGGCTGGACGACCGAGCACGGCTACGAGGCCGGGCTCGAGATCGCCGCACGGCCGGAGATCACCGCGGTGTTCGCCGCGAACGACCAGACCGCCCTCGGTGTCCTGCGCGCCGCACACGAGTCCGGACGCCCGGTGCCGTCGTCGCTCAGCGTGGTGGGGTTCGACGACTCCCCCGAGTCCGACTCGTTCTGGCCGCCGCTGACGACCGTGCACCAGTCCTTCGACGAGGTCGGCCGCCGCGCGGTCGCGAACCTGCTCGCCCAGATCGACGGCGAGCGGGTCAGCGTCGCGGCCGACCTGGTGCCGGTGCGGCTCGTCGAGCGGGCGAGCACGGCGGCGCCGCCGGCGCGCTGACGCGGCGCTGCGGGGCGCGCGTTTCGCGCTCACCGACACCTCACGCGCGCACGCCCCCGTGAACTGTCGCCCAGCACGTGAACTCGCGCACGCGCCGGACGGGAGGCCCGGTGCCAGGCCGCCACGGGCCTCCCGGCCGAACGAGCAGAGGACGTCGGGCGCAAGCGCCCGACGTCCTCTGTGCTCACTCGACGCCCGCCGTGGCGTGCGCCGAGGCGCCTTGTCAGCCGATCGAGACGGCGGTCCAGGAGACCGGCGGGAGCTCGATCGTGACGGTGTCGCCCTCGCGGCGGACCGACTCGTTCGTGCGGAGCCCCACGCGCGAGGTGTTCTCCAGGTCGTTCACGGCGTGCAGGTCGTCGTCCCAGACACCTTCGGCGTGGACGTCACCCGTCGCGCCGATGCCGGCCAGGTCGATCGTCACCGTGGTCGGCTCGGAGGGGTGGCGGTTCACCAGGAAGACCGCGGCCTTGCCGTCCTCGGACACGGTGGCGGCGGAGTCCACGACCGGGACCTCACCGTGCTTGCCACCATCGACCGTGTCACCAGAGGCCTTGACCTGCAGCGAGGTGCCCTGCGCCAGGCGCGAGGTGACCGAGAACGGGAAGAAGGTCGTCTGGCGCCAGGCCGGGCCACCGGGCTCGGTCATGATCGGGCCGATCACGTTGACGAGCTGGGCGAGCGAGGCCGAGGCGACGCGGTCGGCGTGGCGGAGCAGCGAGATGAGCAGGCCACCCACGACGACGGCGTCGGCGACCGTGTAGACGTCCTCGAGCAGACGCGGTGCGACGGGCCACTCGTCGAGCGTGAAGGTCTTGGCCTTCGCCTCCCACTTCTTGATCGACCAGACGTTCCACTCGTCGAACGAGATGTCGATGCGCTTGTCGGACTTCTTCTGCGCCTGGACGTGGTCGGCGGCCGTGGTGACCGTCTTGATGAAGTGGTCCATGTTGGCGCCCGAGGCGAGGAACGACGGCAGGTCGTCGTCCTCCTCGTAGTAGGCGTGCGCGGAGATGTAGTCGACGTCGTCGTAGGTGTGCTCGAGGACGGTTCGCTCCCACTCGCCGAACGTCGGCATCGACGCCCCGGAGGAACCGCAGGCGACGAGCTCGAGGTCGGGCTGGATCTGCCGCATGGCCTTGGCGGTCATGGCGGCGAGCTTGCCGTAGTCGTCGGCGTTCTTGTGGCCGAGCTGCCACGGGCCGTCCATCTCGTTGCCGAGGCACCACATCTTGATGGCGAAGGGTTCCTGGCGACCGTTCGAACGACGGTATTCGGACAGTGCGGTGCCGGCGTCGATGTTCGCGTACTCGAGGAGCTCGATCGCTTCCTGCGTGCCGCGGGTGCCGAGGTTCACGGCGAGCATGAGCTCCGAGCCGACCTGGTCGAGCCAGTGCTGGAACTCGTGCAGGCCGACCTCGTTGGTCTCGGTCGAGTGCCACGCGAGGTCGAGGCGGCGGGGGCGCTGCTCGACGGGGCCGACGCCGTCCTCCCACTTGTAGCCGGAGACGAAGTTGCCACCGGGGTAGCGGATGGCGGAGACGCCGAGTTCCTTGACGAGTTCGACGACGTCCTTGCGGAAGCCGTGCTCGTCGGCGGTCTCGTGGGTGGGCTCGTGGATGCCGTCGTAGACGTGGCGGCCGAGGTGCTCGACGAACCCGCCGAACAGGCGACGTCGCACCGGCCCCACGGTGAACGCGGCGTCGAGGACGAGGTGTGTGCGGGGCATGGATCTCCTTCGATCGTGGCGGTGCGGTTCGTGCGGGGAGCGGGTGGCGCCACGGACGGGAACCGAAGCGGGCCGTCACGAAAGTGAGCGCTCACCTGGCAGAAACGCTACCGGGTTCCACGCCGTCGCGAAAGGGGTGGCGGATGCCGGGAGCGAGCGCTAATGTGAGCGCTCACGGAGCACCGGAAGGTCGTTCCGTGTCCGGAGCAGCAGTGCTCCGGGTCCGGAGCAGCGATGCCCCGGCGGGAGCACCGACCCTGTTCCCGAGCCCGGCCCATCCCGATGGAGTGATGCCATGCCGATCCCACCCGCAACACCCGCGTCGCGCCTCTCGCGCCGGGGCTTCCTCGCCGCCGGTGCAGCGGCCGCGACGGTCCTGCCGCTCGCCGCCTGCTCGAGCCCCCTCGCCGCCGGCCTCGCCGGCAGCGCACTCAACCCCGAGACCCTCGTCTTCTGGAACCTGTTCGGCGGCGGCGACGGCGTCCGCATGCAGTCGATGGAGGACGGCTACGCGAAGCAGCACGGCGGCTCGAGCGCGCTGCAGGGCACCACGTTCGCGTGGGGCAACCCGTACTACTCGAAGCTGACACTGGCGACCGTCGGGAACAAGCCGCCGGACGTCGCGGTCGCGCACCTGACCCGCGCGAAGCCGCTCTGGGACGGTGACCTGCTCGACCCGATCACGTCCGACGACCTGGCGAGCGTCGGCCTGAGCGCCGCCGACTTCAACCAGAAGGCCTGGGCGGCGCAGAAGACCGACGGCAACAACATCGCGGTCCCGCTCGACACCCACCCCTTCGTCCTCTTCTACAACGTCGACGTCTGCAAGAAGGCCGGCCTGATCGACGGCGACGGCAACCTCGTCGACCTCAACGGCATGGACAACTTCGAGAAGGCCCTCGCCGCGGTCGCCAAGGTCACCGGCGGCACGGCACTCAACGTCGCGAACGTGGTGCCGGAGACGGCCACCCCGTGGCGCTTCTTCTGGACCATGTACAACCAGCTGCAGGACGCCACCCCGTTCATCAGCGACGGCGGATCGAAGCTCACCGTCAACGAGGACGCCTACAACGAGGTCACGAGCCGCACCCAGAAGTGGGTGAAGGAGGGCTGGCTGAACAAGGCCCTCGACTACGCCACCGCGCAGTCGCTCATGTTCGACGGCAAGGCCGGCTTCTTCATGCAGGGCGAGTGGGAGATCAGCACCGCGCAGTCGATCAAGGGCCTGAACTTCGGCATGGCGCCGATCCCCCAGCTCTACGACAAGCCGGCGACCCAGGCGGACTCGCACACGTTCGTCCTGCCCAAGAAGGACCGGACGCCGGAGCAGCGCAAGCAGCACATGCTCTTCATCAAGCAGATGCTCGAGCAGAGCCTGACGTGGGCCGAGGGCGGGCACGTGCCGGCCTACATCCCGACGTTCGACAGCGCCGCGTACAAGAAGCTCACGCCCCAGTCGAACTACGCGGCCGCAGCCGAGACCGCCGTGTTCGACGACGCCGCCTGGTACGGCGGGTCGGGTTCGACGTTCGAGGGCACGGTGGGCGCCCAGCTCGCCCTCGTGCAGCAGGGCAGCTCGTCCCCCGCGCAGGCACTGCGCGCCATCAAGTCGCAGCTCGCGACGTACCTCAACACCCCGAGCCCCCTGTGACCCGGCACGCAACCGCCCGGCCGGACCACCCCGGGCAGACGACCCCCGCGATCGCCGTGAACACCGCGCGAAAGGCACGATGACGTGACCACAGCACCTGTCCTCGACCGGCCGACCGACGCGGCCACCGCGCCGCGTCTCCGCCGGAACCGCTCCTACGGCTCCAGCGTGAACCGCGGCCAGGGCCGCAGCGGCTGGCTGTTCCTCGCCCCGTTCGGCCTGTTCTACGTGGCCTTCCTGCTCGGCCCGACGGTCTGGATGATCGTCACGAGCTTCTTCAACACCTCGACCGTCCGCACCGGGCTCGGCAGCTTCGCCGGGTTCGCGAACTACGCCGAGATGCTCGGGCGCAGCGACTTCTGGTCGTCGCTCTGGCACACGCTGCAGTTCACGCTGTACACGACCCCGCCGCTCGTCATCCTGGCGTTCGTGTTCGCCGTGCTGACGAACCGGATGAACCGCGGGCAGTGGTTCTTCCGTCTGGCGTTCTTCCTGCCGTTCATCCTGCCGTCGGCGACGATCTCGCTGATCTGGGTGTTCATCTTCACGCCGAGCACCGGTCTGTGGGCGAGCCTGCAGTCGGCGATCGGCATGACGCCCGGCTCCGGCATGCTGTCGAGCCCGAACACGGCCATGATCGGTGTCGCGATCGCCACCGTGTGGTGGACCCTCGGCTTCAACTTCGTGCTCTACCTGGCCGGTCTGCAGGAGATCCCGCGCGAACTGTACGAGGCCGCCGCCGTCGACGGTGCGTCGAACTGGCAGCAGATCAAGTCGATCACGCTCCCCCTGCTCGGCCGCACGACGACGCTGGTCGTCCTGCTGCAGATCATCGCGAGCCTGAAGATCTTCGACCAGGTCTACCTGATGACGAACGGCGGGCCGGGCATCTCGACCCAGGTCTCGCTGCAGCTCATCACCGGCGTCGGCTTCACCGACAACCGTCTCGGTGCCGCATCGGCCGCGTCGGTCCTCCTGTTCATCGTGATCGTGGCGATCGCGGTCATCCGGCAGCTCGTCGAGCGCGCTGCCGCCAAGCGAGAGATCGGGGCCTGACATGACCGCCACCGAGAGCATCACCACCGGCCGCAAGCTCCGCACCGGCGTCTCGTCCGCCGCTCCGACGAGCGCCGCGAAGATCGGCGTCAGCGGTCGCGGCTTCACGATCGCGTCGGGGATCGTCCTGACGGTCTTCGCGATCATCTGGCTCATCCCGAGCGTGTTCGCCCTGAAGACGTCGCTGTCCGACAACGGCGTCGCCGCCCTCGGCGCCAATGCGATCCTGTCGAACTGGAACCCGACGCTGCACTCGTACTCGTCGCTGTTCCAGGCCGGCGACATCTGGAACTGGTACCTCGCCAGTGCCATCACGAGCGTCGTCACGGCGGCACTCACCGTGCTGTTCGCGTCGATGGCGGCATTCGCGCTGTCGCGGCTGGTGTTCCGCGGCCGCAACATCGCGTTCCTGCTCATCATCCTCGGGATCATGATCCCGACGCAGGTGCTGATCATCCCGATCTTCCAGGAGCTCAACGCGGTCGGCCTGCTCAACACCTACTGGTCGGTGATCTTCCCGCAGGTGCCCGCCGTGATCGCGGTGTTCATCTTCAAGCAGTTCTTCGACGGCATCCCCAAGGAGCTGGAAGAGGCCGCGCGCATCGACGGCGCCGGCATCTGGAAGGTCTACTGGTCGGTCATCCTGCCGCTGTCGCGTCCGGTGATCGCGGCCGTGACGATCCTGACCTTCGTCGGGGTGTGGAACAACCTGCTGCTGCCGCTGTTCGTGCTGTCCAACCCGGACCTCATGACGATCCCCGTCGGGCTCGCCACGGTCCAGGGCAGCTTCGGGCAGCGCTACGCCGACATCCAGGCGGGCGCGATCCTCGCGGCGCTGCCGCTGATCATCCTCTACCTGATCTTCCAGCGGCAGATCGTGGAGGGCGTGACGGGCTCGGGCCTCAAGGGCTGACGCGACCCCACCACGGACGGGAGGCCCGGTGCCAGCTGGCACCGGGCCTCCCGTCCGTCCGTTGGTCGCGGCGCCTGCGCGGCGCACCTGGTGCTTTCGGGCGTACCTGCCGGAACCGGGCGTACCTGGTCCGAAGTTCTGTGGTGGTACGCCCGAAAGCACCAGGCATCGCGCCTGTCAGGGGAAGGACCGGGCGTACCTGCCGGAACCGGGCATACCTGGTCGGAACGGGCGTACCTGGGCGGAAGTTCTGTGGCGGTACGCCCGAAAGCACCAGGCATCGCGCCCGCCAGGGGAAGGATCGGGCGTACCTGGCGGAACCGGGCGTACCTGGCGGAACCGGGCGTACCTGGCGGGAACGGGCATACCTGCCAGGCAGCGCGCGGGTCAGGCGGGGACGGAGACCTTCGTCTCGTGCTTCCAGAACCCGGAGAACGTGATGCGCGACTTCGGCAGGCCCGCACGGTGCAGGTGGCGGCGGCCCTCCGTTGCGAGTCGCGACTCCCCCACGACGAACGCGTAGCCCTGGTCGTCGGACGGCACGTGCCGCTGCAGTTCGGCGAGGGCGCCGCTGCCGGGGACGGTGCCCGGCTGCCGGACGATCCAGGTCACCTGCACGCCCGTGGGGGCGTCGAGGTCGCGGATGTCGGCGGCGGTCGGGACCTCTTGGATGATGCGGCCGACGGTGTCGCGCGGCAACGAGGCGGCGATGCCGACGACGCCCGGCAGGCCGGTCTCCTCGGCAGCGACGACCACCTCGCTGGTGCCGGCGGGGACGTCGAAGATGCAGCCCTGGTCGAGCATCGCGAGCTCCTCGCCGGGGCGGGCGGCGCAGGCCCAGATCGCTGCGCGGCCCTCGAGCTCACCGCGGTGGTCCAGGTGCACGACGAAGTCGATGTCGAGCTCGGCGGTGCCGTCGGCGAGCAGGCGGTACGCGGCGACGGTGTAGTTCGCGCAGTGGGGGCGGATGTCCTCGGGGATGCCGAGGAACGTCGGCCACCACTTCTTGCCGTCCAGGTCGGGCATCCGGAAGGCGTCCTGGTCGGGGCGCCGGACGAACAGGCGGAACCAGTGGTCGAAACCGAGGTAGCCGAACTCGTGCAGGTCGTCCCCGGTGACGGTGACGCGCTGCATCGAAGGGGTCACCCGCTGGGTCCGGAGGACACGGGCGCGGAAGAGCCGGGGGTTCGTCGGCAGGAGCCGCGGGGTCTTCGCCATGAGGCAAGGCTAACCTAAGATGACTTCCGTGCCAGCCCCCAATCCCGTTCTGGCTTCCGGTCCGGAGGCCCCCGAACCCGTCGCGTCCAGCGCCCGAGACGGCGACGCCTCCCGTGCCCTCGGTGTGCACCGGACCGCGATGCGCCGGCGGACCGCGGTGATCGTCGGGCTCGTCGTCGCCCTGGTGCTCGTCGCCGTCGCGAGCATGCTGCTCGGCAGCAACCGCATCGGTGTCGCCGAGGTCTGGGCGGGGCTCACTCGCTCCGGGTCGAGCACCGACGAGGCGATCGTGTGGGGCTCCCGCATCCCGCGCACGCTCATCGGTGCTGCGGTCGGGGCGGCCCTCGGCATCGCCGGGCTGCTCATGCAGGGACACACCCGCAACCCGCTCGCCGACCCCGGCCTGTTCGGGGTCTCGTCGGGTGCGGGGCTCGCGGTGGTACTCGGCGTCTACGTGTTCGGGGTGACGAGCACGAGCGCGACCGTGTGGTTCGCCCTGGTCGGGGCCCTGGTCGCCAGCGTCGTCGTCTTCTCGGTGACCATCGCCGGCAGCGGCACCGCCAGTCCGGTGCCGCTCGCCCTCGCCGGGGCTGCGGTCTCGGCGCTGCTCGCCGCCCTGACCTCCTTCGTCGTGCTGACCGACCAGGCCTCGCTCGACGCGTACCGGCTCTGGGTCGTCGGATCGCTCGCCGCACGCCAGCTCGACATCCTCGGGGCGGTGTGGCCGTTCCTGGCCGCCGGGCTCGTGCTCGCGGTGCTGAACGTCCGCGCCCTCGACGCCCTCGGGCTCGGGTCCGAGCTGGCGAAGGGGCTCGGCGAGAACGTGCTCGTCGCCCGGCTCGTCGGCCTGGGCGGGATCACGCTGCTCGCCGCCGGGGCGACCGCTGCTGCCGGCCCGATCGGCTTCGTCGGCCTGACGGTGCCGCACGTCGCCCGCGCGCTCGTCGGCACCGGACACCGCTGGACCCTTCCGGTCTCCGGTCTGGTCGGCGCAGCCCTCGTGCTGCTCGCGGACGTCATCGGTCGCCTGATCGGCGGGTTCTCCGAGGTCGAGGTCGGCATCGTGCTCGCGGTCATCGGGGGCCCGGTGTTCGTCGCCGTGGCCCGCCGCCGATCGCTGGTGTCGCTGTGAGCGGGGCAGCGGTGCGCAGCACCGGCAGCACGCCCGGCAGCACGCCCGGCACGCCCGCCCCAGCCGCCCACACCCCCGGCCGCACCGGCATCCGCATCGGCCCCGTCGGCCTCGCCTGGCGCCCCCGGGTCTTCTGGTACACGGTCGGGGCACTCGCCACCGTCCTGGTGCTCATCGTCCTCGGGACGGCGGTCGGCTCGACGTGGATCGCACCCGGGGTCGTCATCCGGTCCCTGCTCGGCCTGGAGTCCGGGCCGGACGCCTTCATCATCACCACCCTGCGCCTGCCCCGCGTGCTCACCGGCGCACTCGTCGGCCTGACGCTCGGGGTCGCCGGCGCGCTCACCCAGACCTTCACCCGCAACCCCCTCGGCACCCCGGACATCATCGGTGTCACCGCGGGCGCGAGCGTCGGTGCGGTCGCGGCCATCGTGCTCGGCGGCGGGACGTACTCGGTCTCGTCCCTGGTGCTCGGTGGCGGGATCCCGGTGGCTTCCACGATCGGCGCCCTGGTCGCTGCGGTCCTGGTGTACGGCTTGGGCTGGCGCGGCGGCGTGCAGAGCTACCGGCTCGTGCTGGTCGGCATCGGGGTGAGCGCGACCCTCGACGCGGTGACCAGCTACCTGCTCGTCCGCGCGAAGATCACCGTCGCCACCGCGGCGTCGCAGTGGCTCGTCGGCAGCCTGTCGAGCACCTCGTGGGAGAGCGTCTGGCCGCTGCTCGTGGTGGCCGTCGTCGCGGTGCCGATCGCACTGGCGACGAGTGCGGCCCTCGGCATCGGACAGCTCGGCGACGAGGTGGCGACGGGCGTCGGACTCGGCGTCCAGCGGCACCGGCTGCTCGTCATCGCGCTCGCGGTCGTGCTGACCGCCGCCGCCGTGGCCGCCGCGGGGCCGGTCGGCTTCGTCGCGTTCGTCGTCCCGCAGGTCGGGCTCCGGCTCGCCGGCACGAACCGGCCGCCGCTGCTGCTCGCCGGTGCCCTCGGCGCCGTGCTCGTGCTCGCCGCCGACCTGCTGTCCCGTTCCGCGTTCCCGTGGCAGGTGCCGGTCGGCATCATCACCACCGTGATCGGGGCGCCGTACCTGATCTGGCTCCTCGTCCGTCACCGCAAGGAGATGTCCCGATGACAACACCGCACCAGCACGAGCACGACACCCCCGTCCTCGAAGCCACGGGCCTGTCCGTCGGCTACGACCGCCAGCCCGTGCTGCGCGACCTGGACCTCCGGATCGAACGCGGCACCGTCACGACGTTCCTCGGCGCGAACGGCTGCGGCAAGTCGACGCTGCTCAAGGCGTTCGGCCGCGTGCTCAAGCCGCAGGCCGGCGAGGTCCTGCTCGACGGCACCCCGATCCGCAGGGAACCGAACCGCCAGGTCGCCCGCAAGCTCGCGATCCTGCCGCAGTCCCCCGTCGCCCCCGCGGGCACCAGCGTGCTCGACCTGGTGATGCGCGGCCGGAACCCGCACCAGTCGTGGGCGAAGCCGTGGACCGCCGAGGACGCCGCCGTCGCCGAAGAGGCCATCGCCGCCACCGGCCTGACCGAGGTCGCGCACCGTGACGTCACGAGCCTGTCCGGCGGGCAGCGCCAGCGCGCCTGGATCGCCATGGTCGTCGCGCAGCAGGCCCAGACGCTCCTGCTCGACGAGCCGACCACCTACCTCGACCTCGCGCACCAGCTCGAGGTCCTGCGGCTCGTCCGGCGGCTGAACCGCGAGCAGGGGTCGACGATCGTGATGGTGCTGCACGACCTGTCGCTCGCGGCGCGGTACTCCGACCGGCTCGTGGTGCTGCACGACGGCGGGGTCGTGGCCGACGGCACCCCCCACGACGTCCTCACCCCGGCACTGCTCGAGCAGGCGTTCGGCCTGCACGCCCGGGTGTTCCCCGACCCGGTGACCGGGGCTCCGATGATCGTGCCCGAGGCGGACGAGCACGACCCCGTGCCGAGTGCCCCGACGGAACACACGGTCCCGAGTGCCCCGACGGAACACACGGTCCCGAGTCACCCGACCGAGCACACGGTTCCGGCGAAAACCGAAGACGTGCTGGCGAGTGCCGCGAACTTAGGTTAGCCTCTCCTAACGTGAAGACCTCCCGACGTGGCCACCTGCGCGCCGCCCTCCTGACCTCCGTGACCGTCTCGGCACTCCTCCTGACCGGCTGCTCGAGCACCGGCAACTCGAACGACTCCGACTCCGACGGCGGCACCGCCGCGTCGAAGGCATGGTCGTACGAGGACGCCACCGGCGCCACCGTGAAGGTCGACCACACGCCGAAGCGCGTCGTCGTGCTGAACGACATCGCCCTGTCGTTCATCGAGTACGGCCTGAAGCCCGTCGGCACCTTCGGGCAGCTGACGATGGCGAAGGACGCCCGCTTCGAGGGTCTGGACACCGACGGCATCACGCAGCTCGGCACGGCCTACGGCGACATCGACCT
This sequence comes from Curtobacterium sp. MCSS17_005, assembly GCF_003234225.2. Classification (NCBI taxonomy): domain Bacteria; kingdom Bacillati; phylum Actinomycetota; class Actinomycetes; order Micrococcales; family Microbacteriaceae; genus Curtobacterium; species Curtobacterium sp. MCSS17_005. The sequence continues at coordinate 2,978,653 of NZ_CP126258.1, forward strand.
CGAGCAGCTCGCCGCGCTCAAGCCGGACCTCGTCGTCACCTCGGTCTACCCGACCGACGCCAAGGGCACGCTCGACACGAAGCAGCCCGGCTACGGCTTCAAGGACAAGGCGCAGGAGAAGCAGATCGAGGCCATCGCGCCGGTCGTCCAGGTGAAGTGGGGCGGCAAGGGCGAGGACGTCATCGAGAAGATCGCCGAACTGTCCGAGTCCCTCGGTGCGAAGGAGTCGACGGTCGACGCCGCCGAGGAGCGCTTCGACACCGCGGCCGACGAGCTCGAGAAGGTCTCGAAGGAGCAGGACCTGTCGGTCGTCTCGATGTACGCCGACGGTGACGGCGCGTACGTCACCCGCCCGACCGACGAGCCGTCGCTGCAGATGTACGCGTCGTACGGGGTCGACTTCGTCAACCCGAAGCCCGAGGGCTTCTACTGGGGCATCTACTCGTGGGAGAACGCCGGCCAGATCACCGGTGACGTGCTGCTGCTGTCGCAGCAGGGCTACCAGGTCGCCGACCTCGAGAAGCAGCCGACCTTCGCCGACAACGCCGCACTCGAGGCGGGCCAGGTCCACAGCTGGACGTTCCCGGCCCTCGACTACGCGTCGCAGGCCGACTACATGACCAAGCTCGCGGGCTGGCTCGAGGACAGCAAGAAGCTGTCGTAGGACGCAACCGAGAACCGGCCGGGAGGCGCGGTGCCAGCTGGCACCGCGCCTCCAGGCCGTTGGTGGTCGCGTTCCGGACTGTCAGCCGACCGGCAGCGCCGCGTTCACGGCCGTCTGCGCCTCGCGCCAGACGGCCGCGCGCGACCCCGCGTAGGTGCCGCCCTGACCGTTGGAGAACGACCGCAGGTTGTGCTTCGCGCCGTCCGTGTTCCCCTGCCAGTAGGCGGTGACGGCACGCGAGGTCCCGCCCACCAGCCACACCTGGTCGGCCGCGTCCGTGGTGCCGGTCTTGCCGAACAGGGTCGCACCGTCGGGGGTCTGCCCACCGCTCGCCGTCCCGCCGCGGAACGCGCCCTGCATGACGTCGAACGCGGTGGCCGCGGTCTGCGGCGACACCGCCTGCGTGCACGTGCGGGGTTGTCCGCCGAGTTCCTCGCCGTCGGGTGCGATGACCTGGTCGATCACCACGGGCGCACAGAACCGCCCGCCGTTCGCGATGCCGGCGTAGGCCGACGCCATCGTGAGCGGCGCGATGCTCTCGGTGCCGAGCAGGGACCCCGGGTTCCAGGGCAGCTCGCCGCCGCTCGCCAGGTGCACCCCCAGCCGCTCGGCCACGTCACGGATGTCGCACAGGTCGAGCTGTTCGGCCATCGACTGGTACGCCGCGTTCACGGACTGCGCCGTCGCCGACCGGACCGAGTACGGACCACGCTGCCCGGGTGAGTCGTTCTTCGGCTGCCAGAACGCCGAGGCGGGTTCGCCGCAGGCGGTCCACTCGCTGTGCGGGTGCGGTGTGCCGTTGACGACGGTGTCCGGGCTGCGGCCGGCCTCGATCCACGCCAGCAGGGTGAACATCTTGTAGGTCGACCCGGTCTGGAACCCTGTCGAGCTGCCGTCCGCCTGGTCGGTGGCGTAGTTCAGCGACGTCGCGGTGCGGGGTGCGTCGGACGACCGGTCGTGGTCGGTGTTCTGCGCCATCGTCAGCACACGGCCTGTCCCGGCTTCGACCGTGTTGAACGTGGCCCCCAGCGCCAGCCGGGTCTCGGTCTTCGGGTCGTACTGGTCGAGCAGCCGCTTCTGTTCCGCGTTCAGGTCGAGGTCGAGCGTGGTCTGGATCCGGTACCCGCCGGTGCGCCAGGCCTCCGCCCGCTGCTGCTTGGTCGCGCCGAGCTGCGGGAGCCGCTGGGCGATGGTCTCCGCGTGGTCGCAGAAGAACTCCGCGCCCACCTCGACCGCCTCGCACCCCTGCTGCGGTGCCGTCAGGTGCACGGAGTCGGCGACACGGGAGAGCCGAGCCGTGCGGTACTCCTTGGTCGACAGGTGCCCCTGCTCGTGCATCGAACGCAGGATCACGTTCCGCCGGGCGGCGTTGTCGCGGTGGTGGTCCGGCGTCGACAGGTCCCGTCGCTCCGGCCACTGCACGATCGCGATGAGGGACGCCGCCTCGGCCGGGGTCAGGTCGGTCGCCGACTTGCCGTAGTAGTGCTGCGCCGCCGACTGCACCCCGTAGGTCTGGTCGCCGAAGTAGGCGATGTTCAGGTACGCCGCCAGGATCTGCTGCTTCGTGTACTGCTTCGCCAGGCTGATCGCGAGCTTCATCTCGGCGAGCTTGCGCTGCGGTGTCCGCCGGGTCGCATCCTTGTACGCGGCCTCACGCTCCTCGGCGGTGGGCAGTTCGCTCGCCTGCTGGATCTTGATGTTCCGCACGAGCTGCATCGTCAGGGTCGAGCCACCCGAGCCACCCTCGCCCCGTGACGCGGCGACGCTCACGAGCGACCGGACGACGGACGTCGCGTCGACACCGCCGGTCTCGTAGAAGCGCTTGTCCTCGCCGTCCACCGCGGCGTGCTCCAGATGGTCGCTGATCTGGTCGAGCGTGAGCTCCTGCCGGTCCTGGTCCCACACGTTCGCCAGGTGCACCGGTTCGCCGCCGCGGTACGCCCAGATCTGGTTCCGCTGCGGCAGCTGCCCGATCTCGATGTCCTCCGGCAGCGACTCGAACACCCCGATCGCCGAGGTCGTGCCGACGCCGGCGACCGCGATCACCGGCGTCACCCCGACGCTCACCAGCAACCCGGCGAGCACACTGCCACCCACGAAGCCGAGCGCGGCTCCCCCTGCACGTCGCATCGTCATGTCGTCCGTCCCCCCTCGGTCGCACCGCCATCGGCGCGGTCCGGAGAGGCTCCCAGTCCTGCTCGGGCAGGCGCCGTGACTTCCCCGCGGAACACCGTCGTGTCCGCTGGGAAAGTGCCGGTGCGATCCGCTCCGCGCCGCCGCTCGGCGCAGCGCAGCCGGACCACCGGTCGCGCGCCGTTCCGAGCACCACGGTCGCGATGGTGGCGGGATCGCCACGACCGGAGGATCATCGGCCCATGGAGTACTCGACGGCGATGCTCACCGAGGAGACGTGGCCCGACTTCGCCGCGCTCGTGACCCGCAGCAACGGTGTGTGGGGCGGGTGCTGGTGCATCGGATTCCACCCGGACGGCCCACGCGGGACGCCCGACCCGACGGTGTCCCACCAGGAGGCGAAGCACCGCCACGTGCGGAACGGCACGAACCACCAGGTGCTCGTCTACGCCGACGGCACGGCGGTCGGGTGGTGCCAGTTCGGCCGGCCGGTCGAGCTGCCGACGATCCTGAACCCCGGCGCGTACGCCCGCGACGCTTCGACGCCGCCGGACTGGCGGATCGGCTGCGTGTTCGTGGAGTCCCGGCAACGCGGCCAGGGGGTCGCACGCGCCGCGGTCACGACCGCGCTCAAGGAGATCCGGCGGGCGGGTGGCGGGACCGTCGAGGCCTACCCGGAGCAGACGGTCGAGCGGAAGCCGCAGCGCGGGGCCTACCTGCACACCGGGCCGGAAGAACTGTTCACGCAGTTCGGGTTCGTGCGCGACCGTCGCATCGCCAAGTGGCGGTGGGTGATGCGCACGACGGTGTGACCGGCGTACCCGCTCGACGCCGCGCTGCCAGCCCGTCGCGCGTACCGTGGGTCCCGTGACACGCACCGCTCCGGTACGACCGCACCGCCTCGCCCTCATCGGCGCCGCCGTGGCCCTGGTGATCGGGGTCGGACTGCTCTTCACCCCCTGGGACGGGCCGGTCATCGTGCTCGCCTGGGTGCTCATCGTCGCCGCAGTCGTCCTGGGCGCCGTCACGCTGTTCCTGGTGCGGGCGCCCCGCAGCTAGGCCGCGCACCCCCGCCGGCGCGACCGTTCGGTCAGCTGCGCCGCCGTGTGCCCGCGGAGCGTGGCGGGTTCGCGCGCAGGTGCTCCGCCGCTCCCCCGAGGATCCGCGCGAGGTCATCGACGTCCGCGTCCGACATCGACGCGAACAGCAGGGTGTGCAGCGCCTCGATGTGTCCGGGGAAGACCGCGGTGAGGACGTCACGACCGCCCCGGGTGATCGTCACGACCGTGCTGCGTTCGTCGTCCGGCGAGGGCCCGCGGGTGACCAGCCCGCGCTGCTCGAGCAGTTGCGCCTGGTACGTCAACCCGCTGCGGCTGTAGACGACCCCGTCGGCGAGGTCGGTCATGCGCTGCTGCCCGCCCGGAGCGTCACCGAGCCGGGCGAGCAGCTGGAACTGCACGTAGCTCAGGCCGCCGACGTCGCGCAGCTGCCGCTCGACCGCGTGGCGCAGCAGGCTGCTCACCTCGGTGAAGGCGAAGTACGCCCCGAGCTGCGTCGGGGTCAGGGAGTTCGGCGCATCGGTCACGAGATCCATCCTACCCGTTGCTTCGAGTTCGAAGCAGTGCTAGCGTCATCGTCAGTTGCTTCGAACTCGAAGCACACGAGCAACACCGACGAAGGGCACGATCATGCAGGCAGTACGGTTCCACGAGGTCGGCGGTCCCGAGGTGCTCCGCACCGAGGACGTCGAGCAGCCCACCCCGGGCGCCGGGCAGGTGCGACTCCGCGTCGCCGCCTCGGCGTTCAACGCGGCGGACAACGGGATGCGGGGCGGGTTCCTGCCGATCCCGGTCCAGCTGCCGCACGTTCCCGGCTACGACGTGTCCGGCACCGTCGACGCGCTCGGCGACGGCGTCGAGGGGATCGCGATCGGGGACGCGGTCGTCGCGTTCCTGCCGATGGAACTCGACGGCGGGGCGGCCGAGTACGTCATCGCCCCGGCGGACGCGGTGGTCGCCGCACCGACGAGCATCCCGCTGGTCGACGCGGCGGCGCTGCCCTCGGTGGCACTCACCGCGTGGCAGGCACTGTTCGACGACGGGCGGCTCGAGGCAGGCCAACGCCTGCTGGTCGTCGGAGCCGGCGGCGTGGTGGGCAAGTACGCGATCCAGCTCGCCGTCCGCGCCGGGGTCCACGTGATCGCGACGGCGAGCCCGCGCAGCATCGAGGCCGTCCGGGCAGCGGGCGCCCACGAGGTCATCGACCACACCACGACCGACGTCCGTGCCGCCGTGACGGAGCCGGTCGACGTGCTGCTCAACCTCGCCCCGATCGACCCGCAGGACTTCGCGGCACTCGTCGACGTCGTGCGCGACGGCGGCGCGGTCGTCAGCACCACGGCGTTCATGGCCACGCCGGACGACGAGTCCCGCGGGGTCCGGGCGGCGACGGTGTTCGTCCTGCGCAACCGCGAACGCCTGGCGGAGCTGGTGTCCCTGGTCGACGCCGGGGCGCTCACGGTCGAGGTCACCCGGCGCATCCCGCTGACCGAACTGCCGTCCCTGCACGCCGAGGCGGCCGTCGGACGGATCAGCGGCAAGGTCGTGGTCCTGGTCGGGTGACGGCCGCACACTCCCGCACCAGCACCACCCGCAGCAGCGCCGGATACGCTCGGCGCATGACGGACCAGGGGTGGCACGAGGACGTGCTCGGAGCACCGTACGAGCGGCTCGAACTGCCGCTCGGCACCGACTCCGAGGGGGCCGTCGTCGCCACCCTGGTCCGCCGCCGGCACACCCCGACGGACCTGCTGCTGCACGGTCGCGGGCCCCTGCACGGGGTCGACGTGCTCTACGTGCACGGCTGGTCGGACTACTTCTTCCAGGTGGAGCTCGCCGAACGCCTCGAGCGGCTCGGTGCCCGGTTCCACGCGCTGGACCTGCGGAAGTACGGTCGGAGCCTGCGCCCGTACCAGACCCCGGGCATGGTCGACGACCTGGCGGTGTACGACGAGGACATCGCCGCCGCGCTCGACGCGATCTCGGCCGAGCACCCCGGCTCGGACCGCCGCCGACTCGTCCCGATGGGCCACTCCACCGGCGGCCTGACCCTGTCGCTCTGGGCCGCCCGGCACCCGGAGCTCGTGCACGGCCTCGTGCTGAACAGCCCGTGGCTCGAATTCCAGGCCACCGCGGTCGGCCGGGCCATCGTCGCACCGGTCATCAAGCTCGGTGCCCGTCGGAACCCCCTCGCTCCGATGCCCGCCGTCGACCCCGGCTTCTACACCCGCACCGTCTCGGCCGAGGGCGAGGGGTCGTGGACCTACGAGCAGAAGTGGCGGCCGGAGCGCGGCTTCCCCCTGCACCCCGGGTGGCTCGCCGCGGTGTTCGACGGCCAGGCACAGGTCGAGAAGGGCCTCGGGATCGGGGTCCCGACCCTGGTGATGCTGAGCGACAAGAGCATGCTCCAGCCGCGGTGGGACCCGGGCATGGCGCGGGCCGACGTCGCCCTGAACGTCGACACGGTGGCGCACCGCTCGCTCTCCCTCGGCGAGGAGGTCACGGTCCGCCGACTCGAAGGCGCCCTGCACGACGTCGTGCTGTCCGCGCCGGAGGTGCGGGAACGGGCGTACGACGCCATCGGGCGCTGGGCGAGCACCCTCCGCTAGTCCCGCAACGACAGTCCCGCGACGCTGGCGACTCAGTCGGACAGCCCGGCCACCGCGGTGCGGGTCGCCGCGGCGACGAGCGCGTCCGACGGCTCCGCACCGGCATCGGCGCGGCTCGTCATCACCACGAGCACGACGGGGTCGCGCCCCGGCGGCGTCACGACCGCGATGTCGTTCCGGACCCCGTAGGACGCCGTGCCGGTCTTGTCGGCCACCCGCCACGACGGGTCCACCCCGGCACGGATCGTCGCGTCCCCGGTGGTGTTGCCGAGCATCGCCTCGCGCAGCACCCGACGGTCGGCAGCGTCGAGGGCGTCTCCGAGCAGCACCGTCCGGAGGTCCGCAGCGAACCGCTCCGGCGTCGTCGTGTCCCGTCGGTCACCCGGGATCGCCTGGTTCAGGTCGGGTTCGACCCGGTCGACGCTCGTCGTCCGGTCCCCGATGCCGCGCAGCCACCGCTCGACGGCGCCCAGCCCGCCCAGCCGTTCCACCAGCAGGTTCGCCGCGGTGTTGTCGCTGGAGCGGAGCGCCGCATCGACGAGCTCGCGCACCGTCATCCCGGTGTCGACGTGCTCGCGCGTCACGGGCGCGTACTCGAGCAGGTCGCCGCGGTCGTAGTGCACGACGGTCGCCAGGTCGGCGTCGGACGAGGCGTCGAGGACCGCCGCCGCGATGAACACCTTGACCGTCGACGCGAACGCGAACCGCTCCCCCGCACGGTGCGCGATCGTCCGACCGCTCCCGGTGTCGATCGCGGCGACCCCGAGCCGTGCGTCGTACCGCCGCTCCAGCGCCGCGAAGGCCCGCGCGGTGGCGGGGTCGGTCGCCGGGTCGGTCGACGGCGCCGCTGCACCCGAAGCCGCCCCAGATGCAGCAGCAGGAGCAGACGGCTTCGGCCCGGTCGTGTCACCACCCGGCCCACCGGAGCACCCCACCAGCCCGACCAGCACCAGCGCCGTCAGGGCCGCGGCCGTCGTCCTCGTCCCACCTCGCACGCCCCGAGCCTGCCCGACGACCGTGCAACTACCCTGAGCGGCATGCCAGCTCCCGCCGTCCGCCTCACCCGTCTGGACCCCACCGGCACCGACCGCCAGGAGTTGCTCGCGTTCCTGACGTCCGAGGAGTTCCCGTTCCACGTCCGACGGCGCATCAGCGCGGCCGACGCGGCGAGCGCCGTCGACTCCGGCGCCTACCGCGACGACGAGCACGACACCTCCTGGCTCGACCACGACGACCTCGGGCGCATCGGACTGGTCCGCCTCGAGGACCTGGCGGACCCCGTCCCCCTGTTCGACCTGCGCCTGGCCGGTCGGTTCCGGGGTCGGGGCCTCGGGGTCCCCGCCCTGCGCGCGGTGACCGACCACGTGTTCACGACGCTGCCGGCGATCACGCGCTTCGAGGGCCAGACCCGCGAGGACAACACCGCCATGCGCCGGGTCTTCGTCCGTGCCGGGTGGGTGCAGGAGGCCCACTACCGCGAGGCGTGGCCCGTCGACGGCGGCCCGGCCGTCGGGTCGGTCGGCTACGGCGTGCTGCGCCGCGACTGGGAGACGGGCGAGACCACCCCGGTGCCGTGGGACGACGTCGCGCGGTGAGCGGCTGACGGTTCTGGTTCACGATCCTCGGGGTTCGCGAACCGGAACCGTCATCGCGCGGACACGAGCCGCCGTCCCGTGCCCGTCACGTGGGCAGCAGGCGGACGGGAGGCCCGTGGCGGCGCCGCCACGGGCCTCCCGTCCGTCGGTCGGTCGCGTCTCAGGACCGTGACAGACGCTCCACGGTGGCGTGCGCGCCGTCCGCGATGAGCCCGTCCAGGGCGTCGCGGTACGCGGCGACGAACCGTTCGTCGTCGACCAGGTCGCCGAAGACCTGGCGGTTCGCGATGAAGGCGAGGCGGTCGTCGCGCTGTGTCAGGGCGATGCGGTGCAGGGGCTCGGCGAGCCGGTCGACGATCTCGATGGGTTCACCGGACTCGTCGGTGCCCTCGTCGTAGCGGGCCCACGACGCGACGATGCCGGCGGACAGCGTGACGGGCCGACCGGCCGCCAGGTTCTCGCGCACGACGGGGAGCAGCCACTTCGGGATCCGGTCGCTCGACTCGGCGCAGAGCCGGGCGAGGGTGTCGCGCACCTCGGGGTTCTGGAAGCGCTCGATCAGGGTCGCCTTGTAGTCCTCCAGGTCGATGCCGGGCACCGGGTGCAGCGTCGGCGTGCCCTCGTCGTCCATGTAGCGGCGCAGGAAGGTCGCGATCGCCGGGTCCTGCGTGGCCTCGTGCGCGTAGCGGTAGCCCGACAGGTACCCGAAGTAGCAGAGCCCCTGGTGGCTGGCGTTGAGGAGTCGGAGCTTCATGAGTTCGTACGGCTCGACGTCGTCGACGAGCTGGACGTCGGCGTCCTCGTAGGGCGGCCGGCCGGCGGGGTGGTCGTCCTCGAGCACCCACTGGAAGAACGGTTCGGCGACGACGGGCCAGGCGTCGTCGATGCCGAGCTCGTCGCGGACCCAGGCGCGGTCCTCGTCGGCGGTGACCGGGGTGATGCGGTCGACCATCGAGTTCGGGAACGCCACGTGCTCGTCCATCCAGTCCGCGAAGTCCGGGTCCTGCAGCCGGGCGTAGGCGGTGAACATCGACCGGGCGACGTGCCCGTTGCCCTGGATGTTGTCGCAGGACATCACGGTGAACGGGTCGAGGCCGCGGTCCCGTCGCCGGCGCAGTGCCTCGACCACCAGGCCGAACACCGTGCGGGGCGGGCCGTCGCCGCGCAGGTCGGCCGCGACGCCGGGCTCGTCGGCGACGAACTCGCCGGTGACGTGGTCGAAGTTGTAGCCGCCCTCGGTGATGGTCAGGCTGACGATCCTGGTGTCCGGGTGCGCCATCTTCTCGACGACGGCGTCGGGGTCATCGACGGCGAGCAGGTACTCGACGATGCTGCCGATGACACGGGAATCACGGGTGCCGTCCGGGTGCTTGAGGACGAGCGTGTACAGGCCGCCCTGCTCGGCCATCGCGGTCGCCATCCGACGGTCCTGCTCGAGCACGCCGACGCCGCAGATGCCGTACTCGCGGGCCTCGCCGCGCTGCAGGAGCCGGTCGACCACCATCGCCTGGTGCGCGCGGTGGAACCCGCCGACGCCGAAGTGGACGATGCCGGCGGTGATGCCGTCGCGGTCGTAGGTGGGCACGGCGACACCGCTCGCGGCGATCTCGTCGAGGGTCTCCGGGGACAGGCGGACGGGCATCGGTACTCCTTCGTACGGCAGCGGTTCGTCCGGCCAGTCTGGCACCCGACACCTCTGGCTGAACAGCGGTGCAGCACAGCCGTTCCGCACCGGGGGACGAACCTGGGGATGCACTCAACCTCGTTGCACCGAGTGCATCGATGCACCTAGTGTTCGATCTCGTGACCATCGCGACCGACCGCCGTGCTGCCCTCAAGGCGAAGCACCGTGCGGCGATCCTGCAGGCCGCTCGCGACCTGATCGACGAGCGCGGCGGCCGCGACTTCAGCGTGGACGACCTCGCCGCCCGGGCGGACATCGCCCGGCGCACCGTGTTCAACCACTTCGCCTCGCTCGACGAGGTCCTGCTGGCCGTGTGCGAGCAGGAGCTGTCCGTCATCATCGACCGGTTCCTCGCCGACATGGCCCGGACCCCGGTGGGCGACGGCAGCCGGGCGTCGATGTTCGACGAGCTCGAGTCCGCCGCCCGCGGTGCCGACCTGGCTCCGGCGATCGCCAGCATGTACCGGATCCTCGGCGACCCCGGCAAGGACGACCCGAAGGCCGCGGTGCTGACCCAGACGGCGTTCTCGCGTGTGACCGAACGACTCCGGCACGAGGTCGCCCGGCGCTACCCGGCCGCCGATCCCCTCGACGCCGCACTGCTCGTCGAGTCGCTCATGAGCGGCATCGTCGTCATCGCGGAGCACTGGCTGGCGACGTCCGGCCCCGAGCTCGACCAGCCGGCGCTCGACGCGTGGGACGACCTGCTCGCACGACTCGTGCACAGCGTCCGCAGCGGCTACATGGCCGACGACTGACACCGCCCCACCTCCTCATCCCCCAGGGGTCCACCGGCGCACCCCGCACCACCAGCACCTGACACGAAAGGACCGCAGGCAACCGCATGGCCGGTCTCCTCTACCGTCTCGGACGGTTCTCCGCACGACGCCACTGGCTCGTGATCATCACCTGGGTCGCGATCATGGCCGTCGCGGGCGTCACGTACACGCTCTTCGCCGGCACGATCTCGTCGTCGATCACGATCCCGAACACCAAGACCAGTCAGGTGCAGGACCAGCTCGCCGACAAGTTCCCGTCGGCGAACGGCGGCAACGGCACGATCGTCTTCGAGACGAAGGACGGCAAGGCGTTCTCGTCGTCGCAGCAGTCCGAGATCGACGACTTCCTGACCAGCCTCGAGGAGCTCGACGGCGTCAAGGGCACGACGAGCGGCTTCGACACCCAGCAGCAGCTCGACGACCAGCGGCAGAAGATCGTCGACGGCCGTGACCAGATCGAGTCCGGTCGCGCGAAGATCGAGACCGGACAGGAGCAGCTCGACGCCCAGAAGGCGCAGCTCGAGTCCGGCAAGCAGAAGATCGAGGACGCCCAGGCGCAGCTCGACTCGCAGAAGGCGCAGGCGCAGGCAGCCGGTGGCGCAGCCGTCCCCGCCGCACAGGCGCAGGCCGCAGCCGCCCAGCTCCAGCAGGCGCAGGCGCAGATCGACGCTCAGCAGGCCCAGATCGACGCCGGTGAGCAGCAGATCGCCGACGCCCAGAAGACGATCGACACGAACAAGCAGAAGCTCGACGACAGCGAGCAGGAGCTCGAACAGGGCGCGGACCTACTCGACCTGTCGAAGGACATCCGCTTCGTGTCGGACAACGGCAGCGCCGCGATCGGCACCGTGCAGTTCACGAAGTCGACCTACGAGGTCCCCGCGGACACGAAGACCGCCATCGCGGACGACGCCGAGTCGGCCGACATCCAGGGCGTCAACGTGTACGTCTCGAACGACATCGCACAGGGTGTGCCGTCGATCCTCGGCCCGGGTGAGATCGGCGGTGTCATCATCGCCGCGATCGTGCTGCTCCTGATGCTCCGCACGGTCATCGGCGCCGCGGTCCCGCTCGTCAGCGCCGTGCTCGGCGTCGGCGTCGCCTCGCTCACCGCCCTGTCGTTCTCGAGCGTCGTCGAGTTCATCTCGGTCACGCCGGTGCTGGGGGTGATGCTGGGCCTGGCGGTCGGCATCGACTACTCGCTGTTCATCCTGAACCGGCACCGGACCCAGCTGAAGCAGGGGATGCAGGTGCACGAGTCGATCGGGCTCGCGAACGGCACCTCGGGCAACGCCGTGGTGTTCGCCGGTGCGACCGTCATCGTCGCGCTGCTCGCGCTGAACATCACCGGCATCCCGTTCCTCGGCCTGATGGGCACGGTCGGTGCGGTCGCGGTGCTCTTCGCGATCCTCATCGCGACCTCGTTCACCCCGGCCCTGCTGTCGCTCATCGGCATGCGGATCCTGCGGAAGAAGGAGCGCGCGAAGATCGGCAACACCGACTCCACGCGGATCCCGAACAAGCCGATGTCGAGCTGGCGCGCGGTCATCACGCTCGTCCTCGGCGTCGCGGTGCTCGGCACCATCGCCCTGCCCGCGACCCAGATGCGCCTGGGCCTGCCGAGCGGTTCGTCCGAGGCCGTCGAGTCGAGCCAGTACAAGGCGTACAAGACGCTCGAGCAGGAGTTCGGCGCCGGTCAGAACGGCCCGCTGCTCGTCGTGGCGACCCTGCCGGAGTCGATCAGCAAGAGCGACGTCACCGCGACCGAGGTCACCATCGGCCAGGCGATCGCGAAGAACGACGACGTGCAGGCCGTGCTGCCCATCGGCGCCTCGAAGGACCGCGACATCATCGCGTTCCAGGTGAAGCCCGCCGGCGGCCCGGACAGCGTCTCCACCGAGAACGTCGTGAAGGACCTGCGCGAGCAGACCGTCTCCACCGACGACGGCAAGGTCACCCTCGGCGTCGCCGGCAACGCGTCGGCGAATATCGACGTGTCCGAGAAGCTCTCGAACGTGCTGCCGCTCTACCTCGTGGTGGTCGTCGGACTGTCGCTGATCATCCTGATCATCGTGTTCCGGTCGTTCCTCGTGCCGATCACCGCCACCGCCGGGTTCATCCTGTCCGTGCTGGCGTCGTTCGGTGGGCTGACCGCGATCTACCAGTTCGGCTGGCTCGGCTCGGTCTTCGGCGTGCACGACCCGGCACCGATCCTGAGCTTCCTGCCCATCATCGAGATCGGGATCCTGTTCGGTCTGGCGATGGACTACCAGCTGTTCCTGGTGTCCGGCATGCGTGAGGCCTACGCCCACGGCGCGAGCGCGAAGGTGGCCGTCCAGCGCGGTCTGCACGCGGGTCGCGCGGTGGTCACGGCGGCGGCGATCATCATGATCTCGGTGTTCGCGGGCTTCATCTTCTCGGACTCGTCCACCATCAAGCCGATCGGCTTCGGGCTGGCCTTCGGTGTGCTGATCGACGCCTTCGTCGTCCGCATGCTGCTCATCCCGTCGGCGATGCACCTGCTCGGCAAGAGCGCCTGGTGGTTCCCGAAGTGGCTCGACCGCATCGTGCCGGACGTCGACGTGGAGGGCGCGAAGCTCGAGCGCACCCACCCGGTCGCCGGCCACGAGGACACGCACACCGGCACCCACGCGCTCCCCGTGGAGCCGGACGCGAACGCGCACGACTCGGGCCACCCGCCCGCGCACCGCGCGTAGTCGACGCACCAGCGCAACCACCCTGGAGGCCCGGTGCCGGTCCACGAGACCGGCACCGGGCCTCCAGGCCGTTGCGCCCACCGCCCCGGGTCGGGCCACACCACTTCGTGCACGAACGAAGTACCCTGAGGGCATGACCCAGACCGCACCGGACCCGCTCGCGCTCGACCGGCAGCTCTGCTTCGCACTCGCGGCGACGAGCCGCAGCGTCATCGGGCTGTACCGCGACCTGCTCGAACCGATGGGCCTGACCCACCCGCAGTACCTCGTGATGCTCGCCCTGTGGGAGCGGGACCCGCGGTCGGTGCGCGAGATCGCCGGGGAGCTGCGACTGGACTCCGCGACGCTGAGCCCGCTGCTCAAGCGACTGGAGGCCTCCGGCTACGTCCGCCGCACCCGCAGCGCCGCCGACGAACGACAGCTCGAGGTGTCCCTGACGACCGCCGGGCACGCCCTGCGCGACCGAGCGCAGGCGGTGCCGCTCGCCGTCGCGGACCGGCTCGGGTGGCCACTCGCCCGACTCGAGTCCCTGAAGGACGAGCTGACCGAGCTGCTGGAGCGCATCGACCAGGTGTGATCCGCGGCCATCAGTGCCATAATGGTTCGTGCACGAACGAAAGGATGCACCGTGGGACGCTTCGGCCAGTGGTACGAACGGTGGAACACGACGCTCATCAACAAGATGGGCCCCTCGCAGATCGGCGCCGGTCGCCCCGAGGGCATCGACGACCGGACGATCGACCGGGGCTGCCCCCTCTGCGGCAAGCCCCTCTCGCAGCACCAGGTGATCCGGCCCGAGGGCCAGGTGCGCTCGTCGACGCTGGTGTGCCCGCGCGACTGACCGCACTGCCTGAAGAAGTCCTCCGAGGCGGAATTGCATGGGACAACTCGTCGTTCGCCCTGACGTGAAGCTCTTCGAACCCGCCGCCATCGGCGCCCTGTCCCTGTCGAACCGCGTCGTCATGGCCCCGCTCACGCGCACCCGCGCCGGCGAGCACGGCGTCCCGAACGACCTGCTGGTCGAGCACTACCGGCAGCGCGCGGGCCTCGGCATGATCATCACCGAGGGCACCTGGCCCGTGCAGGAGGGCCGCTCCTACCCCGGGCAGCCCGGCATCGAGACCGACGACCAGATCGCCGGCTGGCGCCGCGTGACCGACGCCGTGCACGCCGCCGGCGGCACGATCGTGATGCAGCTCATGCACGGTGGCCGCGTCTCGCACACCGACATCTCGCAGACCCCGCGCATCGTCGCCCCGTCCGCCATCGCCGCCCCCGGGCAGACGCACCTGGCCGACGGCTCGAAGGCCGACATGCCCGTCCCGCACGAGCTGACCACCGCCGAGGTGCAGGAGGCCGTGCAGGGCTTCGTGCAGGCCGCCCGCAACGCGATCGCCGCCGGACTCGACGGTGTCGAGGTCCACGGCGCCAACGGCTACCTGGTGCACGAGTTCATGTCGCCGGTGTCGAACACCCGCACCGACCAGTACGGCGGCTCCCCCGAGAACCGTGCACGCTTCGCGGTCGAGGTCACCACGGCCATCGCCGAGGCCATCGGCGCCGATCGCACCGGCATCCGCCTGTCGCCCGAGCACGGGATCCAGGGCGTCATCGAGGACGACGCCGACGACGTCCGCGCCACCTACACCGCCGTCGCCGAGGGCCTCGCGCCGCTCGGCCTCGCCTTCGTCGACGTCCTGCACGCCGAGCCGATCGGCGACCTGGTGCAGCACGTCCGCCGCACCGCGGGCGCGCCGTTCATCGTGAACTCGGGCTTCTCGTCGCTCACCACCCGCGACGAGGCCATCGCGATCGTCGAGGGCGACCACGCCGACGCCGTCGCCGTGGGCCGCGCCGCGATCGCCAACCCGGACCTCGCGCACCGCTGGGAGCACGACGCCGAGCTCAACGAGCCGCGTCCGGAGCTCTTCTACGGCGCGACCGCCGAGGGCTACACCGACTACCCGTCGCTGGCCGAGGCGCGCGCGACCGTCGCGTAGTCGACGCACCGACAAGTCAAACAGGAGGCCCGTGGCGACACCGCCACGGGCCTCCTGTCGGTACCGGGGCCACGTCGCAGGCGTGCGCCGACGGTCAGTGGTCGAGGACCGACATCGAACCGACCACCGCGACGGCCAACGGTCCGCTGTAGGACACGCAGACGACGCCCATCCACAGGGCCCCCGCCCACGTCGCTCGCAGACGGCTCTTCCGCCGGTCGCGGAGCACCAGGCGACGCCCCGCGGCGGCGATCGCGTCGGCGTGCCCGTCCTCGAGCAGCGAGCGGTCGTCCTGGTACCGGGAGGCAGCGCGGACGACACGGGGCACGACCTCGCCCAAGACAGCCTCGACCCGCATCCACGGCGCAGGACGCGACCAGTCCGCGGTTCCCGGCGCCGAGAAGACCAGCCGGTCGTCGACCATCTCGACGTTCCAGCCGGCCGCGTGGTCGACGAGCGCCGCCATCACGTCGGGGGTGAGGACGTACAGCGCGTCCTGGCCGTAGTCCTCCGGCGCCCACACCCGGAAGTGCCGGTCGAAGTCGCCCTCCAGCGACATCCGCTGCCGGTGGCGGAGCACCACCGGCAGGTCGCTGCGACGACCGTCGTTCGCCGTGGCGTCGAGGAGCAGGTGCGGCAACGTGCCGGGCAGCCGGACGGTCAGGTACGTCCAGTCCCGCGAGACCATCCAGCGCCGCTGGACGCAGCCGAACTCGACGTCCAGGACGCCGTCGACGTGCACGGGGAGCAGCGCGTTCCACCACCGCGGAGCCTGTCGCGGGCGGCGCATCCGCGGTCGTCGTGCCGTCTCCGCCGCGAACTCGTCGTCGGACGCGGTCAACCAGCGCAGGTCCATCGGCCCCCCTCTGGAGAAGGATCGTAGCGTCCGTGTCGCGAACGCCCGGCGGAGCCGTCCGCGTCTCCTAGGATCGACGCAGTGAGTACAGCAACGCCGGGCGAGCGGGGCCCCGCGCACCGAGCGCGCGACACCACGCGGTGGGACATCCAGGGCCTCCGCGCGTTCGCCGTCCTCGCGGTCGTCGTCTACCACCTGTGGCCGGGCGCCCTGCACGGCGGGTTCGTCGGTGTCGACGTCTTCTTCGTGATCTCCGGCTTCCTGATCACCGGGCTCCTGCTGCGGGAACAGCTCGCGACGGGCACGATCCGGCTCGGACGGTTCTGGTCGCGCCGGGCCAAACGCCTGTTGCCGGCCGCGTTCCTCACCATCGTGGTCACGGGCATCGCGGTGCTCGTCGCCGTGCCGAGCGCGCTGTGGGGGCAGTACGGGCGCGAGCTGATCGCCTCGACGGTGTACCTGCAGAACTGGGAGCTCGCGGCGAACGCCGTCGACTACCTGGCGTCGGCCGACGCCCCCTCACCGTTCCAGCACTTCTGGTCGCTGTCGGTCGAGGAGCAGTTCTACATCCTCCTGCCGCTCCTGCTGCTCGGCGTCGGGGCACTCGCGCGCCGGCGGTTCGCGCCGCTGGTGACCGCACGGCTGCTGCTCGGCAGCGTCGTCGTGCTGTCCCTCGTGTGGAGCATCGTGCAGACGGCCACCGACCCCGGCGTCGCCTACTTCTCCACCGGCACCCGCGCGTGGGAGTTCGCACTCGGCGGTCTCGTCGCCACCGTGCACCTGCCCGAGGTCCGCACCGAGGTCGCCCGACGGGTCCGCCTGGTCGCCACCGGCATCGGCGTCGTGGCCCTCGCACTGTCCCTCGTCGTGATCACCCCGGAGACGGCGTTCCCCGGGATCGCTGCGCTGCTGCCGGTCGCCGGTGCGGCACTCGTACTGCTCTTCGGCGCGGGCACCGAGTTCGAGGACGTCGGTGCGCTGCGGCCCGTCGCCTTCTTCGGGCGGATCTCGTACGCGCTCTACCTCTGGCACTGGCCGCTCGTCGTCATCCTGCCGATCATGCTCGGCCGTCCACTCGACTGGGCGACGAGTTCGGCGGTGCTGCTCGTCGCGATCGGTCTGGCGACCGCCACGACGATCTGGTTCGAGGAACCCGTCCGGTTCTCGACGTGGCTGCGGGACCTGCAGCCCCGGGGCGTCGTCTCGCTCGCCGTCATCTGCAGCTTCACCGTCGTGACGCTCGGGGCCGCCACCCTGACCGCCGTCTACGTGCAGGAGGTCAACGCGACCACCGTCACGAAGCAGGTCACCGCGGAGCAGGAGGACGACGACGAGTCCTGCTTCGGTGCCGCCGCGCGCATCGGGTTCGCCGACCCCTGCGTCGACCCCGAGCTCGCCGACGTCCGTGTGCCCGCTCCGGCCGTGGCCGAGGACGACGACGACAACCGCGCCGAGTGCTGGAGCGGCACGTTCCGGCCCTGCGTCCTCGGCAAGGCCACCGGCTGGTCGAAGCACCTCATCGTCATCGGCGACTCGCACAGCAACGCACTGCTCGGTGCGTACGAGAAGATCGCCGACGACAACGGCTGGCGGATCGACCTGGCCGGCGCCGGCGGGTGCTACCTCACCACCGCGCAGCAGGACTCGCTGAGCCCCTCGTCGATGCGGGGCTGCAACTCGTGGAAGCACGCCGCCATCGACTACGTCCGCGAGCACCGCGACGCCGACGCCCTGGTCGTCACCCACTCCACCACGCAGATGCCGGTCAGCCTGCCGCCCGGACCGGCCCGCGACAAGGCCACCCGCAACGGCCTGGTCGACGCGTGGCAGCAGGCGGCCGGTGACGAGCTGCCCGTCATCGCCGTCCGCGACAACCCGGTACCCCGCCCCGACGTCGTCGCCTGCCTGAGCACGATGTCCGGGCCGACGACGGACGCCTGTGACCGATCCCGCGCCGAAGCACTCGGCACGACGGACTCGTCGGTCGAGGCCGTCGCCGCGTTCCGGGCAGCCGGGGGCAAGGCAGCGTCGATCGACCTGAGCCGCTACTACTGCACCGACACCTCGTGCCCGGCGGTCGTCGGGGGCGTCCTGGTCTACCGGGACAGCACGCACATCACCGCGACGTGGGCCTCGTCGCTCGAGCCGTACCTGGAGCGTGCGCTGCAGGACCGGTTGGCGGCGTTCGCAGGCTGAGCCCTACTCGCCCGCCACTTCGTGAGCAGGAACGGCCGAGTCCGTCTCCGGGACTCGACCGTTCCTGCTCGCCGAGTCGCACGGACGTGGCGCGGCCCACGAACGACGAAGGGCCCCGGTGGAATCCACCGGGGCCCTTCGTCGTTCTGCTTGCCTGTGCGCTCGAAGGGACTCGAACCCCCAACCTTCTGATCCGTAGTCAGATGCTCTATCCATTGAGCTACGAGCGCGTGGCCTTGCGGCCGTGGAAGACTCTACAACAGGTGCGGCCCGGGCGCCAATCGAGGCCCTCCGGCCCCCGTGCTCGGCGTGTCGCGAACGGTCTCCGACGGCCGCACCGTCACAGCGCCGCGGGCTCCTCGTCGAACACCTCGGCCAGGAACACCCGGAGCGCCTGCCACGATCGGCGATCGGCGCGCTCCTGGTACTGCGCGCCGTGGTCCGGGGCGTCGGTGCCCGGGACGGCGAACGCGTGCATCGCGCCCGAGTACGTCACGACCTGCCAGTCGACGTCCGGCGCCGCCCGAATCTCGTCCTGCCACGCGTGCACGGCCTCGTCCGGCACGACGGGGTCGGCGCCCCCGGTGAGGACGAGCAGCTTCGCCCGGATGTCCGCGGCGTCCGAGGGGTCGTGCGCGATGAGGCCGCCGTGGAACGCCACGGCACCGACCAGGTCGGCCCCGGTCCGTGCGAGTTCGAGTGCGGTCGAGCCACCGAAGCAGTAGCCCATCACGACGACGCGGGCGGGGTCGACGTCCGGGTCGGCGAGCAGTCGCTCGAGCCCGGCGGTGGCTCGGGCCCGCAGCAGGGGCAGGTCCTGGTAGAAACCGCCGGCGACCTGGGCCGCGGTGTCATCCCCCGGGCGGACACCGGCGCCGTAGATGTCCGCGCCGAACGCGACGTAGCCGAGCCGGGCGAGCATCGTTACCCGGGCCTCGACGTGCTCGTTCACGCCGTGCCAGTCGTGCACGACGAGGACGGCCGGACGAGGGCCTGCGATCGCGGCGTCCTTCGCGAGGACGCCGAGCAGTTCGGTGCCCTCGTGGTCGTAGGGGACGTCGTCGACACGGATGTCGGCGCCGGCGGGTTCGGGAACGGTCTGCAGGACGTCGTCGGTGGTGTTCACGTCGCCCGACGCTACGCCGCCACTCGGGCTCAGGCCTCGATGTTGTCCCAGCCGTCGGGGCCGACGGATCCGGCGGCGTACTCGTCGAGGGGCGCTTTACCGGCCTTCCACGCGTCGAGGAACGGCCCGACGACCTTCCAGCCCTGCACGGCGCTGTCACCGCGCACCGACAGCGTGGCGTCGCCCTCGAGCACGCCGGCCAGCACCTCGCCGTAGGCGCTCAGGCGCCCGGGGTTGAAGGTCACCTCGAGGCTCGTGTGGTCGATCGTGTACGGGTCGCCGGCACCGTTGACGTTGAGCTCGAGCTGCATCTCGTCCGGGGCGATCCAGATGCGCAGCCGGTCGGGCAACTCGGTGCCGGTGAGCCCCTCGGGCACGTGCGGGGAGTCCTTGAACGTGATGACGATCTCGCGGCGCTGTGCGGCGAGCGCCTTGCCGGAGCGCAGGGTGAACGGGACGCCGGCCCAGCGCCAGTTCGCGATCTCCAGGGTGAGCTGGGCGAGGGTCTCGGTACCGAGCGACGGGTCGACGCCGTCCTCGTCGACGTACGACGGCAGCTGGCGGTCCCCGACGGTGCCGGCGGTGTACCGGGCGCGCTTGCCCGCGGTGACGACGTCGCCGCCCCACGGCCGGACGGCCCGCAGCACGAGCTCCTTCTGGGTGCGCAGGTCGTCGGCCCTGATCGAGGCAGGGGCCTCCATCGCGACGACGGCCATCACCTGCAGCAGGTGGCTCTGGATCATGTCGGTGAGCGCCCCGGCCTTGTCGTAGTAGCGCGCCCGGCCCTCCAGCCCGAGGGTCTCGTCGTAGACGATGTCGACGCGCTCGACGTGCTGCGACGAGAGCAGCGGCTCGATGATGCGGTTGGCGAAGCGCAGCCCGAGCAGGTTGAGCACGGTGGAGCGGCCGAGGAAGTGGTCGACGCGGTGGATGCGCTCCTCGGGGATGAAGGAGTGCAGCAGGTCGTTGAGGTGCGAGGCGCTGTCGGCGTCGGTGCCGAACGGCTTCTCCAGCGCCAGGCGGGTGCCGGCGGGCAGGTCGAGGTGGGCGAGCTGCTCGCAGCTCTTCTCGGTGACCGCCGGCGGCAGCGCGAAGTAGATCGCGGGGTCGTGCTCGCACGCGGCGAGCAGTGCGCACAGGTCGTCCGGGTCGGTGACGTCGGCCTTCCGGTAGGTCGAGGCGCCGACCACGGCCTGCAGTCGCTCCGGCAGCGATGTCTCACCCGAGGCGCCCTCGTCCTCCTCGTTCTTCGACGCCTGCGCGTTCTCGAAGGACTCGCGCACCTGCGCCTTCCAGTCGGCGTCGGACAGGTCCTCGACACCGGCCCCGACGAGCTGGACGTCCCAGTCGTCCTTCACCTGGAGCAGGGTCGCGAGGCCGGGCAGGAGCAGGCGCTTGGACAGGTCGCCGCTGGCTCCGAGGATGAGCAGGCTGGTCTGGAGGCTCGACATGCACCAGACCGTACTCACCGTCCCCCGGGGACGGCCGGGCCGCTACGGTGGTGTCAGTCCGGCGCGAGGGAGCACCATGAGCAGTGGGTACGAAGGGCGACGCCTCCGTGTCGCCGTGGTCGGGACGGGCATGATCGCCGGCGTCCACGCCCGGGCCGCCCGGGCCTCCGGCGCCGAGGTCCTCGGTGTGCTCGGCCGGAACGCCGCCCGGTCCGAGCAGGTGGCGGCGCAGCTCGACCTGCCCCGTGGCTACGCCTCCCTCGACGAGGTCATCGCCGACGCCCCCGACGTCGTGCACATCTGCACCCCGAACGACCAGCACCACCCGCAGGCGCTCGCGGTGATCGCGGCCGGCATCAACGTGGTGTGCGAGAAGCCCCTGGCGATCGACCCCGCCCAGGCCGCCGAGCTCGTCGCCGCCGCCGCCGAGGCCGGTGTCGTGGCCACGGTGCCGTTCGTGTACCGGTACCACCCGATGGTCCGCGAGATCCGGGCGCGCATCGCCGACGGGGAGCTCGGCCGGCTGCTCGCGGTGCACGGCCACTACCTGCAGGACTGGATGCTCGACGAGGACGCCTCGAGCTGGCGGGTCGACCCGACCTCGAGCGGGCTGTCCCGCGCGTTCGCGGACATCGGCTCGCACTGGTGCGACCTGGTCGAGTTCGTGACGGGTGAGCGCTTCGCCTCGGTGTCCGCGGCGACCGACATCGTCTACCCGACCCGGCCGGCGGCGTCCGGTCCGTCGTTCTCCGGCTCCCCCGACCCGGACCCGGTGGCCGACGCGGCCGAACGCGCCGAGGTCACCACCGAGGACACCGCCGTCGCCACCTTCCGCACGGCCACGGGCCGCATCGGCAACGTCGTGATCTCGCAGGTCGCCTCGGGCCGCAAGAACCGCCTGTGGTTCGAGGTCGACGGCACCCGCGGCAGCGCGGCGTTCGACCAGGAGCAGCCCGAGTCGGCCTGGTTCGGCAACGAGCGCGGCGCGCAGATCGTGGTCCGCGACCCATCACAGGGGTACCCGGACCAGCGCCGGCTGGCGATCGTGCCGGCCGGGCACCCGCAGGGGTACCTCGACGCCTTCGCGGCCTTCGTCGCGGACACCTACACCGCGGTCCGCACCGGGGTCGCCCCCGACGGGTTGCCGACGTTCGCGGACGGCGCCCGCTCGGCCGACATCATCGAGGCCGTGATGGGCAGCGCGGCCGAGACGACCTGGCGGGAGATCCGGTGAAGCTCGGGATGCTGACCGCCTGCCTGCCCGGCTGGTCGCTCGACCGGATCGCCGGGTTCGCCCAGCAGCAGGGCTACGAACGGCTCGAGGTCGCCGTCTGGCCGGGCACCGGTGGACGCGACTTCGAGGCGGCGCACCTGCCGGTCGCCACGTTCACGGACGAGGACGCCCTGGCCACCCGCGCCCTGCTCGACCGCACCGGCCTCGAGATCTCCGCGCTCGCCTACTACGAGAACAACCTGCACCAGGACCCGGAGCACCGGACCGCGGTGCGGACCCACCTCAAGCACGCGATCGACACCGCGCAGACGCTCGGCATCCCGTACGTCGGCACCTTCATCGGCCGCGACACCACGAAGTCCGTCCGCGAGAACATGGCCGAGGGGAACCGGGTCCTGCCCGAGCTCGTCGACTACGCCAACGAGCGCGGCGTGCGGCTGGTCATCGAGAACTGCGTGATGGAGGGCTGGCACCCCGACGGGTACCCCGGCAACATCGCGTACTCCCCCGAGCTCTGGGGCTGGGTCACCGGCCTGGGCTTCGGCCTGAACTGGGACCCGTCGCACCTGACGTGGATCGGGATCGACCCGGTCGAGACGATCCTGCCGTTCGCCGACCACATCGTGCACGCCCAGGCGAAGGACCTCGAACTCTTCCCCCGGAAGCGCAACGAGTACGGGTTCTTCGGCAAGGTCGACAAGGGCGACGACCCGTGGGACATGGGCTGGTGGCGGTTCCGCGTGCCGGGTCGCGGTGTCGTGGACTGGCCGCGCGTCGTCGACCGCCTCTACGAGGCGGGCTTCGACGGCACGCTGAGCGTCGAGCACGAGGACCCGCTCTGGGGCGGCACCGACGACAGGGTGCTCGAGGGGCTGCGCATCGCGCACCGCACGCTGCGTCCGCTGATCGCGCAGGAGCCGTAGCCGGTACCGAGCACCAGCCGACACCGAGCACCAGCCAGCACAGGCGCCCTGGCCTGGAGGCCCGGATCACGTGACCGACGTCGGTCACGTGACCCGGGCCTCCAGTCCGGTGCCTGTGAACGGACCCGTGCGCGCCCGCGCACGCTGGTGCCATGAGCACGACCGTGAGCGACTTCGTCATCGACCGCATCAAGGCGTGGGGGGTCTCCCGGGTGTTCGGGTACCCCGGCGACGGGATCGGCGCCTTCGACGGCGCGCTCGGCAAGGCGGCGTCGAAGGGCGACGGCCTGGAGTACGTCCGCCCCACGCACGAGGAGATCGCGGCGCTGATGGCGACCGCGCACGCGAAGTTCACCGGCGAGGTCGGGGTCTGCGTCGCGACGTCGAGTCCCGGTGCCTTCCACCTGCTGAACGGTCTGTACGACGCGCAGATGGACAACCAGCCGGTGGTGGCGATCGTCGGCCAGCAGGGGCTCGCGGCGATGGGGTCGTTCACGCAGCAGGAGTCGAACCTGGAGCGCGTGTTCGCCGACGTCGCCTGCTACGTGCAGACGGTGGCCACGCCCGAAGCCGTCGGCGTGGTGCTCGACACCGCGTTCCGCACGGCGTCGCTCCGCAAGCAGCCGGCCGTCGTCGTGCTGCCCCACGACGTGCAGGCGATGACGTACGACGCACCGCCGCTCGAGCACTGGGCCTCGCGGTCGAGCGACGTCCCAGCGTCCACCCGGATCACGCCGCCCGCCGACGAGGTCCGGAAGATGGCCGAGATCATCAACGCCGGGTCGAAGGTGACGTTCCTGGTCGGTGCGGGCGCGCGCGGTGCGACGGCCCAGGTGCTCGCCGCGGCCGAGAAAGCGGGTGCGGGGATCATCACGGCACTCCGCGGCAAGGACGTGATCCCGTCCGACGTGCCCTACCACTCGCAGCAGCTCGGGCTGCTCGGGTCGCTGCCGTCGCTGCACCAGATCCGCGACTGCGACACCCTCGTGCTGCTCGGCACGAACTACCCGTACGGCGAGTACATGCCGAAGACAGGGCAGGCCCGGGGCATCCAGGTCGACATCAAGCCGGAGCAGCTCGGCCTGCGGTACCCGACCGAGCTGAACCTGTGGGGCGACGTCGGCTCGACGCTCGACGCGGTGCTCCCGCTGCTCGAGCAGAAGACCGACAAGTCCTTCCAGCAGACCGTCGCCGACGAGATGCGCGAGTGGGAGTCGGAGATGCGTGCGCAGTCCGAGGTCGCCTACGACGACGGGGTGAACCCGCGCCGGGTGATCCAGGCCGTGAACGACCGGCTGCCCGACGGCGTCACGGTCACCGCGGACGCCGGCACGACCGCCGACTGGTACGGCCACCACATCCGGCTGCGCGAGGGCATGCGCGGCGACATGTCCGGCCGGCTCGCGACGATGCTCGCGGCCATGCCGTACGCGGTGACGGCCAAGTTCGCGTTCCCGGACCGTCCGGCGGTGTGCACGATCGGCGACGGGGCCTTCCAGATGCTCGGCATGAACGAGCTGATCACCGTGAAGAAGTACCTGGCGGCCTGGCCGAACCAGCAGCTCGTCATCGTGGTCATGCACAACGACGACCTCGGCCAGGTGTCGTGGGAGATGCGCACCGAGGACGGCAACCCGATGTGGCGCGGCTCGCAGGACGTCGAGTCGATCGACTACGCCGGGTACGCGACGCTGCTCGGGTTCCAGGGCATCGCGGTGCACGAGGACTCCGAGGTCGAGCCTGCGGTCGAGCGGGCGTTCGCGCACCAGGGCGTGACCCTGATCGACGCGTACGTCAGCCGGAGCGTCCCGCCGCTGCCCCCGCACATCACGAAGGAGTACGCGATCAACACGGCGAAGAGCCTGCTGAAGGGCGATCCGGTCGAGTTCGACGTCGTGAAGGACTCCGCCAAGGCGATGGCGACCGAGGTCACCGAGCGGGTGAAGGGCGCCCTCGGCCGCGACTGAACCGGGTCGGGCGGGCGGAGAGGGACGGCCGTGTGAACGTCGTGTGACGACTTGCGCGGGGGTCTGGCGAGTCGCCTGTGCGTCTTCGTAGGTTCGACGGCGATGAACACTTCCCACACCACCGGAACCGCCGGTGCGACGACCCGACGACGCCTCGGCGCCGGCGCGGCCCTCGCCACCGCCGGGGTCCTGGTCGCACTGTCCGTCCCGTCCGCAGCCGTCGCCGCCGAGGGCGACACGACGATCGACATCATCGACGTCAACGACTTCCACGGTCGCATCGAGTCCGAGGGCACCGCCGCCGACAAGGCCGCCGGTGCCGCGAAGCTCGCCGGCGTCGTGCAGTCGTACCGCGAGGCCAACCCGAACACGATCTTCGCCAGCGTCGGCGACAACGTGGGCGCCTCGACCTTCACCTCGCTGATCCAGCAGGACTCCCCGACGATCGACGCCCTGAACGCCATGGACCTCGACGTCAGCGCGATCGGCAACCACGAGCTCGACAAGGGCCAGGACGACCTGACCGGCCGCATCGAAGACCGCGCCGACTGGCCGTACGTCTCGGCGAACATCGTCAAGGCCGGCACCACCGACCCCGCGTTCACCCCGTACTCCATCGTGGAGAAGGGCGGCGTCAAGGTCGGCTTCATCGGTGCCACCACCGAGGACCTCATCCCCGGGCTCGTCAGCCCCGGCGGGGTCGAGGGCCTCGCGATGGCCCCGATCGTGAGCCAGGTCAACCGGTACGCCGAGCAGCTCACCGACGGCAAGGACGACAACGGCGAGGCCGACGTGCTCGTCCTGCTCGTCCACGAGGGTGCCACCACGAGCGCGCTCGCCGATGCCACCGGCACCGGTGCCTTCGGCAAGATCACCTCCGGCGTCTCGTCGAAGGTCTCGGCCATCGTCTCGGCGCACACCCACGCGACGTACAACCACTCCATCGCGGGCCCCGACGGCACTCAGCGTCCGGTGATCCAGGCCGGGTCCTACGGGGTGAACCTCGGACACCTGCAGCTCACCGTGGACGCCGACAAGCAGCTCACCGGCATCACGTCCTCGGTCACCTCCGTCAACGAGGACAAGCGTGTCCCCGCCGACACCACCTCGGTCAACGCCGTGAGCGACATCGTGACCGCCGCGAAGGCCGTCGCCGACGTCAAGGGCGGCGAGAAGCTCGGCGAGATCACGGGTGACCTGCGTCGCGCCGTGCAGTCCGACCGCAAGGCCGAGAACCGCGGCGGCGAGTCCGTCCTGGGCAATTACATCGCCGAGGTCCAGCGCAGCGCCACCGAGCGGAACGGCTCGAAGATCGCCTTCATGAACCCGGGCGGCCTCCGCACCGACATGGTCTACGCGTCCAGCGGCGCCGGCGACCCCGACGGAACCGTCACCTACAAGGAGGCCGCGCTCGTCCAGCCGTTCGCCAACACCCTGGTGACGAAGGACATGACCGGCCAGCAGATCAAGAACGCCCTCGAGCAGCAGTGGCAGCCGGACGGCCTCGAGCGTCCGTTCCTGAAGCTCGGCGTCTCGGACGGCTTCGCGTACACCTACGACCCGTCGAAGGGCCGCGGCGAACGCATCACCGGCATGACCCTCGACGACAAGGCGATCGCGCTGACCGACACCCTCAAGGTGACCGTCAACTCGTTCCTGTCGACCGGTGGCGACAACTTCGCCGCCTTCGCGACCGGTACGAACGTCGCCGACTCCGGCCAGGTCGACCTGCAGGCCCAGGTGGACTACTTCCTCGCCAACCCGAAGGTCACGCCCCTGAAGGACCAGCGCGCCGTCGGCGTCACGGTCACGCCGACCCCGGCCGGTGGGTTCCAGCCCGGTGACGAGATCGAGCTCGACCTGTCGTCGCTCGTGTTCAGCAGCGAGGACCCCGCGAAGGCCGGCACCGTCTCGGTCACCGCGGACGGCAAGGAGCTCGCATCGTCGGCGATCGACCCGACGATCACCGACAAGAACGACGAGCAGGGTCGCGCGACCCTGACCGTCACGGTCCCCGAGATCGAGGCGCCGGCCGCACGTGCTGCCGCCCGCACCGCCGGTTCCGTCTCGCTCGCCGCGGTGGCCGAGCCGGTCGCCACGACGGACGCACCGCTCGTCGTCACCCTGCCGGGTGGCCAGACCGTCACCCTCGCCGTGACGATCCCGGTCGCCGCAGCGGTCGACCCGACGGACCCGACGGACCCGACGGACCCGACCGACCCGACCGACCCCACGGACCCGACGGACCCGACCCCGAACCCGAACCCGGGCGGCGGGGTCACCCCCGGGCCCGGCGCGGGTGACGGTGACGACGCCGGCATCGGTGGCGTCGGCGGGACCGACGACGACCCGCGTGCCGGTGGCGACCTCGCCTACACGGGTGCGGACCTGACCGCTCCGGCGATCGCGGCCGGCCTGCTCCTGCTCGCCGGGATCACGGCGCTCGTGGTCCTCCGCCGCAACCGCGCACGACGTGCCGCGACGGTCCTGACGGACTGACCCACAGCCTGCGGGCACACACGCGAACGGGCCGTCTCACCCTGGTGAGGCGGCCCGTTCGCGTCGGTCAGGAGGCCCGGAGCACGTCCGGCGCACACCTCGCGCGACCCGGCGGTCACGGTTGCTGTCCCATCCCGGTCGATCACTGCGGATCCGCGGATCCGCGGGGTACTCTCGGGGTTGTCGCACCGCGACGCGTCGTGCCGGGTCGCTTTCAGCAAGTCGACGGTGGTTCCGTCCGGCGAGACTCCGCGACGCGGGCGTCCTCCGCCTCCAGGGAAACGGCGGAGGACGCCCACTCCTCAAGTCAGCGACTCAGCTCATCGGAACAGCTGCTCGCCGATGTACGACCCCTTGCGGGGTGCCGGCGGCACGGCGAACACCGCGGACCCGATGTGCGAGACGTACTCGTTCAGCCGGTCCGATGCGCCGAGCTTCCGCTGCAGTCGCGTGAAGTGGTCCGGGTCGTTCACGTAGGCGATGAACAGCAGCCCGGCGTCGAGCTGGCCGTACTCGTTGAGCCCGTCGGTGTAGTTGTACGGCCGGCGCAGGATCTTCACGCCGCCGTTCGCCTCGTGCGCGGCGAGGGCGATGTGCGACGTCGCGTCGATCTTCGTCGCACCGTCGTCGTCCTTGGCGTGGAAGTCCGGGGTGGTGTGCTCCTGTCCGCCGGAGAGCGGTGCGCCCTGGATCTTCGTCCGCCCGAACACCCGCTGCTGGTCGCTGACGACGTCGGCGTCCCAGGTCTCGATGTTCATCCGGATCTTCCGCACGACCTGGTAGCTGCCGCCGGCCATCCACCCGGCGTCGTGGTCGAGCCAGACGAACCGGTCGTGGTCGGCGTCGGTCGTGATGTTCCGGGTGCCGTCCTTGAACCCCATCAGGTTGCGGGGCGTGCTCTGGTGCGGCCCCGCCGAGGCACGGCCGAAGCCGAGCACGGTCCAGCGGACGGTCGCGGTGCCGCGGGCCATCCGTGCCAGGTCGCGCACCGCGTGGTACGCCACCTGGGGGTCGTCGGCGCAGGCCTGCAGGGACAGGTCCCCGCCGGTCAGGCCCTCCTGCAGGTTGTCGCTCGGCAGCGTCGGGATGTCGGCGAGCGAGGCCGGACGGCGGTCGGCCAGCCCGAAGCGCTCGTCGAAGACGCCGGGGCCCAGGCCCACCGTGACGGTCAGGGACGCCGGCCCGAGGTCGAGCGCCTCGCCGGTGTCGGCGCCGACCCCGTTGCCGTGCGCCGGCTCGACGCTGCCGACGGTCTTGCCGGCCTGCAGCTGGGCGATCGCGGCCGACCAGCGGGCGAGGAGCACCTGCAGCTCGGTCGTGATGGTCGTCGACAGGTCGAACGTCATGTAGACGCAGTACCGCTGCGGGGTGGTGCGGATCCCGCCCTGCGGCTGCCGTGCCGCGGTGGCGTAGAACGGCTGGCTCTGCGAGAGGTCGATCGACTCGTCACCGTTCGTCGCCGCCGTGAACGGGTTCACCCCGGTCGCCGCGGTGGCGCCGCCGACGCCCGCTGCCGCGCCGACCCCGGCACCGGCCACGGCCAGGCCGGCGCCGAACAGACCACGGCGGGAGACGTTCGCCCGCGGTGCCTCGTTCGCCCGTGGTGCCTCGTCCGGCTCGGTCACGCGGTCGCGACCTTCTCGGCCAGCCGGGACAGCGGGTCCTGCAGCGCCTGGATCTGCTGCGAGATCGTGTTCGCGTCGGACTTCTTGGTGGCGGCGTCCCACGTGGCGAAACCGCCCAGGTCGTCGGCGTCGCGGTAGCCGTCCATCATCGTGTTCGTGGCGTCGAACTGCTTGGCGATCTGCTTCGTCAGGGTCGGGTCGAGCTTGGTCAGCCCCGGCTTGAGGTACGCGAAGGCCTGACGGGCGCCCTCGACGTTGGCGGCGAGGTCGACGAGGTCGATGTGGCTGTACGCCTCTTCCTCGCCGGTGATCTTGTTCGACTGCACCTCTTCGAGCAGACCGGCGGCACCGTTCGCCAGGTCCTCCGGCTTGTAGTCGAGCGTCGGCACGAGCTTCGCGAGCAGCTGCACGTCCTCGGTCAGGTCCGCGGCGGTCCGCTTGGTCGACGCGGTGATCTTCCCGGCCTGGAACAGGTCCTTCTCGACGGCGTGGAACCCGCTCCAACCGACGGCGGGGTCGAGGTTCGAGGCACGCATGTCGATCAGGTAGTCGAGGTTGCCGGCGTTGTCGGTGGCCGTGAAGCCCTTCTTGACGAAGCCGTCGACGTCGCTCTCGACGTGCTCGTAGAACGGACGGGCGTTGGCGTAGTCGGTCTTCGCCGCGTCGAGGTCGCCGGCGTCGATGTGCTCCTGCATCTGCTCGACCGCGGCGACCATGTCGGTGACCTGGCCGTCGACGTAGGTCGCGTAGCCCTTCGTCCCGTCGCGGAGCAGGGTCGAGGCGCTGCTGTTCGCGGTCGACGCGGCCTTGCCGGTGACGGTGAAGTCCGTCAGCTCGGTCTCGGCACCGGGGCAGTACACCTGGTACTCCCCACCGGTCAGCGTGGCGGTGAAGCGGACGGCGTCGAGGCCGGGAGCCAGGTTCTCCTTCTCGCCGAGGATCCGCTGGTCCTGCAGCAGCTCGACCTCGGTGATCGCGGTCGACGACTCGTTCTTGACCGTGAAGGTGACGGGGCCCGCGGGGACCTTCGTCGAGGACACCGCGCAGGCGTCCTGCCCGTCGTTGGTGAGCGTGATGGTGACGCGGGAGACCTTCGCGTCGCCGGAGCCGGAGCCGCCGGCCTCGGCGGACCCACCGGCGCAACCGGTGAGTGCGAGGGCGGTGACGGCGCCGAGGGCGCCCAGGGTGATCAGGGGTCGGACGGGCTTACCGAAGGACATGGTCGGTGCTCCTTGCAGGGTCCGCGGCCGGAGGGCCACGAGCGGGGACGGGTTCGGGGGTGGGGATGGTGGGGAGTCGCCGGCGACGGCGGTCACGGAGGGCCAGCAGCACCTGCGCGGCGGCCGCGATACCGAGGGCGATCGGCAGCCAGGCCTTCCAGAGCAGCAGGTCGGCGGACCGCGAGTCCGCAGCGGCCACCGAGGCGGCCGACCGCTCGACGCGGGCGTCGGGGACGGACCAGACGGTGCGGTCCAGGGTCGTGGTGCGCGCGGACGGGAGGCCCCCACCGCTCAGCGTCAGCACCTCGCGTTCGTCGCGGGTCGCGTCCAGGACCCCACCACGGACGGTCCACAGGGTCACCGTGTCGCGCACGGCCCAGCGCGCCGAGAAGGGGCCGGGGTTCGTCGACGGGGAGACCCCGACGGGCAGGCGGCCGAACAGGGTGACGAGGTCGTCGAGCGTCAGCGTCGACGGACGGTCGGCACCGCTCCCCTGCTCACTGTCCCCGTCCTGCTCAGTGTTTCCGTCCTGCTCACCGGCCCCGTCCTGCACGACGCGCCACCGGTCGGCGGCCACGCCCGCGCGGGTGACGCGGCGGTGGGCCGACGTCGGCAGGGTGATCCGGGCCTCCCGGCCGGTGCCCGACACGCGCAGGACGCCGGACGCACCGTCGACGCTGGCGGAGACGGAGCTGGCGTCGCCGCTGACCGCGGTGGTGCCGGGCAGGTCGACCCCGCCCGTCGGCACGGCGATCGCGAGTGCCGCTGCGGCCACGGCCAGTGCACCGGCGACGACGGCGCGCACCCGGGGCACGCGGTCCGGCGACGGACGCCAGGCGCGCGGCCAGAGCGTCAGGGCCAGCACCGGGACGACGTAGAGGAACCAGCCGAGCACCTCGATGACCCGCGGGTCCGGCGGGATGCCGAGCACGCCGGTGACCAGGGCACCCTGCACCGAACCGTTCGGGGCGAGCCACGACAGGTCGACGGTGCGCTGCTGGCCGATGACGATCCAGCCGGCCTCGTGCGCGCGGCGGAGGACGGTCAGCACCAGGCCACCCGCGACGAAGACCAGGAAGACCCCGGTGCCGGTGAAGAACCGCGACAGGTCGAGGCGGACGCCACCGGTGTAGATGCCGAAGCCGACGACGACCGCGGCCGCGATGCCGATCACGGCACCGAGGGCGGCGAGGCCGGTGTCCGACGACGCCTGGAACGTGGCGAGGAGGAACACCGAGGTCTCGAAGCCCTCCTTCAGGACGGCGAGGAACGCCATGCCGGCGAGGGCCCAGGCGGTGCCACGGCCGAGGGCAGCGGTGGCACTGGCCTCGAGGTCGGCGGTCAGGGTGCGCGCGTGCGTGCGCATCCAGACGATCATGCCCGTGACGAAGACGACGGCGACGATGCCGATGACCGCCTCCATGCCCTCCTGCTGGGCCTGCGGCAGCGCCTGCTCGACGGCCTGCAGCCCGAAGCCGACGGCGATGCTGAGCAGCACCGCGAGCCCGACGCCCGACCACATCGGGGTGAGCGGAACGCGGTTGCGACGCAGGAACGCGGCGATGATGCCGACGATGAGCGTGGCTTCGAGGCCTTCACGGAGACCGATGACGAGAGTGGCGAGCATGACGAAGGTGAGGCTAACCTAACCGCCGAACGGCCCGCCAGTCGTGCGACGTGATGTTTGATGGTTCTCATGAACCTGCTGTCCGTCGACGGCCTGGCGTCGGTCACGAACGTGCTCGACCTCGCCGGGGTCTTCGCGTCCGCCCTGCTCGGCGGCTCCATCGCCCGCGCGATGGACTTCGACCTGTTCGGGTTCCTGGTCGTCGGGTTCGTCTCCGGACTCGGCGGCGGGATGCTCCGCGACACCCTGCTGCAGAACGGACCACCCGTCGCGCTCGTCGACCCGCTGTACGTGCCGGTCGCCGTCGCCGGGGCGCTCATCGCGTTCCTCGTGTCGTTCTCCGAGCTCACCTGGGACCGGCTGTTCACCGTGCTCGACGCCGCCGTGATCGGGTTCTGGGCGGTGGTCGGCGTGCAGCGGACCTACGACGCCGGGCTCGACTGGCCCGCCGCCATCATCATGGGCACCATCACCGCGGTCGGCGGTGGGGCCATGCGCGACCTGCTGCTGCGGCGGGTGCCGGCCGTGTTCGGCGGGAACGCGCTGTACGCCACCGTGGCCGTCGCCGCGTCGGCCGTGATGGTGATCGCCTCGGCGCTCGGGTCGCCGTCGCTCGGCATCCTGCTCG
This sequence comes from Curtobacterium sp. MCSS17_005, assembly GCF_003234225.2. Lineage (NCBI taxonomy): Bacteria > Bacillati > Actinomycetota > Actinomycetes > Micrococcales > Microbacteriaceae > Curtobacterium > Curtobacterium sp. MCSS17_005. Next base: position 3,011,244 of record NZ_CP126258.1, read on the forward strand.
CGATCACCCTGTCGCTCGGGCTGCGCTGGGGAGCGGTCCGGCGGGGCTGGGGGCTGCCGAACGGCCGCGACTGGCAGCCGAAGTCGACCCTCGGTTCGCTGCTCCGGCGGGGTCGGAGCCTGCGGCCGGACGCGCTCCGGTTGCTCCGGCGTCCGGGCCGTCGGACCGGTGCCGGCAGTGTCCGAGAAGAGCACGAGGACTGAGGGACTGTCCCCCGCGGCTCCGCAACGCTACGATCAGTACCGCCGGGTATCGTCCTGGCAGTTCTGCCGGGGATGATCCCGGTGAACGCTGTCCGCACAGCACCGACGCGACCCGAACGCGCCGGTTCCGAGCAGACGTGGGGATGGGGGCTTCGCTGATGCCGCGCGGGATCAGACGCGCGGCGCGGCAGGTCTCCACCACGATGCCCTCCCCGACGACCACCACCACAGGTCGGAGCAGCAACCGATGAGCGACGACGCTTCCCCTTCCCAGCGCATCCCGCGGGCCGAGGTCCGGGAACGCCTGCTCGTCGCCGGAGCCGCGGTCTTCGCCGAACAGGGCGTGTACGGCGCCCGGCTCGACGACGTCGCTGCGCGCGCGGGGTTCAGCAAGGGTGCGGTCTACTCGAACTTCTCGTCCAAGGAAGACCTGCTCGCCCAGGTCATGCAACGGTCAACGAACGTCGTGCTCGGCTCGCTGCAGGAACTCGTGCACGCGGACATCGCCGCCGTCGACGTCGGCGACGTCCTGCGCGCCGCGTTCGGGCAGCACGACCAGAGCGAGCAGTTCGCGCTGCTCTCGGCGTTCCGCGGGTACGCGGTGCGGCACCCGGAGTTCCTGCCCGAGTTCATCCGGCAGCGCCGGGTCCTGCAGGACGGGGTGCTCGAGCTGGTGCGGCTGTGGCTCGGTGCCCACCCCGAGGTGGAGGTCGGCATGACCCCGGAGGAGTTCGCGACCGTGCTCATCGGGGCGAACGTCGGCCTGGTGTTCGACGCGCCGGCGCTGCCCGGCGTCGATCCGGGCGAGCTCATCGCAACCCTGGTCGAGGCGGTCATCCGCCGCCGCTGACGCGGGCGGCGGCGCGCCGCTCGGCGGCGCGGGCGCGGGCGGCGGTTGGCGGGCGGCGGCAGCGCGGCGGTCCGGACTTCGCACCGTGCGAGTTTCGCGACCCCGTGGCCGCTCGACCGCCCCGTGCACGCCTACAGCCCAGCACCGAGCCACCAACCACGCACGACCCGACGAACCCTGCACCGTGCAACACCCGCCGAGCCATCGCCTAACAGAGCCCGCACCGTGCGAGGTTCGCCACCCCGTGCCCGCTCGACCGCCCCGTGCCCGCCTACAGCCCCGCACCGAGCCACCAACCACGCACCACCCGACCAACCCCGCACCGTGCAGCACCCGCCAGCCGGCACGCGCCGCGTCAGGCCGTGCGACGATCGCGACGGCGGGGCTTCGGCCCGTCGTGGGACCAGGCGGACGACGGCAGCAGGCTCGGCGGCAACAGGCGCGACCGCACGACGCGCACCGTGGGGACCGAGGCGTCGAGAGCCTCCCGAGCGTCGCGGACGTGACGCTCCAGCGCCGCGCTGTCGACCGATGCGGCACCGCCGGCGGCGAAGCGCTCGCGGTCGACCGCGTCGACGGCGGCCTCCAGGTGCGGCACGACCGACGCGGGCAGTCCAGGCCGCAGGCGTCCGAGCACGGCACGGGCGGTCCGGGCCACGGCGGCGGCGTCACCCGGCGGCGCGAGGCCCGGGGCGTACCCGTGGTCGGCGACGTCGTCGAGCAACTCGCGCCACGCCTGCACGGCGGGTGACCGACCGGCAGCGATCGCCGACAGCCTCGACCGGCGGCGAACAGCACGAACGAGGGCCGGGGCGACGAGGACCGCGAGCACGAGCAGCAGGCCCACGAGCAGCCCGACCGGTCCTCCGCCGCCGCCGGTGCCGGACGCACCCGTGGCACCCGGAACCGGGGACGCCGACGGGGTCGGTGACGCTGATTCGTCCGCCGGGGTGGTCTGCTCGGGCGCCGGCAGCGGAGTCTCCGGTGCCGCCGCGGTCGGCGAGGCCGAGGGCTCCTCGGACGGCGCGGCCTCGTCGGAGTCGGGCGTCGGCTCGAAGGCGACCCACCCGGCGCCCTGGATGTACAGCTCGGGCCAGGAGTGCAGCTGCCGGTTCGAGACCGCGTACTCGCCGTCGGGCTGCGGCGACCCGGCACGGTACCCGACCGCGATGCGCGAGGGGATGCCGAGCGTGCGGGCCATCACGGCCATCGCGGACGAGAAGTGCACGCAGTACCCGTCGCGGACCCGCAGGAACGTCGAGACGACGTCCATGCTGTCGCCGTCGTAGCCCTGCTCGACGGGAGCGGTCTCGGAGTAGGTGAACAGGTCGCTGCGGAACCACTGCTCGAGTGCCCGCGCCCGCCCGTAGTCGTCGGTCGCGGCTGCTGCGACGCGGGTCGCTGTGGTCGAGATGTTGGCGGGCAGGTCGTCTGGCAGGGCGAGGTCGGTGCGCAGCTGCTGGCGGCTGGGCTCTCGGAAGCCACGGCCGTCGGAGCGGGCGAGCACCCCCGAGGCGGCGACCGCGTCGAGGTAGTCGTTGGCGAACGTCGAGGCCCCGTAGACCTCGTACATCGCGCCGCGGGCGGTCGCGGCTCCGGTCGACCGGACGGTGCTCGAGTTCCCCATCCACCGCCACTGCGACAGGTCGAGGTTGGTGGACTGCGACTCGATCGACACCGCACCCGACGGCACCGGCAGGTAGGTGCTGGACAGCCCGGTGATCCGGACGGTCACGTCGCCACGGCTCGCCAGGCGCGGGTTGACGCCCTCGGCCCACTGCTGCTCGTCGGCGGTGTCGGCCTCGGCCGCGTTCGTCACGGTCGGCACCCAGTCCCCCGTGCCGAACTCGTCCAGGTCGGCGAGCTTGAGGTACTCGGGCTGCCCGTCCGACGAGCGGTAGCGGAACACCTCGAGCTCGCTCGGACGGCGCAGGTCGTTGCCGAGTTCGAGCAGGGTGCCGGGCCGTCCGGGCTGGATCGGCGACTGGATCGCACCGGTCACGCCGGACAACCAGCTGGCGTTGAGCGGCACGATCGTCGGCAGCCCGATGGCGACGACGAGCCCGATCGCCCCGACGACCGCGGCCGGCAGTGCGCGCTGCACCGGACGCACGGACAGCCAGAGCAGGGCGAGGAACGCCACCGCCGTGGTGATGACGAGCGGGGTGCCGGCGGGCTGCCCGGTGATGACACCCGGCACGATCAGGATGACGAGGGCCGGAGCCGCGGCGAGCGACGGGATCCGCGCGATGGCGGCGAGGAACAGCGAGACCGCCGCCACCCAGCCGATCGACGCGGTGACGACGAGCCGGATCGCGTCGGTCTGCGGCAGTGGTGCGGGGTTCAGGCGGATCGCGGCGAGCGTCTCCCCGAGGGCCCCGTCGGCGTCGAGCCACCCGAGCGGTTGGATGTCGTTGACCAGGGCGGCGGCGCACGAGCAGGCGATGACCGTGCCGACCAGGACGACGAAGCGGATGCCGGGCGTCTGGCGGCGCACGGCGAGCATCACGGCGACGAGCACGGCGACGACGACGACACCCGATGCCCACCAGGCGATGCCCTGCACGAGCGGCCGGATGGCGAGGGCAGCGAGGAGCACGGGCACCGGCGCGAGGGCCACGACCCAGGCGCTCGGGACGTCACGCAGGTCGTCGTCGCGGTCGAGGATCTCGCGCACGTCGGCACGGCCACGCGCCGGCGCGCTCACCCCGGTCACCGGGCGGCCCCGGACGGCGTCGCGCCGACGACCGGCACCACGAGGGTCCGCCAGCCGCCGCGGTCGAGGATGCCCCGCACGGCGGGGTCCGGCGGCACGATCGTCGCCAGGATGCCGCGGCTCGAACCGCTGGTCGCACTGACGAGCTCGGCGGCTTCCTCCGCGGTGCAGGTGCCCGTCACGACGGCGGTCATGCCGTGCACGTCGCGGCCACGGACCTCGGGCAGGACGTCGGTGACTTCGCGGGCGTCGGAGCGGAGCCGGACGTCGGCGAGCCCGACGAGCACGTCGGTGAGCCCGCCGACGTCGCCCGCGTGCCGGGTCGCGCCTTCGGGACCGTCGAACACGAGCACGACACGGGAGGTCCGGGCGGCGAGCGCCCGGGCGACACTGGCGGCCACCACGACGGCGTGCTCGAAGGCCTGGTCGCCGCCCAGGTCGGAGAGCTCGGCGAGGTCCTCTCGGCCGAGCCGCTGGTAGGACTCGCGCCGGACGTCGAGGGCGATCACGGCCTCGGGCGGCTGGGCCTGGGTGGTCTGGCGGACGTGGAGTTCCCCGCGCCGAGCGCTCTGGGCCCAGTGCACCCGGCGGATCGGGTCACCCGGTCGGTACGGGCGGAGTTCGCTGTCGTCGGCGGAACCACCCTGTCCGACCCGGCCCTCGTCGGCCGAGACCGCACCGGCGAGCGCCCCGGCGTCGATCGCCCCGAGGGGTGCCGAGGCCGGGACGACGACGACCTCTTCGGCAGGGACGACGGGACGGTCGATGCGGAGCAGGCCGAACGGGTCCTCGACCCGGATCGTCACGGGCCCGACCAGCGAGCGGCCGCGGTGCATCGCGAGTGCCTCGACGTCGAGCACTGCCGGCGGCAGGTTCGGCCCGACCTCGGCGTAGGTCTCCGCCTCGGCCAGGCTGGCGAAGGCGTCCTCGAGCTGTTCGCGCACGAGCAGCGTCGCCCGCGGACCGATCGGCAGGCTGGTGCTGCCGAGGGTGATGCGTTCCCGGTAGACCTCGCCCACCTGGACAATCGCCCGTGCGGTGCTGCGGCTGCCGCGGAGTGGGGTGGCGACGACGAACGCCATCACGATGCCGAGCACGACCAGCACGAGCAGCAGCAGGCCGGCCGTGACGGCCACGCTCGTGGTGCCGACCAGACCGCCGCCGACCAGGCCGATGCCGACGGCGATGACCGTCCAGCCCCGGATCGTCGGGCGCGGGAACGGGGTGCGTCGGGCCAACGACAGCCCCCGGCGGCCGAACCGTGCCGCCGTCGACCGCGCGGCACCGACGCGTCGCAGCAGCGACGGCGGTGCCGATGGACCGGCCATCAGGAGCGGACGGGGGTGGCCGTGAACGGGATGGCGGTGTCGGAGACGATGCGGACGACGATCTCGCGCACGGTGTCCTCGCCGGTGCCACCGAGCCCACGGGCGACCGGCACGAGCCGGTGCGCGAGCACGATCGGGGCGAGCGTCGCGACGTCGTCGGGGGTGACGAACGGGCGGCCGAGCAGTGCGGCGTGCGCACGGGCCGCCTGCGCCAGGTGCAGCGTCGCGCGGGGGCTCGCACCGAGCACCAGGTCGGGGTGGGTACGCGTCGACCGGACGATCGCGATGATGTACGCCTCGACGTCGGGGGCGATGTGCACCCCGGCGACGGTCTCGATGATCGCCCGCAGTGTGGTGACGTCGACGATCGGCCGCAGGCGCGACAGCGGGTCGCTGCCGCCGCGGTTCGCGAGCATCTGCCGTTCGGCGTCGACGCTCGGGTAGCCCATCGCGATGCGGGCCATGAAGCGGTCCCGCTGCGCCTCGGGCAGCGGGTACGTGCCCTCCATGTCGATCGGGTTCTGCGTCGCGACGATCATGAAGGGACGGTCGAGCGGGCGCGTCACACCGTCGACCGTGACCTGTGACTCCGCCATCGCCTCGAGCAGGGCCGACTGGGTCTTCGGGCTGGTGCGGTTGATCTCGTCGCCGATGACCACGTTCGCGAACACCGGGCCGGGCGAGAACCGGAAGGTGCCGGACGACTGGTCGAAGATGTTCACGCCGGTGACGTCGGACGGCAGCATGTCCGAGGTGAACTGGATGCGGTTCACCGACCCGCCGACCGAGGCACCGAGCGCCTTGGCGAGCACGGTCTTGCCGACGCCGGGGACGTCCTCGACGAGCAGGTGCCCCTCGGCGAGCATCACCGTCAGGGCCGTGCGGATGGCTTCCGCCTTGCCGTCGATCACCGTGGCGACGGAGGCCACGATGTCGTCGCCCACCGCCCGCACGTGTTCGAGCGGGAAGGCGGGGTCGGTCGGGTCCGGCACGCAGGGCTCCATCGTCGGGGACAGGTGTCGTGCATGCTACATCGGGCCGGTGACAGCACCCGGTACGGGTGCACGGACTGGTCGTTCCGCGCACCGGCGGCCGATCCGCGGGTGGTGGGGCCGGGAGGCACGGCCCCACCACACGCCGATCCGTCACCTGGTGCGCGGAACGGCCAACGGGCCTCCAGGCAGTGTCCGGGTCAGCTGACGGCCGGTCAGGACCGGGGCGTCAGCGCCGCGTCCGCGGCGCGCAGCACGCGCGCGGCGACCGCGACCCCGTCTTCGCGCCCGAGCTCGGTGTCCTCGTGCTCGATGTTCACCCACATGTCCGGGTCGATCGCACGCAGGGCCTCGAGGAACGTCGTCCAGTACGCCTCGTCGTGCCCCTTGCCGAGCGCGACGAAGTCCCACGCCGACGGCTTCGGCCACTCGTTCGCCCACTCGTCGCCGCCGAGGTTCGTGCGCGATTCGTCCGGCGACAACCGGCGGAACGAGTTGTCGAGCACCCCGTTGATCGCGGCGTGCGGGTTGATGCGGACGTCCTTCGCTGCGGCGTGGAACACGAGCGGCCCGAGGTCCTGGGCGACCGCCACCGGGTCCATCTGCTGCCAGAACAGGTGCGAGGCGTCCAGCTCGACCCCCACGTTGGTCAGCCCGCCGCGCTCGACGAGCTCCCGGATCGACGCCGGGTTGAACACGAGGTTCTGCGGGTGGAGCTCGAGTGCGACCTTGACACCGTGCTCCCGGGCCAGGGCGTCGATCTCCTGCCAGAACGGCACCGCGACGCTCCACTGGTGCTCGAGCACGTCGAGCGCGGCCGAGTTCCAGGCGTTCACGATCCAGTTCGGCCGCGTCCCGCCCGGCTCCCCCGCCGGCAGTCCGGACATCGTGACGACGCGGTCCTGCCCGAGGCGGGCCGCGAGGCGGATGCTGCGCCGGACGTCCTCGGCGTGCGCGGGGCCGATCGCCGGGTCGGGGTGCAGCGGGTTGCCGTTGCAGTTGAGCCCGGCGATCGAGACGCCGGTCCCCGCGAACTGCTCGAGGAACGCGTCACGCGCCCCGTCGTCCTGCAGGATCGCGTCGACGTCGGGCACGTGCACCGGGGGCAGGAACCCGCCGGTGTTCAGCTCGATGCCGGTGAGGCCGTTGGCCGCGATGACCCGGAGCGCGTCGGCGAGGGGCCGGTCGTGCAGGATCGCGTTGTAGAGACCGAGCTTCATGCGCGGACACCACCCTGCGTGGTCGGGACGACGGCGTCGGCAACGTCGACGGACGTGCCCCCGGCCGCGGCGGATCGTGCCACCGCGTCGAGGACCTCCATGTTGTGCACGCCGTCGTCGAACGTGGCGTTCGCGGGCAGGGCGTCGGGCGCGGCGCCGGACAGCCCCGCGATCTCGTCGAGGAACGCCCGCGCCTGGTACTCGAACATCTGGTTCTGCCCCCAGCCGACGCCCGGGGCGTCCATCGCCATGCCGCCCGCGACGTAGGGGTGGTCCGGACCGAGCACGACCTGGCGGTACCCACCCGTGCGCGAGCCGTCGGACTGCAGCGCGAGGCCGATCTCGGAGGCGCGCTCCTGGTCCCAGCGGGCGGCGCCGCGCTCGCAGAACACCTCGATGACGAGGCCGTTCGGGTGCCCGGCCGCGACGCGGGAGGCCTCGAGCGACCCGACGACCGTGCCGTCGCCGAACCGTGCGCTGAACGTGGCGTAGTCGTCGTTGCCGACGGCCGCGGTCGCACCGGTGAGCGGGACGGCCTGCCCCCGCAGGGAGTGTCCGGCGGCCACGGGTCGCTCGGTGATCGACGTGGTGAACGTCCCACCGCTGACGCTCCGGACCGGGCCGGCCAGGAACTCGGCGACGTAGGACAGGTGCGAGCCGACGTCGGCGAGCGCGCCGGACCCCGGCTCCCCCGTGAAGCGCCACGAGAACGGGACGTCGGGCGAGGCGCCGTAGTCGGTCCAGTACCGGCCGGAGACGTGCAGGACGCGGCCGAGCGTGCCGTCCTGGACGAGCTCCCTGATGGCCGCGAGGCCGGGAGCCCGGCGGTAGGTGAACCCGATGCGGCCGAGTACCCCGCGCTGCTCGGCCTCGGCAGCGGCGGACGCCATCGCGCGTGCGTCGTCGAGCGAGTCGGACAGCGGCTTCTCGCACAGCACGTGCTTGCCGGCGGCGAGCAGCCCCTCGACGATCTCGCGGTGCAGCGTGTTCGCGACGACGACGCTCACCACGTCGATGTCGTCCGCCGCAGCGATGGCCCGCCAGTCGGTGTCGTGCCGCTCGTAGCCGAAGCGCCGTGCGGCCTCGGCGGCGAGGGGCTCGTAGACGTCGCCGACCGAGACGAGCCGGACCGGCGGCAGCGTCGAGGTGAAGAGGGAGGGTGCGTTCCGCCACGCAGCCATGTGGGCCTTGCCCGCCATGCCCGCGCCGATGACGGCGACACCGATGCTGTCGCTCATGTTCTCTCCTTCGAGAAGATCGCTGGATCCCGACTCTGGAACGTTCCAGAACGTGTCGGTAGACTGTAGCCGCACCAGCCCATGTCCTGTCAAGCACCGTGCCGGAAAGGCTCAGCGTGACCCCTCGCCCGCCGACGATCATCGACGTCGCCGCACGCGCGGGCGTCTCGAAGTCCCTGGTGTCGATGGTGCTGCGCGACGATCCGGGAGTCTCCCCCGCTCGTCGCTCCGCGGTACTCGACGCCGTCGCGGAGCTCGGCTACCGCCCGAACCGCGCCGCCGCCATCCTCGCCGGCACCCGGACCCGCACCGTCGGCGTCATCGTCGACGACTTCCGGAACCCCTGGTACGTGCCGATGCTCGACGGCATCCGCGAGGCCCTCGCCCCGCACGGCCTCCGCCTCACCCTCGCCGACACCCGCGCCAACGCCCACCTCGACTCCTCGCCCTTCGACGACCTGGTCTCCCTGCGGGTGGACGGCGTGGTGCTCGCCGCCGAGGGGTTCCCCGACGTCGTCGTCCCCGCCGACACCCCGGTCGTGGTCGCCGGCGCGCGCGAGGACGTCCCCGGCGGACTCGACGTGGTCGCCTCCGACGAAGCCGCCGGCGGACGGTTGGCAGCGGATCACCTGATCGGCCTGGGTCACCGCCGCATCGCCCACGTCACCGGTTCGGGAGGCCCGGCTGCGCTCCGCCGCGACGCCACCGTCGCGCAACTGGTCGCGTCCGGCATCCAACCGCTGGTCTACGGCTCCGGCCCGACCTCGGAGACGACGGGCTACGAGGGCATGCGGCTCGCCCTCCGGGAGCACCCCGACCTGACCGCGGTGTTCGCCGCGAACGACGTCATGGCGATGGGCGCGATCGCCGCCGTGCAGGAAGCCGGACTCCGCGTGCCGCAGGACGTCTCGGTGATCGGCAACGACGAGACCCCGCTCGCCGCGTCACCCCTGCTGCGCCTGACGACGGTCGACCCGCACAACGACGAGGTCGGGCGCCTGGCGGCTGCGCGGCTTGTCGAGCGGATCGGCGCCGCAGCGGGGACGCCGACGGATCCCATCAGGACACTCGTGCCCCCGACGCTCGTCGTGCGGTCGACGACGGGGCCGCCGCGCCTCTGAACTCCGCTACTCGGTTGAGCGTCTGCGCCTCCGTCGGGTCAGGACCGAGCGATCTCAGCGAACCCGGCGGCGAGCGCACCGACCCGAGCCTCGCGCTCGGCGAGTGCCAAGTTCCGAACCGAGGAGAACACGAACTGCTTCGCTGCGATCGGGCGCCGTTCGAGGAGTGCGTCGAGCTCGCGTGCGCGGGGTCGCGACACGATCGCGGCGGCTTCGCGCCCGAGCACACGAGCGGCGACGTGGTCCGTGTTGGAGCCGTACTCCTCCATGAGCTCGATCCGATCGTCGTTCCAGGATGCCTCCCGGACCCGTTCGTCTTCGCAGTACCAGTCCACCGCCAGCGCAAGGTCCTGTGCGTCACGGTCGTTGGCGTGTCCACGGTCCACCCAGGCTCGCAGCTTGAGCAGCGTGTACCCAGCCGCGGTGGGGAAGCGGACACGGTGCCCGCTCGGCAGGTCGACCCACGTCCCTGCACTGAAGACATCGGCCATCCCGAACACGCTCATCTGCTCGCGGCGGCGGGCCGGTGTCACCACGCCGTCGGGGTCCTCGACCCGGCCGAACGGCATGAAGTCCACTTCCATGTCGGCGACCACGAAACGCACGCCGTTCGAACCGGTCCGCGTGTACGTCGCAACGACGTCCTCGTACGTCTGCCAGTCGTCTGTGGCGATAGCGATGTCCACGTCGGAGGTCGCACGCACGGTGTCAGTCCGGCCGAACTGGACGTGATGGAGTTGGTCCCGAGCCTCCGCGCCGATGATCATGAGGCGCGCGGGGTCGACCTGTCGACCCACGAGGTCTCGGACGACGTGATCGACGACGTCGAGACGTTCATCCGAGTGCATCGGCGAGTCCCGTCTCCGCGCGGACTCTGGCCGCTGCTTCCTGCGAGCGAGAATCACCAGCAGCCATGAGCTCCGCGTACACGAGCAGTGGCGGCGCCGTCCTCACTCCGGACGGATAGGGCCGCGGGTCGGTCCAGAAGGCTTCCCGCACCCAGATGTTCGGCGTGGCCCCGGCACGCCAACGGTTCGCGAGCGCGAGCGCCGACGACCATGGCCGAACCCACAGCGACAGTGTCTCGGGCCGCAACCACGCGGTTGCCGCTTCACCGCTCCGGAACACCTCCACCCCGTCCACCGACTGGACCTCGAGGGTCTGGCCGGCGAAGGCCCGCGCTCGTTTCTCAGCTCCGAGACCCGAGGCGAACGCAGCGGACCACTGGTCGATGAGCTGCTCGCGGGCTGCACCCCCGGGTTGGAGGTCTGCCTCGTCCGTCCCGGACGCTCGCAGCGATTCGACGACCTCGCTGGCGAGCCCGACGGACACACCTGCGACCCTCGCGACGGTTCGCCGCGGCGCTGACATCATCCGCGGCCAGGTCAGCAGGACGAACAGGACCTGCGCTCGGCGAATGCTGAAGAGGTTCACGTTTCGACTGCTCACACCGCGCTCCTCGGACGCGCCCGGTCTCGTCCGGCCCCGCACGTCCACGAGTACCCCGTCGTGCCGGATGAACGCGTTGCCAGCGACGTCGACGAAGCAAGTCCCGAGCGATCGGAACTGCTCTGCAGTCCGGGCTGAGATCTTCGCTCCGACCAGCAACGTCGGTGTCGACTTCACGTTCCAAGGTGCCCGTCGCAGGGACTCCATCGTGAGCGGCTCGAGGAGTGCGATGTCCACTGGCCATCGCCAGCTGGGGTCAGCATCGCGGGTGAGTACGGCGTCCCAGAGAGCAGAGCCGTCGAACCCCTCAGGCTCCCTCGAGGCTGCGATATCGAAGCCGTACTCGCGGAGTCGCGCGATGGCCTCGTACACGATCTGGTCGTTCATGACGCTCCTCGTTCATTTTTTCTCGATGTTCAATCTAATTGAACAAGTCGAAAAACTGAACACCGCGGAACGTCATCCATCAGACGCGCGCACCCTCGAGCCGGTCGACGGACTCGGCCAGGTCGGCGAGTTCGGGGACCTCGTGCGCCTCGGCGAGGGCGCCCTCGAGCGCCGCGGCGTGGATCGGCGTCGCACGCTCGAGCAGGACCTGTCCGGCGTGCGTGAGCTCCGTGTAGAGCCCGCGACGGTCATCGGCGCACAGGACGCGGGTCAGCAGGGCGCGCTCCTCGAGCCGGTTCACCAGCCGGGTGGTCGCGCTCGGGCTGAGGGCGGCCGCGCGGGCGAGCTGCTGCATGCGCATGTGGAAGCCGTCCTGGCGGCGCAGGGCATCGAGCACAGTGAACTCCACGACGGACAGGTCGACCTGCCGGAGGTCCCGCTCCAGGCGCGTCTCGATCAGGCCGTGCAGCGCAGCCAGGGTGCGCCAGCCGTGGGCGCGGACGGCGGTGGAGGTGTCGTCGACGGACATCGGGGCTCCTTCGGTCGGTGCAGACGGCGACAGTTGCTTGCGCGGATACCCCGCGTGTGCAACTATCGATGTCCCGCGTCTGCAACAACCAGCGTACGCGGCACAGCTGCACGACGGAAGGACATCCATGCCCGCGGGACTCATCGCCCTCGCACTCGGCGGATTCGGCATCGGCCTGACCGAGTTCGTCATCACCGGGCTGCTGCCCGAGGTGGCGGCCGACTACGGCGTCACCGAGACCACCGCCGGCTGGCTCGTCACCGGGTACGCCCTGGCGGTCATCGTCGGGGCCCTCGGGCTCACCGCCGCGACCACCCGGCTCCCCCGCAAGCCCGTCCTGCTCGGGCTGCTCGTGCTGTTCGTCGTCGGCAACACCCTGTCCGCGATCGCCCCGACCTACGGCGTGATGATGACCGGCCGCGTCATCGCCGCCCTGTGCCACGGCGCGTTCTTCGGCATCGGCTCGGTCGTCGCCGCCAACATGGTCGAGCGATCCAAGCGCGCGTCGGCCGTCGCCCTGATGTTCACCGGACTCACCGCGTCGAACGTGCTCGGCGTGCCGTTCGGCACCTTCCTCGGCCAGGCCGCCGGGTGGCGTGCGACGTTCTGGGCGATCGCGGCCATCGGCGTCGTCGCCCTGATCGGCGTGCTCGTCCTCGTCCCCGCGGTCCGCTCCACCGAGGTCCCGTCCCTCGCCCGCGAACTCAGCGCCTTCCGGTCCGGGCAGGTCTGGCTGTCACTGGGCATGACCGTGCTCGGCTACGGCGGGATGTTCGGCGCCTTCACCTACATCGCGTACACCCTGACCTCGGTGTCCGGGTTCCCGTCGTCGGCGGTGCCGTGGCTGCTCATCGTGTTCGGCATCGGGCTGTTCGTCGGCAACTTCGCCGGCGGCAAGCTCGCGGCCCGCTCGATCGACCGCACGTTGCTCGTGGTGCTCGTCGTGCTGACCGTCGTGCTCGCGGTGTTCGCCCTCGTCGCGACCTCGCCGGTGCTCACCGTGATCGCCCTCGTGCTGATGGGGGCGTTCGGGTTCGCGACCGTCCCGGCCCTGCAGACGCGGGTGATGCAGTACGCCGACCACGCACCGACCCTGGCGAGCGGGGCGAACATCGCCGCGTTCAACCTCGGCAACGCACTCGGGGCCTGGATCGGCGGCCTGACCATCGCCGCCGGGCTCGGGTACACGTCGCCGATCTGGGCGGGGTCGGGGATCACCCTGGCGGCCGTGGTGCTGACGCTCGTGGCGATGGGCGCGGTGCGTCGTGGTCGCTCGGGCGTACGGACCACGACGACGGGGAGCATCGCGACGGTCTGACGCGGGCACTTCGTGCCTGAGAACGACGAAACCCCGGTCCGATCGGACCGGGGTTCATCGTCGTGCGGAGACGGAGGGATTTGAACCCTCGGTCCCCTCAAAGGGGACTCCACCTTAGCAGGGTGGTGCACTCGGCCGGACTATGCGACGTCTCCAAGCACTCTCGCGAGCGCTGCGACCACCATACAGGAGGACCGCGCCACTCTCGACCCGACGCACGCCCGCGCGTGGCACGACCCGTCACACTCGGTCCCCCGAAGTGGGGACACGTGGGGGTTGTCGGGGCGTACCCCACTGCATACCATCATCGGGACGCGGCAATCACGTTCCGGGGCTCGTCCCCGTCGTCGCGACACAGCACCCGACGTCGTTCCCCGTGCGGGCCCGGCGCGCCCGATCGCGTGGCGCCCGGCGGGGAGCGACTTCCCCTGGGGGCGCGGCCCACCACCGCGCCCCCGTTTCTGCGTTCCGGGGCAGGCACCTACCGAGCCGAGACTCGTCCCCGCGGACAGTTCACGGGCGCTGAAGGCCGCAGAGAGTCCGCCCGACCGAGACTCGGGGGCGGCAAGCAAGCAACCGCCTGCGCCCGCGCCTCAGTACCCGAACGCCTTGGAGCAGGTCTGCTGGTCGGCGGACTGGCCCTCGAGGCCGTCGATGGTCTCGGGCGTCGGGGACGGCGTGCGGGGCGCAGCGGACGACGGGGTGCCAGCAGACGGCGCTGCAGGGGTCGCAGGATCCGCGGGCTCCGACACAGCGGCCGGCGACGAAGGGGCTGCGGTCGGCTGCGTCGGGTTCGTCTGCGTTGGGTTCGTCTCGGACCCGATGCCCGTGCTGTCCGCCCCGAGGGAGAACGACTGGTCGGCCTTGATCTTCGCGAACAGCCGGTCGGCCAGGTACGTCGTCGGTTCGACCTTGCCCTCGTAGACGCCGGTGCCGCCCGTGGTGCCCGGGTACTGCACGAAGTTCACCTGCGCCAGCGGCAGGTCGCGCAGCGCCAGACCCATCTGCACCATCGTCCCGATGTCGTTCAGGCTCTGGGACAGCTGCATGTTCGACGCCGCCGCCCGGGCCAGCTTGTACAGGCGGGCCGGCGAACCGAGGGTGTCGTTCGACTTCACGGTGCGGAGCAGCGACGACAGGAACACCTGCTGGCTCGAGATCCGGCCGAGGTCCGATCCGTCGCCGACCCCGTGCCGGGTGCGCAGGAACGCCAGGGCCTCGTCACCCTGCAGGGTCGAGGTACCGGCGGGCAGGTTCAGCCCGGTGTACGAGTCGGTGATCGGCTGGGCGACGCAGACCGGCACGCCGCCGATCGCGTTCGACATCTCGATGACGCCCTTGAACGACACCGCCGCCGAGTACTGGATGTCGAGTCCGGTCAGCCCGGCGACGGTCTGCGTGACGCAGTTCAGGCCACCTTCGCCGAACGAGGTGTTGATCGGCTGCGCCGCCATCGCCGGGGCCGTGCCCGTGCCGTCGGTCTTCTTGCAAGCAGGGATCGGCGTGACGAGGTCGCGCGGGATGCTCACCGCGGTCGCGTTGGTGTGGTCGGCCGAGACGTGCAGCAGGATGTTGACGTCGTTGAGGGTCGCATCGCGCTCCCCGAAGGCAGCACTCTGCTCGGGGTCGTTGTCGGTGCCGACGACGAGCATGTTGAACCCGCCCGTGAAGGCGCTGATCGGCTTCGCGCCGCCCTTCGCCTGCGGCGCGGGCTGGCCCTGGATCTCGACGCCGTCACCGAGGTCGTCCGTGACCTGCTTCGCCGCGATCGCCGTGACCGAGACCGAACTCACCAGGGCCACTGCGACGACCGCCGAGACCGTCTTGGCAGCGGTCGCGAAGGGGCTCGAGCGCCGCAGACGTCCGTGCCGTGCGATCCCGGACGCTCGGTTCAAGCGGTGGGATCGATCGCGGACGTCGTTCACGGGCACTCCTGTCGTCGGTGGACACGCCGGGGACGGCAACCGGTCAAGGCTGCCACGACGTTGCCTGACGATCCAGTGCGAGGGACACCGGTGACGCTCACTGTGCGGTGCCGCGACCTGCGGATCCTCGGCGGTCGACGCGGACCTGAGCGGATCCGCAGCCGACGTCGGTTCAGGCGGACACGACCACCCGGAATCGGTCCGGCAGGGCGATCAGGGCGGACGACAGGTCGAGGAGCGCCGCGGCACAGTCGTCGAGGGCGTCTCGCTCAGCAGCGGCCACGGCCCGCTCGACGATCTCGACCCGTCGTCGCCGGTCGACCACGGCATCGATCCCGTTCGCCAGGGCGACGTCGTCGGTGAAGAACATGTCGAGCACGATGCGCTGCGACAGCAACCAGTCGCCACTGACCGACGACCCGCGGCGCCGCAGGTACCAGGCGCCGAGTTCGACGAAGGCACCGGCCTCGGTCCAGCACTCCCGCAGCCACACCTTGTCGAACCGGTCGTGGTACCCGACGGAGTTCGACGGCGGATCGACGAGCAGGGCCTGGGCGATCCGCAGTCGCTCGATCATCTGGTCGACCGACCACTGCGAGATCACGACACCGACGTAGCGCTGCACGGTGGCCAGTTGCAGCGACTCGAGGGTCACGAGGGCTTCGCGCACCGGTGTGCGCGACACCCGCATGTCCGATGCCAGGGTGTCGAGCCGCAGCCGCTGCCCGCGGCGGTACTCCCCCCGCAGGACGTTGTCGAGCAGTCGCAGGAACACCGCGTCGCGCAGCAGACTGCGGCGCAGGCCGTGGGGATCGAGGCCGCCGACGCCTGCTCGGATGGGGGTGTGCTCCATCAGCCCAGGGTCACGCACGGGCGGCACCCCCGAGGCGAGGGCGGTCGCTGCCGTGGATCGTGGTCGCCGGTGTCGCGCTGTGGAGGAGTGCCATGCAGGCACAGTGACAGCGCTGCGACGGCGGCGCTAAACACTCTGAATACAGAATGTCAGTCCGCCGCCGCCGGGTTCACCTCCGGTCGGACTTCGCGTCCCCGGTGAGCACCGAGAGCGGTTGAGTGACGTCCTCGAGCCCCTTCCGGGCGGCGTCGACCCCGAATATCAACGCCACCACACCGCCGCCGATCATCACGGCAGAACCGAGCAAGTACCCCCAGAACAGCGGCTCCCGGGATGACCCGTCACCGATGAAGGCACCGTAGATGGCCGGTGCGACCGCACCGAAGATCTGCGCCAGGGCGAAGAAGTACGAGATGGCCTGCGACCGCAGCTCGAGCGGGAAGATCTCGCTGACGGTCAGGTAGGCGCTCGACGCGCCGGCCGAGGCGAAGAAGAACGAGACGCACCAGAATGCGACCTGCACCGTCGCCGAGATCGCGTCGGCCCGGAACAGGAACGCGGACGTGGCGAGCACGAGGCCGGACACCAGGTACGTCAGGAAGATCATCTGGCGACGACCCCAGGTGTCGAAGAAGCGTCCCAGGATGATCGGGCCGAGCAGGTTGCCGATCGCGAACGGGAAGAAGTAGACCGCCGTCTCCGCTGTCTTCAGGCCGAAGAAGTTCGTGAGCACCAGGGCGTAGGTGAAGAAGATCGCGTTGTACAGGAACGCCTGCGTGATCATCATCGTCGCGCCGACGAGCGTGCGGGTCGGGTACTGCTTCAGCAGGACGCGCGCGATGGCCAGGAACCCGACACGGTCGGTCGGCGTGACCGTCATCGCCTTCGACTGGTCGACCTCGGGCAGGGGCTTGCCGGTCGCCTTCTCCACCGACGCCTCGATGCGGGAGACGGTGGCCTCGGCCTCTTCCTCGCGCCCGTGCGTCATCAGCCACCGCGGACTCTCCGGGATGTGGCGTCGCAGGAAGATGATCGCGATGCCGAGCACCGGGCCGAGGAAGAACCCGATGCGCCAGCCGATGTCCTCGGCGAAGTAGGAGGTGTCGAGCAGGTAGATGTTCGCGAACGCGCCGAGTGCGGCACCGCCCCAGTACGTGCCGTTGATGGCGATGTCGACGTGCCCGCGGTACTTCGCCGGGATGAGCTCGTCGATCGCCGAGTTGATCGCCGCGTACTCGCCGCCGATGCCCAAGCCCGCGACGAACCGGAAGGCCGCCAGGAACCAGAAGTCCTGCGCGAGGCCCGCGATGCCCGAACCGATCAGGTAGATCGCGAGCGTCAGGATGAACAGCTTGCGCCGCCCCAACCGGTCGGACATGCGCCCGAACACCAGGGCACCGACGACCTGGCCGACCAGGTAGATCGTCCCGAGGGACGTCACCTGCTGCGTGGACAGGTTCAGGTCCGCCTGGAAGCCCGCGTTCGACACGATCTGGATCTCGAGACCGTCGAGGATCCAGGACACGCCGAGTCCGACGACGACGCTCCAGTGGAACCGGGTCCACGGCAAGCGGTCCATCCTGGCGGGCACCAGGCTCTTGATGGTTGCGTTCGCGCTGCTCACGAAAGGGGACCGTACGCCGAGATCGCCGATGTGGTTCAGACGCGGAACGAGGAACCGGGGGCGGAGCCGGATCCCCCTACTTCGAATCCGGCTCCGTCGCCGGGATCTCAATGATCGCAAGTGCGATGGAAACCCACAAGCGGACGGGAGGCGCGGTGCGGGCCCGCCACGGGCCTCCTGTCCGTACCTGGTCGCCGTCGCGAACGCGGCGTAGCGTCGGAGAGGTGACCCGACCTGACATCCGCACGGTCGGCGAGCTCCGCACCTCTGGTCACGTCCAGAAGACGGTCCGCGCCGAGATCCGCGACAACCTGCTCACCGCCCTGCGCCAGGGCACCGATCCGTGGCCCGGCCTGCACGGCTTCGAGACCACCGTCATCCCCCAGCTCGAACGCGCCCTGATCGCCGGGCACGACGTCGTCCTGCTCGGCGAGCGCGGCCAGGGCAAGACCCGCCTGCTCCGCACCCTGCAGGGCCTGCTCGACGAGTGGACACCGGTCATCACCGGCTCCGAGCTCGGCGAGCACCCGTACGAACCGATCACCACCGCGAGCATCCGGCGCGCCGACGACCTCGGCGACGCCCTGCCGATCAGCTGGCGGCACCGCGACGACCGCTACGTCGAGAAGCTCGCGACACCGGACACGAGCGTCGCCGACCTGATCGGTGACGTCGACCCGATGAAGGTCGCTGAGGGCCGCAGTCTGGGCGACCCGGAGACCATCCACTTCGGGCTCGTCCCCCGTGGGCACCGTGGCATCGTCGCGATCAACGAGCTGCCCGACCTGGCCGAACGCATCCAGGTCGCGATGCTCAACGTGATGGAGGAGCGCGACGTCCAGATCCGCGGCTACGTGCTGCGGCTGCCGCTCGACGTGCTCGTCGTGGCGAGCGCGAACCCAGAGGACTACACGAACCGCGGCCGGATCATCACGCCGCTGAAGGACCGCTTCGGTGCCGAGATCCGCACGCACTACCCGATCGAGCTCGACGACGAGATCGCCGTCATCCGGCAGGAGGCCCAGCTGACGGCCGAGGTCCCCGATGCCCTGATCGAGATCCTCGCCCGGTTCACGCGGGCACTTCGTGGTTCGAGCGCCGTCGACCAGCGCAGCGGTGTGAGCGCCCGGTTCGCGATCGCCGGTGCCGAGACGGTGTCCGCTGCTGCGGTGCACCGCGCAGCTCGCCAGGGCGAGGACGAGGCGGTCGCGCGGCCGATCGACCTCGAGACCGCGGTGGACGTCCTCGGCGGCAAGATCGAGTTCGAGAACGGCGAAGAGGACCGGGCCGACGAGGTCCTCGAGCACCTGCTCCGCACCGCGACCGCCGAGACCGTGCGCTCCCGGTTCACGGGTCTCGACTTCGCGGTGCTCGTGGACGCGCTCGACGGCGGCACGATGGTGACCACGGGCGAGCAGGTCAGCGCCCGGGCGTTCCTCGAAGGGCTCCCGTCGATCGGTGAGTCCGACCTGTACGACCAGGTGTGCGACCGGATGGGTGCCACGAACGACGGCGAACGGGCCGGCGCGATCGAGCTCGCCCTCGAGGGCCTGTTCCTGGCCCGGCGCATCAGCAAGGAGTCCGGCGGGGGCGAAGCCGTCTATGGCTAGGCAGAACCGGCGCCTGTCGCGCGACACCCGGTACGGCCGGTACACCGACGGACCCGACCCGCTCGCCGCCCCGGTCGACCTGGCCGAGGCGCTCGACGCCATCGGGCAGGACGTGATGGGCGGCACGTCGCCCGAGCGCGCGATGCGGGAGTTCCTGCGGCGTGGCGGCCGGACGCAGCGCGGTCTCGACGACCTGGCCCGCCGGGTGGCCGAGCGCCGCCGTGAGCTGACGAGCAGGAACAACCTCGACGGCACCCTGCAGCAGGTGCGCGAGCTCCTCGACCAGGCGCTGCTCGCCGAGCGCGGGGAGCTCGCCCGCAACGTCGACCTCGACGACGGCGACCGGGCCCTGGCCGAACTGCAGCTCGACAGCCTGTCGCCCTCCCCCGCCGCCGCGGTGCAGGAGCTCGGTGACTACGACTGGACGAGCCCGACCGCGCGCCAGAAGTACGACGAGATCAAGGACCTGCTCGGCCGCGAGGTGCTCGACCAGCGCTTCGCCGGCATGAAGCAGGCGCTCGAGGGTGCCACCGACCAGGACCGGGCCGCGGTCAGCGCGATGATGCAGGACCTCAACGCGCTCCTCGAGGCGCACGCCCGCGGCGAGGACACCCAGCAGCAGTTCGACGACTTCATGGACCAGCACGGCGAGTACTTCCCGTCGGACCCCGCGAACGTCGACGAGCTGCTCGACGACCTGGCGGCCCGCGCGGCCGCGGCGCAGCGCATGCGGAACTCGATGACCCAGGAGCAGCGGGACGAACTCGACGCCCTCGCCCAGCAGGCCTTCGGCTCCCCCGACCTGATGGGGCAGCTGTCCCAGCTCGACGGCACCCTGCGCGCACTGCGTCCCGGCGAGGACTGGGGCGGATCGGAACGCATGGACGGTGAACAGGGCCTCGGCCTGGGCGACGGCACCGGGGTGTTCCAGGACATCGCGGACCTCGACGCCCTCGCCGACCAGCTCGCCCAGTCCGCCCCGGGCTCGGAGCTGGACGACCTGGACCTCGACGCGCTGTCGCGGCAGCTCGGCGACGAGGCGGCGGTCGACGCGAGGACCCTGCAGCGCCTGGAGCAGGCGCTCCGGAACTCCGGGGCGATGCGCCGCGGAGCTGACGGGCAGCTCCGGCTCACCCCGAAGGCGATGCGGCAGCTCGGCAAGAGCCTGCTCAAGGACGTCGCCCAGCGGATGTCCGGTCGCCAGGGAGCGCGGGACCTCCGTCGCTCGGGCGCCGCGGGCGAGCCCTCGGGGGCGTCGCGGCAGTGGGCGTTCGGTGACACCGAGCCCTGGGACATCCCCCGGACGATCACGAACGCCGTCGTGCGGACGGCGGCCAGCGGGCGGCAGGGTGCGGGCGTACGCCTGAGCATCGAGGACGTCGAGGTGCAGGAGACCGAGGCCCGCACCCAGGCCTGCGTCGCGCTGCTCGTCGACACGTCGTTCTCGATGGCGATGGAGGACCGCTGGGTGCCGATGAAGCGCACCGCCCTGGCGCTGCACACCCTGGTGTCGACCCGGTTCCGCGGCGACGACCTGCAGCTCATCGCCTTCGGTCGTGAAGCCGAGGTGATGGACGTCGAACAGCTCGTCGGTCTCGACGCGATGTGGGACAAGGGCACGAACCTGCACCACGCCCTGCTGCTCGCCAACCGGCACTTCCGGAAGCACCCGACCGCCCAACCGGTGCTCCTCATCGTCACCGACGGCGAGCCGACGTCGCACCTCGAGCCGAACGGGCAGGTCTGGTTCGACTACCCGCCCGACCCGGTGACGATCGCGCTGACCGTGCGGGAGCTCGAGAACGCCGGACGCCTCGGTGCCCAGACGACGTTCTTCCGGCTCGGCGAGGACCCGGGGCTCGCCCGGTTCATCGACGCCATGGCGAAGCGGGTGGACGGCAGCGTCGTGGCACCGGAGAACGACGATCTCGGGGTCGCCGTGGTCGGCTCGTACCTCGGCTCGCGTCGGGGGGCCGGCGGCGCGCTCTTCCGCGACGACTGGGGGCTCTGAACCCCACACGGGACGGACGGGAGGCCCGTGGCGAGACCGCCACGGGCCTCCCGTCCGTCTCTGGGTGCGTCTAGAACAGCGGCCAGGGCACGGCGGGGCCGTGACCGGGCGGCGGCGGGAAGATCCCGACGGCACGCAGGGCCGCGCAGCGCGCCCGGAGCGTGTCGATCTCCTCGTCCGTCAGGTGCTCGGCGAGCTCGTCGCCGAGGCCACCGCGCAGGGCTTCGGACACCCGGTCGAGTCCCTCGAGCTCGTCCGGCCCGAGCGGCTCCCCGATCCAGCCCCACAGGACCGTCCGGAGCTTGTGCTCGACGTGGAAGGTGAGCCCGTGGTCCACGCCGAAGCGGTGGCCGTCGGGCATCGCGAGCACGTGCCCGCCCTTGCGGTCGGCGTTGTTCACGACGACGTCGAAGACGGCCATCCGGCGCAGCGCCTCGGAGTCCTCGTGCACGAGCGTCACGGGCTGGTCGTGTTCGTCGATGGCCTCGAGCACGGGCAGCCAGGGCGAACCGTCCGCCTCGGCGAGCTCCGGCGTCACCAGGTCGACGGCGTCCTGCTCGGGGTCGACGTCCTGCCAACGCTGCACCATGCCGGGCCCGAACGGACCGTCACCCATCCACGTGGGCGGGACGACGCCCCAGCCGAACGCCTCGGAGACCAGGTGTGCGGCGATCTCGCGGCCAGCGAGCGTGCCGTCCGGGAAGTCCCACAGCGGGCGCTCGCCCTCGATGGGCTTGTAGACGACGGTTGCACCGTCGAGTTCCGCGAGGAAGGTGGCGTTGGACGCCTCGCGGATGCGCGCCCGGACGGTGAGCGAGCCGTCGCTCATGCGTCGCCGGGCGGACGACCGGCGGCGACGACCTCACGCGTGCGCTCGACGAAGGCCCGGGCGGTGCCGACCGGGATCTTCACCTGGAACAGCTCGGCGGGCTCGGGGATCTCGACGACGGCCTCGATCTCGATCCCGTCCTCGCTCTCCTCGGACACGATCTCGACCTCGTCGTCGATCGGGTACGCCTCGATGACGACCTGCGCGGTGGCCGGGTCGAAGCCCAGGCTCAGGGCTCCGGCGCGGAACTCGGCCTCGACGGGCTGGTCGAGCGGCTCCGGGTCGCGGAGTTCGACCGGCACCGACGGCGGCACGCTGAAGCGGTTGTCGTCGACGGTCGCGACCTCGTCGAGGAGCTCGTCGATCTTGTCGGCGAGCACGGCGGTCTGCTCCTTCTCGAGCGCGACGCTGGTGACGCGTCGACCGGAGCGGGCCTGGATGTAGAAGGCGCGCTCACCCGGACGGCCGATGGTGCCGACGACGAGGCGGTCCGGCCAGTCGAAGCCGTGGACGATGGTGGGCATACCCGCATTGTAGGAGCGCTCGGCTCCGGCCGTTCAGGGTCGGGCAGGACCCGCGGGCGCGTCGGGCGCCGGACGCCCGGTGCCGGTGTGCGCATCGGGTTCCGGATGGCCTGCGCCGCCGCCGACCGCGGCGTCCCCGCTGGGTGCCGGGGCGGTGCGCAGCCAGGACAGGTCACCGGACTCGGTGTTCGTCGCGACGACCTCGGGGCGGTGCTCGCCGTAGCGCACGACGGACACCGAGGCCGGGCCGACGCCGATGCGCTGGAACAGGTCCAGGTGCATGCCGAACGCGTCGGCGAGGACGCTCTTGATGATGTCGCCGTGGCTCACCGCGACCCAGACGGCGCCGGGTCCGTGCTCCGCCTCGACCTCGGCGTCGATGCGCCGGACGGCCGCGACGGCCCGGGACTGCATCGTCTGCATGGACTCGCCGCCGGGGAACACGACGGCGCTCGGGTTCGCCTGCACCGTGCGCCAGAGGGGCTCCTTCGCCAGGTCGGCGAGCTTCCGGCCCTGCCACTGCCCGTAGTCGGCCTCGGTGATGGCCCGCTCGATCAGCGAGGCGGGTGACCCGGTCTGCCGGTCCAGGATCGCACGGGCGGTCTGCCGGCAGCGCTCGAGCGGACTCGACACCACGGCGACGACGGGCACCGCGGCGATGCGCTCCGCGGCCCGCTCGGCCTGGGTGCGGCCGACGGCATCGAGTCGCACGCCGGCGGTGCGTCCGGCCAGGACGCCGGTGGCGTTCGCGGTGGTGCGTCCGTGACGGACGAGGAGGACGGTCGCCATGCGCCCGATCCTAAGCGCGGGACGCGGCCGCCCTTGACGGGCCGCCCGGGGACCGATCAGATGGGGGCATGGCCGGGCGGCATCGACTCGCACTCTTCGCCACGTCGACGGTGACCGGGTTCGGGATCGCGACGTGGATCACCCGGACGCCCGCGATCCGCGACGAGCTCGGAGCCTCGATCGAGGCGATGGGCCTCGTCCTGCTCGGGCTGTCGATCGGGTCGATGATCGGGATCCTCGGCGCCGGGGCGCTGGTGCGACGGACCGGCAACCGCCCGCTCATCCTGCTCGGGGGCGCGCTGCCCGTCGTCGGCATGGTGCTCGTCGCGCTGCTCGCCCCGGCGCAGGTCGCCGCCGGGGTCTGGGTCGGGCTGTTCCTGATCGGCTTCGGGGCGGGAGTCGCCGAGATCGGGCTGAACGTCGAGGCCGCCGCGGTCGAACGGCAGATCGGACGACCGGTCGTGCCGGTGTTGCACGCGTGCTTCAGCCTCGGCAGTGTGGTCGGTGGGGTCGTCGGCATCGCCATGACGGCGGCGGGGACCCCGGTCCGGGTGCACCTGCTCGTCGGCGCCGCGGTGATGGCCGCGCTGGCGGGGTTCGCGGCGCTGAACCTGCGGCCGGTGCCCCGTGAGACACCGACCGATGCGCCTGCTGTTGCCCGCGGCACCCGTCGGGGAGCCCGCCGCTCCGTCCTCACCGTGCAGCTCGCCATGATCGCCGTGATCACCCTGGCGATGGCCTTCGCCGAGGGGGCCGCGAGCGACTGGCTCCCGCTGCTGATGACCACCGACCACGACGCCCCCGAGTCCGTCGGGTCCCTCGTGTTCACCGGGTTCGCCCTCGCCATGCTCATCGGTCGTGCGGCCGGCACCCCGCTCGTCGCCCGGTTCGGACGCGCCCCGGTCGTCCGGGTCTGTGCCGCGGTCGGCGCGGTGGGGGTCCTGCTCGTCGTGCTGTCACCGAGTCCGGTCGTCACCGCGGCGGCCGCCGGCGTCTGGGGTCTGGGAATCGCGCTCGGGTTCCCGCTGTCGATCTCCGCCGCCGGCGACCACCCCACCGACGGCGACCGCCGGGTGTCGGTGGTGGCCACCGCCGGGTACATAGCGTTCCTGGTGGGGCCGCCGCTGCTCGGGTTCGTCGGGGAGCACCTCGGTCTGCAGACGGCGATGCTCGTGCCCCTCGTCCTGCTGGTCGCGGCGTTCCTGGTCGCGCCGGCGACGCGGGGACAGGACACTGGGCGGACGATCGAGCCGGCGGAAGCGGCGCGTCGGCCGTCCGGTCGGTAGCGTCTCGGGCATGCCGTTCTTCCGCGACGCTCCGCGCCCGACCACCCCAGCCCCGCCGTCCAGGGTCCAGGCCGCGTGGTCCGACTCCGCCGGGCACCTCGCGACCCGCTGCCTGCAGCTCATCATCGTCGTGGTGGTCGTCGCCGGCATCGTCTGGGCGAGCAACATCTTGAGCGTCGTCACGATCCCCGTGCTCCTCGCCCTCATCATCGCGTCGGCCATGCACCCCGTGGTGTCGTGGCTCCGCAAGCACCGGGTGCCGTCGGTGGTGGCCACCCTCGCGGTGCTCATCGGCGTCCTCGCGGTCCTCGGCCTGCTCGGCTGGCTCATCGTCGTCGCGGTCGAGAACCAGTGGGCACAGCTGCAGAAGTCCGCCGTCGACGGGTTCCAGCAGCTGCAGACGTTCGCGAAGACCCTGCCGTTCTCGATCTCCGACAAGCAGATCGACGACGCGGTCGCCGGGGCCTCCGACTTCGTCACGAGCGCGCAGTTCGGCTCCGGTGCCCTCGCCGGCGCCTCGGCCACCGCGAACTTCCTGACCGGGCTCGTCCTGATGATCGTCGTGCTGTTCTTCTTCCTGAAGGACGGCCCGAGCATCTGGGAGTTCCTGCTCCGCCCCTTCACCGGTGAGCGCTACGCCCGAGCTCGTCGCGTCGGCGACCGGGTCGTCTCGACCCTCGGCGGGTACGTCCGCGGCACCGCCACCGTTGCTGCCGTCGACGCGATCGGCATCGGCGTCAGCATCGCGATCGTCGGCGTGCCCCTCGCCCTGCCGTTGGCCGTCATCGTGTTCATCACCGCGTTCATCCCGATCGTCGGTGCCACCGCCGCGGGTATCCTCGCGGCCCTCGTCGCGCTCGTGGCCCTCGGCCCGGTGCAGGCGCTCATCGTGGTCGGCATCGTGATCGTCGTGAACCAGCTCGAGGGCAACTTCCTGCAGCCGGTCCTGATGGGTCGCACCCTCAAGCTGCACGGCCTCGTCATCCTGATCGGGCTGACCGCCGGCACCGTCCTCGCCGGCATCACCGGCGCGATCATCTCGGTGCCGCTGATCGCCGCGGCCTGGGGTGCGATCCTGGTCTGGGACGGCCCGAACACTCCGGCCCGTCCGTGGCGGAAGAAGCGCAACGAGGACGTCACCGCGCACGAGCTGCCGCAGGGCTGATCCGCAGGGCTGATCCGCAGGCGCGTTGCGGACATCCACTTCGCGCAACGGGCCTGCACCCAGCAGGATGGAGGAGTGCTCGTCTCCATCGTCTACATGAGTCGTGCCGTCGTCCCCTTCGACGACCAGGCCATGGCGGTGCTGCTCGCGGAGTCCCGGCTGCGCAACGAAGCGCTCGGGGTCTCCGGGCTCCTGCTCGCCAAGGGCGGCCGCTTCATGCAGCTGCTCGAGGGGCCCGCGTGGAGCGTGCAGGACCGGTACGACGTGATCGCGAAGGACCGACGTCACGGCGAGGTCAAGTCGCTGGTGCGCGAGGACATCGAGCGCCGACGGTTCGACGGCTGGTCGATGGCCTACCGCGCGCTCGACGACTCGGACCTCCGCTCCGAGGAGGGCTTCAGTCCCTTCCTGTCCGGCACGATGGACTTCCCGCGCTCGTTCGACCGGACCAGTGCGGCCTGGCTGCTGAAGTGGTTCCGCGACCGCGAGCTGCACGACCTCTGACCCACCGGCAGCGACGCACTCCGACCGCGCCATACCCAGCGGTTCAGTCGGTGCCGAACGCGTCCTCGACGACGGCGAGCAGCCGGTCGCGGTGCTTCGGATCTGCCGTCGCCGCGATCACCACGCGCCACATGGTCGCCACGGCCGGCATCAGGTCGGTGCGTCGCGTCCGGACGTCGGACACGAGCTGCACGCCCGTGAAGTACGGCACCACCGTCGAACCGAGCTGCTCCGCGGTCAGGTCCGTCCGGAGTTCGCCGCTCGCGACCGCCAACCGGAACACGTCGACGATCCCGCCGATCCACTGCTCGTAGAAGCTCAGCGTCGCGGTCTGGAACTCGCCGCGCTCCAGCGACAACCGGATCCCCGCCCGCACGATCGGGTCGGTCCGGAGCAGGTCGGCGATGCCGTGCGACGCCCCGATCAGCGCGGCGACCGGCGAGCTGTCGGTGTGGCTGACGACGTCGAAGGTGCGGGCGTTCTGCTCGCCGATGACGCCGAGCGCCAGGGCGAGCTTCGTCGGGAAGTGGAAGTGGAGCGTGCCCTGCGAGACGCCCGCCGTGCGGGCGATGCCCGCGATCGTCGCGCCGGCGAAGCCGACGCGGTCGAACTCCTCCGCCGCGGCCACCAGGATCTGCTCACGTCGTTCCACGGGACCAGTCTGTCGGTCTGGAGGCACGGGGCGGGCCCGCACCGCGCCTCCAGTCCGAGGGGTGGTGCGTCTCAGGCCGCGTGCCGGCCGAGCGTGATGCGCTCCTCGGGCAGGTCCTGCAGGTCGCGCCCACGGAACCAGCGGAGCAGCCAGTCGGCGGGCGTGCCCGCCACCCCGGTCGGCAGACCGGTGCGGTCGCTGAGGAAGGTGCTGAAGCCGGGCTCGTCACGGAGTTCGTCCCCGGTCGGGCTGCCGAACGCCATCGCCCAGCCGTCGAACCGACGCGTGCTGATGGACTCACGCGACAGCGACTTCACGCCGGTGTGCCGCGGGTCGCGCTCGATCGCGGCGAAGCGGTCCTCGACGCTCCAGACCGGACCCTCGAGCACCTGCATGAAGCGGCCGCCCTTGGCGAGCAGCAGCCCGGAGACGCCGAGCGCGTGGTTGCGGAGCCGCGCCTCACGCAGCATGGCGACCAGCTGGTCGTCGGTCAGGTCGTCGACGGCGACGGACATGTAGACGAGGGAGGTGAGGGAGGTCATCCCCTGCAGTCTGGGTCGTGGTCGGCGGCACGGTCAACGCGTCGTCCGCACACCGCACCGGAGGGTGCGGCATGCGGACGACGGGCGGGGTGTCGGGTGTCGGGTTTCGGGTTTCGATCAGGTGAGGGCGAGCAGGTTGTTGACCTGTTCGTTGACCCCGGTCAGCGTCGAGATCGGCTTGCCGTTCGCGTAGACGTCGTCGAAGGCGGGCTGCAGCAGGGCCTGCACGTCGGCGGGGTTCTTCGTGACCGGGAACAGGAACGTGGTGTCCTCCTCGACCTGCCGGGTGAACGCCGAGACGTCCAGCCCACGCTTCCGGAACGAGGCCACCGCGGCCTCGGTGCCCGCGGGACGAGCGGGGAACACGATGCCGCTCTCGCCGACGATCCGCTGCGCCTCGTCGCTGCCCAGGAACGCCACCCACTTCGCGGCGGCCTCGGGGTCCTTCGCCTGCTTCGTGATCGAGTCGCCGAGCCCGTTGAACATCGACGCACGGTGACCCGACGGGCCGATCGGGGTCGGGGCGACCGCGACGTCGAGGTCCTCCATGCCGAGGTACGAACCGATCATCCACGAGCCGTTGAACGACAGCGCGCACTTGCCGGCGCCGAGCTGGACCTCGGGCCCGGTCGTGGTGGAGAACACCCCGTACTTCACCATGTAGCCCTTCTCGGCCAGCCGGTAGTACCACGCGAGGGTGTCCTGCACGACCCGCTCGTCGTAGCGGAACCTGTCGCCCCACGGGTTCTCGTTCGTGTAGAACCAGTCGACCGACCCGGTGAACGGCGACCACTGGGTCTGGCCGAAGCCGTCGCCGCCCGAGCCGTTCGACGAGATGCCGTAGACGGCGACGTCGTCCTTGTCGAAGCCGTCCTCGTCGCCGTGTCGGCCCTTCGAGTCGACCGTCAGCCGCGCGAGCATCCGCTCGAACGTGCCGCCGTCGTCCGGGTTCCACGCGAGCGACCCGAGCTCCTCGGCGGAGACCCCGGCCTTCGCCATCGCCTTCTTGTCGTAGAACATCGCCACGGTGTCCCAGTCCTTCGGGGAGCCGTAGCGGTGGCCGTCCTGGCCCTTCCACAGTTCGGCGAGCCCGGACTGGTAGTCGTCGTCACGGATGCCCTTCGTGGCGTCGAGCTCGTCGAGCCCGTAGAGCACGTCGAGGTCGGCGTACTGCGGGAACTTCGTCAGGTGGTCGGTGAAGACGTCGGGCGCGGTGCCGGCGATGAAGCCCGCGGTGAGCTTGGTCCAGTAGTCGTTCCACCCGAGCTGGGTGATCTTGACCGTGATGTCGGGGTTCGCGCGGTGGAACGCGTCGGCGACGGCCTGGTACGCGGGCTGCTGGTTGGCGTCCCAGAGCCAGTAGCTCACGGTGCGCGCACCCGACCGGTTCGTCGTGCGGCGACCGGGCGACGAGCACGCGGCGAGCGCGCCGAGGGCCAGGGCAGAGGCGCCGCCGGCGAAGAGCGTGCGGCGGGTCAGTTGGTTCGTCATGGTGTTCGTCCTGTCCGACAGCCGGGTCACTTGATCCCGGAGAAGCCGATGGAGTTGACGATCCGCTTGGCGAAGACGCCGAACAGCAGGATCATCGGGAGCGCCGCCACCAGGGTCGCGGCCATGAGCCCGGCCCAGTCGGTGCCGGACTGCGGGGTCTGCGACTTGAAGACGCCGAGCGCGACGGTCAGCACCCGCGAGCTGTCGGTGTACGACACCATGAGCGGCCAGAAGTAGTCGTTCCAGCTCGTGATGTACGTCAGCACGGCGAGGGTGGCGATCGGGGCCGCCGCCATCGGGATGACGAGCCGGAAGAACACGCGGACCTTGCCGGCGCCGTCGATGAGGGCCGCCTCTTCGACCTCCTTCGAGATGCCGAGGAAGAACTGCCGCAGGAAGAACACCGCGAACGGGGTCATGAACATCGTCGGCAGGGCGATGCCGAGCAGGTTGTCGACGAGCCCGAGCTGCTTGATGAGCGTGAAGTTCGGCAGCAGCGTGAAGATCGCGGGGACCATCAGTCCGGCCAGGAACACCCCGAACACCTTGTCGCGACCGGGCCAGCGCAGCCGGGCGAAGGCGTAGGCGGCCGCTGCCGAGAAGAACACCTGGCCGACGGTGACGAGCGTCGACACCAGGATCGAGTTGAGCAGGTACCGCCAGAAGTCCAGCGCGGCGCCGGAGCCGCCCTGCGCCAACGCCTCTTCGGTGGACTGCAGGCCGAAGACCCGCTCGAACCCGCCCAGGCTGAAGCCGACGGGCAGCAGCGAGGTGGGGTCGGAGTTGATCGCGGTGTTCGACGACAGCGCGGTGCGCAGGATCCAGTAGAACGGGAACAGGGTGACGACGATGACGAGGATCATCGCGACCCAGGCGAGCACCCGGCCGAGCGACGGGCGACGACGGTGGCCGGCGCCCATCCGGGGCGGACGGGACGTGGTGACGGAACGGGTGAGTGTCGTGGTCATGGCGCTTCCGTTCAGTCCAGGTCGGACTCACCCGAGCGGGTGAGGCGGTACTGGATGATCGTGATGATGCTGAGGACGATGAGGAGCGCGACCGAGACCGCGGACGCGTAGCCGAACTGGAACCGGCCGAACGCCAGGTTGTAGATGTAGTTCTGCACGACGTTCGTGGCGTTCGCGGGACCGCCCTGCGTGGTGACGGCGACGGTGTCGAACACCTGGAACGACCCGATCACGGTGATGATCAGCACCAGGGACAGGATCGGGCGGAGCAGCGGCACCGTGATGCGCCAGAACATCTTCCACTCGCTCGCACCGTCGATGCGTCCGGCCTCGTACACGGTCTCGGGCAGCGACTGCAGGCCGGCGAAGATGAGCAGCGCCGTGTAGCCGACGTGCCGCCAGACGTTGATGAGCGCGATCGAGGGGATGCCCCAGACGTCGCTCTGCAGGAACGGGATGCGGTCGAGCCCGAGTGCGGCGAGCATCTCGTTGCCGATGCCGAGCTGGGTGTCGAGGATCCAGAGCCAGACGAGGGCGGCGACGACGTTCGACACCAGGTACGGCGCGAGCACGATGCCACGCACGAAGGTCGACTTGGTCAGGCGGTGCATCATCACGGCGATGAACAGCGCGACGACGGTCTGGATGACGATGTTGATGAGCACGTACTCGACGGTCACCACCATCGAGTGCCAGAAGATCGAGTCCTGCACCAGGCGGGCGTAGTTCTGCAGGCCGGTGAACTCGGGCTCGGTGAGCAGGTTGTACGACGTGAAGCTCAGGTAGATGCCCCGCACGGTCGGCCAGGCGAGGAACACCGCGAACCCGACGGCTGCCGGGGCGATGAAGACGAGCGCGAGCCACAGGTCGTTCCTGGGGCGGCGTCGTGGTGCGGTGGTGCGGGCACGGGCGAGGTCGGCGGACCGACTCCTCCGTCTCGTGCTGGCGGTCGTCAGGGGTGACGACACAGGGCTCTCGGTTGCCATCGCGACTCCTTCGTCTGCGGTGGACTGATGTGCAGCAGTCCGTGAGCCGGGAATCTACACGTGGGGACCACCGCTGGCAAGAGTCGATTTCCGGGCTGTGGACCGGGGTTGTCACGTGTAGACAGCGTGTGTCAGGATGGCGCTCGATCGCATCGGAGCGACCCGCTCGGCGACGCATCCCACACCCTGGAAAGGTCACTGATGATCTCTGTCGGAATGGTCGGCGCGGGCCAGTTCGCCCCCCAGTTCGCCAAGCTGTTCAAGCTCCACCCCGACGTCGACCGGGTCTACGTCACGGACCTCGTCGACGAGCGCGCGTCCGAACTCGTCGAGACGCAGCACCTCGACGGCACGTTCCCGGACTTCGACGCCGTCCTCGCCTCGGACGTCGACGCCGTCGCGATCTTCACGCAGCGCTGGACCCACGGCCCGCTCGTGGTCAAGGCCCTGCGCGCCGGCAAGCACGTGTACTCCGCCGTGCCGATGGCGATCTCCGTCGACGAGATCCGCGACATCATCCAGGCGGTCCGCGAAACCGGCCTGACCTACATGATGGGCGAGACGAGCTACTACAACCCCGCGACGGTGTTCGCCCGCAAGCAGGTCGCCGCCGGCGCCTTCGGCCGGGTGTTCTACGCCGAGGGCGACTACGTGCACGACATGGACCTCGGCTTCTACGCCGCGTACCAGTACAGCGGGGGCGACGAGTGGAAGCGCACCGCCAGCTACCCGCCCATGCTCTACCCGACGCACTCGGTCGGCGGGGTCCTCGGTGCGATCCCCGGGCACGCGGTCAGCGTCAGCTGCATCGGCGTCAAGGACGACCGCGACGACGGCGTCTTCGACAAGGACGTCAGCCAGTTCGACAACGACTTCTCGAACGCCACCGCCCTGTTCGAGCTCGACAACGGCGGGGTCATGCGCATCAACGAGATGCGTCGCGTCGGCTACCCGTCGCACATCCGCGAGTCGCGCTTCCGCTACTTCGGCACCGAGGCCAGCTTCGAGCAGCTCGCGAAGACCAGCGTCTGGCAGGACAAGGAGGACTCGTACGACATCAGCGACAAGATCGACACCCAGGCGACGATGTCCCTCGACGACCCGCGCCTGGCCGACGTCGACCCGTCCCTGCGCGACGCGTTCGTCTCCGGCTACGCCGAGGTGCACGACACCGACCGCCTGCCCGACGAGTACGACGGTGTGCCGACCGGGCACGAGGGCAGCCACCAGTTCCTCGCCGACGACTTCGTCCGTGCCGTCGTCGACCGGACCCTGCCGCCGGTGAACGCCTGGACCGCCGCGCGCTTCACCCTGCCGGGCATCATCGCCCACCAGTCCGCGCTGCAGGGCGGCGCCCGCCTCGACGTGCCGGACTTCGGTGACGCCCCCGAGACGGCAAGCGCTGCCACGACGAGCGCACCGACATCAGCAGCCAGCACGTCGTCGGCTACGATCGCGTCCGAGTAACACGTGTCGTTCGGGTGCCGGTCCGTCGAGGGCCGGCACCCGAACGACGCTCCCGGACCCGACGAAGGTGGCACCCGTGACCGTCCCGACGAACCCCAGGGCGGTCACCCGTGCGGACGTCGCCCGCTACGCCGGGGTCAGCACCTCCGTCGTCAGCTACGTCGTGCACGACGGACCCCGCCCCGTGGCCGCCGCCACCGCCGCCCGGGTGCGCGAGGCCATCCGCGTCCTCGGCTACCGCCCGAACGCGAGCGCCCAGGCCCTGCGCACCGGTTCGTCGAAGATGCTCGGCCTGATCGTGCCCGAACTCGACAACCCGTTCTGGTCCGAGCTCGCCGTCGCCGTCACCCACGCCGCCGCTGCACGCGGCTACGACGTCCTGCTCGCCAACAGCGACGGCGACGCCACCCAGGAACGCGAACGGCTCCGCAGCCTGTCCGCCCGCCAGGTCGACGGCATCATCGTGACGAGCATCATGACCCATCCGGACCTGTCGACCGTCACCGACCCCGGTCTGCCGATGGTCCTGCTCAACACGTTCTTCGAGGTCCCCGAGTACGCCAGCATCGGCGTCGACGCCCTGCGTGGTGCCCTCGACGGCACGCAGCACCTGGTCGAGCACGGCTACCGCTCGATCGGCCTCGTGATGGGGCACACCGGCTCGATGGAGCTCCGCGAGCAGGGCTGGATGCGTGCCCTGCGCCAAGCCGGCCTGCCCGACGGCCCCATCGTCCGCACCGACTTCACCCGGCGCGGAGGCTACGAAGCCGGCCTCCGCATGTTCGCCGACGAGACCGGACCCCGAGCCGTCTTCGTCAGCTCCGACATGCAGGCGATCGGCGTGATGCGCGCACTGTGGGAACTCGGTCTGCGCGTCCCCGAGGACGTCGCGATCGTGTCGTTCGACGGCGCGGCCGAGGCGGACTACACGAACCCGCAGCTCACCACGGTCCGGCAGCCGATCGAGACGATGGCGGTCGCCGCGGTCGACCGTGTGCTCGGCCTCGACGCCGACAACCAGTGGCACCGCGACCTGGTCCCCGCCGAGTTGGTCCTCGGCGCGAGTTGCGGGTGCGACGTGCGTCGCTGACGCACCCAAAAGCGGACTGGAGGTTCGGGGGCGGGGCCGCCACGGGCCTCCTGTCCGTCAGCTGGTCGCGTTCAGGACGCCGGCTCCATGACGGCGCGGAGGCGCGCGGTCGGGATGCGCTCCTGCGCATCCACGGTCACGGCGGCAGCCTCGACCGCCTCGCCGGTCTCCGCGTCGACGAAGCGCAGGTCCGACGCCCGCTCGGACGGCCGGTGCCGGTCGGCCCAGCCGCCGAGGGCGAGCAGCACGAGTGACAGGTCCCGTCCGGCGTCGGTCAGGACGTACTCCTCGCGGGCACGGGCGCCCTCGGGCTTGTAGGTCGTGCGCTCGAGCACTCCGCCGTCGACGAGTGACGTCAGCCGTGCGGTCAGGACCTCGCGCGGGACGCCGAGGCTCTGCTGGAACTGGCTGAAGCGGGTCGAGCCGCCGACGGCGTCGCGGACGATCATGAGCGTCCACTTCTCGCCGAGGACGTCGAGGGAGCGTGCGATGGGGCAGCGCTCGTCGCCGCCGAGGATGCCGAGCATGCGTTCATCCTAGCTGGGTTCGATTTCCGGACACAACGTGCTAGGTTCGGTTTTCGTACTCAACTTCTCATCTTTGGAGCACTCATGACCGACCTCACCAACGCCGTCGTCCTCGTCACCGGAGCGAACGGCGGCCTCGGCGCCGAGTTCGTCCGCCAGGCCCTGGAGCGTGGCGCCACCAAGGTCTACGCGACCGCCCGCAACCCCCGCACCTGGGACGACGAGCGCATCGTCCCGCTCGCCCTCGACGTCACGAGCCAGGAGAGCGTCGACGCCGCGGCCCGCACCGCAGCCGACGTGACCGTCGTCGTAAACAACGCCGGGATCGCCGGCTCCGACCCGCTCGTCGACGTCTCCGTCGAAGAGGTCGAGCGCATCTTCGCCACCAACGTCTTCGGTGCACTCCGCGTCGCCAAGGCCTTCGCCCCCTCGATCGCCAACGGCGCACTGATCGACGTGCACTCCGCTCTGAGCTGGGTCGCCCTCGCCGGCGCGTACTCGGCGTCGAAGGCCGCGTTCTGGTCGATCACGAACTCCCTGCGCCTCGAGCTCGCACCCCAGGGCACCCAGGTCGTCGGCGCCCACCTCGGCTACACCGACACCGGCATGATCGCCGACCTCGACGTCGAGAAGTCCGACCCCGCCGACATCGTCCGGTCGATCTGGGACGCGGTCGAGGCCGGCGAGCACGAGGTCCTCGCCGACCAGGTCAGCCGCGACGTCCGTGCCGGCCTGAGCGCCCCGCTCACCGCGCTCTACCCGATGCTCGCAAGCGCCTGAGGCATGTTCCCGTTCGGGCGGTGACGGTTCTGGTTCGCGAACACCCGTGTTCCTGAACCAGAACCGTCACCCGCCCCGGTCAACTGCCCGCTCCCCGCCGGTACGCTGACCCGATGACGGCGGGGGAAGCGTTGGGTCAGCGGCGCAGCGGGTGGGCATCGGCAGGGCGCGCTGCGGTCTTCTGGGCGACGGCAGCGCTCGGGACGTTCGCTGGCTTCGCCACGTGGTTCTGGCTGTACCTGGCGTCCGACGTCGACAACCGGCGTTCAGCTGACGACTTCTCGCACCCGAACGAGGGCGCTCTGTCCCTCGGCCTCCCGGTGGTGGTGGTCGCGCATGTGATCGGTTTCTGCGTCCTGCTGCTGACCGCCCGGAGGGCACGTCGCGACCGCCGGTCGGCATGGTGGTTCGCCGCGGTCGCGCTGATCACGAGCTCGCTGGTCGGGATGATGGCGCTGATGCCCCTCACCGACGGCCACCTCCTGATGCCGTACCCGCTCCCGTTCGTGCCGTGAGTGCGGCGGGTCAACCGGCTGCGCCGCGGCCGGTGATCCGACGGTTCGTGGCGGTGATGGCGGCGCGCTCGTCGTCGGACAGGCCACCGGCGTGGAGGATCCGGCTCAGCACGTCGCTCTTCCGCTCGATGTAGTCGTCGATGTCCTCGGCTTCGGCTGCTGCCCGGCGTTTCACGGCGGCGTACTCATCGCGGAGCGCCGGGTCGGCACGCAGCACGTCGCGGACGGCGAGGTGGTTCCGCAGCGCGAGCGATCCGGCCGCGACGACGTAGGTGTTCGTCGGGGCGAAGCGCTCCGGAGCCCGGAACGCCTGCCGCCCCGGAACCCCCAGTTCACCGCGCGGCTCGAAGCCGATCGTCGCCATCCCCGCCACCGCGGCGGGCACGTCATCGGCGTCCACCACGACGTCGACGTCGAGCACGGGCTTCGCCGCCAAGCCCGGCACGGATGTGCTGCCCACGTGCTCGATGCTCCGGAACGGCACGTCGGCGTCGTCGAGCGCGGCGGCGTAGGCGTCGTGCAGCTGCCGGAACCGCTCGGGCCACGACGACCGGTACTCGACGACCTCGATCACGAGGCCGGCGTCGGCGCGAGGAGCTGGAACATGACGTGGTCGCGCCAGACCCCGTCGATCTTGATGTACTCCGGCGCGAAGCCGTACCGGGTGAAGCCCGCGGACTCGAGCGCGCGCTGCGAGCCGACGTTCTCGGGCAGGGTCTCGGCCTGCACGCGGTGCAGACGGAGCACGTCGAAGGCGTGATCGGCCGCTGCGCGGACAGCGCGGGACGCGTGGCCCTGGCGGGTGCGGTCGGCTCGGATCCAGTACCCCATCGCGCACGACTGCAGGGCGCCGCGGACGACGCCGCTCAGCGTGATCCGGCCGAGGAGTTCCCCGTCGGTCGACTCGATGACGAACGGCACCGCGTTGCCGGCCCGCTGCGCGGCGAGGGCCTGCGTGATGACGTCCCGCTGCCCGGACTCCGTGTAGTACGACGGCGCTCGCGCCGGTTCCCACGGTCGCAGGTGGTCGGCGTTCTCGGTGATGACCGCAGCCAGGACGGCCGCGTCGTCGAGGCGGAGTGGGCGCAACCGTGTGTCCATCGCGGAGGGTGTGGGATTCGAACCCACGAGACATCTCTGCCCACCTGTTTTCAAGACAGGCTCCATCGGCCGCTCGGACAACCCTCCAGTGACGCGACCACGTGGCGAGACGTGATCGCGTCCCGGGAAGTCTACCCGGGCCTCCAGGCTGGGGTGCGCGCGAGCGCGGACTAACGGGGCAGGGAGTCGAGCGCCGCTGCCAGGCCGTCGTCGGTGATGCCGCCGGTGAGCTCGTTGCCGGCGTCGACGACGTCGTCGGGGGCCTGGCCCATGACGACGCCGCGACCGGAGGTCGAGGCCCAGCGGAGCATGTCGATGTCGTTGCGGCCGTCGCCCGCGGCGAAGACGCGGGAACGCGGGATGTCGAGCCACTCGCGCACGCGCTCCATCGCGGTGGCCTTCGTCACGCCCTCGGGAGCGATGTCGAGCCACGACGTCCAGCCGACGGAGTACGAGACCTTGTGCAGGCCCATCTGCTCGACGATCTGCAGGAAGTCCTCGGTGTCGTGGCCGGGCGAGATGACGACGACGCGGGTGGCTTCGACGCCGAGCAGCTGCTCGAACGGCACGTGCTCGCCGGCGACGGTCATCGTGTCGTCGGGGAAGTTGCCCGACAGCAGGAAGTGACCGGTCTCGTCCTCGACGCCGAACGCGGCGTTCTCGAGTGCGCCGTGGATGGTCTGCAGCACCTCGGACGGGTCGAACCGCTCGACGTGTTCGCGCACGTAGGAGCCGTCGGCGCGCCGGGCCAGGATGAGCGCACCGTTCGCGCACACCAGGTACTTCGGCCGGATGCCGAGGGTCTCGAGCAGGGGCACGGTCATGCCCTCGCTGCGGCCGGTGGAGAGCATCACCTCGTGGCCGGCGGCCTCGGCGTCACGGACGGCGGCGACGACTGCCTCGGTGATGACACCGTCCTCGCGCATCGTGGTGCCGTCGATGTCGAGCGCGACCAGCCAGCGCTTGGTGCGGGCGGGCGCGTCGGCGCCCGCGCCCTGCTCGGTACCGTCCACGAACCGTCCCTGGGTGCTCATCGGGGCTCGATCACCTCGACGCCACCGAGGTAGGGGCGCAGGACCTCCGGCACGACGACGGAACCGTCGGCCTGCTGGTGCGTCTCGAGGATCGCGACGATCCAGCGGGTGGTGGCGAGGGTGCCGTTCAGGGTGGCGACCGGAGCGGTCTTGCCGCTCTCGGTGCGGTACCGGATGTCGAGACGGCGGGCCTGGAACGTCGTGCAGTTCGACGTCGAGGTGAGCTCGCGGAACGTGCCCTGCGTCGGGACCCAGGCCTCGATGTCGTACTTCTTCGCCGCGCTCGTGCCGAGGTCACCGGCGGCGACGTCGATCACGCGGTAGTGGAGCCCGAGGTCCTGGAGCATCTGCTCCTGGTGGGAGACGAGGCGCTCGTGCTCGGCCTCGGCCTGGTCCGGGTGGACGTAGGCGAACATCTCCAGCTTGTTGAACTGGTGCACGCGGAGGATGCCGCGGTTGTCCTTGCCCGCCGAACCGGCCTCGCGCCGGTAGCAGGTCGACCAGCCGGCGTAGCGGTGGGCCTGGCCGTCTTCGAGCGGCAGGATCTCGTCGGCGTGGAACCCGGCGAGGGCGACCTCGCTCGTGCCGGTCAGGTACAGGTCGTCGGCTTCGAGCCGGTAGACCTCGGCCGCGTGCTCGCCGAGGAACCCGGTGCCGGCCATCGTCTCGGGGCGGACGAGCGTCGGGGTGATGAGCGGCTCGAAGCCGGCGGCGATCGCACGGTCGAGGCCGAGCGACATCAGCGCGATCTCGAGCCGGGCGCCCATGCCGCGCAGGAAGTAGAAGCGCGAGCCGGAGACCTTCACGCCACGCGGGATGTCGATGATGCCGAGGTGCTCACCGAGGTCGGCGTGGTCCTTCGGCTCGAAGTCGAACTCGGGCTTGGTGCCGACGGTGCGGAGCGTGACGAAGTCGTCCTCGCCGCCCTCGGGCACCCCGGGGAGCACGACGTTCGGGATGCCGCGGACGACGGTGTTGAAGGTGTCCTCGGCCGCGGTGACGGTGGCCTGCGCCTCCTTCACCTTTGCGGCGAGGGCCTGGGCCTGCTGCACGAGTGCGGCCTTCTCGTCCTTCGGAGCCTTGGCGACGGTCTTGCCGAACGCGTTCTGCTCGGCGCGGAGCGACTCGAACGACGTGATCGCACTGCGGCGGGCGGAATCGGCGGCGACGGCTTCGTCGACGACGGCCACGGAGGCGCCACGCGCCTGCTGTGAAGCCTTGATGACGTCCGGGTTGTCGCGAAGCAGCTGTGGATCGATCACCGCCCCATCCTAGACGGGGGCAACCGCACGCAGGCTCGATCGGTAGCGTGGACGTATGTCGACCCCTTCGGAGACCGCGCCCGCGGACCAGGACGCCCTCCCCACCGAGCAGCGGACGGCCGCGGTGGTCTACAACCCGGTCAAGGTCCACCTGCCGACCCTCAAGCGCACGGTCGCGGAACACCAGCAGCAGGCCGGCTGGGCCGAGACCCTGTGGTTCGAGACCTCGGAAGAAGACCCGGGCGGCGGCATGGCCCGCGCGGCGATCGAGGCCGGTGCCGACGTCGTCGCGGCGGCCGGCGGTGACGGCACGGTCCGCGCGGTCGCCGAGGTCGTGCACGAGTCCGGTTCCACCCTGGCGCTGCTGCCGAGCGGCACCGGCAACCTGCTCGCGCGCAACATGAAGCTCCCCCTCGACGACCTGGCCGCGAGCGTCCGGACGATCTTCCACGGCGACGACCGCAAGATCGACTTCGGCATGCTCAAGATCGAGCGCCCAGGCGGCGAGCGCGAACGCTTCGGCTTCCTGGTGATGGCAGGCCTCGGGCTCGACGCCCGGATGCTCGTGAACACCCGACCCGAGCTGAAGAAGAAGGTCGGCTGGCTCGCCTACGTCGACTCGCTGTTCCGCTCAGTGCGCGACGCCAACGCGTTCGAGTTCCGCTACCAGCTCGACGACGACGGCAACCACTCCCTCCGGGCGCACTCGCTCATCGTCGGCAACTGCGGGATGCTGCAGGCCGGCGCGATCCTGCTGCCCGACGCCGAGATCGACGACGGGGTGTTCGACATCGCCGTGATGCGTCCCCGCGGGTTCTTCGGCTGGGTGCGGATCGGTGCCCGGGTGTTCTGGGAAAACGGGATCCTGCGGGCGTTCCGCCGGTCGAACCTGGGCAAGACCGCCGTCGGCAAGAAGATCGTCTCGAAGTCGCGCGAGGAACGACCCCTGCGCTACCTGCGCGGGCAGGAGTTCACGGCGCGGCTCGAGCGGCCCGACGAGTTCGAGATCGACGGCGACCCGGTGGGCGAGGTCATCGCCTTCCGTTCGCGCATCGACCCGATGGGGCTCTCCGTGCGGGTGCCGGACCCGGCGGACGACCGCCACGGCTCGCGCCAGGTGCCCTGACCCGCGGCGCTACCGCGCTACCGCGCCCCGGGCTCGCCCGACACGATCGCGCGCAGCCAGTCCCGCGCCTCGACGAACGCGGCGTCCGAGTAGCGCGCCGGAACCTCGGGGCGGGCACCGTCGGCACGCGGGTACGACCCGAGGAACGTCACGCGCGGGCTGAACCGGCGCAGGCCGAGCAGCGCGTCCGCGACCCGCTCGTCGCGCACGTGCCCGTCGAGGTCGATGACGAACCGGTAGCGGCCGAGCTCGTCACCGATCGGGCGTGACGACAGCAGCCCCATGTTGATGCCCCGCGTCGCGAACTGCTCGAGCATGTCGACCAGGGCGCCGGGGTGGTCGGCGGGCAGCTCGACGATGACGCTGGTCTTGTCGGCGCCGGTCGGCTCGGGCAGGGCGAGGGTCTTCGACACCAACACGAACCGGGTGACCGCCGAGGCGTTGTCGCCGATCGACGACGCGAGGACGACGACGTCGTGGTGGTCCGTGATGCCGGGCGGCGCGACGGCGGCGTCGGCCGTGGGGTTCGCCTCGAGCAGGGCGAGGGCCGCGGCGACGTTCGACGACGCCGGGATGTGGCCGTGCCCGGGCAGGTTCGCCTCGAGCCAGTTGTGGGTCTGGGCGTAGGCGACCGGGTGGGCGTTCACGGTGCGGACGTCGGCCAGGGTGGTGCCGGGTCGGGCGACGAGCACGAAGTCGACGGGGACCAGGTACTCCCCCACGATCCGCACGCCGGGGATCCGGGCCAGGGCGTCCTGCGTGGCGCTGACCCCGCCGTCGACGCTGTTCTCGATCGCGATGACGGCCCCGATGGACCGGCCGGACATGACGTCGTCCAGGGCCTCGCCGACGTTGTTGACGCTCCGCCAGGGCTTGCCGGCAGCGGCCTCGACGAGCTTCAGGGCCGCCTCGGTGAAGGTGCCGGCGGGTCCGAGGTAGGAGTACGTGTCGGACGGCGCGGCGGGGTCGGTCATGCGGCGAGCCTATTGCAGGGACGCGGAGGCCAGGCGGCCTCAGTCGGTCGCCGCACCCGTCAGCCGCTGCTCGCAGATCGCGGTGTCGTCGTCCTCGCGCGGGTAGGTCAGCGCCGCGAACCGTCCCTCGGGGTCGAGCCGCGTCAGGAGCGACGCCGCGATGCCGTCGAGCTGCGCGACCTGCTCGTCGGAGAGCGCGTCGATCACCACTCGGCGGGCGGTGCGGACGTGGTCCGGGGCAGCGTCGACGATGGTGGCGTACCCGGCGTCGGTCAGCCGGACGTCGGTGGCACGGCGGTCGGAGGTCGACGGGCACCTGGTCACGAGCCCGCGCTTCTCGAGGCGGGACACCACGTGCGACAGCCGCGGCAACGAGGCGTTCGTGGCCGAGGCGAGCGCCGACATCCGCAGGGTCCGGGTGTCGGTCTCGGACAGCATCGCGATGACCATGTAGTCGAAGTGCGTCAGGTCGGCATCACGCTGGAGCTGCTGGTCGAGCGCCGCCGGCAGGAGTTCCATGACCGCGACGAGCTTCATCCACGCGCGCAGCTGCTCGCGGGTGAGCCACGGGGTCTCGTCGGTCATGACCTGATCATACCGAAAGGTTGTCCCTTTAACCAGTGGTGCGCACGGCGGACGAACCAGACGAACCCGCCGAACCCGCCGAACCGCCAGCGCGACGCGACCGCACCACCCCGACCACGAGCACCACCACCACGACGACCAGCAGCGCCCCCTCGACGAGCAGCAGCCGCGTGCCGTAGTCGAACGGCAGCACGGTGGGGTTCTTCTGCCCGTGGTCCTTGGCAGCGATCTCCGGCAGGACCACCAGGGCGAGCACGCTGCCGAGCACGATCGCCGCCTGCACGACGACGAGCACCCAGGCCCGCAGCGAGCGTCCGGCCCGACGCAGCAGCAGCCCGGCACCGACCACGAACGGCGACAAGATCGCGTCGTGCAGCACCACCGCCGCGAGCAGCCACACCCCGAGTCCGCCGATGCGGTTCGGCTTGACGGACGTCACGAGCACGTACGCCCCGAACGCGATGACCAGCACGCCGATCACCACGAGCACGATCCGCGCGGCCTTCACCGGAGCACCTCGATCTTCTCGATCCACTTGGTCTGCAGCACACCCGGCCGCCCGGGAGCGATGATCCGCGCCGGGAACCCGTGGTCCAGGTCGAGCGTTGCACCGTTCAGCTCGAGGGCGATGAGCGTCGTCGGGTCCTCGGCGTACTCCGGTCCCATGTCCATGATCCGGTAGCCGCCGTGCCGCTCCAGGCTCGTCACCCGCACGTGTGACCCCTGCGGCGCCTGCACGGCGTCGAGCAGGTCGCGCATCCGCAAGCCCTTCCAGGTCGCCATCTGGGTCCACCCCTCGACGCACGAGATCGGCAGGTCGACCTGCGCGGTGCCGAGCGCGACGAGTTCCGCCCGGACGAACGTCCGGCTCACGTCGTGGCCGACGACGGTGAGCGTCCAGTCGGCAGCGGTCGCGGTCGCGAGGACGCCGGCTGCACGCGCAGTGCGGTTCACCGGCAGTCCGTTCGCGCCGATGCCGCGGCCTCGGGCTCCGAACACGTTGAACGGTTCCGCGAGCTTCGAGGACTGCCCCGCCGTGAGCGCGACGACACCGACGGTCGCCGCCGTCACGCCGGCGAAGAACCCGCGTCGGGCGATGCGCTGGCGTCGTCCGGCGGCGGCTTCCGGCGTCGGTCTGGAGGCCCGGCTCGGCTCCCCCACGTCGGCCGTCGGCTGGGCGGGACTCGGCTCCTCGGACACCTCGCGGGTCTCCGGGGCCGTGTCCGGTCCGGTAGGCCGGGACTCGGCGCCGCCGGGGGCGGCGTCGACGCCGTCGATCCAGCGGAACACGCGGCCCAGCAGGCCGGGGGCGGTGGACCCGCCGGTCTCGGCGACAGCAGCGTGCGGGGCGGACGCGAGACCCTCGCTCGCAAGCTCGCTCGGCGCATCCCGCGGATCGCTGGCGCGATCCCGCTGAGCGGGCTGCGCCAGACCGGGTGGGAGCAGTTCACTGCCGGACGCGGGGTCCGCGATGAACCGGCCGTGCACGTCGTAGGAGTCGCGCTTCCGCCAGTAGCGGGCGATGACCGGCAGCTTGGCGGCGATGTGGATGGCCAGCGAGCCGATGATCACGTAGGCCAGGGCGTTGTGCACCTGGCGGAACGGGAACGGCCACGGGTACCACTGGTACGTGTTGAGCAGGCCGGTGACGACCTGGATGATCGACGCGGACACGAGCACCGCGATCGACAGCCGCTCGAGCAGGTGCAGCACGCCGCGCACCGGCGGCACCTGCACCAGGGCGGGCATGACGGTGTTGAGCTTGGCGAGCAGCAGCGGGATGATCGCGATCCCGGTCGTGATGTGCAGGCCCTGCGTGAACTGGTACAGCTGCGTCGGACGGGTCGGGAACCGCATCCAGCCGAGCGGTTCCTGCAGCAGGTGGCTGTAGATCCCGGTGCCGAAGCAGACCAGGAACGCGATGCCGAGCAGGCGCCCGAGCACCACCGCAGAGCGGGCGTTGCGGTTGGGGGACGCCAGAGCTGCTCGTCCGTCGTGCAGCAGGCGCTGGACGCCGGATAGCCTCGACGGACCATGAGCGACCGACTGCGTGCCCTCCGACCGTCCCTGGCCGACGGCACCACCGCCCGGATCGGCACGGTGCTGGCCGTCGTGGGAGTACTCGCCCTGTCGGGCGTCATCGCCGTCGGCGTCACGCATCTGGGGTTCCTCCGATCGGGCCATCGTTCTGCATTCGTTGCGTGGACGCTGATCGCTTGGACCGTCTTCGTGATCGCCGTGCTCGCGGTGCGTTTCGTGCCCGTCCGGTGGATGACCACCATGGTCATCGGCGGAGCGGTGGTGATCGGCATCGCCGCGCTGGTCGGCCCGCCGAACACGAGCACCGACTCCGCTCGGTACGCGTGGGACGGCATCGTCCAGCATGCCGGT
Organism: Curtobacterium sp. MCSS17_005; assembly: GCF_003234225.2. NCBI lineage: Bacteria > Bacillati > Actinomycetota > Actinomycetes > Micrococcales > Microbacteriaceae > Curtobacterium > Curtobacterium sp. MCSS17_005. The sequence goes on from NZ_CP126258.1 coordinate 3,055,206, forward strand.
GTCTCACCGTACGCGCACACCCCCCAGTCCGCGGCACTGTCCGGTCTCCGACCCGACTGGTTGTTCCCCGACAAGGTGGACGGCACGTGCGATCCATTGAAGCCCCGGTTCCGCGGACTCGGCGACGGCGCCGACGGACACTGCACCGCGATCAACCGGCCGGACGTCACGACGATCTACCCGCCGATGGCGCAGCTGTGGTTCGCCGCGGTGCGGTTCTTCGTGCCGGCGACCGCGCAGTACCTGCCGTTCCAGGTCGCCGGGCTGCTCGTGTCGCTCGGTGTGACCGTCGGGCTCGTCCTGGTGCTCCGCCGGATCGGCCGTCCGACCTGGTGGGCGGCGCTCTGGGCCTGGTCGCCGCTCGTCGCCTCCGAGGCGGTCACCAACTCGCACGTCGACGTCGTCGGCGCCGCCCTCGCCACGGCCGGTGTCGTGCTCGTGGCGTTCGGCCGGCCGATCTGGGGCGGCATCGCGCTCGGGGCTGCGACCGCGACCAAGCTCATCCCGGCGATCGTGTACCCGCCGTTGCTCGGCCGCGGTCGGGCCTGGTGGGCGATCCCGATCGGCATCGCCGTGTTCGGGCTGCTCTACGTGCCCTACGTGCTGACGACCGGGCTCGACGTGCTCGGGTACCTGCCCGGCTACCTGAACGAGGAGGGCTACGAGGACGGCTCCCGCTTCGCGCTGGTGTCGCTCGTGGTCAAGGGCGACGCGGCGACCCTGGTGGTGGGGCTCCTGGTGCTGCTCGCGGCGTTCGTGGCGTGGCGGTTGTCCGACCCGGCGCGGCCGTGGTCGGGCGAGGTCCTGATGATCGGGGTGACGTTCCTCGCCGTGACGCCGCGCTACCCCTGGTACGCGCTGCTGCTCATCCCGTTCGTGGTGCTGTCCGGGCGGTGGGAGTGGTTGTCGATCGGCCTCGCCATCGCGCTGCGCGGGGTGTGGCCGTCCGCCGACGCCTACCGGTGGTGGTTGCTCGCGGCCGTGGCGGTCATCGTGGTCGTCACCTTGCTGCGCACGGAGCGGTCGGAGTGGCGACGGTGGTGGGAGCGTCTGACGTTCCGGCGCGTGGAACACGTACGCTGACGACCATGGCACCCGCGATCCTGCTCGGCACGACCGGCTCCGTGGACCCGGCTCCCGCCGGGCTCGTCGACCGCTTCGGGCGTCGCGCCGTCGACCTGCGGGTGTCGCTGACCGAGCGCTGCAACCTGCGCTGCACGTACTGCATGCCCGCGGCCGGGCTGCCGTTCGCCCCCGACGAGGCCCTGATGACGGCGACGGAGATCGAGCGCCTGGTCCGGATCGGCTCGTCGCGGTTCGGCGTCCGCAAGGTCCGGTTCACCGGCGGGGAGCCGATGCTCCGGCACGACCTGGTCGACGTGATCGCCCGATGCGCCGCGCTGCCCGACGCGCCGGAGCTGTCGCTCACCACGAACGCGATCGGCCTCGCCCACCGCGCCCAGGGCCTGTACGACGCCGGGCTGCGGCGCGTGAACGTCTCGCTCGACACCGTCGACCCCGACGTCTTCACCACCGTGACCCGCAGGCCGTTCCTCGACAAGGTCATCGCCGGGCTGTCGGCCGCGCACGACGCCGGACTCGACATCAAGGTGAACGCGGTGCTGCTGCGCGGCATCAACGACGAGGCCGCCCCGGAACTCCTCCGCTGGTGCCTGGAGCGTGGCTACGAGCTGCGGTTCATCGAGCAGATGCCCCTCGACCCCGACCACGCCTGGGACCGCACCTCGATGATCACCGCGGCCGAGACCCGCGCGCTGCTGGCGACGTCGTTCGTGCTCACGCCGGACGACGCCCCGCGCGACGGTGCCCCGGCCGAGCGGTACCGCGTGCACGACGCCGTCACCGGGCAGCCGCTCGGCACCGTCGGGATCATCGCGAGCATCACCGAGTCGTTCTGCGCCGACTGCACCCGCACGCGGCTGACCGCCGACGGGCACGTGCGCAGCTGCCTGTTCTCGGACGAGGAGACCGACGTGCTCGGGCCGATGCGCTCCGGGGCGGACGACGACCAGGTCGCCGAGCTCTGGCGGCTCGCGATGTGGGCGAAGCCGCGCGACCACGGTGACGACAGCGACGAGCTCGTGCACCCGACGCGCGGCATGAGTGCGATCGGCGGCTGAGGCATGACCACGATCCGGTTCTTCGCCGCTGCCCGCGCTGCCGTGGGTGTCGACTCGCTGACCACCACGGGCCCCACCATCGAGGCCGCCCTCGGCGCGATCGACGCGGCCGACGTGGCGGACCCTGCGCGCTGGAGTGCGTTGCAGGAGCGCTGCTCGTACCTGGTCGACGGCGTGACCACGCGTGACCGGAGCACCTCGCTCGCCGGTGTCGAGGTCGTCGACGTCATGCCGCCCTTCGCCGGGGGCTGAGCTCGGCGGCTGAGCGGTACGCCCGTTCCTTCCCAGAACGCCCGCGATGCCTGGTGCTTTCGGGCATACAGGGTGCGAACTTCCGGCCAGGTACGCCCGATTCGACCAGGTACGCCCGATTCGACCAGGTACGCCCGACTCGACCCCGCGACCGCGCGCCCCGCGCCCGTTCCTTCCCAGAACGCCCGCGATGCCTGGTGCTTTCGGGCATACCGTGTCGGAACTTCCGACCAGGTACGCCCGAATCGACCAGGTACGCCCGGAACGACCAGGTTCAACCGCGGGGCGCGTAGACCGCCACCTCGGCCGCGGGGACGTCGATGCGCACCGCGTCGCCGGGGGCGATCCCGAGCGCGGTCAGCCGGGCGAGGGTCAGGTCCGCCACCAGGTCACCGGCCCGCACCCGCACCAGTCCGTCGCGCGGTTCGAGCGACGAGACGGTGCGCGCGGCTCCGGCACCGTCCCGCGTCAGCACGGCGGCCGTCGGGTGGAAGGCGGCCAGGACGGGCCGGCCGGGAGGCACGGCGTGCGCCCCCGACGCCAGCTCACCCCCGCCGTCGATCGCGATCCCACCCCCGGTGGCGGTCCCGCGCACCAGCGCGAGTCCGGAGAACGTCGCGGCGAACGCACTCGTCGGACGACCGAGCACGGCCGCGGGGGTGCCCTGCTCGACCACCCGTCCGCCCTCGAGCACGACGACGCGGTCGGCCAGGGCGACGACCTCGACCGGGTCGTGCGTGACGAGCACCGCGGGCCGGCCGGCGACGGCGGTCCGGAGTGCCGCGCGGACCTCGTCCTGCGCGCCGACGTCGAGCGCCGAGGTCGGTTCGTCGAGCAGCAGCACCGCCGGGTCGGTGGCGAGCGCGCGGGCGATCGCGACGCGCTGCGCCTGACCGCCCGACAGTGTCCCGGGGTCGCGGGTGGCCAGGTCGGCGACCCCGACGGCGTCGAGCGCATCGCGGGCGAGCTGCCGGGCCGCGGCGCGACCGGCTCCGGCCGCACGGGGCCCGAAGGCGACGTTCCCGACGACGTCGAGGAACGGGAACAGGTCGGACCGCTGCGCGACGAGTCCGGTCCGGCGACGGTGCGCGGGCAGGGTGTGCCGCGGGCGCGAGACCTGCACGCCGTCGAGTTCGATCCGGCCGGCGTCGATCGGCAGCAGCCCGGCCAGGGCCTCGAGCACCGTCGACTTGCCCGCACCGTTCGGCCCGATGACCGCCAGGCACTCCCCCGCGCGGACCTCGATCGCGACGTCGACGTCCCGCGACCCGACGACGACGTGCGCCCGGACGCCCACCGCACCCTCGGCCGTCACGCCAGGGCTCCGCGGGTCCGGATCGACGAGGCCCCGATGACGACGACGGCCACCACGACGAGCACGACCGCCAGGGCCACCGCGGTGTCCGGGTCGACCTCGCGCTGCAGGTAGACCTCGAGCGGCAGGGTCCGCGTGACCCCCTGCAGGCTGCCGGCGAAGGTCAGGGTGGCCCCGAACTCGCCGAGCGCCCGGGCAAAGCAGAGCACGAGCCCGGACACGATCCCCGGCAGGACCCGCGGCGTCGTGACGGTCAGGAACGTCCGGGTCGGCCCGGCACCCAGGGTCGCGGCGACCCGTTCGTAGCGGTCCCCCTCGACGCGGAGCGCCCCCTCGACCGAGGACACCAGGAACGGCATCGCGACGAAGGTCTGCGCGATGACCACCGCCGTCGTGGTGAACGCGATGTGCAGGCCGTGGTCGTCGAGGAACGCCCCGACCACCCCGAGCCGACCGAAGGCCGCGAGCAGGGCGAGGCCGCCGACCACGGGCGGCAGCACGAGCGGCAGGAGCACGACGGCCCGGGCGACGCCGACCCAGCGCGACCGCGACCGTGCGAACAGCACGGCGAGCGGGTACCCGAGGACGAACGCGACGCCGGTGGCCGCGAGCGCCGTGCCGAGGCTGAGCCCGAGCGCGGTCAGCGACGCGGTGGAGGTCACGAGCCCGACGAACGACGACCAGTCCACCCGGCCGAGCATCGCGAGCACCGGCACGACGACGAACAGCCCGCCGAGCACCGCGGGCAGCGGGAGCCACCACGCGGCCGGCGGCCGTCCGTCAGCGCGCGGAGCCACGGGTCAGGGCTTCCCGAAGCCCGCGTCGGCGAGCACGCGCTGCCCGGCGGCGGAGCGGACGTACTCCGAGAACGCCCGCGCGAGCGCCGGGTCCTCGGATTCCCGGAGCACGCCGATCGGGTACGTGTTGACGGCCTTGCCCGACTCGTCGAACGGGACGCCGTCGACCTTGCCGCCGGCCCCTCGGACGTCCGTCACGTAGACGAGTCCGGCATCGGCCTGACCGGACTCGACCTTGCCGAGCACGTCGGTGACGGACTGCTCCTCGCTGACCGGCTCGAGATCGACGCCCGATGCGGACTCGACCTTCGCCGTCGCGGCACCGCACGGCACCGGGGCGGCGCACGTGACGAGCTGGACGCCCGGAGCCGTCAGGTCGGTGAGGTCCGTGATGCCCTTCGGGTTGCCCGGCGCGACGGCGATCTCGAGGACGTTCGTCGCGAAGTCCCGCGGCGACCCGCTCGCCAGGTCGGTCGACGACAGTTTCGCCATGTTCGCTTGGTCGGCGGACGCGAACAGGTCGGCGGGGGCGCCGTTCTGGATCTGGGTGACGAGGTCGCTCGAGCCGGCGAACGAGAACCGGATCGAGGCACCGGGGTTCGCGGTCTCGAACTGCTTGCCCAGGGTCGTGAAGGTCTGCTGCAGGGACGCCGCCGCGAACACGGTGATCGAACCGGTCGGCCCCTCGGTGTCGGAGCCCGCCGGGGCCGATGCCCCGGTGCAAGCAGCGAGCCCGAGCGCGACGGTGGCGGCGAGGGCCAGCGCCGCGAACGGCCGGAGGCGGCTCATCGTTCGTCCTCCTGGTGGGCGGGCGCCTCGACCGCGACCATCGTGGCCTTGACGGACGCCACCGCGACGGACCCGACCTCGAGCCCGAGGTCGCGGACGGCCTCGGCACTCATCAGGGACACCACGCGGTGCGGACCGCACTGCAGCTCGACCTGCGCCATCACGGTGTCGACGACCAGGTCGGTGACGATCCCGACGAAGCGGTTGCGCGCCGAGCTCTTCACCGCGGACGCCGGGTCGGTCAGCTCGGAGCTGCGTTCCCGCGCGTAGGCGGCGACCTCGCGACCGTCGACCACGGCTCGCCCCGCGTCGTCCGTGGCACGGGTGAAGGTGCCGCCGTCGACGAGCCGTCGCACGGTGTCGTCACTGATCCCGAGGAAGGCCGCAGCGTCCCGTACCCGCAGTTGCGTCATGATCCACCGATCCTATCCGCGGATGCGGCGGCAGGGGCGGTGGAGGTGACCAGGCCGGGTCAGGACCGGTGCTCGATCGCCACGGGCAACCCCTCGCGACGCCAGGCCTCGAAGCCGCCGTCGAGGACCGTCACGCGCCTCCCGGCCGGTTGCCGCGCCGCCCACGCGTCCGCACGGGGTCCGCGCGCGCAGTAGACGACGACCTCGTCCGCACCGGTGTCGTCGGTGACGGCACCGGCGACCACGCCGGCCGCCCGTTCCTCGTCGGTCCGGACGTCGACGACGACCAGCGGGTCCGACGGGTCCGCCACCCTGGCAGCCAGGGCGGACGGCGCGATGCGCGGCGTCGCGGAGGCACCGGCAGCAGGTGCCGGTCGACGCGAGGCGGGTCCGCGACGGACGGGGCTCTCGGTCCAGCGCCACCGGCGGGCGTCGACGGTCAGGACGCGTCCGAGCAGCGGGTCGCCGCTGCCGGTGACCAACGCGAAGACCTGTCCCGCCATCACCGAACCGACCGCACCGCACAGGGCCGGGACGACGCCGTCCAGGGCGCACGAGCCCTCGTCGGGCAGGGCATCGGGGTGCAGGTCGTGGAAGTCGACGCCGTCCGGCCCGGCGTCACGGAAGACGCTGACCTGCCCGTCGTGGCCGAGCACGGTGCCCCACACGAACGGCACGCCCGCTTCGGCGCAGGCGTCCGAGACGGCCCGGGTGACCACGACCGAGTCGGCGGCGTCGACCACGACGTCGTGTCCGGCGACCAGGTCCGGCGTGAACGAGCCGACCACGGCGACCGCGTCGAGTTCCGGGTCGACGGCGACGGCCCGGGCGACCACGACCTGCGCCTTCGGCGAGCCGACGTCCGCGGCGGTGAACAGCGTCTGCCTGGCCAGGTTCGAGGCGTCGACCACGTCGGGGTCGACCACGGTGAGCCGACCGATCCCGGCGAGGTACGCGACCACCGGCGCCCCGAGCCCGCCGGCCCCGACGACGAGGATGCGCGATGTGGCCAGGCGTCGCAGCCCGGTGACCCCGACGTCGGCGAGCGCGGCGGTCCGCGAACCGAGCTGCGTCCGCCCCGGGGAGAGCGCGGCGGCGGGGGCGACGAGGGGATCCATCCCGTCATTCTGGCCCGTCGCACCGAACTCCTGCATGTGAGAGTTCAGCGCCCGGACGCGGCGGATCCCCAGAGCAGATCGGTACGGTCGCGGGCGTGAGTTCCCCGCGCACCGGTACCGTCCCGGTCCGACGCACGACGTCGGACGCGTCGGTGCGCGCGCGCTCGTTGGGGCTCGTCGTGGCGGCTGTCCGAGCCCTCGCACGGACCCCCGAGATCACCGTCGGCGCGCTCGGCGTCGTCGTCGCAGCAGCCTTCAGCTGGGTGCCGTCGGTCTGGTACGACGAGGCCGCGACCATCGCGAGCGCACAACGGAGTTGGCCGGCGCTCTGGGCCGAACTGCAGAACGTCGACGCCGTCCACGGCCTGTACTACGCCGTGATGCACGTCTGGTTCACGCTCGTCGGGTACTCGCCGTTCACGCTGCGGTTCCCGAGCGCGCTGGCCATCGGGGTCTCCGCCGGCCTCGTCGTCGCCCTCGGCCGTCGTCTCGGCGGGGTGCGGCTCGGCGTCGTCTCCGGGATCGTGTTCCTGGTCCTGCCGCGCGTCGCCTGGGCCGGTACCGAGGGGCGCCCGTACGCCACCGTCACGACCTTCGCCGTCGCGCTGACCCTCGTGGGGATCACCGCGGTCCGGCGCACCCGGACCGGGCACCACGCGTCCCGGTGGTGGGTCGTCTACGGCCTGCTCGCCGTGGTGGCCGTGCTGTTCAACGTCTACCTGGCCCTGGCGGTCGTCGCGCACGGGTTCGTGCTCCTCTGGACCGCCGTCGCCGACCGTGCCGTACGGCGCGACGCCGTGCTCTCGCAGCGCAGCGGTCCGGTGGCCGCGCCGATGGTCGACCGCGCCGCGTTCGTGCGCTGGGGCGTCGCCGCCGTCGGGGCCGCGCTCGTGGTGTCGCCGTTCATCGTCCTCGCCGCAGGACAGGCCAAGCAGGTCGGCTGGATCACCGGCGTCGGGTGGGCCACCGTGCGCCAGGTCGTCGCGACCGCCTGGTTCGGTGCCGTCTGGCCGTACGCGGTACTCGGGTGGGCGCTGATGATCGTCGGCGTCGTGCTCGCCGTCCGGGCCACCCGACGCCCCTCCCCCGCCGCCCGTGACCTGCTGCGGATGCAGGCCGTGCGCGTCGCCGTCCCCCTGACGATCCTGCCCACCGCACTGCTCGTCGGCGCGACCGCGGCCGGGGAGCACCTGTACTCCCCGAAGTACGCCAGCCTGAGCCTGCCGTTCGTCGCGCTGCTCATCGGCCTGGCGATCACGGCGATCCGACCCCGGCGGTGGCTGACGCTCGCGGTCGTCGGGATGCTGCTCGTGTCGGCACCGACGAGCACGATCGTCCGGCTGCCCCACGCCAAGCAGGACTCGCACTGGGCGAACGCGGCGGCCATCATCGAGCGCGAGCGGGACCGGCGCACCGACCAGAACGAGGGCGTCGTCTTCGGCAGCGTCTGGGAGCACCCGGGCACCACCGCGCAGGTCATCGCCGACTCCTACCCCGAGGCCTTCACCGAGATGCGCGACCTCGCCGTCGCCGAGACCGGTGCCGAACGCGGGCAGCTCTGGAACGTCAACGGGGACATCGCGACGACGGTGCCCCAGCGGATCTCCGGCATCGACACCGTGTGGTTCGTCGGCGGCAAGTCACGGAACATCCGCCCGCAGGTCACCGACACGCTCGTGGCCGAGGGGTTCCACGTCGTGCGCTACTGGCACACCGGCACGGTCATCCTCTGGAAGTACAGCCGCTGACGGCAGCGGTCCAGGCACCGACGGTGGCGGTCCAACCGCCGTCGGCTTTGCCGGGGCGTCGGGTCAGTGCACCACGCGTGCGCCGTGCACCGGACCGGTGGCCCGGAGTGCGACGAGGCCGGCGGCGCTGAGCTCGACCTGCAGTTCGAGCGCGGCGTCACGGTCGCCCACCAGGAACGCCACCGTCGGGCCGCTGCCGGACACCAGGCCGGCCAGGGCACCGGACTTCTCACCGAGCTCCAGGGTCGCCGCGAGCCGGGGCTGCAGGCGCATGGCCGGTGCCTGCAGGTCGTTGTGCACGCAGTCGGCGAGCAGGTCGGGGTCGCCCGCGCGCAGGGCCTGCAGCACGTTGGCCTCGACCACGGGGTGCGACGGCGCCGGGGAGATGTCGGCGCGGTACCGCTCCCGGTGCTCGTCGAGCGCACGGTAGACCGCCGGCGTGCTCAGCCCGTCGTCGCTCAGGGCGAGGACCCAGTGGAACTCGCCCTTGGCCAGCGCCGGGCTCAGCTCGTCACCACGACCGGTGCCAACGGCTGTGCCGCCGGCGAAGGCGAACGGCACGTCGGCGCCGAGCTGCGCGGCGAGCCGGAGCAGCTCCTCGCGACCGAGTGCGGTGCCCCAAAGGGTGTCGACGGCGAGCAGGGTCGCCGCGGCGTCCGCGGAGCCACCGCCCATGCCGCCGGCGACGGGCACCTGCTTGTCGATGGTCAGCCGCACCCCACCGCGGTGTCCGGCCGCGTCGGCCACGAGCCGGGCCGCACGGATGGCCAGGTTCGACTCGTCGACCGGCACGGTGCTCGTGTCGATCGGACCGGTGAAGGTGACCGAGAAGTCGTCGGCGGCCTCGGCGGTGACGTCCTCGTACAGGGACACCGCCTGGTACGCCGTGGCGACGTCGTGGTAGCCGTCGTCCTGCAGCGCCCCGACGGACAGGAACACGTTGATCTTGCCGGGGGCGCGCGTCCGCACGCGGGTCGGTGCGGCCAACGTGGTCATGCCCCCAACCTATCCCGCTGCGGCTGCCGTGAACCCCCGCGCCAGGTCCGCGGTGATGTCGTCGATGTGCTCGAGGCCGATCGACAGGCGGATGAGTCCGTCCCCCACCCCGGCGGCCGCCCGCTCGGCCGAGGTCATCTGCACGTGGGTGGTCGACGCCGGGTGCACGACGAGCGAGCGGACGTCACCGAGGTTCGAGACGTGGTCGAACAGCTCGAGCGCCGCCACGAACCGGCGACCCGCGGCGACCCCGCCGGCCAGGTCGAACGACAGCACGGCCGACGGCCCCTTCGGCACGTAGCGCTGCTGCAGGTGGTGCCACGGCGAGTCCGGCAGGCCGGCGTAGTGCACGTGCTCGACCTGGTCGTGTGCGTCGAGCCAGCTCGCCACGGTGGCGGCGTTCGACACGTGCCGGTCCATGCGGAGCGACAGCGTCTGGATGCCCTGCAGCACCAGGAACGCGTTGAACGGTGCGATCGCGGGCCCGAGGTCGGCGGACAGCTTCGAGCGGGTGCGCTGGATGAACGCCCGTCGCCCGAACTTCTCGGCGAAGTTCGTGTTCGCGAACCCGGACTGCTCGGTCGAGGCCAGCTGCGGGTAGGCGTCGGCGTGCGCGGCCCAGTCGAAGTTCCCGCTGTCGACGATGAGCCCGGCGATGGCGCTGCCGTGTCCGGCCAGGTACTTCGTCGCGGAGTGCACGACGATGTCGGCGCCGTGCTCGATCGGGCGCACCAGGTACGGCGTCGCGATGGTGTTGTCGACGATGAGCGGCACACCGGCCTCGTGTGCGACCCCGGCCACCCCGGCGAAGTCCAGGACGTCCCCGCGGGGGTTCGGGATGGACTCGCCGAAGAACGCCTTCGTCTCCGGACGCACCGCCGCTGCCCACTCGGACAGGTCCGTCGGGTCCTGCACGAACGTGAAGGTGATGCCGAGGTCCCGCAGGGTCGACGCGAACAGCGTGTAGGTCGCGCCGTACAGCGAGGCACTCGACACCACGTGGTCACCGGCGCGTGCGACACCGAACACGGCCAGCGACGTCGCCGCCTGCCCGGACGCCAGCGCCAGCGCACCGATCCCGCCCTCGAGGTCGGCGATCCGGCGCTCGAGGGCTGCCGCCGACGGGTTGTTCACCCGCGTGTAGGTGTGGCCGGGGGCGTCGAGCATGAAGCGCGCGGCGGCGTCCTCGCCCGAGGGGTAGACGTACGCGGCGCTCTGCGCGATCGGCGGCACGTTCGCGCCCCAGCCCGGGTCGGCCTTGAAGCCGGCGCGGATCTGGCGCGTCTCGAACGCCCAGCCGTCCTCGGCGTTGGTCGGCGCGGCACCCATCAGGACTGCGCCCCGACCGACTGCCGGACGAGCGGGATGACCTGCTCGCCGAACCGGTCCATCTCCTCGAGCTGCGGCGAGAACTGCAGCAGGAGCGTGTCGACCCCGGCGTCCTCGAACTCACGGATGCGGTCGGCCACCTGCGACGGCGTGCCCACGAACCCGGGGCGCAGGCCGCGGTTCGACACCGAGTAGTCCTCGAGCGAGGGCACGTGCTCGAGCTGCGACTTCGAGATGAAGTCCTGGTACGACTCGTACGCCTTGCCGTGCTGCACGTCGGTGATCCGGGCGAGCTCGGCCTGCGCCTCTTCCTCGGTCTCGCGCACGATGACGTACGCGGCCATGCCGAACGCCTCGAACGGCGGCAGGCCGGCGTCGACGCGGCGCTGCTTCATCTCGTCGATCTTCGCGCGGAGCTCCTCGACCGTGCCGCCGTGCGTGACGTAGGCGTCGGCGTACCCGGTGATCGCTGCCTTGCCGGCCTCGCTCTCCCCACCGGCGTAGATGCGCGGCGTCACGCGGGGCTTCGGCTCGAGGTGCGCGTTCTCGATGTCGTAGTACTCGCCCGAGAACGAGTACGGGGTCTCGCGCCACAGGCCCTTCATGACCTCGACGAACTCCGCGGTGCGCTTGTACCGGTCGTCGTGCTCCGAGAAGATCCCGCCGTACTGCTTCGCCTCCTCCGCCCACCAGGCACTCACGACGTTGAAGGTGAACCGGCCGCACGAGATGTCGTCGATCGTCGCCGCCTGCTTCGCCGTCACCGCGGGCAGGTGGTACCCGGGACGCATCGCCGCCATGATCTCCAGGCGCTCGGTCGTCGCCGCGATCGCCGCTGCGAGCGACCACGCCTCGAGCGAGGGCGCGGCCGTGCCCTTGATGTCGTTGAGGTTGAGCTCCGGCACGAGCGTCAGGTCGAAGCCGATCCGCTCGGCGCGCTGCGCCAGGCGCTTCACGTAGTCGAAGGTGACCGGCATGTTCTCGTTGTCGACGTTGCGCAGCCAGCCGCCGAAGAGCGGGGTCCAGTATCCGAATCGCACGTTGGTTCCTTGGGGGTGTGGGAAAGGCGGACGGGCGGGAGCCGCTGGTTGACGACGCGAAGCGTTGTGCGGGTCGCGCTGCCGGAGCCAGCGGAGGCAGTCGTGGCGGGCCCGCCACGGGCCTCCAGTCCGGTGGTTCTTGCGTTCTCAGGCCGTGAGCTGCGCCGCGTACTGCGTCTCCAGCAGACCACCGAGGTACTTCGCGATGGAGCGCGGGCCGGAGGCCGGCGCGGACTCCTCGACCGCGGGGTTGTAGTTCGTGTTCGTGTTGATGTCGTAGACGACGGTGCGGCCGTCCGTCGTCTCCATGAACTCGACGCCCGCGATGGTGATGCGCTGGTCGGCGAGGAACGTGCGGAGCTGCTGGACCAGCGGGTGCTCGGCGGTGATCTCGGTCCGGACGGCGAACGCCGGGGGCGCACCGGCGGTCTCGGTGCCGGGCACGTCGCAGACGGCACCGGCGATGACCTGGGGCACCTCGCACGCGTCGGCGGGGCAGAGCTCGAAGCTCCCGGCGCTCGTGTCGACCCGGACGGCGTACACGAACTCGCCGCCGACGAACTCGACGCGGGTGATGAAGGGCTCGCGGGCCGTCAGGTACTCCTGCAGCAGGGTGATGCCGTCGACCGGGGCCTCGAACTCGGGGCTGTCGACGTAGGCGTCGAACTCGGCGAGCGAGTCGAACCGGCGCACGCCCAGGCCCTTGCCGCCCTGGTTGTGCTTCGTGATGAAGGGGACGTCCTGCCCGTCGGTGAAGGCGCGGGCGGCGTCCTTGAGCGTCGTCGTGCCGAACACGGCGGTGGTGCGGGGCACGTCGAACCCGGCCTGCTGCAGGAGACCGTGCTGGGCGACCTTCGACACCTCGAGCTCGAGCACGTGGCTGCCGCCGACGATCTGGCGGTCGGCACGCTCGAGCCAGCCGAGGATCGCGCGGGTGTACTCCTTGCTGTGCTCGTGGCCGCGGGTGTGGGAGCTCGCGGACATGCGGCTCCAGTAGACGCCGGGTGCCGGCTCGGCCGCGAGGTCGATCTGCCCCTCGGTCAGCAGGATCTCCTCGACCGGGACGCCCTCGGCCTCGAAGGCAGCGGCGAGCGGGGGGAACCACTCGGGGTTCTCGTGGATGACGTACACGCGCGGGTTGCTCACGCCCCCACCCTAGGCACGGTATACCGCACGTGCCCAAGTGTGTGACGTGGCGTTGCTTCTCGGGGGGGGGGGGGCGGGGGGCGGGGGGCGCGGGCGGGGGCGGGGGCGGGGGTCGCACGGTGCGCGCTTGTCCGGTCGGTGCGAGGTCGGTCGCTCGGTGGCGGACTGTAGGGCGGCACCAAGCGGTCAACGATGCACGGGCTGACCAACCTCGCACCGTGCGGGGTCGACCAACCTCGCACGAGCCGAGCGAACCCGCACCGTGCGAGGTCGTCAGCCGGCGAAGGTCTGCTGTCCGACGACGCCGAGGAGCTCGAGCTTCTGCGCGTCCTCTGATCCTGGAGGCGCCGTGAAGAGCAGCAGGGCCTGCGCCTGGTCGTCGGTGTGCAGCACCTGGCAGTCGACGGTGATGCGGCCGAGCTCCGGCTGCACGATCGTCTTGTTGTCCGACCAGCGCGTGGCCACCTCGTGCTTGGCCCAGAGGTCGCGGAACTCGGCACTGCGCGTCTGCAGCTCGGCGATGAGTTCCGTCGCCCGACGGTCGCCCGGACCCGCGAGCCCGACAGCCGCGCGGAGCGACGCGACCACCACCCGACCCAGCCGCTCGTGCTGCTCGGGCGCGTACTTCGCGAGCTCCTCACCCGTCACGAACCACCGCCACGCCTGGTACCGCCGGTTGCCCGGCAGGTCGACCGAGCTGCTGAGGAGCGCCGCCGCGAGCCGGTTCTCGACCAGGGGCTCGCCCAGGTGGCTGACGACGATCGCCGGGGTGTCCTCGAGCCGGTCGAGGACCCGCAGGATCGCCGGGTCGACGTGGTCGGCGCGGTGCATCCGGGTCGGGGCGTTCTGCCCGGCCAGGTGGAACAGGTGGTCGCGCTCGTCGAGGCTGCAGCGCAGGGCCCGGGCGATCGCGGCGATCATCTGCTCGGACGGCTGCGGTCCGCGCTGCTGCTCGAGTCGCGTGTAGTAGTCGACGGACATGCCGGCGAGGGCAGCGACCTCTTCACGGCGGAGCCCCGGGGTCCGGCGTCGTGGACCCTGCCCGAGACCGACGTCCTCGGGGCGCAGCAGCTCACGGCGACGGCGGAGGAAGTCGGCGAGCGCGGCACGGTCCATGGGTCGATTGTCGTCCGCTTCCTGCCCGGGTGCCAGGGATCGCCGATCCCCCGATGACCGCGCTCTGGTTGCGACCCTGTCCGCGGAGCATCGTGGTGGTCATGGACATCACGAACTCCACCGTCTTCATCCCCGGCGCGACCTCGGGCATCGGTCTCGCGCTCGCCCAGCGCCTGCAGGCCGCCGGCAGCACCGTCGTCATCGGCGGGCGTCGTCAGGCGCTCCTCGATTCCCTCGCCGCCGAGCACGGCTTCGGCACCGCGCAGATCGACGTCGCGGACGCGTCGTCGATCGAGGCCGCTGCCACCTCGGTGCTCGAGGCGTACCCGACGCTCGACGCCCTGATCACCATGTCCGGCATCATGCGCAACGAGGACCTGCGTTCCTCGGACCACATGGACGACGCGATCGAGACCATCCAGACGAACCTGGTCGGGACGATCCGGCTCATCGACGCCTTCCTGCCGCACCTGCTCGCCCAGCCCGCCGCGACGCTGATGACCGTCACGTCCGGTCTCGCGTTCGTGCCGCTGACCGCCACGCCGACCTACAACGCCACGAAGGCCGGGGTGCACTCGTACACCCAGGCCCTGCGGCAGCAGCTCGTCGGTTCGTCCGTCGAGGTGCTCGAGCTCGCCCCACCGGCCGTCATGACCGACCTGATGGGCGGCGCCGACTTCGGTGGGATGCCGCTCGACGCCTTCGCCGACGAGGTCATGGCACTCATCGAGTCCGGCGCTGCCCCGGAGATCCTGGTGCAGAACGTGCACCCGCTGCGCTTCGCCGAGCGGAACGGCAACCACCAGCAGATCCTCGAGATGATGGCGTCCCGCGAGCACTGACCCGGGTGCCTCGAATGGTGCGAGGTTCCGTGTTCGGTGCGAGGCACTTCGGCTCGCACGGACCACGGAACCTCGCACCATCGCGGTCAGCAGGCACGCAGGCGTCACGGCGGGGCGGACACCGGGCGAGGGGACGGACTACTCCGCAGCCGCCAGGACCGTCCGCCCGAGCCGCACGAAGTCGTCCACACCGATCGCCTCACCGCGGGCGGTCGGGTCGATGCCCGCCGCCGTCAGGACCTCGGACGCGTGCGCACTGCCGCCCAGCACACCGGACAGGCTCTGCCGCAGCATCTTGCGCCGCTGCTGGAACGCGGCATCCACCAGCGTGAACACCCGCGACCGCAGGAGCTCGTCGCCCGGGGGCTCGAGCCGGTCGAACGCCACCAGGACACTGTCGACGTTCGGCACCGGCCAGAAGACCTGCCGGCTCACCAACCCGGCGGTGCTCCACGACCCGTACCAGGCGGCCTTGACGCTCGGCGACCCGTAGACCTTGCTGCCGGGGCCCGCGGCGAGCCGGTACCCGACCTCGGCCTGCACCATGACGAGCGACCGCTCGATCGACGGGAAGGTCGCGAGCAGGTGCAGCAGCACGGGCACGGAGATGTTGTAGGGCAGGTTCGCGACGAGGTGCGTCGGCTCGACGTCGAGGTCCGTGGCGGCGACGGTCATGGCGTCCTGCTGCACGACCGTCAGCCTGGCGTCCGGCTGCATCGACGACACGGTCGACGGGAGCTTGGCAGCCAGACGCCTGTCGATCTCGACCGCGGTGACGGGCGCGCCGGTCTCGGCGAGCCCGAGCGTCAACGACCCGAGCCCCGGGCCGATCTCGAGCACCTGCGCCGACGGGGTCACACCGGCGACGGACACGATGCGGCGCACAGTGTTGGCGTCGTGCACGAAGTTCTGCCCGAGCTTCTTCGTCGGGGTGACGTCGAGTTCGGCCGCGAGCTCCCGGATCTCCGCCGGGCCGAGCAGTGCACCCACGACTACTCGTCCACCGTCACGGGCTCGGCGTCCCACGCGCCGTAGACGAGCTCGGTGTTCGAGGCGATCTGGGCCGCGAGCATCGAGGCGTCCGTGCCGAGCGTCTCCGCCATCGACCGCAGGGTGAGCGGGATGAGGTACGGCGCGTTCGGGCGGCCGCGGAACGGGGTGGGCGTCAGGAACGGTGCATCGGTCTCGATCATGATCAGGTGCCGCGGGGCGACGACCAGGGCTTCACGCAGCACGGCGGCGTTCTTGAACGTCACGGTGCCGGCGAACGACATGTACCAGCCGCGCTCGGCGCAGAGCCGGGCGAGGTCCGGCCCGCCGGAGAAGCAGTGGAAGACGGTCCGTTCCGGAGCCCCCACGCGGTCGAGGACCTCGACCACGGCGTCGTGCGCGTCGCGGTCGTGGATCGTCAGCGCGAGGTCGTGCTCCTTCGCGATGCGGATGTGCTCCTCGAACGAACGGACCTGGGCGTCACGGCCGTCCTCGCCGGTGCGGAAGAAGTCGAGGCCGGTCTCACCGATCGCCCGGACCCGCGGCAGGGCGGCGAGCCGTTCGATGCCGGCGAGGTGCTCGTCGAGCAGCCCCTGCTCCTGCAGCACGGGCGCTTCGTTCGGGTGCAGCGCGACGGCCGCCAGGACCCGGGGCTCCCGAGCCGCGATCGACGCGGACCACTCCGAGGTGGCGAGGTCGGTGCCGACCTGCACGACACCGCGCACGCCGACGCTCGAGGCACGGTCGAGGTGCTCGCGGTACTCGAGCGGACCGTCACCCCCGTCGCCGACACCGTCGGCGATCTCCATGTGGGTGTGGTTGTCGTACACCGGCACGACGAGCGCCTGCGGCAGTGGCGGGTACGTCAGGTCGCGCTTCGAGCCACCGGACGCCCCGTCACCGCGGGACCGGACGTGCGACTCGGCGTCGGTCACGCGGAGACCTGCTCGATCCGGGGGAACAGCCCGCTCTCGAGCGGCACCACGTGCGACGCACCCTGCCACTCGTACGCGCGGTCGACCCGCTGCTCGGCGACGGACCCGCCGGCGCCGATCGAGGCCCAGAGCTTCTCGGTCGCCTTCGGCATGACCGGGGACAGCAGGACGGTGACGGTGCCGAGGCCGCGGAGCGCGGTGGTCAGGACCGTGCCGAGGCGCTCGCGGTTGGCGTCGTCCTTCGCCAGGGCCCACGGCGCCTGCTCGGTGATGTACCCGTTCAGGGCGTCGACGAGCTCCCACACGCTCGCGATCGCCTCGTGCGGGGCGAAGGCGGCGATGGCGGCGTCGGCACGCTCGGTGACCGACACGGCCAGGGCATCGATCGCCTGGTCGGACTCGGTCAGTTCGCCGCGAGCGGGGACCTCGCCGTCGCAGTACTTCTGCAGCATGGCGACCAGGCGCGAAGCGAGGTTGCCGTAGCCGTTCGCGAGCTCGGCCTGGTAGCGCGCCGAGATGTCTTCCCAGCTGAAGTTGCCGTCCTGCCCGAAGGTGATGGCGCGCAGGAAGTAGTAGCGGAACGCGTCGGACCCGAACGTGTCGGTGATCTCGGACGGCGCGATGCCGGTCAGCTTCGACTTGGACATCTTCTCGCCGCCGACGAGCAGCCAGCCGTGACCGAAGACGCGCTCCGGCACGGGCAGCCCGGCGGCCATGAGCATCGCCGGCCAGATGACGGCGTGGAAGCGGGCGATGTCCTTGCCGACGATGTGCACGCTCGGCCAGAGGCGCTTGAAGGCCTCGTCGTCGTCGGTGCCGTAGCCGAGCGCCGTGACGTAGTTGAGCAGGGCGTCGAACCACACGTACAGCACGTGGTCGCTGTCCCACGGGATCTTGATGCCCCAGTCGAAGCTGGAGCGCGAGATCGACAGGTCGCGGAGCCCCTGCTTGACGAACGAGATGATCTCGTTGCGGACGCTCTCGGGCTGGATGAACAGCGGGTTCGACTCGTACAGGTCAAGCAGGCGCTGCTCGAAGTCGGACATCCGGAAGAAGTAGTTGCGCTCGGCCAGCACCTCGACCGGGATCGAGTGGATCGCGCAGACCTGCTGACCCTCGTACGCACCGGTGCCGGCGACCAGGTCACTCGGCTGCTTGTACTCCTCGCAGCCCACGCAGTAGAAGCCCTCGAACTCGCCGGCGTAGATGAAGCCGTCGTCGTAGAGCTTCTGCAGGAACGCCGTCACGCCGCGCTCGTGCCGCTCGTCGGTGGTGCGGATGAAGTCGTCGTTCGCGACGTCGACCGTGTCGAGCAGTGGCTTCCAGGCGTCGTTGACCAGCCGGTCGGCCCATTCCTTGGGCGAGACGTCGTTCGCCGAGGCGGTGCGCAGGATCTTCTGCCCGTGCTCGTCGGTGCCGGTGAGCAGCCAGGTGTCGTCACCGCGCTGCCGGTGCCAGCGCGCGAGGAAGTCCGCGGCGACCTCGGTGTAGGCGTGCCCGATGTGGGGCACGTCGTTCACGTAGAAGATCGGCGTGGTGATGCTGAACGAGGACCCGGCGGACATGCGGACCATCCTACGGGCGCACCGAACCCTGATGACGCGTGCGGCGGTGGACTGTGGAGAACCGGGTCCTGGAGGCCCGTGGCGGGCCCGCCCCGCGCCTCCAGACCGGCGGACGCGAACGTGACGAGCCCGCTCAGCGCGCCGCGAGCGCCCCTTCGTACAGGTCCCGCTTCGACAGCCCGGTCGCGTCCGCGACCGCCGCGGCTGCCTCCTTCATGCGCATGCCGGCGGCCACCCGCTCGAGCACCAGGCGCACCCCGTCGTCGAGCGTGGCCTCTTCGGTGGCCTCGGCGGCGCCGGCGACGACGATGCAGATCTCGCCTCGGACGCCCTCGGACGCCCACTCGACGAGTTCGTCCAGCGGCCCACGGCGGACCTCCTCGTAGAGCTTCGTGAGCTCGCGGCAGACCGCGGCGCGTCGGTCGCCCCCGAACCCGACTGCCATGTCGGCAAGGGTCTCGGCCAGACGGTGCGGCGACTCGAAGAACACCATCGTCCGCTGCTCCCCCGCGAGCGACTGGAACGCCCGGCGGCGCTCACCGGCCTTGCGGGTCGGGAACCCCTCGAACGTGAAGCGGTCGGTGGGCAGCCCGGACACGGCGAGCGCCATGAGCACGGCCGACGGCCCGGGCAGGGCGGTGACGGTGACCCCGGCGGCCGCGGCGGCCTCGACGAGCGGGAAGCCGGGGTCGCTGATCGCGGGCATGCCGGCGTCGGTGAGGACGACGACGTCCTCGTCGCGGGCGAGCTCGACGACCTCGGACGCCTTCGCCCGCTCGTTGTGCTCGTGCAGGGCGATGAGCCGCGGACGGTTCTCGATGCCCAGGGCACGCATCAGGTGGATGGCGGTCCTGGTGTCCTCCGCCGCGACGACCGTGGCGTTGGAGAGGGTCTCGACGAGACGGCGCGAGGCGTCCCCGAGGTTGCCGATGGGCGTTGCTGCGAGGACGATCACGCACCCATTGTCCCCGCACCGCGACCCCGGCGCGGCCCGGCGCGGCCGCGTCGGCGCGAGCAGCCCCGTCGCAGCGGGGACATGTGGTCGATCCGTAGGATGCTCAGCGATGACCAGCGAGCTGACCGACGACCGCACGGCCGTGCCCGACGGGCCGGTCGGCTCGCGCCTGGACGACTGGTGGGGGCGGGTGCTCTCCACGTCGCAGCGGGTCGCCGTGTGGCGGTGGACGGGTCCGCTCGCCGTGACGCTCCTCGCCGCCGTGCTGCGGCTGGTGAACCTCGGCAACCCCCACTCGCTCGTGTTCGACGAGACGTACTACGTCAAGGACGGCTGGTCGATCGTGCACCTCGGGTACGAGGGCACCTGGCCCGCGAACCCGAGCGGTGACACCGCCCCGACGACCGACGACCGGTTCGTGCGCGGTGAGACGGACATCTTCACGAGCGCCGCGGAGTTCATCGCGCACCCGCCGCTCGGCAAGTACCTCATCGGCCTCGGGATGCTGCTGTTCGGGGCGGACAACTCGTTCGGCTGGCGCTTCACGGTGGCCGTGCTCGGCATCGCGACGGTGTTCCTCACCGCGGTGATCGCCCGGTCGCTGTTCCGTTCGACGATGATCGGCACGCTCGCCGGCTTCCTGCTCGCGATCGACGGGCAGGCGATCGTGATGTCGCGGGTGACGCTCCTCGACGGCATCCTGACCTTCTTCGTCATCCTCGGGTTCGGGGCGCTGCTGCTCGACCGTCGGCAGGGTCAACGGCGGCTCGACGAGTGGGTGGCCGCCCGCGCCGCCGCCGGCAGGACCACCCTGTGGGGGCCGGTGTTCTGGTGGCGGCCGTGGCTGTTCGCGATGGGCCTGGCACTCGGGCTGGCAGCGGCGACGAAGTGGTCGGGGGTGTACTTCCTGGCGTTCTTCGCCGTGTACTCCGTGCTGAGCGACATGATGATGCGCCGCCGTGCCGGGGTCGAGTTCTGGTCGTCGAGCGCGCTGCTGCAGCAGGCACCGGTGTCGTTCCTGCTGACCGTGCCGATCGCCGCGGTGACCTACGTGGCGTCGTGGACCGGCTGGTTCGTGTCGAAGGACGGCTGGGACCGCAACTGGCTGTCCTCGGGCGGCGAACGCTGGACCGGGCTGCTCGCCTGGGTGCCGGACAGCCTGCAGAACTGGTGGCACTACCAGTCGGAGATCTACGCCTTCAACATCGGGCTGCACACCCCGCACTCGTACCAGGCGAACCCGCTGCTCTGGCTCGTGATGCAGCGCCCCACGTCGATGTTCTACGTCGGCACGGACGCCGGACAGGACGGCTGCTGGGCGAACCGCTGCGGCGAGGCGATCACCGGCATCGCGAACCCGTTCATCTGGTACGCCTCGGTCATCGCGACGGTGGCGCTGCTCGTGCTCTGGATCCTGCGCCGGAAGTGGGAGTACGGCTTCGTCCTGCTCGGCGTCGCGGCGGGGTACCTGCCCTGGCTGATGTACGTCGACCGGACGGTGTTCCAGTTCTACACGATCGCCTTCGAGCCCTACATGGTGATGGCGCTGGCCGCCGCGATCGGGTTGGTGCTCGGCAGGCGGAGCGACGAACGGTCACGCAGGTCACGGGCGATCCTGTGGGTCGGCGTGTACCTGGGCGTCGTCGTGCTGGCCTCGGTCTACTGGTACCCGATGTGGACGGCGACGCAGGTGCCGTGGGACTTCGTCCGGTCGCACTACTGGATCCCCAGCTGGCTGTAGCCGGTCTGGCAGGTCTGGCAGGTCTGGCAGGTCCGGCCGCGCCCGTCGCGCTGGGGGCTCTGGTGGCGACCACCGCCGGACTGGAGGCCCGTGGCGGCGCCGCCACGGGCCTCCAGTCCGGAGTCGGCTGGCACCAGAGCCGCGCGCGGTCCGCGCGGACGCGTCAGGACTGCGCGTGCAGCGCGCGCTCGATCGACTCGCGGTCCAGCGGGTCGCCGAGCATCGGCGCGGTGTCGTCCGTGCCCGGCAGGACGCCCTGGATCAGGAGTTCCGCGTAGCGGCGCCAGGCGTCCGGGTCGTGCTCGCGGGTGGCGTCGGCGACCGCGCCGACCATCGCGGTGAGCATCGGCAGGTCCCGGTAGTCGAAGCCGGGGCGGACGACGCCGGCGGTCTCGGCACGGCCGATGATCGCGGCGACCTGCCGTTCGAGCCGGTCGCGCTCCTGCACGATGGACGGTCGGGCCTTGCCGGCACGGACGATGGCGTCGGCGAGGGCACGGTCGCGTGCACGGAACGCGAAGACGCCCATCAGGTACACCCGGAGCGCCTCACGCGGGTCGGACACGTCCGCGGCGCGCGCTGCGGCGTCGTTCATGGCCTCGAACTTGGTGGCGAGCAGCGCCTCGATCAGGGAGTCCTTGTCGGCGAACCGTCGGTAGACGGTGCCGACCCCGACGCCGGCCTCGTGCGCGATGTCGTTCAACGTGACGGAGAGCCCGCGCTCCGCGAAGCACTTGCGCGCCGTCTGCAGGATCAGCTCGCGGTTGCGCGCTGCGTCGGCGCGCAGCGGTCGCTCGAGGTCGGACGCAGAGTCGGTGGTGCTCACGATCCGACCGTAGTTGCACTTTCTGGGAACAAGTGGATGCCCTCCTTCCGTTTCGGTCTACACTGACCACAAACGGATGCCTCGCATCCGGTTCGTCACCACCACATCTCCGGAGTGCCCGACGGCGCGCACCTCCACCCCACCCTCCAACCTTCTCGAAGGAGGCTGCCGTGACGGCAGAACACACCGTGCCGACCCCCACCGGGACAGCACCCACGACTCCGGGCACCACCCCCGCCAAGAGCAACCACCGCTGGATCGCCCTGGCGGTCATCGCCCTCGCACAGCTGATGGTCGTGCTCGACGCGACCATCGTGAACATCGCCCTGCCCTCGGCCCAGGCCGACCTGAACTTCGGCACCGACCAGCGGCAGTGGATCGTCACCGCGTACTCGCTGGCGTTCGGTTCGCTGCTGCTGCTCGGCGGTCGTCTCGGCGACCTGTTCGGCCGCAAGAACACCTTCATCATCGGGCTCGTCGGCTTCGCCGTGGCGTCGGTGCTGGGTGGCCTCGCCGACTCGTTCGGCCTGCTCGTCGCGGCCCGCGCGCTGCAGGGCGTCTTCGGCGCGCTGCTCGCCCCGTCCGCACTCGGCATGCTGACGACCACGTTCCGCGACCCCAAGGAACGCGGTCGTGCGTTCGGCATCTTCGGGTCCATCGCCGGCTCGGGTGCGGCCATCGGCCTGCTGCTCGGCGGCGTGCTGACCGAGTACGCCTCGTGGCGCTGGTGCCTCTACGTCAACGTCGTCTTCGCCGTGCTCGGCGTGATCGGCGCCCTCGTCTTCATGGAGAAGCCGCCGAAGGTCGAGCGTCCGCGCATCGACGTCCTCGGGGTCATCACCATCACGCTCGGGCTGGTCGGCGTCGTCTACGGCTTCTCGAACGCCGAGACGAACGGCTGGGACTCCCCCGTCACGATCGCCATGCTCGCCGGCGGCGTCGTGCTGATCGCCGCGTTCGTGTTCATCGAGACCCGCGTCGCCCACCCGCTGCTGCCCTTGCGCGTCGTGCTCGACCGAGACCGCGGCGGCTCGTTCATCGCGATCGGCCTGGTCGCGATCGGCATGTTCGGCATCTTCCTGTTCCTGACCTACTACCTGGAGCAGACCCTCGGCTTCAGCTCGCTGCAGACCGGTCTCGCCTTCCTGCCGATGCCGCTGTCGATCATGATCTCGGCGACGCAGATCGGTGGCCGCCTGCTGCCGCGCGTCGGGCCGAAGGTGCTCATCTTCGCCGGTGGCCTGGTCGCCGCGACCGGGCTCCTCCTGCTGCTCCGCACCGACCTGGACAGCTCCTACGCGGGCACCGTCCTGCCGGCGCTGATCGTGATCGGTCTCGGCATGGGCACGATCTTCTCGTCCGCGATGAACACCGCGACGACCGGGGTCGCCCGGGCCGACGCCGGTGTGGCCTCGGCGACGGTCAACACCATGCAGCAGATCGGTGGCTCGATCGGTACGGCGCTGCTGTCGACGATCTTCGCCGACGTGGTGTCGAACAGCCTGTCCGGGCTGACCGCCGCCCCGACCAAGCTGCAGCAGGCACAGGCCACGCTCGACGGGTACCACGTGGCCTTCGGGATCTCCGCCGGGGTGCTCGTGCTCGTCGCCCTGGCCGGCGGACTGCTCATCAACCGGCAGTCGGTGCGGGTCGAGCGGCTCGCCCGTGCCGGGTCCGCGACGACCGGGAGCATCCCCGCCGCGGCGCACTGACCCCGGCGGTTTGCTCCGCTTCGCTTCGCGCCTTCGGCCCGTTCCGGTTCTGCCGGGGCGGGCCGTCGTGCGTGTGGGGGGCGGGCGCGGTGGCAGGGGGGCGCCGACGCCGAACGACATCGTCGACGTCGTACGACGACGACATCGACGCTCCGTGCACGCGCCGACAGTTGCCCGCGCGCGGGTGCGACATGTCGATGTCGTACGACGACGACACCGTCGTTCCGCGTCAGCACCGCCACCCCGCCCCCGCCCCCGGTTGCGCCGTGTGTCCACGTCCCTGGCCCACGTCAGGGGTGCGGATTATGGTGTGCGACATGGCCCCCGTCCTGACCTCACCACTCGTGTCGACGCAGTGGCTCGCAGACCACCTCGGTGCTGACGAGCTCGTCGTGCTCGACGCCTCGGTGCACACGGTCGGGGCCGGGTTCGACACGAGCTGGCTCCCCGGACGGGACTCCCACGAGCAGCGCGGCCACGTGCCCGGCGCCCGCTTCGCCGACCTGATCGACGACTTCTCCGCCGCCGACGCCGACGTCCCGTTCACCCGCCCCGGCGCCGAGCGCTTCGAGGTCGCCGCGGCACAGCTCGGCGTGACGAACACCTCGACCGTCGTGGTCTACGACGACAGCGTCGGCGAGTGGTCGGCACGCCTGTGGTGGATCTTCCGTTCGTTCGGCTTCGACTCGGTCGCGGTGCTCGACGGCGGCTTCACGAAGTGGCGCGACGAGGGCCGCCCCGTCCGCGTGGGCGCACTCCGCACGCCCGCGGCGCCGTCTGACCCCGACGCCGGAGCGTTCCTGGCCGGCGAAGAACGTGCACTCTGGGCCGACCACGACCGCGTCACCCGAGCGGTCTCCGGCGAAGAGCCGGCGTCCCTGGTGTTCGCCGCGCCTTGGGCCGCCCTCGGTGACGACCACCCGCCGATCGTGCCGGGCAGCACCCCGATCACGGCGGACACCCTGGTGGACCCCGAGACGAACGCGTACCTGCGCGGTGCCGAGCTCGAGCGGGCCTTCGCCGCGGTGATCGGTGCCGACGAGATCGTCACGTACTGCGGGGTGGGCAGCGCCGCGTGCGTCGACGCCCTCGCCCTGACGGTGCTCGGGCACGACCGGGTGAAGGTCTACGACGGTTCGCTCGCCGACTGGTGGCGCCACGAGCAGCTCGCCTCCTGACGGAACCGATCGCGGAACGACGGCCGCGCCCCGCCGCACTACCGTTGCACCATGAGCACCAGACGCGCGGTCATCCTCGGCGGCACCGGCGGCATCGGCTCGGCCGTCGCACGAGAGCTCCTCGACGCCTCGGGCCGGGGCGGGGACGACTGGCAGGTCGACGTGCTCGCACACCGAGGCGGTCCCGCAGCGGATGCCCTGACCGCAGCCGGCGCCACGTTCACGCCCGGTGACCGCCGCGATCGGTCCGTCCTGCGTGACCTGCTCCGCCCCGGAGCCGACCTGCTCGTCGACACCGTCGGTGTGACGCGCGACGACGCCCAGCAGCTCCTGCCGTTCCTCGACGACGTCGGCTCGACGGTCTTCGTCTCGTCCAAGGCCGTCTACGCGGACGAGCAGGGCCGGCACGCGAACTCGCTCGACAAGCCGGTGTTCGGCGGCGCGGTCACCGAGATCCAGCCCACCGTGGCCGCCGGGGACGGCGACCCGACGAGTCGTGACGGGTACGGCGCCGCGAAGGTGGCGGCCGAACAGGTCCTGCTGGACCACGGCGCCCCGGTCACGGTGCTCCGCCCGTCGAAGGTGTACGGCGTCGGCATCGGCCGCCCGCGGGAGTGGTTCGTCGTCCGCCGTGTGCTCGACGGCCGGGAGCGCCTCCTGCTCGCCGACCACGGCCGCGGCATCGACCACACGACGGCGGCGAGCGGCATCGGTTCGCTCGTCCGACTCGTGGCGGACGCACCGGACCGCCGGATCCTCAACGTCGCGGACGCCTCTGCCCCGACCGTGCTCGAGATCGTCCGCACGATCGCCGGACACCTGGACCACCGGTTCGACGAGGTCCTGCTCGACGAGGACGCGCCCGCCTTCGTGGGCGGCACGCCCTGGTCGTCGCCGTCGCCGTTCGTCCTCGACACCACGGCGGCACGCGCCCTGGGTTGGGAACCGCCGGAGTTCCAGGCCGCTGTCGCCCCGGAGCTGGCATGGCTGGTCGAGACCGCCCACGCCACCCATGCCGACGGCGACGTCCCGTGGGCCGACGACCCGTTCTGGGAGCACATGTTCGACTACGGCCCCGAGGACGCCGCACTCGCGCTCCTCTCCCTCAACCTGGGCTGACGCGGTGCCCCGGTCCGAGGTCCTGTTCATCGGCGGACGTTCCGGCGTGGGCAAGTCCACGGCGGCCGAGGCACTGCACGACCTGCTCGTCGCGGCGGACGTCCGGCACGCGGTGATCGAGGGCGACGTGCTCGACCTCGCGCACCCGGCACCGCACGTCGAACACCCCGAGGCGCGCCTGGCCGAGCGGAACCTGGCCACGATCTGGGCCGGCTACCGGGCGATCGGTCACCACCGGCTCGTCTTCACGAACACCGTGTCCGTGCTCGAGCACGAGCGCCTCGCTGCGGCGATGGGCGACGATCCGCTGGTGCGCGTCGTCCTGCTCCGCGCATCCGACGACACGACCGCCGACCGGCTCGCACGACGAGCGGGTGGTGCGGTCCCGCGGGCGCAGCTCGCGCACAGCACGCGGACGGCCGGGAGGCTCGACTCGGCCACCGCGGACACGGTCACCCGGGTGGACACCGACGGCCACAGCCCCGCCCAGGTGGCCGCACGGCTCGCGTCGATCACGGGGTGGCTCGAGCGATGATCTCCCCGCACGGCCTGTGCAGAGCGGGCGTCCCGTCCACAGATGTCCCCGGGCGGTGGTCCGCCCAGTCGCGGGCGGGCACGCTGGAGCCATGAACGACAACCGCCTCGGCACCTCGGTCAGCCCCTACCTGCGTCTGCACGCCGACAACCCGGTGGACTGGCGCGAGTGGGGTCCCGAGGCGTTCGCCGAAGCGCGCGAGCGCGGGGTCCCGGTGCTGGTGTCCGTCGGGTACGCCACGTGCCACTGGTGCCACGTCATGGCGCGCGAGAGCTTCGACGACCCGGAGATCGGCGAGCTGCTCCGGCGGGACTTCGTGTCGGTGAAGGTCGACCGCGAAGAACGGCCGGACGTCGACGCGAGCCTGATGGCGTCGGCGAGTGTGTTCACGCAACAGCTCGGCTGGCCGCTGACGACGTTCCTGACGCCCGACGGCCACGTCTTCTTCGCGGGAACGTACTTCCCACCCACTCCCGTCGGGCAGGTCCCGGCGTTCCGGCAGATCCTGGCCGCGGTGCTCGACGCCTGGACCGAGCGTCGGCACGAGGTCGACGCGAACGCCTCGGCCATCGCGACGGCGATCCGGCAGGGCGCCGTGGCGGACGCAGCCACCCGCTCGGGTGAGGGCGGTGCCGGAGCCGACCCGGGCCTCCCGTCCGTCGACGCCATCCGGGCCGTCACGAGCCAGCTGTCGCAGGCTGAGGACACCACCTACGGCGGTTTCGGCGGCGCGCCCAAGTTCCCGAGTACGCCGTTGCTCGAGTTCCTCGCCGACGCGGCGGCCGACGGCGACGCCGAAGCCGACGGGCTGCTCGAGAGGTCGTTGCACGCGATCCGCGCGTCCGAGCTGACCGACGCCGACGGCGGCGTCTTCCGGTACGCCACCAAACGCGACTGGAGCGTGCCGCACTACGAACGGATGCTCTACGACAACGCGGGGCTGCTCGCGGTCGCGGGGGCCGAGCAGGCCCGCGGCATCGCCGACTTCCTCCGGGACACCCTGCGCCGTGCCGACGGGGCGTTCGTCGCCGCGCAGGACAGCGAGTCGACCATCGACGGCCGTCGGGTCGAGGGCGAGTGGTACCGCCGGCCGATCGCCGAGCGCGCCCAGCTCGACCCGCCACCGCTGGACGACCAGGTGCTCACGGGCTGGAACGGCCTGGCGATCCGGGGGCTCGCGATCGCCGGCGCGAGGCACGGCGATCCGGAACTCGTCGCGCTCGCGCGGGGCGCGGCCGACGCGGTCCTCGCCGCCCACGTGCAGGACGGCCACGTGACGGTGCGGTCCAGCACACCGCGCGGGGTGTCCTCCGCACCGGCCACCGTGGAGGACGTCGGCCTGCTCGCCGAAGGGCTGCTCGAACTGGCCCTGGTGACGGGCGAGGTCTCCTACGCGACCGCCGCACGCTCGCTCGTCGACGACGGCCTGGCCGAGCGCTTCGACGTCGACCCGGTGCTGGCCTCTGCAGGGACCGCCACGGGTGAACAGCCGCAGACGGCGATGCGGTCCGGCACCGTGGCACTGGCATCGGCCGCCGCGACACTCGGTGCACTGACGGGCGACGAGGCACTGCGGAGTGCCGCGGCACGACTCGTCGCCGACCGCGCCCGCACCGGGACCGAGCGACCCCTCGGTCACGCGGATGCCCTCGGTGTCGCCCTCGCCCTGCAACGGCCGTCGCGCGAGATCGTCGTCGTCACGAGCGGCACCGACGATCCGATGCGGGCCGTGGCACACCGTGCTCGGCGCCCCGGCACGGTCGTCGCCACCACCACGCCGGAGCAGGCACGCGACTGGGCCGAGGCGGGGTTCTCGGTGTTCGAGGGACGCGACGTGCTCGACCCTGCCGCGTACGTCTGCCACGACCGGGTGTGCGAACTGCCGACACGGTCGGCGGACGCCCTGGCCCAGCAGATCGCCTGACGCCCCCTCCCGCCCGGCGCGCCTGTATCCTGGAATGCTCATGTCTTCTCCGCTGCCCGTCATCACGTACCCGCCCGAACTGCCGGTCTCGCAGCTGCGGGACGACATCGCGGCTGCCATCCGTGACAACCAGGTGGTCATCGTCGCCGGGGCCACCGGCTCGGGCAAGACGACGCAGCTGCCGAAGATCTGCCTCGAGCTCGGTCGTGAGCACATCGGGCACACCCAGCCCCGCCGGATCGCGGCGCGGACCATCGCCGAGCGCGTGGCGGAAGAACTGGGCGGCGGGGAGCTCGGCGGGCTCGTCGGCTACCAGGTCCGGTTCACCGACAAGGTGAGCTCCGAGACCCGCGTGAAGCTGATGACCGACGGCATCCTGCTGAACGAGATCCACTTCGACCGCGACCTGAAGCGGTACGACACGATCATCATCGACGAGGCGCACGAGCGGTCCCTGACGATTGACTTCCTGCTGGGCTACCTGAAGCGGCTGCTCCCCCGTCGCCCCGACCTGAAGCTCATCATCACGAGTGCGACGATCGACCCGGAGTCGTTCTCGAAGCACTTCGACGACGCCCCCATCATCGAGGTGTCCGGCCGCACCTACCCGGTCGAGATCCGGTACCGCCCCCTCGTCGCCGAAGCCCAGGACGACGACGCCGACGACGAGTCGGACTCCCGCACCGGTGACAGCGGCAACGCAGCCGACGACCGCGACACCCTGCAGGGCATCACCGACGCCCTCGACGAGCTGGCGCAGGAGGACCCGGGCGACGTGCTCGTGTTCCTGTCCGGCGAGAACGAGATCCGCGACGCGCAGGACGCGATCGAGGGCAAGCGCTACCCGGGCACCGAGGTCCTGCCGTTGTACGGCCGCCTGTCCGCCGCCGACCAGCACCGGGTCTTCGAGCGCCGGCACACCCCGGGCATCCGCCGTCGTGTCGTCCTCGCCACCAACGTCGCCGAGACCTCTCTGACCGTGCCCGGCATCAAGTACGTGATCGACACGGGGACGGCACGCATCTCGCGGTACTCCCCGCGGGCCAAGGTGCAGCGCCTGCCGATCGAGGCGATCTCGCAGGCCAGCGCCAGTCAGCGCTCCGGTCGAGCGGGCCGCACGAGTGCCGGCATCGCGATCCGGCTCTACTCCGAAGACGACTTCGGCCGACGCCCCGAGTACACCGACCCCGAGATCCTCCGCACGAACCTCGCCGCGGTGATCCTGCAGATGATCTCGCTCGGCTTCGGGGACATCGAGTCGTTCCCGTTCCTGCAGCCGCCGGACAGCCGCGGGGTGAAGGACGGCCTCGACCTGCTCCGCGAGCTCCGCGCCGTCGACAAGGACGGCCGCATCACCAAGTCCGGGCGACAGCTGACCCGGCTGCCGATCGACCCCCGGCTCGGTCGGATGGTGCTCGAGGCCGGACGGCAGGGTGTCGGACGTGAGGTCATCGCGATCGTCAGCGCCCTGAGCATCCAGGACCCCCGCGAGCGCCCCCTCGAGAAGCGCGCGCACGCCGACCAGCTGCACGCCCGGTTCGCCGACCCGACGAGCGACTTCCTGACCCTGCTGAACCTCTGGAACCACATCGAGGACCAGCAGGAGGAACTCTCGTCGAGCGCGTTCCGCCGACTGTGCAAGGCCGAGTTCCTGAACTACCTGCGCATCCGCGAGTGGCAGGACCTGTACCGGCAGCTCTCCCGTGCCGCGAAGCAGGTCGACGTCCGAGTCGGGCAGTCCCGCTCCGACGACGGCGACGCCGTGCACCGCGCGCTGCTCTCCGGACTCCTCAGCCAGATCGGGCTGCGGGACCGCGAGAAGCGCGACTACCTCGGCTCCCGGAACACCCGGTTCGTGGTGTTCCCGGGCAGCGTGCTCGCGAAGAAGCAGCCCGACGCCGTGATGGCCGCCGAGCTCGTCGAGACGAGCCGGCTGTTCGCCCGGACCGTCGGCCGGATCGACCCAGCCTGGGTGGAGCCGCTCGCCGGTGACCTGCTCAAGCGCACCTACGGCGAACCGCACTGGGAGAAGAAGCAGGGGGCGGTCGTCGCCTACGAGCGCGTGACCCTGTTCGGCGTCCCGATCGTGCAGCGCCGCCGCGTGCAGTACTCGCGGATCGACCCGGAACACTCCCGCGAGCTCTTCATCCGGCACGCCCTGGTCGAGGGCGAGTGGGAATCGCAGCAGGCCTTCGACCGCGCCAACCGGAAGCTCCGCAAGGAACTCGAGCAGCTCGAGGAACGCACCCGCCGCCGGGACATCCTGCTCGACGACGAGAACGTCTACGAGTTCTACGACGCCCGCATCCCGACCGACGTCGCCACGACCCGCGACTTCGAGGGGTGGTGGCGCACCACCCGCCGTGAGCAGCCGGACCTGCTCACGATGCGCCGGTCGGACCTGCTGGACGAATCAGCGGCCGAAGCCGCCGAGGACGACGTCGAGTACCCGACCCAGTGGCGGAGCGGCGACCAGCGTCTCGCCATCCAGTACCGCTTCGAGCCCGGCGCACAGGACGACGGCGTCAGCGTGCAGGTCCCCCTCGCGCTCCTGCCACGGATGCGTGAAGAGGGCTTCGACTGGCAGGTGCGCGGCCTCCGCAAGGAACTCGTCACCGCGCTCATCAAGTCGCTGCCGAAGCAGATCCGCAAGAACGTCGTGCCCGCTGCGGACTGGGCCGAGAAGATCGTCGCCGAGCTGCCCGACGACGCCCCGACCGAGCCGACGGAGTCGTTCCGCGCCACCCTCGCCAAGGCGATCCAGCGCATGACCTACGTCCCGGTCTCCGAGTCCGACTTCGACCTGTCCCGCGTCCCTGCGCACCTGCTGCCGACGTGGGCCGTGGTCGACGAGCGTGGTCGCCGGGTCGAGACCGGCAAGGACCTGTCGGCCCTGCAGACCAAACTGAAGGACCGGACCCAGCAGAGCGTCGCCTCCGCCACGGCGAAGGGCGCGGGACGGACAGGAGGCGCGGCGCGCGTCGCATCCGCCGGCGCCGGTCGCCCGCTGGAACAGTCCGGACTCACCGCCTGGCCCGACCAGGACCTGCCGCAGACCCTCGACACCAAGCAGGCGGGTGGCGTCATCCGCGCGTACCCGTCCCTGGTCGAGGAAGGCACCGGTCCGAAGGCGACCGTCGGCGTGCAGCTGCTCGCCACCCCGTCCGACCGCGTCGTCCGGATGCCCGCCGGGGTCCGTCGTCTGGTGATGCACGCGGTGCCGTCGCCCGTGTCGTACATCCAGTCGCACCTGACCGCGCAGGAGAAGCTCGCCCTCGCGGCCAGCCCCTACCCGTCGACCGCCGCGCTGTTCGACGACGTCCTGGCCGCCGTGGTCGACGCCGGCATCCGTCGGACCCACCCGGACGGCCTCGTCTTCACGAAGGCCGAGTTCGAGTCGGTCCGCGATGCCGTTTCGGCCACCGTCGTCGACACGATGTTCACCGCCGTGTCCGAGGTCGCGGCCGTCCTGGCGGCGCAGCGCTCCGCCGAACGGGCACTCAAGCAGGCGAACTCGATGTCGCTGCTCGCCGCCCTCAGCGACATGCGGCAGCAGATGGAGCGCCTGGTGTTCCCCGGGTTCGTCGCCGTCGCGGGGCTCGACCGGCTGCGCCGCATCCGCGTGTACCTGCAGGGCATCGAGGCGCGCGTGCAGAAGCTGCTGCAGAACCCCGGGCGAGACGCGACCTGGATGCGCGAGGTCACCGTGGCGACCGACCGCTACACCGATGCCGGCGGTGCCTTCCCGCCCGCGGTCGGGGCGCACCCGGAGCTCGTGCACGCGCGGTGGATGCTCGAGGAGTTCCGGCTCAGCCTGTTCGCGCAGGAACTCGGGACCGCCGAGACCGTCTCGCTGCAGCGGATCACGAAGGCCCTGACCGCCGCGCGCTGATGGGTCTACCGTGTCGGCCATGATCGGCACACTCGACGTCGTCGTCCTGGACTGCCCGGACACCCGCGCCCTCGCCCGCTTCTACGCCGAGCTGCTCGGCGGGGAGATCGTCGGCTTCGACGAGGACTGGGCGGAGCTCGCCCTCCCGTTCACCGACCACCGTCCGATCCTGGCGTTCCAGCAGGTCGACGACTACCGGGCGCCGGACTGGCCGGGGCAGACGGTCCCGCAGCAGAGCCACCTCGACGTGAAGGTCGATGACCTCGATGACGGCGAGGCCGCGGTGCTCGCGATCGGTGCGACGGCGACGGGGTCGGGCACGGAGACGTTCCGCGTCTACCTCGACCCCGCAGGGCACCCGTTCTGTCTCATCCGGCCGTCGGACTGACCGGTTCGGTCGCCAGACCCTCGACCACGGTGACGTTCGGCAGCGCTGTGAGTGCGGCGCCTGGCAGGAACAGCTTCGCGGCGCGACGCCCGGCACCGATGACGACCTCGGGTGCCTCGAGGACGCGCGCGTCGATGTAGAGCGGCCACGACGACGGCAGTCCGATCGGGGTGATGCCGCCGTACTCCATGCCGGTCAGCTCGACCGCTTCGTCCATCGGGGCGAAGCTCGCCTTGCGGACGTCGAGCAGCTGCTTCACGACGCGGTTGACGTCGAGCTTGGTCGATGCGAGGACGACGCAGGCGGCGTAGCGGACCTCGTCGCCGCGCTTCCCTGCGACCACGATGCAGTTCGCGCCGCCGGCCAGCGGGTAGCCGTACGCCTCCGAGAACGCG
Organism: Curtobacterium sp. MCSS17_005; assembly: GCF_003234225.2. Classification (NCBI taxonomy): domain Bacteria; kingdom Bacillati; phylum Actinomycetota; class Actinomycetes; order Micrococcales; family Microbacteriaceae; genus Curtobacterium; species Curtobacterium sp. MCSS17_005. The sequence continues at coordinate 3,088,403 of NZ_CP126258.1, forward strand.
GCGGTGTCGGCCAGGTCGGCGTCGATCGGAGCCCCCTCGATCTTCATGACGACCTCGGTCGGCAACGCGACGAGGGCTTCGGCGACGGGGATCGCGAGGAATCCGGTGGCGACCAGGGCGGGAACACGTTCGAGCGTCGGCATGGCTCCACCGTAGGGAAGCGATCCCGCACGAGGGTGGAGCCATGACCGAACTCCGGGCGATCGACGTCGACCAGTGGCCCCGCCGGGAGCACTTCGAGCACTACCGGCACCGGGTGCCGTGTGCGTACGAGGTGACCGTCGAGCTCGACGTCACCGCCTTCGTCGAGCGCGTCCGAGCAACCGGCCGTCGGACCTACGCGTCGCAGCTCTGGGCCATCGCGACCGTGGTGAACCGGCACGACGAGTTCCGGATGCAGCTGCTGGACGACGGCTCCCCCGCCGTGTGGGACCGTGTCCACCCGATGTTCACCGTGTTCCACCCGGACACCGAGACGTTCTCCGCCCTCGTCGTGCCGTACGACGACGACTTCGACACCTTCCACGACGCTGCGGTGTCGACGATGGCGGAGCACCGCGACGACACCCGGATGTTCCCGCAGGACGACCGGCCCAGCAACGTGTTCGACGTCTCGACCCTGCCGGGAGCGTCGTTCACCGGCTTCTCGTTGCAGGTGCGCGACGGCTGGGACCACCTGCTGCCGATCATCACGCTCGGCGGGTACCGGACCGCTGGTGACCGGACGCTGCTGCCGCTGGCGTTGCACGTCGACCACGCGGCTGCCGACGGCTTCCACACGACCCGGCTGCTGCGCGAGCTCGAGGAGCTCTTCGCCGCCCCTGGCTGGCTCGGCTGACCTTGCCCGTCGTCCCACCGCATCTCCTACGCTGACCCCATGACGTCGCAGTCCGAGTCCTTGGCCCGCCAACGCATCGGGCTCGTCGGCGCGGGCGGCATCTCCGTCGCCCACCTGCCCGGGCTGCTCCGCCTGGGCGACGTGGTGGTGCACGCTCGCGAGGGCGCCCACGAACTCGTCGCCGCGTTCACCGACACCGCCCGGGCCGAGGGCAGCACGATCACCGTCGCCGACAGTCTCGACGAACTCCTCGCCGTGGTCGACGTCGTCGACGTGGTGGTCCCGACGCACGCCCACGCCGAGGTCGTCCGTGCGGCGATCGCGGCCGGCAAGGACGTCGTCTCCGAGAAGCCCCTGGCCCGGACCGACGCGGACGCGGCGGACCTGGCAGCCCGCGCTGCGGACGCAGGCGTGCAGCTCTACCCGGCCCAGGTGGTGCGCTGGTTCCCCGCGTACGCGCGCCTGCACGAGGCCGCGACCACGGGCCTCCTGGGCGACCTGGCGGTGTTGCGGTTCTCGCGGTCCGGCGCCTTCCCCACCCACGTCCCCTGGTTCGGCGACCACGCGCTGTCAGGCGGGATCGTGATGGACCAGATGATCCACGACCTCGACATCGCACGCTGGGTGGCGGGCGAGGTGACCCGGGTGTCGGCGGTGAGCGTCCGCGCGGGTTCCGACGCGGAGCCGGTCGAGGCGGCGCACGTCCTGCTCACGCACGAGTCGGGCGCGATCAGCCACGTCGCCGGGCTGTGGGGGCCGCAGCACCTCGCCTTCACGACCGAGTACTCGGTGACGGGGACACTCGGCAGCCTGTCGCACTCGTCCCGGGCCGAGGAGGACACCCGGAGTGACCTGGCGGCACCGGCTTCCGTGGACGGTTTCCTGCCGACGGTCGACCCGGCGGACGACCCGTACGCGCTGGAGCTCGCCGACTTCCTCGCCGCGTTCGACGGCGGTGCACCGCCCCGGGTGACAGTGGGCGACGGCGTCGCCGCGGTGCGGATCGCGAACGCGGCGATCGCCTCGATCGAGTCCGGCCAGCCGGTGGAGGTGTCGCGGTGACGCTCCGGGTCGGGGTGCTCTCCTTCGCCCACACGCACGCCATCAGCTACCTCGGTGCCCTGGCGGCGATGCCCGACGTCGAGGTGCGCGGCACGGATCCGGACGGCACCTCGACGGGGACGGAGCTCGGCGACCTGCGCGGAGCCGAACTGGCACGCGCGCTCGGCGTCGGGTACGCGGACTCCGTCGACGAGCTGCTCGCCTGGGGTCCGGACGCGGTGATCGTCACGAGCGAGAACGCCCGGCACCGCGAGCACGTCGAGCTCGCGGTGGCAGCGGGGGCACACGTGCTCTGCGAGAAGCCGCTCGCGACCTCGTGGCAGGACGGCCTCGCCATCCGCGATGCGGTGGACCGCGCCGGGGTGCTGCTCATGATGGCGTTCCCGGTGCGCTTCGCCTCGGCGTTCGACCGGCTGCGCGCGACGCGGGACTCGGGCGCACTCGGCAGGGTGTTCTCGGTGCGGGGCGCGAACAACGGCATGCTGCCGCTCGCCCGGGACTGGTTCACCGACGTCCGGTCGAGCGGAGGCGGCGCCCTCGTCGACCACGTCGTGCACGTCGCCGACCTGATCGACGGGCTGACCGGAGCGGCGCCGGTGTCCGTCACCGCCGTCGCCAACCGGGTGCTGCACGCGGACCGCGCGAACGCCGAGACCGCGGGCCTGGTGACCATCACGTACGACGACGGCACGATCGCGGCGATCGACTGCTCGTGGAGCCGACCGGACACATCGCCGGCGTGGGGCGGGCTGACGCTCGACGTCGCCGGGACCGGTGGCACGGTGTCGGTGGACTTCTTCGGAGCGGCTGCTCGCGGGCTCGACGCGGTCGGGGGCCGTCCGATCGAGCTCCGGTACGGACCCGACCACGACCTGCCGATGCTCCGGACGTTCCTGGCGGCGGCGCGGTCCGGGGAGCAGCCGCAGCCGGACGTCGGAGTCGGACTCCGGACGCTGTCGATCGTGCTGGCGGCGCAGGAGTCGGTGCGGACGGGCAGGACGGTCCCGGTTCAGGTCACGGACTGAGCACCGCCCCGCGCTACGCTCGTCCCGATGCGCGCAACCGTGCGGGACGTGGCCGCCCTCGCCGGGGTGTCCCCGAAGACCGTCTCCAACGTCGTCAACGGCGGCGTGGTCGTGCGCCCGGAGACCCGCGAACGCGTCGAGCGGGCGGTCGCCGAGCTCGACTACGTGCCGAACCTGTCCGCCCGCGGGCTCCGGAACGGCCGCTCCGGAGCCATCGCGTTGACGCTGCCGGAGATGGGCAGCGCCTACTCCGCCGAGCTCGCGCAGTCCTTCGTGGAACTCGCCCGCGAACGCGGCTGGGTCGTGCAGCTCGAGCAGACCGGCAACGACCCGGCCCGCGAACGCGAACTGGTCTCCCGTGCCCGGGCGCACCTGGTGGACGGGCTGATCCTCAACCCGGTGTCGCTCAGCGCGAGCGTCCTGGCTTCGACCGAGGGGCTGCCACCCACGGTCGTCATCGGCGAGGTCGAGCCCGAACACGTCGATCAGGTGCACGTCGACAGCCGTGCGGCGGCCGAGCAGGTCACCGAACACCTCATCGCCCGTGGGCACCGGCGCATCGCGATCGTCGGGGCGTCGCCCGATGGTGCCGCGACGGCGACCAGCGAGCTCCGCGAACGCGGCTACACCGCCGCGCTCGCCGCCGCCGGGATCACGCCCGACCCGTCGCTCCGAGTCCCGCTGCCGTCGTGGACCACGAGTTCCGCGGCGACGACCTTCGCGGCCTGGCTCGACGAGCACCCCCTGCCCGACGCCGTCTTCGCCTTCACCGACTCGATCGCGTTCGGGGTGCTGCACGTACTGGCCGCCCGCGGCGTCCGGGTGCCCGAGCAGGTCAGTGTCATCGGGTTCGACGACGTCGACGCGGCCGCGTACGCGATCCCGTCGCTCAGCACGGTGTCGTTCGACCGTCGGGCCTTCGCGACGGCGGCACTCGACCTGCTGACCCGGCGGATCGCGGACCGCAGTGCCGCGCCGGAGACCGTCGTCGTGCCGCACCGGATCGTCGAGCGCGCGAGCGTCGCTGCCCGCGCGCGCCGACGCAGACGCCCGCGCTGAAGCCGACGCCGCCGCCGTTTAGCGTTGACCGACACCTCACGCGGCCGCGCACGCGTGGGGTGTCGCTCAGCGCGAAAGACCGCCGGAGCGAACGCCGCCGCCGGAGCAGCCCTCCCCGCCGCAGCGCTCGCCGCCGCCTGACCGTCCGGCGCGTACGCTGCGCCGCATGACCAGCGAAGACGCCTCGATGCCGACACTCGCCGCGACCGTCCTGCAGTCCCCCGAGCCGGTCGCCCTCGGCCGGTTCTACGGCGCCCTGACCGGGTGGACCGTCCACGAGGACGGGCCCACCTGGGTCCGCGTGCGCCCCGACGAGGGTCCCGGCCTGTCCGTGCAGTACGAACCGGCCTACGTCGCCCCGACCTGGCCCGGCACCGAGGACGCCCCGGGCATGCAGCTGCACCTCGACTTCCAGGTGGAGGACCTGCCTGCTGCGGTCGCGCGCGCGGAGCAGCTCGGTGCCCGTCAGGCCGCGTTCCAGCCGCAGGACGACGTCCGGGTACTGCTCGACCCGGACGGCCACCCGTTCTGCCTGTTCCTGCCCGGGGCGTGACGAGCTGCCGCTGCCGCTGCCGCTGCCGCTGCCGCTGCCGCTGCGGCTGCGGCTGCCGCTGCAGTTTCGCGCTGACCGACACGTCACGCCGTCGCGCTCCCACGAAGTGTCGCTCAGCGCGAAAGACCGCCGGAGCCGGAACCGGAGCCCGAGCCGCCCCCAGCCGGGTCCGCCGCCGCCAGTACCGCCGACCGCGTCCGCGCATCGCCGAGGATCCGGAAGTGCCCACCCACCGGCAGCCGCACGTTCGTCGCCCCCTGGAGCTCACTGCCCTCGGGGATGAGCGTGTCGAACACTCCGTACACCGAGGTGATCCGCGCGTTCGCGTCGAGTTCCCGCGCGAGCCCCGCCAGCACCGGGTCGGCCGCCCGGAACGCCCGCAGGTGCGGCACCGGCGCGAGCCGCGCGTAGACCGAGCCCGCGAAGGGCGTCGACACCGCGACCATCCGGTCGATCCGCTCGTGCTGGTCGAGCTGCGTCATCGCGTACTTGCCGATCAGTCCGCCCTTGCTGTGTGCGAGCACGAGCACGTTCCGCAGGTCCTGTTCCTCCAGGGTCGCGATCACCTCGCGCGCCGAGTCGGGCACGGGCCGCAGGTTGTGCCGCAGGACGGGCAGCACGTGCACCGGATGCCCCCGGTCGTGGAGCGCGTCCATCAGCGGCCGCATGAAGTGCCAGGTCTCGTAGACGCCGGGGACCACGACGACGGGCTGCCCGGTGCCGGTCCGGTAGTCGTCCGCGGTGGTCGGGCCGAGGCTCCGGACCTGCCACCTCGCGGCGTACCCCCAGTCGAGTGCGGCCCACCACGCGCGTCGCACCAGCGGGACACGGCCTGGAGGCGCGGATCGCGCCGTCCGCGCCGTCTCCGTCCCCGACGTCGCCGGCCGGGTCATCGCAGCCCCTCCAGGCGCTCGGCGCTGCGGAACGTCTCGAGGAGGCGTGCGAAGGCGTCCGGCTGCCGTTCCTGCACGTGGTGCGGGCCGGCCAGTTCCACGAAGGTGCCGTTCGGCGCAGCGGCCGCGACCCGCGCCGACCAGTCGTGCCGCGCGATCGGGTCCTGGGTGCCTCGGACGACGAGGACCGGCTGCGTCACCCCGGTGATCGTCTGCTCGGTCGGGTAGCGGAGCATCGGCCCGAGCTCACGCGTGTACTGCCGCATGCTCCGCAGGTAATCGGTGACCAGGACGCCGTTCATCCGGACCCCCTCGACGAACCCGTCGCGGCCCAGGTCGAGTGCCTGCAGCGGGAGCGATCGCCGCTCGGAGTCGATCACCGGACCGACGAGCACGATCGCCGGGACGGTCTCCGGGTGACGCCGAGCGGACTCGACCACGACCTGGGCACCCATCGACTGCCCGACGAGCACCAGGTCGCCGTCGACCAGGTGACGGACGGCCCGCACGACGACGTCGCCGAGCTCCTCGATCGACAGCCGCCGACCGGCGGCGGGCAGCCAGCCGAACCCCGGCAGGTCGACGCTGATCGTGCGGTGCTCGGCGGCGACGGCGCGCTGCGACCGGGCGAAGGACCGGTGGGACATCCCGATGCCGTGGACGAACACGACGGTGGAGTCGGTGTCGTCGCGGACCGGTTGCCGCGACGCCATCGCGTGCAGGCGCACGGGCAACCCGTCGATCCGGACGGTCTCCACAGCAGCGCGCACGAGCTGAGGCTACGCGGCGGTTCGCAGCACCGGGTCAGCCTCGTCATCGGCTGCACACAGCCGGGCCGTGTGCACTCCTGGCATGAGCGACACCACTCCCACCAACGGCCACGAACCGGACGGCTCCGACCCGGCGAACCGGGCGACGACTCCGACCGGCTGGGGCGCCGCCCCGACCCCGACGTCGACCTCCACGCTCGACGCCCCCGCGCCGCAACAGCAGCAGCAGCAGCAGCAGCCGTACCGCGCGGACGCCGGCGCCACGACCCCGGGCGCCTGGGACTCCACCGCCCCGAACGGCACCACCCCCTGGTACGGAGCCGCAGCCGGCGCCGTGAGCCCGACCAACCGCCGCAGCGCAGGCCCGAAGCCCCCGTGGTTCTGGCCGCTCCTCGCCGCGATCGTCGGGCTCGCCGCACTGCTCGTCGGCGGAGGCGTCGGCTTCGCCATCGGCCACGCGATCGGTGCGGACCGGACGCAGTCGACCACGCAGGTGCCCGGCACGAACGGGTTCCCGGGCAACGGCACCGGGCAGGCCCCCGGGTACGGCTCCGGCAGCAGCGACGGGAGCACCAGCGACGGCACGAGCGACGGCAGCAGCAGCACCGACGGCACCGGCAGCTGACCAGCGGGTACGATCCGTCCCATGCGGAAGACCACTGCCGGTCTGTTCACGTCGGTCGACGGCGTCGTGCAGGACCCCTACGAGTTCCAGTACGACAGCTTCGACGACGAGCTCGGTGCGGCGATGGGCGCCTGGATGGCCCGGACCGACACCGTGCTGCTCGGCCGGAACAGCTACCTGGAGTGGTCCGAGTGGTGGCCCGCCCACGCCGACGACCCCTTCGGGCAGTGGATCAACCCGATCGAGAAGCACGTGGCCTCCACCACGCTCGGCGACGACCTGACCTGGCAGAACAGCACGCGGATCCCGGGCGACGTCCCCGCGTTCGTCCGCGAACTGCAGCAGCGCGAAGGGGCAGACATCGCCGTGTGCGGCAGTGTCACGCTCGTCCGCAGCCTGCTGTTCGCCGGGGTCCTCGACGAACTGCAGCTCATGATCCACCCGGCGATCGCCGGCCGTGGCCGGCGACTGTTCGAACCGACCGACCCGCCCACGCGGCTGCGTCTGGTCGACAGCACCGTGACGAGCAAGGGGAACGTGCTGAACACCTACGGGCGGTTCGACGCCTGACGGACGCACCACGGGCCTCCCGGCCCCACCCGTCATGCGCCCCGGCAAACCGCGCGTACCCTCGATGGTGACCATCCGCACCCGAGGAACACCGGAGCAAGCATGACCCAGGACACCCGCCCGCACGTCGTCATCGTCGGCGGTGGATTCGCCGGTGTGGCCGCCATGCGCGAGCTCGCCGACGCGCCGGTCCGGGTGACCCTGGTCGACCGCCACGTCTACAACATGTTCCAGCCCCTGATGTACCAGGTGGCGACGGGCGGCCTGAACGCCGGCGACGTGACGTACTTCCTGCGCTCGCTCCGGGCCCGCCAGTCGAACGCCGAGTTCCGTCACGGCCTGCTGACCGGCATCCGTACCGACGAGCGCATCGCCGAGATGTCCGACGGCGAGCACCTGCACTACGACTACCTGATCCTCGCCAACGGCGTGAACACGAGCTACTTCGGCACGCCCGGTGCGTACGAGTACGCGTACTCGATGTACTCCCGCTCGCAGGCACTCCGCATCCGCGACGAGCTGTTCACCCGGCTGGAAGAAGCGGCGGCCAACCAGGGCCCCGACGAGATCCGCATCGTGATCGTCGGTGGCGGTGCGACCGGCGTCGAGATGGCCGGCGCGCTCGCCGAGCTCCGCGACCAGGCGCTCGTCGGTGCGTACCCGGAGATCGAACGCGGCAACATCTCGATCACCCTCGTGCACCGCAGCGGCGAGCTGCTCAAGCCGTTCGCCCCGCGTCTGCGCCGCTACGCCGCCAAGGTGCTGCGCAAGCGCGGTGTCGTGCTGCGGCTGAACACCGGCGTCTCCGAGGTCAAGCGCGACGGCGTGATGACCGCGGACGGCGAGTTCATCCCCGCGTCGCAGGTGATCTGGGCGACCGGTGTCGCCGCCCACAAGGAGGTCTCCGGCTGGGGCCTGCCGCAGACCCACGGTGGCCGCATCCAGGTGAACGACGACCTGAGCGTGAAGGGCGCCGAGCGGATCTTCTCCGCCGGCGACATCGCGGCGCAGGACGACGCCCTCGCCCAGCTCGCCCAGCCCGCGCTGCAGGGCGGACGGCACTCGGCTCGTCAGATAGTGCGCCTGCTCGAGGGCAAGGCCACCGAGCGCTTCAAGTACTTCGACAAGGGCACGATGGCGACGATCGGCACGAACGCCGCGGTCGCCCAGCTGCGCGGCGGGATCACGATGGTCGGCCCGGTCGCCTGGCTCGCCTGGGTGTTCGTGCACATCACGAGCCTGCTCGGCGCCGGCAACCGGATGTCGACCCTGACGCACTTCTTCGTCCGCTACGTGTGGTTCATGCGGAAGCGCTCGATCCCGATCGTCGGCGACGTGCGCCCGGTGCGCCCGAACGGCGACCGCGAGCCGGACCCCTGGCAGCTGCAGAAGGCCGAGTAGCCGCCGGGGTCGCTCGCACGCTCGCTTGGTGAGCAGGAACGGTCGGGTCCGCACGTCGGACCCGACCGTTCCTGCACACGAAGGGCGTGCGGTGGACGCGGGACGCGACGGCCTGGAGGCGCGGTGCGGGCCGGCCACGAGCCTCCCGGCCGGCGCGTCGTGCGCGGGGCTGGCGCCGACGCGTGGCCCGGACCGTGGGACCGGCCTGGTGCACCCCGCTCGTTGAGACTCCTCTTACCCGCGAAGAGGACCCTGGTCGGCGACAGGGAACCGAGCAGCGCGGGGAGGGACCATGGCGACGACCACGCTGACCCAGGCGCGGAGGCAGGCGCAGCCACAGCACCGCGCGGCCACCCCGGCGCACTCCGAGGCCGGGTCGCCGCAGGCTCCGCCGCCCCCGCTGACACACCGCGCACCCGCGCTCGACGGACTCCGGACCCTCGCCATCCTGGTCGTCGTCCTGTACCACCTGCACGTGCCGCAGTTCGAGGGCGGCTTCATCGGCGTGACGGTGTTCTTCGTGCTGTCCGGCTTCCTCATCACGACGCTGCTGCTCGGCGAACGGCGTCGCACCGGGCGGGTGCGCCTCGGCTCGTTCTGGGTAAAGCGGTTGCTCCGCCTGTACCCGGCGCTGCTCGCGTTCGTCGTCGTCGGGCTCCTGCTCTGGAACTGGGTCGGTGACTACAAGGGCGCTTCACTGCAGTCCGGCGAAGCGGCGATCATCGCCCTGACCTACACGGGCAACCTGTTCCGCGTTTTCTGGGACACCTCGCAGGGCGTCTTCGCGCACACGTGGAGCCTGTCGATGGAGGAGCAGTTCTACCTGGTCTGGCCGCCGGTCCTGGTCCTGCTCGCCGCGCTCCGGGTCCGCCGTCGTTGGCTCCTGACGGGCCTCGGGATCCTGGTCGTCGGGGCGTCGGCGGCGTCGTGGGCGAGCTACCGCAGCCCGAGCGGCGGTGCCACGCCCGACGTCTACTTCTCGCCCGTGCTGGGGGTCGTGCCGCTCGCGATCGGCTGCGCACTGGCCCTGCTGCTCGACGACGAACGGGTGCGCGTGCGGGCCGCCGGGGTCCTCGGGCACGTGGCGACCTGGCTCGGTCTCGTGCTGCTGGTCGGGGTGCTGCTCTGGATCGACGACGACTGGACGCAGCACGCGTCGACGTTCGGCATCGTGCTGCCGCTGACCGGGCTGATCGCAGCGGTGGCGATCGGCGGGCTGGTCTCGGTCCGCTCCCCGGTGTCGGCCGCCCTGGCCTGGACGCCGGTGTCGTGGTTCGGCCGCCGGGTGTCGTACTCGGCGTACCTCTGGCACCCGCTGGTGATCGCGCTGCTCGGCACCTTCGCGATCGGCCCGTGGGGCACGGTCGGCCTGGTCGGCACGGTGGTGATCGTGTCGATCGGCGCCGCGTTCGCCGTCGAGGTCCCCGTCGAACGGTTCCGCGCTCGCGTCCGAGCGGGTCGCGTGCGGGCTGCGCGCGGCGCACCCGCCCGCGGCGCGACCGGCTGAGGTCGGCTGCAGCGGGCGGTGGACCCGACCCTCGACGGACGGGAGGCGCGGTGCCGGCTGGCACCGCGCCTCCCGTCCGATCGTCTCCGCGCGATCAGTCCCCGAACGCGTCAGCGACGCGTCGCGCCGTCCTGGTCGAGGTCGATCTCCTCGTGCGCGACGTCCTCCGACACCTGCTGCTGCTCGGTGACGGTCTCCTTGCCGACCCGGACCCGCTCGACCGGCACGGTCTCCTTGTCGACGACCACGCGCTCCTCGTTCAGGGTGACCTCGTGCTCCTCGTCGGAAAGTGCCGGGCCGTCCAGGGCTGCACCGGCGTTCGCGTCGGTGACGGGCTCGGTCTCGATGCGGAGCTCCTCGTGCTGCACCGGGACCGTGACGTTCTGCTGCTCGGTGACGACGTGCTTGCGCAGGCGTGCTCGGCCGGTGGTGACCCGTTCGGTCCCGACCTGCAGGCGTTCCTCGGAGCGGGTCATGGCGTCGTCCGTGTCCGGGCCCGACGTGTCGTGCCCGGCGGGCGCGGTCGATGCGGAACCGGCGGCGAGGTCGGGGTCGGTGCCGGTCGCGCCGGTCGTGCCGGCGGTGCCGGTCGCGCCGGTCGCGCCGGTCGCGCCAGCGGTGCCGGTCGTACTGGCAGTCCCGCTCGTGTCCTGGCCCGCTGCGCCCGCGACCAGGTCCGGGTCCGTGCCGTTGGCACCGCCGGCGCCGGTCCCGGTCGACCCCGCGCTGCCGGTGCTGCCGGTGCTGCCGGTCGACCCGGTCGGTCCGCCGCCGATCCCGTAGTGCTCGAAGATGCGGTCCTGCTCCTCGTCACTGAGTTCGGCATCGGCCTCGACGCGCGGTGCGTCCTTGATCCGGCCCTTGTCGTGGGCGACCCGGAGTTCGTCGCCGGTCAGCTCCGCACCCTCGAGCGGCACGAAGGACTCCGACGAGCCGAAGAGCCCGGTGCTGACGCTGGCGAAGAGCGGGTGTCCGTCCTGCTGGTCGACGTAGACCTGCTTGACGGTGCCGACCTTCTCGCCGTCCGGGTCGACGACCTTCGCACCGAAGACGCTGTTCATGTTGGTGGTGTCGATCATGGTGTTGCCTCTCTCTCCTGTGGTGCGGTGCGGGGCGGCCCTGCCCCGCACCGATGCGGCGATGGTGGTCAGCGACCGAGGCCGACGCGGTCGACCTTGCGGTGGTAGCGCATGCCCGAGATGCCGCCCAGGACGGCACCGACCAGGCTGATGACGGCGACGACGATCGCCGTGACGATCCCGGTGACGGTGAGCGTGCCCTCGTCGACCGGGATCCGCGGGAAGCTGTCCACGTTGCCGAGCACGTTGAACTGCGACCCCGCGACGGCCGTGACGATCGCGACGACCACGGCGATGACGACGGCCCAGATCCACACGGCGATGCCCTGCTTGGCTCCGGCGAAGCGTGCCATCCGGCCGGCGACGTAGCCGCCGCAGAAGTACGCGACGAACAGGACCACGGCGAGCGCGATCGCGCCGACGATCCCGATGACGTCGCCGTTCGTGGTCACGTCCTTCGCGGCGGCGTCGACGTCACCGCTGTTCTGGCCGAGTCCGACCCCGGCCCCGACGGCGCTGAGGATCGCCGTCAGGATGACCGCGGTGCCGGTCGCGGTGAGCCAGCCGAAGAAGGCCGACCCCCACTTGAACCCGGCGAACTCCTGTTGCTCGCGCTCGAGGACGCTCTCCCGCTGCGTCGCTCCGCGTTCGGCGGGCACCGCTCGGCCCGGTCGGGCGGCGTCGTGCCCGGCGTCCCCGCCGGTGTCGGTGGTGCGCGCGTCGGCGGGTCGTCCCCGGTCGTCCGGTGTGCTCATGGTGAACCTCCACAGGTGCTGGTCGTCCCCTCGGCGTGAGGCAACTCCGGGGCACGTGAGAGTGCGGACAGACGGGGCGTCCGCCTGCGCTCTCCGCACATCCCCGCCCGTGGCTCCGTAGGCTCGCCCCGTGCACACGGATCGGACGGACGTCCTCGTCGTCGGCGGCGGCCCCGTCGGACTGTTCCTGGCGGCACTCCTGGCGGCGCAGGGCGTCGACGCTCGGGTGTGGGAACGACGGGCCGAGCCGCCGACCGGTTCGCGGGCCATCGGCATCCACCCGCCGTCCCTCGACGCGTTCGCCGCGATCGGCCTGGACACCGCGGTGCTCGCCGAGGCGTCGCTGGTGCACGCCGGAGTGGCCCGCAGCCGTGGCCGGACCCTCGGCACCCTGCGCTTCGACCGCGCGTCGCCGACCCACCCGTACGTGGCCACCCTCGACCAGCACCGCACCGAGTCCCTGCTCCGGGACCGGCTCCGGGCCAGCGCACCGAGCGCCCTGCGGACCGGGACCACCCTGACCGCACTGTCCCGGCAGGCCGACCACGTCGACGCCACCGGGACCGGACCGGACGGCGACACCGTGACGATCCGTGCGGCCTTCGTCGTCGGTGCCGACGGTGCACGGAGCGCCGTCCGCGACCTGCTCGGCATCGGCACGACCGGGCGCGAGTACCCGGACCGCTACGTGATGGGCGACTTCGCCGACCCCGAGGCCCCGTCGGCCCGGTCCGCCGCGCTGGTCGACGTCGGCCCGGACGGCGTCGTCGAGTCCTTCCCGCTGCCGGGCACGCGGCGCCGGTACGTCGCCCTGGTGCCGGACGACGACGCGTTCGCCTCGGCCGAGGGCAGCTGGACGGGCACGCCGGACCCCGCGGTCGTCACACGCCTGGCCGCGCTCGTCGCCGAGCGGACCGGTGTCGTCCCCGACCCTGCGAGCTGCTCGATGACCAGCGGCTTCCGGGTGCGCCGCCGCACCGCCGAGCGCGTGGGCGTCGGCCGGGCCGTGCTCGTCGGGGATGCCGCCCACGAGATCAGCCCGATCGGCGGGCAGGGCATGAACCTCGGGTGGCTCGACGCTGCCGAGCTGGCGCCCCTGCTGGCGGCCGCGGTCCGCACCGGCGTCGCCGGTCCGTGGCCGGGCTACGCCGCCCGCCGCCAGGCAGCCGCCCGCCGCGCGGCACGGCAGGCCGAGGTGAACATGGCCCTGGGCCGTCCGCTCGGCCCCGTCACGGCGACCGGCCGGGAGGCGCTGCTCCGGACCGCCCTGTCCCTGCCGACCGCGCACGGCCTGGCCCGGCTCTACGCGATGCGCTGGGCCTGACGGCTCGCGTCCGGCGTGCAGAAGCGCAGACGCGTGTCTGCGCAGAGGCGCAGCGTGTTCCGCGTCGTCAGGCGACGAGTCGCGCGCCCGCGAAACCGAGCTCGACGACGAGCACGAGGGACGACGCGATGACCAGCCGGAACAGGGTGCGTGATGCCCGCCCCGCGAGCACCAACCGGACGCCGACGACGGCGAGCACGGCCACCACGACGGCACCGAGGACCGCGAGCACGACGCCGAGACCCCGGACGGGGTCGTCGCCGAGCACCTGTCCGCCGAGCACCAGGGCGGCCGCGACGACGAGCGAGGCGAACGCGACGATCCCCGCGCCGCGGAGCCCGAGCCGGTGCGGGAAGCCCCGCACCCCGGTGGCGGCGTCGTCGACCAGGTCGGGCAGCACGTTGGTGCAGTGGATCGCGATCCCGAAGACGGCACCCGTGGCGATCGCCCACCACGCCGGCCACTGTCCCTCGGGCCCGGCCGCGACGGACACGACGGGCAGCAGCCCGAAGGCGACCACGAACGGCGCCACCGACCACACCGAACGCTTCAACCCGGCGTCGTAGGCCCACCCGGCGGCGACCAGCACGAGGTGCGCGACCGCGGCGACCGGCCCGAGGAAGATCGAGAGCACCACGGCGATCCCGGCGGTGGCGTACGCGGCGGAGCGGACGGTGCCGACGGCGATGAGGCCGCGGGCCACGGGCTTGTCGCTCCGCCCGACGGCCCGGTCGCGGTCCGCGTCGATCCAGTCGTTCGCCAGCCCGATGGACAGCTGCCCGGCGACGACCGTCAGCGCCACCAGCACCACGAGCCACACGGGGTGCCCCACGGCGGCGGCGATCACCGCGGCGAGGACGGTCACGGTGACCGTGGGCCCCGGGTGCGACGACGCGAAGAGCAGTCGTGCGGTCGACGGGGTACGGCTGGCGGTCACCCGGTCAGCGTACGGATCGCGCCTGCGCGGTCGTGGCAGGGGTCACGGAACTGCCGTCACCTCGACGCCGAACCGGTCGACGAGCTCGCGCTTGAGCACCTTGCCGCTCGGTCCGAGCGGCAGCGCGTCGAGGACGTGCACCACACGCGGGTACTTGTACGCGGCGATCTCGGCGGCGACGAAGTCGACCAGGACCTGCGGCTCGACGGACGCGCCGGCGTGCAGGACCACCGCTGCCTCGATCTCCTGCCCGTGGACCGCGTGCGGCACGCCGAACACCGCGGCCATCGCGACGTCGGGGTGGGTGGCGAGGACCTCCTCGACTTGCCGCGGGTACACGTTGTAGCCGTTGCGGATGATCATGTCCTTGGTGCGGTCGACGATCGTCAGGTACCCGTCGTCGTCCTTCGTGCCCAGGTCACCGGTGCGGAACCACCCGTCGACGATGGCCTCGGCGGTGTCCTCGGGTCGGTCGAGGTACCCGTTCATCAGGTTGTGACCCCGGATCACGAGCTCGCCGATCTCGCCGTGCGGCAGCATGACGATCGCGTCGCGGACCTCGGGGTCGGCGATCTCGACGTCGATGCCCCACACCGCTGTGCCGATGGTGCCGGGCCGCGGCGGTCGCCCGACGTGGTTGAAGGTGGCGACCGGCGAGGTCTCGGTCAGCCCGTACCCCTCGTGGATCGGCGCGTCGAAGACCTGCTCGAACCGCTCGAGCACCGCCAGCGGCAGCGAGGCCCCGCCGGAGATCGCGTACCGGAGCGTCGGACGGGCCTCGGACCGGGTCGCGGCGTCGAGCAGCGCCATGTACATCGTCGGGACGCCCATGAAGATGCCGCAGCCGTGCTCGACCATCGCGGCGAGCGCCGTGTCACCGTCGAACTTCGGCAGCATGACGAGCGTCGCGCCGGTCCGGAACCCGGTGTTCATCGTGCAGGTCTGCCCGAACGTGTGGAACAGCGGCAGGGCGCCGAGCAGGACGTCCCCGCGGTGCATGTCGAACGTGGTCATCAGGTTCGTGTTGACCTGTTCGAGCAGCGCGAAGTGCGAGCCCTCGGCACCCTTGGGCTGGCCGGTGGTGCCGCTCGTGTACAGGATCGTGGCGGTGTCGAACGGGTGCCGCGGCACGTAGGTGTCGAGCGGTTCGCTCTGCGCGGCCAGGGCCTCGAGCCGGTCGGGGCCGGCCGCGGACCCGTCGTCCGTCGTCGCCGGTGCGAGCACGGTCACGACGTCGATCCCGGCGAGCTCGGCTCCGGCGGCGCCCTCACCGAGCAGCGGGGCAGCACAGACGAGCAGGGCGGCACCGCTGTCGCGCAGGACGTACTCGATTTCGCGGCACTTCAGCAGCGCGTGCACGGGCACGGCCACCGCGCCGAGGGCCAGCGTGGCGTAGTAGACGCGGGGGAAGTCCGCGACGTTCGGTACGAGCATCGCCACCTTCGACCCCTCGGTCACGCCCCGTGCCCGGAGTGCCCCGGCGTAGGCCAGGGTCTGCGCCCACAGCTCGGCGTAGGTGGTGCGGACGTCACCCACGGTGACGGCGACGTCGTCCGGGTACCGTGCCGCGGACTCGGCGAGGATGGCTGCGACCGACGCGGTCGCGCGGGTGGTGTTGGTGTCGTGCATGCCGGTCTCCGTCTTCGTCGACGACCTCGTCGTCGTCACCGCCGATCCTACGGCTCGACCCGGCGGACCGGTCAGACAGGCGCGGCCCGCCGGACCGGTCAGACAGCGGACGCCGCAGGTTCCCGCCGACGGACGAGCACCCCGGACGCCAGGGCGATCCCGAGCAGGACGACGAGTCCGCCGACGGGCTCGTTCCACCGCACCCGCTCCCCCAGCACGAGCACACCGAGCGCCACCCCGACCACCGGCGTCAGGTACGTGACGGTGGAGGCGCGGCCGGCGCCCCACGCCTGCACGAGCCGGGTGTTCCAGGCGTAGGCCAGCCCCGTGCCGACGCAACCGAGCGCGACCATCGCGGCCACGATCCTCCCGTCCAGCTGCACCGGACCGGTCGCGATGACGGGCGCGACCAGCAGGAGCATCCCGGAGGCCAGCGTCAGCTGGACCGTCGCCAGCGTGACCGGGTCGTACGCGCTCGCCACCGCGACCCGGCGCAGGTAGGCGAGCCCGATGCCGTAGGACGCGGTCATGCCGAGCAGCGCGACCTGCCCCGGCACGCTCGCCAGCACCTCCGGGTCGGTCAGGACGTCCCAGGGGCCGACCAGCACGAGCACCCCGACGATGCCGAGCACGATCCCGAGCACCTGCCGTCCGCGCAGCCGTTCGGACGGCACGAGCACCGCGAGCGCGGCCAGCGTCATGATCGGGGTCGTCGCGTTGTAGATGCTCGCGAGCCCGGACGGCACCGTCTGCTCGGCCCACGCCATCAGCGACGACGGCACCGCGTTGAGGAACACCGCGACGACCGCCAGGTGCGCCCAGGTCCGCGGCTCCCGGGGCCACCGGCGACGGGTCGCCAGGAGCACCACGACCAGCGTCACCCCACCGAGCACGGTCCGCACGGTGGCGACCTGCTGCGGGGCGAGACCGTCGAGTCCGATCTTCGCGAAGAGGAAGCTCGATCCCCAGGTCAGTGCGACGAGGGCGTAGAGGAGGGCGTTCACGTGGCCTAGTGTCGGACCACCGGGTGACATGCGGCAAACGCATGTCACTCATGTCACCATGAGGAGGACGCATGACAGTCTCGGTCCAGCAACTGCGCGCGTTCGTCGCCACGCTCGACGCCGGGTCCTTCACCGCAGCGGCCGCCGCGCTGGGCGTCGGCCAGTCCGCGGTGTCCCACGCCGTCGCCGGGCTCGAACGCGAGGTCGGCGGCCCGGTGGTGCGCCGCGGCGCGGTCGCCGCCGCCACACCGCTGGGCGACCGTCTGCTGGCCCACGCCCGCAGCGTGCTCGCCTCGGTCGAAGCCCTGGAGGCGGTGGTCCGGCCCGCCACGGCGCGCGGCACCGTGCGCCTCGCCGCCGTCCCCACCGTCTGCCAGGGCCTGCTGCCGCGGCTCCGCGAGCTGTGGGCGGTGACCCTGCCCGACGTCGACGTGCAGGTCTACGAGGGGGACGACGACGAGATGCCGGAGTGGCTCGAGGCCGGCACCGTCGACGCCGCCGTGCTCGTCGACCCCTCGCCGGCACCCGCCGGTGGCGTGGTCGTGGCGCGGGACGAGATGGCCGCCGTGATCAGCCGCGACCACCCCCTCGCCGACCTGCCCGCACTCACCCTCGACGACCTGCACGAGGACGGCCTGGTGGCGGGCGGCGGTGGCTGCGAGTACCAGATCCAGAAGCTCCACGAGCTCGACGGCCGCCCGTTCCGCTACGCCCACCGGGTGCGGGAGATGAGCACGATGTTCGGGATGATCCAGCGGGGCGAGGGCGTGTCGATCGTGCCGACCCTGGGCCGTGGGATGCTGCCGCCCGACCTCGTGATGATCCCGATGGCCCGGCGGCTCGAACGGACCCTGGTGCTGAGCGGACCGTCGTCCCGTGCGTGGCACCCGTTGGCGCGGGCCCTGGTGGACGCGGTCTGAGACACGGGGCTCCTCCGACCTCCGACCTTCGGCGGATCCGCTCGTCGACGCGGCTCCCTAGGCTCGGGGCATGACCTCGACCGTGCTCCCCGCCGTCCCCCTCGGGCGCCGGGTGTGGGCGCAGACGTGGCGGGTGAGCGTCGCCGCGCTCGTCGGGCTGATCACCGCCGGCCTGGTCTGGCCGACGATGGACACCCGCGGGTGGAGCGACCTGCACATCGGCAGCCTGCTCCTCGGTGACTTCGCGGCCGGGGTCGTCGCCCTCGTCCTCCTGCCGTTCCGGCACCGCGCACCCCTGCTGATGACGGTCGTCATCGTCGCCCTCAGCGCCGTGTCGACGTTGGCCGTCGGAGCATCCGGACTCGCGCTCGTGTCGCTCGCGACCCGGCGCCGTGCCGTCGAGATCGCGATCGTCAGCGCGACGCTCCTCGCCGCCACCCTGCTCTACGACGTCTTCCTGGCGCCGGACCAGACCATGCCGCTGTGGCAGATCGTGATCGCCGGCGTGGTCGTGACCGCCCTGCTCGTCGCGATCGGCATCGGGATCGGGCAGCGCCGCGCCCTGCTGCTGTCCCTGCGCGAGCGCGCGGCCCTGCTCGAACGCGACCAGCAGCTGCGCGAGGACCGTGCCCGCGAGCAGGAGCGCGCCCACATCGCCCGCGAGATGCACGACGTCCTGGGCCACCGGCTGTCCCTGGTCGCGCTGCACGCCGGCGCGCTCGAGTACCGCGGCCCGGGGCTCACCCCCGACGAGACCGCCGCGGCGGCCGGGGTGGTGCGGGCCGAGGCGCACTCCGCGCTCACCGACCTGCGCGACGTCCTCGGGGTGTTGCGCGACCCCGCGGCGACCGGCGGCGACGAGGTGACCGGCACCGCGCCTCCGCAGCCGACGCTCGTCGACCTGCCCGGCCTGCTCGACCAGGCGCGTTCCGGCGGTGCGACCGTCCGGGCGCGCGTCGACACGGACGGCACGGCGGTCCCGACCGCCGTGGGGCGACACGCCTACCGGATCGTGCAGGAGTCGCTGACGAACGCCCGCAGGCACGCCCCCGGAGCGCCCGTCGACGTCGTCGTCGAGACCGTCCCCGGCCCGGCGATCCGGGTGGTGGTGTCGAACACGCAGGCCGACGGACCTGCGCCCGCGGACACCTCCGGGCACACGGCCGGGCACGGCCTGCGCGGGCTCGCCGAACGCGCCCGGCTCGTCGGCGGGAGCTTCCGCGCCGGCAGCGACGACGGACGCGTGCACGTGGTCGAGGCGGTGCTGCCGTGGACCCCGTGACCGCTCCCGTCCGCGTCGTCCTGGTCGACGACGACCAGCTCGTGCGCGTCGGGCTCCGGATGCTGCTCAGCGGCGACGACGGCGTAGTGGTGGTGGGCGAGGCGGGCGACGGGCTCGAAGCCGAGGGTGTCATCGCGTCGACCGCGCCCGACGTCGTGCTCATGGACATCCGGATGCCCCGGTGCGACGGACTCGTCGCCACCGAACGCGAACTGCGCCGACGACCCGACCTGGCCGTCCTGGTGCTGACGACCTTCGAGGGGGACGACCTCGTGCTCGGAGCGCTGCAGGCCGGTGCCCGTGGGTTCCTGCTGAAGGACACCCCGCCGCACGAACTCGTGCAGGCCGTGCGGACCGTGGCGGCCGGGCGCTCGATCCTGTCCCCGTCCGTGCTCGACCGGGTGATCGCGTTCGCGGCCGGTCCCCGCTCGGCCCGGGCGGCCGGTGGTCCGGGCGATGGACCGGCCGGGCCGCCGGTGGATGCCGCGGCGGACGACACCGAGGCGCGCCGGCTGCTCGCCCTGCTGACCGAGCGGGAACGGGAGGTCGCACTCGCCGTGGCGAACGGGGCGTCGAACGCGCAGATCGCCGCCGACCTGTACGTGGGCCTGGCCACCGTGAAGACGCACGTCGGGCACGTGTACGAGAAGTTCGGGGTCGAGAACCGGGTGCAGCTGGCACTCGTGGTGCACGCGGCCCGGCGCGGGGAGCCCACCGCGTGACCGGGTGACCGGTTCGCCGGGTGACCGTCGGCTGAACGGTCGACGGTGGCCCCTCGGCAGGATGGGCCGATGGCCGAGACGCACGTGAAGACGTTCACCGCCGCGGACGAAGCGGCAGCAGAAGCCGCCGGACTCGCCTGGCTCGCCGAGGCCGAGGACACCGGAGGCACCCGCATCGCCCGCGTACTCGAGCGTCCGGGCGCGACCGTGCTCGACCTCGAGCTGGTCTCCGACGGCTCCCCCACCGCCGCCCAGGCCGAGCGGTTCGGCCGCTCCCTCGCGCACACGCACGCGGCCGGCGCCGACCACTGGGGTGCGCCGCCCGCCGGCTGGACCCGCGGTGCGGCGCTGCGGATGGGCCGCTCGCGCACGCCGTTCGTCGCGGCCGAGCAGGCACTGGCGACCTGGGGCGAGTTCTTCGCCGAGTACCGCATCCGCGACTTCGTCCGCCGCATCGTCGACGCCGGCGGGTTCGACCACGCCGAGGCCGCGGTGTTCGAGCGGGTCGCCGCACGCGTGCAGGACGGCACGCTCGGGTCGCCGCAGCCCGCGCTCGTCGGGGACCGACCCGCTCGCCTGCACGGCGACCTGTGGGCCGGCAACGTCCTCTGGCCGACGGACTCGTCCGAACCGACCGGCGCCGTGCTCATCGACCCGATCGCCCACGGTGGGCACGCGGAGACCGACCTGGCACTGCTCGGGCTGTTCGGGCTGCCCCGGCTCGAGACGGTGCTCGCCGCCTACGACCGGGAGTCACGGCTGGCCGACGGTTGGCAGGAGCGCGTCGAGCTCCACCAGCTCGCGCCGCTGCTGCTGCACGTGTTCCTGTTCGGCGGCTCGTACACCGGGGCAGCACTCCGGGCAGCGCGGCGGTACGCCTGACCCCTCGCACCGTGCGGCCTCGCTCACCCCGTGCGGGGTTGCCGCCCCGGTACCGGCGCCGCACCGTGCAGCCTCGCTCACCCCGTGCGAGGTTGCCCGCCCCGGTGCCGGCGCCGCACCGTGCAGCCTCGCTCACCCCGTGCAGGGTTGCCCGCCCCGTGCAGCGCTACAACCACGCACCGAGCAGGCAACCCCGCACGGACCGGACGACAGCGCACCGTGCGCTGGGCCGCCCACCGCCCACCGCCCGCCGCCCGCCGGCCAGCCGCGCACCGTGCGTCCTTAGCGCGCACACAGCCGGCGCAGTGCAGCAGTCGGGGAACGCCCCGGATGCTCATCGACATGACCACGTACCCGATACCCGTGACCGACCGACGCGACCCCGCGCGCAGTGCCGCGCGGGATCGGCGCCGCCCGCCCCTCGCCCGGCTGTTCCTCGGCGAGCGCGAGGACGCCCGCTGGCTCCGGCCGGCGTTCTGGGCGCTCCTGGCCGTGACCGCCGTGGTGTACCTGTGGGACCTCAGCGTCTCCGGGTACGCCAACAGCTTCTACGCCGCCGCCGTGCAGGCCGGCACGAAGTCGTGGGAGGCGTTCTTCTTCGGCTCCCTCGACTCGTCGAACTTCATCACGGTCGACAAACCGCCGGCCTCGCTGTGGGTGATGGTGCTGTCGGCCCGGCTGTTCGGCTTCTCGAGCTTCAGCCTGCTGCTCCCCCAGGCGCTGATGGCCGTCGCTTCCGTCGCCCTGGTCTGGGGCACGGTCCGCCGCACCCTGGCCCGGCTCGGCGCCACCACGGCGAACGTCGGCGCCCTGCTCGCGGGCTTCGTCGTCGCAGCGACCCCAGCGGCGGCGCTGATGTTCCGCTTCGACAACCCGGACGCCCTGCTCGTCCTGCTGATGACCGCCGGGGCGTACTGCACGGTGCGGGCGCTGCCGAAGGGCAGCTGGAAGTGGATCGCGCTCGCCGGGGTCGCCCTCGGGTTCGCGTTCCTGACGAAGATGCTGCAGGGCCTGCTCGTCCTGCCCGCCTTCGGCCTCGTCTACCTGTTCGCCGCCCGCACCGGCTGGGGCCGACGCGTGATCGGTCTGCTCGTCGCGGCCGGCTCCCTCGTGGTGGCCGCCGGCTGGTGGGTCGTCGCCGTGTGGCTCTGGCCCGCCGAGTCCCGCCCGTACATCGGCGGCTCGACGAACAACACCGTCCTCGACCTGGTGTTCGGCTACAACGGCCTCGGCCGGATCTTCGGGGGCTCGGGCAACGGGGGCGGAGGCGGCGGCATGACCGGCGGCACCGCCGGAGGCTCGTTCGGCGGCTCGACGGGCCTGAACCGCCTGTTCTCGTCCGAGATGGGGCTCGAGATCTCGTGGCTCCTGCCCGCGGCGCTCATCGCCCTGGTCGTCGGGCTGGTCGTCGTCGGCCGTCGGCACCTGGCCGATCCCGCACGCGCCGGGCTGGTCCTGTGGGGCGGATGGCTCCTGGTCACCGGACTCGTGTTCTCGTACATGTCCGGCACGATCCACCCGTACTACACGGTCGCCCTCGCCCCGGCCATCGCCGGACTCGTCGGTACCGGCGGTGCCCTGCTCTGGCACGCCCGAGCGCGGTTCGTCGGCCGCCTCGGCCTCGCTGCGATGATCGGCGCCACGGCGTTCTGGGGCTGGTGCCTGCTCAACGAGAACCCGACCTGGCTGCCCTGGCTGCGCTGGGTGATGCTCGCCGGCGGGCTGCTGTCCGCAGCACTGATCGTCATCGGCAGCGTGCCGTCGCTGCGCAGGCTCGTCACGATCGGCGTCCTCGCCGGCACCCTGTTCGGGCTGTCCGGCACCACCGCCTACGCCCTCGCCACGACGACCGTCGCGCACTCCGGTTCGATCCCGAGCGTCGGTCCGGCGGGCAGCAGCTCCGGCGGGACGGGCGGCGGTGGTACCGGTGGCTTCCCGGGAGGCACGGGCGGACCGGGTGGGTCGACCTCCGGCTCCGACGACGGCGGCTCCGACAGCACGTCGGACACCCAGCAGGGTCCCGGCGGGACCCCGCCGGAGGGCGCGTCCGGCGAGGCGCCGGAGATGCCGGACGGCACGTCCGGTACGGCACCGGGCAGTGGCCAGGACGGCACGGACGACGCGACCTCCGAGGGTGGGTCGGGGACGGGCCTCCAGGCCGGGGGTGGTGGCGAGGGTGCGTCGACCTCGTCCGCCCTGCAGGAGCTGCTCGAGGCATCCGACGCGAAGTGGGCGGCCGCGGTCAACGGATCGCAGTCGGCCGCACAGCTCGAACTCGACACCGACACCGCCGTGATGGCGATCGGCGGCTGGTCGAGCGACCCGGCACCGACACTCGCGCAGTTCAAGGCGTACGTCGCCGACGGCGACATCGGGTACTACGTGTCGTCCGGCTCCGGTGGCGGCATGGGCGGCGGCTCGTCGACCGCGTCGGCGATCCAGGAGTGGGTCGCGGCGAACTACGAGTCGACGACCGTCGGCGGCCAGACCGTCTACGACCTGAGCAGCACGGAGTGATCGGCGACGAGGGCGCGGTGGATAGGCTCCGGGACATGCCCGGTCCCCCGCTGCAGCGCACCGACGGCTCCCCCGTCCGCGCCCTCGTCGTCGACGACGAGCACGCCCTGGCCGATGCCGTCGCCCTGGCGTTCGCGGGCGACGGCTGGGCCGTGCGGTCCGTGCACCGCGGGCGCGATGTGCTGTTCGCGGCCCGGGAGTTCCAGCCGGACGTGATCGTGCTCGACGTGATGCTGCCGGACATCGACGGGTTCGAGGTGCTCGAACGGCTCCGCGACGCCCGCGACGGCGTGCGGGTGCTGTTCCTCACCGCACGCGACGCCCCCGAGGACCGGCTCGCCGGGCTGACCGGCGGCGGCGACGACTACCTGACCAAGCCCTTCGGCATCGAGGAGCTGCTGGTCCGTGCGCGGATCCTGGCGCGCACCTCGAACCGGGTAGCCGCGGCCGGGGCGAGCGCCGAGGTCGTGGTCGGGGACCTCCGGCTCGACGAGGACGCCCGCTCGGTCAGCCGTGCCGGGGACCCGATCGAGCTCACGCCGACCGAGTACGAACTGCTGCGACACCTGGCCCGGAACGCCAACCGGGTGCTGTCCCGCGACCAGCTGCTGGCGAGCGTGTGGGGCATGGACTTCGGCACGTCGTCGAACCTGGTGGACATGTACGTGTCGTACCTGCGGAAGAAGCTCGACGCCGGACGCGAGCCGATGCTGCAGACCGTCCGTGGGGCGGGGTACGTGCTCCGGCCGGCGACGTGAGCCGGCCCGGGCGCACCGGGCGTGTGCCGTCGTTGCGCTGGCGGATCGTGGCGGCCGTGGCCCTGCTGCTCGTGGCGACGAACGTCGTCGTGGGGGCGGTGACCGTCGTCGCGTTCCGGGGGTACCTGGTCGACCGGCTCGATGCGGAGCTGTCGACGGCGGCGATGCGGACCGTCGGCGGACGGGACGGGGCCGAACCGCCGCCGGGGGCCTCCGGGCCGCCGCCGGGGTCGTCGTCCTCGTCGTCGTCCTCGTCCTCGTCCTCGTCGGACGATCTGCCGGATCCCGACAACGCCTTCATCGGTGCGCCGGGGCAGTCTGCGGGCACGGTCATCGCCATCGTCCGCGACGGCGACGTGGTGCTCGGTGGCTACACCGACGGGGACGGTGACCAGCGCCGCCTGACCGCGGCGCAGCAGCGGACCCTCGCCGCGGTGCAGACCGGCGGTGACCCCGTGACGGTCGGACTCGGCGCGCTCGGCGACCACCGGGTGCAGGCGGTCGGCGACGACGGCGACGTGTTCGTCACCGCGCTCCCCCTCGGTGACCTCGACGCCGCGATCGCCCGACTGCTGCTCGTCATCGGGGTCGTCACGGTCCTCGGGCTCGCCGTCGCCGCGTGGGCCCTCACGGTGCTCGTCCGTCGATCGCTCCGGCCGCTGGAACGGGTCGCCGCGGTGGCGTCCGGCGTGACCGCACTCGACCTGGAACGCGGAGACCCGGACATCCCCGTCCGTGTGTCCGACTCCGACCTGCGCGCGAACCGCGAGGTCGCGCAGGTCGGCAACGCGCTGAACCGGCTGCTGGGCCACGTCGCCCGGGCGCTCACCGTCCGTCGTGACGCCGAGGCCGGCATGCGGACGTTCGTCGCCGACGCCTCGCACGAGCTGCGGACCCCGATCGCCACCGTCCGGGCGTACGCCGAGCTGTCGGAGCGGACCTCCGACCTGGACGCCGTGCACCGCAACGTCGATCGGATCGGACGCGAGGCCGTCCGGATGGGCGACCTCGTCGACGAGCTGCTGCTGCTCGCACGGCTCGACGCCTCGGCCCTGGTGTCGGAGGTTCCGGCGTCGCAGGTCCTTCGCGAGCCGGTCGACCTGACCTCGCTCGTCGTCGAGGCCACAATGGACGCCCGTGCGACCGCGCCGGACCACCGGTGGACGCTGCAGATCGTGGACGACCAGCCGGTGACCGTGGCCGGCGACGAGGTGCAGCTCCGGCGGGTGGTCACGAACCTGTTGACCAACGCCCGGACGCACACGCCGCCGGGGACGGCCGTCGTGGTGTCGTTGCAGTCGGTGCCCGGGTCGGGGTCTGCGCCTGCGTCTGCGTCTGCGTCGGACGGTGCCGTTGTCCGCTTCGTCGTGGCGAACGACGGGCCGCCGATCCCCACCGAGTCCCTGCCGACCCTGTTCGACCGGTTCACCCGGGGCGAGGCTTCGCGCTCACGGGAGCACGGCACGAGCGGCCTCGGGCTCGCGATCGTCCGAGCCGTGGTCCTGGCGCACGGCGGCAGTGTGCGGGTCGCGTCCGAGCCCGGCCGGACCGCGTTCACCGTGGACCTGCCGGCCTCGGCCGGCGACGGGCTGACGGGGGGCGCTTCGGGCGCTTCGTGAGCAGAAGACGTTCGGTGCCGCGACCGCATTCGACATCTCCTGCTCACCGAGTGCCGTCCCGGTCGCATACTGGTCGGAGAACGCCGGACGAGGAGGCCCCGTGACGAACGCGTACGACAAGCTCCCGGGCCGCCCGGACCCCGCCGACCTGGTGGTCGAGGTCCCGGCGTTCGAGGACGACCGCCCCCAGCCAGAACCCGCACCGCCCGCCGCGGCGCCGGAGCTCGTGGCCGCGACCGAGTTCGCGCGCTCCTCGCACGCACCGCCCACGATCCGTCGGACGCAGATGCGTGCGGGCGCGTGGATCGCGGGCGTCCCGATCGCGGCGCTCGTGGTCGTCGCGATCGTGCAGATCCTGCTGCCCCGCTGACCGAGAGCGCAGCGGGGCGGGGCGCCCGGACGCCTTCTCACGCGCTCAGCGACACCGCACGCACCGACCGCGTGAGGTGTCGCTGAGCAAGAAATCCGGGCGTGGTGCCTGCGGACCCGTTCTTACCAGGGCCACAGCGCCCTGCCTCGGCCCCCGTAGCCCCGCTGCCGAGCATGAGCGGCATGACGGAGACGAACCAGCCCCTCGACATCGACATCGACATCGTCGTCCCCTGCTACAACGAGCAGGACACGCTCGCCGCCCACGTGCGACGGCTCCACACGTTCTGCCGGACGTCGTTGCACCACTCGTGGCGGATCACGATCGCGGACAACGCCTCGACCGACGACACCGCCCGGATCGCCGACGACCTCGCCGCGATGCTCCCCGGCGTGCACGCGGTGCACCTGCCCGAGAAGGGCCGGGGCCGCGCGCTCAAGGAGGTCTGGGCAGCGTCGCCGGCGACCGTGCTCGTGTACGTGGACGAGGACCTGTCCACCGACCTCGCCGCGCTCGAACCCCTCGTGGCACCCCTGCTGTCGGGGCACTCGGACCTGGCGATCGGCACCCGGCTGGCAGGTTCGTCGCGCGTGGTGCGCGGCAGCAAGCGGGAGTTCATCTCGCGCTCGTACAACCTGCTGCTCCGGACGACGATGGGGGTGTCGTTCTCGGATGCGCAGTGCGGGTTCAAGGCGGTCACGAAGGCCGCTGCCGACCACCTGCTGCCGTTGTGCGAGGACGACGCCTGGTTCTTCGACACCGAGCTGCTCGTGCTGGCCGAGCACGCGGGACTCCGCATCCACGAGGTCCCCGTCGACTGGGTCGACGACGTCAACTCCTCGGTGCACATCGCGTCGACCGCGACCGAGGACCTGAAGGGCATGTGGCGGGTGTCGAGGAACATCGCCACCGGGCGGGTGCCGATCAGCACGGTCTACGCGGCGATCGGTCGGCAGCCGTTCACCCCACCGAGCGTGGGGTTCCCGGGGCAGGTCCTGCGGTTCGGGGCGATCGGGGTGCTCTCGACCCTGGCGTTCGCCGCCCTGTACGCCCTGTTCCGGCCGGCGATCGGCGCCCAGACCGCGGACTTCCTCGCGCTGCTGGTCACGGCGATCGGCAACACCGCTCTGAACCGGCGGTTCACGTTCGGGGTGCGGGGCCGTGCGGGAGCGGGTCGGCACCACGTGCAGGGCCTGGTCGTGTTCGGCATCGCCTGGGCGATCACGTCGGGGTCGCTGGTGGTGCTGCACGCGTCGGTACCGGGCGCTTCGCACGGTGCGGAGATCGCGGTGCTGACGGCAGCCAACCTGGTGGCGACGTGCGTGCGCTTCGTGCTCTTCAAGGCGTGGGTGTTCCGCACCGGTCGCCGTCACCCGGAGCTCGTCCGCCCCGGAACGACCCCCGCCGCCGACGCGAGCACGGCGGTCACGGAGCCGATCGCGGTGAGCGACCGAACCGGCGAGCGAGCAGCCTGACACCGTGCCGGGTTACCCACCCGGTGCAGGGTTGCACGGCGCCCGCGGCATGCCGCACCGTGCGGCGTCGGCCATCCCGTGCGAGGTTGCACGCTCCGTGCAGCGCTACGAACTCGCACCGTGCGTGCAACCTCGCACCAGCCGAACAGACCCGCACGGTGCGACACCATCACACGCCCGCACCACCCGTGTTGCACGGTCGGTATACCAAGCCGTAGCATCGCCCTACCGCACCACCACCCCACAGGGCCCGACTGCCACCATCGGTCTGCCCGCGGCGAGCGCTCCATCGATGCAGCCCGCGCCGTCCGCTGCCGGCAACGCCCCACTGGACCCGCACGTGAACCCCACCTCTTTCGGTCTCTACGACCCTGCCCGCGAATCGAGCGATTGCGGCGTCGGTTTCATCACCCGTCTCGACGGGACGCCGAGCCACGACGTCATCCGCAAGGGCGACGAAGCGCTGTGCTCCATCCCGCACCGCGGCGGCAAGTCCGCCGAGGGTGTCGGTGACGGCGCGGGCGTCAGCATCGACCTGTCGGTGGAGTTCTTCAGCGCCATCACCGGCGAGCAGCTGCGCGCCGGGCACTTCGGCGTCGCGAACTGCTTCGTCCCGAGCAGTGACGGAGCGGACGGCACCGACGAGCGCAGTCGTGCCGAGCAGACGGTCACGGACGCCATCACGGCCGAGGGCTTCGAGCTGCTGCTGGTCCGTGACGTCCCGGTGGACCACTCCGTCGCGCGCCCCGAGGCCGAGCAGTACCAGCTGCCGATCGTGCAGTGGGTCTTCCGTGCACCGTCGGACTGGGACCGCACCGAGGTCGACGCCGCCGCGAACCGCGCCCTGCTCGCCATCGAGGCGGTCTCCTACGCCCAGGCCGCCGCCGAGCGCGCCGAGCACGCCGCCCTGTACCCGCTGTCGCTCAGCGCCCGGACCCAGATCCTGAAGGGCCGGCTGAACTCCGGCGAGGTGATCGGGTACTTCACCGACCTGCGTGACCCCCGGCACTCGGTCCGGACGCTGTACTTCCACACCCGGTTCTCGACGAACACCGAGCCGCACCCGACGATGGCGCAGCCGTTCCGCCTGATGGCGCACAACGGCGAGCTGAACACCGACCGCAAGAACCGGCTGTCGGACGAGGCGCTCGCGCGGGCCCGCACCCGGAGCATCGTGCGTCCGCCCGGGCAGTCGGACTCGAGCCGACTCGACCAGACCCTGCAGAGCCGCGTGTTCGACGACGGGCTCGAGATCATCGAGGCCGTGGTCTCGCTCATGCCGCCGGCGTGGGAGAACGACCGCACCCTGACCCCTGACGTCCGGGACATGCTCGAGTACTTCTCGCTGTACGAGGAGAAGAACGACGGCCCCGCCGCCGTGATCTTCAGCGACGGCGACGTCGTCGGCGCCCGCCTGGACCGCCTGGGCCTGCGGCCGCTGCGCACCGTCGAGACGGCCGAGTACCTGATGGTGTCGTCCGAGGCCGGCCAGGTCGAGTTCGACGCCGACGAGGTCGTGCACCGCGGCCGCATCGAGGCCGGCGGCATGCTCGTCGTCGACCACCGCACCGGCACCCGCATGCGCACGGGCGAGGTGCTGCACATGCTCGCGGCCCGCCGTGACTACGGCGCCCTGCTCGACGCCGCCCGCGTGAACCTGGACGACGTGCCCGCTCCGGACTACGAGCGCACGACGTCCACCCTGGGCTACGACGGCGACCTGTCGCTCGCTGGCCGGTACGTGGCGTACTCGCTGAACCAGGAGAGCTTCCGGTTCATGCTCGACCCGATGCTGCAGAACGGGTCGGAGCGCATCTCGGCGATGGGCTACGGCAACGCGATCAACGCCCTGAGCGACACCGAGGGCGGCATGGCGAAGTACTTCTCGCAGCGCTTCGCCCAGGTGACGAACCCGCCGCTCGACTCGATCCGCGAGGCCGACGGGATGTCGATGCGCGTGGCACTCGGCGCGAAGCCGGACGGCACGGGCACCACGGGGCGTCAGCTCGTCGTGCAGTCGCCGATCCTCGGGCACCTCGACATGGTGCGGCTGCGCGAGCAGGACATCGTGCCGCTCGAGCGCTTCGACATGCTCTACGTGCCGGTGCCCGCCGACGAGCAGGCCAACGCCGACGCGATGCGTGGCGCGCTGGACGCCCTGTGTGACGCGATCGAGGCGTTCGCGGCGCGCGGTGGCGGGATCGCGGTCGTGACCGACCGCGAGGTGTCGTCGACCCATGCACCCCTCCCCGTGATCCTTGCCGTGGCCGCCGTCAACCAGCGGCTCATCGAGACCGGTCTGCGCCTGCGGGTGTCCGTCGTCGCGGAGAGCGGTCAGCTGCCATCGTCACACCACGTCGCGACCGCGCTGGGCTTCGGTGCCGCCGCTGTGTACAGCTTGAGCGCTCGGCTGCGTGCGGAGGAGAAGTACCCCGCCGCACCCGCACCCGCCGGCGAGCTGACTGCGACCGACCTGGCACTGAAGCAGTTCCGCAAGGCCGCCGAGAAGGCCCTGGCGAAGACCATGGGCCGTGTCGGCCTGTGCACCGCCGAGAGCTACATCGGTGGCGAGTTCTTCGAGCCGAACTACCTCGACACCGGCGACGACGTCCTGGCGCGGATCTTCCCGCACATGCAGGCCCCGGTCGGCGGCGTCGGCTTCGCGCGCATCGCCCAGGCGGCGACGGACTGGCACGAGCGTGCCCGTTCGGTGGCGTCCGAGGGCCAGGTCCCGCTGCTCGGGCTGTTCAAGGAACGATCCGACGGCGCCGGCCACTCGTTCGGCGTCGCGAGCGTCCGCGGGTTCGGCGGCATGACCGAGGAGCGCCCGGCCTTCGAACGCTCCGGCGACTCGGACGCGCTGCGCCTGCTCACGCTCGGCCAGCTCGACGACTCGTTCGGCATCACCGACGCCGCGTACCGGAACACCGGGTACGACCGGCTGAGCGACGCCGAGATCGACGCGCACCGCATCACGCCGGGCTACGTCACGTTCCTGCAGACGACCCACGACGAGCGGTCCCGCCGCCCCGCCGCGCTCCGCGACGTGCTCGCGCTGCCCGCGGACGTCACCGGCATCGACACGGCCGAGGACTTCGCCCGCGAGCTCGGCCGCTTCTCGACGAGCGGCAACGCCAGCGTCACCGTGCGCGGGCTCTCCGGCTCGCGTCCGTCGGACGACCAGGACCTGCCGGGAGGCACGGAGCGGTTCCGCCTGGAGCTCACGTCGACGGGGACCACGGGTGCACTGCGCCACGCGGCCCTGGCGGACGGCCTCGCGCTGCTCCACCCCGGACAGATCGACGTCGACGCCGTCGACGACACCGGGGTGACGCTCCGCGCCACCGGTGCGGCCGTCGCGCTGCTCGCGCTGCTGCAGAGCGCCCCGGCGAGCGTCGAGCTCGACGAGGTGCAGCCGGCCCACGAGATCACCCGGACCCTGGCGTCCGGTGCGATGAGCCACGGCGCGCTCGTCGCCACCGCCCACGAAGCCGTCGCGCACGGCACGAACATGGTCGGCGGCATGTCGAACAGCGGTGAGGGCGGCGAGCACCACTCCCGCTACGGCACCATCCGCGGCTCGCGCATCAAGCAGTTCGCCTCGGGCCGGTTCGGCATCTGGGCCGGGTACCTCGCCGACCCCATGCTCGAGGAGCTCGAGATCAAGATCGGCCAGGGCGCGAAGCCCGGCGAGGGTGGCCAGCTGCCCGCGCCCAAGGTCACGGTGGACATCGCCGCGGCCCGTGGTGGCACGCCCGGCGTCGAGCTGATCTCGCCGCCGCCGCACCACGACACGTACTCGATCGAGGACCTCGCGCAGCTCATCCACGACTGCAAGGCCGCCCGCGTCCGGGTGATCGTGAAGCTCGTCTCGTCCGAGGGCATCGGCACCATCGCGGTCGGCGTCGCGAAGGCCGGCGCCGACGTGATCAACGTCGCGGGCAACACCGGTGGCACCGGCGCCGCGGCGGTCACCAGCCTCAAGTACGCCGGCCGCTCCGCGGAGATCGGCGTCGCCGAGGTGCACCAGGCCCTGGTCGCGAACGGCCTGCGCCAGAAGGTCACGCTCCGCTGCTCGGGTGCGCACCAGACCGGCAGCGACGTCGTCACGAGCGCCCTGCTCGGCGGCGACAGCTTCGAGTTCGGCACGACCGCGCTCATGATGCTCGGCTGCGTGATGGCGAAGAACTGCAACGTGAAGTGCCCGGCGGGCCTGACCACGAACGCCGAGGCGTTCGAGGGTGACCCCCGCGCGCTCGCGCAGTACCTGCTCAACATCGCCCACGACGTGCGGCAGATCCTGGCCCGTCTCGGCCTGCGCTCCCTGCGCGAGGCCCGCGGCCGGACCGACCTGCTGCAGCTCCTGGACCACCCGGCGAGCGTCGGCCGGCTCGACGCCCGTGCCCTGCTCGCCCAGGTGCCGGAGAAGATCGTCGCGGACCCGGAGTACCTGGAGAAGGACTTCCACACCGACGACGCCCTGCTCGAGCGCGTCCGCACCGCCCTCGTCGACCACGCGCAGGAGCACGTGCTCGTGCACGGCGTGCTGCTCGGCAACGCCGACAAGTCGGTCGGTGGCCAGCTCGGCATCGACCTCGAGCGCCTGCTCAACCACGAGCTCCGCGCCGAGGACGTGCAGGGCCTGCCCGCCGTGACCACGGACGACCGCGGACGCCGCCGGCTGGTGGACGGCGCGGTCACGATCCGCACGCAGGGATCGGCCGGGCAGTCCTACGGCGTCTTCAACAACGACGGCGTCGTGCTCGAGCACACCGGCACCGCGAACGACGGCGTCGGCAAGAGCCAGAGCGGCGGACGGATCATCGTCCGCGCGCCCGGTGGCGGCAGCGCCGAACAGGGCGGCAACGTGCTGGTCGGCAACTTCGCGCTGTTCGGGGCGACGGGCGGCCGCACCTTCGTCGAGGGCGAGGCCGGTGACCGCTTCGCCGTCCGCAACTCCGGCGCGACCGCCGTCGTCGAGGGCGTGGGCGACTTCGGCTGCGAGTACATGACCGGTGGCGCCGTGTTCAACCTCGGTGCGTTCGGCAAGGGCCTCGGCAACGGTATGTCCGGCGGGTTCCTGTACCAGTACGACCCCTCCGGCCAGGTCGCCGAGCGTGCCAGCACGGATTCGCTCCTGGTGTTCCCGGTCACCGACACCGAACGCGGTGCCTTCCACGAGTCCGCCGCCCGTCTGCTGCTCGAGTGGCACCTCGAGGCGACCGGTTCGGCCCTGGCCGAGCGGCTGCTCGCCGAGTGGGACACCGCCCGCGCGCACGTGTACGTCGGCATGCCCCGTGCCCTGCTGCTCACGCAGGACGCCGGCGAGATCCTCGCGGCGGCGACCCGGCCCGAGCTCCTCGACGAGCTCGCGACCTCGATCGCCACCGACAAGCTCCGCGCGTTCAAGCTCGACTACCGCGACCAGCGCACGGTGCTCGACGGCCGTGCCCCGGCGCTCGGCGACCAGGGCGAGGACATGTTCTCGCTGCTGTCGTCGTACACCGTGCTCGGGGTCGCCCAGGACGTCGCCCTCGAGCGCGTCCCGGGTGCGTTCGGTGCCGCCGACCCGCGGGTCGCCGAGGCCGTCAAGAACCTCGTGCTCACCGAGGACTTCTCCGTCAAGCAGCGCGTCGTGAAGTACCTGCGCGGCACCCTCGACCGGTTCGCCGACGACCAGCTCGCGACCCTCATCGCGATCAAGCGGCTCGACGACTACAAGCGCGCGCTCACGCAGCGGAACAACCGCAGCATGGACGCGCCGGGCACCACGGGGTGGATCATGCACCAGAACGCCAAGAACGACGGTCGCGTCCGCGAGGCCCGCTTCGACGAGCTGCTCGCCACCGCGGCGCTCGAGGACATCGCCCGCCGTGCACCGCAGGCGCCGACCGAGGCGGTGACCGCGTGAGCCTGCTCCCCCCGACCGGGTCGCTGATCCCCGTCGACGCACCGTTCTCGGCCGCGCAGGAGTCCTGGCTCGCCGGGTTCATCGCGGGCATCGCCGCCGCCGGCAAGAAGGTCGCAGCCAGCGCGCCCACGACGACGATCGACGTGCTCTTCGGCACCCAGACCGGCAACGCCGAGTTCCTGGCCGACGAGCTCGTCGCCGGAGCGAAGGCCCGCGGACTCGGCGGTCGCGCCAGTGCGCTCGACGCCGTCACCCCCGAACAGCTCGCCGAGATGTCGCACGTGCTCGTCGTCACCTCGACCTACGGCGAGGGCGAGATGCCCGACAACGCCGGGCTGTTCTGGGACGCCGTCCAGGCGAGCACCGTGCCGCGGCTCGAGGGGCTGCAGTACGCCGTCCTCGGGCTCGGCGACACGAGCTACGACGAGTTCTGCCAGGCCGGCAAGCTCCTCGACACCCGGTTCGAGCAGCTCGGCGCGACCCGCATCCACGAGCGCGTCGACTGCGACGTCGACTTCGAGGACCCGGCCGCACTGTGGACCGCGGCGGTCCTCGACCGCCTCGCCGCCGAGGCCGGCGCGACGGCCGCACCCGGGGCGACCACGGGCGGTGGTGCCGGCGACGGTGCAGGCGCGACCGGCGGGGCGGGCGCGAGCCGTGCCTCCCGGCCGGGGTCGCAGTGGAACAAGCGCAACCCGTACCCGTCACGCCTGGTCGAGAACCGGCTGCTCTCCTCGCCGCGCAGCGCGAAGGAGATCCGGCACTACGAGTTCGACCTCGGCGACTCGGGCATCGAGTACACGGCCGGCGACGCCCTGGCGGTCGTGCCGGTGAACGACGAGGTCTTCGTGGCGGACCTGCTCGAGCAGGTCGGCGCGAACGGCGGCGAGGCGTTCGACGGCCGGCCGATCACCGAGGTCCTGCGGACCGACCGTGAGATCCGGACGCCCTCGAAGGACCTGATCGCCGACCTGGTGCAGCGCGCGCCGTCGAGCGAGCTCGCGGCCGTCGTGGCGCACGGCGACAAGCACGAGCTGGACCGCTGGCTCTGGGGACGCGACGTCCTCGACCTGCTCCGCGACGCCGGCCCGGCGGCCCCGGGACTCGACGAGCTGCTGCCGAACCTGCGGCCGCTGCAGGCGCGGCAGTACTCGATCTCGTCGAGCCCGCTGGCGCACCCGGACCGCATCCACCTGACCATCGCGTCGGTGCGCTACGGCGACCCGCACCGGATGTACGCCGGTGTCGCGTCGACGTTCCTGGCCGACCGGGTCGACCCGGACGGCACCGTCGACGTCTACCTGCAGCCGAACGCGTCGTTCGGGGTGCCGGCGGACGAGTCGGCCCCGATGATCATGATCGGACCGGGTACGGGTGTGGCGCCGTTCCGCGGGTTCCTGCACGAGCGCGCTGTGTCCGGGGCCACGGGGCGCAACTGGCTGTTCTTCGGTGACCAGCACCGGGACACGGACTTCGTGTACCAGGACGAGCTCACCGAGCTGCAGGAACGGGGCGTGCTCGACCGCCTCGACCTGGCGTTCTCGCGCGACCAGGCCGAGAAGGTCTACGTGCAGACGCGGATGCTCGAGCGCTCGGCCGAGCTGTTCGCCTGGCTCGAGGACGGCGGCCACGTGTACGTGTGCGGCGACGCCTCACGCATGGCGAAGGACGTCGAGGCCGCACTGCTCCAGGTCATCGGGACCGGACGGGGGCGCGGCGAGGACGATGCGCAGGCGTACCTGGCCGACATGCGTCGCGCGAAGCGGTACGTGCGCGACGTCTACTGACCGACGTCGGCGGTGAGTCCGCCCCGGCCACGGAACCCGAATCCGTTGGCCGGGGCGGTCTCGGAGGAGCGCCGGTCGATGGGGGCGGACCGGCGAGCCCAGCAGCGTGACGCGACGGGTCGGGTGCGTGACCCGGCTTCCCGGACGCGGAGTCCCCTGATCCGGGACTCCCGTCGTGCACGTCTGACGGCCACCGATGGTTGGTCGGCGCCGGACGCGTGCTGCGCCACGGCCATTCGGGTTCCCCTCCTCCCGCGGTTCCTGCCTGCACCGACGCCCTAGAAGGCCGGTGCTGGGGGACGACAGGGGCCCGCGGTACAGAAACCGTACGATCCGGACGGACCGAGGGGAACCCGTTGACCCGGATCAGCGCGTTGTGCTACCGCTCGGTGTCCCGGATGCGTCATCGGCGTCGCCGGGCGCCACCGCTCGCGACCATGCCGAGTCGGCCGCCGTGCTGGTGTCCGGCGGTTCCGGCGTCAGCACGAGCCCTGACCCCGAGGTGGCCGAGGCGTAGAGGTCCTCGAGCCAGCTGCGGTTGATCGACGGCACCCGGCTGCCGGTGAACTTGAAGTGCAGGCTCACGTTGGGGTTCAGCCAGATCGTGCTGCGACCGTTGCCGTGGACGACGTCG
Organism: Curtobacterium sp. MCSS17_005; assembly: GCF_003234225.2. NCBI lineage: Bacteria > Bacillati > Actinomycetota > Actinomycetes > Micrococcales > Microbacteriaceae > Curtobacterium > Curtobacterium sp. MCSS17_005. The sequence continues at coordinate 3,124,311 of NZ_CP126258.1, forward strand.
TCCTTCCACGAGAACGCGAAACGGTGGTCGCGCCGGAGCATGTTGACGATGACGATCTGCAGGTGCGTGAGCGCGCGGTCGTCGATCCGCAGGTCGAGCGGTCGGCCGTCGTAGATGAGCTGCCCCATGGCTCCTTCTACTCCTGTGTTCCGGTGTGCGCGAGACCGGACGCCCAGTTCGTGATGGTGCGGTCGAACCAGACGGCGTCGACGTTGCGCTCCCAGGCGTGTTCGGCCGGCTCGCTGACCGCCAGTGTCACCGTGCCGGGGTGGGCGTCGGCGAACTCCTGACTGGCCGAGAACGGCACCGTGGTGTCGCCGGTGGAGTGGATGAGCAGGGTCGGTGGCAGCGGCCGGGGTGCGCGCAACCAGGACAGCGCGCGCACGTCGACCGGCGACCGCAGCCCCACCATCCGGCAGAGGACCGGGGTCGCCATCGCCCCGAGGGCAGCAGTCACCACGAAGCCCGGCAGCCCCGCGCGACGGGCCTGGGACCGGACGGTGACGGCCCAGTCCAGCGCCGGGGCGACGAGCACGATCCCGGCCAGGCGGTCGCGGTGCGCCGAGCGGGCGAGGAGCTCGTGCGTGATCGTCGCGCCCATCGACCACCCCACGATGACGAGCCGTTCGGCGCCGTTCGCGACGGCGTGGTCGAGCGCCACTTCGACGTCCGCCCACTCGCGGGCACCGAGGTGCGAGGCCCGGCCTTCCCACGGGGCCTCGCCGTCGCCGCGGAACGACGGGACGATCGAGGTCCAGCCGAGCTCGAGCGCCGCGGGGACGGTCCGGAGCGCGGTGACCCGGGTCGTCCGGATCCCGTGGACGTGGACGGCCCAGGTGCGGGCGGACGCGGGGTCGGGGCGCCCAGCGCCGCCGGGCCCCGGCCGCACCACCCACGCGGGTGCCGGCCCCACCGGCGTCGGCAGCGACACCTCGGACCAGTCGACGTCCATCGCCGCCGGGTCCGGGTGCACGTGTCCGCTCCACCGCACGCGCGACGACACCGCGCCGGTCGTCCGCACCACCGCCCGGCGCACGAACCCGGCGGCTTCGTCGACCTCGAGCACCGGCCCGACGGTGGTGTGCCCCGGGCCGTCGTGCCACAGCCCGTACTCCCCCGGCCGCACGGTGTCGTCGGTGATCGGCAGCCGCACGGAGTCCGCGTCGGACTCGATCACGGGCGTCCACCGATCGCCACCCGGCAGCACGATCCTGCCGACGACCTTCCGCAGGACGACCAGGGCGACCGCCGCCAACACCACGAGCGCTCCGAGCACCCACCACACGATCGTCACGTCGTCATCCTCCGAGGCTCCGGGTCAGGGTCCGTTCGGCCGACCGCACCTGCGCGAGTTCGGCGTCGTCGAGGGTCCGTCCCTGCACCTCGGCGTCGCGGATCGCGATGACCAGGTCGTAGGTCCGGGCCTGCGGGTCCCCCGGCCGCTCGACCGCCCGCACCGCGTGCCGACGGGCGATCCGGCGCAGGCGTCGGTGGTGCCCGCGGTGGCGCAGGTCACGGCCCCACCGCCGGAACGTCAGCGAGGCCATCGCCACGACGATGAGCACGATGCCGAGGTAGAACGGCGGGTCGAAGGCCAGGCGCAGGCCGTCCCGCACCCCGGCCGGGAAGAGTCCGAAGTGGTCGGCGGTGAGCGAGGCGACCTCGTCGACGCTCGCCACGACGACCAGGGCGAGCCCGACGCGGAACACCACGAGTGCCACCGGGTTCTGCAGCACGCCGCGGCGCAGTGTCGTCGCGGCGATCAGTCCCACGCCCACCATGTACACGGTCGCGTAGAGCCACATCGGGGTCTGCTCGATCTCGCGCACGATGAAGTGGAAGTCGGTCCCGCCGCGCTCCTCGACCAGCAGGAACGGCACCGTGAACGCCACGACCACGACGAGCAGCGCCATCGGCCTGGCGAGCACCGGGCGCTCCGGCAGGTCGTCCGTGCTCGCGCGCAGCATCAGCCAGAACGCGACGGTCGCGCAGACGTTCTGCACCAGGTTGATGAGGTTCGAGCCGCCCAGGGCCCCGTCGAGCGCCGGCTGCGGCACGACGCTGCCGAGGGTCAGGAGCCCGAGCGCCCCGACACCGGTGGCACCCCAGGCAGCCCGACCACGGGGGTTCCGCAGCACGTACGGCGTGCGGGCGAGGAAGATCAGCGCCGCGAACCAGAAGGCCGCGGCGTGCAGGACGGCCATCAGCCGTAGGCCCGCTCGTCCGCCCCGGTGGCCCCGGCGAGCAGCACCGTCGCGAGCTCGTAGGCGAACCGTTCGGCGAAGTGCTCGTCGTCGTCGGAGATGCTCACGAGCCCGGAGTCGGCGTCGAGCGCGCGACGGCAGACGTGGCCCCCGGCGGCGAACTCGGCGACGGACAACGGGGTCGGCGTGCCGACGTCGCCGTGCACCAGGTGCCCGAGCTCGTGCAGCACGCAGTGCATGCGGTAGAGCGGCGGCGCGTCGGCCGGCACGAGCACCAGGTTCTCGTGCTCGGACTGCGACACGAGCGCGGTGAGCGGACCCCAGCTCGGCCCGTCGACGTCGACGACGCGCGTGGGCTTGCCGACCATCCGACCGACGCCGCTCACCACGTCGGACAGCTGCGGCGCACGGGGCAGGGTGGCGACGAGGGCACGGACGGCACCGGACGCACCCAGCTGCTCCGCCATCGCCCCTCCGATCTCCGCGGCAAGACTACCGGCAGGTCCCCCTTGTGGACGAGACCGGCCGGACGTAACCTACAACCAAATGGTTGTACGAATCGAACTGTCCGACGCCGAGGTCGACCGGGTGTTCCACGCACTGGCCGACGCGACCCGTCGTGACATCGTCCGGCGCACGCTCGTCGGGTCGTCGTCCGTGAGCGAGCTCGCGGACGCCTACTCGATGTCGTTCGCCGCCGTCCAGAAGCACGTCGCCGTCCTCGAAGGAGCCGGACTCGTGAGCAAGGAGGCCCGCGGCCGCACCCGCATCGTGCGCGCCGAGCCGGAGCAGCTCGACCGTGTCCGTGCCCTCCTCGACACCTACGGCCGCCTCTGGCACACCCGGATGGACCGCCTGGGCGACCTGCTCGACGGCGACCCGTCCGGACACCCAGCACCAGACGACACCCGACGACACCAGGAGCGATGATGCCCACCACGTCCGTCCACACCGATCCCGACACCCTCTCGATGACCCTCGTCGCCGAGTTCCCCGTCCCCGTCGAACGCCTCTGGGCCGCCTTCGCCGACCCACGCCAGCTGGAGCGGTTCTGGGGACCGCCCGGGTTCCCCGCGACGTTCACGACGTTCGACCTGCGCCCCGGCGGCCGGGCCGACTACCGGATGACGTCTCCGCAGGGCGAGCGGTTCCACGCCGTCTGGCAGGTCACCGAGGTCGACGAGCCCCGCCGCATCGTCTTCCGCGACCTGTTCACCGACCCGGAGGGCACGGTCGACGAGTCGCTGCCCACCAGCGAGACCGTGTTGTCGTTCGGGCCGGCCGACGATGGCTCGCGGGTCACCGTGGTGTCCTCGTTCGCCTCGACCGCCGACCTCGACGCGATGCTCGAGATGGGCATGCTCGAGGGCTACCAGCAGGCGTTCGGCCAGCTCGACCGGGTGCTCGCCGACCTGCGCGAGTGGGCGCTCGGAGCGGGCACCGAGACCGAGGTCCTGGACGACGCCCACGTCCGGATCACGCGGGCGTTCGCGGCACCGCGGCACCTGCTCTGGCGGGCGCACACCGAGCCCGACCTGGTGCGCCGGTGGCTGCTCGGCCCCGACGGGTGGGAGATGACGGTGTACGAGAACGACCTGACCCCGGGCGGCACGTTCCGGCAGGCCTGGGCGCCGACGGGTGACACCGAGGGCGAGCCCTTCGGGTTCGAGGGCGAGAACCTCGTCGTGGAACCGGAGCGCCGGATGGTGTCGACCGAACGAATGACCGGGGCGCCCTTCCCACCGAACACGAACGACCTGCAGTTCGACGAGGACGACGGCGTCACGCTCATGACCCTGCTCGTCACCTACCCGGACCGGGAGCAGCGGGACGCGATCCTCGCGACCGGCATGACGGAGGGCATGGAGGCCAGCTACCAGCGGCTGGAACGCGAGGTCCTGTCCGCAGCGTGACCAGGGGGCGGACGGGAGGCCCGTGGCGGCGCCGCCACGGGCCTCCCGTCCGCCCCGGTGTCCGGTCCAGGACGCCTCGTACCGGTCTAGGACGCCTCGTAGTGGCGCGCGCCGCCGCGCACGCCCGCGAAGCGGAACGGCGCGGTCGTGACGCGCGGACGTTCGACGTCCTCGCTGGTGGCGGCACCCGCTGCGTGCAGCGCGCGGTAGGCGTCGACCGTCAGCGGGACCCGTGCCTCGAGCAGCGACCGCACGCGACCCGCACGACGGTGCTCGCGGTAGTCGGGCCGGACGATGCCGGTGATGAGCTCACCGACGCTGCCCGAGCCGTAGCTGAACAGGCCGAGCCGCTCCCCCGCCAGGTCGTCGTCCAGGTCGAGCAGCGCTGCGAGCCCGATCCAGAGCGACGCCGTGTAGGTGTTGCCGGTCTGCCGGTTGTAGGTGAACCCGATCGCCAGGTCGGCCTCGTCGAACGGTGCGCCGACGTGCTGCGTGAGCTTGCGGTGCGCCTTGATCGCCATCTTGGTGAAGGGCTGGTGGTGCACGAACCGGGCGATGTCGTCGTACGCCGGGCCGCCCTGTTCCGCCAGGTCGTCCCAGGCACCGACGAAGGCGTTGACGTACGCGCTCACCGAGAGTCGACCGTCGACCAGTGCGGTGGAGCGGTCGTTCGGGCGCCAGAAGTCGTCGACGTCCGCCGTGTAGACGCCCGCCGCCGGCTCGATCTCGATCAGGTCGGGGTCGGCGGACACCAGGATCGCTGCGGCACCGGCACCCTGGGTCGGCTCGGCCGGGGTGTCGACGTCGTACCGGGCGACGTCGGCGGCGATGACGAGCACCCGCTCGTGCGGGGCGCGAGCGACGATGCCGAGTGCGAGCTGCACCGCGGCCATCCCGCCGTAGCAGGCCTGCTTCAGCTCGACCACGCGGACGGCCTTCGGCAGCCCGAGCAGGCCGTGCACGTACACGCCGGCGGCCTTCGACTGGTCGACGCCGGACTCGGTGGCGAACAGCACCGTGCGGATGCCCTCGACGCCGTGCCGGTCGATGAGCTCCTTGGCGGCGGCGGCGCCCATCGTGACGATGTCCTCGTCTGGCGCGGGCACGCTGAAGGCGTCCTGCCCGATGCCGACGTGGTACTTCGCCGGGTCGACACCGAGCCGCTCGGCCAGGTCGTCGAGCTCGAGCACGTGGTGCCCGGTCGCGATCGCGATGTCGTGGATGCCGACGCCGCTCATGCCGCACCCCCTGCGGGCTTCGCGCCGCGGCGTTCCATGGCGACGTGGGCGGCCATCAGCTCACCCGGGTTGGTCTGTGCGGCGAGGAGCGAGAGCTCCCCGCACAGGACGGTCGCGGCGCACAGGGCGGCGAGTCGGCGGGCGTTCCCGCCCGGCTCGCGGTCCTGGCGGCAGCCGAGGCGCACCAGGGCGTCCTCGACGACGGGCAGGTCCCCGCCCTTGCCGTTGCCGACCGTGCCGACGATCAGGTGCGGCAGCGAGGTCGCGAAGTACAGGTCGCCGTCGCGGTCCTCGGCGCTCGTGATGCCCTGCGAGCCCTCGACGATGTTGGCGGCGTCCTGCCCGGTGGCCAGGTAGAAGCCGAGCAGCATGTTCGCGTAGTGCGCGTTCGCCGAGCGGATGGCCCCGGCGATCGTCGAGCCGATCAGGTTCTTCGCGATGTTCAGCTCGACGATGCGCGCGGTGCTCGACCGCAGGCGCTTCTCGACGACCTCACCCGGGATCACGATCTCGGCGATGGTGTTGCGGCCGCGGCCACGGATGCCGTTCACGGCGGTGGCCTTCTTGTCGGTGCAGAAGTTGCCCGACACCGAGACGTACCGGAGGCCCGGCTGCCAGTCCAGGATCGCCGGCAGCAGCTTGTCCGCCGCCTGCGTGACCATGTTGTGCCCGGAGGCGTCGCCGGTGGTGAACGCGAATCGCAGGAACAGCAGGTCCCCGACGATCTCCGGGTGCACCTCGATGAGCTTGGCGAACCGGCTCTGCCCGGACACGATCGCGGCGAGCTCGTCCTGGCGCGCGAGGATCTGCCCCGCGGCGACGTGGGCCGCTGCGGCGCTGTCGGCACGGACCACGACGGAGCGGGTCATGCGCTCGTCGATGACGGTCGCGACGATGCCGTCCTCGACCATGCGCGAGATGCGGGCGCCGCGGCCGACGGACGGCCAGAGCGGCGACTCGTAGGTGGCGAGGGGGACCTCGTGCTCCCCCTGCACGGCGTTGCCGCTGATGCGGATCGGGCCGACCCACTTGGTGGGGATCGGTGTGAGCAGGTCACTCATCGAGGGCTCCTTCTGGTGCTCGCACCGCGACGCTGAGGTGTCTGATGTCGTGCGCCTCCCAGGCGCGGTGGATGCCGGCGGGGTCGGTGTCCGCCGGGACGACGGCGATGCCGCAGTCGCCGCCGCCGGCACCGGACGGCTTCGCCGCCCCGCCCGCCGCCTCGACGACGTCGCACAGGGTCGCGAGACGCTCGGTCTCGATCTGCGACCCGACGGACGCACCGAGGCGCTGCAGCAGCCCGCGGGCGCGTCGGAGGGCACCGAGCGTGCGCTCGGCGTCGCCGGTCTGGAGGCCCGTGGTCAGGTCGTCGACGGCGCTGCGGCTCTCGTCGAGGAACGCCTGGTACCCGCCGTTGCGGTGCCGACGCACCACGTCGACGAGCTTCGTGGTGGACGCGGGCGAGCCGGTCCAGCCGACGAGCAGCTGCAGGTTCTCGGGGGCGGGCAGCCGCTGGACGTCGAAGCCGTCCCACGCGTCGGCGTCCGTCAGGATCGCGGACACGGCGTGGTCACCGAGCATCGCGGCGAGCCGCTCGCGGTCCGGGGCGCTGTAACGCAGCCAGCCACCGAACGTGCTCGCGGCGAGGTCGCCGCCGGAGGCCCGGGGGTTCACCCGGATGGTGGCGAGCAGGGCGACCTGGAAGCGCTGGCGCTGCGTCAGCCCGATGCCGTAGAAGCGGTCGAGGGCGCCGACCGTGGCGACGGTGACCGCGGCCGAGGACCCGAGGCCGAACTTCCGGCCGCTGGCGTCGTCGAGCTGGCTCTCGATGCGCAGGTCGTGGAACCGTGGGGCGATGCCGTGCTCGGCGCGGAGCTTCTCGACCAGGTCGATCGTGGCCATCACGTAGTCGTACGGGTGGTGCTCGCGGTCGAGCGCCAGGCCGTCCTCGGCACGGGTCCACGTGAGCGGCAGGTGCCCGTACTCCTCGGAGTGCACGCTGCCCGCGCCGTGGCCCTCGCGCACCTTCGCCGTGATGGCACGGTCGAGGGCGATCAGGACGGACGGTTGGCCCGGCTCGACGACGGCGTACTCGCCGGCGACGAACAGCTTGCCGTGTGCACGGAACTCGATCACTGCGCGGACTCCTTCTGGTCGGGATTGCTCCCGATCTCTTCGGAGCGGAGCACCCGCGCGGCAGGTCCGGTGCCGGACTCGATGACGTCCCCCAGCGACGCGAGCGCCCCGGCGACGGCCGACCGGTCCTGCGGCTTCGTGAGCACGACGACGTTCGGGCCCGCGTCGGCCGTGGCGTAGGCCTCGGTGCCGCCGGCACGCAGCTCGGCGACGGCGTCGAACACGGCGACGCTGCGGGCGTTGAGGTAGCGGATCGGGGGGAACGCGCCCTCGATCGTCGCGTGCATGCGGAGCGCGTTGCTCTCGGTGATCTCGCCGATGCGGGTGAAGTCGCCGGCGGCACAGGCCGTGAGCATGTCGCCGACGGTCTCGGTCGTCGAGGTCACCCAGGCCGGGTAGAAGGGCGACGTCGCGATGGTGCGGCGCATGGCCTCGCGCGACCCGATCGGCTTCGGGCCGGCGTCGATCGTGACCACGACCATCGCCATCGGCGGGGCCGGGATCGGCTCGGCGAAGGAGCCCTGGTCGTCGCCGGCGTGCCAGACGGCGACACCGCCCGGGATCGAGCGCGTGGCCGAGCCGGAACCGCGACGGGCCAGACGGGACAGGTCGCGCGGCGACAGGTCGAGGCCGTAGGCCGCGGCGGCCGCGGTCGCCAGGGCGGCGAAGCCGGACGCGCTCGATGCGAGCCCGGCACCGGTCGGGACGGTGTTCTCGGAGACCACCGACGCCCGCTCGGACGACCCCGCCAGCTCGCGTACCAGGTCGAGGAACTGCTGCACGCGCACCAGCGCACCGTCGTCGACGACGTGACCGTTCAGCGTGAACGCGTCACGCGCCTCCCGGCCGTCACCCGACCCGCCGTCCACCGTGACGGTGGTCGTCGTCGGGAACACGTCGAGCCCCATCGAGACGCTGCCCGTGGCGGGCAGCGCGAGCTGCGCGTCCGCCTTCCCCCAGTACTTGACGAGGGCGATGTTGGGGTGCGCGACGGCGGTGGCTGTCAGCAAGCGCGGGCTCCGATCGTGGTGGTCCAGGTGGCTGCGGCCCCTGCGCCGCGGAGTGCGGCCGCGACGCGGTCCGCGTGGTCGTCGTCCGCGGCGAGCGCGAGGACGCACCCGCCCCGCCCGCCGCCGGTGAGCTTCGCGCCGAGGGCGTCCGCAGCACGTGCGGCGTCGACGAGCCGGTCCAGGTCCTCACTCGACACGTCGAGTGTGCTGAGCAGGTCGTGCGCGGCGTCCATGGTGGCACCCAGAGCCTGGGCATCGCCGTCCTCGAGTGTCCCCCGTGCCCGTCGGGCGAGCGCGCCGATCCGGTCGATCACGGCGCCGACCCCGGCCGGGTCCTGGTCGTGGCGGGCGCGGACGGCCGACACCGCCTGTCGGGTGTGCCCGGGCACGCCGGTGTCCGCGACGACGAAGGTGAACCGGGCGCCGAGCGTGACGGGTTCGATCTGCCCGCCCTCGAACCAGACCGGCGCGGACGCGACGACGCCCCGGGCGTCGAGGCCGGACGGTCGGCCGTGGGCGACGCGTTCGCACTCCTGGATGAGCTCGTGGTGGGTCTCGACGTCGAGGGTCTCGCCCAGGGCATCGGCGACGGCGGCGGTCACGGCGGCGGCGACCGCAGCGCTCGAGCCCATGCCGCGGGCTGTCGGCACCTCGCTGTCGACCCGGACGTGGAAGTGCCGGTCGGTGACCCCGAAGTGGCGCAGGGTCGCAGTGACGGCGGTGACGGTCGGCATCACGGCGGCCGGTGCGAGGTCGAGGGGGCCGGTGTGCACGGTCGACTGCAGGCTGTGACCGGGCTGCTCGGCGTCGGCGGCGACCGGGGTGACCGTCGCCACGACCCGTGCGTCGAGCACCGGCAGGACGAGAGCGGGTGCGCCGTAGACCACGGCGTGCTCACCGATCAGGATCGTCTTGCCGTGGGACGACGCCGATCCGTTGCCGGGGGTCGTGGTGTTGTCGAGGTCGCTGCTGGTCATCGTGGGTCACGTCAGCCTAACCGTCCGGGCCGTCGGCGTGTTCGTCGTGCGCTGCGGGCGGACCTGGGACCCCGTTCCGGGAGCACGGCGCACCATCGGGGTCCGCCCACGACGAGGAGCCGCGATGCCGCACGCCTTCCGACCGGACCGCCCGCGCCCGGTCCGACTCGACGTGCTCGCCCGAGCACTCGGCGTCGACGGCCCCGGCGACGGTGCCGGTGGTGGTGCCGCTGGTGGCCCCGGCCCCGGTGCCGTCCCGGTGGCCGGCCTGGCGCTCGCCACCGACGAGCTCCGGCCGGGGATGCTGTTCGCCGCGCTCCCCGGCCGCGTCGCACACGGCGCGCAGTACGCCGAGGTGGCGCGCGACGCCGGTGCCGCCGCGGTGCTGACGGACCCGGACGGGCAGGCCGCGGCGCGACGGAGCGGGCTGCCGGTCGTCGTCGTGCCGGACGTCCGTGCGCACCTGGGCGCCGTCGCACGGCTCCTCGCCGGCACGGAGTCGCTGCCGTTCCCGCTGTTCGGGGTGACCGGCACGAACGGCAAGACGTCGACGGTGCACCTGCTCGACGCCCTGATGCGCCGGCTCGGGTGGCGGTCGGCGATCAGCAGCACGATCGAGCGCCGTGTCGACGACGAGTCGCTGCCGAGTGCGCTGACGACACCGGAGGCTCCCGAACTGCACGCGTTCCTGGCACGCGCCGCCGAACGCGGGGTCGACGGCGCCGCCCTCGAGGTGAGTGCGCAGGGCCTCTCCCGCCACCGCACTGACGGCGTCCGGTTCGACGTGGCGGGCTTCACGAACCTGTCGCACGACCACCTCGACGACTACGCCGACATGGACGAGTACCTGGCGGCCAAGGCCCTGCTGTTCACGCCGGCTCGGTCGCGGGCCGGCGTGGTGTCACTCGACTCCCCCGCCGGTCGACGGGTCGTCGAGCGGGCGACGGTCCCGGTGACGACGGTCTCGACCGACCCCGCGGCCGGAGCCGACTGGACCGTCCTGGTGCGGGAGCAGCGGCCCGACGGCACCCGGTCGACCCTGACCGCACCGGACGGCACGACGTTCGACCTCGACCTCCCGCTGCTCGGCGTGCACATGGCGGCGAACGCCGGGCTGGCGGTGGCGATGCTCGCGACCGCCGGGGTGCCCGTCGCAGCACTGCTCGACGCGACCGAGGGCCGTCTCGACGTCGTCGTCCCCGGGCGGATGGCGGACGCATCGGCGGCGACCGGCCCTCGCGTCTTCGTGGACTTCGCGCACACCCCGGACGCCTTCGCGAAGAGCCTGCAGGCGGTGCGGGCGTTCGCACCGGGCCGGGTCGGGATCGTCCTCGGGGCGGACGGCGACCGGGACCCGAGCAAGCGAGCGGCGATGGGAGTGGTGGCGGCCGAGGCCGCCGACGTCGTCGTCGTGGCCGACCACCACCCGCGGTTCGAGGCCCCGGCCCCGATCCGGGCGGCCATCGTCGAGGGTGCGCGAGCGAGCGGGCACGACGCGCTGGTCGTCGAGGAGCCGGACCCGGCGCGGGCGATCCGCCGGGCGATCGCCGAGGTCGGTGACGACGGGGTCGTGTACTGGGCCGGTCCGGGCCTGACCGACTACCGGGACGTCCGCGGGGTGCACGTGCCCTACTCGTCGTTCCGGGACGCCCAGGCCGCACTCGCCGAGGCGGGGCACCTGCCCGGCGCTCGCTGTGAGCTCGCCTGCGAACCGTCGATGTAGGTTGCACACAACTCAGTTGCGTGGCAGGGTGGACGCATGCCCGTGACCGACGAGATGGTGTGCTTCTCCCTCTACGCGGCGTCCCGCGCCACCACGCAGGCGTACCGCACGATGCTCGAACCCTGGGGCCTGACGTACCCGCAGTACCTGGTGCTCGTCACCCTGTGGGTCGAGGGCGACCAGACCGTCTCGAGCCTCGGGGAACACCTGCAGCTCGACTCCGGCACCCTCTCGCCACTGCTCCGCCGCATGGAGCAGAGCGACCTGGTCCGCCGCGAGCGCCGCAGCACCGACGAGCGCGTGGTCACCGTGACGGTGGGCGAGCGCGGCCGCGAACTGCGCTCCGAGCTGAGCGGCATCCCCGCGCGCATCGCCGCCGGGATGGGCCTGGCCGACGAACGCGCCGCCGCCGAGCTCATCGCGACGCTGCACCGGCTGACCGAGACGATGCACGCGGCGGCCGACCCCGCCGGTGCCGGCGCCGTTTCGCGCTGAGCGACACCTCACGCCCCCGTGCGCCCGTGAACTGTCGCTGAGCGCGAGACCACGCGACGCACCCCAGCACCCCGACTGCACGATCCGCCCCACAAGGAAGGAACCCCATGGAAGCCCTCTACACCGCCGAGGCCCTGGCCACCGGCGAAGGCCGCAACGGCCACGTCGCCACGAGCGACGGCACGGTCGAGTTCGACCTCGCCATCCCGAAGGAGATGGGTGGCTCCGGCAACGGTGCCAACCCCGAGCAGCTCTTCGCCGCCGGGTACGCCGCATGCTTCCACTCCGCACTGCAGGGCGTTGCCCGCAGCCAGAAGGTGAAGATCACCGACTCGTCCGTCGGCGGCCGCGTGTCGATCGGCCCGAACGGCAACGGTGGCTACCAGCTCGCCGTCATGCTCGAGGTCGTCATCCCCGGCCTGGAGCACGACCAGGCCCAGGCCCTCGCCGACGCAGCCCACCAGGTCTGCCCGTACTCGAACGCGACCCGCGGCAACATCGACGTCACCATCGTCGTCTCGGAGGACTGACCCGTGAGCACCACCACCCCCACCACCATGCGTGCCGTCGTCCACGAGACGTTCGCCGAGCCCGCCGAGGTCCTCGAGGTGCAGGAGCGCCCCGTCCCGACCCCCGGTGCCGGCGAGGTCCTCGTCCGCACGGTCCTCTCCCCCATCCACAACCACGACCTGTGGACCGTCCGCGGCACCTACGGCTTCAAGCCGGAGCTCCCCGCGGCCTCGGGCACCGAGGCACTCGGTGTCGTCGAGGCGCTCGGCGAGGGCGTCACGAACCTGCAGGTCGGGCAGCGCGTCGCCGGTGGTGCCTTCGGCGTCTGGGCCGAGTACTACACCGCGAACGCCGCCGGCCTCGTGCCGGTGCCGGACGCGATGACCGACGAGGCCGCCGCCCAGCTCGTCTCGATGCCGTTCAGCGCCATCAGCCTGCTGCACTCGCTCGACCTCGACGAGGGCGACTGGATCATCCAGAACGCCGCCAACGGTGCGGTCGGACGCATGGTCGCCCAGCTCGGTGCCGCCCGCGGCATCAACGTGATCGGACTCGTCCGTCGCGCCGCCGGTGTCGACGAGCTCCGCGAGCAGGGCATCGAGCGCATCGTCGCCACCGACGCCGACGACTGGCAGGACCAGGTCGCCGCGATCACCGGTGGCGCCCCGATCATCGCGGGCGTCGAGTCGGTCGGTGGCAAGGCCGCCGGCGACATCGCCTCCGTGCTGGGCGAGAACGCCACCCTCGTCGTCTTCGGCGCGATGGCGTCGCCGACGCTCGAGATCCCGTCGGGCAAGGTCATCTTCGGCCAGCTCACCGTGAAGGGCTTCTGGGGCTCCGTCGTCAGCAAGACGATGCCCGACGAGACGAAGGGGCAGCTCTTCGGTGAGCTCATCACGCGCGTGCTCGACGGCTCGCTGACGCTCCCCGTCGCCGAGACCTTCGCCTTCGAGCAGGTCCGAGACGCCGTGCGCGCCAGCGACACCGCCGGCCGCGTCGGCAAGGTGCTCCTGCGCCCGTAGCGCGACGAGCACGACGGACGGGAGGCCCGTGGCGACACCGCCACGGGCCTCCCGTCCGTCTGCCCACCCGTCCACCGCCGGGACGCTGGATCGCGCGTCAGCCGCCAACCACGTGGATGCCGTAGGCGGCGAAGAACCCGACGACCGCGATGAGGCCCGTCCACGGGCCGGTCTTCCGGAACGCCTCCGGCAGCATGGTGTCGGCGAGCATCGCCAGGATCGCTCCGGCGGCGACCGCGGTCACGGCGCTCTGCACGCCGGCGGGTGCCTGCCCGAGGATCGCGTACCCGCCGAGCGCCGACAGGGCGCACGCCAGGGCGATGCCGCCCCAGACGGAGAACACGTACCGTGCTCCCCGGCCGTTCTCCTTCATGTCCGACGTGCTGGAGAGTCCCTCCGGCAGGTTCGAGATGACGACGGCCGCGAGGACCGCGATCGAGAGCGATCCGCCCGCGGCGAGCCCGACGCCCTGCACCGCCGTCTCCGGGATGCCGTCGAGCAACGCGCCGAGGGCGATACCGAGCCCGGTGCCGGAGCCGGGCGACCCGGCCCCGCTGCGCTTCTTCCGCGCACCGCGCCGTTCCAGCAGCACGTCGAGGCCGACGTAGACGACCGCGCCGCCCAGGAACCCGGCCATCGCCGTCCAGAAGGTGCCGGACCGGGTGGCCTCGGCGACGAGGTCGAAGGAGAGCGCGGAGATGAGGACGCCGGCGCCGAAGGCGGTGATGGTGGCGACCACGGTCCGTGGCACGCGGACGAACCAGGCGATCGCGGCGCCGACGACGAGGGCGAGACCGGAAGCCAGGCCGGCCCCGGTCGCCAGGAGGAGGGGATGCACGGGTCGAGTGTAGGAACCGGGCGGTGCGGACGCGCCAAGGTCGCCCGGACACGATTGCGCGCCCATGGTGAGCAGAAGACGTCGGGTGCCCTGGGGCGACCCGACGTCTTCTGCTCACTCGGTGCAGCGCGGTGTGGACTAGCGGCGCGACGCCTTCACGGGGACGGTGAAGATGTTGCCGGTGGTGACGCCCTCCTCGACCTCTTCGAGGGTGCGACCGCGGCTCTCCGGCACGAACTTCCAGATGAAGAACAGAGCCAGCAGCCCGACGATCCCGAAGCCGAAGAAGGTCCCGGTGATGCCGGTCGCGGCGACGATCGTCGGGAAGTAGAGCCCGAGGAACGCGTTCGCGATCCAGAGGCAGAACACCGCGATGCCCATGCCGAGCGCACGGATCTGCGTCGGGAAGATCTCCGACAACACGACCCAGACGGCGATGTTCAGGAAGGTCTGCATCGAGCCGACGAAGGCGACGACCAGGAACAGGATGACCCACGGACGAGCCGGGTTGCCGTCCGGCAGCGCCACCGAGGCGATGCCGATGAGGAAGTGGCAGACGGTCGTCAGCGAGAACCCGATGATCAGGGTCGTGCGGCGGTTGATCTTCTCCATGTTGTAGATGGCGATGACGCCACCGATCACGGCGATGACGCCGGGCGCGATGTTGGCGATGAGCGCTGCCGACTGCTCGAAGCCCGACTCGATCAGCACGGTCTGGCCGTAGTACATGATCGAGTTGATGCCGGTGAGCTGCTGCGCGACCCCGAGGCCGGCACCGATGAGCACGATGCGGATGAGCCACTTGTTGCCGAGCAGGGTGCGCCAGCCGCTGACCTTCTGCAGCTTCGCCTCGAGGTCGTTGGTGCGCTTGATGTCGTCGAGCTCGGCGTTCGCCCGCTCCGTCGTGCGGATCTGCCCGAGGACCGAGAGTGCCTCGTCGTTGCGACCCTTCGACGCGAGCCAGCGCGGCGACTCCGGCACGCGGAGCATGCCGACGAACAGCGCGATCGCAGGGAGCGCGCAGACGGCCAGCATGACGCGCCACACGCCGTTGCCCTCGCCCCACAAGGTGCCGATGAACGCGTTGACCACGAACGCGGCGAGCTGACCGATCACGATCATGAGCTCGTTGCGGCCGGACAGCGACCCGCGGATCTCGTACGGTGCGAGTTCGGCGAGGAACACCGGCACCACCGTGGATGCGCCACCCACGGCGAGGCCGAGGAGCACACGACCGACGACGATGACCTCGAACGTCGGCGCGAACACGCAGATCAGCGTGCCGACGAAGAACGTGACGGCGAGCAGGATGATCGTCTTGCGGCGACCCCAGCCGTCGGCGATGCGGCCGCCGAGCATGGCGCCGATCGCGGCACCGAAGAGCAGCGAGCTGGTGACCACACCCTCGGTGAAGTTCGTCAGGCCGAGCTCCGCCTTCATCGGGTTCAGGGCGCCGTTGATCACGCCGGTGTCGTACCCGAAGAGCAACCCGCCGAACGTGGCGACGAGGGCCAGCACACCGAGTCGTCGGCGGTGCGGCCCGGTCCCCAACGGGGGCAGTGCGACAGTCGGGGCTGTCGGTTTGATATCGACCATTCGGTGACTCCTTCGTCGGTGATCGCGCGTCAGTGCGTGGACCGATCGTAACCCGAATCCATGTCCTGTCAATTGGACATTCTGTCGTCAGGTCGTTTGGATCGGTCCACAGAAGGCCTGATGAGGACGGGAGCGGTCCAATCCGCGGATCGGGCTCAGTGCTCGTCGTCGACGGGGCCGTCGCCCAGGACGTCCCCCAACGAGGCCATGTCGGCCCCGTGGTCGGTGTAGCGGCGAACGGTCCGTCGGGCGGCGGCACTCGCGGCACCGGACAGGGCGGGGTTGCGTCGGGCGGCGTCGGCGACACGGCCGGCATGCCCCGCGGTGGACAACAGCACGTTCGCCAGGGCTCGGGCATCGCCGCGTTCGGGGACCCCGGTCACGGTCCACGCCGTGCGGACCTGGGCGTCGGGGGTGACGCCACGACGGGTGCCCATCCGGTGCCAGTCCGACAGCACACCCTCGGTGCGCGAGGCGGCGCGGTCGGCCTCTCCCGCGCGACGGCGTGCGGCGTCACGTGCGTCGGACTCGGTGCCCGAGCCCTCGACCGTGTCGTACCGGTCGGTGAGCCCGTCGGCCCGGCGCCGGACGCTGTCGGCCCGTTCACGCGCTGCGACGTCGTCACCACCGGCCGCTGCGATGCGGGCGGCGTGCGCGGCGGCAGCCGCGGCGAGGATCTCCGAACGCTCCATGCCCTCGACCGTAGCCGCTCCGACCGACACCGGCGGACCGTCCGGCGCGGTGGCGGCGCGCGGCGGCAGACGGCGTTTCGCGCTGGGCGACACCTCACGGGCCGCGGCGCGCGTGAGGTGTCGCTGACCGCGAAACCGGCCCGGCGTCCGCCCCGCGGCCGCAGCGCACGCACTGACGGACGGGAGGCCCGTGGCGGATCCGCCACGGGCCTCCCGTCCGTCAGGTGGGGGCGTGCGTTACTTCCGCAGCTCCAGGTACTTCGCGATGAGCGCCTTGGTCGACGGGTCCTGCGCGTCGAGCGCGGCCTGGTCGCCCTCGACGGCCGGCGTGACCTGCAGCGCCAGCTGCTTGCCGAGCTCCACACCCCACTGGTCGAACGAGTCGATGCCCCAGATCGTGCCCTCGGTGAACACGATGTGCTCGTACAGGGCGATGAGCTGGCCGAGGACGCTCGGGGTGAGCTCCGGCGCGATGATCGACGTGGTCGGCTTGTTGCCGGGGAACGTGCGCGCCGCGACGGTGCCCTCGTCCGTGGTGCCCTCGGCGCGGACCTCGTCGGCGCTCTTGCCGAACGCGAGCGCCTTGGTCTGCGCGAAGAAGTTCGCCAGGAAGAGCGTGTGCACGTCGGTGCCGGGCGCGACGCCCTTGCCGTCGCCGGTCTCGTCCTTGAGCGGACGGGCCGGGTTGGCGACCGTGATGAAGTCGGCCGGGATCAGGCGGGTGCCCTGGTGGATGAGCTGGTAGAACGCGTGCTGGCCGTTCGTGCCGGGCTCACCCCAGAAGACCTCGCCGGTCTCGGTGGTGACGGGCGAGCCGTCCCAGCGGACGCGCTTGCCGTTCGACTCCATGGTGAGCTGCTGCAGGTACGCGGCGAAGCGGTGCAGGTACTGCGTGTACGGCAGGACCGCGTGGCTCTGCGCACCGAGGAAGTTCGTGTACCAGACGTTGAGCAGGCCCATCAGGACGGGGACGTTCTGCTCGAGCGGCGTGGTGCGGACGTGCTCGTCGATGGCGTGGAAGCCGGCGAGGAACTGCTCCCAGTTCTCCTTGCCGATGGCGATGACGACGCTCGTGCCGATGGCCGAGTCGACCGAGTAGCGGCCGCCCACCCAGTCCCAGAAGCCGAAGGCGTTCTCGGGGTCGATGCCGAAGGCCTCGACCTTGTCGAGCGCGGTGGAGACGGCGACGAAGTGCTTGGCGACCGCGTTCTTCTTCTCGTCGTCGGCGGCGTCGGTCAGGCCGAGCTCCTCCCACAGCCACTGGCGGGCGAGGCGCGCGTTCGTCAGGGTCTCGAGCGTGCCGAAGGTCTTCGACGCGACGATGAAGAGCGTGGTCTCGGGGTCCAGGTCCGCGGTCTTCTCGTAGATGTCCGCCGGGTCGATGTTCGAGACGAAGCGGGCCTCGAGGCCGGGCTGGACGTAGGGCTTGAGTGCCTCGTAGACCATGACCGGGCCGAGGTCCGATCCACCGATGCCGATGTTGACGACGGTCTCGATGCGCTTGCCGGTCACGCCGGTCCAGGCGCCGCTGCGGACCTGCTCGGCGAAGCCGTAGACCTTGTCGAGCGTGGCGTGCACGTCGGCGTCGACGTCCTGACCGTCGACGGTCAGGGGCGCCGCCGGCACGAGGCCCTCGGTCGCCTTCGGGCGGCGGAGCGCGGTGTGCAGCACGGCGCGGTCCTCGGTGACGTTGATGTGCTCACCGGCGAGCATCGCCTGGAAGCGTTCGGCGACGCCGGTGTCCTTCGCGACCTGCAGCAGCGCGGCGAGGATCTCGTCGGTCACCAGGCCCTTGGAGAGGTCGACGGTCAGGTCGGCCGCCTGGAAGGTGTACTGCTCGGCACGACCGGGGTCGCTGTCGAACCACCCTCGCAGGTCCGGGGTGAAGCCGGCAGCGATGCTGTCGAGCTTCTTCCAGCCTTCGGTCGATGTGGGGTCGACGGGAGCGGATTCGGTCACTTCGGTCCTCCTGGGGATCACGTTCGAGACGTACAGCCCGCGGGTCACGCAGCGCTGCGTCGCGGACCGTCTTCGAGCGTAGTGCGCTCCGGCAGGTGGTGCGCACAGTCGGCCGGGAGGCGCGGCTCGCGTTCGCTGCGCGCGTCACGCCTCCCGGCCGGTCGCGTTCACGGCTGCGGTCGGCTTGCCACGTTCAGGGCCGCGGTCCGTTCGCCGGGTTCACGGCTGTGGCCGGCTTCACGGCTGCGCCGCGAAGCGGCGCAGCCGCAGGCTGTTCGTCACGACGAAGACCGACGAGAACGCCATCGCCGCACCCGCGAGCACCGGGTTGAGCAGCCCCGCCATCGCGAGCGGGATCGCCGCCACGTTGTACGCGAACGCCCAGAACAGGTTGCCCTTGATGACGCCGAGCGTCGCGCGCGACAGCCGGATGGCGTCGGCCACCACGGTGAGCCGACCGCTGACCACCGTGATGTCGCTCGCCGCGATGGCCGCGTCGGTGCCGGCCCCCATGGCGATGCCGAGGTCGGCCGCGGCCAGTGCGGCGGCGTCGTTCACGCCGTCGCCGACCATCGCGACGCTCCGACCCTCGGCCTGCAGCCGGCGGACGGTCTCGAGCTTCGACGCCGGGGTCGCGCGGGCGTGCACCTCGTCGATGCCGACGCTCGCGGCGACCGCACGTGCGGCACCGTCGTTGTCGCCGGTGAGCAGCACCGGGTGCAGGCCGAGCGCGCGGAAGCGGGCGATCGCGTCGGCGGCCTCGGGCTTCACGGTGTCTCCGACGACGACCATGCCCAGGGCCGTGCCGTTCCGGGCGACGACGACCGCCGTGCCCCCGTCGGCCTCGGCGCGGTCGACGGCGTCGGACAGCACCGGGGGCAGGGTGATCGACCACGAGTCGGCGAGCCAGCGGGTCGTGCCGACCAGGACGACGTCGCCGTCCACGACGGCCTGCACACCGGCGCCGGCGGTCGCGGTGAACTGCTCGGCCTCCAGCAGGTCGACGCCTCGGGCACGGGCCGCGGTGGTGACGGCACGGGCGACGGGGTGCTCGGAGCCGTCCTCGACCGCGGCGGCGAGCCGGAGCACGGTGTCTTCGGTCTCGTCGACGGCGGTGACCGACCGCAGGGTCATCGACCCCGTGGTGACGGTGCCGGTCTTGTCGAGCACGACGGTGTCGACGCCGCGGGTGCGCTCGAGCCCCTGCGGACCGCCGATCAGGATGCCGAGCTGGGAGCCTCGGCCGGTCCCGACCAGCAGTGCGGTGGGCGTGGCGAGTCCGAGGGCGCACGGGCAGGCGATGATCAGGGTGGCGACGGCCGCGGTGAAGGCCGCGGTGACCGAGCCGCCGAACACGAGCCAGCCGACGAAGGCCAGCACGGCGAGCGCGATGACGATCGGCACGAAGACCCCGGAAACGCGGTCGGCCAGGCGCTGCACCTCGGCCTTGCCGGTCTGGGCGTCCTCGACCAGGCGCCCCATGCGGGCGAGCTCGGTGTCGGCACCGACGCGGGTGATGCCGACGACGAGCCGGCCGCCGACGTTGATCGTGGCGCCGGTGACCCGGTCACCCGGTCCGACCTCGACCGGCACGGACTCGCCGGTGAGCATGCTGAGGTCGACGGCCGAGGAGCCGTCCTGCACCAGGCCGTCGCTCGGGATCCGCTCGCCCGGTCGCACCACGACGACGTCCCCGACGACGAGGGACGAGGCGGGCACGCGGTGTTCGCCGCCGTCGCGCAGGACGGTGGCGTCCTTCGCGCCGAGTTCGAGCAGCGCCCGGAGTGCGGCACCGGACTGTGTCTTCGCGCGGGCCTCCATGTACCGGCCGGCGAGGATGAACACCGTCACGGCGGTCGCGACCTCGAGGTACAGGTCGGTGGCCTCGGGGTCCGTGGCGAACCACGAGAACGTCATGTGCATGCCGGTCGTGCCGGCGTCGCCGAAGAACAGGGCGTACAGCGACCACCCGAAGGCAGCGAGGACGCCGACGCTCACCAGGGTGTCCATGGTGGCGGCACCGTGCCGGGCGTTGACCCACGCGGCACGGTGGAACGGCAGCGCACCCCAGACGGCGACGGGCGCCGCGAGCGTCAGGGCGAGCCACTGCCAGTTCGGGAACTGCAGCGCCGGCACCATCGAGAGCACCACGACGGGCACCGCGAGCACGGCGGACACGACCAGGCGTCGGCGCAGTGGGCCGGTCGGGTCCTCGTCCACCGCGGGGTCGGCGTCAGCAGCGGCGGGCGGGGCCGGCACCGTGGCACCGTAGCCGGCCGACTCCACCGCGGCGATCAGCGCCTGAGGGTCGGCGGTGCCCTCCGCGGCGACCTGCACCTGCGCCTTCTCGGTGGCGTAGTTGACCGTGGCGGTGACCCCGGGCAGCTTGCCGAGCTTCCGCTCGATGCGGTTCGCGCACGAGGCGCAGGTCATCCCGGTGATGTCGAGTTCGACGGTGCGGTCGGTCACGAGCGCACGACCTCGTACCCCGCCTCGGTGACGGCGGCGCGGAGGGCGTCCGCGTCGACGGGTGCCGCCGAGCTGACGGTGACCTCGGACGATCCGCCGGGGACGAGTCGGACGTCGACGCCCGACACCCCGTCGACCTCGGTGAGTTCCTCGGTGACGCTCATCACGCAGTGGTCGCAGGTCATGCCCTCGACGAGCAGCGTTTCGGTGGTCATGGTGTCTCCTTCTCGGTGGTGGGTCGTCGGGGTCAGGAGCGGACGAGCCGGGCGATCGCCTGGCTGGCCTCGCGCACCTTCTCGTCGGCGGCGTCCCCGCCCTCGGCGACGGCCTCGGCGACGCAGTGCGCCAGGTGGTCCTCGAGCAGCGACAGCGCGACGCGTTCGAGCGCCCGGTTCGCCGCCGAGATCTGGGTCAGGACGTCGATGCAGTACGTCTCGTCCTCGACCATCCGCGCGATGCCGCGCACCTGTCCCTCGGCGCGACGGAGTCGCTTGAGCAGGTCGTCCTTGTCGCCGATGTACCCGACGTGTTCGTGCATGTCCGCCTCCACCGTTCTCAATACGGTACCCCCCTAGGGTATTCCGATCTCGTCCGCGCGCAACCGGTGGCATGATCGGCGCATGGACCCCTCGACGACGAACGGATTCCGCCGGCTGCGGTTCTCCGACGGCGAGGGTTCCGACTACTCCGAGATCTTCACGGCCGAGTACGGCGGCTCGGACTTCGCCTCCGAGACCTTCGCCACCGACGACACCCGGTACGAGTACACGGTCGTGGGCGACGACGACCTGACGCTCCGCACCATGCGGGCCGAGGGCGGTCGGCGCGGCGGCGTCATCGGGGTGCGGGACGACCACGTGGTGTTCTGGCTGACCAAGGGTCGCCTCGAGATGCACTTCGCCGACCGCACCCGCACCGTCGAACCGGGCAGCCCGTACATCGCCTCGGCGTCCGAGGCCTACCGGTTCGAGTCGGACGGCACCGTCTACAACGGCGTGCACGTGTCCGACCGGTTCCTGCGGAGCGTCGGCCGCGACCTCGGCTACCGCCTGCCCGACGGCCCGCTGCTGTTCGACCAGCAGGACGAGGTCGTCGCCCGGCGCGAACCGCTGCGACACATGATCCGCGAACTCGGGCCGGCCCTGGTCGACGACCGCGTGCTCGGACCGATGCGGACCGCGCTGAACCGCCGGCTGGCCGTCGTCATCCTCGACACGTTCCCCATCCGCAACCGCGGCGACGACGTGCCCGTGGCGAACCGGCTCCGTGACGCGATCCGCTTCATCGAGCTGCACGCCGCCGAACGCCCCTCAATCCCCACGATCGCCGCCGCCTGCGGACTGAGCCAGCGCGGGCTGCAGGACGTCTTCGCCCGGACGCTCGGCACCACCCCGCACCGGTTCCTCCGCGACCACCGCCTGGACCGCGTGCGGGAAGAGCTCCTGCGTGCGGACCGCGGGGGCACGACGGCCGCGGACTGCCCACTCGTGTCGTCGGGGATCGCCGCGATCGCCCGCCGCTGGGGCTTCACCAACCCGGGCCGGTTCGCCGAGACCTACCGCGACCGGTTCGGCGAGGACCCCGCCGTGACGAAACGCGCGTCGCTGGCTGCGCAGCCGGAGGCCGGCAAGGCGTCGTGGCGTGTCCGCCGTGCGGTGTCGTACATCGAACAGCACCTCGACGACCCGCTCACGCTCGACGACATCGCGGCCGCCGCCGGGGTGCTCCCCCGACGCCTGCAGCAGCTCTTCCGCGAGGAGCGCGGCGAGTCCCCGATGGCCTGCGTCCGTGCCATGCGGGCCGTGGCCGAGCGCAACGACGCGGCCGGAAACGGCTGAACGGCCCGACGGAACAGCCCGGGGGTACACGCAGATCCGCGGATTTCCGGGGATGCCTGGACACCACCCGAATCCGAGAAGTCGTGTGTGACGAATCTCTTCCACAGCCCGTCTCATCCGTGAACAGCAACCGCTGGGAACGCCCGGCGGGTCAACGGAAGGAACGAACATGGCTGACACCATCACCCCCACCCCGGCCACCACGGCGACCCGTGCCACCTCGCGCGCCGGCACCAGCGGCGTCACCGGCAAGACCGTCATCGACGACACCGTCGTGTCGAAGGTCGCCGGCATCGCCGCCCGCGAGGTCAACGGCGTGCACTCCCTCGGCAACGGCGCAGCCCGTGCCATCGGCGCCCTCCGCGACGCCATCGGCCAGCGCGACTTCGGTCAGGGCGTCAAGGTCGAGGTCGGCGAGAAGCAGGTCGCCGCGGACATCGTGATCGTCGCCGAGTACCCGGTGTCGCTCCAGCAGGTCGCCGACGGCGTCCGTTCCGGTGTCGCCCGTGCCCTCGAGCAGATCGTCGGCATGGAGGTCGCCGAGGTCAACGTGACCGTCCAGGACGTCTACATCCCGGGTGACGACGACGACAACGACGACGAGAAGAAGGAAGCCCGAGTCGCATGAGCAACACGCTGATCGGCGCCCTCATCGGCGCAGTCCTCGCCGTCGTGGCACTGCAGTTCGGGTTCTGGGGCTTCGTGCTCGTGATCGTCTTCGGTGCGATCGGGGCCCTCGTGGCCGCACTCGCCACCGGGCGCATCGACCGCGGTGCCCTGACCGACGTGCTGACCGGACGCCGGAGCTCCCGGTGAACGCCGGCCCGGGCGTCCCGGGCCGCGTCGAGATCACCGCACGCGCGCTCACCTCGCTGGCGCGGGCCGTCGCAGCCGAAGGGCTCGGCGCCCCCGTCAAGCGGGTTCGCGTCGGACTCGGCGACGCGTCGGGAGCACTGTCGCTCGACATCACCGGGCCGATCGCCGCGGGCGACGACATCGTCTCCGGGTCGATCCGGATCGCTGACCAGGTCAAGGGCCGCGTGAGCGACCTGACCGGGCGCCGCGTCGGCAGTGCCCACATCGAACTCACCGGGATCGTGCGCGAGCACGAGTCCCGTGCCCGCTAGGAGGCCATCATGAGCAACGGTTCCGTCGAACGACGCATCCGTCGTCGGAGCGTGCACCGCTCCCGCTCCACAGCAGTGGCGGTGGCACTCGTGGTGCTCGCCCTGGTGGCCGCCTGGATCGGCACCGAGGCGGTGCTCAGCGCCATCGGCCGTCCGCCGCTGGTCGCCGACCCCCAGACCGTGGTCGACACGGCGCTCCGCCCGGACGCCGCGTTCGTCACCGTCGTCGAGGTCGTCGCGGGTGTGCTCGTCGTCCTCGGCGTCGTGCTGGTCGTCCTGGCGCTCAAGCCCGGCCGCCAGCACCGTTCGGTCGTCGAGCACGCGCGTGGTGCGGTCGTCATCGACGCCCGCATCGTCGCCTCCACCGCGGCGAACGCCGCCGGCACGGCGGCCGGTGTCCCCGAGGGGAACGCCTCCGCCACCGCCCGTGGCCGTTCCACCGAGGTGCGCATCGTCCCCGTCACCGGTGTCCCGGTCGACGAGGCGAGCGTCCGCGCCGCCGTCGTGGATCGTCTGAGCGGTCTCGACGAGCGCTTCGGCCGACGCGTCCGCGTCCGGGTCGAGGAGAAGGGAACCCTCGCATGACCAAGAGCAACCGGACCCTCAACCGGATCATCCTGTTCGTCCTCGGCCTCGTCGCCGTGGTCGTCGGGATCGCGATGGGCGCGGGCGTGCTGCCCGCCGTCCAGGACGCCGTCAAGCCGTACGTCGACCTCCCCCGCAGCCTCGACGTCCCCGCGTCCGCGCTGTGGATCGTCGCCGGGGCCGCGGCCCTCGTGATCGTCCTGTCGCTCGTGTGGGTGTTCACCCGCGGTGGTGGCGGCACGTCCGTCGCCGTCCGGGAGCACTCGGGCGACGATGCGGTCACCGTCAACGTCGCACTCGTCCGGGACGTCCTCGAGCACGAACTCGCGGGTGTCCGCGACGTGGTCGGGTCCCGTGTCGACACCTACCTCGTCCGCCGGCAGCGCGCCGCCCGGATCCGTGTCGCGGTCCGCCGCGGCGGGGACGCCGTCAGCGTGCTCGACGCCGTCGACCGAGCCGTCGCGGTCCTCGACCGCACCCTCGGCCGTCCGGTCCCGGTGCTCGTGCACCTGACCGGCGGTACCCGTTCCGCGCTCGCGAAGTCGACCCGCGTCCACTGACACCCGTCAGCCGGACGTACCCCGGGCCTCCCGGCCCACCACCACACCACCGGGCGCACCGCCCACCCACGAAAGGACCCGTCATGGGACTCGACGACAAGATCAAGAACGCCGCACAGGACCTCGCCGGCAAGGCGAAGGAAGCCGTCGGCAACCTGACCAACGACGATTCCAAGGTCGCCGAGGGCAAGAAGGACCAGGCCGCCGCGAGCGCGAAGCAGACCGGCGAGGACGTCAAGGACGTCTTCAAGAAGTAGGTCGCACGAACCGTGTCGGGGCACTCGCGCAGTCGAGTGCCCCGACGCGTTCCGGCGGAACCCGAACGAGGAGAGAACCATGCAGCACGACCCGAACGCGCACACGCAGGTCACCGAGGTGGCACTGCCCGCGGAGCTCACGGAGCCGTTGCCCGACGACGCGAGCACCGTCACGATCGTCGCCCGGACCGCAGCGGAGACCGCACTCGGCGTGCCCGGCGTGCACCACCTCGGCGGGATCGCCGCCCGCGCAGCCGACCAGCTCCGCAAGCAGCTCGGCCGGAGCGCCGGCGCCGCCGGCGTGCAGGTCGACGAGGACGACGGCGCGCTCGGCGTGCAGGTCTCCATCGTCGTCAGCTACCCGGAGCCGGTGCTGCACGTCGCCGACGAGGTGCGGAAGCAGGTGACCGCCGCGACGCGGCAGCTGTCCGAGCTCCCGACGAGCGTGGACGTCCGCGTCCTCGACGTGCACGGACCGTTCGACGACGAGCAGTCCCCGCTCGGCCGGGCCGCCGAGCAGGCGACCGATGCGGTCGAGCAGGCGGCCGAGCCGACCGGCGACGCGGTCAAGCGGGCCGCCGAGACCACCGCGGACGCGACCAAGCGTGCCGCGACGGCCACGGCCGATGCGACGAAGCAGGCTGCCGACGCCGCCGCCGACAAGCGTGCCGTCGACGCCGCCGCCGAGACGGGCCAGCGTGTGCGCGACGCCGCCTCGGAGTCGCTCGCTCGGGCATCCGAGCAGGCCGCCGACGCAGCATCGTCCGCGAAGGACGCCGCCGAGCAGGCCCGCGACGTCGTCGTCGACGCGGCCGGCACGACCCGCGACAGGGCCGCCGACGCTGCCGTTGCCGCGGCGGACGCGGCCGACGACGCAGCCGTCGCCGCCGACGCGGCAGCGGCTGCCGCCGCGGCTCCCCGTCACCGGGACCAGCCGTGACCACCGCCTGGTCCGGAGGGCACCGGTCCCGCGACCGGCGCCCCCGACCCCGGGGCGTCTGGATCGCCGGCGGCATCGGGGTCTTCCTCGTGCTCGCCGTCGCGGTCGGCGGGTTCCTGCCGCTGGTCGGCTTCCTCGGCGGGGTCACCGCCACCACCGCCGGCCTCGTGCCGTTCCCGTTCGTCCGCGTCACCCTGATCGCCCTGCTCGGTGCGGTCGTGGTGCTCGCGCTGCTCCTGCTCGCCCTGACCCGCCGGCACACCGCGACCGCGACGAGCGCCGTCGTGCTCGCCGTCCTGGTGAGCGTGGCGGTCACCCTGGTCCCCGTCGTCCTGGTCGCCGTCGGCTCCGCTGACCGCGCCGGCGACGTCTGGCCGATCGTCACCGAGCTCTGGACCCGCTTCACCGGCTGACGTCGTGCACGGTCCCGGCCTGGAGGCCCGCCCCACCCGACCCGGTCGGCCCACCCGGGTGGTCCCGGGGTCCACTGCCCGTCCGCTAGCCTCGCGACGTGAAGCGTCTCTCCCCCGGCCAGCGCTGGGTCATCGGTCTCGGCGCGTTCGCGCTCGTCTGTCTCGTCGTCGGCGTCATCGGTCTGGTGGTCGGGATCACGAACCGGTACGAGTGCCTGTCCGGATCCGAGGTCTGGCCGCAGTCCAGCTGTCTCCGGCACGAATCCGGGATCTTCTGGGGCAGCGCCCTCGGCGTCATCGGGCTGCTGCACCTCGGCCTGACCGGCCTGGCCGGTGCACTCGTCTGGACCTCGACCCCGGCGATCGCTCCGCGTCCCGTCGAGCGTCCGACGCCGCGCCCCGGCGAGACGCACCGGGTCTTCTCGTACGGCACGCTCCAGCAGCCGCTCGTGCAGGAGTCGCTGTTCGGCGACCACGTCCCCACCACCCCGGACTCCCTGCCCGGCTGGCGGCTCGACTGGGTGACGATCACCGACCCGGACGTCATCCGGACGAGCGGCTCCGACCGGCACCCGATCCTCCGCCGCGGCTCTGCCGGCGACGTCGTCGAGGGTGTGGCCCTGACGCTCGGGTACGAGTGGCAGCTCCGCGCGGTCGACGGCTACGAGGTCGCCGACTACCAGCGCATCCGGGTCACGCTGGCCTCGGGCTCGACGGCCTGGGTCTACGTGGCGGCCGACGAGGCCTGAGCCGCTGCCGCCGCCAGTCGCTCGAGCCCCTCGTCGATCGACACCGACGGGGTCCACCGCAGGTCGCGCCGGGGACGCCGCTGGTCGAACCAGTGCGCGGTCGACAGCTGTTCGGCCAGGAACCGGGTCATCGGCGGCTCGTCCTCGCCCGGTCGGACGCGCCAGACGGTCTCGACCACGGAGCCCGCGGCCCGTGCGACCGCGGCCGGCACGTGCCACTGCGGCGGTCGGACGCCCGACGCCGTGCAGATGCCGGCGAGCAGATCGGCGACCGGGCGGGGCTCACCGTTCGTGACGACGTAGGCGTTGCCGTGGACGCCGTCGTCCGTGACGTGTTCGAGCGCCGCGACCATGGCCGTCGCGGCGTTGTCGACGTAGAGCGTGTCGATGAGCGCGGCGCCGGAGTCGAGCAGTGGGAGCCGTCCGGTCCGGGCCCGATCGACGATCCGTCCAACGAGCTGCGTGTCGCCCGGACCCCACACCAGGTGCGGCCGGACCGCCACGACGGCGAAGTCCGGGGCGTCGGCGTCGAGTGCCAGGAGCTCCGCCGCGGCCTTGGTGCGGGCGTAGTCGCCTCGGGCACGGGACGGCTCGGCCGGACCGGCGTCGGCCCCGACGAGCGACGACCCGGTGTGCGCGACCGACGGCGACGACACGAAGACGAAGCGCCCGACCCCGGCAGCACGGGCGGCCTGCAGCAGCGAGCGCGTGCCCTCGATGTTGACCCGCGCGAAGTCGGCCGGGTCCCCGGCGAGTGACACCTTCGCGGCCAGGTGCACCACGGCTTCGACCCCGTCGACCGCGCGGGCGATCGCGGCGTCGTCGGTCATCGTGCCGGCGACGTCCTGCACCCCGGCTACGCCCGAGGGACGGCGCTGGAACGTCCGGACCTCGTGCCCGGCGTCCCGCACGGCGGCGGCGGTGGCCTGCCCGAGGAACCCGCTGGCCCCGGTGACCAGGACCTTCACGGGCGGACCATCCGTCCGCCGTCTCGAACCGCGACGGGTCGGAGATTCGTGCTCACCGACAGTTCACGCCCTCGACGGCCCGTGAGGTGTCGGTGAGCGCGTGAGAACGCGCCGAACGCGCCGATCACGGGCGGACCATCCGTCCGCCGGACAGCACCGAGCCGGCCCAGCGGGACAGCCGGGTGCGGTCGACCTTGGAGTTGTGCCGGATGTCCGTCGGCAGCACGGGCACGACGAGCACCGCGGCGAGGGGCACCCCGGCGGCGGCGCGGACCGCTGCGGCGAGCTGCGGCGACACCAGACCCGGCCGGCGCACGGCGGGGTCGGTCTCGACGACGGCCACCACCTGCTGCGTGCCGACCGGCCCGATGCCCGCGACCCCGGCACGTCCGACACCGTCGACGGCCTCGATCCGCTGCTCCGGCCCCACCGGCGTGACGACCCCGTCCGGAGTCACCAGCACGTGCTGCAGCCGACCCTCGACCCAGATCCGTCCCGCGGTGTCCAGGTGTCCGACGTCCCCGGTGCGGTGTCCGCGCGGGTCGTCGACGCCGAGGCGCGAGACCCGGTCGGTGCGCCACAGCCGGTCGTAGTGGTCGCGCACGTGGGGTGCCGCGACGACGATCTCGCCGGTGACCCCGGGCTCGTCCGTCGGCGCTCCGGTCGAGCGCCCGGAACCGTCGAGCGGCGCGATGCGGACGCGGACGTTCGCTGCCGGCACCCCGACGCAGATCCCCTCGTCATCGGACCGGCCGGCGGCACGGACCCCGTCGAGGTCGACGTCCGTCATGAGCAGCCCCTCGGTCATGCCGTAGGGGGTGTGGGCGCTGGCGTTCGGCATCAGCTCGGTCGCCGCGGTCAGCAGCGCGGCCGAGACGGGAGCCCCGGCCGACAGGAACAGCCGCACGCCCTTCAGTGCCGTCCGGTCGGCGTCGGTGAGCTCCGCCGCGGTCGCGACGACGTTCGCCAGGGCCGCCGGCGACAGGAACACCACGGTGGCGTCGGCCGCGGCGACCGAGGCCGCGACCGCCTTCGCTGTCAGGGTGCGCGGCGCGGTGACGTCCATGTCGGGCGCGACCGACCGTGCCCCGAGGGCCGGGCCGAGCAGCGCGAACGGCGCGAACCCGGCGACGAGGCCGGTGCCGACCCCGACGTCGTACTGGGTGGCCAGGGCGTCCCGGACGGCGCTGAGCTGCCCGTGCGTGTACACGACGCCCTTCGCCGGCCCGGTCGATCCCGAGGTGAAGAGCACGGCAGCAGGTGCGTCCGGCGACGGAGCCGTCGGCAGCGCGGTGCCGTGGGCGAGACGGCGGGCACCACGTCGGGCGACGTCGACGAGCGTGTGCTCCACCCGCAGCGCCTTCCGGGCCGGCGCGGGCAGCGAGAGCGTCGCGATGCGTCGCCCCGGCCAGCCGAGGGCACGCGCGGCACCGAGCCCGGGCAGCGCGCCGATGATCCAGTCCGGTCGGGCTCCACGGACGGCCCGGGTCAGGCCGCCGAGTCCGAGTCCGGCGTCCGCGACGACGACGACCGCCCCGATCCGCACGCAGGCGTACAGGACGGCGGTCAGGTCGGCACCGGGGGTCACCAGGAGCGAGACACGGTCGCCGCTGCGGACGCCCAGGTCGTCGAGTCCCGCGGCGATCTCGTCGACCCGTCGGGCGAGCAGTCGCCACGTGATCGTGCGGGGGCCACCGGCGGCGGCCATCTCGACCAGCGCGGGTTCGTCACTGCCACGCAGTTCGTCGA
Source organism: Curtobacterium sp. MCSS17_005 (assembly GCF_003234225.2). Taxonomy (NCBI): domain Bacteria; kingdom Bacillati; phylum Actinomycetota; class Actinomycetes; order Micrococcales; family Microbacteriaceae; genus Curtobacterium; species Curtobacterium sp. MCSS17_005. The sequence goes on from NZ_CP126258.1 coordinate 3,154,279, forward strand.
GCCGTGCCCAGAGCGGCGGGGTCGCCGGTGCGGGCTGGCCCGGGTCCACGACGTCGGACTGGAGGCCCGTGGGGGCCTGCGCAGGACGGCCACCGTCCGGCAGGCGGTCACCGAGCCAGTCGAAGACCGCGCCCGCCACGTCGGCGTCATCGGGCAGCAGGTGCCCGGCGCCCTCGAACCGGTGGACGTCCGCGTGCGGCACGCGCTCGGTCAGGTCGTCCAGGTAGCGCTCGAGGAACACCGGGTCGCGCGGACCCCAGAGCAGGAGCACCGGCACGTCGAGCGCGGCGACCCCGGCGGCGATGCGGTCGAGTTCGGGTGCGCTCCGGTGCCGGGCGTCGACCGGGATGTCCGCGACGAAGCCGCCGATGCCCCCGCGTCGGGCTGCACCTCGGTAGGGCGCCCGGTAGCCGTCAGCCGTGGCACGGTCGAGCTTCGGGTGCGCGATGGCCAGGGTGGTCTCGAGGAACGCCGGGGTCACGACCGTCGCGCGGCCGAGCATCCCCGGGCCGAGGGCGAGCCGCAGCGGTGCGGGGATCGGGGCGTCGTCGGGCTGGTGCACGGCGGTGTTGCACGTCATCGCGGCGGCCAGGACGTCCGGGTGGTCGACCGCCCAACCGAGCGACACGACACCGCCCCAGTCGTGGCCGAGGGTGACGACCGGACCGGTCAGCCCGAGTTCGTCGGTCAGGGCTCCGAGGTCCGCGACGCGCTGCCCCAGTCCCCGCTCGACGCCGGTGCGCTCCGAGAAGCCCATGTCGAGCTGGTCGACGGCGACCACGCGCCAGGCCGGGCCGCCGGCCTGGGCGACCTCGAGCGAGGTGCGGAGCACCGACCGCCACAGGTACGACCAGGTCGGGTTGCCGTGCACGCAGAGGATCGTGCCGACCGGTTCCACGCCGAGCGCGGCCAGGGACCCGGCCGTGTCGAGGAGGTGCCAGGTGCGCGCGGCGCGATCTGTGCCTCCCGTCCGCTCTGCAGACCACGCGGGGACCGTGACCAGACGCGACCACGCGGGGTCGAGGCCGGGCAGGGAGGGCGACTGCGTCGCCGGAGCCGTGCTCGCGGCGACGCGGGGCAGCCGGGACCTCACCAGTGGAGTTCCATCATCGCCGTGTTGATGCCGGAACCGACGCCACCCAGGAACACGCGGTCACCGCGCCGGATGCCGCCGGAAGCGACCTCGTCGGCGAGGGTGATCGGGATCGACGCGGGGCCGACGTTGCCGAAGCGCTGGTAGGTGGTGGGGACCTTGTCGCGCGGGATGCCGATCGCCTCGACGAAGGCGTTGGTGTGCACGTCGGAGACCTGGTGCAGCACGTAGCGGTCCATCTCGGCCCAGTCGAAGTGTGCGCGGGCCTCGGTCCAGGCGGCGACGACGAGCTCCATGCCGCCCTTGAGCAGCATCTTCGCGTCCGTGAACATGCCGTCGACGCTGCCGACGCACAGGTCGTACCACTGGGTCGCCGCGCGGGTGACTCCGCCGACGATCCGGTGGCCTTCGGGGTGCAGGTCCGCCGGGCCGAGCACGGCGGCCGCGGCACCGGACCCGAGGGTCAGGCTGGCGAACTCGCTCATGAAGTCCTTGCGGTTCCGGCCGCCCTGGTTCAGGCGGTCGATGGTGTTGAGCTGCACCTGGTCGGCGTCCTCGCCGTCGACGACGAGCGCGTACTTGATCTGCCCGGAGTCGATCATGCCCGCGGCGACGCTCATGGCGTTGACGAACCCCAGGCAGGCGTTCGCGATGTCGAAGTTGATGGCGGACGACGGCAGCCCGAGGCCGTGGTGCAGGCGGACGGCCACCGACGGCTCGAGGTGCGGACGGGTCACCGAGGTGTTGATGAGCAGCCCGATCTCGTCGGGCCGGACACCGGCTTCGGCCATGGCACGACGGCCGGCGTCGATCGCCGCGTCCTGGAAGGTCTGGCCCTCGCCCCAGTTGCGGCGCTCGATGACGCCGGCGACGCGCTCGAGCAGCCCCATCGGCAGACGGAGCCGACGGAGGACCCCGCGGAGCTTGGCCTCGATGTCAGCCGAGGTCGTCACACGCTCCGCAGTGGTGGTCGCCACGGAGAGCAGTGAGACGTTCCGGTGCTTCGCCGTGGCGTTGCCGGGCTGCTCCGGTTCACTGCTCGATGCCTGGTCGACCGGCCGTTCCGTCATGATCGTCACCGACACATACTTCCGCATCTGGCCTGTGTGCGCGATCCGGATGCGCTGGACGGCTCCGGATCAGACGTCCTTCGGCAGCTTCCGCACCTTCGCGCGCCGCTTGCGGCGCTCCGGGATCATCGACCGCATCTCCTCGAGCTTGCCGAAGCAGAGCAGGCGGTCCCCGGGCTCGAGGGCGACGCCACTGCGCGGGTTCGGGATGACGTTCGAGCCGCGGTGCAGCGTGAGGACCGTGATGTCACGGTCCCAGAGCCCGGACTCCTTGATCGTCTTGCCGACCAGGTCGGCGTTGGTGTGCACGAGGAGCTCGGCGACGCCGTAGCCGGTCGAGACGGACAGCCGCTGGCGGACGTCGATCTCGGGGAACGCGACCTGGTTCGCGATGAAGTCGACGATCGCACCGGCGATGTCGAGGCCGGTGGCACGCTCGACGCCCTCGAGCCCTGGCGACGAGTTGACCTCCATCACGAGCGGACCGTCGTTGCCCTCGAGCATGTCGACGCCGGCGACCTTGAGGCCCATGATCTGTGCCGAGCGCACGGCCACGGCCTCGTACTCGGGCGAGAGCGTGACCTTCTCGACGGTGCCGCCGCGGTGCACGTTGGAGCGGAACTCGTCGCCCGAGGCGGTCCGGCGCATCGCCGCCACGACCCGGTCACCGACGACGAGGGCCCGGATGTCACGACCGCGGCTCTCGGCGATGAACCGCTGGATCAGGACGTTCTGCTTGGTGGAGTGCAGGGTCTCGACGATCGACTCGGCCACCTTCGCCTCGGGTGCCAGGATCACGCCGATGCCCTGCGTGCCCTCGAGGAGCTTGATGACGACGGGCGCGCCGCCGACCCGTTCGATCGCGCCGCGCACGTCGTTGCGCCCGGCCACGAAGGTCGTCGCCGGCATGCCGATGTCGTGCCGCGACAGGATCTGGTTCGCCCGGAGCTTGTCGCGCGAGTTCGTGATGCCGTTCGCCGTGTTCGGCGTGTAGACGTCCATCTGCTCGAACTGGCGCACCACGGCGGTGCCGTAGTAGGTGATCGAGTTGCCGATGCGCGGCAGCACGGCGTCGTAGTCGCTCAGCAGCTTGCCGCGGTAGAGCAGGTCCGGATCGTCGCCGGACAGGTCGATCGCGAAGCGCAGGGTGTTGAGCACCTTGACCTCGTGACCGCGGTCGAGTGCCGCTGCGCGGAGGCGCTGGGTCGAGTACGCCTGGGGCGCGCGCGACAGGATGGCGAGTTTCATCGAGGGGTTCTCCGCTGGGTCGGATCGACGGCGACGCTCCATCAAAGCATGCGGACGTGGCCACGGAGCATGCGACAGGATGGGCACATGGCCCGAGCTCCGAAGTCCTCCGACAGCGGGCTCGTCGTCGCCGGGTGGCGGGAGTGGGCGGGGCTGCCGGACCTCGGCGTGCCGTGGATCAAGGTGAAGCTCGACACCGGCGCCCGGAGCTCCGCGTTGCACGCCTTCGACCTCGAGGAACTGCCCGGCGAGCGGGTCCGGTTCTCGCTGCACCCCTGGCAGGACACCGATGCCGACGCCTCCACCATCGAGTGCGACGTGCACGACCGGCGCATCGTCCGCAGCTCGACCGGGCACACCCAGGAGCGCATCGTCGTCCGCACGCGGATCGCGTTGGCCGGGCAGGTCGTCGAGTCCGAGGTCACCTTGAGCAACCGGGACCAGATGGGGTTCCGGATGCTCGTCGGTCGCGAGGCGCTCCGGCAGGGCTTCCTCGTCGATCCTGCACGGTCCTTCATGGCCGGGCGCGCTCCGAAGGAGATCCGGCGCCGCAACCGCGGTCGCGCCTGAGCGCTCCTGGGCGCTCCTGGGCGCTCCTGGTCACGCAGCACGGGCCGTTGCGGTGACCGGTCGACGGCCTGGAGGCGCGGTGCGGGGCCGCCACGGGCCTCCCGTCCGCCTCGACGCGCGTCCCGGGCGCTGGTCGGATCAGCGACCCAGGTGGCGGCCGAGGAAGGCGAGCTGCTGGGGCGCCAGGCGGCGCCAGTAGCCGTGCGTGTGGGCGCCGGGTGCGAAGCCTCCGGCCGGAGGCGTGGCGAAGCCGTCGACGTAGGCGTGCACCGCCGGCGCGAACCCGTCGCCGTTGCCGCAGTCGACGCGGACGGCGACGCCGTCGAGCGCGCGCTGCCGGCCGAGGACGGTGTTCGCGCGGAAGTCGGCCGCGTCGTCGAAGGCGCCGCGAGCGGTGTCGGCGGCCGACTTCCAGAGCGCGGGGCTGATGGCCGAGACCGCCCGGACGCGCGAGGCACCGAGGACCCCTGCGAGCCGGAGCGCTCCGAAGCCACCCATCGAGTAGCCGGTCAGGGCGAGGCGGTCCCTGTCGAAGCCGCGGCGGGCGATCAGGGGCAGGAACTCGTCGACGACCATCGCGGCGGGGTCGTCCCCGTCGGCTCGTGGGTGCCAGTAGCGGTTGCCGCCGTCGATCGAGGCGATCGCGAACGGTGCTCCACCGTCGGCGACGTGCGCCGCGAGGAACCGGTCGTAGCCCAGGCTCCGCCCGAAGAACGAGGTGTGGTCGTCGCCGTAGCCGTGCAGGGCGACCGCCACCGGCAAGGGGGTGTCGGACGCCGGGGCCGCGATCGTCCAGCCGACGGTGCGGCCCTTCCGCGCGGTCGACACGAAGGTGCCGGAGGTGGTGGGGACGGGCTCGACGTCGGGGACCGTGCCGTCGGTGCCGTCCAGACCGAGGACCCGGTACAGGGTCGAGCGCCCGGGCAGCAGGCCGAGGTTGATCCCCTCGGCCACGGCTCCCGCGGCGACGACGCCCGTGCCACCGATCAGCAGGGAACGGCGGGTGATCGTGGCAGCGCGCGATCGGGTCATGTGGTGGGCGCCGTTCCGTCTGGGGTGTGTTCCCGGATGAGGGACGCGGCGACGGACCGTGCCGTCGTCGTGTCGAGCGCGGGGTCGCGCAACCGCATCGCGAGGTAACCGGAGACGACGAGGAGCAGCTGGTCGGCGAGGGCGTCGGCACGGGGACCGACCACCGGCACCGCCTGTGTCACGAGCCGCCGACGCAAGGTGGTGGTCTCGAGGTCCAGGACCCGTCGGACCTCGGCCGGGGCGTCGGCGTACTCGGCGGCGGTGCCGAGGAAGGCGCACCAGCGGGAGCCCGTGGGCGTCGAGCGGTAGTCGTCGAGGGCGTCGAAGACCGCCAGGAGTCGGCCCAGGTCGTCCCGTTCGGCGGTGACCGCACGGTCCCAGGTGGCGATCCAGTCCTCGTGGCGACGGGTGAGGGCTGCGGCGACGAGCGACTCCTTGCTCGCGTAGCCGCGGTAGAGCGTGGCCGTCGAGACCCCGGCCCGTTCCAGGACGGCGTCGATCGGGGTGGCGGCGATGCCCTGCGAGAAGAAGAGCTCCTCGGCGGCGTCGAGCAGCCGTTGCTCGGTCCCTGGGCGCATCACCATGAGAGCACCCTAGGCTCTGAAAAGTGAAACGATCGTTTTCGTTACGACAACGACTGCTCCTCGTGAGCGGACTCGGCCTGATCGCCGCCACCTACGGCCTGGTGCGCCTGGCGTACGGGCTGTTCCTGCCCGACGTGCAGCGCGACCTGGGGCTCCGGTCCGACGCCGCCGGGTGGGTCTCGTCGGGTGCCTCGGCGCTGTACTGCGTCGGTGCGGTCGCCGGCTTCCTGCTCGCCGCACGGATGCCCCGGGTGCTCGTCGCGGTCGCCACCCTGGTGGCGGGAGTCGGCGCGATCACCATGGCGACGGCCGGCGGCTCCCTGGCGTTCGGCGTCAGCGCCGTGCTCGCGTCGGCGGGTGCCGGACTCGCGTCCCCCGCCCTCGTCCGGATCGTCGCCGAGCAGGTGCCGTCGGCGCTGCTCGGTCGAGCGCAGGCGATCGTGAACGCCGGCACCGGCCCCGGGCTCGTGGGCGCCGGGGTGCTCGCACTCGTGCTGCTGCCCGACTGGCGGACGGCCTGGGCGGTGTCCGGGGTGTTCGCCCTGGCCGTCGGAGCCCTGCTGCTCGTGGCGTCCCGCGGCGGGGCTGCTGCGTCCCGGTCACCGCTGCCCGGTGCTCCGTGGTTCGCGGCGCACCGAGGAGTCCTCGCGCTGGCGCTGCTGTTCGGGGCCGGGTCCGCCGTCGTCTGGACCTACGGACGTTCGGCGCTGGTGGAGGCCGGTGCATCGGGCGTCGTCTCGGTGTCGGCCTGGATCGCGCTCGGGATCGGCGGAGCGGCCGTCGTGGTCACCGCGCGGTGGACGAACGGACTGCGCGCCCGGACACTCTGGGCGGTCACGGCGGGGTCGGTCGCCATCGCCGTCGTGGTGCTGGGGGCAGCGCCGCAGTCGACGGTCGCGGCACTGCTGGCGTGTGCCGTGTTCGGCTGGGGCTACACGGCGGCGACCGGGGCGCTGATCGCGTGGACGACCGAGATCGATGCCGAGCGGTCGTCGGCGGGCACGTCGATGCTGTTCGTCGCACTCGTGCTCGGGCAGGCCGTCGGCGCTGCGGGGGCCGGAGCGCTCGTCGGTGCGATCGGGTTCGTCGCGACGTTCGTGGTCGGGGCGGTCGTGACCGCGGCGAGCGCCGTGCCCCCGGTGGTCCGTCGGCCGGGTGGCGTCCGTGCCGTCAGAGCAGCGGGCGGAGCTCGATCTTCCGGTTGCACGCCTGCGACGCCTGGTGCGCCACCCGGGCAGCCGTCTCGGCGTCCGGGAGGTCCATGACCCAGAATCCGGCGACGTACTCGTCGGTGTCGGTGGCGGGCCCGGTCGTCGTGTCGGCCGTTGTGTCGGCCGCGCCCTCGCGGGCGTCGACCACGGTGGTGTCCGCGGGTGCGGAGACCCCGGCGGCGAACACGATCGCGTCGGCCATCCGTTGGTTGAAGGCATCGACCGCGGCGGCTTCGGCGTCGGTCGCGGAGTACGTGTTGCCGACGGCGGCGGCCTGGCCGTCGTCGATGACGTTGACGAGGAACTGCATGGCGTCTCCCCTGCTCGTTGGCGGGAGGCTACTCCTGGTCGAGCGCACCCAGTAGCGTTTCCAGCATGGGGACGACGGCGGAGTGGTCGCGACTGCCGGTGGGGCGGCACGAGTACCGGCAGGACACGGTGCTCGCAGTTGTGCTGGCCGGTGGGCTCGCCGTCACGACGTTCTTGTACGGGTCGGCCGGTACCTACGGTGACGACCAGGCCGCCTGGTGGGTCTCGGCGCTGATGATCGTCGCGAACGCGGCCCCGATCGCGTGCCGCCGACGGTTCCCGATGTCGGTGGCCCTGGTGTCGGCGGTGGCGTTCGCCGCGACGCAGCTGCTCCAGGTGCCCGAGGTCTTCCTCGTCAACTTCACGCTCTTCATCGCGCTGTACACGGTGGGCGCGTGGTGCTCCGATCGGGTGCGGGCCGAAGCGGTGCGCTGGGTCGTCATCGGTGGCATGTTCGCGTGGCTGTTCGTCGCGATCTCGTTCGGGTGGGCGTCACCGAACGCCCTGCCGAACGAGACGGACTCCCCCGTGGCGCCCTACGTCGCGATCTCGCTGCTCAACATCGTCATCAACGTGATCTACTTCGGCGCCGCCTGGTACGCCGGCAACCGCGCCTGGGCCTCCGCGGTCGCACGGCACCAGCTCGCCGAACGCACCGCCGAACTCGCCGCCGAGCGGGAGCGGTCCGCGGCACAGGCCGTCACGATCGAGCGGGTACGGATCGCCCGCGAGCTGCACGACGTCGTCGCCCACCACGTCTCGCTGATGGGCGTGCAGGCGGGTGCTGCACGGCGCGTGATCGACCGCGACCCCGCCCAGGCCACCGCCTCACTCGGGGTGGTCGAGGAGAGCGCCCGCACCGCGGTGGAGGAACTCCGGCGGATGCTCGGCACCCTGCGCTCCGACGACGACGCGGACGGCCTCGGGGCGGCCGGGGGCGACGGCCCGAGCACCGAGGGCATCACGCGGATCGCCGAGCTGGCCGAGTCCGCCCGGGTGGCCGGCCACCCCGCCGAGTACGTCGTCGTGGGCGACGAGCGCCCGGTGCCGCCGACGGTGGCCGCGGTGGCGTACCGGATCGTGCAGGAAGCGGTGACGAACATCCTCAAGCACGCCGGACCGACCGCGCGTGCGGACGTCCGGCTGCGGTACCTGGACGACGGCGTCGAGGTGGAGGTCACGGACGACGGGCTCGGTGCCCGTGCCGCCCGGAGTACCTCCGGCAGCGGGCTCGGACACGTCGGGATGCGGGAACGCGTCGCCGCCGTGGACGGACGGATCGAGATCGGGCCACGAGCCCGGGGAGGCTACCTGGTGCGGGCATGGCTGCCGACGACCTGACCATCGTGCTGGCCGACGACCAGGAACTCGTCCGCGCCGGGTTCCGCGTGATCCTGGAGTCCGAGCCCGGGTTCCGGGTCGTGGGCGAAGCCGCGGACGGCGCCGGGGCGGTTGAGGCCGTGCAGCAGCTCCGTCCGGACGTCGTCTGCCTCGACGTGCAGATGCCGGGCGTCGACGGGCTCGAGGCGGCACGGCGGATCGCGGCGCTGCCGGCCCCGCCGGCGGTGCTCATCCTCACGACGTTCGACAGCGACGACGCGCTGTTCCAGGCGCTCGAGGCGGGAGCGAGCGGGTTCCTGTTGAAGAACGCCTCCCCCGAGCGGCTGATCGACGCCGTGCGGACCGTCGCCGCCGGGGACGCCCTGCTCGCGCCGGACGTCACGCGCCGGGTGATCAGCCGGGCGACGGCGTCGGCTGCGGTGCAGCCCTCGGCGACCAGCACCGCGACGACTGCGACGGGCGAGGACGCACTCGCCGCCGCCGGGCTGACCGAGCGGGAGACCGAGGTGCTGCGGCTCCTCGCCCGGGGCCTGAGCAACGCGGAGATCGCCGCCGAGCTCTACGTCGGGGACGCCACCGTGAAGACCCACGTGTCGAACGTGTTGCAGAAACTCGCACTGCGCGACCGGATCCAGGCCGTCGTCTGGGCGTTCGAGCACGGCGTCGCCGGCTGACCGAGCCGGGCCGAACCCGCACGAGCCGAACAAGCGCGCACCGTGCCGCCCCGCACCCACCTCGCACCGTGCAGGGTCGCTCAACCCGTGCCGCGTTGACCGCACCGTGCGCCGCCAGAACGACGCACCGAGCAACCAAACCCGCACGAACCGCACAAGGCCGCACCGTGCCGACCCGCACCAAGCGCGCACCGTGCCGACCCGGCTCACGCGCCCCACCGGACCACCGGGCGTTCCTCCCCCACGCGGTGGAGCCGACCACCCACCCAAGTCCCGCCTGGCGGCGGAGGCGGGGCGGGCCTCCCGGCCAATAGCGTCGGACGCAGCGACGACCAGCGTCGCGACGAAGGGGAACGACATGCTCACCATCGAAGGGGTGACCACGCACTTCGGCGACCGCCGGGTGCTCGACGACGTGGGGTTCACGGTCGGCAGCGGCCGCCTCACCGGCTTCGTCGGCGGCAACGGTGCCGGCAAGACCACCACCATGCGCATCATGCTCGGCGTGCTCCAGGCCGACGCCGGCTCGGTGTCGATCGACGGCACGGCGGTCCGCCCCGCCGACCGCCGCCGCTTCGGCTACATGCCCGAGGAACGCGGCCTGTACCCGAAGATGCCGGTGGCCGAGCAGATCACCTACCTGGCCCGGCTGCACGGTGTCGACAAGCGCGCCGCGACGACCCGCACCGGCGAGCTGCTCGAACGCCTCGAACTCACCGCACACGAAGGCGACCCCGTCGAGAAGCTCTCCCTCGGCAACCAGCAGCGCGTGCAGATCGCGGCGGCGCTGGCACACGACCCCGAGGTGCTCGTGCTCGACGAGCCGTTCTCGGGCCTCGACCCGATGGCCGTCGACACGGTGCTCGGTGTCCTGCGCGAGACCGCGGCCCGGGGCGTCCCGGTGCTGTTCTCGAGCCACCAGCTCGACGTGGTCGAGCGGCTCTGCGACGACGTCGTCGTCATCGCCGGTGGCACGATCCGCGCCGCCGGTCCGCAGGAGGAACTCCGCAAGCAGGCCGGCCCAGCCGCGTGGGAGCTGCTGGTCGACGGGGACGTCGCCTGGCTCCGCGACGAGCCGGGTGTGGCCGTGCGGGAGTTCGACGGCGGGTACGCGGTCTTCGAGGCCGACGCCGCCACCGCCCAGCGCGTCCTGCAGCGTGCCGTCCAGCACGGCACCGTCGGGTCGTTCTCGCCGAGGGTGCCGCGGCTCAGCGAGGTCTTCCGGGAGGTCGTCCGATGAACAACTCCTTCGTGCAGGCCGTGCGGCTCGTCTCCGCACGTGAGATCCAGGCACGTATCCGCAGCAAGGCCTTCGTGGTCTCGGCGCTCATCCTGATCGGCATGGTCGTCGCGTCGATCGTCGTCGGCGGGATCGTGAGCAAGGCCACCGCCGACGACACCACCCCGGTCGCGGTCGTCGACGGCGTCTCGCTGCCGACCACCAGTGGGCTGGACGTCACGAAGTCGGCGTCGGTCGACGACGCCGAACGGCTCGTGACCAAGGGCGACGTCGACGCGGCGATCGTGCCGTCGGACGACCCGCTCGGCTACAAGGTCGTCGGGCTCGACGAGGCACCGTCCGAGGTCGTCTCGGCGTTGAGCGTCACCCCACGCATCGAGTTGCTCGACCCGGACGCACTGCCGGGTGGGCTGGTGTACCTCATCGCCATCGCGTTCGGCGTCGTGTACTTCGCGTCGGCGGTGACGTTCGGCCAGTCGATCGCGCAGAGCGTCGTCGAGGAGAAGTCGACACGGGTGGTCGAGATCCTGATGTCCGCGATCCCGGCAAGGGCGCTGCTCGCCGGCAAGGTCCTCGGCAACAGCATCATGGCCTTCGCCCAGATCGTCGCGGTGGCCGTCGCCGCCATCGTCACGTTGGCGGTGACCGGCCAGGACAACATGTTCGCGATGCTCGGCCCGAGCATCCTGTGGTTCATCGGCTTCTTCGCGATCGGGTTCGTGCTCCTCGCGTCGCTGTTCGCCGCGGCGGCCGTGCTGGTGTCACGCCAGGAGGACGTCGGCAGCGTCACCACCCCGGTGATGATGCTCGTGATGATCCCGTACTTCCTGATCATCGTCGCGTACGACAACCCGACGATCCTCGGCATCATGTCGTACGTGCCGTTCAGTGCCCCGATCGGCATGCCCATGCGGATCTTCCTGGGGACCGCCGAGTGGTGGGAGCCGATCCTGTCGCTCGTCATCGTCGCCGCTTCGGTGGTCGCGGTCGTGGTCATCGGCGCCCGCGTCTACGAGAACGCACTGCTCCGCACCGGCAGTCGCGTGAAGCTGTCAGAGGCGCTGCGCGGCTGACGCCGCTGGCCCGTCAGGTTCGGCCAGGAGGCCCGCCCAGCGTGAGCAGATCAGCTCACGTCGGGCGGGCCTTCTTCAGAGCAGACCGAAGGCCGCCTGCATGCCCAGGCTCGTCCCCGCCACCAGGACCCAGAGCGCGATCCCGAGCAGCATCGGCCGGAACCCGGCACGGCGGAGCGCGGCGAAGTCCGTCGAGCAGCCGATCGCGGCGAGCGCCACCGTGATGAGGAACGAGGCGGCCGTCGCGAACCCCGGCGCCACGGACGCGGGCAGGACGCCGACCGTCCGGAGCAGCACCACCACGAGGAACCCGATCAGGAACCACGGCACCAACCGGAACACCCGGAACCCGCGACCCGGCCCCGAGGCGGGGGCGAGCTGCTCGCGGGAGGCTCGGCGGGCCTCCAGTCCGGCCAGCCCGATGACGATCGGGATGATCATCAGGGTGCGCACCAGCTTCACGACGACCGCGGTGTCGGTCGCCTGGCGGCCGTAGACCGTCGCGGTGGCGACGACGGACGACGTGTCGTTCACGGCGGTGCCCGCGAAGACGCCGAAGGCGTGCTGGCTGAGGCCCAGGGCGTGCCCGAGCAGCGGGAAGGCGAATACAGCGGCGATGTTGCAGAGGAAGATCGTCGACATCGCGTAGGCGACGTCCGCACTGACCGCGCCGATGACGGGTGTCACGGCGGCGATCGCCGAGGCGCCGCAGATGCCGGTCCCCACGCCGATGAGGGTGCGGAGTGCGCCCGAGACCCGGAGCAGTCGGCCGATCCCCCAAGCGGCCACCAGGCAGACGACGAGCGTCGCGAGCATCACCGGCAGGGTCGCACCTCCGATGCGCAGGACCTCGCCGATGGACAGCTGCGCGCCGAGCAGGACCACCGCGAACTGCAGGACCCGGCTGGACGAGAACTTCACGCCGGGAGCCAGCGCGGCGAGTGTGCCACCGGTGCGGCGCCGGACGAGCCACCCCACGACGGCACCGATCAGGACGGCGGGGACGGGGCCGCCGACGACCGGGACGACCCGGCCGACGAGGGTGGCGACGATGCCGATCGCCACGGCGAGGGCGACACCGGGTGCGGCGGCACGGACGGACTGCATGGGAACAGCATGTCGCGCCCGCGGACGATCGGTGGCCGCGACGGGCAGGATGGCACGGTGGAGTACTCGGGGGAACGATGGGTGCAACGGCTGCGCGACGGGGAGATGCCGAAGCGGTGGCCGTTCTTGCTCGGCTTGGCGATCGTGACCGTGGCCGGCGGCACCGGGGTCGTGTTCTCGATCACGCACCTCGACGCCCTCCTGCACTCGGAGGCACGCCGTCCGTTCGCCGTGCCGCTGTTCTCGGTGGTCCTGCTCGTGCTCGGCCCCGTCGCAGCCGTCCTCTCGCGGATGCGCGGCCGGAGTGACCGACGGATCCTCGCGAGCATCCGTCGGCACGGTACGACGCCGCGCTTCCACCTGCCGGTCGTGCGGAGGGGCGAGTACACGCTCGACGACTTCCCCGAGCCGAGACCCGAGATGTGGACGGTCGACGCCGCTGGGCTGCACGCGTGGTCGCCGGAGCGGGAGACTCCGGTGTTCGACCTGGCGTGGAGTGCAGTCCACTCGCTCGAACTCGCCTCGGCAGAGGTCCGCGGGCAGCGGGTGGACACCGGCATCTGGATCATCACCGAGGACGTCGGGCGCTTCACCGTGCAGCCGCGGCCAGCGATCGGACGGCCCTTCGGTGCCAGCGCGACGAAGATCCACATCGTGATGCAGGTGCTCCGGTCGCTGCGCCGGGAACTCGGGTCCCAGCCGGACGCCGGGCGTCCTGGTCGGACACGGACCGAGCGATGACCCCGGCGGACGAGCCCTGGGTGCAGCGGCTGCGCGACGGGGAGATGCCGAAGCGGGGGCCGGTGCTGCTCGCGGCGGTCGTCACCACGGCGGTGGGGCTCGCCGCGCTCGTCGCCGAGTTCGCGTTCCCGGACTTCCTGCGCGGCATCGACAGTGCCCGGACACAGGGGTCGTTCGTGCTGTGGCCGATGCTGGTCGCCGGGATCGGGGTGCTGCTGGCCGTCTCGACGTTGTCCGCCGGGCGCGGCGACCGCCGGACGCTCGCGCGCATCGGAGCGGGGCGGGCACCCCGGTTCCACCTGCCCGTGCTGACGTCCGGCCTGCGCACCTCCGACGACTTCCCGAAGCCCCGCCCCGAGGTCTGGACCGTCGACGAGTTCGGCCTGCACGCGTGGGCACCGTCACGGGACGCGCCGGTGTTCGACCTGCCGTGGGCGCGCATCCGACGGTTCTCCGTGGCAACCAAGGACTCCCGCGGCCAGCGCGCCGACTTCGGCGTCTGGATCACCACGACCGACGGTGCCGACGTGGTCGTGCAGCCGCGGTCTGCCCTCGGACGTGGGTTCGAGGCCGGACCGGACAAGCTCGACACCCTCGTGCGGGTCCTCCGCACGCTGCAGCGGGAACTCGGTGTGGCTTCCGCGCCGGCTGACCGTCACTGAGCGGGCGGGGTGTCGCCCGTCATCTCGACCCGGCCGGGCTCGTCGTTCCAGGTGAAGGTTGCGGTGGTGCGGCGTGCTGCGACACTGCTCCCATGCGGGGGAAGCAGCAGGACACGATCGAGGTCGCCGATGAACGGATCGACGGACCACACGGGGCGGTCCCCATCAGGCGCTACCGGCCCCTGGACCGGAGCGGCGGCACGGGAACCCCGACCCTGGTCTGGGTGCACGGCGGCGGGTTCTTCCGGGGCGACCTCGACCTGCCGGAGTCCGACGCCGTCGCACGGGCACTCGCCGAGCGCGGGCTGCCGGTCGTGACCGTCGACTACCGCCTCGGACCGCTGCCCGGGCTGCCGTGGCTCGGCCGGGGTGGACCACGTGGGCGACGACGGGCACCGCACGCCCGGGACGAGATCGTCGCCGTGCTCCGCCACCTGCACCACGAGACACCGTCCGGCCTGCTGCTCGGTGGGGCGAGCGCTGGTGCGTGCCTGGCGGCATCCGCGGTCGCGACCGCCCCGCCGCTGGTCGGCCTCGTGCTGACCTACGGGTTCTTCCACGCCCGGCTCCCCCGTGACCGGGCGGTGCAGCGACTCGTCCGAGGGCACCGGCGGCTCACGCACGCGCCGCTGCTGCTCGACCTGAGCAACCGGGCCTACGCGGGTGGCCACCCCACTGCGGTCTACCCGGCGTCCGACGACCTCGGCAGGTTCCCCCGCACCCTGCTGATCGACGCCGAGCGGGACGTGATGCGCGCCTCGAGCGAGCGCTTTGCGGACGAGCTCGCGGCCGCGGACGTCGAGGTCGAACGACACGTCCTGCCGGACAGCCGCCACGCGTTCCTCAACCGACCCGGCACGCGGGACTTCGACGACACGATCGAACGCATCGTGGACTGGGCCGACCGGACCCCCATCCGCTGAACGCTCATCCGCCTGCGAACGGCGGACATCCGGGGACGACACGCCTGCGGCGGACGTACTCTGGAAACGGAAGCAACGGCGGTTCCGAATCCCCTTCGCCACGCTCCCTGCCGTGGCGTCTCACCACCGTGACGAAGAGTTCCATCGTGACCGAACACCTCATCGAGTACGTCGCCCGCGACCGCACGGGCATCACCGCCGTCGTGACACCGACCGGTGTCATCGACGTGGACACCGTGATCCAGCACATCCGCGCCGGCCACGCGGGCTACTACGTGGCTGCCGACTCGTGGAAGCGCACGCCGGTCCGGAGCATGTCCTTCATCGGCGGGACCTACCTGTTCGCGAACTGGGACGGGTCCAAGCGGAACATGCTGCACGACCTGGCGTTCCGCTCACCGACCCGTTCGATCGAGACGCCCCACGAGCCGGAGTCGCGGTTCTCGCGGTTCCTCGACGCGCTGTTCGGCAGGCGCACACCGCAGCTCTGAGTCCCTCCACGCGCCCGCCGGGTGGGCACGTGGGGTGGAGGTGACCGCCTGGAGGCGCGGCGTGCGTCGCGGACGCGGGTCGCGCCTCCAGGCGGTCGCGTCGGTCAGCGGACCGACTTGATGGGCAGGATCACCAGGGCTCCGAGGATGACGGCGACGCCGGCACCCCAGAGCATGAGCGTGTAGTTCTGGCCGCCACCGATGCCGAGCAGGAACAGACCGACGGCGGGGGCGAGCGACTGCGGCAGGGCGTTCGCGATGTTGATGACACCGAGGTCCTTGCCGGGGCGCTCCGGGTCGGGCAGCACGTCGACGATCAGGGCGGTGTCGATGGCGGCGTAGATGCCGAAGGCGAAACCGAGGACGATCTCGGCGAAGTAGAACCCGCCGATGCTGTCGACGTGGGCCAGGATCACCAGGCCGACGGCGGTCATCGCCGTCGAACCCCAGACGAAGACCTTGCGACGCTGGATCCGGTCGGACACCCAGCCGGAGACGGCCGCACTGACCAGCAGGGTGATCGTGTACAGGAGCACGCCGAACGCGACGACCCCGACCGCTTCGCCCTGCGGGAGCCCGATGCGGTCCTGCATGTACAGCAGGCGGTACGTCGTGAACATGAACGTGCCGAAGGTGATGAGGAAACGGCCCCACCAGGCGAGTCCGAAGTCGCGGTGCTTGATCGGGTT
The DNA here is from genome assembly GCF_003234225.2 of Curtobacterium sp. MCSS17_005. Lineage (NCBI taxonomy): Bacteria > Bacillati > Actinomycetota > Actinomycetes > Micrococcales > Microbacteriaceae > Curtobacterium > Curtobacterium sp. MCSS17_005. Next base: position 3,170,337 of record NZ_CP126258.1, read on the forward strand.
CGTCCAGAACGAGCTGATCAGGTTGATCCAGCTGAAGGGCTTGACCGGCGTCGTCGGCAGGTCGTCACGAGCGACGAACGAGTAGACGAGGACCGCGACGATCGCCAGGACGCCCGGTGCGATGAACAGGACCGGCAGGTTCCCGACCAGGTACACGGCCAGGTAGAGCCCGGCCAGGATCGCGATGTTCTGTGCCAGGGCGATGACGCTCGACGCCTTGCCGCGCTGGAACTCCGGCACGTTGTCGGCGAAGCTCGCCGTCAGCGTCGAGAGGACGGCGTTGGCGGAGACCTGCGCCAGCACCCAGGCCAGGGTGAGCTGCAGTACGTCGGGCGAGAACGCGAGCCAGGCGAGGGAACCGACGAAGACGACGACACCGCCGACCATCCAGGGGCGGCGACGGCCCCACCGCGTGCGGGTGCGGTCGGAGAGCGCGCCGAACAGGGGGTTGGCGAACAGGGCGCCGAGCGCTCCGAACGGCAGGACCGAGCCGACGACGGTCTCGGGGCTCGTCGGGTTCAGCTCCGTCGCCTTGATCGACATGCTCACGAAGACGGGCGTGAGCAGGGCGACGAACAGGCCGAACTGGGCGAAGCTGAGGCCCCAGAGGTAGCCGCGGCCCACCCGGACGGTGCTGACGGACTGCGTGATGCCCTCGACCGAGAACGCTCGGGACGCCGCGGCGTCCGTGGCGGTGGCCCCGGCGGCTGCGGTGACCGCTGGGGACGCGGTCCCGGCGATGCCCCGCGTGGGTTCTTCCTTCGACGTCGGTGTCGACATGACTCCTCCTTGAGTCACAGGGGGCTTCGGCGCCCGCTGAATCCCTAGTGCTGCTAGGTGATCGGGACTGTAGCACCGGAAACCTCGTGCCGGAAGGTTTTGTGACGCATGTTTCGTCGGGGGCGGACGGGTGAGTGCAGCTGCGTGCGGACGCGTGCGAATGCGTGCGGACGCAGAACGACACCGCCGCTGTCGGAGGACAACGACGGTGTCGTTCTGCATCGACCCGCAGGCCGGAAAGGAGCCGCTAGTGCTCGCCGTCCTCTTCCGGGTTGAAGTGCGAGTCGTCACCCGTGTGCCCCGCGGCCAGGCCGTCGGGGTTGTTCGGGATGGTGTTGTCGTCGCCGAGGCCGTCCGGCTTCTCGGTGCCCTCGGAGTCGTTCTTCGGGGCGTCGTGCGTGTTGTCACTGTCGGTCATGAGCTGCTCCAGTGCAGAGATCGATCCGGCAGCACTGCCGCCGGTGGTACTGAGGACTCGGACAGTACGTGGCGCACCTCGGAAACCGCCGTCCGACCGGGGGAAGCGGATGACAGGGAGCGGGGTGATCGGTAGATTGTTCAACAACCCGCGAGGACAGGGAGCACCCGTGACCACGATCGACCTGAACAGCGACCTGGGCGAGGGCTTCGGTGCCTGGGCCATGGGCGACGACGCCGCGATGCTCGACGTCGTCTCGAGCGCCAACGTCGCGTGCGGGTTCCACGCCGGCGACCCGACGATCATGCTCACCACCGCCCGCGCCGCCGCCGAACGTGGTGTGGCGGTCGGGGCACACGTGGCCTACCGCGACCTGATCGGGTTCGGCCGCCGACCCGTGCACGTCACCCCCGACGAGCTGTACGCCGACGTCGTCCACCAGCTCGGCGCGATGGCCGCAACCGCGCGCGTCGTGGGCACTGCCGTCACCTACGTCAAGCCGCACGGCGCCCTGTACAACACCGCCTGCGCCGACCCGGTGCAGGCCGAGGCCGTCGTCCGCGCCGTGGCCGACGTCGACCCGTCCCTCGCCGTGCTCGCGCTGCCGGGGTCGGAACTGCTGCTGGCAGCCGAGCGGCACGGGCTCCGCGCGGTGAGCGAGTCCTTCGCCGACCGCGCCTACGAACCCGACGGCTCGCTGGTGTCACGGAAGCAGCCGGGGTCGGTGCTGCACGACCCGGACGAGGTCGCAGCCCGGGTGCTCCGCATGGTCACCGACGGGGTCGCGACCGCTGTCGACGGGTCCGAGATCGCCGTGCGTGCCGACTCGGTCTGCGTGCACGGCGACTCCCCCGACGCGGTCGCGATGGCCCGCGCCATCCGAGCGCTGCTGACCGAGCACGGCGTGACGATCGCGCCGTTCGCACCGTGACTGGTCCGGAGGTCCGCTCCGCGGGCGGCACCGCACTCCTCGCCACGTTCGAGTCCCTCGCCGACGTCGTCGCCTTCCGCGCCGGACTCGCACAGGCAACACTGCCGGGGCTGACCGAGGTCGTCTCCGGCGCCCGGACGCTGCTGCTCCGGTTCGACCCGACGACGACGGACGCCGGGCGGCTCCGCTCGGAGCTCACGCAGGTCAGCCCGGTCAGCGCAGCGCTCGGAGCGCGCGACACCGAGCCGCTCGTCATCCCCGTCACCTACGACGGCGAGGACCTCGACGCCGTCACCGAGCTGACCGGCATGCGGCGCGACGAGCTCGTGGCGTGGCACACCGGGCAGCTCTGGACGAGCGCGTTCTGCGGCTTCGCACCCGGCTTCAGCTACCTCACCGGCAGTGATCGACCGCTCGACCTGCCCCGCCGCAGCACCGCCCGGACGGCCGTCCCGAGCGGGGCCGTGGCGTTGGCCGGCGAGTTCAGCGCCGTCTACCCGCGGACATCGCCCGGCGGCTGGCAACTCATCGGCCGCACCGACGTGCCGATGTGGTCGCTCGACCGCACGCCCCCGGCACTCGCGCCCGCCGGCACCCTCGTCCGCTTCGTCGTGGCGGGTGCGGCATGACCGCGCTGACCGTCGTGCAGGTCGGCTACGGCGCGACCACGCAGGACCTCGGGCGCCCGGGCTTCAGCGACATGGGTCTCGGCGCGGCCGGGGCCGCCGACCGCGGCTCCGCGGCACTCGGCAACCGACTGGTCGGCAACCGTCCCGACGCGGCCGTCCTGGAGGCCCTCCTCGGCTCCGTCACGCTCCGCGCCGACGCGTACGTGGTCGCCGCCACCACCGGCGCGGCCTGCCCCGTCGAGGTCGAGCGGGCGGACGGATCGGTCCGCGGTGCCGCCTCGCACGAGGTGCTGCTGCTGACCCCGGGCGACACGCTCCGGATCGGCACCGCGACCGTGGGCCTGCGCGCCTACGTCGCGGTCCTCGGGGGTTTCGCGGTCGACCCGGTGCTCGGCAGCCGCTCGTGGGACTCCCTCGCGCGCCTCGGACCGCCGCCGCTGTCGGCCGGTGACGTCCTGCCCGTCGGTGACGCGCGGGTGTCGTGGCCGATCGTCGACGCGGTGCCGCAGCCCGAGCCGCGGTGGCCCGACGAGCCGGTCGTGCTCGACGTGGTGCCCGGACCGCGCGACGACTGGTTCACCCCGGAGTGGCGTGCGACCCTGACCGGTCAGGACTTCTCCGTCAGTGCGGACAGCGACCGCGTGGGGGTCCGCACCACGGCCGAGACGCCGCTCGCTCGCTCCGTGACACACGAGCTGCCGAGCGAGGGCGTCGAGACCGGGTCACTGCAGGTGCCACCCGAGGGCTTCCCCGTGCTGTTCCTCGCCGACCACCCCGTGACCGGCGGCTACCCGGTCGTCGCGGTCCTGACACCGTCGTCGATCGACCTCGCTGCGCAGCTCCGTCCGGGCGATCCGCTCCGGTTCCGCATCGTCGGCTGACCGGCCCGGAACAAGCGCAGGGGGTCAGGGGTTGGCTTGGACACCGCTGACGAAAGGTTCCCCATGTCGATGACCGTCCTGCTCGAGGTCCAGTTCCAGAGCGACGCCCCCGAAGACGCACTCCAGGGTGCGATCCGCGAGACGCTCGAACAGACCGCGTCGTTCCACGGTCTGGAGTCGCTCGAGGTCCTGGTCGACGACGAGGACCCGGCACGCATGGTCGTCGTCGAGTCGTGGACGACCGCGGAGGACCACGACACCTACGTGGCCTGGCGTGCGACACCCGAGGGCGCTCCGGCGATGGCACCGTTCCTCGCCGCGACTCCGGTCACCCGCACCTTCGCGCGGACTCTCCCCCTCGACTGAGCGCACGCCGACGCAGAAGCTGACGCCGGCGTCAGCGCCGGTGCCGCGGCACGACGACGGCGCGATCGCTCAGATCGAGTCGTCGTCGGTGTCGAGCGGCACCGGTCGGTCGTCGTCGGGGAGCAGTTCGTCGTCCGCGTCGTCGACCACCGGCAGGTCGTCGGGGTCGAGCACGGTCGGCTCCGGCTCGTAGTCGGTCTCCTGCGCCTCGCGGAAGTCGTCGAGGGTCTCGTCGTCCTTCGGATCGCTCATGGCCCCGAAGCTACCTCCGGATCCTCGACGTGTCCGCAGACGATCAGCGCTCCCGACGAACGATCAGCGAGCGGCGTGCTCCCGGGCCTCCATGGCGTCCCAGGCGAAGCTCGCCAGCCAGTGGGTGGAGTAGTACTCCTCGCCCACGCTCGCCGCGAGGCCCGAGGCGAGCAGCCGGTCGGCCGCGTCGTCGAGCAGGTCGGCGATGCCGGTGCCGGAGTCGTCCGGGCCGCCGGCGCGGAGTGCGTCCGCGATGCGCCGGGCCGAGCCCGCCCGCGACAGGTCGAGCCCGAACAGGTGCACCTGCTGCGGGTCGTTCTCGTCCCGGACCACCGTCGACCGCAGGATCGCGTCACCCGGCTGCACCGCGGCGAAGAAGCCGCGCGCCCACGTGGCGAACTCAGGGGCGGGCAGCACCGCCCGCATCAGGTCGGCTTCGGCGAGGCCCGCGGACAGGAAGTCGTGCCCGCTCCGCTCCCAGGCGAACGGCCACCCGGCGTCCGCGCCGAACCAGTCCTTCGCAGCCCCCTCGACCGCTGCCGCCAGGGCCGGACGGTCGAGCGACCGGGCGGCCTCGAGCACGAGCAGCAGCCCGAACGCCGAGTTCGAGTGCACGCCGTGCCGGACGGGGTGCGCGGCGCCGTCGATCCACCGGACGACCAGGTCTTCGAGGACGTCGACGACGGGTGCGAAGTCCGGCGCCAGTGCCCGGACAGCGGGTGCCTCGGATGCCGACACCTCGGCGGCGAGCCGCGCGAGCCACGCCCAGCCGTAGGGGCGCTCGTAGTGCGGCGTCTCGCGCAGGTAAGCGGCCTCGGTCGCGAGGTGATCCGTCGTGAGGTGCGCCTGCAGGATCGAGGTGAGCCGGGCCTCCAGGTCGGCGGGCAGGCCGTGCGCGACCAGGCGCGCCGCGAGCCAGTGCATGTGCACCGACGAGTGCCAGTCGTACGACGTGGCGAAGGCGGGGTGGAGCTCGACGGGCAGGGCCCGGTCGTCCGGTCCGGACGTCGCGTGGTGTGCGGCGTACGGGTACTCGCGGGTCGTGTTGTCCGCGGCGACGGCCGCGAAGCGGTCGGCCCAGGCAGCCCGGGTCAGGTCGATCGGGGCGGCATCAGAATGCGACAAGGTACATGACTCCCATGTTGACGACGAGCAGGATGGCGGCGGTGGGGATCTGCGCCTTGATCGGGCCGTACTTGTCCCGCATCTCGAGCAGCGCAGCCGGCACCAGGTTGAAGTTCGCGGCCATCGGGGTGACGAGCGTGCCGCAGAAGCCGGCGAGCATGCCGATCGCGAAGATCGCGGCGGGGTTGCCGTCGAAGCCCTGCACCAGGACGGGCCAGCCGATCGCGGCCGTCATGATCGGGAACGCGGCGAAGGCGTTGCCCATGATGATCGTGAACAGGGCCATGCCCAGGCAGTAGATGACCACGGCGGCGAGCAGCGAGCCGTCGGGCAGGACCGACTTGATGATCGTGCCCACGGCGTCACCGACCCCCGCCTGGGTGAAGACGATGCCGAGCGTCGACAGCATCTGCGGCAGCAGCGCCGCCCAGCCGATCGCCTGCAGCAGGCGACCGCCCTCGCGGATCGGGGTGGCGATCTTCGGCGGGCGCAGGACGAACACCGCCACGACCACGGCGAGCACCGAACCGATGCCCAGACCGGTCAGGGTCGCACTGCCCTCGGCGAGGAGCGGTTCGCCGCCGAACGAGACGAGCGGGCCGAGCGTCGCGACCAGCACGGCGACCACCGGCACCACGAGGGCCGGGATGAAGAGCCGGTTGCCGAACTTCGTCGCGAACGCGGCGCGCTCGTCCGGGCTGGTGGTGGCGAGCACACTCGTGCTGCCGCTGCCGGCGTGCGTGATCTTCTGCGTCACGCCGGTGGGTTCGGCGGGGCCGGTCTCGACACCCGTGCCCGCGCCGGGGATGCTCGCGACCCGGGTGCGGCTCGTCGTCCCGGTGAAGCCGAGTCCGGCGAGCGCGACCATCACGAGGACGGCGATCCCGAGCGTCCAGGCCGGCACGGTGCCGGCGGCGACGAAGGTGCCGTAGAAGAACGACAGGCCGAGGATGCCCCAGAACGCCGCGTTGCCCAGGCGCTTCGCGTGCGCGGTGTCGGTGACGATCAGGACGGCGACGGCGATGAAGAACGCGCCGATGAGCCAGTAGAGCCATTCGCTGGTGATCACGCTGCTGCCCCCAGGGTCGGGGCGTCGGCACGGGCGTCCGCCGCCATCTTGTCGAGTCGGCGGTCGAACAGCAGCAGGCGTCCGCCGTGCACGATGAGTGCCGCGATGCCTGTCGGGATCGCCCACAGGGCCAGGTCTATCGGTTCGAGCGACAGCCCGTAGGTCGAGTCGACGAACGTCGTGATGAGCAGGATCGAGCCGACGGCGACGAAGACGTCCTCGCCGAAGAACACGCCGACCGTGTCGGACGACGCCGAGTAGCCCTTGATCTTCTCGCGCATGCGGTCGTCGATCCGCCCGTACTTCTTGGTCGCCGCACCCTCGGCCATCGGGTACACCAGCGGACGCACGGTCTGCGCCGGGCCACCGATGCTCGTCAGACCGACCGCCGCGGTGACCTGCCGGATCACCAGGTACCCGGCGAGCAGACGACCGGTCGTGAGCTTGTCGAGCTTCGCGATCAGGCGCTTCGCCTGGTCCTGCAGGCCGTAGCGCTCGATCAGGCCGATGACGGGCAGGACGAGCGCGAAGGTCGTGACGGACCGGCTCGAGGCGAACCCGTTGCCGAACGCGTCGAGGATGCCGACGGGACCGATCCCGCCGATGGCCGCGGTCACGATGCCCGCGACCGTGACGACGAGGAGCGCGTTGATGCGCGATGCGAAGCCGACGATGACGACGGCGACGCCGATGAGGACGAACATGCGGGACAGTCTGGACCGCATTGTTCAACAATCGCAAGAGCCGGTTCTGCTCTGTAACACGCCCTTCACAAACGCCACCCGTGCCAGGATCGGTGCCATGACCCGAACCGTCGGCGGCGCTGACTCCACGGCCACGCGGTTGCGCACCATGATCGCGTCGGGTGGGTTCTCCCCCGGGGCGCAGCTGTCCGAGGAGCGGCTGAGCGACCAGCTCGGGGTCTCGCGGAACACCCTGCGCGAGGCCTTCCGGCTGCTCGCCCGCGACCGTCTGGTCGAGCACGTGTTCAACCGCGGGGTGTTCGTCCGCCGGCTCTCCGCCGCCGACGTCACCGATCTCTACGCGGCTCGGCGGGTGCTCGAAGAGGCAGCCGTCCGTGCCTGCACCCCCGACGCACCGGCACTCGCCGAGGCCGCCGCAGCGGTCAGCGACGCCCGGGCAGCCGCGTCCGCGGGCGACTGGGGTGCGGTCGGGACCGCCGACATCCGGTTCCACGCCGAGCTCGTGCGCGCGGTGCCGAGCGAGCGGATCCACGCCCTGATGGACGGCCTGCTCGCCGAGATGCGGCTCGCCTTCCTGACCACCGCGGACCCCGCCTCGTTCCACGCCGACTTCGTCGAACGCAACGACGCGATCGTGTCCGCGTTGCGCGGTGGCGACCAGGACGCCGCCTCGGCGCTGCTCGCCGACTACCTCGACGATGCGGAGCGGACGCTGCGGGTCGCCGCCGGCGCAGCCGACTGAGGGACGGCCAGGAGGCCCGGTGCGGCTCCGCCCCGCACGTTCCGTCCGGCGGCGCTAACGCTGATCCCTGCGGACCCCTCGGTCAGGATTTCCCACCGAGCAGCGCCGTGACCGCGTCGACCACCACCTGGCGACGCCGCGGCGGCGTCACGGCCTGCACCAGCGGCTCGTACTCCGGAGCGGTCGCGCTCCAGAACGCAGCGGTGTGCAGGACGAGCCCGAGGAGCACCGCCGGACGGAACGCCCGCGGCAGGACCCCGGCGCGCTGCGCGTGCTCGACCTCGGCCACCGCGTCGGCGTAGCTCGTCGCGACGGACTCGAGCGGGACGTCGGCGCGCTCGAGTCGGTGCCAGGCCGCGAGCCGCTGGGCCCAGGGGCGACGGACGTACGAGTCGTGCACCCGGCCGGCCCAGGCAGCGAGGTCGGCGGTGTCGAGTGGAGCCTCGGCGAACGTCTCGGTCACGGTGTCCGCGACGAGGGCGTCGAACAGCCCCTCCTTGCTGCCGAAGTAGTGGAAGGCCTGCGCCTTGTTGCTCGACGCCGCGGCACCGATCCGTTCGACCCTGCCAGCGGCCAGCCCGACCGCGGCGAACTCGTCCCGCGCGGCGAGCAGGAGCCGGGCGCGCATCGCGTCAGCGGCTGGGGGCGTGAATCGGGCCATGGCGACCACCGTACCGACCACGCGGCCCACAGAGCTGGAGTGCACCGCAGCAGCTTCAGGCCCGCTGTCTCCGCACAGCGCTCCGAAGGACCAGCGCGAGCGTCAACAGGACGCCGGCGACCACGGCCCCCTGGACGAGGTCGGCGAAGCCGCGCTGCAGATCGTCAACGTTGACGAGGATCGCGACGACCAACGCCGCCGTCACCGCGAGCACGATCGACCGGGCTCGCAGGCTCCCGTCCGAGCGACTCACGGCGGAGTGGATCGCCACGAACGGGACCGGGAAGAGCGCGGTGAAGGCAGCCGAGCCGTCGAAGAAGAGGAGTCCGACGAGCAGCCCTGCCCCGAGCCCCGTCGACAGCACCACCCAGTCCGACGTGGAGATCCCGGCCCTCGCGGGGCCTCTGCGCCGACGCCGACCGGGCAAGAGCGACAGGGCGCAGACGGCGCCACCGACGAGCAGGAACGCCCCCGGATTCCAGGACGCCTCGTTCGGAGCACTCATCATCGAGGCCCCGAGCGCCATGCTGGCGAACAGGATCACCCGGACCCCACTCCGCCGCATCTGCTGGATCGCTCGGTTCTGATGTTTCACATCCCAGACCATACTGCCCGGACAGGCGTGACGGGCGTCCGCTGGTGCCGTGGTCCGCGACCACAGCCGGACGGGAGGCGCGGTGCGGGCCCGCACCGCGCCTCCCGTCCGTCATCCGAAGCGACCGTTGACGTAGTCGGCGGTGCGCGGATCCTGCGGTGTCTGGAACATCGCGTCGGTCGGGCCGTGCTCGACAATCGCACCGGGTGTCCCGGCCTCGGCCAGGAAGAACGCGCAGCGGTCGGAGACGCGTTGCGCCTGCTGCATGTTGTGCGTGACGATGACGATCGTCACGTCGGTGGCGAGCTCCGTGATCGTCTGCTCGATGCGCCGGGTCGACGTGGGGTCGAGGGCGGAGCACGGCTCGTCCATCAGGAGCACCCGCGGACGGACGGCGAGCGACCGCGCGATGCAGAGCCGCTGCTGCTGCCCACCGGACAGACCGCCGCCGGGTTGCCGCAGGCGGTCCTTGACCTCGTTCCACAGGCCCGCCTTGGTGAGGGTCTCCTCGACGAGCGCGGCCTTCGCGGCCTTGTCGAGCCGCACACCCGTCAGGGCGAGCCCGGCGAGCACGTTGTCCTGGATGCTCATCGCGGGGAACGGGTTCGGCTTCTGGAACACCATGCCGATCTGCCGCCGGGCCTCGGTGATGCGCCGGGACGCGTCGTAGATGTCGACGTCGTCGAGGAGCACCTCACCCGCGAGCGACGCCGTGGGGACGAGCTCGTGCATGCGGTTGAGCGTGCGGAGGAACGTGCTCTTGCCGCAGCCGGAGGGTCCGATCAGGGCGGTGACCTGGCCGGCCGGCATGGTCAGCGAGACACGGTCGAGCACCTTGTGGTCCCCGAACCAGGCGGAGACGGATCGGGCGTCGAGCGTCGCGGGCAGGGTCGACGGATCCGGTGCCGGCGGCACGCGGTCGAACCAGCTGTCGAACTCGGCGAGGAGGGTTTCGGTTTCTGTTCCGGGCATCGTGGTCTCTTCGGTCACATCAGGTTGGGCAGGAGGACGGTGAGCTGGGACGCCGCGGAGAGCCCGACGGCGAGCACCACCGGGACGGCGACGACGAGTGTCTGTCGACGGCCCCAGAAGCGCATCCCGACCGCGAACAGCGCGACCATGCCGGCCAGGACGATCAGGCCGAGCACCAGGAACGGCCACACCGAGCCGTCACCGGCCATCGTCAGTTCGGCGGGGGCGAGTGCGGCGTAGCCGAACGAGGGCGTCGGGGTGGGAGCGGCCTTCGAGACGAGTTCGGCGTCGACGCGGACGACGGAGTCGGGCAGGAACGGCAGCCCGGCGGCGGAGACCAGGGTGAGCCGACCGTCGCCGGCCTCGAGCGGTGCGGGGACGTGGTCGCCGGTGCGGCGGACGTCGACGACCCGGTACTTCGCGGTCCCCTGCCCGGTCGTCGCGGTGATGACGGCACCCTTGTCGAGCTGGTCGATGCGCCCGAAGGGGCCGCCGTAGGCGGTCTGGCGCCCGTAGACGACGCTCGCGCCGACCTGACCGGGCAGCGGGGTGTCCCGACGGTGGCCGGGGCCGGAGCGGGTGGTCTCCGACGTGGTGCCCTGCAGCACGACCGTGTCGAGGCCGAGCGCCGGCACCCGGACGATCGCGACGGGGGTGCCCTCGGGGACCAGGCGGCCGTCGGTGCCGGTCTGGCCGACGGGGGCGGTGGCGTTGGCGAGCTGGTAGCGGAACGCGTCACGGGCGAGCTGCTGGTCGCGCGAGTACGTGACCTGCGACACCGCGGTGAACTGCAGCGCGAACCCGACGAGCAGCAGGCCGACGACGACGATCGCGGAGCCGCTGAACCGCCAGCGGTCGGGGGCTCCGAGGACGGGGATCGCCCGGGCGGCGGGGCCGGCGGACTCGTGGGACCAGCCGCTGACCGGGCGGGAGGGGCGCCGCGTGCGGGACGGTCGCAGCCCCCGGATCGGCCGCCACGGGCCGGCGGCTCGGCGGCGACCGCTCGCGTCCTGCTCGCCGGAGGGTCGCCGGCCCGGCAACCAGGAGGTGAAGCTCGTCATCGATCCGTCCGTCGGGGTGTTCGGGGGTGGTGGTGTCTTCGGTGTGGGGTGCCCGGCCGGTCCTGTCGGACCGGCCGGGCGGGGTGGGGCTAGCGCGTGATCTTGACCGAGGACGAGGTCCGCGCGGTGTTCCAGAGGGAGTCGCCGCCGTAGACGACGGTCAGCTTGTGCGTGCCGGCCTTGAGACGCGGGAGCGAGACGGTGCCACGCCCGGTCTTCGACAGCGACACCGAGGCGAGCGTCTTGCTGCCCTCCTTGACGGTGACCTTGCCGGTCGGGGTCACGCCGGTGCCGCTCACGGCGACGGTGACCTTGGCGTGGGACTTCGCGGAGACCGACTTGACCTTGCCGGCCTTCACGGTCGGCGCGCCCTTGGCGACCTTCACCGTCGAGACGGTGCTCGTGGCGACCGTCCCGCCGGCCGTGGCCGGGGTGTAGGTGGCGACGAGGCTGTACGAGGTGCGCTTCGGGACGAACGAGACCGACGCGGTGGTGGCCCCGGCGGCGACCTTGGCGGTGCCGACGGTCTCCGTGCCGTTCTTGATCGTGACGGTGCCGCCCGTGGCGTTCCCGCCCGTGATCGTCGTGGTGACCTTGGCGGTCTTGCCGACCGTCAGACGCGGGACCGTCATCGTGACGCCGGTCGCGGCCGAGACCGTGACCGTGGACGCCGCCGAGGTGCTCGACGCGACGCCGGCGAGCGCCGGGATGAACAGGGCGTTGACCGAGGCCGTGCCGCTGGGCAGGGTCACCGGGGCGGTGACGCTCTTCGCGCCCTTGGCGATGGTGCCGGTCCCGACGACGGTGGAGCCGTTCAGGAACCGGACCGTGCCGCCGCCGGTGCCGAACGAGTCGACGGAGACGGTGGCGCTGACGGGCTTGCCCGCGACGGCCTTCGCCGGGATCGACAGGGCGGTGGTGCTCAGCGATGCGGGGAAGGCGCGCAGCTGGGCGTAGCCGCAGGTGGTGGCGGCGTTGGTCGCCGGCTCCGGCAGGAACCCGTAGGCGGCGATGGTCGCGGTCTGCTTGCAGACGAGCGAGTCCTTGCCGACGAACGCCTTCGCGATCGCGCTGGACGGGTCGTCCGCCAGGCGCGACGGGACGATGTTGTAGACGTCACGGACGAAGCCGGCGTACGCCGGGTTGGTCGCGTAGGCCTTGCCGCTGCCGGTGGTCGCCGGGGTCTGGCTGCCGGCCGTCTTGCCGAGGTCGGCGAGCGTCACGCCGTGGCGACGGTCGGCGACGCCGCCGACGCCGTTGGCCTGCGCCACCCACTGGCTGACCGAGAACGGGGCGATCGCGAGCGTCGAGCCGGTGTCGGCCGCGACGACGGCGGTGCCGTCGTGCTCCTCGATCGGCTTGCCGGCCGAGGTGTCGGAGACGAAGGAGTTCGTGCTCGTGAAGCCCGAGGCGTCGGTCAGACCGAGCTGGCCGAGGAAGTAGCTGCGGGTGCCCGAACCGAACTTGGGCAGGAGCGGCTGGATCTTGGAGGCCTTGGTGCCGTCCGGACCCGTCGCGCTGCCGCCCACGGAGTTGTAGGTGCCGTCCGCGTTGAAGTAGGCGTAGGACACATCACCGCGGTAGACGTTCCAGAGCGTCGGGGCCGTCTTGGCCTGCGACCCGTCCCCGATGGAGAAGGGCACCTTCGCCAGCGGGCTGCCCGGCGCGTAGGCGACGTCGACCGCGTCGCGGGCGAACGGCACGTACGCCAGGACGCCGTCGGCCGACTGGTCCTTGGCGGCGGGGCCGCTCGACGAACGGGCGAAGTCGAGCTGGCCGACGACGGACTCGTCGATCGTCGTGCTCGTGCCGTCGGCCAGGGCGACGCCCGACTTGTTGGCGACCGCACCGACGGAGACGAGCAGCTCGTCACGGCCGGCACCGGAGCCGGAGACACGCGGGATGGCCGCTCCGCCGGAGCGGGTGACGACGGTGGGGCCGGCGTTCGTCGCGTCGTACGAGGCGATCTGGTTCCCCCCGACCGCTGCTGCGACGCCGTTCATGACGTCCTGCGTCGTGTCCGAGCCGAGGCCGACGAGCTTGCCGAACGCGTTCCCCGCGGGGTCGGCCTGGGCCGCCGGCACGGAGAGGGCACCGACGATCAGCGCGGCTGCACCGAACGTGACTGCCGACTTGCAGAAGGTGTTGACCTTCATGGCTGGTGTTTCCTTTCGTGGGTTCGACGCTGCCCAGGTGGCAGCGGTCGTGGATGGAACTCGGTCACACGTGGGCGGCGGCCAGCATCGCCAGCCTCCGGCCACGGCGGATCAGGAACGGCCCCACGCCGAGCGCCGGCAGGCCGGCTCCGAGCGCCGCGGCGAGACCCAGGCGGGTCGCGGCGAGCGGCTGGTCGTGGGTGCGTTGGGTGGGTCCGGACGCCTCGTCGACGTCGTTGGTCGACACGGGAGGCGCGGCATCGGCCACCGGGTCGACGGTCGCGTCCGGCAGGGTGTCGGTCGACGTCCCCGGGTCGGTGACGGGATCGGTGACGGTCTCCGTCGTGTCGGTGGGCGGTGGGACCGCCCCGTCGGTGCCGGACGCCGTCGGCTCGGTCGGAGCCGACGCCGCCGGCGGCTTCGGGCACGCCGCGGTGACCGTCCGGGCGTCGGTCAGCCCGGCGGCGACCTGCCCGGCCGCTGTCCGCATGCTGCTCGACAGCGGGACGTAGCCGGCAGGGAGCTCGCCCTGCTTCTCCCCCGGTACCTGACCGGCACCGCTCGCGTACCGGATGAATGTGGCGTAGTCCGAACGCTCCGCCGGGCTCGAGGCGCAGACGTTCACGGCCGCGTAGCTGAGCATGGCCAGGGGGTACGCCCCCGCGTCACGGTTCGCCGGGTCCGCCACGACGACGCCCGGCACGGTCGACGGCCGCATGGTCGCGATGCCCTTCGTGATCGACTCGGTGGTCGGGGCGACGGCCTCGCCGGCGGCGTTCACGAGCTTCGCGGTGGGGAGCGCGTACCGGGCGGCCGAGGCCGTGTCCGTGATCGACAGCAGGAACCGGCTCCCCGGCACCTGGGCGCCGAGCGAGGTGTAGCCCTTCGGCTGCCCGAACGGGTTCCAGGAGTCCTTCTGGTTGGGGTCCGCCTTGAGCGTCCGGTAGGCACCCTCGTGCATGTCGTTCATGTACGGGCGCATGTCGAGGGTGCCGTAGCCGGTCTCGTCCGGGTCGCCGCCCTTCGCGATCGTCAGGTCGGCCTTCGGGAAGCTGTCGATCGTCGTGTCGGTCGCCAGTGACAGCGGGCGGTAGGCGGGGTTGATCCGCATCCCCCACTCGTCCGGGCGCCCGTCGAGGAACGCCGCCGCGACCGGGTCCGCCCGCAGCCACGCCCAGACCCGGGCGTTCGCGTTCGTGTCCCCGAGCGCGACCATCAGGCCGGCCGGGGCGGTGTCGCTCTTCGAGCCGACGAAGGTCGGGTTGAGCGCGAGGAACTCCGGGTCCGTCACGATGCTCGAGGCGTTCGCCGCCACGGTGGGGTCGCCCTTGCCACGGCCGGGCACGTCCGCCTGGTACGACTGCGTGAGCAGCTTCGCGACGAGCCGTGCGTCGAGGGTGAGCTCCTGCGCCTGCAGCCCGTTCCGCGCCTTGGCGGGGGCGTCCGGGTACAGCCGGTAGTCGATCGAGAACCCGATCACGATCGCCGACTGCGCCACCGGGGCGTACCGGATGGTCGTGTCCGGGGCGGTCGCGGGGTCGAGCGGGGTGTTCACCAGGGCGAGCCGTGATGCTCCGTCGGTCGTCGAGACGATCTGGTGCTGTGCCTCCTCGTCGCCGATCTGCGAGTAGCCGTAGGTGGTGCCGAGTCCGCACAGTGCGGGCTGCCAGGCGGTGACCGCCTCGGTGGCGGGCTCCGAGCCGACCAGGCGCTGCTCCGCGTTGCCGATCGGGCAGGCCTGGGCCACGGACTGGAACCCGAGGGGGAACACGACGCGGTTGCGCCAGGCCGACGCCGACAGCGGCGAGCCGGTGACACGACCGGCGGCGGTCGACCCCGCGGTGCCGCCGTCGAGGTTGTGGCTGCCGCGCGGCACGATCACGAGCCAGCAGTCCCGCGGCGTCGTCCTTCCGGCAGCCACCCGGTCCTGCCCGCAGCCGAGCTGCGGCGCCTCGAGCCCCGACTGGGTCTCGAAGGTGACCTGGCCGGTGCCGTCGCTCGCGGTGCGCGCGGCCGTGACCTCGTTCGTGGTCGTCGCGTCGAACTGCTTCGACAGCTCCGTCGTGCTCTTCGACAGGGTCCCGTCGACCGACCGGAAGGGCACGCGGTAGGCGCGGAGGAACGGGTTCTCGACGGGCGGGTCGAGCAGCAGGTCGGCGTTCGCGTCCGGTCCGGTCAGGGTCGGGTCCTGCAGCGGGTCGTCCCCGTTCACCAGGTCGCGCTTGGCGGCACCGACGCCGGTCAGCGCCGCGATGGTCGACGACGGAGCGCCCCACTGGCACTGCTCGGGGGACGGTCCGGCCGCCTCGTCGCCCCAGCACTGCATGACCTGGACGTAGTCGGTGGCGTACTCACTCGGCGAGGTCGGCTTCGCACCGGTCCAGCTCACCGTGACGCCCTGGTCGGTGAGCTCGCGGGTCTGGCTGACCGTGAAGGACATCTTCGAGAAGTCCGCAGCGTCGGGGTCGGGCGTGGTGGTCGATCCCCCGGCACCGAGGGCGGCCTGCGCGTCGACCCACGACTTCGTCACCGCGGACGAGGGCGTGGCCGACGGCGCGTTGGCTGACGCCGGGATCGTGGCGACGAGCAACGAACCGGCGATGGTCGAGGTGACGGCGCCGAAGACGAGGGCCGCGGAACCGAGTCGGACGAGGTGCTGGTTCTTCACTTCTGGGTCCTCCGTCGGGACACGAGCACGCCGATCAGCGGGGGCAGGAGGACCACGCCCAGCAGTGCGGCCACGGCGCAGAGCATCAGGGTGCGGGTCGGCGTCCAGCCGTCGGCCGCGTCGACCTCGACCGGCAGGGCGGCCACGTTCTGGCACACACCGCTGTCGGCGTCGCACTGCACGGGCGAGCCGTTGTTCAGTGCGGGCACCGCGCCGGTGCCACCGCTGCCGGTGCTGCCGCCGGAGAGCTCAGTCGAACCGCTCCCGGATCCCGAACCGGATCCGCTCGAGCCGCCGGAACCGGAACCCCCGGACCCGCCGCCCTTCGCACCGGTTGCCGAACCGCCGCCGGAGCCCGAGCCGGAGCCCTGGGCCGCCCCGGTACCGCCACCGGAGCCGCCCGCGCCACCGCCGGACGCGCCACCGCTCTGGGTCGGCGTCGTGGTGCCCTTCGCCCCGCCGGTGCCCGTGTTGCACTGGGTCGCGCCGAGTTTGTCGCACGCGGGCGGCTGCGGCGCCTTGACGGCGAGGGTGTTCTTGCCGTCGGCGGAGAACGTCGGGTTGTTGCACTTCCGGATGTCGATCTTCTTCGCCTCGACGCCGGGGATGCGCCGCACCTGGTCGAGTCCGGCCTGCACCAGGTTGATCGGCAGCGGCGAGTACCCGAGCACCTCGGCCTGCTGCTGCCCCTCGCACAGGAAGTAGTAGTCGAACGCCCCGAGGGTCTTGCCCTTCGCCGGGGTCAGGCTCGCGTCGGTGGTCGTCGGCACCACCATGTAGGAGTACGACGACAGCGGGTAGGTGCGGGCGTCGGGGTTGTCGTAGACGCCGTCGAGGATCTGCGTCAGGTACGACGACGACCGCTTGTCCTGGTTGATCTTCGCGCCGAGCAGGCCCACCGCGACGTTCGAGGCGGTCGGTTCGACGTAGTAACCGGCCTTGTTCAGCACCTTCGCCACCGGGTAGCCGGTCTTCAGCGCGTAGGAGTACTCGACGTACGTGATCGTGCCGACGTTGGCCTTCTGGGCGACGTAGCCGGACACGCCCTGCGAGTTCGGCTGGGCGATGAACCCCTTGCCGGCGACCGTCGGGTAGTTCGACGTGATGCCGCACGGCAGCGGCCGGCCCGCCTGCTTGCAGTACGCGTTCCACTCGCTTGGGTACTTCTTGCTCATCCAGGTGGTGAACTGCGCGGTCGACCCGGACCCGTCGGACCGGACGACCGGCACGACGCGGCGCTTCGGCAGGTCGAGCCCGGGGTTGTCGGC
This sequence comes from Curtobacterium sp. MCSS17_005, assembly GCF_003234225.2. Classification (NCBI taxonomy): domain Bacteria; kingdom Bacillati; phylum Actinomycetota; class Actinomycetes; order Micrococcales; family Microbacteriaceae; genus Curtobacterium; species Curtobacterium sp. MCSS17_005. The sequence continues at coordinate 3,187,615 of NZ_CP126258.1, forward strand.
CTTGACCTTCGGGTCGTCCCAGCTCGTGATCTTGCCGGTGAAGATGCCCGCGAGCACCGGGCCGGACAGCCGCAGGTTGGTGATCTGCTTGCCACCGGCGCTGAGGTTGTACATGAACGACGTGCCACCGGCGACGATCGGCATGTACGCGTAGCCGACCGTCGGCGGGACGTCGGTGACCCCACCGTCCTTGATGCCGTACGGGATCTCGGAGACGGCGAAGTCGACCGTGCCCGCCTTGAACTGGTTGCGGCCGTCGGAGGACCCGGTGCTGGCGTACCGGACCTTCATCCCGTACTGCTGCACGTTCACGGCCCACTGCTGGATCGCGACGGAGCTCCACGACGAGCCGGCGCCGGAGATGGGCACGTAGGACTCGCCCGCGTCGGCCGCGGTGGCGGGGAGGATCGACAGGGCCAGTGCGGCGGCGGCCAGGACCGCGCCCATCAGGCGTGTTCTGCGGGGTCTCACGAGGGGTCCTTCTGGGAGGCGTCGGCGGGGAACGGGTGGACGTAGCGGCGGGCATGCCGGCGGACGAAACGGCCGACGGGGCGCCAGACCGGTTCGGCGACGGCGACACCGCGCAGGACCAGGCGACCGAGCGCCCGGAAGCGGTCGTTGCGGCGCTCACGGGTGGCGACGGTCTGCGACCCGATCACGCGGGCGATCACGAAGAGCACCAGCACGAGGAACATCAGGACCGCGGCCGCGCCGAAGCCGCGGGCGATCATGTTCGGTTCGGGCGACTTGACGAACTCGAAGATCGCCAGGGGCAGCGAGATCATCGGACCGCTCGTCGGGTCGAGGTTGAGGTCGGGCGCGAAGCCGGCGGTCAGCAGCACCGGGCTCGTCTCGCCGATGCCGCGCGCGGTGGCGAGGATGATCGCGGTCACCAGGCCGGAGCGGGACGTCGGCAGCACGACCCGCCACACCGTCTGCCACTGACCGGCACCGAGCCCGATCGACGCCTCCTTCAGCGTCGACGGCACCAGGCGGAGCACGACGTCGGCGGACCGGATCATGATCGGCAGCATCATCACGCTGATCGCCAGGGACGCCGCGAACCCGGACTTGTCGAAGCCGAGCCCGACGATGACGCTCGCGTAGATGAAGAGCCCCGCGACGATCGATGGCAGCGCGGTCATCGCCTCGACGATGGTGCGGACGAACCGGGCGAAGGGTCCGGGCACCTCGGTCAGGAACAACGCCGTGGTCACGCCGAGCGGCACCGTGATCACGAGCGCGATCGAGATCTGGATGAGCGACCCCGCGATGGCGTGCAGCACCCCGCCGGAGGTCATCGGGTCGAGCGGCCCGGTGAGCGCCATGTCCTGTGTGTAGAAGTTCCAGTGCGGCAGCGCCTTCGTGGCCCGGATCACGCTGAACGAGACGACGAACACCAGCGTGGCCACCACGACGAACGCCAGCGAGTGCACCGCGGCGGAGACGACCCGGTCACGGACCACGGCCGCGCTCTCGTTGGTGGCGACGAGGAGCGCGTAGAACACCAGGAACATCACGTAGGCGACGGCCGCGAAGGCGATCGGGCCGGAGACCGGGGCGAGTTCGATGAACACGATCGACGTGACCGAGACCGAGGCGACCCCGGCACCGACGACGCAGAGCACGTCGCTGATCCGGGTGCCGCTGAACCGGCGCTCCTCGGGCCCGCGGGCCGGCTCGGACTCGCGCTCGAGCCGCGGCAGGACCGTGCCGGAGCCGGAGCCCGAGGGGGTCGACACCGTCACCGGGCTGGCCGGCACGGGCGTCGACAGGGGGACGGTGGGCAGGGGTGACGTGACGCCCGACGGCGCCTGGGTGGTGTCGGTCATGGTTAGCTGCTCGCTCCCGAACGCGATCGGGCGACCACGGCGGACGCGGCGAAGTTGATGCACAGCGTCATCAGGAACAGCGTCAGACCCGCTGCCATGAGCGCCGACATGCCGAAGGGTGTCGCGTCGCCGTACCGCAGGGCGATCAGCGAGGAGACCGAGCTCGCTCCGGCCTGCAGGATGTGCGGCTGGATGACGAACACCGGCGAGATGATCATGTAGACCGCGATGGTCTCGCCCAGCGCCCGGCCCAGACCGAGCATCGTCCCGCCGATGATGCCGCCCCGGCCGAACGGCAGCACGACCGAGCGGATCATCCCCCACCGCGTCGACCCGAGCGCGAGCGCCCCCTCACGCTCACCGAGCGGGGCCTGCGAGAACACCTCGCGCATGATCGAGGTGACGATCGGCGTGATCATCAGCCCGACGACGATGCCCGCGATGAACGTCGAGGCCGTGTACGCGGTCGGCGACGCGAGCGGGTCGTCGAGGTCGACGCCCGACACCGAGAAGAGCGGGATCCAGCCGAACCACTGCGAGATCCACCGCGACACCGGAGTGATCTGCGACTGCAGGAAGAAGAAGCCCCAGAGCCCGTAGACGACGCTCGGGATCGCGGCCATCAGGTCGACGAGCCCGATGAACGCCTTGCGGATCCGCAGGGGTGCGTACTCGGTGATGTACAGCGCGGTGCCGAGCGAGAGCGGCAGGGCGAACGCGATCGCGACGGCGGCGATCAGCACCGTGCCGACCAGCACTGCGGCGATGCCGAACCGGTGCGCGTCGGGGTCCCAGGCCTGCGTGGTGAGGAACCCGAACCCGGCGACGCGCAGGGCCTCGGCGGCCCGGACGGCCAGGAACAGCCCGACGAGCAACATGATCGCGAGGACGGTGACACCGCCGGCACGGGCGATGTTCCGGAACCTGACGTCCGATGGGTCCCGCACGACCGTGAGCAGGCGGGGCGAATCTGTGGACAACGGCATCCTTCGGAATCCGGGGCAGCAGGTCGGGTGCGCCGGGGGATGCTGCGCTCCCGTTCCGGCGGGCATCACATTGGCAGTCGCTCGACCAACGAAGGCCCCTCAGCCGGCGTCCAGGAAAGGGCTCAGAAGTGAACAGACGGGTTTCCTGAGCGGATCGCAAGCTTCGTGTGGTCGCCACACCCTCCGTTCGGGGGCGGACGGAGCAGTCCGGGGTACAGCGATCGGGGCACAAGCCCGATGCGCCACAGAACCCCAGATCGGAAGGTGGTTCGTTCCCGGAACCAATATTTCCTCACACTCACGCGCTCCCCTCCCGCCACTGGGTGAACACCCAGGGGAACGAGGCTCGAGCTTCCGTTCCCACGTATCAAACTTGTCGTTGCACATTTCACCGGATAGCGGCAGATTGGTCTGCGATCGGCGAAGGACGTCGATCGGGAGGGCACCCAATGACGTCGTTCACCGTCTCCACGAGCAAGATCGCAATTGTCGGGCTGTTGACAACCGGGTTGTGCGCGTCCACGTTCGCCGCTCCGCCAGCTCACGCTGCCACGGGAGCACCTGCGGCTTCGGTCACCTCGATCGTCGAGGACCTCGATCTCCAGGCCGCCGACGTCGAACGCGGGCTTGCGCTGATCGAGAGCGTTCCGGAAGCCGTCCTCCTCCAGGGCCAGACCGCGTACGAGGAATGGGCAGCTGGCAACCCGCTGGTCCAGCGAGCGACTCGTGCGAGCATCCTCGAGTGCACGGGAGCGATCGCGCTCGTGATCGCCTCAACGGCATTCCCCGTCGCGAAGATCTTGAAGATCAAACGTTTGATCAACTCGCTCGGCGGCGTCACGAAGGCAGTCCGGATCATGTGGGGCGCGTCCTTCAGCTGGGAGAAGATCCGGGCCCTCGGCGGGGCTGCGGCTGCGCTGGGGGCTGAGCTCCTCGGCATCGCGGCAGTGAAGCGAGGGTGCTTCCGATGAGGCGCCGGGCGCCGGCCTTCATCGTGCTCTTCGGAATCGTGTCGACGGTCGGCGCCTGGCTCTCGCTCGATCTGCTCTACGCGTGTTTGGCAGCGCTCGCGACGATCACGTACGCCGCCTTCGCTCCGAGCATCGTCGGGAGTACGCCGATCCACCCGGGGTCAGCACCAGACCCGGCACAGGTGCGAAGCTGGCGTGAGACCCATCCGGACTCGACGGTGAGCGAAGCGATCGATGCCGTCACCAAGCGTGAGCGCATCGACTCGGAGGCCCGTGGAGACAACAGCTCAGGGCGACCCGCCCGGCGCCGCTGACTCCGACCACGCTGACCGCCCACGCAGGACCGGCGACGGTTCCGTGCGCGCAGCAGTCGGATCCCCGCGCGAGCACCACGACGACGCACGATTCCACCGCAGATGGGCAACTTTGCGTCCCCCGAACTTCCCTAGGCTCGAGACGATCCGGTAACGCGCACCACTCGTCCGCAGATCCGCGGCCGACCCCGATGACGGGAGGTTCGACATGTCCCAGTTCGCCCAGAAGATCTCGCAGGACGCCATCGTCGGAGAGCCCGAGGTCGTCGAGGACCACCTGTCCGTGCGCGAGATCGCCGCTCACCCCGCCTGGCTCCGGCTCAAGCGCGCGGTCGTCGCCCTGCAGGCCCTGCAGACGCGGGACGGCTCCGTCCCCGAACCGTCCGACCACGCCGCTGCCGCCGGTCACGTCGCGGTGATCGTGCCGGCCGTCGCCGAGCTGGCACCGCACTTCCCGCACGATGCTGCGTTCCTGCAGGTGCTGCAGCTCGACTTCGCACGCTGGCAGGAGCAGGGCTTCGGGGTCCCCGACTTCCTCGACTCCCTCATCGCGTTCCAGCCGCAGCAGCACCGCGTCGACGGGCTCGGCCACCTGGTCGTGTTCCCGATGGTCACCCAGAACGGCAGCACCTCGCGCTTCGTCGAGGCGGTCCTGGTCGAGGTCATCTGGCCGGAATTCATCGCCGAGCTCGAGGCCGGCGACCACGGCAACGCGTTGTTCGTCGCGCTGCGCTTCGTCGACTTCACCCCGGGGTACGACACGAACTCGGCGGTGCTGTTCCCCGAAACCGTCGCGATGCGCTCGATCCCCGCCTTCACGTGGGGCGCGATCTTCCAGGACCGCGAGGCCGCCCGCTACCGCCGGGTCGTCCGTGCCGCCGCCGACGTCACCAAGCTCGAGCTGCCGGCCGAGGCCGCGGCGATGCTCGACGACCAGCAGCTGACCGAGCGGGTCTTCGTGATGTGGGACATCATCCACGACCGCTCGCACATGCGCGGGGACCTGCCCTTCGACCCGTTCATGATCAAGCAGGATGCCGTTCTTCCTCTACTCGCTCGAGGAGCTCCGCTGCGACCTGACCGCGTTCCGGGAGTCCGTGCGTCTGGAACGCGAGCTGTCCGCCGGACCCGACACGGGCCTCCAGGACGCGCAGCGCGCCATCCGCGACCACGCGCGCCTGGTGCAGTACGCGGTCGTCTTCGACCGCATCTTCCGCTTCGCGATCACCGGCAGCCGGGTCCGCAACTACGACGGACTGGGCGGCCAGCTGCTGTTCGCCTGGATGCACCAGCACGGCGTCCTGCACTGGACGGACACGCAGCTGACGATCGACTGGCCCGAGGTGCCGGACGTGATCATCGCCCTGAGCGACGAGATCAACGAGCTCTACCGGCGCTCGATCGACCGGCCGAAGTCGGCGCACTGGCTCGCCGCGTACGAGATGCTGACCCGCACGCTCACGCCGCACCCGGCGTCGAAGTGGGCGCGTGGCCTGCCCGACGAGACGCTCGCCGGGCCGCCGCGCGGCTACACCGACGCGGTGCTCGACGACGAGTTCCCGCTGTCGATGTTCTACGAGGCCCTCGACAAGAAGATGGCGACCGTCATCGCGTCCACGGCCGGCATCACCGGCACCACGGACGCCGAGCTCGTCGCCGAGGCCGCCGCGTGACCGACGGCTCGGTGGCCGGTCGCCTGGTGCTGATCGCCGGTGCGACCAGTGCCAGCGGCGCAGCCGTCGCGCGCGCACTCACCGCCGCCGGTGCGGCCGTCGTCGCGATCGGCACCAGACCCGACGCCCTGGAGGCCCTGCGCGCGTCCGTCCCGGGCGTCACGACGCGCACGTGCGACCTGTCGGACCTGGGTGCGGTCACCGCGTTGGCCGACGACGTGCACGCGGACGCCGGCCGCGTCGACGGGCTGGTCCACCTGGTCGGCGGGTGGCGCGGCGGTGGCAGCATCGTCGGCCAGTCCGACGCGGACTGGGACTTCTTCGACCGCGCCTTCCGGACCCTGCGGAACACGACCCGGGTCTTCCATGACGACCTGGTGGCGTCCCCTGCCGGACGGCTCGCGTTCGTGTCGTCCACCGCGGTCGACTCCCCCACCGCCGGTGCCGCGAACTACGCCGCCGCGAAGGCCGCGTCCGACGCCTGGGTCCGGGCGGTCGCGCAAGGGTTCCGGAAGGAGGCACCGGAGACCGCCGCGGCCGCCGTGTTCGTCGTCGGCGCGCTGTCCGGCCTCGAGGAGCGGCTCGGCGCCGAGGTCGTCCGGCTCTGGGACACCGCACCGGCCGACGTCAACGGTGCCCGCATCCCGCTCACGGCGCCTGATCCCTCGAACCTAGGATGAACGCGTGACCCTCCGACTGCACGACCTGGACCTGCGGGGCTTCGCCTCGGACAACTACGCCGGCGTCCACTCCGAGATCCTCGCCGCCATCGCCGCGGCCAACGATGGCCACCAGATCGCCTACGGCGAGGACGTCTACACGGCACGTCTCAACGAGGTGATCCGGGAGCACTTCGGGTCGCAGGCCGAGGCGTTCCCGGTCTTCAACGGCACCGGCGCGAACGTCGTCGGCCTGCAGTCGATGCTGCCGCGGTGGGGAGCGGTCGTGTGCACCGCGACCGCGCACATCTACACCGACGAAGCCGGGGCGCCCGAGCGCGTCGCGGGCATGAAGCTCCTGCCGGTCGAGGCACCCGACGGCAAGCTGACGCCCGAGCTCATCGACCGCGAGGCCTGGGGCTGGGGCGACGAGCACCGCGCCCAGCCGCTCGTCGTGTCGATCACGCAGACCACCGAACTCGGCACCGCGTACACGGTGGACGAGGTCCGGACGATCGCCGACCACGTCCACTCACTCGGCATGAAGCTGCACATGGACGGCGCCCGCATCTCCAACGCCGCGGCGTCCCTCGGGGTCCCCCTGCGCGACTTCACCACCGACGCCGGCGTCGACGTGCTGAGCTTCGGCGGGACGAAGAACGGCATGCTCTACGGCGAGGCGATCGTCGTGCTGAACCCCTCGGCGTCCGAGGGGCTGCACTACCTGCGCAAGATGAACATGCAGCTCTCGTCGAAGATGCGGTTCGTCTCCGCGCAGCTCATCGCCCTGCTCAGCGACGACCTGTACCTGCGCTCCGCCGGGCACGCCAACGCCATGGCCGCCCGACTGCGCGGTGCGCTGGAGGCCGGCATCGCCGACGGCAGCATCCGGGGTGTCGGCTTCAGCCAGCAGACCCAGGCGAACGGCGTCTTCGCGACCCTGCCCGCCGGGGTGGCCGGCCGGCTGCGGAAGCACTTCCGGTTCTACGACTGGGACGCCAGCCGCAACGAGGTGCGGTGGATGTGCGCGTACGACACCTCGGAGCAGGACATCGACGACTTCGTCGCGGCCCTGACCCGGGAGCTCGACGCCGCCTGAGCCGGGTCGCGGAACGTGCTCGACGAGCGGTCGACCCTCGACCAGGAGGCCGTCGAGCGGGCGTTCCGGATCCTGCACGCCGGCCACAGCGGTGGGGCGTCGCCGTCCCGGGCGGCCACGGCGGCGCTGGTGCTCGAGCAGCTCGTGGCCGGTGAGGAACGATCCGCCGCCGAGGTGGCTGCGGCGATCGAGGTGTCGCGGGCGACGGCGCAGCGGTACCTGGCGCAGCTCACAGCGGACGGGACCGTGGCGATGCAGTTGCGGTACGGGGCTGCGGGGCGGCCGGAGCACCGGTACGTGCGGCGGTAGCGGGCCCTGTTGCCCCTTGCGTATTTCACCGGATACCGGCAGGTTTGGTCTGACGCGCTCCGATCCCAGCCACACACGCGAGCGCGATGACCGCCCCAGAAGGAGACCACGTGATCGCGATCGAGACGGCGGCCGCCGTCCTGACCATCGTCTTCGTCGCACTGCCGGCGCGGGGCCTCATCGGCCGGAACGGGCTCGTGGGCATCCGCACCCGGGCGACGATGCGCAGCGACGAGGACTGGATGCTCGGCCACCGAGCAGCGGTCGTCCCGACGAGCATCGCCGGCGGCGCGACGGTGGTCGTGAGCCTGGTCTACATCGCAGTCGGACGCGCCGACGACGTGCCCGCGTTCGTCGCGTGCGCCGCGATCCTCGTCGGTGGAGCCCTCTGGGGTGTTGTCACCGCAGGACGCGCGACCAGATGACGGACCGGAGGCGCGGGGCGGGGGCGCAGCGGGCCTCCAGTCCGTCAGGTGGTCACGTGACGATCCGCACCTGCGTGGGCACGTCGGTGACGGCGAACGGGGCGGACGTGCCGCGCACATCGACGCGGTAGTCGCCGCGGAAGCCGCGGACCTGCACCCGACCGCGGTCGTCGGTGCGCAGCGCCGTCGGGCCGAGCCACCACTCCTCCTTGACCAGGCGGCGGAGCGCGTCGTAGGACGGCTTCGGGGTGCCGTCGGCGCGGACGAGTCCGATCGGGGCGCCGAGCCAGGCGCCGGCGTCGGTGATGCCCCAGTAGGTGATCGCCTCGACGGAAGGGTGCCCCACGAGGCTCCGGTAGTGGCGTTCGATGTCGTCGGCCTGGCGCGCCTCACCCTCGGGCGTCGACGGCCACGAAGCAACCTGGTGGTCGTTGAGGTCGACGATGTGCGCGGGCATGAGGTCGCCGGAGACGAGCGAGGTCTCGGTCAGGTGCAGCGGCAGGCCGTAGCGGGCGAACCGGTCGACCATCGCGAGCATCGTGCCCTCGCCCCAGTAGCCCTGGTGCATGTGGGTCTGCAGTCCGATGGCGTCGATCTGCACGCCAGCCTCGAGCACGCCCTCGATCAGGCACTCGTACGCACTCGACAGGTCGAAGTCGTTGAGCAGCAGGGTGGCGTGCGGATTGGCGGCGCGGGCCTCCTCGAAGGCCATCCGGATCATCGGGATGCGGCCCTTGGCCCGGGCGAGCGGGGTGATCGCGTTGTCGCCGTTGTCGAACACCGGCATGATGACGACCTCGTTGATGGCGTCCCAGGTGTCGATCGTGCCGGCGAAGGAGGAGACCTCGCGGCGGATGCGCTCCCGCTGGAGCCGCTCGACCTCGTCCAGCGGGAGCCCCAGCAGCCAGTCGGGCTGCACGGTGTGCCAGACGAGCGGGTGACCCTTGAGGGCGATGCCCCGGTCGCGGAACCACTGCGCCGTCGTCAGGAGCCTGGCGGTGTCCGGGGCTCCGCGCTCGGGCTCGAAGCGGCCCCAGTAGAACGGGAGCGTCGCGGTGTTGAAGACGTCGGTGTAGAGGTCGGCGAGGCGCTCGGCGCCTGCTTCGTCCTGCGCTTCGGCGTTGGCGTCGCCGGTCGCCTCGCCGTTGGCCAGTTCGATGAAGTCGAAGCCGATGTTGCCGAAGGCGAAGGCATGGCCGGTCTGCTCGACGGTGATGTCGGCACCGGGGATGGGTGCGCCGGTGGCATCGACGACCTTCAGGGTCGTCTCGCCGAAGCGGTGATCTGGTGCGTGCGTCATCGCGCGTCCTCCGACGTCGTCGTCCGGGATTTGTTGTGCGCGCAAACATAGCAGTGGAGGGCGTGGGCGTCACGCCCTAGATTGATGGTGTGAACTCGCAGAAGCATTGCGCTCGGCGCACCTCACGGTGGACGCCGGTGCTCGTCTGCGTGTCCGGAGCCACGCTTGCGCGGGTCGCTGGTCAGATGCTCCTTGGCCAAGGGTCAGACTCACCAGAGCCCGGACTTCTGATGCTGTCCGCAGGGACGATGAGCAGGGGTGACGGAATCCCGTGATCGATCTGGAGCGTGCAGACTCACCCTTCTTCCGGGCCCCCGACGGCCGCGTGTACGTCGATCGCGACGGCCCCGCCGCCGACACCGCGTCTCGGTGGCGCAGACTCCACGATCCAGCTGGCGTGCGCCGTCAGGACCGGCTCGCAACAGCGTCCGCCTTGGCGGTCTTTGCGATCGGGTACATGGCAGGCGGCGCGTTCGGCTTCGTGGTCGCGCCGCCGCTGCTGCCCGGAGACGAGCCAGTCGTTGCCCGACTCATCGGCGTGGTCCTCGGCGGAGGCGTCGTCGCCGTCCCCGCGATGCTCTTCGCCTTCTTCCGCAGCGCCGCCCCCGATCAGCGAGTGATCCCAGTACCGGACGAGGTGCTGCAGCATGCGCCGCCGACTGCGTCGAGTTCCGACATCTGGCGGTGGTCGGTAGCGGTCATCGACGAGGCCGCGGAGCGCCGGACGATCGGGTACGAGACGAACGTCGAGCGCCCGACAGACGTCGCTCGTGCGGATCGCGCGACCGCTCGGTACGGCGAGGTGTACTGCGCGTACCTCACGGCTGCTGCCGAGCTCGGGTTGCGGCCGAGGGAGCCTGCCATCGACCTACCGCCCGCTTCTTCCGACTGACCACACGGACAGCGTGCCCTTCGCGCAGGACACGGTCATCTCGGACATGCAGCAGCCGGAGGATCGCGCACGAGCCGTGGTCGAGCGGAGGTCCGTTGATGAGCCCCTGATCAGCTGGTCGAGCCGCTCCCGGTCATCTCTCCGTAATCGCCGTCGGCACATTGCGATTCAGCGTCGATGCTGTAGCCACCCACTGCAGAAACGAGGAAAGCGCGGATCACCGCCGTCACCTCCGAGTCGGCCCTGCGGCGTCACCTGTGGGTCAGACGGACTGACCTCCGTGACCGGCAAGCACCCGGTCGAGCAGGTGAATGAGGTCCTTCCGCTCCTTCGTCGACAACGCGGTGAGCAGTTCGTCCTGCACGGCATCCGCGAGCACCTGGATCTCGGCGAGCCTGCGCCGTCCGGCGGGCGTGATCGTGACGACGTTCCGCCGGCGGTCCGACAGGTCAGGCTCCCGAGTCACGGCCTCGTCCCCCTCGAGCCGGACGACGATGCCGTTGACGTTGTTGCGGTCCAGACCCAGCACCCGGCCGATCTCGGCCTGACTCAGCGCGCCGTTCTCGTCGAGCGCTGCCAGCACCGCGAAGTCGGACCGCGCTTCGAGGGGCATCCGGGCGCTGGTCAGGCGCGCACCGATCGTGGCAAGTCGCCCGGCCTGCCAGCTCACGAGCGTCCGGAGCGCCTGGGGTGGAGTGGGGTCGTCGGCCATGCCCGAAGACTATCAGTTGGTGCGACCAACCATTTGAGTGTATCGTTGGTTGAACCAACATTGGTTTCACCAAGGAGTCGAACATGTCCACAGATCCCATCAGCCCTGACCTCTCAGGTCGTCGCGTCCTCGTGCCGGGCGGCACAGGCGGTGTCGGGGAGGGCATCGTCAGCGCCTACCTCAACGCCGGTGCCGACGTCGTCGTCCCCACCCGTTCGGATGCGCGCGGCACAGAACTCCGCGCCGCGCTCGGCGCGATCGGCACCTCCCAGCTGCTGCACCTGCCGACGCACGACTACACGTCCTTCGCCGGGGCGGAAGCACTCGGTGCCGAGATGACCGAACGACTCGGCGGCATCGACGACGTGGTCGTCCCCGTGGGCGGATGGTGGCAGGGCGGGCCCCTGACCACCATCGACGAGGACGACTGGGCGGGAGCGTTCACCGGGCTCGCCACGGCGCACATGGCACTGGCGCGGGCGATCGTCCCGCGGCTCAGTGGCGTCGGCGCGTACACGGTGGTCGTCGGGCAGTCCGCCGAGTTCCCGGTGCCGGGCAGCGGGCTGGTGAGCATGGAGCAGGCCGCGGTGCTCATGATGCAGCGGGTCCTCGCGGCGGAGTCGCCGGACGAGCATGTCCACGCGCTCGTGCTCGGGCCGGTGCGGACCCGGTTCGTCGACGGCGAGCCGGAGTGGGTCTCGGCGTCCGAGGTCGGTGCCGCCGCCGTCGCGCTGTCCCTGGCGACGGGCATCGGCAGCCGCTCCGTCTCACTCGCGTCGTCGACGGAAGCCCGAACGGCGTTGGAGGCGTTCCGGGCCGCGGCCTGACCACTGTCCGAGTGCCGCTGTTGCACAGAAGGAGCAGGCGGACCGTCCGACCCGACGGCCCGCCTGCTCCGGTCTCGCTATGCGACGACGACCACCCGGACGTCCCACGGCCCGAGCTCGAGCACGGCGTCCGCGGCGAGTGCCGTGCCCTCGAACATGTCCTCCGCGGCGACCGGCACCGCGTACGTGCTCGGTTCCCACGACCAGTTGTGGATCACGTGCACCGTCTCGCCGCGGCCGTTGACCGAACTCGCGACCGACTGCGTGTCGGCCTGCGGCTGCCAGCTCGGCGACCCGCTGCCCTGCGCGACCGCCCACTCCGTGATCGCTGCGGCGAGCGCCGGATCCGGGACGGTCCCGACGTAGGTGACCCGACCGGCTCCGTGCGACCGGGAGGTCACCGCCGCGAACCGACCGTGGTGCGGGTGGTCGTACCCGACGAGTACGTCGGCGTCGTCGACGAGCAAGCCGTCTGCCCACCGGGTGGCCGTCGCTCCGGCCGGCACGGTGAACCCGTGCTCAGCGGCAGCGGCTCCGGCCGACACCGGGATGCGTCGGCCGAGGTTGCTGAACTCGTCGTAGTGCACGCCCGCGGGCACGTCGAGGAACGCGGGCTTCCGTTCGAGCCGCGCACGGGCTTCTTCGTCCTCGTACCCGGTGCGGATGCCGACGACCAGGTGGCCACCTGCCTCGGCGTAGGCGGCGAGCCACTGCAGCTGGGCGTCGGTCGCGATGGTGAACGCGGCAGCGACGAGCACCGGACGCTCCGCGGCGACGGACGCCGGCTCACGGTCGAAGACCTGCGACGGGTGCACGGTGTTCGCCTGCAGTCCCGCATCGAAGACGCCTCGGGCGTAGGCGTCGTAGATCGTCTGCCACGAGCGCCGGTCGGGCTCCATGCCGTCGCCGAGCACCGGGTGCTCGTTCAGCGCCCACTTCGACTCGTTCGAGAACAGCAGGGCGACGTCGGCGTGCGGGCGGAGGCCGGCGACCCGGTCCCCGGCGTGCGCGAACTCCGCTCCGATCCGGGCGATCTCCTCGTACGTGCGACCGGGCTGCTGCGAGTGCGGCAGGACGCCACCCCAGTACGTCTCGACGCCGTAGTGCAGCGTGTGCCAGTGCCAGTACTCGATCATCGACGCGCCTCGGGACACGAGCGCCCAGGCGGCCTGGCGCCACTGCCCTTCGTAGGCCGGTTCGTTCATCCACGAGAACCCGATGGCCTGCGCGTTGGTCTCGGTGACCAGGAACGGTGCCTGCTTCGACCCGTACATGCGGTCGCCCGAGGCGAAGATCGACCAGGCACCGGACGAGGTCCAGAACTGTGCGGGTTCCTCGAAACTCGGCAGCTCGAGGGCGTCCTGCATCCGGTAGTACGGGTTGCCGGCGGTGACGTCGAGCGTCCGGGTGAGCACCTCGTCCTCGACGGTCGGCCGCTCGTAGGCGATGCACGTGGTCACGAACTGGTCCGGACGCGAGTACTCCCGCACGACCGATGCCTGCCAGGCGATGAAGTCCGTCGTGATCGAGGCCTGGAACCGGCGCCAGGCAAGGTCGTACTGCGGCTGCGCGTTGCCGTCCGGCGTCCACAGGTCCGCCCAGGTGGACAGCCGGTGGGACCAGTAGGTCAGGCCCCACTCCTCGTTCAGCCGCTCGACGCTGCCGTAGGTGTGGCGCAGGTGGTCGACGAAGCGTTGGAACACCTCGGGGTTCGCGATGAGCTCGTTGCCCGGTTCGTTGTCGACCTGGTAGCCGATCACGGCTGGGTGCTCGGCGTAGCGGGCGACGATCTTCCGGATGACCCGCTCGGCGTGGAACAGGAACGCCGGGTGGGCGTAGTCGATCTCCTGCCGGGCACCCCAGCCCATCGCCTCGCCGTCGGTGCGGCGGCGGACGTTGATCTCCGGCACGATGCGGGCGAGCCACATCGGCACGGCGTACGTGGGTGTACCGAGGATCACCCGGATGCCGTGTTCGTGGGCGGCGTCGAGCACCGGTGCGAGCCACTCCAGGTCGAAGCGGCCGTTCTCCGGCTCCCAGGTGCTCCAGACGGACTCACCGACGCGGATGACCGAGAAGCCGGCCTCCTGCATCAGGCGCATGTCCTCATCGAGCCGAGGGGTCGGCTGGTACTCGTGGTAGTAGGCGGCGCCGAAGAGGACGCGGTCGTGCTGCATGGTGCTGGGTGCTCCGTTCGAGAAGGATCGGTGGTGGGTGCGGGTGTCGGTCATCCCTTGACCGCCCCCGCGGTCAGCCCGTCGAGCAGCTGCTTGCGGAGGAGCAGGAACACGAGGATCGTCGGCACGCTCGCCAGCACGGCCCCGGCGAGCACCAGGTCGTACGACCGGTTCTCCGACGCGAAGATCGCGTTGAGGCCGAGGGGCAACGTGTACTGGCTCGAGTCGGACAGCAGGACCAACGGCCACTGGAAGGAGTTGTAGCTCTGCAGGAAGCTCCACACCGCCAGGGCGCCGAGCGACGGTCGGAGCAGCGGGAGTACGACCCGGCGGAACGTGCCGAACTCGGAGTTGCCGTCGATGCGGGCCGCCTCGATGAGTTCGTCGGGGATCGCCTGCACGATGAACTGCTGCATCATGAAGATGCCGAACGCCGGCGCCACCCACGGCACGACGAGCGAGAACCAGGGGTTCGTCAGCCCGGACTTCACCACCAGGATGAAGAGCGGCACGAGGATCACCGCGAACGGCACCGAGAGCGACGAGAACATCACGGCGAACAGGATCCGCTTGCCCCGGAACCGGAACTTCGCGAAGCCGTACCCGGCCATCGCGCAGACGAACACGGACACGACGGTCGCGATCAGGGCGGTGCCCACACTGATGCCGAACCAGGCCCAGAACGGCTGGGTGGCGAGCAGGTTCGTGTAGTTCTCCCCCGTCGCCGGGCTCGGGATGAGCGTGGGCGGTGTCGCGAAGATGTCGCCACGCTGCTTGAACGAGCCGGACAGCGCCCAGAGCAGCGGGAACACGAAGACCAGCAGCAGCGCCACGAGTGTGGCGTAGAGCAGGCCGCGGCGAGCGATCCAGCCCCTGGTGCGGGGCGGGCCGGACCGGGGTGCCCGGCTTCCGGCGGTCGTGACGGCCCGGGTGTCCGGGCGGTCGGTGGTGGCGGTCATGCGTCCCTCCCGATGGCGAGTGCGCGGTTGAGGATCTGGCTGACGCCGAACACGACGACGAACAGCACGACACCGGCGGCTGCCGCGTACCCGAACTGCTGCCGTTCGAAGGCGGCGCGGTAGATGAACATGGCGACGGAGAGCGTGGCTTCGCCCGGACCGCCCTTGGTGAGCAGGTAGGGCTCGTCGAACAGCTGCGCGGCACTGATGAAGCTCGTCACCACGACGAACGCCGTGACCGGTCGGATCGCCGGGAGCGTCACGTTGGTGAACTTCCGGAAGGTTCCTGCCCCGTCGAGCGACGCGGCCTCGTACTGCTCGGGCGACACGTTCTGCAGTGCTGCCAGGAAGAAGATCGTCAGGTACCCGACCGTGCGCCACAGGAGCACGAAGCCGATGGCGACCTTCGCGAGCGTCGGGTCGCCGAGCCAGTCGGTGTTCGGCAGGCCGAACAGCGCCTTGAGCGTGGCGTTGAGCAGCCCGTAGTTCGTGTCGAACACCAGGCTGTAGATGAGCGCGATGACGATCGGCGACAGCACCATCGGGATGAAGAACGTCACCCGGAACAAGTCTCGGGCGCGGAGTCCCTTGGCGTTGAGCGCCTGCGCGACCAAGAGCGAGCACGGCACGATGACGAACACGGCGATGAGTGTGTAGATCAACGAGTTGACCAGGGCGGTGCCGAAGCTGGTGTCCCGGAACAGGTTCGCGTAGTTCGACAGGCCGATCCAGTTCGGCGCGCCGAGGCCGACCCACTCGGTGAGTGACAGGTACACGGCGGCGAGCACCGGCACGATCATGAACAGGCCGTACAGCACGTAGAACGGCGCGATGAAGAGGTACGGCGCGCTGCCACCGTTCGTGTTCAGGCGGCGGCGACGGCGATCGGGTGGATCGGTGGTGGTCGTGGTGGCGGACACCGGGATGCCGGTGGCGGTTGATGTGGACAACGTCGTCCTCCTCAGGCGCGGGTCTGGCCGCGGAAGTCGGCCGCAGCGGCGTCGAGCGCCTGCTTCGGGGAGATCTGGCCCTTGTAGGCCTTGATGAGGTAACCGCTCAGGACGGTCTGCAGGATCGAGGCATCGGCGCTCTGGTGCTGCGAGGGCACGTCGTCGACGACCGACTTGTAGACGCCGAACAACTGCTGCCCGCCGAAGTACGGATCGCTCAGCGCCGCGAGCCGCGGGTCGTCGTAGACCGATCGGAGCGTCGGCAGGTAACCGAGGTCCTGGTAGCGCTTCACCTGCTGGTCCGGATCGAGGTACGCGGCGAGCACCAGATCGATCCCGGCCTTCGTGAGCGGCTTGTCGCGGAGCACCGAGAACCCGGTACCGCCGCCGACGCTCGTCGTGCTGCCACCACCCGCGAACCGGGGCAGGTTCCGCACCTTCCACTTGCCCTTCTGCTCGGGCACGTTCGGCTTGATGCCGTAGCTGGCGTACCAGGAGGGCATGTCGACGGCCAGGATCGTGCCCCCCTTCAGCCCGGACTGCAGGCTCGGTCCGTACATGTCGGCGACCGTCGCGATGGCACCGGACTGCACACCGTCGACCAGGAACTGCAGGGTGCGTTCGGCCTCCGGCGTCTGGATGTCGATGCCGCCGTCCTCGTCGTACAGGTCGCCGCCCCGCTGGAGCAGCAGGATCTGGTAGCTCTGCAGCGTGCCGCCCGGATCGGTGACCGCCACGGCGTGCAGCGAGACGCCCTTGCTCTTGTTGAGCTTCGCGCCGACGTCCATGTACTCCTCCCACGTCGTCAGGTCGTCGGGGATGCCGAGGGCCTCGAACTGGTCGGCTCGGTGGTAGTAGACGCACAACGGGGTGTCCGAATCGAGCGCGTAGAGGTGCCCGTCCTTCGAGAACGGCGTGAGTCGTGCAGCGATCAGGTCGTCCTTGCGCGACGCCACCGACGGCGAGAGGTCGCTCAGCAGTTCGGCAGCGATGTCCCCGCGGAGCATCCGGCAGAACGCCCCGATCTCGAGCCCGGCGACGTCCGGCGTCCCCGTGCCGGCGACGGCCTGCGCGATGAGCTTGGTCGGGATGTCCGCCGCCGCGATCGTGGTGATGTCGAGCGCGAAGTCGAAGTCCGACTTCCGGTCGGCGACCGGCAACGCCTCGGTGAAGAACTTCTCGTAGCCGGGGTCGTGGGTCCAGAAGGACAGGTCGGCGCGTCCGGAACGGACGGCGGCCGTCGACTGCGGGGAGCAGCCGGCGAGCAGCGCGCCGAGGGCGATGCTGCCGCCAGCGGCGGCGCCCCACCGGAGCAGGTCGCGTCGGCTCGGCCCACGGCCTGGAGGCACGGGTGGCGCAGGTGGGGAAAGTCGCCTGGGTACTGGGGTCACGGAGGTCTCCTGACGTCGTCGTCGAGGTGCGTGCGGAAGTGGCGGTGAGCGCGCGTGAGCGCTCACTCACGGGACGGACGCGGGCCGCGCCTCCCGTCCGGGGGTTCAGTCGGCGGGGCGGAGGTGACGCCGCTCAGCGGACGGCGGCGCGCTGGTGGCGCGCGTGATCAGCTGGCCAGGCAGCATCCGGTGGCGCTCGGCGGGCGGGTGGCCGTCGAGGGTGCGGAAGAGGCGGTGCATCGCGAGGCGGGTGGCCTCGTCGAAGTCCTGACGGATGGTCGTGAGCGGCGTCGGCAGGTACGCCGAGATCGGCATGTCGTCGAAGCCGACGATGCTGACGTCACCCGGCACGGACAACCCGTGCTGCTGGATGGCGGACATCGCGCCGATCGCCATCTGGTCGTTCGCGACGAAGACCGCCGTCAGGTCCGGACGGCCGAGCAACGAGCGCATGGCCTCGTAGCCGCTCTGCGGCGACCAGTCCCCCTCGGCCGGCGCGTGCTCGGCGACGCCGGCGTCCTGCAGCGCCGCCCGCCACCCCGCCAGCCGGCGCGAACTCGAGGTCCAGTCCGCCGGGCCCGCAATGTGCCACACGGTCTCGTGCCCGAGGGCCAGCAGGTGATCGGTGGCCGCGAACGCAGCGCCGCTCTCGTCCAGACCGACCGCCAGGGTGTTCTCTCGGTCGGCGACGTCCGGCGGCCCGAGCGTCAGCACCGTCACGCCCTGGGGCAGGCGGAGCTGGTCCATCTGGTTCTCAACCGGCTCGGAGAAGACGATCGCCTCGACGTCCTGGCCGACGAGCGAGTCGACCGCCGGCTGGAGCTCGGATGCGGTCGCGGCGACGGTCCGGACGATGGCCAGGCTGTACCCGTTCGTGCGGCACGCCTGCTCGACGCCGGTGAGCATGGCGGTCGGGCCGTACAGGTTCGTGCCGATGGTGATGAGACCGATCCGGCGGGAGCGCTGCGACTTGAGGGAGCGGGCGGCTGCGTTCGGGCGGAAGCCCAGTTCGTCGATCGCCTTGAGGACCCGGGCGCGGACCGCCTCGGTGACGTGCGGTTCGTCGTTCACCACGCGGGAGACGGTCTTCTGGGAGACGCCGGCCAGGGTCGCGACGTCGGTCATGGAGGCCGGACGGAGGCGATGAACCGATGCGTTGCCGCTCATCGTCAGCTCCTTCGCTGCTCCGTGGGACCGGCCAGGACCGGATGTGGGAGCAAGACAACCACGGAATTGTCTACGTAGTCAAGAGCGATTCCGCGGTGGTCATCGCAGCTGCAAGGTTGTGGCTTGTATTGATGTGCAGCATTCTGGATCGGTTGGCCGTGCCGAGGCGCGAACCGAGAGGAAGAACATGGAGAAGATCCGGGTCGCATGCCACGCGGGCGGAGACAAGCGGTGAGGGCGTCAGGCACCTGGCCCTCCGCGCGCAGAGCTGCCACCGCCGCCTTGATGGTCGCCACCACCGGTGCCTCGCTGCTGGCGGTCGACAACCTGCTCGGCTTCATCGGAACGCATCCGAGCGCAGCAGGGCCAGTGTTGATGGTCGCTGCGATCTCCGTGTCTGCAGGAATCGTGGCCGCTGCCGGTGCTGCGCTCGCTCACGAAGCCGCGCACCTCGTCTTCGCGGCCGCCACTGTCGTCTTCGTGGGCACTCTGTCGCCGGCGACCAGCAGCCAGCTGTGGCTCCCCATCGCGGTCATCCTGCAGGCGCTCGTCCCGTTGGCCTTCGCAGCCGCCGGGCTGCTGGCCCTTCGCGGTTCGCGGAACTCCACCGCGGTGCGGGTCCTCGCGGTGATGCTCGTGGGGTTCGCCGCCGCTTGGATCGTCACCGCGTTCATCCCGGTGGCGCTCGTGGCATTCCTCCTCGCACAGGCCGGCACGCTGGTCGTCGGGGCTGCCCTCAGCCTGCAGCCGATTCTTCGCCGAGGTCGGAGTCTTGCGCGTGCGCTGTGGTCGAGCGCGGAGGTCCGCTGAGGAGTCCCGCTGCACGCCGCTGGGCGGTGTGCGTTCGACGCAGGGCGGATACGATCGTGCGCGCATCCTGATCCAGCGAGGGCAACGGGTGTTCGAGGGGGAGGACATCGTGGTGCGTCAGCAGGGGCACGTGGGTCCCGGATCGTCTGCCAGACGCACGCTCGCGGTGGGTCTGGCGATCGCCGTGTCGGCGGCAGCGCTGGTCGGCATCCGTGCAACGGCAGGATCAGCGGACACCGCAGCCTCGACGGTGACGGTCACGAAGGTCACCGCGTCCACCACCGGCACCGCCGTGCGCACCACCCTGAAGGTCAAGAACACCGCCTCGGTGCGGAAGCCGGCTTCTTCCGTGTGGCTGTACCTGTCCGCCGGCACGAAGAAGTACACGCTCGGCCGGGTCGCGGTGAAGGCACTCGCCGCTGGTTCGAGCACCTCGGTCACCGCAGTGCGCGGGACACCTTCCCGCGCCGCAGCCGGCAAGTACTCCGTCCTCGCCTGCGCCGGCGCGTACTCGGCGAAGCAGTGCCGCACGTCGACCGCGACCGTCACCACCAAGCCGACGAAGCGCGCGCGTCCGGAGACTGGCGTGATGCTCGACGTCGCTCGCGCCTACTACCCCGTGGCGTTGCTCAATCGGTACATCGACCTCCTCGCCGACGACGGCGGACGCTTCCTGCACCTGCACCTCACCGATGACCAGAACGTCGGGATCGAGAGCACGGTGCTCGGCCAGACCCTCGCCAACGCTGATCTCGACGACGGCGTGTACACGAGCCGCGTGACCCATCGCCCGTTCCTGAGCGCCGCGCAGGCACACACGATCGCCTCCTACGGGGCGAAGCGAGGCGTCGCGATCGTGCCGGAGATCGACACTCCCGGACACATGGCCGCCGCCTTCGCCCTGCTCGAGGCGCAGCACGGCAAGACATGGGTCGACCGCATCCGTTCGGGCGAGAACGAACTCGACACGTCGGCGCCCGAGAGTCTCGCGCTGGCGAAGAAGCTGTACGCAGAGGTGCAGCGGACCTTCCCCTCCAGCCGAACCGTGCACATCGGCGGCGACGAATGGGGCGACGACGTCACCGCCGCCCAACGCGTCGCCTGGATGAACGCGATGGCGGCCACGGTCGGCAACCGCGAAGTCTGGGCCTGGAACGACGGGATCGACCGGGTCGCCGTCGGGCGACTGGACCCGCGCATCCACGTCACGTACTGGAGCTTCGACGGCGACACCGAGGACGCAGCCGAGCGGCGCGAACGCCGAGCACGGCGGGCCAGTGCGGTCGACCTGCAGCAGGCCGGGATCGACCTGCTCAACTACAACTCGTACTACCTCTACGAGGTGCCGACGGACCTCGACCCGGCCGACAGCGAGTACACCGTCGCCGACCTCCGCGAGAACTGGTCACTCCGGGCGTGGGACGGCGACTCCGGTTCGCTGCTCTCGGCTCCGATGTCGGGCGCCGCCGTCGCGATCTGGGGTGAGGACCTCGAGGACCCGCCATCTGGCGCGCTCCTGCGGTGGAGCGCACCGCATGTGAAAGCGATGATCGAGACCGCAGCCTCCTGACGGACGCATGTCGGGCCTCCAGGCCGATCGCTGGAACCGCCGGACCCGCCGCCTGCCTACCCGAGCGGCTCCACGCCGTAGCTGGTGACCACCGCACGCAACTCGTCCAGGTACGCCTGCGCCTGCACGGTGAGGGGAACCGAGGCGTGCGCGATCCAGCCGATCTCGATGCGTTCGTCGACGTCGAGTGGGATGGCGACGATCTCGGGGTCGAGGTCGTCGCTGATCAGCCCGGTCGAGATCGTGTACCCGCCGAGGCCGATCATGAGGTTGAAGATCGTCGCCCGGTCCGACACCCGGATCTCCCGCTTGCTCGACATCGTCGACAGGATCTCCTCGGCCAGGTAGAAGGAGTTGTTCGCACCCTGGTCGAACGTGAGCCGCGGCAGGTCGGCGAGGTCCTCGAGGGTCGCACGCTCCCGTGATGCGAGCGGGTTCCGCTTGGCCACGAAGATGTGCGGCTGCGCGACGAACAGCGGTGTGAACACGACGCCGGCGTCCCGCAGCAGCTTGCCGAGCACCTGCTTGTTGAAGTCGTTGCGGTAGAGGATGCCCACCTCGCTGCGCAGCGTGCGGACGTCCTCGATGATGTCCCAGGTGCGCGTCTCGCGCAGCGAGAACTCGTACTCGTCCGCAGCCGCTGCTTCGACCATGCGGACGAAGGCCTCCACCGCGAACGAGTAGTGCTGGGCGGACACCCCGAGCAACCGACGCGACCGCTGGCCGCCGACGTACCGCTGCTCGAGCAGGGAGACCTGCTCGACGACCTGCCGGGCGTACCCGAGGAACTCGACGCCGTCGACGGTGAGCACGACCCCTCGGGCCGATCGGGTGAACAGCGGGCGCCCGATCCGCGTCTCCAGGTCCTTCATCGCCGCAGACATCGTCGGCTGCGACACGTAGAGCATGTCGGCCGCTGCGCTGATCGACCCCTCCGTCGCGACCTCGATGAAGTACCGGAGCTGCTGCAGGGTGATGTCGTTCGAGACCCGGGCCATAGGCCGAGGCTATACCGGTGCATAGCGTCTCGGTATTACCTGATGGCTCGGGAATGCGGCCATGATCGAGGCACCCCTTCCCCAGCGCCCGCGGGCGCTCGACGAACAGATTGCCGACCATGGCGAACGACCTCACCTTCAGCATCACCCGGACCCGGTTCGACGAGGACTACTCCCCCGCCGACAGCTCCCGGCTGACCACGAACTTCGCCAACCTGGCGCGCGGCGAGCGCCGTCAGCAGAACCTCCGCGCTGCGCTGGCGATGATCGACGGGCGAGCGAACGAGCTGGCCGCGGCGCACGACCGCTACCGTCTGCAACTCGACATCGTCTCGGTCGCACTGGAGTTCTCCGACGGTGGTTCGGACGCCGAATTTCCGCTGCTCGAGATGCTCGACGTCACGATCGTCGACGAGCACACCGGCGAGCGCCACCACGGGATCCTCGGCAACAACTTCTCGTCGTACCTGCGCGACTACGACTTCTCGGTGCTGCTGCCGTCGTCGCCTTCACTGCCGTCCGACTTCGGCCAGCTGCACGGGGCGCTCTTCCAGCGCTTCCTGGAGTCAGACGTGTTCGGGTCGCAGTTCGGTGCCGAGCCCGTCGTCTGCATCAGCGTCTCGACGAGCCAGAGCTACCGCCGGAACGGGTACGTCCATCCGGTGCTCGGCGCCGAGTACGAGCACGAGCACTCTTCGCTCACCGACGACTACTTCGGCCGGATGGGCATGCGGGTCCGGTACTTCCAGCCCGCCGGGGCAGCTGCTCCGCTCGCGTTCTACACGCGCGGCGACCTGACCGGCGACTACACGGACCTCCAGCTCATCGGCACGATCGCCACCATGGAGACGTTCCAGAAGATCTACCGCCCGGAGGTCTACGCCGCGAACACCCCGGCCGGCAGCACCTACCACCCCACCCTCGACCACACCGACTTCACGCCCACCCCGGTGACGTACGACCGCGAGGAGCGCAGCCGCCTCGGGATCACGCAGGGCCGGTGGACCGAGGAGCACCTGGTGCGGCCGCACCACGCACTCCTCGCCCGGTTGGCTGATCCCGCCCTCGCGCGCTGACTTCCTCTGCCCTTCGACTGACTGGACCGTCACCCCCATGCGTTCTCTCCTCCCCACCTCGATCGTCGGCAGCCTGCCGAAGCCGTCCTGGCTCGCCGAGCCCGAGCGACTCTGGTCCCCCTGGGAGCTGCAAGGAGCAGCACTGACCGAGGGCAAGCAGGACGCCCTGCGCTCCGCCGTGCACGAGCAGGAGCGCCGCGGCATCGACATCGTCAGCGACGGCGAGCAGACCCGCCAGCACTTCGTCACGACGTTCATCGAGCACCTGGACGGCGTCGACCTGGAGCGCAAGGAGACCGTCCGCATCCGCGACCGGTACGACGCGGCCGTCCCGACCGTCGTCGGTGCCGTCAGCCGTCGGGCGCCCGTGTTCGTGGACGACGCCCGCTTCCTGCGCGCGCAGACGGACCGGCCGATCAAGTGGGCGCTCCCCGGCCCGATGACGATGATCGACACCCTCTCCGACCAGCACTACAAGAGCCGCGAGAAGCTGGCGTGGGAATTCGCCACGATCCTCAACCAAGAGGCACGCGAACTGCAGGACGCCGGCGTCGACATCATCCAGTTCGACGAGCCCGCCTTCACGGTCTTCCACGACGAGGTGCAGGACTGGGGCGTGGCCGCACTCGAACGCGCAGCCGAGGGCCTGCACGCCGAGACCGCCGTGCACATCTGTTACGGCTACGGCATCGAGGCGAACAACAAGTGGAAGGAGACGCTCGGAGCGGAGTGGCGGCAGTACGAGCAGTCCTTCCCGCTGCTGCAGCAGTCCTCGATCGACATCGTGTCGCTCGAGTGCATCCACTCCCACGTTCCCCTCGAGCTCGTCGAGCTGATCCGCGGCAAGAAGGTCATGCTCGGGGCGATCGACGTCGCGACCGAGACCGTGGAGACCCCGGAGGAGGTCGCGGAGGTGCTGCGTCGGGCGCTCGAGTTCGTCGATGCGGACAAGCTCATCCCCAGCTCCAACTGCGGGATGGCTCCCCTGGCGCGGGGTGCGGCGCTGGACAAGCTCGGTGCGCTGTCGGCTGGTGCGGACATCGTGCGGGCCGAGCTCGTCGGCACGGCGGTCCCGTCGGCCCGCTGATCGCCGCGAAACACCACGGCGGCTCTCTTCCGGAAGGAGGAGAGCCGCCGTTCGTGTTGCGTCCGCCGCGTGCGCGGCTTTCGGTCCGGCCTGGAGGCACGGCTGCGGTTGCGCCGACAGGTGGCGTCGGCACCGGGTACGGATCACGACAGGCGTCTCGCCGTCACCATCGGCGTGCGTCCGGTGGTGATCGAGTCCACCCCGCCCATCAAGGGGACGGCGTCTGCGAAGCGTCAGACTCGAGGGCGTTGACTACGTTCATGATCACCAAGGGCGTCATCCACCAGGTCGAGAGTGCGACTGTCCGGGATCGCAACGGCGTGTCAGTCGGCAAGGTCGCGCAGGTGTTCCCCTCCGACGAGGACGGCAGTGCGGCCTACGTCTGTGTCGCAACCGGCCTGCTCGGGCGACACCAGGCGCTCGTCCCCGCCGACGATGCCACGTTCGACGGCACGGACGTGCACGTCGGGTACACGAAGGACGCGATCAAGGACGCGCCGTCCCTCGGAGCCGGACGCACCTTGTCCCCCGCCGAGGCGAACGCCGTCCGCAAACACTTCGGGCTGTCCCGCACCGGCGCTGCAACCGGCGACATGGGCGACCCCCACGAGAACCTCGATCAGGCCGGGACAGGTCTTGCGGGTGCCGACGACACCGAGGGCGCAGGGACGACACCGCCGGCCTGAACGCCACCGGGGTGAACGGCGCCGAGACCACGGCTATCGCCCACACCAAGCATGGCAGCGGCCAGTCCTCTGGCGAGCGCGTGTTCCATCGATGATGCGCGCTCCTCTGAGCGTGGCCGACGCGGGTCTCTCGGAGGAGCGTGCCCGTCTTCGTCCGACGGGCTCCGCGGCCGTCGCACACGCGCAGCACCGCGAAGGCGCTGCGGCGAACGCTCACGGCGTCGCAGCGTGGTCACGTGTCATGGGAAGTCACCCTCCGACACACATCGACACAACCCTTCTCGCGGGCGTTCGGCGATGCCACAGTCTCGCGATGGCGCACATCTGGTCGGGCTGTCCGCCCACACCGGACGAATCGACACCAGACGACGCCACACCACGCGACAGGTAGCAGCCCAGAGCACGAAGGAGTCCTCGTGACCATCAGCAACCAGACCGCCGACAGCACGATCGACGAGGGCGCCGACGACGAACTCCTCGCCCGCTTCCGTCCGATCTTCGACCGCATCGCTGCCGGCGCCTCCGAGCGCGAACGCGACCGCCGCCTCCCGTTCGAGGAGATCCGCGAACTCGCCGCCGCAGGATTCGGCGCCGTCCGCGTCCCCGTCGCCCACGGCGGAGCCGGGGCGACCCTGCCCCAGCTGTTCCGCCTGCTGACCGAACTCGCCGCCGCTGACAGCAACATCCCTCAGGCGCTCCGCGGTCACTTCGCGCTGGTGGAGGACCGGCTGGTCGCACGGACCGGGGAACGCGAGGGGTGGCTGGACCGCTTCGGCCGCGGTGAGATCGCCGGCAACTCGTGGACCGAGGTCGGGTCGGTGCAGGTCGGCGACGTGATCACGAAGGTGACCCCGCAGCCGGACGGGACGTTCCGGATCACCGGGCAGAAGTACTACTCGACCGGCAGCATCTTCGCCGACTGGATCGACACCTACGCCGAACGCACGGACACCGGCGAGCGGGTCATCGCGATCGTCGACGCGCACCAGCCCGGGGTCACGCACACCGACGACTGGGACGGGTTCGGGCAGCGCACCACCGGCTCCGGCACCAGCACCTTCGACGACGCCGTCGTGCAGGCCGACGCGGTGATCCCCTTCGACGAGCGGTTCAAGTACCAGACGGCGTTCTACCAGGGCGTGCTGTTGAGCGTCCTCGCCGGGTCCGTCCTCGCAGCCGAGCGGGAGATCGCGCGCGAGGTCCGCAACCGCACCCGCGTCTTCTCCCACGGCAACGCCGACACGTTCGCGGCAGACCCGCAGATCCTCCAGGTCGTCGGCGAGGTGTCGGCGGCCGGGTTCGCCGCCACCGCCATCGTCGACCGGGCCGCCGCGGCCCTGCAGGGTGCGTACGAGGGAGCCGGGCTCGACACAGCCGAGGACGAGCGCCGCAACGACCGCGCCGAACTCGCGACCGCGCAGGCGCAGGTGGCGCTGACCACGCTGGCGACGACGGCGACCTCGCACCTGTTCGACGCGCTCGCGGCGTCCGGGGTGAGCGCGACGAAGAACCTCGACCGGCACTGGCGGAACGCTCGCACCGCCGGCAGCCACAACCCGTGGGTGTTCAAGGCACGGATCATCGGTGACCACGCGGTCAACGGTGCCGAACCGCCCCGCGTCTGGGCGATCGGTGCGACCCGCACCTCGTGACGCCTGTCGAAGCCGAGACGGCTTCCGCGTGACCGCTGCTGCGACGTGCCGGCCCCGCCGCCCGGCCGCCGTGCGCGTACAGTCCCTGGCAACGCACGGCTGGCCGACCATCGGGGAACGCGATGCGACTGATCACGGGGACGACACTGGCCGTTGCGCTGGCAGCAGGCGCGCTGATCGGCCTCGCGCCACCAGCGACTGCGGCCGGATCCGGAACGATCACCGTGCAGCTCGCAACGCCGGACGGCACCGCGATCCGGCTGGCGGACGTCGAACTCGCAGCGATCGGCACCGACGTCGTCGTCGGGAACGCCACGACCGACGATGACGGCGCCGCGACGTTCACCGGCATCCCCGCACCGGACACCGTCACGGTGACGACGCGGCAACTCCCGCCGCACGGAACCGAGACCTACGCCCCCGGACTCCGCTCGGGCATCGCCGTCCGCGGCGGCTCGAAAGTCGCGGTCACCGTGCCGCTCGTGATCGGCGCCACCGTGCAGGGCGGCGTGGTCGGCCCCACTGGACCCGCCGCTGGGCGCCTGATGTACGCCTGGAACGAGGACACCTCGCAGGTGTTCCGGACGGCCTCGGACAGCGCGGGCCAGTACCGGTTCGTCGGGTTGAGCACCGGGAAGTACCGCATCGAGGCCTACGCCAGCGGAACGGCGTCGCCCGCCGTCTGGAAGACCCGGGTGTACCAGCAGCGAGGAACGCTCCCGGCGTCCCGGGTCACCTTGTCACGGCACTACGCACACAGCGACTACGACCTGGTCGTCTACGCGGCCTCGGCGTCCCGCAGCCCCTCGGCGCAACTGAGCGGTGCGACCGTCACGGTGACGAACGCGACGACCGGTGCGTCGTTCTCGACCCGGTTCTCGACGCTGCTCGACAGCGAGCAGACGGCGCAGTTCCAGATCCCCTCCGGGCAGTACGTGGTGGAACTCCGGACCGTCGCGACGACCGCAACGACCGCGCAGGTGCTGTGGCTCGGACGTCCGGGCGGCGTGTACCGGTACCTGATCGACCGAGCGCAGGCTGTGCCGGTGAAGGTCGTGTTCGGCGGTGGCAACTTCTGGGGCGGCGCCCTCGGGTGATCCGGCCCCAGCACCATCCCCAGCCCAGGGCTGGCCGGACACGGTTGGCTGCGTGACTGCACGCGGTCGCGTGAGCAGCAACGGACAGGAGGCGCGGTGCCAGCTGGCACCGCGCCTCCTGTCCGGCACACGGTCGCGGACACGCGACGGTGGCGTCGCCACCTTCTACATGTCGGCGATGAGACGGAGCGTGTAGCCGTCGGGGACCGTCTGGTGTTCGACGTAGTGCATGAACACCGGCGCAGCCTGATCGGCCGTGAACAGCTCGGCAGGATGCCGAGGCTCGTGGGCAGCCTGCACGTCGATGGTCTCCGTGAGCGGTTCCGAGAGGTCGTGATCACGGCCGACGACGTAGAAGCGGTATTCACCGTCGTCCTCGCGGCGGCGCAGCTCCACGCTCATCTTCTCCGCGGTGCCACCGGCCTGCAGGTAGGAGTTTCCGTACTCGTCGATGACCGACTGCGGGCCGGCGCGCCAGGTCTGGTGGTCGATCGGCGCGGAGAAGACGAGCCACGCGAAGTGGTCGTCGTTGTCAAGAAGGCCGAGGCTGCGTCGCACCTGGTCCGGGAGCGGGCGGAACGTGTCGTTCAGCACATTGCTGACTGACCCGTTGGACTTCATGATGATCAAGGCGGGCTACTCCACGTGCTCGTAGGCGACGGACGCAAGCGTTTCAAGCCCGCGGAAAGCGGCCACGGCATGAGCACGATCAACAGAAGCCACGACCCGGGTCCGGTGGTGTTGATGATGAGGTTCAGCAGTCCGAGCGCGAGCAGAAGACTGGCTGCGATCACCATGAACCACGCAAACGGGCGCGGATACTTCGGCGGCTTCACCAGCTCAATGTAACGGCGGACACATTGTCTCGCACGACGATTGACTATCGAGATGCCTTGATGCGAGCGCCGGCGAAGACGGGCCAGTGGGTTGGAGTCTGTAGGTCTGCAAGATATCCAGCGAGACACTGGGGTACTCGACACGCAACGCCCGCGTCAGCTCGACCAACTCGGGACTGCCTGGCCCTGTGATCGAAAGTGGCAGGCAGCGTAGCGGTGCTCCACGGCACACTTGAGGCCATGAGGCAGGACGACATCGATGAGGAGCTCTTCCCGCTCGGGGCTCCTGACCGCCGCAGGCACTCGATCCAGGCTCCAGCAGGCTGGCAGGATCTAGCAGTCACGCTGACGTTGTTCGGTCTGAGCCTGCCGATGCTCGTTGTCGGTTGGTTCGGCGTCGTGCTCTCGATGTTCGCCTTCGACGCGTGCAGTGCCGGGGGGTGCAACTACGCCGCCGGATCGGTCGCCTACATTGGCTTCCCGATCGCGGCCGTCGTCAGCACAGTGGTTTGGGCGTCGGTTGCTGAACGCCGCCGGCGTGCCCATCGTCGCGCGTGGATGTCTGGAGCAGGGGCGATCCTCACCATCGTCGCCCTCTTTGCCCTCGCTGCGACCGTCGTCCATTTTGCAGCACAGCCGAATTGAGCTGTCCGGTGAGGCTGCCGGCGGCGTGCATCGGGTGGCCGGCTAACGTCTCATTGGCCGATCGTCTACCGGTCGCTGGAACGACGCTCGGCTCGAGCTCGACGTCGCTCGTCACGCCTCGCCCGCCACTCGGCGTCCTGCTGATCCTGCAGCGGGCTTCGACTCATGCTCCCGCGGGCCGCGAGGAAGATGAGCACGGCGACGACAACCAGGACCACCGGCACGAGCAACTGCAGAATCAACATTGCTACCCCTATTTGATCGGTCGTGCCACTCCAGATGTGGGTGGAGCTTAGCGAGCCGTTGGCGACAGAGGTGCCGTCCGGTTGCCGATCGGCCAGCGGGACATCGCGAGCCCGTAACGTTCGACGCCGCGCTCGTATCGTTGGGCGATGAATCTCGATCACGTTTGGCCCTTGTTCGGGCTGCGCCTCATGACTCCTCGTCTGGAACTGCGGCCCTTGCGCGACGAGGATCTTCCTGGACTCGTCGACGTGGCCCTGTCAGGTGTCCACGATCCCGCTCGGATGCCGTTCGGTGTCCCGTGGACGGACGCAGAACCGACGACGTTGGCTCGTTCTTTGGCGCAGTACCACTGGAAGCTCCGGTTCGGGGTGAGCCGTGACTCGTGGGGTGTGAGCTTCACCGTGTTCCACGAGGGGACGCCGGTCGGGGTTCAGGAGCTGCACGCTCGCCGCTTCGCAGCTCGAAGGACCGTCGAGAGCGGCTCATGGCTTGCCCTCGCGCAGCAGGGCCGAGGGCTCGGGACCGAGATGCGGGCGGCGCTGCTGCTGTTCTCGTTCGACCATTTGGGAGCTGAGTGGGCTGAGTCGAGCGCAGCCGCTTGGAACGAGCCATCCCTACGGGTGTCCGCGAAGCTCGGTTACGAGCTCAACGGTGTCACTCGGGCCCAAACCCGCGCCGATGAGGTCGTTGACGAGGTCAGGGTGCGCTTGAGGCGGGAGGACTTCGCTCGGCCGAGCTGGAGCCTGACGACTGAAGGGGTCGAAGCAGCGACCGAGTTCTTGATGTAGTCGAGCAGGCGAGGACACAGCCGCCCGGTAGCCGATCCCTCAGCGGAGACGGCCTCCCGCGGCACGCACATGACGGCGTTCGCGTCTCGCATAGCTCGTCCGAAACGAATCTCGATGAGCGACCGCTATCCGGCCGCACCGGCGACGGTGCCCGTCAGCTGAGAACGCCCCGCCGGCCGAAGCCAGCGGGGCGTCCCCAGGAGTCAGACCAGGATCAGAAGTCCCAGTCCTCGTCCTCAGTGTTCACGGCCTTGCCGATGACGTACGACGACCCGGACCCCGAGAAGAAGTCGTGGTTCTCGTCCGCGTTCGGCGACAGGGCGGAGAGGATGGCCGGGTTCACGTCGGTGATGTTCTTCGGGAACATCGGCTCGTAGCCCAGGTTCATCAGCGCCTTGTTGGCGTTGTAGTGCAGGAACTTCTTGACGTCCTCGGTCAGACCGACCTCGTCGTAGAGGTCCTGCGTGTACTGCACCTCGTTCTCGTACATCTCGAACAGCAGCGAGAACGTGTAGTCCTTGAGCTCGTCGCGCTCGGCCTGCGTGAGGGTCTCGAGGCCCTTCTGGTACTTGTAGCCGATGTAGTACCCGTGGACGGCTTCGTCACGGATGATCAGGCGGATCAGGTCGGCGGTGTTCGTGAGCTTGGCGCGCGACGACCAGTGCATCGGCAGGTAGAAGCCCGAGTAGAACAGGAACGACTCGAGCAGCGTCGAGGCGACCTTGCGCTTCAGCGGGTTGTCGCCCTGGTAGTAGTCCATCACGATGGACGCCTTCTTCTGCAGGTTCGGGTTCTCCTCGGACCAGCGGAAGGCTTCGTCGATCTCACGCGTCGACGCGAGGGTCGAGAAGATCGACGAGTAGGACTTGGCGTGCACCGACTCCATGAACGCGATGTTCGTGTAGACGGCTTCCTCGTGCGGGGTGATCGCGTCGGGGATGAGTGAAACGGCGCCGACGGTGCCCTGGATGGTGTCGAGCAGGGTGAGACCGGTGAACACACGCATGGTCAGGGTCTGCTCGGCCGGCGTCAGCGTGTTCCACGACTGCACGTCGTTCGACAGCGGCACCTTCTCGGGCAGCCAGAAGTTGTTGACGAGACGGTTCCAGACCTCGACGTCCTTGTCGTCCTGGATGCGGTTCCAGTTGATGGCCTGGACCCGATCAATGAGCTTCAGCTTCTCGACCAACGTGTGTTCCTTACAGAGATGGTGACTAAGTGACGGACTGGAGGCGCGGTGCGGGTTGGCACCGCGCCTCCAGGGAGCAGAGCGGCAGCTCTACAGCATGCAGCTGACGCAGCCCTCGACCTCCGTGCCCTCCAGCGCGAGCTGGCGGAGACGGATGTAGTAGATCGTCTTGATGCCCTTGCGCCATGCGTAGATCTGCGCCTTGTTGATGTCACGCGTGGTGGCGGTGTCCTTGAAGAACAGCGTCAGGGACAGACCCTGGTCCACGTGCTGCGTCGCCGCGGCGTACGTGTCGATGATCTTCTCGGCACCGATCTCGTACGCGTCCTGGTAGTAGTCCAGGTTGTCGTTCGTCATGAACGGCGCCGGGTAGTAGACGCGGCCGAGCTTGCCTTCCTTGCGGATCTCGATCTTCGACGCGATCGGGTGGATCGACGACGTCGAGTGGTTGATGTACGAGATCGAACCGGTCGGCGGGACGGCCTGCAGGTTCTGGTTGTAGATGCCGTGCTCCTGGACGGACGCCTTCAGCGCCTTCCAGTCGTCCTGCGTCGGGATCGTGATGTTCGCGTTGTCGAACAGCGAGGCAACACGAGCGGTCGCGGGGGTCCACGTCTGGTCGGTGTACTTGTCGAAGAACTCACCCGACGCGTACTTCGAGTCGCGGAAGCCGTCGAAGGTCTCGCCGGTCTCGATCGCGATCTTGTTCGACGCACGAAGGGCGTGGAACAGCACCGTGTAGAAGTAGATGTTCGTGAAGTCGATGCCCTCTTCGGAGCCGTAGTAGACGCGCTCACGAGCGAGGTAGCCGTGCAGGTTCATCTGGCCGAGGCCGATGGCGTGCGACTTGTCGTTGCCGTCCTCGACGGAACGCACCGAGGTGATGTGCGACATCTGCGAGACCGAGGTCAGGCCGCGGATGGCGGTCTCGATGGTCTTGCCGAAGTCCGGCGAGTCCATCGTCAGCGCGATGTTCAGCGAGCCGAGGTTGCAGGAGATGTCCTTGCCGATCTCCTTGTAGGACAGGTCCTCGTTGAAGGTCGTCGGGGTGTTGACCTGCAGGATCTCCGAGCACAGGTTGGACATGTTGATCCGACCCTTGATCGGGTTGGCCTTGTTCACCGTGTCCTCGAACACGATGTACGGGTAGCCCGACTCGAACTGGATCTCGGCGATGGTCGTGAAGAAGTCACGCGCCTTGATCTTCGTCTTCTTGATGCGCGAGTCGTCGACCATCGCGCGGTAGTTCTCGGAGATCGGGACGTCACCGAAGGGGACGCCGTAGACCTTCTCGACGTCGTACGGCGAGAACAGGTACATGTCCTCGTTGTTCTTCGCGAGCTCGAACGTGATGTCCGGCACGACGACGCCGAGGGACAGCGTCTTGATGCGGATCTTCTCGTCGGCGTTCTCGCGCTTGGTGTCGAGGAACTTCATGATGTCCGGGTGGTGGGCGCTGAGGTAGACCGCGCCGGCACCCTGACGCGCACCGAGCTGGTTCGCGTAGGAGAAGGAGTCTTCCAGCAGCTTCATCACGGGGATGATGCCCGAGGACTGGTTCTCGATCTGCTTGATCGGGGCGCCGGCCTCGCGGATGTTGGAGAGGAGCAGGGCCACGCCGCCGCCGCGCTTCGAGAGCTGCAGCGAGGAGTTGATGCCGCGCGAGATCGACTCCATGTTGTCCTCGATGCGGAGCAGGAAGCAGGAGACGAGCTCGCCGCGCTGTGCCTTCGCCGTGTTGAGGAACGTGGGGGTCGCGGGCTGGAAGCGGCCGGCGACGATCTCTTCGACCAGGTCGATGGCGAGCTGCTCATTGCCCTGGGCCAGGCCAAGGGCGGTCATGACGACGCGGTCCTCGAAGCGCTCCAGGTACCGCTTGCCGTCGAACGTCTTGAGCGTGTAGCTCGTGTAGTACTTGAACGCACCGAGGAACGTCTGGAACCGGAACTTCTTCGAGTACGCCAGGTCGTTGAGTCGCTGGATGAAGTCCAGCGAGTACATGTCGATCGTGGCTTTTTCGTAGTACTCGTTCTCGACCAGGTAGTCGAGCCGCTCCTTCAGGTTGTGGAAGAAGACGGTGTTCTGGTTGACGTGCTGCAGGAAGAACTGCTTGGCGGCCTCACGATCCTTGTCGAACTGGATGTTCCCGTCCGCGTCGTAGAGGTTGAGCATCGCGTTGAGGGAGTGGTAGTCCATCCCCGTCTGCGGCGACGTCAGATCGACGTCTGCAACTGCTGCGTCCAAAATGCATCCAATCCTGAGTTGACCGCCGACACGTCGTCAGGGGTCCCGAAGAGTTCGAATCTGTAGAGAAGGGGGACGTTGCACTTCTGCGCGATGACGTCCCCTGCGAGGCCGTACGCCTCGCCGAAGTTCGTGTTGCCACCCACCACCACGCCGCGGATGAGCGAGCGGTTGTGGGCGTCGTTGAGGAACTTGATGACCTGCTTGGGGACTGCACCCTCGCCGTTGCCGCCACCGTAGGTGGGCAGGACAAGGACGTAGGGCTCGTCGACGTGCAGGAACGGTTCGCTCGGGTAGAGCGGGATCCGGTCCGCGTCGCGGCCGAGCTTCTCGACGAAGCGCGCGGTGTACCCGGACACGCTCGAGAAGTAGACCAATCGGCTCATGGTGCGCTCCTCTGGAGAAGGTGCGGAACAGGCGGACCGGACGGGCCAGGAGAGGCGAGTCGCGCCTCCCGAGATGCCCTGCCTGCGGGCCCCTTCGGGGCCCGCAGAACGACTACGCCAGTTCGGCGCTGAGGGTCGCGATCTTGTCGGGGCGGAAGCCCGACCAGTGGTCGTCGTCCGTGACGACGACGGGGGCCTGCATGTAGCCCAGGCTCTTGACGTGCTCGAGCGCTGCTTCGTCCGTGGAGACGTCGTGCACTTCGTACTCGATGCCCTTGTTGTCGAGGGCCCGGTACGTCGCGGTGCACTGGACGCAGGACGGCTTGGTGTAGACGGTGACGGCCATGTTCTCCCCTGGTTCCTACTGGTTTCTGCTGTGCTGTGGAGGTTGTGCTGATGTCTGTCCGCAGTCGTGTCCGGGAGGGGCCGCTGCGATGCCTCCACACTACATCTAGTGGCTAGCCGCAGCACCGACCACTAGAGGAAGTGTTACAGCCATGTAGTTCTCCACAACGTCCTCCACAGTCTGTGGATTCCCGGGAGGCCCGAGTTTCCGCCAGTCTGCGGCCGACCACCGACACTTCCCCACACCGGTGGACAGTCCCGATCCACATGTGTGGAATCAACGCGTCGGCGTGTCGCGAACCGCCCCTCCCCAGGACGGGGGACACCCCCGTCCGGCCGGTCCGTACACTCGTCTCGTGAGTACGTACGGGCCCCTCCTGAAGACCCCTGGCGTGGGTCGTGTCATCGCCGCACAGCTCACCGCACGGTTCCCGTTCGGCATGCTGTCGCTGGCCTACCTGCTGCACGTCGAGCACGTGTTCGACTCCTACGGCGCGGCCGGTCTGGTGCTCGCGACGACGAGCATCGGGCAGGCGCTGGCCGGCCCCCTGACGAGCCGGTGGATGGGCAGCTGGGGCATGCGCCCCGTCCTCATCCTGACGAGCATCGTCGCGCTGATCAGCATGGTGGTCATCGCGTTCGTGGTCATGCCGCTCTGGGGCTACGTGGTGGTCGGGTTCCTCGGCGGCCTGGCGGTCCCGCCCGTGCAGCCGGCGGTGCGCACCATCTACCCGAAGATGGTGACGTCGGCGCAGCTCACACCCCTCTTCTCCCTCGACGCCAGCGCGCAGGAGCTCATCTGGGTCGCCGGCCCGGTCATCACCACCTTCGTCGCCACCCAGGTCGGCACGGTCGAGGCGATCGTCGTCGCGATGGTCTTCCTGGTCGTCGGCGGCGCGTGGTTCATCGCCTCCCCCGAGCTCGGACGAGTCCGCATCCCCCGTTCGAAGCGCGCGTTCGGTGTCGTGCTGAAGCGCCCCGCGGTCGTCGTCGCCACCCTGACCGGTCTGCTCCTGATCGGGGCGTGCGCCGCGGTCGAGGCGAGCGTCACCAGCGTCTTCGGTGAGGGCAGCCCGAACGCCGGCATCGTCCTCGCGGTGTTCGCGGTCGGTTCGCTCGTCGGCGGCCTGGCGTTCGGCCACCGCCCGATCTCCCGCAACACCCTGTGGACGCGCATGGCCGTCGTCTTCGTCGGCCTCACCCTGGCCCTCGGCGGCACGGGCTTCTGGTGGCTCTGCCTCGCCCTGGTCATCGCGGGTGTGGGCATCGCACCGGCCCTCGCGGTGATGTTCGGTTCGGTCTCCGCCACCGTCAAGTTCTCCGACACCGCCGAGGCCTACGGCTGGATGGGCACCGGCCAACTGATCGGTGCTGCCGGCGGTTCGGCGATCGCCGGCTTCCTGATCGACGGCAGCGGCCCCGTCGGCGGCTTCACCGTCGGCGCCGTGATGGCCGGCCTGGGCGTGCTGCTCCCCCTGGCGATGCGGAGCTGGCTGCCCGACCTGCGCGGCCGTGACGCCAGCCCCCTCCCCGACACCGAGCCGGTGCACCTGCCGACCTGAGCGGGCGCGCGGCGGCGGCGGGAGTCGGGCGGCGGGCGGTTTCGGGCGTACCTGGTTGAATCGGGCGTACCTGGTCGGGAGTTCTGACCAGGTACGCCCGTTTCCACTCGCCATCGCGGCCGCTATGGGAAGGAACGTGCGCCCGGCATACGGGTCGCGTTCTCCACAGATGGCCTGGAGGCCCGGCGCACGCCCGCCAGGCACCGGCAGGATGGGTGCATGGTCACCTCAGTTCCCCTGCGCGACGGCCGCTCGATCCCCGCGATCGGCTTCGGCGTCTACAAGGTCGATGATGCCAAAGCAGAGACGGCGGTCGGCCTCGCGCTGGACGCCGGCTACCGGCACGTCGACACCGCCGAGATGTACGGCAACGAGACCGGCGTCGGCAAGGCGATCCAGGCCTCCGGGCTGGACCGTGACGACGTCTTCGTGACGACCAAGGTGTGGAACGACCACCAGGGGCGCGACGCGACCCTGCGGGCGTTCGACGGCAGCCTCGAGCGGCTGGGGCTCGACGCCGTCGACCTCTACCTGATCCACTGGCCGGCCGCCGCGAACGACCGCTACGTCGAGACCTGGCGCGCTCTGGTGGAACTGCGTGAGTCAGGGCGGGCGCGGAGCATCGGTGTCTCGAATTTCCAGGTGCCGCACCTGCAGCGGCTCATCGACGAGACCGGCGAGGTACCGGCGCTGAACCAGGTCGAACGGCACCCGTGGCTGCCGCAGCGCGAACTCATCGCGTTCCACGAGCAGCACGACATCGTGACCGGGGCGTGGTCGCCGCTCGGTCGTGGGCGCCTGATCGACGAGCCGGTGCTGACCGGTATCGCGGACGCGCACGGCGTGAGTGTGGCGCAGGTGCTCGTGCGGTGGAACGTGCAGCAGGGCGTGGTGGTGCTGCCGAAGTCGGTCACGCCGTCGCGGATCCGCTCGAACCTCGACGTCGACGGCTTCGAGCTGACCGACGACGAGCTCGCGGCGATCGCGACGCTCGAGTCCGGGCAGCGGACGGGCTCCCACCCGGACTCGGTGTCGTAGCCGGGCGGGGTACGCACTGTTCAGCCACAGCAAGTGACGGGCCGTACTGTCGAGGGGTGATCGATCCTCAACAGACCGCCCGTGAACACCTGCGCCCCGACGAGCACCTGTACTGGGTCGGCACGAGCGACCCGGCCAGGCTCCTCTCGGGCCGCGACGGCTTCCTCATCCCGTTTTCGCTGCTCTGGTGCGGATTCGTGGCGTTCTGGACCGTCTCGGCCGTGACCAGCGGGGCGCCGCCCTTCTTCTTGGTCGTCGGGTCGCTGTTCACACTGATGGGCCTGCACCTGCTCGTCGGACGGTTCCTCGTGAAGCGGTACCGCAAGCGGACGACCGTCTACGCCGTGACCGATCGCCGGGCCCTCGTGATCACCCCTCGCGCCACGCGGGAGGTCCCGATCGGCCGCACTGACCGCACTGTGAGCTGGACCGGCGACCGACAGCACTGCAACGTCGAGTGGGACGCGACGGGAGGCGGACCGGGATCGATGCTCCTCGGGTGGGGAACAAACGCGAAGATCTACGCGAACACCGGTCTCGACGGCTTCTTCGGGCCACAGCCGATGGCGTTCTGGGACGTCACCGATGGCGAGGCCCTCGTGCGCGAACTCGACCGGGCGTCGAGCTAGCCCCGGCGGTCCTCCTCGGACTGCCACGGCAGGTGCAGGTCACCCGGTTCGGGCTCGACGTCGCCAACGTCGTCCGCGCCGCCCGTCCCGGGGGCCGCGATGACCTTGGACGGGTCGATGCCGTCCGCACGCAGGTCGGCGTCGTCGCGCTGCTTCGTCTGGGACGCGTCCATCTCGCGCTCACTCGACGGGCTGTACGACGTGTCCGCTGCTCGCTGCTCGCGTCCGCTGACCCCGTCGACGTCGTCGCTGTGCGCGGCGTCGCGGAGCGCGTCGTTGCGTGCGCGGTCGTCGGACGGCTCGGGGCCGGGGGCGTTCGGGATGCTGTCGCTCATGGTGGTTCCTCCTGCAGCGGACGGTAGTCCTCGGCCCCGTGTAACGAGTCTGGCTCGGTCCGCTCCCCGCACTCGATGACGTCCCTGGCCCGCGCTACGCTGCCGACGAGGGGGAACGATGGGACGAACACGGACCGCGACGACCGCGGTGATCGGCTCGGCACTGGTGGGGCTGCTGCTCGCCGGGTGCACGGCGTTCGGCGGCGACGACGCGATCCCGACGCCGACGCGACAGGCGACCGAGCGCACGGCGGAACCCGCGCCGGACCCGACGCGCGGCACCGATCCGGTCGAGACCGAGCCCGAGCAGGCGCTGCCCACCGGCACCGTGGCGGCGGAGACCGACGTGGTCTCGCCGAGCGGTGAGACCAGCATCCACGTCCGGGTGGTCGCGAACGACCGCGGTACCTTCGATGCCCAGCTCTCCGGGTACCGGACGACCAATCCGCAGCCCATGCGTCTGGAGTTCCGGCACCGGCATGCGAAGCCGCTCGACGGTGCGGACGGCGAGGTGCGCGAGACGGTTGAGTGGGACGCCGCGGTTGCTCCTCCGACCTCGTTCACGATGGGTCAGGCGGGTCCACGCCCCGACTACCTGCGCAGTGTCGTCCTCGTGCCGGCGACAGTGGCCGAAGAGGACTCGTCCAAGCGCCCGTGGGCAGGGTCGGTGCTCGCCGCCGCTGACCTCGCGTGGAAGATCCCGAACCCCTACCCCGACCTCCGGGTCACCGTCGGCAAGGACCGACCAGGCGCCTACGGCATCGTCACCAAGGCCGATGGCCGACCGGCGAACTACCTGGTCGCACACGGCGACGAGCTCTCGACCGTCGCGGAGCGGTTCGGGATCACGCCGGCGCAGCTGCTGTGGATGAACCCGTACCTGGATCCTCTCGACGACGACTGGCTGCTCGAAGGCAACAAGCTGAACATCGACCCTGCTCGCCGTTGAGACGAGGGGCCGGTCCGGTCCGTTACGGTTGACCAGCACTCGGCACCACCAGGAGGTCCCATCGTGACGATCGTCGCCGCCGCAGACGGCTCAGCCCTCGGCAACCCCGGCCCCGCCGGGTGGGCCTGGTACGTCGACGACGACCGGTGGGCGGCCGGTGGCTGGCCCCGTGCGACGAACAACATCGGCGAGCTCACCGCCGTCCTGCAGCTGCTCCGCGCCACGAAGGACACCGGCGAGCCGCTGCACATCCTGTGCGACAGCCAGTACGCCATCAAGGCCTGCACCGAGTGGCTCGCCGGCTGGAAGCGCAAGGGCTGGCGGAAGGCCGACGGCAAGCCGGTCCTCAACGTCGAGATCATCAAGGAACTCGACGCGGAACTGCAGGGTCGCAAGGTCACGTTCGAGTGGGTACGCGGCCACGTCGGTCACGAGATGAACGAGGCCGCCGACGTGCGTGCCCGCGGTGCCGCCACCGCGTTTCAGAACGGCACCGACGTGCCGCACGGCCCCGGCTGGCCCGGGGCCGAGGTCCCCGAGCCGTCTGCGCTGCCCGACGCGACCCCGCCCGCGACCCTCTTCTGACCCTTCCCGCGGGTCAGTAGGTCCCGTCGCGCCGATCCTGGCGGGTGATCTGCTCCCCCGACGCCGGGTCGACGCCCGAGCGCGTGGTGGTCGTGGTGCGGCGACCGCCGAAGGCCACGGCGAGGCTGATGATGAGCAGCACGACACCGGCTGCCATCAGGATGTAGCCGATCAGGCGGAGGTCGATACCGGCGAGCTGGATGTTCAGCGCGAAGGCGACGATCGCGCCGATGACGATCAGGGCGATGCTGGATCCGATGCGCATGACGCAGTCCTCTCGGGTGGGGGTGGTGCCGGAGACGGTACACGTCTGACAACCCCAGCGCCGGAGCGCCCCGAGCCGACGCTCGCGCCGATCAATCGACGTCCACCTCGGCCCACCCGTCGAACCGCCCGATCTCGGTGACCCGCACGACGGCCTCGCCGACCTCGTCCGAGGCGTCCAGGTCGATCGTCGCCGAGAACCCGAAGTCCTTGTCCCCCTCGGGGTCGGCGAAGATCTGCCGCGCCTTCCAGACCCGGGGTGATGCGGTGGCACCGCTCTCGTCGAGCACCAGGTACTGCATCGAGCGCGCGTCGGCATCGGTGCCGATGCTGTCGTGCTCCTCGTAGTACTCCTCGAGCACGTTGTCCCACGCCGACCGGTCGAAGCCCGCGGTCGCGTCGAGTTCCCCGAGCCCGTCGATGTCGTCGGCCGCGGCGAGCAGCACCCGCTGGAACAGGGCGTTGCGCACGAGCACCCGGAACGCCCGCGGGTTGCCGGTGAGCCGTGCGGGCTGCGGCGGCGCGATCTCCTCGTGCTCCTCGGACGCCAGCAGGACGTCGCCGTTGAGCAGCGCCTCCCACTCGTCGACGAGTGAGGAGTCGGTCTGCCGCACGACCTCGCCCAGCCACTCGATCAGGTCGTCGAGCTCCTGGGTCCGCTGTTCCTCGGCGATGGTCTGCCGCATGGTCCGGTACGCGTCGGACAGGTAGCGGAGCACGAGCCCCTCGGAGCGGGTGAGCTGGTAGAAGCGCACGAAGTCACCGAAGGTCATCGCGCGTTCGTACATGTCACGGACGACGGCCTTCGGGGACAGCTGGAAGTCGAGGACCCAGGGCTGTTCGGCGGCGTACGCCTCGTAGGCGGCGGTCAGCAGCTCGTCGAGCGGCTTCGGCCAGGTGACCTCCTCGAGCAGCTCCATCCGCTCCTCGTACTCGATCCCCTCCTGCTTCATGCGGGCGACGGCCTCGCCGCGCTCCTTGAACTGCTGCTGCGACAGGATCGCCCGCGGGTCGTCGAGCGTGGCCTCGACGACCGACACCATGTCCAGCGCGTAGGTGGGCGACTCCGGGTCGAGCAACTCGAACGCGGCGAGCGCGAACGGCGACAGCGGCTGGTTGAGCGCGAAGTTCGGCGCGATGTCGACGGTCAGGCGGTAGGCGCCGTCGACCTTCTCGATCACCCGCGCGTTGATGAGGGTCCGGGCGATGACGAGTGCCCGCCGGGCCATCGCGAGCTGTCGCGAGCGCGGTTCGTGGTTGTCGTAGACCAGTGACCGGACGTCCGCGAAGGCGTCCCCTCCGCGGGCGACGACGGACAGCACCATCGCGTGCGTGATCCGCATGCGCGACACCATCGGCTCCGGCTCGGCGGCGATCAGCCGCTCGAACGACGCCTGGCCCCAGGACACGAAGCCCTCGGGCGCCTTCTTCCGCTTGATCTTGTTCTTCTTCTTCGGGTCGTCGCCGGCCTTGGCGACGGCGCGGGCGTTCTCGATGTCGTGCTCGGGTGCCTCGGTGACGACGTCACCCTCGGTGTCGTAGCCGGCACGTCCGGCGCGGCCGGCGATCTGGTGGAACTCCCGCGCGGACAGCTGGCGCATCTTCGTGCCGTCGAACTTCGTCAGCCCGGTGAACAGCACGGACCGGATCGGCACGTTGATCCCGACGCCCAGGGTGTCGGTGCCGCAGATGACGGGCAGCAGGCCGCGCTGGGCGAGCTGCTCGACGAGTCGTCGGTACTTCGGCAGCATGCCGGCGTGGTGCACGCCGATGCCGGCCCGGATCAGGCGCGACAGGGTCTGTCCGAACCCGGCGCTGAAGCGGAAGCCGGCGATGGCGTCGGCGATCTGGTCGCGGCGTTCGCGCGAGGCGACCTTCGCCGACATCAGCGACTGCGCCCGTTCGAGTGCGGCGGCCTGGGCGAAGTGCACGATGTAGATCGGCGCCTTGCCCTCCTCGAGCAGCCGCTCGACCGTCTCCTGCACGGGCGTCATCACGTACTGGTACTCGAGCGGCACGGGTCGCGAGACACCGGTCACGCGGGCGGTGGGCCGACCGGTCCGGCGGGACAGGTCGTCGGCGATGGTGGTGACGTCGCCGAGGGTCGCCGACATGAGCAGGAACTGCGCACGCTCGAGCACGAGCAGCGGCACCTGCCACGCCCAGCCGCGGTCGGGATCGCCGTAGAAGTGGAACTCGTCCATCACGACGACGTCCACGTCGGCGTCCGGCCCCTGCCGCAGGGCGAGGTTCGCCAGGATCTCGGCGGTGCAGCAGACGATCGGGGCGTCGGCGTTGACGCTCGAGTCACCGGTGACCATGCCGACGTTCTGCGCACCGAACAGCTCCACGAGCTGGAAGAACTTCTCGGACACGAGCGCCTTGATCGGTGCCGTGTAGTAGCTCCGCTTACCCTCGGCGAGCGCGGCGAAGTGCGCGCCGGCCGCGACGAGCGACTTCCCGGTGCCGGTCGGCGTGCTCAGCACGACGTTCGCGCCGGAGACGAGCTCGATGACCGCTTCGTCCTGCGCCGGGTACAGCGGTCGGCCGCCCTCGGCGGCCCAGGCCGCGAAGGCCTCGTAGACCTCGTCGGGG
This sequence comes from Curtobacterium sp. MCSS17_005, assembly GCF_003234225.2. NCBI lineage: Bacteria > Bacillati > Actinomycetota > Actinomycetes > Micrococcales > Microbacteriaceae > Curtobacterium > Curtobacterium sp. MCSS17_005. The sequence goes on from NZ_CP126258.1 coordinate 3,229,870, forward strand.
TCGACGACGCCGTCCACCGCCGCCGGGATCGCGGCGACGAGCGGGGGCAGGGTGGTGACGTCGGTCATGCGCCCATCCTCCCAGGTGCGCATGTGCCGCCCCGTCGCCGACTCAGGCGCATTTCGATACGTCCGCATAGACTCGCGACATGCGCGAACTCGGCTTCCTCTCCTTCGTCCCGAACCACGGCGGCACCGACGGCGCCGCCGGCGCCCTGGAGGACGGCCTGCACCTGTTCGAGACCGCCGAGTCGCTCGGCTACGGGACGGGCTGGGTGCGCGGACGGCACTTCGAGCCGTACCTGACGAGCCCGATGACGTTCTTCGCGGCCGCCGCGCAGCGCACCAGCACCATCGCGTTCGGCACCGCCGTGCTCGGGATGCGCTACGAGGACCCGGTGCGCCTGGCCGAGGACGCCAGCACCGTCGACCTGCTCAGCGGTGGGCGGGTGCAGCTCGGCATCAGCACGGGCATCGCCGGGTACGGCCCGATCCTCGACCCGGTGTTCGGCACGGTCGACCGCAGCTTCCGCGACGAGGCCGAGGCCCGCGCCGCACGGCTGCTCGAGGTGCTGCAGGGTGAGCCCCTCGGCAGCGCCGGCAAGGGCTACGAGAGCATCCCCGCCGGGGCCGACCTGACGCTGCAGCCGCTCAGCCCGGGCCTGCGCGACCGCGTGTGGTGGGGCGGCGGCAGCATGGGCACGGCGATCCGCACCGCCGAGAAGGGCCTCCTGCTGCACTGCTCGACCCTGAACACCGAGGACACCGGCGCCCCGTTCGCGCAGGCGCAGGCCGACCAGATCGCCGCCTACCGCGAGCGGTTCGCCGAGCTGCACCCGCAGCGCGAGGCCAAGGTCGCCGTCGGCCGGATCGTGGTGCCGCTCCTCGACGACCACGACCGCGCCGTGCACGAGGAGTTCCTGACCGGGTACGCCTCCGGGATGGACGACGAGGGCCGGCCACTCTCGGGTACCCCGCCGTTCCGGTTCAGCAAGGTCCTGTCCGGCGAACCGGCGACCATCGTCGACGCCCTGCTCGCCGACCCGGCGGTGATCGCCACCGACGAACTCGTCATCACCCTGCCGGCGAACGGCGACCGTGCGGCGCACGAGCGGATCCTGCGCATCGTGGCCGAGGAGATCGCCCCGGCGCTGCGGGGCTGAGGGCCGGCGGTGCGGGCCTGACCGTCCGCGGTCCCGCCGCCGCACCACCACCGAGAGTCAAGGGCATCCGGCGGGGCTCTGATCGAGTTGGTGAGGCCCGAGAGCCCGGCCGGATGACCATCTCGTCCCTGATCCGCACGAGATGGTGCACCCATCGTTCCACCTACCGAGCGGTTTGTCACACCGATCCGCGCACCCGGGACGTATGAAGTTGACCAAGTGTCACTCGTTTTTCCGGATCTGTCCGAAGTGCCCGAGCAGGTGCGCATCGGGGCCGGAACGAGCCACGGAACCAGGTTCCGGACACAGCACCGCGCGATCCCGTGGTGTTGTGTCCGAAACCTGGTTCCCGCGCCGGTTCGCCTGCGCATCGGGGCCGGAACGACGAATGCGTCCCCGCGCGGACGCGGGGACGCATTCTGGGACGCACCGGGGAGGCCAGGGCAACAACGGCCGGATCAGGAGACCGAGTCGCTCACCCAGCGACCCCGTAGTCGGTGCGTGCGCGGACGGTAACCAGCCGACTCGCGCACATAGATGCTACTGAATGGAGTTGGGAGCTGCGCGGAAACCGGACGACTTCGTCACTCCAGTTCGAGGGACGCGGTTCCGGCGTCGTCGGTGGCCGAGGCGCCGACGTGCAGCGTGAAGGTCCCCGACTCGTACTGCCACGAGCCGTCCCAGTGGGCGAAGGCTCGCGCCGGGACCTCGATGGAGACCTCCGTCGAGGCGCCCGCAGCGAGCCGGACCGGGGCGAACCCGACCAGCCAGCGCACCGGGCGGTCGACCGCCGACTCCGCACGGGACGCGTAGACCTGCACGACGTGCTTGCCGGCGCGGTCACCCGTGTTCGCGACGGTCGCCGTGACGATGACGGCGTCGCCCTCGCGCACGGTCGGGGTCGCGGAGACGCCCTCGATCGACCACGTGGTGTAGCCGAGGCCGTGGCCGAACGGGTACGCCGGCTCCGTGCCGGCGCGGAGCCAGGCCCGGTAACCGACGTGGACACCCTCGTCGTAGGCGACCTTCCCGTCGACCGGGGTGACGTCGAGCACCGGGACGTCGGCCATCGCGACGGGCCACGTGGTGGGCAGGCGGCCGCCGGGCTCCTGTGCCCCCGTCAGCACGTCGGCCAGCGCGTTGCCGTACTCCTGCCCGCCGAACCAGGTCAGCAGCACCGCGGCGACGTCGTTCCGCCAGGGCATCTCGACCGGCGACCCGGCGTTCACGACGACGACCGTGTTCGGGTTCGCCGCAGCGACCGCGCGCACCAGGTCGTCCTGGTGGCCGGGCAGTGCCAACGAGGAGCGGTCGTAGCCCTCGGACTCGACCTTGGAGTTCGTGCCGACCACGACGACGGCGACGTCCGCACCACGGGCGGCGTCCACCGCGGCCTCGATGAGCACGGCGGGGTCGTCGTCCGACGGCTCGGTGCCGAACTGGTACGCCAGCACCCCGCCGAGCGTCTCGTCCTGCACGATGTCGTACTCGATGCGGATCGCGACCTGCTGTCCCGCAGCCACCTCGACCGGCACCGACCGCGCCGGCGGGTTGAGGAACGCGGCACCGAGCTGGTCGCCCTCGAACGGCACGTCCTCGTCGAGCAGCAGTTCGCCGTCGATCCACATGCGTGACCGGCCGGCCGCGCCGATGCCGAACCGCACGGTCCCGGTCGACTCGGCCGTGTAGGTGGTGGTGATGTCGAGCCGGTCGGCTTCGCGGGTCGGGGCGTCGCCGCCGAACCAGAACAGTGCCGTCGCGCGGCGGTCCTCGACGAACAGCTCCTCGCCGTCCTTGACGAAGGCGACCCGGGCGCCTGGCTCCCCGGTGCCGGGGTTCGTGATGGTGGACAGCGGGAACTCCGCGATGCCCTCCTGCACGACGGCGCCGATCGCGTAGTCCACGCTCGCGCCGGGGAACGCCGAACGGATGCCGTCCAGCGGTGACACGACCTGCGACGGCACGACCGTGGCCGAGCCACCGCCCTGCGTGCGGGCCTGGTCGGCGTTGTGCCCGATCACCGCGATGCGTGACACGGCGGGGGCGTCGAGCGGCAGGACACCGGAGTTGCGGACCAGGACCGTGCCCTCGGCCTCGGCCTCGCGCACGAACGCGATGCCGTCCTCGACGTGCACGGGCGACGCGGCGACGGGCTCGAAGCCCTCGAGCGCGCCGACGCGGGCGGCCAGGGTCAGGATCCGGCGGACCTTGCGGTCGATCGCCGCCATCGGCACCTCGCCGGACTGCACGGCGGCGAGCAGCGGGCCCTCGCTCCACCACGGGTTCGGCCCGGGCATCGCGACGTCCTGCGACGCCTTCGCCGAGTCCACCGAACGCACCCCGGTCCAGTCGGACACGACGACGCCGTCGAAGCCCCACTCCGAGTTGAGCGGGGTCTCGAGCAGGTCGTTCTCCGACGCCGTCACGCCGTTGATCGCGTTGTACGACGACATGATCGCCCAGGCGTGCGCCTCGGTCACGGCCTTCTCGAACGCCAGCAGGTACAGCTCGCGCAGCGCACGGTCCGACACCTCGGTCGACGCGGTGAAGCGGTCGGTCTCGTAGTCGTTCGCGATGTAGTGCTTCGGGGTCGCGGCGACACCGTTCTCCTGCACGCCGTCGACGTACGACGCGGCCAGGTCGCCGGTGAGCACCGGGTCCTCGCTGAACGCTTCGAAGTGCCGGCCACCGAGCGGGGACCGGTGCAGGTTGATGGTCGGGCCGAGCACGACGTCGACGCCCTTGCGGCGGGCCTCCACCGCGGCGGCGGCGCCGTAGCGCTTCGCGATCGCGCGGTCCCACGAGGCACTCAGCGCGGTCGCCGACGGCAGGTTCAGGGACGGGTCGCGCTCGTCCCACACCTCGCCGCGCACGCCCGAAGGTCCGTCCGACATCAGGATCCGGCGCAGCCCGATCTTCTCGATAGGCCAGGTGGTCCAGAAGTCACGTCCGGTGAGCAGCTGCACCTTCTCGTCGGTGGTCAGCTGGCCGAGGAGCGCATCGATGCGCTCGGTCAGCGGCGTCGACGGACTGGAGGCGGTGCTCGCGTCGTTCACGGTGGTCACGGTGGTCACGGTGGTCGGTCCTCTCGTTCAGGGCCGCGGGGCGCCGCCTGGACGGCCGGGGCCTCGTCGCCCACACCCACCATCCACCGGGTTCGCCGCCCGCGCTGGCAGCTCCTGCACCGTACCACCGAAAACCAACCGTTGCTTGGTTTTCTCGGGTCTCCTGCGGGCGGTACAGTCTGGCCATGGCACGACGGGGTTCGTACGCAAAGGGCATCGCGAAGCGCGAGGAGATCCTCACGGTCGCGCTGGACCTCGTGGCGTCGCAGGGCTTCCGGCGGACGAGCATCAAGGACATCGCCGACGCCGTGGAGCTGACCCAGGCCGGCCTGCTGCACTACTTCGACTCCAAGGACGAGCTCTGGGTCGAGATCCTCCGCCGCCGCGACGAGCTCGACCTCGCGCACGACTGGCAGGCCGCGGACCCGGCAGCCCTGCTCGCCGCGATCGTGCGGCACAACGCCGAGGTCCCCGGCCTGGTGCAGATGTTCGTCAACCTGTCCGCCGCGGCCGCCACCGACGCCGAGCACCCGGCGCACGAGTACTTCCGCGAGCGCTACGAACGCAGCCGTCGCGACCTGTCCGCCGACTTCCGCACCATGCAGCAGGACGGTCGGCTGCGCACCGACATCGACCCCGACGAACTCACCAGCGTGCTGCTCGCGGTATCCGACGGCATGCAGATCCAGTGGCTCTTCGACCCCACCCGCGACATGGCCGAGCACGTCGAGCTCGTCGCCCGCCTCGCGATCGCCCAGGTCACTCCCACCGCCTGACGGGCTCCCCCGCCCCGCCCGAACCAGGTTCCGGACACAACACCGCGCGATCCCGTGGTGTCGTGTCCGGAACCAGGTTCCGCAGTGGGGTACGGACAGGGCCTGGTCGCGTCAGGTGCGGCGGGGCAGGATGGTCGATGCCCGCCAGGGCGTGATCCGACGACGATGTGGAGAGACGCGATGACGCGTGTAGTGGTGACCGGTGGCAGCGGCAAGCTCGGACGAGCGGTGGTGCGTGACCTCGATGCGCACGGGTACGACGTGGTCCTGCTCGACCGTGTCCCCTCGCCCGACAAGCCCGAGCGAGTCCCGTTCGTGCGGATCGACCTGACCGACCACGGCCAGGTCCTGAACGCCCTGCTCGGCATCGACGACCGGTACGACCACGTGGACGCCGTGGTGCACCTCGCGGCGGTGCCGGCCCCGGGGCAGGTCCCCGACGTGGCCCTCATCACGAACAACGTGACCTCGTCGATCAACGTCTTCCACGCCGCACGTGCCGCGAAGATCAAGAACGTCGTGTGGGCGTCGAGCGAGACCCTGCTCGGCATCCCGATGGGCGAGCACCACCCGCCCTACCTGCCGGTCGACGAGGAGTTCGCCGTCCGCCCGCAGTCGTCGTACTCCCTCGGCAAGGCGGTGGAAGAGGAGATGGCCCGCCACTTCACGCGCTGGGACCCGGAACTGAAGATGATCGGCCTGCGCTTCTCGAACGTGATGGACGAGACCGACTACCCGGCGTTCCCGTGGGACGCCACCCCCGAGGCGAAGACGTTCAACCTGTGGTCCTACATCGACTCCCGTGACGGCGCCCAGGCTGTCCGCCGGGCACTCGAGGCCGACCTCACCGGGTTCGAGGCGTTCGTCATCGCGAGCCCCGACACGGTGATGGACACCCCGACCATCGAGCTCGTCGAGCGCTTCGTACCGGACATCGAGCGCCGTGCGGACATCGACGGCGTCAGCTCGCTGCTGTCGTCGGAGAAGGCCCGCGAACTCCTCGGCTACACGCCCGAGCACAGCTGGCGCGACCACCGCGCCTGATCGTCAGGCGGCGGGGACGAGCAGCCCGTCGAGCACCAGGTCGCGCGCCGCCGGCAACAGGTCGGCGGCGAGTGCCTGCTCGTCCACGCCGGTGATCTGCGCGAGCGCGCCGATGATCGCCGCGACGGACAGGTCGCCGTCGCAGGCGCCCACGAACGCCGCGAGTGCGGTGTCCGCGTCCACCCGGCGCCCGAGCCCGCCGCCCTGCACCAGGGTCATCACGGTGGGATCGTCGTTGCCCGGCCAGTAGTACCGCTCCTCGGTGACGTCACCGGCCACCGACAGGTGGGCGGCGGCGAGCGCGGCGTCGTCGTGCGCGGCGAGCCAGGCGGCCGCGTCGAGGACGCGGGCGACCGTCGCGCCGAGGCCCGCGGGGTTGGAGCCGAGCGTCTCGGGGACCCGCTCGAACCGGCGGAGGCCGGACGGGCCTCCAGGCAGGGGTCGACGCACCACGACGTAGCCGAAGCCGACGCCGGTGACGCGACGGTCCGCGAAGTCGTCGAGCCAGGCGCCCATCAGGGTGTCGAACTCGGCCGTGCCGGGCTTCGTCCCGCCGTCGCGGATCCAGGTCTCCGCGTAGGACGTCGGGTCCTGCCGCTCGCGCTCGATCACCCACACGTCGAGGTCGGTGTCGGCGAACCAGGCGCGCACGCGGTCCAGGCCGTCGACGCCCCAGTGGTACTCCCAGTTGCCGAGGAGCTGGGCGGTCCCGCCGGGCTCCAGGTGGTCGGACAGGCCGCGGAGCACCGTCTCGACCAGGGCGTCGCCGACCATGCCGCCGTCGCGGTACTCGTAGGACGGGACACCCTCGCGACGGGGTGTGATGACGAAGGGCGGGTTCGAGACGATCCGGTCGAAGCGCTCTCCCGCGACCGGCTCGAACAGTGAGCCGAACCGGAAGTCGATGCCGTCGATGCCGTTCAGCTGGGCGTTGAACCGGGCGATGTCGAGTGCACGGCGTGAGATGTCGGTGGCGACCACCTGGTCGGCGAAGCGCCGCGCGTGCATGGCCTGGATGCCGCACCCGGTGCCGAGGTCGAGCACACGCTCGACCGGTACGGGCACCTGCAGGCCGCTCAGCGTCGTGGTGGCGCCGCCGATGCCGAGGACGTGCTCCTCGCTGATGGCGTGCCCGAGGGCGAGCTCGCCGAGGTCGGAGACGATCCACCAGCTGCCGGCGCCGAGGTCGTCGACGAAGGCGTAGGGGCGCAGGTCGACGGTGGGGTGCACGAGCGCGTCGGCACTGTCGCCTTCGCTACGCAGCAGGCCCGCGGCGACGACGGCGTCCAGCCCGGCGGTCGGGAACGCCGCGGCGGCCTCGGCCCGCGCCACCGGCATGCCGAGCACGAACAGCGTCGCCAGGGTGCCGAGCGGCGTGATCTCGCGGGCGGCGAGCGCGCGGAGCGCGGCGACCCGCGAACCGCGGTGCAGCGATGCGGCGGCCTCGGCGCCCCACAGGGCGTCGACCCCCTCGACGGTGAAGCCGGCTGCGGTCAGGTCCGCGGCGAGCGCCGTTGTGACGGCGGGGTCCGCGACGATCGACGGCAGCGTGTGCACAGCGTCCACGTCGGTGCTCCCGCCGGTGCTCACGAGGCGATCCCCTCGCGCAGCAGGACCGCGGGGACCTGCCAGTCGAGCACCAGGTCGAGGAGCCCGGGGAACCGCTGCTGCACGTCCTCGACGCGGACGCGGCTGACGCGGGTCAGGCCCTCCAGGTGCTGCTCGAGCAGACCGGCCTCGCGCAGGACCCGGAAGTGGTGGGTCAACGTGGACTTCGGCCGGTCGATGCCGACCCAGCCGCAGCTGCGCTCACCCCCGGCCGCGTCGACCAGGTAGCGGTGCAGGATCGCGAGCCGGATCGGGTCGCTCAGGGCGTCCATCACGACCGGGAGGTCCATCTCGGCCACGGACGGCTGCGGCAGCCGTTCAGGAGCATCGACGTGCGCGGGCATGGACGGGACGCTACCACCGTTCGGCTTGCTGTACGACTTGCGTCGTACTGTTCGAGTGCGGTACGAATGCAGTCGTACTGCACGGAGATGGAAAGGGGTGCGCATGCACCAGTCAGCTCGTTCGGTCGCCGGGTTCTGGATCCTGGCGGCGATGCTCCTGGTCTCGGTCGCGTCGTCGGCCGTGCCGTCGCCGATCTACCCGGTCTACGCGGCCGAGTGGCACCTCACCCCGCTCATGCTCACGGGGGTCTTCGCCATCTACGTCGCCGGCCTGCTCGCGAGCCTGCTCGTCGCGGGTCGCCTGTCCGACCACGTCGGCCGCAAGCCCGTGCTGGTCGTCGGCGGCCTGGGCGTCGCACTGTCGCTCGGCTTGTTCGCGATGGCGGACGGGGTCGTCGCGCTCATCGTCGACCGGATCGTGCAGGGTGTCTCGGTCGGGCTGCTCATCGGGGCCCTCGGTGCGGCCCTCATCGACAACTCCCTCGAACGCCACCCGACCATGGCCGGCGTGCTGAACGGCGTCATCCCGCCGATCGCCCTGGCCACCGGTGCGATGTCGAGCGGCGCGCTGGTGCAGTGGGGTCCGGCACCGGAGCAGCTCGTCTACCTGCTGTTCGGCGCGCTCCTCGTGCTCCTGGTGCTCGCGCTGTTCGTCGTCCCCGAGCAGGTGCAGCGTCGCCCCGGCGCACTCCGCTCCCTGCGCCCGACGATCAGCGTGCCGCGGTCCTCACGCCGGCTGTTCCGCGGTGTCGCCGGCTCACTCGTCGCCAGCTGGGCCCTCGGCGGCATGTTCCTGTCGCTCGTCCCCTCGGCGCTCGGCGCGGTGTTCGGCATCACGAACCACTTCGCCGCCGGTGCGCTCATCGCCGTGGTCACCGGCGTCGGCGCGCTGACCGGCCTGGCGATCCAGCGGATGGACACCCGTCGCGCGGTCCTGCTCGGACTCGTGGCCCTCGTGCTCGGCCCGATCGTCACCGTGTCGTTCGTGTTCGCACACTCCCTGCCGGGCATGGTCGTCGGCAGCGCGATCGCCGGTGTCGGCTTCGGTGCCGGGTTCCAGGCGCCGCTGCGGATGCTGCTCGCCACCGCTGCCCCGACCCACCGCGCCGGACTGCTCTCCACGATCTACGTCGTCAGCTACCTGGCGTTCGGGGTGCCCTCGGTCCTCGGCGGGCTGCTCGAGCCGTCGGTCGGTCTCGTCCCGGTCATCGCAGGGTACGGCGGCTTCATCGTGCTCGCCGCGGTCGTCGCCCTCGTGCTGCAGCTGTCGTCGAAGGACGCCGCCGAGGTCGAGGAGCACGCCGCCGAGGTCATCGAGCGCACCGCGACCGGCTCGATCCGGGTCGCGGCCGAGTAGGCACGGTCCGACGCGCATTCGGTGCGAGGTTGATCGCTCGGTGCGGGCCTGCAGCGCCGCACGGAGCCATCAACCTCGCACGCGGTGACCAGCACCGCACGGTGCCGACAGCACCAGCGCCCGACCGCGGCGGCCCGACTAGTGGCCCGGTCGCGCCGAGTTCGTCCCGCGAGCGCGCGCACGCACCCCGACGGTCCGCGCCGCCCCGGTGTGCGCAGCATCGACGTCGGCCTTGCCCCGGTCCGCAGCATCGCGCAGACGCTTCGGCCCGTGCCGCTTGGCCCAGTCCCAGAAGCGGTGCAACTGTGCCCGGAGCCACGTGATGATCCTGTGGAAGAAGTGGAACTCGCTCGCCAGCACCGTGAGGCCGATGAAGACCACGAGCCAACCCGGGCCCGGCAGCGGCACCAGGATCAGCCCGATGATGACGACCAGCCCACCCACCAGACCGACCAGCACCTTGTAGAGCAGGTGCACGTGCGGCCGCGCGTGGATCCAGGTGCGCAGGCGGTGGAACCACTGGAAGCGCTGGCGCGGCGCGCCGTCGGCCCGGGCTTCGCCGGGTCGGTCGTTCGGGTCGCCGTCCATGCCGAAAACGTAGGGCGCGCGGCTGGGAATCAGCGGCGCACGGGGTGGACGCGGGGTGCGCATGCCGGGAGGCGCGTGGCGGGGCCGCACCGCGCCTCCAGGCCGTCAGGCGACACCGGCCGCGTGCCCCTCACGCGTGCGCGACGCACGTCGCCGCCCACGGGACGGCGGCCAGCCGGGCCTCCGGGATCGGCTCGCCGCCGACCGTGCAGCGGCCGTAGGTGCCGTCGTCGAGTCGTGCGAGCGCTGCGTCCACCTGGCGGACCCGCAGCTGCGCGCCGTCACGGACCGCACCGAGCGAGCCGCGTTCCCAGGCCAGGGTCGCGCCCTCCGGATCGTGCTCGTCGTCGGAGTTGGCGTCCTGCCGGGCGTCACTGACGTCACGCATGCTCCGCTCGACCTCGAGCAGCAACCGTTCGTTGCGGGCGCGCTCGGCCTCGAGTGCGGGGCGGGGGTCCTCCATCCCCGCCACGGTAGTCGCGCGGAATGGCCCCGCCTCCGGATGCGTTCGCATGGACATGACGAAGATCGGGTTCCTGTCGTTCGGACACTGGCGTGACGTGCCGGGGTCGAAGGTGCGCAGCGGGCGGGAGGCCCTGGTGCAGGCGATCGACCTCGCGGTCGCAGCCGAGGAAGCCGGTGTCGACGGCGCCTACTTCCGCGTCCACCACTTCGCCCCGCAGCAGGCCGCACCGTTCCCGCTGCTCTCCGCCATCGCCGCGAAGACCAGCCGGATCGAGATCGGCACGGGCGTCATCGACATGCGCTACGAGAACCCGCTCTACATGGCGGAGGAAGCCGCGGCCACCGACCTGATCTCCGGCGGCCGACTGCAGCTCGGTGTCTCGCGGGGATCACCCGAGACCGCCCTCGCCGGCTACCAGCAGTTCGGCTACGTGCCCGACGCCGCTGACGAGAACGGCGGCGACATGGCCCGTGCGCACACGAACGTGTTCCGCCGAGCGATCGCCGGCGAGCCGATGGCCAACGCCAACCCGCAGATGACCGGCTCGGTCGGGTCCCTGCCGATCTCCCCGCTGTCCGACTCGCTCGGCGACCGCATCTGGTGGGGCGCCGGCACCCGTGCCACCGCGGAGTGGACCGCCGAGCAGGGCATGAACCTGATGTCCTCGACCCTGCTGACCGAGGACACCGGTGTGCCGTTCGACCAGCTGCAGGCCGAGCAGATCGAGCGCTTCCGCCGGGTGTGGTCCGAGTCCGGCTGGGACCGCGAACCGCGCGTCTCGGTCTCGCGCAGCATCATCCCGATCATCGACGACGAGTCGCGCCACTACTTCGGCGTGCGCGCGCAGGTCGAGGGGCAGGACCAGGTCGGGCACCTCGACGGCGGGCTGGCCCGGTTCGGCCGGTCCTACATCGGTGAGCCAGAACAGCTCGTCGCGGAACTCGCGGCCGACCAGGCCGTCCGGGCTGCCGACACCGTGCTCGTCACCGTGCCGAACCAGTTGGGCGTGGACTTCAACGCTCGCCTGCTCGCCGCCGTGAAGGACGTGTTCACCGAGGTCGACGCGGAGCCGGTCCCCGCCTGACCGGAAGACCTCAGCTGCTCGGCCAGAGCAGCCGGAACCGCTCGCACACGACCGGCATGTCCGGCGCGAACCCGCGCGGATTCTCCGAGTGTGCGCGCCAGAACGCCTCGTGCACGGTCCGCCAGTGTTCGAGCGTCCGGTCCCCTTCGCCCTCGGCCCAGGCGTGGTCCGCGCCGACCTGGTCGAACGGCACCACCCGGACCACCGTCGTCTCGATGACGGCACGGGGCGAACCCGAGCCGTCGGTCACGATGCTCAACTCGTCGGCCGCCGGCGGCGGGTCACCGGTCGCCTCGTAGTCCCAGAGCGACGACGCCGTGCCGACCTTGACCCCGTCGAGCACGAGCTGCAGGAGCGCGTCCGCCTGCTCCGGGGTCGCGCCGAAGGACCACGCCTCCGGCACGTCCGTCGGAAGGCTCGGACGCTCGCTGCGTCGCGCGGTCCAGAAGTCGTCGAGCGTCGAGGGCACGCCCCGACCGTAGTGCACCGGTCCGGTCCCCCCTTGTGCTGACACCCGGCTGGGGACTGGGGCGAGGCCGACCGCGCTCCTAGGCTCGGGAGCGTCGATCCACCCCGCACCTCGAGGAGCAACCGTGACGCTGCCGGCCGCAGGCTGGTTCCCGGACCCGCAGGACGCCCGTCGTCTGCGCTGGTGGGACGGTCGCACCTGGGGCGCAGCCACGCGGGTCCCCGCGGCCGCTGCAGAACCGGTCACGCCGATCGTCGTCGCGCCGGTGGGGCCGTCGTTCTCGGTGCAGACCGCCGCGATCCGGACGGACGCGTGGGCATCGGGCACCGCCGGCGACCGCCGACTCTGTGTGTTCACGGTGCTCGCGGTGCTGCTCGCCGTGGTCTCGGTCGTCGTGAACCCCTGGGGCCTGGCGGGGCTGCTCGGCGTGGCGTGCGGCGTCATCGGCATCGTCCGTCCCGGGGCCGTCGGTGCCTGGGCGGTCCTGGCGCGGAGCGCTTCGGCGAGCGCCCTCGTCGTCGCGGTGACGACGACGGTCATCGCTGCGTCGGCCCAGTTCCACCTGTTCTGAGGGCGCAGGGCCCGCCTACCGCCGCGCCCGAGGGTGCGCCGTCTGGTACACGTCCCGCAGCATGTCCGCCGTGACCATCGTGTAGATCTGCGTCGTGGCGACACTCGCGTGGCCGAGCAACTCCTGCACCACGCGCACATCGGCACCGCCCTCGAGCAGGTGCGTCGCGAACGAGTGCCGGAACGTGTGCGGTGACACGTGCGCCTCCAGGTCGGCGGCAGCAGCGGCGGCCTGGATCACGAGCCAGGCGCTCTGCCGCGACAACCGCGCTCCACGGGCACCGAGGAACAGTGCCGGCGTCGACGGCCCTCGTGCCGCGAACACCGGCCGTGCGCGCACCAGGTAGGCGTCGATCGCGGCCCGGGCGAAGCTGCCGAGCGGCACGATCCGCTGCTTGTTGCCCTTGCCGGTGACCTTCACGACGGAGAGCTCGCCGTCGGCGTCCGACACCGTCGTCACGTCGTCGACCGACAGTCCCACCGCCTCGGAGATCCGCGCACCGGTGGCGTAGAGCAGCTCGAGCAGGGCCTTGTCCCGCAGCTGGACGGGGTCGTCGGCGTCGACGGACACTGCCCCGAGCAGCCGTTCCATGTCCTCGACGGGGATCGCCTTCGGCAGCCGCATCGGGGCCTTCGGCGGTCGGACGGCGGTGCCGGGGTCGAGCGGCAGCCAGCCCTCCCCCGCTGCGAAGGCGGTGAACGAGCGCACCGAACTGAGCATCCGCGCGATCGACCGCGGTGCGAGCGGACCTTCCGGTCGGGTGGCCAGGTGTGTCACGAACCCCGAGACGTCCGCCCGTGCCAACCGTGCCACGTCCAGCAGCGCCGAGGACCCCCCGGCCCGGTCCGCACCGTCCGACTCGACGACCGGAGCGGCCGCCAACCACGACGTGAACACGACGAGGTCCCGCCGGTACGCGGACAACGTGTGCTGCGAGAGTCCCCGCTCGATCGCGACGTGCCGCAGGTACGTCTCCGCGGCACGGTCGAGGGGCATCACCTCAGCAGGCTAACCGGCGCGGGGCCACCCGCCGTCAGTGCAACGCCTCGTCCGGCGTGCCCACGCGGAACCCGGTGAACGTCACGGTCAGCCCGGCCCGCGTCGGCCCGGCGCACAGCAGCCCCGCGGACACGACGGCGTCCGGGTCGAGGTACGCGACCCGCACCAAACGGGACTCGTCGCCGTCGGCCCACGCCCGGATCGTCACGGCGTCACCATCGCGGCTCGCGCGGACGGTCACGACCCGGCCCGCCCACTCCGGCACGGGCGACACCGACCAGTCCGAGAACCCGCGCGTCACCACGGCGCCGAGCTGCGGGGTTCCGTCCGAGAACTCCACGCCGGCCTTGATCCAGGTCTGTTCGTCGACGCGCAGGAACACCCCGGCCTGGTCGAACTGCTCGGTGTAGTCGAGCACGAACGACGCCTCGACCGAGAACGGCCTGTCGGTCGGCTGCAGCAGCGCGTGCTCGGAGTCGTGCACGAACCCGTACGAGGTGGTCCGCCAGGCGTCACTGCCCTCGACCGCGGTGACGCGGAACACGTCGCGGTCGAACTCGGCGGCCTCCGGCTCGTGCGTCCAGGTGCCGGTGGCGACCAGGTCGCGCAGACCGTCGGCCGCGGGCCCGCTCACTTGCCGCGCTGTTCGATCGCCTCCACGGCGAGCGTCGCGACGACGAGGGCCGAGTTGTTGAGCCGACCGCCCAGGATCCCCTCGAGCAGCTCCGCCCGCGGGACCCAGCGCGTCACGATGTCGGCCTCTTCGGCCTCGCGCTCGAACGCGGACCCGGTCGACCGGACACCGCGCGCCCGGTAGATCTGGATGAACTCGTCGCTGCCGCCCGAAGACGTGTTGTAGCGGACCAGGGGCTCCCACGTGTCGGCCTCGAGGTCGGCCTCCTCGCCCAGCTCGCGCTTCGCGGCCGTCAGGTGGTCCTCGCCCTCCATGTCGAGCAGACCGGCGGGCAGCTCCCAGTCGCGCAGCCGCACCGGGTGTCGGTACTGCTGGATGACCAGGACGCGGCCCTCGTCGTCCTCGGCGTACACGGCGACGGCACCCGTGTGGTCGATGTACTCGCGGACCATCGAGTCGCCGTTGTACGCGACGGTGTCGCGGCGCACGTCCCAGACGGCGCCCTCGTACACCACGGTGGATTCGGTGACCTCGAAGGAGGCGGACTCGTCAGCGATCGGTGCGTCTGTCACGGCTCCATCCAAGCACGCGTGCCCCTGACGCCCCCATCGGAACCAGGTTCCGGACACAGCACCGCGTCGTTCCGTGGTTCCGTGTCCGGAACCAGGTGCCGTGGACGCGACCCCGGACGGACGGGAGGCGCGGTGCCAGCTGGCACCGCGCCTCCCGTCCGATCGTGGAGACCGGCGCTTACGCGACCTGCTCCTCGGTCTGCGGGTCGAACAGGCTGGACGCCTCGTGGCGCTCGATCGCGGCCGCGACGAGCCCCGCGAACAGCGGGTGCGCATCGGTCGGACGCGAGCGGAGCTCCGGGTGCGCCTGCGTGGCGATGTAGAACGGGTGCACGTCGCGCGGGAGCTCGACGTACTCCACCAGCGTGCCGTCGGGCGACGTGCCCGAGAAGACGAGGCCGGCGTCCGCGATCTGCTCGCGGTACTTGTTGTTCACCTCGTAGCGGTGACGGTGGCGCTCAGACGCCTCGGGCGCTCCGTACAGCTCCGCCGCCAGCGAGCCTTGCGTGAACGACGCCGGGTACAGGCCCAGGCGCATCGTGCCGCCCAGGTCGCCACCGGCGATGATGTCGACCTGCTCCGCCATCGTCGCGATGACCGGGGTCGAGGTCTCCGGGTCGAACTCGGTGCTCGACGCGTCGGTCAGACCGACCTCGTGGCGGGCGTACTCGATGACCATGCACTGCAGGCCGAGGCACAGGCCGAGCGTCGGGATGCCCTGCTCACGCGCGAACTTCAGCGCGCCGAGCTTGCCCTCGATGCCGCGCACGCCGAACCCACCGGGGATGCAGATGCCGTCGACGTCGCCGAGCTGCTTCGCCGCGCCCTCGGGCGTGGTGCAGTCGTCGGACACGACCCACTTCAGCGTCACCTTGGCGTCGTGCGCGAATCCGCCGGCACGGAGCGCCTCGGTGACGGACAGGTAGGCGTCCGGCAGGTCGATGTACTTGCCGACCAGGGCGATCGTGACGTCCTTTTTCGGCTCGTGCACGGCCTTCAGCACCGGGGTCCACGCGGTCCAGTCGACCGGACCGGCGTCGAGCTTGAGCGCCTCGACGATGACCTGGTCGAGGCCCTGGTTGTTCAGCAGCGTCGGCAGGTCGTAGATCGAGGGGACGTCCACGGCGTTCACCACGGCGTCCTCGTCCACGTCGCACATCAGCGCGATCTTGCGCTTGTTCGACTCCGACACCGGACGGTCGCTGCGCAGCACGAGCGCGTCGGGCTGGATGCCGATCGAGCGGAGCGCGGCGACGGAGTGCTGCGTCGGCTTGGTCTTCTGCTCACCCGAGGCGTTCATGAACGGCACCAGCGAGACGTGCACGAAGAACACGTTGTTGCGGCCGAGCTCGTGCCGCACCTGACGGGCGGACTCGATGAACGGCTGCGACTCGATGTCGCCGACGGTGCCACCGACCTCGGTGATGATGACGTCGGGCTGCGGGTCGTTCTGCGCCTGCTCGCGCATCCGGCGCTTGATCTCGTCGGTGATGTGCGGGATGACCTGCACCGTGTCGCCGAGGTACTCGCCGCGACGCTCCTTGGCGATCACCGTCGAGTACACCTGACCGGTCGTGACGTTCGCGGCCTGCGACAGGTTGATGTCGAGGAAACGCTCGTAGTGCCCGATGTCGAGGTCCGTCTCCGCACCGTCGTCGGTCACGAAGACCTCGCCGTGCTGGAACGGGTTCATGGTGCCCGGGTCCACGTTGAGGTACGGGTCGAGCTTCTGCATGACGACCCTGAGGCCGCGAGCCGTGAGCAGGTTGCCGAGGCTGGCCGCCGTCAGGCCCTTGCCGAGAGACGAGACGACCCCGCCGGTCACGAAGATCTGCTTCGTCACCTTCGGGGTCGAGTTCGAGGAATTGGTACCGCCGCTGAGAGTGTCCGCCACGGGATTCCATCGTACGTCAGAACTGCCGGGAGGCGCGACCTCGGTTCGCCGTGGGCGTTGCGCGAGCGGGTGGCCGGGTCCTCGGGCCGTGGCCGGGTCGGCGGGCGGCACCCGCCTGCTTGGTCGTCAGGCCCGCTGGCCGGCCACGTCGAGCAGCTCGCGGGCGTGCTCGATGCCGCTGGCGCTGTCACCGAGTCCGGAGAGCAGCCGTGCCATCTCCTGCAACCGGTCCTCGCCCTCGAGCCGGCGCACGCTCGACGACGTGACGGCACCGCTGGCGTCCTTCACGACGTTGAGGTGGTTGTTCGCGAAGGCCGCGACCTGGGCCAGGTGCGTGACGACGATGACCTGCGTGCGCTCGGCGAGCTTCGCAAGCCGTCGGCCGATCTCGATCGCCGCCGCCCCGCCGACACCCGCGTCGACCTCGTCGAAGACGAACGTCGGCACCGTGGTGCTGCCGGCCATGACGACCTCGATCGCGAGCATCACGCGCGACAGCTCACCGCCGGACGCCCCCTTGCCGATCGGCCGGGGGTCGGTGCCGGAGTGCGGCTGGAGGAGGATCGTGACCTGGTCACGGCCGTGGCGGCGGTACTCGCCGGCGTCGGTGACCTCGACCACCAGGGTCGCACCGCCCATCGCGAGGGTCTTCAGCTCAGCGGTCACGCGCTTCGCCAGGTCGGTGGCCGCCTTGGTGCGCGCCGTCGTGAGCGCGGCGGCGGCGGACTCGAGCGCCTGCTCGTCCTGCTCGACGGACTGCTGCAACGCCGCGATCCGGTCGTCGTCGCCGTCGAGCTCGAGCAGCCGGTCGCTCGCGCGCTGCCCGTAGACGATGACGTCGTCCACCGTCTCGCCGTACTTGCGGGTGAGGCCGGCCAGCAGGGCTCGGCGTTCGTTGATGAGTTCGAGGTCGTGCCCGGCCTCGGGTTCCAGGGAACCGAGGTAGCTCGAGATGCTCGCCGAGGCCTCGGCCGCCTGGATCCCGAGTTCCGTGAGCTGCTCGAGCACCGGCTGCAGGGCACTGTCCGACGACGCGACGCGCTCCACGGCACGGCGTGCGGACTCGACCAGGCCGACGACGTCGGAGACGCCGTCGAGGGACTCGCTGGACAACGCCTCGTGCGCCAGGGCCGCGGACAACCGGAGCTCCTCGAGGTTCCCCAGCCGTTCGGCGCGCTCGGCCAGCTCGACGTCCTCGCCGGGCTGTGGGTCGGCGGCCTCGATCTCGTCGGAGGCCGCGCGGATCCGCTCGGCCTCGGCCACCCGGTCGTCCCGGTCGCGGACCAGGACCTCGAGTTCACCGGCGTGCTGCTGCCAGGCGTCGTACGCGGCGACGTACCGGGCGAGGGCCTTCTCGAGCGAGGCTCCCCCGAACCCGTCGAGGGCAGCCCGCTGCGCAGTGGCCGAGGTGAGGCGGATCTGGTCCGACTGCCCGTGCACGGTGACGAGCTGGTCGGCGAGCTCGCCGAGCACCGCCACGGGCGCACTCCGACCGCCCACCGTGGCGCGGCTGCGCCCCTCGGCGGAGACCGTGCGGGTGAGGATGAGTTCGCCGTCCTCCACGGTGCCGCCGGCGTCCTCGACGCGTTCGGCGACGGCGTCCTGCTCGGGGACGTGCCAGCGACCTTCGACGACGGCGCTGGAGGCCCCGCGGCGCACCGATCCGGCATCGGCCCGCGCACCGAGCAGCAGCCCGAGCGCGGTGACGATCATCGTCTTGCCCGCACCGGTCTCCCCGGTGACGACGGTGAAGCCCGGCCCGAGTTCGAGCGTGGTCTCACCGATGACACCGAGGTCGCGGATCGCGATCTCCTCGATCATCGGTCGTCCTCCGTGCTCATCGGGTGTTCTCCGTGCTCATCGCGTGTTCTCCGCGCTCATCGGTCGTCCTCGTCGCTCTGGGGGCCGCGCCACCCGGCGACGGGCAGCTGGAACTTCGCGACCAGGCGGTCGGTGAACGGGGCGTCCTTGAGGCGGGCGACACGCACCGGGTCGGGCGAACGCCGGACCTCGACTCGGGCGCCCGGGGGCAGGTCGTGGGTCCGTCGGCCGTCGCACCAGAGGACACCGACGCCGCTCGTGCGCCGCAGGACCTCGATCGCGAGCGTGCAGTCCGGCCCGACGACGATCGGACGGGCGAACAGGGCGTGGGCGCTCAGCGGCACCATGAGCAGCGCGTCGACGTCCGGCCACACGATGGGGCCACCGCCGGAGAACGAGTACGCCGTGGAGCCGGTCGGGGTCGACACGACCACGCCGTCGCAGCCGAAGGACGACAGCGGGCGGCCGTCGACCTCGGTCACGACCTCGAGCATCCGCTCCCGCGAGGCCTTCTCGATCGTGGCCTCGTTCAGCGCCCAGCTCGAGTAGACGATCTGGTTGCCCACGACCACGTCGACCTGCAGGGTGACGCGTTCCTCGACGTTGTACTCACCGGACAGCGCGCGCTCGACCGTCTCGGACAGGCCGTCACGCTCGCTCTCGGCCAGGAACCCGACGTGCCCGAGGTTCACCCCGATCAGCGGAGCGCCGGTGTTCCGCACGAGTTCCGCGGCGCGGAGGATCGTGCCGTCGCCACCGAGCACGATGACGATCTCGAGCTGGTTCGGCTGGACGTCGACGCCGAGGATGTCGACCTTGCCGACCGACGCCTCGGCACGACGGATGTCGGCGTACTCGTCGAAGGGCATGACGGGCGTGAGACCGGCTGCGTGCAGGAGGTCGCAGACCTCGACCGCAGCGTCGATCGAGTCACGGCGACCCGTGTGGGACACGAGCAGGATGTGCCGTTCGTCACTCATGAAGACCCTTCCGTGAGTTCGGTCGCCCGGACTCTCCATTCTGTCGGATTGCCCCCGACACCGCGCTGGAAGCGGGCCAGGTACTCGTGGTTGCCGTGTGTCCCGACGATCGGGGACGCGGCGATCCCACTGGTGCCGAGGCCCAGGTCCCACGCCGCCCACAGCACGTTCATGAGCGCGTCGTTCCGGAGCCCGGCGTCGTGCACGATGCCCTCGCGCACACCGCCGCGACCCACTTCGAACTGGGGCTTCACCAGGAGCACGAACTCGTCCGCGGGGACGGCTTCGGCCAGCGCCGGCAGCACGAGTCGGAGCGAGATGAAGGACAGGTCCCCCACCACCAGGCTCGTCTCGCCAGCGGCGCCGTCGAGCGCCAGGTAGTCGGCGCGCGTGAGGTTCCGCGCGTTCGTTCCCTCGACCACGGCGACGCGTTCGTCGAGCGCGATGGTGGGGTGCAGCTGTCCGTGCCCCACGTCGAGCGCGATGACACGGCGCGCGCCGCGTGCGAGCAGCACCTGGGTGAACCCACCGGTGCTCGCGCCCACGTCGAGCACGACCCGACCGGAAGGGTCGACGTCGAACGCGTCGAGTGCACCGACGAGCTTCCGGGCCGCACGCGAGACCCATTCGTCCGCGGCGTCGACCTCGATGTCCGCGTCGGATGCGGTCGGCGTCGACGGTTTCAGGACGGCGCGGCCGCCCACGAGCACCCGGCCGTCCTGGATCAGCTTGCTGGCGACGGTGCGCGACCGTGCGAGCCCGCGTGCTGCGAGGAGGGCGTCGAGGCGGACCGGGGTCGCGTCGTGCACGGCTCCGTCCGGCTCAGGCACTCGCGGAGCCGCCGCTCTCGAGCCGCGTCCGCAGCTCGTCGTGCAGGGCGGAGAAGGCGTCGGCACGGTCGGCGAGCGGCAGGGCCTCGGCCTCGGCTGTGCGCGCGGCGAAGGCGTCCTGCTGCTCGGGTTCGGCGGACGGCTGCTCGGGGTTCGGCACGTCCGACACGCTACTCGCCGCCGTACAGCTGCGGGTCCACGTCGAGGCCGTAGATGGCCAAACCGGACTCCCAGATGAGCGTCGAGCCGGCACGCAGCCGATCGATGTCGGTCCCGGCGTCGAGCACCCGGACGACGTGCCCGCGCATCGCCACCGTCGAGGTCCCGACGGTCACGTACCGGGTGCCGTCCTCGTCCTCGCGCCGCACCGTCTCCGGGTACGGCTGGGCCAGTCCCCGGAGGTCTTCGAGCACGTAGGTGGGACGCGAGCGCTGGTCGGCCGCGAGCACCTGCTTCGCCTTGTCGATGCCGGTGAGCACGAGCACGCTCGGGATCCCGACGTCGTTCGCACCCTTGATGTCGGTGTCCAACCGGTCCCCGATGAACAGGGTCCGACCGCCGCCGAAGCGCTCGACCGCCGTGTCGAAGATCGGCCGCTCGGGCTTGCCGGCGACCACGGGCATCCGGCCGACCGCCTGGTGCACGGCGGACACGAGCGTGCCGTTGCCGGGCGCGATGCCCCGCTCGACCGGGATCGACCAGTCCATGTTCGTGGCCACCCACGGCACGTCGGGGTCGGCCAGGGCGAACGAGGCCTCGGCCAGTTCCTTCCAACCGAGGTCCGGCGAGAAGCCCTGGATGACCGCGGCCGGGGAGTCCTCGGCACTCGAGGTGACCGTGAACCCGGCTGCCTCGACGATGCTCGACAGCCCGAGCCCGCCGGTGACCAGGACGGTCGATCCGGCCGGCACCAGGGTCGCGAGCAGCTGGACGCCGGCCTGCGACGAGGTGACGACGTCACCCTCGGACACCTCGAGCCCGTAACGCTCGAGGTGCTCGGCGACGTCGACGGGACGGCGGGACGCGTTGTTCGTGATGTAGCCGACCCGCGCCGTCAGCGATGCCCGGGTCAGGGCTTCGACCGCGTGGGGGATGGCGTTGCGGCCCCGGTAGACGACGCCGTCGAGGTCGGTGAGGACCACGTCGACGCCGTCGGTCAAGGCCGCCGACTGCTCAGTCGGCTGCGGAGCCGTCGACGTCGCGGGGGTTGTCGTCGTCGATCTCGCCGGGCTCGTCGGCTGCGGAGGTGTCGTCGTCGAGGTCGTCGAGGGCGGGTTCGTCGTCGATGTCGTCGTCGAGGTCGTCGGCGGAGTCGTCGTCGAGGTCGTCGGCGGAGTCGTCGTCGAGTTCGTCGGCGGAGTCGTCGTCGAGTTCGTCGGTCGCGACGTCGTCGGCTCCGAGGTCATCGGCGTCGTCGTCTCCGGCGTCTCCGTGTTCTTCGACTTCGAGCGTTTCCTCGACCACATCAACTGTCTCCCAAGCGTTGTCGTCCGCGATTTCGGCGAGGGCCGCTGCCGCGCGGTCCACACGGGCCCACCACTCGTCGGCCTCGTCCTGTCGACCGAGCTCCTCGAGCGTGGCCGCGTAAGCACTGTAGAGCGCCGGGGACCACGTGTAGGCGGTGGACGGGTCGAGCTGTGGAATCTCCAGCTCGCCGAGGGCGGCTGTGGGATTCCCGAGGTCGAGACGAGCGCCGGACATGGCGATCGCGAGCTCGACCTGCACCGGGGTCTCGAGGGCCGAGCGCTCGACCGAACGACCGAGCTCGAGTGCCCGCTCCGGACGGCCCAGGCCACGCTCGCAGTCGACCATCATCGGGAGCTGGTCGTTGCGACCGGAGATCCGACGGTAGGTGCGGAGCTCCCGGAGCGCGGTGGCGAAGTCGCCGAGGCGGTACGCGGTGATCGCGGCCGTCTCGCGGACGACACCGACACGACCGGCACGACGAGCAGCGCTCAGGGCGTGCTGGTTCGCCGTCTCGGGGTCGTCGTCGACGAAGAGCGCAGCTGCCACGAGGTGACGCGCAACCCAGTCGGCGTTGTCCTTGCTGAGGGTCTTCAGCTCCATCCGGGCCGCCGGGTCGAGGTCGCGCGCCTGGATCTCCTCGGGGATCTCCGGGTCGTCGTGGCGCGGACGGATCGACTTCGTGCCGTAGGGGTCGCGGTCCTCCCAGTCGTCGCGCGCGGCCTCACCGAAACGGGCGCCGGCGTGACGGCTGCCGTCACCGAAACGACGACGGTCCTCACCGCTGTCGCGAGCCGGGCGGTCCGACGAACCGCCGCGGAACGGACGGTCGGACGAACCACGGGCCGGACGGTCGGACGAACCACCACGGTACGGACGGTCGCCGCCACGAGCGGGCCGATCGGAGCCCCCGCGGTACGGGCGGTCCCCGTCGCGAGCGGGACGGTCGGAGCCCCCGCGGTACGGGCGGTCGCCATCGCGACGCGGACGGTCAGACCCGCCCTGGAAGGGTCGGTCTCCGTCACGGCGCGGACGGTCTGAGGACCCGCCACGGTACGGGCGGTCCCCGTCACGAGCCGGACGGTCCGAACCACCGCGGTACGGGCGGTCCCCGTCACGAGCCGGGCGGTCTGACGATCCACCGCGGTACGGACGATCACCGTCACGCGCCGGGCGGTCGGACGATCCACCGCGGTACGGACGATCGCCATCACGACGCGGACGGTCTGAACCACCCTGGAACGGGCGGTCACCATCACGACGCGGACGGTCAGAGCTCCCACCACGGAGCGGACGATCACCGTCACGAGCCGGGCGGTCCGAGCCACCACGGAACGGACGATCGCCATCGCGTCGCGGACGATCGGCACCGCGCGGACCATCGCCGCGCGGCGGCCGGCCGGAGTCACCACGGTCGCCCTGCCACGACGGACGGTCGTTCCGGTCGCCGGACCGGAACGGACGGTCGCCGTCGCGACGCGGAGCGCTGTCCCGTTGAGGCGCGCCGTCACGAAACGGACGGTCTCCACCCTGCGGACGATCACGACGGTCGCCTTCGCGGCGCTCGAACTCACGAGGACCGGACGACCAACGACCATCGCTCTGGCCGTCGCGACGCGGAGCGCCCTCGCGACGCGGGAACCGGTCGCCGCCCCGCCGGGGTCGATCTCCGCGGTCCCCGTCGTTCCGCCGCTGATCGTCGTCGTTCGCCACCGTTGCTCCTCATCGCGTGCCCGGTGCAGTGCCTCGGGCGTTCGTCCGCTGTGTCGTTGTGTTGGGTGCCGCGTCGGTCACCCGACGTCGGCCTCCAGTCCATCACGAACCAGAGCCGGCGTCGAGCGACGGCGGCAGAAACAGAAATGGCCACCGGCCCCGACCGAGAACGAGGGTTTCCCCTGCGAATTCTCGATGGAGGGCCGATGGCCACATCTTTCATACGTTAAGTCCGGCGGCGTCCTACTCTCCCACAAGGTCCCCCTTGCAGTACCATCGGCGCTGAGAGGCTTAGCTTCCGGGTTCGGAATGTGACCGGGCGTTTCCCTCTCGCTATGACCACCGGAACACTCTCGACCAGATCATGCATTTGGTCTCAAAGCTGTCCCGGCTGCTGCCCTCCGTGAAGAGGGCAGAGCGGTGTATTCAGTTTCGATTCCCGATCGTCTGTCGGGAACCACAAAGTGGACGCGAGCCCGTGCAACAAGTGCACGGAAATCAGTGTGTTATCAAGTCTTCGGCTTATTAGTACCGGTCAGCTCCACGGGTCGTTAGTCCCCGCTTCCACATCCGGCCTATCAACCCAGTAGTCTGCTGGGAGCCTCTCACACTCAAGGTGCATGGAAATCTCATCTCGAAGACGGCTTCCCGCTTAGATGCTTTCAGCGGTTATCCGGTCCGAACGTAGCTAATCAGCGGTGCCCTTGGCAGAACAACTGACACACCAGAGGTTCGTCCATCCCGGTCCTCTCGTACTAGGGATAGATCTTCTCAAATTTCCAACGCGCGCAGCGGATAGGGACCGAACTGTCTCACGACGTTCTAAACCCAGCTCGCGTACCGCTTTAATGGGCGAACAGCCCAACCCTTGGGACCTACTCCAGCCCCAGGATGCGACGAGCCGACATCGAGGTGCCAAACCATGCCGTCGATATGGACTCTTGGGCAAGATCAGCCTGTTATCCCCGAGGTACCTTTTATCCGTTGAGCGACAGCGCTTCCACAAGCCACTGCCGGATCACTAGTCCCGACTTTCGTCCCTGCTCGACCTGTCAGTCTCACAGTCAAGCTCCCTTGTGCACTTACACTCGCCACCTGATTGCCAACCAGGTTGAGGGAACCTTTGGGCGCCTCCGTTACTCTTTGGGAGGCAACCGCCCCAGTTAAACTACCCATCAGGCACTGTCCATGAACCCGATCAGGGTCCTACGTTAGACATCCAAAGTGACCAGAGTGGTATTTCAACAATGACTCCACGAACACTAGCGTGCCCGCTTCACAGTCTCCCACCTATCCTACACAAGCCACTCCGAACACCAATACCAAACTGTAGTAAAGGTCACGGGGTCTTTCCGTCCTGCTGCGCGTAACGAGCATCTTTACTCGTAGTGCAATTTCGCCGAGTTCGCGGTTGAGACAGCTGGGAAGTCGTTACGCCATTCGTGCAGGTCGGAACTTACCCGACAAGGAATTTCGCTACCTTAGGATGGTTATAGTTACCACCGCCGTTTACTGGGGCTTAAATTCAGAGCTTCGCCCAAAGGCTAACCCTTCCTCTTAACCTTCCAGCACCGGGCAGGCGTCAGTCCGTATACATCGTCTTGCGACTTCGCACGGACCTGTGTTTTTAGTAAACAGTCGCTTCCCACTGGTCTCTGCGGCCTTCAACGCTCACGGAGTAAATCCGGTCACGTGTCCGGCCCCCCTTCTCCCGAAGTTACGGGGGCATTTTGCCGAGTTCCTTAACCACGATTCTCTCGATCTCCTTGGTATTCTCTACCTGACCACCTGAGTCGGTTTCGGGTACGGGCGGCTGCAACCTCGCGTCGATGCTTTTCTCGGCAGCATAGGATCACTGATTTCCCCTTACGGGTACGCGTCGGATCTCAGGCACACAGACGACGGATTTGCCTATCGTCAGCCCTACATCCTTACACCAGGTTCACCTTACGGATACCATCGCCTGGCTCAGCTACCTTCCTGCGTCACACCTGTTCATACGCTAACCGCACCAGCATGGGGTCGAGCGTTAGACCGGCCACCATCACCCCGAAGGGATCCGGTTGTACCGGGTTAGGACTCTTAGCACCACTGGATTAGCTTGGGCGGTTGTTCGCCGGTACGGGAATATCAACCCGTTGTCCATCGACTACGCCTGTCGGCCTCGCCTTAGGTCCCGACTTACCCAGGGCGGATTAACCTGGCCCTGGAACCCTTGGTCTTTCGGAGGACGGGTTTCTCACCCGTCTTTCGCTACTCATGCCTGCATTCTCACTCGTGTAGCGTCCACGGCTGGATCACTCCGCCGCTTCACTCGCCACACGACGCTCTCCTACCACTCCGCACGACTGAACCACGAAGGCTTGTCTATAGTGCGAAATCTACAACTTCGGTGGTGTGCTTGAGCCCCGTTACATTGTCGGCGCGGAATCACTTGACCAGTGAGCTATTACGCACTCTTTCAAGGGTGGCTGCTTCTAAGCCAACCTCCTGGTTGTCTGTGCAACTCCACATCCTTTCCCACTTAGCACACGCTTAGGGACCTTAGTTGGTAGTCTGGGTTGTTTCCCTCTCGACGATGAAGCTTATCCCCCACCGTCTCACTGCTGCGCTCTCACTCACCGGCATTCGGAGTTTGGCTGACGTCAGTAACCTGTTGAGGCCCATCGGCCATCCAGTAGCTCTACCTCCGGCGAGAAACACGCAACGCTGCACCTAAATGCATTTCGGAGAGAACCAGCTATCACGAAGTTTGATTGGCCTTTCACCCCTATCCACAGCTCATCCCCTCCATTTTCAACTGAAGTGGGTTCGGTCCTCCACGACGTCTTACCGTCGCTTCAACCTGGCCATGGATAGATCACTTCGCTTCGGGTCTAGAACATGCGACTCAAACGCCCTATTCAGACTCGCTTTCGCTACGGCTGCCCCTCACGGGTTAACCTCGCCACATATCACTAACTCGCAGGCTCATTCTTCAAAAGGCACGCCGTCACCCCTACTAAGGAGGCTCCGACGGTTTGTAAGCAAACGGTTTCAGGTACTATTTCACTCCCCTCCCGGGGTACTTTTCACCTTTCCCTCACGGTACTTGTCCGCTATCGGTCATCTGGGAGTATTTAGGCTTATCAGGTGGTCCTGACAGATTCACACGGGATTTCTCGGGCCCCGTGCTACTTGGGATACACATCCGGCCATAACACCATTTCGTCTACGGGGCTGGCACCCACTACGGCCCGGCTTTCAAACCGGTTCGACTATGATGCGCTGTAACCGTCCCAGTCCGGCAGAACTGAGTGACGTGTCCCACAACCCCGACCATGCAACGCCCGCCGGCTATCACACATGATCGGTTTAGCCTCATCCGCTTTCGCTCGCCACTACTCACGGAATCACATGTTGTTTTCTCTTCCTGTGGGTACTGAGATGTTTCACTTCCCCACGTTCCCTCTACCCGCCCTATATATTCAGGCGGGAGTCACCAGGTCGCAAAACGCCTGGCGGGGTTTCCCCATTCGGAAATCCTCGGATCGAGGCTCGATTATCAGCTCCCCGAGGCTTATCGCAGATTTCTACGTCCTTCATCGGCTCCAGATGCCAAGGCATCCACCGTTTGCTCTTAGAAACTTGACCACAAAGATTAAAATTGCGATCCAACGTCACCAATCAACAACCCGAAAGGCTGATCATGGATGACGCGAATCAAAGATGCTCGCGTCCACTGTGTAGTTCTCAACATACGATCGGCACCAGCACTCCCCCACCACAACGGTAGGTTCACCCTGGCCCGACGAAGGACCCGTAGGCCCAACCCCCACCACCACTCACGTGACAGCGGGAAGCCTGGTCCCTCAGGACCCAACAACGTGCACCAGCTGAGCGCTCCACCTTCGACCCGTCCCAACCCTGCAAGCAGAGCGTACTGAGGTCGGAAGCATCACTCCCAACTGCACTGTCAATGTTCCACCCATGAGCTACCCGTCGGACACGTTCGGTCCGAAACAGGCGCCTGGACCAGCAACCAACCACCCCTAATGGGCGACCAGCACTGACCAGATGCTCCTTAGAAAGGAGGTGATCCAGCCGCACCTTCCGGTACGGCTACCTTGTTACGACTTAGTCCTAATCACCGATCCCACCTTCGACGGCTCCTTCCACAAGGGTTAGGCCACCGGCTTCGGGTGTTACCGACTTTCATGACTTGACGGGCGGTGTGTACAAGGCCCGGGAACGTATTCACCGCAGCGTTGCTGATCTGCGATTACTAGCGACTCCGACTTCATGAGGTCGAGTTGCAGACCTCAATCCGAACTGAGACCGGCTTTTTGGGATTCGCTCCACCTTACGGTATCGCAGCCCTTTGTACCGGCCATTGTAGCATGCGTGAAGCCCAAGACATAAGGGGCATGATGATTTGACGTCATCCCCACCTTCCTCCGAGTTGACCCCGGCAGTCTCCTATGAGTCCCCGGCATAACCCGCTGGCAACATAGAACGAGGGTTGCGCTCGTTGCGGGACTTAACCCAACATCTCACGACACGAGCTGACGACAACCATGCACCACCTGTACACCGACCACAAGGGGGCGACCATCTCTGGCCGTTTCCGGTGTATGTCAAGCCTTGGTAAGGTTCTTCGCGTTGCATCGAATTAATCCGCATGCTCCGCCGCTTGTGCGGGCCCCCGTCAATTCCTTTGAGTTTTAGCCTTGCGGCCGTACTCCCCAGGCGGGGCGCTTAATGCGTTAGCTACGACACAGAAACCGTGGAAAGGTCCCTACATCTAGCGCCCAACGTTTACGGCATGGACTACCAGGGTATCTAATCCTGTTCGCTCCCCATGCTTTCGCTCCTCAGCGTCAGTTACGGCCCAGAGATCTGCCTTCGCCATCGGTGTTCCTCCTGATATCTGCGCATTCCACCGCTACACCAGGAATTCCAATCTCCCCTACCGCACTCTAGTCTGCCCGTACCCACTGCAAGCCCGAGGTTGAGCCTCGGGATTTCACAGCAGACGCGACAAACCGCCTACGAGCTCTTTACGCCCAATAATTCCGGACAACGCTTGCACCCTACGTATTACCGCGGCTGCTGGCACGTAGTTAGCCGGTGCTTTTTCTGCAGGTACCGTCACTTTCGCTTCTTCCCTACTAAAAGAGGTTTACAACCCGAAGGCCGTCATCCCTCACGCGGCGTTGCTGCATCAGGCTTTCGCCCATTGTGCAATATTCCCCACTGCTGCCTCCCGTAGGAGTCTGGGCCGTGTCTCAGTCCCAGTGTGGCCGGTCACCCTCTCAGGCCGGCTACCCGTCGTCGCCTTGGTGAGCCATTACCTCACCAACAAGCTGATAGGCCGCGAGTCCATCCCCAACCAAAAAATCTTTCCACCACCAGACCATGCGGCCAGTGATCGTATCCAGTATTAGACGTCGTTTCCAACGCTTATCCCAGAGTCAGGGGCAGGTTACTCACGTGTTACTCACCCGTTCGCCACTAATCCACCCAGCAAGCTGGGCATCATCGTTCGACTTGCATGTGTTAAGCACGCCGCCAGCGTTCGTCCTGAGCCAGGATCAAACTCTCCGTAAAAAAAATACAGACCCAACACCCGAAAGTGTCAGACCGAGTTGATTCTGACTGTTGACTGTCTACTGACAATCTTCAATCCAAAAGGAATTGCTTCATGACCCGGTCAGCAAGCCGACCAGGCACGAGGTCAATCAATAAATTGGCATTGACAATGTGCACGCTGTTGAGTTCTCAAGGACCAGACGCACTTGCTCCTCGGCTCGAGTTCGAGCTTCAGCCACAAGGCTTGTGTTCTTGGCTTGCCACCGGTTGTTCGTCGGACCCGGAGGTCCAGTGGCTCATCCCGAGGGGAGAGAACCGGTGGGCTTGTCATCCTAGGCGTCGAAGCAATCCGGCGCAAGGCCCGATCTGAACTTCAGTGGAGGATGGTCCCGCTTGAGGGCCGACGTGCTCTGGGCTTTCGCTCCAGCCGCTCCGCCGCACCTTTGGGGTGACGAGTAAGAACTATACGCAGCCCTGAGCGAGTGCGCCAAGCCAGCTCCCATCCCGGGCGTGTCGCGTTGTGCAACACACGTCGCCCGGACGCAGCGATGCCCGGTTCCACAGGGGAACCGGGCACCACAGGCGGTCGGGCAACCGGGATCAGGCGAGCGTCACGCCGGCGAGGGTCTTCTTGCCACGACGGAGGACGAGCACTCCCCCGGGCAGGGCGAGGTCGGACAGCGGGGCGGCAGGGTCTTCGGCCCGGACGTTGTTCACGGAGACACCGCCCTGGTCGATCGCGCGGCGAGCCTCACCGAGGGACTTCACGAGTCCGGTCTCCACGAGTGCGCGTGCGACGTCCGCTCCGGAGTCGAGCGTGACCGTGCCCGGCAGCGCGGCGATCGCCGACCGCAGGGTCTCCGGGTCCAGCGCACCGAGCTCGCCGTTGCCGAACAGCGCGGCCGCGGCATCGATCGCCGCCTGGGTCGCCGCCACCCCGTGCACGATCGAGGTGACCTCGAACGCCAGGGTCCGCTGGGCCTCTCGCCGGAAGGGTTCGTCGGCGACGGCCTGCTCGAGTCGTTCGATCTCGGCACGCGTCAGGAACGTGAACTCCCGCAGCCGGGCGATCACGTCGGCGTCCGCCGTGTTGAGCCAGAACTGGTACAGCGCGTAGGGCGAGGTCATCTCGGCATCGAGCCAGATCGCGTTGCCCTCGCTCTTGCCGAACTTCGTCCCGTCGGAGTTCGTGATGAGCGGGGTCCCGAGGGCGTGCACCGTGGCACCTTCGGCACGACGGATGAGTTCGGTACCGGAGGTCAGGTTGCCCCACTGGTCCGAGCCACCGGTCTGCAGCGTGCACCCGTACTGCCGGTAGAGCTCGCGGTAGTCGAGCCCCTGCAGGATCTGGTAACTGAACTCGGTGTAGCTGATCCCCGCATCGGAGTTCAGCCGCGCGGCCACCGCGTCCTTCTTGAGCATCGAGTTGACGCGGAAGTACTTGCCGACGTCACGAAGGAAGTCGATCGCGGACAAGGGGGCGGTCCAGTCGAGGTTGTTCACCAGGCGGACGCCGTTGTCGCCGTCCGGGCTGAGGAACCGGGACACCTGTGCCTGCAGCCGGGACACCCACTCCGCGACGGTCTCCGGGGTGTTCAGCGTGCGCTCGGCCGTGGGACGGGGATCGCCGATGAGACCGGTCGAGCCGCCCACCAACGCGAGCGGCTTGTGCCCGGCGAGCTGCAGCCGCCGCATGGTCAGGAGCTGCAGGAGGTTGCCGCAGTGCAGCGACGGCGCGGTCGGGTCGAAGCCGCAGTAGTACGTGATCGGCTCACCGTCGAGGGCCTCTTGCAGCGCGGTCTCGTCGGTCGAGACCTGCACCAGACCGCGCCACTGCAGTTCGTCCCACACCGAGTCGAAGGCCGGGTCGTTCTGCTGGCGCGTCAGGACGTCTTGAGCGGTATCACTGGACACCCCGCCATCGTAGCGGCGACGGACGTCCGGCAGGCGCGGCAGCCGGGAGGCCCGTGGCCGGGTTCACGAGTCGAGGGCGCCCTTGTGCCGTCGGTACGTCGAGACCGTGGGGTCACCCGTCAGCCAGAAGCGCCAGGGGTACCGCACCCCGCCGGCGATGCCGCCGACGCCGGTGCGCGGGCCGCGGGAGATGCGCGGGACCGCAGCGCCCGCGGGCGGACCGGCCAGGGTCTCGGACAGGAGCTCGTCGACCACGTGGGCCGGTCCGGCGGAGGCGAGCCGGGCCTCCAGGCCGGGTGCCAGGGTGAGCACGAACGGGCCGGACCCGTCGATGAGCGACGTGCCGTCGTCCTGCCCGAGGACCGCTCCGAGCGCACCACCGAGGTTGCCGGGCCCGCGTGCCAGGGCGACGTCCGCGACCTTCGACCCGCGACGCGCTCGCGCGACGTCGAGTCCTTCGACGACCTGCGCACCGCGCAGCAGCGAGCCCGACGAGGAGCCGGCCGGCCCGCTCACGACGTTGACGCAGGTGTGGATGCCGTACGAGCGGTAGGCGTACAGCGTGCCGGGCGGACCGAAGAGGTGGCGGTTGCGATCCGTCATCCCCCGGTGTCCGTGTGAGCCGGGGTCGGTGGGGCCGGAGTAGGCCTCGACCTCGGTGATGCGGAGCACCACGCCGCGCCCCGCGATCGTCGCACCGAGCAGGGCCGGCGCGACGATCGGGGCTGGCTCGGCGAGCAGCGCGGCGATCCCCCGGGTCATCGCGAGAAGGGTGCGCCCTCGGCCAGGTCGCGGACGCGGCGGGTGACGGACGCGAGCTGCTCGGCGACCCGGTCGGGTGCGGTGCCGCCGACGCCGGAGCGCGATGCGACGCTGCCCTCGATGGTCAGGACGGAACGGACGTCGGGCGTGAGGTGCTCGGACACCGACCGGTACTCGTCGTCAGTGGGCTCGTCGAGCTCGATGCCGCGCTCCTCGCAGTACCGGACGAGCGCGCCGGAGACCTCGTGCGCATCCCGGAACGGGACGCCCTGACGGACCAGCCACTCGGCGACGTCCGTCGCGAGCGAGAAGCCCTGCGGCGCGAGCTCGGCCATCCGGTCGGTGTCGAAGGTCAGGGTCGCGATCATGCCGGTGAACGCGGGCAACAGGACCTCGAGCGTGGCGACGGAGTCGAAGACCGGCTCCTTGTCCTCCTGCAGGTCGCGGTTGTACGCCAGCGGCAGTCCCTTGAGGGTCGCGAGGAGCCCGGTCAGGTTGCCGATCAGGCGCCCCGACTTGCCGCGGGCGAGCTCGGCGATGTCCGGGTTCTTCTTCTGCGGCATGATGCTCGAGCCGGTCGAGAACGCGTCGTGGAGCCGGACGAAGCCGAACTCCTTCGTGTTCCAGAGGATGACCTCTTCCGACAGGCGCGAGACGTCGATGCCGATCTGCGCGAGGACGAACGCGAACTCGGCGACGACGTCACGGGCTGCCGTGGCGTCGATCGAGTTGTCCGCCGGACGGTCGAAGCCGAGCTCCGCGGCGATCGCGGCGGGATCGAGGCCGAGGGAACTGCCCGCCAGCGCACCGGCACCGTACGGGCTGACGCTCGCGCGGCCGGCCCAGTCGCGGAGGCGCTCGAGGTCGCGGACGAGCGGCCAGGCGTGCGCGAGCAGGTGGTGGGCCAGGAGCACCGGCTGTGCGTGCTGCAGGTGCGTGCGCCCCGGCATGATCGCGGCCGGGTGCTCGGTCGCCTGCTGGGTGATCGCGTCGACGAGGTCGATCACGAGTCGGCCGATGCGCCGCCCGTGGTCGAGCATGTGCATGCGGCCGAGGGTGGCGATCTGGTCGTTGCGGCTCCGACCGGCACGGAGCTTGCCGCCGAGTTCGGGACCGAGGTCGGCGATGAGCAGGCGTTCGAGGGCGCCGTGGACGTCCTCGTCGGAGTCGTCGGGCTGCAGTGTGCCGTCAGCGTGCGCCGCTTCGAGTCGATCGAGGCCGGCGAGCATCCGTTCCAGCTCGTCGGCGGTGAGGTAGCCCGCGGTGTGCAGCGCTCGGGCGTGGGCACGGGACCCCGCGATGTCGTAGGGCGCGAGCTGCCAGTCGAAGTGCGTCGACTTCGAGAGCGCGGCGAGGGCCGCACTCGGGCCGTCGGCGAAGCGGCCGCCCCAGAGGGCACCGGTGTTGGTGGCGTCGGTCTTCTCGTCGGTCATGTCGTCCTGCGTCGTTTCGTCTGTGGTGCGGCTGTCGGTCAGTTCGCCGCGTCGCGGCGGGCGGAGATCTTGCTGGGCAGTGACCAGAGCTCGATGAACCCCCTGGACACGGACTGGTCGAACGCGTCGCCGGTGTCGGACGTCGCCAGGTCGAAGTCGTAGAGGCTCTGCTCCGACCGACGGCCCGTCACGGTGGCACGCCCGCCCTGCAGCCGCAACCGGACCTCGCCGGAGACGTGCTGCTGGGTGTGCTCGACGAAGGCGTCGAGGCTGCGCTTGAGTCCGCCGAACCACAGTCCGTCGTAGACCAGGTCGGCCCACTCGGACTCGACGCCGCGTTTGAACCGTGCGACGTCACGCTCGAGGGTGAGGCTCTCGAGCTCCTCGTGCGCGGCGATGAGCGCGATCGCGGCCGGCGCCTCGTAGACCTCGCGCGACTTGATGCCGACCACCCGGTCCTCGACGACGTCGATCCGCCCGACGCCGTGCTTGCCGGCGACCGCGTTGAGCTCCTGCACCATGCGCAGCACGCTGAACCGCTGCCCGTCGAGGGCGACCGGGACACCGCGGTCGAAGGTGATCGTGACCTCGTCGGCCTGCTGCGGGAGCGCCGGGTCCTGCGTGGTCGCGTAGAGGTCGTCTGCGGGGGCGGTCCACGGGTCCTCGAGGAGCCCGGTCTCGACCGCTCGGCCCCACACGTTCTGGTCGACCGACCACGGCTCCCGCTCCGAGTGCTGGATCGGCAGCCGGTGCTCCTCCGCGTAGGCGATGGCGCGGTCGCGGGTGAGGGCGAGGTCCCGCACCGGTGCGACGGTCCGCAGGTCCGGTGCGATCGCCGCGACGGCTGCCTCGAAGCGGACCTGGTCGTTGCCCTTGCCGGTGGAGCCGTGCGCGACGCTGTCGGCACCGAGTTGCTTCGCCGTCAGTGCGAGGTGCTTCGCGATGAGCGGGCGGCTCAGTGCCGAGACGAGCGGGTACCGCTTCTGGTAGAGCGCGTTGGCCCGGAGCGCCGGCACGATGTACTCGTCGGCGAACTCGTCCTTGGCGTCGACGACGAGTGACTCGACGGCGCCGCAGTCGAGCGCACGCTGCCGGACCGCCTCGAGGTCCTCGCCGCCCTGGCCGACGTCGACCACGAGTGCGACGACGTCCTTGCCGGTGGCGTCGCGCAGCCAGCCGATCCCGACGGAGGTGTCGAGACCGCCGGAGTACGCGAGGACGACGCGGTCAGCCACTGGTGATCGGTCCGTCGGCTAGTCGTTGGCGAGCAGCCAGGCCAGCAGCGCCTTCTGGGCGTGCAGACGGTTCTCCGCCTCGTCCCAGATGATGCTGCGCGGGCCGTCGATGACGTCGGCGGTCACTTCGAACCCCCGGTCGGCCGGCAGGCAGTGCATGAAGACGGCGTCGTCGGCGGCGTGCGCCATGAGCGCGTCGTCGACGCGGTACCCCGCGAAGGTGTCGAGGCGCGACTGCTTCTCGGACTCCTTGCCCATCGACACCCAGGTGTCGGTGACGACCACGTCGGCACCCGCGACCGCGGCCACCGGGTCGCTCACCACGAGGACGGAGCCGCCCGTCACGGCGGCGCGTTCCTCGGCGTCGGTGACGACCTGCGGCGACGGGGAGAACTCGGCGGGGGCTGCGACGCGGACGTGCATGCCCGCCGTCGCCCCGGCGAGCAGGTACGACTGCGCCATGTTGCTCGCACCGTCGCCGATGAATGCCACGGTCTGCCCGGCGAGGGCGCCGCGGTGCTCACGGATGGTGAGCAGGTCGGCGAGGAGCTGGCAGGGGTGGAAGTCGTCGGACAGCGCGTTGACGACGGGGACCGTCGTGCCGGCGGCCATCTCCTCGAGCCCGGCCTGACCGTAGGTGCGCCACACGATCGCCGACACCATGCGCTCGAGCACGCGGGCCGTGTCCGACGGGGTCTCCTTGCCGCCGAGCTGGCTGTTCGCCGTCGAGATGATCAGCGGGCTGCCGCCGAGGTCGGAGATGCCGACGTGGAAGGACACCCGCGTGCGGGTCGACGACTTGTCGAAGATCACCGCGACGCTCTGCGGACCGGCCAGCGGCTTCTCCGCCCAGCGGTCGGCCTTCATGCGGTCGGCGATGTCGAGGATCGCGGACTGCTCGGCCTGGCTCAGGTCGTCGTCACGGAGGAAGTGGCGGGTCATGCGGTGGGCTCCTGCGCTGCGGCGACGGCCGCGAGGCTCTGGGCGAGGATCGACAGGAACTCGTCGATCTCGGCGTCGGACACGATGAGCGGCGGCGCGATGCGCAGGCTCGACTCGTTGGGGGCGTTGATGATGAGGCCACGCTCGAGGGCGGCAGCGTTGACGGCCGGACCGAT
Organism: Curtobacterium sp. MCSS17_005; assembly: GCF_003234225.2. Taxonomy (NCBI): domain Bacteria; kingdom Bacillati; phylum Actinomycetota; class Actinomycetes; order Micrococcales; family Microbacteriaceae; genus Curtobacterium; species Curtobacterium sp. MCSS17_005. Next base: position 3,265,344 of record NZ_CP126258.1, read on the forward strand.
CGGACCGGTCAGACCGACGCCGATGAGCAGGCCGGTGCCACGGACCTCTTCCACCAGCGGGGAACCGATGGCGCGGATGCCGTCACGGATCCGCTCGCCCTTGACCACTGCGCCGGCGACGAGTTCCGCACGCTCGATCTCCTCGAGCACCGCGTTGGCGACGCGGGTGCCGAGCGGGTTGCCGCCGAAGGTCGACCCGTGCTGGCCGGCCGAGAACAGGTCGGACGCCCAGCCGAACGTGACGAGGGCGCCGATGGGGAAGCCACCGGCGATGCCCTTCGCGACGGTGATGGCGTCCGGCGTCACACCGTGGCCCTGGAACGCGAACCAGTTGCCGGTCCGGCCGACACCCGTCTGGATCTCGTCGAGGATCAGCAGTGCGCCGTGCTCCGCGGTCAGTCGGCGTGCCGCCAGCAGGAAGCCCTCCGGCAGGTCGACCACGCCGGCCTCGCCCTTGATGGGTTCGAGGATCAGGGCGGCGACGGAGTCGTCGATCGACGCTTCGAGCGCCTCGATCGAGGTGTCGATGTGCTCGACACCCGGGATCATCGGCAGGAAGTCCTGCTGCAGCGCGGGCTTGCCGGTGAGCGCGAGGGCACCCATCGTGCGCCCGTGGAAGCCCTGCTTGAGCGCGAGGATCCGGGTCTTCGTGCCGTCCGCACCCTTGTTGAGGCGGGCCAGCTTGAACGCGGCCTCGTTCGCCTCGGCGCCGGAGTTGCCGAAGTAGACACGGCCGGCGTCGCCCGCACCGGTGATGCGCTTGAGGCGCTCGGCGAGTTCGAGCTGCGGCGGGGTGGCGAAGTAGTTCGACACGTGCACGAGCTTCGCGGCCTGGTCAGCGATCGCCTCCACCAGGGCGGGGTGCGCGTGGCCGAGCGAGTTCACCGCGATGCCGGCGAGGAAGTCGAGGTACTCGTTGCCGTCGACGTCCCAGACGCGGCAGCCCTGGCCACGCTCGAGCATGATCTTGGGCGGGGTCAGGGATCGCATGAGCGACGCCCCGAACCGGTCGTTCCAGGTCTCGGTCTGCGTCTCGGTGCTCACTGCTGGTGTCCCTTCTCGTCCGTACCCGCCACGTGCTGGCCGGTACTGCTGTCGATCGACGGCGACGCCACGCGACGGCCGATCTCGGCGTGGGTCATCTGGTTCTCGGTTCGTCGGCTCGGGTCCGGGATCACCTCGGTGCCCGCACCCCGCAGGGTGAAGACCTCGAGCAGGATCGAGTGCGGGATCCGGCCGTCGATGATCGTCGCACCGCCGACCCCGCCGACCACGGCGTCCAGGCACGCGGTCATCTTCGGGATCATCCCGGACTCGAGGCTCGGCAGGAGTTCGCGGAGCTCGTCGACGGCGATGAGGTCGACGATCGAGTCACGGTCGGGCCAGTTGCGGTACAGGCCGGGGACGTCGGTGAGCATCATGAGCTTCGAGGCCCGCAGCGCGATCGCCAGGGCACCCGCCGCAGCGTCCGCGTTCACGTTGAGTGCCTGGTCGGGGTGCGCGTCGTCGATCGCGATGCTCGAGACGACCGGGATCCGGCCGGCCTCGATCGCGGCGAGCACGCCGGACGGGTCGACGTGGGTGATGTCCCCGACGTGGCCGAGGTCGTACTCCTGTCCGTCGACGACGACACCCTTCTTCTCGCCGGTGAACAGCGAGCCGCCGTCGCCGAACACGCCGACGGCCAGGCCCTCGCCGTGTTCGTTCACCAAGTCGACGATCTCGCGGTTGACCTCGCCGGCCAGGACGTCGCGGACGACGGTGATCGCCTCGGTCGTCGTGACGCGGTAGCCGCCGCGGAACTCGGACTCGATGCCCTGTTCCTTGAGGGCCGCGGAGATCTGCGGGCCGCCGCCGTGCACGACGACGGGGTGCAGACCGGCGTACCGCAGGTAGACCATGTCCTCGGCGAAGGCGCGCTTCAGGTCCTCGTTCACCATGGCGTTGCCGCCGAACTTGACCACGACGACCTTGCCCGAGAAGCGCTTCAGCCAGGGCAGCGACTCGATGAGCGTCGCGGCCTTGACCGCGGCGAACTCGTGTTCTTCTTCCTTCGTGAGGGGCGTGCCGGCCCCGTTCGTGTCCGCCGCCATCAGCTGGAGTACGCGCTGTTCTCGTGCACGTAGTCGTGCGTGAGGTCGTTGGTCAGGATCGTGGCCGAGTGCGTGCCGACACCGAGGTCGATGCGCACGTGGGTGTCACGAGGGGTCAGGTCGACGGTGTCGCTCGGCTCGTCGGGTGCGCCCGCGTGGCAGACCCGGACGCCGTTCATGCTGACGTCCACCGCGTACGGGTCGAACTCGGCGTCGGTCGTACCGATCGCCGCGAGCACCCGGCCCCAGTTCGGGTCGTTGCCGAAGACAGCCGCCTTGAACAGGTTGTTCCGGGCGACGCTCCGACCGACGGTCACGGCGTCGTCCTCCGTCGCGGCGTGCACGACCTCGATCGCGATGTCGTGGCTCGCACCCTCGGCGTCCTGCTGCAGCTGGCGGGCCAGATCGGCGCAGACCGCGGTCAGGGCTTCCTGGAAGTCACCGACCTCGGGCGTCACGCCGCTCGCACCCGACGACAGCAGCACGACGGTGTCGTTCGTGGACATGCAGCCGTCGGAGTCGACCCGGTCGAACGTGATGCGGGTGGCGGCACGGAGCGCCTGGTCGAGCTGGTCCGGCGTCTGCACGGCGTCGGTCGTGATGACGACGAGCATCGTCGCGAGGCCCGGGGCGAGCATCCCGGCGCCCTTGGCCATGCCGCCGACGGTCCAGCCGTCCTCGGTCACGACGGACTGCTTGGCCTTCGTGTCCGTCGTCATGATCGCGGTCGCCGCGTCCGGGCCGCCGTCGCTGCTGAGTGCAGTGCTCGCCAGGTCGACGCCACGGAGCACGTTGTCGCGGAAGGTCTGGTCGCCGACACCGATGAGCCCGGTGGAGCAGACGACGACGTCGCCGGCTCCGATCCCGAGGGCGTCGCCCACGGCCTCGGCCGTCAGGTGCGTGGTCTGGAAGCCGAACGGGCCGGTGAAGCAGTTCGCGCCGCCGGAGTTCAGGACGACGGCACGGGCGACGCCGTCCCCGACGACCTGGCGGGACCAGATCACGGGGTGCGCCTGTGCCCGGTTGCTGGTGAAGACGGCGGCCACGGCCGCGTCGGGGCCGTCGTTGACGACGAGGGCCACGTCCGGCTTGCCGCTCGTCTTGAGGCCTGCGGTGACACCGGCGGCGCGGAAGCCCGCTGCCGCTGTGACGCCCTGGAGGCCCGGCTCGGTCTGGGTGGTCGTGCCTGCGTCGGTCACGGTGCGACTCCGTCCACGCTGAGGCCCGTGGTCTCGGGGAGACCGAGGGCGATGTTCGCCGACTGGACGGCGGCGCCGGCCGTGCCCTTGGCGAGGTTGTCGAGCGCGGTCACCGCGACGACGCGGCCGGCGGCCTCGTCGACGGCGATGCCGACGAGCGCGGTGTTCGCACCGATCGTGTCCGCGACCCGGGGGAACTCGCCCTCGGGCAGCAGGTGGACGAAGGGCTCGTCGGCGTACGCCTGCTCCCAGGCGAGTCGGACGTCGCGTGCGCTGACGCCGGGCGAGAGCTTCGCGGTGGTGGTCGCCAGGATGCCCCGCGACATCGGGACCAGGACCGGCGTGAACGAGATCGTCACGTCGGCGGCCCCCGCGACCTGCAGGTTCTGCTGGATCTCGGGGACGTGCCGGTGCGAGCCGCCGACGGCGTACGCGCTGGCGGACCCCATGATCTCGGAGGCCAGGTAGGTGGTGGACAGCTTCTTGCCGGCACCGCTTGGGCCGACGCTGAGCACCGCGACGAGGTCGTCGGACTCGACGAGGCCGGCCTGGATGCCCGGCTGGATGCCGAGCGTCACCGCGGTGACGTTGCAGCCGGGGACCGCGATGCGCTTCGTGCCGACCAGGGCGGAACGCTGCTTGCCCTGCGACGCGATGTCGTCGACCTCGCGCCATTCATCGGCCGAACCCGGGGTGGGCGCCGCGAGCAGGAGCTCGGGCAGCCCGTAGGTCCACGCGCCGAAGTAGTCACCGCCGTAGAACCGCTCCCACGCCGCCGGGTCCGTCAGCCGGTGGTCCGCGCCGCAGTCGATGACGAGCGTGTCGTCGCCGAGTTCCGCGGTGATCGCACCCGACTGGCCGTGCGGCAGCGCCAGGAACACCACGTCGTGCCCGCGCAGCGTCTCGGCCGTCGTCTCCGCCAGGGTCAGGTGCGACAGTGAACGGAGGTGCGGCTGGGTCGCGATCAGGGGCTGTCCGGCGTTCGAGAACGCCGTCACCGTCCTGACCTCGAACTCGGGGTGGGCGGAGAGCACGCGCAGGAGCTCACCACCCGCGTAGCCGGAGGCTCCCGCCACGGCGACGGATACGGACATGGGATTCCACCTTTGGTCGGACTGGTCGTCGAGAGAGTCGGAGGCGGCGACCCCGGGCGGTGCTGATCCCGTGTGGGTCAGTCGCGCAGGGTCGCCCCGAATCGCTCGCCGGCACGTCGGACAGCGCCGTCACGGGCCTCGGTGGCCTCGGCAGCGGTCAGCGTGCGGTCCGTGGCACGGAAGCGCAGGGCGAACGTCAGGGACTTCTGTCCCTCGTCCACGCCGGAGCCCCGGTAGTCATCCACGAGCCGAGCATACTCCAACAGGTCTCCGGCGCCAGAGCGCACCGCATCCAGCACGTCACCGGCCGGCACGCTGGCATCGACGACGAGCGAGAGGTCCTGCGTGGCCGCCGGGTAGGAGACGATCGGCGCGACCGCGACGAGTTCCGGGGCCGCGGCGACCAGCGCGTCGAGGTCGAGCTCGACGACCGCCACCACCCGGGGCAGGACGGCGGCCTCGGCCAGTTCGGGCAGGAGCTCACCAGCGACGCCCACGACCGTGCCGTCGACGAGCAGCGACGCGGCCCGGCCCGGGTGGAGGGACGGGTGGATCGTCTGCGCGACGGTGAGTTCCACACCGACGGCCCAGGCGACCTGGCGGGCAGCGTCGATCGCGTCGGCGATGCCGAACGGTTCCGCCGTGGTGCCGGGCTGCTTGACGACCCGGTGGCCGGTGAGCAGCGCGGCGACGTGGAAGGGCTGGGCGGGCAGCGAGGCGTCCAGCGCCTCGAGCGTCGCACGGTCGGGCCGGGCGGCGCCCGCCGGGACCTCGTCGGTGCCGAGCGTCACGCCCGTCACCGGCAGGAACACCCGGGACCCCTCGTAGAGCGCGACGTCGACGAGCCCGCGCGACACGTTGCGACGGGCAGCGTCGACCAGGGCCGGAACGCCGCTCCGGCGCAGGAGGTTCTGCTCGCTGTCCAGGGCGTTCGCGAGCACGACGCTCGGTCCGCCCTGCGGGTCGATCCCCGGGTAGGCGTCCTGCGTGGCCGCCGACACGAACGGTGCCGTGACGACCTCGGTCAGGCCCGCCGCGGCCAGCGCCGAGGCGACCCGACGACGAGCCTGCTGGTGCCGGGTCAGGCCCCGGCCGGGCGGCGCGACCGGCAGCACGCTCGGGATCCGGTCGTAGCCGACGATGCGCGCAACCTCTTCGACGAGGGTGGTGTCGTCGGTCAGGTCGGGACGCCAGGTGGGCGGGGTGACCGCGAGCTGCTCGCCGTCGGCCTCGACCGTGGCGCCGATCGCGCGGAGCGTGTCGATGACCTCGGCGTCGGTGTACTCGACACCGACGAGCTCGGCCGGACGCGAGAGCCGCATCGTCACGGTCGCCCGCGGCTCGGTGTCGACGAGCGTCGACCCGAGGGCGTCAGCGGTGCCGCCGGCGAGCTCGACGAGGAGCTCGACGGCACGGTTCGCCGCGGCCTCGGCCACCTGCGGGTCGACCCCGCGCTCGAAGCGACGGGATGCCTCACTGGGGAGCTTGTGGCGACGAGCGGTGCGGGCGATGGAGACCTGGTCGAACCCGGCGGCCTCGATCAGGACGTCGGTGGTGCTCGCCGAGATCTCGGTGCGGGCTCCGCCCATGACGCCGGCGAGGCCGACGGGACCGTCGTCGTCGGTGATGACGAGGTCTTCGGGGTCGAGCTTCCGGACCGTGCCGTCGAGGGTCTCGAGCGTCTCGCCAGCGGTCGCCCGGCGCACGCCGAGGCCGCCCGCGACGGTCTGCAGGTCGTAGCCGTGGAGCGGCTGGCCGAGCTCGAACATGACGTAGTTCGTGACGTCGACGGGCAGGGAGATCGAGCGCACCCCGGCCAGCGACAGGCGCGACACCATCCAGGACGGTGTCTTCGCGGTCGGGTCGATCCCGCGCACGACGCGCGTGACGAACGTCGACGCTCCGGCCCGACCCCGGATCGGGGCCTGGTCGTCGATCGTGACCCGGAACCCCTCGGCCGCACGCGGCGCGACGCGGTCGACGGGGTCGTGGAAGCTGGCTCCGGTGGCATGCGCGTACTCACGGGCGACCCCGCGCATGCTGAGGACGTAGCCGCGGTCCGGCGTGACGTTGATCTCGACCGCGGCGTCGTCGAGGCCGAGGAGCGCGATGGCGTCGGCACCGACGGTGGGGTCCATGCCGAGGTCAGCGAAGCGCAGGATGCCGTCGTGCTCGTCGCCCAGCCCGAGCTCGCGGGCCGAGGCGATCATGCCGTCGGACACGTGCCCGTAGGTCTTGCGGGCGGCGATCGGGAACGGCCCCGACAGGACCGCGCCGGGCAGCGTGACGACCACCAGGTCGCCGACGTCGAAGTTGTGCGCGCCGCAGACGATGCCGCGGGGCTCGGCTTCGCCGACGTCCACCTGGCACCAGTTGATGGTCTTGCCGTTCTTCTGCGGCTCGGGGACGCGCTCGAGGACCCGACCGACCACGATGGGACCGGTCAGGTCGAAGGTGTGGACGTCCTCTTCCTCGAAGCCGACCGACACGAGCGCCGCGTGGACGTGCTCGAGGGTGACGTCCTCGGGGAGGTCGACGGACTCACCGAGCCAACGGAGTGGGACGCGCATCAGACCACCGTTCCGAACTGCTGCGAGAAGCGGATGTCGCCCTCGAGGAAGTCACGCATGTCGTTCAGGCCGTTGCGGAACTGCAGCGTCCGCTCGATGCCCATGCCGAACGCGAAGCCCTGGTACTCGTCCGGGTCGATCCCGGCGGCACGCAGGACGTTGGGGTTCACCATGCCGCAGCCACCCCACTCGACCCACCGCGCGCCACCCTTGGCGTTCGGCTGCCAGACGTCCATCTCGGCGCTGGGCTCGGTGAACGGGAAGTAGTTCGGGCGGAGCCGGATCTGCGCCTCGGCGCCGAACATCTGCCGGGCGAAGTGCTCGAGGGTGCCGCGCAGGTGCGCCATCGTCAGGCCCTTGTCGATCGCGATGCCCTCGACCTGGGTGAAGACCGGCAGGTGCGTGGCGTCGAGCTCGTCGGCACGGTAGACCCGACCCGGCGCGATCACGTACAGCGGGAGGTCACGCGACAGCAGCGACCGCACCTGCACCGGCGAGGTGTGGGTGCGCATGACCAGGTGCCGGTCGACGGGCTCGACGAAGATCGTGTCCGCCATGGCCCGGGCCGGGTGGTCCTGGTCGAAGTTCAGGGCGTCGAAGTTGAACCACTCGTGCTCGAGCTCGGGGCCTTCTGCCACTTCCCACCCCATGCCGACGAAGATGTCGGCGACGGCTTCGTTCAGCAGCGAGAGCGGGTGGCGGGAGCCGGTGGCGCGGTGGACCGGCAACGCGGTGACGTCGACGCGCTCGGCTTCGAGCCGTGCGCGCTCCTCGGCCGCCGCGAGCACGGATTCCTGCTCGGCGATCGCCGCGTTCACCCGCCCACGGGCCTGCCCGACGAGCTTGCCCGCCGCGGCCTTCTGCTCCGGCGGCACACTGCGCATCGATGCGTTCATCCGCGCCAACGGTGACTGCTCACCGGTGTGCTCGGCCCTGGCCTGCTTCAGTTCGGCGACCGTCGTCGTGGCACGGACGGCGGCGAGGGCCGCGTCCACCGCGTCGGCGACGGCCGATTCGCTGATCTCGAGAGGTTCTGACACGAGACCCAAGCCTACCGGCCGTCGGGATACCACCCACCTGCACCGAGCGGACGGTGGATGACCGACGCCGACGACCGGCCCGGGGAGGGAGGAGCGTCAGCTCCGGAGCGCGAAGGCCGACTCGTACAGGCACACCGACGCAGCGGTGGCGAGGTTCATCGACTCCGCCTGCCCGTAGATCGGCACCTTGACGGCCCGGTCGACGAGCGCCAGGTCGTCGGCGGTGAGTCCGCGGGCCTCGTTGCCGAAGACCCACGCGGTCGGACCGTCGAGCATCCCCTCGGCGCGGACCACCGGCAGGTCGTCGCCGGAGACGTCCGCCGCGAGCACCGTGTAGCCGAGGGCCTTCGCCCGCTCGATCGTGTCGGCCAGGGTCACGCCGACGGACACCGGGACGTGGAACAGGGACCCGGTCGTCGACCGGACGACCTTCGGGTTGTACGGGTCGACCGAGCGTCCGGTCAGCACCACCGCGTCGGCGCCGGCCGCGTCGGCGGCCCGGATGATCGTGCCCGCGTTCCCCGGGTCCCGCACCTCTTCGAGGATGGCGACCAGTCCGGGCAACGCGGCCTGGTCGTCGGACGCATCACGGGCCTCCTGGGCGGCGGCGGCCGCAGCGCGGTCCGGGAAGACGTCCTTCACCGACGTCGGGAACTGCTGGCACACCGCCACCACGCCCTGCGGAGTGACCGTGTCGGCCATCGCGTCGAGCACCTGCTCGGTCACGAACCACGTGTCCACCGGCGCGTCGTCGAGCCCGTAGCGGGCTGCGGCGGTCGGCGTCACGTAGAGCTCGCGCAGGAGCTCCGGGGCGTACTCCAGCGCTTCGCGGACGGCTTGGGGCCCTTCCAGCAGGAACAGGCCGGTCTCGGCCCGGACGTCCTTCTTGGCCAGGGCCGCAACGGCCTTCACGCGTCCGGCACGGGGGTTCTCGAGGAGATCGCTCACGACCCAAGTCTAGGAACGACGAAACCCCCGCCGTGCGGCGGGGGTTTCGCGAGCAGAAGAACTGACTACGCAGCCTTCGGGGCCGAGGTGTCGGCCGGGAGGGCCTTCTTCGCGGTCTCGACGAGCGCGGTGAAGGTCTCGGGGTTGTTCACCGCGAGGTCGGCAAGGATGCGACGGTCGACCTCGACGCCGGCCAGGTTGAGACCCTGGATGAGGCGGTTGTAGGTCAGGCCGTTCGCACGGGACGCAGCGTTGATGCGCTGGATCCACAGGCGACGGAACTCGCCCTTCTTCGCGTGACGGTCGCGGTACGCGTAGACGAGGGAGTGGGTGACCTGCTCCTTGGCCTTGCGGTACAGGCGCGAACGCTGGCCGCGGTAGCCCTCGGCGCGTTCGAGGATGACGCGGCGCTTCTTGGCGGCGTTGACCGCTCTCTTTACTCGTGCCATTGCACTATTCCTTTACGATCCGGGGGCTCAGTGGCCGAGGAGCTTCTTGACGTTCTTCGCGTCACCCTTGGAGAGGACCTGGTCCTCGTTCAGGCGGGCCTTGCGCTTGGAGCTCTTGACCTCGAGGTTGTGACGCATACCGGCCTGCTGCTTCATGATCTTGCCGGTACCGGTGACCTTGAAGCGCTTCTTCGACCCGGAGTGGGTCTTCTGCTTGGGCATGGTGGTGCCTTTCCGTGGGATGGATGGGGGGCCGCGTCGTTGCGGGTTCGGTCCGGGGACCTATTCGGCCGCGGCGTCCGTGGATTCCGCAGCTGCCTCGGACGTGGAACCGGCCTCGGCCTCGTCCTTGCCCTTCGCGGCGTGCTCGGTGGCACGACGCTCGGCCTTCTGTGCAGCACGCTTGGCGTTCTGCTCGCCCTTGACGTCGGACTTGTTCTTGAGCGGGGCGATGATCATCGTCATGTTGCGACCGTCCTGGGTCGGACGCGACTCGACGACACCGAACTCGGCGATCTCTTCCGCGAACTTCTGGAGGAGACGGACACCCTGCTCCGGACGCGACTGCTCGCGGCCACGGAAGAGGATCATCGCCTTCACCTTGTCGCCGCCGAGGAGGAACCCCTCGGCGCGCTTGCGCTTCGTCTCGTAGTCGTGCACGTCGATCTTCAGGCGGAAACGGACCTCTTTCAGGTCCGTGTTCACCTGGTTGCGACGAGCTTCCTTGGCCTTCTGAGCGGCCTCGTACTTGAACTTGCCGTAGTCCATGATCTTGGCCACGGGCGGCTTCGAGTTCGGCGCGACCTCGACCAGATCCAGTTCGGCTTCCTGCGCGAGACGCAGTGCCATGGCGATCGGGACAACGCCGACCTGCTCACCCTGCGGACCGACGAGTCGGACTTCGGGAACGCGGATTCGGTCGTTGGTACGGGGATCGGTGATGCGGAGCTCCTTCAATCAGGTGGTGGCCGTCCGGAGCGTTTGCCCTGGACGACAGCACGAGAGAGGAGATCTGACGCACGGGATGTCGACCCGTTCGGCAGCCGCCCTGCATCGGATCCGTGGGATCCGACCGACGAGTGCAACACGTGCACTCGCGGAGCGGTGGTGACCCGGTAGCCTGGTGGAACGCGGCCGCGGGTGGGAGAGACTCCTCTTTCGTGACACCGTCCGGGTGTTGTCGAGGATCTTGATCTCAGGAGAACTGATGTCAAGGGAACTGACGGCACACGGACAGCATCTGCCGCGAGCAAGCCTAGCAGAGGAGCACCGTGAGCGACACCCCGATCGACGACACCGGCATCGACGCCGCCAGGGACATCGCGGAGGTGCCGGCGGTCGAACTCATCAACACCGTTGCGGTGCACCTGCTCAGTGCCGCGGCCGTCAAGGTCGGCCTGGCAGACGACCCGCAGGAGCAGACCGACCTGGACGAGGCACGGAAGCTCATCACCGCGCTGGCCGGCCTGGTCACCGCAGCCGCGACCGAGATCGGCGACCACCACGCCCGTCCGCTCCGCGACGGGCTGCGTTCGCTGCAGCTCGCCTTCCGCGAGGCGTCGGCGATCCCGGACCCGATCGGTGCCGGACCGGGCGAGAAGTACACGGGTCCCGTCAACTAGACGACGTCACCCGGTGACGGACGGGAGGCCCGTGGCGGTGTCGCCACGGGCCTCCCGTCCGTTCGTGGGTCGCGGTCAGGACCCGCTGTCGCCGACCAGGCGCGCGACGGCCGCGAGCGGGATGCCGACCCAGTCGGGTCGGTTGCGGGTCTCGTAGACGACCTCGTAGACCGCCTTGTCGAGCTCGAAGGCGTCGAGCAGCGCGCTGTGGGCGGCGAGGTCCGCGCCGGCGCCCCGCTGGTAGCCCTCGAGGAAGCGTGCCCGCGCCTCGGCTGCCCAGGCGGCCGCGTCGACCGGTTCGGCGTCGTGCGCCAGCGCACCCGCGACGTAGTCGAACGAGCGGAGCATGCCCGCGACGTCGCGCAGGGTGACGTCCGGCAGCGAGCGTTCGTCGAGGGGGCGGAGGGGCTCGCCCTCGAAGTCCAGGAAGACCCAGCCGCGGGGCTCCGGTGCCGACAGGACCTGTCCGAGGTGCAGGTCACCGTGGATGCGCTGCAGGTCCGGCCAGATTGCTTCGGCGGCACGGGCGTAGACCGCGCGGACGGCGTCGGCGTGGTCGGCGACGGCCGGGGCCTCGCGGGAGGCGGTGTCGAGTCGGGCGTGCATCGTCGCGACGGCGGCGTCCCGTCGGGGCGCGTCGGCCGGTTCCGTCGGCAGCGCTCCGGCGAGGGTGCGGTGCACGTCGGCGAGCGCGGTGCCGAGCTGCTCGGCGCGGTCACCGAACGGCGTGCCAGCCTGCGCCTCCTGCAGGGCGACGCGCCAGGCGTCGTCGAGCCCGGGGAGGAACTCCTGGGCGAAGGCGAGGTGCCCCGTCGCCGTGCCGTCCGGGCGTCCGACGTCGGGCCAGTCTGCACGGAGGGCGCCGTAGACCCGCGGCACGCGCGTGCTGCCCGCCGCCGTGAGGGCGAGCTGCGTGGTCACGTCGGGGTTGTCGCCGTGGTGCAGCACGCGGAAGACCTTGATGATGACGCGGTCGCCGGACTCGGTGTCGCAGATGACCGACGTGTTGGACTGCTCACCCGTCAGGACGCGGGCGGCGGTGACCCGACCGATCGGGCTGAGGCTGTCCGGTGCCGCGTCGATGCGTGCGGCGAGTGCCGACACCCACGCGAGGTCGGTTGTGGCGTCGACGATCGCGCCGTCGGCGTCGCTGGTGATCGGCGACTGGTAGAGGACGGGGACCGCGGGAGCCTCGTCGAGCACCAGCCGGGACCCGTCGTCGGTCGAGATCGTCCGGAGGCGTGGCAATGACCCCTTCGAGGCGTACCAGCGGCGGTCGGCGATCCAGGACTCGAGGTCGCGGTCGCTCGGCGTGCTGGTGTCCGGGGCGCTGGTGTCGGGGGCGCTGGCGTCTGCGCGGGTGTCTGCGCTCGTGTCTGCGCGGGTGTCGGGGGCGCTGGGTGCTCCGTCGCTCATGCAGCGGAACCTACGCGCCGGGGCCTGGCGAGGTGCCGAGTCCCCCACAGGACGGGCCGGGCCGGGCTCCGTCCACAGAGCCCCGATGCCCCCGGTCTGACACGGGTGCGTCGGACGACACTTGCGGCATGCCCCGATCCGCTGCCGCTCCTCCCCCCGCCGCTGACGCTGCACGTGCGCTCCCCGACCCCCGCCGGGCCTGGCGGATCCTCGACGACCGCAGGCTCCCCGCGCTCGAGCCGTTCGCCGCCGACGTCCGCCGCCACGGAGCGGTGACGGTGCGCGAGACGGTGTGGGACTCCGACGACCGGGTACTCGCCGCAGAGGGCGTCGTGCTCACACGCTTGCCGGACGGCGACTGGACGATCGACCGGGGCGGGCACGGGACCGGCCCGGAACCGCTCGGGGGCGTGTCCGACGATCCCCCACGGGACGCCGTCGAGGTGTTCCTGCGTGGTCGTCCACTGCGGACCGTCCTGGTCCGTGACACCACCACGACGCTCGTGACCCTCCGTGGCAGGGACGGCCGGGTGCGGGCCGAGGTCGCCGACGTGCGCGTGGACGACGGCGACCCGGACACCACCGTGCTGCGATCGTCGCGGTGGTGGGCGCTGACGGACGACGGACGCGACGGTGCCACGGCACGAGCGGCCGAACGAGCGCTGCACGACGCGGCGACCGATCCGGTGGACGTTTCGTCGGTGCCGCTCCCCCGGGGCCCGGAGCCGGTGCCGGAGCGCCGACGCGGCCGGGCGAAGCGCCCCCGGCCGGACACCGCCGCGGGGTTCGTCCTGCGGGTGCTCGATGCCCTGCGGCGCGACCTGGTCGCGGCGGACCCCCGGGTACGGGCCGACGAGTCCGAGGCCGTGCACGACCTGCGGAAGGTGCTGCGCCGCCTGCGGAGCGTGCTCGCGGCGTTCCGCGGCGCGCTCGACCGCCAGGCGACCGAAGACCTCCGTGCCGCCCTTGCCGAGACCGGACGGATCGCCGGGACCGCTCGCGATGCCGAGGTGCTGCACGCCGGCCTGTCCCGGTCGGCGGCACACGCCCCCGACGGGTACGTGGACGCCGAGACCCTCGACCGCATCGCTTCGGAGACCGCGGAACGTCGCAGCGTCGCCGCGTCCGAACTCCGGCGAGCGCTGCGCTCCGACGCCTGGTTCCGGACACTCGATGCCCTCGACGACCTGCTGCTCCGGGCACCGGCCGGCCCGCACGCGGACGACGACGCGGCCACGTTCGCCGCCCGGCGCATCCGGCACGAGCGGGCACGCGTCGGTCGGCTGATGGGTGATCCGAGCGATGACCTCGACACCCTGCACGAGGTCCGGAAGGCCGCGCGCCGGTTGCGCTACGCACTGCAGGCGGCCGGTGACGTGCCCGACGCCGGGAAGCGCCGGCTCGGTCGACTGCGACGGGTGCAGGAGACCCTCGGCGAGACGCTCGACGCCGCACACGCCGCCGATGCGTACCGACGGCTTGCAGCCGTGGCAGCGCAGCACGGCGAGGACACGTTCGGGTACGGCGTCCTGGCGACGACCGAGCAGACGGCCAGCACGCAGGGCCTGCGCCGAGCACGGAAGCTGCTCGCGCGGCTCTGACCGGGTGCGAGAATCGGGCCGTGCCGCACTACTTCGAGGACCTCGCTGCCGGACAGACCTTCACGACGCCGGGGCGCACCATCACCGAGGCGGACGTGGTGTCGTTCGCCTCGTGGACGAACGACAACAACCAGGTGCACACGGACGTCGAGTTCGCGGGGAAGACCCGGTACGGGCAGCGGATCGTGCACGGCTTGCTCGGCACCTCGCTGTGCCTCGGGCTCATCGCGCGCACGGGCGTGTTCGAGGGGTCCGCGGTGGCACTGCTCGGGATCGACCAGTGGCGGTTCACCGAGCCCGTGTTCATCGGCGACACCGTGACCTGCACCGTCGAGGTCCTGGGCACCCGACTGACGAGTTCGGGGACGACCGGGATCGTCGAACGAGCGGTGGCCCTGCGGAACCAGCACGGCGTGGTCGTCCAGCAGGGACGGATGGACGTCATGGTGCTCACGCGCGACGCCGCGATCGGCTGAGCGACCGCTCGACGAGCGCCCCGCGGAACCTGCTCCGCGCAATCCCGACTCCCTCTTTACAACGATGTACCAGCACGGGAGCATGGACGCATGAGCACGCTCGACGGCATCGTGGCCGCACCTGACTCCGCTTCCGCCCCCGGCCTCCCCCTCGCTTCGCGGCAGGACGGCACGTACCCCCGGCCGCAGATGCTCCGCACCGCCTGGGCCGACCTCGACGGTACGTGGTCGTTCCGGAACGACGGCGACGACGACGCCTGGCGCACCGGCTTCACCGACCCCCGGGACATCGTCGTCCCGTTCCCGCCGGAGTCCCCAGCCTCGGGCATCGACGAGCCCGGGTTCCACCCCGTGGTCTGGTACTCCCGCGCGATCACCCGCTCCGAGCTCGACGCCGCGGGGTTCGGCGACGGCGCCCCTCGACTCGTCCTGCACTTCGGCGCCGTCGACCACCGTGCCCGCGTCTGGATCGACGGGCAGTTCATCGGCGGACACGAGGGCGGCCACACCCCGTTCTCCTTCGACGTCACCGAAGCGCTGGCCGCCGACCCCGACGCCGTGCACACCCTGGTGGTCCGCGCCGAGGACGACCCGCACGACCTGACCCAGCCGCGCGGCAAGCAGGACTGGCACGAGGACCCGCACGCGATCTGGTACCGCCGGACCACCGGGATCTGGCAGACGGTCTGGCTCGAGGCCGTGCCGACCGCCTCGATCGCGTCCCTGCGCTGGACGAACGTCGACCACGCGACGATGCGGCTGACGGTCCGGCTCGACGGTCTCCGCACCGGCGGCGAGCGCCTGCGCGTCGAGGCCCGCTGGGACGACCGCGACGAGCACCTCGCCACGATCGAGACCACCGTCGGCGAGACCGGGGACGAGTTCGACGTGGTCGTGCCGATCGCGCGGCAGACGAACGGGCAGGCCGAGGACGAGCTGCACTGGACGCCGGACACGCCCCGGCTGATCGACGCCACGGTCACGCTGCTGGCGCGCTCCGGCAACGGCAACGGCACGACGGTGGGCACGGGCGCGCTCGACGCCGTCGCCAGCTACTTCGGGATCCGGACGGTCGGGGTCGACGGGGGCGCGTTCCTGCTCAACGGCCGACGCCATGACGTCCGCAGTGTCCTGAACCAGGGCTACTGGCCCGAGTCGCACATCGCCGCCCCGTCCCGCCAGGCACTCCGCCGCGAGGTCGAACTCATCAAGGAGCTCGGCTTCAACGCGGCCCGCAACCACCAGAAGATCGAGGACCCCCGGTTCCTGTACTGGGCCGACCGGCTCGGACTCATGGTGTGGGGCGAGGCCCCCGGCGCCTACGCGTTCTCCCCCCGCGCCGTGAAGCGTCTGATGCGTGAGTGGATGGACGCTGTCGAGCGTGACGCCTCGCACCCGTCGATCGTCACGTGGGTGCCCGCCAACGAGAGCTGGGGTGTGCAGCACATCGCCACCGACCCGGCCCAGCAGGCCTACGCCCGGGCCCTCGCCGACGTCACGCGGGCGTTGGACCCGACGCGTCCGGTGATCTCGAACGACGGGTGGGAGCACACCAACTCGGACATCGTCACGATCCACGACTACGAGGGCGACGGACCCCGGCTCGCGGCCACCTACGCGGACGAGACCGCACGGACCCGGCTGCTCGGTGGCATCGGTCCGGCGGACCGCCGCATCCTGGTCGGCGGCGCCGAGGACCTCGGCCAGCCGGTCATGCTCACCGAGTTCGGCGGCGTGAACTACCAGCCGGGCGTCCAGCGCGAGGACGGCTGGGGGTACACGTCGGCCACTGACGGCGACGACTGGGTCGCCCGCATCACCGCGCTGTACGACGCGATCCGTGCGAGCTCGTTCCTCGCCGGGTCCTGCTACACGCAGCTCACCGACACCATGCAGGAGACGAACGGCCTGCTCAACGCAGACCGCTCCCCGAAGGTCCCGATCGAGCAGATCCGTCGCGCGGTCACGGGGCGCTAGCCGGGAGGCCCGCACTTCGTGAGCAGGAATGGTCGGGTCCGGCAGGCGGACCCGACCATTCCTGCTCACGATGCACACGGGTTGCCTCGCGCCGGGCAGGTGGCGGCCCGCGATGCGGGGCGCGGCCTGCGATCTGGGAGGATCGGGCGGGTGACGAGCGTGGCGGAAGCGAGCCGGGCCTCCAGGCGGGGGTTCCGCAGCCTGCTGACCGGACGGCGCAGCGCCTGGACCGCACCGCTGCTGATCTGGGCGGGCTCGCGGGTCGTCAGCACGGTGCTGCTGGCGACCGTGTACCTGCTGGCGACCGCGAACGGCTGGGCGTTCGCCTCGTACCGGCAGGACCCCTCGTTCTTCACGTTCTCGGGCTCGTGGGACGCCTCGTTCTACCGGACCATCGCCGAGCACGGGTACCCCGCGACGCTGCCGGTCGACGACTCCGGGCACGTCCTGCCGAACGCGTGGGCGTTCCTGCCCGTCTTCCCCGCGGTCGTGCGGCTCCTGATGACGCTGACCGGCGCCTCGTTCTGGGTCGCCGGGGTCGTGGTGGCGTCGATCGCCGGAGCGGGCGCCTGCGTGCTGCTGTACCGGCTGGTGCTCGCCGTCGGGTGCTCGCACCGCGCCCGCTGGGCGACGGCCCTGTTCGCGTTCGCACCGACGGGGTTCCTGCTGCAGGTCGCCTACGCGGAGAGCCTGCTGCTCGTGCTGCTGTTCGGCGCGCTGCTGGCGCTGGTGCGGCGTCGGTACTGGCTGATCGCACCGCTCGGTGTCGTGGCGGCGTTCACGAAGCCCGGGGTCCTCGCGCTGGCGCTGGCCCTGGCCGTGCACCTGGTCGTGCGGTGGTGGGGAGCGCACCGGTCGGGGCGCGCTGCCGAAGTGTTCCCGTGGCGTGACCGGATCGCGATCGTGGTGACCGGCATGGTCGTCGCGGCTGCGGGACTGGCGTGGCCCGTCATCGCGACGGCCGTGACGGGGCGACCGAACGCGTACCTGGACACGGAACTGTCGTGGTGGGTGGGGTTCGTCGGCCGCCAGCACTTCGCACCGCTGACGCCGTGGTTCACGATGGCGTCGACGTGGCTCGGCCCGCTCGGCATCGTGCTCGTCATGGTGGTGCTCGCCGGCGCCGTGTGGTTCTTCTCGCGCAGGAGCACCCTGGCCCTGGGCACCGACGTGCTCGCGTTCACGGCGTCCTACGGGCTGTACCTGGTGGCGGTGTTCCTGCCGCAGCAGTCCTTGCCGCGGTTGCTCATGCCGATGGCGCCGCTGCTCGGATCGGACGTCTTCGTCGGGACACGGCGGCGGGCGGTGACGTGGCTGGTCGTCGGGGTGTGCCTGCAGCCGGTCGCGATCGTGCTGCTGTGGTTCCTCGGGTACCCGTGAGCGGCGCTGATCAGCGCTACGCGTCGAAGGTGTGGAACCAGGCCGATCCGCCGGGGTGCTGCACCGTGATCATCTCGTCGAGGTCGCGGTAGGGGCCGTCCTGGTTGTGGCTCGCCGACTTGATGCGGATGGTGCCGTCGGGCTCGGTGAAGACCTCGGACACGATGGTGGTGTGGTCCGGTGAGCCGTTGGCGTTCCAGTCGAAGAACACGATGTCGCCGACCTTCACCTTGTCGCGCTCGTCCGATGAGCGCCGGGTGAGCCCGAACTCGGCCGCGTTGGTCTCGAGCCACGGGTCCATCGTCGGGCAGTAGGTCCACGTCGCACTGTGCTCGGCACCGGCTGACCGGTTGTACCAGTCGGACCGCTGTTCCCACCCGCGGGCGATGAGCGTCTGGCTGACGTAGTTCGCGCAGTCGCCGCCGATCGGGTTCATCGTGCCGTACTCGGCGAGGTTGTAGTCCTTCCAGTACCGCATCGCGTAGGCGAGCTGCCGGTCGACGTCGGTCAGTGCGGCGTAGGCCAGGGTGGTCGAGGCGACCGCGCTGGCAGCAGCGGGCTTCGCGGCGGCGGTCGGGGTCGGCGTGGTCGTCGCGGTGTCCTGAGTGGCGCCGCTCTGCCCGTCGTTCGCGGCGCTGCCGTTGCCGTCGGAGGACTGGTTCGCCGACGCGGTGGGCTCGATCGCGGACGTGAAGAGTGCGACGTCGGCGTCACCGGCGGTGTACATCGCCTGGTGCGGGGCCGTGAAGGTCACCTTCGACGCGGTCGCCGTGACGTCGCGTGCCGCGACACCACCGACGGTGACGCCCTTGACGGCGGCGAGTCCGGTCCCCGTCACGGTGATCGTGACGCCACCGGCGAGCGGGACCTGCGCCGGAGTGACGGCCTTCGCGACGGGCTTCGCCGTCGGGGTGGACGTTGCATCCCCACCCCCGGAGCTCCCGCGCCCGCCGCCCGAGCCGGTGCCCGAGTCGCCGCCCTTGTCGCTGCCGGAGGAGCACGCCGCGACGGCGAGCCCGATCCCGGCGACGCCGGCGAGGGACAGGAGTGCGCGGCGGTTCATCGAGGCAGTCATGACACGACCAGCGTAAGCGACACCTCCGTCGTTCCGGCACGGCATGATCGTCTTCGGGGGCGAGCGTCCTTCGTGTCCCAGCGGACCCGTTCGGAAGGAACACACATGCCCGAGAGCCACCGCTTCTTCGTCGCCACCGACCCCGAGACCGCCCGTGCACAGGTACGCGAAGCCCTGTCCCGCGAGGGCTACACCGTCGACGACGCCGAGCAAGGGGCACTCCGTGCGACCCGCGGCAGCCTCGGCCTGACGCTGCTCATCGGCGGCATGGCGAACGACCGCACGTTCCACACCCGCCTGGACGTGCAGATCATGATCGCCCCGGACGGCCGGACCGTCGCCCGACTGCTGCGCGGCTCGGGCAAGTCCGCGATCAAGGGTGGAGCGCTCGGCATCTCGCGCGGCAACCGTGCCTTCGAGCAGGCCGCGAACGCGATCCACACCACCTTCGCGCAGTCCGGCGTGCTGACGGAGAGCATCGCCGGCTGACTCGTCGACCATGGGGGCGGGTCCGACGCGACCTGCAGACGGCCAGGAGGCCCGGTGCCAGCTGGCACCGGGCCTCCTGTCCGTCACGGGGTCACGACTTCACCGCAGTGCGATCACGTGCAGGAGACGTTGCGGTCGATGGTGCCGGAGCCGTAGGGCACCTCGACCTGGACCATCGCGATGGTGCCGCCAGGCAGCGGGGTGCCGGAGCAGGCCTTCCGCGCCTTGGTGACCGTGCTCCGGCCGAGCGCGATCCAGTTCGAGCGGCCGTACAGCGGGCTGTTCGACTTGACCGTGCCGGCGATGGTCTTCCACTGCGAACCGGTCGAGTAGAGGCCGACCCGCTTGATGCCGGCGGTCTTCAGCCCGACGATCATGCCCTGCATCGCCGCGCGGTTCTGGGCGGTGTCACGCTGGTACGACAGACCCGTCTCGACGTCGATCCACCAGCGGTAGGCGGACGGGTTCGGGACGCCACGGCTCTGGACGTCGTCGTACCCACGGGCGTAGCCGTACATGAACGAGCACGCCAGCGTGACCTGCTTCTTGCCGCCCTTGGTCACGCACTTGCCGAACGGGTTGGTGGGCACCGTGTTCTGGTACCGGTTCGACGTGGGCCAGACCGACGCCTGGAGACCCGGGTTGGCGAACAGCGCGTACAGCTGCGTCTTCGGCTGGGCCGAACCCCCGACGGACTTCGCCGACCAGGCGAGCTGTTCGGCGAGGCACGGGTTCGTGGTGTTGCCGAGGGACTCGTTGACGCCCACGATGCCGAATGCCTGGTCGGTCGGCACCTGGCTGCCGCACTGCGGCCAGGAGATGTCGACGCCCAGCGGCGTGACCGCTGCGGATGCACCCGACGACGGGCCGGCGACGGCGATGCCGGCGGCCACCACCACCGTGGTCGCGATGGTCGCGACGAGACGACTGATACGGAACATGCTCTCCCCCTGATCGGGCCGAACAGGTCGGCCGCGCCCCACCGGGGCACGGGGAGTCTAGGGCGGTGCGTTGGACAACACACCACCCCTGTCCGTGAACTGTGTCGAACGATCCACCTGACTCGGCCTGTGGAGGACGATCCCCTCGACACGACCGCCAACGACAGAACGGCCCGGAACCTGTGGGTTCCGGGCCGTTCTCGTGGTTGCTACCGGGTGGAGCTAAGGGGATTCGAACCCCTGACCTTCTCATTGCGAACGAGACGCGCTACCAACTGCGCCATAGCCCCAAGTGCTCGACCACACTAGCACCCTCGTTCGGTCCAGCCGAAATCGCAGGTGGCCCTTCGGGCGTGCCGCGGGTCAGACCGCGCGACGCCGTCGCATGATCGCGTCGAGGTCGGCCTGCTGGTAGGCGTCGTCGTCGAGGACACCCATGCCGGCCCACTTGCTCGGCGGCCCGGCGGGCTCGTCGGCGGGAGCAGGAGCGGCGGGAGCAGGAACGCCAGGAACAACGCCGGCCGACGCAGCAGGGGCGGCAGGGGCCCGGAGCCCGAGCCGCTCGGCCAGGCGCCCCTGGTCGTGCGCGGAGAGCGACGCCGCGGCCTCTTCGAGCTCGGGTCGCATCCGCGAGACTCGCGCCAGCGACGGGTCGGACTCCCCAGCGCGGATCGCCGCAGCTTCGGCCTCGGCTTCCGCCTTGGCCGCGGCGACGCGCTCCTTCAGGCGGGCAGCGAGTTCCGCCGACGACTCGGGCGAGGCGGCCGGAGCAGCCGGCCGCTCCACGTAGAGGGGCTTCGGCACGTGGTTCGGGGTCCACGAGCGGTCTGCTGCAGGCTCGGCGGGCTGCTCGGTCGACAGGGGCGGCGCCGGGTCCGTCCATGCGGTGGACGGCCGGGAGGCGCGGGTCGCGCCCGTCTCGGCGGCCGCGAGACGCTGCTTCCGTGCCTTCGCCACCTGGTGCAGCTGGGCCAGGACCGCTGCGGACCCACCGGCGGCGACGAGGCCGGCGACACCGACGAGCCAGAGCGACGGTGCCGCGACGAAGACCACGAGGGCGATGACGACGCCGAGCGTGCCGAACAAGGTCGCCCCGAGCCGGGAACGGCGCATGCGCATCGCTGTGAGGGCCGGCACGGCGGACGCCCGCTCGAGCACGGGGGCCTGCTCGGCCAGGCGGCGGGTGATCTCACGCTGCCGCGCGGCCTCGTGGGCTCGGACGATGGCGGTGCGCTTGGCCTCTTCGGACCGGGCGACGCGCTGCGCCTGGGCGAGGGACTTCGCGTTCATCTCGATGCGGACCTCGTCCGGCAGCTCGGCGGTCTGCGCGAGGATCCGGAGGGTCTGCTGCAGCCGGATGGCGTTCCGCTCGGTGGCCAGGTACTGGCGGCGGGCGGCCCACGACGGCATCAGGTAGACGAGCCAGAGGACGGCCGCGACGAGCAGGACGATGCCGCCACCCCACGAGCCGATTCCTGCCATGCGAACACGGTAGGGGCGGCGGTTCCCGCGCCGCGTCATTGCCGGACGTGTGTTGCGCGTGTCGGGGCGGAATCCGCGGGAGGCGAGCCGCGCCTCCAGGCCCGTCAGACGTGGGACGTCAGATGCGGGGCGTCGTGTCCAGCGGCATCGCCGCCTCGTCGCGTGCGGCGAGCGGCACGGTCCCCACGCCGGGAGGCACCTGCCCCTGGACCCAGCGCTCGAGGACGCCCCCACGGACCTCTTCGGCCACCAGCGCGAAGCAGAAGTGGTCGCGCCAGTCCCCGTTGATGTGGATGTAACGGCGACGGAGTCCCTCGTACCGGAAGCCGAGCTTCTCGACGACGCGCAGGCTCGGAGCGTTCTCCGGTCGGATGCAGATCTCGATCCGGTGCACGCCGAGCGAGCGGAAGCAGTGGTCGACGGCGAGGGCGACCGAGATCGGCGTCACGTTGTGGCCGGCGGCGTCCTCGACGACCCAGTAGCCGATGGAGGCGCTCGCGAGCGAGCCGTAGGAGATGCCGGAGACGTTGAGCTGCCCGACGAAGCGGCCGTCGAGCTCCATCGCGAACGGGAGACCGAGTCCCGCGCGGGCGTTGGCCTGGAGCGCGCGGATGCTGCCCCGGACGTCGGTGGAGACGTGTCCGGAGGGGTTCGTGGCCTCCCAGGTGCGGAGCCACGAGCGGTTCGTCGCGAGTGCCGCGTCGAGGTCGCGGGTGTCGCGGAGTCGGAGGGGCCGGATGGTGACCCGCCCGTGGGACAGGGTCGGGATCGTCGTCATCGCTGGGTTCCTCCGGGGTCCCGCCCCGGTGCGGGACGGGGTGTCCCGCCCGGGTCCGTGATCACCGGACCCGAGCGGGATGGCCGACTATTCGCCCGCGTTGAACTCCTTCAGCCACGACTTGAGGTCGGGGCCGAGGTCATCGCGGTCCGAGGCGAGCTGCACGATCGCCTTGATGTAGTCGAGTTTGTCACCGGTGTCGTACCGGCGTCCACGGAACACGACGCCGTACACGCCGCCGGTCCACTCTTCGGCGCTCGCCATCTTCATGAGCGCGTCGGTCAGCTGGATCTCGCCGCCCTTGCCCGGCTCCTGCTTCTCGAGGACGTCGAAGACCTCGGGACGGATGACGTAGCGGCCGATGATGGCCAGGTTCGAGGGCGCCTCGCCCTGCGGGGGCTTCTCGACGAGCCCGGTGATCTTCACCACGTCGTCGGTGTCGGTCGGCTCGACCGTGGCGATGCCGTACAGGTGGGTCTGCGACTCGGGGACCTCGAGCAGGGCCACGATGGTGGCGTTCTTCTCGCCCTGGACCTCGATCATGCGCTGGAGCAGCGGGTCACGGGCGTCGATGATGTCGTCACCGAGGAGCACGGCGAACGGCTCGCGGCCGACGTGCATCTTCGCGCGGAGCACCGCGTGGCCGAGGCCGAGCGGGTCACCCTGTCGCACGTAGTGCATGTCGGCGAGGTCCGTCGACTGGTTCACCTTCTGCAGCTTCTCGTGGTCGCCCTTCTTGCGGAGGGTCTCCTCGAGCTCCGACACGTGGTCGAAGTGGTTCTCGAGCGCGTTCTTGTTGCGCCCGGTGATCATCAGCACGTCGGTCAGCCCGGCGCCGACAGCCTCTTCCACCACGTACTGGATGGCCGGCTTGTCGACGACGGGGAGCATCTCCTTCGGCATCGCCTTGGTCGCGGGGAGGAAGCGGGTACCCAGCCCTGCGGCCGGGATCACCGCCTTCGAAATCTGGAAGCCCATGCTCAGACCGTATCCGATCCCCCTTTCGAGGGCATGTCGTCGCTCCGGGGGACACGGGACACCGCGTGTTCCCGGCGGGAAGCCGCAACCGTACCCCTCGGTAGACTCCTGCGCATGATCGCCGATCTCGGGAACGAGAAGCGCGCCCTGCGAGCCGAACTCCGGCAGCGGCGGCGCACCCGGACCACGACCGAACGCGACGCGGACACCCAGACCCTGACCGCGACCCTGCAGCGCTTCGTCGAGGAACGCCAGGTGACGTCCCTCGCCCTGTACCTGTCCGCCCCGGACGAGCCCAACGTCCGGCCGTTCCTGAACTGGGCGTTCGGGCAGGGCATCCGCGTGCTGCTGCCGATCACCCGCGAGGACGGCCTGCTCGACTGGGCCGTGGGCGACGGCGAGAGCGAGACCGAGAGCCTGCTCGGCCTGCCCGAGGTCGTCGGCGAGGTCCTGTCCCCGCTCGCGATCAACGACGTCGACGCGATCCTCGCCCCGGCGGCGGCGGTCGGGCACGACGGCGTCCGTATGGGCTGGGGGCGCGGCTACTACGACAAGACCCTCGGGTCCATGGCGAACCGCCCGCCCGTCTATGCTGTGATCTTCGACGCGGAGTACCTCGACGAGGTCCCGCGCGAACCCCACGACGAACCCGTTGACGGCATCATCACGCCGTCGCGCATCATCACGTTCCGGAGCTGACGTGCCCACCTACTCGTACCGTTGCACCGAGTGCGACAACGCGTTCGACATCAAGCAGTCCTTCTCCGACGCCACCCTGACGGAGTGCCCGGTCTGCGGCGGCGTTCTGCGCAAGGTGTTCTCGCCCGTCGGCGTGACCTTCAACGGCGGCGGCTTCTACCGCACCGACTCGCGCCCGGCCCCGAAGTCCGAAGGCTCGTCAGGCACCCCCGCGAAGTCCGAGCCGAAGAAGGCCGAGCCGGCGAAGAAGGCCGAGTCGAAGCCCAGCAGTTCGAAGCCCGCCGCGTCCTGACGCAGTCTGCGCTCTCCGGATAGGTTGGGGCGCGTCGCCACCCGGCGGCCGTCCTCGACCCGGAAGGAGACCCTCGCATGAAGGGCTTCAAGGAGTTCCTGCTCCGCGGCAACGTCATCGACCTGGCCGTCGCAGTCGTCATCGGTGCGGCGTTCACCGCGATCGTCAACAAGATCGTCCAGGCGCTCATCAACCCGCTCATCGGTGCAGTGTTCAACGCCTCGAGCCTCGACGACGCCCTGAAGGTCCGGATCCCCACGGTGTCTGGTGACCACGCCACGCTCTACTTCGGCGCCATCATCGGGGCGGTGCTGAACTTCGTCATCATCGCCGCGGTGGTGTACTTCGTGCTCGTGGTACCGGTCAACCGTCTGAAGAAGGTGGCGTTCGAGCGCGTCAAGAACGACGAGCAGCAGACCCCGCAGGACGTCCCCCCGACCGACGTCGAGGTGCTGCTCGAGATCCGCGACCTGCTCCGCCCGCAGACCGGCGGCGCCACGAGCACGGGGGCGCACATCGCCCCGTCGAACGCTCCCGAGGGGCCCGGCATCGGCGGCTCGACGAAGCTCTAGCGCGCGCCGGAACCAGGTTCCGGGCACAACACCACGGAGATCCGCGGTGCTGTGTCCGGAACCTGGTTTCGTTTGCGCAGGGGCCCGTCAGGCGGCGGGAACCACGCGGCGCTTCGCGAACATCGCGACGGCGTACTGGGCGCCGGCGAGCACGTGGCCCGCAGTGCCGAGGTAGACGAACACCAGGGCGACGACCCGGACCCACGGCGCGTTCTCGTCGACGGTGTGCACCGCGGAGAACAGCAGCACCGGCAGCCCGACGAACAGCAGGGCCGAGCGGATCTTGCCCGTCCACGTGACGTCGAGGTCCGGGTTGCCGTGGAACAGCACGCTCGACAGGACGACGAGGACCAGGTCGACGAGCACGACGACGGCCACCACCCACCAGGGCAGCAGGCCGACGAGGACCAGGGACAGCACGATCGCGATGATGGCCAGGCGGTCGGCGACGGGGTCGATCGCCTTGCCGAGCTTGGACCCCTGGTCGAACTTGCGGGCGATGAAGCCGTCCGCCCAGTCGCTCACGCCGATCACGACGAGGGCGACGAGCGCCCATCCCGGGTGGCCGGCGACGACGAGGCCGATGAACACCGGGATCAGCACGAGGCGGAACAGCGTGATCAGGTTCGGCCAGGTCTGCCAGTCTGGGCGCTGTCGCGCGGTGTCAATCATCACGGGCCAGGCTACCGGTTACCAGTGCGGGGGGACGTCGCGCCGGAGCTGGTCGTCGTTCTCACCGTCGCGGTGCCGCGCCGGTTCCGGCGGCGGCGTCGGGTCGTAGCCCGCCACCGGCTGAGTGGTGACGCGTCTGCGGCGCCGCACCGGGCCTCCCGGCTGGTCCGCCGTCTCGCCTCCGTCAGTGGCGGGACGGACGGGAGGCAGGGCTGACGACACGTCGTCGACTCGCGTCGACGTGCCCACCAGCTGGTCCGTCTCCGGCGTCACCGGACCGGCGGGCCGCGAGGCCCGGCGGCTCATCGGCGGGCGGGGATCGGCGGTATCGAGATCTCCTGCGTGGCGCCGCGGTCGACCCCGAGCACGGACGCGACGGTGTCGGCGACGCGGTCCGGGTCGGAGAACAGCTGGAACGCGTGCACGCGTACGTAGTGCCAGCCGAGTCGGCGGAGCACCTCGGGACGCAGGCGCAGGGACTCGCGCAGCGATCCCTTGACCAGCGACGCGTCGGTCTCGATCGTGACGCAGACCCCGCCGTGCGCGGCGACGAGGCCGAGCTTGCCGCGGTGTCCGAGCGCGACCGGGATGCCACGCATCTCGAGGCGCCGGGCCAGGTCGACGAGCAGCGGGTCGGAGTCGTCCGGCACGTACTCGGCGGTGGTGCGGGCACGCACCTCGGCCAGGATCTCGGCGAGGGCGACGGTGCCGTGGCCCATGCGCTCGGCTTCGATGTCCGACGGCTGGAAGCAGGTGACGATGACCATCGAGCGACGCGCACGGGTCATGGCGACCGCCAGCAGCCGCTCGCCGCCGGGCTTGCCGAGCGGACCGAAGTCGCGCAGCACGCGACCGTGCGGGGTGCGGCCGTAGCCGATGGAGAACACGACGCGGTCGCGGCTCTGCGCCACCGACTGCTCGAGCGTCGCCACGATGAACGGCTCGGCACGGTCGCCGATGACGAACTCGGTCAGGTCCTTGTGGCCCTGCGCGGCGGTCAGCACGGCCTGCTCGACGCGCACGGCGTGCTTCGCCGACGCGGTGATGACCATGAGCGACTCGGTCGGACGGGTGCGGGCGTGGTCGATGACGAGCCGGACCACGCGGTCGACCTCGGCATCGACGCTCTCGACGGCACCGGACTCGGGGTCCGGGACGGCCTTGCCGTCGCTGACGTAGTCGAGCGCGATCGAGCCGTGGCCGAGGAACGAGCCGGCCCACGGCAGGGACTCGATCTTGCCGCCGTAGAAGCGACGGTTCACGAGCTCGGCCAGGTCCTCGCCGCCGGCGCGGTACGACCGCGACAGGGACAGGGTCGGCAGCAGGGTGGAGAGCTTCGCCAGGGCGGAGTCGGCGTGGAACGCGTCGAGCGTGCCCTCGTCGACCTGCAGCGCCCGGTGCTCGGGGTCCACGGCGATGCGGAACGGCGACGGCGTCTGGGTGACCGGGTCACCGAACACGACGGTCTGGCGGGCACGTCGGACGGCACCGACGGTCTCCGCGATCGTCACGGCGCCGGCGTCGACCAGGATCACGGTGTCGAAGGGCATCGTGTCGGCGATCTGCGGCACCTCGTACGGGCTGGCGAGCCAGACGGGTGCGATCGACCGGGACAGGTGCGGTGCGGAGTCCTGCAGCAGGCGCGAGGTGATCGCGCCGTCGCGGAGCTGGGTCTTGAGTGCGGTCGCTTCTTCGGGCCAGTCGACGAGACCGACCTTCCAGTTCTCGGCGAGCTGCCACGCCAGGCCCTGGGAGACCCCGGCCGCGTGGGCGTCGTCCACCAGGCGGAAGTCGGCCTCGACCCGGTCGAGCATGTCGGTGTTGGCGCCGAGCAGTGCCCGGTCGGACTCGAGCATGGTCTCGAGGGCGGACTGCCACCAGGCGAGCTCGAGCTCGGCCGGCACCTGTACGTCCGGCACGTGCCGGTTGGCCAGGTCGGTGATGAGCGGTTCGAGCTGCAGGTCGCGCAGGGTCTGCATGAGCTCGGTGCGCTCCTGCAGGTTGTGCAGGACGTCGGACTCGGCGGCGAGCTCGGCGATGGTCGGGACGAGCTGGTCGACCGGCGTGTTCGCGAGCTGGCGGTCACGCTCGGTGCGGCCCAGCGGCTCGTCGAGGCGCGCGAGGTCCTCGGCGACGTTCGAGAACAGCACCTGGACGTCGGCGATGCCCGTGGGCACCTCGGGGTTCACGCCGGCGGCGACGTAGCGCTGCCAGAGCACCCGCTGCTGCTGGACGCGGGTCAGGGCCTCGTGCAGGTCGGACACGTGGACGCCCGGACGGACGTACTCGCGGGCGAGCTTCTTGAGCCGGCGACGGTTCGTCGACGACATCGGGGCGCCCTCGCCGCGGGGAGCGGTGGCGGCCACGAGCTCGGACACCGAGCGGTCGAAGACCACCGGCAGGAAGCGGTCGAGCGTGTCACGGATCTCGGTGAGCAGGCGCAGGTAGATGCCGAGCTCGTTGATCGTCGTGAACTGGCGCATGTGCGTCGAGCTCACCAGGTCGTGGGCACGGCGGAGCAGGGTCGGCAGGCCGTCGGCGTCGAGGTCCTTCGCGATGCGGTGCGCACGCTGGGCGCCGTCGCTCGAACCGAACTTCGCGCCGTACCAGGGCGAGTCGTCGGGGCCGTAGCGGAACTCACCGAGGTTCGCGGCACTGACCATCGTCTCGGCGACGCGCGAGCGGCCCTCGACCATCGAGGCGACGGACTGCTTCGACAGGCGCGCGGTGGTCGACGGGGCGACGGGCAGCAGCGACAGGCGCGACAGCTCGACCAGGCAGTCGAGGACCGAGACGCCGAAGTCGGGGTCCTTGCGGGTGAGCGAGCCGCGGTAGTCCTTCAGCACCTTGCGCAGGCGGACCAGGGCGTCGTCGACCTCGCGGAGGTTCGGACGCGCGGCCTTCTCGTTCCGGGCGATGGCACGGACGACGTCACGGCGCAGGGTCGACGGCGTGACCGCGACCCCGGGTAGCTGGACCTCACCGAAGCGGGCGGCGATGCCCCGCAGGGTCGCGCGGCGGGGGCTCACGACGAGCACGCGCTTGTTCGCGGCGACCAGGCCACCCAGGGCGTTCACGATGGTCTGGGTGCCACCGGTGCCGGGCAGGGTCTTCACGACGATGGAGTTGCCGGCCGTGATCTGCGCGATCACGTTCTCCTGCTCGTCGTCGGCGTCGAGCAGGAGCGTGTCGGTCTCCGGGCTGCGCTCGTCCGACGGGGTCTGCTCGACCGGGTGGTAGGACTGCTCGACCTGCCACTTCGCGCTCGGGTTGCCGGCGAGGGCGTCGAGCACGGGGTGCGACAGGTCGCCGGTGTCCTCGACCATGCCGGTGGCGACCTCGGCGAAGGTTGACACCACGAGGCGTGCGTGCACCGAGAAGCCGGGGATGTGCGCGGTCAGGCCACGCAGGCGGTCGATGACGGGGTTCGGCGT
Organism: Curtobacterium sp. MCSS17_005; assembly: GCF_003234225.2. NCBI lineage: Bacteria > Bacillati > Actinomycetota > Actinomycetes > Micrococcales > Microbacteriaceae > Curtobacterium > Curtobacterium sp. MCSS17_005. The sequence goes on from NZ_CP126258.1 coordinate 3,294,621, forward strand.
GAACGAGCCGTCCTGCTGCGCGAGGGCCACGAAGGACTGCGCGTCGAGGATGACCCCGAACTGCTCGTGCAGCGCGTCGGCGAGGCCCGGGTTGAGCACCGGTTCACCGAGCAGGCGCACCTCGAAGTCGCGTCCGTGCCGGCGGATCGCCAGGGGGCGCAGGAGCACCGGGCCGCGGAACTGCTCGTCGCCGTGCTTCCAGTCGGCCATGCCGATGCCGAGCTTCACGGCGTCGATGCCGCGCACGGTGGCGAGCTCGGTGCCCTTCGCCTCGACGTGTCCGGCGGCCACGCGGGCGGCACGGAGCGCCACCTCGTCGCGGATCAGGCTGGACAGCAGGGTCGTCTTGCCGGTGATGAACTGTGCGAGACCGCCCGGATGGGTGGTCGAGAGCTCGATGCGGGCGCGCGGGTGGTCGCTGAAGTGCGTGAGCGGGCTCGTGCCGCCGACGCCGGTCAGCTGGGTGCGCCAGCCGTCCCACGTCGGTTCGGCCGCGTTGCCGGCCTGCAGCCGCGGGTCGCCGAGGCTGATCGCCTGCGGGCTCGTCATCTGCAGCTCCGGGCGGAGCGTGCGGTCCGGCTCGTCGTCGGTCCGTTCCTGGTCCACGTCCTGCTGCTCGTCTCGATCGTCGTCGGGGCGCGCGCGGGCACCCTCGACGGGGACGTCGTCGTTCACGTCGTCCTCACCGTCGGTCACCCTGTCCGCTCGCCACACATCCGACACTGTAGGCGGAACCGGACGGCCTCTCTGGCAATGAACCGAGGTTTCGGGGTTTCCGCACGGACGTGACCGCCGTCCGGCCCGACATGCGCCACCGTCCGACCCGACGTGCGGCGCGCCCGATCCGACGGCGGCCCCGTCCGGTGTGGTACCAACGGGGCATGGCCATCGACGACCGCACCACTCCGTCCGCCCCCACGCCGAACCGGCGTCGATCGGTCCCCGCCGAGATCTCACGGTCGTGGCTGTTGGTCTCCGGCACCGCCACCGACCGGTTCGACAAGTCCCAGCGCTCCCGCGCCGACCAGATCATCCTGGACATCGAGGACGCCGTCGACCCCGCCGCGAAGCCCTCGGCCCGGCAGGGCGTCGCCGCCTGGCTGGCCGGCGGTGGCGAGGCCTGGGTGCGCATCAACGACGTCACGACGGACTTCTGGGCGGACGACGTCGAGGAGCTCCGCGGCCTGCCCGGGCTGCAGGGCGTCATGCTCGCCAAGACCGAGTCCCCCGCCCAGGTCACCGACACCTGGCACCGGCTCGGCGGCCAGACGCCGGTGATCGCGCTGGTCGAGTCGGCCCTGGGCATCGAGGAGTCGGTCTCGATCGCCAAGGCCCAGGGTGCGTTCCGTCTGGCCTTCGGTTCCGGCGACTACCGCCGCGACACCGGGACCAGCGCCGACACGCTCGCGATGGCGTACCCGCGGTCGAAGCTGGTCGTCGCCTCGCGCGTCGGCGACCTACCGGGTCCGATCGACGGCCCCACGGTCGGGTCGTCGCACCCGATCCTCCGCGAGCAGTCGCAGGTGGCCGTGTCGCTCGGCCTCACCGGCAAGCTCTGCCTGGACACCGAGCAGCTCCCCGTCATCAACGAGGTCATCTCCCCCACGCCGACCGACGTCGCCTGGGCGCAGGACTTCCTCGACGACTTCGAGGCCCGCGGCCGGGTCATCCGCGACGGTTCCGACCTGCCGCGGCTCGGTCGGGCGCAGAAGATCCAGCGGCTCGCACAGGCGTTCGGGGTCGAGGCGCGGTAGGACTGCACGCATGACCTGGTCCAACGTCCCCGGCCCTCCGCCGCAGTCCTCCTCCGGCCCCACGGACGCGCAGCGCGCGGCGTGGGAGCGCGGCGGCACCACGCTGTTCCCGCCGGCGAAGCTCGCCGACCGGATCTCGACGGTGCTGCTCCTGGTGTTCGGTGCCGTCATGACCGCGATCACGGCGGTCGTCGGCATCGTCGCGATCGCCTCGGCCACGGCGGAGTGCGACGCCTCGTCGGGCTGCACGCCCGGCGGGTACTTCGGTGGCGCGGCCATCGCGGTCGGTGGCGCCTTCGTCATCGGGGTCGCCACGATCGTGCTGTCGATCGGCGCGTGGATCCGACGGAAGCCCTCGTGGTGGATCGCCGCGATCGGCTTCGTGCTCGCGATCGTCGTCATCGTGTGGGGCGGGGTCGTCTTCGCGAACGCCGTCGACAGCGGTTCTGCCTCGTCGTCGGTGTCCGCCAGCGCCTGACCGGCGCACCGGCACCACCCTTCCGACCGGACACCGTCGTCCGACGCGTGTCGGGCCTGCGAACGCGTGCGCGTTCCGGCCTGGAGGCGCGGGGCGGGGCCGCCACGCGCCTCCAGGCCGGAGCGGGGTAGCGTCCGGGGCATGGTGACGGTGTCGCGGACGACGGTCGCGGTGGTCGGTGGCGGCCCCGCAGGGGTCGTCCTCGGGCTGCTGCTCGCCCGCGCCGGCGTCGACGTGCGCGTGCTCGAGCGGCACGACGACTTCAACCGGGACTTCCGGGGCGACACGGTGCACGCCTCGACCATCCGGCTGCTCGACGAACTCGGACTCGGTGCACCGTTCCGGGCGTTGCCGCAGTCACGCCTCGACGACTTCTCGCTGCCGATGCGCGACGGCTCCCGGCTGCTGCTCGGTGACTTCTCGCGTCTCGCACCTCCGTACGACCACGTGGCGATGGTGCCGCAGTGGGACCTGCTCGACCTGCTCGTGACCGCCGCCCGTCAGGAACCGTCGTTCCGCATCTCGATGGGCCTCGCGGCGACCGGGCTCATCGAGGAGAACGGGGTCGTGACCGGGGTCCACCTGCGGCCGAGGGACGGGACCGGCGAACCCGAGGAACTCCGCGCCGACGTCGTGATCGCCTGCGACGGGCGGAACTCGGTGCTGCGTCGCGCCGCCGGGCTCGTGCCGCGAGCGTTCCGGGTGCCGTTCGACACCTGGTGGTTCCGGTTGCCCCGGCACCCCGGGGACGCGGCGAGCGCCCTCACCCCCGCGTTCTCGGACCGGGACGTGCTGCTGAGCTTCCCGCGGCCGGAGTACCACCAGGTCGCGTACTTCGCGCCGAAGGGCTCGGACGCGGCCCTGCGCACTGCAGGGGTGGCGGCCTTCCGGGCCCGCGTGGCGCGGCTCCGACCGGACTTCGCGGACCGGGTCGACGCGATCGCCTCGATGGACGACGTGCACGTGCTCGACGTCCGCATGGACCGCCTGCGCCGGTGGTGGCGCCCGGGGCTGCTCTGCATCGGGGACGCCGCGCACGCGATGTCGCCCGCCGGCGGGGTCGGCATCAACCTCGCGGTGCAGGACGCGGTGGCGACCGCGACGATCCTGGTGCCGGCGCTCCGACAGGGGCTCCGCGGTGGCGGCCTCGACCGGGCGCTCGCAGCCGTCCAGCGTCGCCGCACCCCGCCCGCAGCCCTGGTGCAGGCCGCGCAGGCGGTGCTGCACCGGGTCGTGTTCGAGCGGGCCTTCGCCGGGCACCTGCAGGACGGTCCGCCGCTGCTCCCGGTGCTGCTCGCGCGCTGGGTCCCGCCGGTCCGTGGCCTCTACGCCCGCGGCATCGCGTTCGGCCCGCTGCCGGAACACGCGCCGGCGTGGGCTCGTCGGTGACGGGGGCTCGTGGCTCGTCGGTGCGGGAACTGGGCGTCGGCGTCGGGGCCGGGCGCATGCTGGGCCGATGAAGCAACGAGTCATCGGAGACGTGTCCGTCAGTGCCATCGGTCTGGGCGGGATGCCCATGTCGATCGAGGGCCGGCCGGACGAGCGTCAGTCCATCGCCACGATCCACGCAGCGCTCGAGAACGGTGTCACGCTCATCGACACCGCCGACGCCTACCACCTGGGCGGCCACGACGAGGTGGGGCACAACGAGGAGCTCATCGCGCGGGCCGTCCGGGAGTTCCACGACGACACCTCGGACGTGCTCATCGCAACGAAGGGCGGACACCTGCGCCCCGAGGCCGGCAACTGGGCGCAGAACGGGCACCCGGAGTACCTGAAGGAGGCGGCGAAGGCCTCGGCGAAGCGGCTCGGCGTCGAGCAGATCGGCCTGTACCAGTTCCACCGCCCCGACCCGGCCGTGACGTACGCCGACTCGATCGGGGCGCTCGCCGAGCTGCTCGACGAGGGCGTCATCCGGATGGCGGGCATCTCGAACGCCGACCCGGACCAGATCCGCACCGCGAACGAGGTGCTCGGCGGACGCCTGGCGTCCGTGCAGAACCAGTACTCACCGAAGTTCCGGTCGAGCGAGCCGGAACTCGAACTGTGCGACGAGCTCGGCATCGCGTTCCTGCCGTGGAGCCCTCTCGGTGGCATCGGGAGCGCGGCGGACCTCGGGACCGCGTTCGAGGACTTCGCGTACATCGCCCGCGACCGTGGGGTCACCCCGCAGGTCATCGCGCTGGCGTGGGAGCTGCAGAAGAGCGACGTCGTCGTGCCGATCCCCGGTGCATCGCGGCCGCAGTCGATCCTGAACTCGATCACGGCGCCGACCGTGCGGCTGCGGCCGGAGGACGTCGCACGCCTCGACGCCTCGCAGCCCGCGGCCGTCTGACCGACGTTCCCGCAACACGGGAAGCACGACGCCCCGCCGCTCCTGGTCCAGGAGCCACGGGGCGTCGTCACGTGCGGGGCTGCGTGTGGGGCCGCTCAGCTCTTGGCGGGGCAGACCGCGGAGACCTGATCGAGCGTGGTCTGCACCTCGGACTGGGCCTTCGTGAGCTCGGCGGAGTCCTCGGCTGCACCCGAGCGGATGGCGGAGCTGTAGCCCTTGGCCGCACCGGAGAAGTCCTCGAACGTGTCGTGCACCTGGTCGTTCGAGACCTTCGTCAGCGCCGAGTCGATGCGCTGGACGAACTCGTCGACGAGCGCCGCACGGGCCTTCGGCTCGGCCGGGGCAGAGCTCGAACCCTGCTCCTTGAGGAACGACGCGAGTTCGTTCTCGAGCAGGGAGCAGGCTTCCCCCTTGGTCTGGGCGGGTGCTGCGGCGGCGGTCTTCGAGGCCGACGGTGCGCTGGACGAGCCCGAGTCGCCTCCGGAAGAGCCGCCGTCGGACGAACCGCCGTCGCCGCCCGAGCAACCGGCGAGCAGCGTGAGTGCGAGGCTGGCCGTGGCCAGCGCGATGAGCTTCTTGGGCATGGTGGAGAGTCCCCCTCGATCTGTCCGCACTCCCCCGGATGAGGTGCAGATCCGTCGTCGAGCGTACAGGGAACGTCCACAGGGAGACCGGCGCGGTTGTGGGTGACCGGCAGCCGGCCGGAGGCGGGTGGCGCGTACCGTCGAGGGCATGCGAGCCATCACGTTCGACGACGCTTCCATGTCCGTCACCGACCTGCCCGACCCCGAACCCGGCACGGACGAGGTCCTGATCGAGGTCGCCGCGGCCGGTGTCAACAACGCCGACCTGCAGCAGCGCGCCGGGAACTACCCGCCGCCGCCCGGGGCGTCGGCGATCCTCGGCCTCGAGGTCTCCGGCACCGTGCGGGCCGTCGGTGCGGGCGTCACGACCGTGGCGGTGGGCGACCGGGTGTGCGCGTTGCTCTCCGGCGGCGGGTACGCGGCACTCGTGGTCGCGCCGGTCACCCAGGTGCTGCCGGTCCCCGAGGGCGTCGACCTGGTCGAGGCAGCCGGCCTGCCCGAAGCCGCGTGCACGGTCTATTCCAACATCGGCATGCTCGCCGGACTCCGCCCCGGGCAGACCCTCCTGGTGCACGGCGGTACGGGCGGCATGGGGTCGCACGCGGTGCTGTGGGCGAAGGCCCTCGGTGCGACGGTGATCGCGACCAGCGGCGGCGACCGCAAGGTCGCCGCGTCCCGTGACCTCGGCGCCGACCTGGTCATCGACCACCGCACGGAGGACTTCGTGGAACGCGTCATGGCGTTTACCGACGGTGTCGGCGTCAACGTCGTGCTCGACGTCGTCGGACCGTCCTACCTGGAGCGGAACCTGCAGGCCCTCGCCCCGAACGGGCACGTCGCGGTCATCGCCTCGGGCAGCGGCCGCACCGCCGAGCTCGACTTCGGGGTGCTGATGCGGAAGCGCGCGACGATCAGCGGCACGACCCTGCGCGCACGGCCACTCGGCGAGAAGGCCGCCATCGTCGAGGCGGTCCGCTACAACGTCTGGCCGCTGGTCGCCGACGGCCGGGTGCGCCCGGTCGTCGACTCGGTGCTGCCCCTGGCCGAGGTCGAGGAGGCCCACCGCCGCGTGCGCGACGGCGAGGTCATCGGCAAGGTGCTGCTGACGCCCTAGGCGTGCACGCGGGCGAGGAACTCGACGAGCGCCGGGTGCTGCGGGTGGTCGAGGACGTCGGCGGGGGAACCCTGCTCGACGACCTCGCCGCGGTGCAGGAACACGATCCGGTCGGCGACGTTCCGCGCGAAGTGCATCTCGTGCGTCGTCATCAGGATCGTCGAACCCTGTCGCTTCAGCTCGGTGACCAGGTCGAGCACCTCACCGACGAGCTGCGGGTCGAGGGCGCTCGTGACCTCGTCGAGCAGCAGGAGTTCCGGGTCCGACGCGATCGCCCGGACGATGGCGACGCGCTGCTGCTGCCCGCCGGACAGGCGGTCGGGGTACGCATCGGCGAACGAGGCGAGCCCGATCCGGTCGAGCAGCCGGCGCGCGGTCTCCTCGGCCTGGGCCCGTCCGATGCCGTGCACCTGGCGGGACGCAAGGGTGACGTTGTCGAGCACGCTCATGTGCGGGAACAGGTTGAACTGCTGGAACACCACGCCGATGCGCGCCCGCACGGCGTCGACGGCGATGCGCGGGTCGGCGATGTCCGTGCCCTGCAGCAGGATCTCGCCGTCGTCGATGCCCTCGAGCAGGTTGACCGTCTTGAGCAGCGTCGACTTGCCGGAGCCCGAGGCCCCGATGACGCAGATGACCTGGTGGCGGTGGACCGTCAGGTCGATCCCGCGCAGGACCTCGTGCTCGCCGAAGGCCTTGCGCAACCCGCGCAGTTCGAGGACCGCGGCGTCCGTACCGGACGCACCACGGGCCTCCGGGCCGGCCTCGCTCATACGGTCCCTCCGATCTGCTCGCGCCGCTGCTGGCGACGCGCGATCGCGTCCGTGACGCGGATCAGCGGCAGGCTGATCACCACGAACAGCAGCCCGGCGACGAAGTACGGCGTGAAGTTGTAGGTCTCGGCCTGCGCGATCTGGGCGGAGCGGACCGCGTCGACGGCCCCGAGGATCGACACCAGACCGACGTCCTTCTGCATCGACACGAAGTCGTTCATCAGCGCCGGGGTGACCTTGCGGATCGCCTGCGGCAGCACCACGAGCCGCAGGGTCTTGGCGTGCGAGAGTCCGAGCGACCGGGCGGCCAGGCGCTGGGAGGGGTGCACGGCCTCCATGCCGGCCCGGAGCACCTCGGCGATGTACGACGAGTAGGTCAGGGTGATCGCGATCGTGCCCCAGACCTCGGCGGGGAGCCGCGGGAACACCCCGAGCCCGGGGATGCCGTAGCCGACCAGGTAGAGCACGATGATGAGCGGCAGGCCGCGGAACAGGTCCGTGTAGCCGGTCGCGAGCATCCGCAGCGGGAAGAACACCGGGTTGCGCAGGCCGCGGACGACCGCGAGCAGCGTGCCGAACACGGCCACGCCGATGGCGCTGAAGAACAGGATCCGGACGTTCAGCCAGAGGCCCAGCAGGATGTCCGGGAACGTGTCGACCGCGGTCTGCGGGTCGAAGAACGACTGCTGCACCGCCGCCCACCCGGGGGTGTTCACGACGCCGAAGTACACGACGGCGAGCACGACCAGGGTGGAGACGACCGACACCACGACGGAGCGACGGCCACGCTGGCGACGGTAGAGCCGACGCTCGAGCTCGACCTGACTCGGCGCGGGAGCGGCGACCGGGGTGCCGGCCCCTGCTGGCAGGGTCATCCGGTTACTTCAGGACCGGCGTACCGGTCTCCGACGAGAGCCACTTGGTCTGCAGGTCCTGCAGGGTGCCGTCGTCGTCGAGGGTCTTCAGGGCCTTGTCGACCTTGCTCGTGAGCTCCGAGTCCTTCGGCAGGACGAAGCCGAACTCGTCACCCTTGCCGTCGGACGGGAACTGCGCGGACACGGTGCCGTCGTCGACCTGCGCCGAGGCCATGTAGAACGCCGTCGGCAGGTCGGTGACGATCGCGTCGATCTGCCCGGACTTGAGCGCGAGCACGGCGTCGTCGTTGGAGTTGAACACCTGCGGCGTGACCCCGAGGACGTCCTTGACGCTCGCGATGCTCGTCGAACCGGTCGCGACGCCGATGGCGTCCTGCTTGAGCGCGGCGATCGTGGTGTCACCGGCAGCCTTCGACCCGGACGTCGTCACGACCGCCTGGGTCGTCGTGTAGTAGGCGCTCGACATGTCGACGGCCTTCTTGCGCTTCGCGTCGATCGAGAACTGCTGGACGTTGAGGTCCCAGTCCTTCGGGCCCGGGGCGATGGCGCTGTCGAAGGTGCTGCGCTTCCACACGACGTCGGACTTGCCGTAGCCCATCTCCTTCGCGACCGCGTACGCCACGGCGGACTCGAAGCCCTTGCCGGACTGCGGCTTGTTGTCCTCGACCCAGGGCGAGTAGGCCGGGTCACCGGTGGCGATCGTGAGCTTGCCGTCGGTCACGGTGCCGTCGGCGTTGCTGCTGCCCCCGGCGGAGCAGGCCGACAGGGCGAGGGCGGCGACCGCGGCGGTGGCGACGGCGAGGGTGAAGCGGAGGTGACGGGTCACGGTCGGGCCTTCGTGCGAGGGGGTGGGGGCAGGTCGAAGTGTACTTCGCAGTGGGATACCAACGCGACTCCGGGCGGCCCTGGTGACCTGATCTCGTGTCACACACCAGTCGACGGGTCGGGACCGGGCTGGTAATCTGGCGACGCAGGCTGAACCGGGCGCATGCTCGGCTGAGGTCTGAGATCAAGGGGCGTCCCAGCACGGGGCGCCCCCTTTCTGTTTCCAGACGCCCCCGAACGCCGTCACGGCCAGACGACGACGGCGTCGCGCCGTGCGTTCGTCACCTCGGTGCGCCAGACGGGTCGCAGCTCGTCCCACATCGTCTCGTCGCAGACGCTGCCGGTCTTCGTGCCGGGCGCCTGGAACCGCCGGAACCCTGCGTACGCGACCAGGTCGGCCGCCTGGACGAAGTACGACGACCCCGAGTCACGAGGGACCGGATCCTCGACGAGCAGCGGCGCACTGACGCGAGAACCGCCCGGCGCGAAGCTGTGCCGACGGAAGCGCCGGTGGATCGCGCGGACCGTCGCGTCGTCGCCCGCGTCGTGCACCAGGATGATCGGCTTGCCGGATTGCTCGGACCGGATCCGCAGACGCTGGAGCAGGTAGGTCCACGCTCGGTCCTCGGGCCGGTAGTCCATCGGCCGGGCTTCCTTGTCGATCACCACCGCGAAGACCCCCGATGCCACGACGGTCAGCGCACCGAGCGACCTCCGGAACACGTCACGCCGCTGGCCGTCTCCGAGCCCGAGGTCACGCAGGTCTCCTCGCCCACGCAGCAGCACGTTCGCCTTGAGCTCATGGCGCAGGAGGATGCCGTAGGTGTCACGGATCTCACGACGGACCCCAGTCAGCCAGTCGAGCCGATCGGTCCAGTCACCGCCCGGGACGAGCACGCACCCCAGTGTGTAGGTACGAGTCGCGCCCGGAGACGCAGCCGGGTCACCCTTGTCTCCGGTCTCGTCCACGTACGCGAACTCGAACGGCGCGTCGAGCGCCGCGCGAGCGAGGGCAGGGACGCGACCGGACTCCATCCAGCCAACATACCAATGTGGTACCTCAGTCGGCCATCGTGAAGTCGTCGAACGAGAAGCCGGGCGACACCAGGCAGCTCAGCAGCACCTCGCCGTCGCCCGGGATCGTCCGCTGCCAGACGCCGCCGCGCACGAACGCCTGCGCGTCGTTCACCCGGTCACGTCCGGCGTCCGGGCCGAGGGTGATCGTCGCGCCGGGCTCGGGGACGTCACCGTCGCCGCCGAGCTGCAGGTCGACGGTGTCCGGACCGTGCCACATCCAGATCTCGTCGCTCGTGACCCGGTGCCAGGCGGAGGCCTCGCCCGGGGGCAGCAGGAAGTGGATCAGGGTGGCGGCCGGCCGGTCCCCCGCGGGGGTGGTGACCGTCGCCGGCGAGGTCCAGGTGCGGACGTACCAGCCACCCTCGGGGTGCGGTTCCATGCCGAGGGCGATCGCGCGCTTCGGCACGTCGAGCCACTCGATCAGCTCACCGGTGACGGTTCGGCGTGCAGCCATGCCGGGGTGGGGTGCGGACTCGGTCATCGTTCCTCCTGGGGCGGTGCGGGGATGTCCATGTGCGGGGAACCCGGCTCGGTGACGACGCCCGCCGCGGCGCGGACGACCCCACGGATCACGGTGGCGGCTGCCCGCCCCGCGCCGTCCTCGACGAGCTCGGCGAGCGCGTCCGGCACCGTGCGGGCGTCGACGTCGAAGACCGCCAGGTCGGCGCGCGCCCCGACGGCGAGGTGCCCGATGCGGTCCGGCCCGACGGCGAGGCCCATCGCGTGCGCACCACCGAGGGTCGCCGCCGCGAGCAGCCGCTCGTGCAGGTCACGGTGTCCGTACCCCTGGGCGCGTGCGATCCGGTGCAGCGCGGTGACGTCGGCCATCAGGTCGAGGGACGGCGACGACGACAGGGAGTCGGTGCCGATCGCGATCGGGCTGCCCTCGCGCAGGTAGTCGGCGACGGGCGGCGGGTCGAGGCCGATGACGGCGTTGGAGCGGGGGCACAGCGCCACCGCGGTGCCGCGGGCACGCAGGAGCGCCCGGTCGGCGGCGGTCATGTACACGCCGTGGGCGATGTGGCAGTCCGGCCCGAGCACGCCGAGGCGGTCGACGAACGCGGTCGCGCTGGCACCGAAGCCCAGGGCTCGCAGCGCCCGGAACGACGGCACGTTCGCCAGGTGCCAGTCGTTCCCGTGACCGACGCCGTCGACCCCGTCGAGCCCGGGGACCGGACCGAGGGCGGTGCGCTCCCCCTCGAACGCCGCCTCACCGAGGTGCAGGTGCAGGCGCAGGCCGCGCTGCCGCACGATGTCGGGGAGCTCGAGCAGCGGGGCGACCTCGAGCGAGTACGGCGCGTGCGGCGACAGGCCCGCACCGGGCGTCGTGGGGATCCGGTCGAGTTCGTCGAGCACCTGGTCGCGACCGTGCGACTGCCAGGCGTCGTTCTCCCAGTCCATCACCTCCCAGTACGCGATGCCGCCGAGGCCGGCGTCCTGCAGCGCGGTCGAGGCGTCGATGTCGGTGACGATGTCCGCGATGCTCGTGACGCCGGCCAGGATCGACGCCCGCGCACCGTCCGCGGCTTCGGTCCGCCAGTCGTGCGGTTCGGCGTAGTCGACGTTGAACGCAGCAGCCCAGTCTTCGAACCCGTCGTACTGGCGTCGGCCGACACTGGCCATGCCGGTGTACTGGAGGTGCGAGTGCGCGTTCACGAGTCCGGGCAGGAGCGCGCCACGCCACTGCCGCTCGGTGAAGGTCGCGCCGGACCCGGTGAGCTGGTCGATGACCCACGATCGGTCTCCGACGTGCAGGATCCGGCCGTCCTGCACGGCGACCGCGCCGTCGGCGATCGGTGGCGCGGTCATCGGGACGACGACGCGCGCCGAGTGCACGGTGACCGGGTGCTGTCGGGCCCTCACGCCGGGTCTCCGAAACGGTGCGTCCGGACGTCCGGCTCGCGGTCCGCCGGGTGCTCAGCGGGGAGGCCGGGAGGCAGGGGTCGGCTCCCGAAAGCGGCGAGCGCCGTGCGAGCGGTCACGTCGTCGACCGCGGGGTCGATCGGCACGACGGCACGCTCCAGCTCGTCGCCGCGCTCCAGGAGCATCCGGACGGCGCCGAGCTGCACGGCGAACGACAGGTCCATGATCTCGACCGGGTTGCCCTCGGCCGCGGTGATGTTGATGCAGCCACCGTCGTCGAGCACGATCGGCCCACCGTCGACCCCGGGGAACACGAACCGCTCGGCCTTCGGCCCCACGTCCTGGCGCCGAACCCCGGCGGCGAGCGCGTCGTCGACGGCGATCTCCTGGTCGACCCCTCCGGCGACGGCGAGGACGGCACCGTCCGCGCAGGCACGGAGCACCTCGAGGTCGATGGTGTCCGGCACCCCGGTGGCGCTCATCACGAGGTCGGCGTCACGCACCGCCTCGACGAGCGGGGCCACCGCGTACCCGGCGAAGCGCGCCTGCAGGGCGCGGACCGGGTCGGTCTCGGCGACCGTCACCCGGAACCCGAGGGCGGTGAGCACCAGGGCGACCCCTTCGCCGACGTGCCCGAACCCGGCAACCGCCGCCGCGCCTCCCGGGATCGCCCGGTGCGTGCCGGACGCGAGCCCGTCGACCAGGTCGAGCACCGCGAACACCGTCGACTGCCCCGTGCCGTACCGGTTGTCGAAGAACGTCTTGGTGCGGGCGTCGTTCACCGCGATCACCGGGATGCCGAGCTCGCCGCGCGCTGCCAGGACACGCAGGGGCCGCAGGCCGCTCGTGGTCTCCTCGGCGGCTCCGAGCATCGTCGGCAGCAGGTCGGGGCGCTCCTGGTGGGCGAGCCGGATGACGTGCGAGCCGTCGTCGAGCAGGATGTGCGGCGCGGTGTCGAGCATCGCGAGGGCCAGCTGCTTCTGCTCGGGGAGCGTCGCCGTGCTGCTCGCGAACACCGTCAGGCCGGCGGACCGCAGTGCCTCGGCGACGGCGTCGTCGGTCTCGTCGGCGTGGGCGTAGACGACGACCTCGGCACCGGCGTCACGGAGCAGCAGGCTCAGCACCGCCGTCTTGGGTTCGAGGAACATCGCAACGCCGATCCGTGTGCCGCGCAGGAGTCCGCCGTCGCGGAGCTCCGCGGCGACCGACCGGGCGACCGGCATCGACCGTCGTGCCCAGCGCAGGCGGGCGTCCGCCCCGGGGTCGTCCTCGGGGTCACGGCCCGTGGAGACGAGGAAGACGTCGTCGGACAACATCGGGACGGCGAGCACGCCGGGGCGGGCGGGTGCGACGGGGCCGAAGGCGTCCTCGTCGACGGCGGGCAGGTACCGGCCGGCGTCGATGACGACCAGGGTGGTGCCGCGCGGGCGGTCGGCGGCCTGCTCGACCGCGGGGGTCGATTCCTCCGGCGTGCCGAGGCACCAGAGCTGATCGACGAGATCGGACGGCTGGTGCTGTTGGTGCGACTGGTCCGAATGGTTCGACTGCTCGACCTCGCGCGCCCCGAGTGCGGTCAGCAGGTGCCGCAGCGCCGCGGCATCCCGGGGGTCGCCGCCGACGATGCGGAACCGGCGGGCGGCGACGAGCAGGTTGGTCGCGGCGGCGAAGCGCCGGACGGCCGCCGAGGCCCAGGCCAGCGTCGCGGGGTCGGGTGCTGGCGGCATGTGCCAATCGTAGGGCGAGCGGCAGCGGCGCTCCGGCGCGGGTCAGCGCAGGCGGTCGGGTCCGGGTGTTCCGTCCCACCCGGCGGGTGCCTGCGTCCCGTCCCACCCGACGGGTGCCGACAGGGCCTGCGTGCGTCCGCGGTGGTGCCGGAGGACCCCGACCAGCACGGCGACGCCGATGACGCTCACGATCGCGAGCCCGATCACGTAGACGGTCGTCACGATCCCGCCGACCGCCGCCGGCACCATGCCGTACTGCGCGGCCGAGAACGGGACCCCGGACACGACGAACGCGATCAGCGTGGCGATCGTGCCGTTCGCGTCCCACAGCCCGTGCAGCACCGAGACGACCACGTACGCCACGATCGGCGGCCACGACCAGCGGAAGCGAGCGCGTCCGGTGGCGGCGCCGAACAGCACCGCACCGAGGATCGCGGTCCACAGCACGTGCCCGACCGGCGCCAGCACCGCGCGGGCCACCTCGGTCTGCAGGAGCGATGCCAGGTCGATCCCCCGGGCCGTGATCGCCGCGTTGAAGGCGTAGCCGGCGGACTCGAACGCGGCGAACCCGGCACCGATCGTCGCGCCGAGCAGCGCACCCTGCCTCGCCGTCTTCGGGCGGACGCGCCACCCCACGACGACGAGCAGGACGCCCTTCACGAACTCCTCGACGAACCCGACGACCAGGTACAGCCCCGCTCCCTGCTCCAGGTCGGCCTCGAGCAGTGACGCCCCGAGCACCCCGAGGATCCCGCCCACGAAGAACGCCGTGACGAGCTGCATGGTGCTGACCGTGCCGGTGACGCGTTCGATCACGAACAGCACGACGGTGAACGGCACGAGGAAGCTGCCGAGCAGGATGATCGTCGGCACGAGGTTCGAGTTCTGCGTCGACACCGTGACGATGATCGTGACGACCCACAGCACGAAGCCGACGAGCAGGGTCTTCCACCACCAGCCGTGGCGGTGGTGGGGGTGTGCGACGGGGGTGTCCCAGGGCAGGCTCATGGGCACATCGTGCTCCGGGCGGGGCGAGGGGTGTCACGGGAATGCCTCGGGGCGCTCCGACGTACTCTCTGCACATGAGCGATGCGACGACTGCCCCCGACCGCGTGACCATGTTCGGTGCCGACTGGTGCCGCGACTGCCGTCGGTCCAAGGCGCTGCTCGACACCCTCGGCGTGGACTACGAGTACGTCGACGTGGAGCAGGACCTGTCCGCGGCCGACCGTGCCGAGGCGATCAGCGGCCGGAAGAACATCCCCGTCGTGGTGCTGCCGAACGGCAAGCACTTCGTCGAGCCGTCGGACGCCGAGCTGCGAGCCGAGCTCGAGGCCTCCGGGGTCGTCTGATCGGCATTGGCGGTTGCGACTCCACGCACCCAGCGACACCTCACGGGCACTGTGGCGCGTGAGGTGTCGCTGAGCGCGAAGAGTCGTCGCACCGGCACGCCCCCCCCCCCCGAGCGGACATCGGATGAATCGGGCATCATGAGCGCGTGATCATCGACGCTCACCACCACCTCTGGGATCCCGCCGACCGGCCGTACCCCTGGATGGACGACTCGGTCGCTCCGATCCGCCGCCGGTTCGACGTGGACGACCTCCGCGCCGCCGCCCGGAGCACCGACGTCACCCGGACGATCGTCGTGCAGGCCGTGCACGACCCCGGCGAGACCGCCTGGCTCCTCGAGCAGCCCGAGCCGGTCGCCGGGGTCGTCGGCTGGGTGGACCTGACCACCCCGGACGTCGTCGACCGCATCGCCGCACTGATCGCGGGGTCCGGCGGAGACCGGCCGGCCAGCAGCCGGCTGGCGGGCAATCGGCCGGCCAGCACCCGCCTGGTCGGCATCCGCCACCAGGCGCACGACGAACCGGACCCTGACTGGCTCGCCCGCCCCGAGGTCGTCCGCGGGGTCCGTGCGGTGGCCGCCGCCGGCCTGGTGTTCGACGTGCTCGTCCGCGCGCGCGAGCACCGCGCTGCCCTCTCGCTGCTCGACGCCGTGCCCGAGGGCTCGTTCGTCCTCGACCACGCCGGCAAACCCGACATCGCGGGCGGGGACCCCGGGTGGGCGACCCGCATCGACGACTTCGCCGCTCGTCCGAACGTGACCTGCAAGGTGTCCGGACTGTTCACCGAGGCCGGCCCCGCGTGGCGACGGCAGCCCGTCGACCGGTACGTCCGTGCCGTGGTCGAGCGGTTCGGCCCGGAGCGGTCACTGTTCGGGTCGGACTGGCCCGTCTCGACGCTCGCCACGACCTACGACGACGTGGTGCGGCGGACCACCGACGCGCTGGCCGACCTGACCCCGGACGAACGGCAGTCGGTGCTGAGCGGGACGGCGGAGCGCACGTACCTGCACGGGAGGACCCTCAGTACCGGCGACCTTGTCGGGGACTCGGACCAGACATAGGATGTCTCTGGTTGCGCCGGTGCAGCCGGAGAGCGAGGAACGATGCAGTTCGCACGACTCGGCCCCGCGGGCGGCGAGATACCCGTCGCGGTCGACACCGACGGCGAGGTCCTCGACCTCCGCCCGATCACGACCGACATCAGCGGGGCCTTCCTGGCGTCCGACCCGGTCGCCCGTGTCCGGCACGCGCGGAGCGCCGGGGACCTCCGAGCGCTGCCCGACGCCGAGGGCCTCCGCCGCGGTGCGCCGGTGTCCCGTCCGGGCAAGGTCGTCTGCATCGGCTTGAACTACCGCGACCACGCCGCCGAGACCGGTGCCGAGATCCCGACCGAACCGATCGTGTTCATGAAGGACCCGATGACGGTGATCGGGCCGGACGACGAGGTCCTGATCCCCCGCGGCAGCGAGAAGACCGACTGGGAGATCGAGCTCGCCGTCGTCATCGGGCGGACCGCCCGCTACTGCGACTCCGACGAGGCCGCGAGCGCCTGCATCGCCGGGTACGCCATCGCGAACGACGTCTCCGAACGGGCCTTCCAGCTCGAGCGCGGCGGGCAGTGGGACAAGGGGAAGTCCTGCGAGACGTTCAACCCCCTCGGCCCGTGGCTGGTCACCCCCGACCAGGTCGACCCGGCGGCGCTCGCGCTCCGGCTCACCGTCAACGGCGAGGTGCGGCAGGACGGCACCACGGCCGACATGATCTTCCGCCCCGTCGAGATCGTCCGGTACCTGTCGCAGTTCATGGTGCTGTACCCGGGCGACGTCATCAGCACCGGCACCCCGGCCGGGGTCGCCCTGGCTGGGCACGCGCCGTACCTGCAGCCCGGCGACGTGGTCGAGCTCACCGCCGACGGGCTCGGCTCGCAGCGCCAGACAGTGGGAGCAGCCTGATGACCGACACCACCGCGACCGGTATGCCCAGCACCCACGCGGGTCTCCGCGCGATCGTCACCGGCGGCGCCTCCGGCATCGGCGCGGCCATCGCGGCCACGCTGCAGGAGCGCGGCGCAGCGGTCGCGGTGCTCGACCTGCAACCGTCCACCGCCGGGGGGCTCGTCTCCGTCACCTGCGACGTGTCGTCCGACGAGTCCGTCCGTGCAGCCGTCGCCTCGGCGGTCGACCAGCTCGGCGGTCTCGACGTGCTCGTCAACAACGCCGGCATCGGCGCCCAGGGGACGGTCGAGGACAACACCGACGACGAGTGGCGACGCGTGTACGAGGTCAACGTGCTCGGCGCCGTGCGCCTGTCCCGCGCCGCACTCCCGCACCTCCGAGCGTCGGACAGCGCGAGCATCGTCAACACGTGCTCCGTCGCGGCCACCGCCGGACTGCCCCGGCGGGCGCTCTACTCCGCCACGAAGGGGGCGATCTCCGCACTCACCCGCGCGATGGCCGCCGACCACGTCCGCGAGGGCATCCGAGTCAACGCCGTCAACCCCGGCACCGCCGACACCCCGTGGGTCGCACGACTCCTGTCGTCCGCGGACGACCCGGCCGCCGAACGCGCCGCGCTCGAGGCACGTCAGCCGCACGGACGCCTGGTTCAGGCGGCGGAGGTCGCCGAGGCGGTCGCCTACCTGACGAGCCCGCTCGCCCGGTCGACGACGGGCGTCGAGCTGGCGGTCGACGGCGGGATGCAGGCGCTCCGGCTGCGGCCGGCCTGATGGTCGCTGCACGGCTCCGCCGCACCGGCCTGGAGGCCCGTCCCGGGTATCGTCGGGACGTCCCGTCGCGCACGCGGCCGGGTCCACAGGAGGTGGTGACGTGGCGTCGTTGACCGACGATGCGATCGCACGCATCCAGCAGATGATCGTGAGCGGCGAGCTCCAACCCGGCCAGCGCCTCCCGCCCGAGAAGGAACTGAGCGAGTCGCTCGGACTGTCCCGCAACAGTCTCCGCGAAGCCGTGAAGGCGCTCGAGCTGATCCGCGTGCTCGACGTCCGACGCGGCGACGGCACCTACGTGACGTCGCTCGAACCGGGCGTCCTGCTCGAGGCGGTGTCGTTCGTCGTCGACATGCACCACGACCGGTCGCTCGTCGACCTGCTCGAGGTGCGCCGCATCCTGGAACCGGCGTCCGCTGTCCTGGCGACGGCCCGCGCCACGGAACAGCAGATCGACGAGCTCGCGACCCTGATGCAGTCCGTCGGCGAGGACACCGGCGTCGAGGACCTCGTCGCCCACGACCTGCTGTTCCACTCGACCATCGCGGGCATCGGCGGCAACCAGTACCTGTCCGGGCTGCTCGACGCGCTGTCGAGCAAGACGGTGCGGGTGCGGGTGTGGCGCGGACTGACGCAGAACGGGTCGGTGCAGCGGACCCTCGACGAGCACGCCGCCATCGTCGACGCGATCCGGCGCCGTGATCCGCAGCTCGTGCAGGCCCTCGTCGTGTCGCACGTCGAAGGTGTCGAGCGCTGGTTGCGACGCTCCCTCGACTGAACCCGACAATCCTCCCAGGAACCTCGGAGTTGTGTCGGTCCTCGGCCCTGACTCCGGCAACCATGCCGCGGCAACCGCACCCACGAGGAGGACACCGTGCTCGGTCTCATCATCAGCTTGATCATCATCGGTCTCATCGCCGGCGCTCTCGCCCGGCTCATCATCCCCGGCAAGCAGAACATCGGCATCCTCATGACGATCGTCCTGGGCATCGTCGGTTCGTTCGTCGGCGGGTTCCTCGGGTTCCTGATCTTCCAGCACGACCCGATGGACGGCTTCTTCCAGCCCGCCGGCATCATCGGCTCGATCATCGGCGCCATCATCGTGCTGTTCATCTACACGCGCGTCGCCGGCCGCGGTTCGCGCCGCTAGGCACCACGCTGCCGGTCCGACCGGCGCACCACCGAAGTCACCCCGAACCACGCAACGCGTGGTTCGGGGTGACTTTCGTCGTACTTGGCGTCACATCGCGAGCAGGCCCGCCGCGCGCAGGTCGTCCCACAGCGCCTCCGGCACGTCGGCGGCGGCGCGTGCGACGTTCGAGCGCACCTGGTCGGCGGACTGCACCCCGAGCGCGATCGCCTCGACCGCCGCAGCCCGCCGCGGGAACGCCAGTGCGGCCTCGGGCAGCGTGACCCCGTGGCGCTCGCAGACGTCGGCGATGGCGTTCGCCCGGGCGAGCAGCGACGACGGTGCCTCGGCGTAGTCGTAGGTCGCACCCGCCGAAGGGCGTTCCTGGCCGAGCAGCCCCGAGTTGTAGACCCCGACCGCCACCACCGCGACGCCCAGCGACGCGCACCGGTCGACGAGTGCCGCCGCCGGTTGCTCGAGCAGGGTGTACCGGCCGGCGAGCATGACGACGTCGCAGAGTCCGGTGTCGACGGCCGCCGACAGCGCCTCGACGGAGTTCGACCCGACGCCGACCGCCCGCACCACGCCATCGTCACGGAGCTCGGCGAGGGTCGGCAGCGCCTGGGTCAGGCCATCCGTGAGCGAGTACACGTCCGGGTCGTGCAGGTAGGCGACGTCGACGTGGTCGAGCCCGAGCCGGCAGAGCGACTCGTCGAGCGAGCGCCGCACGCCCGACGGCGACGGGTCCCACTGCCGCACGGTGTCGTCCGGCACCGCGAAGCCCCCGGACGCCAGGTCGTCGCCGTCGCCGCGCCCGGGCACGAGCACCCGCCCGACCTTCGTCGACACGAGGAAGTCCTGCCGGGGGCGTCCGGCGAGCGCTGCACCGAGCCGCCGTTCGGACAGCCCCAGGCCGTAGTGCGGGGCGGTGTCGAACCCGCGGACCCCGGCGTCCCATGCGGCGTCGACCGTGGCGCGGGCGTCGTCGTCGGACACCGGACGGAGCAGGTTGCCGATGCCGGCCCCGCCGAACCAGAACGGGCCGCGGTCCAGGTCGAGGGCCGTCACGGGTCCACCTGATCCACGTGGTGCACCTGGTCCGCCAGCGACCAGACCCGCGGGATCCCGTCGCCGTCGCCCGAGTAGTCGTCGTCCGCCTCGAGCAGCGGGTTGATCGTCTCCTGCCACTCGGCGTTGACCGGGTCGTTTGCGAGCGCCCGGCGCATCGCCCGGTGGTCCTCGACCTCGATCAGGTGGACCAGGTCGAGCCCGTCCCGCCAGATCGTCCAGTCGTGCACCCCGGCCTCGCGCAGTCGTGCCGCGAGCGCGGGCGGGACCGAGGTGTGCACGGTGTCGTACGCCGCCTCGTTCCCGGCCCGGAGCCGTGTCCGCGTCAGGATCCGCTGCATCAGTCGCGCAGGAACAGCTCGACGACCGGCACGGCGACGTCGGGCCGCACGATCGGCAGCGTCAGGGTCAGCGTGCCGGCGGGCTGGCCGCCGAGCCCGGTGTTCTGCGCCCGGGTGCCCGGCGGGATCTCGCGGAAGTGGATCTCCGATGCGTCGTTGAGCAGCTGCGCGTACGCCACCCGGCCGGCGAGGTCGGGCAGGTGCACGTGCTCGAACGGCCACGCGAACAGGTGCAGGTACAGGCGGTTGCCGTTCTGCGTGTAGACAGTGTTCCGCGGGGCGACGAACCGCGACGGCCCCGCCCCGTACACCGAGCGGGCGTGCTGGTGCATCCACGTCCCGATGCCGTCGAGCGTCTGCCGCGAGACCCCGTCGAACTCGCCGCGACCGGTCGGCCCGATGTTCAGCAGCATGTTCCCGTTGTTCGAGACCCCGTCGACGAGCATGCGGACGAGCAGGTCGACCGGCTTCAGGTTCACGTTGTCGCGGTCGTAGCCCCAGGAGCCGTTCAGCGTCTGGCAGGCCTCCCACGGCACCGGGACGCCGTCGACCTCCATCGGCTTGTCGGGTTGGTACTGCTCGGGGGTGACCAGATCGCCGGGGATGTCCAGCCGGTCGTTCACGATGATGCCGGGCTGCAGCCGCTTCGTCAGCGCCATGAGCTCCTCGGACCCCCACTCGTCCCGGCCCTTGCCACCCCAGATGTCCTCGTGGTCGTTGTCCCGGTACGAGAAGTCGTAGAACAGGTAGTCGATCTGCCCGTAGCCCGTCAGGAGCTCCTCGACCTGCCCGTGCAGGTACTCCCGGTACCGGGTCATGTCGCGGCCCTCGTTCAGCGCCGCGATCGCCCGCTCGCCGTCGTCCCGCCGCGGGTGGACCCCGTCCACGGTGAAGTCCGGGTGGTGCCAGTCGATGAGCGAGTGGTAGAAACCGACCCGCAGCCCTTCGGCACGGACGGCGTCGACGAACTCCCGCACGATGTCCCGGCCGAAGGGGGTGTTCGTGGACTTGTAGTCGGTCAGGGCGGTGTCCCACAGGCAGAAGCCCTCGTGGTGTTTGGTGGTGAGGACGACGTACTTCATCCCCGCCTGCCGTGCCCGACGTGCCCAGTCCGCGGCGTCGAACAGGTCCGGGTCGAAGTGGTCGAAGTACTTCTGGTAGTCCTCGTCGGTGATCCGTTCGCGGTTCTTCACCCACTCGTGCCGCGCCGGCAGGGCGTACAGCCCCCAGTGGATGAACATGCCGAGCCGGTCGTGGGAGAACCACGCGGGGAACCCCGCGGAGTCGGTCGCGGTCTGCGGCTCGGCAGGTGCGGTGATGGTCATGAGGCCAGTGTTCCTTTCAGTGGAGGGCGAGGGGGGACGGTGCGGCCGTGTCACCGGCCGCCGAGACCGCTGGTGACGATCCCCTTGACCAGGTGCTTCTGGAGCAGGATCAGCAGGATCACCGTGGGCAGCATCGAGATCACCGACGCCGCCATCACGAGGTTCCACTCGGAGCCCTGCTGCCCGAAGAACTGCTGCAGGCCGAGCGGGATGGTGCCACGGGCCTCGACGTCGTTGACGATGACGAGCGGCCAGAGGAACGAGTTCCAGTACGCGATGAACGAGAACACGGCGAGGACCGCCATCGTCGGCCGGGCCAGCGGGAGCATCACCGAGAAGAACGTCCGGATCGCTCCGGCTCCGTCCACCCGGGCGGCGTCGTCGAGTTCCTGCGGCACGGTGAGGAAGAACTGCCGCACCAGGAACGCGCCGAGTGCCGTGAACGCCCACGGGATGATGAGCGCCTGGAACGTGTCCACCCACCCGAAGCCCTGCATCATCACGTACATCGGGATGACGAGGACGTCCTGCGGGATCATGAGCGTCGCCAGGAACAGGACGAACACCGTGTTCCGGCCGCGCCAGCGCAGTCGCGAGAACGCGTAGCCGGACAGCACCGCGACGGCGACGTTGATCGCCGTGCCGGCCGCGGCGACGAAGACGCCGTTCAGGATGAACCGGGCGAACGGCAGGTACGTGAACGCCTGTGCGTAGTTGCCCCACTCGATCGACGAGCCCCACAGTGTCGGCGGGGTCGTGAACACGTCGGCCGACGGCTTCAGGCTCGTCGCCACCATGTAGATGAGCGGCGAGACGAACAGCAGGGCCACCAGGCAGAGCAGCACGTAGCCCACCGCGTGGCGCACCCGGCCGGTCTGCGGGTGCGTGCGGGGCAGCGCCCGCGGGTTGATCGTCCGGTTGGACGAGGTCAGCTCAGTCATAGTGCACCCACCGCTTCTGTCCGAGGAACTGGATGGCCGTGATTCCGAGGATGATGACGAACAGCACCCAGGCCCCGGCCGATGCGAGCCCGAGCTGCTGGGTCTGGAACCCCGTGTTGTAGATGTACTGCACCAGGGTCTCGGTGGCGGTGCCGGGGCCGCCCTTCGTCAGGACGAACGGCTGCACGAACACCTGGAACGAGGTGATCAGGGTCATCATCGTCGCGAAGAAGATCGACGGCGAGATGAGCGGGAACTTGATCCGCCAGAACATCTGCCAGGCGTTCGCCCCGTCGAGCTGCGCAGCCTCGATCTGGTTCTCCGGCACCGAATCGAGCGCCGCCGAGAAGATCAGCATGTTGTAGCCGAACCCCTGCCAGACGCTCATCGCGACGACGGCGAGCATGGCCCAGTTGTCGTCGGCCAGGAAGTTCGGGGCGTTCACGCCGACGGTCGACTGCAGCGTCGCGTCGATGGCACCGCCCGGCTGGTACAGCATCCGCCAGACGACGACGTTCGCGACGATCGGCGTGATGGTCGGGATGAAGAACAACACGCGGAAGACGTGCCGGTGGCGGATCTTCGGCGTGAGCCAGGCCGCGAGCCCGAGGGACACGACCAGGTTGAGCGGCACGTAGAGCACGACGAACAGCACGGTGTTCAGCGTCACGGTGCGGAAGATCGGGTCGGAGAACAGCTGCGCGTAGTTCGACAGGCCGGCCCACGAGCGTTCGCCGAGCATCGGCCAGTTCATGAAGCTCACGACGAGCGACGCGAGGATCGGGAACGCCGTGAACACGACGAGGCCGATCGAGTGCGGAGCGGCGAAGGCGGCGCCCCACCAGGAGCGGCGGCCGAGCTCGGCGTCGGCGCCGCTGTCCTTCCGGCGCGGGGCCGCGCCGGTCGCGACCGCGACCGCGGGGGCGGGTAGCGCCGCCTCGGCGGGTGGGTCCTGGATGGTGGTCATGCGACGACCTCCTCGTCGTTCGCGCGGTCCTGGTCAGGGGATGGGACGGACCGGGAGGCGCGGGGCGGGGTCGACCCGCGCCTGCCGTCCATCAGGGGGTGACGCCCGTCACTGCGAGCCGAGCTGGCTCGCGATGGACGACATCGTCTCCTTGCCGGAGGTCTGTCCGTTCACCGCCTGCAGGGCGTACTGCGCGAAGAGCTGGTTGAGCTGGTCGCTCTGCTTGTTGCCGGGCAACGGGGTGGCGTTCTCGAGCCCGGTCTTCAGGGCGTCCTCGACCCCGTCGATGCCGGCGTTGTCGTACCAGGCCTGCTGCGCCGCGGTGCGTGCCGGGAAGGCGCGACCCTGCTCGGCGAGCGAGGTGAGCGTGGCCTCGTTCGTCATCGTGGTGATGGCCTTGAACGCCTGCTCGGGGTACTTGCACTGCTTCGAGATGCCGAAGCCCGACCCGGCGGCGAACGAGCTGGGGCCGTCCGTGCCCGAGGGGATGGTCGTGATGCCCAGGTCGAACTTGACCTTGGCCTTCTGGCTGATGATCGACCAGGGGCCGTCGCTGTACATCGCGACGTCACCGGACACGAACGCGTTGTCGTCGGTGGAGCCGTCGGTGCTCGCCTGTGTGGCGTAGCCGTCCTGCACCAGACCGCCGATCCAGTCGAGCCCTTCAGCGAACTCCGCGTTCGAGGCGTCGAGCGTGCCGTCCTCGTCGATGACCCGACCGCCGTTGTAGCCGAGGATCATCGACTCGAGGGGGATGTCCTCGACGCTCGTGCCCCAGATCGGCGTGCCCGCGGCCTTGAGCTGCTTCGCGGCGTCCTCGAACTCGTCGACCGTCCAGCCCGGCTTCGGCTCGTCGACGCCCGCCTTCTCGAAGATGTCCTTGTTGTAGAACATGACCATGGGGCCGGTGTCGTACGGCAGTCCGTAGAGCTTGCCGTCGACCTTCATGCCGTCGAGCCCGGTCTGGTCGTACTCGCTCAGGTCGAGGTCGGCCTGCTTCGCCATGTCGTCGATCGGGACGAGCACGTCGGTGTAGTTCGCGGCGCGGAGCGACTGGATGCTCACGATGCAGGGTGCGGTGCCGGTGGACAGCTGGGTGCGGAGCTTGGTCCAGTAGTCGTTGAAGGGTGAGCCCTGGATCGAGACGTCCACGTCGTCGTCGGTCTTGACCGTGTCGGCGACCTTCTGCCACGCGGCCTTGTCCTCCTTCCCGGCGATCCACATGGCCCAGGTGAGGGAGTCCTCGGACTGGCCGTCGCTGGCGTTGCTGCCAGCGGAACAGCCGGTGAGCACGAGCACGGCAGCTGCTGCTGCCGCCAGCCCGGCGGTGCGTCGTCGTTGCATCGGTGTCTCCACTTCGTCGTGGTGATGGGGTGTGCGGTGGGGTCTCAGGCGACCCGGACGGCGTCCGGGACCCGATCGGGATCGGACTCGGCCCAGACAGGGCCGTCCGGGAACGCGTGGGTGGTCAGGGTGTCGGCACGCATCTCGGTGCCGGCACCGGGCGCAGTCGGCGGCCAGTAGCGGCCGTCGTGGACGTCGACCGGGGTCACGAAGTGCTCGTGCAGGTGGTCGACGAACTCGATGCACCGGGTGTCGAGGTCACCGGTCAGGGCGACCGCGTCGAACATCGACAGGTGCTGCACCGCCTCGCACAGGCCGACGCCGCCGGCGTGCGGGCAGACGCGGACCCCGTGCTTGGCGGCGAGGAGCAGGATCGCCAGGTTCTCGTTCACCCCGGCGACCCGGGTGGCGTCGATCTGCAGCACACTCATCGCGCCGGCCTGGATCAACTGCTTCGCGATCACCCGGTTCGCCATGTGTTCCCCCGTCGCGACCGGGATCGGGGCGATGCGCCGGGCGATCTCGGCGTGGGCGAGGATGTCGTCCGGGCTCGTCGGTTCCTCGACCCACGCGACGTCGAAGGGGCGGAGCCGGTCGATCCACGCCGCGGCCTCGTCGACGTCCCAGCGCTGGTTCGCGTCGATCGCGATCCGGATGTCCGGGCCGACGCTGGCACGGGCGATGCCCATCCGGCGGACGTCGTCGTCCACGTCGCCGCCGACCTTGAGCTTGATCTGGGTGAACCCGTCGTCCACGGCTTCCCGGCACAGCCGCGCGAGCTTCTCGTCGTCGTAGCCGAGCCAGCCCGGAGTCGTCGTGTAGGCCCGGTAGCCCTCGCGCTCCAGGCGGGCCCGGCGTTCGGCACGCATCGGTTCGGCGGCGTGGAACAGCTCGAGCGCCTCAGCCGGGGTGATCGCGTCGGTCAGGTACCGGAAGTCCACCAGGTCGACGAGCTCCTCGGGGCTCAGGTCGGCGAGCAGGGCCCAGAGCGGCTGCCCCGCACGCTTCGCCCGGAGGTCCCACAGGGCGTTGACGACGGCGCCGATCGCCATGTGCATGACGCCCTTCTCCGGGCCGAGCCACCGCAGCTGCGAGTCGTGCACCATCGCGCGCCAGGTGCCGCCCATGTCGGCGAGGACGGCCTCGGCATCGGCTCCGACGACGTGACCACGAAGCGCTGCGATCGCCGACTCCTGCACCTCGTTGCCGCGGCCGATGGTGAAGACGAAGCCGGTGCCGACCAGGCCGTCGAGCGCGTCGGTGGTGATCTCGACGTAGGCGGCGGAGTAGTCGGGCGCGGGGTTCATGGCGTCGGACCCGTCGTGCTCTCGCGAGGTCGGGAACCGGATGTCGTGCACGTGCAGACCGGTGATGCGGCTCATCTGTATCTCCTGCCGTTCGGTCTCCGTCGACCGAACGGTGCAATCAAAACATCCGATGTCTTGTGCGTCAAGAGGCTTGTTCTTGCCGTTCTGACGAAAGTCGTCGCGCAACCGTCCGATGACTGACTGCGTGGCCGTGTGGACGCACCAACGGCCTGGAGGCGCGGTGCGGGTCGGATCCGCACCGCGCCTCCAGGCCGTGGTCACCCCGCGCCGGGGGCGACGCGATGGTCACGCTGGTCAAGCGGTGGCGAGCCGCCCCATCTCGGCGACGACCGCGCGCAGCCGCGCAGCGAGCTCGTCGCGGGAGCCGTCCGCCGATCGGTGGGCCGACTCGATCACGGCGGCCATCACCAGGGTGGTCGCGGTCCGCGCAGCGTCCTCGTCGACGCGCTCGGCGGCGACCGCCAGCACGGTCTGCCGCGCGTGCGCCATCCACTGCATCATCGCCGGGACCATCTCGGGGCGGGCTCGGACGAGCTCCTTCATGCGCCGGCGGTCCTGCGGCAGGGTGACCGTGTGCGCGACGAGGTCGCAGAGGTCCGACACGAGCGGCCCCGTGGCACCGAGGAACGCTGCGCGTGCCGTGTCCGGGACCGTCGTCGCCGGCAATCCGAGGGCTGCTTCGGCCTTCGACGGGAAGTAGTTGAAGAACGTCCGCGGGGAGACCCCGGCGTCCGCGCAGATCTGCTCGACGGTCACCCCGGCGAGTCCGTGGTCGGTGACGAGGGCGAGCGCCGACCGGTGGATGGCGGCCCGGGTCTGCTGCTTCTTGCGCTCCCGCAGGCCGCAGTCGGTCAGGGCGGTGGCCTCGGTGGTGGTGAGCTGGTGCACGTGCTGCGCTCCGTCTTGTTCTCGGGTTGGTGCGACGCCGGGCCCCCGCGTCCTGTGACGAGGAGGCCCGGCGTGAGTCAGACCTGCGCCCGACCACCCTGGACGGGGATCGAACCGGTGACCGGGGCGGTGGGCGAGCCCATCGTGTCCGCGGCCCGCACGGCCTGCGCCTCGAGGTCGTCAGCGGTGCCGGCGTCGTCCGCCTGCTCCTGCAGGGCCGAGCTCTTGCGGAGCGGCGGCGCCTTGAAGAAGAAGCTCAGGACGAACGCGAGCAGGATCACCGCGAAGCCGACCCAGTAGACGGTCACGGCCGAGGCGTTGAACCCGGACATGAACGGCCGGGTCAGGGCCGAGTCCGCACCGTTGAGGTACGACGTGTCGCTCGTCTCGGCGTTCGAGTCGCTCGGGTCGTTCGCGCCCTTGTCGATCTGCTTCGACAGTTCCGGTGCGAGCTGGTCCACCCAGTAGGTGCGCTGCCCCGAGTCCGACCAGTCGACGACGAGCCGGCCGTCCTGCACGCTGGCGTGCGCCTTGTCGGCGGCGGCGGTGAGCGCCTGCTGCTGCACGGCGTCGGGAGCCCCGGCGGTGGCCTGGGTCACCTGGTCGGTGGCGGTGTCGAGGCCGGACTGCACCTGCTGCTGGAGCGGGGTGACGATCGGGTTCCAGATCTGGTCCATGACGCCCTGGTTCGCCTTCGCGCTGGCGATCTCCGGGTCGAGCGCCGCACTGAGGGCGGGCTTCAGGTTCGACTCGTCCGCCGTGGCGTGCAGGATGTTCGCCGGCATGAGCGAGAACAGGACGGACAGCAGGACGGCGGTGCCGAGCGTGCCACCGATCTGGCGGAAGAACGTGGCGGACGAGGTCGCCACACCCATGTCGCGCGGCTGCACCGAGTTCTGGGAGGCCAGAGTGATGCTCTGCATGAGCTGGCCGAGCCCGAGACCGATCAGGAACATGCCGATCATCAGGAACCACAGCGGCTTGTCGATCGTCATGAACGTCAGGACGACGTAGCCGAGCGACACCAGGGCCGTGCCGATGACCGGGAAGATCCGGTACCGGCCGGTGCGGGCCACGATCTGCCCCGAAGCGATCGAGGCGATCATCAGGCCACCGATCATCGGCAGCGTCGCGAAGCCGGACTCGGTCGGCGTGAGGCCGGTGACGATCTGCAGGTACAGCGGGATGGTGAGCATCGCGCCGAACATCGCGAAGCCGACCAGGAAGCCCAGGATGGTCGCCATCGAGAACGTGCTCGAGCGGAAGAGCTTGAGCGGGATGATCGCGTCGTCCTGCATGCGGGTCTCGATCACCAGGAAGGCGACGAGGCCGAGCGCACCGATGACGTAGCAGGCGATCGCGCTGGCCGAACCCCAGCCCCACGTGCGGCCCTGCTCCGCGACGAGGAGCAGCGGCGCGAGGGTGACGATGACCGAGGTCGCGCCCCACCAGTCGATGCGCGGCTTGGCCTTGGCCTCGCCGAACTTCGGCAAGTGCAGGAACGCGATCACCATGAGGAGCGCCGCGACGCCGATCGGCACGTTGATCAGGAAGACCCAGCGCCAGCCGGTGATGCCGACGATCGAGCTCGCACCGGCGAACAGCCCACCGATGAGCGGGCCGATGACGGACGAGATGCCGAAGACCGCCAGGAAGTAGCCCTGGTACTTCGCACGCTCGCGGGGCGCGAGGATGTCGCCCATGATTGCGAGGGGCAGCGACATCAGCGCACCGGCACCGATGCCCTGGAACGCGCGGAAGGCGGCGAGCATGGTCATCGACGTCGACAGGGTCGAGAGCAGCGACCCGAGGATGAAGACCGCGATGCCGAAGATGTAGAGCGGGCGACGGCCGAAGACGTCGGAGAGCTTGCCGTAGATCGGAGTCGTGATGGTCGACGCGATCAGGTAGGCCGTCGTGACCCAGGCCTGCTGGTCGAGGCCGTGCAGGTCGTCACCGATCGTGCGGATCGCCGTGCCGACGATGGTCTGGTCGAGGGACGACAGGAACATGCCCGCCATCAGGCCGTAGATGACGAGCAGGATCTGGCGGTGCGACATGATCGGCTTGCCCGGCGTGCTCGCCGGGGAGTCCTGTCGTCCGCGCGACACCTCGACGGGTGCGGTGGCAGTGGACATGCGGGGTTCCTCACAGGGGATGTGGCGTGGTGGTCGTCGGCTTGGTCGGGACCCCGAACGAGGGTCGACCTTGCAGGCTCTGCAACTTTACACCGTCAGCACCTTTGCCGCCAACGCAAAGTTGCCGAGCGTGCACGTTCGTGAACGGGTTCTCAGGGTGGCCCGGGGGACGCGTCTGTCCAGGGAGCGCGGCGCACCAGAGCGTACGGTCCACCGCATGACTGATGAGCACCGCACCCCGCGTCCCGAAGACGACGCCGCGCGCCTCGGTCTCGTCGTCGTCGGAGAGGCAGCAGCCCTGCAGTCCGGCGACGAGGCGGCACTGGACGCGAGCGAGCAGAACATCCGCGACACGATCGACGAACTGGTCGACGAGCCCCTGACCCCGCGGCAAGAGGAAGTCGTCGAGCGACTCGCCTCGGCCGGCGGCACCCTGACCGCTGGGCTCAGCGGCGCCCTCGCCGCCCAGAGCGGTCGCAGCGTCGACGATGTGCTCTCGGGCGCGGCCCGCAGTGTCGTCTGGCAGCAGCGGCTCGCGGACGAGCGTGAGGACGCCGGCACGCAGCAGCGCGATCCGCAGCACGAGAACGGGCGCGACGAGGGCTGATCCCCCGTCGCGCCCGCTGCAGGCTCCCGCTCGGCTACTCGGCCGGCTCGACCTGTGGCACCGACTGCTCGCGCACGACGGCACGGGCAGCCGCCTGACCCGTCGTGGTGCTCTTCACGATGTCGCTCAGGGTGAACCCGGCGGTGGCACCGAGCAGCGCATCGACCTCGCTGAACTGACTCACGACGCTCTTCGACAGCGCACCGGCACCGTCGGAGGACACCACGGTGAGCGTGTCGATGTTGCTCATCGGAGCAGCGAGTTCGCGGGCGATGCTCGGCAGCGTCTCGATGGCCTTGACCCGCAGGACGGCCTCGGAGTGCTGCGCGAGCGCGTCGGCCTGCGCCTTGGTCGCATCGGCCTCGGCCTGACCCTTCGCACGGATCGCGTCGGCGGCGGCTTCACCCTCGGCGCGTGAGGCGTCGGCGGCGAGCTTGCGGGCGTCCGCTTCGGCCTTCGCCTCCGCCGCGACGGCCTCGGCGGAGATCCGGCGGGCCTCGGCCTGGGCGCGGGCGGTCTCGACCTGGGCCCCGGCAGCGGCTTCGGCCTCGACGCGGGTCTTGCGCGCCTGGGCCTCGGCGACCGCGGAGACTTCGGACTCGAGCTCGGCACGGCGCAGCTCGGCACGCTTCTGCGCGGTCAGCTGCTCCTGCTCGACGACGCCCTGCGCCGCACGGGCCTGGGCGAGCGGGCCGGCGGCAGCGGCTTCGGCGGACGCACGGTCGGCGTCGAGCTGCAGCGCGGCACGACGGATGGCCAGGGTGTTCTCGGCCTCGGCGATCGCCTGATCGGCGGTCGCGCGGGCCTCTCGAGCCTCACGGTCGGCCTGGGCCTCGGCGTTCTCGGCCTCGAGTCGCACGCGTGCACGTTCCGCACGGCCGAGGTCGCTGATGTACTCGTTGCGGTCCGAGATGCCCTTGATCTCGAACGAGTCGACGTCGAGCCCCTGGCTGTGCAGGGCGTCCTTTGCGACGTCGAGCACGGCGACGGTGAGCTGGTCGCGCTTGCGGATGATGGTCGACACGTCGGTCGCACCGATCGAGGCGCGGAGCGAACCGGACAGGACCTCGCGCGCGAAGTCGTCGATCTTCTTCTCCTGCCCGAGGAACCGCTGTGCGGCCGCCCGGATCGAGGCGTCGGTCTCGCCGACCTTGACGAGCGCGACGGCCTCGACGTCGATGGTGACACCGCGGGAGTCCTGCGCGTTGACGTTGATGTCGATCGCACGCGAGCTGAGCGACAGCTTCGCGACCTTCTCGAAGAAGGGGCGGACGAGCACGCCGGCGCCGAGCACGACCTTGATGCCGGACTCGACGGTCTCGGTGCCGTCGGCGTTCTTGACCTTGCGGGAGCGCTTGCCGGTGATGATGAGCGCTTCGTCGGCACCGGCGTTGCGGTACACGACCTTGGCGTAGATCAGCGCGATCACGGCGAGGACGATGATCCCCACGATGATCAGCGGGACGGCTCCGAGCGCGAACAGGACTTC
Organism: Curtobacterium sp. MCSS17_005; assembly: GCF_003234225.2. Classification (NCBI taxonomy): domain Bacteria; kingdom Bacillati; phylum Actinomycetota; class Actinomycetes; order Micrococcales; family Microbacteriaceae; genus Curtobacterium; species Curtobacterium sp. MCSS17_005. Next base: position 3,325,665 of record NZ_CP126258.1, read on the forward strand.
CATGACTCCCCCTCCGGACCAGGCGCCAGCCTGGATTCCGCATCTGTTGTTCCGTTGGCTCCCATCCTAGGAGCGAACGCCGACAGCGGGGCCGCGCTGGGGAGGGTTGGGACAACAGACGGGAGGCGCGGTGCAGGATCACCTGCACCGCGCCTCCCGTCCGGGGTTGCGTCAGCGCCTACGCGCCCGCACGCCACCACTCGTCGAAGGGCGTCGCCGGCACCTGGCGCTTGTGCTCCGTCGCGCGGTAGCGCGACTCGATCGCCTCGGCGACCTCGACCGGCACGTCGTGTCCCTGCAGGTAGGCATCGATCTCGGCGTAGGTGAGTCCGAGGTTCGCCTCGTCGGTCTGCCCGGGCAGCTCGTCGAGCAGGTCGGCGGTGGGCGCCTTCTCGTACAGGCGGGCCGGTGCGCCGAGGTGCTCGAGCAGCTGCCGCCCCTGGCTCTTCGACAGCCCGGTGAGCGGGGTGAGGTCGACGCCGCCGTCGCCGTACTTGGTGAAGAAGCCCGTGACGGCCTCGGCCGCGTGGTCCGTGCCGACCACCAGCAGGCCGCGCTGCCCGGCGATCGCGTACTGGGAGACCATGCGCATGCGCGCCTTGACGTTGCCCTTCACGAAGTCGCTCAGCTCGACGCCCGAGGCCGCGGTGTCCTGCATGACCCCGTCGACCCCGTGCTCGATGTTCACGGTGATGCCCGGGTCGGCCGCGATGAACTGCAGGGCGAGCTGGGCGTCGTCCTCGTCGGCCTGCACGCGGTAGGGCATGCGGACGGTCGTGAACTCGGCCGGGTGCCCCTCGGCGCGGAGCGACTCGACCGCGAGCTGGGTCAGGCGGCCGGCCAGGGTGGAGTCCTGCCCGCCGCTGATGGCGAGGAGGTACCCCTTCGCCCCGGTCGTCAGCAGGTAGTCGCGCAGGAACCCGACACGACGGGCGACCTCCTGCTCCGGGTCGATGGTCGGCTGGACGTTGAGGTCCGCTGCGATGGCGGCTTGGAGTTCACGCACCACCCCAGTATCACGCCGATCCGGCTCCGTGGACCGGCAGGTTCCCGAAGACGTCGATCGGATCGACCGGGAGGTCCCGGGGCGGTGGTGACCCGATCACCACCGCCCCGGGGATCCGCGACGACCCGAACGCGTCGCGGACCCGGTGAGGCGGACGCCGGTACCCGCCGGCGTCCGTCCTGGTCAGGCGCGACGAACTCGTCGCGCCGGGATCGCGGTGGGTGGTCCGTGGTGTGGCACGATGCGTCCTCCTCCGACGGGGGGCCGCCGCTGATCCGCCCCCGGTGGTGAGCCGAGGGATGTGAGGGCCCGTCGAACGGGCCGGAGGCGGCTGGTGAGGCCGCTTCCTGTGCAAGTTACCAGGATCCGCGCTGCACTCGATGCCCCCGTTGTGGGGGCAGGACCCAGCCCGGCATCGTTGACAGTTCGATGGCTAACAGTTAGAGTCCTCATCATGCAGGCACCGGACTTCACGACACCGCTCCAGCTCATGCGGTGGATCGGATGGGCACAGCGCAAGGGCGCCGAGGAGTGGGTCCGTGAGCGCGACCTCACCCACGAGCAGTCCTTCGTGCTCGGGTACCTGCAGGAACACCCCGGCGCCATCCAGCGGGACATCGCCGAGGCCACCCGGACCAGCGCGGCCAGCGTCTCGAGTCTCCTGCAGGGGCTCGAGCGGCGTGGCCTGATCGAACGACGACCGGACGCCACGAACGGGCGGACGAAGACGGTGCACGCCACCCAGGCGGGTATCGACCTCATCGCCGGGTTCACCGACGCGATGGTCACCCTCGACGACTCCCTGCTCGCACCGCTCGACGCGGACGAACGCGCCACCCTGCGGCGACTGCTGCAGAAGGTGACCGCGGAACTCGCGCCGCCGACCCGCTAGCCGCACCACCGCACCACCGCACAACCAGCACAACCCGCACCAGCGCACCCGCGCCACCGCACCGACCCGCTCCACGCACCACGCACCACGCGCCTCCCGGCCGGATCCGCCGGCGCGCCCTCGCGACACCGCGACCCGCGATCCCGCGCCTTCTCGATCCCGCGATCCCGCGACCGCGCGACCCCATCGGTCGCGTGCTCCCCCCTGCCGTGCCGGCGTCCGTCGGCGCGCCCACCGTCATGCCCGGAAGGGAACCGTCATGTCCTCCACCACCACCGCTGCGGCGACGAACCGCTGGTACCTCTCCGCTGCCCCGATCGCCCGAGCCCTGGTGCACCTGTGCGTGCCGATGGCCGCCGCGATGGTCGTCAGCGCCCTGTACAACGTCATCAACGCGGGCTTCATCGGCGCCCAGCACGACACGTCCCTGCTCGCCGCGATCACCTTCGGCACACCGCTGCTCGGCCTCGTGATGGCCGTGGGCGGGGTGTTCGGCGTCGGCGGCAGCGCGTTGATGTCCCGGTTGCTCGGCGCATCGGAACACGACCCCGACAAGGCGCGGGACATCAAGCACGTCGCCTCGTTCGCCCTGTGGGGAGCCGTCGTCACCGGAGCGGTGCTCGGCGTCGTCGGTCTCCTGCTGCTCCGCCCGCTCGTCGCCGTCCTCGGCGCCGACGCGGCAGCGGTCCCCGCCACGAGCGAGTACGTCGCCGTGATGCTCGCGTTCGTCCCCGTCCTCGCCGCGTCCTTCGCACTCGAGCAGATCGTCCGTTCCGAGGGTGCCGCGCGGCAGGCGATGATCGGCCTGGTCCTGTCCACGGTCGGCAACCTGGTGTTCGACGTCCTGTTCATCCTGGGGCTGCACTGGGGTGTCGGCGGCGCCGCACTCGCGGTGGGCCTGGCCAACGTGGTCTCGATCGCCTACTGGGTGACCTGGCTGCAGCGGAACAGCGAGAACGTCAGCTTCGCGCCGAAGTGGTTCACCCTGCGTGCGGACATCCTGAAGCCCGTGTTCGGCATCGGCGTCGGCGAGCTGCTGCAGTCCGCGTTCCTCATCGTCACGACACTCGTCCTCAACAACCTCGCCGCCGCCTACGGAGACGACCCGCTGGCAGCGATGGGCGTCGCGGTCCGCATCGCCCAGGTGCCGGAGTTCCTGGTGATGGGCGTGACGATCGGCGTGCTGCCGCTGCTGGCCTACGCGTTCGGCGCGGGTGACGCAGCTCGACTGCGTTCCGGCCTGCGCGCCGCGGCCCTGACCGTCGGCGGCATCGTGTTGGTCTTCTCCGGCACCGTGTTCGTGTTCCGCGAGCAGGTCTTCACGATCTTCTCCGGTGACCACTCGGTGCTCGCGATCGGCATGACGATCCTGACGGCACAGCTCGTCGCCGCCGTCGTCAACGGGTTCACGGGGCTGCTCACCTCGCTGTTCCAGGCGACCGGGATGGTCATGCCCGCGATGGTGCTGTCGATGGCGCAGGGCGTGCTGTTCATCCCGATCGTGATCGCCGGCAACGTGTGGTTCGGGCTCGCCGGGATCATCTGGGCACTCACCGTCACCGAGGGCATCGTGTTCGTCGCCGCGGTCGTCCTCTGGCTGGCGACACGGGGGCGCATCACCCGAGGCCTGGCCGAGGGCAGCGCGGCACGCGCCGACGCCGCGCTGGAGGCCGCCCCCGTGGCGTGAGGCGTCGCCTCCGGCGTCACGCACCACGTGCGGACGGGAGGCCCGGTGCCGGTCCGGCACCGGGCCTCCAGTCCGTTGCGTGGTCGGGTGACGTGCGCCGCGTGCGCTTGGTGAGCAGGAACGGTCGGGTGCGCGCGGGCGACCCGACCTGTTCTGCTCACGAAGTGGGCTGGCGCCGCCCGCGCTCGGTGCTGCGGCCGCGCCGCAGCAGCAGCACGACGACCGCGCCGGCCACCAGGACGGCTCCGGCGCCGAGGCCGATCCACACGCCCGGCGCGATGCCCGGCGACGAGGGCGGAGCACCGTCCGAGGCTCCGGTGGCCGTCGCGGTGGCACTCAAGGTGGGAGCGGTGCTCGCCGTCGGGGTCGGGGTGACGCTCGCGCTCGGGGTCGACACGGGCGCTGCGGCCCGATACTCGAACGCGAGCGTGCCCTCGATCGGGTGGCCGTCCGGCGACACGTACCGCCAGAGCACCGTGTAGCGGCCCTGGTCGAGGTCGACCGCGCGGCGCATGGTCGTCCCGGAGACCGTCACGTCACCCGTGGCGACCTCGGTGTCGGAAGCGTCCGTCACCTGGATGCGGAGTCCGGCGTCGAGGCCGGCGAGCGGCGCCTCGGAGAAGGTCAGGTCGACGGACCCGAGCGGTTCGGTGACGACCGCCCCGTCCGCCGGGGTACTGCTGGTGAGGGCCGAGTGGGCCGACGCGGGCTGGACACCGACGAGCGTCAGCAGTCCCGCCGCGACGATCGCCAGTGCCGCCGCCGTGGTTCGGGCTGTGCGCATGCGCAGACTCTACCGACGGTCGAGCGGCAGCCCGCTGGGGGTCAGAGCTGCTCGCCGAGGAAGTCCGCGTAGGTGGGTTCGTAGCGCGTTTCACTGACGCTGACGAGCTGGTGGCCGGTTCCTTCGAGGCGTTCGGCGACGAGGGCGGCGAGGTCCTCGGGCGAACGGAGGCCGTGGCGGTGCCAGGCGTTCTGCATGGTGGCGGTCATGACGACCAGCCCTTCGTTCGAGATGATGCGCATCTCGGATCCGACCGGGTCGACCCGCTGTGCCAGACCCCACAGATCGTGAGGAGCATCGTGACGACGAGTCCCTGATGTCTGACCCGGTACCGCAACGATACGGTCGGGCCGGATCGCCGTCGAGGCGGATGCGCTTCGCGGCTGACGGACGCGACGGACCGGCGAGGCGGGTGCGCTGTAGCGTCGGCGCATGGAGATCCTCTTCGTCCACGGCGCGCTCGTCCGCGACGGCGACTGGTGGTGGCAGCCCACCGCCGACCTGCTGTTCGAACGCACCGGTGTCCGCAGTCGATCGGTGGCACTGCCGTCCTGCGGCGAGGGCCCCTCCGGCCGCCCCGAAGGCGGTCTCGTCGAGGACGCGGCAGCGCTTCGGGCCGCGCTCGACCGCAGCGACGGCGCGATCGTCGTCGGGCACTCGTACGGCGGAACGGTCATGGCCGAGGCCGGCCAGCACGATGCCGTCGAGCACCTGGTCTTTGCATCGTCCTACTTGCCCGACGTCGGAGCGGCCCAAGCCGGGATCATGTCGGACGAGCCCGACCCGGTGGCGATCGGTGATGCCGGGGACGGAGCCCTGGCAGTGGTCGGGTACGACGCCTCGTCGTTCGGCGCGCGGTTCCTGCAGGATGCCGACCCGGAGGTGCAGCGAGCTGCGTGGGACCGCGTCACCGCACAGTCCGCTGCCGCGTTCGTCACGCCGACGACCGCCGCGGGCTGGCAGGGCGTCGACTCCACCTACCTGGTCTGCACGGAGGACCGGAGCACCACCGTCGGCCTCCAGCGAGCGCACGCGGCACGGGCGACGCGGAGCGTCGACGTCCCCACCGGGCACCATCCGTTCGTCACCCGACCCGACCTGGTCGTCGAGCAGCTCGAGCTGCTGCTCGGGAGCACCGCGGCTTGAGACGTCACGACGACGGACGGGAGGCCCGGTGCCAGCTGGCACCGGGCCTCCCGTCATCAGGGGGTCGCGCCCAGGGCGCGGGTCCGCTCGATCAGTCGGTGCCGGAGTCGAAGGCTGCGCCCTCGGAGGCGAGGTCCGTCCGACGACCCATCGCGTCCTCGGCGTCGGAGGCGACGATCGCGCCGCCGAGGATCTCCTCGGCCTCGCCCGCCTCGAGCTCGCCGACGAGCTCGGCCGTCGCGCCACCGATGAGGCCGGCGGCGGCGTACTGCTCGAGCCGCGAACGGGAGTCCGCGATGTCGAGGTTGCGCATGGTGAGCTGGCCGATGCGGTCGTCCGGGCCGAAGGCTGCGTCGCCGACGCGCTCCATCGACAGCTTGTCCGGGTGGTACGACAGCGCCGGACCCGTGGTGTCGAGGATCGTGTAGTCGTCGCCGCGACGCAGGCGCAGCGTGACCTCGCCGGTGACGGCGGAGGCGACCCAGCGCTGCAGCGACTCGCGGAGCATGAGGGACTGCGGGTCGAGCCAACGGCCCTCGTACATCAGGCGACCGAGACGACGGCCCTCGTTGTGGTACGAGGCGACCGTGTCCTCGTTGTGGATCGCGTTGAGCAGGCGCTCGTAGGCGATGTGCAGCAGCGCCATGCCCGGAGCCTCGTAGATGCCGCGGCTCTTCGCCTCGATGATGCGGTTCTCGATCTGGTCGGACGCACCCAGGCCATGGCGGCCACCGATGGCGTTCGCCTCGTAGACCAGCGCGACCGCGTCGGTGTACTCGACGCCGTTGATCGCAACGGGGCGACCGGCTTCGAAGCGGACGCTGACGATCTCGGTCGCGACCTCGACGTCGTCACGCCAGGCGGCGACACCCATGATCGGCTCGACGATGTCCAGGCCGCTCGACAGCTCTTCGAGGCTCTTCGCCTCGTGCGTCGCACCCCAGATGTTCGCGTCGGTCGAGTACGCCTTCTCGGTGGAGTCGCGGTACGGGAACCCGCGGGCGACGAGCCACTCGCTCATCTCCTTGCGGCCGCCGAGCTCCTCGACGAACTCGGAGTCGAGCCACGGCTTGTAGACCCGCAGACGCGGGTTGGCCATCAGGCCGTAGCGGTAGAACCGCTCGATGTCGTTGCCCTTGTAGGTGGAGCCGTCGCCCCAGATGTCGACGCCGTCTTCCTTCATCGCGCGGACGAGCATCGTGCCCGTCACCGCGCGGCCGAGCGGCGTCGTGTTGAAGTACGTCTTGCCACCGGAGCGGATGTGGAACGCGCCGGTCTGCAGAGCGACCAGGCCTTCTTCGACCAGGGCGCTTTTCGCGTCGACCAGTCGGGCGATCTCGGCGCCGTACTCGTGGGCGCGGCTCGGGACGGCGTCGATGTCCGGCTCGTCGTACTGGCCGATGTCGGCCGTGTACGTGCAGGGGATCGCTCCCTTCTCGCGCATCCAGGCAACGGCGCAGGAGGTGTCGAGACCCCCTGAGAACGCGATGCCGACTCGTTCGCCGACGGGGAGACTGCTCAGGACCTTGGACACGGGGTCAATCGTACGGGGCCAGCGGGCTCGACTACCGTCCGGGGCGACGGTTGTGGAGAACTGAGCTGCAAAGTGCCGGTGGAGGGCACTGCAGGGACTCGAACCCCTTCGACCTGCTGGTGCCCCTGGACGGCACTGCAGGGACTCGAACCCCCTTCGACCTGCTGGTGCCCCTGGAGGGACTCGAACCCCCAACCGTTTCCTTAGGACGGAACTGCTCTTCCATTGAGCTACAGAGGCTGGCCCGTCCACTCTAGCGGCGGAAGCCCTGCAGGAACGCGTGCAGTTCGTCGACGAACAGGTCGGGCTGCTCGAACGGCGCGAAGTGCCCGCCGCGGTCGAGTTCGTGGTGGAACACGAGGTTCGTGGTGCGCTCGAGCCACTCGCGCGGCGCCCGCACGATGTCGCCGGGGAAGATCGAGAACCCGGACGGCACCTCGACCCGTCGCTCCAGCTGGTCCGCCGGGATCGCCGCGTTCGCGTGGTACATCCGCATCGCCGACCCGATCGTGGCGGTGGCCCAGTACTCGGTGAGCAGCGCCAGGACCTCGTCGCGCGTGTAGACCGACCACGGGTCCCCGTCGCAGTCGCTCCACGCCCGGAGCTTCTCGACGATCCAGGCGGCGAGACCCGCGGGCGAGTCGTTCAGCCCGACGGCGGCGGTCTGCGGCTTCGTGCGGTGCAGCATCGCGTAGGCGCCCTCGGCGGTGCGCCACCGATCGGTCGCGGCGACGAACTCCCGCTCGGCGGCGGACAACGTCGACGGGTCGAGGCCCGGCCAGGCGAGCCCGCCGTCGATGCGGTGCACGGCGACGACCCGGTCGGGGTGGTCGAGCGCCAGGTAGCGGGCGACGTGCGTGCCGATGTCGCCGCCCGACACCGCGAACCGTTCGTACCCGAGGTCCGTCATCAGCGTCGCCCACATGCCGGCCACCTGCCGGGCGTCGAGCACCTGCGGCGGCGCATCGGAGAAGCCGTACCCGGGCATGTCCGGCACGACGACGTCGTACCCGGCGTCGACGAGCATCGGCAGCACCTTGCGGTACCGCCAACCGGAGTCCGGCCAGCCGTGCGCGAGCAGGACCGGCAGGGCGTCGGGCCGCGGAGCGCGGACGTGCAGGACGTGGATGCCGATGCCGTCCACGACGACACGGCGCGAGGGCAGCGCGGCGAGCTCGGCACGGTGCGCGTCGAAGTCGAAACCGTCGGCCCAGTACTCGACCAGCGGGCGCAGGACGTCGAGGTCCGCGCCGAGCGACCAGCCGACCCCGGCGGGCGCGTCCGGCCAGCGCGTGGCACGCAGCCGAGCGCGCAGGTCGTCGATGGTCGCGTCGTCGATGTGCGGTGTCTCGCCCATGCCGGCGACGCTAGTCAGCGCCACCAACGAACGGAAGAAGCCAGACGAACGGAAGGCCCCGGCCGATCAGGTCAGCGGTGTGTCCCGACCGGCCTCGAACAGCACCCGGATGGCGTCCGCCCGGATCCACCGTTCGCTCAGGCAGAGCGGTCGCTCGTCGTCGCGGTCCGACGTCAGGCTCTCGATGAACCAGCCGAGCGTGACCTCGTCGAGGTCCAGGTGCCGGGCGACGTCCTCGGACACCACGTCGGCGGTCGCACGGACCCATCGGCGGTGCGGCGTGGATCGTCCCACCTGCCGGAGCACCTCGTACAGCGAGTCACTGACCTGCAGCGCCTCGGCGAGCTCGGGCACGATCGCCGGCGGCACCCACTCCACGCCCCACGCAGCTGGCAGCCCGTCGACCAGTGAGCGCCGGGTCAGGCGGTGTACGGGCGCTCCAGGTTGCAGGTCGAGGGACTCGGCGATGCGCGGCGGGACGGGGACGAGTGCACACGACAGCGTCACACTCGACGGCTTGCCACCGGCGGCGCGGACGGTGTGGCTCCACGACGGTGCCGCCCGCGAACCGATCAGGTAGTCGATGCGGCGTGCGACGAAGCTGCCGACGCCCTTCACCCGACGGATGCGGTTGCGCCGCTGCAGGTGCTGCAGCGCTGCCCGGGCGGCGGACCGCCCGACGCCGAACCGCGCCGCCAGCTCCGCCTCGCTGGCCACCCGCGAGCCGATCGGCAGATCGGCCAGCTCGCCCTCCAGGGCGGCGGCGATGTCGAGGTATCGGGTCTCCGGCACGCTCGGACTGTAGCCGGTCCCCCTGGCGGACCGCATGCCTGTCCGGACAGGCCGTGACGAGCCTCCCGGCGTCGTTCACCTGGCGGACACCTGCGCACCGTCTGCCCGCCACGGCGCACTCCGACGCTGGTCGGACCGCGCCGGTCCCGGCGTGACGGCACGAACCCAGGAGTCCCATGATCTCGCTCGTCTGCCTCGACATGGCAGGAACCACCGTCGACGACGGTGGCGTCGTCCTCGACGCCTTCCGCACCGCGCTCACCGACGTCGGCCTCGAGCACGGGAGCTCCGAGCACGACCGCGCGGTGCAGTACGCGGTCGACACCATGGGCCAGTCGAAGATCGCCGTGTTCACGGCGCTCTTCGACGGGGACGGCGTCCGCGCCGAGGCGGCCAACACCGCGTTCGAGCGCGCGTACGGCCGGACCCTCGACCGCGGCGTGCGGCCGGTGGACGGCGCCGTCGAGACGCTCGTCGCACTCCGCGCAGCGGGGCGACGGATCGCGCTGACCACCGGGTTCTCGCCCGCGACGCGCGACGCGGTGCTCGACCTGCTCGGCTGGTGGCCGCTGATCGACCTCGCGCTCTCACCCGCCGACGCCGGCCGCGGGCGCCCGTACCCGGACATGGTGCTCGCCGCCGTGCTCCGGACCGGCACCGACGACGTCCGTGACGTGGCGGTCGTCGGGGACACCGTCGCCGACCTGCTCACGGGACACCGCGCCGGTGCCTCCGTCGTGGCGGGCGTGCGGACCGGGACACACCAGGACGCCGACTTCGCGACCGTCCAGCACACCCACGTCCTCGACTCGGTCACCGAGGTGCCGTCGGTGCTCGCCGAAGTCGAGGACGCCGCCCGGGTCCTGGCGTGACGCCGGTGCGCGCCGACGCCCGGTACGCCCTGTGGCACGGCGTCGGTGCCCCGGTCACCGTCGAGTCGCTGCCGTCGACGACGTTGCCGGACGGCGGTGTGCTCGTCGAGGTCGAGCTGGCCACCGTGTGCGGCAGCGACCTGCACACCGCGCTCGGCCACCGTCCGGGTCCGACGCCGAGTGTCCTCGGCCACGAACAGGTCGGCCGCGTCGTCGCGGTCGACGCCGTTCCGCCGACCACCGTCCAGGGACAGCCGGTCCGGGTCGGTGACCGCGTCGTGTGGTCGGTCGCCGCGTCGTGCGGCGACTGCGACCGGTGCGCTGCGGGCATCCCGCAGAAGTGCCGCTCCCTGCGGAAGTACGGCCACGAGGCCGTCACGGCGGACTGGACCCTGAACGGCGGCTTCGCCACGCACTGCGTCCTGCTCCCCGGCACGGCGATCGCGGTCGTCCCCGCGCACGTGCCGGCGGCCGTCGCCGCGCCGGCGGCCTGCGCCACGGCGACCGTGGCCGCGGCACTCGACGCGGTGCACCGACCGCTCGACGGCGCACGGGTCCTGGTCACCGGTGCCGGCATGCTCGGGATCACCGCCGTCGCGATGGCCGTCGACGCGGGTGCCACCGTGACCGTCTCCGACCCGAACGCCGGGCGACGTGCCCGAGCGGTCTGCTTCGGCGCGGCGCGGGCCGTCGCCCCGGGTGACGCGATCGGGTCCTTCGACGTCGCGGTCGAGCTGTCCGGCCACCCCGATGCGGTCGAGGCGGCGGTGGACTCCCTCGACGTCGACGGTGTCGCCGTGCTCGTCGGCGCGGTCTCGACGAGCCGTCCGGTGACCATCGACCCGGAGCAGATCGTGCGGCGGCTGAACCGGATCGTCGGGGTCCACAACTACGCGCCCCGTCACCTCGCGACCGCGGTGGCCTTCCTCGCGCGCAGCGAGCTGCCCTTCGCGGACCTGGTCGAGCGGCCGGTCGGCCTCGACGCGGTCGGGCACGCCGTCACGACACTGCCGTCGGACGGGTTCCTGCGCCGCGGGGTCGCCCCCGCGGTCGCCGTGGTGTGATGGCTGCGTGACGACCTTCACCGCTGCCCGTGTCCACCGGGGCGACGGCGGGACGCCGGGTTCGTCCTTCGCCGTGCGCGACGGCGTCGTCGTTGAGGCGTCGGACGGACCGGTGGTCGACCTCGGCGACGTCGACGTCCTGCCGGGTCTGGTCGACCTGCACGCCGACTCGCTGTCCCGCTTCGAGCAGCCGCGCCCCGGCGTCCCGGTGCCGCTCGGGCACGCGCTCGAGTCCTTCGCCGCCGACGCCCTGCTCGCCGGCGTGACGACCGCCCTGCTGTGCTGCTCGGTGGAGCACGCGACGGCTCCGGCGCGCAGCGCCGAGCACGCCGCCGCCGTCCTCGACGCGGTCGCCGCGTCCGACCTGCCGGTCGACGTCCGCGTGCACCTGCGCGTCGACGTCACCCACGACGACGCCGTGGCGGCAGCCGGGAGGCTCGTGGCGGCGCATCCGGATCGGGTCACCCTGGTCTCGTACATGGACCACACCCCCGGACGCGGCCAGTACTCGACCGTCGCCGCCTGGAGACGGGCCTACCGCGCGCTCGACCGCGCCGACGACGAGGTGCTCGACGCCCGCCTTGCGGCGTTCCACGCCGGTGCCGAGGGCATCGGCCGCCGACGAGCGGCCGTCGCCGAACTCGCGAACCGGGCCGGTGTCGTCGTCGCAGCACACGACGACGAGACACCCGAAGCCGTCCTCGAGGCCCGGCGGCTCGGCGCCCGGATCTCGGAGTTCCCGGTCAGCGAGCGCGCTGCGGCCGCGGCGATCGACGCCGGGCTCGGGGTCGTCGTCGGTGCCCCGAACCTCTGGCGGGGCGGGTCGCACGGCTCCGGGCTGTCCGCTCGCGCGGCGATCGCGGCCGGTCGGGCCGACGTGGTGGCGTCGGACTACCAGCTCGGGTCGCTGCTGCCGGGGCTGCGAGCGGCCGCCACCGCCGGAGTCGCACCGTTCGCCGAGCTCGTCGCGACGGTCACCCGGAACCCCGCGGAACACGTCGGGCTTCCGGACCGGGGGCTCCTCGCACCGGGTCGCCGTGCGGACTTCGTCGCCGTGCGCGAGGACCGTGTGGTCGGTGTCTGGCGCGACGGCCGGCAGCGGCTGTTCCGCGACTGACGGTCGCCCCTGCCGAAGGCCACCGGGGTCAGCCGAGGACCACCGGGGTCAGCCGAGGACCGTCGGCGCGATGCCGAGGCCGGTCGTCATACCGATGCCCGTGGTGACCGTCACGACGTCGACGCCCGGGACCGGCTGGTCGATGAGGAACTCCCGCCCCGGGGCCGAGGCGTAGACGCCCTGCCACCGGTCGACCACGGAGACCGGCGCACCGAACAGCCGCTCGGTCTCGGTGACGAGCAGCCGGAAGCCGTCCTCGTCCTGGAACGGCGGCGCATCGACCCCGCGCTCGTGGGTGTCCCCGACGATGACACTGCCGTCCGGCGGTGACGTGTACATCTGGTTGAGGTCCCAGCGGATCCCCTCGGGCAGGTCGGCGGCGAGCCGGTCCCGCAGGGCATTCGCTCCGGGCATCGCGGCGAACCCCGAGTAGCGCAGCAGCGACCACCCGGTCAGCAGCGGCGTGGCGAGCGGGAAGGCGAGCGGGATCGTCGCACGCAGCATGTGGAGCCGGCAGCGGACCAGACCGATCGACTCGGCGAGCTCCGGGAAGAGCTGGTCGAGGTCGTGGTTGGTGCAGACGACGATCCGGGTCCCCTCCACGACGCCACGACCGGTGCGGACGGCGCCGGTGGTGACCTCGAGCGCAGGGGTGCGCCAGTGGAAGGTGACCCCGTGCCCGGCGAGCCAGCGCGCGATCGCGGGTGCCGCCTCCCGGGGGTCGACCTGCAGGTCGTGCGCGAGGTGCGCGCCGCCGAGGGCCGTAGTGGGATCGACCGGCACCGCCGCGGCGATCTCGGCGGCGTCGGCCAGCCGCAGGTCCGCGCCGGAGTCGCGGTACTCCTCGAGCACCGCCAGCTCCTCGGGACGACGGGCGACGACGTGCGCACCGCGTTCGCGCGCCGTGAACCCGGCGAGCTGCGCGAGTGCGAGCCAGCGGCGGCGTGCCTCCTGCGCGTACCCGGCCGCCTCCCCGGTCTGCGGGGTGACGCAGGCGTGACCGAAGTTCCGGACACTCGCACCGACGACCGCGGCCGCACGGTCGACCACCGCGACGCGGGCGCCCTGCCGGAGTGCCTCGTAGGCCATGCCGAGCCCGACGATGCCCGCGCCGACCACGACGACGTCGTACCGTTCCGTCGCGCTCACCGGAACACCCGCCGCAGCCACATGGCCAGGCCCTCGGTGACGAGCACCGTGACCAGGATGAGCAGGACGATCGCGGTGACGGACGCGTAGTTCGATCCCTGCGCTGCATTGAGGAGGTAGTAGCCGATGCCACCACCTCCGACGATGCCGAGGATCGTCGCCGCACGGATGTTCGTGTCGAGCAGGTAGAAGGTGTGCCCGACCATCGCGCGGAACCCCTGCGGCACCGTCGCCGAGGCGTAGCGCTGCAGGCGACCCGCGCCGGTGGCGGTGACTGCGCGCTCGGGCCCGGGAGCGACCTCCTCGAGCGAGTCCGCGATCAACTTGCCGAGGAGCCCGATGCCACCGAAGGCCAGGGCGAGGGTCCCCGCCTGCGCACCCAGCCCCGTCACGACGATGAGCACGACCGCGAGGATCGTCTCCGGGATCCCGCGGACGACGACGAGCAGCAGCCGCGCGCCGCCCCGGACCCCGCGCCCGGGAGCGACGTTGCGGGCGGCGAGGGACCCGATGACGAGCGAGAGCAGCAGCGCGAGGACGGTCGCGGCGAGGGCGATCGCGACGGTGTCGAACATCGCGCCGAACATGATGCCGGCGCCGTAGCTGCCGAAGGACGGCGGCCAGAACTGCACGGCGACGGCGGGGATCTTGCCCCACACGGTGACCAGGTCACCCCAGGCGATGTCGCAGACCACGACACTGCCGACGACGACGGCCAGGGCGACCCAGCACCAGATCGCGTGGCGGACCCGGACGGGGGTCCACGGGCGCCGGAGGGTCCCCTCGACCGTCGCGGCGACCGGTCGCCGCGTGGCCGGTGCGGCCTCGGCTCGCTGCCGGTCCCGCCGCCGCATCCACCGACGGGCAGCCGTGGCACCGATGCCGCGCCCGGACGGGGCCACGCCGAGCATGGCGGCGCGCACCGAGCTGGAGACGATCTCCATCAGGACGCACAGCCCGAAGATGACGATGGCGTACCCGATGCCGAGTGAGTAGTCGAGCGACTTGAACGCGAAGGACATCTCGCGGCCGAGGCCGACGATGCCGACGTACCCGAGGATGACCGACCCGCGCAGGTTGATGTCGTTGCGGTGCAGGATCGTCGCGACCCACGACGGCAGCACCTGCGGGAGCACCCCGGCGGTGAACTGCTGCGCACGGCTCCCCCCGGCTGCCCGGATCGCGTTGCGCGGCCCTTCGTCGATCTGCTCGATGGCGTCGGCGAAGAGCTTCGAGATCATCCCGACGGAGTGGATGCCGATCGCCAGGATCCCGGGCAGCGGACCGATCGTGAAGACCAGGACGAACACCATCGCGAGGACGACGTCCGGCACGGCCCGGGTCAGGACGCTGACGAACCGCGCGGCGGCCACCCACCCGCGGCCCGGGCTGGTGTTCGCTGCCGCCAGGTACGCGACGGGGACGCTCAGCGCGGCGGCGAGCAGGGTGCCGAGCAGGACGAGCCCGACGGTCAGCGCGGTCTGCTGCAGCAGCACCGGGGCGGCCGGGAACCGGACGGTGCCCACACGCTGGAAGAAGTGCTCGGCGTTCGACCACGACGCGATGATGTTCGGGATGGAGATGTCGACCCGCGCGACCGCGACGCACGCCAGCACGCCGAGGGCGACGAGGGTCAGCACCGCCGCGGTGCGCTCCGGCGAGACCCGGCGGCGGGGTGCCCGACGGGCCACGTCCTCGGCGAGCGCCGCCGCGGTTCCGGGTCGGGTGTCGAGCGTCGTCACGAGGTCCGCTCCCCCGCGTCGAGTGCGTGCAGCTCGGCCTCGATGGTGGCGAACTCGTCGGTGCTCGTCGCGACCTGCCCGTAGATCTCCATGACCTCCGCCTTACCGAGGCCGTCGGTCCTGGTGTCCAGCACGACCTCGCCGTGCCGGAGCCCGATGATCCGGTCCGCCCACGACAGGGCCAGGTCGACCTGATGCAGGCTGCAGAGCACCGTCAGGCCACGGTCGGCGGCGATCTCGCGGATGAGGCGCATGACCTGCCCGCTGGACTCCGGGTCGAGCGAGGCGACCGGTTCATCGGCCAGGAGCACCGTCGGGTCCTGCATGAGGGCGCGGGCGATCGCGACGCGCTGCTGCTGCCCGCCCGACAGGGTGTCGGCCCGCTGGTAGGCGCGGTCGAGCAGCCCGACGCGGTCGAGGTGCCCGAGTGCGGTGCGACGGAGGCCGCGCGGGTACGACCAGAGGCCGAGCCGCGGGCCGCGGAGGGTCGCGAGCGCTCCGGTGAGCACGTTCTCGAGGACGGTGAGCGCCGGCACGAGTTCGAACTGCTGGAACACGAACCCGACGCGACTCCGCAGCTCGCGCAGCCGACGCCCGGTCAGGCAGTGCACCTCGGTCCCGTCCACCCGGACACTGCCGGACGTCGGGAGCTCGAGCGCGTCGACGTGCCGGAGCAGGGTGCTCTTGCCGGAGCCCGACAGCCCGAGCAGCACGACGACCTCGCCCTGCCCGACGCGCAGCGACACGTCGCGCAACGCCGTCGTGTCGCCGAAGCGCTTCGTCAGGCCGGTGATCTCGACGGCCGGGGTACCGACCGGTGCGTGGTTCGTCATGGTGCTCCTCGGGCTGCCGTCTCGCGGTCGCCGGGTCAGGCCTGGCAGGTGGTCGACTTCGTCGTCTTGCAGATGTCGCGGATCAGGTCGTAGTACTCGTCGTCGACGGGCTTGGTGCCGTAGAAGACGCTGCGGAAGCCGTCGCTGTCGGCGCTGGTGACACCGGCGTCGATGATCTGGTCGATGGTGACGTCGGACAGCGCCTTCGTCAGCGTCTCCTTCTCGGCCGACGGCAGGGTGTCGGAGACGACGATCGGGGCGCCGGGGACCATCGTCTTCGCGACGACGCGCACGTCATCGTTCTTCTCGACCTCGCTGTCCTCGGCGAACCCGGCGTCGCACTCGGTGCCCGCTGCGACCTTCTGGACGCTGACGTCGTGCTTGCCGGCGAACACCGGCGTGACGTCGGTCTTCGGGTCGACGCCCGCCTTGAGCAGGTTGTAGCTCGGGAACAGGTAGCCCGAGGTCGACGACGGGTCGACGAAGCAGACCTTCTTGCCGGCGAAGTCCTCGAGCGAGTCGATGTCGCTGTCCTTCGGCACGATGGCCTCGGAGTAGTACCCGGGCTTCTGCCCCTCGGCGGTGATGATGGAGGAGATCGGGGTGATCTTCGCGCCGTTGTTCTTCGCCGTGACGTAGGTGAACCCGGAGAACGACGCGACGTCGATCTTCCCCGCGACGGACGCCTCGATGAGCGCGGCGTAGTCGGTCGACTCGTGGTACTCGACCTTCTTGCCGGTCTCCTTCGCGATGTAGTCCATCAGCGGCTGGTAGTTCGTCTCGGTGTCCACGGAGTCGGGGACCACGCCGAACACGATGGTGTTCTCGTCCGCGGCGTACTGCACTGCGTCGGAGCCGCCTGCGGGGCTGCCGTCACCGGTCGCGGCGGTGGAGCCTGCGGAGCAGGAGCTGAGCGTGGCGACGAGGGCCAGGGCGCCGGCCAGCGCGACGAGCGACTTGCGTGCGGAGATGGGCATGACGACCTTTCGGGCGGTTCGGGGGGGGGGCGGGTCCGGTGCGGACGACCGCAACTGTCGCAGCCGACCGGTGGAGCGGAGTTCCGTCCCGGTACACGCGGCGTGGACGGCAGGTGAACTCGGTTGGCACCTGTCCGGACAGGCCGCCGTCGCCTCCGCCGTCGCCAACGTCGTCGCCGCCGCCAACTCCGTCGCCGCCGTCAGAGTGCGAGCAGCGCGATGCCGCCGAGCACGACCACCGCGGCACCGACCCGGGCGAGCGCACGGCCTTCGCGGAGCACCAGCACCCCGAACAGGCTGACGAGCACGACACTCACCTCGCGCATCGGGGCGACGAGCGCCACGGGCGCGATGCCGATCGCGACCAGCACGAGGATGTACGACAGCGGCGACAGCACCCCGAACGCGAGCACCCGCGGCCAGTGCTGCCGCAGCACGGGCAGGACCTCGCGCCGCCGCGACCCGAGGGCCAGTCCGAAGAACACGACCTCGACGGCCGTGCACCCGACCATGAACGCGACCGGTGCGACACCGAGGTCGCGGACGACGTAGGCGTCCCAGATCGTGTACGCGGCGATGGCCACCCCGGTGAGCAGACCCGCGACGAGCCCGGGGTCGATCCGCCTCCGCGGGAGCTCCGTCGACGTCGTCCCCCGGTCGGCGAGCCCGACGGCGACCACACCGACGAGCACCAGGAGCCCGCCGACCAGGGCGATCCAGTGCGGGCGCTCACCCAGGAGCACGACCGCCAGGACGACGCTGATCGTCGGCCCGGTCCCCCGCGCCGTGGCGTACACGGTCGACAGCCGGCCGACCCGGTACCCCCGCTGCAGCACCAGCATGTACAGGACGTGCAGCACCCCGGACGCGGCGACCCCGAGCACGAACCCGCCGGGGTCCGCGTCACCGAGGCCGCCGGTGAGCGGGACCGCGCCGATCCAGACCAGCACGCTCGACACCGCGCCGAGCCACAGGAACGGCATCCCGATCCGGCTCACCCCGTGGGCGATGACGTTCCACCCCGCGTGGGCGACGGCGGCGGACAGGACGAGGAGGACGGCGAGCGGTGTCACGGCAGGACCTTCTGCCCGGCGCGCGGCGCGACGGGCGAGGTCCTCCAGGCTTTTGTCCGTTCAGATGACGGCCCGCGTTCGGCGGCGGACCGTGGCGCCGCTCGGACCAGTCGGACGGGGAGTCCCGGAACCCTAGGCGCTGTCGACGGGGACGCTAACACCGCCGAGGCGGCCGTCGCCAACCTGTCCGGACAGGCGCGAGCGCGCGTTCAGGCGCCGTTCGGCGGACGTTCGTCGGCGTCGTCGGGTCGTGTCCGGTCTGAAAGCGGCAGACGAGCGGACGGGAGGCCCGTGGCGGGCTCGCCACGGGCCTCCCGTCCGTCGCTGATCACGCTCACGCGCGAGACGGCAGACCTACGCGGTCTGCTGGCCGCCGTCCCGCACCCGGGTGACCTCCTGTCGCGTGAACGCGATGTGGTCCGGGTCGTCGACGTGTGGGAGCGCTTCGGCGAGGTCGTGGATCGCGGTCAGCAGCACACGGCGTCGGCGGCGCTCCTGCCGGGATCCGGCCGCCTTGACGTACCGCCGCCGTGTCTTCCGGCTGCCGACGACGGCGTCGAGTTCGTCCGTCGAGAGCAGCCCCGCCGCCACCTCGGGCGCGAGCACCGTGCGGAGGTCCTCCTGCTCGGGGCGGACCGCGAACCGGAAGACCCGGAACACCACGAACACCACCAGCGCCGTCAGGACCGCGATGAACACGAAGTTGAACGCCTGCAGCGGGCCGAGCAGCGCGCCGAGATCATCCCAGAGACCGTGCAGGACCACGGCGAGCAGCATCAGGAGGATCCCGGGTCCCACACGCCGTTTCTGGGCGGGACTGCCGGCGAGCAGGAACAGCCCCGTCGCGAAGATCGCGGAGTACGCGATGTGCCCGGCGACGCCGGTCGCCATCCGCACCACGAGGGTCTCCGCCCCCGCGAGGAACGGGTGCGCGCCGAAGTCGACGCCGGAGGTCTGCGCGACGTAGAGCACGTCCTCGACGACCTGGAACCCGAGCCCGAGGAACGCACCCAGGATGAACGCGTCGAACGTGGTCCGGACGATCCGCGGTGCCAGGGTGATCAGGAGCACCAGACCGATGCCCTTCGACACCTCTTCGGTGAAGGGCGCGGTGAGCCCAGCTGCCCAGTCGGCGGCCCAGCGTTGCCCGAAGGTCTTGCCGTACAGGCCGAGGATCGCGTCGTTGGCGTAGATGGCCATGAAGAACGTCGCCGCGGTGGCACCCCACAGGAACGCGTGGACCACGAGGCTGATCGGCAGCGTCGAGTACCGGTCCATCGCACGGGTAGCCCACCAGAACAGGGCCGCGTAGAGGACCAGGACCAGGCTGTTGGTCGTGACCGCCGAGGCGAACGGTGCCGCGGCCGGCTGCACGAACTTCACCGCGTTCCAGAGGCCGGCGATCACCAGCACCCAGAACACCCAGAACGCGGCGTTCCGCGGCTGGAACACCTCCATCCGCAGGCCCCACCCGGACCGTTCGAAGACGGCCGTCCGCGCCTGCTCCAGCTCGGTCGGCACCGACGACACGGTGACCGTCCCCGTGGTGCGCTCGGGATCCCGTCGGAACAGGTTCAGCCTCATGATCCGGCTCCTTCGACCGTGATCGACGACAGGGCCTGTCCGATCAGGGTGGCCGTCCTCGTCGGTGTGCTGTTCGGCGTGCTGATGACGACTTCGACGCCGACGCCGTCCGCGACGAACGCGGCGATGGCGCCGTCGTTCCGGACGTCACGGAACTCGCTGATCACCCCGCGCACCCCGGACGCCGTCGTGATGGGCGTCACCGTCGACCGGAGCGCCTGGGTTCCAGTGGCCGCATTGGTGGTCTGGATCTGCCGCAGCAGTGCGCGCGGCGTGCCCTCGAACGTGCCGGTCCGGAGCGTGATCGACGTCGTACCGTCGAAAACGGTCGCGGATGCCGGGTAGGTGCCGCCGGCTTCGGCGTCACCGGTGAGCACACCGTCACTGATGCCCCAACCGGCCGGCGGTGTGAACTCGACGTCCTGCTTCAGTGACATCGTGCTGCCCGCCGGGACCGTCTCGCTGAACGACACCTGGTCGTTCAGCCACGGCACGCCCCAGTGCATGATCGCGGCGGTCGCCAGCACGATCACCGCGGGCAGGACCGTCCGTCGGTCCAGTCCCCACCACCGTCGGTCGGCGGGAACCCACCGGTGTCGCCGCCGGGTGGTGTCTGCCCGGAGCGTCATGCGACGTCCGCCGATCCGGGCTTCGCTGCCTGGACGATCGGGACGGCGAGCATCCACCACCGACGACGTTCCGTGAACGGTGACGGCGCGCTCAACGCCTCGGCTGTCCGACCAGCCTGCCGGGTGAGGAGCAGGCCGACCCAGATCGCTCGCGGGATGGTCCGGGTGCTGCGGATGTCGGTCACGGGTCCTGCTCTCGAGTCGGTGTGGCTGCGGGGCGGGGCTGTCCGTCGACAGGTCGACACCGGCCAGGGCATGAAGCCCCCTCAGGTCTCAGGGGAAGTATGCCCGGATGCCGCGTTCTCCGGCCAGACCAACTGCGGCCGGGCGTGGCGGGTTCAGTCGCGGTCGCTGCCCTGCGGCTTCGGCAGGTACGGCTGGATGGCCGCCGCGAGGGCTGCCGGCGTCATCGACTGCAGCCAGATCCGACCCGGACCGTGCACCTCGGCGAGGAACATCGAGTCCCCGAACACCTTGTTCTTGATGCCCTTCACCGTGGCGAACTCGACCGACGTGCCCGCGCGGTACATCGCCAGGTGTCCCGGGTGGACCAGCAGTGACTCCCCCGCGGCGAGCTCGACCTCGGTCAGTTCACCGGCGAGCTGCACCCAGGCCGTCCCCGAGCCCGAGAGCGCCTGGAACACCACGCCCGCGCCACCGAAGATCCCTGCTCCCAGACGCTTCTGGAACCCGACGGACACGTCCACGTCGGCGGTGCTCGCCATGTACGAACCGGACTGCACCAGGAACTGGTCCGCCGGGTCCACCGTGATCTCGCGGATCGTGCCCGGGAGGCTCGCGGCGAAGGTGAGCCGCCCGCCTGCGGCCGGTGCCGTGTACTCGGTGAGGAACAGCTGCCCGCCGCCGAGCGCACGCTTGAGGCCCCCGAGGAACCCGCCGCTGCCGCCGTGCGCGGTCGACGTGTCCATCGCGAACCCGGGGGTCAGCCAGGCGACGTCACCGCCCTCGGCCACGATGCGTTCACCCGCGTCGAGCGTGAGCTCGAGCGTCGGCATGGTGGTCCCGGAGATGGTGCTGCGCATCGGTCGTCCTTCGGTTGGTGGGATGGATCAGGCCGTCGCTGCCGTCGCGGCGGCCCGACGTGCGTTCCGGTTGCGGCGGTCCTCCAGGACGACGCTCAGGACGCTGAGGAGCGTGAGGACGATGAGGAGGATCTGCACCCAGCCGACGATGACGTCACTGCTGCCGGAGGCGTCGTGGGCAAGGGCGTCCGACTGGCGGGCGGCACCGGAGCCCAGGTAGAGGACGCAGTCGGAGAACGCGTGCACGAGAACAGCAACCCAGAGGCGCCCGGTGACGCGGCGGACCCAGTAGTACGTCGCACCCGCGAGGGACAGCGCCGAGACCTGGAAGAGGATGAACGCGGGGGACAGACCGGACCAGAGGCTGCCGACGACGTGCGCCACTCCGAACACGACCGATGTGACCAGGAGGGTCGCGAGTTCGCTGTGACGCGCGCGAACGGCGGAGAGGAGGACGCCGCGGAGGTACAGCTCTTCACCGAGCCCGACCATCAGCGTCCCGATGACGATGAGCAGGACCGTCGGAACCGACCACGCGGACCAGTCGATCCCGGCGAGGTTCGAGCACGCGATGACGACCGTCAGGACGGGGATGGCGATCAGCCACAGGCGGCGCGGGTGCAGCTTCGGCGTCGGCGTCTCCGACCAGACGCCTGGCCATCCCGCCCACCGGACGAACAGCACTGCCAGCGCGATCCCGATGGGAAGCGCGATGTAGTGGGACAGGACGAACTCGGCGATGTTGTCACCGGGCTCGGCGAGCCCGCCGAACAGGTTGCCGACAACGGCTGCGAGGAAGACGTAGACCGCGACCGCGACCAAGGCCACCCAGATGCTGCGGCGGAACCGTTCTGGCCGTGTGGTCGTTGTGATGGTGGTCGGCGTGGTCAAGCGGTCCTCCTCGGGACGTTGATTCGTTCGTCGGAGCGCCGGATGACGAACGCGACAGCGACGAGTGACAGGACGGCGACCGGGATGTAGAAGTCCTGAGCGATGCCGGCGGCGGCGCCGGGGGTGCCGTTGCCGAGGACGAAGATGGTGAAGTCCCACAGGGCATGCAGGATCATCGCCGGGAGGAGCGAGCCCGTCGTCCGGCGGAGGACGTACAGCGCCGTCCCGGTGCAGAACGCGGCGAGCACTTGCTCGAGCGTGGAGCCGACGTCCTGTCCCAGGACGATGTTGATGGAGTGCATCAGGGCGAACAGTGCCGTGGAGATGAACCACACCCACACCTCAGCGAATCGGGTCCGCAATGCCACGAGCAGCACGCCGCGGGTGACGACCTCTTCCGTGAACCCCACCAGGCACAGGCCGAGCGCGGCTGCGAGGAACGGCCCGCTGACGGCGTTCCAGTCCGCGGAGAACAGTCCCACCACGGAGATCGCCGCCATCAACATGGGCGCGATGACCGGCCAGCGACGCTGGCTCGGCGCCCGGTCCCGCAGGACCGGCCCCCACCATCCGAACCACGTGACGACCACCGCCAGCACCACCGACGCAACGATGAGCGACAGGACGCCGCCGCGGAAGAGATTCCCCGCGGAGTCCCCCCACTCCTCGTACGGGATCCCGCTGCTGAGCTGGACGACCAGAACCAGGAGGGCATAGCCGACGAAGACCGCCAAGCCGATCCGTACCTTCGGTGTGATCCGCACGGTGATTCCCCCTCACGCCCTAGGGGAAGTATGGCGGCGATTCGCGCTTTGCGGCCAGATTGCTTCCCACCACGAGCCGCCACCGGGAACCGTCGGACTGGAGGCCCGTGGCGGTGCCGCCACGGGCCTCCAGTCCGTCAGTCGGCGCGTAGACGGCCGCTACGCGGCCACGAGGTACTCGTCCCACTCCGCCTGCGGGCGCTCGATGCCGCGCACGACCCACGAGGACCCGTGCGGCACCTTCGGCGGGAACCTGAGGCGCCACCCCATCTCCTGCGGGGTGCGGTCGCCCTTGGTGTTGTTGCAGGCCAGGCAGCAGGCGACGAGGTTCTCCCACGAGTCCTGCCCACCGCGCGACCGCGGCTGCACGTGGTCGATGGTGGTGGCGTGCCGGCCGCAGTAGGCACAGTGGTTGCCGTCCCGACGCAGCACACCGCGACGGGACACCGGCACGAGCCTGGAGTGCGGGATGCGCACGTAGCGGGTGAGGATGATGACGGAGGGACGATCGTAGCTCGACGTCGACCCGGTGACGGGGTGTTCGACGTCGGCGGCGACGATGGCGGCCTTCTGGTTCATGACCAGCACGAGGGCTCGTCGGAACGAGATCACCGCGAGGGGCTCGTAACCGGCGTTGAGGACGAGAGTGCGCATGGGTTCCCTTCCGACGTGCCTGGACGGCTTCCAGGCGCTGCGGGTGCGTCGGACCGACGACGCGAACGGGTGAGGACGACCTGTTCACACCCCTGGAACCACGAAGAGCACCACCCGGATGGGCAGTGCTCTCGTCATGCAGGGGCGTGCTCGTGCACGCAGGCTGTGCTCGACCATATGTCGACGCGCGCGCGCCGACCCATGGTGCGGGTCGTGCGGAACATCGACATGAGGGTCTCCTGTTCGCGCCGGTGCGGACCGGTGCAGCGTCAGGTTAACCCAGAAACCGGCCCTGCACGAGGGTGCTCGGGCCGGTTCCGGTGAAGTTCACACGCCGGAGGGGCAGTGGACGCTAGATGCCGAAACGGACGATGTGGTAGTCGCTGGTCCAGATCGGGCGGATCTGCACGGTGCCACCGGGCTTCGGGGCGTCCATGATCATGCCGTTCCCCATGTAGAAGCCGTCGTGCGCTTCGTTGTTGAAGATGACGACGTCACCGGGCTGCGCCTCGGACTCGGGGATCGTGGTGCCGGCCTGGTCCTGCAGCGGCACCGAGTGCGCGAGGTTGATGCCGTACTGGGCGTACACGAACATGATGAAGCCCGAGCAGTCGAAGCCCGACGGGTCCGCGCCACCGAAGACGTACGGGGTGCCGATGTACTGCTTGCCGGTGGCGACCACGGCCGGCAGCGAGAACGGGGTGTCGGCGGCGGACGAGCTCGCCGCGTACTCGGCGGCGGTGGGACCGGTGTACGAGGAGTACTGCTTCGCGGTCGCGGCGCGGGCGGTCTGGGTCTGTTCGGCCTGCTCGGCGGCTTCCTCGGCTGCGGCGGCCTGGTCGGCGGCGGCCTGCTTGGCGGCCTTCTCGGCGTCGAGCGTCGCAGTGGAGGTCGCACCGTAGCCGTCACGGCTCGTGTCGGCGAGGGCCACGGCGTCGGAGACCGACAGCTCCTGGCTCTGCGTGGCACGGACCTGACGTTGGGCGTCGGCAACGGCGGTCGAGTTGCTGGAGGTCGTCGCGGCGAAGGCCGGGGCGACCGCGACCGTGCCGAACATGCCGGCGGCCACGGTGAGGACGACCGGCGCGAGGAACTTGCGCTTGCGCGACGATGAGCTGGCCTTGGCGGTGTTCGCTGCGGCCGCGGCCTGCGCGGCACGACGACCACCGGGCAGCGGAGCGGAGCGCACCGGCACGACCTTGCGGACCGGGCGGCCCTCGGTCTCGCGCACGGCCCGCCGGGTGAGCGGGGCGGTGGTGGCGTTCTCGGTGTTCGTCGGGTTCACGGGCGTCTGGTCGTCCGCGGCGGTACCGGTCTGCGTCAAGAGGTGGGTCTCCAACGTCTCGTCATCACGCCGCCGTGGGTGTCCGGCGGTGTGCAACCCCATCCGTTCGTCATCGTTTCCGATCGAGGCAGGAGACGGGTTCGAGACGTCCTGCCACGGGTCGCCGGCTCAGGGGCAGCGCGGCGACTCGGACGAGTGTACGGAGGCGTCGTTACCGTGTCGAGACCAAACGCCCCGTGGGTAACGAAACGGTAAAGACTCTCAGGGACGACCAGGAACGGTCAGTCCCGCTCGATGTAGACGTGCTGCGCGACCTCGATGGGCAGCTCGATGCCCGAGTCCTCGCCCTCGACGCGGACCGCGACGTAGGCGCCCGCACGCTGCACGCTCGCCATGCGTCCGGGCATGACCCCGGCGGTGCGGAGCTGGTGCAGGAGCTCCGGCTCGAACTGCACGGGCTCGCCCAGGCGCCGGATGACCCCGGTCGCGACGGCGTCGGTGCCCTCGGTCGCGGCGACGATGTTCTGGACGCCGTCGAGGAACCCGGCGGCTGCGGGGCCACCGATCTCGGCCAGTCCGGGAATCGGGTTGCCGTACGGCGATTCCGTCGGGTTGCCGAGCATCTCGAGCAGGCGGACCTCGACCTGCTCGCTCATCACGTGCTCCCACCGGCAGGCCTCGTCGTGCACGAAGGCCCAGTCGAGTCCGATGACGTCGGCCAGCAGGCGTTCGGCCAGGCGGTGCTTGCGCATCACGTGGGTGGCGCGGGAACGACCTTCACCCGTGAGCTCCAGGTGGCGGTCACCGGAGACGACGACCAGGCCGTCGCGCTCCATGCGGGCGATGGTCTGCGAGACCGTCGGGCCCGAGTGTCCGAGGCGCTCGGAGATGCGCGCGCGCAGCGGCACGATCGCCTCTTCCTCGAGGTCGAGGATGGTGCGAAGGTACATCTCCGTGGTGTCGACGAGATCGGTCACGGTCCGCCTCTCATGTCTGGGCCCAGCGCCGACCACACTACTTGTTCGCACCGACGAGCACCGACCGGCGCCTGGGTGCACGTGAGAATGGGTCATCCGACGCGGTGGACGGGCGGGCCGAACCCTCCCCGTCCGGCCGGTACACGGGCTCGGGCAGGCGGATCGTCGTCGGTAGGATCGGTGCATGGCAGACATCGTCATCCCGGCCGAACTCCTCCCCACCGACGGTCGCTTCGGCTGCGGTCCATCGAAGATCCGTGGCGCCCAGCTCGAGTCCCTCGTGACGCGCGGTGCCACGATCCTCGGCACCTCGCACCGCCAGAAGCCCGTGAAGGACCTGGTCGGCAGCGTCCGCTCCGGCCTCGCCGACCTGTTCCAGATCCCCGAGGGCTACGAGGTCGTCCTCGGCAACGGCGGCTCGACCGCGTTCTGGGACGCCGCCGCGTTCGGCCTCATCGAACGCCGTGCCGAGAACCTGTCCTTCGGCGAGTTCGGGTCGAAGTTCGCCAAGGCCGCAGCCGCCCCGTGGCTCGACGCTCCGCACGTCGTCGAGGCACCGGGTGGCTCCCTCTCCGCACTCGAGCCGGTCGAGGGCGTGGACGTCTACGCCTACCCGCACAACGAGACCTCGACGGGCGTCATGGCCCCGGTCGTCCGTGCGACCGGTGACGCCGGCGCCCTCACCGTCGTCGACGCGACCAGCGCCGCCGGTGGCGCCCTGTTCGACGTCAGCGCCACCGACGTCTACTACTTCGCCCCGCAGAAGAACTTCGCCTCGGACGGCGGCCTGTGGCTCGCGCTGCTCTCCCCCGCAGCGATCGAGCGGATCGAGCGGATCGCCGCCTCCGACCGGTACATCCCGGAGTTCCTGTCGCTCAAGAACGCCGTCGACAACTCGCGCCTGAACCAGACCCTGAACACCCCGGCGATCTCCACGCTGCTGCTCCTCGACGAGCAGGTCCGGTGGATGAACGAGTCCGGCGGCCTGGCGTGGGCGGACCTCCGCACGAAGACCTCGTCGTCGACGATCTACGACTGGGCCGAGGCCAGCGACTCCGCGACCCCGTTCGTCTCCGACCCCGCCGCTCGCTCCCAGGTCGTCGCCACGATCGACCTCGACGACTCGATCGACGCCAAGGCCGTGGCCGCGACCCTGCGTGCGAACGGCATCGTCGACACCGAGCCGTACCGGAAGCTCGGCCGCAACCAGCTGCGCGTCGCCACGTTCACCGCGATCGACCCGGACGACGTCGCGAAGCTCGTGCGCGCGATCGACTTCACGATCGACGCCCTGCACTGACCTCGGCGACACCCGCCGGAACGAGGACGGGCCCGGTACCACCGGATCGGTGGTGCCGGGCCCGTTCGTCGGTCCGGGTCAGGCGCGGTGGAAGCCCGGGTCGGTCTCGCCGGCGTCGAGCTGGTCGACCTCGAGATCGGCGTCGGGCTCGAACGGCTGCACGCGGCGGGCACGGCGACGACGGGGCGGTTGCGGGGCCTCGTCCTCGGCGGCCGAGCCGGCGGAGGTGTCAGTGCCGCTGTCGCTGTCGCTCACGTCGGCGAGCACATCGACGTCCACACCCTCGATGTCGTCGTCGTCCGACTCGTCGAGGTCGTCCTCGTCGGCGTCGAACTCGTCGTCATCGTCATCGTCCGACTCGTCGTCGTCCTCGTCGTCATCCGAGTCGTCGTAGTCGTCGTCCTCGTCGTCGTCCGACTCGTCGTCGTCTTCTTCGTCGTCGTCGGCGTCCGACTCGTCGTCGTAGTCCTCGTCGTCGGAGTCCTCGTCCGACGCGTCCTCGGCGCCGTCCTCACCCTCGTGCTCCTGCGCGGCCCGGTACTCGGCCAGCCGCTCGGACCACGGCACCCACTCGGGCGCGACGAGCGAGCCGTCCCCGGGCATCAGCTCGACCTCGAGCACGGTCGGTTCGTCGTCGCCGACCTTGGCGACGCTGACCGTCCACCGCCACCCGGGGTAGCCGGGCAGCCGGTTGGCGAACAGGATGGACACGACGCCGTCCCCTTCGTCCACGGTACCGACGGGTGCACCGACGGTCGACTCCGGGGTGACCTCGAGCAACGCCTCGCGCGCCAGGTCGGTGTAGTCAATGGACGCTGCGTCGATGGACGCTGCGTCGACGGACGCTGCGTCGGGAGCCGTCTCGGCCCCTGCTGTCTCGGACTCGGTCATGGGGTCACGCCTCCAACTGGTCTGCGACGTGCCGCAGGATGGCGGCGATGCGATCGCCGTTCTTCGGGTAGCGGCCGTGGCGGAGGTCTCCGCTGATCCGGTCGAGTTCCTTCACCAGGTCCTCGACGATCACGGCCATGTCGTCCGCGGAGCGACGGGTCATCCGCGACAGCGACGGCTGGGGCTCGAGCAGCCGCACGGACAACGCCTGCGACCCCTTCTTGCCCTGGACGACGCCGTACTCGAGCCGCGTGCCGGCCTTGACGGTCACGACGCCGTCGGGCAGCGAGGACGCGTGCAGGAACACCTGGTCGCCGTCGTCTCCGGTGATGAAGCCGAAGCCCTTGTCGTCGTCGTAGAACTTGACCTTGCCGGTGGGCATGCGTGGACTCCTCGAGGTCGTGGTACGGCCGTGGTGCGTCGGATATCCTGGGTCGATGGCCAAGCCGACCCGATCAACCGGGAACCCGCAGGACTCCGCAGAACCCCCGGTGACGTTCAATCGTACCGAACGCGCTCTGGCGTTCATGATCGGTGGGATCATCATCCTCGGCCTGCTCTGCTTCGTCGCGATGATCATCATGTGGCTCACCGCTCCCAGCGCCCAGGGTGCGATGCCGTGGCCGGTGGTCATGGCGATCCCGCTCTACGGCTTCCCGATCGCCATGGTGCTGGTCTTCACGCTCCTCGGCATCACCTGGACACGTCGCGCACGAGCGAACCGGACGGCTCGCTGACGTCCGCCCCGGACGCTGGCACCGGACGATGACGACCACCGCCGACCTCGCCGCCCGACTCCGGGCGATGCCGGACGATGCGCTCGAGCGCCTCGTCGCGGCGAGGCGACTCCCGACCGCTGCACTCGCCGAGACCGGCCCGCAGCGCATCACCGACTTCTTCGACCTCGCCGAGGCGCTCCGCAGCGACGACGCCGTGGACGCCGCGGTCGAGCACCTGCCGCGCGCGACGATCCTGGCGCTTCGCGACGGCGGAGCCGTCGACGCGCTCGGCCCCGCGATCGAGCTCGGACTCGCCGACGAGGACGGCGCGGTCGACGACGCGGTCGCCGCACGCGTGGCCGCCCACCCCGACCTCACCTCGCTCGACGAGCAGCCTGGAGGCCCGGAGCAGGTCCGCCCCGCTGCTCCCGCCCTCGACGCCGCGGCACTCGAGCGTGCGCGCACCACCGGCGCGGAGCAGGCGTTCGCGACGATGACCGTGCTCGCCGAGCTGCTGCGGGCGGTCGACGCCGGCGCGGTCCGCGAACTCGTCAAGGGCGGGATCGGCATGCCGCTCGCCCGCACCCTGGCCGAGCGCATCGGCACCGACGCCGAGCTCGTCGCCGGTCGCCTGGCGCTGCTCGACGACATCGGGTTTGCCGACCCCGACACCGGACGCTGGATCGTCACCGACGCCGGGCACGCCTGGTTGCTCGCGAGCTGGCCGGAGCGCTGGGTGTCGCTGGTGGCCGCGTGGTCGGACACGCTCCCGCCCGCCGTGCACCAGGTGCTCGAGCTGGCCGACGGGGACCTGCGCGACCTCGTGCCGCTCGGGCGGTGGGCGTACCCGGCGGGGTCCCGCTGGCTCGACGCCCTGCTGCTCGACGTCGCCGGCACCGCGGCGTCGCTCGGCCTGGCGGTCGACGGCATCGTGACGAGCACGGGCCGGGCGCTGCTCGACGGCGACGCCGAGCAGGCCGCCGAGGACCTGCCGGGCACCGTCGAGCGGGTCTACCTGCAGCACGACCTCACGGTCATCGCACCGGGGCCGCTCGCGCCGGTGGACGACGACGCCCTGCGCACCGTCGCCGTGCTCGAGGCACCGGGGCTCGCCGCGCGCTACCGCATCTCCGAGGACACCCTCCGCGCGGCGTTCCGGGCCGGACACTCCCGCGACGACGTGCTGTCCCTGCTCGGACGACTGTCGGCCACCGGGATCCCGCAGCCCCTCGCCTACCTGATCGACCAGGTGGCCGGACGCGACGGCAGCATCGTCGTCGACCGGGGGCCGGGCGGCGTCGGGACCGAGGTCCGCGGCACCGCCGACCAGCTCGACCTCGTCGGGGTGGACGCCGAGCTCCGGCAGCTCGCGTGGGAGCGGCCCGACCTGACGACGCTGACCACGCGCTACCCGCCGCACGTCGTGCACACCGCGCTCGAGGACCAGCGCTACCCGGCCGTCCTGACGACCGCAGCCCGCCCCGAGGCGCACCACGGGCCTCCCGGCCGGCGCAGCCCCACCGGACGCTCGCCGGAACAGTCGGCGCACGCACTCGTCGAACGGCTCCGCCTGACGACGCAACGCGGCGACGCGGAGCCGGAGCAGGAGTGGCTCGGTCGGCAGATCGACCTGGCCGTGCGCGGACGCACGCCGATCCGTGTGACCGTCCGGATGCCGGACGGCTCCGAGCGGCCGTTCTCGATCGTGCCGACCTCGGTCGCGGCCGGACGCGTCCGCGGACGGGACACGGCCGTCGACGTCGAACGGACCCTGCCGCTGTCGCTCGTCGTGTCGGTCGAGAGCGACGCCTGAGCCGCGCGGTCACCCGCACGCAGGTGCCGACGGCTAGGCTGGCAGGTCATGAACGGACCGCTGATCGTGCAGAGCGACCGCACCGTGCTCCTCGAGGTCGCGCACCCCGACGCCGAGGACGCACGCCACGAGCTCGCGGCCTTCGCCGAGCTCGAACGCGCTCCCGAGCACGTGCACACCTACCGGATCACCCGCCTCGGACTCTGGAACGCGCGCGCCGCGGGCCACGACGCCGAGGCGATGATCGACACCCTGGAACGCTTCGCGAAGTTCCCCGTGCCGCAGAGCGTCACGGTCGACATCCGCGACACGGTCTCGCGCTACGGACGGCTCGTGATCCGTCGCGAGGAACGGCCCGACGCCCCCGTGATCGCGAACTCGCCCTCCGAGGAACTCGAACGGCTGCCGCTCCTGCTCCTCACCGCCGAGGACCCGTCGGTGCTGGCCGAGGTCATCCGGTCGAAGCGCATCAAGCCGTTGCTCGGTGACATGCGGTCCTCGACCGAGGTCGAGCTGCAGCCGTGGGCGCGGGGGCAGATCAAGCAGGAGCTCGTCAAGCTCGGCTGGCCGGCGGAAGACCTGGCGGGCTACACCCCTGGCCAGCCGCACCCGATCGACCTGGACACCACCGAGTGGCACATGCGGCCGTACCAGGAGCAGGCGGTCGACACGTTCTTCGCCCAGGGCTCCGGCGTCGTCGTGCTGCCCTGTGGCGCGGGCAAGACACTCGTCGGCGCGGGTGCGATGGCGACCGTCAAGGCGACCACGCTCATCCTCGTGACGAACACCGTCTCGGCACGGCAGTGGCGCACCGAGCTCCTCAAGCGAACGACCCTGACGCCGGAGGACATCGGCGAGTACTCGGGCAGCGTCAAGGAGATCCGGCCGGTCACGATCGCGACCTACCAGATCCTCACCGCCCGCCGGAAGGGCGAGTACACGCACCTGTCGCTCCTCGACGCCCTCGACTGGGGCCTCATCGTCTACGAC
Source organism: Curtobacterium sp. MCSS17_005 (assembly GCF_003234225.2). Taxonomy (NCBI): domain Bacteria; kingdom Bacillati; phylum Actinomycetota; class Actinomycetes; order Micrococcales; family Microbacteriaceae; genus Curtobacterium; species Curtobacterium sp. MCSS17_005. Next base: position 3,357,230 of record NZ_CP126258.1, read on the forward strand.
GAGGTGCACCTGCTGCCGGCGCCGGTGTTCAAGCTGACCGCCGACCTGCAGGCCCGCCGTCGCCTGGGCCTCACCGCGACGCTCGTGCGCGAGGACGGCCGCGAGGGCGACGTCTTCTCGCTCATCGGGCCGAAGCGGTACGACGCCCCGTGGAAGGAGATCGAGGCGCAGGGCTACATCTCGCCGGCCTCCTGCTACGAGGTCCGCATCGACCTGCCGCACCAGGACCGCCTGGAGTACGCGGCGTCGAGCGACGACGAGCGCTACCGGCTCGCCGCGACGTCCCCGGCCAAGACCCCGGTGGTGCGGGAACTCATCGAGAAGCACCGCGGTGAGCAGATCCTGGTGATCGGGCAGTACATCGACCAGCTCGACGAACTGGCTGCGTCGCTCGACGCCGCGGAGATCACGGGGGCGACCCCGGTCGACGAACGGGAGCGGCTGTACGACGCGTTCCGGTCCGGCGAGGTCGACGTGCTCGTCGTCTCGAAGGTCGCGAACTTCTCGATCGACCTGCCCGACGCGACCGTCGCCATCCAGGTCTCCGGCTCGTTCGGGTCACGGCAGGAAGAGGCGCAGCGACTCGGCCGACTCCTCCGCCCGAACAAGGACGGCCTGCCTGCGTCCTTCTACACGCTCGTGGCCCGGGACACCGTCGACCAGGACTTCGCCCAGAACCGGCAGCGGTTCCTGGCGGAGCAGGGCTACTCGTACACGATCCTGGACGCCGACCAGGTCCAGACGCCCGTTGGCTGACGTACGAACCGCTCTCAGGAAACCCCGAGGGAACGGTCAGAAGATAGGGCCATGAGCGATGGCCCCAAGATCCTGATCGTCGACGACGAGCCGAACATCCGCGACCTCCTGACGACCTCGTTGCGCTTCGCCGGCTTCGCCGTGCGTGCGGTGGGCAACGGGGCACAGGCGATCTCCGCCGTGCTGGAAGAAGAGCCGGACCTCATCATCCTCGACGTGATGCTGCCCGACATGAACGGCTTCGGCGTGACCAAGCGCCTGCGTTCCTCGGGCTACACCTCGCCGATCCTGTTCCTGACGGCGAAGGACGACACCGAGGACAAGATCACCGGCCTCACCGTCGGCGGCGACGACTACGTCACCAAGCCGTTCTCGCTCGACGAGATCGTCGCCCGCATCAAGGCCATCCTCCGTCGCACCATGAACGACGAGGAAGACGCGATCATCCGCGCCGGCGAGCTCACGATGGACCAGGACACGCACGAGGTCACGATCGGCGACGCGCAGATCGAGCTCTCGCCCACCGAGTTCAAGCTGCTCCGCTACCTGATGCTCAACCCGAACCGCGTGCTGTCGAAGGCGCAGATCCTCGACCACGTGTGGGAGTACGACTTCAACGGCGACGCGGGCATCGTCGAGAGCTACATCTCGTACCTGCGCCGCAAGCTCGACCAGTACTCCGCCGAGCCGATCATCCAGACCAAGCGCGGCTTCGGGTACATGCTGAAGGCGTCCAAGGCTTCGTAGCACCATCACCTCTTCACGGCGGTCGTCCGGTTTCACCGGGCGGCCGCTGTCTATCGTTGGGGCAGCATGCACACGCGAATGAACCACTGGTGGGACGGGATCTCCCTGCGCACCAAGATCACCGGGATCACGGTGCTGCTCGTCGCGCTCGGATTGCTCGTCGCCGGACTCGGCACGATGACCGTGCTGTCCACCTACCTCATGCAACAGCTCGACAACACGGTCAAGCAGACGACCGAGCAGCTCGAGGGCCAGAACATCAGCGACGGCGAGCAGTACTGCAAACTCTCCGTCGTGGTGTCGCAGAGCGCCTACGTCGCCGCGTACGACGCCGACGGCGACCGGATCTGCCAGACGAAGGCGGCGAGTCGGCCCGACGTCCGTGAAGCCACCCTGGTCGAGGCCTCGCAGTCGAACCAGCGCATCTCGCTGTACGACAGCCAGCACAACCACGAGTGGCGCGCCCAGATCATCCCGGCGTCGCTGCAGAACCAGTCCGACGGCACCACCGAGACCGGCTACGTGCTCATCGCCGTCTCCAGTGCCGGCACCGACGAGACGATCGGCAAGTTCACCGCGATCTTCCTCGGGTTCGGTGCGTCGGTCATCCTGCTCGGCGCCATGCTCACCCGCCTGCTCGTCACCGCGACCTTCGACCCGCTGCGCGACGTCGAGGACACCGCCGCCCGGTTCGCCGCGGGTGACTTCAACCAGCGCCTCGAGGCCGACACCCCGAACACCGAGGTCGGCCGCCTCAACCGCTCCCTCAACGTCATGCTCGAGCGGATCGACTCCGCGTTCGAGGACCGCGAGCGCACCATCGCCCAGATGCGCCGGTTCGTCGGGGACGCCTCGCACGAGCTCCGCACGCCGCTGGTGTCCCTGCGCGGGTACGCCGAGCTGTACCGGATGGGCGCCCTGCGCAAGGAAGAGGACGTCGCCCAGGCGATGGAGCGCATCGAGAAGGAAGCGCAGCGGATGGGTCTGCTCGTGCAGGACCTGCTGCAGCTCGCCCGCATCGACGAGTCGAAGCCGCTCGAGCTCGGCCCGGTCGACCTCGTCGCCATCGCCCGTGACTCGGCGCTCGACACGATGGCCTCCAACCCCGACCGCGAGATCCAGGTCCTCGTCGAGGATTCCCTGACCGGCGAGAGCGTGCCCCAGGCGGTCCGCCCGTCGGCGTCGGCGTCCATCGGCTCCCCGGACTCCGGCGAAGCACCGCCCGTGTCGCCCACCTCGGCGAACACCACCGGGCCGATCGCGTTCTCGCGCCAGACCATCGCGCGCCTGCGGGCCCGTCGCACCCGCGCCATGAACATCGACGCCGGTGCCGCGCCGACCGACGAGACCACCCCGCTGCCCACGGTCGTGCTGCCGAAGCGCCCGCCGATCGTCCTGGCGGAAGAGAACAAGATCCGCCAGATCGTCACGAACCTGATGGGCAACGCCATGCGGTTCACGGCGAACGACGACCCGATCGAGATCGGCATCGGCGTGGACGACGATCGCGGCATGGCACACCTCGACGTGATCGACCACGGTGAGGGCATCCCGCCGCAGCTGCGCGAGAAGATCTTCCAGCGCTTCTGGCGTGCGGACACCTCTCGCGCCCGGGACACCGGCGGCTCGGGCCTCGGGCTCGCCATCGTGTCCGGCATCGTCGCGGCGCACCACGGCTCCGTCGAGGTCTTCGACACCGAGGGCGGCGGCGCCACCTTCCGCGTCTGGCTCCCCCTGCTCCCCCGCGACTTCTCCGCCTGACCCACGCGGGCCGTGCGGCCCGGCCGCTCGCGTCCCGCCGGCGTCCCGGGCGGTCACAACACCCCGTCCGACGCCGCCGAGTGGTCACGATCTGTCGTCTGCGCGCCCGCTGGCCGACAGTTCGTGACCGGCCGGCGCACAGCCAACGACGTGTCGTGACCGCCCGGCGACGAGATCTTCAGCGTGGCGATCACGGCCATCACACTGACTGCCGACGACTTCCGACCGCTCGGACCTCGAACGCCTGGCGAAGTCGCTCGAACAGCACCGCGGGTCGGTGTGCGTCCGATGCCGTCGCGTGGATCACGAGCCAGTCGTTCACCACGAACCCGTTGTCCCGTCGTTGATCGTGTCGGAAGGTGTCGCGCTCCCGGTGGTGATCGCCGTCGTACTCCAACGCGATGCCGAACTCCGACCACGCCATGTCGACGCGTCCGAGGAACCGCCCCGCACCATCGTGCACGTCGACGTTCAGCTCCGGCTCGGGGAAGCCCGCTTCGACCACTGCCAGACGGAGCCAGGTCTCCTGCGGCGACTCCGCCCCGGCCCGGACGAGGTCCAGCGCGCGCCGAGCAGCGAGCGCGAAGCGTGTGCCGGGGCGGATCGACGCACGGAGGTCGTCCGCCGTCGCCAGCCCGGCTGGTCCGACGAGGTGGTCCCCGATCGCGACCAGCGCATCACGTGCGAGCACGCCGGCGCACTCGAACCACATCTGCGCGGGGACACTGACCGGGAACCCGCGGTGTTCGACGGTCCTCGGCCGGTCCAGCCGGTGCGCGACCACGCCGGGCCGACGCATCCGGCTCCCGTCCCTCGCGGTCGAGACGTGCACCGGGCCGACCGAGCGCACTGACTGCGGCAGTGGCGCACCCCAGATCGCGGCGGCGGTCGTGTGGCTGAAGAACTGGTCGGGACGCATGACCAGGGCGACGGCGTCGATGAAGTCCACCGAGTCGATCGGAGCACGCACACCGTGGACCGGGGCTGCCAGGTCGGTGCGTCGGAGCCGTTCCGGATCGATGCCGTCACCGACCGCATCGGCCACGCGGAAGGTGATTCGGTCGAACGGGGCAGGGAGGCGACGGGCAGCTGGCATGCCGTCATGGTCGTTGCGGGGCACGCGAGCCGGCCACGCGCACTCGGGACCTGTGGAGAACGAGGTGAGCCGGGCCTCCTGTGCGGGAGAGACGACCCAGGACACGCGCAAGCCGCACGCACGAGCCGGCCACGACTCCCCGCTCCTGCGCCGGCCAACGGTCACGAAGTGTCGACGGGAACGGGCACAACCGACGGTTCGTGACCGCGCGGCGAACCTGAGCGGGGTGTTGTGACCGCCCGCCCGGCCCCCGGCCCAGCCCCGCCGACCCGCCGCCCCCGCACACGCGGAAGGGCCCCACACGCGCAGCGTGTGGGGCCCTTCCGTCAGACGGACTTAGAAGTCCATGCCACCCGTCGGGTCGCCAGCCGGAGCAGCAGGGGTGCGCTCGGGCTTCTCGGCGACGACGGCCTCGGTGGTCAGGAACAGACCGGCGATCGACGCAGCGTTCTGCAGCGCCGAACGCGTGACCTTGGCGGGGTCGATGATGCCGGCGGCGATCAGGTCGACGTACTCGCCGGTCGCGGCGTTGAGGCCCCAACCCGACTCGAGCTCGCGGACCTTGGCGGCGACGACACCCGGCTCGAGACCGGCGTTCAGTGCGATCTGCTTGAGCGGCGCGTCGATGGCCACGCGGACGATGTTCGCACCGGTCGCCTCGTCACCCTCGAGCTCGAGGGCCTCGAGTGCGACGGCACCGGCCTGGATGAGGGCGACGCCACCACCGGCGACGATGCCCTCTTCGACGGCAGCCTTCGCGTTGCGGACGGCGTCCTCGATGCGGTGCTTGCGCTCCTTGAGCTCGACCTCGGTCGCGGCACCCGCCTTGATGACGGCGACGCCACCGGCGAGCTTCGCGAGGCGCTCCTGGAGCTTCTCGCGGTCGTAGTCGGAGTCGGTCGCCTCGATCTCGGCACGGATCTGGCGGACACGGCCGGCGATCTGCTCGGCGTCGCCGGCACCCTCGACGATCGTGGTCTCGTCCTTGGTGATGACGACCTTGCGGGCACGACCGAGCAGGTCGAGCGTCGCGTTCTCGAGCTTGAGGCCGACCTCTTCCGAGATGACCTGGCCACCGGTGAGGATCGCGATGTCCTGCAGCATGGCCTTGCGGCGGTCACCGAAGCCCGGGGCCTTGACGGCGACGGACTTGAAGATGCCGCGGATCTTGTTCACGACGAGCGTGGCCAGGGCCTCGCCGTCGACGTCCTCGGCGATGATCAGGAGCTGCTTGCCCGCCTGGATCACCTTGTCGACGACCGGCAGGAGGTCCTTGATGTTCGAGATCTTCGAGTTGACGATCAGGATGTAGGCGTCCTCGAAGACGGCTTCCTGACGCTCGGGGTCGGTGACGAAGTACTGCGACAGGTAGCCCTTGTCGAAGCGCATGCCCTCGGTGAGCTCGAGCTCGGTGCCGAAGGTGTTCGACTCCTCGACGGTGACGACGCCTTCCTTGCCGACCTTGTCGATGGCCTCGGCGATGAGCGCGCCGATGGTCGGGTCAGCAGCCGAGATCGACGCGGTCGCGGCGATCTGGTCCTTGGTCTCGATGTCCTTCGCGTTGGCGAGGAGCTGGTCGGAGACGGCGGCGACGGCCTTCTCGATGCCGCGCTTGAGCGACACGGGGTCGGCACCGGCGGCGACGTTGCGGAGGCCTTCACGGACGAGCGCCTGGGCGAGGACGGTCGCGGTGGTCGTACCGTCACCGGCGACGTCGTCGGTCTTCTTGGCGACCTCCTTGACGAGCTCCGCGCCGATCTTCTCGTACGGGTCGTCGAGCTCGATCTCCTTGGCGATCGAGACACCGTCGTTCGTGATCGTGGGGGCGCCCCACTTCTTCTCGAGGACGACGTTGCGGCCGCGCGGGCCGAGCGTCACCTTCACGGCGTCGGCCAGCTGGTTCAGGCCGCGCTCGAGGCCACGGCGGGCCTCCTCGTCGAAAGCAATGATCTTAGCCATGTGGTTTTTCGTCCCTCCCGGACGTCGTCTTGGGGGTCGTGCTGGCACTCAGCGTGAGCGAGTGCCAACGCCGATTCTGGCACTCGCCGGGTGTGAGTGCAACACAGTCGGGAGGCTCGTGACGACTTCCCAGGACACGTCGCGTCCGGCGGACCCCGCACCACCGCCGCGGTCGCGCTCCCCGCGCCGGTCACCGTCCCCGCACACGACGAACGCGCCGCCCCTGACGGGACGGCGCGTTCTGGAAGTGGTCGTGCTCAGGCGGGGCGGACGGACTCTGCCTGCGGACCCTTCGACCCGGTGCCGACGTCGAAGACGACGGCCTGGCCCTCCTCGAGGACCTTGTAACCCGACATGTCGATGGCCGAGTAGTGCACGAACACGTCCTGGCCCCCTCCATCCACGGTGATGAAGCCGAAGCCCTTTTCAGCGTTGAACCACTTCACGGTTCCGTTGGCCATGATCTCTTGCTCCCTGGTACTGCAGTGCGGAACGACGTGATCGTCGTCTGCATGGGACTCTGACCGAACCCGTCCGATCAGGCAAGAGGTGTGACGTTGTTTCACGTCGATTCCGTCAGAAATCAACGTGCCCGAAACACAGCCGTCACACAATGCGCGGAAAACGCGGCGCGACGACCGGCAGGACTCCCCGCGGCGGCCGATCAGCCGGTGTAGTCGGCGCCGAGGACGACGCTCACGTCGGCGTTCGGGAACGCCGCCGACTGCTGCACGGCCGTGACGCCGAGCTGCTTCGCGATGCCCTGCGCGACCGCCGCCTGCGACGCCTGCTGGTAGTAGACGATCGTCGACGTCGACCCGGTCGTCCCGGCGTCACCGGTGGAGGCGACCTGCCAGCCGGCGCCGGTCAGCGCCGCACTCGCACGGCTGGCGAGGCCCGTGGTGGTCGTACCGTTCAGGACGACGACGGTGGTGGTGCCCTGCTGTGCCGGCGTCGCGGCCGCAGCGCTGCCCGACCCCGCGGAGCCGGAACCGGCGGACGAGGACGCGGACGGCTTGGACGTCGCCGAGGGCTTCGCGGTGGCGGACGCCGACGTGGAGGCCGAGGGCGAGTCGGATCCGTTGAACGAGTAGCTGCCGTTCAGCAGTGCGAGGACGAGCACCCCGATGCCGACGAGCACACCGGTGGCGAGCGCCGCCCAGGCGAAGGCGATCCAGCCACGGCCGCGACGCTGGGCACCGCGGTGCGCACCGACCCGCGGGCCGTCGGCGACGTCGTCGAACCGGTCTCGGGGGAATCTCGTGCTCATCGTTCCTCTTCACGTCCTTCGGGAGCTGCACCGGGCGCGACGAAGCTGCGCGTCGCCCGGGCGCTGGTGCGCGCGTGACGGAGCCGCTGCAGCCGGCTGACGAGCTGCGGGTCGTACGCGAGTGCCGCGGGCGAGTCGATCACGCGGTTCAGCACCTGGTAATAGCGCGCCGCCGACATCTCGAACTCCACCCGGATCTCCGCTTCCTTCGTGCGGTCGTGCCGTGCCCGGTCCTGCTCGAACGTCAGCACGCGCTCCGCGAGCTCACTGAGCTGGTCAGCACGGCGCTCGTCGACGCTGCGTTCGTCGGTGGGGCTGGTCACGGCGGTTCCGATCACGGTCGGGTAACGGGTCTCGCACATCGTAGGGGTGGAGTCGATCCGGACCCTGGCACGGCGCTGGACTGTCGCGAACACCGGTCACAGGTTCGGCGCACGGAACCAGCGCACACGTGTCCCGAACGGGTCGGAGACGGCGACCGCGACCCCGTCGAGCGAAGCCGTCGCGAACGCGTCCGTGTCCGCCGCGTCCACGTCGTCGGGCAGCGTCGCCGCCACCCCGCGCAGGATCCCGGTGCGTTCGAGGGCGATCCAGTGCACGCCTCGCGCACGGATCCGGTCCACGAACCGCTGCCGGTCCGCGCCCGGAACGTAGACCAGGGTCCCGGTGGTCAGGACGACCGGTTCGACGTCGTCCGGCAGGGCGTCGAGTGCACGGTCGAGGTCGCCGGGCAGCGCGCCCCGGATCCGGACTGGAGGCACGGTGAGCGTCGCGGACGCCGCCGCGCGCATCAGGGCGGTCCGGTCCGACGCCTCGGGCGGGACGGCCTCGACCAGCCGGTCGAACGCACCGGGGACCGACAGGTCGATCGGGTTCGGGTCGAGGGCCACCCGGGCCCCGACCCTGATCGGGACGGTCGCGGGTGTGGGAACGGCCCCGGTTGCGTCCGCGACAAGCCGGACCGAGGGCTCGGCGACCGGGGTGTGCATCCGGAGGACCGAGGCCCCGGAACCGACGCGGTAGTCCAGGGTCACCCGGTCCGGGATCGAGCACAGCCCGGCGGCGGCCCCGGCGTCGACCAGGCCGAGCGGACGCGCGGACCGTTCGGCGAGCGCCGCGAACAGCGGGACGACCGGTGCGAGCCGTTGCGGGTCGTTGGCCTGCACCGTGGCGGAGGCGAGGGCCGTGACCAGCGCGGGGCGGGCCTCCAGGCCGAGCGCGCGCAGCGCACCCGGGTCCGACGGGTCCGCGCCCAGCCGCCGCGCGACCGCGAAGAACAGTTCCGGCTGCCGCTGCTGCTCGGGGACCTCGGCGAGGAGCGCGACGAGGGAGTCGTCGAGCGACCGTGCCCAGGCGGCGTACGACGGCGAGACGGCCTGGATGCGGTCGGCGTACGCGTCGTACCGGGCGCGGGTGTCCATCAGCGCCCGGGCCGGTGCATGCCGACGTGGCGGATGCCGGCCTCGTCGTACGGCTCCCCGAACCGCACGAAGCCGTACCGCTCGTAGAGGGCGGCGACGTACTCCTGGGCGTGGAGGACGAACGGGTCGTGTCCGTGTTCGTCGAGCACGGCGGCGACGAGCCGGCCGGCGATCCCCTGTCCACGGTGCTCCGGGTCGGTCGCGACGCGGCCGATCACCCACGCCGGCGGCGCTGCGCCGTCGGGGTGGACCTCGTCGGTCGCCGGGCGGATGAGCCGCAGGTACCCAACCGCATCGGTGTCCGTGCCGAACCACCAGTGCTCGGTGTCGGGCTCGCGGTCACGGCCGTCGAAGTCCTCGGCGGTGACCCGTTGCTCGAGCGCGAACACGCGGTTGCGCAGGACGACGATGCCGTACAGTTCGTCCGTCGTCAGACGGGTCCAGCGGGCGTGGTGCACGGAATGCTCGGACATCGTGGCGAGTTTAGTGAAGTGGTCGGGAGTGCCAGGAAGAGCCCGGCCGGAAGCAGGAGGAACCAATGGCATACAACGTCGACAAGTCCGACGCCCAGTGGCGCGAGGAGCTCTCCCCGGACCAGTACGCCGTCCTCCGCCAGGCGGGGACCGAACGACCGTGGACCGGTGAACTCCTCGACGAGGAGCGCGCCGGCGTCTACACCTGTGCGGCCTGCAACGCGGAGCTGTTCAAGAGCGGCACGAAGTTCGACTCCGGCTGCGGCTGGCCGTCGTTCTACGAGTCGGTGAACCCGGACGCCGTGCAGCTCATCGAGGACAACTCCCTCGGCATGGCCCGCACCGAGGTCCGTTGCGCGAACTGCGGTTCGCACCTGGGCCACGTGTTCCCGGACGGGTTCGGCACCCCCACGGGTGACCGGTACTGCATGAACTCGATCTCGCTGAACTTCTCGGAGAAGTCGGGCGAGTGAGCTCCGGACGCCCTCACCGGTAGGATGAGCGGCGTCAGCCGGCATGGCGCAATTGGTAGCGCACCGTACTTGTAATACGGGGGTTGCGGGTTCAAGTCCCGCTGCCGGCCCCATATACTGCATGCGCAGGCCGCGACTCGTTCGCCGCCCGCACCGCCTTCAGCCCCGCCTCGAGCGGGGCTGTCGTGCGTCCGGGCGGTGGTGCCGGTCGACCAGTTTCAGGGCCAGACGCCGGGATGGTACGCGCACCGTTCGACGTCGTCGACGAGTGCGGCGAGGACACGCGCCTGCCTCGGATCCCGTTCCTCCACCGTCCGCGAGCGCACCCAGACGAACGCCAGGAGATCGGCGACCTGCAGCATGCGTGAGTGGTGACTCGGCGCGAAGTGAACGGTGTCGAGCAACCGCTCGAGCCGGCTGTGCATGTACGTTCCGGGAGTCCCGTAGGCCTGGTACACCGCGAAGCGCTCACGGTGCCGGTCTCGATCCGACCGTTCGTCCGCGATGACGAGCGCGTGAACATCCATCTCACCGGCCTTCGCGTCGACCCGCTGCAGGAGGTGCTGGAAGGCCACCTGTTCCGGGGAGTGCCGATCACGGAAGCCCCGCGCATCCTGGTACCGACGCAACTGCCCGGGGCGGCAACCTCGGAGCAGCACGGTTGCTCCGGAAGTCACGACGGCTTCGACCACGTCGAGGAACACCTTCACGCGCACGCGTGGCGGGACGGCACCCCAAGCGCCCTTCCCGTGGAAGATCGGGTGGGCGTGGATCTCGGCCTGCGCCTCGACGCCGTACTCCTCGAGCGCCGCGACGATCTCGTGCATGCGGTGCGTGAGCCAGCGGGTCTGTGCCGCGTCCGCCATCACGGCGCCGAAGCCGTAGAGGTCCGGCTTGAAGGATTCATCGACGAAGCAGAGCAGCACGGTGGAATACTGCCGTACAGGAGGCGTGGAGGGGGCGCGACGCACTGCCCCACACGAAGCGATGCCCCGGGCGAAGTCTCGCCCGGGGCATCGGCACACGGAACGCGGATCAGGGGGCGTTCCGGGCGCTGGACGCGGTAACCAGCCGGTCGTGCGATGAGGATGACACCTCACCGACCCGCGCGTCCACACCCTGACCCCACATCCGCGGAAATCCGCACGATGTGCACGAACGCGCAGCGGCCCTGTCCGCTCAGCGTCCGCCCGTGATCTTCCGCTCCCGCTGCGCCACGCCGGCCGTGCCGTAGGGGTAGTCGTCGATGCGGGGAGCGCTGGCGTCGGTCAGCCGGGCGAGCTCGTCGTCGGTGAGCACCAGGTCCGCGGCACCGAGGTTGTCCTCGAGCTGCGACAGGGTGCGGACGCCCAGGATCACGCTCGTGACCGCGGGACGGGCCAGCAGCCAGGCGAGTGCGACCTGTGACTTCGACGCGTCGTGGGCGTCGGCCACCTCGGAGACGGCGTCGAGCACCTCCCACGTGCGCTCGTCGCCGTTGCGGGCCTCCCACGCCTCCATGCCGCGCTGGGGGTTCTCGCCCAGGCGGGTGGCGCCGGTCGGGGCCTCGTCGCGCTGGTACTTGCCGGAGAGCCAGCCGCCGGCCAGCGGCGACCAGGGCAGCAGGCCGATGCCGGCGTCGAGGCAGGCGGGCACGACCTCGTGCTCGATGTCGCGGACGAGCAGGTTGTACTGCGGCTGCAGGGTGACGGGCGGGGCCCAGCCGTGCGCCTTCGCCTCGTAGACGGCCTTGGTGACCTGGTAGCCGAGGTAGTTCGAGAACCCGTACGAGCCGATCTTGCCGGCGGACACGGCGTCGTCGAGGAACCGCAGGGTCTCGTCGATGGGGGTCAGGGCGTCCCACGCGTGCATCTGGTACAGGTCGATGTGGTCGACGCCGAGCCGCTCGAGCGAGGCGTCGAGGGCCACGCGCAGGTGTCGACGGGACAGGCCGAGGTCGTTCGGGCCGTCGCCCTGCGGGAACCGGCCCTTGGTGGCGAGGACGACCTGCGCGGCCTCGGTGGGGTGTGCTGCGAGCCAGCGGCCGATGATCCGCTCGGACTCGTTGCCGGAGTAGACGTCCGCCGTGTCGACGAGCGTTCCACCGGCGGCCACGAAGGCGTCGAGGATGGCGTGTGAGGTGGGTTCGTCGGCTTCGCTGCCGAACGTCATGGTGCCGAGGGTCAGCGTCGACACCGATGTCCCGCTGTTGCCGAGGAGTCTGTAGTCCATGGCCGGGACGGTACGCCCGGTGCCGTCCGACCGAGGGGACCCACGAGTACCCCTCAGCGCGGGGCGGACAGGAACCGCAGCGCCGCTTCGCGGAACGGCCGCGAGGTCGGGGCGTTGAAGTGGTTGCGCCCCGGGATCTCGAAGAAGGTGGCGTTCGGCGCGGCCTCGGCGAGCCGGACCGCGCTGTCGCGGATGCCGTCCTCGCTGCCGGCGGCGATCAGGAGCGGCTGCGCAGGGGCGTTCTCCGGGGTCGGCTCGATGCTGTTCCGCATCCCCTCGACCATGGCCACGAGCGCGCCGAGGTCGTTGCCCTCGACGTTGCCCGCCATCGTCAGGTAGCCGTTGGTGACGCGGTCCTCGATGGGGGTGCCGTCGGCGATGTACGCCTTCGCCTGGTCGACGCGGACGCGACGCATCGGGTCGGCGTCCGGGATCCCGCCGAACACCGCGCGCGAGATCCGGCCCGGCAGCCGCTCGGCGGTGTGCCAGCCGACCCGTGCGCCGAGCGAGTAGCCGAGGAACGCCACGTCGTCGAGCAGGTACGTGTCGATGACCGTGGTGACGTCGGCGACGAGCAGGTCCATCGAGTAGGCACCCGGGTCGTGCGGCTTCGCGCTCGCGCCGTGCCCGCGCTGGTCGAGCGCCAGGACCCGGTACCCGGCACGGACCAGGTGCCGTGTCCAGCCCGAGGCGTGCCAGTTGAGCACCGCACCGGACGCGAAACCGTGCACCGCGATGACGGCCGGGGCGTCGGGGTCGCCGAAGTCGTAGGTCGCGAGTCGCAGCCCGTCGGGCGACATCACGAACCGGGGGCGGGGCGCTTCGGGGACGAGTGACATGTCCTCTCAAGCGTATCGGGGCAGTGTGGTGGCCATGGACGGCTACGGCGGCGATCAGATCCGGGCGGCGGAACGCCCCCACCTCGACGCGGGGGAACCCCTGATGCAGCGGGCCGCCGACGGGCTCGCGCGCATCGTCGGCGACCTGCTGGACGACCCGGCCGTGCGGCCGGTCGACGGGCCGGGGTCCGTCCTCGTGCTCGCCGGCAGCGGCGACAACGGCGGTGACGCCCTGTTCGCGGGCGCACGCCTGGCAGCGGCCGGGAGGCACGTGGCGGTCCTGCGCGTCGGCTCCCGTGTCCACGAGGCCGGCCTGGCAGCGGCGCTGGACGCCGGCGCCCGTCTGCTGGACGGCCCGTCCGGCGCCTCGGGACCGAACGCGGGCGGAGCGGCCGACATCCTGCGGGCTGCCGGCCGGAGCGACGGCGAGCGGCTGGCGGACGTCGCGACCGAGGCGGCACTCGAGGCCGACCTCGTGCTCGACGGCATCCTCGGCATCGGGGCACGCGGCGCGAACGCGCTGCGGTCCCCCGCGCGGGAGGTCGTGGACGCCATCCGTGAGCTCGCCCGCGACCAGCGTGCCCCGTTCGTCGTCGCGGTGGACGTGCCGAGTGGGATCGACGTGGACACCGGCGGCGTCGCGGACGACCACGTCCTGCACGCCGACGTCACCGTCACCTTCGGGGGCGTGAAGGCCGGCCTGCTGACGGGACCCGCCGCCACCCTCGCCGGGCGGATCGAACTCGTCGACGTCGGGATCGGTGCGGACCTGGCGACGATGGAACCGCTGATCCGCACCTGATCCCTCGAACGTCAGTGCTGCTCGAACGTCAGTGGTGCTCGTACAGCACGGGCTCCGGCAGACCGTGCTCGGCGCGGATGCTGCGTGCGATGCCCTCGATCGCGACCAGGGCGTCGACCACGAGCTCGGGCGTCACCGGGAACGGCATGTTGTGGATGGTCTCGCCCTCCACCGTCGCGGCCTCGGCCACGGCGCGCAGCACGTCCCGGTCGTCCACCGTCAGGCCGATCTCGGTCAGGGTGTTCGGCAGGCCGACCTTCGTGGTGAAGACGACGAAGTCCTCGATCTCCTCGGCCGGGGCACCCTCGAGCACGAGCTGCGCGATCGTCCCGATGTTCACCTTCTGCCCGTGCGCCAGGCCGTGCGCCTGCGGAGCCGCGGTCAGTCCGTTGTGGATCGCGTGGGCGGCCGCGAGCCCACCGGACTCGAAGCCCAGGCCGGACAGCAGCGTGTTCGCCTCGACGACCTTCTCGAGCGCCGGGGTGACGACCTTGGCCTTGACGGCCTCGATGGCCTGCAGGGCGTTCTCGTGCAGGAGCTTCCACGACAGCTCGGCGAGCGCGACGCCGGTCTGGGTCTGCAGGCCGCCGGCCATGGTGTCGGCGTTGGCCCGCTTCGCGGCACGGGCCTCGACCCAGGTCGCCAGCGCGTCGCCGATGCCCGCGACCAGGAACTGCACCGGCGCATTGGCGACGAGCCTGGTGTCGATGAGCACCAGGTCCGGGTTGTGCGGGAAGAAGCGGTACTCGATGAACTCGCCCTCGGCGGAGTAGATGACGGCGAGCGCCGAGGTGGGGGCGTCGGTGGACGCGGCCGTCGGCACGCTGGCCCACCGGATGCCGGCGAGGTGCCCAGCGGCCTTCGCGGCGTCGATGGCGGAGCCGCCGCCGAGCCCCACGATGACGTCGGCGTCCGTCGCGCGGATCTGCTCGACGAGCTCGTCCACGGCCTCGAGGGTGGCGAAGCGGCCGAACCCGACACGCTCCACGGCCAGGTCGGCGGACCGGAAGCTCTCGGAGACGGCGGTCTCGACGATGCCCCAGACCACGTCGTCGGCGACGATCAGGGGCCGCTTGCCGATCGGGGCGATGAACTCGCCGACGCGGGTGATCGCGTCCTTGCCCTGGACGTAGCGGGCGGGGCTCATCACGGTGCTGATGGGAGTGGCCATCGTGCGGTTCCTTCCGGTTGTACGACAGGTGTACGACAGGTGTCGGGGTGGCCGACGCCGCCGACGGTACGCGCGGCCGCTGATCGAGAGGTGCTGATCGGTAGGTTCGGGATCATGACGTTCAACGACGACTCCCAACTCCGGGGCGGCAAGGTCAAGCGGCGGGGTCGCACCACGGCGATCGGCGGAGGCGCCGTGGGCGTCGGCGCCATCGTGGTGTTCCTGATCGCGCAGTTCACCGGCTTCGACCTGAGCGGGATCGTCGGCGGCGGCAACGGCCTGACGACGATCCAGCAGGAGGGCGAATCCGTCGACGCCGCCCCCGAGTGCCGGACCGGGCGCGACGCCAACCTGCGCGTCGAGTGCCGGATGGAGGGCGCGGCCGAGTCGCTCGACGCCTACTGGACGTCCGAGGCACGGTCGCTCGGCATCTCGTACACGTCACCGGATTTCTTCCTGTTCCAGGGCGCCACCGACACCTCGTGCGGGCAGGCCTCGGCCGCGACCGGCCCGTTCTACTGCCCGCCGGACCGTGCGATCTTCCTGGACACCGCGTTCTACGACGACCTGCAGTCGCAGTACGGCTCGTCCGGCGGTCCGCTCGCGCAGATGTACGTCGTCGCACACGAGTGGGGCCACCACGTGCAGCAGCTGCAGGGGTCGTTCGCGAACACCGACCGCTCCGGCACGGGTGCGTCGTCGGGCAGTGTCCGCGTCGAGCTGCAGGCGGACTGCTACGCCGGGGCCTGGGTCGGCGACGCCGCGACCACCGAGGACGCGAACGGCGAGACCTTCTTCGAACCGATCACCCGCTCCCAGATCACCGACGCCCTGTCGGCGGCGAGCGCCGTGGGCGACGACAGCATCCAGGAGCGTGCGACCGGCCGCGTCGACCCGGACTCGTTCACGCACGGGTCGAGCGAGCAGCGACAGCGCTGGTTCCTGCGGGGCTACCAGCAGGGCGCGACGAGCTGCGACACCCTGAGCATCCCGGGTTCGGCCCTGTAGCCGCACCGGTGACGGACGGGAGGCCCGGTGCCAGCTGGCACCGGGCCTCCAGATCGCAGTCAGCGCGTCAGCGCTCGTCCGGAAGTCAGCGCTTGGTCGGTGTGGGCGACGGGGTCGCGCTCGGCGTGGGCGTGGGCATGGGCGTCGGGGTCGCGTCGGTCGCACCGGCGGCCGTCACCACGAAGGTGCGGAAGTCGTCGTTCGTGACCGGCGAGGTCAGCTCGTAGCGCTGCCCGTTCACGAGCACGAGCGGCGTGCCGGGGAACTCCTTGAGCGTCGACCCGGGGATCGTTCCGTCCGACACCGCCGTCGTCTGCTCGTCCACCCACTTGGCGTAGTCCTGGTCGGCGATGCAGCTCCGGACGGCACTGCGTTCCTGCAGTCCCTGCACGCCCGTGACGACGTCGGTGAGCTCGGCGTCGGTCAGACCAGGGGTGCCCTCGTCCGGCTGCTCCGCGAAGAGCGCCTGGTTCACCGCGTAGAACTGGTTCGGGGAGTGCTCGGCCACGCAGGCGGCGGCGTTCGCGGCGCGGAGCGAGTACTTCGTGCCCTGCGAGCGGTTCGACAGGATCGCGACCGGGTGGATGTCGACGGTGGCCGCACCGGAGTCGACGAGGTCCTCGATGTAGTCACCGTTCGCCTGCTCGAACTGGCCGCAGCCCGGGCAGAGGTAGTCGACGTACAGGGTGATCCGGACGGTGCCGGCACCGTCGGTCGCGGCGCCGCTCGGCGACGCGGAGGCCGATCCGGACGCGGACGCCGTGACGGGCTTCAGCCCCTGCCCGATGGTGATGCCGCCCTGCGACATGGTCGACGGGCCGGGGCCGGCGGGCTTCACGGAGTCGACCAGGACGAGCGTGACGATCGTCGCGGCGGCGAGGAGCACGACCCCGAGCCCGATCTGCAGGCCGAGCCGGACACCACGCTGGCGTCGCTTCTGCTGGGTCCGGGCACGCTGGGCTCGCTGGCGGGCGGCTTCACGGCGCTCGTTCCGCGCGGCGCGGGCGGCACCCTCGGGGCGGTTGTTCATCGGTGCGTCGTCCTCCTGATCGGTGTCCGCTCGGCGTTCCCCTGCTCGGCGGACGGACCCGGCGATTGTAGTGGGACGCTCTGGGAAGCCGCCGACCAAGGGGGAAAACACTGGCGCACCCGGGTGAACTCGTGTTGTATGAACCTCGACAGTCGACGGCGACTGTCCGGGGCCCGTACGGGCACACCGCTTCACTCGGATCGTCCGGCACGTACCTGCCGGTGAAGGAAGGACCGAACGCTCATGGCGTCCGTCACCTATGACAAGGCAACCCGTCTCTACCCCGGAGGCAGCCGTCCCGCGGTCGACTCCCTCGACCTGGACGTCGCCGACGGCGAGTTCCTCGTCCTCGTCGGCCCCTCGGGCTGCGGCAAGTCCACCTCGCTCCGCATGCTGGCCGGCCTCGAAGAGGTCAACTCCGGTCAGATCCGCATCGGCGACCGTGACGTCACGGACGTCCCGCCGAAGGACCGCGACATCGCGATGGTGTTCCAGAACTACGCGCTGTACCCGCACATGACCGTCGCCGAGAACATGGGCTTCGCGCTCAAGATCGCGGGTGTCGGCAAGGAAGAGCGCGCCACCCGCGTGCAGGAGGCCGCCAAGCTCCTCGACCTCGAGGACTACCTCGGCCGCAAGCCGAAGGCGCTCTCCGGTGGTCAGCGTCAGCGCGTCGCGATGGGCCGCGCGATCGTCCGTCAGCCGCAGGTGTTCCTCATGGACGAGCCGCTCTCGAACCTCGACGCCAAGCTCCGCGTCCAGACCCGCACGCAGATCGCGTCGCTGCAGCGTCGTCTCGGCGTCACCACGGTGTACGTCACGCACGACCAGACCGAGGCCCTCACCATGGGTGACCGCATCGCGGTGCTCAAGGACGGCATCCTGCAGCAGGTCGGCACCCCGCGCGACCTGTACGAGAAGCCGAACAACGTGTTCGTCGCCGGCTTCATCGGTTCGCCCGCCATGAACCTGCTGCCCGCCGACGTCATCGAGGGCGGTATCAAGTTCGGCACGCTCAACCACGCGATCGACCGCGACACCCTGTCGAACGCCCGTGCCGCACAGATCACGGTCGGCATCCGCCCCGAGGACGTCATCGTGTCGCAGTCCGGCGAGGGCCTGCCCGTCACGGTCGACGTCGTCGAGGAGCTCGGCGCCGACGGCTACCTCTACGGTCACGCAGACGTGAACGGCCAGCGCGCCGACATCGTCGCACGTGTCGACGGTCGTGCGCACCCGTCGATCGGTGACACGATCGTCGTCACGCCGAAGCAGGGCCACGTCCACGCCTTCGACAGCGAGTCGGGCGACCGCCTCGACGACAAGGCCGTCGTCAGCGCGTAACCAGCGCACTCCCCCGAGAGCCCGTGCCCGCCTCACAAGGGCGGACGCGGGCTCTCGGCTGTCCCCCACACCAGAGGAACCACCGTGCCCGACTCGATGTCCATCACCGCCGCCACCGTCGACCCCGGACTGCTCGACCTGCCGTGGCACCTGCCGCTCGCCGACTGGCCCGACGACACGATCGTCGCGCTGCCGAAGGGCATCTCGCGGCACCTCGTGCGGTTCGTGCACCTGAGCGGGTACGTGGCCGCGGTGAAGGAGACGGGTGAAGAGGTCGCCCGGGCCGAGTACGAGATGCTCCGCACCCTGCAGCGCATGGACGTGCCGTGCGTGGACCCGGTCGCGGTGATCACGAACCGCGTCGACGCCGACGGTGAACCGCTGCACCCCGTGCTCGTGACCCGCCACCTGCGGTTCTCCCTGCCCTACCGCGCGCTCTACTCGCAGACCCTGCGCCCCGAGACCGCCACCCGCCTGGTCGACGCCCTCGCGCTGCTGCTCGTCCGCCTGCACGTCATCGGCTTCTACTGGGGCGACGTGTCCCTGTCGAACACGCTGTTCCGTCGCGACGCCGGAGCCTTCGCCGCGTACCTGGTCGACGCCGAGACCGGCAAGCTCTACCCCGGCGGGCTGTCGAACGGCCAGCGCGAGAACGACCTCGAGGTCGCCCGCGTGAACATCGCCGGCGAGCTGCTCGACCTCGAGGCCGGCGGTCGACTCGACGAGAACGCCGACCCCGTCGACGTCTCGAACCGCATCGTCGCCCAGTACCGGACGCTCTGGACCGAGCTCACCGGCACCGAGCAGTTCGACATCAAGGAACGCTGGCGCATCAACGACCGCGTGGAGCGCCTGAACGAGCTCGGCTTCGACATCGAGGAGCTCTCGATCCACACGACCGAGGGAGGCTCGCAGGTCCGGATCCAGCCGAAGGTCGTCGACGCCGGGCACCACCAGCGCCGACTGCTGCGCCTCACCGGGCTCGACGCCGGCGAGAACCAGGCCCGGCGCCTGCTCAACGACCTCGACTCGTACCGCGCCCGCAACGGCCGTGACGAACTCGACGAGGAGATGGTGGCGCACGAGTGGGTCTCGCGGGTCTTCGAGCCCGTCGTCCGCTCGATCCCCCGCGACCTGCGCGGCCGGCTCGAACCAGCCGAGGTGTTCCACGAGCTGCTCGAGCACCGCTGGTTCATGTCCCAGCAAGAGGAGCGTTCCGTCTCCCTGCCGGAGGCCACGACCGCCTACATCAACGACGTGCTCCGACACCGTCGCGACGAGCGCCTGCTCATCAACCCGCCGACCTCGTCGATCACCGTGCCGATCCCGGTGCTGGACGACGACGAGTCCGACGAGTCCGACGAGTCCGACGAGTCCGACGACGTCGACGACTGGCGCGCCACGGTCTGACGCGGTCCCCGGTCGGTCACGACACCCCGCCGGGTGGGCGCCGACCGGTCGCAGACCGTCGCCTGCGGCGTCGCGCAGCGACGACTCGTGACCACACGGCGGACACCAGCCGACGTGTCCTGACCGTTCGGGGGTCGAGAACGCGACCGACTGGAGGCCCGGCCCACGTCCCGGAGACCGGCGCTGGCCCTCCAGACCGTCACGCCCAGCCCGCCGGTGGTGACATCCGACGTCGAGCGGTCACGACACCCCGCCGGGCGAAGGTCGACCGGTCACGGACTGTCACCTGCGGCGTCGCCCAGCGACGACGCGTGACCGCACGGCAGGCACCAGCCGACGTGTCCTGACCCTTCGAGCCCGCCTCAGCCAGCACCGTGAGCAAGAATGGTCGCCTCCCGCTCGGGGAGGCGACCATTCCTGCGCACGAAGTGCTGCGGCTACGCGGTGCGACGGCGCCGCGCGACCTCCCACAGGGTGACGCTCGCGGCGATGCCGGCGTTCAGGGACTCGGTGGCGCTCGAGATCGGGATCGACACGATGGCGTCGCAGGTCTCGGTGACCAGGCGCGACAGGCCCTTGCCCTCGGACCCGACGACGATCACGATCGGACGGTCGGCGAGTTCGAGGCCGTCGAGCTCCACGTCGCCGTCGCCGTCCAGGCCGAGGACGAACAGGCCCATCGACTTGAGCGACTTCAGGGTCTGCGTGAGGTTCGGGGCCATCGCGACGGGGGTGCGTGCGGCGGCACCGGCCGAGGTCTTCCACGCCGACGCCGTCACACCGACCGAACGACGCTGCGGCACGATGACACCGTGTCCGCCGAAGGCCGCGGTCGAGCGGATGATCGCGCCGAGGTTGCGGGGGTCCGTGATGCCGTCGAGCGCGACGAGCAGCGGGACCTGGTCGCGCGAGAACGCCTGCTCGACGATGTCCTCGGCCACGGCGTACTGGTAGGCCGGCACCTTGAGGGCGACGCCCTGGTGCACGCTGTCGTGTCCGGTGATGCGGTCGAGCTCGGGACGCATGAGCTCGATGATCGGCACGCCTCGGTGGTTGGCGAGCGCGAGGATCTCCTTGACGCGGTCGTCGACCTCGATGCGCGACGCGATGTAGAGCGTCGACGACGGGGTCTTCGTCCGCAGGGCCTCGAGCACGGAATTGCGCCCGGTCACCAACTCGGAGTCGTCGGTCTTGCGTGCCGGCGGACGGCCCGTCCGACCCTGCGGGGTGCTCGAGGAACCGTGACGGCCCTTGGCGGCCTCGAAGCGCTCCTTCGCGGCCTTGCGCTTGCCCGCGGGGTGGTACGGGCGGTCCTCGGCCTTCGGGGTCGGCTTGCGGCCCTCGAGCGCCTGGGCGCCCTGCCCGCCGGAACCGACCTGCTTGTTGCCCTTGCGACCGGAGCGGACGGCGCCGGGCCGACCCTTCTTGCTTCCCGAGACGTTCTTCATGCGTAGCTCCTGTTCGGCACTGCCGTGTTCAGGCGATGCTCCAGCGTGTTCCGGACGGCGTGTCCTCGATCGTGATGCCCGCGGCGGCGAGGTCGTCGCGCACGCGGTCGGCCGCGGTGAAGTCCCGTGCTGCCCTGGCGTCCGCGCGCTCCTGCACGAGGCGTTCGACGAGGGCGGCGAGCGGGCCTGCCGAGGTGTCCTGGCCGCCGCCCGACCAGTGGGCGGCTCGCGGGTCGATGCCGAGCACCTCCACCATCGCAGCCACCTGATGGTACGCGGTCCCGAGCGTTTCCGCATCGTCGGCGTCCAGGGCGGCGTTGCCGGTGCGCACGGTCTCGTGCAGCACGGCCAGGGCCTGGGGCACGGAGAGGTCGTCGTCCATGGCCGCGGCGAAGGCTTCGGGCACGGCCGGGGCGTCGGCGAGGTGGACGCCCTCGAGCCGGGTCTCGGCGCGCTCGAGGAACCCGGCGATGCGGTCGTACGCCGCCTCGGCCTCGGCCAGGGAACCCTCGTGGTGGTCGATCGACGAGCGGTAGTGGGCGGCACCGAGGAAGTACCGGACGACGGCGGGACGAGCGGATCCGAGGAAGTCCGCCGCGAAGATCGAGTTGCCGAGCGACTTCGACATCTTCTGCCCCTCGACCGTCACCAGGCCGTTGTGCAGCCAGTACGACGCGAACGGGTCCCCGGCGGCCGTGGACTGCGCGAGCTCGTTCTCGTGGTGCGGGAAGCGCAGGTCGAGCCCGCCGCCGTGGATGTCGAACGCGGGGCCGAGGTACCGACGGGACATCGCCGAGCACTCGATGTGCCAGCCCGGACGGCCGGCGCCCCACGGGGAGTCCCAGTTGGCCGTCGACGGCTCGCCGGGCTTCGCACCCTTCCAGAGCGCGAAGTCACGGGCGTCGCGCTTGCCACGCGGATCGGCGTCGGCGGCCTCGACCATGTCCTCGCGCCGCTGCCGGGTGAGCACCCCGTAGTCGGCCCAGCTGCCGGTGTCGAAGTAGACGTCACCCGAGCCGTCGTCGGCGGCGTAGGCGTGCCCACGGTCGATGAGGCGCTGGATGATCTCGTGCATCTGCGGCACGCTCGCCGTGGCCCGCGGCTCGTAGGTCGGGGGCAGGATGCCGAGGGCGTTGTACGCAGCCGTGAACTCGAGCTCGACCCGGTAGGCGCGGGCGAACCACTCCTCGTCGGTGCCGGCCGCCAGGTCGAGGACCTTGTCGTCGATGTCGGTGACGTTGCGCACCAGCGTCACCCGGTACCCGCGGTGGGTGAGCCACCGGCGCCAGATGTCGTAGACGAGCGCGGACCGCAGGTGCCCGATGTGCGGCGACGACTGCACCGTCGGACCACAGACGTAGACGCTCACGTGTCCGTCGACCAGGGGCACGAGGTCGACGACGGCTGCGGCGCGGGAGTCGTAGAGGCGAACGGTCACGCCTCAACCCTAATCGGCGCGGGGCCGCGGTTTCAGGAGGGACGCACGAGTGCCGTGGCGATCGCCGCGAGCCCCTCGCCACGGCCGGTGAACCCGAGCCCGTCGGTCGTCGTGCCGGACACGGCGACGGGCGCGCCGACGACCGCGGACAGGGCGTCCTGCATCTCGTCACGGCGACGACCGATGCGCGGCCGGTTGCCGATGACCTGCACGGTCACGGACACCGGCACGAGCCCGGCGTCGGCCAGGAGCGCGACCGCGCCGCGGACGAACACGTCCCCCGTGGCGCCGGCGTACTGCGGGTCAGCGGTGCCGAAGCGTCCGCCGATGTCGCCGAGGCCCCCGGCGGAGAGCAGGGCGTCGCACACCGCGTGCGCCACCGCGTCACCGTCGCTGTGCCCGGAGAGGCCGGGTTTGCCGGGGAAGTCGAGCAGCCCGACGCGGCAGGGCGAGGCGTCGTCGAAGGCGTGCACGTCGACCCCGAGCCCGAGTCGGACCGCGACGACAGCGTCCGCCGCGCCAGAACCGGCACCAGCACCAGCACCCGCCTCGGTCCGCGCCCGCACGATCGACTCGGCCCGACCGAGGTCCCACTGCGTCGTGATCTTGAAGGCGTCGGCGTCACCCGACACGAACCGGACGGTGCCGCCGACGGCCTGGAACACCCCGGCATCGTCCGTCTCGGACTGCGACGACACCGCGTACGCCCGCCGCAGTGCCGCGAGCGGGAAGCCCTGCGGCGTCTGCACCCCGACGAGCGCCGCACGGTCGACGGTCTCGACGACGACGTCACCGTCGACCCGCTTCACCGTGTCCGTGACGGGGAGCGCCGGCACGACGCCCGCGCCGTCACCGGCGGCGACGGCGTCGAACACCCGTGAGAACTGTGCCGCGGGCGTGAGGCACCGCGCCGCGTCGTGCACGAGCACCGTGGTGACGGAGTCCGGCAGGACGGCCAGGCCGGCCTCGACCGAACCGTGGCGATCCGCGCCTCCGGCCACGACGGCCGTGTACGCGACCGCAGCACCCGCGACCGAACCGACCACCTGCCGGCACTCGTCCAGGTGCGACGCCGGTGCGACCACGACGACGAGCGTCGGTGACGGCAGCGCGAACAGGGGTTCGAGCGCCCGCGCGAGCATCAGCGAACCGGCCACGGGCACGAACGCCTTCGCGGTCCCGATGCCGAGCCGGGTGCCGGAGCCCGCCGCAACGACGACGACCGCCCGGTCCACCCCTTCGGGGAACCGTGCGGTCGTCGTTCGTGCTGTCGTGTTCAGTGCGCTGTCGTCAGGCTCAGGAAGCCAGGACCTCGTCGAGGACGGTCGATGCCTTGTCCTCGTCGGTCTTCTCGGCCAGCGCGAGCTCGGAGATCAGGATCTGCCGGGCCTTGGCCAGCATCCGCTTCTCACCCGCGGAGAGCCCGCGGTCCTGATCGCGTCGCCAGAGGTCACGGACGACCTCGGACACCTTGATGACGTCACCGGAAGCGAGCTTCTCGAGGTTCGCCTTGTAGCGGCGTGACCAGTTGGTGGGCTCTTCCGTGAACGGCGCCCGGAGGACCTCGAACACCTTGTCGAGTCCTTCCTTGCCGATCACGTCGCGGACGCCGACCAGGTCGACGTTGTCCGCCGGGACCTCGATCGTCAGGTCACCCTGCGTCACCCGCAGCTTCAGGTAGACCTTTTCCTCGCCCTTGATGACGCGAGTCTTGACTTCAGAGATGGTTGCCGCCCCGTGATGGGGGTAGACGACGGTCTCGCCGACCTCGAATTGCATGTATCAGGCTCCGTTCCCAGACATCCAGTTTACCACAAGGGCTGTTCCGGTAAGGGGACCCTCAACGCTCACCCCTCCCGGTGATCGCTAGGATGGGCGCGGGGACCGCCCGGTCCTCATCGTGACTTACGGAGGAATCTCTTGCGACCTCGGGTACTCGTGTCCGTCGCCGTTGCGGCAACCATCGCGCTCGGCGCCACCGGGTGCGAGTTCATGTCGCCGGCCCACACCGTCGACATCAAGCAGATCACCGACGGCGTGGACGTCTCGACCGGCAAGGTCGACGTGCGGAACGCCCTCCTGATCTCGGACGACGGTGCGAGCGCCCGCTTCATCGGCACGCTCGTGAACAACGACGACCAGGACGACTACACCGTCTCGATCGAGATCGGCGGCGACACCCAGACCGTCGACGTGCCGGCGAACACCCACGTCGACCTCGCCATGGCCGCGGGTGCAGGCAGCGACGACGAGTCGAGCGTGCAAGAGGGCGACACGACGCAGGGCACCACCGCCGGTGACGCCGAGCCGATCGTGTTCGACGACGCGGACGCGGAGCCCGGTTCGCTCGTCAAGGTCTACTTCAGCTACCCCGACGCCGAGGGTGTCTCGGCGAACGTGCCGGTGCTGACGAGCTCGCAGGAGGAGTACCAGACCCTCGCGCCGAGCCCGACCCCGACGCCCACCTCGACGTCGCCGTCCGAGAGCGGCGCACAGTCGACCGGCGAGGCCGTCCCCGGCACGCAGCCGACCGACTCGCAGACGGATTCGTCCGAGGGCGACAACGGCACCAACTGACGCCGACGGGCGCGGCTGACACCGCGCCCGGATCGTTCGCACAGGAGGCCCGGTGCGAGTCCCGAGGACTCGCACCGGGCCTCCCGTCCGTACGCCTCAGGCCTCGATGCGGTACCCGAGACCGCGGACCGTCACCAGGATCTCGGGGGTCGACGGGACCCGCTCGATCTTCGAGCGGATGCGCTTGATGTGCACGTCGAGGGTCTTGGTGTCGCCGAAGTAGTCGGAACCCCACACCCGGTCGATGAGCTGCCCGCGGGTCAGCACGCGCCCGGCGTTCCGGAGCAGCAGCTCGAGGAGCTCGAACTCCTTGAGCGGCATCGGGGTCTCGGACCCGTCGACCGACACCGTGTGCCGCTCGACGTCCATCCGGATGCCGCCGACCTGCAGGATCCCGCTGTCCGCCGGGTCGTCCTCGGTCCGGCGACGGAGCACGGCACGGATCCGGGCCAGGAGCTCTCGGGTCGAGTACGGCTTCGTCACGTAGTCGTCGGCGCCGAGCTCGAGCCCGACGACGATGTCCACCTCCGAGTCCTTCGCGGTCAGCATGATGATCGGCGCGTTCGACCGGGTCCGGATCTGCCGGCACACCTCGGTGCCGCTCAGGCCCGGCAGCATGAGGTCGAGGAGCACCAGGTCGGGGTTCTCCGCGTCGAACTTCGACAGCGCGGTCACGCCGTCTGCAGCGACGGAGGTCTCGTACCCCTCACGCTGCAGCAGGAACTCCAGGGGCTCGCTCAGGGCCGGCTCGTCGTCGACGATGAGGATCTTGGTCACGATGGCTGCTCTTCCAGTTGCTCTTCGAGTGCTGTGGTCAGTTCGGGATCTGCCTCGGGCAGACGGATGGTGAAGGTCGAACCCTTGCCGGGCTGCGACCAGACGCGCACGTCGCCACCGTGGTTGCTGACGACGTGCTTGACGATCGCGAGCCCGAGGCCGGTGCCCCCCGTGGCGCGCGACCGTGCGGGATCGACACGGTAGAACCGTTCGAAGACGCGGTCGAGGTCGGCCTCGGGGATGCCGACACCCTGGTCGGTGATGGCGATCTCGACGAAGCCCTTCGACGACCGGACGCCCACGCCCACGCGGGTGTTGTCCGGCGAGTACTTCACCGCGTTGGCGATGAGGTTCGACACCGCGACCTGCAGCAGCCCCCGGTCGCCCATCACCCGCAGCTTCGACTTCTTGGCGCGGATGATCTCGATCGAGCGGGCGCGGGCGACGACCTCGTTCGCGTCGATGGCGGCCTGCACGATCTTGTCGATGCCGGTCTCCTCGCTGTTCTCGAGCGCGTCGACGGACTGCAGCCGGGACAGCTCGATGATGTCCTTCGTCAAGGCCCCGAGCCGCTCGGACTCGGTGATGAGCTGCGCGGCGAACTTCTTCACGTGCACGGGGTCGTCGGCGGCGAGGACGAGGGTCTCGGACAGCAGGCCGATGGCGCCGATCGGCGTCTTCAGCTCGTGCGAGATGTTGGCGACGAAGTCGCGGCGGACCTCGTCGATGCGCCGGCTCTCGGTCAGGTCGTCCGCCGTGAGCAGGACGTACCGGTTGCCGAGCTGGGCGGCACGGAAGCTGAGGTAGCCGATGAGCTCCCCGTGGCGGCCGCGCGGCAGCTCGAGGTCCTCCGACCCCATCTCCCCGCTCTTGCGCACCCGGTCGATGAGCTCGAGCAGCTCGTGGTGCACCAGGCGCCGGCGCACGACGAGCCCCGCCGTGAGGGCCTGGGGGGATGCCGCGACGACGGTGTTCGACGGGTCGATGACGACCGCCGGGTTGTGCATCGTCGCGATGACCGCTGCGACGCCGTCCGGCAGGGTCCGCTCCGCCACGTCGGCAGCACGTGCCGTCCGCTCGGCGGTGATGATCAGCACCACGACGCCCGCGCCGAAGACCCCGCCGAGGAGCATCGACAGTGGCACGAGCCACGCGTTGTCCATGCCGCCAGTGTAGGGATGGTCATGCGGGGTTCCGGTACCGTTCACCGTCTGCGGAAGGCCAGAACGCGAAGCGTTCAGCCCCGCGTCACCGTTCGTTCACCTGGGCTGACGACACTCGTCCGGTACGCAGAGAGAGGTACTCCCCCATGCGCGAAGTCTTCCAGCAGGAACTCCAGGACGTCCAGGAGCGACTGACCGAGATCGCCGGGCTCGTCGAGTCCGCCATCACCCGAGCCACGCAGGCCTTCAGCGACTCCGACGTCGCCCTCGCCGAAGAGGTGATCGCCGACGACGAGAAGATCGACCTCGCCGCGAACAGCCTCGACGAGATCGCGATCGACATCCTCGCCCGCCAGGCACCGGTGGCGCGCGACCTGCGCGTCGTCGTCACGGCCCTGCGCGTCAGCTCCTCGCTCGAGCGCATGGGCGACATGGCCGAGCACATCGCGCAGCTCGCCCGCCAGCGCTTCCCCGAGAAGGTCGTGCCGAAGGGCCTGCGCAGCACGTTCAAGGAGATGGGCCGGCACGACGTCGCGATGGCGCAGAAGCTGACGCGGCTGCTCGCCACCGAGGACATCGCGCTGTCGGCCGAGATCCGCGACGAGGACGACGCCGTCGACGAGCTGCACGCCAGCGTCTTCGACTTCGTGCTCGGCGAGGCCTGGAAGGGCGCTCCGATCGACACCGTCGACGCCACCCTGGCCTCCCGCTACCACGAGCGCTTCGCCGACCACGCCGTCTCGATCGCGAAGAAGGTCGAGTACCTGGCGACGGGCGACTGGACCGGCGCGTCCACCTCGACCGCGGCGGTCTGACCCGACCCATCGTCTGACCCGGCCCGATCGGTCTGCGAGGATCGTGGCATGGCCCAGGTCGCGATCATCGTCAACGGCATGCCCGGTTCCGGCAAGAGCAGCATCGGCACGGCACTCGCCGAGGTGCTCGGTTGCCCGTTCCTGTCGAAGGACCGCATCAAGGAGCCCCTCGCCGACGTCGTCGGCCCGATGATCGCCTCGCGGCCGCTCGGCGGCATCGCGATGGACACGATGTGGTCCATGGCGCGGGCCGTCGAGAACGGGGTCGTCCTCGACGCCGTCTGGCTGCCGTCGCGTGACCGGGACCTCCTGGAGGCCGGACTCGCGTCCGCCGGGTCGCCTCGCGCCGTCGAGGTGTGGTGCGACACGGACCGCGCCACCGCCGAGCAGCGGCTGCGCGACCGGTACGACCCGGGCACCGTGCCGGTGCGGCACGAGGTGCACGGGGACCTGGCCGACGTGCTGGCCTTCTGGGACGAGCACGGCGACGACGCCCGGCCCGTCGGGCTGCGCGGCGTCCCGGTGATCCGGGTCGACACGACGAAGCCCTACGACGTCGGCGCCCTGGTGCAGGAGATCGCGTCGCACTTCGTCTGACCGTCACGCTCCGCGTGGTCGGGTGTCGTCTGCCCGGACGCAGCGAAGGCCGCAGCCCCGTCGGGGCTGCGGCCTTCGTCGTTCGCGTGGGTGCTACTTCTTGGCGCCCTGGGCGGCGACGGCGGCGGCGCCGGCTGCGGCGGCCTCGGGGTCCAGGTAGTACGCGGGCTTCGTCGGCGTGAAGTCGTCGTCGAGCTCGTACACCAGCGGGATGCCCGTCGGGATGTTCAGCCCGGCGATGTCGTCGTCGGAGATGCCGTCGAGGTGCTTCACGAGCGCACGCAGCGAGTTGCCGTGGGCCGTCACCAGCACGGTCTTGCCGGCGGCGAGGTCCTTCGTGATGTCGGACTCCCAGTACGGCAGCAGGCGGTCGATCACGAGCTTGAGCGACTCGGTGCGGGGCAGCTGGTCGCCGAGCTCGGCGTAGCGGCGGTCACCGAACTGCGACCACTCGGCGTCGTCGGCGATGGGGGGCGGCGGGACGTCGAACGAGCGGCGCCACTCCATGAACTGCTGCTCGCCGTACTCGGCCAGCGTCTGGGCCTTGTCCTTGCCCTGCAGGTCGCCGTAGTGGCGCTCGTTGAGGCGCCAGTCGCGCTTCACCGGCAGCCAGGCCAGGTCGGCCTGCAGCAGCGCGATGTCCGCCGTCTGGATCGCACGGGTCAGGAGCGAGGTGTACAGGACGTCGGGGACGATGCCGGACTCGGCGATGAGGTCGCCGGCGCGCTTCGCCTCCTTCTCGCCCAGCTCGCTGAGCCGGACGTCGACCCAGCCGGTGAACAGGTTCTTCTGGTTCCAGTCACTGTTGCCGTGACGGAGCAGGACGAGCGTGGAGGTCATGCCTCCGAGTCTACCGAGCGGTACCGGCCCCGTACCCTTGACGCATGCCCATCGGGAACGTGACGCGCGGGACGACCGGGTACAACCGGCTCCGCCGCGTCGACCGGTGGATCGCGACCCTGCCGGTGCTGCGCCGGACGGACGACCCGCTCGTCGCCGACGTCGGCTACGGGGCCTCACCGACCACCACTCTCGAGCTGCGCGACCGGCTGGCCGCCGTCCGACCCGACGTCGAGGTGACGGGCATCGAGATCGAGCCCTCGCGGGTCGCGCTCGCGAACGCCGGGACCCGCGACGGCGTGACGTTCCGCCTGGGGGGCTTCGAGACGCCGACACCCGGGCAGCGCCGGCCCGCCGTCATCCGGGCCTTCAACGTGTTGCGGCAGTACGACGAGTCCGCGGTCGTCGGCTCGTGGCGGATCATGCAGGACCGGCTGCAGCCCGGCGGTGCGCTCGTCGAGGGGACCTGCAACGAGGTCGGCCGGGTCGCCTCGTGGGTGACGCTCGACGACGTCGCACCGCAGACCTTCACGGTGTCGCTGCGGCTCGCCGGGCTCGACGTGCCCTCGGTCGTCGCCGAGCGGCTGCCCAAGGCCCTGATCCACCGCAACGTGCCCGGCGAACGGGTGCACGCGTTCCTGCGGGACCTCGACCTGGCGTGGGCGGTCGCGGCACCGCTCGGCACGTACGGGCCCCGGCAGCGGTGGATCGCGGCGGTGCGGGGCATGCGCGACCGCGGGTGGCCGGTGTTGCACGGGGTGACGCGGTGGCGGCTCGGTGAGCTCAGCGTCCCGTGGTCGGCCGTCGAGCCCGCCTGACGACAGGGCGCGGACTAGGAGCGCTTGACGGCTCCGAGGCGGGGCAGTCGCGGGACGTTCGCCGTGGCACCGGCCTCGGGCGGGACGATGGTCTCCTGCGCCGCGGTCACCACGACGTCGTCGGCCTCGAGCCGCAGGGTCGCGGTGGGGTCGAGGGAGCGCTTCACCACGGCGAGCCCGATCGGCCCGAGCTCGTGGTGGATCGCGGACGCCGACAGCCGACCGACCTGCTTGTCGTCGAGCAGCACCGGGGTGCCGGGCGCCGGCAGCACACCGTCGGACCCGTCGAGGTGCAGCAGCACGGCCCGACGCGGCGGGTGCCCGAGGTTGTGGACCTTGGCGACGGTCTCCTGCCCGCGGTAGCAGCCCTTCGACAGGTGCACGGCGGAGCGCAGCCAGTCGAGCTCGTGCGGGATCGTCCGCTCGTCCACGTCGGACAGGGTCGGGCGCCAGGCGGCGATCCTCAGTGCCTCGTACGCGAGCAGCCCCGCGACGGGCACGTCCGACGCGGCGATCGCGGCCGCGGTACCGGAGGTGACCACGGCGATGCGGAGGGTCCAGTCGGAGCCGGGGTGGGCCTCCTGGTCGGCGTAGCCCCATCCGCCGGGCGTGACGGCACCCCACGGGTCGGCCCACTCGGCGACGGGCGGTTCCGGCAGTTCGACGGACGCGAACGGGGCGTCCGCCCCGAACCAGCCGAGGGTGACGAAGTCGTCGGAGCGGTCGGCGACCTCGACCTGGAGCATGAAGCGCATCGAGTCGAGCCACCCGGCGAGCGGCGCAGCGTCAGCGCGCTCGGTGAGCAGCCAGACCGTCGCACCGTCGTCGACGACGCGGGCCGCGTGCTCGACGCGTCCGGCCTGGTCGAGGACGAGCGTCTCGGTGCTGACGCCGGTCGGCAACCCGGTGAGCTGCTGCGAGGTGATCGAGTTGAGCCACGACAACCGGTCCGGTCCGGAGACGGTGACGACACCGAGACCGAGCTCGACGACGGCACGCCCCCGGGTCAGCAGGCGCTGCTCCCCGATCGGGTTGCCGAAGTGCGCGGCGACGGAGTCGGCCGCGACGAAGCCGTCACGCGCGGCGAACGCCGACATCAGTCGACCTTCGCGAGCTGCCCCGAGGCGTGCGAGGTGAGTTCGCGACCGAGCGCGGCGATGTCCCACGCCCAGAAGAGCTTGCCCTCGACCAGCCCGTACAGGCGGGTCGCGGCGGAGTAGTCCTTCGCGTTCGGCGAGCGCAGCACGGCGTCGGTCGACAGGTCGATCCGGCCCTTCAGCACACGGCCGACGTAGAGCTCGTTGACCCCCGTCGGGTGGATGATCGCGGCCTCGACGTCGAAGCCGTCCGTGGTGTTGCGGAGCGCCTCGACGCTCTCGACCGTGCTGAAGGGCGTGGGCCCGTCGCCCAGGAGCATCGCGGGGCCGCGGTCGCCCGGCTCGGTCGGACGGTCGATCCGCCAGTAGCCCATCTCGGCGGCGAGCGGGGTGTGGTCGTCGTCGAGCAGCCAGGTGGTCGACGAGTAGTTCAGGTACGGCAGGCCGTCGTGGCTGAAGCTGACGCGCTGGCCGAACTCGTAGTTCCGGACCTCGTCGTCGTCACCGACCGGGTACTCGACCACACCGGTGCCCTCCCACACGCCGACCAGCCACGACAGCGGGACCAGTTCGGGGGCGAGGCCCTCGGGCAGCTCGATCAACGCTGGCCCTTGAACAGCTTCACGACGACGACGACCGAGATGAACGCGATCGCGAGCGACGCCAGGCCGAGGAGGCCGACGTAGAAGAGCTCGAGCGCAAGCAGCGAATCCATGCTCGGAGTCTACGCGGCTCGGCTCAACGCGCCAGGAGCACCACCGCGGTGACGAGGACCACGACGAACGCCCCGGACGACGCGATGCTGATCCGTTCGACCAGACCGTCCTTGGTGGCGGTGATGAGCTGCAGCACGAAGCTGACCATCACGCAGGCGACGAAGACGAGCAGCAGCCAGGCGAACGCGTCGCGCTCGGCCAGGGTCAGCACGAGCACGGCCCCGACGACCGCCAGCACCCAGACCGGCAGGACGGACGTCAGCCGCAGGCGACGCTGGTCGGTGGGGTGCACGGGCTCGGTCACGCGCTCCATCATGGCAGGGGACGTGCGGAACGCACGCACCGTGCGGTGCGGGATGACGCGCAATCCGTCCGGCCGGATGAGTCCTTCCCGAGCATCACTAGGATGTCTCCACGACGTCATCCACCTCCGGAGGTCCTGTGGCACAGCTCCTGGTACTCACCTCGACCGCGCCCGGAGACGTCCTGCCGAGCCTGGGCCTCCTGAGCCACCGGATCCGCCACGTGCCGGCCGAGGCCGCACAGCTGGTCAACGCCCCGCAGAGCGACCTGATGTTCGTGGACGCCCGCACCGACCTGGTCAGCGCGAAGGCCCTGTGCAAGATCCTCGCCTCGTCGGGGTCGACCACGCCGATCGTGCTCGTCGTCACCGAGGGCGGGCTGACCGCGGTGAACAGCGACTGGAACGTCGACGACGTCGTGCTCGAGAGCGCGGGCCCGGCCGAGATCGACGCCCGCATCCGACTGTCCGCCGGTCGTGCGGCGAAGGGCCAGACCAGCTCGAAGATCCAGGCGTCCGGTGTCGTCATCGACGAGGCCAGCTACTCCGCCAAGGTGCGCGGCCGGCCGCTCGACCTGACGTTCAAGGAGTTCGAGCTCCTGCGCTTCTTCGCCA
This sequence comes from Curtobacterium sp. MCSS17_005, assembly GCF_003234225.2. Lineage (NCBI taxonomy): Bacteria > Bacillati > Actinomycetota > Actinomycetes > Micrococcales > Microbacteriaceae > Curtobacterium > Curtobacterium sp. MCSS17_005. Next base: position 3,390,203 of record NZ_CP126258.1, read on the forward strand.
CCCACCCGTCACGCGTCTTCACCCGCGAGCAGCTGCTCAGCGAGGTCTGGGGCTACGACTACTTCGGTGGCACCCGCACGGTCGACGTGCACGTCCGACGGCTGCGTGCCAAGCTCGGCGACCTCGAGTCGCTCATCGGCACCGTCCGCAACGTCGGGTACCGCTTCAACGTCTACGACGACGAGGCCGAGCGCCTGATGGGGCAGTAGTGCTCCCCGATCTCGGCGGCTTCGTCGCCCCCGGCGAGGCTCCCCCGTTCTCCGACCAGACCCTGGTCGACGTCCGCGCGGGGCGCGCGACCGTCCTGACCGTCGACCACGGGGTCGCGGTGGTCCGTGACGGCGAGCTGGAACTCGTCGTCGCCCAGGAGGCCCGTGGCCGGGGCATCGGCACGGCCCTGGTGTCGCAGGCACTCGCGCTGGGCGGCGGGGCCGCTCCCCGGCTCGCGTGGGCGCACGGGGACCACCCGGCAGCGCGTGCGCTGGCTGACCGGTTCGGCTGGCGCGCGGTCCGCACGCTGCTGCAGCTCCGGGCGCCCGTCGCCGAGGTCGATGACGTCGATGACGTCGATGTCGACGTGGCGCTGCCCGACGGCTACTCCCTGTCGGCGTTCCGCCCCGGCACCGACGACGAGACCGACTGGCTCGCGCTGAACGCCGCCGCCTTCGCCCACCACCCCGAGCAGGGGCGGATGACGCTCGACGACCTGCACGCACGCGAAGCCGACGACTGGTTCGCAGGCGAGGACCTGCTGCTGCTCCGCGACGCCTCCGGGCAGCTGGCCGGCTCGTGCTGGCTCAAGGTCGAGGACGGCATCGGCGAGTTCTACGCCGTCGCCGTGCGGCCCGACCTGCAGGGGCAGCGACTCGGCGGTTTGCTCATGCGTGCGGGCACCGCTCGGCTGCGCGGCCGCGGCCTGACCGCCGCCGCGCTGTACGTCGAGGGGGACAACGAGCCGGCGCTGGCGCTGTACCGGCGCTCGCGGTTCACGCAGCACGCGATCGACGTGCAGTACGCGGCACCGGAGCAGGCCGCCGGTCACTGATACGCTCCGCCCGTGATCCAGGGGGACCAGGGCGGATCGCCCATCGAACGACGACGTCCGGACGCACGGTCGGGGGCAGCCCGGTGAACTTCAACCCGTCGCCGGTGTTCCTCGCGATGGCCGCGATGGTCGCCATCCCCGCCGTCGTCACCGCACTCGTCCGCCAGAGCGACCGGAAGCGACCCCCGTCGACGGTCGTCGGGGACGAGGCGTACGGCGTGCTCTTCATCGTCCGCGCTCGCCGGTGGAACTGCCTGCTGCTCCGGATCATCGGGATCGTCTTCATCGTGGTCGGCGGGTTCTTCCTGCTGGGCGCACTCGCCCTGCTCGACGACCCCGACGCGATCGGGATGCTCCTCGGCGGTCTCGGCATCGGGCTGTTCGGGCTGCTGTTCGTCTACCTGGGCGTCGGGCAGAAGCGGCGCCGGGTCGAGGCGTACGACTCGCAGCTGGTCGTCACGCCGATGTTCCGTGCCGCCCGGACCGTCGACCCCGCTGCCATCAAGCACATCCGGCCCACGACGAACCGCTTCGGCGGCCTGGACGTCAAAGTGAACGGCCAGCGCGGGGTGATCAGTGTCCTGTCCATCGATGCCGCCTACCCCGAGTTCTGCGCGTGGCTCGAGCAGCGGGCGCCGGCGCAGTGGGGCGCGTTCGTGCAGGTCTTCGCACGCTGAGCGCAGCACCTCGGTCCGTCGCGGCCGGCCCTCCACAACCGAACGGTTCACCGCCGGTTTCCACAGCGTCCACCGAGGCCCCTCCGATGGCAGGGGCCGGGTGGCAGGATGTGGGGATGGACACCGAACCGCAGCTCGACGGCGAATCCGTCGCACCCGACCTCGACGACTTCGACGAGGTCGTCGAGATCGAGCACGAGTCGCTGCCGACGGACCGCTACTTCGACCGCGAGCTCAGCTGGCTCCGGTTCAACCAGCGCGTGCTCGAGCTGGGCGAAGACCGCACGCAGCCCCTGCTGGAGCGGGCGAACTTCCTGGCGATCTTCGCGTCCAACCTCGACGAGTTCTTCATGGTCCGCGTCGCCGGCCTGAAGCGCCGCATCGACACCGGCATCGCCGTCCCGACCAACGTCGGCCGTGCCCCCAGCGACGTCCTGCGGGACATCGCGAAGAAGGCCCACGAGCTGCAGGACCGGCACGCCCAGGCGTTCATCGGGTCGCTCAAGCCCGACCTCGACGCCGCGGGCATCCACATCGAGCACTGGTCCGACCTCGACGAAGCCGACCGGCAGCGGATGCGGGAGTACTTCAACGAGCAGATCTTCCCGGTGCTCATGCCCCTGGCCGTCGACCCGGCGCACCCGTTCCCCTACATCTCCGGGCTCTCGCTCAACCTGGCGGTGCGGGTCCGCAACCCGAAGTCGCAGCGCCAGGAGTTCGCGCGCCTCAAGGTGCCGCAGAACTTCTCCCGCTTCATCAAGCTCCCCGACGACAACTCCGGCCGGATGCGCTTCATCCCGCTCGAAGACCTCATCGCGAACCACCTCGACGACCTGTTCCCGGGGATGGAGGTCCTCGAGCACCACGTGTTCCGGGTCACCCGCAACGAGGACGTCGAGATCGAGGAGGACGAGGCCGAGAACCTCATCCAGGCGCTCGAGCGCGAGCTCCTGCGCCGTCGGTTCGGTCCGCCGATCCGCCTCGAGATCACCGAGGACATGGACCCGGTGACCCTCGACCTGCTCGTGCGTGAACTCGACATCACCGAGGAAGAGGTCTTCCGGCTGCCGTCGCCGCTCGACCTCGGCGGGCTGTTCGAGATCTCCAAGATCAACCGTCCGGACCTGCACTACCCGAAGCACGTGCCGACCACCCCGGTGCAGTTCCAGCCGGGTGAGCCGAACACCAAGCCGGACCTGTTCCGCGCGATCAAGGCGAACGACGTCCTGGTCCACCACCCCTACGAGTCCTTCGCCACGAGCGTGCAGGCATTCCTCGAGCAGGCCGCGGCCGACCCGAACGTGCTGGCGATCAAGCAGACCCTGTACCGCACCTCCGGCGACAGCCCCATCGTCGAAGCGCTCATCGACGCAGCGGCCGCCGGCAAGCAGGTCCTCGCCCTGGTCGAGATCAAGGCCCGCTTCGACGAGCAGAACAACATCACCTGGGCCCGGAAGCTCGAGAAGGCCGGCGTGCACGTCGTCTACGGCCTGGTCGGGCTGAAGACGCACTCGAAGCTCGTGCTCGTCATCCGGCAAGAGGGCGGGACGCTCAAGCACTACAGCCACATCGGCACGGGTAACTACAACCCGAAGACCTCGCGCATCTACGAGGACATGGGCCTCTTCACCTCGGACGACACCGTGGGCAAGGACCTCACCCGCCTGTTCAACGAGCTGTCCGGCTACGCCATCGAGAAGAAGTTCAAGCGCCTGCTCGTGGCACCGCTGCACCTGCGGAAGGGCCTGCTCAAGCGCATCCAGACCGAGGCCGCCAACGCCCGCGCCGGCAAGCCCTCGGGCATCCGGATCAAGGTCAACTCGATGGTCGACGAACAGATCATCGACGCGCTCTACCTGGCGAGCCAGGCCGGTGTGCCGATCGACGTCTGGGTGCGCGGCATCTGCTCGCTCAAGCCGGGCATGGAAGGCGTCAGTGACACGATCCGCGTGCGGAGCATCGTCGGGCGCTACCTCGAGCACTCCCGTGCGTTCGCGTTCCACAACGACGGCGACCCCGCGGTGTTCATCGGCAGCGCCGACATGATGCACCGCAACCTCGACCGACGCGTCGAGGCGCTCGTGCGGCTGGTCGCCCCGGACCACATCAACGAGGTCCAGGAGATGTTCGACCTGGCGATGGCCGACACCGCCAGCTCGTGGCACCTGGAGTCCGACGGCGAGTGGACACGGCACTCCACGGACGATGCGGGCCGTCCGCTCGAGGACGTGCAGAATGTGACCATGCGGAAGATCTCGGCCCGGAAGCGCTCGACTCGGTGAGCGGCGGTCCCTCGGGCCCCGTCGTCGCTGCGGGTGCGGTCGTCTGGCGCGAACAGGACGGCACACCCCTCGTGCTGCTCATCCACCGCGACCACCACAAGGACGTCTCCCTGCCCAAGGGCAAGGTGGACCCGGGCGAGGCCGTCCCGACGACCGCCGTGCGCGAGATCGACGAGGAGACCGGGTACCGCGTCCACCTCGGCGCACCGCTCGGCACCGCCGAGTACGTGCTGCCGAACGGTCGCGACAAGGTCGTGCACTACTGGGCGGCCCGGGTCTCGGCCAAGGAGTACGCCCGCGCCGGTGCCTTCGTGCCGAACCACGAGGTCGCCGCGCTCGAGTGGGTCACCATCGACGACGCCCGCAACCGCCTGACCTACGAGCGGGACGTCGCGATCCTCGACCGGTTCGCCGAACGCGCCGCCGCCGGACAGCACCGCACGTTCGCCCTGATCACCCTGCGCCACGCGAAGACGGTGCCCGGCTCGGACTGGGACGGCCCCGACGCCACCCGTCCACTGCTGCCCGTCGGCCGTTCGCAGGCCAAGGCCGCCGCGGCACCGGTCGCGGCGTTCGGCCCGAAGAAGATCGTGAGCAGCACGGCGGCGCGGTGCCTCGCGACCGTCGAGCCGCTGTCCGCCGCGACGAAGCTCGGGGTCTCGAGCACCGCCGACATCAGCCAGGACGCCCACGACCGCGGCGCCGCCGACGTCAAGGGCGTCGTCCGGCGCCGACTCGACAAGGGCAAGACCGCCGTGCTCTGCTCGCACGGTCCGGTGCTGCCCGACATCATCGCCCGGATCGCCACGGCGACCGCCGACGACTCCGGCCGCTTCGACCTGCGCCGCGCCGCCATGCTGTCCGTCGGGGACTTCTCCGTCATGCACATCGCCGGGGACACGCTCGTCGCGGTCGAGACGCACCGCAACACGATCCCGGCGTAGCCGGCCACCGCCAGACCGCAGCGCCGGCGGACCACAGCGCCGCCGCACCGCAGTGCCGCCGGACCGCAGCGCAGACGCCCGGTACCCGGCCACACGACGGGGCCGCGCCGCGCCCGGGAACGCGATCCGGGCCTCCCGACCGCTCGTCCGCGATCATGCGTGCGCATCTTCCGAACGAGCGCACAGTGCCCCCGATCCTGCTCCCTGCGCGGGAGCGGCGCACGCCGCCCCGACGTGGACAACCCCTCGTTCACCTCCCGTTCACCAGCGGGGGTGATTGCGGTCACCTCGCGTCCCTACAGTCGCTCCCGGGTCGGCACCGGCCCAGGGACCGCAGTGGTCCCACTGCATTCCATTCCCGAAGGGACCCCTGTGAACATCAAGCGAATCGGTTCGATCGCAGCAATCGCGATCGCCGGCGCAGTCGTGCTCTCCTCCTGCGCGGCGAACGAGGACGCGGGCAGCACCGAGTCCTCCTCCACCAGCGGTAACGACTACTCGAGCCTCTCCGGCACCCTGACCGGCTCCGGCTCGTCGGCACAGCAGACCGCGCAGGCCACCTGGGCCGCCGGTTTCCAGAACGAGGCCTCGGGCGTCACGGTGAACTACACTCCGGACGGCTCGGGCGCCGGCCGCGAGAACTTCATGTCGGGTGCCGCGGACTTCGCCGGCTCCGACGCCGCGCTGAAGGACGAGGAGCTCTCGGGCACCTTCGAGTCCTGCAAGGCGGACACCAAGGGCATCGACATTCCCGTCTACATCTCCCCGATCGCCATCGCGTACAAGGTGGACGGTGTCAGCGACCTGACGCTCGACGCGAAGACCATCGCGGGCATCTTCTCGGGCAAGATCACCAAGTGGGACGACTCGGAGATCGCCGACCTGAACAAGGACGCGAAGCTGCCGGACGCCGACATCACGGTCGTGCACCGCTCCGACGACTCGGGCACCACGCAGAACTTCTCGGAGTACGTCTCCGCGAACGCCTCGGACGTCTGGACCGAAGAGCCCAGCCAGACCTTCCCGTACTCGGTCGGTGACAGCGCGAAGGGCACCTCCGGTGTCGCCTCCGCGATGGGCAACGCCACCAACGCCATCACCTACATCGACGACTCCGGTGCGGGCGACCTCGACCGCGCGAAGCTGATGGTCGGCGACAAGGCGACCGAGATCTCGGCCGACGGTGCCGCGCAGGTCGTCGCCGACTCCGAGATCGCGACCGGCCGCGAGGACAACGACCTCGCGATCGACATCGACCGCAAGGACACCGCTGACGGTGCCTGGCCGCTGGTCCTCGTCTCCTACGCCATCGCGTGCCAGGAGTACAAGGACGCCGACAAGGCCGAGCTCGTGAAGGGCTACCTCGACTACGTCGTCTCGAGCGCCGCTCAGGACGCCGCTGCCAAGGAGGCCAAGTCGGCCGCCCTCTCCTCCGACCTCGCGTCGAAGGCCAAGGACGCGGTCGCTTCCATCAAGTAAGGCCCCCTGAGCGCCCGGACGCCGGTCCCACCCACTCGACCGGCGTCCGGGCACTCAGCCGTCCAGGACCGCACCCGGACGCGAACCCGTCCAGGACCCACCCGGACGCGCACCACCACCCCAGAACCCGTCGCCTCCCCCGGCGTTCCTCCGACAGGAGTACCCCATGACGACCGCACCGGCCCAGCCAGGGGCCACCGTCACCCCGATCAAGCCGAAGGCCGTCGTCCGTGTCGGCGACCGCGTCTTCTCCGCCGCGTCGGTCATCGCCGGCGGCCTCATCCTCTTCGTGCTCGTGCTCGTGGCCGCGTTCCTCGTCTGGCAGAGCATCCCGGCCTTCTCCGCCAAGGTCGGCGAGCTGCCGGGCAAGGCCACGAACTTCTGGGACTTCGTCGGCCCCCTGGTCTTCGGTACCGTCTGGTCCGCGCTCATCGCGCTCGTGATCGCCGTGCCGCTGTCCCTCGGGATCGCCCTCTTCATCTCGCACTTCGCGCCGCGTCGACTCGCGCCGGTCCTCGGCTACGTGATCGACCTGCTGGCCGCGGTGCCGTCGGTCGTCTACGGCCTCTGGGGCATCGCCGTGCTGGCGCCCCTGGTGAAGCCGTTCTACGTGTTCCTGAACGAGTACATCGGCTGGTTCCCGCTGTTCTCCGGCCAGGTGTCCGGCACCGGCCGCACGATCCTGACGGCGTCGATCGTCCTCGCCGTCATGGCGATCCCGATCATGACCGCGGTCATGCGTGAGATCTTCCTGCAGGCCCCGACCCTCAACGAGGAAGCGGCCCTGGCCCTCGGCGCGACCCGCTGGGAGATGATCCGCCTGTCGGTCCTGCCGTTCGCGAAGTCCGGCATCGTCTCGGCGATCATGCTCGGCCTCGGCCGCGCACTCGGCGAGACGATGGCGATCGCGCTGGTGCTGTCGGTCTCGACGAACGTCACGTTCCAGATGCTGACGTCGCAGAACCCCTCGACGATCGCCGCGAACATCGCCCTGCAGTTCGCCGAGGCATCCGGTACGGCACTGAACGCGCTCATCGCGTCGGGTCTGATCCTCTTCGTCATCACCCTGGTCATCAACATGCTCGCGCGGTACATCGTCCGCAGCCGAGTCAGCTGAGAGGTCGCACCCGATGTCCCTCGCGCTCCGTCAGACCGGCACCGCCGGCAACGTCTACGCCAACGGCAAGCTGCACGCCTCCGTCCCGTGGCTGCTGCTCGTCGGCAGCTGGGTCGCCCTCGTCCTGGTCTTCGCCCTGCTCAACGCGGGTGGCGCCGTCAAGGACTTCAACGTCGTCGCGGCGATCTTCCTCGGCACGGTCCTGTTCGACGTCCTCATCGTCGTCATCTCGCGCATCGTCGAGGGCGGCCGCAAGGCGGTCGACCGCCTGGTCACCTCGCTCGTCATCACGGCGTTCGTCATCGCGGTCCTGCCGCTGGTGTCGCTGCTCTGGACGGTCATCGCCAAGGGCATCGCCCGCTTCGACGCCAACTTCTTCTCGTACTCGATGCGCGGGGTCATCTCCGAGGGCGGCGGCGCGGTCCACGCCCTCATCGGCACGCTCGAGATCACACTGTTCGCGGCGCTCATCTCGGTGCCGATCGGCCTGCTCACCTCGATCTACCTGGTCGAGTACGGTCGCGGTGCACTGGCGAAGGGCATCACGTTCTTCGTCGACGTCATGACGGGCATCCCGTCGATCGTCGCCGGTCTGTTCGCCTACGCGCTCTTCGCGCTGTTCCTCGGCCCGGGGGCCCGCTTCGGCCTGGTCGGTTCCGTCGCCCTGTCGGTGCTGATGATCCCGATCGTCGTGCGCTCCACCGAAGAGGTGCTGAAGATCGTCCCGATGGAACTCCGCGAGGCCTCGTACGCCCTCGGGGTGCCGAAGTACCTCACGATCCTCAAGGTCGTGCTCCCCACCAGCCTCGCCGGCATCACCACCGGCGTCATGCTCTCGATCGCCCGCGTCATCGGTGAGACCGCCCCGCTGCTCGTCACGGCCGGCTTCACCGCGAGCATGAACTACAACCTGTTCCGTGACCCGATGATGACCCTGCCGGTGTACGCGTACACGCAGTACTCGCAGCAGGGCGCCAACCCGGTGCCGTTCGTCGACCGGGCGTGGACCGCGGCCCTCGTGCTCATCCTGATCGTGATGCTGCTCAACCTGCTCGCCCGGTTCATCACCCGTCTCTTCGCCCCCAAGCTCAGCCGCTGACCCTCCGCCCCCGCGGAACCAGCGACACCACCCACCCAGAAGGATCAACGTGTCCAAGCGCATCGAGGTCGACGGCCTCAACGTCTACTACTCGAAGTTCAAGGCGGTCGAGGGTGTCGACATCACCATCGAGCCCCGCACCGTCACGGCCTTCATCGGCCCGTCGGGCTGCGGCAAGTCCACCTTCCTCCGCACCCTGAACCGCATGCACGAGGTGATCCCCGGCGCATGGGTCGAAGGCTCGGTCAAGATCGACGGCGACGACCTGTACGGCGCCGGCGTCGACCCCGTGCTCGTTCGTCGGCAGGTCGGCATGGTCTTCCAGCGTCCGAACCCGTTCCCCACGATGTCGATCCGTGACAACGTGCTCGCGGGCGTGAAGCTCAACAACAAGCGCGTCTCCCGCTCCGAGGCGGACGACATCGTCGAGCGCTCGCTGCAGGGTGCGAACCTGTGGAACGAGGTCAAGGACCGCCTCGACAAGCCCGGCATGGGCCTGTCCGGTGGGCAGCAGCAGCGTCTCTGCATCGCCCGCGCGATCGCGGTGGAGCCGGACGTGCTCCTGATGGACGAGCCCTGCTCGGCCCTCGACCCGATCTCGACCCTCGCCATCGAGGACCTGATCGAGGAGCTCAAGAAGGAGTTCACGATCGTGATCGTGACCCACAACATGCAGCAGGCGTCGCGCGTCAGCGACAAGACGGCGTTCTTCAACATCGCCGGTACCGGCGCCCCCGGCAAGCTCATCGAGTTCGACGACACCGCGACGATGTTCTCGAACCCGTCCGTACAGGCCACCGAGGACTACGTCTCGGGCCGCTTCGGTTGATCGGCATCCGTCCGTCGCACTGACGGACTGCCTGGAGGCCCGGTGCACGTCCGCCACGGACGCGCGCCGGGCCTTCGTGGTTGCGCCGGAAAGCCGTGCGCACGCAGAACGACGAAGCCGCTGTCGTGTGACAGCGGCTTCGTCGTTCTGCGTCGGTGACGGTCCAGCAGGACCGCCCGTGGCGTCAGGCCGTGGTGGTGGGGACCGCCATGATCGGCGAGGTGGTCGGCTGCTCGGAACCGCCCTCGGGTTCGACCGTCATGCCGATCGTGACGCCCTCGGACATCGAGCCCTGCAGCACGGCGGAGTGCACACCGTCAGCCGCACCGTCGACCAGGCCGGCCGACTTGATGGTGCCGCCCTGCTCCTCGGAGCCGATGTACCACAGCTCGTACGTCTTGCCCTTCGGCGCCTGCTCGACACCGTCGAGGATCACCGCGGACTTGCCGAGGTCGTTCGACCACACGACCGTCGCCGAACCGCCGCCGGCGACCTTGGTCGTCGTGCGCTGGAAGTCCGAGGCGGCGTAGATGCGGTCGAGGCCGCTCGACGCCTGCGTCGTGCCGGTGCCGGAGCCGTTCGGGTCGAAGATCGATCCGACGCCGAGTCCGCCGAAGAAGACCGCGGCGGCGGCAGCTGCGGCCGTCAGCATGACCGCCGGACGCTGGAACCAGCGGCGGCGAGCCTCTGACGATGCCCGGCCACCGGCGGTGGGGCCGTCGGCGATCGAGGCGACGTGCCTGGCGGGCTCGGGACGGGCCTCCTGGACGGAGGCGGTCTCGGCGACCGGGGCCTGGTCGACCGTCGTGTCGGCGAGAGGCGCGACCTGGGGGGTCGTCGCGATCCGGGCCAGCAGCGACGCCTTGAGCGACGCGGGGGGCTCGATCGGTGCGACGGCGTAGGCGAGCTGCAGCGCGGTCTCGCGCAGTGAGTCGTTCTCGGCCTGCAGCTCGGGGGACGTCCGGAGGGCGTCCTCGAGGAGCGCACGCTCGTCGTCGGACAGCGCGTCGAGTGCGTGGGAACCCGTCATCAGTGCGGGGTCGTCGTGGCGTTCGGTCATGAGGTCACCCCCATCTCGTCTCGGAGTCGGATCATCCCGTCACGGAGACGGGTCTTGACGGTGCCGATGGGGACACCGAGGTGTTCGGCCATCTCGCTGTGCGAGTAACCGCCGTAGTACGCGAGTTGCACGGCCTGCCGCTGGAACTCGGTGAGCTTCGCCAGCGCTCGGCCGACGCGCTCGTGCTCGATGCGGATCTCGACGGACTCGGAGACCTGGTCGAAACCGGCCTCGAGGTCGCGGATGCCGATCTTGGTGTCGCGGTCGTGCGACGACTGCGAGGCGCGAACCCGGTCGACCGCTCGGCGGTGGGCCATGGTGAGGACCCAGCTGGCGGCCGTCCCGCGCTTCCGGTCGAAGCGGGTGGCCTGCTGCCAGACCTCCAGGAAGACCTCCTGCGTGACCTCTTCCGACTGCGCGCGGTCCCGGAGGAGGCGCGTGATCAGACCGAGGACCCGACCGGAGAGTGCGTCGTAGAGGTCCGCGAAGGCGGCTTGGTCACCGGCGGCGACCCGGGCGAGGAGGTCGTCCGGCGATGCCTGAGCTGGCTCTGACGAGCTCCAGCGTTCGGTGTCGCTATCCACGAGGGCAAGCATTGCAGGTTTCCCTCCTCTCGGTTGCTTTCGTTGACCAAGCGGGGAGCACGAAGCCTCCGCATGGGCGGTCGAGACGAGGGGCCGGCGTGACCCACAGGGAATTGACCGGCGGTGCCGGTCCGGGTCACACCGGGCCTCTCGCTTCGTGACGGGCATTCCGTCCGTCACGCAGATGATTCGGCGCGGTCCCCGCTGTGGATTGGATGGGGGTCGGGATTTCTCGGCGGGATGGGCGCGGCGGGCCTGCACGGGGGTGCGCGCGGGCACGCCCGGGGCCGGTTCTGTCCACCATGAGTGAACAGGGTCGAGTGATCAGCCGACGTCTCGTAGACTTGGTCTCGCCGGGCCGCAGCAAGCCCCGGGCTCCAAAATTCGCCGCTTCGAGCGGCCTCGCGCCGAGAGGCGCTTCTGCGGCCCGGTCTTTTCATGCCCGGATGCGGTCGCGTCCGGGTTTTCTGCTGCGGACTTCGGCCTGGAGGCCCGGTGCGGGTCCGCCCCGCCGCTCGCTCAGTCCAGGCTGTCGCGGCGCCAGAGCGCCGCCGCCTCGGTCAGGTCGGCCGCCAGCTCCGTCAGGCGGAGCGCCCGCGTCGTGAGTTCGCTCGCGCGCTCGGACGCCACCAGGTCGGACTCGTCCGCCACGGCGGTCGCGCCGGCGGCGGTCAGACGGCAGAACGACGCCCCGCGGTCGAGCGCCACCGCGAGGTCGCCCGTGTACAGGCCGTGCAGGATGCGGTCGGCGAGCGTCAGGATCTCGGCCGGGCCCGTCGGTTCCTCGGCACCCGCGACCGCCTGGTCGATCGTCCCGATCTGCGCCGTGCCCCGTTCGAACAGGTACGCGATCTCCTCCGGGTTCTGCCGGATCACGATGCGCACCAGGTACACCCGCCAGAGCGCCCCCGGCAGGGTGTGCGCCCCGACCCGTGCCCACAGTTCCGCGATGGCGTCGATGCCGTGCACGTCCGTGTAGGTGACGAGCCGCTCGACCACGGCCGGGTCCGGGTCCTCGCGCACCCGGTGCAGCAGGGCGTTCGCGGTCTCGTGCGCGACACGGTTCACGAGCGCCGGGTCCTCACCGCCCTGGATGGCGGCGAACTCTGCGTCGGTGAAGTGGACGGGACGGTGGTGATCGCGAGGCACCGCAGCAGTGTAGGCGCGGCCGGTGACACGCCCGCGTCCCGTTCGCCCAGAACGCAACGGCTGCGCCACGCGTACCGTGTTGCGGCAGGGAGGCGCTCCTCCCTGCACGTGAAGGAGAGGATCTTCCATGAACGCCCTGCTCATCATCCTGGCTGTGATCGCAGTCATCCTGTTGTTCGTCGGCGGGTTCGCCGCGAGCCTGAAGTTCCTGCTCTGGGTCGGCATCGTGCTGTTGATCATCGCGGTCATCGCGTGGCTGCTGCGGTCGCTCACCGGGCGCCGGGGCTGACCCGTCCGCAAGGTTCTGTCCCAGAGGCCCTCACCCGCTAGCCTTGCGGGTGAGGGCCTCTAGCTCAGTTGGTAGAGCACCGGACTTTTAATCCGAGGGTCGTGGGTTCGAGCCCCACGGGGCCCACCTCCCAGTCTCGCTTCGCGCTCCTGTCTAGAATGTCTTCGATGGGCCGACGATCGCAGCGCGAGCGGCCGGGCACCCCCACCGGCCCGGCAACGATGCGCCGACGCCGCCGGAAGCTGGTGCCGGCACTCGCCCTCGGTGCGATGGCACTCGGGGTCTCCGGACTCCTGCTGATCCTGCCGAACGTCTCGAATGCCTGCCAGCCGGTGTCCTCGTCGACCTCGGCCTCGGCCGTCGCTGCCCCCGGCGTCGCGGCCGACCGCGTCGCCGCGGCGATCGAGCCCGGGTCACGCGTCCTGATCGTGGGCGACTCGTACACCTCGGGTCGGGGCTCGGCCAGCGGACTCCGCGGTTGGGCGCAGGACCTCAGCGAGGACCGTGGGTGGACGGCCAAGATCGACGGGTACCCGGGCACGGGCTACGTCGACACCGGCCGGACCGGTTCGTCGCACTACACGTACGGGCCACGCCTCGAGCGGCACGCCTCGTTCGACCCCCAGCTCGTGATCGTGCAGGGCAGCCAGAACGACTGGCTCGTGGACTCGGACACCCTCCGCGCCACGGTGGAGCGGACCCTCCGCACGGCGCAGCAGACCTGGCCGGACGCCGTCGTCGTCGCGCTCGGCCCGTCAGCACCGCTGCCGTGGGCGAACTCGACCGTCGGCGTTGCCGCGTCGGTCTCCGCGGGTGCCGCCGCCGCCGGTGTGCCCTACATCGACGCCCTCGCCGGCAGATGGTTCACGTCGAGCAACAGCCCGGGGTACTCCGCCGTCGACGGCGGCCACCCGAACGACGCCGGCTACCAGTACCTGGCGGACCGCGTCAGCGAGTCCCTCGACGCCCTCGGCGGACCCGTCGGCAGCGCCCGCTGCGTCTGAGGACGCCGTCTGCTCCTGAACGGGGTACAATCCGTCCCCAGCGGGCTCATGGGAGATCCCCTGCCCACCACAGCCCGCCCTCAGCGGATTGTTGGGCTGCCGCCGATAGTGTCGTTCCCGGATCCGATCACCGGATCCTGCAGCACAGCACCACCACGAACGAACGGGGTACACCGTGATCGAGCCCATCGAAGCCACGCAGACCAGCACCACCGGTGACGCGCGCCGCATCGTCGAGCTCGCAGCAGCGACCAACACGACGATGAGCAACGAGCTCCTGCTCGACACGCTCCGCCGCAACGCCCAGGTCACGACCCGCCACATCCGCAAGGACTTCATCGAGGTCGCGACGGCCACCGCCGTGCTCGGCTACGTCTGCCGGCAGCGCAAGGACTTCATCGCGCTCCGTGGCGACGACCCGGCGTGGGCGCACGAGGTCGGCCGGTACGCGACCGAGTCCCTCGCGGTCGAGGCACTCCGGATGCGCCGCGGCTGACGCCCGGCGTCCGACACGAACACAGAAGGCCCCGCCGGACACCCGGCGGGGCCTTCCTCGTGTCGGTGGTGGCGCCGACCGGACTCCTCAGGACCAGACGCGGCGGATCCCCCACGAACCGGTCCAGGTCTCGTCCGGCTCGAGCCAGCGCAGGCCCTCGCCCGAGTTCAGGGCGTTCGCGGGCGCCGTCATCGGTTCGACCGCGACGGCCAGGCCCTTCCCGTCGCCCCGCGGGTACTCGCGCGAGGTGAAGACCTGCACGTAGGGGAACGAGGCGTCCTGCCAGAGCTCCACACCGTCGCCCTCGGGCCCGTGCATCGTCGTGCGGCGGATCCCGTCGGCGTCGGGGGTGACGTCCTTGTAGGCGGTGTCGAGGTCCGAGTCCCCGGCACGTCGCCCCTGGCGCAGGTCGTACGGCGTGCCCTCGACCGGCACCGAACCGTTCGGCACCTTCTGCTCGTCGACGGTGAAGGCGGTCGCGGCGTCGAGCGTGACGACCAGGTCGTCGGCGGGGGTGTCACCGGCACGCAGGTACGGGTGGGCGCCGACGGCGAAGGGTGCACGGACGCCCGAGCGGTTCGTGACCTCGTGCGTGACACGGACGCCGTCGTCGACGAGTTCGTGCAGCACGCGCGTCTCGAGGGTGAAGGGCCACCCGTGCTGCGGGTGGATCGTCGCCTCCTGCTGGATCGAGGTCTCGGTCTGCGACACCACCCGGTACGGGGCGAACCGGAGCAGGCCGTGCGAGGCGTTGCCGTACTTCGGCTCCGAGACGTCGAGCTGCTGCCGCTTGCCGTCGAGCTCCCACACACCACCGGCCACGCGGTTCGGCCAGGGTGCCAGGACGATGCCGTTCGCCCCCGGCGGCTGCTCGGTCACGGGGAACGGCTCGGTGATGTCGAAGCCGGCGACGCGGAGTTCGCGGATGCCCGCGGCGACCTCGGTGACCACGGCTTCGACGACCCCGTCGGGTCCGGCGTGGTGGAGGCGGTACTGGCCACCCGTGGGTGCTGCGGTCATGCGGTGTTCTTCCTTCCGGCTGGTTCGGTGTGCTGCTCGCCGTCGGCGACGATCACCTGGGCCCCGGCCGCCCGGATCGTGGCGACCACGGCGGCGTCGGCCTCGGCGGTGACGACGACGTCGATGTCCTCGAGCGCGCGGACGACCCCGATGTGGGCCCGGCCGAACTTCGACCCGTCCGCGACCACGACCGTACGCCGGGCCGTCGCCGCGAGCATCCGCTTGGCCTCGGTCTCGGGCAGGTTCACGTTCGTCAGGCCGTGGTCGACGTCGAGTCCGGTCCCGCCGAGGAACACGAGGTCCGCGGCGATCATCGGCAGGACCGCGCCGTTGAAGGGGGCGACGAGCGAGTGCTGCAGGGGCCGGAGGGTGCCGCCGGTGACGATCACGGTGAAGCGCGGGACAGCTCGCTCGAGCGCGAGCGCCGTGGTGAGGGAGTTCGTGACGACCGTGACGCCGGTGAGCTCGGTGCGCGCCACGAGGGCCTCGGCGACGGCGGCCGGCGTGGTGCCGACGTCGAGGACGACGCACTCCCCCGGGCGGACCAGCGCAGCGGCCGCACGGCCGATGGCGGCCTTGGCCACCTGGTGCTCGACGGCGGTCTCCTCGAAGGGGCGCTCGGTCAACCCGGCCCCGAGGCGGACCGCGCCTCCGTGCACCCGCCGGATCCGGGCCTCCTGGTCGAGGACGGCGAGGTCCTGGCGGACCGTCACCTCACTGGTGCCGAGGGACGCGGCCAACGCGGCCGTCCGGACCATGCCGGGGGCGCCTTCGACGATCGCGACGATGCGGTCCTGCCGGAGGGGCGCGGGCAGCGCGCCGGCGAGGAAGGAGAGGTCGGCGTCCGTCATGTGCACAGTTTCGCTTGCTTCCGATGTCTTTCGCAACGCTTCGGATGGGCGCTAGGCTGTTCCGGTGATCACCAAGCGCGTGACGAAGCTCGCGGACGGCCGCGACCTCTTCTACTTCGACGACGCCGACTCGACGCTGCCCGCAGAACGCAGCATCGACGAGCGCGTGCTCGACCCGCGGCCCGAGACGGCGCGGATGCGGCAGGACGTCCTGACGGGCGAGTGGGTGTCGATCGCGGCGTCCCGGCAGAACCGGGTGTTCCTGCCGCCGGCCGACCAGGACCCGCTCGCACCCCAGAGCCCGGCCAACCCGTCCGAGATCCCGAGCCGCTACGACGTCGCCGTGTTCGAGAACCGCTCGCCGTCGTTCGGCCCGCTGTTCGAAGCCGACGACGCTCCCGAGTCACTCGAGTCCCTGAGCGACGTCGGCCTGAACCGCCAGCTCCGCTCGGTCGGCCGGTGCGAGGTCGTGTGCTTCTCGCCCGAGACGTCCGGGTCCTTCGCCTCCATCTCCGAGTCGCGTGCCCGCACCGTCGTCGAAGCCTGGGCCGACCGCACCGCCGCACTCTCCGCGATGCCGGGCATCCAGCAGGTGTTCCCCTTCGAGAACCGGGGCGAGGCGATCGGCGTCACGCTGCACCACCCGCACGGGCAGATCTACTCGTACCCGTACATCACGCCGCGCACCCAGCGCCTGCTCGCGAGCATCGAGCGGTTCGGGCCGGACCTGTTCGAGCAGCACCTCGCGAACGAGCGGGGTTCCGAGCGGGTCGTCCTCGCTGGCGAGCACTTCACCGCCTTCGTCCCGTTCGCCGCGCGCTGGCCCATCGAGATCCACATGCTGCCGCATCGTCACGTCCCCGACTTCGCCGGCCTGACCGACGCCGAGAAGGACGAGCTGGCGCACATGCACCTCCGGCTCACCCGCGGGCTCGACGCGCTCTACGGCGACCCGACGCCGTACATCGCCGCGTGGCACCAGGCACCGGTGCACACCGCCCGCGACACCGTGCGGCTGATGCTGCAGATCACCTCGCCGCGACGTGCGGCGGACAAGTTGAAGTTCCTGGCTGGCAGCGAAGCCGCCATGGGTGCCTGGATCGGGGACCTCGTGCCCGAGAAGGCGGCCGAGTTCATCCGACAGGGAGTCGAGCGCGCATGACGTTCCAGCAGGTCTACGGGTACGAGCCGACGGTGCGGTACTCCGCTCCGGGTCGCGTCAACCTGATCGGTGAGCACACCGACTACAACGACGGCTACGTGCTGCCCTTCGCGATCGACCGTCGCACCACCGCCTCCATCGCGCAGCGCGCCGACCGGACGATCCGCGTCGCCTCCGCCTTCGACGCCACGAGCGAGCCGGTGGCGCTGTCCCTCGACGACCTGTCGCCCGAGGCGATGGGCGGCTGGTCGGCGTACGTCTTCGGCATCGCCTGGGCCCTGCGCGAGCAGGCCGGTGCCGATCTGGACGACAAGTCCGGGTTCGACGTCTTCATCGAGTCCGACGTGCCGGTCGGTGCCGGCCTGTCGTCCAGTGCGGCGATCGAGTGCGGTGTCGCGCTTGCGTTCAACGACCTGTGGGAACTCGGCCTCGACCGGAAGACCCTGGCGCGCGTCGGGCAGTACTCGGAGAACCACGCCGTCGGTGCCCCCACCGGGATCATGGACCAGTCCGCCTCGCTGCTCGGCGAGCAGGACGCCGTCGTGTTCCTCGACTGCCGCACGCTCGACACCGCCGTCGTCGACCTGGCGCTCGAGGCGAACGGGCTCGAGGTCCTGGTGATCGACACCCGCGTCGAGCACGCCCACGCGACCGGTGGCTACGCGGCTCGTCGGGCCTCGTGCGAGAAGGGTGCGCGGGTGCTCGGTGTCGAGGCCCTGCGTGACGTCAGCGTCGAGGACCTGCCTCGTGCGCAGGAGCTCCTGGACGACGAGACCTTCCGCCGCGTACGGCACATCGTGACCGAGGACCAGCGCGTCCTCGACACCGTCCGCACGCTGCGCGAACAGGGTCCCCGGGCGATCGGTTCCCTGCTCGTCGCGTCGCACGAGTCGATGCGCGACGACTTCGAGATCTCCGTGCCGGAGCTCGACCTCGCCGTCGCGACCGCGGTCGAGCACGGTGCCGTCGGTGCGCGCATGACCGGTGGTGGGTTCGGCGGTGCGGCGATCGCGCTGGTCGACCAGGAGTCACGCGGGGCGATCACCGCCGCTGTCACCGCCGCCTTCGCCGACGCCGGGTTCCGCGAGCCGAACGTGTTCACGGTGCACGCCGCGCAGGGCGCCCGGCGCGACTGACGGCGCTCCGCCGCTCGCGGGCGCGCTCGACGTTTCGCGCTCAACGACAGTTCACGCGGCGATCAGCCCGTGGACTGCCGCTCAGCGCGAAAGAACAGCAGCGTCCCGCCGCGCGCCCGCCGACTCAGCCGAGGTAGTCCGCGTACCGGACGTACTCCACCACGTTCCCGACCACGAACGGGTGCGTCCGACCGTGCTCCACGGCCCACTCCACCCACGCGGTCTGCGCCGGCATGAGCAGCCACACCAGCGCGGTGGTCCCGAGCACGGCGGCCAGGGTCAGGCCCATCACGGTGTGCTCGTCGAAGCGGGCTGCACCACGGCGGGCGATCGCGACGACGAACCCGGCGACCGCGAACCCGACCGTCGCGAGCGTCCATCCGGACCAGGGGCCCGACGTGAACGTGTACTCCTGGCCGGCGTGCACGAAGGTCGTCGCCCAGGTCGACCCCGGAGCCTGGAACAGCACGCAGAGCACCACGATGACGATCAGCCACCGGGCGTCCTTGGTCAGTTGCGACGGTTCGGGCCGAGCTCGCATCACCGGCGTCGTCTGCAGCCGTTCGTCCCCCATGCCGCGACCGTAGCACCGGCGGAGTGCACTACGTGAGCAGCAATGGTCCGGTGCGATGACGCCACCCGACCATTGCTGCACACCATCGCCACGCGAGCGCCACGCGAGCGCCACGCGAGCGCACGCTCCCGCGCGCTACGACAGCTGGCGCTCGGCGGCCTCGACGACGTTCTTCATGAGCATCGCGCGGGTCATCGGCCCGACGCCACCGGGGGTCGGCGACAGGAAGCCCGCGACCGACGCGACCGCGGGGTCGACGTCGCCGTGCAGCTTCGCCTTGCCGGTCTCCTCGTTGACCACGCGGGTGATGCCCACGTCGATGACGGCGGCACCGGGCTGGACCCAGTCCGGCTTGACGAGCCCGGCGACCCCGGCCGCGGCGACGATGATGTCGGCGCGACGGCACTCCGCGGCGACGTCGGCGGTCAGCGAGTGCGTCAGGGTCGCGGTCGCCTCGAGCCGCGTGAGCAGCAGGCCGAGCGGCCGCCCGACGGTCAGCCCCTGGCCGATGATCGTGACGTGCGCGCCACGGATCGGGATCTCGTACGCGTCGAGCATCGCGACGATGCCCCGCGGGGTGCACGGCAGCGGTGCGTCGATCGTGCCGGCGCCACCGGGCACGGCGAGCACCAGCTCGCCGAGGTTCGTCGGGTGCAGGCCGTCGGCGTCCTTCGACGGGTCCATGAGCTCGAGCATCGGCGTCGGGTCGATGCCCTGCGGCAGCGGGAGCTGCACGATGAACGCGGTGACCCGGGGGTCGTCGTTCATCTGCAGGATCGCGGCCCGGATGTCGGCAGCGGACGCCGTCTCGGGCAGGTCGATGCGGTGCGAGTCGAGCCCGATCGACGCCGAGTCGCGGTGCTTGCCCGCGACGTAGGACATCGAGCCGGGGTTCGAGCCGACCATGATCGTGCCGAGGCCCGGACGGATGCCGTGCTCGTGCAGGCGGTCGATCCGGACCCGGAGTTCGTCGAGCGTCCGGGCGGCGAGGGCGGTGCCGTCGATCCGGACGGCACTGCCCGCACCGGCCCAGAGCTCGCGCGGGAGCGCCGCGCTGACCGAACCGCTCACGCGTAGAGCGGGAACGCGTCGGTCAGGACCTTCACCCGCGCCGAGAGTGCTGCGACGTCCGGGTTCGGCATGAGGGTCAGCGCGATGATGTCGGCCACCTCGGTGAACTCGGCGTCGCCGAAGCCACGGGTCGCCAGCGCCGAGGTGCCGATGCGGACACCCGAGGTGACCATCGGCGGGCGCGGGTCGAACGGCACGGAGTTGCGGTTCACCGTGATGCCGACCTCGTGCAGCAGGTCTTCGGCCTGCTTGCCGTCGACCTCGGACGCGCGCAGGTCGACGAGCACCAGGTGCACGTCGGTGCCGCCGGTGAGCACGTCGATGCCCGCGGCCTTTGCGTCATCAGCGGTCAGGCGAGCGGCGAGGGCCTGGGCGCCGCGGATGGTGCGCTCCTGACGGTCCTTGAACTCCGGGGTGCCGGCGAGCAGGAACGCGGTGGCCTTCGCGGCGATCACGTGCATGAGCGGGCCGCCCTGCTGGCCCGGGAAGACCGCGGAGTTCAGCTTCTTGAACAGGGTCTCGTCGTTCGACAGGATGATGCCCGAGCGGGGGCCGCCCAGGGTCTTGTGGACCGTCGACGAGACGACGTGGGCGTGCGGGACCGGCGACGGGTGCAGACCGGCGGCGACGAGGCCAGCGAAGTGCGCCATGTCGACCCAGAGCTTCGCGCCGACCTCGTCCGCGATCTCGCGGAACTTCGCGAAGTCGAGCTGGCGCGGGTAGGCGGACCACCCGGCGATCAGGACCTTCGGCTGGTGCTCGATGGCCTTGGCACGGATGTCGTCGTAGTCGACCTCGAACGTCTCGGGGTCGACGCCGTACGCCACGGCGTTGTAGATGCGGCCCGAGAAGTTGAGCTTCATGCCGTGGGTCAGGTGCCCGCCGTGCGCGAGCTCGAGGCCGAGGATGGTGTCGCCGGCCGATGCGATGGCGTGCAGGACGGCCGCGTTCGCCGTCGCGCCGGAGTGCGGCTGCACGTTGGCGTACTCGGCACCGAAGAGCGCCTTGGCACGGTCGATGGCGAGCTGCTCGGCGACGTCGACGTACTCGCAGCCGCCGTAGTAGCGCTTGCCCGGGTAGCCCTCGGCGTACTTGTTGGTGAGCACGGAGCCCTGCGACTCGAGCACGGCGCGCGGCACGAAGTTCTCGGACGCGATCATCTCGAGGGTGTCGCGCTGGCGGCCGAGCTCCTGCTGCAGGACGGCGGCGATCTCGGGGTCGACCTCGGTGAGCGGGGCGTTGAACGCGGCGCGGGCGGCGGCCTGCTCGGCCACCTCGGCCGAGTCGGAGACGAACGGGGGCAGATCGGCAATGGACACGGAACTCCTACGGTGTGCGGACGACCAGCTGGTCGCACTCGGACGGTCGGTCGGTGCAGCCCAGGCGTACGGCCGCGCACCGTGTCTTTGTCGCTCCCCGATGGTGACCCATCCAACGCCAGTCGCGACCTGACGATCGTACCGAGCCACCGCACCCTGTGTCACCCTGGATGCATGACGCTGCTCTCGCCCGACGTGGACGAACGGACCACCACGGACGAACGGACCAGTGCGCGGGCGGACACCCCGTGGGTCACGGTGGTGTGGGACGACCCGGTGAACCTGATGTCGTACGTCACCTACGTCTTCCAGCGGCACTTCGGGTTCTCGCGCGAGCAGGCCGAGCGGCTCATGCACCAGGTCAACGACGACGGTCGGGCGATCGTGGCAACGGGCCCGCGTGAGTCGATGGAGGCCCACGTGCAGTCCATGCACGGCTACGGGCTGCAGGCGACCGTCGACAAGGCCCCCGAAGCGTGATCCCGTTCGTCCGCCGCGCCGACGGCGTCCACCTCGGCCTGTCCTCCGGCGAGCGCGACCTGCTCGCCTCGCTCACCGAACAGCTGCGGCAGGTGCTCGGCGGCGACCTGTCCACCGACCCGATCAGCGAGCGGATGTTCCCGGACGCCTACCCGGGTGACGACGAGGCGAGCGCGGAGTTCCGGAAGTACACGCAGTCCGACCTGCTCACGCAGAAGACGACGAACGCCTCGATCGTGCACGACTGGCTGACGGGCACCCGCGACGGTTCGCTCGACGCCGAGGACGAGCAGGCGTGGCTCCGCACCCTCACCGACCTGCGGCTGACGATCGCCGACCGGCTGGGCATCGAGGACGCCGACGACGAGGAGCGCTCCGTCGAGGCCGACGCGGGCGTCGGCCTGCGCGACGTCTACGACTGGCTCGGCTACGTACAGGAACACCTGGTCGTCACGCTCACGTCGCGCTGACGGCCCACGGCCTGGAGGCCCGGGTCACCTCCGGTGCGGCGGGTCACCCCAGCAGGTCGTCGCGGTGGGCTCGCGCCCAGTTGGTCAGGCTCCTGGGTGCGGTGCCGGTGATGCGCCGGACGTCGTCGCTCATCACGTCGACGCCGTCGAGGCCGCGGCGGACGACCCGGCCGAACTGCTGCCGGAGCCCCTCGGCCTGCCACACGGGCACGCCGCTCAGGCGCAGCACACCGGCGTAGACCCGGCTCGGCAGGTGCAGGGCGCGCACGGGTCGGCCGAGCCCGGTGGCGAGCGCCGCGGCGACACCCCGCGCATCGAGCAGGTCCGGCCCGGTGAGCACCGGTTCGGTGCCGTCGTGGCCGTCCTCCGTCAGCACCCGTGCGGCGGTCCGGGCGATGTCCTCGGTGTCGATCCAGCCGATCACCCCGCGGCCCGTGGTGTGCGGGAACCACCCCCGTCGGATCGCGGGCGCCGAGGGCTGCACGTTCGTCATGAACGACGAGGGGTGCAGGATCGTCCACGCCAGCCCGCTCTCGCGCACCAGCCGGTCGATGTGCCAGGCGGCGCTCGCCCACGACATCGGGGAGTGCTCGGCGGCGTCCCCGCCCGACAGCTGCACGATCCGGCCGACCCCTGCGCGCTGCGCCGCACGGACCCCGGTGGCGCCCTGCTCGCGCTGCCGCTGGCTGACCGGCGTCACGAGGAAGAAGCGGTCGACCCCCTCGAGCGCCGCGGTGAGTGCGCCCTCGTCGTCCAGGTCGGCCAGGCGTCCGTCGATGCCCCGCGCCCGGAGCGCGTCGACCTGTTCGGGCCGTCGGACCACGGCACGCACCGTCACCCCGGCCGCCCGCAGCAGCTCCGCCGTCTTGCCCCCGACGTCCCCGGTCACGCCGGTGACCGCCACGATCTCGCCCATGTCTGCTCCTCGTCCCGCTGACCAACCTGGTATCAGTTTCCTGATACCAGAATGTACGCCGGTACGATCGCCCCGTGCCCCAGGAACTCCCAGCCCCGCGCGACGACGTCGACGGCATCGTGGCGTGGACGGTGATCCGGGCAGCACGGACGCTCTCCCGCCAGCTCGCGGCCGAGCTGGCGCCACTCGGGTTGACACCCGTGGAGTTCGGGGCGCTCATCCAGCTCGCGGCGGCGGGCGAGCTCAGCCAGGCCGACCTGGCGCGAGCGGTCGGCGTCCGACCGCAGAGCATGACGACGCTCGTCGGGGGGCTCTCGACGCGGGGACTCGTGGAGCGGGGCGCCGCACCGGGCCGGGGACGGGCCTCCCGGATGCGGCTGACCGACCAGGGCGAGGCGCTGCTGGCGCGCGCCCACCCGATCGTCCGGGCGAGCAACGCGTGGTTCGGCGACGGCGCGGAGCCGGTCTCGGCGACCCTGCTCCCGCTGCTCGAGCCGGACGCGGGCGACGTCGGTTTCGTCGTTCCCTAACCGGTATCGGAAGGCAAACTTGCAAGGTGGGCTGGTGACGGACTAGCCTCCGGGGCGTGACCGACGCACCGGAGACCGACCCGACCGACCTGGCCGACGCCGTGCTGACGATGCACGGACGGCTGCGGCGGTCGCTGCTGGCCTCGAAGTCGGACGACGTCACGGCCTCGCAGACCGCCGCCCTCGGGCGCCTGCTGCGGCACGGGCCGGCCACCATCGCCGACCTGGCCCGAGCCGAGGGTGTCCGACCGCAGTCGATGGGCGCGACCGTCCAGGCCCTGGTCGACCTCGGCCTGGCCGAGCGGCAGCCCGACCCGACGGACGGCCGGCGGTCGATCGTCAGCGCGACGGCGGCCGGTCGGGACGCACGCCAGGCCGCCTGGGCCGCGCGGAACCGCGAGCTCGCCGAGCGGCTCGCGACCCTGCCCGAGGCGGACCGTCGCGTCGTCGCGCGGGCGATGGACCTGCTCGGGCCGATCGTCGATCCCTGACCCGCGCACCCCTCGTCCAGTCCTGCAACCGGAAGAAGCGCTCTCACGTCCACCACCACCACGACCCCCGACACGACCACGGGCAGCGGCTTCGGCCCGAAGCTCCTCATCCCGGTGCTCGTCGGGCCCCTGCTCAACCCGATCAACACCACGATGGTGTCGGTCGCCCTCACCCCGATCTCCCGTGACCTGGGCATCGGTGCGGCGCAGGCGATCTGGCTCGTCGCGGCCCTGTACCTGGCGAGTGCGATCGCGCAGCCCACGATGGGCAAGCTCGCCGACCGGTTCGGCCCGAAGAAGGTGTTCCTGACCGGGCTCGGCATCGTCGGGATCGCCGGGGTGGTGCCCGAGGTGCTGACCGGGTTCGGCGGCGCCGTGTTCGCCCGGGTGCTCATCGGCATCGGGACGTCGTCCGCCTACCCGGCGGCACTCACCACCCTCCGGCAGCACTCCGCCCGGATCGGGAAGCCGACGCCGCCGCTCGTGCTCGGGGCGCTGTCGATCACGTCGCTCGTGTCCGCCGCCGCCGGCCCACCGCTCGGCGGGGCGCTCATCGCCGCGTTCGGCTGGCACGCGATCTTCTTGGTGAACGTGCCGCTCGCGGTGTTCGGCATCGTCGTGGCGACGCTCTGGCTGCCGTCCGACCGGCTGCGTCCGCGCGACGACGCCGAGTTACCGGTGCTGCAGGCGCTCGACCCGCTCGGCATGGTGCTGATGACCGGGACCGTCTCGGCGCTGCTCGTCTTCCTGCTCGACCTGTCCGCCGGGCTGTGGTGGCTGCTCGCGGTGGCCGTCGTGCTGCTCGTCGCCCTGGTGGTGTGGGAGCTGCGGGCCGTGCGACCGTTCGTCGACGTGCGGCTGCTCGCCCGGAACGGCGCGTTGTCCCGGACGTACGGCCGCCTGTTCCTGACCTACCTGCTCGCCTACACGATGACCTACGGGTTCTCGCAGTGGGTGCAGGACGTCGCGGGCTACCCGAGCGACGTCGCCGGGTACATCCAGCTGCCGGCCGCGATCGTCGCCGGGGTGGCCTCGTTCGTGGTCGCACGGAAGACGGCGATCCGCGGGCCGCTCGTCGTCGCCGCGCTGGTGCCGATCGTCGGCGGCGTGCTCCTGCTCTTCCTGCACACCGGGTCGCCCGTCGTCCTGCTCGCCCTGACCCCGGCGCTGTTCGGGGTGCCGCAGGCCCTGGCGTCGGTGTCGAACCAAGCGGCGCTGTACCGGCTCGTCCCCGCGGAGTACATCGGCACCGCGGCCGGGCTGTCCCGCACCGCGGTGTACATCGGGGCGATCGCGGCGTCCTCGCTCATCGGCGGTGTGTTCGGCCAGGCCCCGACGACGCCGGACCTGCACGTGCTGGCGTGGGTGATCCTCGGCGTCGCGGTGCTCCTGACCGTGCTGACCCTGGCCGACCGGCGCCTGCGGGACGCCGACGCCCGACGCTGACGCTTCGTGAGCACAAACGGTCGAGTCGCCGCTGCCCACTCGACCGTTCCTGCTCACGAAGCACATCCCCCGCGGCCGGTACCCTGATCCGGTGACCGACCCGACCCCCACGCACTGGACCCTGACGCTCGTCTGCGACGACCAGCCCGGGATCGTGCACGCCGTCTCCGGAGCGATCGTCGCCGCCCAGGGCAACATCACCGAGTCGCAGCAGTTCTCCAGCGCCGACACGAACACCTTCTTCATGCGCCTGCAGGTGATGGCGCCGGTGGACCGCGCCGCCTTCGAGGCCGCGCTCGCCCCCGTCGCCGCCCGCTACGACGCCCGCGTCCAGCTCGACGTCGTCGGTCGTCCGCTGCGCACCCTCGTGCTCGTGTCGAAGGCGGGCCACTGCCTGAACGACCTGCTCTACCGGCAGCGCGGCGGACAGCTGCCGATCGAGGTCCCCCTCGTGCTGTCGAACCACGCGGACCTGTCCGAGCTCGCCGCGTTCTACTCCGTGCCGTTCGAACACCGCCCGGTCACCGACGCCGAGTCGAAGGAGCAGATGGAGCGGCGCGTGCTGCAGGCGGTGGAGGAGCACGACATCGAGCTCGTGGTCCTCGCCCGCTACATGCAGATCCTGTCGCCCGAACTCTGCGCCGCACTCGAGGGGCGTGCCGTCAACATCCACCACTCGTTCCTGCCCGGCTTCAAGGGCGCGAACCCGTACCGGCAGGCGCATGCCCGCGGGGTGAAGCTCATCGGTGCGACCGCGCACTTCGTGACGAGCGACCTCGACGAGGGCCCGATCATCGAGCAGAACGTCGTCCGCGTCGACCACACCAAGGAACCGGCCGAGCTGGTGTCCATCGGGCAGGACGAAGAGTCCCGCACGCTCACCCAGGCGGTGCGCTGGATCGCGGAGGACCGCGTCCTGCTCGACGGCGCCCGCACCATCATCTTCAAGTAGGCAGCACCATGACCAACGCCCCGCAGTCCCCCGTCGACTGGGAATCGGTTCCCGACCCGGCCGCCGTCCGGCAGCCACGACGGCGGTTCGAGGCCTGGATGGTCCTGCGGATCACCGTGATGGTGTTCGGCCTGCTGTCCCTGGCCTTCTGGGGCTACTGGTCGTGGCAGCTCCCGCTCCCCGGCTACCTGTTCATGGTCGGTGCCCCGCTGTTCGCCGCGGTCGTCTGGTACTTCTTCCGGTCGCCGCGGTCCCCGATCGAGACCGACATCGTCGGCAAGACCATCGTCGAGGTCGCCCTGGTCGTCGCCGCAGGCGCGACCTGGATCTCCATCGGCCACCCGGTCGTCGGGATCGTCTTCATCGTGATCGCCGCCCTGAGCGGCGTGATCGCGTTCCGCAAGGAGACCGCATGAGCACCACGGGCCTCCAGACCGGCCAGGAGGCCCAGCGCACGCTGGTCCGCGCAGCCCGCGTCGTCGACGCGGCCGGCACCACGGCCGACGGCTGGGTCCTGGTCGTCGGCGACACGATCCACGCGACCGGCTCCGGCCCCGAGGCCCCCGCGGCCGACCGGGTCGTCGACCTGGGCGACACGGTCCTGACGCCCGGCTTCGTGGACCTGCACGGGCACGGTGGGGCGACCGAGGCGTACGAGGACGACTCGTTCGACCGTTCGCTCGCGATGCACCGTTCGCACGGCACGACCCGCTCCGTCCTGTCGCTCGTCGCGAACCCGGTCCCCGCGCTCGCGGCCTCGCTGGCCCACGTCCGCGCCGTGATGGCGACCGACCCGCTCGTGCTCGGCGTGCACCTGGAGGGGCCGTTCCTGTCCCCGCACAACAAGGGCGCCCACAACGAGTCGTTCCTGATCGAGCCGACCCCCGCCGCGGTCGACGCCCTGCTCGAAGCGGGCGAGGGTGTCATCCGCCAGGTCACGATCGCGCCCGAGCTGCCCGGAGCGCTCGACGCCGTCCGCCGCTTCGTCGACGCCGGCGTGACGGTCGCCGTCGGCCACACGGTCGGCACGTACGACCAGGCCCGAGCCGCGTTCGACGCCGGCGCGACGATCCTGACCCACGCCTGCAACGCGATGCCCGGGCTGCACCACCGCGCACCGGGGCCGATCGGCGCCGCCGTGTCGGACGACCGCGTGACGCTCGAGCTCATCCTGGACGCCGTGCACGTGCACCCGGTCGTGGCGGACACGCTCTTCCGGGCGACGCCGGGTCGGGTGGCGCTGATCACCGATGCGATGGGTGCCGCCGGCGCTGCGGACGGCTCGTACCGGCTCGGGTCGCTCGACGTCACGGTGACCGACGGTGTCGCGCACGTCGCGGGGACGGAGACCATCGCGGGATCGACGCTGACGCAGGACGTGGCGCTCCGCAACGCGGTCTCGCTCGCCGGGCGGACCCTGCCCGAGGCCGTGGGGGCGCTGACGAGTGTGCCGGCCGCGGCGCTCGGGCTCGGCGACCGCCTGGGTCGGCTGGCGCCGGGGTTCGCCGCGGACCTCGTGGCGTTGTCGCCGTCGCTCGAGGTCGAGCGCGTCTGGGGCGGCGGGCGCGAGCTGCGCTGAGGCGCGCAGCGTGTGTTCAGTGGTCGACCGGGCGCCCCCGCTCGCCGCTCGCCCAGCCCGTGTCCGCCGTGTCCCCGACCCGCAGCGACAACGTGCCGCCCCGCGTCACGAACGACGCCGGCACCCACGACTGCTCGAGGGTCCGCCCGTTCAATCGGGCTCCCTGCACATAGGGCTCGGTCCCCGAGGACCGGATGACGATCCGCTCGCCACTCGCGCGCCGGATGTCGACCGTGCTGAACGTCGGGCTGCCGATGAGCATCTCCGCTCGCCCGGGCGTCTGCGGGAACAGGCCGATCGAGGCGAAGACGTACCAGGCGCTCATCGTGCCGAGGTCGTCGTTGCCCGGCAGCCCACCGGGGCCGGTCGAGTAGGCGTCGTCCACGACCTGCCGCACGGTCTCCTGCGTCTTCCAGGGCTTGCCGAGGGCGTTGTACATCCACGGCGTGTGGATGTCGGGCTCGTTCGTCGGGTCGAACTTCGTGGCGTCGCCACCCGTGACGGCCCAGTTGCCCGAGGCGTCGTGGAAGAAGTCGTCGAGCCGTGCGGTCGCGGCGTCGTCACCGCCGAGCGCGCTGGACAGCCCCTGCACGTCCTGCGGCACGAGCCAGGTGTACTGCGCGCTGGTGCCCTGCGCGAACCCGGTCCCCGTCGACGGCGACCAACCCGGCGTCCACGAGCCGTCGGCCTGCCGCGCGGCCTGGTAGCCGACCGCGGCGTTGAAGGTGTTCTTCCAGTAGGTCCCGCGCTCGGCGAACATCCGGGCGTCGGAACGAAGCCCGAGGGAACCCGCCCAGTACCCGAGCGCACTGTCGGAGATCGAGTCCTCGAGGGTCTCGGCCGCACCGCCCCAGCAGGAGCAGTCGTCGTTCGCCGCGTACTGCCGCTCCAGGTACTCGTCGAGTGCGGGCCGCTGCGCCAGGCACTGCCCCGGGCACCCGATGTCGCTCTCGGCGTCCGCGTTCTCGACCGTCGCCTGGCGTTTCAGCGAGGCGTAGGCGGCCCGGACGTCGAAGTTCCGGACGCCCATGGCGTACCAGGTGGCGAGCGTCGCGGCCGAGGGGTCGCCGGTCATCACGTGCGTCGGCGCGCCGAGGTGCAGCCACCGGTCCCACACCCCGCCGTTCTGCTCGGCGAACCGCAGCATCGACTGCGCCATGTCCCTGGCGACGTCCGGCCGCAGCAGCGCGAGCAGCTGGATCTGCGCCCGGTACTGGTCCCACCCGGAGTACGTGCCGTAGACGGCCCGGTGTCCGCGGTCCATCCGGTGCACCCGCAGGTCCGGGCCGAGGTAGCGCCCGTCGCGGTCGTTCAGCGTGTTCGGCTGCATGAGTGCGTGGTAGACCGACGTGTACAGCTGGGTGGTCCGGTCCGCCGTGCCGCCACCGACGCGCAGGCGCGACAGTTCACGGTTCCAGGAGGCCCGTGTGCCGGCCGCCACGCTGGCGACGGTCGAGCGCTTGGTCACCTCGCCGTCACGGTTGGCGACCGCCCCGGCCGCGCTCACGTACGAGATGCCGATCTTCGCCTGCACCGTCGCTCCGCGACGCGCATCGAACCCGACCCACGCGCCGGAGCCGCGTCCGGCGCGGTCGGCGCCGGTCAGGTAGCCCTCCCCACCGGAGGAGGACGTGCCTCCAGGCTGGACCGTGCCGTCCTTCCAGGTGCCGGTGCTCGCGAACGCCGTGTCGAAGGTCGCGGTGAAGTAGAGGCGGTAGTAGCTGCGGCGGTCCGGGTTGGTGGCGCCGCCGCCGTTCGCGCGGCGGCTGCAGAAGCCGCCCGTCAGTACGCTGCCGCTGACCGTGCGGGTGCGGGGGTCGACGCGGGTGATCGCGGCCTCGCTGCCGTTGATCGAGTTCGACGTGCGGAAGAGCAGGTTCGCGTCCTTGCCGGCCGGGAACGTGAACTCGCCGACGCCGGCACGCGTGGTCACGGCCAGGTCGGTGCGGACGCCGTTGTCGAGCGTGACGCCGTAGCGGCCGGGGCTCGCGGACTCCTGGTCGTGGGAGTACCCGGCGGCGTAGACAGCGTCCTTCGAGTCGGCCGACGGCGAGGTCGTGACCGGGGTCGTGACCGGCATGATCGGCACGTCGCCGGCAGCCCCGGGAGCACACCCGGCACCGTTCAGGTGCGTCAGGCTGAAGCCGCGCAGCCGGTTCACGTCGTACGAGTAGCCGTTCGCGACCGGGGTCGACGTCTGGTCGCCCGCGGTGCCCGTGGGACTCCACTGCATCATGCCGAACGGCGCGGTGGCACCCGGCCAGGTGTTGCCGTTGTTGCTCGTGCCGATGAAGGGGTCGACGTACCGCGCGGGATCGCTGACGGTCCGTCCGGCCTGCGTCGACGGCGAGGCCACGGCCGGCGCAGCGACGATCGCCGTGCCCAGCAGTGCGGCGATCGTGGCCACCGCGGCGAGCGGAAGCGGACGGACGAGCGGGCGACGGTGCACGCGAGATCGGTTCACATCGGTGACGCTAGCCCCCTCGGACGGGGGACGCCGCCTGCGTCACCGAGCGCTCTCCCGCTGTTCACGTCGGGTTCGGCGACGGGCCCGGCCCCACCCGGTCAGACGACGGTGCGCGCGGCGACCTCGTCGACGAAGGTGCGGACCCGCTGCCGGAACACCGGATCCGCGGCGGCCCCGCGGACGGGCACGACGTGCAGCCGCCGGTCACCCCGACGCAGCGCCGGCCCGACGAACATCCCCTCGGCGACGTCCGGCGCGGTGGCCGACCAGAGCGTCGAGCGAGCGCCGTCCTCCGCGGTCCGGGCCATGCTGCGCGCGATCATGCCGCCGAGGCGCTGCGCGAGGGTCTCGGCCTGGTCGTTCATCCCCGTCGCCGCGATCCCGGGGTGGGCGATGACCGAGCGGACGTCCGAGCCGGCCGCGCGGAGCCGCTCACCGAGGTCGACCGCGAGCGCCGTCGCCGCCGTCTTCGAGTCGGTGTACACGGCGAGCTGGGAGTAGTCGCTCGGATCGTCCACCCCGCCCGGTGCGGGCACGCGGCGGGTGCGCTGCGACAGGTTCGACCCGACGAGGACGACCCGGGGCGACGGTCCGCCGAGCACCGGGAGCATCGCGTCGGCGAGCACGGCCGGGCCGACGACGTTGGTGGCCCAGGTGCGCTCGATGCCCTCGTCGGTCAACCCGAACGCGCCCAGTGTCGCGCCGGCGTTGTTGACGAGGGCGTCCACGACGATGCCGTCCGACACGAGCTGCCGGGCGAACGCCGTGACCGAAGCGACCGACGCGGTGTCGACGACCCGCGCCTCCAGGCCGACGGGCAGGACGCGAGCCGCCTTGTCGGGGTTGCGGACCACCGCGATGACGCGCGCTCCGGCGGCGGCGAGCCGGGTCGCGACCACCAGCCCGAGTCCGCCGGTCGCGCCGGTGACCACCACGGTCCGGCCGCGCTGGTCGGGCATCGCGGACGGTTCCCACTCGAAGGTGTCCATGGTCGTCTCCTGCTCACTCGTCGTCTGGAATCGGATGATCCATCCGGAACGCTAGCACAAGCGGATAGTGTGTCCGCATGACGATCGCGATGGCCCGACCCGAAGCGCTGCGCTCCGATGCGCAGCGCAACCGGACCGCGCTGCTCGACGTCGCCCGGTCGTTCGTCGAGCGGGGCGAGCAGCCGCTCCTCAACGCCGTCGCACACGAGGCCGGTGTGGGTGTCGGGACCGCCTACCGGCACTTCCCGTCGCAGCAGCACCTGCTCGAGGCGCTCGCGATCGACGCGCTCGAGGACATGCTCGACCTCGTCCGTGTCGCCGTCGCGCTGCCCGACGCGGTGGACGCGCTCCGCGGGGTCGTGACGGCTGCGTTCCGGAGCATGGTCGACGACGCGGCCCTCGGCGACCTGCTGACGAACGGCGGGTTCTCGTGCGCCGACACCGCTGCGCTCGCTGGAGACCTGGTGGTGTCCGTCGACGCACTGCTCGCACGGGCACGGGCCGAGGGGCTCGTGCGTGCCGACGTCGACGCGGACGACCTGCGACGGCTCCTGTGCGGGATGCGGGCGGCCGCCGTGGCGGGTGGCTCCCGGGTGCACGACCCCGAGCGCTACGTCGAGGTGCTGCTGGCGGGCCTCCGCCCGGCCTGACCACCACCCTCGCGTCCCGCGTGCCTCGCTGTCAGGATGGGCGCATGAGCGTCATGGTGTCCGTCTTCGATGCGTACCGGTCCCGCACGAGCGAGAAGTACACGGCCTACCCGCCGGACGTGCTCCCCATGTTCGTCGCCGAGATGGACAGCATGCTCGCCGAACCGATCCGCGACGCCCTGGTCACGGCGGTGACGAACGGCGACACCGGGTACGTCGGGCACGGGCGGGCCCTGCCCGAGGCGTTCGCCGACTTCGCCGAGAGCCGCTGGGCATGGCGGGTCGACCCCGATCTGGTCCGCACCACCACGGACGTGTCGGTCGCGGCGGTCGAGGTGCTGCGCCGGGTCATCGAGCCGGGCGACCAGGTGGTCATCATGCCGCCCGTGTACCCGCCGTTCTGGGAGTACGTGTCCGAGGCCGGCGGCACCGTCACCGAGGTCCCGCTGCTCGCCCCCGCGGGCCCGGCCGACCCGTTCGACACGACGGCCGGCTGGCGAATGGACCTGGACGGCCTCGCGCAGGCGTTCGCCGACGGCGCCCGCACGGTGCTGCTCTGCAACCCGCACAACCCCCTCGGCCTGGTGCACGACCGTGCATCGCTCGTCGCACTCGCGGAGCTGGCCGCCGAGTGGGACGCCGTCGTGGTGTCCGACGAGATCCACGCGCCGCTCGTGCACGCCGACGCGGTGTTCACGCCGTTCCTGGAGTCCTGCCCCGAGGCCGCATCGCTCGGTGTCGCCCTGACGAGTGCGAGCAAGGCCTGGAACCTCGCCGGCACGAAGTGCGCGCTGATGATCGGCGCCTCGGAGCGGGCCCGGGCCTGGTTCGACGGACTGCCCACCGAGGTCGTCGAGCGCACCGGCATCCTCGGCTACACCGCGAGCGTCGCGGCCTTCAGCGAGGGCGAGCCGTGGTTGGCTTCGCTGCTCACCGAGCTCGCGGCGAACCGGCGCACCCTGGCCGAGCGGATCGGCGACGTGCTGCCCGGCGCCGAGTACCGGCAGCCGCAGGCGTCGTACCTGGCGTGGCTCGACCTGCGGGCGCTGCCGTGGGGCGACGACCCCGCGGCGGAGCTCGTCGACCGGGCGAAGGTGGCGCTCGGCTCCGGCCCGGCGTTCGGACGGCAGGGCCGGGGTTTCGCGCGGCTGAACTTCGGGTGCTCGGCGGAGACCCTCGACGAGGGGCTCAGCCGCCTCGCCGCAGCCGCGCGCGCCTGAACCCGAACCCGGGGCCTACTCGAACCGCTGCCAGGCCGGCTTGTTCGCGTACGTGTACCGGTAGTAGTCGGCGAGCTGCAGCCCGGCGGCGGCTTCCTCGTCGACGACGACGGTCGCGTGCTCGTGCAGCTGCAGGGCCGAACCGGGCACGAAGGAGCTGAGCGGGCCCTCGATCGCAGCGGCGACGGCCGCCGCCTTCGACGTGCCCTGGGCGACGAGGACGAGCTCGCGGGCCTCGAGGATGGTGCCGAGACCCTGCGTCATGCAGTGCGTCGGGACCTGCTCGGGCGAGTCGAAGAAGCGCGCGTTGGCGTCACGGGTCGACGGCGCGAGGGTCTTGATGCGGGTGCGCGAGGCGAACGACGAGGTCGGCTCGTTGAACCCGATGTGGCCGTTGGCCCCGATGCCGAGGATCTGCACGTCGATGCCGCCCGCGGCACGGATCGCTGCGTCGTACTCCTTGGCCGCGAACTCCAGGTCGGCGGCACGGCCGTCCGGCACCCGCACGC
Source organism: Curtobacterium sp. MCSS17_005 (assembly GCF_003234225.2). NCBI lineage: Bacteria > Bacillati > Actinomycetota > Actinomycetes > Micrococcales > Microbacteriaceae > Curtobacterium > Curtobacterium sp. MCSS17_005. Next base: position 3,424,089 of record NZ_CP126258.1, read on the forward strand.
GTGCGGCCTCGAAGCCGAGCGGTGCCACGACGTCGCGGGCGATCACGGCCGCGTACGACTCGGGGTGCTCGAGCGGGATGCCGACGTACTCGTCGAGGGCGAACCCACGGGCCTCGGCGAACGAGATCTCGCCCGCCTGCACCCGGCGCTGCAGGTCGGTGTAGATGCCCTGCGGGCTGGATCCGGTGGCGAGACCGATGACGGCGGACGGCTTCTTGGCGACGACGGACGCGATCTTGGCCGCGGCGACGCGACCGACCTCGTCCGGCGTGGGCAGGATGATGATCTCCACACGGCCAGCCTACTGGTCATGACCAGTCTGCGACAGGGGTCGTGTGGGTAGCGTGGAGGCATGCCGACCCCCGACTTCGTCCTGTCCCTGCGCGAGAAGATCGGCACGGCGCCGCTCTGGCTGTCGGGCGTGAGCGCGATCGTGACGCGCGGCTCCGGCGCCGATCGCGAACTGCTCGTGGTGCGGCGTGCCGACACGGGCGCGTACACGCCGGTGACCGGGATCGTCGACCCGGGCGAGGAACCCGCCGTCGCCGCCGAGCGCGAGGTCCTCGAGGAAGCCGACGTCGTCGCCGTCGCCGAACGCCTGGCCTGGCCTGGGTGCAGGTGCTGCCCGAGATGACCTACCCGAACGGCGACCGGTCGCAGTACCTCGACCTGGTCTTCGCCTGCCGGTACGTCTCCGGGACGCCGAACCCCGCCGACGGCGAGAACACCGAGGCGTTCTGGGCAAGGCTCGACGCCCTGCCCGACATGTCGGAGAACATGCGGGCACGCGTCGAGGCCGGGCTGGCGGACGAGCGCGAGGCGCGCTTCCAGCGCTGACTTCCAGCGCTGGCCCCACCGGCCTGGAGGCGCGGTGCCAGGCCGCCACGGGCCTCCCGTCCGCGTCCCGGCGACGTTTCAGGCGCAGCGACAGTCCACGCGTCTGGTCGCGCGTGGACTGTCGCTCAGCGCGAAACGTCGCCGCAGCCGCCGCTACGCGAGCGGGGCGACCGCCACCGGCGCGCCGAGCAGGCGCACGGCGACGGGGTCGCCGGTGACCCGGCGGTCGCCCACCTCGTGCTGGACGGTCACGACGGTGTCGTCGTCCAGGCGAACGGTGGTGCGGCGGATCGACCCGAGGAAGCTCGAGGTGACGACGGTGCCGGTGATGCCCTCGGGGCCGAAGACGATGTCCTCCGGCCGGACGTAGGCGAGGACCGGGCCGTCCGGGGCCGAGGAGTCGAGCGCCGGCACCCGGAACCCGTACACGAAGACGTCACCCCCGCGCAGGTCGCCCTGCAGCCGGTTCGACTGCCCGACGAAGTCCGCCGTGAAGGCCGACGACGGCGAGCGGTAGAGCTCCTCGGGCGTGCCGATCTGCTCGATGTCGCCCGCCTGCATCACGGCGATCCGGTCGGAGACGGCGAGCGCCTCCTCTTGGTCGTGCGTCACGAACACCGTGGTGATGCCGAGGTCGCTCTGGATGCGGCGGATCTCGTCGCGCAGCGAGACCCGGACCTTCGCGTCCAGGGCCGACAGCGGCTCGTCGAGCAGGAGCACCCGGGGGCGGGTGACCAGGGCACGAGCCAGGGCGACGCGCTGCTGCTGCCCGCCGGAGAGCTGGTGCGGGTAGCGCTCGGCGAACTCGCCGAGGTGGACCATGTCGAGGGCCTCGACCACGCGGCTCCTGCGCTCGACGGCGGGGACCCGGCGCATCTCGAGGCCGAAGGCGACGTTCTGCCGGACCGTCATGTGCGGGAACAGCGAGTACTGCTGGAACACCATGCCGATGTCGCGCTTGTTGACCGGGGTGTCGGCGACGTCCTGTCCGTCGATGCGGATGGAGCCGGCGTCGATCTCCTCGAGCCCCGCGAGCGCGCGGAGCGCCGTCGTCTTGCCGCAGCCGGACGGGCCGAGCAGCGAGACGAACTCCCCCGGCTCGACGCGGAGGGACAGTCCCGCGAGGGCCCGGTGCGCGCCGTAGTGCTTCTCGACGGCGTGGAGTTCGACGACGGCACCGGTGGTGGCGAGGGAGGCCGGTGCTGCCGGAGCGGTGACGGTCATGCGGACTCCTGGGTGCGGGGACGACGGATGGTGCGGGTGCGGCGGGCCCGGCCCGTGCGACGGGTCCCGATGCGGCCGATGAGGACGAGCAGCACGAAGCCGAACACGAGCGCGGCGACCGAGAAGATCGCGGCGACGTACGGGTCGGTCCCCTGCACGAGCACGAGCCCGGTCTGGAACGTGCTGCGGGAGAGGAACGCGGCGAGGGTGTACTCGCCGAGGACCACGGTGATCGTGAGGAAGCACGCGGCAGTGATGCCCCGGCGCAGGTTCGGCAGGAGCACGCGCCAGGTGACGGTCCACCACGAGGCACCGAGCGAGCGGGCCGCCTCGGACAGGACGATCAGGTCCGTCGCGGTGATGGCAGCGGCGATCGGGCGGAACGCGAACGGCAGTGTGACGATGCCGATCGCGAACGCCAGCGTCCAGGCGCCGGAACCGAAGACCTGCGAGACGACCTGGTACACGGGGATGAACCCGACGACGAGCACCACGACCGGCACGGTGATCGGCACGATGCAGACGAACTCCAGGATGCGTCGGAGCCTCGGGTAGCGGAGCGCGGTGATGATCTGGGCGGGCAGCAGCACGAGCAGCACGATCCCGACGGTGATCACGACGATGAGGAGCGACGCCCCGAGCCCGTCGAACACGGGCTGGTAGGTGAACGCGTTGGCCGGGTCGCCGATCGCTGCCCAGTGCGCGAAGGTCAGGCCGCCGTCGGTGCCCTGCCGGAACGTGAACTGCAGCAGGGCGACCAGCGGGACGGCGAACAGCAGCCCGATCACGGTGAGCACGATCGCTGCCGCACCACGGGACGGCGCCGTGCCGAAGCGGCGGACGCGGGACGGGCCTCCGAGCCGAACCGGCTGCGCCGGTCGCACCGGCGGCACCGGGGCCGCCGCACTCATCGCTGCCACCTCGCGGCACGGCGCTGCAGCAGCGAGTAGGCGCCCATCACGACCGCCATCACGACCACCATGCCGAACGCGAGCACCCCTGCGACGTTCTGCAGGCCGACGAGCGTCTCGCTGGTGAGCTGCGTGCGGATCGTGAGCGGCACGATGCCGCCCTGCGAGATGAGGGCCGCGGCGGTGGCGAACGACGAGAAGCCGTTCGCGAAGAGCAGCAGGAGCGACCCCCAGAACGCCGGCGCCAGGACAGGCAACGCGATCCGGCGCCAGTACGTCAGGCGCGAGGCGCCGAGGGTCGCGGCGGCCTCGCCCCACTGGGCCTTGACGCCCTCGAGCGCGGGCATGAACGTGAGGACCATGAGCGGCACCTGGAAGTAGACGTAGGGGATCACGAGCCCGGGCACGGTGTACAGGAAGGCGCCGTCCGCGTTGAGGTCGACGTGGAAGACCGTCACCAACCAGGTCGTGACGAGTCCCTGCACACCGATCGTGGCGATGAACGCGAACGCGAGCATGACGCCGCCGAACTGGGCGAGGACGCTGGCCGCCGAGTCGACCATCGACCGGACCAGCCCGTCCGGCCGCAGCGCCGAGAGCGCCCAGCAGACGACCGCACCGAGCACGGCACCGATGACCGCAGAGGCGGCGGACAGGCCGAACGACCCGCCGAACGCCCGCAGCACGGACGGGTCGGTGAAGGCCGCGAGGTTCGCGAACGTGAACGCTCCGGAGCCGTCGAAGAAACCGCTGCCGATCGCGATCACGGCGGGGACGGCGAGGAACAGCAGGACGTAGGCGGCGAAGGGCGTCAGCCCCAGCCAGGCGAGGCCGACGCGGCGCCGGACACGGGGTCCGGCGCTGCGTCGGACGGCATCGGCGGACGCTCGCGCGGACGTCGGGCGCACGGGGCTCGTCGCGCTCGTCGCCGGTGCGGCGTCGGTCGCGGCTGCGCCGCTCGCCGCGGGCGCGTCTGCCGATGCAGTGGTCATGCTGCTCAGGACCCCATCGTCGAGGACCACTTGGCCTTGAGCACCGTCGCGGCGTCCGCGACCTGCGCATCGGTCAGCTCGACGTAGTCCTTCGGCGCGCCACCGGCGGCGTCGAGGGCGTCCTGGTCGACCTTGCCGGACTTCTCCATCGCCGACAGGGTGGCGGGGAAGGCGCCCGCCTGCAGGTACAGGTTCTGGGCCTCCGGGCTGGCGATGTACTCCTGCCACAGGCGGGCGGCCGCGGGGTGCGGAGCGTCCTTGGTGATGGCCTGCGAGTAGTACGAGCCGAGCGCCTGCCCCTTCGGGACGACGGTCTTCCAGTCCTTGTTGCCACTCGCGCCCGCTGCCGGCCCCCACGCCAGGTTGTTGTACGACCACTGGATGACCACGGGGGTCTCACCCGAGGCGACCGTGGCCTGCGTCGGCAGCACGTTCTGGAAGTTGCCGGCCTTCTTCAGGTCGCCGAAGTAGTCGACGCCCTTCGTGATGTCGTCGGCCGAGCCGCCGTTCTCGAGCGCCGCCAGGTACACGGCCGAGGCGGCCTGGTTGGCCTGCGTCGGGTCACCCGCGATCGAGACCTTGCCCTTGTACTCGCTGCCGAGCAGGTCCTGCAGATCCTTCGGGGCGTCGGAGATCTTCGACGAGTCGTACCCGATCGACATCAGGCCGGTGTAGTCACGCGTCCACGCGCCGTCCTTCTCCTTCAGGTCGGTGGGGATGTCGTCCCAGTTCGCGACCTTGTAGTCGGCGAGCAGGTCGAGGTTCTCCTGCAGCACCGCGTTGCCGAGGTCGAGCACGTCGGGCGCAGTGGACTGGCCCTTCTGCGACTTCACGGCGGCGACCTCGTCGGCGCTCGAGCCGTTCGGGTTCGCGGAGTTGATCTTGATGCCGTACTTCTCGGTGAAGCCGTCGATGATCTTGCCGTAGTTGGCCCACGACGGCGGCAGCGCGATGACGTTCAGCTGACCCTCGGCCTTGGCGGCCTTGACGAGGGCGTCCATGCCACCGGCGGTCTCGGCGCTGGTGGCGGTCTTCCAGTCGGCGTCGCCGTCGGAGCCGGCGGTCGCGGAGCTCGTCGCCGAGCATCCGGCGAGGGTGACGATCGCTGCGGCGGCCAGGGCGACGCCGGCCAGGGTGCGCTTGTGCTGCACGGGTGGGCCTTTCGGGTGGGGGAAGGTGCTGCGGTGACCGGGGGTCCGGGTTCTGGTCGATCGTGGACGCGGCCGGTTTCCGGCCCGTGCTCCGGTGGTGAACGGCGGCGGAACAGCGGGTGCGGCTGTACGCTTTGCTCGTTCTGGGCGCACGGTCGCGCCCACCCCAGGCCTGGAGGCACGGATGCGGTTCACGACGACGGTCCTGCAAGCACGGAAGACGGCGACCGGACTCCCCGTCCCGGAGTCCGTCATCGAGGCGCTCGGATCCGGCAAGCGCCCCGCGGTGGTCGTCACGATCAACCGGGGCTACACCTACCGCTCCACCGTCGGGGTCATGGACGAGCAGTTCCTGGTGCCGCTGTCGGCCTCGCACCGTGAGGCCGCCGGGATCGCCGCCGGGGACACCGTCGAGGTCTCGCTCGAGGTCGACACCCTGCCCCGGACAGTCGACCTGCCGGAGGACCTGGCCGCCGCACTGCAGGAGGCCGGCGTGCGTGCGGCGTTCGACACCCTGTCGAACTCGCGGCAGCGGGCACTCGCCGATCCCGTCACGCAGGCGAAGGCCCCGGAGACCCGGGCCCGGCGGATCGAGAAGGCCGTGGAGTCCCTGCGGGGGTAGTGCTGCGGGGGCGGGCGGGGCGGGCGGGGTCCGGCGGCCTGGTCGTTTCGGGCGTACCTGGTCGTTTCGGGCGTACCTGGACGTTTCGGGCGTACCTGGTCGGAAGTTCTCGGCAGGTATGCCCGAAAGCACCGGGTATCGCGGGCGTTCTGGGAAAGAACGTGCGCCCTCAGGCCCCGAGCTCGACCAGGACCCGCGGGATCTCGGTCACGAGTTCACTCGCCAGGTACCCGAGCGGCCCGACCTGCACCGCGAGCCGGTCGCCTGCGGCAGCGTGCACGTAGGACGCCCACGCCACGGCCTGTGCCGGATCGGCGCCGCGGGCGAGCAGGCCGGTGACCGCACCGGACAGCACGTCCCCGCTGCCGCTCGTGCCGAGACCGCCGGAGCCGGTGCCCTTGAGCCACGCCCGGCCCTGCGGTGTGGCGATGGCGTCGCCGAGCGCCACGACCGCTCCGAAGCGGTTCGCGATCGCCACGGCGTCGGCCACGTCGTCGTCGCTGCACTCCCGCCCGAGCAGGCGTTCGGCTTCGCCGGAGTTCGGCGTCATCACGAGCCGGCCACGCAGCGGTTCCAGGCGGTCCCGAACGTCGGCGGCCAACCCGAGGGCGAAGGCGTCGAGCACGACGGTGGTGTGCGGACCGACGACGTCGGCGAGTCCGGCCACGAGGTCACGGGAACCGTCCGGTTCGTCGAGCCCCGGCCCGACCAGCACGGCGTCGGCACTCGACGCGCTGCCGGCGATGCCCTCGATCGCACCGACGGCGATGTGTCCGTCCTGGTCCTCGTCGAGGGGTTCGACCCCGGACTCGGGTACGGCGACCGCGACCTCGTTCGCGACGCTCCGGCCGACCGCCAGTGTGAGACGACCGGCGCCGACCCGGAGTGCGGCGAGCGCGGAGAGCATCGCCGCGCCGGGAGTCCGAGCGGCGCCGCCGACGATGAGCACCTGCCCGCGGCCGTACTTGCCGGCACCGGGTTCGGGCAGTGGCCAGTCCCGCAGGAAGTTCGGGGTGACGGGTTCAGTGGACATGTTCGTCGTCCTTCCGGCCGGTGTGCTGGGTGACCTCGTCGTCGTCCAGGTGTCCGACGGAGGAGAACTCCTCGAGCACCCACGGCGATCCGGCGTCGTCGCGACGGAGTCGGGTGAGGGAGGCGTTCGCGACGGCGTGGGTCCGGGCGAACTCCATGAGCGCCGGCTCGTCGAGGTCCAGGCAGACTGCGACGGCGAGCATCACCACGGCGTCGTGCGCGGCGATCACCAGGCGCTCGGCACCGTCGACCCGCTCGACGTCGCCGAGGAGCGACCGGAGCCGGAGCATCACGTCGGCCCACGACTCCCCGCCCGCCGGCCGGTGGTAGTACTTGCCGAGCCACTGCCGGCGGCGTTCCTCGTCCGGGTACCGGTTGCGGACGCCCTGCAGGGTCAGCAGGTCGAGGACGCCGAGCTCGCGGTCGCGGAGGCGCTCGTCCACCCGCTTCTCGGGTTCGGCGATGCCGGCTGCCTCGAGCGCGATCGCGATGGTCTGCTGCGCGCGGAGGTACGGCGACACCCACAGCGCGACGGGGACGTCGTCGATCCCGCGGTCGGCGAGCTCCTGGCCGAGGGCGCGAGACTGATCGGTGCCGAGCGGGCTGAGCGGGACGTCGGCGTCCCGGAACTCGACGTCGATCACGTCCTCACCCGCGGCTTCGGCCCGAGCCGCCGCGACGTTCGCGACCGATTCGCCGTGACGGACGAGCCAGATCTCCTGCACTGCCATGCCGCCACGCTAGCCAGAGCGTGCTGTGCCGGTTCACCGGCGCAGCACGGTCACCCCGCGCGGCGCCGGACGGTCACCCCGCGCGGTGCCGGAGGGTCACCCCGCGCGGCGCCGGACGGTCACCCCGCGCGGCGCCGAGCGCTCCGGACCGGGCGGACCGCGCACGGGAGCCCCGCCGCCCGGAGTCGCAGTGCCAGCGCATCGAGGTCGAACAGGTCACGCCACTCGAGCCGGATGATCGTCCGGACACCCGGCACGCTGAGCAACCGACCGTGCCGCCGCTTCTCGTCGAGGAACACCTCGGTGGGACTCCGGCCGCCCAGGTAGCGCTCCTGGGAGTACTTGGCCCGTCCGTCGATCTCGACGATGACCCCGTCGTCCGGGAACCAGAAGTCGACTGCGGACCGGCGGCCGTCCACGACGAACTCCTGCTGCAGTACCGGCGCGGGCAGTCCGAGCTCCCGGAACACGACCCGAGCGAGCGACTCGGCCGGTGACCCGGAGCGCCCGTCGGCCAGGTCGAGCACCTGCTGTGCCAGGGCTCTGGCGCGGGCCTTCGGAGGAACCGCTCGTCGGAGATCGGCGTCGTCGAACCCACGTCGCAGTGCGGCGTCCGCGATGACGACGCCCGCCCGCAGGTCGCCGGTCATCGCCACGTCGACGACGGTCCGGGGGACGGAGGTGACCGTGATCGCACCGACCGTGGCCCGTTCGCCCCGGCCGACGGGTCTCGTGTGCAGGACCAGCTCGGCGCTCCGGCCCCGGTACATCGACTCGGGCACCGTCGCGTGCACCGGGACGTCCCACCCGCCGAGCGCCGGGAGGCCGTGCAGGGCCGCGGCGGAGAGGTGCGATGCCGTCGCCCGTGTGCCGAGACGGCCGAGCCGCGCGAAGACCCGGGTGACGTACCGCTGACGAGGCCCGGCAGCGTCCCACGCGGCACCGTCGACGAAGGCGTTCGGCCCGACCCGGACCAGGCGGCCGACACCCTGCGTCCGGGTTCGGCGACGCAGGGTGGTGGCATCGAGGCCGGCCTCGTGCATGGCGGAGGCTCGGAGGATGGGCAGCGACTCGTTCATGCACGTGACGATGCCCGCTCAACCACGCGCTCCTGGGGCCGATGTCGGGAACTGTGGACGGGCCTCCAGGACTGAGCGGTTGTGGAGGGGAGACGTTCCTTCCCAGAACGCGCGCGATACCAAGCGGAATCGGGCATACCTGGCCGAAAGTTCCGACCAGGTACGCCCGATTCGACCAGCTACGCCCGATTCCACACGGTCGCACCCCGGCCCACCCGGCCCGGCCCGCGCCCGCCCACCCGGCCAGCGCCCGCGCCACCCCGTCCGCGCGCGCCCAACCCACGCAACACGACGCCGGACGGAACGCACCCGTGTCCCGTCCGGCGCCGCGGTCTCTCCCCGACCGAACGCCGGGCCCGCTGCCTCAGGCCCGACGCACGCGCAGCGTCACGATCTCGAACGGACGCAGGGTCAGCACGACCGGCTCCCCGGCCGACCACGAGCGCTCCAGCGGCCGCTCGAGCAGATCGACCTTCGACACCGACGCAGCGTCGAACCCGAAGGCGACCCCGACGTCCGTCGCCCGGCCCCCGAGCCCCTCGTACAGGCGCACGACGACGTCTCCGGAGCGGTCCTCGGCGAGCTTGACGGCCTCGACGAACACCTGCGGCGACGACACCGTGACGAGCGGCGCGACCTCGGCGGACCCGGGGACACTCCGCACCGGCAGGTTCAGCCGGTACCCGGAGTCGGCGGCGTCGAGCACCGAGGCCCCGATCCGCAGCACCGTCCGGAACACGTGGTGCCCCTGGTCGGCCTTCGGGTCCGGGAACGTCGGCCCGCGCAGCAGCGACTCCCGCACGAGCGTGGTGATCCCGCCGTCCGGCCGGGTCTCGCGCGTGATGTCGTGGCCGTAGGTCGAGTCGTTCGCCACGGCGACGCCGAACCCGGGCTCCGCGACGTGCACCCAGCGGTGTGCCGAGGTCTCGAACCGGGCGTGGTCCCACGAGGTGTTCTGGTGCGTCGGCCGGTCGATGTGCCCGAACTGGATCTCGCTCGAGGCCGACGACGCGAGCACGTCGATCGGGAACGCGAGCTTCAGCAGCTTCTGGTGCTCGTGCCAGTCGACCTCGGTCTCGACGGTCAGCTCCGGTTCGCCCTGCACGGCGGAGTAGCGCGTGGTGAGCGTCGACGATCCGAAGGACCGTTCCACCACGAGCTCGTCACCTGCGATCGCGACCGACGACGCCGACAGCAGCGTGCCGTTGCGCTGGTACGCGCGGTCGATGTCCCAGGCCTCCCACTGGTTCGGGGTGTCACGGAACACCGTGTACTCCGCCGCCGCGGCGCCGGGTGCGATCGCGTCGCGTCCGGTCGCGTGGTCGACGAACGAGACGACGTGGCCGGCAGCGTCGATGGTCGCCGTGACCACGCCGGTGTCGAAGACGAAGTGGTCGCCGCTCCGGACGGGAGGCACGGGTCGCGGCGCGTGGACCACCGAACCTGCCAGGGCGGTCGCGTCCCCTGCCGCGACCGGTGAAGCGTTGAAGCGCACGACCGACGCGGTGTCGTCGGCTGCGCCGGCAGCGGTACCGCTCCCGCCTGCGGCGAGCGCCGTCGTCGCGCTGCCGATCAGCCCCTCGAGCACCTCGGCGACCCGGGCGTACTGCTCCTCGGCGTTCTCGTACACCCACGCGATCGAGGACCCGGGCAGGATGTCGTGGAACTGCTGCAGCAGGACGGTGTGCCAGGCGTCCTCGAGTTCGGCGTACGGGTACTCGCTGCCGAGCCGGACGGATGCCGTCGCTGCCCAGAGCTCGGCTTCGCGGAGCAGGTGCTCGGAGCGGCGGTTGCCCTGCTTCGTGCGGATCTGCGACGTGTAGGTGCCGCGGTGGAACTCGAGGTACATCTCCCCCGACCAGACCCCGGGCGTCGGCAGCTCGGCTTCGAGCTGCTCGAACACCTGCGCCGGCGTGCCGAGCGTGACGTGGGGGGACCCGTCGAGGTCGTGCTGGCGGTGAGCCGCGCCGACCATCTCGCGGGTCGGACCGCCACCGCCGTCGCCGAAGCCGTACAGCAGCATCGAGGTGTTCGCGGTGCCGCGTTCCTTGTTGTTCCGTTCACCGCGGCGCAGGTCTGCGGGCGAGACGTCGGAGTTGTAGGTGTCGGCCGGGGGCAGGTGCGTCAGGACGCGCGAGCCGTCGATGCCCTCCCAGTGGAACGAGGTGTGCGGGATGACGTTCGTCTCGTTCCACGACGGCTTCTGCGTGACGAACCACTTCGACCCGGCGGCGCGGACGATCTGCGGCAGGGCACCCGAGTAGCCGAACGAGTCGGGGAGCCAGGCCTCGGGGGTGTCGATGCCGAACTCCTTCAGGAAGAAGCGCTTGCCGGCGACGAACTGGCGGGCCAGGGCCTCACCGCCGGGCAGGTTGGTGTCCGACTCGACCCACATGCCGCCGACGGGGATCCACCGGCCCTCGGCGACGCGCTGCTTGATGCGGGTCCAGATGGACGGGTACTCGTCGCGGATCCACGCGTACTGCTGCGCGGACGAGCAGGCGAAGGTGAAGTCGGGGTCGCGGTCCATCAGGTCGAGCACGTTCGAGAACGTCCTGGCGCACTTGCGCTTCGTCTCGCGCACGGGCCACAGCCAGGCGGAGTCGATGTGGGCGTGCCCGACGGCGATCGCGCGGTGGGCGGCGGGGCTGGCGGGGACGGCGAGCACGGGCGCCAGGACCTGACGGGCGTCCGCGGCGGTGCCGGCGACGTCGTCCGGGTCCAGGGCGTCGGCGGCGCGTTCGAGTGCCCGCAGGATGTCGGCGCCGCGGGTGCCGTCGGTGGGGAGCTCGGCCATCAGCCCGCGCAGCACCCAGAGGTCCTGCTGCAGCTCCCACACGGTGTCGTCGCGCTCGACGACCTCGAGGGCCTTCATGCGGTAGATCGGGTCGTCGCCGGCGGTGGAGCGCGAGCCGAGCGGCGTCGCACCCTGGAACGAGTCGCCGCCGATGTCCGGGTTCGCCCCGGCCTCGATCCAGAGCTCGAAGGACTCCCCCGGGCCGACCTCGAGCGGCACGGTGTCGTTCCGCGGCTCGATCGCCTTGATCGTGGAGCCGTCGGCGCGGAACGCGAGTCCCTCGGCCTGGAACCCGGGCTGCCGCTTGGTGAACCCCAGGTCGACGAGGAGCTCGGCGGTGGTCCCCGGCGCGGTGCCGAAGTCCGCCGGCACGGTCCCGGTCACCCGGAACCACGTCGTGCCCCACGGGCGTCCGCCCCAGTGCGACCCCACCGTGAACGGTGTGTACGTCTCACCCACGGCGGCGTCGAACGGCACCGGTTCGCCCGGCACCTCCCACGCCTCGATCGTCACCGGCGCCGAGCGACGGAGGACGGCGGGGTCGACACGGTCGCGCACGAGGCGGGCGATCCGGGCCTCGACGAGCGGTTCGTCCTGGTGCATGTGCTTCCTTTCGAGAGTGTGCCGGGGTGGACCGGCGGATCAGCCCTTGATGCCGCCGGCGAGGGCGTTGCCGCCGCCGAGGCCTCGGGACACGATCACGTAGAGGGCGATGACGGGCACGGAGTAGACGATCGAGAACGCGGCGAGCTGGCCGTACGCCACCGCCCCGTTCTGCCCGAAGAAGTTGAAGATGCTCACCGCGGCGGGCACCTTCTCGGGCGAGAGCAGCAGGACGAACGGGACGAAGAAGTTCCCCCACGCCTGGATGAACACGAAGATGAAGACGACCGCGATGCCCGGACGCATGAGCGGGATCACGATGCGGGTCAGGGTGGTGAGCATCGAGGCGCCGTCGGTCCACGCCGCCTCTTCCAGCGAGATCGGCACCGAGTCCATGAAGTTCTTCGCCATCCAGATCGCCATCGGCAGCGACGTGGCGGCGAGGAAGAAGATGCAGCCCCACACGTTGTCGATCAGGTTGAGCGACACGAACAGCGCGTAGACGGGCACCATCATCGCGGTGATCGGCAGGCCGGTGCCGAACAGGATGCTGTACAGGAACGGCTTGTTGACGCGCATCTTGTACCGGGACAGCGGGTACGCGGCGAGCAGGGCGAACACCACGGTCACGACCGCGGTGCCGCCGGAGAGCAGCAGACTGTTCGCGAGCGGGATGAACGACAGCTCGGGGGTGAGCACCTTCGCGAAGTTGTCGAGCGTGAACTGCGAGGGCAGCTTCACCGACAGCGACGCCTGGGTGTCGAACGAGGCGAGCACGAGCCAGAGCAGCGGCACCGCGAAGCACACCGCGATGACGAGCAGCACGACGTTCGACACCCACCGCATCGTGCGGCCGCGCGGGGACGTCATGTGCATCGACCCCGGCGCGGTCACCGAGCGGGTCGTGGTCTGGTCGAGGGACGGGGCTGTCATGGCCATCAGTCCACCTCCGGCTTGAGGGCCCGGATGTAGATGATCGAGAAGACCGCCCCCACCACGAGCAGGATGGTCGCGATCGCGGTGCCGAAGCCGAGCTGCGAGAACTTGAACGCCTCCTGGTACGCCAGGATCGGCAGGGTCGACGAGTTCGTGCCCGGACCGCCACCGGTCATCACGAAGATCAGCGTGAAGACCGACAGGGTCTGCAGCGTCGTGAGCATGAGGTTCGTCGAGATGCTCCGGCGGATCACCGGGAGCGTGATGTAGACGAGCCGCTGCCAGCCGGTGGCTCCGTCGACCTCGGCGGACTCGGTGATCTCCTCGGGGACCTCCTGCACGGCGGCCGAGTAGACGAGCATCGAGAACGCGGTGCCGCGCCAGATGTTCGCCAGAATCACGGCGAGCATCGGGTACGTGTAGAGCCAGTTCGCGCCGGTGATCCCGATCGACGCGAGGAACGTGTTGAGCGTCCCCTCGTCGTTGAAGAACGCGTACGCCGCGAACGACGCCACGATCTCCGGCAGGACCCACGCGGCCACCACGAAGGTGCCGACGATCGCCCGGACGGCCTTGTTCGCCGAACGCATCAGCAGGGCCAGTCCGAGACCGAGCACGTTCTGTCCCACCACGGCCGAGGCCAGCAGGAAGACGACGGTCAGGATGACGGACTTCGGGAAGTCCGGGTCCTGGAACAGCTCGACGTAGTTCTGGAACCCGACGAACTGCTGGTCGGCCGCGCTGGCGCCGGTCAAGGCGGAGTTGGTGAACGACCCGTAGAACGACGAGATGACGGGGCCGAGCAGGAAGATGACGAGGAGGACCAGGGCGGGGATGAGCGGGACCGCTCGTCCGACGTTCCGCAGTGGTCGCCGCTTGCGCGGCACGGGTGGATCGGTGCGCTTCGGCGCACCGGGCGCCGACAGCGTCGGCGCGAGGGGGGTGCTGGACACGATGGGTGCCTTCCGGGTGCGGAGGGGTTCCGAAGGTGGGGAAGAGCGGACTGGGCCCCGACCGCCGGTTCCGACGCGCCGCGGAGCTTGCGGAGCGGCGCGTCGGCCGTGCGGTTGGGAGAGGCGCGGTGCGGGACCGCCCCGCGCCTCCAGTCCGTCAGTGGGTGACGTCCGTCAACCAGCGGAGACGGTGTTCTCCTTGCCGACCACCTGCGTGACGGCCTTGTCGTAGGCGGCAGCCGCGTCCTTCGGCGACTGCTGACCGGTCATGACCGCTTCCATCGCGACCTGGATCGCGTTGGACACCTGCGAGTAGTCGCTCGTCGCCGGGCGGAAGTTGGTGTTCTCCACCAGCCCCGAGAAGAACTTGAACGTCGGGTTCGCCGCCGTGTAGGCCGGGTCGTCCGCGACGTCCTTCCGGACGGCGATCTGGCTGTTCTCGGTGTCGTACTTCAGCGAACCGTCCTTGTCGAGGAAGCTCGTGATGAAGTCGAACGCCGCCTGCGGGTTCTTCGACTTCGCGCCGACCGCCAGGGTCCAGCCGCCCGACATCGAGTTGTAGCCGGGAGCCTGCCCGTTCTGGGTCGGCATGGGTGCCTGGCCCATCACGTCGTTCCACTCGGGCCACGGCGCGGTGCCGGACTTGAGCCACGTGCCGGACTGCCACGAACCGTCCAGGTCGATCGCGAGCTTGCCCTTCGGCAGCCACGTCTGGGCGATGGTCGTGCCGACGTTCGTGTCGAGCGCCTGCTGCGGTGTCGGGCCGAGGCCGCCCTGGTAGACGTCCTTCACGAACTTGAGCGAGTCCTCGAACTGCTTCGAGCCGGTGACCCACTTCTTGTCCTTGTACAGCGTGTTGCCGGAGCCGTCGGCGCCGTACAGGAGCATCTCGAAGCCCTGCATGGTCGAGGCCTCGCCCTGCGCCTTGCCCGAGTAGATGTTGAACGGGATGACGTCGGGCTGCTTGTCCTTGATGGTCTTCGCCGCCGCGAGCACGTCGTCCCACGTCTTCGGCTTCCACGGGACGTCGAGCCCGGCCTTCTTGAAGATGTCCTTGTTGTACCAGAGGGCTCGGGTGTCGGTGCCCATCGGGACGCCGTAGATCTTGCCGTCGTCACCCTGTCCGGCCTGCTTGGCGTTGTCGAAGAACTGGTCCCACTCGTCCCACTTGTCCGTGTACTTGTCGAGTGGCAGCAGGTAGCCCGCCTCGGCATCGGCCTTGACGAGGAACGTGTCCTCGTACATGACGTCCGGGGCGGTGGCCGGCGCCTTGTTCATGAGCGCGAGCTTCGTGTAGTAGTCGTTGCCCTGCGCCTGGATGGGCACGAGGGTGACCCTCTTGCCGGGGTTGTCCTTCTCGTACTGCTTCTTGACGACCTTCATCTGGGCGTCGAGCTGCTGGAAGGCGCCGAACTTCTGGTACGCGATCTTGATCGTGTCGCTCGAGGCGGACCCCGAGCTCGAGCAGCCAGCCAGACCGACTGCGGCCACGGCCACAGCTGCGAGTCCGGCGATGATGCGGGTGCGTTTCATCGGTGCTCCTTTGCACGGGTGATGTCCGCGGGCACCATCGCCCGCGCGCAGGATTAGTCCACCGTATTGACTTAACCGTGTCAAGGAGTTTCTCGGGCGGATTCGGGCCTACCGGGCGGATTCGGGCGTACCGGGTGGATTCGGGCGTACCGGGTCGGAAGTTTCGACCAGGTACGCCCGATTCCGCTTCCCATCGCGTGCGTTCTGGGAAGGGACGTCCGTCAGGAGATCGGGGTCGCGCTCCCCGTCACCCTGATCCCGCCGGCCTCGGGCACGTCCACGAGCAGCAGACTCGGACGCCCGACGTGTCGCCCCTGCCGGATCGTGACGCGGTCGCCCGGCTGCACTGCACCGATCTGCCGCAGGTACGCCCCGGTCGACGCCGCTGCCGATCCCGTCGCCGGGTCCTCGGTGATGCGCCCGGCGGGGAACAGGTTGCGCGCCTCGTACTCCCGGTCGCCGGTGCGGTGCAGCACCGTGACGGTCCCCGCCCATCCGGCCTCGCGCTTGAGCTCGGCCAGGGGCCCCGGCGCGAACCGGAACTGGTGGAACAGCTCGCGGTCGTGCAGCACGAGCACCGGGTGCCAGTTGCCGGCGAAGGACTCCAGCACCGGGAACCCGGGAGCGATGTCCGCGGCCGAGAGCCCGAGCAGGTCGAACAGCCGCGCCAGCAGGGCCGGGTCGATGTCCCGTGTCGCCGGCTCGACGCTCGTCATCGCGACCTGCACCGCGCCGTCCGCACCGACGGTGGCATCGAGGGCGACTTCGCCGGCCAGGGTCGTGAACACCCGGCGGCCCAGCCCCTCGCGCTCGGCCAGCGCGACGGCCAGGGCGACGGTGGCGTGCCCGCAGAACGGGACCTCGGCGCTCGGCGAGAAGTAGCGGACCCGCGGCCCGGTCGACGTCGCACCCACGACGAAGGCGGTCTCGGGGTACCCGACCTGCCGGGCGATCGTGAGCATCTGGTCGTCGGACAGTCCGGCCGCGTCGAGCACGAGCCCGGCGGGGTTGCCTCCGCCCGGCTCGGCGGCGAAGGCGGTGTACCGGAGGATCTCCTGCTGCATGCCCCGACGCTACTGCGGCGTCACGACCGGGTGCGCGGGCCGATCACCGACGGGTGGCCCGGACTGCTGCGGTGCCGCGGGTGGCTCCGAGGGCAGCGCGAGGAACACGGCAAGCACGATGTAGCCGGCGGGCACGAGGTACAGCAGGACCCACCACCCGGAGCGGTTCGTGTCGTGGAGCCGCCGCACCGCGATGGCGATCCAGGGCAGCAGCGCCGCGAGTCCGACGACCACGAAGACCCCCAGTGCGATCTGGGCGAAGACCGGCATCGACGTGAGCAGGAACCACCAGACCGGGAACGGGTTGAAGGACCGCAGCGCCTCGTCGAGGACGCGCGCCTCCTCTGGGCTCGTCATCGGCGGCGGCATCGTGACGAGTCCGACGCCGGACACGACGTTGATCGCACTCGAGATGATCATCCACCACAGCGCCCACCACCAGAACTCGGCGCGAGCGGCACGGCCCCGGAAGACGAGGTACCCCCGCCAGAACCGCGAGAACGAGGCGGTGAAGGTGGCTTGGCGCCAGGGGACCCCGACCGGTGGCTGCTGCGTCTGGTGCACCGGACCTGCTTACCGGGGCGACCTGGAAACTCCTGAGCACTCCTCGGCAGGCCCGGCGTGGCAGGTGGGGCTAACCCCCGACCGCTTCCGGGTGCGCACGTGATGTTTCAGCGACGCGTCCGTCGCGAGACTGGATCCATGAGCACCGACACGCGACCCACCACCGCCCGCCGCACCCTCCGGATCGCCCTCGCCTCCAGCGCCGCGGTGTCCGCCCTGCTGCTGACCGCCGGCTGCAGCGCGATCCAGGACATCGTGCCGAACAAGACCCCGCAGAAGCACTTCGACGCGTACTCCGATGCGCCGCGATCCGGCGAGTCCGAGGACCTGGCCTTCTTCATGCCGAAGTGGGTGCCGGAGGACGCGAAGGACATCGACGTCCGCCTCCACGTCTCGCAGCCCGGGTACGTCATCGGGTTCGCGTCGGAGGACGGCGTCGACGTGGACGACTGCACCCCGCTCGACGAGTCGTACGGCGGCACGGCGATGACCGCCGACTTCCTGCCCGAGGAGCTCCCGACGAAGAGCCTGGTCACCTGCGGCGACGGCCGCGCGGTCACCGAGATCGACGGCCGCTGGTACGGCTGGACCACCGAGGACGCCATCCCTGGTCAGGACGACACCCAGACCATGCACGGCACGGAGCACTGAATGAGCACCGAGCACTGAACGCACGCACGTAGCGGCCTGGAGGCGCGGGGCGGCCCCGCACCGCGCCTCCTGTCCGTCGCGCGGCCGCGCCCACCGCCCACCGTGCGCAGGAATGGTCGGGTCCCCACTGCGGACCCGACCATTCCTGCACACCATCCGCCCCCGTGGGGCGTGGGGACTACTCCGCAGCGACCGCGGTCCTCCGGCGACGCACGATCAGCACGCCCGCACCCGCCGCGAGCAGCAGGAACGCCACCAGCGCACCGGCACCCATCCCTGCGGCACCCGTGAACGCGAGCTGCCCGTCCGTGGTGATCGTGATCGGGGTCCACCCGATCAGACTCCCGTCCGCAGCCGTCACCGCCAGACGATGCACGCCAGCCACCGTGTCCGCCGGGATCGTCACCCGCACCGTCCCGTCGGATGCGACCACAGCCGTGCCCATCAGGGTCGGCTCCGAGAACAACCACACGTTGACGACGTCAACGGCCGACGCAGTACCGACCGTCACCGTGATCGTCTCCCCCGCACGAGCCGACGCCGGAGCCGACACCCCGCCACGGTTCGCCTCCGTCAACAACGACTCCGACGGCGCCACCGGCACGACCGGGGCAGCCGAGGGACCCGGGGTCGGGACCGCGGTGGGCGTCCCACCCGGGGTCGGCGTCGGCGTCGTGCCGCCGTCGCCCGGGGTCGGGGTCGGCGTCGGCGTCGGAGTCGGCGTGGGCTCCGTGCCCGGGTCGGTGTCGCCGCCCTCGCACGGGTACGTCCCCGTGCGGAGCGAGAACCCGTCCGTGTCGTTGTCGTCGGCGTAGAAGGTCGCGCGCTCCCCGTCGGTGCAGACGCCCGAGATCGCGAAGCCCTCGTTGGCGAGCGTGCGGTCGGCGGCCGACGGCGCCTCGTACAGCGTCGACGCGGCGAAGGCCCCGTCGGTCACCTCGTACAGCGCGGTCCGACCCGAGCACACCTCGTCGCAGACCACCCAGAGCGCGTCGAGCGTCGGGTCGAACTGCACGTCGGCGACGACGGCGAGCGAGGTCGCGATCGTGGCGACCCGCGCCGAGGACCCGTCGTCCATCAGGGCGTAGGCGTACACGCTCGCGGTGCCCTCGACCCCGACGAAGAACAGCCCCTCGCCGTGTCCGGCGTAGCTCGACGGTGCGTAGGCGGCGCCGGTGCGCTCGTCGGCGAAGCCGTGCGCGGTGAGCCAGGTGTCCGGGATCCAGGTGACGCCCTCGAGCCCGGCGTTCGCGCCGAGCCCGGGGAAGTCCGCGGCGAGGTTCCACTCGTCGGTGGCCCGCAGGGTGCGCTCGGAGCCGTCGGTCGTGGCGTAGCGCAGGACCGACGGACGGCTCGTGCTCGACACGTCGTTGTTCCGCTCGGTCGACACGTAGACGGCGCCGGGGTCGTCACTCGTTACGGTCACGCCCTCGGCGTCCGGGGTGCCCGTGCCGTCGGCGTAGCGCAGGTCGGTGCCCGCGGCGTTCGACGGCGTCCAGCCACCCGAGCCGTCCGAGGTCAGGTGGTAGAGCAGACCGTCGCCGTTCTGCACGGCCCAGAGCTGCCCGTCCCGCGAGGCCGTCGAGGTCGTCCAGTCGAGGCCGCTCAGGTCACCGGTGAAGGTGCCCTCGTCGTCGAGCACGGTCTCGTCCGGGCCGCCGGGCCAGGCCTCGGCGGTGACGACGCCGGCGAACCGGTTCGCCGCGCCCTTCGTGGCTGCTGCCGTCTCGGCGAAGTCCCCGGTGCCGTCGGGGTTGCGGCCGTACGTCGTGGCGGCGTGCGCCGTCCACGAGGTGGAGTCGACGACCGCACCACGGGCGTCGAAGAGCCGCGCGGAGTCCGCCTTGCCGAGTCCGAACCCGAACGCCGCCTCGTCGAGGACGGTGAAGCCCCCGGCCGCGACGGTCGTGCCCGCGGGGATCGTGTACGTGTGGTCGTCCTCGCTGTCGCGCAGCACGTACCCGCCGAGGTCGACGGTGGTGCTGCCGGTGTTGGTCAGCTCCACCCAGTCGCCGGGTGTGCCGTCCTGTGACTCGACCTCGTTGATGCGCACGGGCGAGGAGCAGTCGTTCGCGGCCCCCTTGGTCGAGGCGGTGGTGTCCACGAGCGGCCCGACACCGTCGGCGCAGCGACCGTAGGTGACACCCGCGTGGGCCGTCCAGGCGTACCGGAGCATCAGGTCGCCGGCGGGGTCGTAGAGGCGCGCGGTGTCGGCGCCACCGAGCCCGAAGTCGAAGCCGGGGGCGGTCGCGGACAGCTGGTCGATGACGAAGTACCCGCCGGCGGCGATCGTCGAGCCGCTGGGCAGCACGTATGCGTCGTGCGAGCCGTCGGAGTCGAGGAACGCGTACCCGGTCAGGTCGATCGCGGTGCCCGAGGTGTTCTTGAGCTCCACCCAGTCGGTGTCGTCGGCGTTCGACTCGACCTCGTTGACGACGAGGCCGTTCGCCGCGACGGCGCCGACGGACGGGTCGTCGTCACCGACGGCGGCGAGGGCCGGGCTGGCGGTGACGACACCGGCGGCGACGACCAGGGCGGTCGCGACGGCGGCGCCGATGCGGAGTGTGGGCGGGCGCAGAGTGGGCGGGCGCAGGGCGGGAGCGCGCATGCAGGGTCCTTCTCGGGGGGAGAGAGCGGGCGAAGACCTGCACGACTGTTCAGCATCCACGCGACCGGCCGGTGGCCGCGGGGTGAACGCACGGTGTCCCGGGTCGCGCATGCGCCCTGGACGCGCGGCATGCGGACGGGAGGCGCGGGGCGGGCCCGCACCGCGCCTCCCGTCCGCCCTGCGGTCGCGCTCACCGCGCATGGTGAGCAGAAGACGTCGGGTCCGCATGGCGAACCCGACGTCTTCTCCACCCTCGTTGCTCGAGGTGTCAGCGCTCGGTGACCTCCGAGAAGTCCGGCGTCCCGTCGGGCAGCGCGGGCAGCGGTGTGCCGTCGACGTAGCGGGGCCAGGCCAGGGCGCGCGAGGCCGACGGACGGGACGCGTAGCGACGCCCGTCGGACGCGACGACCGTTCCGGGCCCGGGGGTGGAGGCAGGCGCAGGCGCAGGCGCGGGCGGCAGCGACACATCGGGTGCGGGAGCAGGTGCGGGAGCCGCGGGCGTCGGCGTCGCGCTCCACGCCGGCTGCTGCTCGGGCACCGGCCACGTCGCCGACGGCAGCGTGGCTCGCGGACGGAACAGGGCGTTGCTCAGGGGCACCACGACGGTCCCGAGCAGGTCGAGGATCACCACCACCCAGACGAGCCGCCAGTAGCCACGGGCGTAGTCGACGTCCGGCGCGAGCAGCGGGATCGAGAGCAGCAGCGCGAGCAGGGCGATGACGCCGACGGTGGCCTTGGCGACGACCTGCAGGACGGGCGTCGGGTACCGCCGGTGGATCACGAGGAGCAGGTGGACGTGCAGGAGCGCCACCCGGGCGACGCCGACGAGCCAGATCCAGTGCCAGAAGTGCTCCAGGACGAACCAGATGCCGTCACCGGAGATGCCCGTCGGCACGATCCACACCTTGTACAGACCGGCGACGAGCAGGTACATCGACGTGGCGATGCTCGCGAACGCGAAGATCCCCGACCGCCTGGACGAGACGTCGGCGTCGTACCAGGACAGCAGCGCGAAGACGACCACGACGACGATCGTCAGGAGCAGCTGCACCGCGACCCGTCCGAAGTCGCCGAGCAGCACCGCGGCGATGCCGACCAGGCCCGCGGCGACGACCGCGCCGATGATCGTCCGGAACACGAGCGGGCGCACCCTCGCCCACCGCGGGTCCATCGTGCCGTCCGTGTCGTTCGTGCTGTCCGTCATGGCCGTCATGTCCGTCATGTGTCCCCCGTCGTCCCCGCACACCGGGCGGCTGCGTCGGATCGCAGCGTAGCGGGCCGGGGCGGAGTGCTCCGGCCGAGCAGGGCGCCGGGCGACGGCGCCGTGCCGTCAGCGCCGGATGAGCAGGGTGCTGGCCCGCGGCGAGAGCGCGGCGTCGAGCACCAGGCAGGCGGCACCCACGGCGGCGACGTCGGCACCGCGGTCGCTCTCCACCACCTGCACGGCGTGCTTCGGCACGAGCAGCGGCGACCCGACGATGGCGGTCCGCGCGGCCGGCAGGGCAGCACTCGCGATGCGTGACCAGAAGGGGCCGCCGAACACCACGCGGTCGATGTCGAGCAGGTTCACGATGAGGACGACGGCGTTGCCCATGACGGTGCCGGCATCGGCCGCGAGCGTGACGGCGGTGTCGTCCCCGTCCGCGATGGCCGCGGCGAGCTCGTCCCACGCGGCGTTCACGGCGTCGACATCGGCGGCATCGGCGGCATCGGCGGCATCGGCGGCGTCTGCAGCGGCCTCGGCGACCGCGCCGCCGCCCGACAACGCGAGTCCCCGCGACCGGGCGATCCGCACCAGCCGGTCCGGTGCGACGGCGGCACCGACCTCGCCGCGCGTGCCCGAGCCGTCCGGGGTGCCCGCGAGGGACCCCTGGTCGACCATGATGTGCCCGGCGTCGCCCGCGTTCGACCCGACCCCGCGCACGGGTTCGTGGTCGACGACGAGCCCGACGCCGAACCCGGTGCCGAAGTACACGAACGCGAAGTTCCGGGCCGAGGACTCCCCCGCCAGGAACATCTCGCCGACCGCGGCGGCCGTGACGTCCTTCTCGAGCAGGACCGGGTAGCCGGTGGCCTCGGCGAGCGCATCGCGCAGCGGCACGTCCCGCCACCGGGGCAGGAACGGCGGGTCGACCACGATGCCGGCCTCGACGTCGATGGGTCCGGGGCTCGCGATCCCGACGCCGAGCACGCTGTCGACGGCCACCCCGGCGTCGGCGACGAGCCCGTCGACGGCCGAGGCGATGGTGCGCACCACCTCGGACGGGTCGTCGGCGGTGGGGGTCGAGGTCGTGGACGCGGCGACGACGGTGCCGGCGAGGTCGAGCAGCACGTAGGTGACGACGGCCGGGTCGACGTGCACGCCGACCGCGTACCGGCTGCCCGGTTCGAGCCGCAGGATGGTGCGGGGCTTGCCGCGGCCGGACACGACGGTGCCGGACTCGACGATCATGCCGGCCTCGATCAGGAACCGGGTGACGTTCGACACGGTCTGCGCGCTCAGTCCGGTGCGGGCTGCGAGTTCGACGCGGCTCAGGCCGTCGGGTGAGCGGCGGACGGCGTCCAGGACCACGGTGCGGTTGAACCCGCCGATCGACGGGAGGTTCGCTCCGCGTCGATGCTCTGCCATGCCGCGACCATACCGCGGCAACGGTGCGGTCTCGGTCTGCCGTCGTCACTGGCCCCCACAGGGGTCGCACCGTTAGCCTGGCCGCATGTCCGACCTGCGCCTGGAAGAACTCTCCGCGAAGACCGCTGCCGCGGCCAACTCCCTGACGCTCAAGCCGGGCCAGGAACAGTTCGTGCAGCCGACCACCTACGGGGTCGCCGAGTCCGACGTCAAGCCGAGCTCCGCGTGGACCCGTGTCGTCCTCGACGACGACGAGGTCCTCGGCCTGATCATCGGTTCGTTCGACGCCGACAACGCGCAGGAAGAGCTGCGCAGCTGCATCTGGCGCGTCAACGTCGCGGCGAGCGCACAGGGCCGGGGCGTCGGTCGCTTCGCCGTGCACGGTCTGGCGGACGAGGCACGCAGCCGTGGGTTCGAGCGGCTGACGGTCGTGTACGAGCCGGGCGGCGACGACAGCCCCGAGGCGTTCTTCCGCGCCGTGGGCTTCGAGGTCGTGCGCGAGACCCAGTACGGCGACCACTTCGCGGTCCTGACGCTCTAGCACTCCCCGACGACGTGCCCTCCGACGACGTGGCATCCGACGCCGTGCCGTCCGACACTGTGCCCTTCGAAGACGCCGCCGTCGACTTCGGCGCCGCCGTCGCCGAGGTGGTGCAGATGATCCCGCCGGGTCACGTCATGACGTACGGCGACGTCGCCGCAGCCCTCGGGTCGCGGGCGTCGCGTGCCGTCGGCAAGGTGATGGCGCACGAGGGCGCCGACCTGCCGTGGTGGCGCGTGGTGCGCGCGGGTGGGCACCCGCCGCTGCACCACGAGGCCCGGGCGCTCGAGCACTACCGCGTCGAGGGGACGCCGCTCGTGCAGGGGACGACGGCCTGGAGGCTCGACATGCGTCGTGCGCGCTGGTCACCCGCCACGGACGCGGACGACCCGTTCTGATCGCCGGCCACGCAGGTCGGCCCGCCGGGTCCGCCACGGGTCGGCCGTCAGCGGTCGAAGCGCGCACCCTTCGGGTTCGCGGGCAGCAGGCACAGCACGTACACGATGAGCGAGCCGAGGCCCGGCAGCACGTGCAGGAACTGCCAGAAGCCGGACAGGTTCGCGTCGTGCAGTCGTCGGGCGCCGAGCGCGAGCGACCCGATGAGCGTCGCGAGCACCCACAGCATGAACAGGTACGAGCCGACGGGGTTCTCGAGCACCGGGGTGTCCGGCGTGAACACCTGCGGCACGAGCTGCAGCACGAGCCCGATCGCGAACGACGTCAGCCACCACCACCAGAACTCGGCGCGCGAGGCCCGTCCGGTGAACACGGTGTACTTCTTCCAGAACCGTCGGACGGCCTCGGCGAAGGGGGCACCGTAGAAGGGGTCGTGCAGGGCGACGCCGCCGGGCTGCACCACGCTGTCGTTGCTCATGGAGCAAGCCAACCACGTGGTGCAGCCCGACCGGGGCCTAGACGAGCGAGTCGCGCCAGGCCGCGTGCAGCTGGGCGAACCGCCCGGTGCCGGCGATGAGGTCGGCGGGGGTGCCGTCCTCGACGATCCGGCCGTGTTCCATCACGAGCACCCGGTGGGCGATCGCGACGGTGGACAGCCGGTGCGCGATGATCACCGCGGTGCGGTCGGCGAGCAGGGTCTCCAGGCCCTCTTGCACGAGTCGCTCCGAGGGGATGTCGAGCGACGCCGTGGCCTCGTCGAGGATGAGCACCTTCGGGTCCGCGATGAACGCCCGCGCGAACGAGAGCAGCTGCCGCTGACCCGCCGAGACACGGCCACCGCGCTTGTTCACGTCGGTGTCGTACCCGTCGGGCAGCGCCATGATGAACTCGTGCGCGCCGACGGCCTTGGCCGACGCCTCGATCTCCGCACGCGACGCACCGGGCTTGCCGAGCGCGATGTTGTCCGCGACGGTGCCGGAGAACAGGTACGCCTCTTGTGTGACCATGACGATCGCGCGGCGCATGTCCTTCGTGTCGAGGTCGCGCAGGTCCACGCCGTCGAGCTGCACCGAGCCCTGGGTCGGGTCGTAGAAGCGCGCCATGAGCTTGGCGAGCGTCGACTTGCCGGCACCGGTGGACCCGACGAGGGCGATGGTCTGCCCCGACGGGATGTGCAGGTCGAACTCCGGCAGCACGACCTTGCCCTTGTTGTAGGCGAAGACGACGTCGTCGAAGTCCATCTTCCCGGTGGCGTCCGCCAGACGGGTGGGCTTCACGGGGTCCGGCACGCTCGGGCGTTCCTCGAGGACACCGGAGATCTTCTCCATCGCCGCCGAGGCCGACTGGTACCCGTTGTAGAACATCGCGAGTTCCTGCGCCGGGTCGAAGAAGCGCTTGGCGTACAGCGCGACCGCGAGCAGCGCACCGACCTCGAGCGTCCCGCCGACGATCCGGAAGCCGCCGACGATGACGACCGCGGCGAGTGTCGCGTTGCCGATGAGCACGAGCACCGGGTCGAAGGTCCCGAACAGGTTGAACACCTTCGTGTTCGCCACCCGGTAGTCCTCGACGTAGCCGCCGTACTCGTCACGGTTGCGGGACTCCTTGCGGAACGCCTGCACCGCGCGGATGCCCGTCATCGTCTCGACGAAGTGCACGATGACACGCGCCGAGGTGACACGGGTGGAGCGGAACAGCGTCTGCGAGTTCGTCTGGAACCAGCGGATCAGGAACCAGAGCGGCACGAGCGACACCGCGAGCACGAGCCCGGACGTCGGGTCGAGCAGCACCAGGGCCACGGCGGTGAACGCCATGTACAGCACGCCCTGGATGAGCTGGTTCAGCCCGGAGTCGAGCAACTCGCGGATCGAGTCGAGGTCACTCGTCTGGCGCGAGATGATCCGGCCCGACGTGTAGGTCTCGTGGAACTCGAGCGAGAGCCGCTGCGTGTGCAGGAACACCCGCTTGCGCAGGTCGAACAGGATCGCCTGGCTGATCCGTGCCGCGAGCACCGTGTACCAGGCGGTGAGCACCGCGCCGAGGACGGCCACGACGATGTACGTCGCGACGACGCCGAACGCCGGCACCCAGTCGTTCTGGTCCATCACCGCGGGCAGGGCGTTGTCGATGCCCCACGCGATGAGCGCCGGACCCGCGACGGTGCCGGCGGTCGAGACCACGACCACGATGCCGAGCAGCACCAGCCGGAGCTTCAGCGGTGCGGCGAGGGACCCGAGCAGGGCGAGGGACCGGCGCCGCAGGCGCTTGCTCTCGGCCTTCGTGAAGTCCTCACGCTCCTCGCCGCGCACGCCCATGGTGGTGATCGAGGCGGTGACGGGGGCGGCAGCCTGCTCGTCCGGAGCTTCCTGCGGGACGGACGCCGTGCCTCCCGGCAGGTTCTGGTCGGTCTGCTGGCTCATGCCATCGCCTCCTGTCGTGCGGTCGCGTCGTCGTCGTCGAGCGACGAGATGACGTAGCGGTAGTGCTCGTTGGTGGCCATCAGGTCGTGGTGGGTCCCGACGGCCGTGACGACGCCGTTCTCCATCAGGGCGACCCGGTCGGCCAGCGTCACCGTCGACGGACGGTGCGCCACGATGAGCGACGTGGTGTCGGCGAGCACGCGTCGCAGGCCGGCCTCGACCCGCGCCTCGGTGTCGACGTCGAGCGCCGACAGCGGGTCGTCGAGCACCAGCACCGACGGCCGCGCGGCGATCGCGCGGGCGAGTGCCAGACGCTGGCGCTGCCCACCGGACAGCGACAGCCCCTCTTCACCGACCCGGGTGTCGACGCCGTCGGGCAGGTCGTCCACGAAGGACGCCTGCGCGATGTCGAGCGCCTCGCGCATGAGCGCCTCGGCCTCGGCACCCTGCACGTCCGGTCGACCGAGCAGCACGTTCTCACGCACCGTCGACGAGAACAGGGTGGCGTCCTCGAAGGCGACGCCGACGTGCCGGCGCAGCTCTTCGCGGGTGAGGTCGCGGATGTCGACCCCGTCGATCGTCACCGAACCGCCGGTCACGTCGTACAGACGCGGCACGAGCGAGAGCAGCGTCGTCTTGCCGCAGCCGGTGAGCCCGACGAGCGCCATGGTCTCGCCCGGCTGCAGCTGCAGTTCGACGCCGTTGATCAGGTCCGGGTACTGCGGTGCCGAGTCCTGGTACCGGAAGTGCACGCCGTTGAACGACAGGGCACCGTGCGGCTCCGCGATCGTCTTCGGGTGCTCCGGGTCCGTGATGGTGTTCTCGGAGTCCATGACCTCGAAGAAGCGGTCGACCGCCGTGCGGGTGTCGAACGTCATCGAGAGCAGGAAGCCGATCGACTCGATCGGGAACCGCAGCACCGTCGCCGTCGCGAAGAACGCGAACAGCTGCCCGACGCTGAGCTGCCCCTGCGACGCGAGCCAGATGCCGGCGAGCAGGCACAGGGCGAACGCGACGTCCGGCACGAGCAGCAGCCACAGCCAGATGCCCGCGATGGCCTTCGCCTTCTTGATCTCGGTGCCGCGCAGCGCCTCGGCCTGCTCGCTGAACTCCTCGAGCTTGGCGCCGCCGCGACCGAACGCCTTGAGCACGCGGATGCCGTGCACCGACTGCTCGACGCTCGTGGCGAGGTCACCGACCTGGTCCTGGCTGCGTCGTGCGACGGCGGAGTACCGGCGCTCGAACAGCAGGCCGTTGATCCACAGCGGGATCGACGCGATCAGGAAGATCAGCCCGAGGATCCACCCGAAGGTGAACAGCACGACGAAGCCGACGACGATCGTCACGATGTTGACGACGAGCAGGACGACGCCGAAGGCCAGCCAGCGCCGGATCAGCGACAGGTCCGACACGGAACGGGACAGCAGCTGCCCGGACTCCCAGCGGTCGTGGAACGCGACCGGCAGGTCCTGCAGCTTCGCGTAGAGCGCGTTGCGCATGCTGGTCTCGATGCGGGTCGAGGGGCGCATCACCAGCCGGCGGCGCGAGGCGATGAAGAACGCCTCGAGCACACCGAGGGCGAGCACCCCGAGCCCGGCGGGCCAGATCTGTGCCGAGTCGCGCGATGACAGCGGACCGTCGACGAGCCACTGCAGCACGTAGGGGATTGCGAGCGCCACCAGGGAGGCTCCCATCGCTGCGGCCATGCCGCCGATGAGGCGCCCCTGGTAGGGCTTCACGTAGGGGTAGATCCGCGCGATCGCGCGGAAGGTGGACGGGCGCGCCGTGGTGGGCGACTTGGACATGCGTTGCGTCCTCATGCGTCTGCCGGGTCCCCGGGTCGCGCTGCTGCTCGCTTGCGTGCGTGCGTGGGCGGCTTCGGCCTGGAGGCTCGGTGTGGCGTTGCGTGGTGATCATCGGCCGGGCGCGTGGTCGCGTCTCCGCCGTCACTCGCGTGACGTCGGTCGGGCCGGAGGCACCGAGGGACAGTCGTCCCCCGGGTTCAGGCGGGTGGTTCGCGGACGCCGGTGGTGCTGCGCCGCGGGGCCGTGGGAACGGCCCGACTAGACGGCGGCCGCGGCGCGGGGCCGCGGTGCGATCAGGGATCGCCGTGCGGGAGTGGTCCCCACGACGGACACGAGACCTGCACGGGCGGCCGTCGCCACGGTTCCGGTCATGTTGTCCATCGTCACTCCAGTCGTCGTCTTCGTCACCGTTGTGTCCGCGGTGCCGCCGGTCCCGAGGGATCGTCGGCTGCCTGCCGCGGAGCCTTACAGACTATTCACAGTGACTCACGGCGCGCAATGGTTCGCCACCGATTGTTCACATCAGTGGAAGAAGTGGCGCTCGCTCGTGAAGTACATCGTGATGCCGGCGGCCTTCGCCGCGGCGATGACCTCGTCGTCGCGGACACTGCCACCGGGCTGCGCCACCGCACGGACACCGGCGTCGAGCAGCACCTGCAGGCCGTCGGCGAACGGGAAGAACGCGTCCGACGCCGCCACGCTGCCGGTCGCGCGGTCACCGGCCCGGTTGACCGCGAGGTGGCAGGAGTCGACCCGGTTGACCTGGCCCATGCCGACGCCGACGCTCGCGCCCTGGTTCGCCAGCAGGATGGCGTTCGACTTCACCGAACGGCTCGCACGCCACGCGAAGGCCAGGTCGGCGAGGGTCTGCTCGTCGGCGGGCTCGCCGGCGACGAGGGTCCAGGTGGCCTGGTCGAACCCCGTGAAGCGGTCGGCGTCCTGCACCAGGAAGCCGCCGGAGATCTGCTTGACCTCGCGGTCGGCGAGCGCGAAGTCGGCCGGCAGCGTGAGCAGGCGGATGTTCTTCTTGCGCGACAGGATCTCGAGCGCCTCGGGGTCGAACCCGGGGGCGACGACGACCTCGGTGAAGATGTCCTTCACGGTCTCGGCCATCGCCACGGTGACCGGGCGGTTCGCGGCGATGACCCCGCCGAACGCCGAGAGCGGGTCGCAGGCGTGCGCGGCGGCGTGGGCCGAGGCGATCGGGTCGGCGGACTCGGCCGGGGCGATCGCGATGCCGCACGGGTTGGCGTGCTTGATGATCGCGACGGCGGGCTCGTCGAAGTCGAAGGCCGCACGGACCGCTGCGTCGGCGTCGACGTAGTTGTTGTACGACATCTCCTTGCCGTGCAGCTGCGTCGCCTGTGCGATGCCGGTGCCGCCCGACGTCGTGTAGAGCGCCGCGGCCTGGTGCGCGTTCTCGCCGTAGCGCAGGGTCGCCGACAGCTCGGCCTCGACCGCCAGGTGCTCGTCGAACGCACCGGGCGTCCGGATGTCGCCGGCGGTCGTCGGGGCCGCAGCGGCGGTGACGACGTCGCTCGCGAAGTACGACGCCACCGCGGTGTCGTAGGCGGCGGTGTGCGCGAAGGCCTGGGCCGCGAGGCGCTTCCGGAGCTCGAGCGTCGTGCCGCCGGCACGGACCGCTTCGACGACCTCGGGGTAGGACGCCGGGGAGACGACGATCGCCACGTTCGGGTAGTTCTTCGCCGAGGCGCGGACCATCGCGGGGCCGCCGATGTCGACGTTCTCGACCACGGTCGCGGTGTCGGCACCCGACGCCACGGTCTCGACGAACGGGTAGAGGTTCACGACGACGAGCTCGAACGGCGCGATGTCGAGGTCGGCGAGCTGCTGCTCGTGCGACTCGAGCCGCAGGTCGGCGAGCAGCCCCGCGTGCACCGACGGGTGCAGCGTCTTCACCCGGCCGTCGAGGGACTCGGGGAACCCGGTGACGCTCGCGACGTCGGTGACGGCGTAGCCCGCGTCGCGGATGGTCTGGGCGGTGGAGCCGGTCGACACGATCTCGACCCCGGAGTCGGCCAGTGCGCCGGCGAGCTCGAGCAGGCCGGACTTGTCGCTCACCGAGATCAGTGCACGGCGGACCGGGACCACGTCGCGGTCGCGGTAGAGGCTGGGGTCGGCTGCGTGCACGCTCATGCGCTCGGGGTGCCCTTCAGGTCGGTGGTGCCGTTGGCGATGTCGAGGATGGTCTGGATGAGCAGGCGGCGCTCGACCGGCTTGATGCGGTCGTGCAGCGTCGACTCAGTGTCCCCCGGCAGCACCGGGATGCGCTCCTGCGCGAGGATCGGCCCCGTGTCGACGCCGTCGTCGACCGCGATGACGCTCGCACCGGTCTCGGTGACCCCGGCGGCCAGGGCGTCCCGCACGCCGTGGGCGCCGGGGAACTCGGGCAGGTACGCCGGGTGGGTGTTGATGATCCCCGGGGCGAACTCGGACACCACGGCCGGGGGCAGCAGGCGCATCAGGCCGGAGAGCACGAGCAGGTCAGGCGACCACGGGCGGATCTGCTCCGCCAGGGCCTGGCCCCACTCGGCACGGGAGTCGTAGCGGGTGAACGGGACCGTGAAGGTCGGGATCGAGAACTCCTCGCCCAGGCCGAGACCCTCGGCGTCACGGTCGGCACCGATGGCGACGACACGGGCGGGGTACTCGGCGTCGAAGGTCGCTTCGAGCAGGGCTCGGAGGTTCGACCCGGTACCGGAGATCAGGACGACCAGTTCGAGCACGGCACCAACCCTACCGGCAGGCACGCACGCGACGGGCGCTGTTACCGGTCGTCCTTCGGCTGCCGCCACCAGGGCAGCTCGTCCTCGGGGATCTGGTCGGTGACGTCCCACCTCGCCGGGCGGGACGGCTCCGCCGGCTTCGAGGCGGGCGTTCGGGTGTCGGGCGCGACGTCCACGCGGTCCGCCTCGGCGGTCTCGTCCACGTCGTCGCGGCCGGCGACGAACTCCTCGGTGCTCCACGGGAACGCGGGCTGGGCGTCGGTGGGCTCCGGGGCGGGTGCGGGGCGGGACGCGGCTGTCTGGGCTGCGGGCCGCTCGGAGCCGGGCCGCTCCGGCTCGGCGTCGGAGCCGGTCACGCGGTCGCGGAGTGCACCGGCTCGTCCTCGGACCCCCTGGGCCGCACCGGCCAGGCGGTCGCGGAGGCCACCCAGGGCGGCTCGTCCGGCACTGCGGCGCTCCGGCTCGGGCGCGGCGGTCAGGCGGTCGGCGGCCACCGCGTCGGTCTTCGCCCAGTCGGGGAGCTCGACCTCGTGGTCGGTGTCGCCGGCCCGCGGTGCGACGGGCGTCGGTGCGGAGGCGGGCCGTGCGGGTGCGGAGGCGGGCTCGCTGCCGATCGTCGCGCTGCTGACCGGCTCGGTCACGTGCTCGGTCGTCGCGCGGGGCCGTGCAGCGGTCGACCCGTCGTGGGACTCCTCGACCACGAAGCGGTGCACGTCGGTGGTCCGCCCGGCGCCGGCCTGGTCGAGCGCGGCGAGCAGGGACCCCTCGCCGACGTCGACCCCGGCGCGCGCCGTGTGCTGGTCATCGTCGGGTTCCTCGGACTCGGTCCAGCGCTCCCGCGTCCATCCGCGGTCCGGCAGCCGGACCAGGTCGCTGCCCGCAGCGAGGGCGATGATCGCTGGCAGGCCGACCTCGAGTGCGGCGAACCCCCCGACCGCGAGGGCGTTCGGGCCGACGTCGGCCAGGCGGCCGGGGCCGAACGAACCGGAGGACACCCAGGCGATGAGCCCCGTGAGCACCCCGGCCACGAGTCCCGCGACGACACCGCCGAGCGCACGGTGCAGCGCGGAGTCGGCAGCGCCCAGGGTCCGCACCAACCGCGGCCGCATCGAGCCGCCGATCGCGAACCCGGCGATGACCGGCACGAGGATCCAGACGAGCCCGAACGTGTGACCAGAGGTCGGCAGCGCGCCGAAGACCGGCAGCCCGGGGATCGGGCCCAGGGTCGTGGCGATCGGGGACACGCTCGACCCGGTGCCGATGGCGAACCCGGGGCCGATCAGCCACGAGGTGGCCCACCCGACGAAGTCCGGCAGGAACGCGAGCTGTCCGACGGTGAGTGCGACGCCGCCGATGACCCCGGCGTGCGACTGCTCGTACAGGGTGATGACCTCGGCGAAGGACGTGAAGAGGAGCAGGCCGACGAGCAGCGCGGCCACGCCGACGACCACGGCGGTCGCGGCGGTCCCGGCGCGCAGGCCGAACCCGGCGACGGTCCGCCAGACGGCGGGGATGCGGTCGACCAGGTCGATGACCCGCTGGGTGCCGGCGTCGGCGGGCAGGTCACGGCGACGACGGCAGACCTCGGAGGCGGCGAGTGCGGGGATCCCGAACCAGAGCGCCG
Source organism: Curtobacterium sp. MCSS17_005 (assembly GCF_003234225.2). NCBI lineage: Bacteria > Bacillati > Actinomycetota > Actinomycetes > Micrococcales > Microbacteriaceae > Curtobacterium > Curtobacterium sp. MCSS17_005. Next base: position 3,456,539 of record NZ_CP126258.1, read on the forward strand.
GCAGCACCACGGCCTGCCAGAGCGTGGGGCGGGTGGCAGCCGAGGTCGACGACAGCGCGACGGCCAGACCGAGGAGCGCGACGACGGCGGTCCCGACCAGCAGCCCGGTGGTGCGGTGCTCGGTCTCCGCGAACCGACGTCCGGCGCGGGCGCCGAGCCAGGCCGTCACGACCGCGAACCCGAGGGCCGCCAGGGTCACGTGGATGGGGTCGGCTGCGCCGCTGACCCCGGTGCTCTTGGCGAGTGCGGACCCGAGCAGGAACGAGACGTCGACGCCGTGCCCGACGAGCCAGACGCTGCCGGTGGCCTTCCAGAACACGTCCCAGTCGACCTGCAGGCCGTACTCGAACCCCCAGAGCAGTGTCAGCGGCACGAGGGCGATCCCGATGCCGACGCCGACCGTCACGACCGCCTCGATCGCGGCGAGCAGAGCGGTTCCCAGGCGGTTCATCGCAGCGAGGATACGTGAGCCGCAGCCGGAACGACGGGAGGCTCGGCGCGGAACCCGCACCGAGCCTCCCGGCTTCGTCCCGGCCGTCTGCCGGGCGCTGATCGCTAGCGAGCGGCGACGACCTCGCGCAGCAGCGCGGCGGTCTCGGACGGCGTCTTGCCGACCTTGACGCCGGCGGCTTCGAGCGCCTGCTTCTTCGCCTCGGCGGTACCGGCCGAACCGGACACGATCGCGCCGGCGTGCCCCATCGTCTTGCCCTCGGGAGCGGTGAAGCCCGCGACGTAGCCGACGACCGGCTTCGTGACGTGCGCCTTGATGAACTCGGCCGCACGCTCTTCGGCGTCGCCACCGATCTCACCGATCATCACGATGGCCTCGGTCTCGGGGTCGGCCTCGAACGCGGCGAGCGCATCGATGTGCGTGGTGCCGATGACCGGGTCGCCGCCGATGCCGATGGCGGTCGAGAAGCCGAGGTCTCGGAGCTCGTACATCATCTGGTAAGTCAGGGTGCCGGACTTCGAGACGAGCCCGATCGGGCCCTTGCCGGTGATCGTCGCCGGGGTGATGCCGACGAGGGACTCCCCCGGGGTGATGATGCCGGGGCAGTTCGGCCCGATGATCCGGGTCGTGCCGCCCTTCGCCTTGGCGTGCGCCCAGAACTCGGCCGAGTCCTGCACGGGGATGCCCTCGGTGATGACGACGACGAGCGGGATCTCGGCGTCGATGGCCTCCATCACCGCGTCCTTCGCGAACGCCGGCGGGACGAAGACGATCGAGACGTCGGCGCCGGTGGTGTCGATGGCCTCGCGCACCGAGCCGAAGACCGGCAGCGACACGTCGCCGTGGGTGACGGTGGTGCCGGCCTTGCGGGCGTTCACGCCGCCGACGACGTTCGTGCCGGCCTTGAGCATCAGGGCGGTGTGCTTCGTGCCCTCGCCACCGGTGATGCCCTGGACGATGACCTTGGAGTCCTTGTTGAGGAAGATCGACATGGTCAGTCCCTTCAGGCCGCTGCGGCGGCGAGTTCGGCGGCCTTCTCGGCCGCATCGTCCATGGTCGCGGCGACGGTGACGAGCGGGTGCGCTGCCTCCGCCAGGATCCGACGACCCTCTTCCACGTTGTTGCCGTCGAGGCGCACGACGAGCGGCTTCGTGGCCGCGTCGCCGAGGATGCCGAGCGCGGCGACGATGCCGTTCGCGACGGCGTCGCAGGCGGTGATGCCCCCGAAGACGTTCACGAACACGCTCTTCACCTGCGGGTCGCCGAGGATGACGTCGAGGCCGTTGGCCATGACCTCGGCCGAGGCGCCGCCGCCGATGTCGAGGAAGTTGGCGGGCTTCACGCCGCCGTGGCGCTCACCGGCGTAGGCGACGACGTCGAGCGTCGACATGACGAGCCCCGCGCCGTTGCCGATGACGCCGACCTGGCCGTCGAGCTTGACGTAGTTCAGCCCGTGGGCCTTCGCCTTGGCCTCGAGCGGGTCCTCGCTGGCGGTGTCCTCGAGGTCCTTGTGGCCCTCGTGGCGGAAGTCGGCGTTCTCGTCGAGCGAGACCTTGCCGTCGAGTGCCAGGATCTGGCCGTCGCCGGTGCGGACGAGGGGGTTCACCTCGACGAGGGTCGCGTCCTCGCCCTTGTAGACGTCGTAGAGCTTGACGAAGACGTCGGCGACGGCGTCCTGCAGCTCCGATGGGAAGTTCGCCTGCCGAGCGATCTCGAGCGCGGCGGCCTTGTCGATGCCCGTCAGCGGGTCGACCTCGACCCGGGCGAGTGCCTCGGGCTTCTCGACGGCGAGCTGCTCGATCTCCATGCCGCCCTCGACGCTGGTGAGCGAGAGGTAGGAGCGGTTGGCCCGGTCGAGCAGCACGGAGAAGTAGAACTCCTCGGCGATGTCGGCACCCTGGGCGACCATGACGCGCTGGACGGTGTGGCCCTTGATGTCGAGGCCGAGGATGGCCTGCGCGTGCTCGAACGCCTCGTCCGGGGTCTTCGCGACCTTCACGCCGCCGGCCTTGCCGCGACCGCCGACCTTCACCTGCGCCTTGACGACGACGACGCCACCGATCTTCTCGGCCGCCGCCTTCGCCTGCTCGGGGGTGTCGGCGATGATCCCCTGCAACACGGGGACGCCGTAGGACTCGAAGAGGTCCCTGGCCTGATACTCGAAAAGATCCACGCTGTTCTTCTTCCCGCACGGTTCGTGCGATCGGCATCGGTTTCCCGGTCGCGCACTCCACATCGAGGGTCGCTCGATGTCGAGACAACGGCCGCCACGCAGCCTAGCGCTGCTCGGTGGACGGCCGGTGCACGGATGCCAGGCCCCGGTCCGCCCCGACGCGCATGAGCCGCTGCGCGCACCGCTGGGACCGGCCCCAAGCTGGCGCTCGGCACTGTGGATCGGTGCAACCCGAACTCCGTACCCGTGCCACCGAGGTCTTCGGCTGGAAGCTCCGCCCCGACCAGGAGTCCGTCATCGACGCCGTGCTCGAACACCGCGACGCCCTGGCGGTCATGCCCACCGGATCGGGGAAGTCCGCGATCTACCAGGTCGCCGGCCTCGGGCTGGAAGGTCTCGTCGTGGTCGTCTCACCGCTCGTGGCGCTGCAGGAGGACCAGGTGGTCGGGCTCGAGCACCATCCCGACGCACCCCGCGCCGTCGCACTGAACGCCACGAAGAAGGCGCGGGACGTCGCCGATGCGTGGGACGCCGTCGCCGCGGGCGAGGTCGGCTACGTGTTCCTCGCCCCCGAACAGCTGGTGAAGGACGACGTGCTCGAGCGCCTCCGCGACGCCGGGGTCGCGCTGGTCGCCGTCGACGAGGCGCACTGCATCTCGTCGTGGGGCCACGACTTCCGACCCGACTACCTGGCGCTCGGCGAGGTCACGGAGCGCCTGGGCCGCCCGCCGGTGCTCGCCCTGACCGCGACGGGCTCCGCTCCGGTGCGGGACGACATCGTCGAGCGGCTCGGCATGCGCGACCCGTTCGTGCTCGCCTCGGGGTTCGACCGTCCCGGCATCCGGCTCGAGGTGGTCCGGCACGCCGAGGACGCCGAGAAGCGTCAGGCCGTGGTCGACCAGGTGGCCGAGCTCGACGGACCCACGGTCGTCTACGTCGCCACCCGCGCCGTGACCACGGAGTACGCCGACGCCCTCGCCGCGCGCGGTCGCCGCGCGCAGCCGTACCACGCCGGCATGCGGGCGGCGGAGCGCGAGGCCGTGCACACGGGGTTCCTGGACGGCGACGTCGACGTGGTGGTCGCGACGAGTGCGTTCGGCATGGGCATCGACAAGCCCGACGTCCGGTACGTCGTGCACGCCGACGTCCCCGAGTCGATCGACGCCTACTACCAGGAGATCGGGCGGGCCGGGCGGGATGCCGAACCGGCCGGCGCCACCCTGCACTACCGCGCCGAGGACTTCGGCCTGCGCACGTTCTTCGCGTCCGGCTCGCCACGACCCGCCTCGGTCCGGGCCGTGTTCGACGCCGTCCCGGCGACCGGCTCGATCGCCCGCTCCGCACTGGTGGAGGCCGCTGGCCTGTCGGCCCGCACCGCCGGTCGAGCACTGAACGCCCTGCTCGACGCCGGCGCCCTGCGCGACGACGTCGACGGTGTCTCCCGGGTGCCGGACGGCCCGCAGGACGCCGACCGTGCTGCCCGTGCCACCGCCGACCGTGCTGCCGAACGGGAACGGGTCGAGGAGTCCCGCATCGCGATGATGCGCCAACTCGCCGAGACGACCGGGTGCCGCCGGCAGTTCCTGCTCGGCTACTTCGGCGACGAGCTGCCGGAGCCGTGCGGCAACTGCGACACCTGCTCGTCCGGCACGGCCCGCGAGGCCTCCGCCCACGTGGCCGACGGTGCGAACGACGACGCGTGGCCGCCGGATGCGCGCGTCGAGCACGCCGAGTGGGGCACGGGCGTGGTGATGAGCACGGAAGAGGACCGCATCACGGTGTTCTTCGAGTCCGCCGGTTACCGCACCCTCGCACTCGCCGACGTCGAAGAACGCGACCTGCTCGAACGCGTCTGAACGAAGCGGGGAAGGCGCGGTCGCTCGACCACCCGTCGGCGACCGCGCTCCACTCCCCCGAGCATCGGCGATGCTGCCGTGGCGGTGTGACCGGAAGGTGACGCCCGGGTGAACACGACACGAAACCGGACGGTCGCCAAGCGCCGGCGGGTAGGCAGGAAGCCCGCAACGGAAAGGAACCACCATGAGCGACCCCGGCATCAGCCCCGTCGACGACTTCGAGTCCCAGCAGCGTCGCGACGACGACATCGACCGTGAGCACGTCGGCCCGTACGAGGTGGACGAGGCCGAGGAGTCCCTCGAGACGGTGACGAACGACGCGGTCGCCGGTGAGACGGTGGAGCCGCAGCCCGGTGACGGCTCCGACGACGGTCCGACCGGCGGCTCCCCGCGCGAGGGCTCGCCCGACCTGTGGGAGCACGAGAACGAGCAGGACGAGGACCGCGCCGACCTCGGCAACGACCTCGGCACGAAGCCGCTCTGAGCGCTGACCTGATCAGGCTCCCCCGGAACACGGCTCGGTAGCATCGGGCCGTGTTCCGACGAGTCCGCTCCAGCGTCCGCAGCATGCCCTCGGCAGCGCGGCTGCTGGCGGTCGCGGCGATGCTGCTGGTCGCCGCCGCGGCACACCTCGCCGCCCGCTCGGAGCCCGGTGACCGCTGGGTCCCGCTCCTCGTCGTCGGCGTCGTCGGTGCGGTCGTCACCGGATCACCGACCCGCCTCTGGCCGCTCCCCGCGATCTGGCTCGTCGCGACGCTCCTCGCCCTGACCGGTGACGCGCCCGTCGACGCCTCGTCCGCACTGGTCGCCCTGGTCGTCGGCGCGGTCGCGCTCCTGGCGGCGATCGCCGTGGACCTCCGGCCCGTCCTGCGGGCGCGACGCCGACGCGGTGCGGCGTGACCACCCCACGGCCTGGAGGCGCGACACACGACCCGCACCGTGCCTCCCGTCCGCCTGCTGGTCGCGTGCACGACCGTCACCTGCGTCGGTTCCTCGCCGACAGCACGCCCGTGGCCGCGGGCGGCCGCGCCATCCTGCTGCAGATCGCCGACCCGGTCGTCGCGGCCGGTGTCCGGCGGCACTCGGACTTCGCCCGGCGACCCCAGCAGCGGCTCGCCCACACCCTGATGTTCGTCTACGCCGTCGTCATCGGCACCGAGACCGACTCGGCGACCGCAGCGGGCTTCGTCAACCGTGGGCACCGGCCCGTCGCCGGCGCCGACGACGTCGACCGGCAGCTCTGGGTGGCCGCGACCCTGTTCGACTCCGCGCGGAGGGCGCACGACCTGTTCGGCACACGCGTCCCCGCGGCCCGAGCCGAGCAGGTCCTCGCCGCCTACGCCCCGATCGCCACCGCGCTGCGGGTGCCGCCGGAGCGTTGGCCGACCTCGGTGGCGGCGTTCGACCGGTACTGGCAGCAGACGCTGGAGGGGCTCGAGGTCACCGACGACGCCCGCGGGGTCGTCCGCGACCTGCTGCACCCGCGGTTCGCGCCGCTGTGGGTGCGGGCGGCGATGCCCCTCGTCCGCATCGTGACCGTGGGGATGCTGCCGGAACTGGTGCGCACGGCGTACGGCTTCGCGTGGGGGCCGCGGGAGGAACGGCGCTTCCGGCGCACAGTCCGTGTGGTGGCCGGGGTGCGGGCGCTCGTGCCGAGGGTGCTGCTGCGACTGCCGGGTCCGCTGCTGCTGCGGGCGATGCGGCGGACCGCGGAGCGGTACGCGACGGCTGGTGCTGGTGCTGGTGCTGGTCAGCCTGCGAGTACCCGCACGGCGTAGTCCCCCACCATCACGACGTCACCGGGCCGGGCGATGACCTGTGCGCCGCCCACGCTGGGTTCCTGCGCACCGGATGCGCGGACGACCACCGTGCCGTTCGAGGAGCCGAGGTCCTCGACCACCAGGCCGCCGTCCCCGGTCGGCCGCATCGCGGCGTGCTCGCGCGACACCGACTTCCCCGGGTCGTCGAGCAGCACGGCTCGTCGCCCCGGCGCGGTCGGGACGCGCCGTCCCACGACGACCGGCTGGTCGAGCGGCACGACGGTGCCCGGCGCGATCTCGAGCACGAGTCGCGGCACGACGCCGATCGTCGGCAGCGGCTGCTCCGTCCGGACGACGGCGTCCGGCTCGTCGTCCGACACCGGAGCCGCGGGCAGCACCCAGGCGCGGGACAGGTACCCGGCCTGCCGGTCGCGCTCGACGTCGGCACGCGTGACCGCCGGGCGCTTCGGAGTGTCGTCGTCCTTCCGGCGTCGAGCCACCGTGTACCCCTCGTTCTGGTGATTGTTCAGAAGTGATGCGAGATGCAACGCGATCAAGTATGGTCGAACCGCGCCGGGGGTCGCCCGGTACTTCACATACGCATCGGGAGGGCATGCGCCATGGCCAATGTCAACGTCACCTACGACGATCTTCGCAACCAGGCTTCGCAGCTTCGCAACGGCCAGAAGGCCATCGAAGACCAGCTGAGCCAGCTCAAGAGCCAGATCGACAACCTCGTCTCGTCGGGGTACGTCACCGACAAGTCCTCGAAGGCCTTCGACTCGACGTACTCGGAGTTCAACTCCGGCGCGACGCAGACGATCCAGGCCATCGACGGCATGGCCGGGTTCCTCGAGAGCGCGGCGAACACCCTCGAGTCGACCGACGAGCAGCTCGCGTCCAGCATCGGCTGAGACCGGCTCGGAACGGTGGTGGCCGGCGTCTTCGGATGCCGGCCACCGCTCTCGCTGCTCCGGCAGCACACACTTCGAACGACGACTTGACCAACGGGGGGACCGTGGGCGGCACACTCAAACTCGATCTCGACATGATCGGCGGCCTGGCAGCTGATCTCTCGAGGCTGCACGGCGACTTCGAACACGTCGCCTCGACTGCTGCTGACTACAAGTCCGGGGTCGGCTCGTCGACCATCGTCAGTGCGATCGACGAGTTCGCCAGCAACTGGGACATCCGCCGGGGGCGACTCCAGGAGTCGATCAAGGCGGTCGCCGAGATGGCTGAGAGCGCACACGACGGTTTCACGCAGACCGAGGTCGAACTCGCCAACAAGATCCTCGGGAAGGACAGCTGATGGCACGTCCCACCGACTGGAGCGCCGTCGACCTGCCGATCGACCCGGTGCCCGGCGATCCCGCGGAGATCCGCCAGTCCGCATCGGGCGCTCGTTCGATCGAACGGGCGATCTCCGAGCAGGTCAACCGCCTCAATTCCCTCAAGGACGGCGAGGGTTGGGAGAGCGAGTCGGGTACCAAGTTCCGCGACTCGGCCGGTGACCTCGCTGGCGCCATCGAGAAGGCGAAGGGGCGTTACACCCAGCTCGCCGCGGCGCTCGACGACTGGGCGAACGGGCTCGAGGGCATCCAGCGCGAGGCCGACGCGGCCCTGGTGCAGGCGCAGGACGCGCGGGATGCGCACCGCGCGGCGGCGAACCAGACGATCACCGCCGCGGCCGACAGCCCGGACCACCAGGACCAGGTCGACGCGCAGGACCGCGCGCTGAGTGCGGCGCAGGGCGACATCGACGCGGCGAAGGCGATCATCCACCGGATCGCTGGCCCGTCCGGGCTGGCAGGCGAGTACGGGGACCTCTCCGACCGTGTTGCGAGCCGTATCCGGGACGGTGCGGACGACGGGATGAAGGACGGCTGGTTCGACCACGTGAAGCAGGCGATCCACGATGCCAAGGGGGTGCTCGAGGCGATCAAGAGTGTCCTGAACGTCGTCGCCATCGCCCTTCTCGTCGTCGCGATGTTCATCCCGGGCGTCAACGTCCTCATCGCCATCGCCTGGGCAGGCGTTGCGATCGCCACCGCGGTCTTCCTGATCACCGCCGCGCAGGCAGCTGCCGGTGACGCAACGACGGAGGACGTGCTCTGGGCAGCCGTGGGAGTCGCCGCATCGGCCGTGGGCGTCGGTGCCGTCAAGGCTGCCGGACAGTTCCTGCGTCCGCTGACGACCTCGACGATCCGATCCGGTGTGCGGACCGCCGGGAACTTCGCTCGTGGTGCTGGCCTGGCAGAAGGACCAGCAATGGCCGCCAAGTCCGCAGAACTCACGGCGAAGGTCGCCAAGATCGAGGGCTTCGTCGGCGTGAAGATCTTCGACGGGATCTTCTTGAACGGCGCACTTGCACCCACACTGATCCGCACGTTGGCCAAGGGCGGCCCCATCGCCCAGCAAGCACTTCCCCAGATCCTCCGGCCCGCCCTCATCGCCTCGGTGCTGGGCCTCAAGCCGACACTCGATGGTTTCCAGCAGCTCTGGGACGACAGCGGAAACCTCGTCCACGGGACGTACTGGCGTGAGGCGACGAAGGTGGAGATCGGATCCCTGTGACCCAGTACCGGATCCAGCTGCCGGATGGCTGGTGGCGAGTCCGCCTGACCTCGGATCCCGAGCGCGAAGCAGGCAGGCTGGTCGATCGAACGAACCCGCCGTCCCGCAGCGGGGACGATCCCGACACAGTGTTGGCGCGCCGCAAGGTGAAGGCCGAGCTCGCCTCGTCGTTCCGAGCAGCTGCGGACGTCGGGGGCGTGGACCTGTACTCGTTCGAAGGTGTCGTGGAGGGCGAACGGCTGCCGATGACCTTCGGAATCTCGGTCCTGTACCTCGGGCCCACGCTTGCTGCGATGCCCCTTGAGACGGTTGCAGAAGGCCTCTTCGGTGACCGCGATCACCAGGTCGTGCGTTTCCCTGCCGGTTTGATGATCCGATCGCTCGAGGTCACCACTGCACCGGCCCGTGATCGGGTCCCGCAAGATGACGTGCTCTCAGACCCGCCTCTCTCCGCGAGCACGCGAGCGATGGTCGCCGACCTGGAACGAATCGTCGCGCATCAGGGCGACGTGTTGGTCGAGCGGACGGTCGTGGATTACGTCACACCGATACCCGACGAACCAGGAACATTCGTTCTGGCGTCCCTCAGTGCCCCCGGACCGCATCGCATTGCCGAGCGCGTTGCGCACTTCGATCTCCTCATGGCCGGTTTCGGGTGGACCACGTGACGCTGCTCCTGGTGCCCGAGACCGGCTCGATGGTGCGGCTGCCCATCGATTCAGCTCGTCTCGCAGTTGCGGACGACGCGAGCCCCCAAACGGTCCGTGACGACCTCCGCGCGCTCGGCAGTCTCTTGCACGCCATGGGCCAGGATGCGGCGTGGGCGCTGCTCGACCCGGACGACGAGGAGATCGCGTCGTGGATCGCAGTCTCCATCGAACGCCTCGACGGCCGCACACCAGGGCAGGTACGGCTCGGTCACCGCGAGGACGCAGCGTGGGACCGGCTCGAAGCGGTTCGCGAGACGGAAATCGGCCCGGCACTCAAGATCTCGGAACGCGTCCCGGTACCACTGCCGACAGCAGATGACGAGGATGCAAGGATCGTCAGCGTGAACATCACGTGGTCCTGGGTGCTCGACGACGCGAAGCTCTTGGTCCTCCGGTCCAACACGACGTCCCTGGATCACGCCGCTTGGGTCGAAGCGCAGGTCGATCTGATCGCCGAGGGAGTTCGTCATTCAGAATGAAGCCCCGCGCTCACCGTTGCTGGTTCGCGCAGCGACTGTGAGCGATCGATGGTGGGCACGCCATCAGTTCGTCGGCTTGACGGTGCAGGACCGACTCGTGACGGCGGTCGAGAGAACCGGTGCGACCGAAATGTTGACGGGGCCGATCCTTGCCGCACGGTGGACACCTTGGGACGCCCTCCCTCCCTCGAAGGGCCGACCGATCTCCGCGGCTGGGGTGGTCATCCTCTCTGATGCCGATCGCGATCACCTCTTTCCCATCGACGATTGGTGGATGTCACCCACGCCGCCATCGACCGGTGAGACCGCGCTTCGCTCGAGTGGCTTCAGCACACTCGTCGAAGAACTCGACGTCCCACTGATCAGCGCGGAGGAGAGCGAGACGCCGCCACCGCTTCGCGATCCGCTCCTCCATGTCCCGCAATCAAGGCGAATCGACCTCATCGCTCGGCGGCTCGGTTTGGCCACAGCACTGCTGTTGGCAGGTACCGTCCTGCTCGGACCGTTGCTCCTCGTCGTCGTCGGACGGGCGCTGGGGTGGGAGCCCGAGTTCTGGGTGTGGGTCTGCTGCGGCGCGTCCGCCGTAGGCACGGTGTTCACACTCGTCGTGTGTACTGGCCGTGTGCGGACGGCACCCGAAACCACGGGGTCGGTCGTCCGGCCAGTCGCCGGTCCGAAGTGGTTCCGGCGTCGTGCAACGTTGTGGCTGAGCGATCGCGGCGCACTCCAGGTCGATGCAGGACGTGGAGTAGCGCTCCTCCTCGCGGCTCCCGGATCGACGCTCTCCCCTTCCGCCGTCGTCCGCGCGCGCAGAACAGGCGGTTCCAGACCTCGACTGCTCGTGCTCGACGCCGAGGACGTGGTCCGTGCCGAGCTGCCTCTTTCGCTGTGGCCCGAGGAGCCCGTCACCGCGTTGCTCGTCCAAGCAGGTACCGTCATCGAACAGGGACGTGATCGGCGCTCTGCTCGGACGGGGCGCATGGACCCCCTGTCGCGCATCGAGGAACCCGGATTGTCGTTGGTCGCTCCGACCTCGCTCGGTGTGCTCCCGTTGCTCTCACCGCTTCGCATCGCCGTCCTCCAGCTGATGGTCGCAGCGGTGGCCGCGAGTGAACTCGGGGGGTTCGCTCAGGCCGCCACCGCGACGGCCCTGTTCTCTTCCTCCGTGTGCATCATGCTCATCACGGCCGCGGTGGAACTCGGCTCCCGGCTGCCGCAGGTCGAGGCGCCATCACCGGCGTCAGCCCAGACGATCCTGCGCCTGGTCATCTGGCACCTCGCGGCAGCAGCCGTCGCTGCGTTCTTCCTGATGACGGGGGACTGGGGCACCGGCGGATACGCGATCCTGGTCGGCCTCGCCGGAGCGCCCTTCGTCTGGGTGCTCTACCGCCACAGAGCGGTCGGCGAGCGTCGCGGGATCCTCCCGTTCTCTCGCTGGTTGCGAGCGGGGTGTCCTCGTTGACAGGCAAAGGATCGGAGAGCTGATGGGAATCGTGTTCGACCATGTGGACGCGTGGACAAAACTGCGCGAGGGTGATGCGCGTGCCGTGGCGACCACGGCAGCCGACCTGGCGGTCCTGTCGGCTGAGAAGCGACCTTCACGGCGTGCGCTGTCCGCGCTGGTGGACGACCTGACACAGGTCGCGGTCGCCCGGGACGAGCTCGGCGCACACGACACGTTCGTGCTCACGAGCAATGCACCGGTCGTGCAGTTGCTCGCCTACTCCTTCATCACCTACGACTCCGCACCGCACGCCCTCGAGGAGACCCTCGAGGCGGCTCTCGCGCAGCACCCCGGCATGGCAGGCGATCACGAGATGACCATGACCAACACCGCTCATGGAGACGCCCATCGCATCGTCACGCGCTTCCGCGGTGTGGAGCGTCGTTGGGCTCGCGGGGCCGGCTCGACCCAGGTGCAGTGGGTACGCCCCATCACCGACTCACCTCGAGACGTCACGATCACCCTCTCGACCGTGATCCCTCGGTCGATCGACGAACCGCTCGTCCTGCCCCTGGTGGACGACTTCGCCCTCAGCATCGTGACGACTCAGGACGAGAGCTGATCGTTGAAGTGGCCAAGCTCCGTCGCACGGTCGAGCGGCTCGTCGACAGAAGCTGACGAGTCGTTCGCCGCGCCCTTGGTCGACCAGTTCGCCCTCGGGCTGGTGCTCACTCCAGATGCCGAGTGAGAACGACCACGACAACTACCACGACCACGACCACCGACCCGCGAAGGAAGCGATGACACGACGACTCCCCCGCACACCCGGACGCCGCTGGGCCGCATTCGCCCGCGACACGGTGATCGTGCTGGTCATCGGTGTCGGCGTCTCCCTCCTCCCAGGTGGCAAGTACGACACGGGTCCCTGGGACGGACCGACCGCGTGGCTCATCCGGTACGTCGTGTGGGCATTCGCGTTGGTCGTCGGCGTCGTCATTGGGAGTCGTCACCTGAAGGCATCCCGTCCATCGAGGGGCGGACGATGACGACGCCCGCTGGCGGCGGCGCACCGCCCGCGCACGTGCAGCGCATGACCTGGCCGTTCGTGTCCGACGCATCCACGGCGCGACGTGACCGATGGGGGCTGCACTGAGCCCGCGTCGAGGTGAACCGACCCGCTCCCCCACACCGCACCTCCAGGCCGAGCGCCCATCCACAAGCCGGACGCAACCCGGCCTGCACGACGCAGGAACCTGCGAGAATCGACCCATGAGCGGCAGCATGACGCTGCGGGGGGCTTCGTCCGACCACCGCGCTGCGACCACGACGACCACGATCTCCGGTGCGGGGCGCCCCACGTGCGCCTGACGTTCACCGCGAGTCACCTTCCGTCGAGCGCCTCCGCCGACTTCGTGGTGGAGTGCGACGAGGACACCCTGCTCGGCGAGATCGTCGAGGTCGTCGCCAAGCGGCTCGGGCAAGGGGCTGCGTCGATCGTCGACGTCGCGGTCGACTCCGTCCCGACCACCCCGCACGCGCGCATCGGCGACGGTGTGCTGCTCGAAGGTGCTCGGCTGACGTTCGGGGCCCCGGCTCCGGTCCTGCCCCTGCCCGGTGACCTGCCGAGCGTACGGATCGTCGGCGGACCGGGTGCCGGCACCGTGGTGGTGCTCGATGCGGGCATCGCCCACGTCGGTTCCGCGCCTGACGCGACGGTGCCCTTGCCGGACCGCACCGCCCCGGAGTACGCCGCGATCCTGCGGCTCGACCTCAACCGTCGGTTCACGATCACCCCGACCGAAGGCTCCACGGTGCTGGTGGACCGCGCCGAGGTCGACGACGAGACCCCGGTCGAGCCGGGCAGCATCGTCACGATCGGCGACACCCTGCTGTCGGTCGCGGTGCCGGACGCCGACCGAGCGGCGATCACCCTGACCGCCGGTGGCGGCTCGCTCGACTACACCCGGCCGCCGCGGCTCCTGCCCGAGGACCACCCGTCCGTGTTCAAGCTGCCGGCCGTGCCGGCGCAGCAGTCACGTCGGTCCATCCCGATCATCGCGGCGCTCGCGCCGCTCGGCATGGCCGCCGTGATGATCTCGATCTTCCACAACGTCGCGTACCTCGCGTTCGGTCTGATGTCGCCGATCATCATGTTCGGCAACGCCTGGTGGGACCGCCGGAACGGCAAGAAGACCCACAAGCAGCGCGTTGCCGAGTACGAAGAGACCAAGAAGGCGGTCGAGGCGGACGCCCTGGAGGCAGTGGTCCGGTACCAGCGCGAGCTGCGGACGAGCGCACCAGACCCCGCAACCGTGCTCGACGTCGCGTTGCGGCGTCGCGCTCGCCTGTGGGAGCGCCGCCGGACCGATCCCGACTACCTGACGCTCCGCGTCGGGACCGCTGACGTCCCGTCCGGCGTCGTGCTCGAGGACCCGTCGGCGCTTGAGCACCGTCGCGCGGTCGACAAGCTGGCAGAGGACGTGCCGGTGATCGTCGACCTCGGCGTGCAGGGCGTCGTCGGCGTCGCGGGCCGAGACGAGCACACGCGGCACCTGACGTCGTGGTTCGTGGCGCAGCTCGCGGTGCTCCAGAGTCCGCGCGACACGCAGTTCGTCGTGCTGACGGACGCCCGGTCGGCCGATGCGTGGGCGTGGTTGCGGTGGATCCCGCAGGCCCGGCCGGGCTTCGGGCAGGACGCCGTGATCGCGATCGGCAACGACGCCGAGACGCTCGGTGCCCGGGTGGCCGAGGTCGGTCAGCTGATCGATGCGCGACAGCGGGCCATGCGTGAGTCCAACGTGCGCGGGATCCCCGGCCCGGACATCGTCGTCGTGCTCGACGGTGCCCGGCGGCTCCGAGCACTGCCCGGCCTGATCCGCATCCTCAAGGAAGGGCCGGCGGTCGGCGTCCGGGCGATCTGCATCGAGGAAGAGGCACGGCTGCTGCCCGAGGAGTGCTCCGTCGTCGTCACCGTCGGGCCGGAACGCATCCGGGTCGCCGCGCAGCGCCAGGCGACGGTCACCGACGTGCGGCCCGACCGGATCCCGGACGGCTGGTTCGAGACGGTCGCCCGAGCGGTGGCGCCGATGGTCGACGCCGATGACGAGAGCGACGCCGGCGGACTGCCCACGTCGTCGCGGTTGCTCGACGTCATGCTGCTCGAACCGCCGACGGCCCGGGCGATCACCGGGAAGTGGTCGGTGCGCCCACGCACCACCGAGGTCGTCGTGGGCGAGAGCCTCGACGGACCGTTCGCGTTCGACCTGCGGAAGGACGGCCCCCACGGCCTCGTCGCCGGCACGACGGGTTCGGGCAAGTCCGAGCTCCTGCAGACGATCGTCGCGTCGCTCGCGGCGACCAACACTCCAGAGGGCATGAACTTCGTCCTCATCGACTACAAGGGCGGGGCTGCCTTCCGCGACTTCGCGCCGCTGCCGCACACCGTCGGCATGGTGACCGACCTCGACACGCACCTGGTGGAGCGAGCGCTCGAGTCCCTGGGTGCTGAACTCCGTCGTCGTGAGCACCTGTTGGCCGATGCGGCAGCGAAGGACATCGAGGACTACCTCGACCGCCTCGGTCGTGGTGAACCGCTGCCGCCGATGCCGCGGCTGCTCATCGTCATCGACGAGTTCGCGAGCCTGGTGCGGGAGCTGCCCGACTTCGTGACCGGCCTGGTGAACATCGCCCAGCGCGGTCGGTCCCTCGGTATCCACCTGATCCTCGCCACGCAGCGTCCGACCGGTGTCGTCTCGAACGACATCCGCGCGAACACGAACCTGCGGATCGCACTGCGGGTGACCGACTCGAGCGAGAGCACCGACGTGATCGACGCCGGCGACGCGGCCCAGATCCAGAAGAGCACCCCCGGCCGCGGGTACATCCGTCTGGGCGCCGGGGCCCTGCTGCCGTTCCAGTCGGGTCGCGTCGGTGGCCGTCGCCCCGGACAGTCGACCCAGCGCAAGCAGGTCTGGGCCGGTGCGGTCTCGTGGTCGGCGCTCGGTACTGCACCGCCCGCACCACCGAAGTCCGAGGTGCAGCACACCGACGAGCGAACCGACCTGCAGGAGCTCGTCGGCGCCGTGACCGAGGCCGCAGCGGAGCTCGGCGGTCCGGCTCCGTACCGTCCCTGGCTCGATGCCCTGCCGGAGACGCTGCTCTTCACTGACCTCAACGACCGCGCGTGGGAACTCGACGACAGCACCGCCACGGATGCACGGGTGGGTCCGCTGCCGTTCGCGCTGCAGGACTTCCCCGGTGAGCAGGCGCAGCGTGTGCGCAGCCTCGACCTCGACTCCGACGGGCACCTCTACGTCGTGGGTGCCCCGCGGAGCGGCCGGTCGCAGGTGCTCCGGACCCTCGCGGCAGCCATCGCCCGGAACACCTCGGCGGCCGACGTCCACGTGTACGCGCTCGACTGCGGCAACGGCGCGCTGCTGCCGATCCAGGCGCTCCCGCACGCCGGCGCCGTCGTCCAGCGTGTCCAGACCGAACGAGCGCAGCGGCTGCTGACCAAGCTGGCCCAGGAGCTCGCCCGGCGCCAGCAGGTGCTGGCTGACGGCGGTTTCGCCAGCATCGTCGAGCAGCGTGCCGCGGCCGTCGTGCCGGCGGAACGTCTGCCGCACATCGTCTTCATGCTCGACCGCTGGGAGGGCTTCGTCGGCTCACTCGGCGAGCTCGACCACGGCGCTCCGACCGACCAGGTGATGACGTTGCTCCGCGAAGGCGCCAGCGTCGGCATCCACCTGGTCGTCACCGGAGACCGACAGCTGCTCTCGAGTCGGATGGCCACCCTGGTGGAGGACAAGCTCGTCCTCCGGCTGTCGGACCGGGGCGACTACGGGTTAGCGTCGCTCAACCCGCGCAAGCTCCCGGAGCAGGTCCCCGACGGACGTGCGTTCGCCTCCGAGTCCGCGACGGAGACACAGATCGCGCTGCTCGCCGCAGCCGGCACCGGGCAGTCGCAGGCCGCCGCCATCACGGCTCTCGCCACCTTCGCGACGGAACGCGACCGGGCCGTCGAACGCAGCCGACGTCCCTTCCGCGTCGACCAGCTGTCCGGCCCGGTGCCGTTCGAGCGCGCGTGGGAGATGCGCGACGACGACTCCGGCCTGTTCGGTCTGGTCGGCATCGGCGGCGACGACCTCACCGCGATCGGGCCTGACCTGGCCACCGCCGGTTCGTTCGTCGTCGGGGGCCCCGCGAAGTCCGGTCGCAGCGCCGTCCTGCTCTCGATGACGCGTTCGGTCCTGCGCGAGGGTGGCGAGGTCGTGCTCGTGACCCCGCGGCAGTCCCCGCTCCGCGGGCTGGCCGCGGAACCGGGTGTGCTGGCGGTGCACGAGGGTGCCGATCTGACCGAGGACGACCTCGCACCCCTGTTCGACGGGCAGCCCGGTCGACGCGTCCTGGTGGTCGACGACGCCGAGCTCGTCAAGGACGCCCCGGCGAAGAGCTGGCTGCAGGGGTTCGTCAAGCGTGCGGCCGACAACGGTCAGGCGATCGTCGCAGCCGGACTGACCGCCGAGTTCGGTGTCGGGTTCACCGGCTGGCAGGTCGACATGAAGCGCAACCGCTCGGGAGCGCTGCTGAGCCCCCAGGCGATCACCGAGGGCGACCTGCTCGGCATGCGCCTGCCGCGGAGCAGCATCGTCGAGCGCGTCCAGGTCGGTTCCGCGATCGTGCACCTGGGCGACGGCGAGCTCGTGTCGGTGCAGGTGCCGACTCCCTGAACGCCGACTCCCCGGGCACGGTTGGGTGGGTCCATGTCCTCTGCCCCGCTCTCCGGTGACGATTCCCTGCACCTGCCCGAGTTCGACAGCCCGCCAGCGTCTCCGCTCGACCTCGCTCGCGAGTGGCTGTCCGCGGCCCAGGACCGACAGGTCTCCGAGCCGTTGTCGATGACCCTCGCAACGGCCGGGGCCGACGGCCGTGTGTCCGCCCGCACGGTCGACGTGAAGCGCATCGAGGCGGACGGACTGGTCTTCGGCACGTCGGAGGACAGCCCGAAGGGGCGGCAGCTCGCCGAGAACCCGCACGCGGCCCTGCAGGCGTACTGGCGCGAGACGATGCAGCAGCTCCGGTTCGAGGGCCACGTCGTCCGGCTGTCGGACGCCGAGTCCGACGCCCTGTTCGCGGATCGCTCCCCGAAGTCACGCGCGGCGACGGCCATCGCGGACCAGTCGGCCGTGCTCGAGCCGCGGACGCTGCAGGACCTGATCGACGACGCGAACGACCTGCTCGACGACTCCGGCGACGACGTCCCCCGGCCTGCACGGTGGGTTGCCTGGCGTCTCGAGCCCGACATCGTGGAGTTCTGGCACGGCAGCCGTGACCGGATGCACCGACGACTGCAGTACGCACTCGCCGAGGGCGCCTGGACAGCCACCCGCCTGCAGCCGTAGTCGGTACGGCTCCGGTTCGTGAGAGCCGCCGCCCCTCTACCGCCCGATCGGGTTCACCATCTCCCCCGCCCGGATGAGCGACGCCGACTGGTCCGCCAGGTCCACCATCGACAGGGTGTTGCGCAGCTGCAACCGGTTCAGACACGAGTGCTCGAACGTCGGCACCCGCAGGTCCAGGGGACGCCGGCGGTCCGGGTGCGCGGCGGCGTGCGCGTCGATGCACTCCCCCACGACCTGCCAGAAGCGGGACTCCGGCAGCACCCCGTCGTCGTCGAGGATCGCGGCGACGAACCGCAGCACCCCGTCGAACACGTCGGTGAACACGGCGAGCGCGGCCTCGTCGTCGGACACCGGGTGCACGATCCGGCCGATGTCGTCGGGGACGGGGCGGTCGTCGTGCCGTCCGAGCACCGCGGCCTCTTCACCGATGTCCTTCATCACGGCACGGACCACGACGCCGTCGCGCACGACGAGCACCAGGTTCTCGCCGTGCGGCATGAACACGAGGTCGTGCACGGTCAGGCAGTGCACGACGGGCAGCAGGTAGGCGTCGAGCCAGCGCCGGACCCAGACGTCGGCGGGCAGACCAGAGGCCTCGATCAGCGCCGAGACCACGGCGTTCCCCGAGGCGTCCCGGTGCAGCAGCGCCGCCATCGTCAGTAGCCGCTCGCCGTCCGTCACCCGCGGCAGCGGGCTCTCCCGCCACAGCGCCGCGAGCATCTTGCGCTGCGGCGAGGACACGTCGACCCGGTGGTAGGCGTCGCCCGTGTAGCCGATGGCGGCGTGTTCCCGGAGCACCGAGAACCCGGCGGCGGCGAGCGTGGGGTCGGCGGAGACGATCGACTCGACCCAGTCGTTCACGGCCGGCGTGTTCCGCATGTACGCGGGCGACATCCCCCGCAGGAACCCCATGTTCTGCACGGCGAGCGCCGTCTTCACGTACGAGCGTGCCGGCTCGGTGCGGTCGAACGCGGTGCGGATGGACTGCTGCGGCTGGTACTCGTCGGGTCCCTCGCCCAGGTCGACCAGGTCCTGTCGGCCCAGGTCGGGCGCGAAGGTCACGGCGATCCGGTGCTGCCACTGCCACGGGTGCACGGGCAGCCACACGTAGTCGTCGGGGTCGAGCCCGCGACGCTCCAGCGTGGCCCGGAAGTCCGCCACGACGTCCGCCGACAGCTCCGAATCCCAGTGCGCCTGCTCGGTGCGGTCCGCGGCGAGCGCCAGGTGCGTGTGCTCGCGTCGGGCGGCGAGCCACCGGTACCGGAACCGGCCGCCGGACTCGGGCGCGAACGCCCGGCACTCGTCGAGCCCGAACCCGATCCGGCCGTTGGCGGCGACGAATGCCGGGTGCCCCTCGGTCATCGCCGCCTCGACGTCCTGGAACGACGCGACGACGGCCTCGACGGATCCGGCCGCCCCGGACGCCTCGGCCGATCCAGCCCCGCCCCTCCCGCGCGCCAGCTGCGCCGCCGACGGCCCGCCCCGCCGGTGCTTCGCCGCGCCACTCGCCAGCGTCGACGCGATCTCCTCCAGGTACGTGCCGAGCAACTCGTCGGGGATCCCGAGCACCGCGCGCAGCTCGAGCACGAGCTCCTGCGCGCTGAGCGGCGCCGGCACCCCCGCACGGGTCCGCGTCAGCGAGGCCTCGTCCATCGACCAGTGCTCGAGCACGTGCTGCCGCGCCCGGAACCGGTAGGTCGACTCCCCCGCGTCGAGCCGCCACCCGTCCCCGTCTGCCTCGGGAGCGATCAGTCGTTCGTGCGTGAACTCCGCGATCGTCTTCGCGATGAGGTGCCGTTCTGCGGGCTCCAGGTGCTCGGGCCGCAGGTGCGCGGCCGGCCCGTCGTCGTCGGGGACGCCGATGCGATCGGTGTCGAGCACCGACAACAATGCCCGCTTGCCGGCGACGTCCACCTGGCGCAGCGCGCGGAACCCGACCTCGGCGTTCTTCGCCTGCACGGCGGTGTTCCGCACGTCCGGTTCGACGACGACCCGGCGCGCGCCGAGGGCCTCCCGGCAGTGCTCGACGACGGCCCGCATCACCGCGCTGGTCAGGCCGTGGACACGACCCTCGGCGGGCATCGGCGCGACGAGCAGGTGCATGCCGACGTCGCCGGGTTCGGCCGCCCACACGTCGGTGAGCAGGACGGCGGAGGGATCGTACGTCTCGGCCAGGAAGCACGGGTCGCCGTCGCGACGGCCGAGCCACGCTGCCTGCGCCGGGTCCGCCTGCACGCCGGTCAGGTAGGCGCGCACACCGTCCACGTCGAGGTTACCCATCTCCCACCACGACGACGCCGGGTGGGCGAGCCACGACTGCACGACGGCGGCGTCGCGTTCCGGGTCCACGGGCTCGACGGTCAGGAGGCCCGGCCCGGCTCCTCCAGGCATGGTCGCGTCCGGCGCGGTGGTCGTCACGGTCGCGCTCATGCGGACACCTCCGCCCGTTCGGACGCGCGCCGGGCGGGCGCGCGCTCCGCGGCGCCGGGGTGGGCGGTGGACGGCGCTGCTGTTGACTGCCCCGAGGCGGGCAGGCCGAACTCCTGGAAGGCGATCCGGGCCTCCAGGCCGTACACGGGGCGACCCGTGACGGACCGGATGATCGACGCGTTCCGCCACGCACCCATGCCGAGGTCGGGCGCGGTCAGGCCGTGCGTGTGCTCCTCGGCGTTCTGCACCCAGATGCGTCCGCCCAGGGTGTCGACGTGGTGGTCGCGGGCGACGGCCAGGCGCCCGCGGGAGTCGCGGGCGACGAGGTGCTCGACCGGGTCGAGGAACCGCGGGACCCGCGGGGTGTACCCGGTGGCCAGCACCAGCTGCTCGACCTCGTGCTCGTACGTCTGGTCGAGCTGCTCGTGCCGGAGCGTCAGCCGGTACGTGCCACGGTCGGCGAGCCAGGCGGCGTCGACGACGCTCGTCTCGGTCCGGAGCGTCGTCGGGACGGGGCCGCGCGCGCTGATCCGGTAGAGCTGGTCGTACAGGTCGTCGACCAGGTCGGCGCTGATGCCCTTGTACAGGCCGCGCTGCTCCCGCCCCAGGCGATCGCGGACGGCTTCGGGCAACCCGTGGAAGTGGTCCGTGTACTCCGGGCTCGTCATCTCGAGGGTGAGCTTGGTGTCCTCCATCGGGAAGAACCGGGGCGAGCGTGTGATCCAGTCGAGGCGGTAGCCGTCCTGCCGGATGTCCTCGAGCAGGTCGCGGTAGACCTCGGCGGCGGACTGCCCGCTGCCGACGACGGCGATCGATCCGGCGTCGCGCAGTGCGTCGCGGTTCGGCAGGAAGTCGGCGGAGTGGATCGCCGGGCCACCGATCCTGCGCAGCGGGGCGGGGACGGACGGCTCGGTGCCGATGCCCACGACGACGTGGTGTGCGCGGTACGTCTCGGGACCCTGATCGGTCTCGGCGTGCACCGTGAACGTGTCGGTGACCGGGTCGTGTTCGACGGCGGTCACCCGGCGGCCCCACCGCAGGGTCTCCAGCCGGTCGGCGGCCCATCGGCAGTAGGCGTCGTACTCGCTGCGCAGGGGGTGGAAGTCCTCGCGGATGTAGAACGGGTACAGGCGGCCGGTCTCCTTGAGCCACGCCAGGAACGAGAACGGCGAGGTCGGGTCGGCCATCGTCACCAGGTCCGCCAGGAAGGGCACCTGGATCGTGGCGTCGTCGAGCATCATGCCGTGGTGCCAGGCGAAGCCGTCGGCGGCGTCGAGGAACACCGCGTCGACGTCGGCGATCGGGTCGGTCAGGCAGGCGAGGCCGAGGTTGAACGGGCCGATGCCGATGCCGACGACGTCGTGCACGGACTGCTCATCGCGGTTCATCGAGTCGCTCCTTCCGGGGTGGTGATCGCGGCTCGGATGCGCGCCGCCGTCGCGACGACGTGCTCCAGCGATGCGCGCATCTGGTCCGGGGTGGTCTCGGGGTTGAGCAGCGTGAGCTTGTTGCACGGCCGGCCGTCGATGACCGTCTTGGCGATGAGGACCCGGCCCTCGGCGAGCAGGGCCGAGCGGATCGGGGCGACCAGCGCGTCGGCGGCCTCGTCCGTCATGCCGACGGGCTGCCAGCGGAACAGCACCGTGCTGAGCTGCGTCGGCGCGACGAGCACCAGGTCAGGGTGCTCCTCGACGATCCGGTGTGTGGCCGTGGCGAGGTCGATGACGGCGTCGAACGCCGCACCGATCGCATCGGCACCGGTCGCCCGCAGCGTGGCCCAGAGCTTCAGGGCGTCGAACCGGCGGGTGGTCTGCAGCGACTTGTCGACCTGGTTCGGCTCGGCGGCATCCTCCGGGTTCAGGTAGTCGGCGTACCACGCGGTGCGCCGCAGGTCCTCCGGGCGCTGGACGATCAGGGCGCTCGACGACACCGGCTGGAAGAACGACTTGTGCAGGTCGGCGGTCACGCTCCGGGCACGTTCGACGCCGTCGAGCAGGTGCCGGCGGGTCGGGGACACGAGCAGGCCGCAGCCGTACGCGGCGTCGACGTGCAGCCACACTCCCTCCAGGTCACAGACGTCCGCGATCGGTTCGAGCGGGTCGATGACCCCGCGGTCGGTGGTGCCGGCGGTGGCGACGACGGCCATCGGCGTCTGCCCGGCTGCGCGCGCGGCGGCGATCGCCTCGGCGAGGGCGGCGGGGACCATCCGACCGGCGTCGTCGGTGGCGACGGCGACCACGGCCTCGAGCCCGAGCAGCCGCGCGGACTTCGCGATGCTGAAGTGGGTCTCGGCGGTCGTGAACACGGTGCCGCTGGTGGCGAGGGCCTCGCGCGCCAGCAGCAGGGCCTGCAGGTTCGACTGCGAGCCGCCCGAGGTGAAGATGCCGTCACCCGCGGCGAAGCCGATCCGACCGGCGAGCCAGGCGACGACGTGCCGCTCGATCTCGGTGCCGATGCGGGACTGGTCCCAGGTGTCGACCGATGGGTTCACGGCGGCCAGGACCGATTCGGCAGCGACCGCGGGCAGCGCGACCGGGCAGTTCAGGTGCGCGAGGTACGCCGGGTCGTGGAACCAGACGGCCTCGCGGACGAACAGCTCGTCGAGTTCGGCGAGTGCGCGGTCCGTCCCGAGGGGTTCGGCGTCGAGGTCGACGTCCTGCACCCGGGCCCGGAGGACCTCGGGAGCGGTGTCGGTCGTCGGACGGTCGGCGGCGGCGAAGCGGTCGGCCAGACGGTCCACCGTGGACGTCACGGCGGAGCGGTAGCGCTCGGCGGTGGCGGTGGTCAGGAGTTCGATGGGAGGTGTCACGTTAGGTAAGGCTAACCTCACAAAGCGTGATCGTGCCACCCGAACGAGGGGCGCCCTGGCAGGCCGGGCGTGTCAGACGCCCCTCCCCCGGACGGTCGGACGCCCGCCCGGGAGGCAGGCGAGCGTCCGCCCGACAGGTACGTCGAGCGTCAACTCACCGGGCGGATCAGGCGATCGTGAACCCGCTCGGCTGCAGGGGCCGGCGGCCGATGCGGACGTCCCGCTCGACCCGGCCTGCCGACCGCGGCCAGCCCGCGGTCCTCGGTGGACGGGTTGCTGCCGGTTCGGTGTGGACCGGTGAGGGCTCTACAGCTTCTCGATCGGGGCGATCTTAATGAGGAGCTTCTTGCGGCCCGCGGAGTCGAACGCGATCTCGGCGATCCGCTTGGCGCCCTGACCCGTCACCGCGGACACCGTGCCCTCACCGAAGTCGACGTGCTTGATGCGGTCGCCGGCGACGAGTTCCATGTCGCCGTTGTCGCGCACCTGCCCGGACACCCGGTTCGCCCACTCGGTCTTCGGGCGGGTCTTCGAGGCCGCCGCTGCGCGGTCGTACGAGCCGCCGCCCCAGCCACCACCACCGCGGTAGCCACCACCCCCGCCTCCGCCGAAGCCGCCGTCGCGCTTGGCGTTCAGGGCGCGGGGCTGCGTGCCACCGCGGCTGTTCGCCATGCCCGGGGACTGCTTCCACTCGATGAGCCCCTCGGGGATCTCCTGCAGGAAGCGCGAGGGCATCGCCACGTTCACGTCGCCGAACTGGGCACGGGTCATCGCGAGGGACAGGAACAGGACCTTCTTGGCGCGGGTGATGCCCACGTAGAACAGCCGGCGCTCTTCCGACGGGCCGCCGGGCTCGTTGGCGGACATCCGGTGCGGCAGCAGGTCTTCCTCGACGCCGGTCAGGAACACCGCGTCGTACTCCAGGCCCTTCGCGGTGTGCAGGGTCATCAGCGACACCGTGCCCGAAGAGTCGTCGAGCTCGTCCGCCGCGGCGACCAGCGAGACCTCGGTCAGGAAGTCCGACAGCGTCCCCTCGGGGTTGTTCTTCTGGAACTCACGCGTCACGGCCACGAGCTCGTCGATGTTGTCGGCTCGGGCGGCGTCCTGCGCGTCGGGCGACTTGCGCAGGTTGTCGAGCAGCCCGGAGCCGTCGAGCAGCTGCGTCAGGGTGTCGACCACCGGCTGCGTCGGGGCCTTCTCGGACACGGAGTCGAGCAGCGCCGCGAACTCCGTGATGGCGTTCCGCACCTTCGGCCCGAAGCCGAGCTCGCCCGCGTGCCGCAGAGCGTCGCGCATCGTGGTCTCGTGCTCGTCGGCGTAGCGCTGCAGCGTGGTCTCGGTGACCGAGCCGATGCCGCGCTTGGGCACGTTGAGGATGCGGCGCAGGGCCATCGGGTCGGCCGGGTTGGCGACGGTGATCAGGTACGCCATCGCGTCCTTGATCTCGGCGCGCTCGTAGAACTTCGTTCCGCCGAGCACCCGGTACGGGATCGCCGCACGGATGAAGATCTCCTCCAGCGCACGGGTCTGCGAGTTGGTCCGGTAGAACACCGCCATGTCGCGGTAGTCCATGCCGTCTTCACGCAGGCGCTGGATCTCGTCGGCGACGAACTGCGCCTCGTCGTGGCCGGTGTACCCGGTGAAGCCGACGATCTTCTCGCCGGCACCGACGTCGGTGAACAGGCTCTTCGCCTGGCGGTCGAAGTTGTTCGCGATGACGGCATTCGCCGCGTCGAGGATGTTCTGCGTCGAGCGGTAGTTCTGCTCGAGCAGGATCGTCTTGGAGTTCGGGAAGTCCCGCTCGAACTCGACGATGTTGCGGATGTCCGCCCCGCGGAACGCGTAGATCGACTGGTCGGAGTCGCCGACCACCGTCAGGGACGCGGGGGCGATCGACCCGTCGGTCTCCCGCATCCGGGCGACGTGCTGGCCGGAGTCCTCGAGCCTGTCGACCTGTTCGACCGGCACCGGGCGGGTGAGCTCACGGATCAGGGCGTACTGGGCGTGGTTCGTGTCCTGGTACTCGTCGACCAGGATGTACCGGAAACGGCGCTGGTACAGGGCGGCGACGTCCGGGAAGGCCCGGAACAGGAACACCGTCTGGCCGATGAGGTCGTCGAAGTCGAACGCGTTCGCCCGGCGGAGTTCGTTCGTGTAGCGCCGGAACACCTCGGTGAACATGACCTCTTGCGGGTCGTTCACGTTGATGTTGCGCGCGTAGGTGTCGATGTCCTGCAGCTCGTTCTTGAGCTTCGAGATCTTCGACGCCGCAGCGCCGACGGTCAGCCCGAGGGAGTCGGCCTCGAGCTCCTTGATGATCCGCTTCAGCAGCGCCCTGGAGTCGGCGGAGTCGTAGATCGTGAACGACTGCGGGAACCCGAACCGCTCGGCTTCGCGCCGCAGGATGCGCACGCACGCCGAGTGGAACGTGGAGATCCACATCCCCTCAGCCTCGCCACCGACCAGGGCCCGGACGCGCTCGCGCATCTCGGCGGCGGCCTTGTTCGTGAACGTGATCGCCAGGATCTGCGACGGCCAGGCTTCGCGGTTGGCGAGCAGCAGCGCGATGCGGCGCGTGAGCACGCTCGTCTTGCCGGAACCGGCGCCGGCCACGATCAGCAGGGACTCGCCGCGGTACTCGACGGCTTCCTTCTGCTGAGGGTTCAGACCCGCGGTGAACGGGTCTTCGTACGCGCGGGCACCGGCGCCCGGCTCGGGCGTCGATTCGAAGGGGTCGAGCACGATCGTCATGTCCGGGACATTCTAGGCGAGGCCCCCGACAGCGGACCGGGCGAGCACCGCCAGGTCGGGGTGGTCGGCGAACACCCCGTCGAGTCCTGTGCGGATCACGGACGTGAACCACCGCTCCCAGTCGCCGAACGCCGCGACGTCGCCACCACGACGCAACGGCGACGGCAGGAACCGGTTCTCCGGCCGGAGGGTCCACGTGTACACCGCGAGCCCGGCGGCGTGGGCGCGGTCGACGATCGCGCTGCGCACCGGCGTCGGGTCGTCGAGGGCGACGCTGTCGACGCCGGCCATCAGGGTGCCGAGGTCGACGCTGATGCCGTGGAACTCGGTCGCGAACGACGCGAGCGCGTCCTCGGAGCGCTCGGCGGCGTAGGTGGGGGCGAGCGATCCGTGGGACGCGACCTCGTCCGCGGCGCTGCCACGGGCCTCCTGGAGGTACACGAGCCGACCACCGGTCCCCCGCTCGCGCAGGTCGCGCAGCACGCCCTTCTCGAAGCTCTCCACCGTGAGCCGCTCGTCCTGCCGCCACCCGGCCTGGCTGAGCGCGGCGTCGACGAGTGCAGCCATCGGGAACCCGGCGCGGTCGAAGTACGCGGCGTGCTTGACCTCGGCGACGAGCCCGACCGGGCGGGGTGCGGCGTCGAGGATCGCGAGCAGGTCGACGAGCCGCAGGATCGGCTGCGCACCGTCGTGCTCGGCGGATCCCGGCCGCAGCACCGGCAGGCGCTCGCGGGTGCGGAGCGTCTGCAGCTCGGCCCACGTGAAGTCCTCGGTGAACCAGCCGGTCAGGGTCTGGCCGTCGACGGTCTTCGTCGTGCGCAGGTGCCGGAACTCGGGGTGGTCGGCGACGTCCGTGGTGCCCGAGACCTCGTTCTCGTGCCGGAGCACCAGCACGCCGTCCTTCGTGGGCACCAGGTCCGGTTCGATCGCGTCGGCGCCGAGTTCGATCGCGAGCTCGTACGCGCTCCGCGAGTGCTCAGGACGGTAGCCGGACGCACCGCGGTGGGCGATCACGAGGGTCATGGCGCGACCCTACTTGCCGCCGGTGACCAGCGGGGCGCCTGTGTCGCGGGACACACGCGTCGCTCCGGCGGCCGTCGTTCCCAGCGACGACGCCGAGCATCGCCGCATGACCGTCCGTTCGCTCTCCACCGCCGTCGAGGCCCGGATCGACCGGGCCGCACGCCGTCTGCTCGACGCCGGGCACCAGCCGCACCGGCCCGTCCGGGTGTTCGTCACCGAGTTCCTGGTGTTCGGAGCGAAGCAGGCCTGGGCGTGCGCGTTCGGGGCGCTGCTGCTCGCGACCATGGCCGTGGTGCACCTGACCGTGCCGGCGGCGATGCGGAACGACGTGCTGACGATCGCGGCCGTGCTGCTGCAGGTCGGGATGCTCGTGTTCGGGCTCGAGACCGTGCGGGAGCTCCGGGTCGTCCTGCTGTTCCACGTCGTCGGGACCGCGATGGAGGTGTTCAAGACCCACATGGGCTCGTGGACCTACGAGTCGAGTGGGCTGTTCGTCGTCGCCGGGGTGCCGCTGTTCTCGGGGTTCATGTACGGCGCCGTCGGGTCGTACATGGTGCGGGTCTACCGGCTGTTCGACCTGCGGTTCGACCGGTACCCACGGCAGTGGCTGCTGGCGGTCGTGGCGGGCGGGATCTACCTGAACTTCTTCGGCCACCACTTCGTCGCCGACGCCCGGTACGTGCTGCTCGCGCTCGTGCTGCTGCTCTTCGCCCGCACGACCATGCACGTGCGGATCCACCGGGCGACGCTGCGGATGCCCGTGCTCGTCGCGATGGGACTCGTCGCGGTGTTCATCTGGGCGGCGGAGAACGTCGCGACCTGGGCCGGGGCGTGGAGCTACCCGGCGCAGCTCGCGGTGTGGCAGCCGGTGGCGCCGACGAAGATCGTGGCGTGGTTCCTGCTCATGACGATCTCGGTCGCGCTCGTCACGTGGCTCTACCCGGCGCTGCCGTCGGGATGGGCGCGCTCGACGGGCTCGACGGCGGACTCTCGACGTCCTCGGGGCGCGCGTGCAGCGGGCGACCCTAGGCTTCCCTCGACGGAGCCCGCTGGGCCCGCGTCCGCTCGCCGCGAATCCTCAGCCTTCCGCGACCGAGCGCCCCTAGGCTGAGAGGACTCGAATCTCCTAGGAAGAGGACACCATGGCCTTCAAGCCCGGTTTCGACCAGTCCCCCGCCTTCAACGCACAGGGGGCAAACACCTGGGGCGGGCGCGGTGCTGGTCAGCAGCAGGCCGGCTGGGGACAGACCCCGCAGCAGGCCCAGGGCGGCATGACCCCCGAGCAGCTGCAGTACATGTACGACCGCCCGACTGCGTCCCCGGTGGACACCGACCGCATGTCGTACGAAGACACCATCGTCAAGACGCTGCTCGCGTTCGGCGTGCTCGTCGTCGGCGCGGTGGCCGGTTGGAACCTGCCCCCGGCCGTCTGGGTCGTCGGCGCGCTCGTCGGGTTCGTCCTGGCGCTCGTCAACACCTTCAAGAAGAAGCCTTCGCCGGGTCTGATCCTGACGTACGCGTTCTTCGAGGGGCTGTTCGTCGGCGGTATCTCGAACTACTTCCAGACCGCGTTCCCCCAGGCCGACGGCATCGTCGCGCAGGCGGTGTTCGGCACGCTCGGTGTGTTCTTCGTCACCCTGCTCCTGTTCCGCTCGGGCAAGGTCCGCGCGACCCCGAAGGCCACGCGCTTCTTCCTGATCGCGATGGTCGGGTACATGGCGTTCTCCCTGGTGAACCTGGTCCTGATGTGGACCGGCGTGACGCAGAGCGCGTTCGGCCTGATGGGCGTGACGCTCTTCGGCATCCCGCTCGGTGTGCTGATCGGCATCTTCGTGGTCGTCATGGCGGCGTACTCGCTGATCCTCGACTTCGATCAGATCAAGACCGGTGTCGAGCGTGGCGCACCCCGCATCTACGCCTGGACCGCGGCGTTCGGCCTGATCGTGACGCTGGTCTGGCTGTACCTCGAGATCCTGCGCATCCTCGCCATCATCGCGAGCAGCTCGCGCAATTAGTACCAGCGCACACGCGAAGGGCCCCGGCGCTGCCGGGGCCCTTCGTCGTCCCCGGGCCGGTGGTCGCGGATAGCGGGGCGAGCGGGGCGGCGGCGGTCCCAGGGGGGCGGTCCGAGTGGTCACAACACCCCGCCGAACGCCCGCCGAGTGGTCACAAAGTGTCGCCCGGGCAAGGGCCAGCCGACACTTCGTGACCGCTCGGCCCCGGGCCCGCGGGGTGTTGTGACCGCTCGACGGCCCCGGCAGCACCCACGCCCCCGACTCCAGCCGCCCGAGGTCGCACAACCCGCCGCACGCGCAGCGCCCGGGTCGCGCGGACTGCCGTCACACGTCCCGGCACACGGCAGTTCGTGCGCCTCCGGCACCGATCCCGGCGCCGCCACCGGACGCACGAAGGCCCGGCACGCGTGACGCGTACCGGGCCTTGCGTTGCTCAGGGGAGCCCTACTCCCACTCGATCGTCCCCGGCGGCTTCGACGTGACGTCGAGCACGACCCGGTTGACGTCGGGCACCTCGTTCGTGATGCGGTTCGAGATCTTCGCGAGGGTGTCGTACGGCAGACGCGTCCAGTCGGCGGTCATGGCGTCCTCGGACGAGACCGGACGGAGCACGATCGGGTGCCCGTAGGTCCGGCCGTCGCCCTGCACGCCCACGGAGCGGACGTCGGCGAGCAGCACGACCGGGCACTGCCAGATCTCCTTGTCGAGACCGGCCGCGGTGAGCTCTTCGCGGGCGATCTTGTCGGCCGCGCGGAGCAGTTCGAGCCGCTCCTTCGTGACCTCGCCGACGATGCGGATGCCCAGGCCCGGGCCGGGGAACGGCTGGCGACCGACGATGACCTCGGGCAGCCCGAGCTCGCGGCCGACCGCACGGACCTCGTCCTTGAACA
This sequence comes from Curtobacterium sp. MCSS17_005, assembly GCF_003234225.2. NCBI lineage: Bacteria > Bacillati > Actinomycetota > Actinomycetes > Micrococcales > Microbacteriaceae > Curtobacterium > Curtobacterium sp. MCSS17_005. Next base: position 3,486,308 of record NZ_CP126258.1, read on the forward strand.
GGGTGCGCAGCGGCTCGACGAGCTCGAACGTCATGTCCTCGGGCAGGCCGCCGACGTTGTGGTGCGACTTGATGTTCGCGGTGCCTGCTCCGCCGCCGGACTCGACGACGTCGGGGTAGAGCGTGCCCTGCACGAGGAACTTGACCTCGGCATCGGAGTCGGAAGCCTTGGCCTCGAGCACGAGTGCCTCGGCTGCGCCCTCGAACGTGCGGATGAACTCGCGCCCGATGATCTTGCGCTTCTGCTCGGGGTCGCTCACGCCGGCGAGGGCGTCGAGGAACTGCTGCTCGGCGTCGATCGTGATGAGCCGGACACCGGTGGAGGCGACGTAGTCCTCTTCCACCTGCTTGCGCTCGTCGGCACGCAGGAGCCCGTGGTCGACGAAGACGCAGGTGAGCTGGTCGCCGACGGCCTTGTGCACCAGGGCTGCGGCGACGGCGGAGTCGACACCACCGGAGAGCCCGGCGATGACCCGCGCGGAGCCGACCTGCTCGCGGATGCGGGCGACCTGCTCCTCGATGACGTTGCTGGAGTTCCAGTCGCCGGGCAGGCCCGCGGCACGGTGCAGGAAGTTCTCGAGCACGGCCTGGCCGTACACGGAGTGCTTGACCTCGGGGTGCCACTGCACGCCGTAGAGCTTGCGCTCGTCGGACGCAAACGCCGCGACGGGCGTCGATGCGCTCGAGGCGAGCACCTCGAAGCCGGCCGGTGCCTTGGCCACGGAGTCGCCGTGTGACATCCACGTCACCTGGTCCGCCGGCTGGTCGCCGAGCAGGGTGCTGGTGCCGGGGGCGAGGGTCACGTCGGTGGCGCCGTACTCGCGCAGACCGGTGTTCGCGACCTCGCCACCGAGGGCGGTCGCCATGGCCTGGAAGCCGTAGCAGATGCCGAGCACGGGGACGCCGAGGTCGAGGATGTCACCGTCGAGCGACGGCGCGCCTTCTTCGTACACGGATGACGGACCACCGGACAGCACGATGGCCGCCGGGTCCTTGGCGCGGATCTCGTCCGCGGTGATGGAGTGCGGCACGATCTCGCTGTAGACGTTCGCTTCACGGACCCGACGCGCGATGAGCTGCGCGTACTGGGCCCCGAAGTCGACGACGAGGACGGGACGCTGTTCGGTCTCGCTCACCGAGCGGCCTCCTTCTCACGCTGCTGGGCAGCGATCAGCTCGTGGTAGGTGTCCATGGCCCGCTGCTGCATGCGGTGTTCGACCACGAAGGACATGAACGGGATGATGCCCCCGAGGGCGATGAGCAGGAAGCGCGACGGCCTCCAGCGCATGATGCTCCACAGACGGAAGTCCGTGAAGAGGTAGAGCACGTACAGCCAGCCGTGGGCGATGAGGATCGCGATCGACAGGTTGAACGTGCCCGGGGTCTCGCCCGCCGTGCCGTTGGGCACGAAGAACGGACCGTTGCCGAGCTGCATCTCGAGCTGCAGCGGCGTGTACTTGATGATGACCTCGACCACCAGGGCGAGCAGCAGCACGCCGGTGATGTACGCCGAGACGCGGTACCACTTCACCGCCCCCGGGATCTTGGGGATGTCACGGGTTCGGACGGTCAGGGCCATGCCGGCAATCCTACCGTCGGAGCGCGTCGGCTTCGGTGGCGAGCGCTGCCTCGCGCTCCTCTTCCTGCTCGCGCTCCCAGGCGTCCTTCACGAACCGGTACCAGAGGAACACGGCGAAGCCGGCGAAGACGACCCACTCGATCGCGTAGAACAGGTTGAGCCAGTCGAACTGGACCTCGCGCGACGGTGCACGGTCGGCGATGGTGCCGAGGTCGGCGGCCTTCGCGGTGGTGCCGTCGGCGACGACGTACCCGAGGTACATGCGGTCGTCGAAGGCCTGCCAGGTGTTCACGAACCGGGCGGGGGCGACGGCGGAGTACTCGCCCTTCTTGTACGCGTCCTGGTCGGGTGACTCGGCCGGGTAGTAGCGACCCTGGATCGTGAGCGTCTGGCCGTCCGCCAGGCGCTCGCCCCCGGCGACGGCGGCCGGCCGCTGGTCGGACCACCCGATGACGACCGGGAGGCTCGCCCCACCATCCGAGTCCACCAGGTGTCCGACGGTCTGGTACTTCCCACCGCCGGTGCGGCCGGTCAGGACGGTGGTGTCGTCGGCGACGAAGGTCCCGGAGACGGTGACCTTCTGCCCGGCGAGACTCTCGCTGACGGGGCGCTCGGGGGTCGTGACCGCCTCGAGCGTGCGGCGGGTCTCGGTGGTCGCCGGCAGGGGCTTGCCGTTGGCGATCGACCGCTCCAGCTGCCACTTGCCCAGCCCGGCGAACACCGCCGCCAGCACGAGCGCCAGCAACAGCAGCGCGATCCACCTCGGTCGTCGGGCAACGGCCCACATCTGTATCAGTACTCCGGATCGCGCTGTCGGACCGGGCGCTCGGGGCGCTCGGCGGGGATCTCGACCGGCGACGTCACGGGGGCGGACGTCGGCTCGGGCTCCTCATTGTCTCGCTCGTCCCTGCCAGCTGCCTCGACGAGGGCGAACTCCTCGGCGAACTGGCGGTCCCGCTCGGCCTTCCGCGCCGCGGCGGTGGCGTCCGCCTCGGCCTCGGCCGCTTCGGCGCTCTCGGCGGCGGCTGCTGCGGCGACGGCACGTCGGCCGCCCAGGCGTCCGCGCAGGCGGATGAGCCGACCCGGGCGCACCACGAGGCGGCCGATCCGGTCCGAGTTCACCGCGAGCAGCGGCCCGAGGACGGCCATGCAGAGGACGTAGAGGCCCGCGAAGGCGGTGATCCGCGCCTCCAGCCCGGCGGCAGCCGACAGCGTCGCGAGGATCAGCGCGAACTCGCCACGGTTCACCAGGATGACGGCGGTGTTGATGCCCTGCTGGACGTTGAAGCCGTTCATCCGCGCGACGATCTGGCCGGCGACCGCGTTGAGCACGACCGTCATGCCGATGGCGCCGAGGACGGGCCAGAGCACCTCGCCGAAGGTCGACAGGTCGAGGCCGAGCCCGAAGTTGACGAAGAAGAACGCGGCGAAGACGTCGCGCATCGGCAGGGCGAGCTGTTCGATGCGGTCGCGGTACCGGGTCGCTCCGCAGAGGAGGCCGATGACGAAGGCACCGATGGCGTCGGTCACGCCGAGCAGGTCGCCGATGCCGCCGAACATGACCGCGAGTCCGAAGAACAGCACCGTGAACAGCTCGTCGTCACGGGTGGCGAAGATCTTCGAGACCCACTTGCCCGCGAAGCGCGCGAGCGTGAACATCACGATGAGGAACCCGAACGCGAGTGCCAGCTTGCCGACGACGGCCCAGACGTTGGTGTCGCCGGACAGCACGACGGAGACGATCGCCAGGTAGACGGCGATGAAGACGTCCTCGATCACGGTGACGCCGAGGATCATCGGGGTCTCGTCGTTCGCCAGGCGCCGGAGCTCGATGAGGAGCTTCGTCACGATGGCGCTCGAGGACGTCGCCGTCATGCCCGCGATGATCAGGGCTTCACGGGTGCCCCAGCCGAGCGAGAACCCGAAGGCGAACCCGACGCCCATGTTGATGACGACGTAGGTGCCGCCCGACACCAGGAGCTTGCCGGCGTTGCCGTAGAACTCCTCTTGGTCGAACTCGAGCCCGAGGTTGAACAGCAGCAGGATGAGCCCGAACGTCGCGATGAGCTCGATCGTGTGGGACTCGACGCTCAGCCCGAACCACGGCGTGTTCGGACTCGCGACGAGTCCGACCACCATGTAGATCGGGATGGCCGGCAGACCGATGGACTTGCCGAGCCGGCCCAGGACGTAGGCGATGACGAAGAGCACACCGATGGTGAGCAGCTCACCACCCAGGTGCATGCGCTAGCTCTTCCGCGGGGCCTCGGCCGAGGCGGCCGCAAGCTCTCCGCTGCGGTAGAAGGAGAACGCCTTGGCGACCTTCTCGGGGGATCCGGCGACGACGATCGTGTCTCCGGGGAAGACGACGAAGTCCGACGAGGGCGCCGGGTTGGCGCTGTCGCCACGGACCACGGCGACGACTGTCAGGCCGATGAAGCCCGAGTCGTGCAGGTCACCGAGGGGCTTGCCCGCGATGGCGTCGTCGTAGTCGACGGAGAACCAGTCGATGGACAGCCCCGGGATCTCGTCGAGCTTGTCGAGGCCCTCGGTGATCCGGGTGCCGCCGAGCAGTTCGGCGAGCGTGTGCGCTTCGTCCTCGCTGAGACGCAGCGAGACCTTCTCGGACTTGTCCGCGCCGTCGGAGACGTCGGCGAACGAGATGAGGTCGGAGTGCCCCGACCGGTGCGTGATGACACCGCACTTGCCACCGTCGTCGGTGTAGAAGCTGTGCAGCACGCCGACTCCGGGGAGTTTGACGCGATGGACGTCGACCATGATGGCTCCCTCTTCGAGTACCCCCATGCTAACCACCCGGTGGTCCCGCGCATTCCGCGGACTACTGTTCTGTGGATGGGGAGAACACGGACCGTCGTCGCCGTCGTCGGGGTGCTGGTCGTCGCGCTGTACGCAGCGCTGCTGGCGGTGGACGCACTGGTGCTGGACCCGCTCGCCGCCGTGCCCGGTGCGACCCTGGCCGAGATCCACGCCGAGCTCTCGGAGCAGGGTTTCTCGGTCGGAGCGGACATCGCCACCGTCCTCGGGATCGCCGTCGTCGGTGTCCTGTTCGCCGCGGGGCTGTCGGTGCTGCTGCTCATCACCCGGGCGAGGGCGCACGTCATCGCGGCGGTGCTGCTCGCCGTCGTCGTGATGGGGACGCCGATGTCGTTCGTGGCGGCGATCGCCCTCGGCATGGACGTCGCGGACGCCTACGGGGTCGGCGGCGGTGCCCACACGATCTGGTCGGGCGTGCTCTACGTGACGAGCCTCGTCGCGCTGATCGGGATCCCGGTGGTGCTCGTGGTCGGCCAGGCGGCGCACGTGCGCCGCGCCGCCCTGCGGGCGCACGCCGCCTGACGGACGCACCACGGGCCTCCAGTCCGGTCTGCTGGCCTGGAGGCCCGTGGTGCGTCCGCGACGCTGCTCGCTACTCCGGCTCGCTCGTCTTCTCGCCGACGACCTGCTCGTCGGACGCCTTCGCGCCCTCGGCGCCGTCCGAGCGGCCGCCGCCCACGACCACGTCGTCCTCGTCGAAACCGAACGCGATGTCCGGGGCCTCGAGCCGCACGCGGTCCGCGCTCTCGTCGTCGGGCTGCAGCTGCGACTCCCGTTCGGCGGCGACGCGCTTCAGGTAGTTCGCGACCTCGTGCTCGGTCGTCTCCTGGTCCCAGCCGAGCACGTCCGCCATGAGCTTCGCGGCGACGGGCGCCGCTGACTCGCCGCGGTCCCAGGCCTCGATGGAGATGCGGGTTCGGCGGGCGAGGACGTCCTCCAGGTGCAGGGCGCCCTCGTGCGAGGCAGCGTAGACGACCTCGGCGCCGATGTAGTCGTCGGCTCCCGGCAGCGGTTCGGCGAGCGCGGGGTCCTGCTCGACGAGCTGCAGCACCTCGGTCGCGAGGGTCCCGTACCGGTTGAGCAGGTGCTCGATGCGGACCTTGTGCACGTTGAAGCTCCGTGCGGTGCGGGCGCGTCGGTTCCACGCGGCCGGGTAGCCCTCGGCGCCGAGGAGCGGGATGTCCTCGGTCGTCGACTCCGGGATCCTGCCGTCCATGGCCGCGACGGCCTCGTCGATGGCGTCCTTGCCCATCACACGGTACGTCGTCCACTTGCCGCCGGCGACCACGACGAGCCCGGGCACGGTGTGCGCGACGACGTGCTCGCGGCTGAGCTGCGAGGTCTGGTCGGACTCCCCCGCCAGCAGCGGGCGGAGGCCGGCGTAGACGCCCTCGACGTCCTCGCGGGTGAGCGGGACGGCGAGCACCTTGTTGACGTGCTCGAGGATGTAGTCGATGTCCGCCGCGGTCGCTGCCGGGTGCGCCTTGTCGAGGTACCAGTCGGTGTCGGTCGTGCCGACGAGCCAGTGGCGGCCCCACGGGATGACGAAGAGCACGCTCTTCTCGGTGCGCAGGATCATGCCCGTGTTCGACTGGAACCGGTCACGGGGGATGACGAGGTGGACGCCCTTCGACGCCCGCACCTTGAACTGGCCGCGGGTGCCGATCATCGCCTGGGTGTCGTCGGTCCAGACACCGGTGGCGTTGACGACCTGCTTCGCGCGGATCTCGAACCGTTCGCCGGTCTGGATGTCGTGGGCCTGCGCGCCGACCACGCGCTCCCCGACCTTGATGAACCCCTCGATGCGGACGCGACTCGCTGCCTCGGCGCCGTAGGAGGCCGCGGTGCGCACGAGCGACGCGACGTAGCGCGCGTCGTCGACCTGGGCGTCGTAGTACGTCATGCCGCCGACGAAGGCGTCCTTCTTGAGCCCGGGCATGTTCCTGAGCACCTGCTTCCGGCTGAGGTGCCGGTGGTGCGGGACGCCGGGCGGACGGCCGCCGGACCAGCTGAACACGTCGTACATCGCCATGCCGATCCCGATGTAGAAGCGCTCCCAGACCCGGTGGTTGAGCGGGTAGAGGAAGCGCACGGGCTTCACCAGGTGCGGGGCGATGCGCTGGAGCAGCAGGCCGCGCTCGATGAGGGCCTCGCGGACGAGTGCGAAGTTGAGCTGCTCGAGGTAGCGGATGCCGCCGTGCACGAGCTTCGACGAACGGCTCGACGTCCCCGAGCCCCAGTCGCGGGCCTCGACGATGCCGACACTCAGGCCGCGGGTCACGGCGTCGAGCGCGCTGCCCGCACCGACGATCCCGCCGCCGACGACCAGGACGTCGAGCTCCTTGGTCTTCAGCGTCTCGATCGCGGCCGCACGTTCGTCCGGCCCGAGCTTCGCCGCGGGGTCGAACCCCACGCCGGGCGTGACGTCACGCGGACGTCCGGCCGTGCTGGTCTGCTTCGTCGTGCTGGACTTGGCCATCGTCGCCTCCGGGTCACGGTCGGCGCCGTGGCGTCACCCGGGTTCGTGCCCGGGTGCCACCGTCACTGGTGGTACGGCGCCACGACCACTTCTACTCGCTGGAACTCCTTGGCGTCGGAGTATCCCGTCGTCGCCATCGAGCGACGCAGGGCACCGACCAGGTTGGCGCGGCCGTCGTGGGTCGGCGTCGGACCGTTCAGGACGTTCTCGAGCGGGGCGATCGTGCCCACCTCGACCCGGCGGCCGCGGGGCAGCTCGGGGTGGTGTGCCTCGGCACCCCAGTGGTAGCCGCCACCCGGGGCCTCGGTCGCACGGGCGAGCGCGGTGCCGAGCATGACGGCGTCGGCACCAACGGCGATGGCCTTGACGATGTCGCCCGCGGTGTCGAGCCCGCCGTCGGCGATGACGTGCACGTACCGGCCGCCCGACTCGTCGAGGTAGTCACGACGGGCACCGGCGACGTCCGCGACGGCGGTGGCCATCGGGGCGTGGATGCCGAGCGCGGCGCGGGTGGTCGACGCTGCGCCGCCACCGAAGCCGACGAGCACGCCGGCGGCACCGGTGCGCATGAGGTGCAGCGCCGACGTGTACGTCGAGGCACCGCCCACGATCACCGGGACGTCGAGCTCGTAGATGAACTTCTTGAGGTTGAGGGGTTCCTCGGTCTGGGAGACGTGCTCGGCCGAGACCGTGGTGCCGCGGATGACGAACAGGTCGACACCGGCGTCGACGACCGTCTTCGAGAACTCCTGGGTGCGCTGCGGGCTGAGCGAACCGGCGACCGGCACCCCGGCTGCGCGGATCTCGGCCAGGCGTGCGGTGATCAGCTCGGCCTTGATCGGCTCGGAGTAGATCTCCTGCATGCGCTTCGTGACGTTGCCGTCGGTGAGCGACTTGATCTCGTCGTAGTACGGGGTCGGGTCCTCGTAGCGGGTCCACAGCCCTTCGAGGTCGAGCACACCGAGGATGCCGAGCTTGCCCATCTGGATGACCGTCGCCGGCGAGGACACGGAGTCCATCGGCGCCGACAGGATCGGCGACGCGAACGTGAACGCGTCGATCGACCACTGCACGCTGACGTCGCGCGGGTCACGCGTCCGCCTGGAGGGGACCACTGCGATGTCGTCGAACGCGTACGCCCGACGTCCGCGCTTGCCTGCACCGATCTCGACTTCGCTCACTCGGACAGCCTACCGGGCGGGCTCTGCGACGTGCACGGGCCGGACGGTGCGGACGGAGCCGTCAGCGCGGGTGGCGCGGCGCCCGTCGGCGCTTCCGGAGCGCCCGCAGCACGAAGCCGAGCAGGAGCGCGAGCACCACGAGGACGACGAGCAGCACGGCCGCGACCTTGACGAGCAGCGCCGCCCCGACGAAGAGCGCGATGAACACGAGCCAGACGAGGGCGTCGAGCACGAGGGGTCCGGAGGTGCGCACCCGCGGAACGATACCGACCCGCGCGGGGCGAGCCGCGCCTCCTGGCCGGGTACAGGAGCGGGGCCGTGCGGCGCGAAGCGACCACGCACGGCCCCACCCGTCACGGATACCACCCCCACAGCGGTACCCGTAGCCGACGACAGCGCTAGCGCTGTGCGTCGACGTCCTTGGCGAGCGTCCCCAGGTAGAGCTCGATGACCTTGGGGTCGTCAGCGAGTTCCTTCCCGGTGCCCGAGTACGCGTTCTTCCCCTGGTCGAGCACGTACCCACGATCGCAGATCTGCAGACAGCGTCGCGCGTTCTGCTCCACCATGATGATCGACACACCGGCCTTGTTGATCCGGCGGGTCCGCAGGAACGTCTCGTCCTGGCGCACGGGGGAAAGTCCGGCGCTCGGCTCGTCGAGCAGCAGCACCTTCGGGTCCATCATCAGCGCACGGGCCATCGCGACGGACTGCCGCTCACCACCCGAGAGCGATCCGGCCCGCTGGTTCCGTCGCTGCGCGAGGACCGGGAACAGGTCGTAGATGACCTCGAGCCGTTCGGCGAACTTCCGGGGCCGCAGGTACAGCCCCATCTGCAGGTTCTCCTCGATCGACAGCGAGGGGAACACGTTGTTCGTCTGCGGCACGAAGCCGACGCCGGCCTGCACGAGCTTGTTCGCCTTGAGGTTCGTGATGTCGTCACCCTGCAGGGTCACCGATCCCTCGCGGATGGACACGAGCCCGAACAGCGCCTTCAGGAGCGTCGACTTGCCCGCACCGTTCGGCCCGATGATGCCGATGAGCTCGCCCGGGTAGCAGTCCAGGTCGCAGCCGTTCAGGATGTTCACGCCCGGCAGGTAGCCGGCGACGAGGTTCTTCGCGCTGAGCACCGGCTCGCGTTCCAGCGTGGCCGCCGGGGACGGGCTGGAGGCACTGCTCGCGTTCGTGGGGTCCGTTGCGTCCGTCATCGGGTCGTCTCCTCTGCTGCGTCCTCTTCGGCGACTTCCTCCGCCAGTTCCTCGAAGGTCTCCTCGGTGAGGAGCGAGTCGTCACCCAGGTCGGTGTCGTGGTGCGCACCGAGGTAGGCGTCGATCACGGCCTGGTCGTCCATCACCGTGTCCGCCGGGCCCTCGGCGACGACCTTGCCCTCGGCCATCACGACCACCCAGTCCGAGATGTGCCGGACCATGTGCATGTCGTGCTCGACGAAGAGCACGGTCATGCCGTCGTCGCGCAGGGACTGGATGTGCCCGAGGAGCGACTGGGTGAGCGCGGGGTTCACGCCGGCCATCGGCTCGTCGAGCATGATCATCGTCGGGTCGGACATCAGCGCCCGGGCCATCTCGAGCAGCTTGCGCTGCCCGCCGGACAGCGAACCTGCGTAGTCGTCCGCCTTCGTGTCGAGCTTGAACCGGGCGAGGAGGTCCTCGGCCTTGGCCGTGATCTCGCGCTCCCGCTTCGCCCACACCGGCTTGACCAGGGCGGCGAAGAAGTTCTCGCCGGGCTGGTCGCGGGCACCGAGGAGCATGTTCTGCATCACGGTGAGCCGGGACAGCGCCTTGGTCAGCTGGAAGGTGCGGACCATGCCCTTGTTCGCGATGTGCGTCGCGCTCGTCTTCTGCAGCGTGGCGCCGTTGAACTGCGTCTTCGCTCCGGGGCTCGGCTTGTCGAACCCGGTGAGCAGGTTGAAGAACGTGGTCTTGCCGGCGCCGTTCGGGCCGATGAGGGCCGTGATGGAGCCGCGCTGGACCTCGAGGTGGTCGACGTCCACGGCGGTCATGCCCCCGAAGCGGCGGGTGACGTCGTCGACGGTGAGGATCGGGTCGGCTTTGGGGTGGCCGTAGGTCTCAGACACTGAACGTCAGCTCCTTCTTGTTGCCGAGCAACCCCTGTGGACGGAACACGATGAGCAGCATGAGCGCGACGCCGACGAGCACGTACGAGAACTGCTCGGCCTGCTGCGCGTTCATGATCGAGTCGGGGATGAAGTCGCCGGCCAGCGTGCGGATGAAGAGCCGGACGACGAAGAAGAGCACGGCTCCGAGCACCGGTCCGAACACCGTCGCCGCACCACCGAGGATGAGCGCGGTCCAGATGAAGAACGTCATCGAGCGGCCCATGGCGTCCGGTTGCACCGAACTCGGCAGCACGTAGATGATGCCCGCGATCGCACCGAGCGCCCCACCGAACACGAGCGCCTGCATCTTGTACGAGTAGACGTTCTTGCCGAGCGAGCGGACGGCGTCCTCGTCCTCGCGGATGGCCTTCACCACGCGGCCCCACGGGCTGCGCATGAGCAGGAAGAGCACCAGGGTGAACAGGGCGACCATGGCCCACGCCGCGATGCGGATCCACCAGCCGTTGACGCCGTTGTTCGCGTACGTGAACCACAGGATCGTGGTGGTGCCGTCGGGCAGCGGGCTGAGGGCGGTGAACGGGTCGCGGTAGCTCGACCCGGTGATGCCGTTCGAGCCACCCGTGGTCGAGGTGAGCAGGCTCGAGCGGCCCACCATGCGGATGATCTCGGCGCCGGAGATCGTGACGATCGCCAGGTAGTCGCCGCGCAACCGCAGGGTCGGGATGCCGAGGATGATCGCGAACACGATCGCGACGAGCAGGGCGATGAGCACCGCCATCACGAACGGCAGTCCGTTCGTGATCGAGATCGCGAAGCCGTAGGCGCCGAGCAGCAGGAACGCCGCCTGGCCCATGTTCACGAGGCCGGTGAGCCCGAAGTGCACGTTCAGGCCGATCGCGGCCAGCGCGAACGCCGCCGTGGTCGGGGCGAGTGCCTCCTGGGTGAGCGAGGACAGCAGGTTGAGGATGTAGTCCATGCGCGTGCTCCCTTAGCCGATCCGCTCGGCGCGGCCGAAGATGCCCTGCGGCCGGAACAGCAGGATGAGGATGAGGATGACGAGGGCGGTGGCGTACTTGAAGTCACCGGGGAGCACCAGGTTCGTGAGCTCCACGACGACGCCGATGATCATCGAGCCGACCAGGGCGCCGTACGCGGTGCCGAGGCCACCGAGCGTGACCGAGGCGAACATGAGCAGGAGCAGCTGGAGCCCCGTCTGCCAGTTCACGCCGTTCAGGACGAGTCCGAGCATCACACCGGAGAGCCCCGCGAGGCCGGCGGCGAGCGTCCACACGAAGCGGATCACCCGATCGACGTCGATGCCGGAGGCCGCGGCGAGCGCCGGGTTGTCCGACACGGCGCGGGTCGCCCGGCCGAAGCGCGTCTTCGCCAGGAAGAGCCCGGTCGCGACGAGGACCACGAGCGCGATGCCCATGGCGACGTAGGACTGCACCGTCAGGGTGACGCCGGCGAACCGCACGGTCTCCGGGTTGCCCTGCTGGATGCGGACCGTCGAGGCACCGAAGAAGTACTGGAACGCGTACTGGGCGGCGATCGACAGACCGATCGTCACGATCATGAGCTGCGTCAGGCTGATGCGCTTGCGCCGGAGCGGTCGCCAGATCGCGGCGTCCTGCAGGTACCCGGTCGCGGCGCACAACAGCGTGACGACGATGCCGGTGACCCAGATGTTCCAGCCGAGCTGGTTCGCGAACACGTACGCCAGCAGACCGCCGAGGGTGACCTGTTCACCGTGCGAGAAGCTCGACAGCCCCGTCGTGCCGTAGATGAGCGAGAGCCCGATCGATGCCAGGGCGATGAGCAGCCCGAGCCGGAGCCCGGAGGCGAACTGCTGCCAGGCGCGCTGCATGCTCACGCTCGACGAGTCGGCCGAGGTGGTCGCGCCCTTCTGGTCGGACAGCTGGAAGATCTGCCCGACGTTGGCGTTCAGGGTCGCCTGCACCTTGCGCTCGGCGTCGGCGGCGTTCGTCAGGTACTGCCCCTTCGGCAGGGTGCCCTGGTCGACGCTCACCGTGTACTCGCCGGCCGTGTCGACACTGACGGACCAGCGGCCGTCGGCGTTCGTCGTGGCCGTTTCGTCGAAGCCGCTCGGGCCGGTCACGTCGACGTCGACGCCCTCGGCCGGTTCACGCTCGGAGTCGGTGATCGTGCCCTGGATGCACCCGTTGTCGGGGCTGACGGTGCACGCCTGGCTGGTGGCCGGTGCCGAGGTGGCACTGAAGGCCGGCAGGGTGACCGCCCAGTCGATCAGGAAGGTCGCCAGGAACGCGGCGACGAGCACGGCCGCGAGGACCGGTCGTCGTCGTGCGTGGCGGAGGCGGAACAGGCGCGGCTGCGCCCGTCCCGGAGGAGTGATGGATCCCACGGAAGAGCCTCTCGTTCGGATGACGAGGAACCTATGGGGATTTTGTGACACCCGTGTTTCCAACACGTTCCCTGTGTGATTCGTACCCGAACTGTGACGTTGTGGAGGAACGCTCCGAGGCGGGCGCGATCCGTGCCTCCAGGCGGAATGCGGCGACTGTGGCTCGCGTTACCATGTCCTATCCGGAACCCGTCGTCGTGTTCCCGGTGTCTCGACACTTCACTCGCCCACGAAGGGGACCCATGGACCAGCCGGATCCGTTCGGATTCATCGGACTCACGTACGACGACGTCATGCTGCTGCCCGGGCACACCGACGTCATCCCGAGCGAGGCGTCCACGGCGTCCCGGCTCACCAAGCGGATCTCCGTCAACGTCCCGCTGCTCTCCGCCGCGATGGACACCGTCACCGAAGCCCGCATGGCCATCGCCATGGCGCGCCAGGGCGGCATCGGGATCCTGCACCGCAACCTGTCCATCGAGGACCAGGCTGCGTACGTCGACAAGGTCAAGCGCTCCGAGTCGGGCATGATCACCAACCCGGTGACCACCACCCCGGACGCCACCGTGGCCGAGGTCGACGCGCTCTGCGGCCAGTTCCGCGTCTCCGGCCTGCCGGTCGTCGAGCAGGACGGCACCCTCGTCGGCATCATCACGAACCGCGACATGCGCTTCGTGGCCACGTTCGAGCAGGCCACCACGTACGTGCGCGACGTGATGACGAAGGCCCCGCTGATCACCGCGATGGAGGGCATCGACCCCGAAGAGGCGATCGCCATCTTCGCGCAGCACAAGATCGAGAAGCTGCCGCTGGTCGACGCCGAGGGCAAGCTCCGCGGTCTGATCACCGTCAAGGACTTCGACAAGAGCGAGCAGTACCCGGACGCCACGAAGGACGACGAGGGCCGGCTCCGCGTCGGTGCCGCGATCGGCTTCTTCGGTGACGCCTGGCAGCGCGCCGAGGCCCTGCGTGACGCCGGCGTCGACGTGCTCGTCGTCGACACCGCCAACGGCGAGAGCGAAGGCGTGCTCGACATGGTCCGCCGCCTCAAGGCCGACCCGACGTTCGACGCGATCGACGTCATCGGCGGCAACGTCGCCACCCGCGCGGGCGCCCAGGCGCTCATCGACGCCGGTGTGGACGCCGTCAAGGTCGGCGTCGGCCCGGGCTCCATCTGCACCACGCGCGTCGTCGCCGGTGTGGGTGTGCCGCAGGTGACCGCCGTGTACGAGGCCTCCCTCGCCGCACGCGAAGCCGGTGTCCCGATCATCGCCGACGGCGGCCTGCAGTACTCGGGCGACATCGCGAAGGCCCTGGTGGCCGGTGCCGACACCGTCATGCTCGGCTCGCTGCTGGCCGGCACCGACGAGTCCCCCGGTGACCTGGTGTTCGTGAACGGCAAGCAGTTCAAGGCCTACCGCGGCATGGGGTCCCTCGGGGCCCTGCAGACCCGTGGCAAGAAGACCTCGTACTCGAAGGACCGCTACTTCCAGGCGGACGTGCCGAACGACGACAAGCTCATCCCCGAGGGCATCGAGGGCCAGGTGCCCTACCGCGGGTCGGTCGGCAACGTCGTCTACCAGCTCACCGGTGGGCTGCGGCAGTCGATGTTCTACGTCGGCGGTCGCACGATCCCCGAGCTGAAGGCCCGTGGCAAGTTCGTCCGCATCACGGCGGCGGGGCTCAAGGAGTCCCACCCGCACGACGTCCAGATGGTCGTCGAGGCGCCGAACTACCGCAGCTAGCAGCACTCGGCCAGACGCCCCCGCTCCGAACGGAGCGGGGGCGTCTGGCGTTCGTACGCCGACGACTCAGGCCGAACGCCAGTCGTTCGACGTGATGTGCGAGCCGCCGTGCGGGCCCATCTGCAGCATCCCGCCGTCCACCGGCAGCGACACCCCGGTGATGTAGGACGACGCACGCGAGGCCAGGAACGCCACGGCTGCCGCGATCTCCCACGCGTTGCCCGGACGGCCGAGCGGCACACCGGGGCGGTCGATGGTGTGCGGGTCCTCGTCCTCGGCGCCGGTCATCCGGGTGGCGATCTCGCCGGGGGCGACGGCGTTCACGGTGATGCCGTGCTCGGCGAGCTCGATCGCCATGGTCTTCAGCAGGCCGCCGAGCCCGTGCTTCGCGGCGTCGTAGGCGCTCGAGCCGTAGCGGGGCTGGTGTTCGTGCACGCTCGTGATGCCGATGATCCGGCCGCCGGTGCCCGCCTGCACCATGTGCTTCGCGGCGGCCTGCATCGTGACGAAGGCGCCGTCGAGGTCGGTCGACACCGTGTGGCGCCACTGGTCGAGGGTCATCTCGAGGAACGGGGCGTTGTCGCCGGTACCGGCGTCGGCCACGAAGACGTCGACGCCGCCCAGCTGCGACACGAGGCGGTCGACGACGGCGGCCGCCCCGGCGAGGTCGGAGACGTCGATCTGCTCGACGAAGGCCTGGCGGCCGGTCTTCCGGACCTCCTCCGCGGTCTCCTCGGCACGGTCGGGCTCGGACAGGTAGGTGATGCCGACGTCCATGCCGGCTTCGGCGAGCGCGACGGCGGTCGCACGGCCGATCCCGGATTCGGAGCCGGTGACGATGGCTTTGGTGGGCTGGAAGTCGCTCATGCGGCGGAACGTACGCCCGGCCTGCCGGGCGCCCTGCCGGACCATCCGCCTGGCGCAGGTCGGGCCGCCGCACCGGCACCACCGCTCCTGCACCGATCCCTGTCCCTGCGCACAGGAACGTCACGGCTCGGTAACGAAACACTTTTGCGTACCGCCCCGTCACACGGGCGAAACACATGGACCCTACGTTTCTCGACATCCAGTGGAGGCGTCGCATTCACCCGAAGCGGCACAGCCTCCGCGCAGAGAAAGGGCTCCACGGATGATCAGAACCACCCGTGCCACCGCGGCACTGGCGTTGGCGGGCGCAGCAGCCGTCCTCCTCGCCGCGTGTTCCACCACCGGCAGTGCTTCCCCCTCGAGCTCGGCGTCGAGCGATGCGAAGAAGGATCCCGCCGCCAGCTGCAAGGCCCCGGACACCCCCGGTACGGACGCGCTGAAGATCGGCACGATCCTGCCCCTGACCGGTTCGCTGGCCTACCTCAACCCGCCGGCAGAGTCCGGTGTCGGCCTGGCCGTCAAGGACATCAACGCCGCGGGCGGCGTCCTCGACAAGGACGTCACGATCGACCCGGCGACCGACTCCGGTGACAGCAACGACATGACCGTGTCGAGCTCCGCCGCGACGAAGCTCGTCAACGCGAAGGTGCCGGTCGCGATCGGCGCCGAGTCCTCGTCCGTCACGCTGAACGTCATCGACCAGCTGACGAGCAACTGCATCGTCGAGATCTCGCCCGCGAACACCGCGACCGACCTCTCCGGCTACTCGTCGTACTACTACCGGACCGCACCGCCGGACTCGGTGCAGGGTTCCGCGCTCGGTCAGCTCGTGACCGGTGACGGCAACGCGAAGGTCGCCTTCCTGGTCTTCAACGACACGTACGGCACCGGTCTCCGCAACTCCGTGCAGGCTGCGGTCGAGGCGTCGGGCGGCCAGGTCGTCTACGGCGCCAAGGGTGAGGGCCAGGAGTTCCCGCCCGGCCAGACCACGTTCTCGTCCGAGGTGACCGCGGCCCTGGCCGCGAAGCCCGACGCGATCGTCGTGCTGGCCTTCGACGAGACGAAGTCGATCATCCCGGAGCTCGTCTCGCAGGGCAACGAGGCGAAGATCTACATGTCCGACGGCAACACGGCGGACTACTCGAAGGACTTCGACAAGGGCACGCTGACCGGCGCCCAGGGCACCATCCCCGGTGCCTCGCCGAAGGACGACTTCAAGAAGCAGCTCGCTGCGTTCTACAAGGACTCGTCGGGCAAGACGCTCGCCGACTACTCGTACGCGGCGGAGTCCTACGACGCCACCGTCCTCGCCGCCCTCGCCGCGGTGAAGGGCAAGGGCACCGACTCCGGCACCATCCAGGCCAACATGGCTGCGGTGTCGGGTGCTGACGGCGGCACCGAGTGCGCGACGTTCAAGGAGTGCAAGACGCTCCTGGACGACGGCGAGGACATCCACTACACCGGCCCGTCCGGCATCGGTCCGTTCGACGAGAACAACGACCCGTCGAGCGCCTACATCGGCATCTACAAGTTCGACGGCGACAACAAGCCCGTCTACCAGAGCGCCATCCAGGGTGCGGTGAAGAAGTAGGGCACAGCCCAGCACCGCTCACGAAAGCGACAGTCCCCCACGGGAACTCCGTGGGGGACTGTCGCTTTCGCGTCGATGCCCGGGACGCCCGGCAGGAACGTCTCGCGTCAGCAGGACCGACCGACGGGCGGCCTGGAGGCCCGTGGTGCGTCCGTCAGACCGGCTCGACCGGGGTGGGTGCGAGCGCCCGGCGACGGGACGCCCGCGCGGCGGCGAACGAGTCCGCCGTCAGCACCACGAGCGCGAGCCACACGATGCCGAAGCCGAACCAGCGCCCGGCGGACATCTCCTCGTGCTGCACCAGCACCCCGACGAGCAGCTGCATCACGGGCGCCAGGTACTGGGTCAGCCCGAGCGTCGACAGGCTCACCCGACGTGCCGAGGACGCGAAGAGCAGCAGCGGCACCGCGGTCGCCGGCCCGGTCAGCACGGTGATGACCGCGTGCCCCCAGCCCTCGCTCGTGAACGTCACGCCGCCACCGAGCCCGGTCACGCCGAGCACCACCAGCGCCACGACCGCGATCGGCAGCAGCCACACGGTCTCGATCGTCAGGCCGCTCAGGGCGTCCACGGTGCCGCCGACGCGCTTCTTCACCAGCCCGTACAGTCCGAACGAGAACGCCAGGGCCAGCGCGATCCACGGCATCTGCCCGTAGCCGATCGCGATGACGACGACCGCGACGACGCTCAGCCCGACGGCTGCCCACTGCGCCGGACGCAGGCGTTCACGCAGGACCACGACGCCGAGCGCGATCGTGACGAGCGGGTTGATGAAGTAGCCGAGCGCCGCCTCGACGGTGTGGCCGGTGGTCGTCGCGAGGACGTACACGGTCCAGTTGACCAGGATCAGGACGGCGGCGAGCCCCATCACGAGCATCACACGACGCTGCGCCATCAGGGATCGGGTGCGGAGCCACGAGCGGGTGACCGCGATCGCCACGGCACAGAACACCAGGCCGAAGACGATCCGCCACGACACGATCTCGAACGCCGCCGCGGGGGCCATGGCCGCGAAGAGCAGGGGCATCAGTCCCCAGAGCCCGTAGGCCACGATGGCCTGCACCACGCCGACGGATGCCTCGCTGCGGACGGGACGCGCGGGACTCGGTTCACTCACGGAACCATCCTAGGAACGATCGCCGACGTGCCGGACGGACCACGGGCCTCCCGGTCGGCACGAACCGTCGTACGACTGCTCGGAGCGTCGGCGCACAACGCACGAACGCCCCGCCGGCCGACAGGCCGGACGGGGCGTCCGAGAGGAGAACTGGTGTCAGCTGACGACGACCGCGAGGACGTCGCGGGCCGACAGGACCAGCAGGTCCTCGCCCGAGTACTTGACCTCGGTTCCGCCGTACTTCGAGTAGATGACCTTGTCACCCACGGCGACGTCGAGCGGGACGCGGTTGCCGTTGTCGTCGATGCGACCCGGACCCACGGCGACGACCTCGCCCTCCTGGGGCTTCTCCTTCGCGGTGTCGGGGATGACCAGACCGGAAGCGGTGGTCTGCTCCGCCTCGACCTGGCGGATGACGATGCGATCCTCGAGCGGCTTGATGCTGACGGCCACGGTGACCTCTTCTTTCTCGGTACGGACTCGGTACAGATGAAAACCGGGTTGGCACTTCGCACAGGAGAGTGCCAACGCCAACTCTAGGGGGCCTCTGGCACTCGGTCAATCCGAGTGCCAGCACATCCGGAGAACACGCAGCACCTGCGAGGATCGACGCATGGACGCCGCCGAACTCACCGCACTGCTGACCCCCGACGGGATGGCCCTGCTCGACCGTACCCCGGGTGTCTCCGACGGCGGCGAGATCGTCCGCGTGGTGTCCCGGCTGCGCGCCGAGGGACACGATCCCCGACTGGTCGCCGCGGTGCTGACCCAGGCGAAGCTGCGGCTGAAGGCCCGCGGCAAGTTCGGCGACTTCGCCTCCCGCATGCTCTTCACCGAGGCCGGGCTCGAGCAGGCCACCAGGCTGCAGGTCGCGGCCCAGCACGCCGGACGCTTCGCGGCGGCCGGGCTGACCCGGGTCGCCGACCTCGGCTGCGGCATCGGCGGGGACGCGATGGCGATGGCGGCGCTCGACCTCGACGTCACCGCCGTCGACCGAGACGAGGTGACCGCGGCCGTCGCGACCCACAACCTGGCGGTCTGGCCGAACGCGCGGGTGGAACTCCGTGATGCCGCGTCCTTCGACCTGTCCTCGGTGGACGGCGTGTGGATGGACCCCGCCCGACGCACCTCCGGCCACTCGGACACCCGCCGGCTCGCCGACCCGGACGATTGGTCGCCCTCGCTCGACACCGTGTTCGCCGCGGCGACGACGACGCCGACCGGCGTGAAGCTCGGACCGGGCATCGACCGCGACCTGATCCCGGACACCGCCGAGGCGCAGTGGACCTCCGTCGACCGCGAGGTCGTGGAGCTCGCCCTGTGGTTCGGCCCCCTCGCCCGACCCGGGATCCGCCGCGCCGCCACCGTCATCGGTGCACACGGCATCGCCGAGATGACCGGAGCGGGCGACGCCGACGACGCCGAGGTCGGACCGCTCGGCGCCTACCTGTACGAGCCCGACGGCGCCGTGATCCGCGCACGGCTGATCGGCGACCTGGCACGGGGCCTCGACGGGCACACGCTCTCCGACGGCATCGCGTACGTCACGTCCGACCGCGCTGTCACGACCCCCTTCGCGCAGGGCTTCCGGGTCCTCGACACGATGCCGCTCGACGTCAAGCGACTGGCCGCACGGCTCGCCGCCGACGGCATCGGCACCGTCGAGATCAAGAAGCGCGGCGTCGACGTCGACCCGGCGCAGTTCCGCAAGCGGCTGCGGTTGCGCGGATCGGGTCGCGTCACGCTCGTGCTCACCCGCCTGGAGGGACGCCACACGGCGATCCTGTGCGAGCGGCTCACCGACACGGTCGGCTGACGGCCGGGGGCCGCGTGCGGTGTCGCGTGCGCGTCACCCGTCAGTGTCCGCGTCAGTTGACGAAGGCGCCGGAGTTCGAGCTGTAGTCGGAGTAGTCGGAGTAGTCCGACGCGTTCGCGATCGAGATCCACACCAGGGCGACGATCAGGATGAACAGGCCCGTCAGGATCCAGCCACCGATGATGCCGGCGAGCGCCAGGCCGCGGCCGCCCTCGCCGGTCTGCTTGATCCTGCCGAGGGCGATGTGGCCCATGATCGCGCCGGCCGGGCTCGTCAGGATGATGATCGGCCAGATGATGATGCCGCCGAACGCGAAGACGATCGACAGGATCGACAGGACGTTCGTCTTCGGGCGCTGCGCGTAGGGCTGGTACGTGTACGGGTTCGACGCGTAGGACTGCTGCTGCGGCTGCGCGTACGGGTTCTGCTGCTGGCCGTACGGGTTCTGCTGCTGGCCGTAGGGGTTCTGCTGCTGGCCGTACGGGTTCTGCGGAGCCGCGTACGGGTTCTGCTGCTGCGGCTGACCGTACGGGTTCTGCGGCTGCTGCGGAGCGCCGTACGGGTACTGCTGCTGCGGGGCCGCGTACGGGTCCGGCTGCTGGCCGTACGGGTTCTGGGGCGCTTCCGGCGCCGACGGCGCCTGCGGTGCGTCAGGAGCCTGCGGGGCGTCCGGGGCGGGCGTGCCGTCGGGCTGTCCGTTCGCTCGGCCGTTCGGCGTCTCGCCCGGCTTCGGCCACTCGTTCTGATCGGACACCGTCCACCCCTCTCGGGCGTCCGGTCTCTCCGACGCCCGTGTGAATCCTCCCACAGGCTCCCGAAGAAGGACCGGGGCCGAACTGGTCAGACCTGGACGGTCGTCACCGGCAGGGTCGAGTCCGCCGCGATGCCGAGGTCGCTCGGCGCGTGCCCTTCGGCCACGAGTCGGGCGCCGACGGCGGCGATCATCGCGCCGTTGTCCGTGCACAGGTCGAACGGCGGGATGCGCAGTCGCACGCCCGCGGCCGCGCAGCGCTCCTCGGCGACCTGCCGCAGTCGGGCGTTCGCGACGACCCCGCCACCGAGCAGCAGCCGGTCGACGCCGGTGTCGCGGCACGCGTTCAGGGCCTTGGTCAGCAGGACGTCGACGACGGCCTCACGGAAGCTCGCGGCGACGTCGGCCACCGGCACCTCGCGGCCCTCGTCGCGGCAGCGCTCGACCCACCGTGCGACGGCGGTCTTGAGCCCCGAGAACGAGAAGTCGTACCGGTGCGCGGCCATGTCCTTCGGCAGCGTCAGCCCCCGGGGGAACCGGATGGCCGTCGGGTCGCCGTCGGCCGCGGCTCGGTCGATCTGCGGGCCGCCGGGGTAGGGCAGCCCGAGCAGCCGCGCGACCTTGTCGAACGCCTCGCCCGCCGCGTCGTCGATCGTCTCGCCGAGCAGTTCGACGTCGCCGACCAGGTCCCGCACCAGCAGCAGTGACGTGTGGCCACCGGAGACCAGCAGCGCGATCGTCGGCAGCTCGATCTCGCTGCCGTCCTCGCGCAGCACGTCGGCGCCGACGTGCCCGACCAGGTGGTTCACGCCGTACAGGGGCTTGCCCGTGGCCACGGCGAGCGCCTTCGCGGCTCCCACCCCGACCATGAGCGCCCCCGCCAGGCCCGGCCCGGCGGTCACCGCGACGGCGTCGAGTTCGTCGAGGGTGACGCCGGCACGCTCGAGCGCCTCGTGCAGCGTCGGCGTCATCGCCTCCAGGTGGGCCCGTGCGGCGACCTCGGGCACGACTCCGCCGTAGCGCGCGTGCTCGTCCATGCTCGAGGCGATCACGTTCGCGAGCAGGGTGCTCCCCCGCACGATGCCGACGCCCGTCTCGTCGCAGCTCGTCTCGATGCCGAGCACCAGTGGTTCAGTCGCGCTCACCGAGGGCCTCCTGTCCGATGGGTCCGACGCCCGACGACCGCTCGGCGTCCGGGGCGGGCAGTTCCGCCCGCATCACCCACGCGTCGACACCGTCCGGTTGGTAGTAGCGCGGTCGGGTCGCGATGTGCTCGAACCCGAACGCCGTGTACATCGCCTGCGCCACGGGGTTGTCGGCGCGCACCTCGAGGAACACCTCGCGCACACCACGCCGCCGCGCCTCGTCGAGCAGTTCCGTGAATAGGACCCGCCCGAGCCCCCTGCCGCGCTGGTCCGCGGCCACGGCGATCGTCTGCACGTCGGCGACCGGGTTGCCCGCGAGCGACGAGAGCCCGGCGTACCCGACGACCAGCGGCGCGGACGTGTCGTCGGCCGTCTCGATCACGACGTAGTACCCGTGCGGTGAGTACAGCTCGCCGGACATCTGCGACGCCGACCAGGCGTCCGTCGGGAACGAGACGTGCTCGAGCCACATGATGTCGTCGAGGTCCTGCGGGTGTGCTCGCCGCAGGCGGAGCCCGTCCGGCAGGGTCACTGCTTCACCCGCTTCGGTGCACCCGGCACCGTGACGTCGGGCTCGCGCAGGTACAGGGGCGTGTCCTGGTCGAACGCCGCACCGGACGCGAGCCGGTCCGCGGCGAGCGAGCCGAGCCTCCAGGCCGGGATGGACAGGGCCGTCACGCGGTCCCAACCCACCGCTCCGGGCCGGGAGGCGCGGATCGCGTCGTCGAGGTCGGCGGGCTTGGCGAGTCCGGGGCCGGCCACGCGGACGCCGTCGGCGTCGTAGGCGCTCCAGTAGACCTCGCGGCGGCGGGCGTCCGTGAGGACGACGAACGGCCCGGCGGTGCCTGAGTCGCGCTGGTCGAGGGCCACGGCGTCGTGGCTGACGAGGGGCAGGACGGGGACGCCGCGTGCTGCGGCGAAGGTGCGGGCGGCGGCGATGCCGACGCGCAGGCCGGTGAAGGGGCCGGGGCCCATGCCGGCGACGACCCCGGTGACGTCGGCGCCGGTGATGCCGGCCTCGGCGAGGGTCCCGGCGAGGAACGGGCCGATGACCTCGGCGTGCCGGCGGCTGTCCTCGGTGTCGCGGGTCGCGAGGGCCTGGCCGGTAGCCGGGTCGACGACGGCGACGGAGGTCCCGGCGGAGGTGTCGATCGCGAGCAGCACCCGTCCATCGTAGGCGGCGGTCAGCGCACCGGCAGCCTGCGGGACCACGCGACCTCGTGGTCCAACTGCCCGGTCTGACGGAACAGGCGGACCTGGCGGGTGTCGGGCAGGGCGACCGCCAGAGCCAGTCGATCGGCCGGTCCGAAACCGAGCGACTGCCAGAACGGGCCGGACCGGCGGGAGAACAGCCACGCCCGTTCGGCGCCGGCCTCCGACGCCCGGTCGATCACGAACCGCGCCAGCCGGCTCCCGACGCCGGTTCCCCGGCGGTCCGGCGCGACGGCGACGCTGCGGATCAGGACGTGCGCGCCGTCCGTGCTCGTCTCGTACCCCGTGCTGCCGACCACTCGGCCGTCGTCGTCGCGCTCGACCCACAGCCGCACCGTCGACGCGTCCAGCCCGGCGACGGTCAGGTCCGCATCGAGGAGGAACGCACGGAGCACCTCGACGTCGTCCGGCCCGACGGGCAGCAGGGTCAGAGGACCACGTCCGCCCAGCGCGGGCCGGTGGCGGTGACGACGACACGGCGGGGCTCGTCGGGCACGTCGTCCGGGTCGGTGTCGTCGGTGTCAGCGGATCCCGCGTCGGCGCCGGTCGCACGCGTGATCTCGACGTCGAGCACGCTGTCGCTGATGCCGTCGACCATGCCGCGGCCCCACTCGACGACGACGATGGCGGCGTCCCAGTCGAGGTCGAGGTCGTCGAGCTCGACCGGGTCGGACAGGCGGTAGGCGTCGACGTGCACCAGGTCGGGGCCGGCGGTCGTCGGGTGCGTCCGGGCGAGGACGAAGGTCGGGCTGGACACCTGGCCGCGCGCGCCGAGTGCCGCGCCGAGCCCGCGCGTCAGGGTCGTCTTGCCGGCCCCGAGCGGTCCGGTCAGCACGACGAGGTCGCCCGCGCGCAGCACCGCGGCCAACCGGGCACCGAGCTCTCCCATCGCCTCGGTGCCGTCGACGGTGGTGTCGAGCAGGACGTGCGCCGACTCGGTCACGGCCGCTCGCCCCGCAGGTACTCCCCGACCCGTCCCTCGATGTCGTGTCCCTCGTAGGACCGGGGCACACGGCTGCCGATCCTGCAGACGATCTCCTCGCCGATGGTCTCGAGCGCCGCGCCCCACTCGAGCACGGTCATCTCGTCGTGCTCGCCGGTGCCGAACAGCACGACGGTGTCGCCGGTCTGCACGTCGTCCTCGCCGACGTCCACCAGGAACTGGTCCATCGCGACGCGGCCGGCGATCGGGTACCGCTTGCCGCCGATCGCGACCTCGATGCGGCCCTGCGCCAGACGCGGGACCCCGTCGGCGTACCCGACGGGCACGAGGGCCAGGGTCGTCTCGGTCGCGGTGCGGTACGTGTAGTCGTAGGAGACGCCGGTGTCGACGGGGACGCGCTTCGTCTTCGCGACCGACGCGGTCAGGGTCATCACCGGCTCGAGTCCGAGGTCGGCCGCCGAGACGCCGTCGGCTCCGGGGATGCCGAACAGGTTCGCGCCCATCCGGACCATGTCCTTGCGGAACTCCTTGCGCTCCAGCCCCGCGAGCGACGCGGCGACGTGCTCCATCGGCACGTCGAGTCCCAGGTCTTCGGCGATCTCGATCGCGGCGTCGAACACGGCGACCGCGGCGCTGTCCTCGTGGTCGGACGCCTCGGCCAGGTGCGTGTACGCGGCGACGACCTCGATGCGGCCGTTCCGCTGGGCGTCCCGGGCGAGCTCGACGAGCGCCGGCCAGTCCGCCGGGGTCGCGCCGTCGCGGTGCAGGCCGGAGTCGACGCCGAGGTGCACCCGGGCCGGTCGCTGGTCGACGGCGTCGATGATGCGCTGCAGCTCGGCGACGTTCGAGACGCCGAGGTCGACGGCCGAGTCGATGGCGTCACGGAAGTCCAGGTCGGGGTCGTGCTGCCAGGTGAACAGGTGGACGTCCTCGCCGACGCCGATCGAGCGTAGGCGCAGCGCCGCGGGCACCGTCAGCACACCGATCCAGCGGATGCCGGCGTCGACGGCGGCGAGCGCGATCGGCTCGAGGCCGTGCCCGTACGCGTCGGCCTTCATGATCGCCATCACGGCGACCGGGTCCATCCACTCGCGGACACGGTCGAGGTTGGCCCGGTAGGCGTCGAGGTCGATGCGCGCCTGACGCAGCGGTGCGGAGCTCACGTCGTCCTCCGATCCACGCTGTGGCCGATCCGGGCGACCACCTCGTAGTTGATCGTGCCGATGGCGTCGGCCCAGTCCTCGACGGCGGGGTCGCCGTTCGCGGGGTCGCCCCACAGCACCGCCTCGTCGCCGACCTGCACGTCGGCGTCGCCGATGTCGACGTGCATGGCGTTCATCGCGACGCGTCCGACCACCGGGAACGTCCGGTCGCCGATCCGCACCGAGACCCGGTTGCCGAAGTCGCGGTCGAAGCCGTCCGCGTAGCCGAGGCCGATCACGGCGAGACGGGTGTCCGTCTCGGCGCGCCAGGTGTAGCCGTACGAGACGCCGTCGCCCGCGGCGACCGGCACGGTGCGGAGCACGGCGGCGGTGACCCGCATCGCCGGGCGCAGCCCCAGGTCGGCCGAGGTGCGGCCGTCGAAGGGGCTCAGCCCGTACAGGGCGAGTCCGACGCGGGACAGGTCGTGGCGGGTCTCCGGCACGGCGATGCTCGCGGCACTCGCGGCGAGGTGCACCACGTCCGGCACGATGCCGTTCGCGGCGAGGCCGTCCAGCGCCCGCTGCAGCGCGGCGTCCTGGTCGAGGTCGTCGGTTCGCGACGCGTTCGACAGGTGGGACATGAGCCCCTCGACCCGGGTGCGGTTGCCGCCGCGGGCCAGGGCGCCGGCGGTCGCGAAGAGCTCGGCCCACTCGGACTCGACCGCACCGTTGCGGCTGAGGCCGGTGTCGACGCACAGGTGCACGGCGCGGACGTCGGAATCGGCTGCTGCGGAGAGCTGCTCGACGCTCGACACCGCGGGCGTGACGTCGAACTGCGCCGCGCGACGGAAGTCCTCGTCGGGGGCGTGCAGCCACGCGAGGATCCGGACCCCCTCGTCGATGCCGCCCTGACGGAGCGCCACGGCCTCGTCGATGTCGGCGACCCCGAGCCACTCGGCACCGGCGTCCACGAAGGCCTGCGCAGCGTCGAGGGCCCCGTGGCCGTAGGCGTTCGCCTTGACCACCGCGATGACCCCGGCCGGGGCGACCCGGTCGGCGATGGTCGCGTAGTTCTCGATCAGGGCTCCGCGATCGACCGTGATGCCGGTGAACGCGCTCACGGGGCAGTTCCTTCCAGGACCACGTCTGTTCCTTCCAGGACCACGAACGCGGTCGCGATCCCTCCATCATGCGAGAGCGACAGGTGCACGCTCGTCACGCCACGCGCGTCCGCCACCTGCCGGGCGCCCTGGTGCAGGGTGAGCGACGGGTTCCGCTGGTCGTCGGACACGACCTCGAGGTCCTGCCAGCTCAGCCCGGCACTCGACCCGAAGGCCTTGATCAAGGCTTCCTTCGCCGCGAACCGTGCGGCGAGGGACGCGATCGGCCGGGGTTCGCTGTCACGGACCTGCTCGGACGGCGTGAACAGCCGCGCCCGCATCGCCGGTGTGCGCTCCAACACCCGTTCGAACCGCTCCAGGTCGACCACGTCGACCCCGATCCCGATGATCACCGTCGCGACTACTCGACGGTGACCGACTTCGCGAGGTTGCGTGGCTGGTCGACGTCGAGGCCCTTGGCCGCGGCGAGCTCCATGCCGAACATGTGCAGCGGTGCCACCGCGAGCAGCGGCTCGAACAGCGGGGTCGCGAGCGGGATCCGCAGGACCTCGTCGGCGAAGGGCAGCACCGCGGCGTCGCCTTCTTCGGCGATCGCGATCACCCGGGCACCGCGGGCGCGGATCTCCTGGATGTTCGAGACGACCTTCGGGTGCAGCGACCGGGGGTCGCGCGGCGACGGCACGATGACGAAGACGATCTGGCCCGGCTCGATCAGGGCGATCGGGCCGTGCTTGAGCTCACCGGCGGCGAAGCCCTCGGCGTGGATGTACGCGAGCTCCTTGAGCTTGAGAGCACCCTCGAGCGCGATCGGGTAGCCGACGTGGCGGCCGAGGAACAGCACGCTCCGGGTGTCCGCCATCCAGCGAGCCAGGTCCTTGATGCCGGCGGCGTCCTCGATGGTCTGCTGCAGCTTCGGGGCGAGCCCCTCGAGCTCGGCGACCTGCTCGGCGATCTGCTCGGTGGTGAGCGTGCCGCGCAGCGTCGCCAGGTGCAGCCCGAGCAGGTAGAGCGCGACGCCCTGGGCGATGAAGGCCTTGGTCGACGCGACGGCGACCTCGGGGCCGGCGTGCGTGTAGATCACGGCGTCGGACTCACGCGGGATCGTGGCGCCCTGGGTGTTGCAGATCGACAGGACCTGCGCGCCCTGCTCGCGGGCGTACTTGACGGCCATGAGCGTGTCCATGGTCTCGCCGGACTGGCTGATCGAGACGACCAGGGTGCGCTCGTCCAGCACCGGGTCGCGGTAGCGGAACTCGTGCGCGAGCTCGACCTCGACCGGCACACGAGCCCACTGCTCGATGGCGTACTTGCCGAGGATGCCGGCGTAGGCGGCGGTGCCGCAGGCGATCACGATGACGCGGTCGACCGTCGCCAGGCGGTCGGCGATCGGGTCGAGGTCGGTCAGCGTGACGGCACCGTCGTGGACGCGACCGAGGATCGTCTTCGCGACCGCCTCGGGCTCCTCGCTGATCTCCTTCGCCATGAACGAGCTCCAACCGCCCTTGTCGGCGGCGGAGGCGTCCCAGTTGACCTCGAACTCGGTCGGCGTGGCCGGGGTGCCGTCGAAGTGGATGACGTCGACGCCGTCGGGGCGGATCGTGGCGATCTCGTCCTGCCCGATCGACAGCGCGCGCTGTGTGTAGGCGACGAACGCGGCGACGTCCGAGCCCATGAAGTTCTCGCCGTCGCCGAGCCCGACCACCAGGGGCGAGTTGCGACGGGCACCGACGACGACGCCGGGCTGGTCGGCGTGCACGACGAGGAGCGTGAAGGCCCCCTCGAGTCGCTGCACGGCCTGCTGCATGGCGGCGGTCAGGTCACCGGTCTCGCGGAAGGCGCGTCCGACCAGGTGCGCGGCGACCTCGGAGTCGGTCTCGCTGCGGAACGCGATGCCCTCGGCCTGCAGTTCGGCGCGGAGTTCGGAGAAGTTCTCGATGATGCCGTTGTGGATGAGGGCGAGCTTGTCGCCGTCGGCCAGGTGCGGGTGGGCGTTGCCGTCGGTCGGGCCACCGTGGGTCGCCCAGCGGGTGTGCCCGATGCCCGTCGTGCCGTCCGGGATCGGCGACGACTCGAGTTCGTCGACGAGGGCCTGGAGCTTGCCCGCCTTCTTGGCGGACACGAGGTCACCTGCGGGGTCGACGACGGCGATGCCCGCCGAGTCGTAGCCGCGGTACTCGAGGCGACGGAGGCCCCCGAGGAGGACGTCCTGGCTGCTGTTGCTGCCGACGTAGCCGACGATTCCACACATGGAACCGATCCTACGGTCTGCCTGGACGCCGACCCTGCGAAGCGACCGAGGGGAGCGAATCGAGCACAATCGACAGCATTCTGCGGAATCCGTTAGACAAGCGTAGAGTCTCCTCGATGCACGCCGCACTGAACCCGTACTCGCCAGGCGCCGGCCTGCGCCCCCCGGAGCTGGTCGGGCGCGACGCCGAGATCGAGGCGTTCGACCTCGTCGTGGCACGGTCGCGGCGCGCGCTCGGAACGCGCAGCATGATCCTCCACGGGCTGCGTGGGGTCGGGAAGACCGTCCTCCTGAACCAGTTCCGCATGCAGGCTGACGCCGCGGAGTGGTTGGTGGTCGACGTCGAAGGGCAGACGAGCGTGTCCGGCCGAGAGGGTGCTCGACGGAGGCTCGCGCGGGAGATCGCGCTCGCAGCACGTCGCCTTGCCCGCGGCCGCTCGGTCAGCGCAGCCGTGCAGCGCGCGCTCGGCACGGTCACGTCGTTCGGTGTGCACTTCGGGAACATCGGCTTCGACCTGGGGTTCTCCGCCGTCGAGGGTCGCGCGGACTCCGGCGTCATCGAGATCGACCTCGAGGAACTCGTCGAGGACCTCGCCCCCGCGCTGCGGGAGCAGAACCGCGCGCTCGCACTCTTCATCGACGAGGTCCAGGACCTCGACCTCGAGTTGCTGTCCGCGCTGCTGTCCGTCCAGCACCGGGCCGGACAACGTGGCTGGCCGTTCGTGATGGTCGGGGCCGGTCTGCCGAACGGACCGGCCAAGCTGACTGCGGCGCGGTCCTACGCCGAGCGCCTCTTCGACTACCGGGAGATCGGCTCGCTGCCGTCGGGAGCAGCCGCTGACGCGCTCACGGTTCCGGCCGCCCGTTCCGGGGTGACTTTCGATGCCGCGGCGCTCGATCTCCTCATCGATGCCTCGGGCGGGTACCCGTACTACCTCCAGACCTACGGGGCGGCGGCGTGGGACCTCGCGGCCGACCGACGGATCACCCACGATGACGCAGCAGCTGCCGTCGACCGCGGCAACGCAGAACTCGACAGCGGTTTCTTCCCGTCCCGCTGGGACCGTGCCACACCTGCGGAGCGGCAGTACCTCGTGGCGATGTCGGAGGATCCGGCCGGCGTCTCCGGGACTGCCGTCGTGGCATCGCGCCTCGGTGCGGAACCGAAGGGGACCAGCCCGGCACGACAGGGACTGATCGAGAAGGGCATCATCTACGCGCCCGAGCGCGGCAAGGTGGCGTTCACGGTGCCGAACATGGGCGAGTTCGTCCGCCGTCAGGCCGATCTCGACATCGTGGACTAGCGTCCAGGCCATGGGACGCTTCGACGACATCGCGATCACCACGCTGCACGGCGAGGACACCACGTTCGGCGCCTACGCCGACAAGGCCGTCCTGGTCGTGAACGTCGCCTCCCGGTGCGGCCTCGCCCCGCAGTACGAGCAGCTCGAGGCCCTGCAGAAGCAGTACGGCCCCCGCGGGTTCACGGTGCTGGGCTTCCCGAGCAACCAGTTCCTGCAGGAGCTCGGCTCGTCCGAGGCGATCGACGAGTACTGCTCCACCACCTGGGGCGTCACGTTCCCGATGTCCGAGAAGGTCAAGGTCAACGGCAAGAGCGCCCACCCGCTCTACCAGGCACTCAAGGAGACCCCGGACGCCGACGGCAAGGCCGGTCGGGTCGCCTGGAACTTCGAGAAGTTCCTCGTCGCCCCCGACGGCACCGTCACGCGGTTCCGCCCCACGACGAAGCCGGACGCCCCCGAGGTCGTCGCCGCCATCGAGGCGGCCCTCCCCGCCTGACGCGTCGCGTCCTGCGGACACGCACCGAGCACTGGACGGGAGGCCCGGGGCACGTGAGCCGACCGGCTCACGTGCCCCGGGCCTCCCGTCTGTACGCTCGATCCCATGCCGTTCTCGGAGACCGCCGTCGCGCACCCGACCCCGTTCGTGGAGATCCCGCGTGACGAGTGGTCCCAGCTCGCCCCGAAGGAGCACCTGTCGCTCACCGAGACCGAGATCGTGCAGTTGCGCGGCCTCGGCGACCGGTTGGACATGCAGGAGGTGCAGGAGGTCTACCTGCCCCTGTCCCGCCTGCTCACGCTCTACGCCGCCGGCGCGCGGAACCTGCACGCCGAGACGAGCCGGTTCCTCGGGGAGCGCGCCGGACGCACGCCGTTCGTCATCGGTGTCGCAGGTTCCGTCGCGGTCGGCAAGTCCACGGTCGCCCGCCTGCTCCGCGAGCTGACGAAGCGCTGGCCGGACACCCCTCGGGTCGAGCTCGTGACGACCGACGGCTTCCTGTACCCGAACGCCGAGCTGGAGCGCCGCGGGATCATGGACCGCAAGGGATTCCCGGAGTCGTACGACCGCCGCTCCCTGCTGCGCTTCGTGAGCCAGGTGAAGAGCGGGGCGACCGAGGTCCGCGCGCCGTACTACTCGCACCTGGTCTACGACATCGTGCCCGATGCCGAGATCGTCGTCCGGCAGCCCGACGTGCTCATCGTCGAGGGCCTCAACGTGCTGGCACCGCCGGTGCACGGGCGGCTCGCACTGTCCGACCTGTTCGACTTCACGATCTACGTGGACGCGAAGACGAAGGACATCGAGTCCTGGTACGTCGACCGGTTCCTCGCCCTGCAGGAAGAGGCGTTCTCGAGCCCCGACTCGTTCTTCCACCGGTTCGCCTCGCTGTCGCGCGAGGACGCGGTCCGGACGGCGACCGAGGTCTGGCGGGCCATCAACGAGCCGAACCTGCTCGAGAACGTGCTGCCCACGCGCTCCCGCGCCACGCTGGTGCTGAAGAAGGGCGCGAACCACAAGGTGAACTCGGTCCTGCTCCGCAAGATCTGAGCGGGGGGGGACAGCAAAACACCGGTGTTCGCGAGCTGAACCGCGTTCTGCGCGTGTTCAACCGGCGAACACCGGTGTCTTGCGGAGGGGACCCTACGCGGCGTCGAGCGCCAGGCGGTCCTGCACGACGGCGGCGAGCTCCTCGGCGATGCGCTGGGCGTCGTCCTGCGAGGCAGCCTCGACCATGACGCGCACGACCGGCTCGGTGCCCGACGGACGGAGCAGCACACGGCCGCTGTCCCCGAGCGCCTCGCTGGCGGCGGCGATGGCGTCCTGCACGCCCTGGTCGGCGAGCCCGTGACGATCGACGCCCCGGACGTTGAGCAGCACCTGCGGGAACACGGTCATGCACGAGGCGAGCTCCTGCAGCGACTTCCCCGTCCGCGCCATCTCGGCCACCAGGTGCAGCCCGGTCAGGATGCCGTCGCCCGTGGTGGCGAACTCGTTGAAGATGATGTGGCCGGACTGCTCGCCACCGATGGAGTAGTCGCCCTCGGTCATCTTCTCGAGCACGTAGCGGTCGCCCACGCCGGCCTCGATCACGGTGATGCCCGCGTCGGCCATGGCGCGCTTCAGCCCGAGGTTCGACATGACCGTCGCGACGAGGGTGTCGTCCTTCAGGCGGCCGCGCTCCTGCAGGGACAGCGCGAGGATCGCCATGATCTGGTCACCGTCGATCGCGTTGCCCGCGGCGTCGACCGCCAGGCAGCGGTCGGCGTCACCGTCGTGCGCGATGCCGACGTCGGCACCGTGCTCGAGCACCGCTCGGGCGAGGTTGTCGATGTGGGTCGAACCGACGCCGTCGTTGATGTTCCAGCCGTCGGGGTCGGCGCCGATGAGCGTCACGCGGGCCCCCGCGTTGACGAACACCTCGGGCGAGACGCCGGCGGCGGCACCGTTCGCGCAGTCGAGCACGACGTGGATGCCGTCGAGCCGGTGCGGCAGCGTGCCGAGCAGGTGCACCACGTAGCGGTCCTCGGCGTCGGCGAACCGTGAGATGCGCCCGACGTCGATGCCGGTGGGGGTGGGTGCGGAGTGGTCGTGCATGGCCGCTTCGATGCGGTCCTCGACCTCGTCCGGCAGCTTGCGGCCACCCGTGGCGAAGAACTTGATCCCGTTGTCGGGAGCGGGGTTGTGCGATGCGGAGATCATCACGCCGAAGTCGGCGTCGATGTCCGCGACGAGGAACGCCGCGGCGGGCGTGGGTATGACCCCGGCGTCGAGCACGTCGACGCCGGCCGAGGCGAGCCCGGCCGCGACGGCGGCACCGAGGAACTCGCCGGAGACGCGCGGGTCACGCGCGAGGACCGCGCGCGGGCGCGGTCGGCCCGACGCCCGGCGGGCGTCGGCATGGTGTCCGTGTGTGAGGACGGCCGCGCTCGCCTGGGCAAGACCCAGTGCGAGCGCGGCCGTCAGCTCGCCGTTGGCGAGACCACGAACCCCGTCGGTACCGAACAGACGCGGCATGGCGATCTTCAGCCGGTGACGACTAGCGCTTCGAGAACTGCGACGCCTTGCGGGCCTTCTTGAGACCGGCCTTCTTGCGCTCGATGACGCGGGCGTCACGGGTGAGGAAGCCGGCCTTCTTGAGGGTCGCGCGGTTGTTCTCGCGGTCGATCTCGTTCAGGGTGCGGGCGATGGCGAGGCGGAGCGCGCCGGCCTGACCCGAGGGGCCGCCACCGGTGATGCGGGCGACGACGTCGTACGAGCCGAGGAGCTCGAGCACCTTGAAGGGGTCGTTGATGAGCTGCTGGTGCAGCTTGTTCGGGAAGTAGTCCTCGAGCGTGCGGCCGTTCACGACGAACGTGCCGGAGCCCGGGACGAGCCGGACGCGCGCGATGGCCTCCTTGCGGCGCCCGACGGCACCGCCGGAGACGTTGAGGATCTGACGGGGAGCGGCCTCGGCAGCGGCGGGTGCGCTCTCCGTGGTGAAGCTCTCCGGGGTCTGGTCGAGGGAATCAGCGATCTGAGCCATGAGTTTTCTGTGTCCTTGAAGTCGTCGTGGCCGGAACTACTGTGCGACCTGGTCGAAGATGTACGGCTTGGGCTGCTGCGCGGCGTGCGGGTGCTCCGCGCCGGCGTAGACCTTCAGCTTCTTGAGCTGCTCGCGGCCGAGGGTGTTCTTCGGCAGCATGCCGCGGATCGCCTTCTCGACGGCGCGGGTGGGGTGCTTCTCGAGCATCTCCGGGTAGGAGGTCGCCGTCAGGCCGCCAGGGTAACCCGAGTGACGGTAGTAGACCTTCTTCGCGAGCTTCGAACCGGTCAGGGCGACCTTGTCGGCGTTCACGATGATGACGAAGTCACCCATGTCCATGTGCTGGGCGAAGGTGGCCTTGTGCTTGCCGCGCAGGAGCGCCGCGGCGTGGGTGGCGAGACGGCCGAGGACGACGTCGGTGGCGTCGATGACGATCCAGTCGTGCTGGACGTCTGCCGGCTTCGGTGAGAACGTGCGAGTCACAGGAGTGCTGCTTTCGTGTCGAGGTGAGGAGTCCGTGAATCCCACTCCGGTCGGGAGTTCCACGGGCAGAAGCACGGGGAACACCTCGGTTGGAGGGCTCATCTGACTGTCCGCGCGCGGGGCGCACAGACCAAGGTGAGAGCCTAGCCGACGCGGGGTACGTCGGTCAAACGCGGCCGACTGCCGGCCTGGAGGCGCGGGGCGGCCCCGCACCGCGCCTCCCGTCCGTCACGCGGTCGCGCCCACCGCGCATGGTGAGCAGAAACGGTCGGGTCCGCTGTGCGAACCCGACCATTCCTGCTCACGAAGTGCGCCCGTGGGGCGTGGGGACTACTCCGCAGCCGCAGCCCGACGTCGGCGACGCACGATCAGCACGCCTGCGCCCGCCGCGAGCAGCAGGAACGCCACCAACGCACCGGCACCCATCCCTGCGGCACCCGTGAACGCGAGCTGCCCGTCCACGGTGATCGTGATCGGGGTCCACCCGATCAGGCTCCCGTCCGCAGCCGTCACCGCCAACCGGTGCGCACCAGCCGCCGTGTCCGCCGGGATCGTCACCCGCACCGTCCCGTCAGCAGCCACCACCGCGGTGCCGATCAGCGTCGGCTCCGAGAACAACCACACGTTGACCGTGTCACCGGCAGACGCAGTGCCCACCGTCACCGTGATCGTCTCCCCCGCACGAGCCGACGCCGGAGCCGACACCCCGCCACGGTTCGCCTCCGTCAACAGCGACTCCGACGGCGCCACCGGAACAACCGACGGGGTGATCCCGTCGACCGGCGGCACCGGAGTCGGGGTCGGCGTCGGGTTCGGCACCGGGGTCGGCGTCGGCGTCGGCACCGGCGTCGGGTCCGTGCCCGGATCGGTGCCCGCGGCGTCCAGGTCGAACCCGACCAGGATCGGGTCGTGGTCGCTCGCCCGGTACACGTCGTCGGTGTACAGGTTCGTCGCGTTGTAGTTGTAGCGGCTGTACTCCAGGCCCACCGACTCGACCGAGTTGATGTTCCAGATGTCCACGCCCGTGACCGTCTCGAGCGCGGCCTCCGACGCGAACACGTGGTCGAGCGAGCCGCTCAGGCCGGAGAACACGTACGAGTACTCGGTGCTGTCGAGCGCCGGGCCGAGGTCGGTGTAGCCGGCCTCGTCGAGGACCACCACCGGGTCCTCCTTGCTGTAGGCGTTGAAGTCGCCGAGCATGAACACCTTGTCGGTGCCGTACTGCTCCTGCATGTCGGTGGAGAAGGTCACCAGGGCCTTCGCCTGCTCGACGCGGTCGGCGTTCGACGCACCCTGACCGTCGCCCTGGTCGGCGTTCTCGCCGGTGCCGGAGCCCTTGGACTTGAAGTGGTTCGCGATCACCAGGAAGTCGTCGTCCGCGGTGCCGCCGACCGGGCGGAACGCGTCCGCGACGGGCTGGCGGGCGTTCGTGAACGCGTCGTCGAGCAGGATCGTCGACTCGCCGACGGGCTCGACGCGGTCCTTCTTGTAGATGAGGGCGAGGCGGATGACGTCCTCGCTCGCGGGCACGACGGCCGGGGACTTCGCGTAGGCCCAGGTGTCCTGGCCGGTGGCGGCGTTGAGCGCGTCGACCAGGGTGGCCACGGCGGCGTCGCGGTCCTGACCGAAGCGGACCGAGTTCTCGATCTCCTCGAGCGAGACGACGTCGGCGTCCAGGCCGTTGATGGCCTTCACGATCTTGACCTGCTGGCGCAGGAAGTCCTCCTGCTCGGCGGCGCCGCGGGCGTCGCAGCCGGAGTTCACCGTGACGGGGTCTCCGGCACGGTCCGTGTAGTACTTGCAGCCGGTGAGCTCGTCGCCCGTGGTCGGGAAGTAGTTGAGCACGTTGAAGCCAGCGAGCTTCAGGTCGCCACCGACGTCCTGCGGTGCCGGCTGGCGCACCTTCGAGAACGACGCCGGCAGGTCGGCGGCCGGGGTCGCGCCCGTGATCGGCGCGGTCGGCTGGAACTTCCACCCGTTGTTGCGGTAGTCGAGGACGACCGGCTCGGTGAAGGTGGTGGCGGCCCCGACGGTGACCGGGCCCTGGGTGAGCCACGACACCGGGATGCCCTGGTTCGCCTGGGTCAGGAAGTTGGTGCTCGCGCCGTCGTCGAGCGTGACCTTCCGCGCGGCGTTGTCAGCCTCGACGGCCTTCGCGTCGGCGCTGCCCGGTCGGCCGACCTCGGTCGGCTGGACCAGGCGCTTCGTGCCGCTGGCGAGCACGACCTCGCCGTACTGGTTCGTCGTGTAGTTGTCGGCGACGGTGTACGCCCCCTGGGGAGCGACGAGCATGCTCTCGAGCGACTCGCGCTGGGCGTCGGACGACGGGAACGCGACCGCGGCGGGCTGCGGTGCCGCGACGGTGTCGTCCAGCTGCTGCAGCGACGAGGCCCCGGACACCGTGAGCTCGGTCAGGCCGAAGTACTCGGACACGGCGCCGGTGACCCGGACGTGGTCGCCCTCGTGCACCAGACCGGCGGTGGCGGACGAGAAGACGAACACCGCGTCGGACGCGGTGTGGGCGCCGAGGTCGATCGCGCCGCCGGTGCCGGGGGTCTGGATCGTGTAGCCGTTGAAGCCGCCGGTGCCGTAGACCGCGGTGACGACGCCGTCGGTCGTGACGTTCTTGCCCGCGTACGGCGAGGTGTCCGTGGTGCCCTGCAGCTGGGCGATGGTCACCGTCTCGGCGGGGGTGCCGGGCGCGGGGGTCCCGCCGTCACCCGGGTCGGTGGGCTCCGTGGGCTCGGTCGGTGCCATCGTCTCGCCCGCGGCGTTCCGTGGGGTGAGCGTCGTCGTCACGGAGAAGTCCGCACCGTTGACGTCGGTGTCCGTGGTGCCCTGGCGGACCAGGCCGTTCGGGACGGAGTTGTCCCCGGTCACGGTGCGCACGGCCGACTCGAACGTGTTCGAGGCGCCGTAGCCGAGCAGGTCGACCACGCCGTCGGTGCCGGTGGCGACGGGTCCGGCGGCGAGCGCCAGGGGTGCCGTGGCGTCGGACAGCACGAGCGTGCCCGTGGTGCCCGACGGGTTGAGCGTCGCGGTGTCGTCGGCGGCGGGCAGGTCCTCGCCGGCCGCGGTGGCCCCGCCGTTGCCCGCCATCGACACCAGGAAGGTGCCCTTGGCCGGCACGGTGCCCTGGAGTGCACTGGCCGAGAACGTGCCGGTGCCCGTGGCGGAGCGGTACTGCAACGACCAGCCGTCGAGCGACACGGCGGCGTCGGTCGGGTTGCCGATCTCGACGAACTTCTCGTTGTAGAACGCGCCCTTGCTGCCCGCCTTCAGGTAGGCCTCCTCGATGACGAGGTCGGTCCCCTCGGGGTTCGCGGTCGCTGCGGTGACGGTGACGAGTGGGGCCGCGAGGAGCGTCGCGGCCGCCGTGGCGCACAGCAGAGTGCGTCCGAGGGTGTTGGCCATGCCCGCACGCTACCGACCTGCGGGGACATTCAGGTTGCGTCGAGGTGAATGATTGCGTTCGGCAACATCAGCCCGGTCACGATCGGCGACACAGCGGGTCGCGCGGCATCAGCCGATCGCGTTCGGCGGCACAGCCGATCGCGCGGCATCAGCCGAGCGGCAGCCAGGTCCCACCCACGCGGCGGACGGCCGGTCCGTGTCCCGGCAGCACGAGGGCCGGGAACGGCAGCGCCCGTGCCGACTCGAGCGCGCGGTCCTGGTCGGCGGTGAAGAACGGTGTGATCATCCGGGGTCGCGGGGCCCACGACCCGGGCTGGGTGTCGTGTCGGCTGACGACTGCGTCGCCCGTGACGATCGCATCCGCCGCGGGCAGCAGGTACGCGGTCGAGCCGTCGGTGTGGCCGACGGCCGGGAACGGTGCGATCGCCCGACCCGCGAAGTCCGCACCGGTGAACGCGCGAGCGGACGGCACGGTCGTGGGTCGCAGGGCGTCGGATCGGATAGCCCGCGCCAGCCAGGCGAGCACGCGAGGGCTGGCGAGCCGGCCGCCGATCTCCGCCGGGGTGACCTGCTGCCGCTCGGGTCCGCGCACGTTGGCGAGCTCGTCGGCGTGGGCGAGCACCTCGACGTCGGGGTACCGCTCGAGGATCCCGGGGATGCCGCCGACGTGGTCGACGTGTCCGTGCGTGACGTAGACGCGACGGAGGTCGGCCGGGTCGTGCCCGGCGGCGCGCACGGTGTCGAGCACGAGGTCGGTGTCGGCCGGGTAGCCGGCATCGATCAGCGCGACGCCGTCCTCCTCCGCCAGCACCACCCAGTTGGACACCGGACCCTCGACGAAGACGACTCCGGGGGCGACGGACACGACGGAACGGGGTTCGCGCGGGCTCATCCCTCGACGGTACCGTCCGCCGAGCGTCGGGCCCGGGTCTGCTCCGCCCGCTCCGCGAGCTCCGCGTCCGCCGGGTAGCCCACCTCGGTCAGGGTCAGCCCCTTCGCCGGCGCCGTCTTGAAGGCGCTCGTGCGTTCCTCGGCGACGCGCAGTTCCTCGAGGCGGTCCGGGCCGAAGCGGCCCTCGCCCACGGCGATGGTCGCGCCGACCATGGCCCGCACCATCGAGTGGCAGAAGGCGTCGGCCTGGAGGCGCGCCACCAGCACGCCGTCCGGCTCGCGGTCCCAGCGGAACTGCTGCAACGTCCGGATGGTCGTCGCCCCCTCGCGCGGCTTGCAGAACGTCGCGAAGTCGTGCAGCCCGAGCAACGTCAGCGCACCGCGCTCCATCGCTGCCGGGTCGAGCCGCGCCGCGTGCCAGACCGTGTGTCCACGACGACGTGGATCGCGCGGGGCGTCGGCGTCCGCGATCCGGTACTCGTACCGGCGCCAGAGCGGGGAGAACCGGGCGTCGAACCCGTCGGGTGCCACCGAGGCACCGGTCACGACGACGTCCCCCTCGGGTGCCGCGATGCCGTTGACCCGCTTGAGCAGCCCGTCGAGCGGTGACCGGCCCGTCCCGCGCTTGGCGGTCAGCGCTGCCCACTGCTCCGCCGACAGGTCCAGGTGCGCGACCTGCCCGGTGGCGTGCACCCCGGCGTCGGTGCGTCCGGCGACGGTGAGCAACGGTGGTTCGCCCCAGCGGGTGAACACGGTGGCGAGTGCGGTCTCGAGCGCGCCCTGCACCGTCCGGAGCCCGGGCTGCCGGGCCCACCCGGAGAACGCCGCCCCGTCGTAGGCGATGTCCAGTCGCAGCCGCACCGTCTCACTCACACGACCACGGTAGCGATGTCAGCGCCACGTCAGTGCCGCGTGAGCGCCCCGCGGCAGCATCGTCCCCGACATCGACGAAAGGAACCCGCGATGACCACGACACCGCTCGCGGTGGAGGCCACCGGCCTCGTGAAGACGTTCGGCTCGAACCGGGCCGTGGACGGTGTCGACCTCCGCGTGGAGGCCGGCACGGTCTACGGCGTGCTCGGTCCGAACGGCGCCGGCAAGACCACCACCATCTCCATGCTCGCCACCCTGCTGCGGGCGGACGGTGGCGAGGCCCGGATCTTCGGCCACGACGTCCGCCGCGAGGCCCAGACGGTCCGCACCCTGATCGGCGTGACGGGGCAGTACGCCAGCGTCGACGAGACGCTCAGCGCGACCGAGAACCTGGTGGTCTTCGCCCGCTTGCTCGGATTCTCCCGCGCGGATTCGAAGCGGAAGGCCGTCGAGCTGCTGGAGCGCTTCGGGCTGACCGAGGCCGCGTCCCGTCCGCTCAAGGGGTTCTCCGGCGGCATGCGTCGTCGACTGGACCTCGCCGCGAGCCTGATCGCACAACCGCCCCTGATCTTCCTCGACGAGCCGACGACGGGCCTCGACCCCCGCACCAGGGCACAGATGTGGGACACGATCCGCGAACTCGTGGCGACCGGTTCGACCGTCCTGCTCACGACGCAGTACCTCGACGAGGCCGACCAGCTCGCCGACCGCATCGCCGTGATCGACCACGGCAGGGTCGTCGCCGAGGGCACGAGCGACGAGCTGAAGTCGAGCATCGGCACGGCGTCGTTGCAGCTCCGTCTGGCCGACGCGCTCCTCCTCGACACGGCGCGGGACATCGTCCGGAACACGCTCGGCGTCGACGCGGTCGTCAGCCCCGAGGGGTCGCGCCTCACCGCTCCGATGGCAGACCCCGACCGGGTGACCGACCTGCTCGTGTCGTTCCGGCAGGCCGGTGTCTCGCTCGCCGAGATGAGCGTGCAGAAGCCGACGCTCGACGAGGTCTTCCTGACCATCACCGGTGCATCCGCGCACACCGAAGGCGACGCCCACCACGAGCTCGAAGGGACGCCACGTCGCCCGCGATCGCTCCCCCGAAGATGTACGTGAACATCACGGTGAAGATGATCGGCAGGGATCATCATGGGACTCCGTCCGGCCGGGGGCTTCGGCGCGGTGGTCCTCGCCGGGCTGCTCGTGATCGTGGTCGCCTGGGCGATCAGCTGGATCTTCGCCTACTTCGGTGTGGTCGCCCGGACGGCGTCGAGCGTCTCCGGCATCTCGAACATGGTGCTGTTCCCGTTGACGTTCCTGTCGAACGCGTTCGTGCCGGCCGACACCCTGCCGGACTGGTTGCGCTGGTTCTCCGAGGTCAACCCGATCTCGCACCTGATCACCGCCGTCCGTGACCTGGTCAACCAGGGCACGGTGGGCGTCGACCTGTGGATCAGCCTGCTCGGTGCGGCGGTGATCGTCGCGGTGTTCGCGCCCCTGACGGTCCGCGCCTACATGCGGAAGGCCTGAACCGCACGATCAGTGGTCGCTGAAGCGCATCCGCTCGAGCAGCGTCCGTGCCCGCGAGACGGCCTCGGCCCGGTCCCAACCGGCCGAGGCCGTCTCGGCATCCGTCACGGCCGGGTCGCCGAGCGCGGTCACCAGCAACGGCCGTATGCGGGTGTGCGCGAGCACCCCGAAGTCCTGCCGTGACCCGAGTCGAGCAGTCATCCCCCACGCCTGCGCGGCGGACTCCGGCTGACCGGTCCGGACCGCGGCGAGCGCCAGCCCGAGCAGGGTGGTCCCGATGACCGGCAGGTCGAGCCACCACGGGTGCAGGCGCAGCATCACGAGCGCACCGACACGCAGGCGTCTCGCGACCGCCACTTCGGTGGCCGGGAGGCCCGGTGCGGCCCCGCCGGTCCGGCTCACCGCCACCTCGTCAGCAGCCGCGATCCGCGCCACGCCCGCCATCAGGCTCCAGTGCGGCGTCTCCTTCCGGATCGGGACGATCGCGTCCCAGGCGGCGGCGTACGCGGCCGCCGCGGAGTCGAGGTCGCCCTCGTACCGGG
Source organism: Curtobacterium sp. MCSS17_005 (assembly GCF_003234225.2). NCBI lineage: Bacteria > Bacillati > Actinomycetota > Actinomycetes > Micrococcales > Microbacteriaceae > Curtobacterium > Curtobacterium sp. MCSS17_005. The sequence continues at coordinate 3,527,109 of NZ_CP126258.1, forward strand.
CGCACTCCGCGGCGATCGCCGTCGCGAGGACGCCGATCTGCATCCGGTCGCCGTCGAACCCACCACGCCCCTCCGTCGGCCGCTGCCGCAGGTCGTCGGCGACGGCCCGGGCGCGTGCCACGTCGCCGGTCGTCGCTGCGCAGAGCCCGACCGTCCACCCGATCTCGTACAGGTCGTCGTCGGCACCGAACCGTTCGAGCTGCTCCCGCGCGGCCTCGGCGGCCGCCAACGCCTCGGAGTGGCGCCCGGTCTGCGCGAGCAGCTGCGTGACGGTGACGGCGATCGAGCCCGAGGTCCACGCGTCGTTGCTGATCCGTGCGAGCGCCTCGGCGCGGTGGGCGTACCGCAGGGCGACGGCCGTGTCGCCGTCGTTCTCGGCCAGCGGCGCACTGAGCATGTTCGCCAGGCACGCCACCCCGGGCTCCGGGTCCTCGCGCAGGCGGGCCAACAGGGCACTGCCGTCGGCAGGCCGGCCGAGGGTCAGCACCAGTGCGGCCTGCGCGTCGAGGACCGCGTACCCGGTGCTGCCGCCGGCGAACACCCGCCGCAGGGCCGACACTGCGAGGCCGGCCGTCCGCCGGTCGCCGAACGCAGCAGACGCCCCGGCGACGACGAGGCCCACCACCACGGCGGTGCGGTCCTCCGACGCTGGGACGGTGCCGCCCAGCAGCGGCACGATGTCCGGACCGAGGGCGACGACCTCGCCGTGCGCGCCTCGGAGTGACCAGTACCCCGCGAGTGCGGCGAACAGGTGCGCGCCCGCGGAGGCGTCGCCGGCGCCCAGGCTCCAGCGCAACAGCGTGATGAGGTTGTCCGCCTCGCGTCCGACCTGTCGGAAGCACTCGAGCTGCGGCTCACCCGTGATGGTCAGCAGGTTGCGGGCGGCGGTGAAGCCGCGACCCCATCGGATCATGGCCGACCGCACGTCCTCGGTGGCGCCGGCATCCCGGAGCCGTGCGGCACCGAACTCGCGGACCGTCTCGAGCAGGCGGTACCGCACCGGTTCGCCCTCGTGCTCGACCAGTTGCACGAGGGACTGCTCGACCAGCTCGGCGAGGTCGTCGAGCGCCGCTCCGCGGCGTTCGGGCAGCGTCACCGACTCGACGGCGTCGACCGCCAGCCCGTCCGGGAACAGCGCGAGACGGGTCAGCAGGTCCTGCGCACCGTCGTTCAGCAATCGCCAGCTCCACTCGATCACCGCGAGCAGGGTGCGGTGCCGCTCGGGAGCACTCCGGTCACCGCCGCGGAGCAGCGCGAACCGGTCGTCGAGTCGACGCTCGATCTCGTCGGTGCTCATGCCGCGGATCCGTGCGGCCGCGAGTTCGATCGCCAGGGGTGATCCGTCCAGCCGCGTGCAGATGCGGCGGACGGCGTCCACGGGCAGTACGGCACCCGGACGCGCCGCCCGCGCCCGCTCGGTGAACAGGCGCACGGCGGCGCCGTCCGCGGCGACGGGCAAGGGTGCCAGCGGGGCCACGACCTCACCGGCGATCGCCAGCGGTGCCCGCGAGGTCGTGAGGATCCGGAGCTGCGGCACCGTCGCGAGCAGGTCTGCTGCGAAGGTCGCGACCTCGGCGACCAGGTGCTCGCAGTTGTCGAGGACGAGCACGGTGGGACCGTCGGCCAGGGCGTGGACGACGCGCGATCCGAGGTCCGCGGCGACGGCGTCCCGGAGCGACCGGGCCGATCGGAACTCCGCGATCCCGAGCAGCGCGGCGAGGGCGGGGACGATGTCCTCCGCTGCGGTGAGCGGCGCGAGCTCGAAGACCACGACCCCGGTCGTCGGCGGAAGGGCAGCTGCGACCGCTTGCGCGAGGCGGGTCTTGCCGAGTCCGCCTGCACCGAGGATCGTGACCAGCCGGCTCCTCGAGAGCAGGTCGCCCACGACGGCGAGGTCGTCCTGTCGCCCGACCAGCGCGTTCGGCGCTGCCCGCAGCCCGGTGCGGCGCGCGGTGCCGACGGACACGTTGGACCGGCGGAGCAGGTCGGCGTTCAGGCGGACGAGGTCCGCCGACGGGTCGGCGCCGAGTTCGTCGGCGAGACGGTCCCGGTGCGCGGCGAACACGGCGAGCGCCTCAGTCGTGCGCCCCACTGCGGCGAGTGAGCGCATCGCCCCGGCTGCTGCGACCTCGTCGAAGGGGTTTGCGAGCGACTCGGCTGCCCACACCTCGGCCGCCTCGTCCGCGTGTCCGTCGTCGGACAGGGCGGTGCCGAGCGCCCGTCGGAGCCCGCGGCGGGCGGCGTTCGCCCGGTCGGCCAGCGCCGTGCCCGACTCGCCGTCGACGTCCGCCCCGGGGTCACCGCGCCAGAGGTCGAGTGCGGCGGACACGGCCGCCCGGTCACCGTTGCCGAGTGCTCGTTCGGCTCGGAGCAGGTCGACGTCGTCCGGACCGCCACCGAGCGCGTACCCGGTGCTCGTGGACACGACGATGCCGTCCGCGACTCCCCGACGCAGCCGCGAGACGAGCGTCTGCAGTGCAGCTCGCGCACCGCGCGGTCGTTCGTCCGGCCACAGGTCCTCGATCAGGGACTCGCTCGTCAGCGCGTTGCCGCGTGCGAGCACGAGCGCGGTCAGGAACGCCCGGGCGAGGGCCCCCGGCACCGCGGTCGGAGCGCCGTGGGCGTCGTCCACCGTGATCGGACCGAGGACGGCAATGCGGGGGCGGTCGGTCACGGGGCGAGTCTACGGACGACCACGGACGGGCCGGCCACTCAGCCGCGCGGACGACCGAACGCCGAGGGTCCGGTCCGGGTGTCGAGGTCGTCGGTGGCGCGTCGTTCTGACTCGACGATCCCGCGCAGGGCGACGAGCGCGGCCGAGGTGACCGCAACGTGCGAGGGGTTCTCACGTGATGCGTCGAGCGCGGACTCGAGTCGTTCGATGGCCGCTTCGGCCTGGTCCTCCGGGGAGTCGCCGCGGATCGTGCTGGCGATCTCCCGCAGTGCCTCGGCGATGGGCGTGGCGAACGCGGGGTCCGGACGCCCGACGCCCTCGGACACCGGGCCGGAGCGTGCGACGAGCTCGGTGAGGTCGGTCGTGTACCAGGCGACCCGCTCCAGTGCGCGGAAGCGTCCGCCGTCCTTCTGGAGCCGCGCTCGTGACCCGCGAAGGGCACCACGGGGGTTGAGCCGACGGCTCTCGTGCGCGATCGCCACCCGCGACCGCACGTCCGCGATCGCACGGTCCAGGCGGTCCTGCTGGTGGTCCCACGCCTTCTCGTCGCGCTTGCCCTCCTCGAGCACGGCTGCCAGCCCGTCGAGGTGGTCCGCCAGCACGCCGTTCACCGCGTCGATGCGGTGTTCGGCGTCCCAGAAGTGCAGCGGCGGGAACACCAGGAAGTTGACCAGCAGCCCGACCACGACGCCCACGGCCATCTGCACGAGGTACCCGAGCGAGTAGCCCTCGGCGTGCGCGCCGCCGACGAGCAGGACGAAGAGCGCCGCGGTGGACACCCACGAGCTGCCCTCGCCCAGCACGCGGAACCCGCCGACCAGCACCCCGACGCCGACCGCCAGCGCGATCGCGAGGAAGCCGGGATCGCCGACCCACATCGTGAACGCGGCGATGAGGATGCCGAGGGCGATCCCGACCAGGGTCTGCACGCCGCTCCGGATGCCCGCGAACACCGTGGTCTGCATCGCGACGACGGCGCCGAGTGGTGCGTAGTAGGGGTACTCGGCCGCGACGCCCGGGATGTGCTGCGCCACGAACCAGGCAATCACCGCAGCAGCGGCGGCCTTGCCGGCGTGCAGCAGGCGCGGCTGTGTGCCCGAGGTCCGGCTCCACCGCCAGACCCGTGTCCCCAGACCCGCAACGTGCTGGAACGCCATGACTTCCTTCCCTGTCGTACCGGTCGGCCACCCTACGCGGCGCGTCGTGCGTGCCGTGGAGTCCGTACCCGCGACCAGCCTCGAACGCGAGGAAGCCCCCGCGACCTGGGTCGCGGGGGCTTCCTCGTGGTGGTGCAGCGCCCCGGAGGGCACCGGACTACTTGGTGTCGGCGTCGTCCGACTTCTCGGCGGCGTCGGCCTCGACCTCGGCAGCAGCCTCGGTCTCGGACTCGGTCTCGACCGGAGCGGACTCCTCGGTCGTCTCGGTGTCCTCAACAGGCACCGTCTCGACCGGGGCCTCCTCGGTGGTCTCGTCAGCGGCGGGCTCGTCGACCGGGGCGGCAGCAGCGGCCGGAGCCGAGTTGCGCTTGACCGGAGCGGGCGTGCTCGAGACGGGCTCGAGGACGAGCTCGATCGACGCCAGCGGGGCGTTGTCGCCCTTGCGGAAGCCGAGCTTCGTGATGCGGGTGTAACCGCCCTGGCGGTCCTCGACCTGGGGGGCGATCTCGGTGAACAGCGTGTGCACGACGGACTTGTCGCGCAGGATGCTGATCACACGACGACGCGCGTGCAGGTCGCCGCGCTTCGCGAACGTGATGAGACGCTCGGCGACCGGACGGAGGCGCTTGGCCTTCGTCTCGGTGGTCGTGATGCGACCGTGCGTGAAGAGGGCGTTGGCGAGGTTGCTCAGGAGCAGGCGCTCGTGGGCGGGACCGCCACCGAGGCGGGGGCCCTTGGTGGGCTTCGGCATGTCAGTTCTCCAGTGGTGAAAGTGGTGCGCGCGGTGTCAGCGCGCTTGCGCGTGAGCGCGAGGTCAGTTGTTGGACTCGTCCTCGTCGTACCCGCTGTAGAAGTGGGCGCCGTCGAATCCGGGGACGGTGTCCTTGAGGGACAGGCCGAGCTCGGTGAGCTTGTCCTTGACCTCGTCCACCGACTTCTGACCGAAGTTGCGGATGTTCATGAGCTGCGTCTCCGACAAGGCGACGAGCTCGGACACCGTGTTGATGCCCTCCCGCTTCAGGCAGTTGTAGCTGCGGACCGACAGGTCGAGGTCCTCGATCGGGGTCTGCAGTTCGTTCGAGAGCACGGCGTCGACCGGCGCGGGGCCGATCTCGATGCCCTCTGCCGCCGTGTTGAGCTCGCGAGCGAGCCCGAACAGCTCGACCAGCGTGCGACCGGCCGACGCGATGGCGTCGCGCGGCGTGATGGCCGGCTTCGCTTCGACGTCGACGACCAGGCGGTCGAAGTCCGTGCGCTCACCGGCACGCGTCGCCTCGACGCGGTAGGTGACCTTCAGGACGGGCGAGTAGATCGAGTCGATCGGGATCTGACCGGCTTCGCTGAACTCGGAACGGTTCTGCGTCGCCGAGACGTAGCCACGGCCACGCTCGATCGTGAGCTCGAGCTCGAAGCGCGCGGTGTCGTTCAGGGTCGCGATGACGAGTTCCGGGTTGTGGATCTCGACGCCGGCCGGAGCGGAGATGTCCGCTGCGGTGACCTGACCGGCACCCTGCTTGCGCAGGTACGCCGTGATGGGCTCGTCGTGCTCGCTGGAGACGACCAGGCTCTTGATGTTGAGGATGATCTCGGTGACGTCTTCCTTGACACCGGGAACGGTGCTGAACTCGTGGAGGACGCCGTCGATGCGGATGCTGGTGACAGCCGCGCCGGGGATCGAGGAGAGGAGCGTGCGGCGCAGCGAGTTGCCGAGGGTGTAACCGAAGCCCGGCTCGAGCGGCTCGATGACGAAGCGCGAGCGGTGCTCGGAGATCGGCTCCTCGGTCAGGGTGGGGCGCTGTGCAATGAGCACTGTGGGATTCCTTTCGGCGAAGTGTCCGCTATATGACACTTGGCGGTACGACGGGGCCGCATGGGCCCCGACGGGTCTGTTGAGTTGTGATCACGCGCACACACGTGCGCGATCGAACGACCAGGAATGGCCGCGGGCCCTGCCCGCCCTCGCCGGAACGGATCCGGTCAGGGGACGAGCAGGGCGCGGCCGGTTGCTCCTCGCGTCAGACGCGACGGCGCTTGGGCGGGCGGCACCCGTTGTGCGCCTGCGGCGTGACGTCGTTGATCGAGCCGACCTCGAGGCCAGCGGCCTGGAGGGAACGGATCGCGGTCTCGCGACCCGAACCCGGGCCCTTCACGAAGACGTCGACCTTCTTGACGCCGTGCTCCTGCGCCTGACGCGCAGCGGACTCGGCGGCGAGCTGCGCCGCGAACGGCGTCGACTTGCGCGAACCCTTGAAGCCCACGGCACCCGAGGACGCCCAACTGAGGACGGCACCCGACGGGTCGGTGATGCTGACGATCGTGTTGTTGAACGTGCTCTTGATGTGGGCCTGGCCCACAGCGACGTTCTTCTTCTCCTTGCGGCGCGGCTTGCGCGCGGCAGTCTTGGGGGTAGCCATCGGGGTCTCCTATCGAGCCTTCTTCTTGCCTGCCACGGTGCGCTTCGGTCCCTTGCGGGTACGAGCGTTGGTCTTGGTGCGCTGACCGCGCACCGGGAGACCACGACGGTGGCGAAGACCCTCGTAGCTGCCGATCTCGACCTTGCGGCGGATGTCGGCGGCGACCTCACGGCGGAGGTCACCCTCGACCTTGAAGTTGCCCTCGATGAAGTCACGGAGGGCGACGAGCTGGTCGTCGGTCAGGTCCTTGACGCGGATGTCACCGGAGATACCGGTCTCCGTCAGTGCCTGGACGGCGCGGGTACGGCCGACGCCGTAGATGTACGTGAGTGCGATCTCCACGCGCTTCTCGCGCGGGATGTCGACGCCTGCTAGACGTGCCATGTGATGGCTGCTCCTGTTGTCGATGGAGGTGTGGCGCAGTACCGGTGCTCGGGCCTCCGCCCCGAGGTGTCCCCCGGTCGTCGTGCGACCGGGTTCTGGTACTGCGTTGTCGATCTTCAGTTGTGGGTCGTGCTCGAGCAGCCTGGTGTCCGATGGACACCGTCAGCGCCGGTCACGCGCCCGGGACTAGCCCTGGCGCTGCTTGTGACGCGGGTTGCTCTTGCAGATCACCATGACGCGGCCCTTGCGGCGAATCACACGGCAGTGTTCGCAGATGGGCTTGACGCTGGGGTTGACCTTCATGGTTCTTTCCTCGTGCTCGCTGGCTTCGTGCTCGGCAGGATTGCCGTGCCGTTCCTTTCCAGCTCGCGGATCACTTGTAGCGGTAGACGATCCGGCCGCGGGTCAGGTCGTACGGGCTCAGCTCCACGATCACGCGGTCCTCGGGGAGGATACGGATGTAGTGCTGGCGCATCTTCCCGGAGATGTGCGCGAGGACCTTGTGTCCGTTCGTCAGCTCAACGCGGAACATCGCGTTGGGCAGAGCTTCGAGCACCGAGCCTTCGATCTCGATGACGCCGTCTTTCTTGGCCATAGCCTCACTGTCGCTTGGTTGTGGAACAGGTGTGATCCCCGAACCGGTCTGCGGGTCGGTCGCCACACCCGAGAGGGCATGACACACCAAAGATCGATCTTATGTGGTAAACCCGCAATTGCCAAGTGGGGACGCGGAACACCCCACGTCTGGGGCTTCCGGGGCCGTGCCTGAGCGTTGCACAGTGGTTTGACGGCGCGCTCCGGGCGCACACATGCGCGCGAACCGTAGTTTTGCTCCGCAGCCACGTCCGTCGCACCAGCAGATCGCGCCGGACCACCGAACGGAGAACACGTGCCCGACGCCACCCGACGCCCCTTCGCCAGCCACGGCAAGCAGGCCCGTCGCCGGGGTTGGGGCACGCTCGTCACCGTCGTCGCGTCCGCCGTAGCCGTCCTGCTCGTCAGCGGCACGAGCGTCGCCGCGATCGCCGGGGCACAGCTCGCCACCGCGCCGCAGACCGTCGCGCTGAGCACCGACGACCAGAGCACCGCGAAGACCGCCGACATCTCGGCGATCAAGGGCGGAGCGAACATCCTGCTCATCGGGAGCGACACCCGGGTCGGCCAGTTCGACTCCGACGAGGACGTCGAGGGCGCCCGCAACGACGTCACGATGCTCATCCACATCTCGGCGGACCACCAGCAGCTCACCGCGGTCAGCTTCCCCCGTGACCTGATGGTCCCCATCCCGGCCTGCACGAACCCCGCGACCGGCACGACCTACCCGGCGTCCACCTCGGCGATGTTCAACACCGCGCTCGGCAACGGCGGTGTCTCCTGCGTCGTGGACACGGTGGAGAACCTGACCGGTCTGAGCATCCCCTACGCCGGGCTCATCACGTTCGACGGCGTGATCGAGATGTCGAACGCTCTCGGCGGTGTGGACGTCTGCGTCGCCGAGCCGATCGACGACACGTTTACCGGCCTGCACCTCACGACGGGCTCGCACTCCCTCGAGGGCTCGGACGCCCTGGCCTTCCTGCGCACCCGCCACGGGGTCGGCGACGGCAGCGACCTCGCCCGCATCAGCTCGCAGCAGGTGTTCCTGTCGGCGCTCCTCCGCAAGGTCACCTCGGACGGCACGCTCTCGAACCCGATCACGCTCTACAAGCTGGCCGGCGCCGCCCTGTCCAACATGACGCTGTCCGACGGCCTGGCCCAGACCGGCACCCTCGTCAAGCTCGCGGCAGCCTTGCGCGGGATGAGCACGGCCAACATGCTCTTCGTGCAGTACCCGGTGGCCGACGACCCCGCCGACAACGCCCGCGTGATCGTCGACCAGGAGACGGCCCACACCCTGAACGTGGCGCTGCAGAACGACGTCCGGTCGTCGCTGAGCGACTCGAGCACCGGTCGCGCCTCCGAGGAGTCGCCGTCGAGCGGCGGGACGTCGAGCAGCACCGGGTCGTCCGGCTCCTCGGGGCCGTCCGGCACCTCGGGTTCGTCCGGGACCTCGTCGTCCGCCGGCACACCGTCGGCGACGTCGAGCGCGACCGCCACGCGGACGCCGACCGCGTCGGCGACGCCGCTGCCCTCGTCGATCACCGGGCAGAGCGCCTCCGAGGAGACCTGCTCCGTCGGCAACTGACGCGATGCCACGGCGCGTGCGCCCGGCGGTGGTCGGGTGGGTCCACGCGACGTCGTCGACGCGGCGGACGCCAGCCGGGCCTCCTGGCCGTCGCATCGTGCGGAGACACCCAGCGTGGGCACGGCGTGCGGACTGGAGGCCCGTCCTACGGGATCGGGACGGGCGTCACACCAAGCGGGGCCAGGCCCCGAGCGCCGCCGTCGGCGGCCGTGAGCACCCAGATGCCGGCCGCGTGCACCGCGACGCTGTGCTCCCAGTGCGCGGCGTCCGAGCCGTCGAGCGTCCGGACCGTCCACTCGTCGTCGTCCGTCAAGCTGTCGATCGCGCCGGCCGTGACCATCGGCTCGATGGCGACCACCAGCCCCGGCTTGACAGCAGGTCCGGCACCGCGGACGCGGTAGTTGAAGACCGGCGGTTCCTCGTGCATCGACCGACCGATGCCGTGGCCGGTGTAGTCCTCGACGATGCCCCACGCACCGGTCTCGTCGATCGCGTCCTCCACGGCCGAGCCGACCTCGTGCAGGTTCTTCGCGTGAGCGAGCGCGGCGATGCCGTGCCAGAGCGACCGCTCGGTCGTGTCACAGAGCGTCTGGCGGGCTGCGGTGACCGCTGCGTCGCCACCGGGCACGACGGTCGTGAACGCGCTGTCGCCGTTCCAGCCGTCGACCTCGGCGCCGGCGTCCACCGACACGATGTCGCCGGGCGCGAGCACGCGCTCACCGGGGATCCCGTGCACGATCTCGTCGTTCACCGACACGCACAGCGTGTGGCGGTAGCCGGGCACGAGCTGGAAGTTCGGGACTCCGCCGCCGTCACGGATGGTGCGCTCGGCGATCGCATCGAGTTCACCGGTGGTGATCCCCGGGCGGATCGCTGCACGGACTGCGTCGAGCGCCTCGGCGGTCAGCAGGCCCGGCCGGACCATCGCCCGGAGCTCGTCCGGGGTCTTGTAGATCGAGGGCTTCTTGAACCGCACCACGCTGGTCAGACGGTCGCGGAGAGCCCGCGGCCCGCCAGCGCCGTCTGGATGCGGTCGCCGACCTCGTCGATGGCACCGAGGCCGTCGACGTCGACGACGAGGCCACGCTCGCCGTACGCCGCCACGATGGGCGCCGTCTGCTCGGCGTAGACCTGCTGGCGACGACGGATCGTCTCCTCGTTGTCGTCGCTGCGGCCCTGGTCCTCGGCGCGCTTGAGGAGGCGACCGACGAGCTCGTCCTGGTCGGCGACGAGCTGCACGACGGCGTCGATCCCGGTGCCCTGCTCAGCGAGCAGCGCGTCGAGGTACTCGACCTGACCGACCGTGCGCGGGTAGCCGTCCAGCAGGAAGCCGTGCTCGGCGTCGGGCTCCTGCAGGCGGGACTTCACGAGCTCGTTCGTCAGGGAGTCCGGCACGTAGTCACCGGCGTCCATGATCGCCTTCGCCTGCACACCGAGGGGCGTGCCCTCTGCCACGTTCTTGCGGAAGATGTCCCCGGTCGAGATCGCGGGGATCCCGAAGGACTCGGCGATGCGGACGGCCTGGGTGCCCTTCCCGGCTCCGGGAGGTCCGACGATGATGAGACGTGCGCTCAACGGAGAAGCCCTTCGTAGTGACGCTGCTGCAGCTGCGAGTCGATCTGCTTCACGGTCTCGAGACCGACACCCACGATGATGAGGATGCTCGCGCCACCGAACGGGAAGTTCTGGTTCGCGCCGAACAGCGCCAGTGCTGCCAGCGGGATGAGCGCGATGAGACCGAGGTAGAGCGAACCGGGCAGCGTCACCCGGGTGAGGACGTAGTCGAGGTACTCGGCGGTCGGACGACCGGCACGGATGCCGGGGATGAACCCGCCGTACTTCTTCATGTTGTCGGCGACCTCTTCGGGGTTGAAGGTGATCGCCACGTAGAAGTACGTGAACCCGACGATGAGCAGGAAGTACAGGACCATGTAGAACCAGTTGTCACCCGAGGTCAGGTTGTTCTGGATCCAGGTCACCCACGCGGCCGGCTCGGAGCCGTCCGAGGGCTGGTTGAACTGCGCGATCAGGGCCGGCAGGTACAGCAGCGACGAGGCGAAGATGACGGGCACGACGCCGGCCATGTTCACCTTGATCGGGATGTAGGTGTTGTTGCCGCCGTACGTCCGCCGCCCGACCATGCGCTTGGCGTACTGCACGGGGATCCGCCGCTGTGACTGCTCGACGAACACGACGGCCATCATGATCACGAGTCCGACCAGGATCACGAACAGGAAGAGCTCGAACGACTGCGACTGCTCGATCGCCCAGAGCGCCGACGGGAACTGCGCCGCGATCGACGTGAAGATCAGGAGCGACATGCCGTTGCCGATGCCGCGCTCGGTGACGAGCTCGCCCATCCACATGATGAGGCCGGTACCGGCGGTCAGCGTGACGACCATCAGCATGATGGCGTACCAGCTGTCGTTCGAGATGATCGACGTGCAGGACGCGGAGGCGTTGGTGCCGAACAGGGCGCCGGAGCGGGCGACCGTGATCAGGGTCGTGGACTGCAGGACACCGAGCGCGATCGTGAGGTAGCGCGTGTACTGCGTCAGCTTCGCCTGGCCCGACTGGCCCTCCTTGTAGAGGGTGTCGAAGTGCGGGATGACCACACGCAGGAGCTGCACGATGATCGACGACGTGATGTACGGCATGATGCCGAGCGCGAAGACCGAGAGCTTCAGCAGCGCGCCGCCGGAGAAGAGGTTGATGAGGTCGTAGAGACCGCCGGAGGACGACGCGCTGGCGAGACAGCTCTGCACGGCGGCGTAGTCGACGAACGGTGCCGGGATGTACGACCCGAGACGGAACAGCGCGATGATCGCGAGGGTGAAGCCGATCTTCTTGCGAAGATCAGGGGTGCGCATGATGCGCGCGACCGCTCTGAACACGATGACTCCGAACTTGTGGGACCGGGGCCGTCGATCGCGGCCGGACCGGTTTCGGTCGGCAGGGCCGACCCGGCTGGCGGATGCCGGCCACTGTCAAGGAAACCGTAACGGCGGCCCGTGCGCAAACGCACGGGCCGCCGACGGGGGTTACTGGGAGACGGTGCCGCCAGCAGCCACGATCTTCTCGGCGGCGGACGCCGAGACCTTGTCGACCGTGACCGTGATCTTCACGGTGATGTCACCCTGACCGAGAACCTTGACCTTCTCGTTCTTGCGGACGGCGCCCTTGGCGACCAGGCCCGCAACGGTGACGTCGCCACCGTCGGGGTAGAGCTCCGAGATCTTGTCCAGGTTCACGACCTGGTACTCGACCCGGAACGGGTTCTTGAACCCGCGGAGCTTCGGGGTGCGCATGTGCAGCGGCATCTGCCCACCCTCGAAGCCGACCCGGACCTGGTAGCGGGCCTTCGTGCCCTTGGTACCACGTCCAGCGGTCTTGCCCTTCGAGCCCTCACCGCGACCCACACGGGTGCGGTCCTTCTTGGCGCCCTCGGCGGGGCGGAGGTGGTGCAGCTTCAGCACCTGCACGCGCTCGTTCTTCTCGTCGCTCATGCGTCGACCTCCTCGACCTTCACGAGGTGCGCGACCGTCGCGATGTACCCGCGGTTCTGGGCGTTGTCCTCACGCTCGACCGTACGGCCGATGCGCTTGAGGCCCAGGCTGCGCAGGGTGTCGCGCTGGTACTGCTTCTCGCTGATAACGGACTTGATCTGCGTGATCTTCAGGGTCGCCATCACGCACCTGCCTTCTCGGTCGCGGCACGCAGGGCTGCGGCCTCGGCCTGGAGCAGACGAGCCGGGACGACCCGGTCGACGTCGAGGCCACGACGGCTCGCGACGGCGCGGGGCTCCTCGAGCTGCTTCAGGGCCTCGACGGTCGCGTGCACGATGTTGATGGTGTTCGACGAGCCGAGCGACTTGCTCAGGACGTCGTGGATGCCGGCGCACTCGAGCACGGCGCGGACCGGACCACCGGCGATGACACCGGTACCGGCAGCGGCCGGACGCAGGAGCACGACACCGGCAGCGGCCTCGCCCTGCACCGGGTGCGGGATCGTGTTGCCGACGCGCGGGACGCGGAAGAAGTTCTTCTTCGCCTCCTCGACGCCCTTGGAGATCGCCGTGGGGACCTCCTTGGCCTTGCCGTAGCCGACGCCCACGAGGCCGTTGCCGTCACCGACGACGACGAGCGCCGTGAAGCTGAAGCGACGACCGCCCTTGACGACCTTCGACACGCGGTTGATGGTCACCACGCGCTCGAGGAACTGGCTGTCGCCACCGCGGTTGTTGCGGTCACGGCCCTGCTGACGGTCACGCCCGCCGCCACGACGTCCGCGCTGGTCTGCGGAGTCGCGGTTGTTCGACGCGGAGCCCGCGGCGGTCTCGACCGGACGCTCGGCGACGGCAGGTGCCTCCGCCTCCTTGCCGGTCTTGGCGGCCTCGGTGGCCGTGGCCTCCGTGCTCGCCTCGGTGGTCTCCGTGGCCTCGACGGCCTCGGTCTTGGCGTCTTCGTTGGTGTTCGCGTTGTCGCTCACAGGTTCAGCCCTCCTTCACGGGCACCATCGGCGATCGCGGCGACGCGACCGGCGTACTTGCTGCCACCGCGGTCGAAGACCACGGCCTCGACGCCAGCCGACTTCGCGCGCTCGGCGAGGAGCTCACCGACGCGACGGGCCTTGGCGGTCTTGTCGCCGTCGAACGAGCGGAGGTCTGCCTCCATCGTCGAGGCGCTTGCGAGGGTGTGACCCTTCGAGTCGTCGATGACCTGCACGAACACGTGACGCGACGAGCGGGTGACGGCGAGACGGGGACGAGCCTCGGTGCCGGTGATCTTCTTGCGGAGACGGTTGTGACGACGCGCCTTGGCGGCCGCCTTGCTCTTGCCTCGTGTCTTGAGGAGTCCCATGATCACTTACCTGACTTTCCGGCCTTGCGGCGCACGTTCTCGCCGGCGTAACGGACACCCTTGCCCTTGTAGGGCTCGGGCTTCCGGAGCTTCCGGATGTTCGCGGCGACCTCGCCGACAGCCTGCTTGTCGATACCGGCGACGGTGACCTTGTTGTTGCCCTCCACCGCGAAGCTGATGCCCGCCGGCGGCTCGACCGTGATCGAGTGGGAGTACCCGAGGGCGAACTCGAGGTTCGAGCCCTTGGCCGCGACACGGTAACCGGTGCCGACGACCTCGAGGCCCTTGGTGTAGCCCTGGGTCACGCCGATGATGTTGTTGGCGATGAGGGTCCGGGTCAGTCCGTGGAGCGAACGCGACTCGCGCTCGTCGTCCGGACGGGTGACGAGGACCTGGTTCTCCTCGACCTTGGCCTGGATGGGCTCCGCGATGACGAGCGCGAGCTCGCCCTTCGGACCCTTGACCGCCACGTTCTGACCGTCAACGGAGACGGTGACGCCGGCGGGGATGTCGATGGGGAGACGTCCGATTCGTGACATTGTCGATCACCACACGTAGGCGAGGACTTCCCCACCCACGCCCTTCTGCTCGGCTTCGCGGTCGGTCAGGAGGCCGGAGGAGGTCGAGAGGATCGCCACGCCGAGGCCACCGAGGACCTGGGGGATCTCCGTCGACTTCGCGTAGACCCGGAGGCCCGGCTTCGAGACGCGCTTGATGCCGGCGATCGAACGCTCGCGCTCGGGGCCGTACTTCAGGTCGATGGTGAGGGTCTGCCCGACTCGGGCGTCCTCCACCTTCCACTCACTGATGTAGCCCTCACGCTTGAGGATGTCGGCGATGTTCTTCTTGAGCTTGGAGCTCGGGAGCGCGACTGCGTCGTGGTGCGCGGAGTTCGCGTTCCGCAATCTGGTCAGCATGTCTGCGACCGGATCGGTCATCGTCATGATGTTCGTCCATTTCTCGCCTGGTTTCGACACCCGTTCCACGAATGCCGACCTGAGCGATCGAGTGATCCCGGGGCGGTTCCCCGAGATCGGTGTGTTCGTGCGTGCGGGCCGGAGGACGTGAATCCTCCGGCCCGCACCGCCCGAAGTAGTTTAGACCGTCTGCTCGTTGGAGCGGAACGGGAAGCCGAGCTGGCGGAGCAGCGCGCGTCCCTCGTCGTCCGTCTTCGCGGTGGTCACGACAGTGATGTCGAAGCCGCGGACACGGTCGATGCGGTCCTGGTCGATCTCGTGGAACACGGACTGCTCCGTGAGACCGAACGTGTAGTTGCCGTTGCCGTCGAACTGCTTGTCGCTGAGACCGCGGAAGTCGCGGATGCGGGGCAGTGCGAGCGTCACCAGGCGGTCCAGGAACTCCCACGCGCGGTCACCGCGCAGGGTGACGTGCGCGCCGATGGCCTGACCCTCGCGCAGCTTGAACTGTGCGATGGACTTGCGGGCGATGTTGACCTGGGGCTTCTGACCCGTGATCGCCGTGAGGTCCTTGATGGCCCCCTCGATGATCTTGGAGTCACGAGCGGCCTCGCCGACACCGGTGTTCACGACGACCTTGACCAGGCCGGGGACCTGGTTGACGTTCGCGTAACCGAACTGCTCGGTGAGGGCCGACTTGATCTCGGCCAGGTACTTCTGCTTGAGGCGCGGCTGGATCTTGCCAGCGGGCGCAGCAGTCGTGTCAGTCATCAGAGCTTCTCACCAGACTTCTTCGCGTAGCGGACACGGACGGTCTTCTTGACGCCGTCCTTCTCCACCTCTTCGGTGCGGAAGCCGACACGCGTCGGCTTCTTCGTCTTCGGGTCGACGAGTGCGACGTTCGAGACGTGGATCGAGGCTTCGTGCTGCTCGATGCCACCGGTCTTCGAACCGCGCTGCGTCTGACCGACGCGGACGTGCTTCGTGACGAAGTTCACGCCCTCGACCACGACGCGGTTCTTGTCCTTCAGGACCTCGATGACCTTGCCCTGCTTGCCACGGTCGCCGCCACGCTCCTGCGTCGCGCCCGTGATGACCTGGACGAGGTCACCCTTCTTGATGTTCGCCATGGCTTACAGCACCTCCGGCGCGAGCGAGATGATCTTCATGAACTTCTTGTCACGGAGCTCGCGACCGACCGGACCGAAGATGCGCGTACCGCGCGGGTCGCCGTCGGCCTTGAGGATCACTGCCGCGTTCTCGTCGAACTTGATGTAGGAGCCGTCCTGACGACGGGTCTCCTTCTTGGTGCGAACGATGACCGCCTTGACGACGTCACCCTTCTTCACGTTGCCGCCGGGGATGGCGTCCTTCACCGTGGCGACGATGACGTCACCGAGGCCGGCGTAGCGACGACCCGAGCCACCGAGCACGCGGATGGTCAAGATCTCCTTGGCACCCGTGTTGTCGGCGACCTTCAGGCGGGATTCCTGCTGAATCACTGCTGTCTCCTATTCCGAAGCAGGCCGAGGCCTACTTGGCCTTCTCGAGGATCTCGACCAGGCGCCAGCGCTTGGACGCGCTGAGGGGACGGGTCTCGCTGATCACGACGAGGTCGCCGACACCAGCGGTGCCGAGCTCGTCGTGGGCCTTCACCTTGGACGTACGACGGATGATCTTGCCGTAGAGCGCGTGCTTCACGCGGTCCTCGACCTCGACCACGATGGTCTTGTCCATCTTGTCGCTCGTCACGTAGCCGCGACGCGTCTTGCGGTAGCCGCGAGTGAGGGCGGCGGAGTTCTTCTCTTCGTTCGCCATTACTTCTCCTCGGCGGTCTCGGCCTCGGTCGACTCGGCCGGCTTGTCAGCCTTCTTCGTCGTCTTCTTGGCCTTGGGGGCGGTCTCGACGGGCGCGGGAGTGGCACGGATGCCGAGCTCGCGCTCGCGGAGGACGGTGTAGATGCGGGCGATGTCGCGCTTGACGGCACGGAGACGACCGTGGCTCTCCAGCTGGCCGGTGGCCGACTGGAAGCGGAGGTTGAAGAGTTCCTCCTTGGCCTTCTTCAGCTCGTCAGCGAGACGCTCGTTCTCGAACGTGTCGAGCTCCGTCGGACGGAGCTCCTTGGAACCGATCGCCATTATGCGTCGCCCTCCTCGCGCTTGATGATGCGTGCCTTGAGGGGCAGCTTGTGGATTGCACGAGTCAACGCCTCACGGGCGATCTCCTCGCTGACGCCGGAGAGCTCGAAGAGCACCCGGCCCGGCTTCACGTTCGCGACCCACCACTCGGGCGAACCCTTACCGGAACCCATGCGGGTCTCGGCGGGCTTCTTGGTCAGCGGACGGTCCGGGTAGATGTTGATCCAGACCTTGCCACCACGCTTGATGTGACGCGTCATGGCGATACGAGCGGACTCGATCTGACGGTTGGTCACGTACGCCGGGGTGAGGGCCTGGATGCCGTAGTCGCCGAAGCTGACCTTGGTACCACCGGTGGCCTGACCCGAACGCTTCGGGTGGTGCTGCTTGCGGTGCTTGACTCGACGGGGAATAAGCATGGTTACGCCTCAACTCCTGCGCCGGCCGGCGCGTCCTGCGGGGCCTGCTGCGGACGACGGTCACCGCGGTCGCCGCCACGACGGTCGCCGCCACGGTCGCCACGCTCACCGCGCGGGCCGCCACGACGCTCCGGGCGCGACGAACGCTGGTTCGCCTGCTCGCGAGCGAGCTCCTTGTTCGTGATGTCGCCCTTGTAGATCCAGACCTTCACGCCGATGCGGCCGAACGTGGTCCGGGCCTCGTAGAAGCCGTAGTCGATGTTCGCGCGGAGGGTGTGCAGCGGCACACGGCCTTCGCGGTAGAACTCCGAACGCGACATCTCGGCGCCGCCGAGACGGCCCGACACCTGGATGCGGACACCCTTGGCGCCGGCGCGCTGTGCACCCTGCAGGCCCTTGCGCATGGCGCGACGGAACGCGACACGAGCGGAGAGCTGCTCGGCGATGCCCTGCGCGACGAGCTGGGCCTCGGTCTCGGGGTTCTTGACCTCGAGGATGTTCAGCTGGATCTGCTTCTTGGTGAGCTTCTCGAGCTCACCGCGAACGCGCTCAGCCTCGGCGCCGCGGCGGCCGATGACGATGCCCGGACGAGCCGTGTGGATGTCCACGCGGACGCGGTCACGGGTGCGCTCGAGCTCGATGCGTGCAACACCGGCGCGGTCGAGGGTCTTCTTCAGGTACTCGCGCACCTTGATGTCCTCGGCCACGTAGTCGGCGTAGCGCTGACCGGCCTTCTTGCTGTCGGTGAACCAGTGCGAGACGTGGTCCGTCGTGATCCCGAGACGGAAGCCGTACGGGTTGACCTTCTGGCCCATTACTTGCTCGCCTTCTTGCTCGTCGCGGCAACCTCGGCCTCGTCAGGCGTCGCGAGGACGACCGTGATGTGGCTGGTGCGCTTGTTGATGCGGAAGGCGCGGCCCTGGGCGCGCGGCTGGAACCGCTTCAGGGTCGTGCCCTCGTCGACGAAGACGCGGCTCACGTAGAGGTCGCGCTCGTCGAGGAAGCTGTTCGTCGAGTCCGCCTTGACCCGTGCGTTCGCGATCGCCGAGGCGACCAGCTTGTACACGGGCTCCGAAGCGCCCTGGGGGGCGAACTTCAGGATGGCGAGGGCCTCGTGGGCCTGCTTGCCGCGGATCAGCTCGATGACGCGACGGGCCTTCTGAGGCGTGACGCGGATGTGTCGCACGCGTGCGATCGACTCCACCATTTCGTTCCTCCTCTGCGTCGCCGCCTCAGCGGCGACGGCCCTTCTTGTCGTCCTTCACGTGACCACGGAAGGTGCGGGTCGGCGCGAACTCGCCGAGCTTGTGACCGACCATCGACTCGGTGACGAACACCGGGATGTGCTTGCGGCCGTCGTGGACGGCGATGGTGTGCCCGAGCATGTTCGGGACGATCATCGACCGACGCGACCACGTGCGGATCACGTTCTTGGTGTTGGCCTCGTTCTGCGTGACGACCTTGCGGAGCAGGTGCTCGTCGACGAAGGGGCCCTTCTTCAGACTGCGTGGCATCTTCTGAACTCCTACTTGCGCTTCTTGCCGGCGTTACGGCGACGGACGATGAGCTTGTCGCTCGGCTTGTTCGGCTTGCGCGTCCGGCCCTCGGACTGACCCCAGGGGCTGACCGGGTGACGACCACCGGAGGTCTTGCCCTCACCACCACCGTGCGGGTGGTCGACCGGGTTCATGGCGACACCACGGACGGTCGGGCGGACGCCCTTCCAGCGCATGCGGCCGGCCTTGCCCCAGTTGATGTTCGACTGCTCGGCGTTGCCGACCTCGCCGATGGTGGCGCGGCAGCGTGCGTCGACGTTGCGGACCTCACCCGACGGCAGACGGAGCTGCGCGTAGGGGCCGTCCTTGGCGACGAGACGCACCGAGGCGCCGGCGGAGCGAGCCATCTTGGCGCCGCCACCGGGGCGGAGCTCGATGGCGTGCACGACGGTACCCACGGGGATGTTGCGCAGCGGCAGGTTGTTGCCGGGCTTGATGTCGGCGCCGGGGCCCTGCTCGATGACGTCGCCCTGCTTCAGCTTGTTCGGCGCGATGATGTACCGCTTCGTGCCGTCCACGTAGTGCAGGAGCGCGATGCGCGCAGTGCGGTTGGGGTCGTACTCGATGTGAGCGACCTTGGCGTCGACGCCGTCCTTGTCGGAGCGACGGAAGTCGATCACGCGGTACTGGCGCTTGTGGCCACCACCGATGTGACGCGTGGTGATACGGCCGGAGCTGTTGCGACCACCGGTCTTCGGCAGCGGACGAAGCAGTGACTTCTCCGGAGTCGAACGGGTGATCTCAGCGAAGTCGGCGACCGACGAGCCGCGACGACCCGGGGTCGTCGGCTTGTAGTTACGAATAGCCATGATTTATCCCTCTGGTCCTCAGCCGACAGCCGTGAAGATGTCGATCGAACCGGACTTGAGCGTCACGATGGCGCGCTTGGTGTCCTTGCGCTTGCCGAGACCGAACTTGGTGCGACGGGTCTTGCCCGGGCGGTTCAGCGTGTTGATGCTCGCGACCTTGACGTCGAAGATCTTCTCGATGGCGAGCTTGATCTCGGTCTTGTTCGAGCGGGGGTCCACGATGAACGTGTACTTACCCTGGTCGATGAGCGCGTAGCTCTTCTCCGAGACGACCGGCGAGATGATGACGTCGCGCGGGTCCTTGTTGAAGCCGCTCATGCGGTGATCTCCTTCGCGGTCTTCGACGCGATGAAGGCGTCGAGGGCGCTCTTGCTGAAGACGACGGCGTCCGAGCGCAGCACGTCGTAGGCGTTGAGCTGGCCGTACGAGAGCGCGTGGACGTTCGACAGGTTGCGGATCGACTTGAGCGTCAGCTCGTCGTCCGTCTCGAGCACGACGAGCACGTTCTTGACGGGCGCGACCTTCTCGAGGAGCGTGCGGGCGGTCTTGGTCGACGGCAGTTCAGCCGCGACGAAGCCCTCCACAGCGGAGATGCGGCCACCGCGGGCGCGGTCCGAGAGCGAGCCGAGCAGAGCAGCGGCGATCATCTTCTTCGGGGTGCGCTGCGAGTAGTCGCGCGGGGTCGGTCCGTGGACGACGCCACCGCCGGTGTGCTCCGGAGCGCGGACGGAACCCTGACGGGCGCGGCCGGTGCCCTTCTGCTTGAACGGCTTGCGACCGGCACCGCGGACTTCGCCACGGTTCTTGGTCTTGTGGGTGCCCTGGCGCGCCGCTGCGAGCTGCGCGGTGACGACCTGGTGGATCAGCGGGACGTTGGTCTCGACGTCGAAGAGAGCTGCGGGGAGCTCGACGGTGCCGGACTTGGCACCCGATGCGTCGAGGACGTCGATCGTGGTTGCGGTCGTGGTGGCCATGATCACTTACCCTTCACGGCGGTGCGGACGAAGACGGAGCGGCCGCGAGCACCGGGGACGGCGCCCTTGACGAGCAGCAGACCCTTCTCGGCGTCGACGGCGTGCACCGTGAGGTTGAGGACGGTGACACGCTCGCCACCCATGCGACCGGCCATCCGCATGCCCTTGAAGACGCGCGACGGCGTCGACGAGGCACCGATGGAACCGGGCTTGCGGTGGTTGCGGTGCGCACCGTGCGATGCGGAGACGCCGGCGAAGCCGTGGCGCTTCATGACACCCGCGAAGCCCTTGCCCTTGGACGTGCCGACCACGTCGACCTTCTGGCCCGCGGTGAACGTGCCGTCCACGGTGAGCTCCTGGCCGAGCGTGTACTCAGCGGAGTCGTTGGTGCGGATCTCGGTGAGGGTGCGACGCGGGGTCACGCCAGCGGCCTCGAAGTGGCCGGCGGCCGGCTTGTTGACCTTGCGCGGGTCGATGGCACCGGCAGCGATCTGGATCGCCTCGTAGCCGTCGCGCTCAGCGTTGCGGATCTGGGTGACCACGTTCGGGCCGACCTCGATCACGGTGACGGGGATGAACTTGTTGTTCTCGTCCCACACCTGGGTCATCCCGAGCTTCTTGCCGAGGAGGCCCTTGACGGTCTTGGTGGAGTTCGCCATTGGTCAGCCCCCTTACAGCTTGATCTCGATGTTGACGTCTGCCGGCAGGTCGAGTCGCATGAGCGAATCCACGGCCTTCGGCGTCGGGTCGACGATGTCGATGACCCGCTTGTGCGTGCGCTTCTCGAAGTGCTCGCGCGAGTCCTTGTACTTGTGAGGGGAACGGATCACTGCGATCACGTTCTTCTCGGTGGGGAGCGGCACCGGGCCGACCACGGTTGCACCGGCACGGGTCACCGTGTCGACGATCTTCCGGGCCGACGTGTCGATGACCTCGTGGTCGTACGACTTGAGCCGGATGCGGATCTTCTGTCCCGCCATGTGTCTCTTGTCCTCTCTGCGCCGCGCACCCTCTGGCCGCCTGACGCCGCTCGGTTCCGCATTCCCGCGGACCGTGCTGTTTTCCTGAACCAACCGGTCGCATCCACTGGGGATGACCGCTGTTCACCTGTCAACCTCGCGGGCGACCGTGGCCGTCCAGCGTGGGCAATCGACTGCCTCGTGCTCCGGGCGCAGCAGTGGTACACCGCGTCCGTCACCCTTCGGGGAGTCGTGTTCTGCTGCCTGCGGCCCAACCCAGCCCTGCTGAACAAGGGGGTTGTGCACTGCCAGAGCAGTGATCCTGTGGGCGTACACCCACGGGGAATTCGGAACCGGACAAGTCTCGCATAGCCCCGGCCCACGTGCAACCCGGGCGTGTCGCGAATTGCCGGGCGTGTCCCGACGGCTCACTTGCCCGGATCCACGCGGATCGGACGGCCTGGAGGCCCGGCTCGGCTCCGCAACGCGGAGCACCCTCCGGACGGGGTCCGGAGGGTGCGTCGACACGGGTCAGGAGACCGTCACTCGGCGGTCACCGGGGGCACGAACCACGGCGGGAAGACGGCCACTCGAGGAGCGTGTCCACCGTGGTCGGCGAGCACGGCGCGGACGGTCTGCCGGGCCTTGTCGTTCGGGACGCCGATGACCGCGACCGACGTGAACGGCACACTCGGGCCGGCGAGCAGCTCGAGGCCGTGCATCTCCGGGTCCGTGAAGTCGGTGCGACGGATCAGGTTCGTGGCGGCGTCCGGTCCGACGGCGAACCGGACGTCGTCGGCGTCGGCGTCCTGGTCGGCGACGATCACCGAGGCACCGAATGCCGAGACCGGCACGACGAGCACGACGTAGTCGATCGCCCGGGTACGGCGGGCGGCGTCCGACCAGCGCTCTCCGTCTGCGCCCGTGCGGAGCTCGTCCCAGCGGGTGGCGTCGGGCGACAGCGTGAACGGCACGTGACCGGCGATCGAGGAGCCGTCGGGTGCCTCTGCCTCGGCGCGGGCGGCGCGGGTGTCGGCGGAACTGACGTCCACGACCGGCTCGGCCTGGTCGGACGCCAGGATCGCGCCGGCGCCGACGATGCCGTCGAGGTTGTCGATGTGGGTGACGTGGTGGGCGCGGAGCGCTGCGAACTCTCGCGCTTCGGGCAGGTCGGCGGACGACGAACGGAGCGACGTCGGCGACCGGAGCGACGTCCCGGGCCCGGAGGCCGGCGGGTCGACGCGCAGGTTGGTGGTGATGCGGGTCCGGCGGGGTGCCGGGGTGGCTGGGATATCCGACGCCTCGCGCTGCCGGGGTGCGCAGATGTCGCAGAGCTCGGTGGGGAATCCGTGGATGCACTCGTCGGTCACGACTGTTGTGGGTCCTTCCGTGCCGTGTGGGGGTGGTCCGGCACGTCGACCAACGCTACGTCATCCGGACGACCCCCGGGTCATTGTCGGTACAGCAGCGCCCGGACCTCGGCCTCGGCGGACGCCAGGCGGTTCGGATCGATGGTCTCGCCGTGGTCGTACGCGTCGAGCAAGCGGGGATCGATGTAGCTCTGTCGGCACACGGTCGGGGTGTTCCCGAGCTCGTCGCTGGCGGCCTTCACCGCGTGCGAGACGGCTTTCTTCCGTTTGGCCTGGGACGACTGCGGTCCGGTCTTCGCCAGGTCGACCGCGGCCGCGACCGTGCCGTGCAGTGTCCGGAAGTCCTTCGCGGTGAACTCGTCGCCCGCGCGCTCCTTCACGTAGGCGTTGATGTCCTCGGCGGAGAGCGGCTCCCACTCCGCACCGCGATGCTCGCGGAACGAGAGCAACCGCGCGTTGGGCCCGCGACGCTTCATGCCGGCGATCACCCGCGCCAGGTCGTGGTCGTGGATCGACGACGACCACTCCTGCCCGCTCTTGCCGGGGAAGTCGAGCTCGATGTCGTCGCCGGACACGTGGGCGTGGGCGCAGAGCAGCGTGGACAGGCCCCGACTGCCGTGCTCGGTGGCGTACCGCTCGGACCCGACCCGCACGGACCCCTGGTCGAGCATGCGGAACGCTGCGGCCAGCGCACGGCGGCGGTCCGGCTCGGGGCGACGGAGGTCCTGGGTGACGCCGCGGCGGGCGACCGGCAACGACTCCGCCAGCGCCAGCGCCCGGTCGTACTTGATCCGGTCCATCCGTTCACGCCAGGACGGGTGGTACATGTACTGGCGACGTCCCGCGCCGTCCGTGCCCGTGGCCAGGATGTGGCCGTTCGTGTACGGCGAGATCCAGACGTCGTCCCACGCCGGCGGGATCACGAACTCCTCGAGCCGACGGCGCTCGTCCGGGTCCGTCACGGTGTTGCCGTCGGGGTCGCGGAACGAGAAACCGCGTCCGGAACGGACGCGGTGGTAGCCGCGACCGGAGGTCGCGGATCTGCGGAGACGTGTCACATCGTCGAGCCAACTCCGTGACGCCTGGGACGGGTCACGGGGCGGACAGCAGGCGCGGCACCGGCATGGCACCGGGCCTCCCGTCCGGCGCCCGGTACCGCCCGTCTGCGGCCGGGGACGACGAAGCGGGGCCGGGCCCGAAGGCCCGACCCCGCTGTCGCAAGGAACCAGAGTTACTTGATGATCTTCTCGACCGTACCGGCGCCGACCGTACGACCACCCTCACGGATGGCGAAACGGAGGCCCTCTTCCATGGCGATCGGCTGGATCAGCTCGACCGTCATGGCGACGGTGTCACCGGGCATGACCATCTCGGTGCCCTCGGGCAGCGTGATGACGCCGGTGACGTCCGTGGTGCGGAAGTAGAACTGCGGGCGGTAGTTCGCGTAGAACGGGTTGTGACGCCCACCCTCGTCCTTGGTCAGGATGTACGCGTTCGCCTGGAACTCGGTGTGCGGCGTGACCGAACCCGGCTTCACGACGACCTGGCCGCGCTCCACGTCCTCGCGCTTGAGGCCACGGATGAGCAGACCGGTGTTGTCACCGGCGACCGCCTGGTCGAGCAGCTTGCGGAACATCTCGATGCCCGTGACGGTGGTCTTCTGCGTCGCGCGGATGCCGACGATCTCGACCTCCTCGTTCAGGTTGAGCGTGCCACGCTCGACGCGACCGGTGACGACGGTGCCACGACCGGTGATCGTGAAGACGTCCTCGATCGGCATCAGGAACGGCTGGTCGGTTGCGCGCACCGGGTCCGGCACGTTCTCGTCGACCTGGGCCATGAGGTCCTGGACCGACTTGACCCACTTCTCGTCGCCCTCGAGCGCCTTGAGCGCCGAGACCTGCACGACAGGGGCGTCCTCGTCGAACTGCTGCGAGCCGAGGAGCTCACGGACCTCGAGCTCGACGAGCTCCAGGATCTCCTCGTCGTCCACCATGTCGGACTTGTTCAGTGCGACGACGATGTACGGCACGCCGACCTGGCGGGCGAGCAGGACGTGCTCGCGCGTCTGGGGCATCGGGCCGTCGGTGGCGGCGACCACGAGGATCGCGCCGTCCATCTGTGCCGCACCCGTGATCATGTTCTTCACGTAGTCGGCGTGACCGGGGGCGTCGACGTGCGCGTAGTGACGCTTCTCGGTCTGGTACTCGACGTGCGAGATGTTGATCGTGATGCCGCGCTGGCGCTCCTCGGGAGCGTTGTCGATCTGCGCGAAGTCGCGGGCCTCGTTGAGGTCCGGGTACTGGTCGTGCAGAACCTTGGTGATCGCCGCCGTGAGCGTGGTCTTGCCGTGGTCGACGTGACCGATGGTTCCGATGTTGACGTGCGGCTTGGTGCGCTCGAACTTGGCCTTGGCCACTGTGGGTCCTCCTCAGGACTCGGAAGCGTCACCCCCGGCCGGCCCTGGATGGGCTCGGAACCGTTGGTGCGCGGTGTGTGTCTGTACTTTACCTGGTGGCGAGGGGCCCGTCGCCGGGCGCCCCCGCCTGTGGAGAAGCGCTGAGCGCTACTCCCCCGCGTTCTTCGCGATGATCTCCTCGGCGACCTTGGCCGGGACCTGGCTGTAGGTCTCGAAGGTCATCGAGTAGACCGCACGACCAGAGGTCTTCGACCGCAGGTCGCCGACGTAGCCGAACATCTCGGACAGCGGCACGCTCGCGCGGACCACCTTGACGCCCGAGGCGTCCTCCATCGAGGCGATCTGGCCACGACGGGAGTTCAGGTCACCGATGACGTCGCCCATGTACTCCTCCGGAGTACGGACCTCGACGGCCATGATCGGCTCGAGGATCGCCGGACCGGCCTTGCGAGCCGCTTCCTTGTAGGCGATCGAACCGGCGATCTTGAACGCCATCTCGGACGAGTCGACGTCGTGCGCCGCGCCGTCCTTGAGGGTCGCCTTCACGCCGACCGTCGGGTAGCCCGCGAGGATGCCGACCTGCATGGCGTCCTGGATACCGGCGTCGACCGACGGGATGTACTCGCGCGGGACACGGCCACCGGAGGTCGCGTTGACGAACTCGTAGACCTTCTCGCTCGTGACCTCCATCGGCTCGAGCGCGATCTGCACCTTCGCGAACTGGCCGGAACCACCGGTCTGCTTCTTGTGGGTGTAGTCGTAGCGCTCGACGACCTTGGTGAGCGTCTCGCGGTAGGCCACCTGCGGCTTGCCGACGCTCGCCTCGACCTTGAACTCGCGCTTCATGCGGTCGACGAGGATGTCGAGGTGGAGCTCGCCCATGCCCTTGATCGTCGTCTGACCGGTCTCGGCGTTGAGCTCGACGCGGAACGTCGGGTCTTCTTCGGCGAGCTTCTGGATGGCCGTGGAGAGCTTCTCCTGGTCGGCCTTCGTGTTCGGCTCGATGGCGACCTCGATGACCGGCTCCGGGAACGTCATCGACTCGAGGACGACCTGGTTGGTCGGGTCGCACAGGGTGTCACCGGTGGTGGTGTCCTTGAGGCCGATGACCGCGTAGATGTGGCCAGCGGTCACGTTGTCGACCGGGTTCTCCTTGTTGGAGTGCATCTGGAAGATCTTCCCGATGCGCTCCTTCTTGCCCTTGGTCGAGTTGATGACCTGGGCACCGGACTCGATCGAGCCGGAGTACACGCGGACGTACGTGAGACGACCGAAGAAGGGGTGCACCGCGACCTTGAACGCGAGGGCCGAGAACGGCTCGGACGCGTCGGGCTTGCGGATGATCTCCTTCTCCTCGTCCTTGACGTCGTGGCCGATCATCGGCGGCACGTCGAGCGGGGACGGGAGGTAGTCGATGACGGCGTCGAGCATCGGCTGGACACCGCGGTTCTTGAAGGCCGAACCACAGAGGACCGGGTAGACCTCGGAAGCGATGGTCAGCTTGCGGATCGCAGCCTTGATCTCGTCCTTGGTCAGCTCCTCGCCGCCGAAGTACTTCTCGAGCAGGACGTCGTCGGTCTCGGCGACGCGCTCGATCAGCTTGCCGCGGTACTCCTCGGCGCGCTCCTTGAGGTCTGCGGGGATCTCCTGCACCTCGTACTGGGCGCCCATGGTGACGTCACCCTTGGCATCGCCCGGCCACACCTTGGCGTGCATCTCGATGAGGTCGACGATCCCGACGAAGTCGTTCTCGGCGCCGATCGGGAGCTGGAGCACGAGGGGCTCCGCGCCGAGGCGGTTGATGATGGTGTCGACCGTGAAGTAGAAGTCGGCGCCCAGCTTGTCCATCTTGTTGACGAAGCAGATGCGCGGGACGTCGTACTTGTCGGCCTGACGCCAGACGGTCTCGGACTGGGGCTCGACGCCCTCCTTGCCGTCGAAGACGGCGACCGCACCGTCGAGGACGCGGAGCGAGCGCTCCACCTCGACCGTGAAGTCCACGTGACCGGGGGTGTCGATGATGTTGATCTGGTTGTTGTCCCAGAAGCAGGTCGTCGCGGCCGACGTGATCGTGATGCCGCGCTCCTGCTCCTGCGCCATCCAGTCCATCGTGGCAGCGCCGTCGTGGACCTCACCGATCTTGTGCGTGATGCCCGTGTAGAACAGGATGCGCTCGGTCGTCGTGGTCTTGCCGGCATCGATGTGCGCCATGATGCCGATGTTGCGGACCTTGTTCAGGTCGGTGAGCACGTCCTGTGCCACAGGGTTCCTCCGGAAGAGTTGTAGGAGAGGTTGGCGGCCGTTTGGGCGCCGGAGTTCTTGACCACCGGCGCCCAGACGGTGCCGGGACTACCAGCGGTAGTGGGCGAAGGCCTTGTTCGACTCGGCCATCTTGTGCGTGTCCTCGCGGCGCTTGACCGCGGCACCGAGACCGTTCGACGCGTCGAGGATCTCGTTCATGAGACGCTCGGTCATCGTCTTCTCGCGACGGGCCTTGGCGTACGAGGTAAGCCAACGGAGCGCGAGGGTGTTCGCGCGGTGCGGCTTGACCTCGACCGGGACCTGGTAGGTCGAGCCACCGACGCGGCGGCTGCGGACCTCAAGGGTCGGACGGACGTTGTCGAGCGCCTTCTTCAGCGTCACGACGGCGTCCTGCTGGTTCTTGGCGGAAACGCCCTCGAGTGCACCGTAGACGATGCGCTCGGCGAGGCCCTTCTTGCCGTCGAGCAGGATCTTGTTGACGAGCTGGCTGACGATCGGCGCACCGTAGACCGGGTCGGCGACGACGGGACGCTTGGGGGCGGGACCCTTACGAGGCATCTAACTCAACCCTTCTTCGCGCCGTAGCGGCTACGAGCCTGCTTACGGTTCTTGACTGCCTGGGTGTCCAGGGCGCCACGGATGATCTTGTACCGCACACCCGGGAGGTCCTTCACACGACCGCCGCGGACGAGCACCATCGAGTGCTCCTGGAGGTTGTGGCCCTCACCGGGGATGTAGGCCGTGACCTCGGTGCCGTTCGAGAGCTTGACACGAGCGACCTTGCGCAGTGCCGAGTTCGGCTTCTTGGGGGTGGTGGTGTAGACGCGGGTGCACACACCACGCTGCTGGGGGTTCGCCTTCAGGGCGGGCGCCTTGGTCTTGGTGACCTTCGGCGTACGACCCTTGCGAACCAGCTGCTGAATAGTAGGCAACTGTTCTCCTGGTTCTTCGCTCGTGCTCTCTGGCCGGCGCGTTCCGCCGGCTTCCTCGTCCCACGCTGAGCACCGCCGGACGGCGGGTGTTCGAGTGGGGGACGGAGTGGTCCGACTGGGCGATCCCGCTCGCCGGACTTTTCGGGCGCGCCCGAGGGCGCACACCCAGTAGAGACTACCCGCGTGACGGGACGAAATCAATCCGGGTCACCCCGGGAACCGACACCGTCAAGAGCCGGTGTCGGAGGACCCGTTGCCCACCGCCGAGCGGAACGTGGCACCGTCGCTCGAGAAGCCCGTGACGTACCCGCTCGCGTTCACGTTGAGCGGCCCCGCCGAGGCCGTCCCGGTGCCGGCCGCGCCCGAGATGTCGGCCGTGTACTTCGCCCGGCCGGGCGTCGTCGTCGTGATCAACCAGCCGTTCGTCGTCCAGCTGCCGACCCGGACCGTCGGCCGCGTCTCGAGCGTCCACTTCTGGTTCGAGTACGTGTACGCGGGGTTCTGCCCGTACGCGTAGAAGCTGCACCCGGCGGGAGCGGCATCCGGGGAGGCGATGCAGCCGTCCACCCAGTCGTCCACCGCCCGCTTGGCAGCCTGCTGCCCGGCGGTGGTCAGGGTGGTGGTCATCTGCACCGGGGTCGAGGTCGACCGCCCGAACCCGCTGACGCTCGCCGATCCCCCACTCGCCGTGGTCCATTTGCCGCCGTCGAAGGCGACGTCGTACGTGCCGGGCAGCGCACGGAGGCTCACCGTGCCGTCCTTCGCGGTCTCCACGTTCCGGCCGGCGACGGTGACCGCCGCACCGGACGGCCCCCGCACGGCGACGGCGACCGACCCGAGCTCGGGGGCCTGCAGCTCCCAGATCGGGAACACACCCCAGTCCGTCCCGGTCTTGTCCAGCGTGAAGGTCGCAGCGACGTCCTGCCCGCCCTGGCGCAGGTACGCGCGGACCGTTGCGGTGTCACCGTCCGTGCGCGTCGCGGCGACACGGTAGCCGGTGACCTTGTCCGATGCCTTCGCGTAGGCGGCTTCACCGAGCAGCACGTCGGTCTTCTCGCGTTCGATGCCCGCGTCGTCGAGGGCGTCGGCCACGCGTCCGGCCGTCAGGTCGTCGAGGAACGCCCGCACCGGGCGGTCCGCCGAGTGCGAGGAGGAACCGACCGAGTACCCGACGACACCGGCGACGAGCAGCAGGACGACCGCAGTGCCGCCCGAGATGATGCCGATGAGCTGACCGCGGCGGAGCTTCCGGCGAGGACGCTGGGGCACCGGAGCGGGCACCCCGGGCATCCCGGGGAATCCGGGGGCTCCTGCGCCGGGACCTGGACCGAATCCCTGGGCCGCTGCCCCGGACGTTCCGTCGGTTCCACGGATCGAGGCCACCGGCGGTACGGCGCCCCAGCCGCCCTGCTGGTCCGGATCCTGCGCGTGCTGGTCGCTCATCGTTCCCCCGTTGCGTGTGCGTCGTGCCCTGCGAACACTACCGTCCGGCGGGTTCCTCGCCCGCGTGCGTCCGGTCGGGCCCGGAGCGCTCGTCCGGCCCGTCCGGACGCGCCGTCCCGGCCTCGCCCGAGCCGCCGCCGGTCCGTGCCTGGTGCCGGGCCATGGTGATCCCGCCGAGCACCGACAGGAGCGCCACCACGACGGACCCGACCACGAACGGCCCGAGGGCGTAGTCCGCGGGGAAGACGAGGAGCTCCGTCGCGTCCGAACGGACGAGCGCGTAGCCCACGGCTCCGACGCCGAGCATGACCAGGTAGACCGTCGCCGCGGCCACCAGCGCGGTGACCCCCGGGTTGCCGTCGCGCACGCCGGCCGCGGTCGCGAGGAAGACCACCACCGCGCCACCGACCACCATCGCGGGCCCGAGGTACGGGGTGGCGTCGGGCTGCGAGATGACCTCGACGTCGGCGAGCAGGGCTTCGAAGCCCGTGACGGCGATCACGAGCGCGATGAAGAGGACGGACGTCATCGTCGCGATCAACCACCGGGACATGCGCCGATCGTATCGCCGACCGGCTGGTCAGTGAGCGGGTTCGGCGTGGTCCGTGTCGTCCGCGTGCTCGCGACGGTCCGCCCGGTCGGACTGCTCCTGCGCTGCGGCGACCAGGGCGAGCGCGATCGTCGCCGTGATGATCGGGACGGTCTCCGTCATGGGGGCCGGCGCCTCCGGCACCGCGGCGGGTGCGGCATCCGGCATCGTCTCGTCCGTCGCGTCCGTCGCGTCCGTCGGGTCGTCGGACTGGAGGCCCGTGGCGGCGTCCGCCTCGGGGGTGTCCTCCGGCTCGTGGTCACGCAGCGCCGGGCCGATGACCGGCAGGACCCCGGTGGTCGCGGCCGGTTCAGCGTGCAGGACCGGCGGCTCGGTGGACACGGATCCGTTGCGCTTCGCCGCGCGACGCGCTCGGCCCATCTTCACCAGGACCACGACGGCGACGATCGCCCAGATCCCGTTGACGATCGTCGAGGGGACGGCGTGGTGCGCGGCGACGTTGATCGCCACCGCAAGGCCGCCGACCAGGTTGAACAGCTGGTAGAGCGGGCCGTTCGGGATCTTGCCGGTGGAGAACAAGATGTAACCAGCTAAAACGGTTACAGCACCGAACCAACCCAGGAATTCCACGATTCCGACCAACACGCGCGACTCCGGGCACGACGAGGAACGGCCGGTTCGAGCCGACCGTTCGAGAAGGGATGAGCAGCCGTGATCACGGCGTCTGGTGCATCGTAATCACAACGACGGGTGTCGCGGAAGTGGGGTCGGCGTGGCGCGGCCGACCCCAGTCCGCGGGGGTCGGGTCAGCCCTTCGCGGCCGTGTCCGAGTCGGCGGTCAGGACGTACACGTAGCCACCGAACGTCCACGTCGTCGCAGCCGCCGCGGCCGGGTCGGTCGAGTCCTGCGAGATGGAGGACGACACCGTGGTGACCAGGAAGAGTCGAGCGCCGTCCTGCATGCCCCCGACGAAGGACAGGGCCTGGTCGAACGACCCGTCGACCGACACGGAGACGGGGATGGCCGAGAAGTTCGCGGCCGAGATCGCCGGGTCGGTCACCGGCGCCGTCGCGGCGCCGGTGGATGCCGCGGTCGGCTCGGGCGTCGCCTCGTCCGTCGCCTCGTCCGTCGCGGAGGCCGACGAGTCCTCGGTGCCCGCGGCAGTCGAGGCTGCGACGGGGGCGGTGTACGCCACAGCGTCCGACGTCGTGATCGCGGACACCTTCACACCCGCACGGGCCGCGACGCTGTCGACAGCGCCGTAGAAGGAGGACATGTTCGCACTCGACGGCACCGAGGTGGTGAGCTCCGCGAGTTCCGCCTTCATCGCCGGCAGGGACTTCGCACGGTCCTTGAGCCGGGCGAGTTCCGCCGCCGTCGTCCGGTTCGTCGCGTCCACCGACACCTGGTCGGTACGGTCGCTCGCGGCCTGTGCGAGATGTGGCTGCACGCCGAGGAAGAACCCCGCGAGTGCCACCACGACCATCGCCACGACGGCGAGGAGCATGTTGAGTCGGTTGCGGGTCATCTCACTCGCCCTTGTCCTGGTACTTGCCGTCGAAGGCGGCCTGGTCGACGTGGATCGTCATGTTCACCGTGTACGTGCCGGTCGTCGGGTCGAGCGTGACCGAGTTCGCGGTCGCGTCGACGAAGCCCTTGAGTCCCTTGACGGCATCGAGCCACGACGGAACGGACGGCAGCGTCGGGCTCTGCGCGTCGATGGTCAGGGTCGCGACACGCTGCCCCTGGAGCGGGGTGTCAGCCTGCGCGTAGGTCTCCAGCGGCGTGGCCGAGTCGATCGCGACGCCGGTGATCTCGACTCCCGCCGGGAGCGATGCCTTCAGCGAAGCGAGGTACGGCTGCCAGGCGATCTCCGTGGCCCCGCCGACCGACTGCGCGGCTTCACGCAGCGCGGTACCGGCCTCCGTGTCCCGGACCTCGCGGTAGTTCGCCTGCTGCTGCAGGAGCGACAGGGTCTCGTCCTGCGCGTGGGTCAGGTCGTCGTGGGCCTGGCTGGACAGGAGACTGGCTCCGGCGGTCGCGATCCCGACCACGATCGCCACGAGGACGACGCCCGCCCACATCCGACGGACGACACGGCTGCTGCGTCGGTCGGCGAGGACCTCGGTGGGCAGCAGGTCGACACTGGGGCGGCCCCCGACGACGATCTCGCTGGGGGTGGTCCGACGCTGACGTTTGACGCGCTCCGCGGTCTCGGCGGCGACACGCAGGGCCGGGTCGGGCGCTGCTCCTCGACGGCGGCTCCGTCCAGAACGCGAGGGCTTCGACTTGGTCGACTGGCTCATGCTGCCTTCCCTCCCGCGGCGAGTCCCCATGCCACGGCGATCGATGCGCCGTGCGCGTGCAGGTCCTCGACCCGGATGGACTTCGCGAGCGCGACGTTCGCGAACGGCGCCCCGAACCGGACGGGCGTCCGGGTGAACTCCGAGAGCGCTGCGGCGAAACCGGGGAGCGCAGCTGCAGCGCCGCAGAGCAGGATCTCGCCGACGGGCTCGGCAGGGTGGGTGTTGACGAAGTAGTTGACGGTGTTGCGGAGGCTCGAGAGCAGTTCGCCCATCGTCTCGCGGACCGCCGCGACCGCGAGCGCGTCGTCGCCGGTCCGCGCCCGCTCCGGATCCATGCCCAGGTGACGCTTGACGGCTTCGGCCGCGCCCTCGTCGATGGTCAGCCGACCGGCGAGGAGCCGCGTGATGTCGTCGCCGCCGGTCGGCACGATGCGGACGAACTTCGGGACGCCGTCGGTGACGATGACGACGGTCGTCGTGTTGCCGCCGCACTCCACGATGGCGACGGTGCCCGACCGGTTCGCTGGCGCGAGGACACGTGCCAGGGCGAACGGGATGAGGTCGACACCGACCGGCTTGAGCCCGGCATTCTGGACCGCGCGGACGTTGGCGAGCACGGCGTCCTTCACGGCGGCGACGAGGAGACCGCTCACTGTGGGGCCGTTCTCCCCCGTCTCCTCGCTGGTCGGGTAGAAGTCGAGGATGGCGTCGCCCACGGGCACCGGGAGCATGTCCTGCACCTGGAAGGGCAACGATTCACGGATCTGCGCGATGGGGGCCTTCGGGACCGTCAGGTCGCGCGACAGCACGCGCTGGTTGCCCATGCCGAGCACGACGTCCTTCGAGCGGAAGCGCCCGAGCGACCAGAGCTGTCGGAGCGCACCCGCGACGGTGTTCGGCTCGAGCACCTCCCCCTGCTTCGTCGCGCCCGGGGGCACGGGCACCTCGGCGAACCGCAGGATCGTCGGTCTCGGCTTGTCGGCGTCCTGGACCTCGACAGCACGGATCGCGGCGGCGCCGATGTCGACGCCCACGATGCTCTTCGACATGGGTGGTCCTTCCGTGACCGTCTTCGGGTCGGTCTGGTGAGTCAGCGCGCGACGAGGCGTCAGGCGAGTCCGAGGAGGCGCAGGTAGCCGTCCCATGCGGGGGCACCGACGGCGATGCCGAGCCAGGCACCCGCGAGCATCCAGGGGCCGAACGGGATCCCGCTGCGACGGCCCGCCCGGCGCACGACCAGGAGGACGACTGCGAAGGTACCTCCGAGCAGGAACGCCGCGAAAGAACCCACTGCGAGGGGTCCCCATCCGAGGTACGCCAGCACGAGGCCGAGCACGCCGGCGAGCTTCACGTCGCCGAGCCCCATCCCGCCGGGCACCGCCAGCGCGAGCACGAGGTAGACGCCGCCGAGGACGACCAGGCCGATGAGCCCCCGGAGCGCGGCGCCCCAGTCCCCGGACGCCGCTGACGCAGCCAGCAGGAGCACGGGCAGCACGATGTAGGCCGGGAGCACGATCCGGTTCGGCAACGTGTGGGTGTCGAGGTCGATGAGCGTCAACGAGATGCTGATCGCCATCAGGTACAGGAGCGCAACGAGCAGGACCGCTGCGTGGATCGATCCGGAGACGCCGTCCGGTGCCACCAGCGGCGACCACGGTGCGAGTACCGAGAGCAGCGTCACCGCGACGAACAGGAGGCCCGTGGCGGCTTCGACGAGCGGGTACCGGGCCGAGATGGGCGCGCCGCAGTCACGGCACCGGGCGCGCAGGACGAGCCAGGAGACCACGGGCACGTTGTCGCGACCTCGGATCGCATGACCGCATCCGGGGCACGAGCTGGCCGGCGCGACGACGGACATGCCCGCGGGCACCCGGTACACGACGACGTTCAGGAACGACCCGATCGCGAGACCGAGCACGCCGACCAGCGCGGCGACGAGGGGTGCCACACCGGCGAAGGAAGCCACGGTCACTTCCCCGTCGGAGTGCCGTCGGCGCGGAAGGCCGTGGCCGACTCGGTCTCGGTCGTCACGCCGTACGTGGTCGAGACCGGCTGCAGGAACTTGGGCGGGGCCGAGGACTTGAGTCTGCTGTCGTACGAGTACGCCTTCGCGTACCCCGTCAGCAGGCCGTTGCCGTACGAGGTGCGGACCGAGCCGCGGAACTGCTGGGCGATCGATCCGTAGATCGTGAGGATGCCGAGGTTGGACCCGTACTGGCTGTTCTGGACGTTGAACGTGCCGAGGTTGCTGGCGATGGCCGCGTCGATCTCGATGTTCTTGGTCGGCGCCGTGTTCGTCGAGTAGGAGCTGCTGCCCGTGTTGCACACCGTGTTCGACCAGCCGGAGTAGCTGGAGCACGACACGGGGTTGTAGACGGAGACCGCCTTCTGCCCGACGAGCCCGAGCATGTCGTCGGAGGTCCGGCCGTTCTGGTAGACGATGTTCCCGGTCACGTACAGGAAGTTCTCCGCGGCGAGGGTCATCTGTCCGCCGAAGGACCCGGACACGAAGGCATCACCGCTGCGGCACCCGTAGTACCCGGCATCCCCGCGCGTTCCGGTGAACTCGCCGTTGAGCGGGTACCCCAAGCCGTTGCCGTAGTCCGAACTCGTCGAGTTCCCCGACTTGACCGTCTGCTGGCAGTAGACCGGCGAACCCGCGTTCACGGTCCCGTTGACCGTGCCGGACGGTGTTGCGCTGGACGCCCAGTAGTTCGGGTCACCGACCGTCGACGGCACGCTCTGCACGTAGACCAAGTT
Source organism: Curtobacterium sp. MCSS17_005 (assembly GCF_003234225.2). Taxonomy (NCBI): domain Bacteria; kingdom Bacillati; phylum Actinomycetota; class Actinomycetes; order Micrococcales; family Microbacteriaceae; genus Curtobacterium; species Curtobacterium sp. MCSS17_005. The sequence continues at coordinate 3,562,597 of NZ_CP126258.1, forward strand.
CGCGGGCAGCGTGGGGATGACGGCACCGGTTCCCCGGAGGGCAGCGACCGAGCCGCACAGGGCGTCGTTCCCCGGACCCGGCGCGATGGCGCTGCCCGTGGCGTTGCCCTTGACCTGTGTGGAGATGGTCCACGGTGAGACCACGCGCATCTTGCCCCCGGCGAGGAACGTGATGGACGTCGGACCGGTGTACAGGCACCCGGGCTTCGCCACCTTCTCGGGGATGTCGGTCCGTGCCTCCTGCTTCATGTTCGCGTTGGTGCTCGGCATGGGGAGCGTCCCGACGTTCTTGATCTTCCCGCCGATGAACTTCGTGGACGAGCGGCAGGCGGAGTCGATGGTCGTCGCCTTGCTCGTGTAGAAGAAGTCGGCGGGCCCCGTGTCCTGCACGCTCGAGTTGAACGTCGCTCCGCAGGCGGTGATGACGTCGTTCGACCGGACCGGCCCGTCGAGGACGTCACCGCTGGCGAACGTGACGGCTTCACAGCTGCTGCTGGAGCTCCAGTCGTCGTCGTTGCGGTGGTTCGAGACGCAGCCGGCGTTCGTCAGGCTCGGGTCCTGGGACTCGTAGTTCGTGAAGTACAGGTAGTTGACGAAGCCGTCACCGCGGAGGTCCACGACGATGGTCCTCGTCGTGGCACCGGCTTTCCCCGTCACGCGCAGGCGGACCTTGCCGGTCGTCGAGTAGTCGGAGTTGTCGACCTCGTACCGGTAGGACTGGTCGGTGCTCCCGACCACGTTCGCCCACGAGCCGTCCTTCGCGGTGCCGAAGGCCTTGTTGGCCGGATCTGCCGTGTACGTGCTCGTCGACGAGAACGCGGTGCGCACGCCGTACTTGACGTAGGCGTTGTCGGCTGCGAGGCGGCCCTGGTAGTCGGAGAGACCCGCGTACGCGGCCGCGATCGCCTTGTTGTAGTTCGTGTCGGTCGTCGCCTTCGTCGCACCGCTCGTCGCGGTGGCGACGACGAGGGACAGCACGATCATGAGCACCGCACCGATCCCGATGACGGCCGCGAGGGCGACCCCGCGTTCGTCGTCTCGGGCACGCAGGCCTCGGAGGATCCGGATGAGCATCATGACTCCGTGGCTGCGCCGTAGTCGAGGTTGCGCAGGTTGATGGTGGCCTGGAACGTGCTGTCGTTGGTGGTCACGCCGTCCGTCGACCCCACCGTCAGCGCCACGCGGACCGAACGGATCGTGTCGTAGGTGGCGTTCGCCGGCGCGGACACGGGACCGTTGTCCGCGTCGATGTACGAGAAGAGCGTGCCGGCACGGACCACGTCGGCGAGCCACAGCGTCCGGGTGGCGCCGGTGAACGTGCAATACCCGCCGGTCGGGCAGTCGCCTCGCTGCAGCTGCATGCGCAGCCGGTTCGACACGACGTCGACCGTCACCTTGGTGAGCCCGGCCCGCGCGCTCGACAGGTCGACACCCGAGTAGAACTGCACGCTCCGGCCAGTGGCGCTAACGAACGCGGGCGCGCTGACCGTCTTGCTCACCTGCCAACGGGATGCCTCACGCAGGTACCGACTGAGCTGCGTCATCGACGTGGTGCCCTGTCGGGTGCTGTCGTTGACCGAGGACACCGTGCGCTGCGCCTTCGAGATCGACACGAAGAAGCTCCCGACCAGGGTGAGCAGCAGCGACGTCACGAGCATGGCGACGAGGAGCTCCACGAGCGTGATCCCGCGTTGATCGCCACGCAGACGACGGAGGAGCGCGCGCATCAGCTGGCCGGCCTCGGGTCGACGAGGACGACGCCATCGGTGACGGCACCGTTGCTGACCATCGCGGTGTTGGTGGCGGTGAGCGTGAGCGGCGTCGTCGCCGCGCCCGCGGTGCCGCCCGTGAACAGCTTCCAGGTTCCCCACGGCAGGGCGATCGTCATGCTGTCGGACGTCGGCTTCGGGAAGCTCAGGGTCATCCCCTTCGCGCAGCCGGGATCGCCGTTCACGGCCGTCGTGGTCTTCGCGGTGATGAAGAGCGCCTTGTCCGGCTTGGCGAGCGTGATCGCGCCCATTCTGATCGGGATCGGCCCGGTCGCGTCCTTGAACTCCGTCGCCGTCCCCTTCTTGCCGGCCTTGTTGGCGGTCGTCCAGGCACCTGGTTCCGGGCCCAGGCAGGTCGCTGCGGCGTCGGACGACACGTCTGCGGAGTACAGACCGGCCACCGCCTGGTATCCCATGGGGAACGGGAACAGGGCCGCGCTCGTCGGGGCGGGGTTCAATACGGTCGTGCCCGACGTCCCGTTGGTGATCGACAAGGGCAGGTTCGTCGGCAGGATCGCGGACGATGCCGGCGAGGTCACGTACTTGAACGAGTAGGTCGTCACCTTGTCGAAGGTGAAGGCGGCAGCACCGGAGCTCCCGACCGACACCGTCACCGACTGCGACGACGGACTCGTCTGTTGGGTCGAGTCGATGTACCCGGTGCGGGCGACCGACACCTTGTAGGTCCCGGGCGCGACGCCGGCCACGTAGGTGCAGCCCTCCGCGTCCGTCGCCGGGAACGTGACCCCGGCGGGGCCACCGCTCACGGTCGGCACGATCCCGGAGACGCCGATCCCGTTCGCGTTCGTCACGCCGACGAGGATCGAACCCGTGGTGTCCGAGTTGATGTTCGTGAGTGGAGCGATGGCGCTCGACATCTCGACCTGCTGGGTCCCGGACGCTGCAGCACTGGTCTTCCACCGCACCGTGACCGTCACGGCCTTGTACGACAGGCTGCCGTCGCCCGTGCCGCAGGCGGTGGCCGCGCCGGATGACCGGGTCCACGACACCTTGCGGGTCAGGTCGAAGACCTGGTTGCCGACCTGCTTGGTGGCGGTGCCGCTCTTCACGTTGAAGATGCTCGGGGTGTCCCGGAGGTCGTCGATGTCCTCCATCGCGATCGTCGATGCGACCTCGCGCGCACGGGTGTCCTTCGACAGCACCAGTGAGGCGGCGATGCCCGCGGCGATCCCGGCGGCGATCAGGGCGAAGATCGTCATCGCGACCATCACCTCGATGATCGTGAAGCCGTCCTCGCTCTCACGTGCGGAACGCAGTCGCTCGGCGATGCGCGAGATCATGGCGTCCCTTCTGGATGGAGTGGTCGTTCCGATGCTCGTGTGGGCGCCGGCCTCGACGAGGCGGCGCCCACACGGTTCACAGCGAGTGTCAGCAGGCCCCGGTCTTCACGCCGTCGGTCTCGTTGGCGGAGAAGACCTTGGCGGTCGAGCTCGTGCCCTGGACACAGAAGCCGGTCGCAGTCTTCTTATAGGACAGCGCGGTCGTGCTGGACCCCTTGGTGACACCGGCGCTCTTGTAGTCGCCCGCGATCAGGTCCGCGTCGGTGATGGTCGCGGGGAAGGCGCCGTCACCCTGCGAGGCGACGCTGACGATCGCAGTCTTCGCGTTCGCAACGTCGGACTTGACCGACGAGTCCTTCGCGTTGTTCTGCACGCCGATGTACACCGGGATGGCGATCGCGGCGAGGATGCCGATGATGATGACGACGACGAGGAGCTCGATGAGCGTGAAGCCCTTCTCGCCGTCCTTCAGGAGACCCTTGCGGCGAGCGTCGAGCTTGCCCATGAGAGCGAAGTACATGGTTGTTTCCATTCTGCGGGGAATGTCGGGGAAATGAGTTCGGGGCTTGCTCGGCCGCCGCAGATCAGCGTATTGGGGGCACATCGAGCGGCCAATCCCGAGAACGGGGGCCATGCTGGGCACAAAACACCCCCAGTGCGGGGGAGGATCGATATCGACAATGCCCCCGCATGGGGGTGGAATGACTAGGAAGCGTTCTGCACGACGTTGGTGATCTGGAAGATCGGCATGTACAGCGCGATGATCATCCCGCCCACCACCACCCCGAGGAACGCGATGAGCAGCGGCTCGATCAGCGAGGTCAGGGCGTCGGTGGTCGCCTCGACCTCGGCGTCGTAGAACACCGCGATCTTCTCGAGCATGATCTCGAGGGAACCGGCGTCTTCACCAACCGCGACCATCTGCGTCACCATTGCCGGGAAAACCGATTGTGCGGCGAGCGGCACCGCGATTGATTCACCTTTCCGCACCGCCTCTGCGACATTGTCGAGCGCGCGCTTCACGACGAAGTTGTTCGACACTTCCCCGACGATCCGCAATGCCTGCAGAATGGGAACACCGGCGCCGATCATGTTCGAGAAGTTGCGCGCGAACCGAGCAATGACGATCTTCTTCTGCAGCGGGCCGAAGACCGGCAGTTTCAGGGTGATCGGATCGATGAACGCTCGGACGCGTTCGGTGTTCTTGTTCGCTCGCCACCAGAGCCACGCCAGCACGACGACGATCGCGAGCGGGATCGCGACGTACCGCATGGCGTGTGACAGCGTCACGAGGATCTGCGTCGGCAGCGGGAGCGTGCCGCCGAGCGACGAGAACATGTCCTGGAAGATCGGGACGATGAAGATGAGCATGATGGCGACCGCCACCAGCGACATCACGAGCACGACCACCGGGTAGGTCATCGCCGACTTGATCGTCGAGCGGAGCTTGTGCTCCTTCTCGAAGTTCGTCGCGATGGAGTCCATGGCCTGGTCGAGGAACCCGCCGGTCTCCCCCGCACGGATCATGTTGATCATGATCGGCGGGAAGTCGACCGGGTACTTCGCGACGGCGTCGGAGAAGGAGACACCGCGCTCGACGTCGTCGCGGACCTTGCCGAGGATGTCCTTGAGCTTCTTGTTCTCGGTCTGGTCGGACAGGATGGTCAGGGTCCGCAGGAGCGAGAGCCCCGAGGTGAGCATCGTCGAGGCCTGCCGCGACATGATCGCGAGGTCCTTGAGCCCGACGCCCTTCTCGAACCCGGGGATCTTGATCTCGGTCTGGAGCCCGGTGCCGGCCTTCGCCTCGGTGATGGCGATCGGCGAGACGCCCATGCCCCTGAGGCGCTGGACGACGGCCCCCTCGGACGCGGCGTCGAGGCGGCCCTTGACGAGCTTGCCGGCGCCGTCACGCCCGCGGTAGTCGAACGCGAGTGACATCAGTAGCCTCCGGAGAACTTGTCGCCGAAGTCGATGCCGCTGGCGGCGATCGCGGCGGCCGAGGAGTCGGACGGGGACTCGACGCGCTGGACGAGCCGATCGAAGCCCTCTTCGTCGTGCACCTTCTCCATCGCGGCCTTGCGCGAGATGGTGCCGACGTTGACCAGTTCGGCGAGGTCCTGGTCCATGGTGTGCATGCCGATGTCACGGCCGGCCTGCATGGCCGAGGTGATCTGGTAGGTCTTGCCCTCGCGGATGAGGTTGCCGATGGCCGGGGTGATCGTCATGATCTCGGTGGCGACGACCCGACCGACACCGTTGGCCTTCGGGACGAGGGTCTGGCAGACGACGCCCTGCAGGGTGGCCGCGAGCTGGGTGCGGATCTGCCCCTGCTGGTGCGGTGGGAAGACGTCGATGACGCGGTCGATCGTGCCGGGTGCGCTCTGCGTGTGCAGGGTGGCGAACACCAGGTGGCCGGTCTCGGCGGCGGTGAGCGCGACGGAGATGGTCTCGAGGTCGCGGAGCTCACCGATCAGGATGACGTCGGGGTCCTGCCGGAGCACGTGCTTGAGCGCGGAGGCGAAGGAGTGCGTGTCGGCACCGACCTCGCGCTGGTTGATGATCGACCGCTTGTGGTCGTGCATGAATTCGATCGGGTCCTCGACCGTCACGATGTGGTCGGCGCGGCTCTCGTTGACCAGGTCGATGAGCGCGGCGAGGGTGGTCGACTTGCCCGAACCGGTCGGGCCGGTGACGAGGACCAGGCCACGGGGCAGGCCGGCGAAGTCGCCGACGTGCGCGGGGATGCCGAGCTGCTTGAGCGTCTTGATCCGGGTGGGGATGATGCGGAACGCCGCACCCCAGTTGCCGCGCTGCTGGTAGTAGTTCACGCGGAAGCGGTACTCCGGCGACAGCGAGTACGCGAAGTCGAGCTCCTGGTCGTGGTCGAACTGCCCGGCCTGTTCGACGGACAGCAGCGTCTTCAGTGCCGCGATGACCTTGCCACGCGACCACGCGCCTCCGGGCACGGCCGGCCGGAGCGAGCCGTCGACGCGGACGGTGGGCGGGGCGTCGGCCGTGACGTGCAGGTCGGAGGCGCCCTGGTAAACGACCTGCGCCAGTGCGGTGATGAGGTCGGGGTCGGCGACCTCGCGCGCGTGCCGGGCGAAGTCGATGTCACCGGTCGACGCCGCGGCGGGGGCCGGGGTCGGAGCGGGCGCTGCCGGTGCGGCGTGGTGCGCGCCGCTGTAGGCGATGGCCGGCAGCTGCTGGGTCGCCGGCTCGGCGTACCCGTAGGTGGCGGTCGACGACGGCACCGCGGCGGGCGGCGTCGCCGGGGCGGTGGCGGACTGCCCCACGGGCGCAGCGACCGGACCACCCACGGGACCAGCGATCGGGCTGGCCACGGGCGTGCCGGTGGGCGCGGGCCACACCGCCGAGTCGTCCGTCAGGTCGTAGACCTGCTCGGGCGGGGCGGCAGCGGCAGCGGCCAGACGCGCGGCACGGCGGGAGCCGACCTCGGCGCCCGGAGTGCCGGGGTGCCATCCGGCGACGGGCTCGTCGCCGGGCATGGTGATGTCGTACACGGAGTCGGTCATCTGCTCGTCCTGTTCCCCGGTCACGCGACGACGCGCAGGATCTCGTCGACGCTCGTCATGCCGAGCTTGACCTTCTCGAAGCCGTCCTGGCGGAGCGTGAGCATGCCCTGCTGCTGGGCGACGCGGCTGATCTCCGCGCTCGAGGCGCGACCGACGGCGAGCCGCTCGATCTCCTCGGTCACGGTCATGACCTCGTGCAGGGCGATGCGGCCGCGGTAGCCGGTGTTCGAGCACACCGCGCAGCCGACCGGGGCGAAGAACGCGGGCATCTCGTCGCCGGGGGCCAGGAAACCGAGCGCCTGGAGCTGCTCGATCTCGTACACGGCCGGCGCCTTGCACCGGTCGCACAGCCGGCGGGCGAGTCGCTGGGCGACGACGGAGTCGAGGGCGGACCCGACCAGGAACGGCTCGATGTCCATCTCGGTCAGGCGGGTCACGGCCGAGGGCGCGTCGTTGGTGTGCAGGGTCGAGAGCACGAGGTGCCCGGTGAGCGACGCCTCGATCGCGATCTGGGCGGTCTCGTGGTCGCGGATCTCACCCAGCAGCACGACGTCGGGGTCGGACCGGAGGATCGAGCGGAGCGCGGACGCGAACGTCAGGCCGGCCTTCGGGTTGACCTGCACCTGGTTGATGCCGGCCATCCGGTACTCGACCGGGTCCTCCACCGTGATGACGTTGATCTCGGGCTTCGCCACGGCGTTGAGGGTCGTGTACAGCGTCGTCGACTTGCCCGAACCGGTGGGACCGGTGACCAGGATCATGCCGTACGGCTTCGAGTAGGACCGCTGGTAGGCCTGGAAGTTCTGCTCGAGGAGGTTGAGGTCCTTGAGGGTCAGCGAGGTGTTCGTGTTGTCGAGGATCCGCATGACGACCTTCTCGCCCCACACGGTGGGCAGCGTCGCGACGCGGAGGTCGATCTGCCGGCCGCCGTGCCGCACGGACATGCGGCCGTCCTGCGGCTTGCGACGCTCGGCGATGTCGATGTCACTCATGATCTTCAGGCGGCTGATCACGCCGTTCTGGATGTTCTTCGGCGCCGGCGCCATCTCGTGCAGCACGCCGTCGATGCGGTACCGGATCCGGACCTCGTGCTCGCCGGGCTCGATGTGGATGTCGGACGCGTGGTCCTGGATGGCCTGCGACACGAGCAGGTTCACGAAGCGGACGATCGGGACGTCGTCGAGGGCACCGTCGGCGATGTCGACCTGCGCCTTCGAGGTCGTCGACGCTTCTTCTTCCAGCGACGACGTCAGGTCGTTGAGCTCGTCGTCGGCGCGCAGGTACCGGTCAAGGGCGGCGACGAGGTCACGCTCCTCGACCTGCAGCGGCTTGATCGCGCGCCCGGACGCCGTCCGGGCGTCGTCGATGGCGAGCACGTTCGTGGGGTTCACCATCGCGAGGATGAGCAGGTCGCCCTCGAACCCGACGCCGAGCACGCCGTGACGACGGCACAGGGCCGCCGGCAGGATCGACACCGCGGTGCCGTCGACGGGGTAGTCGCTCAGCGGGACGGTGCGGGAGTTGTTCGACGCGGCCCGGGCGGTGATGAACTGGGCCTCGCTCACGACGCCCTGGTCGACCAGGCCGCGGATGGCTCGCTCGTCGAGGTCCTCGTCACCCGTCATCGCATCGAGGTGCTCGATGGGCAGGGCGCCGTTCAGGATGAGGATCTCGGACAGGGTCGCCATGAGTCCCGTGCCTCCTTGGACTCGCGCACGGCGAGACGTCGTCGGGTGATGCGCCACCAGGGATGTGGCGCCCGACCACGCTACTTCTGGGGCCCTCGCCGACCGCAGTCCCAGAAAGAGGGGGCGGAGGGGGTCCGGCTGCACCCAGAACTGGGGTCCACGACCGGTTCGGCCCCGGTCCGGGGGACGCCTGGGCCGGTTCGCGGTGGTCGTCGGAGGGTGCATGTCCGCCAGCCTCCCGGACCACGCGCGGCTGCCGGAGTCCTGGCGAGCGGTCCGTGGAGAACGTCGGCGTCACACGGGGGTGTGGAGGAACAGGGCCGCCGTCCGACGCGGGCCGGACAGCGCGGCACCGCGGAATCCCTCTCGACGCGCGCCCCCACCCGGGCACATGATGAGTCATGGACATCACGAGCGTGACCGTGGGGTTGCCCGTCAGCGACATCGAGGCGTCCTGCCTCTGGTACGGCGCGGTCTTCGAGCGCACCGAGCCGGACCTCGAGCCCGAGGACGGCGTCGCCGAGTACGAGGTCGGCGGCATCTGGATCCAGCTCTACGTCGACGAACAGGCCGAGGAGAACCCGGTCAGCGTCCGCTTCGGCGTCGACGACGTCGCCGCGCAGCACGCCCGCATCGGGGCGCTCGGCATCGACATCGGCCCCGTCGAGTGCGTCGACGGGGCGGTCGACTGGTTCGACGTCCGCGACCCCGACGGCAACGTGCTGAGCCTGTTCTCGCTCGTCGACGAGACCGGTCGCGGTTCCGGCCGCGACAACGGCGCGGGCCGCGCGCTCTAGCCGCGACCCCACGGCGGACGGGAGGCCCGTGGCGGCCCCGCACTGCACCTCCAGGCCGTCACGTGGTGACGACACGACGAAGGCCCCGCCTCCTTGCGGAGACGGGGCCTTCGTGGGATCACATCAGGCTCAGTTGTACGTGCCCGGCGTGAAGTCGTCCGACGAGAAGCTGTCGAAGTCGACGAAGCTCAGGTCGGCGTCCGAGAACGACGAGTCGTCAGCGAAGATGCGGTTGGGGTACCGCTCCGCCTTCGCCTCTTCGGTCGCGTTCACGTCCACGTCACGGTACCGGCTGAGTCCCGTCCCGGCGGGGATGAGCTTACCGATGATGACGTTCTCCTTGAGGCCGACGAGGTGGTCCTGCTTGCCCTCCATGGCCGCCTGCGTGAGCACGCGGGTGGTCTCCTGGAAGGAAGCGGCGGACAGCCACGACTCGGTCGCGAGGGACGCCTTCGTGATGCCCATGACCTCCTGGCGAGCCGAGGCGGTCTTGCGACCCTCCTGCAGCGCCGCACGGTTCAGCGCGTTGTAGCGCGACCGGTCGACGAGCTCACCCGGCAGCAGGTCGGTGTCGCCGTGGTCGACGACGGTGACCTTGCGGAGCATCTGGCGGACGATGACCTCGATGTGCTTGTCGTGGATCGGCACACCCTGCGAGCCGTAGACGTCCTGCACACCGTTGACCAGGTGCTTCTGGACCTCTCGGACACCCTTGACCCGGAGGACTTCCTTCGGGTCGACGGTGCCGGCGATGAACTGCTCGCCGAGCTCGACGTGCTGGTTGTCCTCGATGAGGAGCGTCGCACGCTTGAGCACCGGGTAGATGAACGGCTCGTCGCCGTTGTCCGGCGTGAGGATGATCCGACGACCCTTGTCCGTGTCCTCGACCACGACGCGGCCGGGGGCCTCGGCGATCGGGGACGCGCCCTTGGGGGTACGCGCCTCGAAGAGCTCCGTGACACGCGGCAGACCCTGGGTGATGTCGTCGGCCGAGGCCGAACCACCCGTGTGGAAGGTACGCATCGTCAGCTGGGTACCGGGCTCACCGATGGACTGCGCGGCGATGATGCCCACTGCCTCACCGATGTCGACCAGGTTGCCGGTGGCGAGCGAACGGCCGTAGCACTTCGCGCAGACACCGACAGCCGACTCGCAGGTCAGGACCGAGCGCACCTTGATGCTCTCGACACCGGCTGCCAGCAGCTTCTCGAGGAGCACGTCACCGACGTCCTCGCGAGCCTCTGCCACGACCGTGCCCTGTGCGTCCACGGCCTCGGTGGCCAGGGTGCGGGAGTACACGGTGTTCTCGACGCGCGGGTCGCGGACGAGCTTGCCGTCGGCGTCCACGGTCGCGATCGGCAGCTCGAGGCCACGCGTCGTGCCGCAGTCGTCCTCGCGGATGATGACGTCCTGCGAGACGTCCACGAGACGACGGGTGAGGTACCCGGAGTCCGCGGTACGGAGCGCGGTGTCGGCAAGACCCTTACGAGCACCGTGGGTGGCGATGAAGTACTCCGCCACGGTCAGGCCCTCGCGGTACGAGTTGATGATCGGGCGGGCGATGATCTCGCCCTTCGGGTTGTTCACCAGACCACGCATACCGGCGATGTTGCGGACCTGGAGCCAGTTACCACGAGCACCGGACGACACCATGCGGTTGATGGTGTTGTCGACCGGGAAGTTGTCGCGCATCTCCTGCGCGATCTCGTTCGTGGCCTCGGTCCAGATCTTGATCAGGTCGGCGCGACGCTCGGAGTCGGTGATCAGACCCTTGTCGAACTCGCCCTGCACCTTGGCGGCCTGGATCTCGTAGCCCGCGATGATCTCCTTCTTGCGAGGAGGCGTCACGACGTCCGACAGGGCGACGGTCACACCGGAGCGGGTGCCCCAGTAGAAGCCGGCGTCCTTGATCCGGTCCAGCGCAGCGGCCGTCTCGGTCTTGGAGTACCGCTCGGCGAGGTCGTTGACGATCGCGGAGAGCACACCCTTGTCGGTGACCTTCTGGACGAACGGGTAGTTCGCCGGGAGAGTCTCGTTGAAGAGCGCACGGCCCAGGGTCGTCTCGAGCAGCACGGAGTCGCCCAGCTCGTAGCCCTCGGGCGCTTCACCCTCGGCGAAGTGGACACCCGTCATGCGGATCTTCACCATCGCGTTGAGGTGCAGCGTGTGCTGGTCGTTCGCCAGGATCGCCTCGGCCACCGACGAGAACGCACGGCCCTCGCCCACGGCGCCCTCGCGGACGGTCGTGAGGTGGTGCAGACCGATGATCATGTCCTGTGCGGGCAGGGTCACGGGACGGCCGTCGGACGGCTTCAGGATGTTGTTCGAGGCGAGCATCAGGATGCGGGCCTCGGCCTGGGCCTCGACCGACAGCGGCAGGTGCACGGCCATCTGGTCACCGTCGAAGTCCGCGTTGAACGCAGCACACACGAGCGGGTGGAGCTGGATGGCCTTGCCCTCGACGAGCTGCGGCTCGAACGCCTGGATGCCCAGACGGTGCAGCGTCGGCGCACGGTTCAGCAGGACGGGGCGCTCGCGGATGATCTCCTCGAGCACGTCCCACACCTGCGGACGCGAACGCTCGACCATGCGCTTGGCCGACTTGATGTTCTGCGCGTGCGACAGGTCGATCAGGCGCTTGATCACGAACGGCTTGAAGAGCTCGAGCGCCATCTGCTTGGGCAGACCGCACTGGTGCAGCTTCAGCTGCGGGCCGACGATGATGACCGAACGGCCCGAGTAGTCGACGCGCTTGCCGAGCAGGTTCTGGCGGAAACGACCCTGCTTGCCCTTGAGCATGTCGCTCAGGGACTTCAGGGCGCGGTTGCCGGTACCCGTGACCGGACGTCCACGACGACCGTTGTCGAACAGCGCGTCAACGGCTTCCTGCAGCATGCGCTTCTCGTTGTTCACGATGATCTCGGGGGCACCGAGGTCGAGCAGGCGGCGGAGACGGTTGTTGCGGTTGATCACACGACGGTAGAGGTCGTTGAGGTCCGACGTGGCGAAACGGCCACCGTCGAGCTGCACCATCGGGCGCAGCTCCGGCGGGATGACCGGCACGACGCCGAGCACCATCGCGGCCGGCGAGTTGCCGGTGGCGAGGAAGGAGCTGACGACGCGCAGACGCTTGATCGCGCGGATCTTCTTCTGGCCCTTGCCCTCGGCGATCTGCAGACGCAGCGCCTCGGCCTCGGCGGCCAGGTCGAACGCCTCGAGCCGGAGCTTGATCGCCTCGGCGCCCATGTAGGCGTCGAAGTAGATCCCGAACCGGTCCTGGAGCTCGTGGAAGACGGCGTCCTCGGGCTTGAGGTCGCCCACCTTGAGGTTGCGGAAGTCCTCCCACACACGCTCGAGACGGGTGATGTCCTCGTCGAACGACTTGCGGACCTGGGACATCTCCTTCTCGGCGGTGTCCTTGGTGCGGCGCTTGACGTCGGCCTTCGCACCCTCTTCCTCAAGGGCTGCGAGGTCGTCCTCGAGCTTCTTGAGGCGGTCGGCGATGATCGAGTCGCGCTGGCCCTCGAGGGTCTTGATCTCGAGACGCATCTCGTTCTCGAGACCCGGCATGTCCGCGTGACGGCCCTCTTCATCGATGTCGATGATCATGTACGCCGCGAAGTAGATGACCTTCTCGAGGTCCTTCGGTGCCATGTCGAGGAGGTACCCGAGGCGCGACGGGACGCCCTTGAAGTACCAGATGTGCGTGACGGGGGCAGCGAGCTCGATGTGGCCCATGCGCTCACGACGGACCGAGGACTTGGTGACCTCGACGCCGCAGCGCTCGCAGACGATGCCCTTGAACCGGACACGCTTGTACTTGCCACAGGCGCACTCCCAGTCGCGGGAAGGACCGAAGATCTGCTCGCCGAACAGACCGTCCTTCTCGGGCTTCAGGGTGCGGTAGTTGATGGTCTCCGGCTTCTTGACCTCGCCGTACGACCACTGACGGATGTCCTCGGCGGTCGCGAGGCCGATCCGAATGGCGTCAAAGGAAGTTGCTTCGAGCAATGTTCTTCTCTCTTGCTGATTCAGGCTTCGATGTACGGGCGGGATCAGATGTCGTCGACGGAGGACGACTCGAACCGCGAGGAGATGTTGATGCCCAGCTCCTCCGCAGCGCGGAAGACCTCGTCATCGTTGTCGCGCAGGCTGACCGCCTGGCCGTCGGCCGAGAGGACCTCGACGTTCAGGCAGAGCGACTGCATCTCCTTCATGAGGACCTTGAAGGACTCGGGGATGCCGGGTTCCTGGATGTTCTCGCCCTTGACGATCGCCTCGTAGACCTTCACGCGGCCGAGGATGTCGTCGGACTTGATCGTCAGGAGCTCCTGGAGGGCGTAGGCGGCGCCGTACGCTTCGAGCGCCCACACCTCCATCTCACCGAATCGCTGTCCACCGAACTGCGCCTTACCACCCAGCGGCTGCTGCGTGATCATCGAGTACGGACCGGTCGAACGCGCGTGGATCTTGTCGTCGACCAGGTGGTGCAGCTTGAGGATGTACATGTAGCCGACCGAGACGGGCTCCGGGAACGGCTCGCCGGAGCGGCCGTCGAAGAGCTGCGCCTTGCCGGACGAGCCGATCAGGCGCTCGCCGTCGCGGTTCGGGAGGGTCGAGTCGAGGAGGCCCTCGATCTCGCGCTCGTACGCACCGTCGAACACCGGGGTGGCGACCTTGGTGCCGGGCTCGGCGCTGTGCGCTGCCTCCGGCAGGTTCTCGGCCCAGTCCTGGATGCCCTCGACGTTCCAGCCCTGCTTGGCGAGCCACCCGAGGTGGATCTCGAGCACCTGGCCGAAGTTCATGCGGCCGGGGACGCCGAGCGGGTTGAGGACGATGTCGACGGGGGTGCCGTCGGCGAGGAACGGCATGTCCTCGACCGGGAGGATGGTCGAGATGACGCCCTTGTTGCCGTGACGACCGGCGAGCTTGTCACCCGCGGTGATCTTGCGCTTCTGGGCGATGTAGACGACCACGCGCTGGTTGACACCAGAGCCGAGTTCGTCGTCACCGTCCTGCGAGTCGAACACCTTGACGCCGATGATCGTGCCCTCTTCACCGTGGGGCACCTTGAGCGAGGTGTCGCGGACTTCGCGCGACTTCTCGTTGAAGATGGCACGGAGCAGACGCTCCTCGGCGCTCAGCTCGGTCTCGCCCTTCGGCGTGACCTTGCCGACGAGGATGTCGCCGGGGCGGACCTCGGCACCGATGCGGATGATGCCGCGCTCGTCGAGGTCGGCCAGCAGGTCCGGGCTGACGTTGGGGAGGTCACGGGTGATCTCCTCCTTGCCGAGCTTGGTGTCGCGGGCGTCGACCTCGTACTCCTCGATGTGGATCGAGGAGAGCGTGTCGTCCTTGATGAGGTTCTGCGACAGGATCATCGCGTCCTCGTAGTTGTAGCCCTCCCACGGCATGAACGCGACGAGGAGGTTCTTGCCGAGCGCGAGCTCGCCGTTCTCCGTCGCGGGACCGTCGGCGATGACCTCGCCCTGCTCCACGCGCTCGCCTGCGGAGACGATGACGCGGTGGTTGTAGCTCGTGCCCTGGTTGGAGCGGTCGAACTTGCGCAGGTAGTAGGTCTGCGTGCCGCCCTCGTCGAGCTGCAGGGTGACGGCGTCGGCCGAGACCTCGGAGACGACACCGGCCTTGTCGGCGGTGACGACGTCGCCGGCGTCGATGGCCGTGTAGCCCTCCATACCGGTACCGACGAGCGGCGACTCGGAACGGAGCAGCGGGACGGCCTGACGCTGCATGTTCGCACCCATGAGGGCGCGGTTCGCGTCGTCGTGCTCGAGGAACGGGATGAGCGACGTCGCGACCGACACCATCTGGCGCGGGGAGACGTCCATGTAGTCGACCTCGTCCTTGGCGACGAGTTCGACCTCGCCACCCTTCTTGCGGACGAGCACCTTGTCGTCGGCGAAGTGGAAGTCGTTCGTCAGCGGGGCGTTGGCCTGCGCGACGACGAAGTCGTCCTCTTCCGAAGCGGTGAGGTAGTCGATGGTCTTCGTGACCTCGCCGTTGACGACGCGACGGTACGGGGTCTCGATGAAGCCGAAGGAGTTGATCCGACCGAAGGACGCGAGCGAACCGATCAGGCCGATGTTCGGGCCTTCCGGGGTCTCGATCGGGCACATGCGGCCGTAGTGCGACGGGTGGACGTCACGGACCTCGACGCCGGCACGCTCACGGGACAGACCACCCGGGCCGAGGGCCGAGAGACGACGCTTGTGCGTCAGGCCCGCGAGCGGGTTGTTCTGGTCCATGAACTGCGACAGCTGGGACGTTCCGAAGAACTCCTTGATCGCGGCGACGACCGGACGCACGTTGATGAGCGTCTGGGGCGTGATCGCCTCGATGTCCTGCGTGGTCATGCGCTCGCGGACGACGCGCTCCATGCGGGACAGACCCGTGCGGACCTGGTTCTGGATGAGCTCGCCGACGGCGCGGATGCGACGGTTGCCGAAGTGGTCGATGTCGTCCACGTCGAGGCGCAGCTGCACCGGCTCGCCGTCACGGACGCCGTCGATCGTGGTGCGCTCAGCGTGCAGCGACACCAGGTACTTAATCGTCGCGACGATGTCCTTGACGGTGAGCACCGAGTCGGACAGCGGGGCGTCCATGCCGAGCTTGCGGTTGACCTTGTAGCGGCCGACCTTCGCCAGGTCGTAGCGCTTCGGGTTGAAGTAGAAGTTGTCGAGGAGCGCACGCGCGGCCTCGGCAGCGACCTGCTCGCCCGGGCGGAGCTTGCGGTAGATGTCCTTGAGCGCCTCTTCCTTCGTGAGGACGGCGTCCTTCTCGAGGGTCGACTCGATCGACGCGAAGCCCTGGAACTCGTCCATGATCTCTTCGCTCGTCAGGCCGAGGGCCTTGAGGAAGACGGTCACGGACTGCTTGCGCTTGCGGTCGATGCGCACGCCCACCTGGTCGCGCTTGTCGATCTCGAACTCGAGCCAGGCACCACGCGACGGGATGATCCGCGCCGAGTAGATGTCCTTGTCGGAGGTCTTCTCCTGCTGGCGCTCGAAGTACACGCCGGGCGAACGGACGAGCTGCGACACGACGACGCGCTCGGTGCCGTTGATGATGAACGTTCCGCGCTCGGTCATGAGCGGGAAGTCGCCCATGAAGACCGTCTGCGTCTTGATCTCACCCGTCATGTGGTTCATGAACTCGGCGTTGACGTACAGCGGAGCGGCGTAGGTCTTGCCGCGCTCCTTGCAGTCGTCGATCGAGTACTTCGGGTCTTCGAGCTCCGGCGCGGTGAACGAGAGCTGCATGGTCTCGCCGAGGTCCTCGATCGGGGAGATCTCCTCGAAGATCTCCTCGAGCCCCGAGTGCAGCGCGAGGTCGGTACGACCCTGCTCCTGCCCTTCGGCGAGGCGGGCCTTCCAGACGTCGTTGCCGACGAGCCAGTCGAAGCTCTCCGTCTGGAGTGCGAGCAGATCAGGAACCGTGAGGGTGTCCGTGATCTTGGCGAACGAGAGTCGCGAGTGGTTGCGACCGTTCTTGGGACCGTTCTTGGGGTTGGTGGATGCGTTGGGCGCAGCAGCCAAGGGTGTGACCTCCGGTAGGCCCCGTCGGGCCGACACTGACGAGCAGTGTGTAGGTGAGTGGATTGATCGCTCGGCGAACCCTGAGATGCAAGCCCTGCGACCACGCCGACGCGTGCCTTGACGCGGAACGTCGGTGCACGTGTGGGATGATCTCCGTGAGCGGTACCCGCCGCCATATACGGGTCCGGCTGCACCAGGGCGAGATGAGTTTCTGTCTCAGAACTCTGCGTCGACCGCAATATGACGACACGGATGCCAGGGAGCGCGAACTGTCATCATAGTTCGCTCCGTGGCGCGCTGTCCAGTCCCGGCTTGACCGGATTCGGCAGTGGCGTGTATAAGCCGCCACATGCCGCTTCCATTCCCGTGCTCAGCCGGGCCCCTGCTCAGCCGAGGTCCCTGCTCAGCCGGGACCCTGCTCAGCCGAGACGCTCGCGCTCGACGCGATCCGCGCCTCCCGGCCCGCCCGGCAGTCCGGCCAGCGCACGGAACGCGTCCTCCGGTCGACGCGTGCGGACGAACGTCACCCGGCCCCGGTCGTCCGTGAGCTCGATCCCGAGCCCCGGCGTGAGGATGAGCGCACGCACGCCGCGACGGATCCGCAGGCCGACACCGCCGTAGGTGGCCGCGTCCGCCTCGACCAGGCGGACGTCGGTGATCCGCCGGCGCGGGATGCGCCGCGGCGGGAGTGGACGGAAGTGCAGGGTCACGTGCTGCTCGGTGACGGTGAACCCGGCACGCGCGAGCAGGAGCAGCGTCCCGAGGGCGACGGCGAGCAGGGCCGGCACCAGCAGGGCGACCTCCGGTGCGTCCCCGGGCCAGCCGAGCACGGCGGCGGACAGGCCGGCGCCGCCGACGAGCAGCGCCGTGCCGACGACCCGCATCCAGGTGGGCGCCGTCTCGCGGTCCGCGTGGAACGGCCGGGAGGCACGGGAAGCGCGGGACGGTCGGGAGGCCCGGATCACCCGGGTGGGTCGGGTGCCGGCCCGGCGGGTGTCCGGGGTGGTGGAACGAGCGGTGGGCACGCTCATGGTGTCGGCGGTCATGACGGCGGTCTCCTGCGGCGGATCAGCAGTGGTGCACTCGTCATCGGGTGCGGTGCGTTCGACGGCCAGCGCGCGCGGGTGGCCGGAGGGGTGGCGCGCAGCAGCACGCCGACGACGCGCACGCTCGAGCGGTGGGGGCGCTCACGGGCACGTCGTGGTCACGGTGTCCGGGCGGACGCGTGGTGTGTGGGGCACACACGCATCGACGCTCTGGCGTCGTGACGACAGGCGTCAACGGTACGCAACGAGTCTTGGCGTCCGCTGGTTGTCCATGTGTACGCATTCACGTGTCCTCAGCGCGTCGCCCGGGGACCACGGGGTGCTGCGGACGGTCAGCGCAGGACGCGGGCGACGGCCTCGGCGCGGGTGCGGACCCCGAGCTTCGCGAACACCTGGTTCACGTACGACTTCACGGTGGGGACCGTCAGGAACAGCTCGGCGGCGATCTGCGGGTTCGTCCGGCCGTCCGCGATCCGCTCGAGGACGTCCACTTCGCGCGGGGTGAGTTCCGGGAACCGCGCACCGAGCGACGGACCGGGATCGGGTGACGCAGGCGCAGCGGAACCAGCAGCGACACCGGCACCGGCACCAGCACCACCGGCGAGGCGCGCCACGAGCCGCGCCCCCACGGTCGCGTCGAAGGTCGACTGCCCGGCGGCCACCGCCCGCACCGCGGTCGCGATCTCCGCCCGTCCGGCGTCCTTCGTCAGGTAGCCGCGAGCTCCCGCCCGCAGCGCGGTGACGATGGAGTCGTCGTCGGCGTAGGTCGTCAGCACCAGGACCGCGACCCCGGGGTGCTCGGCGACGATCCGCGCGGTGGCGGTCGGTCCGTCGACCCCCGGCATCCGCAGGTCCATCAGGACGACGTCGGGCACGTGCCGGTCGACGGCGGCGATCGCCTCGGCACCGTCGGCCGCCTGCCCGACGACCTGCAGGTCGGGCACGAGCGACAGCACCGTCACCAGGCCGTCGCGGACGATGGCCTGGTCGTCGACCACGAGAACCCGGATCGTCACGAGCGGTCGTCCTCGGCGGCGACCGCAGCGTCCGCGTTCTCCCCGGTCTCCGCATCGACCGAACCGTCGACGGGCAGGTGCATGGCGACGACGAACTCGTCGTCGGAACGCTCGGCCTCCACCGTGGCCTCGCTGCCGAGTTCCGCGAACCGTTCGCGCATCCCGAGCACCCCCTGCCCGCCGCTCGGCAGCGGGTTGGCCACGACGACGTCCACGGCGTCGCCGTCCCGGATCACGGACAGGGACACGGGGCGGCCGGGAGCGTGCCTGCGGGCGTTGCTGAGGGCCTCCCGGACGACCTGGACCACGGCGGCACGGTGGGCGTCGTCGAGGACCGCGAGGGTCGCGTCGCCCTGCACGACGACCTCGCCGCCGAACGAGCGGTGCGCGTCGAGCAGGGCCGTCAGGCCCGACGTGTGGTCGGCGGACGGACTGGAGGCACGGGTCGGCTCCGGCTGGCCGGGCTGCGGTTCGTCGCGGAGCGCGTGCACCGCACGCCGCGCCTCGGCCAGGCCGTCCGCGGCCAGCGCGCGGGCCTCGCCGGCTCGGCGGGTGGCCTCGTCGACGCGGCCGGCCTCGAGCAGGGCCTCGACCGCGTCGAGCTGCAGCACCAGGCCGCCGAGCGAGTGGGCGAGGACGTCGTGGATGTCCCGGGACGCCCGCGACCGGTCGGCGAGGAGCCGTGCGCGCTGCTGCTGCCGCTCGGTCTCGCGGGCCTGCGCCGTCGTGATCCGGACCTGCCGACGACCGAAGCCGACGAGCACGCCGAGCAGCAGCCCGCCGCTCACGCCGAGGACGAACTGCACCGACGTCTGCTCGAGCGTCGCGGTGACGGCCACCACCACGACGGCGGCGAGCGCGGCGACCGTGGCCGTCCAGACCGGCAGACGCAGGTCCGCGCCGAGGACGACGAGCCCGACGATCACCGGGACCACCAGGAGCGAGTCGGTCGGCACCACGGCGAGCGATCCGGCGGCGATCATCAGGCCGGCCGCGGCGACGAGGACGCGGGGCGTGCGTGCCCCTTCGCGGACGGCCCAGGCGGCGAGCGCCACCGCCCCGACGGCCCAGACCCACGCGGGGTGGTGGAGCAGGAGGCCGTTCCGGACGAACCAGAAGGCCACCACGGCGATCCCGACGGCGTTGAGTCCCCAGGAGAGCACCGAGCGGGACCGGACCCCGGCGGGGTCGGTCCGGTCCGGGTCGGTCGGCAGGCTCACCGCACCATCATGCCGCGGCGGGCGGCCTCCGACCGGTCGCCGCCGCGGGGGATGCGCTGGTCGACGACCAGGGCACGGGCGGCACGGTTCAGGGCGAGCACGAGCAGGATCGTGCCGGTCGACGTGAGCAGGTGCGCACCGAGGTGGCCGCCGAGGACGTCGAGCCCGATGCGGGCGGCGATCAGGACGATCCAGAGCGCGGCACCGAGCCACCCGGTGCGGGACTGCAGGGTGCTGCCCTTCGCGTCCGGCGTCGTGACGGTGCGGAACCGGGTCATGGCCCCCATCGCGAGGCCGACGCCGACGGTGAGCAGGGCCTCGAGGCCGAGGAACACGACGTCGGTGGTGGTGACGGTCGTCGTGGTCTGTGCGAGGACGACCACGCCGACGATCGCCATGACGAGCGGCCCCCGCCAGATGCGTGCCGGGTCGAGGGACCGCCAGGTCGCCTGCCGGTACGCCAGGAGGCCGACGAGGGCGAGGCCGATGAGCACGTTCGCGAGGAGCTGGACCGACATGGTGTGCCTTTCGAGGTGGTCCGGCGGAGTGTTCCGACCGGTGACATCAGCCTCGTTCCGGGCGCTCCGCGGGCACACCAACCAGGGGTGGGGACGCGGGTGGTGATCGCGGTGGTGTTCCATTGACGGCATGGCTGATGCGTTCGACGGGTTCCGGATCGGTGCGGGGTACTCGGTGGTGGAGCCGGACCGGCACCGACCGGGGTCCTTCACCCTGGTGGTGGACGGCACCCCGCAGTCACACGTGGACCTCGAGGACCCGACCCACCTGGCGTTCGAGTACATCCGGCGGATCGGGCACGCGATCGACCTGCTGCCGGACGGCCCGATCACGGCACTGCACCTGGGCGCCGGCGCCCTCACCCTGCCCCGCTACGTCGCGGTGACCCGTCCGGGTTCGCGGCAGCAGGTGATCGAGCTCGAGCGCGACCTGGTCGAGCACGTACGCGAGGCCCTGCCGTTCCCCCGCGGCGCCTCGATCCGGGTGCGGTACGGCGACGCCCGGGAGGTCCTCGGCAAGCTGCCCGCCGGACTCAGCGGCACGGTGGACCTGGCGGTGGTGGACGTCTTCGGTGGTTCGCAGATCCCCGCCCACGTGACGAGCGTCGAGTTCTACCGCGAGGTCGCCGCGTTCCTGTCGCCGACGGGCATCGTCGCGGTGAACGTGGCCGACGGCGCCGGGTTGGCCTTCGCCCGCGGCCAGGCGTCGACGCTGCAGTCGGTGCTGCCGTCGGTCGCCGCGGTCGCGGACACCGGCATGCTCAAGGGCCGGCGGTTCGGGAACATCGTGCTGCTCGGGTCGCCGACCGACCTGCCGGTGGCGGACATGCCGAGGCGGTACTCGTCCGACCCGATGCCGGCGAAGGTCGTGCACGGTGCGGAGCTCAAGGCGTTCATCGCCGGGGCGCCGATCGTCACCGACCAGACGGCGGTCGCGTCGCCGGAGCCGAACCGGAGCGTGTTCGGGGGCTGACGACCGCACGGGGCGTTGCCGGGGACGGACTTCGGGCACTCGGCGGGTCCGGCTGTCAGGATGGTCTGAACGACCGCGCAGGTGCGCGACCGAGCGATGGGAACCCTGATGACGAACGACGACCGGAACGACCAGGACCGGACGGGCGACGGCCAGGCGCCGCGCTGGGGCGACGCCCCGCAGCAGCAGCCCGACGCCGAGGCCCCGCGGTACGGCGAGCGGGTGGACCCGGCGCCGACCTCGACCCCGCAGTACGGCGAGCAGTACGGGCAGGGCCAGCAGCAGTACGGGCAGCAGTCGGGGCAGGGCCAGCAGCAGTACGGGCAGCCGTCGAGCACGCCGAGCTGGAACGACCAGCAGCGCCACGACCAGCACCACGACCAGCAGCCGTACGCCGCCGCGCCCGCGCACGCAGGTGCCCCGGCCTGGCAGAGCCACGACGAGCCGAAGCCCAAGAAGAAGAAGACCGTCGGCATCATCGCCTTCGTGCTCGGCCTGCTCGCACTCGTGCTCGGCGTCATCGGCGGCTACATCATGGGTTCGGCCATCAGCAACAGCGGCGCGCTGAGCGACCTGCTGCAGAACGGATCGACGACGGTCACCCCCGAGATGCAGAACGAGATCATGAGCGACCCGGCCGTCCGGTCGCAGTTCATGGGCGGCATCGCGGTGGCCGGTGTGGCCGCCGTCCTCGGTCTCTGGGCGCTCGTGCAGGGGATCATCGCGGCCGTGACCAAGCGCGGTCGCGGCTGGGGCATCTTCGCGATCATCCTGGCCGTCGTCGCCACCATCGCGACGATCGTGACGTACATCGGCGTCGCCGCGGCTTCGGCCATGGGATCCGCTTCCTGATCAACCGCTCGACCGAACGGCCCGTCGCGCTTCGGCACGGCGGGCCGTTCGTCGTCCCGGGGGTACGTGCGGACGGCCGCACCCGCGCAACCTGAGCGCGTCGCACCGACCGCTCCCGGGAGACCGCGGCTACCCTCGAACCGATGTCCCTCCCGCCCGACGACCGCCAGCAGCCCGACCTGTCCGACCGTTCCCGCGAACCGCGCCACGCGGCTCCCGTGACGGCCGGAGTCAGCCCGGGCAGCACCTTCGCGCCCATCAGCCTGCGACCCGCGGTCGACGTCGACGCCGTGCACCAGCGGCTCCGTGACCTCGGCCAGAGCCGCAGCACCGACGCCCTCGCCGAACGGGCCGAGCTCCTCCGCCTGCTCGGTCGTCTGGACGAGTCGCTCGTCATCGCGGAAGAGGTGTTCCGCCTCGCCATGTTCACCGGGGAGCGCCAGGACAAGGTCGCCGCGCGGATCCGTCGTGCGCACGTCCTGCACGACCTCGGGCGGCACGACCGCGCCGCCACCGAGGCCGCCATGGCCCGCGACACCGCCGCCACCGAGGAGTGGCCCGAACTCGAGGGCGCCGCAGCCGAGATCGAGGGCTGGTCGCTGTTCGAGAACGACCGCTTCGACGAGGCCCGCGCCGCCCTGTCGCGGGCGTACCAGGCCTTCCGGCAGGCGGGGGCGCCGTCCGAGCGCACCGACGCGCTGCGCACCGCGGTCGAGGCCGCCATGCGGGCCTCGATCACCAACCCGGCGGAGCCGTCCGACAAGCCACGGACCGCCCGCGAGGTCGCCGCCCGCCGTGCCGAGGACGAGGAACCCACCACCCGCGTCGCCGAGCCGGTGAAGCAGGTCCCGCCGATCCGCCGCCGCGTGCTCGGTGCGCCCGACGCCGCACGGACCGAGGCCGACGACATCTGGGGCCGGATCGCGGCCCGGGCAGCGAAGAAGGGCCAGGCCGACCCGCGCGCCGAGCAGTGACCGCGCTCGAGACCGTCCGGCTCCGCGCCGAAGCGCTCATCGCCGAACACCTCGGTGCCGGCACGTGGGCGTTCGGCTTCGACCACGCCAAGACCCGCGCCGGGCAGTGCGACTTCGCGCGGAAGCGGATCACGGTGAGCCGTCACCTGGCCGCCCGGTTCTCCGACGACGACGTCGAGCAGGTCCTGCTGCACGAGGTCGCGCACGCACTCGCCGGCGCCCGGGCGGCACACGGACCGAAGTGGAAGCGCACGGCCGCGGCGATCGGGTACACCGGCTCCCGGCTGCACGACGGGCCGATCGCAAGCGAACTCGCCCCCTGGATCGGCACCTGCCCCGCGGGGCACGAGCACTTCCGGTACCGCACGCCCACCCGCCCCCTGGCCTGCGCCCGCTGTTCCCGACGGTTCGACGCCCGGAACGTCATCACGTGGCGGCGCCGGGCCGCGGACGACGACGCGGCCACGATGGCGTCGACTACCGCATGAGGGTCCCGACGCACGGAGGCGCGCCGGTAACCCGTTAGCCTGGGCGGATGCACACGGGGCAGCACATCCGCACGGACGCCGGTTCCTCCTGGTTCTTCGACGCCGGACGGATCGCGCTCGACTTCGCGCACACGGGTGGCTTCGCCGACGACCCCGCCGGACGCCGACCGCGGTCGCAGCTCGGGGAGCTGCTCGCGAGTCCGGCCGACCTGGACGAGTGGCTCAGCGAGCACACCGAGCCGATCGACGTCGGCGCCAGCGCCCGCGAGCTGCAGGACGCCCGGGCCCTGCGTGCCGCGATCGCCCAGCTCGCCGTGTCCGCCGCCCCCGCGCCGGCGAGCACCGCCGCGGAACGCACCGCCGTGGCAGCGGGCCTGCGTGCCGGAGCCGGGCGCACGCGCCCCGCGCCCGACGACATCGACACCGTCAACCTGTTCGCCGCCCTGCCGGACGTGCCCCCGAGCCTCCCGGGTGGCCGACGCCGTGCCGGAGCCAACCGGGTCCGCCTGGCGCAGGCCCTGTCGAGCGTCGCGCGCGACGCCGTCGCGCTCTTCACCGAGGTCGGCTTCGACGACGTCGAGGCGGACGGCCGGCCGACGCGGCTGAGCCGGTGCTCGGCCGAGGACTGCGGTCTGGTGTTCTACGACTCGTCGCGCGGTGGGACCCGGCGCTGGTGCTCGATGCAGCGATGCGGCAACCGGGCGAAGGTCCGGGCGCACCGCGCTCGCCGCGCCGCGGAGTGACCACGAGCTGAGCCCGGAGTGGCCGCGTCCGCCGCGTGATGCGAACGGTGTCGGGTCGCGAGCGGTCAGGACACCCCGCGCACCTCCGCCGAGCGGTCACCAACCGTCGCCCGACGGCGTCGCAACCGTCAGGTTGCGGCCACCCGACGCGAAGCAAGCGACGAGTCGCGACCAACCGAATGGCCAGTAGGCCCGTGGCGGCGCCGCCACGGGCCTCCCGTCCGCCTTCCGCGAGCGGTCACGACACCCCGCTCACCCCCGCCGAGCGGTCACCAACCGTCGCCCGACGGCGTCCGAGCCGACGGGTCCTGACCACCCGACACACGCACGCGCGAGTGGCGCGCGGCAACCACCGCGACACGACGAAGAAAAAGATTCGGGACCCCGAATTCTCTGGCAGGATCGGTGCATGACCGACACTGCCAGCCCCCGGCTCGACGAGCACCCAACCGGTGCCCCGCGTCGCCGCGCAGCCGGGCTCACCCTGCTCGGACCGGCGTTCGTCGCGGCCATCGCGTACGTCGACCCGGGCAACGTCGCCGCCAACCTGACCGCCGGCGCCGAGTACGGGTACCTGCTGCTCTGGGTGCTCGTGGCCGCGAACGCCAGCGCCGTGGTGGTGCAGTACCTGTCCGCCAAGCTCGGGGTGGTGACGGGCAAGTCGTTGCCCGAGCACCTCGGCCTGCGGATGCGGCGCACCCCGCGCCTGCTGTTCTGGGGCCAGGCCGAGATCGTCGCCGCCGCGACCGACATCGCCGAGGTCATCGGCGGCGCGCTGGCGCTCTACCTGCTCTTCGACCTGCCGCTCGTGGTCGGCGGGATCATCACCGGGCTCGTCTCGATGCTCCTGCTGACCCTGCACAGCCGCCGGGGCACGCGCTTGTTCGAGACCGTGGTGACGGCGATGCTCGCGATCCTGACGGTGGGCTTCTGCGCCGGGCTGCTGTTCGCCCAGGTGTCACCGACCGACCTGGTCGCCGGGCTCGTGCCGCGGTTCGAGGGCGCCGGGTCGGTGCTGCTGGCGGCCTCGATGCTCGGCGCGACGGTGATGCCGCACGCGGTGTACCTGCACTCGGCGCTCGCCCGGGACCGCCACGGGGACGTCCCCGCCGGGCCGGAGCGTCGCCGGGTGCTCGTCGCGACCCGGTGGGACGTCGGGCTCGCGTTGATCGTCGCGGGTGGGGTGAACGTCGCGATGCTCGTCCTCGCCGCGGCCACCCTGCCGGGCGTCGAGGGTACCGACTCCATCCCCGGTGCGCAGCGCGCCATCGCCGAGAACGTCGGCCCGGTCGTCGGGGTGCTCTTCGCCGTGGGCCTGCTCGCGTCCGGCCTGGCCTCGACCTCGGTGGGCTGCATGGCCGGCGCGGAGATCATGAAGGGCCTGCTGCACGTGCGGATCCCGCTCGTGGCCCGGCGTGCGATCACCCTGGTGCCCGCGATCGTGCTGCTCGCGCTGAACGCCGACGCGACGATGCTGCTCGTCGTCAGTCAGGTGGTGCTGAGCTTCGGGATCGCCTTCGCGATCGTGCCTCTGGTGGTCTACACGTCGCGACGGAGCGTGATGGGGACCGACGTGAACGCCGCGACCACCCGCGTGGTGGCGTGGGTGATCGCGGCGGTCATCGTGGCGCTCAACGTCGCACTGGTCGTGCTCACCCTGACCGGCTGAGACACGGCCGGTCAGGGTGGCGGGCGGTCGTCAGTCGACGACCTGGACGTCCTTCCAGAACGCGACGTAACCCGAGTAGTCCTTGCCGACGCGGTCGAACGACGACGGGATCGGCGTCGGGTACGACCACGCGCGGTCCTGCAGCGCCTGTCCGTCGACGTTGACCGTGAAGTACTGGGTGTCGCCCTTCCACGGGCAGTGGTACTGGGTGGGGCTCTCGGTGAAGAGCTCGGTCTTCACGCTCGACGGCGGGAAGTACCAGTTGCCCTCGATCTTGATGAGGTCCTCTTCGGGGGCCTCCGCGATCACCGTGTCGTCGACGACTGCCTTCATGGCGTTGCTCCTTCGCTCGCTGCTTCCGTGACGGGGGGAACGCTACGCGCGCTCCCCCGATTCCCGCAGGACGGGCAGGTCGGGGCCCGCGGCGAGCGCCGCGTGCACGTCGTCACGGCTCAGGACGGCGGCTCCCTCGGACGCGCTGACCAGGTGCTTCACGGCACGGCGCAGCCCCGTGTACGCCGCGCAGGCAGCAGCCGCCTCGGGTGAGGTGTGGTCGATGCCGACCTCGGTGAGCGCGTCGACGACGGCTCCGGCGGCGAGCAGGTCCTCGACGGCGAAGTCGGGTGCGTCGGCGACGTCGACGGACTCACCCGCGGCCTCGGCCGCGTCGTCGAGGGCTGCGGTGTGGTGCAGCCCGGCGGCCACGATCGCGACGACGCACCGGTCACCGCGCGCGGCCTGGAGGCCCGTCACGCGTTCCGCGACCGCCGCCGCGTTGCCGAGGTGGCCGAGCACGACCTCCGGACCCTGCGGCAGTTGGGCGGTCACGTTCCGCAGCGCGCGCCGCTGTGCTGCGGCGTCGGGGGTCGGCGGCAGGGCGTCGACCCAGACGAGCAGGTGGGTGCCGTGGGCGATCCGTGCCGCACCTCCGGGACCCCACGCGAACCGGACCTGGTACTTCTCCTGGGTGCGTTCTGCCACGTCCGTCACGATAGCCGCCCGGGCGATGCTGTCCCTCTCCACAGGGTCGCCGTCCGACCGGGTTCCACCAGGGTCGGCGACCCTAGGATGCATGTCCATGGAGATCGCCCCCGTACCCACCCTGACCGGCGACCGTGTGACGCTCGAGCCCCTCGGGCAGGAGCACGCGGAGGACCTGCGGGCGGCGGTCGCGGACGGCGATCTGTGGCGCACCTGGTACACCTCGGTGCCCGCCCCGGCACAGGTCGAGGCCGAGATCGACCGGCGGCTCGCCGAGCACGAGGCCGGCCGCATGGTGCCCTTCGCCGTGCGGGACCGTCCGACGGGCCGGGTGGTGGGTGCGACGACCTTCATGAACATCGACGCGGGCAACCGTCACGTCGAGATCGGCAGCACGTTCCTGGCCAGGTCCGCGCAGCGATCGGGGATCAACACCGAGTCGAAGCTGCTCATGCTCTCCCACGCGTTCGAGGCGTGGCAGTGCATCGCGGTCGAGTTCCGCACGCACTGGCACAACCTGCAGTCCCGAGCGGCCATCGCGGGCCTCGGCGCCAAGCAGGACGGCGTGCTCCGGAACCACGCGATCGGCCGTGATGGCACGCTGCGCGACACCGTGGTGTTCTCGGTCATCGCGTCGGAGTGGCCGGCCGTGCGGCTCTCGCTGGCCGAGCGGCTCCGGCGCCACGACCGCGCCGAGGGGTCCCGCCGTCGGTCGGCCCGGCACGCCTGAGGCGTCTCGCCGGCGTCGTCTCGCCTGCGTCGTCTCGCACAAGGCGCCGTCGCCCACCGGCCACCGCGCACCGTCCAGCGCGCGGGCGTAGCGTCACCGCCATGCACGTCGGCCTCAGGATCGTCCTCGACGCGCCGGTCGAGGCCGTGCGCGATGCCCTGCTGTCACCGTCCGTCATGGTGGCGGTGACGAAGCCGTTCCTGGCGTACCGCTCGCGTGATCCCCAGGGGTTCCCGGAGCGCTGGGAGCCGGGGCACCCGCACCCGATCACCGCGGACGCCTTCGGGCTGGTGCCGAGCGGCGACACGCACGTCGACCTCGACCTGTACGAGGTCGAGGGGGTCCCCGTGCAGCGCGACAACGGCGGCGGCACGTCCGGGTTGTTCGGGCGGATGACGATGTCGCACCGGATGGCCGTCGTCCCCGCACCGGGAGGCCGGACCCTGCTGCTCGACCGCCTGACCTACCGGATGCGGCCGGCCGTCCTCGGGCTCGCCCTGTGGCCCGGCATGTGGGTCATCTGGCAGTGGCGGGCGTTCCGGATGCGCGCCCTCGCGCCCACCTGGCGGACCGACGGCGAGTGACGCGACGCGGGTCGGGCCTCCCGTCCACCGCGGAGCGGGCGTAGCCTCGACCACGTGAGCCAGACGCGCCCCCAGGAGCCGACGACCGACGACCGCGTGCGCAGCACGCTGGCGACGACGGATTGGCGGCGGATGACGTTCGACCTGTACCGCCGCGTCCGCGCCACCCCGGACCCCCAGACGGCGCACGCGCTCTGGCGCGAGACCCGTGACGCGATGTTCGCGGAGCACCCGGCGTCGCCGCTGCTCGACGAGGACGCCCGCGACTTCGAGTCCCTGCCGGTACCGGACTACGACCCGGCGTGGCGGTTCCAGGTCCGCATCGAGGCCACGGAGCCCGCCGAGTTCGACTTCGAGACCGGCACCGACGGTGTCGTCCACTTCGACCGGCTCGGCCTGGTGCGGGTCCCCGGTGTCGGCACCCTCGACGTCTGGAAGCACGGCGGCTACGCGGGCGGGGTGTTCGTCCCGGTCAAGGACGCCAGCGCCGGCAAGGCCCGCGGCACCTACGGCGGCGGACGCTACCTGCTCGACACCATCAAGGGCTCGGACCTGGGCGGCGACGACCTCGGGTCGCTCGTGCTCGACTTCAACTTCGCCTACAACCCGTCGTGCGCGTACGACCCGGCGTGGGCGTGCCCGCTCGCGCCTCCGGGCAACACCGTGCCGGTCCCGATCCCCGTCGGCGAGCAGTACGACTTCTAGGGTGGAACGCATGACAGGACTCGTCGCCCTCGACGCCGGTGGCCGCGTGCCGCCGTTCGAGCAGGTCCGATCGCAGATCGCCGCACAGATCACCGCCGGGTACCTGGTGGACGGCGAACGGCTGCCGAGCGTGCGTGGGCTGGCGGACGAGCTCGGGCTCGCCGCCGGCACCGTCGCGAAGGCCTACCAGCTGCTCGAGGAGGCCGGGCTCGTGCACACCGCACGAGGCGCCGGCACTCGGGTGGTGCGGCCGGCAGCGGTGCCGGACGCCGTGGCCGAGGCCGCTCGTGCCCTGGCCGCGGCGGCGCGATCGGCGGGGCTGTCGGCGGACCAGGCGGCCACCGCGTTGCGCGAGGCCTGGCCGGCGTAGCGGGCGCGGGTGGTGCGAGCGCTCAGCAGTGCTCGTACACGTACGCGTCGTCCTTCGGGGTCACCAGGTCGCGGTCGCGCAGGATCGTCATGGCCGGACGGCTCTTCAGCCCGCACACCGACCTCCACGAGCGCTCGAGGGTGTCCGAGTACTCCACGTCGATGACCCGCTTGCCGTAGGCCTTCGTGTACGCGGCGCACTCCCGGTACTGCACGCACTCCTCGGCGACGACGAAGTCGAACCCGGTCTGCTTCCGGCCGGACGCCCCGAGCTGCGGCGTGTTCTTCTGCCCGACGGCCAAGCCGTGCCGGTGCCCCTTGGCGACGAGCGACTTCGCGAGCGCCAGGTTGCCGGCACGGGTGAGCCGCTTGCCGCTCCGGGTCCACGAGTCGAGGTTGTCGAACTCCACCGCGTCGAACCCGCGGTCACCGCAGCGGGCGACGGTCTTCGCGAGCACCTTCGTGATCAGGGCACGCTTGGCCGCGGTCCGGGTGTCCAGGAGCATCTCGTCCGGCCACCCCGGGTCCGAGACCGGCTTGCCCGCGCGGTCGCGGAGGATCGCCGACGGGTACGACTTCTTCCACGTGCGGGCGGCCTCGGGCTGCGTCTGGAACCCGTTGACGTAGCAGATGTTGTACTTGCCCTTCGCCGGGCGGTCAGTGCTGTCGCGCTCGACGATCCTCACGCCGGAGGGCGGTGTGTACCCGCCGCCGAGCTGGTAGTCCACGCGGCCCGAGGTCGGCAGGTTGCGGTAGCTCCCGGCCGCGCTGGTCGTGGCGGCCTCGGCGCAGCCAGCCGTGCCGAGGACGGCCACCAGGGCCATCGCGGTGGTCAACAGGACGGATCGCATGCGCACCCCGGAATCCTCGCACGCGCAGGGCGAACGACCCCGCCCTCGCTGTTCCGGGGATGTGCACGCTATGCTGGTCGTACTCGAGGCGCCGATCGCCTCGTGCGTCGTACGGACGCCCCGAACTCCCGACCACCTGTCTCCGGACTCTGGTCGATGATCGAGCACCTCACGAAGGTGCCCAGGCTTCTCTGCTGCGGCGACTGCGCCAGCCACATCCGTTGGCGTGCATCCCGCCCGCGCGCTGCCTCAGAGCGCGCCCACAGCCGGACTGCTCCGGCTCGAAAGGTCACCATGACCACCGAAGACATCCGTTTCTCCGACCTCGGCGTCCCCGCGCCGATGGTCTCCGTCCTCGCCGACCAGGGCAAGGACATGGCGTTCCCCATCCAGGCGGACACCCTCCCGGACTCCCTGCAGGGCAAGGACGTCCTCGGCCGCGGCCGCACCGGCTCCGGCAAGACCATCGCGTTCGCGATCCCGCTCGTCGCCCGCCTCGCCGCCAGCGGCCGCAAGCGCCGCGCCGGCCGCCCCCGCGCCCTGGTGCTCGCACCGACCCGTGAGCTCGCGACGCAGATCGACGTCGCCCTCGCCCCGCTCGCCAAGGCCATGGGCCTCAACACCACGACCATCTTCGGTGGCGTCGGTCAGGGTCGTCAGGTCGACGCCCTGCGCGGCGGCGTCGACGTCGTGGTCGCCTGCCCGGGTCGCCTCGCCGACCTGATGCAGCAGGGCCACGTGAACCTGGGCGACATCGAGGTCACCGTCCTCGACGAGGCCGACCACATGGCCGACATGGGCTTCCTGCCCGGCGTCACCAAGATCATGCAGGCGACGCCCGAGAACGGGCAGCGACTGCTGTTCTCCGCCACGCTCGACAACGGCGTGGACAAGCTCGTCAAGAAGTTCCTGCACAACCCGGTCATGCACTCCGTCGACGAGGCGAACAGCCCCGTCGAGGCGATGACCCACCACCTGTTCGAGGTCGCCGACGCCGACGCGAAGAAGCACCTCGTGAGCGCCCTTGCCTCGGGCAACGGTCGCCGCATCCTCTTCATGCGCACGAAGCACCACGCCAAGCGCCTCGCCAAGCAGCTCAGCAGCCAGGGGATCCCGGCCGTCGACCTGCAGGGCAACCTGTCGCAGGGCGCCCGTGAGCGCAACCTCGCGAAGTTCTCCTCCGGTGAGGCCCTCGTGCTCGTCGCCACCGACGTCGCCGCCCGCGGTGTGCACGTCGACAACGTCGAGCTCGTCGTGCACGTCGACCCGCCCACCGAGCACAAGGCGTACCTGCACCGCTCGGGCCGCACGGCGCGTGCCGGTTCGTCCGGTGACGTCGTCACGGTGACGATGCCCGCCGAGCGTCGCGACGTCGCGCAGATGATGCGTGCAGCCGCGATCAAGGTCACCCCCCAGCACGTCACGGCCACCTCCCCGGCCGTCACCGCGCTCGTCGGCGAGGTCGCTCCGATCCGCCACGTGGCCGAGGAACAGCCCACCCAGCAGCGTCAGCCCAAGCAGCGCTCGGCCGAGTCCGCCGGTGACGGTGGCGGTCGTCGCCGTGGTCGCGGCGGTCGGTCGGGAGGCGCGGCGCAGCCCGCGCGCTCCGGCTCGGCTGGCGAGTCCGCCGGTTCGGCCGCGGGCCGTCAGGGCCGTCCGGCCCGTGGCGCACGTTCCGAGGGCGCCGGGCGCCCCGGTGCCGCAGCCGCCGGTTCGACCGGTGGTCGCCGCAGCGGCGGCAACCGTCGCTCGGGCAGCAGCGACGTCGTGCGCGGCGGCTCGTCGGCCGTCTGGTCGTCCGAGGGCGGCTACGCCGCTGGTCGGTCCGGCAACGAGTCGGGCGGCAACCGTCGTGGTGGCTCGCGCCGCGCCTCCCGTCCGGCCGGCGCTGCCGACCGCCACTGACCTGCGCGCTTGACCCGCGCGGTCTGAGTCGCTCGGCCTGACCCCGTCGGTCTGAGCCCACAAGACACCGGTGTTCACGTTTCGAACCCCCGCATCCCGGGGTGTGATCCGTGAACACCGGTGTTTTGCGTCCGGGCACGGGCGAACCTTGGCGGGGGCTGGGGGTGGGGTACTCCGTCGGGCGTACGGTCTCACTCACCGGATGCCGCGCAAGCGGCTGACGGGGAACACGTCCGCTTCTGGAAGGAGTGCCTATGGCTGGCATCGATGACATCAAGAACGCCGCTGAGAAGGCGGCAGGCAAGGTCAAGGAAGCCACCGGCAACGCGACCGGTAACGACCGGCTGAAGGCCGAAGGCCAGACCGACCAGGGCAAGGCCTCGGCGAAGCAGGGTGTCACCGACGTCAAGGACGCCGCGCACGGCGTCGCCGACAGCTTCAAGGACGACAAGCACTAAGCCGGTTCGCGACCGCGCTGCGAAGCCCCCGGATCCGATCGGATCCAGGGGCTTCGTCGTGCGCGGGCTTCGTCGTGCGCAGGGCGCGGACGCCCCGGTCGGGCTAGTGCAGGGCGCCGACCGATGCCAGGCCGGCGCGGAGCAGTGCCCCGCGTCCGCCTTCCATCTCGTCGGCGACGGCGTCGGACGCGGCTTCCATCGGGCTCATCCACGTGAGCTCGAGGGCGTCCTGCCGGGGCTCGCACGTGCCGGTGACGGGAACGACGTACGCCAGCGAGATCGCGTGCTGCCGCTCGTCGGTGTACACCGAGGCACCGGGCAGCGGGAAGTACTCGGCCACGGTGAACGGCGTCGGGCTCGAGGGCAGCTGCGGGAACGCCATCGGCCCGAGGTCCTTCTCGAGGTGGCGGAACAGCGCGGTACGGATCGACTCGCCGAACATCACCCGGCCGGACACCAGGGTGCGGGCGATCGAACCGCTCGGGGAGACACGCAGCAGCACGCCGACCTCGGTCACGACGCCGAGACCGTCGGTGCGGACGGGGACCGCCTCGACGTAGCAGATCGGCAGACGACGGCGGACGTTCGCGAGCTCCTCGTCGGACAGCCAGCCGGAGTCGGGATCGGGGGTGCGCAGCGAGGACATGCACCGTGTCTACCAGGGACGGCGGCGAGTTCGGCGGAAGGCGCGGGAGTTGGGGATGGTTAGCGTTGTCCACATGATCGATGCGGACCTGGTGCAGTGGACCCGGAGCACCTCGGACCGGCGGGGCACACCCCTGCTCGTGGCGATGCACGGGGTGGGGTCGAACGAGCACGATCTCCTCGGCCTCGCCCCCGCGCTGCCGCCCGCGTGGACGGTCGCGTCGCTCCGGGCGCCGATGCCGTGGGGGCCCGGCTTCAGCTGGTACCCGCTCGGCACGCCCGGCTCCCCCGCGCCCGAGGCGGTGGACGCCGCGGCCGTCGAGGTGCTCGACTGGATCGACTCCGTCGCCGTCGACCACCCACGGATCGGGCTGCTCGGGTTCTCGCAGGGCGGCTCGATGGCGCTCCAGCTCCTGCGCGCCCGGCCCGCGGCGTTCGCGTTCGCGGTGTCGCTGTCGGGCTTCGTCGTGCCGGGCGTCACGGACTCGCGCGACGAGGCCGTGTCGGCCGTGCGGCCGCGGGTGTTCCTCGGGCACGGCGACCTCGACCCGGTGATCCCGCCCGAGGCCACCGCCCGGACGCAGGCGTGGGCCGCAGCGCACACCGACGTGACCGACCGTGCCTACGCGGGCCTGCCGCACGCCGTGTCGACGGCGGAGCTGGCGGACGTGGCGGCCTTCGTCGACGAGGGGTAGCGCTGCGGAGCGCGCTTCGTGAGCACGAATGGTCGGGTCCGACGTGCGGACCCGACCGTTGCTGCTCACGATGTGCGGACGGACTGGAGGCCCGGTGCCAGCTGGCACCGGGCCTCCTGTCCGTCAGTCGGCGAGGATCTGGAGCAGGTCCTTGCGGAGCTGGTCCACCTTGGCCGTGGCGGCCTTGGCCTGTTCCTCGGTCGCGGTGCTGCGGTACATCTGCAGGACGCCCATGGTCTTCCGCAGCGCCTCGAAGAACTCGCGCTGGGCGTCCGGGATGCCCGGGGCCCCGTCGAGTGCCGCAGCGATCTCGTCGGCCTTGGCCTCGGTCTCGGCCTTGCCGGCATCGGTGAGCTCGAAGAGCGTCTTGCGACCGTCGCCCGACGAGACCACGAGGTCTTCGTCGACGAGCTGCTGGAGCGTCGGGTAGACCGAGCCGGGGCTCGGCTTCCAGGCGCCGCCGGTGCGCTCGGCGATGGTCTTGATCACGGCGTACCCGTTCTGCGGGCCCTCGGCCAGCAGACCGAGGATCGCGAGACGGACGTCACCGCGGCGACGGCGTTCGCGGCCGAAGCCGGGGCCGCCGAAACCGGGGCCGAAGCCCATGCCCGGGCCGAAGCCGGGGCCGAACCCGCGGCCACCGAAGCCGCGGCCGCCGTGGTCGTGGTCGCCGCGGTCACGGCCGGGGAAGCCGGCGCCGTGGTGCTGCCGCGCGCCGCCGAAGCGGGGGCCGCGCGGGCCGAACCCGCGCTGGTCGCGGGGGGACGTGTTGTTGTCGTCGTCATACGAGGGGCGCATGAGGAGTCCTTTCATCGTGCTGAGTCGGCTCGCGACCGGTCTGACCTGATCGTCTTCGTCGTATCGCGATGTGTTTACGATAGATCGGTAACTATCGCTCTGTCAAGGGGTACGCACGCTCGGCCTGCTGTCGGTGGTGGCGGGCAGGATGGGACGGACCATGACGGACGTCTTCGAGCGCTTCTCCCCCGCGACCACCGAGTGGTTCCGCGGCGCCTTCGACGCACCGACGCCGGCACAGGCCGGGGCGTGGGACGCCATCTCGACCGGGCAACACGCACTCGTGATCGCCCCGACCGGCTCCGGCAAGACCCTGGCGTCGTTCCTGTGGTCGATCGACCGGCTCATCAGCGCGACGGACCGCCCGCCGGCGAAGCAGCGCACGCGGGTGCTCTACGTCTCGCCGCTCAAGGCCCTCGGCGTCGACGTCGAGCGCAACCTGCGGAGCCCGCTCGTCGGCATCACCCAGACCGCACGCCGCCTCGGCACGGAACCGCCGGACGTCACGGTCGGTGTGCGCAGCGGTGACACCCCGTCGTCCGACCGGCAGAAGCTCCTGCGCCAGCCGCCGGACATCCTCATCACCACGCCCGAGTCGCTGTACCTGATGCTCACCTCGCAGGCGCGCGAGACCCTGGTCAACGTCGACACCGTCATCGTGGACGAGGTCCACGCGGTCGCCTCGACCAAGCGCGGTGCACACCTGGCCGTGTCGCTCGAGCGCCTCGACGACCTGCTCGACAAGCCCGTGCAGCGCATCGGGTTGTCCGCGACCGTCCGCCCGCCGGAAGAGGTCGCGCGGTTCCTCGGCGGCCGTGCACCGGTGACGATCATCGCGCCGCCCGCGCAGAAGACCTTCGACCTGCGGGTCGTCGTGCCCGTCGACGACATGACCGAGCTCGGGGCGCCACCGGTCGGTGCGGACGCGTCCGAGTCGCCGACCAACGGGTCGATCTGGCCGCACGTCGAGGAACGTGTCGTCGACCTGATCGAGGAACACCGCTCGACCATCGTGTTCGCGAACTCGCGGCGGCTGGCCGAACGGCTGACGGCTCGACTGAACGAGATCCACGAGGAACGCGTGCTCGCCGCCGCCGGTGACGGCGTGCTGGTGCCGGCGGGGGCGTCCCCGGACGACGACGCCCTCCCTGTGACGCAGGGCCGTCCACAGTCACCGGCCCGCACCTCGGCGCACGCCGTCGCACCCCAGGGGACCAAGCGACCCCCGGCGCAGCTGATCGGCGGGTCCGGGCAGACGGGCGGCGGGGGCTCGGACGCCTCGGTCCCGGTGCTCGCCCGCGCACACCACGGCTCGGTGTCGAAGGACCAGCGGGCGATCATCGAGGACGACCTGAAGTCCGGTCGGCTGCGGTGCGTCGTCGCGACGAGTTCTCTCGAGCTCGGCATCGACATGGGCGAGGTCGACCTGGTCGTCCAGGTGGAAGCACCTCCCTCGGTCGCGAGCGGCCTGCAGCGCGTCGGTCGTGCCGGACACCAGGTGGGCGAGATCTCCCGCGGCGTGCTGTTCCCGAAGCACCGGGCCGACCTGGTCAACAGCGCGGTCACGGTCGAGCGGATGGTCACGGGCCAGATCGAGTCGATCTCGGTGCCGGCGAACCCGCTCGACGTCCTGGCGCAGCACACCGTGGCCGCCGGGGCGATCGACACCCTCGACGTCGAGCACTGGTTCGAGCTCGTGCGGCGGAGCGCCCCGTTCAGCGGCCTGCCCCGGTCGGCGTTCGAGGCGACGCTCGACCTGGTCACGGGCCGGTACCCGAGCGACGAGTTCGCCGAACTCCGGCCGCGGCTGGTCTGGGACCGCGTGCACGGCACCCTGACCGGGCGCCCCGGTGCGCAGCGACTCGCGGTGACGAGCGGCGGGACGATCCCCGACCGCGGCATGTTCGGCGTCTTCATGGTCGGCGAGAAGGCGTCCCGCGTCGGCGAACTCGACGAGGAGATGGTCTACGAGTCGCGCGTGGGCGACGTCTTCGCCCTCGGTGCGACGAGCTGGCGGATCGAGGAGATCACCCACGACCGCGTCGTCGTGAGCCCGGCGTTCGGGCAGCCCGGACGCGTGCCGTTCTGGAAGGGCGACGGCATCGGCCGGCCCGCCGAACTCGGCCGGGCGACCGGTGCGTTCGTGCGCGAGGTCGAGGGCGCGTCGGACGACGACGCCCGCGCCCGCGTCGCCGCCGGTGGACTGGACGAGCGCGCGATCACCAACCTGCTGACCTTCCTGCGCGACCAGCGCGCGGCCACCGGTCACGTGCCGAACGACACCACGCTCGTCATCGAGCGGTTCCGCGACGAGCTCGGGGACTGGCGGCTCATCCTGCACTCGCCCTACGGCATGCAGGTGCACGCACCGTGGGCCCTGGCCGTCGCCGCACGGCTGCGCGAACGGCACGGCATCGACGGTGACGCGATGGCGGCCGACGACGGCATCGTCGTCCGCATCCCGGAGACCGACGCCGAGCCGCCGGGTGCCGACCTGTTCGTGTTCGAGCGCGACGACCTCGAGGCCCTGGTCACCGACGAGGTCGGCGGCTCGGCGCTGTTCGCCGCGCGGTTCCGTGAGTGCGCGGCACGCGCCCTGCTGCTGCCCCGACGGAACCCCGGGCAGCGGTCGCCGCTCTGGCAGCAGCGGCAGCGGGCCTCGCAGCTGCTCGAGGTCGCGCAGAAGTACCCGACGTTCCCGATCGTGCTCGAGACCGTGCGCGAGGTGCTGCAGGACGTCTACGACGTGCCCGCGCTGCTCGGGATCGCCGACGACATCGCCGGACGCCGGATCCGCCTGGTCGAGACGGAGACCGAGCAGCCGTCGCCGTTCGCCCGGTCGATCCTGTTCGGGTACGTCGCGGCCTTCATGTACGAGGGGGACACCCCGCTCGCAGAACGCCGGGCAGCGGCCCTGTCGCTC
The DNA here is from genome assembly GCF_003234225.2 of Curtobacterium sp. MCSS17_005. NCBI lineage: Bacteria > Bacillati > Actinomycetota > Actinomycetes > Micrococcales > Microbacteriaceae > Curtobacterium > Curtobacterium sp. MCSS17_005. The sequence continues at coordinate 3,600,387 of NZ_CP126258.1, forward strand.
GACTCGACCCTGCTCGGCGAGCTGCTCGGCCGTGCGGAGCTGCGCGAGCTGCTCGACCCGGCGGTCATCACCTCGGTGGAGCGCGACCTGCAGCGGCTGTCGCCGGACCGCCGTGCCCGTGACGCCGAGGGACTCGTGGACGTGCTGCGGCTCGTCGGCGCGCTCGACCTCGACGAAGCGGTCGACCGGAGCTGGCTCGCCGACACCGGCGACCGTCCAGCGGCCACCGCCGAACTGCGCAGCACGCTCCAGGTGTTGGAGCGGGACCGCCGAGTGCTGTCGTTCTCGCACGCCGGGGCGACGCGCTGGGCCGTGATCGAGGACGCCGCCCGTCTGCGCGACGCCCTCGGGGTCCCGCTGCCGATCGGTGTGCCCACGGCGTTCATCGAGCCCGTGGCCGATCCCCTCGGTGACCTGATCGGCCGCTACGCCCGGTCGCACGGGCCGTTCTCCGCGCAGGAGGCCGCCGGTCGCCTCGGGCTGGGCATCGCCGTCGTGCAGGACACCCTGCGCCGACTCGTCGCCGACCGCCGGGTGGTGGAGGGCGAGTTCCGCCCAGACCGCCAGGGGGCCGAGTGGTGCGACGCCGAGGTCCTGCGACGGATCCGCACGAAGTCCCTCGCAGCGCTGCGGCACGAGGTCGAACCGGTCTCACCGGACACCCTCGCCCGGTTCCTGCCCGCGTGGCAGCACGTGCAGACCCCGGGGACCCGCGGTGGGCTCCGCGGCGTCGACGGCGTCCTGCAGGTGATCGACCAGCTCGCCGGTGTCGCCCTGCCCGCCAGCGCCTGGGAGACCCTGGTGCTGCCGTCCCGTGTCACCGACTACTCGACGAGCATGCTCGACGAACTCACCGCCACCGGCGAGGTCCTGTGGTCCGGCGGGGGCACCCTGCCCGGCAACGACGGCTGGGTGCGGCTGCACCTGGCCGACACCGCGGCGACGACGCTCGCCGAGCCCTCCGGGGATGAGACGACCGAACTGCAGCGGGACGTGCTCGGCGCCCTGGCCGGCGGTGGCGCGTACTTCTTCCGGCAGCTCGGCCAGGCCGTGGGCAGCAGCGACGACCAGGCGCTCACCACCGCGCTGTGGGACCTGGTCTGGGCCGGGCAGATCACGAACGACACCTTCGCCCCGCTGCGCTCGATGCTCGGCGGCAAGGCGAAGAGCTCGAGTGCTCCGCGGGCTCGGGCCTATCGTGGCCGACGGCGTCCGACGATGCCGACGCAGTCCGGGCCGCCGTCCGTCGGGGGTCGCTGGTCGCTCCTGCCGCTGGCCGAGTCCGACTCGACCGTGCGGGCCGCGGCGACCGCCGAACAGCTGCTCGAACGCTACGGCGTCGTCACCCGCGGTGCCGTGCAGGTCGAAGGTGTCCGCGGCGGCTTCGCCGGGGTGTACCGGGTGCTCTCGCGGTTCGAGGAGTCCGGCCGGGCTCGTCGCGGGTACTTCGTCGAGGGGCTCGGCGCGGCTCAGTTCGCCACCGGCCCGACCGTCGACCGGCTGCGCACCTACGCCCGCGAACTCGGCGACGACGAGCGGGACGACCCGGACCGCAAGCGCGAGGCGCTCACACTCGCCGCGACCGACCCGGCGAGCCCGTTCGGGGCCTCGTTGCCGTGGCCGACGGGCGACGCCGACCCCGTTCTCGTGGTCGACGACGGCGGAGCCGCCCCGCCTGAGACCGCGGTCGGCAGCGGCGCGAAGACCGCTCGGGGCCACCGGCCTGGGCGCAAGGCGGGTGCCCTCGTCACGACCGTCGACGGCAAGCTCACCGTGTACGTGGAGCGCGGTGGCAAGTCGGTGCTGACCTTCACCGACGACGCCGCCGACCTCGCTGCCGCGGCCGCCTCGATCGCCGGCATCGTCCGGACCGGGCTGCGGAAGCTCTCGGTCGAGCGGGTCGACGGGGACTTCGTGCTCGAGACGCCGCTCGGCGGCGCGCTCCGGGCCGCGGGGTTCACGGCGACCCCGCAGGGGCTGCGGCTCCGTGTGTGAGGCGAGCCGCGCCTCCCGGCAGTGCAGCGACCACGTGCCGGAGGTGAACCGTGCCTGAAGGCGACACCGTCTACCGGGCTGCCCGCCGCCTGCACACCGCGCTGGCGGGCAAGGTCCTGACGAAGAGCGACTTCCGGGTCCCCGCGTTCGCGACGCTCGACCTGGTCGGCCGCACCGTCGACGAGGTCGTCCCACGCGGCAAGCACCTGCTGCACCGCATCGGCGACCTGACCGTGCACTCGCACCTGAAGATGGAGGGCCGGTGGGACGTCTACGCGCCCGGTGACCGCTGGCGGCGTCCGGCGCACCAGGCCCGGGCGATCCTGGACGCCGAGGGGGTCTCCACCGTCGGCTTCGCCCTCGGGGTGCTCGAGGTCGTCCCGCGCGACCAGGAGTCCGAGGTCGTCGGGCACCTGGGGCCGGACCTGCTCGGCCCCGACTGGGACGCCGACCTGGCGCTCGCCAACCTGACCGAGGACCCCGAGCGCCCGGTCGGGCTGGCACTGCTCGACCAGCGGGTGCTCGCCGGGCTCGGCAACGTGTACCGGAACGAACTCTGCTTCCTGCGCGGCGTGCTGCCGACGCGTCCGGTCGGCCAGGTGCCGGACCCGGCGCGGACGATCACGCTCGCGAGCCGGCTGATCCTGGCGAACCGCGACCGCAGCGCCCGCGTCACGACCGGCGTCGACCGCCCCGGGCGACGGTTCTGGGTCTACGGCCGTGCCGGCAAGCCGTGTCTGCGGTGCGGGACCCCGATCCGGTACGGCGAACTCGGTGACTCGGAGCTCACCCTGCGCGACACGTACTGGTGTCCGCGCTGTCAGTCTTGACGCTGACGCGCGGGGTGCAGTCGCGACGACGCGGTCGCACGGACGGCGTCGGTGACCCGTTCGAGCAGGGGTGACGCCAGGTTCCAGCGCTGCCACCACAGCGCCACGTCGGCGTGCCGACCCGGGGCCAGCTCGACCAGGACACCGCGGTCGATCGCCTCGAGGCACTGCGCCTCGGGCAGCAGCCCCCACCCGAACCCGAGCGTGACCGCACGGGCGAAGTCGGCGGAGGTCGGGACGAAGTGACGCGGTCCGCCGGGAGCGTGGCCGAGGACCTGGCGCAGGTACCCCTGCTGCAGGTCGTCGTCGCGGTCGTAGTCGACGAGCGGGACCTCGTCGAGCCGCCGGAGCATCCGCCGCTCGGTGCCGGTGTCGCCGAGGTAGCGGGCGACGAACGCCGGGGACGCCACCGCCCGGTACCGGTCGATGCCGAGTGGCACCGACGAGCAGCCCTGCACCGGGTCTGCCTCGGCCGTCACGGCACCCATCACCGTGCCGGCGCGGAGCAGCTCGGCAGTGCGGTCCTGGTCCTCGCGGTGCAGGTCGAAGACCACCTCGGTGTCGGCCCGGACGAGGGCGAGGGCGTCGAGGAACCAGGTGCCGAGCGAGTCGGCGTTCACGGCCAGCGGGATCGACGGCACCACCGACGATCCACCGCCGAGGGCTCGGGAGGTCTCCTCGTCGAGCAGCCGGACCTGCCGTGCGTGCCGGAGCACCACTGCGCCGTCCGCGGTCGGGCGCACCGGGGTGGTGCGCTGGAGCAGGACCCGACCGACCTGCTGCTCCATGGACTTGATCCGCTGCGAGACCGCCGACGGGGTGATCGCCAGCGCGCGGGCCGCCGCGTCGAGCGTGCCGTGGTCGACGGCGGCGAGCAGCGTCTCGAGGTGCTCGCGCTGGAACCGGGTCATGCAGCTGAGCTTACGGGGGTGCAGGAACGTGAGCTGTACTACACCGGCCCCCGGCTCTAGCGTCGGACCGTGACCACGCTCCTGCCCCTGCTCTCCGGCCTCGGCACCGGACTCGCACTGATCGTTGCGATCGGTGTGCAGAACACGTACCTGCTCCGGCTCGCGGTCAGCGCAGGACTCCGGGTGGTGGCCGCGGCGGTCGTGGTGTGCGCGGTCTCGGATGCGCTGCTCATCGTCGCCGGGGTGCTCGGCGTCGGCGCCGTGGTCGAGCGGTTCCCCGTGGCGCTCCTGGTGATCCGGTTCATCGGTGCCGCGTTCCTGCTCACGTACGGGGTGCTCGCGGCGCGGCGTGCGCTGCGGCCCTCGGGGGACGCGATGCGGGTCGCTGACGAAGCGGCCGACGACGGTGTGGTGGGCGCCAGCGCGGACGCGGGCGCGGGGGTGGACGCGGCGGTGGACGCGACCACCGGCACGATGGTGGCGGCGGGGCGGACGCGCACCGCGCCTCCCGGCCAGGTGGTGACCATGCGGACGGCCGTGCTGACCATGCTCGTCTTCACGTGGGCGAACCCGCACGTCTACCTGGACACGCTGGTGTTCCTCGGGTCGGTGGCGAACCAGCAGGGTGCGGACGACCGGTGGCTCTGGACGATCGGTGCCGTCGCGGCGAGCTGCCTGTGGTTCGGTGCGCTCGGGTTCGGCGGACGCCTGCTGCGGCCGCTGTTCGAGAAGCCGCTGACCTGGCGGGTGTTCGACGGGCTGGTCGCCGTTGTGATGCTCGCGTTCGGTGTGCTGCTGCTCGTCGGCGCGTAGCGGCGGCGGCGCGCATGGCGCACCGCGAAACGGACACAGCACCACGCGACCGCATGGTGCTGTGTCCGGAACCTGGTTCCGGCGAGGCGGATCGCCGCTACTGCATGCGCTGGCCGACGCGGCTGTGGCGACGGCTGTAGCCGAAGTAGATGACGAAGCCGATGACCAGCCAGATGACGAACCGGAGCCAAGTCTCGACCTCGAGGTTCAGCATCAGCCAGAAGCACAGCACCGCCGAGATGATCGGCAGCACGGGCGACCACGGCACCCGGAAGGACCGCGGGGCGTTGGGGCGCGAACGACGCAGCACGACGATGCCGATCGACACCAGGACGAACGCGGACAGCGTGCCGATGTTGATCATGCCCTCGAGCTTGTCGACCGCGGTGAACCCGGCCAGCAGCGCCACGACGACACCGGCGACGACCTGCACGCGCACCGGCGTCTGCGTCTTCGGGTTGGTCTTCGAGAACCAGCGGGGCAGCAGGCCGTCGCGGCTCATCGAGAAGACGATGCGGGACAGCCCGAGCAGCAGCACCATGACGACGGTGGTCAGACCGATCAGAGAGCCGATGGCGATGATGCCGGCGGCCCACGGCAGCCCGACGATGTCGAACGCCGACGCCAGGGACGGCGCCTTCTCCTCCGCCAGGCGCTGGTACGAGACCATGCCGGTGATGACGATGCTGACGCCGACGTAGAGCAGGGTCACGATGCCGAGGCCGATGAAGATGCCGCGCGGCAGGGTCTTCTGCGGGTTCTCGGTCTCCTCCGCGCTCGTGGCGACGACGTCGAAGCCGATGAAGGCGAAGAACACCAGGGACGCCGCGGCGAGCAGGCCGAAGACGCCGTACTGGGCGGGCTCGGCACCGGTGAACCAGGACACGAGCGACTGCGTCCAGACGCTGCCCTCGGCGCCCTTGGCGGGCTCGGCCGGCGGGATGAACGGGGTGAAGTTGGCGGCCTTGACGAAGAACGCACCGGCGACGATGACGAACACGACGATCGCGACCTTGATGACGGTGATGACCGCCGACACCCGCGACGACAGGCGGGTGCCGAACGCGAGGAGCACCGTGAAGATCCCGACGATGAGCACCGGCCCCCAGGTGAAGGGGATCGGTCCGAGCTGGATCGTGCTCGGCAGGGTGATGCCGAAGACGTCGAACGCGGTGCTGAGGTAGATGCCCCAGTACTTCGCGATCACGGCACTGGCGGTGAGGGTCTCGAGGATGAGGTCCCAGCCCACGATCCAGGCGAGCAGCTCACCCATCGTGGCGTAGGTGAACGTGTACGCGGAGCCGGCGACGGGGATCGTCGACGCGAACTCGGCGTAGCACATGATCGCCAGGCCGCAGGTGACGGCGGCGAGCAGGAAGGAGATGATGACGCCGGGCCCGGCGAAGTTCGCGGCGGCGTTCGCGCCGACCGAGAAGATCCCGGCGCCGACGGCGACCGCGATCCCCATCGCGGCGATGTCGAACGTCTTCAGGGAGCGTTTCAGGGACCTGCCCTGCTCCTCGGAGTCGGCCAGGGAGGCCTCGATCGACTTGATGCGGAGCTTCGTTGCCATGGGGTGGATCCCGTCATCGGCTGGCGGCGGACCTCGGAAGGGTACTGGTGTACCACTGTGTCACGCAAAGCGTCCGCCCGGACGGTGGTCCGGTCCGGCGACGGCCGGGAGGCGCGGCACCGGTCCGGCACGCACCGCTCGGTCGGCCGACGGGTGCGTCCAGGGCCGCGGTCGCGTCAGCGGGGCGCGGTCGCGTCAGCGGGGCGCGGTCGCGGGGCGCGGTTGCGGGCCGCGATCGCGGGGTGCGGTTGTGCTCGCGTCAGCGGCCGGCGCGCCATTCCGCCAGGAACCGGGCGCCCGCCTCGTCGTGGATCACGCCGTCGGGCGCGGTGAGCACCGGGTACGGCGTGGCTGGCACCCCGTCGGCGGGACGGACGTCGACGTGCGCGACCTCGTGGCCGTGGGCGTGCAGCCAGTCCGCCATGGCGTAGTCGCTGCGAGAGTCCCCCACGGTGCGCCAGGTGACCGGGAGCTCGCCGTCCTGCCCGAGGAGCTCGAGCGAGCGTTCGGCGCCCAGGTCCTTGCCGCTGCGGTCGGACTCGACGTCGGTCGAGATGATCGTCGGGTCGATGCGCCACTGCACGGCGCCGTCGGCGTCGGGTCGGACGTCGTCGAGTCGGCGGACACCGAGCCCACGACGCTCGAGTGCGGCCATGGCCTTCGCGTCGAACTCCGGCTGGCGGGCCAGGTAGGTGGCATTCGGCACCTCGACGCGCTGCTCGATCGACACCATGGCGCGCTTCGTCTCGTCGAAGAACACCAGGTCGGCGTACTCGTCGCGGACCAGCTCGCGCATCTCGTCGGCGTAGTCCCGCGGCAGCGCGAGGTCCTCCGCGACCGTCAGTTCACCCATGCCGCCGTCGTACTGCGGACCGATCGAGCACCACACGGCACCCTTCTCGCAGACGGCGTGGACGCGGCCGCCCTCGGCGAGACCCCCGGCGAGCAGGGGACCGACGACCTCGGAGCGGATGAACGCGTCGCTGCGGCCGGTGTTGAAGACGATCGGGATGCCCTCGGCGGCGAGCGTGACGAGGTCCGCGACGATGCTCGGGATCGCGATCGTGCGGGAGACCGGGCTGGCGATGGGTCCGTCGACGTCGAGCAGGAGACCGAGGCGGGGTGCGTTCACCCGCCCATCCTCTCGCAGTCAGCTGCTGGGAGAGGCGATCCGGCTCCGCACGCGGTCGATCAGGGCTCCGAGGGCCGCGGGAGCGGGGACGTGTCCCTGCCCGGGCACCTCGGTGTACTCCGAGCCCGGGACGGCGTCGACGAGGGCGCGGGCCGCACGACGCATCCACTCGAGTCCGTCACCACCGGCGCCGACGAGCACCGGCACGCCGACCGCGGCGGCGACGCGCTCCGGCACGGCGAGGCCGTTCAGCACCCGGACCTCGCGGCTGAGCACGTGCGCGTCGACCACCAGGGAGCGCCAGAGCGACCCCTTGAGCCGCAGTGCCGTGACCTGGCCCATCGGGACCCCGAGCACCTGGGTCAGGAACCCGCGGACAGCCTGGGCGCGGCGGCCAGCACCGACGTGTTCGTCGAGCAGGTCGGCGAACACGACGTCGTCGGCGTGCGGGTCGACCGAGGCGCGGTACGGCGGTTCCCACAGCACAGCGCCGTCGACCGGCAGTCCGGTGGCGAGCCCGTGCAGCACGACACCGGCGCCGACGCAGATGCCGACGGCGGTGGTCGGTGCGCCGATGCTCTCGACGACGGCGCGCAGGTCGTCGACCTCACGCTCGATGGCCCACGTCGCGGAGTCACCGCTGGCACCGCGACCACGTCGGTCGTAGGTCACCACGCGGTGCGTCGAGCCGAGCTCGGCGACCACGCGGTCGAGGTACGGGGTCCCGCGGTGGTCGAAGGCACCGCCCACGACGACGACCGCCGGCCCGTCCCCTGCCTCGGAGACGGCGATGGTGGTGCCGTCGGAGGAGACGACCGTTCGGTCGACTGGAGGGAGCATGGGGTCCTTTGCGAGCTGTCGACGGCGATGCGTCGGGCCTCGGAGGGGACCGTGCGGATTACCGGTCCTCCGAGTGTCGCAGGCGTGGGAGTCCGTGTCTCCCCCCGCTTCCAGGGGCAGAACCCCGCCGCTCGGGCGCCGGACGGTCAGCGGTCCCGGTAGACCTCGCGCCGGCGCCCGGCATCGACGACCACCACGACGAGCTTGCCGTCGTCGATCCGGTAGATCAGTCGGTAGTCCCCCGAGCGAACTCGCCACCCGGGCCGGTTCACGAGCTTGCGTGCGGCGGGTGGCCGGGGGTGCTCGGCGAGGATCGCGAGGAGCCCCTCGATTCGCCGCCGCCCGTCGAGCGGGAGCTTGCGGATGACGCGTTGCGCGGCCGGGATGACCTCGACCGAGTACGTCACCCGAGGCCGAGTTCGCGCTTGAGGTCGTCCCACTTGACGTTCTCGCCACCGATACGGGCACTCTCGGCGACGGCTTCGTCGTAGGCGACCAGGTCGTCCAGGTCCTCCGCCGCCTCGAGCAACCGGTCGAGGACGGCCGCGTCGACCACGGCTGCGACGCGCTTGTTGCGCCGGGTCAGGTAGACGGGTTCGTGTCGGGCGTCGTCGATGATCGACGCCAGACGGCCACGGGCTTCGGAGATCGACACTTCGCTCACCCGTACATTCTAGAGCGTTTTGTACAAGTCAGACGAGTGCCGTGGTGCCCACAGACTCCCGTTCGAGCAGGGACCGCTTGACGTCGAGGCCCCAGGCGAAGCCCCCGAGCGTGCCGTCCGAGCGCAGCACGCGGTGGCACGGGACGAAGAGCGCCGGGGCGTTCCGGGCACACACGCTCGCCGCCGCCCGCACCGCGTCGGGCCGACCCATCGCCGCCGCGAACCCGGTGTAGGTCAGGGTGCCACCGGCCGGGATCCGGCGGAGCTGGCGCCACCCCTCGGTGAAGAGCTCCGTGCCGAACTGGCGCACGGGCACCTGCATGGCGTGCTCGACCTCGCCCGAGTAGAAGGCGTCGACCGCGTCGGCCGAGGCGACCACGCCGTCGAGCACCCGGTCGGGGCGGTGGCGGTCGGCCAGACGGGCGAGGATCCGCTCGACGGAGTCGGTCCACCCGGACGCGAGGACCCTGCCCTCGGCGTCTTCGAGCACGGTGAACGCCCCGTCGGGGGTGTCCAGGGTCTGGATGGTTGCGTCGGTCATCGGTCGTCCTTCCGGGGGTCCTCGGGGGCACGGGCTGCACGGGCGCCGGCGGTCGCGGTCATCGCGCGGTCGATGATCGGTCGCCAGCAGTGCATCGTGAGGTAGCTCCGCCAGGGGGCCACCTGCTCCGACCATAGGGAGAGCTCGCGCGCCGTTCCGGGCAGCCCGAGTTCCTGTGCACCGTTCCGCACGGCGAGGTCGCTGTGGAGGAAGATGTCGGGGTGGTGCCGGACCCGCAGCGCGACGTAGTCGGCGGTCCACGGCCCGATGCCCTTCACCGCGAGGAGTCCGTCGCGCAGGTCACCGAGCGACTGCCCGCCGTCCACCACCAGGGACCCGTCGGCGAGCGCGGCGGCCACCCGCAGGATCGTGTCGACGCGGGCGGCGGGGCCGCGCAGCACCTCGTGCCCGCGTTCGGCGATCACCGCCGCCGACGGGAAGAGCAGTCCGCCGGGCCGGATGGCGTCCGGCACCGTCGCGCCGAGTGCGGCCACGAGCCGGGTCTGCGCGGTGCGCGCTGCGGCCACCGAGACCTGCTGCCCGATCAGGGTGCGGAACACGATCTCGTGGGCGTCCACCGCACCGGGCAACCGGAGGCCGGGCACCCGGGCGACGGGGCCGGCGAGCTCGGGCACGGCCCCGAGGACGGCGTCGACGGCGACCGGGTCGGCGTCGAGGTCGAACAGCGCACGCACCCGCGCCACGAGCGCAGGCAGGTCGGAGAGGTCGGTGACCCGCACGCGCAGGTCGATCCCGGTGCCCCGCCCGGCCACGTCGGGGACGGCGGCCGACGCGCTGAACCAGCCCGGGCCTCCAGGCAGGCCGACCAGCCGCCCGTACGACGTGACCCGACCGGTGGGGTCGGTGTCCACCTGCTCCGTGCCCGGCAGGGCGTGCAGCGCGTGCCAGTCGAGCAGGCCCTGCGCGTCGAAGGGTGCTCGGGCCGGCAGGTGGACGTGGAGTGCGCCGTCGCCGCCGTCCGTGGCACCGTCGGCTCCCCCGGACCGGCGTGCGCGGAGCCCCGTCGGGGTGACGGCGAAGACCTCGCGCACGGTGTCGTTGAACTGTCGGACGCTGGCGAACCCCGCGGCGAACGCGACGTCGGCGACGGGCAGGTCGGACGAGGTGAGCAGGGTCCGCGCGGTCTGCGCCCGGTGCGCCCGGCTGAGCGCCTTCGGCCCGGCGCCCAGCTCGGCCGTCATGATGCGGTTGAGCTGCCGCTCCGAGTAGCCCACGCGCGCGGCGAGCCCGGGGACGCCGTCGCGCTCGACGACACCGTCGAGGACGAGCCGCATCGCCCGGCCGGCGACGTCCTCGCGCAGGTCCCACTCGGGGCTGCCGGGGGTCGCCTCGGGCAGGCAGCGCTTGCAGGCGCGGAAGCCGGCCAGGTGCGCTGCGGCGCTCGTGCGGTAGAAGGTGACGCCCGAGACCTTCGGCGTGCGGGCCGGGCAGCTGGGCCGGCAGTAGATGCCGGTGGAGTGGACGGCGGTGACGAACTGGCCGTCGAAACGCGCGTCGCGGGAGGCGACGGCGCGGTGCCGTTCGGCGTGCAGCGCGTCCGGCTGTACGTCGGTGTCCGGGGTGGTCATGGGCTCAGCCTGACATGCGCCGCCGACGTCGACTGGCGGGAATCGGACGGGGCAGCGCACGGCCGGGAGGCCCGGCTAGCGTTGACCGGGTGACTCCCGCAGACGACGTGGCCGGTCTCGACGACCTGCCGTTCCGGACCGAGGTCGAGGTCGCGCTGCTGCTCGTCTCGCCGCGGCACCGGTACGAGGGGCGCCCGGCCGACGGCGCGCTGCCGGTGGGCGCGGACGATCCGGACGAGTCACGCGACCGGATCGGGCTCCGGTCCGGGCTGGGCATCGTCGGTGACCGGTACTTCGCGGCCCGGGCGCACGTGCACGCCTCGGTCACGGTGATCGGCCTGGAGGGGCTCGAAGCCGTCGGCACGGCGATCGGGGCGACCGTCGACCCCGCTGCGACCCGGCGGAACGTGTTCCTGCGGGGCGCCGACGTCGAGGCGCTGCGGGGCGAGCCGTTCTCGCTGGAGAGCGTGACTCCGGACGCGGGTGGCGGACCGGTCCGGTTCCGTGGCTACCGCGCGGCGAACCCCTGCGCCTGGATGGACCACGAGGTGGCCCCCGGGGCGTTCCGGGCAATGCGCGGCCGGGGCGGCGTGCGGTGCGATCCGGAGTCCGACGGTGTTCTCACCCTCGGACCCGCGGTGCTCCGCACGGCCCGCCCTGTGGCGCTCGGCTGACGCCGTCGCCGGGCGGGCGACCGTCCTGCGCTGGCCGAGACTCGGCTCGGCGGACACATCGTCGGTGTCCGGGGGCGCATCGTGTCCGGCAGGCCGAGACTCGGTCGGGCGGCGAGACGCTCGGCGCGCAGTGCTCAGGCGGTGAGGGCGCTCTCGATCGCGTCGACGAACGCCGGCAGGTCGTCCGGGGTGCGGGAGGTGATGAAGCCGCCGTCGACCTGGACCTCCTGGTCCACCCACTCGGCTCCGGCGTTGCGCAGGTCGGTCTGCAGCGACGGGAACGAGGTGACGGTCTTGCCCGACAGCACGCCCGCCTCGACGAGGGTCCACGGGCCGTGGCAGATCGCCGCGACCGGCTTGCTCGCCTCGGCGAAGGCCTGCACGAGCGTCGCCGCGCGGGACTCCTGGCGCAGCGTGTCGGCGTTGATCGTGCCGCCGGGGATCACGAGGGCGTCGAAGTCCTTTGCGTCGACACCGGCGATGGTGGTGTCCGGCTCGAGCGTCTGCCCCGGGTCCTTGTCGCCGACCAGCGTCTGGATCGTGCCGGTCTCCTTCGCCGCCACGGTCACCGAGGCACCGCGCTCACGCAGCTGCTCGGTGGGGACGACGATCTCGTCCTGCTCCACGCCGTAGTTCGTCGTGATGACGAGGACCTTCTTGCCGTCGAGGGTTGCCATGATCGCTCCTTCCGCGGCCCGGTCGTTCCGGCCGCACACCCGAGGGTCGTCGGCGTCGGCTGGGCAGGCGTGCAGGGGCGGCTCGGGGGTCCGGCCGGCCGGTCGAGCGGTCGCAACTCCCCGCTCACGTCCGCCGGGCGGTCGCGGACCGTCGGCTGTCGGCGGCGCAGCCGACGGTTCCTGACCACTCAGCGCAGGCCGGGCGAGGTGTCCTGACCGGCCGCCGAGGCGCCGTGGACGCGCCCACAGTCGGCCTGGAGGCACGGTGCGGGCCCGCCACGGGCCTCCAAGCCGCCGTCCGGGTGGTCGCAACCCACCGCTCACGTCGGCGGGGTGGTCGCGAAGCGTCGGCTGGCGGCGGCGCAGCCGACGGTTCCTGACCACTCGGCGCGGGCCGGGCGGGCTGTCCTGACCGGCCGCCGAGGCGCCGTGGACGCGCCCACGGTCGGCCTGGAGGCACGGTGCGGGCCCGCCACGGGCCTCCAGGCCGCCGTCCGGGCGGTCGCAACACCCCGCTCACGTCCGCCGGGCGGTCACGAAGTGTCGCCTGGCGGCGGCGCAGCCGACGGTTCCTGACCACTCGGCGCAGGCCGGGCGGGGTGTCCTGACCGACGGCAGACCGCGGGCAGGCAGGACGGGCGCCGCGCTCAGCCGCGGATGCGGAAGGCGCCGCCGTCGCGCTCGACGGTCAGGCCGTCGTACCCGTGGACCCGGTGCAGGCCGGCCGTCACCGGGTGCTCGAGTGGACCGACGACGACCGTGGTCGCGCCGGAGGCGATGGCGGACTCGAGTCCGGCCGGGGCATCCTCGAACGCCACGCAGTCGGTCGGGTCGAGGCCGAGCAGGGCAGCTCCGCGCAGGTAGCCGTCGGGGTGGGGCTTGCCGTGTTCGACGTCCTCCGAGGGCACGAAGGCCTCGGGCACGGCGAACCCTGCGGCGGCCATCCGGCCCGCGGCGAGGTCACGCGGGGCGCTCGTCACGAGGGCCACCGGGACGCCGAGTTCGACGAGTCGCTGCACGAAGGCGACGCCTCCGGGGATCTCGAGGATGCCCTCGGTGCTCGCGGTCTCCTCGGCGACGAGCTCGGCCGCGATCCGCTGCTGCTCGACCAGGGGCAGGTCCGGCAGGAAACGCCGCAGGGTGTCGATCGCCTGCCGCCCGTGCGAGAACGCGAGGATCTCGTCGGGGTCGATGCCGTTCGCGTGGCCGAACCGGGTCCAGGTCGCCTCGACCACCGCGGTCGAGTCGACGAGGGTCCCGTCCATGTCGAAGAGGACCCCGGACGCCACGATGTCGATCACGCGCCCGACCCTAGCCCACGGGCCCGACCGTCCCGCGGTCCGCGGTCCCGCGGTCCCGCGGTCCCGCGGTCCCGCGGTACGCGCGCGACCGGTGTCAGCGCGCCCGGACGTACCGGGTGAGCAGCACGCCGCCGGCGCCGAGCAGCACGTGCGCCGGTCGCATCCGCCGGAGCTCGGGTGACGACCCGCGGGCGATGCGCGGCCCCGCCCCGCCCTCGAGCGACGGGTCGATCGTCAGGGTCAGCTCGTCGACGGCGTCCGCGGCGATGAGCGCCCCGAGGAACGACGGCCCTCCCTCGCAGTGGATCATCCCGAGTTCACGGTCGGCCAACACGCCTCGGATCCGCCCGGCGTCCACCGAGTCCGGGTCATCGTCCGCGCTGCAGGGCACGACGTCGGCGGCCTCGGCGAGCGCCTGGGCCTCCGACGACGCTGCCGCCGTCGCCGACGTCAGGACGATCGGGCGCACCGGCGCCTCGTTGAACACCCGAGACCCGGGGTCGAGGGACAGCGAGCCGGTGACGATCGCGAACACGGGGTGGTCCGGCTTGCCGTGCGCCCGACGCCAGGCGACGTCGGCATCGTGCAGGACCATCGGCCCGTAGCCCTCGTCACGGACGGTGCCGGCGGCGACGAGCACGACGTCGGCCACCCGCCGGAGCAGGTCGAAGACGCGCAGGTCGTCGGCGCCGCCGAGCGACCCGGACACCCCCGCAGCCGAGGCCGAACCGTCCAGCGTCGCGACGAAGTTCACGCGGAGCCAGGGGGCCCCGGCGTCGGCGGTGTAGAGCTCGAGCAGGTCGTCATCGGACAGGTCCGCGATCGACGGGGGCAGGACGTTCACGTGTTGTGCCTCGATTCCACGGGGGTGCGCCATCCGAGCGTGGCCTCGACCATGCGCATCGCGTCGACGCTCTCGGCGACGTCGTGCATCCGGACGATCCGGGCGCCGAGCATCGCGCTCACGGTCGCCACGGCGAGCGATCCGGAGAGCCGTTCCCCGCGGGGGCGCCCCAGCGACTCCCCCACGAAGTCCTTGTTCGACACCGCGGCAAGGACCGGGTAGCCGAGCGCGACGACCTCGGGCAGCCGACGGGTGAGCTCGAGGGTGTGCACGGTGTTCTTGTGCAGGTCGTGGCCCGGGTCGACGATGATCCGCGACTCGGGGATGCCCGCGGCGAGCGCCCGGTCGACCCGCTCGCGCAGGAACGCGACGACCTCGCCCGCGATGTCGCCGTACTGCGGCGGCGCGGGCAGCGGACGACGGGGTTCCGCGAGGGAGTGCGTGATGACGACGGTGGCCTCGGAGTCGGCGACCACGGCGGCCATCCGCGGGTCGGACAGGCCGGTGGTGTCGTTGACGACGGTCGCCCCGGCTGCGATCGCCGCTGCGGCGACCTCCGGGCGGAAGGTGTCGACGCTGATGACGACGTCGGACTGCTGGGCGAGCTGCTCGACGACGGGGACGACGCGGTCGATCTCGTCGGAGGCGGGCAGTTCCGGGCCGGGGGCGAACTTCACGCCGCCGATGTCGACCCAGTCGGCGCCCTGTTCGGCTGCGCGGACCGAGGCGGCGACGGCCCGGTCGAGTTCGAAGGTGGCGCCGCGGTCGTGGAACGAGTCGGGGGTGCGGTTCACGATCGCCATCACGGCGATGCGGTGGTCGAAGTCGATGGTGCGGCGGCCGAACGTCCGGACCGGGTGGCGCAGGTCCGGCACGACCCAGCCGGGTCCGCCCGTGCCGTCGGGGAGGCCCGTCATGCGTCCGCCCCGGCACTCGCGTCGTGCCCGGCGTCGGTCCCACGCCCCGCGCCGATGAGCGCGATCGCCTCGGCCCGTCCCGCGGCGTCGGCCAGCGAACCGGTCGCCGCCACCGTCACGGTCGTCGAACCGGTCTGGCGCTCCCCGCGCGTCGTGACGCACTGGTGTTGCGCATCGAGGACCACCAGGACGCCCTCGGCGCCGAGCCCCTCGGCGATGGTCGCGGCGACCTGTTCGCCGAGCCGCTCCTGCAGTTGCGGGCGGGAGGCCACTGCGTCGAGCACCCGCGCCAGCGTGCCGAGTCCGATGAGACGGTCGCCCGGCGCGTACGCCAGGTGCGCGACCCCGAGGAACGGCAGCAGGTGGTGCTCGCACACGGAGCGGAACTTCACGTCGCGGACGATGACGAGCCGGCCGCGCTCGCCGTCCTCGGCGTGCACGGTGCCGTCCCGGGCGATGGCGACCGCGTCGGTGCCGATCCCGGAGAAGAACTCGGCGTACGAGTCGGCGACACGAGCGGGGGTGCGGGTGAGTTCCGGGCGGTCAGGATCCTCGCCGATGGCGAGCAGCAGCTCGCGGACGGCGGCCTCCACACGGGCGCGGTCCATGGGTGACGTCACCCGCTCATCCAACACCAGCCATGGCCGGAGAACGCGGGCAGACGCCCAGCGCGAGGGGCGCGAACCGCGTGGGACGGGCCTCCAGGCTGTCACAACCTGTGAGACCGGTGTGACACGCCCGAAACCCAGCGTCCTTTAAACTCTCGTGGTGAGCGCCCCGCAGACCGACACCACGCCCCGGAACCGCTTCGCGACCGGCCTCGATCGATTCTTCTCCATCACGCAACGCGGATCATCGATCCCCCGCGAGGTCCGCGGTGGCCTCGTCTCGTTCGTGACGATGGCGTACATCGTCATCCTGAACCCCCTCATCCTCGGCGGGTTCAGCGCCGACCAGGCCGCCAAGGACGTCAGCGGCGGATGGCTCGAGAACGCTCAGGTGGCCGCGGCGACCGGCCTCGTCGCCGGCGTCATGACCATCGCGATGGGCATCATCGCGAACCTGCCGTTCGGCATCGCCGCGGGGCTCGGGATCAACTCGTTCCTCGCCGTCAGCGTCGTGCACCAGGTCACCTGGGCCGAGGCGATGGGCCTGGTCGTCATCAACGGCGTGATCATCGTGATCCTCGCGTTGACCGGCATCCGGACGATGATCTTCACCGCCGTCCCGGCCCAGCTCAAGGCCGCGATCACGGTCGGCATCGGCCTGTTCATCGCGTTCATCGGGCTCGTCGACTCCGGGTTCGTGCGGTCCTCCGGGCTCGCGTCGCCGCCGTTGCAGCTCGGCGAGGACGGCTCCGTCGGTGCCCTGCCGACCATCGTGTTCCTGATCGGCCTGATCATCATCGGCACGCTCATGGCCCGCCGGGTCAAGGGTGCGCTGCTCATCGGCATCGTCGCGACCACGATCATCGCGATCATCCTGCAGGCGATCTTCCAGGTGCCGACCTCGGTCGACTCGAAGACCGGCTGGAACCTCAACGCCCCCGGCCTGCCGAGCGCACTGTTCGCCGTGCCGGACCTGTCGCTCGTCGGCCACGCCGACGTCTTCGGCGCCTTCACCCGCATCGGCCCGCTCGCCGCGTCGATGCTCGTCTTCACCCTCGTGTTCACGAACTTCTTCGACGCCATGGGCACCATGACCGGTCTGGCCAAGGCCGCCGGCGTCGCGAAGCCGGACGGCACGTTCCCCCGCCTGAAGTCGGCGCTCGTCGTCGAGGGCGTCGGCGCGATCGCCGGTGGCGGCGCGTCGGTGTCGTCGAACACCGTCTTCATCGACTCGGCCTCCGGCATCGGCGAGGGCGCCCGCACCGGCATGGCCTCGGTCGTCACCGGGCTGCTGTTCCTGGCGTCGATGTTCCTCACGCCGCTCACCCAGGTCGTCCCGCTCGAGGTCGCAGCCGCCGGGCTCGTCGTCGTCGGGGCGCTCATGGTCGCGCAGGTCGCGGACATCTCGTGGTCGGACTTCGGCTCGGCCCTGCCGGCGTTCCTGACGATCGTCGTCATGCCGCTGACCTACTCGATCGCGAACGGCATCGGCGCCGGCTTCATCAGCTGGGTGCTCATCAAGCTGCTGTCCGGCCGTGGCCGTGAGGTCTCGTGGCTGCTCTACGTCGTCGCCGCGGGCTTCCTGCTGTACTTCGCGCGGGGGCCGCTGGAGGCACTGCTCGGCGTCGGCTGAGACGTTCCTGCTGGGCCCGGCTGGGCGGGCTGGGCCGGGCCTATCACAAGACGCCGTCGTGTCATCGAGACGCCGCCGAATCCGGCGGCGTCTCGATGTTTCCGGGGCGTCTCGACAAGACGCCGGCGTCTTCCGCAGGCCGGCGTCGGCCTGGAGGCCCGTGGTCAGTCCGGCAGGTCGCTCGGCGTCGCCTCGTGGTGGCGCTGGTCCTGGGTGCGACGGTCTTCCTTCATGCCCGCCTCGAACAGGTGGCGACGGCCCTGCACGAGCTCGTCGCGCGCCGTGCGCTCGAGCTCCTTGGCGAGGGCGTAGTAGCCGTCGTCGTAGTCCTCGACGATCTGGAACGTCCAGCGGCCCGCGATGACGTTGCGGCCCACGAGTTCGGTGTCGATGCGCTCGGCGAGTTCGGTGTGCCCGGCCTTCCGCAGCTGCTCGACCGCCTCACCGAGGTTCAGGTCAGCGGTGCCGGTCAGCCTGTGGAACCCGTAGAGCAGGCCACGGGCGTGCTCGATGACCTCGACCGCGGCGGACAGGCTGCCGAGCGCCTCGACCGTGGCCTCGGACACCCCCTCGGGAACCTGGTGCTGCGCGTCGGGGCCCTGTGCGTCGTTCGTCATGGGTCCCGTCTACACGACGGCTGCCGAGGCCGAGCGCAGTCACTTCGTCTGGTTGGGGTGGTGGGTGTGCACGTCGGTGATGCACACCACCCGGTCATCCACGTCGACCGTGAACCAGATCCGGGCGCCGCGCTTCAGCTCGAACTGACGACGCGTCCACTCCCGGCCGGAGTGTCGAACCACACCGAGTTCCCCGCGCAGGGCGTGGCAGGACAGGTCCTCGGTCAACGGATCCGTGGTCAGCCGATCCCACGCGGCAGCGACTGCGTTCCGCTGCACCGCCACCACGTCGCGCCACCCCTGTTCCGCGCCGCGCGTCCCGAAGACGATCGTGTACTCCGTCGAACGGATCGGCCGGGGGACCCCGCCGCGCCGGCCCGCCACCGCGTCAGGGCTTCTCGACGCGGATCGGATCAGCGAGGATCTCCGGCTCTCTGGTGTCCCAGCCCGCGGCGATCGCCTCGGCACTGTTGCGCCACGCCTGCATCTCGAGCAGGAGCCTGCGCGGCTGCCGGAGCGAGAACGAGCCGCGGGCGACGTCGACGATCTCCCGGGCGAAGCGCTGCTGGTCTGCGGCGCTGAGGAGCTTGATCCACGGGTACGGGATCGCCAGCCGATCGTGGAGTGGCAGTTGCTCGTTGAGCGTCACCGCGGCGATGAGCTGCGCCGCGATGTCCAGGACTGCGTCGTCGTCGTCGGACCGTTCCTTCGTGGTGAGGACGAGGGGCTTCCCGTCGCGACGGGTGACCTCGAGCGGGGCTTCTTCCGCGGCGGCGAACACCTGCTTGGCGTGGCGGGAGAGGTCAGAGGACTGCACCGACCGTCGGGATCGGGGCGGAGCGACGAGCGTCATGGATCGAGCCTATTCAGAACGTGTTCTGAACGCAACGGTCGGTTGCGACGTCGGAGGTCGACACCTACCATTCGAACACACGTTCGAACGAGGAGACCCCGATGATGATCACCGACACGGCCGCCACGGTGTGGTGGGCCGAGGGCACGCCGACCCGGCTGGTGTGGGCCGGACGGCGCTGGCGGGTGAGCGACACCCCCACCCGGCTGACCGTGACGCGCGCCGAGCTGCCCACCGCGATCACCCATGCGCCCGAGCGCACCGTGGGCTGGCGGTTCCAGGCGACCAGCGACGACGACGGTGAGGCCCTGGTGGTCGACATCGTGCCGCAGGGTGCCGGTTGGGGCGTGGCCCGGACGTGGACGTGAGCGGCCCGGACCGCTACCGTCCGGACATGGACAGGTGGGTGGCGCTGCTGCGCGGGGTCAACGTGAACGGCATCACGATCCGGAGCGCCGAGCTCGCGGAGCTCTTCCGAGGGCTCGGGTTCGACGACGTCCGCACCGTGCTCGCCTCGGGCAACGTCGTGTTCTCCGCCGACGTGCCCGCCGAGCAGCTCAAGACGTCGATCGAGCAGGGGCTGCGCGACCGGTTCGGGTACGACGCCTGGATCGTGCTCGTCCGGCACGACGCCCTCGCGGCCGTGGTCGACGGTTTCCCCTTCGCGCGTCCCGACGAACGGCACGACTACGTCGTGTTCGGGTCCGACGACGATGCGCTCGACGCGTTGGTCGGGGACCTCGAACTCGACGACGCGGTCGAGCAGGTCGGCCGCGGCGACGGGGTCGTCTACTGGTCGTGTCCGAAGGGCTCGAGCACCGACACCGTGTTCGCCAAGCGGGCCGGCGCCGCACGCTTCAAGCGCACGACGACGACCCGCAACACGAACACCCTGCGGAAGCTCCTGTGACCCTCGTGCACTCGAAGCGAGCCGAGACTCGCTCCCGCGGACGATCCGGGCGTTGCTGACCGCCCGAAGTGTCCGCCGGGCCGAGTCTCCGCCGACGCCGGGGCGGCTCAGGCCTGCGGCGGCTGCCCGTTGCTCGCCATGGTGCCGCCGTCCACCGGCAGGACCGCACCCGTGATGAACGAGGCCGCGTCGCTGGCCAGGAACAGGATCGCCTCGGCGACCTCGGCAGAGCGGCCCCCGCGGCCGAGGGCGATGCGCTCGGTGAACTTCGACTGCAGGGCCTCGTCCTCCGCCTGCTCCTGGGTCAGGTCGGTCCAGATGAGTCCCGGAGCGACGGCGTTCACGCGCACGCCGAACTGCCCGTTGTCGAGGGCAGCGGCCTTGGTGAAGTTCGTCACGCCACCCTTCGCCGCGTTGTAGGGGCTCATCCGCCAGTCGGCGTCCTCCCCGGAGACCGAGGAGGTGTTGACGATCGACCCCTTCGTCTCGCGCAGGAACGGCAGGGCCGACCGGGTGCCGTAGAACACACCGGACAGATCGGTCTCGATGACCCGGCGCCACTCGTCCGTGCTGATGTCGGTGATGTCGCCCGAGCTGAAGGTCCCGGCGTTGTTCACCAGGACGTCGAGCCGGTCGAAGCGGTCGATCGCAGCCGAGACGACGGTCTCCCAGTCCTCCGGGCTCGCCACGTCGGCGTGCAGGGCGACGACCCGGTGCGTCGGCAGGGAGTCACCCACCGCGCGGACCTTCTCCTCGACGCTGTCGGTCAGCACGACCGACGCGCCCTCGTCGATGAACGCCCGAACCGTCGCCTCGCCGATGCCGGACCCCGCGCCCGTGACGATCGCGACCTTGCCCTCGAACCGGTTGCCCATGATGTCTCCTCTCGTCGCACGAACCGTGCCCGGGGAGACGCCATCGACCCGAGGGGCACGGCAGACCACGGTGCCCCGGGCCGACTGGACGCGTTCGGAGGCGCCGAGAACGCCGCGGGAACGCAGGTCGCCCCGGCCCCGCGAGGCGGAACCGGGGCGACGTGCGACTGCAGCGCAGGGACTGGCCTCAGCCGGTCGAGTCGTCGAGGTCGAAGTCGCGCTCCAGGGAGATCGTCGGGATCGACGCCGTGATGACCGAGCCGTCCGCCCGCAACGTGCCCTGGATGTCGCTCGTGGTCGGGGCGTGCCCGGACATCCGCGGCCCGTGGTGCGGCAGCGGCACCACGGTGGGCTCCCCCGCCTCGATGTCCCACTGCTGGTTGTGCACCCACACCGTGAAGCCCGAACCCGTCTCGACCGTGAGGGTCATGGCTTCCTGCTCGAGGTCGACCCGGACCCGCGATCCGCGCATCGTCAGACGGTAGGACAGACGGTCCCAGTGCTTCGGCAGCCGCGGGTTGAAGGTCATCCGACCGCCGTGGTCGCGCATGCCACCGAAGCCGTTGACGAGCGCACCCCAGATGCCACCGGTCGACGCGATGTGCACGCCGTCCGAGGTGTTGCCGTGCAGGTCCGCCAGGTCGACGTAGAGCGCGGTCTGGAAGTACTGGTCGGCGAGGTCGTGGTACCCGACCTCGGCCGCCATGATCGACTGGACGACCGCGGACAGCGTCGAGTCACCGGTGGTGAGTGCGTCGTAGTAGTCGAAGTCGCGACGCTTCTCGGCAGCCGTGAACTCGTGCCCCTGCAGGAACAGCGCGAGCACGACGTCGGCCTGCTTCAGCACCTGGAACCGGTAGATCACCAGCGGGTGGTAGTGGAGGAGCAGCGGGCGCTTGGACTCGGGGGTGTTCTCGAGGTCCCAGAGTTCCTTGTCGAGGAACTGGGCGTCCTGCGGGTGGATGCCGCGGTGCGGGTCGAACGGGATCTCCATCGACTCGGCGGCGTGCTCCCACTCGACGAGCTCGTCCGGCTGCAGACCGGTCCGGCGCACCATGCGGTCGTACTCTTCGGCGTCGTCGGCGGCGAGCTCGCGGCAGGCGTTGACGGCGAACCACAGGTTCGCCCGCGCCATCACGTTCGTGTAGAGGTTGTCGTCGACGACGGTCGTGTACTCGTCCGGCCCGGTGACGCCGTCGATGTGGAACTTCTTGTCGCCGTTGGACCGCCAGAACCCGAGGTCTGCCCAGAGCCGGGCGGTCTCGACGAGCACGTCGATGGCGCCGCGCTTCAGGAACTCGCGGTCGCCCGAGGCCCGGACGTACTGCATGAGCGCATGCGAGATGTCGGCATCGATGTGGTACTGCGCGGTGCCGGCGGCGTAGTACGCGCTGGACTCTTCACCGTTGATCGTCCGCCACGGGAACAGGGCACCCCGCTGGTTCAGCTCGCGGGCCCGAGCCCGTGCCGCGTCGAGCATGTTGTAGCGGAAGCGCAGGGCGTTCCGGGCGACGATCGGCGCCGTGTACGACAGGAACGGCAGGACGTAGATCTCCATGTCCCAGAAGTAGTGCCCGCCGTAGCCGGAGCCGGTGACGCCCTTCGCGGCGATGCCGTGGCCGTCCGTGCGGGCAGTGGCCTGCGCCAGCTGGAAGAGGTTCCAGCGGACGGCCTGCTGGATCGCGGGCTGACCGGCGATCTCGACGTCGCTGCGGGCCCAGTAGTCGTCGAGCCAGTCGCGCTGCTTCGCGAAGGTCTCGTCGACGTTCTCGGCGTGCGCGCGGTCGAGCGTGCGGTCGCACCGGTCGGCGAGCTCGCGCACGGGCACCCCGCGGGAGGTGTGGTAGACCACGTGCTTCACGAGGCGGATGGGCTGCCCCGCGCGGGCCTGCACCCGGTAGACGTGCTTCGCCAGGTCGTCCTCGATCGAGGACGACTCGTCCCAGCTGTTCTCGGTCTCGATGTGGTGCTCGACGCCGACGCAGATCGTCATGCCGGAGCTGGACGCCTGGTACCCCAGGACCGAACGGCCGCCGGTGCTGCGCTTGAGCTTCGGCACGAGCACCCGCTCGGTGAACGACTCGGCCTTGCGCGGGTCGAAGGCGTTCGCCGCGGCCCGCATGCCGGCGTGGTACTCGTCCTGCACGTCCTGGCGGTTGAGGATCTGGCTGGACAGCAGGATCGAGGCGTCCGCGTCGAGCACGGTGACCTCGTAGTCGATGACGGCGAGGTGCCGATCGGTGAACGACACGAGTCGACGTGCCCGGATGAGCACCCGCTTGCCGGACGGCGTCGACCACTCGGTCTCGCGGAACAGGTAGCCGCCGCGGAACTCCAGCCGACGCGTGTGCCGGAGGATGTCGGCCTCGGCCAGCACGAGCGGCTCGTCGTCGACGTACAGGCGGATGACCTTGGCGTCCGGCGCGTTGATGATCGTCTGCCCGGTCTTCGCGAAGCCGAAGGCGTCTTCCGCGTGCCGGATCGGCCAGGTCTCGTGGAACCCGTTGATGTACGTGCCGTACTGCACGCCGCCACGGCCTTCGTCGAGGTTGCCGCGCAGGCCGAGGTACCCGTTGCCGACGGCGAAGTTCGTCTCGGCGACGCCCTGCTCGTCGGGGGTGTACTCGGTCTCGACGAGGGCCCACTCGTCGATCGGGTAGCGGACGCGGTCGAGGGGGTCCGAGGTGATGGGGTTCATGCTGCTCCGTGGGAAGGGAGGGAGATGGGTACGTCGGTGCGGCCGGCAGCCAGGGAGCGTCCGGCCGGCTGGCCTACGTCGTGCTGGTGGCCGGTGCGGGCAGGTCGTCGATGAGTTCGGCGAGGTCGGACACCACGACGTCGGCACCGTGCTCGCGCAGGGCGTCCGCCCCGGCACCGCGGTCGACACCGACGACGAGACCGAACGAACCGTTGCGGCCGGCTTCGACCCCGCTCGTGGCGTCCTCGACCACGACGCACTCGGCGGCGGTGAGCCCGAACCGGGTCGCCGCATCGAGGTAGGTGTCGGGCGCCGGCTTGCCGGTCAGACCGTCCTGGCGCGCGACGAGCCCGTCGACGACGACGGGGAACCGGTCGAGGATGCCCGCCGTCCGGAGCACCGACGTGGCGTTCGCCGAGCTGGAGACGACCGCGACGGACATGCCTGCGGCGATCGCGGCGGTCAGGAACCGGAGCGACCCCGGGTAGGGCTCGACGCCGTGCTCGTCGAGCTCGGCGGTGAACTCCGCGTTCTTCCGGTTGCCGAGCCCGCACACCGTGTCGGTGTCGGGCGCGTCGTCGGGGGTGCCCTGCGGCAGGTCGATGCCGCGCGACTCGAGCAGCGAGCGCACGCCGTCGTAGCGGGGCTTGCCGTCGATGTAGGTGAAGTAGTCCTGCTCGGTGTACGGCGCGGCCCCGTGTGCTTCGAGGTACGGCGTGAACAGCCGACTCCAGGCGCGCATGTGGACGTCGGCGGTCGGGGTGAGCACGCCGTCGAGGTCGAACAGGAGCGCGCGCTGGTCACTGAGTCGCGCGGGCGTGCGCTGGTCCTGCGTCGTCATCTGCGGTCCTCCGGGGACTGGTGGTGGACGAATGGCTGCCGCCGAGTCTAGGACCGCTCCAGTCCGGACGTTCCGACGCGCCGCGCCCTGTGGAGCGAGTTCACCGGCCGCCCCGCTGTGCAGGGAGAACCCCGCCACGGCGCACCTGTGAGGCCTCTGAGACACACCCCGGCACGCTGACCCGGACGAAAGGCACCACCATGACCAGCGACACCACGGCCGCACCCCACGACGGCACGCAGTCGAAGCTCCGCCAGGCGATCACCGGCCCGCTGCTGTTCCTCTTCATCCTCGGCGACGTGCTCGGCGCCGGCATCTACGCCCTGATGGGGACGCTGGCGAAGGACGTGGGCGGTGCACTCTGGGCACCGCTGGTGCTCGCGCTCCTGCTGGCCCTGCTCACCGCGGGTTCCTACGCCGAACTCGTGACGAAGTACCCGAAGGCCGGCGGTGCCGCGGTCTTCGCCGAACGGGCCTACAAGGCGCCGATCGTCTCGTTCCTGGTCGGGTTCAGCATGCTCGCCGCCGGCGTCACGAGCGCCGCCGGACTGTCGCTCGCCTTCGCCGGCGACTACCTCGGCACGTTCGTCGACCTGCCGCCCGTGCCCACCGCGATCGTCTTCCTCGCCCTGATCGCCTGCCTGAACGCCCGCGGCATCTCCGACTCGCTCAAGAGCAACGTCGTGATGACGATCATCGAGGTCTCCGGCCTCGTCATCGTGATCGTCGTCGTGGCCGTGATGCTCGGCGGTGGCGGCGGTGACGTCTCGCGGATCGGCGCGTTCCCGTCCGAGGCGAACCCGGCCCTGGCGACCCTGAGCGCCGCGATCGTCGCCTACTACTCGTTCGTCGGCTTCGAGACGTCCGCCAACATCGCGGAGGAGGTCCGCGACCCCCGCCGCGTCTACCCGAAGGCCCTGTTCGGCGCCCTCGCCACAGCCGGTGTCGTCTACGTCCTCGTCGCCCTCGCCAGCGCGATCGCCCTGCCTGCTTCGGAGCTGTCCGAGTCCAGCGGCCCGCTGCTCGCGGTCGTCTCCGCCACCGGCGTCCCGATCCCCGACTGGATCTTCAGCCTCATCGCCCTGGTCGCCGTCGCGAACGGCGCGCTGCTCACGATGATCATGTCGAGCCGCGTGACCTACGGCATGGCCGAGCAGCGACTCCTGCCCGCCCTGCTCGCGAAGGTCCTGCCGAACCGGAAGACCCCGTGGACCGCGATCATCGCCACCACGATCGTCGCGATGCTCCTGACCCTGGTGGGTGACGTGGGCGTGCTGGCCGAGACCGTCGTGCTCCTGCTGCTCTTCGTGTTCATCAGCACGAACGTCGCCGTCCTGGTGCTCCGCCGCGACCACGTCGAGCACGACCACTTCAAGGTCTGGACGTTCGTCCCGGTGCTCGGGGTGCTGTCGTGCATCCTGCTGCTGACGCAGCAGAGCGGTCAGGTCTGGCTCTACGCCGCGATCCTGCTCGCCGTCGGCGTGGTCCTGTACTTCGTCGCCCGGTTCACCGGGCGCCGTTCCGGACGCGACCACGAGGCGGGCGTGATCCACTGACGTCACGCACCACGGGCCTCCAGGCAGACCGTCTGGAGGCCCGTGGTGCGTCCGCCGGTCCGCCCGCGTGATCAGCGCAGGTCGCGCACCCAGGCCTCGATCGCGTCCGAGATCTGCTGGCGGGCATCAGCACGGCTGATGGTCGCCGTGCGGTCGCCCGGCTGGTCGCCGTAGGCGCCGAAGTCGGCGTGGTTCGACCCCTGGATCTCGGTCATGGTGGCGGTCGACGGCAGCTTGTCCCGCGCGGCGTCGACCTTGGCCGGCGTCGACAGGCCGTCACGCGAACCGGAGACGCTCAGCACGTCGATGTAGGAGCGGCTGATGTCGTTCGCGCAGTAGCTGCCGAGCAGCAGCAGGCCGTCGGCGTCCTGGGCGAGCTGGCACGCGCGGACCCCGCCGAGGGAGTGCCCGCCGACCGCCCAGCGGGTGACCGAGGGCGCGTGGGCCTCGAACGTGGCGAGCGGCCGGGTGTCGAAGAACGCGAGGTTCAGCGTCGGCTTCGTGATGACCACCGTCGTGCCGTTGGCGACCACCTGCCGGAACGTGGCCATGTAGGCGTACGGGTCGACCTTCGCGCCGGGGATGAAGACGATCCCGACCCCGTCGGCCTGGCCGGTCGGGGTCATCACCACCGAGTCACCGGCGTCGCGGACCGCGATCCGGTCGTCGCGCCAGACCTGCAGGGCGGCGCTGCGGGTGCCCTGCATCACGATGTGGGCCCAGACGAGGAACACCACCGCGATCAACACGACGACGGCGACGATCCAGGTGGTCCAGCGCAGCGCTCGGTTCATGTGGCCACCGTACGGCGCATCCGGACGGCGGCGTCCGCTTCGTGAGCAGGAATGGTCGGGTGCGACATGCACACCCGGCCATTCCTGCTCACGATGTCGCCCGGGAAGGGCGACCGGGACGCGCTACTTGATGGCGGCTCGGATCTCGGCGGCTGCTGCGCCGACGTCCGAGGCGCTGTAGATCGCGCTGCCGGCGACGGCGATGCGAGCACCGGCCTCCTGCACCGAGGCGACCGAGGACGCGTTCACGCCGCCCGCGATCGAGAACGGGACGCCCGACTCCTTGCCGGCGTCGAGCAGGGTCGAGAACGTGAAGCCCTCTTCCGCCTGCTCGTCGAGCCCGGCGTGGACCTCGACGAACTCGGCGCCGAGTGCGACGACCTCGCGGGCACGGGCGGCCTTGTCGGAGACGCCGATCAGGTCGACGACGATGCCCTTGCCGTGCTTCTTCGCGGCCTTGACGGCGCCGACGATCGTCGAGTCCCCGGCGACACCGAGGACGGTGACCAGGTCGGCACCGGCCGAGAAGGCGATGTCGGCCTCGAGCTCACCGGCGTCCATGGTCTTGAGGTCGGCGAACACGATCTTGTCGGGGTGTGCTTCCTTGATCGCGGTGACGGCGGACAGGCCGGCGCTCTTGATCAGGGGCGTGCCGAGCTCGAGAACATCGACGTGCGGCGCGGCCGCGGCGGCGAGCTCGAGGGCGGCTTCGGCGGTCAGGGTGTCCATGGCGAACTGGAGCTGCATGGGTGTGCCTTTCATTCGAGGTTGGCGTGACGGGGCCAGAGGTCGTCGGCGGACTGCCCGCCTCGGGCCCACAGGGCGTGGAACACGGCGTCGCCCACCAGGGCGACGGCCTGTTCGAAGAGACTGCCGGCGTACTGGGCCGAGGCTGTGCCGGAGCGGTCGGTCTTCGTCGCGGCGGGCAGCACGATCGTGACGTCCGCCAGCTCGGAGAGCGGGGAGTCGTCGGTGGTCGAGAGCGCCACGACGGATGCACCGACCTCGTGCGCGGTGCGCGCGGCCTGCACGATGCCGGTGGTCGTGCCCGAACCGCTCGCGACGAGGAGCAGGTCACCCGGTCGGATGGCCGGGGTGGTGACCTCGCCGACGACGTGCGCGTCGAGCCCGAGGTGCATGAGGCGCATCGCGGTCATGCGGAGGGCGAGTCCGGAGCGCCCGGCGCCGTGGACGAACACCCGGTCGGCGCCCTCGATCAGGTCGAGAGCGCGCTGGGCCGGGGCGTCGTCGAGGCGGGCGGCCAGGTCGCCGACCTCGCGGACGACCAGGTCGAGCGCTGCGGAGACGGTGGTTGCTGCCATGCCCTCGATCCTTCCGTCGCACGCCCCGGCACGCCGCTACCCGCCCCGGCAGGGGTCCCATCCCATTGGGTGGGCCCGTCCGCTCGGGTGGGACGGGTACGTTCGCGTCCATGGACGCATCGGTCGACACCCTGGAGGCCCGGGGCGGCTCCGCCATCCGGCTCGCGGCCGCCGAGCACGCACGCACGGTCGCCGAGCAGGCCGACCGGCACGCGCTCACCCTGGAGTCCGTCCTCGCCGTGCTCCGGTCGTCGCGGGTCACCGACGCGGCCGCCAGGGCCGAGGCCGTCGAGATCGCCTCGGCCGCCCTCGTCGATCTGCGCACCGTGACCGATCAGCAACGGAGCACCCTGCTCGAACCCGTCACCGGCGCGTTCTCGCGGTTGCGCGCCGACCTGCGGCCGCTCGTGCGCTTCGGGGACCTCGACGTGCAGTTCGTCGAGCCGCCGGCCACCGGCCGTGCGCTCCCGGGTGACGTCGCCCACGCGGCCCGGGCGATCGTGCGGACCGCGGTGCTCGCCCTGGTCAACGACGGTGCGGCGAAGCGGGTGCGCATCCAGTGGGACTGCGACGGCCGGAACCTGCTCATGCAGCTCCGGGACGACGGCTCCGGCACGCTCGACGTGCACGACGACGCCGTGCGGCCGATCGCGGAGCGGGTCGTCACGCTCGACGGCCGGGTGCAGGTCGCGAGCACGCCTGGCTGGGGATCCGTGCTCGACATCTCGCTGCCGCTCGACCCGCGGCCGACCGAGGTGGACGCGGTCGACGACGGCGACCTGACCCCGCGGGAGCGCGACGTCCTGCGGCTCGTGGCGACCGGTGTCGGCAACCGGGAGATCGCCGAGGGACTCGGCATCAGCGTCAACACCGCGAAGTACCACGTGGCGAACCTGCTCCGGAAGCACGGCGCCCGGACCCGGGCCGAGCTCGCGGCGTTCAGCTCCCGGGTGTGACCCCGGCCGGGGCGAAGCGGTAGCCCATGCCGGACTCCGTCACCAGGTAGCGCGGGTGCGCGGGGTCGGGCTCGAGCTTCCGCCGCAGCTGGGCCATGTACAGCCGCAGGTACCCGGAGTCGTTGCCGTGCGTCGGCCCCCAGACCTCGGTCAACAGCATCTCGCGGGTCATCAGCCGGTCGGGGTTCGTGACCAGGACCTCGAGCAGGCGCCACTCGGTGGGCGTCAGGCGGATCGCGGGGCCCTCGGCCGGGGTGACCTGCTTCGCGACGAGGTCCACGAGCAGCGGTCCGATCGCGATCGTCGGGGTCTCCTCCGACGCCACCACCCGGCGCCGTCCGAGTGCTCGCAGCCGGGCGAGGAGCTCGTCCATCTGGAACGGCTTCGTCACGTAGTCGTCGGCACCGGCGTCGAGTGCGTCGACCTTGTCGGACGAGTCGGTGCGCCCGGAGAGCACGAGGACCGGCACCTGCGACCAGGCCCGGACGCCCTCGAGCACCCCGATGCCGTCGAGCCGGGGCATGCCGAGGTCGAGCAGCACCAGGTCGGGGCGCTCGGTGATGACGGCGTCGATCGCCTCGCGCCCGTCCCGAGCCGTGACGACGTCGTACCCGCGCGCCGAGAGCGTCACCGAGAGGGCGCGGACGAGCTGTGCGTCGTCGTCAGCGATCAGGACCTTCATCGGATCTCCACTCCCACGTGCCCGGCGATCGGCAGCCGCACCACGACGGTGAGCCCACCGCCCGGGGTGTCGTCGACCTCGATCGTGCCGCCCATGCCCTCGGTGAACCCGCGCGCCAGGGCCAGGCCGAGCCCGAGGCCGGTCTCGTTGTCCGTGTCGCCGAGCCGCTGGAACGGCTGGAACACCTCATCGCGGCGGTCCTCGGGGATGCCGGGGCCGTGGTCGGCGACGCGGAGTTCCACCCCGCCGGCGAACGCGCTCGCGGCGACCCGGACGTGGGTGCCGTCCGGCGCGTACCGGGCGGCGTTGGCGAGCAGGTTCACGACGACGCGCTGCAGCAGGACCGGGTCGGCGAGCACCGGCGGCAGGTCCGCAGGCAGGTCGAGGTCGACGTCGTCGGGGCCGAGCTCCAGCTCGTCGAGCGCCGGCGCGACCACCGTCTCGAGCGCGATCGCCGCCGGGGTGACCGCGAGGACTCCGGCCTGCACGCGGCTGACGTCCAACAGGTCTGCCAACAGCACCGCCAGCTGACCGAGGCTCTCGTCGGCGGTCGCGAGCAGCGCCTCCCGGTCGGCCCGTGACAAGTCGATGTCGGGCGCACGCAGCGTCTGCACGGCGGCGGAGGCCGCGGCGATGGGTCGGCGCACGTCGTGGCCGACGGCCGCGAGCAGCGCGCTCCGGACCCGGTCGGCGGCGGCGATGCGCTCGGCGCCGACGGCGGTGCGGGTCAGCTCCCGGTGCTCGACGGCGGCGTCGAGCTGCTGCTCGACGACCCGCAGCAGTCGGCGCTGGGTCGGGTCGTCGGGCGCACCGGCGAACTCGAGCACGGCACCGGACGCCAGCGTCGTCGACGCGTCCGGCGTCGCACCGAACTCGCCGGAGGTCGCCGGCACCTCGTCACCCTGGCGGATCCGGACGCCGGCGAAGCCGAAGGCCTCACGGGTGCGGTCGAGCAGTGCCTGCAGGGCGTCGTCGCCGCGGAGCACGCTGCCGGCGATGCCCATCAGGAGCCCGGACTCGGCCGAGGCCCGACGGGCGGCACGTGATCGGCGAGCGGACCGGTCGACCACGAAGCTGACCAACACCGCACTGATCACGTACATGACCAGGGCGAACAGGTGCCACGGCTGCTGGACCGTGACCATGTAGAGGGGTTGCACGAAGAAGTAGTCGAGACTCAGCCCGGACAGCACGGCCGTGAACACCGCCGGCCACATCCCGCCCACGAGCGCCACGACCAGGACGAGCAGCTGGTACGCCAGCACGTCCACCGTGATGGCGTCCGGGTCGCTGCCGATCGACAGCACCCACGTGAGCAGCGGCCCGACCAGGACCGACAGGACGAACGCGGCGATCACCCGGCCACGCGACAGGCTGCCGCCGAGCTTCGGCAGGGTGATCCCGCCGCCGGCGCGCTCGTGCGTGACGACGTGCACGTCGATGTCGCCGGACTCGCGGATCACGGTGTTGCCGATCCCCGGACCGGTCATCGCGGCAGCGAGCCGGCTGCGGCGGCTGACCCCGATCACGATCTGGGTGGCGTCGATCGACCGCGCGAAGCGCACCAGCGTGCTCGGCACGTCGTCGCCGACGACCTGGTGGTACGTGCCACCGAGCTGCTCGAGCAGGGTCCGCTGCTTGCCGAGGGCGCCGGGGTGCCGGACGCGCAGGCCGTCGTTCGTCGTGACGTGCACGGCGGCGAGCTCGCCGCCGGCACTGCGGGCGGCGATCCGGGCGCCGCGGCGCAGCAGGGTCTCGCCCTCGGGGCCGCCGGTCAGGGCGACGAGCACGCGCTCCCGGGTCTCCCACCGGTGCTCGATGCCGTGCTCGGCGCGGTAGGCCTTGAGCGCGTCGTCGACCTCGTCGGCCAGCCAGAGCAGGGCGATCTCGCGCAGCGCGGTGAGGTTGCCGAGGCGGAAGTAGTTCGACAGCGCGGCGTCGATCCGGGCCGCCGGGTACACGAGCCCGTCGGAGAGCCGTTCGCGCAGCGCTGCCGGGGCCAGGTCGACGACCTCGATCTGGTCGGCCGCGCGCACGACGGCGTCGGGGACGGTCTCGCGCTGCACGGTGCCGGTGATCTCGCGGACCACGTCGCCGAGGGACTGCATGTGCTGCACGTTGACGGTCGAGATGACGTCGATGCCGGCGTCCCGCAGTGCCTCGACGTCCTGCCAGCGCTTCTCGTTCGGGCTCCCCGGGGCGTTCGTGTGCGCGAGTTCGTCGACCAGCGCGACCTCGGGTGCCCGGGCGATGACGGCGTCGAGGTCGAGGTCGTCGAGCTCGACACCGCGGTGCGAGACGGTGCGGCGGGGGACGACCTCGAGCCCGTTCACCAGTGCTGCGGTGGCGGCGCGCTCGTGCGTCTCGACGACGGCGACGACCACGTCGCGACCCTCGTCGAGCAGCCGACGCCCCTCTTCGAGCATCGTGTAGGTCTTGCCGACACCGGGCGCCGCACCGAGCAGGACCCGCAGCTTCCCGCGCTTCACGTGCTCATCCTCTCGCGTCCGGGGGTCGGTCTCCGCAAAACACCGGTGTTCACCTGTCGCACCGCGGATTGCGGGTGTTCGACGTGCGAGCACCGGTGTCTTGCGGAGGGGCCACCCACGGTCAGGACAGCTTCGCCAGGGCCAGGTTCAGCGACAACACGTTCACGACGGGCTCGCCGAGGAACCCGAGCTGCCGCGACTCGGTGTGCTCGGCCACGAGCGCCCGCACGTCAGCAACCGACAGGCCTCGCGCCGAGGCCACCCGCGCGACCTGCTGCGACGCGTACTCCGGGCTGATGTCCGGGTCGAGCCCCGAACCCGACGCCGTGACCGCGTCCGCCGGCACCTGCGCGGCGGGGACCCCGTCGGCCTTCGCCAGCGCCGCACGACGCTCCTCGACGGCCTTGAGCAGGTCGGCGTTGTTCGGCCCGAGGTTCGAGCCGGAGGACGCCCCCGCGTCGTAGCCGTCCCCGGCGGCGGACGGCCGCGACTGGAACCAACGGTCGGCCTGCTTGCCGGTGAACGACTGCCCGATCAACGAGGAACCGACGACCTTGCCGGACGAGTCCGTGACCATCGAACCGTTGGCCTGGTCGTGGAACGCCGCCTGGCCGACGCCCCAGACGGCGAGCGGGTAGCCGACGCCCAGGACGACGGTGGCGACGAGGGTGAGGCGGATGGCCACACCGGCGGAACGGAAGGTGGAACGTGCAGATGCCATGACTAGAACCCCGGGATGAGACCGACCACGAGGTCGATCAGTTTGATGCCGATGAAGGGGACGACCACGCCGCCCAGCCCGTAGACGAGCAGGTTGCGGCCGAGGATCGACGACGCTGCGGCCGCGCGGTACTTCACGCCACGCAGGGACAGCGGGATGAGCGCCACGATGACGAGCGCGTTGAAGATGACCGCCGACAGGATCGCGGACGACGGGCTGTGCAGCCCCATGATGTTGAGCGCCGCGAGCCCGGGGAACGCCGCCTGGAACATCGCCGGGATGATCGCGAAGTACTTGGCGACGTCGTTGGCGATGGAGAAGGTGGTCAGGGCACCGCGGGTGATGAGCAGCTGCTTGCCGATGCGGACGACGTCGATGAGCTTGGTCGGGTCGGAGTCGAGGTCGACCATGTTGCCCGCCTCCTTCGCCGCCGTCGTGCCGGTGTTCATCGCGACGCCGACGTCCGCCTGGGCCAGGGCCGGGGCGTCGTTGGTGCCGTCACCGGTCATGGCGACGAGGTTGCCGCCCTCCTGCTCGCGCTTGATGTAGGCGAGCTTGTCCTCCGGGGTGGCCTCGGCGAGGAAGTCGTCGACGCCGGCCTCGTGGGCGATGGCGGCCGCGGTGCGGGGGTTGTCGCCGGTGATCATCACCGTGCGGATGCCCATCGACCGGAGCTCGGCGAACCGCGACGCCATTCCGTCCTTGACGACGTCCTTCAGGTGCACGACGCCGAGCAGGGCGACCGCGCCGTCGGAGGAGCGGCGGCCGACGACGAGCGGGGTGCCGCCCTGGTCGGAGATCTCCGCGACGGTCGCGTCGATGGCTGACACCACACCGGCTTCGGTGGTGTCCGCCCAGGCGAGCACTGCCGCAGCGGCGCCCTTCCGGATCTGTGAGCCGTCGGGCAGGTCGAGACCGGACATGCGCGTCTGGGCCGTGAACGGCACCTCGACGGCGCCGTCCGCGAGTGCCGGCGTCACCCCTGCGTCGGCAGCGAGCGACACGATCGAGCGTCCTTCCGGCGTGCTGTCGGCAGCACTCGACAGCGCGGCGGCCTCCATGAGCGAGGCTTCCGACACCCCCGGCACCGGCACCACACGGGATGCCCGACGGTTGCCGTAGGTGATCGTCCCGGTCTTGTCGAGCAGCAGCGTCGTGATGTCACCGGCGGCCTCGACCGCGCGGCCCGACATCGCCAGCACGTTGTGCTGCACGAGCCGGTCCATGCCGGCGATGCCGATCGCGGAGAGCAGGGCTCCGATGGTGG
This sequence comes from Curtobacterium sp. MCSS17_005, assembly GCF_003234225.2. NCBI lineage: Bacteria > Bacillati > Actinomycetota > Actinomycetes > Micrococcales > Microbacteriaceae > Curtobacterium > Curtobacterium sp. MCSS17_005. Next base: position 3,634,510 of record NZ_CP126258.1, read on the forward strand.
TCGGGATGAGGCAGACGAGCAGGGCGATGAGCACCGGCACGCTGACCGTCGCGCCGACGAGCCCCGCGATGGGCTGCATCGTCAGGCAGACGATCACGAAGACGATCGACAACGAGGCGAGCAGGATGTTCAGCGCGATCTCGTTCGGCGTCTTCTGCCGTGCCGCACCCTCGACCAGGCGGATCATCCGGTCGATGAAGGTCTCGCCCGGCGTCGAGGTGATGCGCACCACGATCCGGTCCGACAGCACCCGGGTGCCGCCGGTGACGGCACTGCGGTCACCGCCGGACTCACGGATGACCGGCGCGGACTCGCCGGTGACGGCCGACTCGTCGACCGACGCGATGCCGTCGATGACGTCGCCGTCACCGGGGATGACCTCGCCGGCGACGACCACGACCACGTCGCCCTTGGCGAGGTCGACGGACGCGACCTCCTCGGTCTCGTTGCCGGTCGCGGCCGCGTCGGTCGTCGCGTACCCGAGCACACGGCGGGCGCTCGTGGTCGAGCGGGTCTTCCGCAGGGTGTCCGCCTGCGCCTTGCCACGGCCCTCCGCCACCGACTCCGCCAGGTTGGCGAAGACGACGGTGAGCCAGAGCCAGACGGCGATGGCGATCGTGAACGCGGACGGCTCGACGACGGCAGCCGCCGTCGTCAGCGCTGCGCCGACCTCGACGATGAACATGACGGGGTTCCGCCACATGAGTCGCGGATCGAGTTTCCGCAGGGCGCCCGGGAGGCCCGCCACAAGTTGGCGGGGTCCGAATGCGGACGAGCGGGTGGCCGGTTCCACGGCGGTGCGCGGTTCCGACTCCGTGGTCACGGGGGTGGTCATGACAGTCCTTCTGCGAGCGGACCCAGTGCGAGCACCGGGAAGTAGGTGAGTGCGGTGACGATGACGGCGACGCCGCCGAGCAACCCGATGAACAGCGGGCGGTGGGTGGGCAGCGTGCCGGCGGTCTCCGGCACCCGGTCCTGCGCGGCGAGGGACCCGGCGAGCGCCAGGACGAACACCATCGGCACGAAGCGGCCGAGCAGCATCACGACGCCGAGCGAGGAGTTCATCCACGTGGTGTTCGCGGTGAGCCCGCCGAAGGCCGAGCCGTTGTTGTTCGCACCCGAGGTGAAGGCGTAGAGCAGCTCGGTCAGCCCGTGGTTGCCGGGGTTGAAGATCGACGTCCCGAGCACCTGTTCGCGGACCCCGGGGATCACCAGCGAGAGCCCGGTGGCCAGGAGCACGAGCGTCGGCGTCACGAGGATGTACAGCGCCGCGAAGGTCATCTCCTTGGCGCGGATCTTCTTGCCGAGGTACTCCGGGGTGCGACCGACGAGCAGGCCGCCGATGAACACCGTGATGACGGCGAGCACGAGCATGCCGTACAGACCGGAGCCGACGCCGCCGGGGGTGACCTCGCCGAGCATCATGTTGACGAGCGCCATCATCCCGCCGATCGGGGTGTAGCTGTCGTGCATCGCGTTGACGGCACCGGTGGACGTCGAGGTGGTCGCGGTCGAGAAGAGCGTCGAACCGAGGATGCCGAAGCGGCTCTCCTTGCCCTCCATCGCGGCCCCGGCGGCGTGTGTGGCGACACCGCCGCCGCCGAGTTCGGCGATCGACATGACCGACAGCGACACGAGGAAGATCGCGCCCATCACGGCGAGGATCGCGTAGCCCTGACGGTCGTCGCCGACCAGCCGCCCGAACGTGCGCGGGAGCGAGAACGGGATGACGAGCATCAGGAAGATCTCGACGAGGTTCGTCCACGCCTGCGGGTTCTCGAACGGGTGCGCCGAGTTCGCGTTGAAGTAGCCGCCACCGTTCGTGCCGAGTTCCTTGATCGCCTCCTGCGAGGCGACGAACCCGTCGGGGATGTGCTGCGTGCCGCCGATGAGCGTGGTGACGTCGGTGCCGCTGCCCCACGACTGGACGACCCCGCCGGCGACGAGCACGATCGCGAAGACGAACGCCCCGGGCAGGAGCAGCCGGCCGAGACCGCGGACGATGTCCACCCACACGTTGCCGAGCGTGCCGGACCTGCGACGGGCGAACCCACGCACCAGGGCCACGGCGACCGAGAGACCGACGGCCGCGGACAGGAAGTTCTGCACCGCGAGGCCGGCCATCTGCACCGTGTAGCCGACGGTGACCTCGGGCGAGTACGACTGCCAGTTCGTGTTCGCGACGAACGACGCCGCGGTGTTGAACGCGAGCGAGGGTCCGACGGCGGGCAGCCCGAGGTCGCCGGGCAGGACGACCTGGATGCGCTGCAGCAGGTAGACGAGCAGGAGCCCGGCGACGCTGAACAGCAGCACGCCGCGCAGGTACACGGGCCAGGACTGCTCGGCGTCCGGATCGACCCCGATCAGCCGGTAGACCCCGCGCTCGACCCGGTTGTGGCGGACGGGCGTGAAGACCTTCGCCATCCAGTCACCGAGCGGGCGGTACGCGACGACGAGCAGCAGGACGAGCGTGGCGACCTGGGCGATGCCCGCCCAGACGTCCGCGGCGCCCACTAGAAGCGCTCCGGACGCACGAGCGCCCAGACGAGGTACACGACTGCGGCGATGCCGAGGACGGCGGCCGCGATGGTGATGCCGATCACAGCCGTTCCACCCCCTTGGCGATCAGTGCCACCACGCCGAACACGGCGAGGACACCGGCGACGACGAACACGTCGAACACGAGGGACTCCAGAAGATCTGCGGTGTCCGCGCCGGGTGACGCGGACCGGCACCACGAGTGGTGCCGAACCGATGCTGGATCCTGCGCCGCGCCTCCAGTCCGGTCCTAACAGATCCCTGACGCCGCCCTGGCGGACGCATGCACGCTCCTAACGCGTTCCGGCGTCCTACGATCGAGACGTGACGATCCCCGTGGTCCCCGCCCGTCCCGGTGCGACGGCGTCCGTCGTGGCGGCCGGACTGCTGGCGGTCGCCGGCGTCGCGTTCGGTGTGCTCTGGGGGACGGTTTTCGCGCCGCTGTGGCTCTTCGGCGAACGGCGGCAACTGCTGTTCTGGTTCTGGGCGGCACCGCTGTCCGTCGTTCCGTGGCTCGTGGCCGTCACCGCGCTCGCGCTCGCCGCGGTGGGGTGGTCCCGCGGTGGTGGTCGGAGCCGTGCAGCGCTGACCGTCGGGTGCATCGTGTTCGTCGTGTTCGCGCCGGTGGCGATGTTCTTCGGCGGATCCATCACGGGCGGCTGACGCTTCCGGCGCTCCTCAGCCGACCAACACTGGCTCTCGCGGAGCGGATCCTGCTAGCGTCGACCCATCATGATCGGCCCGCTCGCCTCACGGCTCGGGCCGATTTTCTCGTCTCGCGGGCACATGGCGTCCGGATCGAGAAGCTCGCCGCTCCTCGCGAATCTCTCGTCGATGTGTGTCGGCGCCGGCTGGCTGGACCACGCGCTCTGGAGAGGTCGCCACTGATCACGCTGGGCCACGCGTGCCAGCCGCGCGCAACCGGTCAGCGAGGTCTGCTACGGCCTCGACGAGCTCGTCCGGACTCGCGACGACGAAGTCGACCGCAAGTCCTGACACCACGCCCGCGAGGCCGTCCCACGACCACGATCCGAGGGTGACGCGGGCCCGGTCGTCCTCGAGATGCTCGACCACGGCGTCCTCGGGCAGGTACGGCGCGATCCGCCGCGCATCGCCCGCCGTCGTGGTCACCGAACCGGTGCACGGCCACACGTCGTCAACCGCCGACCCCTTGAACCGCGCGGACACGAACGCGGCCGCATCGCCACCGGGGATCGGTCGCGGCGTGAAGGGGACGCGGGTGCGCATCCGGGGCGTGATCCGGTCGATGCGGTGCGTGCGCCAGTCGTCACGGTCGCCATCCCAGTCGAGCAGGTACCAGCGACCGTTCCGGGCGACGACGGCGTGCGGTTCCACCCGGTGCGGGGTCTCGTCGTCGCCGTACCCGAAGCGGAACACCTCCTGCAGGTGGACGGCCTCGCTCACCGCCACCAGGACCTCCGGGTCGGTGGTGGTCCGGCTCGTCGCGGTCACGGCCTGCACCGCGTCGACCCGGGACCGCAGCCGCGCGGGCATCACCTGCCGGACGGTCGCCAGGGCGCGGGCCGCCGACTCGGCGACGTCCGCCCCCGATGCCGGCGCCACGGCGAGCGCCAGGGCGATCGCCACCGCCTGGTCGTCGTCGAAGAGCAGCGGGGGCAGGTCGGAGCCGGCCGCGAGCCGGTAGCCGCCGGCCGGTCCGCGGAGCGCCTCGACCCGGTACCCGAGCCCGCGGAGCCGATCGACGTCGCGGCGGACGGTGCGCGGACTGACGTCGAGCCGCCCGGCGAGCTCGTCCCCCGACCAGTCGCGGTGCACCTGGAGCAGGGAGAGCAGCGCGAGCATCCGTGCGGAGGGTCCGGCCATGGCGTCCATCTTCGTCTGAGAAGCGGACACGATCTGACCGCATTGCCCGACATCCTCGTCCCATGAGCATCGAAACGACAACCCACCTCAACTTCGACGGCGACGCCCGCGCGGCGCTCGACTTCTACGCATCGGTCTTCGGCGGCGAGGTCACCGCCGCCACCTACGGCCAGATGGGCGCCCTGGACGACCCGGCCTGGGTGGAGCGCATCGTGTTCGGTCAGGTCTCCACGGCCGCCGGCTTCCGCGTCATGGCCTTCGACGTCTGGCCCGGGCAGCCCTACGACCAGGGATCGAACGCCTTCTACGTGTTCGTGCACGGCGACGACACGGCCGAGATCGAGCGGTACTGGGCCGCACTGTCCGACGGCGCCGAGATCCGGCAGCCGCTGGAGCCCTCGGCCTGGGCACCGTTGGCCGGGCAGCTGCGCGACCGCTTCGGCGTGGTCTGGCAGCTCGACGTCGCCCCGGCCGGCAACTGACGACCTTGTGAAACGGTGAATGCCCCGTTCTTCCATGAGAACGGGGCATTCGCCGTCCACCGCCGTCAGTCCCGTCGACCGTGGCGCCGGGAGCGGCGGTACCGCATCGCTGATGCCGTGCACGCGCCCCCGGAGACTGCAGTGGCACCGACGGCAATCCCGCCCCAGGACTGCGCGGTTGTTCCGTTGACTCCGGCGTAGACGGCGGCCCCGATGAGCACGAGCCCGATGGCGGCGCAGATCGCGAGGGGGAGACTGTTCAGGATCTTCGACATGAGGGACTCCTCCTAGACGCAGCGACTCGTCTTCTTCGTGACGGGGTAGACGCGGACGGACTTCGGGCTGGGGCACTTGCTGTGCGAGGTGATGTACTGACTTGCCAGGATGATCGCGGCGCTCCCGACGATGCACGCAGCCGGACCGAGCGCACAGATCCCGGCGGCGAGCAGTGATCCGGCACCGCTGATGATCACGCCCTGGTCGAACGAGTTGAAGGCGATGTAGGCGCCGCGGTTGTCCGATCCGTAGGCCAGACGGGCGTTCGGATTGGTGTCGTTCAACGCCAGCTCGAATCCGTTGCCACCATCGACGATGACGGTCCGGCTGCCGTCGGACTGCGTCTCTTCCCGCTTGACCGCGCCCGCACTGCGAGCTTCGTCGATCGCCTGTGCGATCAGCGCTCGGGTGACGAACGGCGCTTCAGACTGCGCCTCGACGACCTTGATACCGGCCTGTTCGGCGCTGGCAGCAGGGGCGGTCAGGCCTCCGCCCGCGATCAGCGCGGCGCTCAGGAGGATTCCAGCGCAGGTGTTGGTTCGCTTCGACATGTGCAGCCTCTCCGTGTCAGAGCCGCCCTCGTTGGCGACCCCTGGCAGCACACTAAAACATCAGATTCTTCATGCCAAGGCCGCATACAAACTTGCTTGTGAGGCCGCGATCATCGCGTCGGCGTCCACGTCGACACGGTGACCGCCGCCGTCACCGTCGCCGGCTCGAACTCCGTGTCCGCCGCGACGTGGTGGTGGCTCGGCCCCATGTGCACGACGTCGTGGACGTCCTCCGCCGACAACTCCATGGTCCAGGTCAGGTCCTCGGAGGACCGCAGCGCGAACGACGGCGTCAGGGAGTCGTGCAGCCGGCGCTCCTTCTCCGGGTCCACGCTGATCGTCGCCTCGGCGAGCTCCGCCAGGTGGCCGGCCCGCGGGGTCACCACCGCGAGCACGCCGTCGGTATGCAGGACGCGGGCGTACTCGGCCTGGTTGCGCGGTGCGAAGACGTCGAGGACGACGGCGGCAGCGTCGTCGACGACCGGGAGGCGCTCGGTCACGTCCCCGACGACGGCCCCCGCGCGCTCGTGGGCGCGTGCCGCACGCCGGGTCGCGACGGCCGACAAGTCCAACGCGACCCCGAGCCTCCCGTCCGCCGCACGCAGCGCATGCGCCAGGTAGGTCCCCGGGCCGGAACCGACGTCGAGCACGATGCCGGGCGCGGTGGCGTCCGCGACGATCGCGGCGAGCGCCCGCTCGACGGGCGCGTAGTGCCCGCGCCCCAGGAACCGCAGCCGCGCGTCCACCATCTCCGGGGTGTCCGCGGTGAGCGCGCGCCGCTTCGCGGGCAGGAGCGTCAGGTGGCCCTGCTTCGCCTCGTCGAACCGGTGACCGTTCGGGCAGCCGACCTGGCCGCCGTCGACGCGGCCGAGGGGCTCGGCACACACGGGGCAGGCGAGCATCGGCAGCAGGTCGTCACGCACCGGCCCAGCGTACGGGCCTCGGTAGCCTGACCGGATGTCGCTGCAGCAGCTCTTCGGCCTCGACGGCCGCACCGCACTCGTGACGGGAGGCAGCTCCGGCATCGGCCGAGCGATCGCCACCGCACTCGCCGACGCGGGTGCCCACGTCCTCGTCGCCGCCAGGACGTCCGCGACCATCGACGCCACCGTCGCCGGCATCCGCCAGGCGGGCCGCTCGGCCGACGGCATCGTCGCGGACCTGTCCTCCCGCGCTGGAGCCCACGCACTCGCGGACACCGCCGGCGACGTCGACGTGCTGGTGAACTCCGCCGGGATCAACCTGCGGCCGCCGATGCCGGAACTCGACGAGGCCACCTGGGACGCCACGATGGCCGTCAACCTCGACGCGCCGTTCGTGCTCGGGCAGCGGCTCGCACCCGGCATGGCGGCCCGTGGGTACGGGCGGATCGTGTCGATCAGTTCACAGCAGGCCCACCGCCCCTTCGCCGCCAGCGGCGCCTACGGGGTCTCCAAGGCCGGCCTGGAGGCGCTGGCCAGGTCCCAGGCAGAGGCCTGGTCCGCGCAGGGGGTCACCTCCAACGTCCTCGTCCCCGGTTTCGTGCGCACCCCGCTCAACGAGCGGCTCGGTTCCGACCCGGCGACGGTGGCGGCCCTCGCCGCACGGACGCTGGTCGGGCGGAACGGGCTCGCGTCGGACTTCGCCGCGGCGGCGGTGTTCCTCGCCGGACCCGGGTCGGCCTACGTCACCGGGCAGTCCATCGCGGTGGACGGCGGGTTCTCCGTCCACTGACCTCGACGTGCGCCGACGGCGCGGTGCTGCGCGGCAGTACGGTCAGGTCATGGCAGTCATCGAGCAGGCAACGCTCCGCCCCTCCAAGGCCGAGGCGCTCGCCGCCTGGCTCCCCGACCAGGCGTGGAGCGGCGTCGTCGCGGGAGCGTCCGTCGAGGTCATCGGGCAGTTCCGGTTCGACGACCCCGCTGGCGAGGTCGGCGTCGAGGTGCTCCTCGTCCGCACCGACCACGGCCGGGTCCTGCAGGCGCCACTGACCTACCGGGACGCACCACTGCCGGGTGCCGACGCGTTCCTGGTCACCGAGATGGACCACTCCGTGCTCGGGCGACGGTGGGTGTACGACGCCGTGGGCGATCCGGTCCACGCTGATGTCCTGCGCCGGGCGATCGTCACCGGCGGGCATGAAGCCTCGCTCGAGTTGGCCAACGGTGCCGGACAGCGGCCGAAGGACGCCTGGGCCAGCGGGAGCGGCTCCGATCCCGACTCCCCCAGCGTCACCTCGGTGCGAGCGACCACTGCGGACGCCCTGACGTCGATCGCGACCGATCACGGCACGATCGTCGTCGCTCGGGTCGTCGGTACGGCACTGCCCGAGGGCGAGACGCTGGAAGGGACGTGGGTCGACGGCTCCGAGGTGCTCGCCGTCCTGTTGCCCGAACGCGCCTGAGGTACTGGCAGGGCCTGCCTGTGCCGGGGACCGGCTGGCAGGATCGAGGGCGTGAAGACACTGGAGTTGCCACAGACAGACCTCACCGCCTCCGACGTCGTCGTCGGACTGATGCGGATCAACGACATGAGCGACGAGGACATCCGTTCGCTCTACAGCGCCTCCCGTGATGCGGGCGTGAACATGTTCGACCACGCCGCGGTCTACGGCGAGTGGCACGGTTGCGAGGAGCGCTTCGGCGCCGCCGTCACGCTGTCGCCCGCGGAACGCGCCGAGATCGTGCTGCAGACCAAGGTCGGCATCCGGCCGACGCCGAAGGGCGCGTACTTCGACTTCTCGTACGAGCACATCCTCGAGTCCGTGCACGAGTCGCTCGAGGCACTGCAGACCGAGTACGTCGACGTCCTGCTGCTGCACCGCCCCGACGCCCTGGTCGAGCCGGAAGAGGTCGCGAAGGCCTTCGACGAGCTGCACGTCGCCGGCAAGGTGCACCACTTCGGCGTCTCGAACCACACCCCTGGCCAGGTCGACCTGCTCAAGAAGCACGTCCGGCAGCCGCTCGCGTTCAACCAGGTGCAGCTGAGCATCACCCACGCCAACGTCATCTCGCAGGGCCTGACCGCGAACATGGGCGGCCTCGAGCAGTCGGTCGACCGCGACAACGACATCCTCAACTACTCGCGCATCAACGACATCACGCTGCAGGCCTGGTCGCCGTTCCAGAAGGGCTTCTTCGACGGCGTCTTCCTGGGCGACCGGGAGCGGTACGCCGAGCTGAACGACGTGCTCGAGGAGGTCGCCGCCGCGCACGGTGTCACCCCGACCGGCATCGCGGTCGCATGGATCACCCGCCACCCCGCGCACTTCCAGGTCGTCCTCGGCACCACGAACCCGCAGCGCGTGCGCGACTCGGCAGCCGGCTCGGACGTCGAGTTGTCGCGCGAGGAGTGGTACCGGCTCTTCACCGCGGCCGGACACACCGTCCCCTGAACCAGGACCACCCCGTCGGCTCGGGCAGGGTGGGATCGTGCTCCACGACCTCGCCCTGCCCGTCCGCTGATATGTCACACTGAGACCAGTCGCCCCATCGAGGTGGGTGCGGAAGTGATCCCCGGGAGATCCTGCGGTATAGCGGGGCCCGGGGATTCGCACGTTCACCGACGGTGTTCGTGGACGCTCAGCACATGGTTCAGCTGCTCGAGGGAGGCCGTTTCCCCTCGCCGAGCACCAGCCCGTGAACCAACTTGCGTGACCGCAGGGCGTCGAGGTGCGCGCGATCGTTCCGGTCCGAGGGCCCGCGAGATTCGAGGACGACTCGGTCGACCCCGCTCGTGCAGCTCACGTCGGACGCTGCACGGACCGATGCGCACCGGTTCTACGAGCGCCTCGGCTTCACCGGCTCGCACGTCGGGTTCAAGTACCGGGTCCCCGACCCTTCCGCGCGCTGAAGTTCCTTCCCACAACGCGTGCGATGCAAGGTGCTTTCGGGCGTACCTGGTGAAAAGATCCGACAAGGTACGCCCGATTCGACCAGGTATGCCCGATTCGACCAGGCGCGCTAGTCGTCGGAGGCGGAGCCAGCAGACCTCGGCGTCGGCACGTTCACGTCGACCGGGGACACCCCGGCGGGGTCAGCGGAGGCGCCACCCACGACGTCGAACGAGATCCCGAGCATCGCCGGGTCCTCGTCGAGTTCGAGCCCGTCCTGACGGACCTGGTCCTCCGGGATTGCACGGCCACCAGACGGGTCCCACGAGTTCGCGATCGACATGCGCACGAGCATGCCCGAGCCGCTTGGCAATCGCCCAAGAAAGCCCGGAGGACCCCCGGAACGGTCAGAGGTCGTCCGGGTGGAGCCGCTCACCGGGGTGCGGACGCCGGAACACCGGGCCGCCGCCGGCCTCGTCCTCGTCGTGGTGGCTGACGGGCGAGACGCTCGGGTCGGCGGAGTCGTCGCCGACGTCGGCGCCGCGGTCCTCCTCCATCTCGAGTTCGGACTCGTCACTGCCGTCCACGGGGATGGACCGGCCCTGCTGTTCGGGATCGAACGGTGCGCTCATCGACATGGGGCGAGCATGCTCCCGCTGGGTGAACGCCGGGTCAACGCTGTCCGTCGGCCGCGATGAGTTCGAGCTGCGTCAGCGTCAGGTCGGTGCCGGCGGTGAACGTGAACGACGACCCACCGCCGAGGATCCGGAACACCCGGGTCTGGCCGGCCCACGAGAACTCGGCGCCGTCGACCGCGGTGACGGCGTCGTCGAGGCCGACCTGCCACGAGTAGGACCCCGGTGATGCCACCGTCACCGTGTACAGGGAGGCGACGGGGCACGACACGTCGAAGGACACGGACTCCCCCGCGGCGAGCGCCGTGACGGTGCGGCCGGTGTCGTCGGTGAGCGCCGAGGCCCCGACGGGCAGGACGTCCACCGGGGCGTCCCGGTAGCCGTGCACGTCGGAGGCGGAGACGGGGCGGGTGTCCGACGCCCATCCCTGCGGTTCGTCGGACAGGGTGAACTCGATCCGCGACGCGGCCACGACCACGCTGTGCGGGATGGTGACCGAGATCCAGGGCGAGCCGTCGACCGTCACCGACGCGACGTACGCGCCTGCGGAGCCCGCGGCGATCTCGATGACGGTGGGCGATCCTCCAGGCTGTCGCAGCACCGTCCTGCGGACCGACGGCGGCACGAGTACGTAGGTACCGGTCGACGGCGCCAGCGGGTACAGGCCGATGGTCGCGAAGACGTACCAGGCGCTCATCTCACCGTTGTCCTCGTCGCCGGGGTAGCCCTGGCCGAGGTCGGACCCGACGAACAGGCGCTCGAGCGATTCGCGGACGATGCGGTGCGCGTCGTCGTGCCGTCCGGTGAACATCGGGAAGAAGGGGATGTGGTGCGCGGGCTGGTTCGACAGCCCGAGCATGCCCATCCGGACGTCGCGGGCCTCGGTCATCTCGTGGATCGGGAAGCCGTACGAGCCGGAGCGCGCCAGTGCGCCGGTCTCGGGGGTTGCGAAGAAGGCGTCGAGGGCCGCGTCGAACCGCTCCGGCCCGCCGTGCAGGTCGACGATGCCGGCGCCGTCGTGCGGCGCCGTGAACGCGGTGCCCCACGCGTTCGTCTCCGTGTAGTCGTCGCCCCAGTTGCGCGGGTCGAACTCGGTGCCGACCCGCCACGAGCCGTCCGGGTCGCGGCCGATGAAGAACCCGCGCTCGGAGTCGAACACGTGCCGGTACTGCAGCGACCGGCGGGCGAACCACTCGGCCTCGGCCTCGTAGCGGGACAGGTCGGCGGGCGTCCGCGCTCGCGACGCGAGCAGGCCCGCCATGACGGCCAGACCCCAGTCGTTGATGGCTGCGTCCAGGGTCCACGACATCCCCTCGTGGGTCGCCGTGTCGACGTGGCCGCGGAAGGCGCCCGGGAGGCTCCCCTTGCGTCCGACGCGCTCGTCACGCGGCGGGACGGTCGCGTTCCGCACCGCGCTCCGGTACGCCTCGGCCAGGTCGAAGCCGCGCACGCCCTTCACCACGAGGTCGGCGAAGACGGTGTCGCTCGTGGTGCCGGTCATGCAGTCCTCGGCGCCGGGGGCACTCCAGCGGGGCGTCCACCCGCCGTCGTGGTGGTGCTCGACGAAGCCCTGCGCGAGCTCCCCAGCGGTCTCGGGGGTCAGGAGTCCGAGGAGCGGCCAGGCCGTGCGGTAGGTGTCCCAGAAGCCGTTCGTGGTGGTGAACGCGCCCTCGACGACCTCCGGCCCGGGCTCGTCGCGGATCGGTTCCGCCAGCACGTCGCCGTACGGGGAGCGGTGCCGCGGGGTGCCGGTCAGGGCGGTCTCCCCGGCGCGGTTCGGGTAGAGGAACAGCCGGTACAGGCCGGAGTACAGGCTCGTCAGCTGGTCGGGGCTCGCGCCGTCGAAGGACAGCGTCGCGAGCTTCTCGGTCCACAGCGCCTCGGCACGGGAGCACATGGCGTCGAACGAGCCGGCGTCGTCGAGGTTCGCGCGGGCGTCCTCGATCGAGACGGTCGAGATGCCGAGCAGGACGTCGACCGGGCCGCCGGTGCCCCCGGGTTCCCCCACGGACAGCCAGCCGCGCAGCTCGTGCTCGCCGACCGTCGTGTGGTCGGCGGTGACCCCCGCGACCCGCAGGTGCACGTGGTGCGGCGGGGTGCCGGGGCGGTCGTCGAGGACGGCCTCGACCACGGCGGTGCCGTCGGTGACCGTCACGGAGACGTCGGACACCCGGCCGTGGTGGTCGAGCACGACGCTGCGGGTGCCGGTGAACCGGAACCCGAGGGCGAACTCCCCCGCGGTCAGCTCGGCCGTCACACCGTGCGCGAGGGCGACCCGGTAGCGGTGCGGCCCGTCCTGCTCGTCCTCGTGGTCGAACCCGAGCGCGCGGGCGGACCGGTCGACGTCGGGGGTGTCGAGTGGCGAGGGCATCACCTGGAACACCCCGCGGTCGCCCATCCACGGCGACGGGATGTGGCTCGTCGCGAAGGCCTGGATCGCCGGGCGGAGCCGCCCCTGGTCGTCGAGCCGGTCGTGCTCCTGGTACGCGTACGGCCAGCGGTTGCTCGAGGCGTCCGTCATCGGCAGGCCGAACACCCCGCCGTGCGGGACGCCGACCAGCGGGGCGTTGTTGCCGCGGGAGAACCGGGAGGACGCCTGGGTGCCACGGGTCGTCCGGACGTGGCCGAGCGGGGTCGTCGGGGTCGGGCGCGCGGGACCGATCCGGACGGCGTCGAGCCAGCCGCGCAGTGCGGGACGCTCGTCGGCGGCCGCAGCCGGTGCGTCGGAGCCGAGCCGGGCCTCCAGGCGGTCGACGACCAGCCCCGCGAACGGCGTGAGGTCGACCGCGCGACGGTTCCACTGGTCCACCCACTGCTTGCGGGCCGCGTCCTGCGCGTCCGGGGTGACCGCGTCGCCGTACTGGTCGCGGACCCCGGCGTCGTCACGCAGCCGCGAGCCGTCGGTGAAGACGACGTCGACGGCGAAGGCCGTGGCGTCCCAGAAGTGCGGCAGGTCTGCTTCGGTCGGTTCCGACGCCCCGTCGGGCAGGGTCCGTTCGGGGAACCAGACCCAGGAGAGCTCGTCGCCGGTGGCGATGGTGCGTCCGGTGAAACCGGGGACGATCGCCTCGGCCACGGACGTTCCCGCTGGTCGTTCGACGAGCCAGGCCTCTGCCGAACCGAAGCCGACACCGTTCCGAGCGGCCACGGCCGTCGTCGGACCACCGCTCCGTTGCAGTTCTCGCACGGGGCGAGCCTATTTGCTCCAGGGACTGGACGAAAACCCCGGCGTGTCAGTCCTTGTTGTGTCCCGGTGCGCTGCCGGACTTGCCGGGGGCGGTGTCCGACGTGGTGTCGACCGCACCGGTGTCGGCGGCGCCGGTAGCGTCCTGCGGCTCCTGCACAGGGTTCGAGGCCGGGGTGCTCGGCTCCGGGCCGACGGGCGGGTCCTGCGTGGGCTGCTCCGGCTGGGTCGGTTCGCTCGGCTGCTCGCTCGGTTCCTCGCTCGGTTCCTCGGCGGGCTGCGACGGCTGCTGCTCCTGTGAGGGCTGCTGCTCGGCCGGTTCGCTCGGCTGCTGTTCCTCGCCCGGGTCCTCGGACGGCTGCTGCTCGGTCGGCGCGGTCGACGTGGTGTCCGTCGGGGCCGGGGTGCCGTCGTCGTCACCGTTGAGGGCGAACACCGCGACCCCGATGCCGATGAGCACCAGGACGATCACGATGATCGCGGCGATGAGCGGTCCGCGCTTCTTCTTCTCCGGCTGGTCGTCCGGCTGGTCGCCCCGGACCGGGCGGGGCGTGACCGGCGGCGGGGTCGGCCCACTCGGGCCCGGTGCGCCGCGGTCGTTCGCCTGGGCGCCGAGGACGGTCGTCGAGACGTCGTCGGCGGGGTTCGGACGCTGGGTGTCGAGGACGCGGGTGGCGTCATCGCCCGGACGCGCGCCGCCGTTCGGCAGTTCGCTCGCCGGCATCGCCCGCGTCCGGTCGTCGGCGTTCGCCGCTGCGGCGGCACCGGCGCCGACCGCGGCACCCGCAGCACCGGCGGCCGCGGCCGTCACCGCACCGGGCGTGCCGGGCAGCAGCTGCGTGGCGTTCGTCGGCTCGTCACGGCCCAGCGCACGCAGGCGCTCGGCCGCCTCGGCTGCCGTCGGTCGCTCCGCCGGGTCCTGCGCGGTCATCACGTGCAGCAGGGTGCGCCAGGCCGTGGGCAGCTGCCGGTCGATCTCGGGCGAACGGGTGAGCCGGGCGGTGGCCGACTCGACCGCGCTGCCCGGGAACGGCTGGCGGCCGGTCATGCACTCGAGCAGCACGAGCCCGAGCGAGTAGACGTCCGCCTTGCCGGTGATCTCCTTCGCCAGGACCTGCTCCGGGGCCAGGTACGCGGCCGTCCCCATCACGGTCCCCGTCCCCGTCACACGTGAGGCGTCACGGAGCAGGGCGATCCCGAAGTCGGCGAGCTTGACGTGCCGGCCGTCGCTCTCGAGCAGGACGTTCGCGGGCTTCACGTCACGGTGGACGATCCCCTGCGCGTGCACGGCGGCCAGGCCGTCGGCGACCTGGGCACCCAGGCGGGCAGCGGTCGCGGGGTCGAGCGGGCCCTCGCGCAGACGGGTCGCCAGGTCACTGCCCGGCACGAGTTCCATGACGAGGTACGAGTCGCCGTCGACGTCGTCGAGTGCGGCGTCGTAGAGCGTGACGAGCTCGGGGGCGCGCAGCGTCGCGAGGGTCTGGATCTCCGCCTCGGCGCGGGCGCGCTCACCGCGGTCGACCGGGCCGATGCGGAACACCTTGACCGCGACCTCGCGACCGAGTTGCTCGTCGACCGCCCGGTACACGGACGCCATGCCACCGTGTCCGAGCGTGCCCGTGACGCGGTACCTGCCGCCGAAGACCCGTTCTTCCATGCCCGGCAACCTACCGGTCGCGGCTGACGGCGCTCTGCCGTTCGGGGGGGGGCGGGGCGGCGGCCTGGCGACTTCGTGAGCAGAAGATGTCGGGTGCGGGCGAGCAACCCGACGTCTTCTGCTCACGAAGTAATGCGGTCGACGTCCGGCGCGGGCTCGGCACCGTGGTGGAGCGCCGTCAGGTACAACCGGTGCGCCGTGATCACGAGGGCGAGCCAGGCGAGTCCGAGCGCCCACGCCGCCAGGACGTCGGTCAGCCAGTGGTGCCCGAGGAACACCCGCGACGCCCCCACCGACAGCACGAACAGGGTGCCCACGACGATCGTCCACACCCGGGTGACGACGCGCGACTGCCGCAGGAGCAGGAGGTACACGATCGTGCCCACGATCACCGTGGAGTTGAGCGTGTGCCCCGACGGGAACGACGGCGACGTCTCGTACGGCGGCACCGCGTCGGACAGCGGCGGACGAGCGCGGCCGATCAGGTCCTTGCCCGCGATCGTCATGAGCAGCGAACCACCGCTCGCGGCGACCAGGAGCACCAGTGGCGTCCACGCACGGCGCTGGATCGTGAAGCCGACCAGGAACCCGAGCGCGACGATCGGCATTCCGATCGTGCCCGCGATGTCGGTCCACCAGGTGACGAGCGTGTCCGCCGTGGGTGATCGGAGTGTGAGCGCCCAGTCGAGGACGGGTCGGTCGAGCACCGCGACGTCGTCGGCTTCCCGCACGGCGTCGTAGACCTCGGAGGCGATCCACGTGGCGAGGACGGCGATGCCCAGGCCGATGGCCAGGGTCAGCAGCAGGACCGGCATGGCGCCGAAGCGCTTGCCGAGCGCGGTCCACGCACCGGCGACACTGCGGCCCGCCCGGGAGCGCCAACGGGTCAGGTCGACTTCGCCGACGGTGCGGTCGGCGGCGTCCCCGCGTTCGGTGTGCATCCGTCCACACTGCCCGAAGCCGCCGGGAGCCGTCCCGGCCGCCTGGCTACGAGCGCCGAGCGACCACACGACCGATCGCGCTGGCCACACCGTCGGCATCATCCGAGGTGGCGAGGAAGACCTGTCCGTTCAGTCGAGCGATGCGTACGGCGCGCTGGCCGTCCGCTGCCAGGAGCAGACCATCGCGGCGGCTCCTGCCCTTGATGCCCCACCCACCGAAGTCCTCCATCGGTCGCACGTCCACGCTGGTCACCGAGGCGATGTCGCCGATCTTGACCTGGACGCCTCAGAACGGCGCCGCAACGAGCCAGAGGGCGTTACGGGTCGCGATGATGCCGACTGCCGGGGTGCTGAGCATCAGCACGATCGACGCGGTCCCGATGCCCAGCATCCACCAGCCGCTCACTTCCGGGAACTCGGCCAGGGAGAACACGCAGATCAGCACAGGGCCGCTGCAGAGGATGAGCCGCAACCCGATGTCGAACCGCTGCCACGAGAGGACACGCATCGATCCGTCCGATCGTTTCTGGGCACTCGGCGGGAGAGCACCGGGCAACAGCTGCTGCCAGAACGCTGACATACGTGTTTCAGTGGCACAACTCGGCGGACGTGAGCCCCCGGCCGCCTCAGTCCTTCGCCTCCGAGTACGCCCCCACCACCCCGACCGACAGCGGGAACGTCACCGGGAAGTCCTGGAACAACAGCCGTCCGGCATCGACGGCGGCCTCCCGGATCTGCTGCGCCACCCACTCCGCGTGCTCCGCCGGGGCGTGCACCACGATCTCGTCGTGCACGAAGAACACCAGGTGCGGCCCGTCCGTCACGGCTCCGGGGAAGCGCGCGATCAGCCGCGAGCGCAGGGACCCCATCCACGCGAGCGCCCACTCGGCCGCGGTCCCCTGCACTACGAAGTTCCGGGTGAACCGGCCCCAGCTCCGGGCGCGGGACTCGACCGCACGCTGCATCGCCGGGGTCCCCTCGACCGTGTACGCCTGGTTCCGGGCCGCGAACCAAGAGTCGTCAGGCACCGGTGACGTCCGCCCGAGCAACGTCGTCACGGGTTCGCCGCGCTCCCCCGCACGCGCGGCCCGTTCCACCATGTCGAGCGCCTGCGGGAACGCCCTGACCAGGCGTGGCACGAGCCGACCGCCCTCGCCCTGGGTCGCCCCGTACATCGCACCGAGCATCGCCACCTTCGCCTGCTGCCGGGTCTCGACCGCCCCCGACGCCACCACGCCGTCGTACAGGTCGCGCCCGTCGCCGGCCGCGGCCATCGCCCGGTCGCCGGACATCGCGGCGAGCACCCTGGGCTCCAGCTGTGCGGCGTCCGCCACGACGAGCTTCCACCCGGGATCGGCGATGACGGCCCCGCGGATGCCCTTCGGCAACTGCATCGCTCCCCCGCCGTCGGCCGCCCAGCGCCCGGTGACGACGCCGCCGACGACGTACTTCGGGTGGAACCGGCCGTCGCGGATCCAGTCGTCGAGCCAGGTCCACCCGTTGGCGGTGAGCAGTCGCGCCAGGCGCTTGTACTCGAGCAGCGGCTCGATGACGGGGTGCTCGATCTCCTGCAGCTCCCACTTCCGCGTGCTCGTGACCATCAGGCCGGCCCGGCGCAGCGACTTCAGGACGTCGGCGGGCGAGTCCGGGTTGAGACCGGGGTCGTCGAGGCGCTCGCGCACGACGGCGGCGATCTCCTCGAGGCGTCGCGGCCGCACCCCGTAGGGCACACGCGGCCCGAGGGCGTCCTCGAGCAGCCGCTCGTGCACGTCGGCACGCCACGGCAGCCCGGCGTGCAGCATCTCGGCCGCCACGAGCGCACCGGCCGACTCCGCGGTGAGCAGCAGGCGGAGCGCACCGGGAGCGCTCGACCCCGCCACCGCGGCGAGCTGCGCCCGGAACTCCGCCACCGGCTCGACCTCGTCGTCGGGCGCGGAGGCGGTGAACAGGGCGTCGTCGAAGAGCTGGGCCTGCGTCGGCCGGACCACGCGGGCTTCCGCGGCCGGGGCGTCCAGGGCGTCGGTCGGCGCAGCGGCGAGCGCAGATCCCCGTGCCGCGAGCGCAGCCCGCAGGACACGACGACCGAGGCGCAGGTCGACGCAGCGACCGACCCGCCCGCCGGCGGCGAGTACGGCCGGGTACCAGCGGGCGGTGTCGTCCCACACCCAGCGCACGCCCGGTGCGTCGTGGGCCGCGACGAAGGCCGGGAGGCCCGGCTCGTCCAGGCGGATCGGCTCACCCCCGGCGGTCCCCGCGTCTGTCAGGGGCGTCGCGAGGACGCCGCCGTCGACGCGGCGGAGGACGAGGTGCACGACACGATCATGCCGTGCCCCACCGACCCCGGCGGACCAGGGCCGGAACGGGTGTCACTCGCCGGGTCGGACCGCCGCGGTGTCGGCGACGTCGATGCGGACGTCGCCGTCCTCGGCACGGGAGACCTCGACCCGCGGATCGGCGTCGTGCTCGTCGGATCCGGACATGCGGCGGAACGTGTCCTGTCGGCGTTCCTCGAACGTCATGTCGACGCCGTCGTCGAGGTGATCGTGGTCGGGCTTCGTCATGCCGTGTACGGTACGCGGCCGCGGCTGCGGGTGGTCACGCGACCGGCGCCGTGCCGGTCCGCTCGGTCCAGTGCCCACCCCTCGCCCACCGGTCGAGCACGGCCGCACGCAACCGACCGGACGGCGCCGCGGACCGCGCGGTGGCCAGCGGCACCCCGAAGACGAACTTCGCGACGCTGGCGTCCCCCTCGGTCGCGTCGTGCTCCCCCGGCGGGACGAGACGGAAGCGCCGGGCGAAGCGCACGAGGTTGGCATCGGGACCGAGCGCGGCGGGCAGCCCCGGGTCGAGCATCCAGGAGCGGCACTGCCACCGATCGGCAGCGAGCTGCGGTGCGAGGCCGCGCAGGACCTCGGGTGCGCGGGCGAACGAGCGGTCGCAGGCCACCGGGTCGAGCGGCCCGGTCTCCGGCACGTGCACCCCCCAGGCCGGCGTGCCGTCCGCCAGGTGGTCCCCGATTTCGAACTGGAGGCGCCCCACGGCCACCACGCGCCCGGTCACCACGGCGACGAGCCACTCCACCCCGGTGCCGTGCAGCCCGTAGCGGGCGAGCTTGCGGTCGACATCGGCGACGGAGGCCTCGGCGAGCGCGCGCGGGAGCCCACGCTCCGCGAGGGCATCGGCGGTGCCCGGCACCGCGGCGCGGAGCGCCGCCACCAGCAGCGCGTCCCGCTCCGCGGGCCCGGCGTCGGCGACGGTGGCGGCCAGTGCAGCCGCCACCGTCGCGGAGTCGTCCGGTGACCCCACGGCGGCGGCGAGGACCGCGACGGACCCGGGGCGGGCCTCCAGGCCGGGGGTCGCGGTGGTCACTTCAGACCGGACGACGCGAGCCCGTCCATCACCCGACGCTGCAGCACGACGAACATGATGAGCACCGGCGCCATCGCCATCAGACTGGCGGCCATCAGCACCGGGTAGTCGATCGTGCGGTCACTCGACAGCGTCGCGAGGCCGGCGGCGAGCGGCATGTCCTCGGCGCGGGTGGAGACCACGAGCGGCCAGAGCAGCTCGTTCCACGACCACAGCACGGTCGTGATCGCGAGCACGCTGATCGAGGGACGCGCCAGGGGCAGCATGATCCGCCAGAACGTCTGGAACGGGTTCGCGCCGTCCATCCGCGCTGCCTCTTCGAGCTCGGGCGGCATGTTCAGGAACGCGGTCCGCATCAGGAACGTGCCGAAGGCGCTGAACAGCCCGGGCGCGACGATCCCCATCAGGGTGTCGAGCCAGCCGAGCCCCTGCACGATCTGGTACTGCGAGATCAGGTAGACCTGCGAGGGCACGAGCAGGATCGACAGCACGATCGCGAGCAGGGCCGCCCGCCCGCGGAACCGCATCCGGGCGAAGGCGTACCCGGCGAGCGTGCAGAGGACGATCTGCGCGATCGTGCGGATGATCGTGACGTACACCGATGTGCCGAGCTGGCTGAGGAACGGCAGGCGTTCGAAGACCTGCGCGTAGTTCTGCCACTGCAGCTCCCCCGGCCAGAAGACCGGCGTGACGGACTGCACCTGCGCGTTCGTCGACAGCGACATGATGATCTGCCACAGGAACGGGAAGGCCATCGCGAACCCGCCGATGCCGAGCACGACGTGGATCCACCAGTGGCTGCCGCCGCGACGGCCGGGCCGGCGTGCGGCCCGAGGCGGTGTGATGGTGGCGGTCATCCCTGCACCCACTTCCGTTGGACGCGGAACTGCACGAGCGTGACGATGCCGATGAGCAGGAAGATCACCATCGCGATCGCGGCCGCGAAGCCCTTGTCGTTGTCGATGAACCCTGCGCTGTAGAAGTAGAAGACGAGCGACATCGTCTTCGGGATCACCGGGTTGGTGCTGCCGAGGATCGCGTACAGCAGGTCGAACAGCTGGAAGCTCGAGATCGTCGTGACGATCACCACGAAGAAGATGCTCGGGCTGAGCAACGGCACGGTCACCGACCGGAACTGCCGCCACCGGCTCGCGCCGTCGAGCTCCGCGGCCTCGTAGAGCTCCGGCGGGATATCCTTGAGCCCGGCGCCGAGGATGATCATCGAGAACCCGAGGGACGACCAGAGGCCGACCAGGCTCACCGCGATCAGCGCGAAGCCGGGGGTCGAGATCCAGTACGGGCCGTCGATGCCGAAGTTCCCGAGGAACCAGTTCACGATGCCGTAGTCGCCGTTGTACATGATGCGCCAGACCAGGGCGATCGCCGCCGGCATGGCGACGTACGGCAGGAAGAAGAGCACCCGGTAGAACTGCGCGAACCGCAGCCCCGGGGTGTTCAGCAGGCTGGCGAGCCACACCGCGATCGGGATCCCGGCGAGGACGATCACGGTGTAGATCACCGTGTTGAGCAGCGACTGGTACAGCTGCGGGTCACCGACGAGCCGGACGTAGTTGGCGACGCCGGTGAACGTGGCGCCCCCGAAGACACCCCAGCTGGTGAACGAGTACCAGAACGTCTGGATGATCGGCCAGATGTAGAAGGTGCCGACGCCGACGAGCAACGGGAGCACGAAGAGCCACGGCCACCAGCCGTCGGTCCGTCGTGGCGCTCGGCCGCCGTCGGCGCGCGGCGCGGGGGCGCCCCGCCCGGACGAACGTGTCGTCCGGGCTGGGGTGGCTGCGGCCGGGGGCCGCTCGGTGTTGATCGTCACGCGCGGGTCCTACTTTTCCTTGGCGAGGGCGGCGTCCATCTTCTGTGCGAGGTCCTCTGCCACCTGGTCGACGGGCTTCGATCCGTCGAAGGCACTCGGCAGCAGGGTGGTCTCGAGGGTGTTCCAGGCCGCGGTGTTCTTCGACACCGGCAGCGGCTTCGCGTAGTCCACCGCGTCGAGGAACACCTGCAGGTCGGCGTCGGGCATCGTCTTCGTGAAGGCGCTCTGCGTGCCCTCGTACGCCGGGATGACCGCGCCCATGTCGCCCTGCTGCTGCTGGGCCGTCTTGCCCGCGAGGTAGACCTGCAGCGCCTGGGCGGCTGCCTTGTCCTTGCTCGCCTCGGACACGACGTTCGAGACCCCGTGGATGACGGTCGCCTGCTCCTTGCCCTTGGGCAGCGGGTAGGCGACGACGTCCTTCTCCATCTCAGTGCCGGTCAGCGCGGAGCGGAACCAACTGCCGCCCTGGTACATCGCGAGCTTGCCCGAGGTGAACCACTGGTCGGCCGTGGTGTCGGTGAGCTGCTTGATCGAGGGTGATGCCCCCGAGTCGATCAGGTCGGTCCAGAACTGCAGGCCGTCCTCGGAGGCCTTCGTGGCGTACTCGGATTCGGTGCCGTCCGCGTTCACGACCGATCCCCCGGCCTGCAGGATCGTGTTGTAGTACGTCGTCTGGCCGTCCATGCCGCCCGCTGCCCCGTACGCGCCCTTCGCCTTCAGCTTCTCGGACAGCTCGGCGCCGATCTGCTGGAAGTCGTCCCAGGTCCAGTCCTTGGACGGCAGGTCCATGCCGGCCTGCTCGAACAGCGACTTGTTGACCCAGACCCCGATGGTGTCGAAGTCCTTCGGCACGCCGTACTGGGTGTCGTCGTACGTGTACAGGTCGTTGAGCGCGCTCGAGTACTTCGACGCGTCGATGTCACCGGACTCGACCTCGCCGGTGATCGGCGCGAGCTTGCCGTTGGCCGCGTACAGCTGGAAGTTCGGGCCGTTCATCCAGAACAGGTCGGGCAGGGTGTTGCTCGAACCCTGGGTCTGCAGCTTCGTCCAGTAGTTGGCGAACGGCGTGACGTCGACGCTCACCTTGACGTCCGGGTACTCCTCGTTGAAGCCCTTCAGGTTGGCCTTGATGGCCTTGACCTGGTTCTCGTCCCAGACGGCGTAGGTCAGGGACGCCTTGGTGTCCTTCGGCGCGGCTTCGTAGTCGCCGCCGGAGCCGGACGCTCCGGACGACGAGGAGCAGCCGGCCAGGAGTGCTGCCGCGCCGAGGGCGGCGACGGCGCCGAGGAGGGCGCGGCGCACGCCGGTTCCTCGGGTGGGGATGTGTGCGGTCATCGGGGTGTCCTTTCGCACGGCCGTCAGGAGCCGACGGTCTGGGCGGGATGCGGGGTGGAGGGGGTGGAGTGCGGGGCGTTCGATGTGAAGTGCGCGATGGTCTCGGCCGGCAGGGGCGGGACGTCGATGGGGACGGACCCGTTGCGGAGCGAGCGCGTGGCCAGCGCGCCCGCGGCGACCGCGGCACGGGCCGCGATCGGGGAGAGCTCCGACGGTTCGCCGAAGGCGACGGACCGCAGGAACTCGGTCATGGTGAGCAGGTCGGCGTCGGCGTGACCGTCCTCGACGCCGACGATCGGGTACTCGCGGTCCCCCGCGGTGTCCCAGCCCCGGCGGTGCGTCCACACCTTCACGACGCCACCACCGGTGTCGCCGATGTTCTCGAGGCGTCCCTCGGTGCCGATGACGGTGTAGTTCCGCCAGTAGTCCGGGGTGAAGTGGCACTGCTCGTAGCTGGCCTGCACCCCGTTGTCGAGCGTCATCATCACCATCGAGACGTCCTCGACGTCGACGACGGGGTTCAGCCCGGTCTGGGCGAGCGGCGGCCAGTTGTCGTGGGAGAACCAGTCCCCCATGAGCTCGCCGCTGCGGTCGCGCCGGTCGGTGACGTCGCCGTAGACCGACAGCGAACCCATCCCGACGACCCGGGCGGTGTCACCCCCGCCGAGCGCGTGGATGACGTCGAGGTCGTGGCTCGCCTTCTGCAGGAGCAGGGAGTTCACCTTGCTGCGATCGGCGTGCCAGTCCTTGAAGTAGTAGTCACCACCGTTGCCGACGAAGTGCCGGCACCAGACCGCCTTGACCTGACCGATCTCGCCGCGGTCGACGATCTGGCGCATCAGGCGGACGACGGCGGCGTGCCGGAAGTTGTGCCCGACGTACAGCGGCGTTCCGGTCTCCGCCGCGGTGTTCAGGACGGCGTCGGCGTCCTCGACCGTGATGGCCAGCGGCTTCTCGAGGTAGACGGCGATGCCCGCGCGGAGCAGGTCGATCGCGATCTCGGCGTGGGTCCAGTCCGGCGTGGTGACGATGGCCGCGTCGACGTGACCGGTGAGGTCACGGTGGTGTTCGACCGCCAGGGCGTCCGGGTACTCGTCGTGCCCGCGGTCCCGGCCGGCCGCGGTCACGTCCGCGACGGCCACGACCCGGGCCTGCAGCGACGGGTCGTCCGCCGTTGCCTCGGCCACGTGGCGGGCGATGGCGGACCGCTGGCCCATCCCGATCACCGCGACGCGGAGTCCTGCGTTGTCAGCGCCCATGCTCATCGCTCCCTTGCGTGAATGTGACGCCCATGATGCCGAATCGATCATGAATGCACAATAGGCGCTCACGGATCGCTCACGCACCCGTGCCGGGGAGGGTTTTACACGATCGAAACGTCCGGACCGCTCCGGGGTGGCCGCAGGGGGCGCTCAGTCGGCGACGACGAGCTCCACGCCGGCGCTGGCAAGGTCAGCAGCGAACGAGGCCGGCACCGGCTGGTCGGTGACCAGGACGTCGATGCGGTCGAGCGGGCAGATCCGGGCGAAGGTCGACCGTTCGATCTTGGTCGAGTCGGCGACCACGACGACCCGTCGTCCGACCGAGGCGAAGTGGCGGCTGACCTCGGCCTCGCCCTCGTGCATGGTCGTCGCACCGTACTGGCCGGTGAGCCCGTCGACGCCGAGCACCACGAGGTCGAGGGCGAACTCGTCGAGGGTGTCCCGGACGAGCGGCCCGACGAGCTCGTAGGACTGCCGCCGCGCCACACCACCGGTGACCACGATCTTCACGTTGGCGCGGACGGACAGCTCGTACCCGACGTTCAGGGCGTTCGTCACGATCGTGATGCCGAACTCGCCGTCGGCGCGGATGAACCGCTCGCTCTTGCCGAGTTCACGCGCGACCTCGGTCGTGGTCGTCCCGCCGTTGAGCCCGACGGTCTCCCCCGGCTGCACCAACCGGGCGGCCGCGCGGGCGATCGCCGTCTTCGCCTCGGCCTGCCGGGCGATCTTGTACTGCAGCGGGAGCTCGTACCCGGCCCCGAGTGCCGCCGCTCCCCCGTGCGTGCGCGTGACGAGCCGCTGATCGGCGAGGGTCGCGAGGTCACGGCGGGCCGTCGCGGCGGAGATCCCGAGCAGCTCGCCGATCTCGGCGATCGACACGTTGCCGCGTTCGCTCACCAGTTCGAGCAGGGCGTTCAGCCGCTGTTGGGGGGTCATGACGGTCATCCTACGGCGTCACGACCGTCGTCCGGTGATCGGAAATGACGGTTTGCCCTTCCCCTGCGCACGATCGCTCGCTACGCTTCCTGATCATCGATCACCCGGATCGATCCGGACCCGGAAGGCTCCCATGACCGACACCTTCGTGAGCGCTGAACTGGCCTCGCAGCCGGAGACCTGGCGTGCAGCCGCCGCGCTCCTGCCGACCTTCGCCGATGCGCTCCCCCAGCCGGGCGAACGCGTGGCCGTGATCGGCTGCGGCACGAGCTGGTTCATCGCCATGAGCTACGCCGTCGCCCGTGAGCAGGCGGGCCTCGGCGTGACCGATGCCTTCGCCGGGTCCGAGTACCCCGCGTCCCGCGAGTACGACCGCGTGCTCATGATCAGCCGCTCGGGCACGACGACCGAGATCGTCGACCTGCTGCAGGCCCTGCCGTCTCAGCGGACCGTCCTGATCACGGCCGTCGCCGACAGCCCCGCCGCGGCCGTCGCCGACCAGGTGGTCGCCCTGCCCTTCGCCGACGAGCGTTCGGTCGTCCAGACCCGCTTCGCCACCACGACCCTCGCACTGCTGCGGGCGTCCATCGGTGACGACGTCGACGCGCTCGCAGCCCAGGCCGAGACCGCGCTGACGGTGCCGATCGACGACCTGCTCGACGCCGAGCAAGTCTCGTTCGTCGGTCGTGGGGCCGCCGTCGGCCTGACGTTCGAAGCCGCGCTCAAGACGCGTGAGGCCGCGCAGTTCTGGGCCGAGTCCTACCCGGCGATGGACTACCGGCACGGTCCCATCGCGATCGCCCAGCCCGGACGGCTCGTCTGGTCGCTCGGCACCGCACCCGAGGGCCTGGCCGACGAGGTCGCCGCCACCGGTGCCCGCTTCGTCCAGCACGACCTCGACCCGATCGCCGGACTCGTCGTCGTGCACCGGTTCGCCGTCGCCCTGGCCGAGGGACGCGGGCTCGACCCGGACAACCCCCGGTCGCTCACCCGGTCGGTCATCCTCACCTGATGGGTGGCGCAGGCGCGGTGCTCGGGGTCGACGTCGGCGGCACGGGCATCAAGACCCGGCTGACGACGGCCGACGGACTCGTCCTCGACGAGACCCGGGTACCGACGCCGCGCGACGACCCGGACGCCGGGCGCCTCGCCGCCGTCGTCGCCGAACTGGCCGCACAGGCCACGCGACGGGCGCAGCTCGGAGCCATCGGGGTGGTGACCCCCGGCGTCGTCGACGAGACCCGCGGCACCGTCGACCTGTCCGTCAACCTCGGGTGGCGCGACGTCCCGGTGCGTGACCTCGTCCGTGCCGAGCTCCTGCGGCAGGGGATCGACGTGCCGCTCGCCTTCGGCCACGACGTCCGCGCCGGCGCCCTGGCCGAGGTCCGGGCCGGTGACCCGGCGCTCTCGCGGGGGTCGGTCTCGTTCGTGCCGGTCGGCACCGGGCTGGCGAGCGCCCTGGTGGTCGACGGCGTCGTCGTGTCCGGCGGTGGCTGGGCGGGGGAGATCGGGCAGGTCCGCATCCAGACCGGTCCGCACGCGGGCCACCGCGTCGAGGAGATCGCGTCCGCCGGGGGAGTCGCACGTCGGTCCGGGGCAGCCTCCGCGCACGCCGCCATGCTCCTGGTCCGCCAGGGCGACCCCGCTGCCCGTGCGGTCTGGGACGACTGCGTCGCGGTCCTGGCCGACGCACTCGCCGGGACCACCGCGGTCGCCGGGAACCACACGATCATCGTCGGTGGGGGACTCGCCGAGTCGGGCCCGCTGCTGCTCGACCCGCTGCGCGACGCCGTCACGGAGCGTCTGCAGGGCGTCCGTGTCCCCGTCATCGTCCCCGCCCGGCACGGCGACGCAGCCGGCGCCATCGGCGCAGGGATCCTCGCACGCACGCTGCTCGAGACCGAGACCGGGGTCCGGCTGTGACGACCCTCGTGCGAGCCCACCGCATCGTCACGGCCCAGGCGGACCTGCACGACGGCTGGCTCGTCATCGGTGACGACGACACCGTGCTGGCGACCGGCACCGGGTCCCCGATGCGCACGGACACCGCCGTCACCGTCGACGGCGCGGTCGTGCCCGGGTTCGTCGACCTGCACGCCCACGGCGCGCTCGGGCACGACTTCGCCCGGTGCTCCGCCGAGGACGCCCGTGCCGCCGCTGGGCACCACCGGTCACGGGGCACGACCACCGTGGTCGGGTCCGTCGCCACGGGCGAGCGCGCGGACACCGTGGCGGCCCTCACCCGGCTCCGACCGCTCGTCGCGGACGGCACGCTCGCCGGACTGCACCTGGAGGGGCCGTGGCTCGCACCCGCCCGTCGCGGGGCGCACCGCGACGACCTGCTGCACGCTCCGGACCCCGCCGAGGTCGACGCCTACTGCGACGCCGCGGGTGGCGCCCTGCGGATCGTCACGCTCGCACCGGAGCTTCCGGGTGCACTCGACGCCGTCGCCCGCTTCGTCGAAGCCGGGGTCGTCGTCGCCATCGGCCACACCGACGCCACCGCCGAGCAGACCCGCCGCGCGGTCGACGCCGGGGCCTCGCTCGTCACCCACCTGTTCAACGGGATGCCACCGCTGCACCACCGAGCACCCGGGCCGGTCGGGGTCGCACTCACCGACGACCGAGTGCTGCTCGAGTGCATCGTCGACGGCCACCACCTCGACCCGGTCGCCGTCGACATCGTCCTGCGCAGCGCTCCGGGCCGGATGGTCCTGGTCTCCGACGCCATGGCGGCGACGGGCTGCCCCGACGGGGCGTACACGGTGGCCGGATCGGCGGTGACCGTCCGCGACGGGCTCGCCGTGCTCGCCGACGGTTCGTCGCTGGCGGGCAGCACGATCACGGTCGCCGACGCCGTCCGCCGCCTGCTCGATGCCGGGACCGACCTGCCCGAGGTCGTCGCGGCGTCCGCGGGGCGTGCGGCACGCCTGCTCGGGGCCCCGGCACCGCTCAGCGTGGGCGCCCCCGCCGACCTGGTCGTGCTCGACCCGGAGCGCGGCAGCGTCCGAGCCCTGCCGACGGCGGTGGTCGCGTGATCCTCGTCGTCACCCCGAACCCGGCAGTCGACGTGACCTACCGGGTCGCCGAGCAGCGCATCGGCGAGACCCAGCGCGTCCTCGAGGTCCAGCGGCGCCCCGGCGGCAAGGGCCTGAACGTCGGGCGGGTCCTCGCCGCCATCGGTATCCCGACCCACGCCGTGCTGCCCCTCGGTGGCGACGGCGGGCGCTGGATCGCCCACGCCCTCGACGACCTCGGGCTCGTCCACACCGACGTCGCCGTCCATGGTGAGACCCGCACGACCGTGACGGTGGTGGACGACGTCGCCCACCCGACCATGTTCGGCGAGCCCGGACCCGTGCTCAGCCCCGACGATTGGGACACCGTCACCACCGCGGTCGAGACGCTGCTCGGCGGCGATGTCGGCCGTACTGGCGGTGTCGGCGGTGTCGGCGGTGAAGCCGGTGCCCCGCCGGCAGCTGCCCTGGTCGTGTCGGGCTCCCTGCCCCGCGACTCCGATCCCGCGGTCGTCGCCCGCTGGGTCACCGCCGCTCGCCGCCGCGGTGTGCTCTCGGTGGTCGACTGCTCGGGAACGGCACTGCTGGCTGCCGCTTCGGCAGGCGCGACGGTCTGCAAGCCCAACCACGAGGAACTGCTCGAGGCCACGGGCACCGACGACGAGCGCTCGGGGGCACTCCGGCTCCTCGGACTCGGCGCCGCGATCGTCGTGGTCTCTCGCGGCTCCGACGGCATCGCCGCTCACACCGCCGAGCACGTGCTCGAGGTGCCGGCGGTCCCCGGGGTCTCGGGCAACCCGACCGGCGCCGGTGACGCAGCCACCGCCGGACTCGTCGGTGCGCTTGTCGATGTCCTCGTCGGTGCTGGTCTCCCCGGGCCCGACCGCGGCGTCCCAGCCCCCGACGACGCCACCCTGCTCCGCGCGCTGCGGTCCGCCGCCGCACACGGGGCCGCCGCCGTCCTCCAGCCGGTGGCCGGCGTGGTCGACCCGGCAGACGTCGACCGCTTCCTGTCCACCCCGCCCGCTCCCGCCCACGACCGAACGAGGACCCCCGCATGATCACCGACCTCGCCCTCACCGGCCTGCTCGACACCGCCCGCACGGCACGCCGCGGGGTCGGTGCGTTCAACGTGGTGCTGCTCGAGCACGCCGAGGCGATCGTCTCCGGCGCCGAGCTGGCTGGTCTGCCGGTGATCCTGCAGATCAGCGAGAACTGCGTCCGCTACCACGGCGGCCTCGCACCGATCACGACCGCGACCCAGGCCGTCGCACGGGCCGCCGACGTCGAGGTCCTCGTGCACCTCGACCACATCGAGGACCCGGAGCTGGTCGCGGCCGGCGTCGACCTGGGCGTCGACTCGGTCATGTACGACGGTTCGCACCTGGACTTCGCCGCCAACGTGGCAGCGACCCGCGAGCTCGCCGCGCGGTGTCACGCCGCGGGTGTCGCGATCGAGGCCGAGCTCGGCGAGGTCGGCGGCAAGGACGGCGTGCACGCGCCCGGTGTCCGCACCGATCCGACCGACGCCGCCGCGTTCGTGGCCGACACCGGGGTCGATGCCCTGGCGGTCGCGGTGGGGACGTCGCATGCGATGCAGACCCGCGAGGCGTCGGTCGACCGCGACCTGGTCGAGCGTCTCCGTGCCGCGGTGCCGGTGCCGCTCGTGCTGCACGGGTCCTCCGGCCTGTCCGACGATGAACTCCGCGGTGCCGTGCACGCGGGGATGACGAAGATCAACATCTCGACGCACCTGAACGGCCTGTTCACCCGCGCGCTCCGCACCGTGCTCGACGAGCGGCCGGACGTCGTCGACCCGCGCAAGTACGTGTCGGCGGGCCGGGACGCCATCGCCACCGAGACGGCGAGACTGCTGACGCTCCTGCACGCCTGACGCGCGAGCAGGCGCGGGCTGGCGCTCAGCAGAGCGGGACGTTCACCGCGAGTCCACCCATCGCGGTCTCCTTGTATTTCGACGACATGTCCGCCCCGGTCTGCCGCATCGTCTCGACGACCTGGTCGAGCGACACGTGGTGCACCCCGTCGCCCCGCAGGGCCATCCGGGCGGCGTTGATCGCCTTGTTCGCCGCGATCGCGTTCCGCTCGATGCACGGGATCTGCACCAGGCCGCCGATCGGGTCGCAGGTCAGCCCGAGGTTGTGCTCCATCGCGATCTCGGCGGCGTTCTCGACCTGCTCCGGCGTGCCTCCGAGGACCTCGGCGAGCCCCGCAGCCGCCATCGACGCCGCGGATCCGACCTCGCCCTGGCAGCCGACCTCGGCGCCGGAGATCGACGCCCGTTCCTTGTAGATCGACCCGATCGCCCCGGCGGTGAGCAGGAACCGCACGACGGCGTCGTCCCGTTCGGCGGCGGGGGCGTCGGCGACCGTGGGCACGTAGGTGAGCGCGTAGTACAGCACCGCGGGGATGATGCCGGCTGCGCCGTTCGTCGGGGCGGTGACGACGCGGCCGCCGGTGGCGTTCTCCTCGTTGACCGCCATGGCGACGAGGTTCACCCACTCCATCGCGAAGAGCGGGTCGTGGTCGGGGTCCTCGCGGGTGAGCTGCTCGTGCCAGGTGGCGGCGCGACGACGGACGTCGAGTCCCCCGGGCAGGCACCCGCCCCGGCGGACGGATCGGTCGACGCACGACTCCATCACGCCGTGGATGCCCAGCAGTCCGGACCGGATCTCGGCGTCCGTCCGGGTGACCGCCTCGTTCGCCAGGGCGACGCCGCTGATCGGCAGGCCGGAACCGGCACACGCGGCGAGCAGCTCGGCGCCGCTCGAGAACGGGTAGGGCACGGCGTCGTCGACCGGGATCGCGGCACCGGCGACGGCAGCCGATGCGTCCGCCGCGGGCTCCGCCGCCTCGTCCCGTGCGATGAACCCACCACCGATCGAGTAGTAGGTCTCGTCGGCCAGGTCGGCACCGGCGGCGTCACGGGCACGCAGCCGCATGGCGTTCGGGTGCCGGGGCAGCATCGTCAGGGGGTGCAGGACGATGTCGGCGAGGCGGAACGGCACGCTCGCACCGCCGTCGAGCCGCAGGACACCGTCGCGTTCCAGGGCGTCGAGCGCGAGGACCATGGCATCGGGGTCGACGGTCTCCGGGTGTGACCCCATGAGCCCGGCGACGACGGCACCGAGCGTGCCGTGGCCCTGCCCGGTCGACGCGAGGGACCCGTACAGGTCGACCACCACGGTCGTGATGGGCAGGCCACGGACGAGGGTGGCGAACTCGGCACCGGCCCGCATCGGGCCGACGGTGTGTGAGCTCGAGGGGCCGACACCGACGCTGAACAGATCGAAGACGGAGACCGGCACGCCGCCACACTAACCCGTCCGGACGGACCGGTGCTCAGCGCGCGACCCCGGACCCTTCAGCACGAGATCCCGACCGCTCAGCGCCGCCGACCACCCTCGGGCGGCATCACGAACCACAGCACGACGTACGCGATCCACAGCGGCCCGGGGAAGAAGCTCAGGATGACCCAGACCACCCGGACCAGGGTGCGGGACAGGTTGAAGCGATCGGCGAGACCGGCGCAGACGCCGGCCAGCAGACGACCGTTGCGGGGACGGGAGAGTGTGCTCATACCGACGACGCTACGCAACGCCGCCGGTCGAGCGCATCCGGGACGCACCCCGAGCGTGGTGGGGGAAACCCCCGGGCCGGCCCTGAGCGGCCTGGGATCAAGGGATGAGGACGATCTTGCCGCGGGTGTGGCCCTGCTCGAGCTCCTCGAAGGCGTCCTGCACGCGGTCGAGCGGGTAGGTCGCGGCGATCGGAACCTCGATCGCGCCGTTCGCGACCTCGAGTGCGAGCGCCCCGAGGATCTCCGGGTCGGCGGTGTCCGCGCTGCCCGAGGCCTTCGCCCCGACCTCGGCGGCCTCCTCGAACGCGATGATCGTCTCGATGCGGTCGACCGGCACCCCGAGGGCGATGCCGAGCCGGACGTACTCGGCGCCGTGGGTGTCGATCACCGCGTCGATGCCGTTCGTCGCGAGTTCGGTGATGCGCTCCTGCAGTCCGTCGCCGTACGCGACCGGCCGTGCACGCTTGGAACGGAGCCACTCGTGGTTCGCCTCGGAGGCGACGGCGATGACGTCGATGCCCTCGTTCGCGAGCAGCTGGGTGACGAAGCCGCCGACCCCGCCGGCGGCGCCGGACACCACGACGGTCTCGCCCGGACGCGGATCGACCGCACGGACGGCGGCGGCCGCGGTGGTCGCGATGACGTCGAGGCCCCCCGCCACGGTCCAGTCGAGCAGGCGTGGCTTCTGGACGACCTGGACGGCCGGCACGGAGACGTACTCGGCCTGGCTGGCGCGGTCCCACGACCAGCCGATGACCTCTTCGCCCTCGTCGACGCCGTCCACCTCGGCCCCGACGGCCACCACGATGCCGGCGAAGTCGGTGCCCTGCCCGGACGGCAGGTCGCCACCGAACGCACCCTGGCGGATGGCCGACTCACCGGGGTTGATGCCCGCGGCACGGACGCGGACGAGCACCCGCCCGGGCGTCACCTCGGGAACGGGCACCTCGGCGACGTGCAGGACCGATCGGTCACCCCACTCGTCGAAGCGGACAGCGCGCATGGTCTCCGGGATCTCAGTCATCGGCACCGACGCTACCCCGGAGGGCGGCACCCGGTCTGGGTGGACCGCTCCATCCCTGCGAGGACGCGAAACGGAGAGGGTGCGAGACTGGGGGCATGCCCATCCTGAACAAGGACATGCAGGTCTGCATGTCGCTGGCCGCGCGACCGAGCAACATCGGCACCCGGTTCCACAACTACCTGTACGACGAGTTCGGCCTCAACTTCCTGTACAAGGCGTTCACCACGACCGATCTGACCGGCGCCGTCGCCGGCATCCGTGCGCTCGGGATCCGCGGTTGCTCGGTGTCGATGCCCTTCAAGGAGGCGATCATCCCGCTGGTCGACCACATCGAGGACTCCGCCGCCGCGATCCAGTCGGTCAACACGGTCGTGAACGACGACGGCGTGCTGACCGCGTCGAACACCGACTACGAGGCGATCGCCGCCCTGCTCGGGTCCCACGAGGTCGACCCGGCTTCGCGCGTGCTGCTCCGCGGCTCGGGCGGCATGGCCAAGGCCGTCACGGCGGCGTTCCGCGGCGCCGGCTTCGACCGGTTGACGGTCGTCGCCCGCAACGAGCAGACCGGCCCGGCCCTCGCATCGCAGTACGGCTACGAGTGGGTCGCCGACGAGCACGAGGCGGGGGAGACCGACCTGGTCGTCAACGTCACCCCGCTCGGCATGCGCGGCGACCAGCAGGACGCACTCGCCTTCGCTCCGGAACGGATCGAGGCGGCGCACACCGTCTTCGACGTGGTCGCGTTCCCGTCGGAGACCCCGCTCGTGCGGGCGGGCCGCGACGCCGGCAAGCACGTCATCACCGGCGCCGAGGTCATCGCCCTGCAGGCCGCCCGCCAGTTCGAGCGGTACACGGGCGTCGCCCTGTCCGACGACCAGGTGGCGCGCGCCAGCGAGTTCTCGCGCGCCGAGTAGTCGACGCACCCACGGGGCGGACGGGAGGCCCGTGGCAATGCCGCCACGGGCCTCCCGTCCGTCTCGTGCGACGTCTCAGGCGTTCGCCGCGCGCCCGACGGCCACCCACTCCAGGCGGCGGAGGGTCTCGCGGTTGCGGATCCAGATGAGCGGCTGCATGAGGAAGTCGGGCACGTACGAGCCCGGCCCGGCCACCGCGTTCTCGGTGATCGTGACCTTGCAGCCGTACCGGTGCGGTTCGACCGTCAGCTCGACGCGGGCCTCGCCGATGGGCCAGCCCTTCGGCTGGATGACCATGCGGTGCGGCGGCTCCCACACCAGCGACGTCGTGACGTCGTTGATGACGATCGGCCACGCGCCGAACGAGTGGTGCAGGTGGGTACCGACCTGCGGCCAGCCGGACTCCTCCTTGCGCATGCGCGAGGCCCCGACCACCCAGGTCGTGTAGAGCCACCCGTCGCCGAGCACGTCGAAGACGGCTTCGGGACGGCAGTGCAGGATGCGGACGTTCTTCGCCATGGTGATCAGCCTTCCGGGGTGAGGTCGACGTCCTCCGGCAGGCCGAAGGTGTGCCGGAGTGCGCTCTTCGCCGCGTGCCACCCGGCCATGCCGTGCACGCCGGGGCCGGGCGCGGAGGACTCGGAGCACAGGTACATGCCACCGCCCATCCGCCACGGGTCGCTGGACAGGACGGGGCGCTTGACGAGCTGCCAAAAGCTCGCGGCACCGGCGGCGATGTCGCCACCGACGTAGTTCGGGTTGTACTCGCCCATCTGCACGGCGGTGCGGGAGCTCGACGACAGGATCGTGTCGCGGAACCCCGGCGCGAACCGCTCGATCTGGCGGGTGACGGCCTCGGTCGGGTCGACGTCCGACCCCGCCGGGACGTGCGCGTAGGCCCAGAACACGTGCTTGCCCCTCGGGGCGCGGGTCGGGTCCACCACCGTCGGCTCCGCGCCGAGCACGTACGGGCGCTCGGCGTGCTGCCCGTTCGCGACGGCACGTTCAGCGGCTGCGATCTCCTGGCGGGTCCCGCCGATGTGCACGGTCCCGGCCTTCCGCAGCGACTCGTTGGTCCACGGCACCGGGTCGGACAGCGCGAAGTCGACCTTCGCCGCCGCGTTGCCGAACCGGAATCGTCGCAGTGCACCGCGCTTCGGGGTCGGGATCTGCTTGCCCGCGATCCGGAGCATGCCCGGCACGCTCGTGTCGAACAGCACCGCCTTCGCCGGGGTGAGGTCACCGAGCGACCGGACCTCCTGCCCGGTGACGATGCGGCCGCCGTGCGCGACGAGGTCCGCGGCGAGGGCGTCGACGATCGCCTGGCTGCCGCCGATCGGCACCGGCCAGCCGCGGGCGTGCGCGTACGAGCCGAGCGACAGCGCCGCCGCCGCGGTGGACAGGGACGGCAGGTGCTGGATCGAGTGCGCCGCGACGCCGGACACCATCGCCGGAGCAGCCTCGCCGCGGAAGCGCAGGTTCCACGCGGCAGTGCCCTGCTCGAGCGCACGCAGGCCGAAGCGCAGGACGGTCAGGGGGTGCCGCGGCACGTGCAGCAGCGCGTCGGTCGCGAAGTCGGCGACCTGGTCGGCGTTCTCCGCCAGCGGGGCCATCAGCTGCTTGAAGGCCGGCCCGTCCACCCCGAGCTCGGCGGCGGTGCGGTCGAGGTCCTGGTAGGCGATGCCGGCGCGGCCGCCGTCGA
Source organism: Curtobacterium sp. MCSS17_005 (assembly GCF_003234225.2). Taxonomy (NCBI): domain Bacteria; kingdom Bacillati; phylum Actinomycetota; class Actinomycetes; order Micrococcales; family Microbacteriaceae; genus Curtobacterium; species Curtobacterium sp. MCSS17_005. The sequence goes on from NZ_CP126258.1 coordinate 3,669,421, forward strand.
GCGGGTGGCCGTACTGCACCTCGGGCAGGCGCAGCTCGATGCGCTCCTCCATGCGGAACAGCCGGAAGAACTCGGACTGCAGGGCCATCGGGTGCACGGCAGAGCAGACGTCGTGCAGGAAGCCGGGCAGGGTGAGCTCGGCCGTGCGGGCGCCGCCGCCGATCGTGTCGTTCCGTTCGACGACCTCGACCGACAGTCCGGCGCGTGCGAGCGTCACCGCTGCCGCGAGCCCGTTCGGTCCCGCTCCGACGACCACCGCATCAACCATGCACCGAGCCTAGGGACTCGTGACTGCGTGTGGTGTCGGTCAGATCACCGAAGCGCCTGTCGACACCGCCACCCGCTTCCGAGCCAGGACGTCGTCGATGCGGTGCGCACCGGCGATGAACGCCGCTGCGTCGGGGTCGATCGCTCCGGCGATCGCGACGATGTCGTCGCGGATGGCAGCCAACGGCGCGTTGTGGATGGGTTCGTGGTGAGCGAGCCGGTTCCGGAATCTCCGCACGGCATCGAGTCGCCGGTGCAGCTGCTTGCGTCGGACCGCCCCCAGGCCGGGGAACGCATGAACGAGTCGGGGCTGCCAGAGCGTCGTCTCGTAGCTCCAGATCGGGTCTCGGGGGATCCCCGCATCGGTGAGGCCGACCCAGAAACCGAAGCTCGTCGCTGCGACCACCTGATCCGGTTCGGGATCGGTGAAGCCCCGTCGTCGCAGGGTTCGAGTTGCGTCATCGACCGCTCGGCGTTCGCGGTCCAGCAGGTGGACAGCGGAGTCGTTCCACCAGTCGTCACGACGGCCCCGGCGGAGTTCGTCGTGGAGAGCATTCCGGACGAACACCTCGACGCAACCGACGGGATTCCAGAACGCTGACGCGATCTCCGAGTTCCAGGCGTAGAGCCGCGCGGCGAGGTCGGTGCGGCCGTCGTAGCGGGCCGCATACCGGCCGAAACGCGCTGCGCTGAGCAGCCTCGGGAGCGCCTGCAGCGTGGCTGGATCGATCATCGCGCCCCTCGTCGCACCCCTCTGAGACAGCAATCGCCCCAGGAGTCCGGCGAGCCGAATGGTCCTGGGGCGTTACTCGATGAGCGTATCGAAGACGCCTCGGTATATCAAGTACCGGTCAGGTGCGCGAGGTGTCGGGGTCGGCCGGGTCCGACTCGTCCTGGTCACCATCGGCGTCGTCGGGTTCGTCGGAGTCGACCGGGGTCGATCCGACGGGGTGCTCGGCGAGCAACTCGGCGAAGTCCTCGTCGAGCATCTGCTGCAACCGGTCGTCGCGGCCGATCTCGTAGTCGTCCGCCGGGCGCTGTGCCCAACCGAGGCGTCCGACGACGGTGGTGCCGATGTCGTCCCAGGCGCGGGCCCGCGCGGCGAGCACGATGCCGTCGACGAAGTGCTGGTCGTCGCGCCGCTTGTCGAGCATGGTGGCGAGCTGCTCGTACGTGGCCTCGCGCATCCGGAGCTTCAGGTCGTCGCCCCGCCGGTAGTCGTGCTGGTGGCGGGAACGGCCCTTCTGCTTGCTCGAGGTGGAGCGGATCTCCCGCATGCGTGCGGCGTCGCCCCGCTGTTCCTCGGCCATGCGGTGGAGTTCCTCGCGCGTGGCCTCGGCGATGAGCGCGTGGTCGAAGTACCCCTGGTCACGCAGGGCGTTCGTGATGATGCGGTTGGCCACCGCGATCGTGACGGCGGCCTTCGCGATGAGGAAACCCTCGTCGACCGCCCGCTTCAGTTCGACCTGGCTGATGGGTCGATCGCGCACGTCGGGGTTGCGTCGTCCGAACAAGGCCATGCTCCGACGATACCGGCGACCGGTGTCGGTCGGCCTGCACGACGGCGGCGGGCGTCAGAGCAGCAGGCCGTACACCGCGACGTCGACCCGCTCGGGGCCGAGGGGCAGTGCGCCGCGCAGGGTGCCCTCGTGCGCGAAGCCGAGCCGCTCGGCGAGCCCACGGCTCCGCGCGTTGTCGACCGCCGTCCGGATCTCCATCCGTGCGGACCCGCGTGCCCGGGCGACCCCGATGAGCACGGTGGCGGCCCGTCGGACGACACCACGGCCCTCCTGTCCGGCGTCCACCCAGTAGCCGAGCGATGCCTGGCCCAGGTACGGGTCGAACGTCAGCGAGGCCACCCCGACGATGCGGTCGTCAGCCCGGATGACGCAGGGCAGCGCGCGGTCCATCGCGAACTGGCCGAGCAGGCGCTCCGTGTACAGGGCGATGGCCTCGCGGGTCTGGGGGTCCCAGGCCCAGGGCTCGGCGGCCCGCAGACGATCGGTGTTGGCGTGCACGAGTGCGAGCACCTGGTCGACCGTCGTCAGGTCGCGCAGCGTCAGCGTGTAGCCGTCACCGAGGTCGCGTCCGAACGTCGTCACCGTCCAGACACTAGGCACCCCTGCCTGTCACTCGTACCGGAGCGCCTCGATCGGGTTCTGCCGTGCCGCTCGCTCGTCGTGCCGGCAGGGTGCCCGCCAGGAACGCGATGAACATCACGACGAGGATGATCGTGGCGACCGACCCCGGCGCGAACTGCATGATCTGCAGCCCCGGCAGGTCCTTGAGGAGCGTGCCGGCCAGGACGTTCGAGATCCCGGTGCCGAGCAGGATCGCGACCCCGGCGCCGATGGCACTGCCGAGGAACCCGATGAACACCGCCTCGAGCGAGAACAGCGTGTAGACCTTGCCGCCACCCATGCCCATCGCCTTCATCAGGCCGATCTCGCGGGTGCGCTCCTGCACGCTCATGAGCAGGGTGTTGATGATGCCGAACCCGGCGGCGACGAGCGCGATCACGGCGAAGGCGTTCAGGACCCCGACGATGCCGCTGATGACGGTCTGGAACTGGCCGAGCTGGTCCTGGATGGTCTGACCGAGGAACCCGTCGTCGGCCAGGGACTTCTTGACCGTGGTGACGGAGGCGTCGGCGTCGAGCGTCGCGGTGGCGCTTGCGTAGGACGTCGCGATCGAGTCGGGCTTGCCGATCTCCTGCGCGGCCTGCATGGCGTCGGTCAGTGCGGCGTTCGCCCCGGCACCGCTGCCGAACAGCGACTCGTTCTGCACCCCGACGACGGTGGCGGTGAGCGTGTGCGCCTTGCCCTGGTAGTCGTCGACGGCGAACGTGAGCTCCTTGCCGACGGCGGCCGAGGCGCTGCCGAGGCCCATGTTCTTCAGGTAGTCGGTCGGCAGCATCACCTGGTTGGCGTCGGTCTCGTCGTCGAGCTGCTTGCCGCTCGCCAGGTCGGCGTCGAGCTCGCCGGCGTTGGCCGTGAGCGAGACGACGTATTTGCCCTGGTCCCCGTACTCGGCGTACTTCGGTGCGAGGGCGACCGCGGGGCGGAGGCTCTTGATGCCGTCCGTCTTCTTGATCGCGTCGACGTCGGACTGCGACAGGTACGAGAACGACGCCGGGCCGCGGTCGACGCTCTGGCCGGACTCGTCCGGGTCGTACTCCGCCGGGCCGCTGTCGGTCGAGGTGGAGTCCACGGCCTTCGTGACGACCAGGGTGCCGTCGTCTCCGATGGAGGAGACCTGGCTGTCGATGTAGTTGCTGACGCCCGTGCCGATCGCCGACGTGAGCGTGATCGTGAAGGCGCCGATGAAGATCGCGATGACGGTCAGGGTCGTGCGCAGCTTCGAGCGGAAGGTGTTCGAGACCGCGGTGCGCAGGAGGTCGAGGAAGTTCATGCGGAGTGCCTTCCGTGCGTGGCAGACGCGTCGACCACGTCGTCGGGTCCGCCGACGATCAGGCCGTCTCGGACGTTCACGCTGCGGTCGCAGCGTGCGGCGAGCTCTTCGTCGTGCGTGACCACGACGAGCGTGATCCCCCGCTCGCGCTGCAGCCCGAACAGCATGTCCTCGACCACCTGTCCGGTGTTCGTGTCGAGGTTGCCGGTCGGCTCGTCGGCGAAGATCACGCTCGGCTCGCCGACCAGCGCCCGGGCGATGACCACGCGCTGCTTCTGGCCGCCGGACAGGTCGTTGGCGTCGTTCTTCGCCTTGTCGGCCAGCAGGCTCTCGCCCTGGTGCACCGCCAGCGACACCCCCTTGAGCGCGTCGAACCGCGTCGCGCCGCGGCCGTAGGTCCTGGCGAGGTCACGGGCCTCGAGCACGGGAGTGGTCATGGGTTCACCGTAGTGTCCGATGCACGACTGCAAGTTTGCGTTTGCTGTAGATCATGTGACGTTCCGGTTACAGTCGGGCCATGCCCGACTCCGCGACGCCGTCAGAACTCGGTCTCCGTGACCGCAAGCGCATCGAGACCCGCAACCGCATCGCCGAGGCGGCTCGGTCCCTGGCCCTCGAGCAGGGCGTCGACGGCACCACGATCGAGCAGATCGCCGCGCGGGCCGACGTCTCCCCGCGGACCTTCTTCAACTACTTCGAGAGCAAGGAGGACGCGGTCCTCGGGCACACCGAGCTCGACCTCGAGCCCGCCACCCTCGAGGCGCACCTGGCCGCCGTCGCGGGGGAGCAGGCGGCGCAGGCCGTGGTGGACCTGGCGTTCCTGGTGTTCGGGTCGTCGTTCGGCGACGAGCACGAGCGGCTCGAGCGCAAGGCCGTCATCGTGCGGTTCCCGCAGCTGATGCGTCGGCAGGTCACGCGGATGACCACGGTCGCCGAGGCGATGACCGGCGCGGTGCGCACGATCCTCGAGCGCGACCCGGCCTGGGGGCCGGAGGCGGCGACCCCGCAGGCGGCGGAGATGCTGCTCGGCATGTGCATGACGGGGCTCCGCAGTGCCGCTCGGCACGAGGGTTCCGACCCGGAACAGGTGCGGGCGGCGGTGGTCGCGTCGATCCGCGACACGGCTGCGCGCATCGCCGCGGCCTGAGACGCGACCACGAACGGACGGGAGGTGGGCCCCACCAGCCGGTACCGGCGCACCGCGCCAGCGGGGTGACGGCCGTGCCTGGAGGTGGGCCCCACCAGCCGGTACCGGCACACCGCGCCAGCGGGGTGACGGCCGTGCCTGGAGGTGGGCCCCACCAGCCGGTACCGGCACACCGCGCCAGCGGGGTGACGGCCGTGCCTGGAGGGACGGTGCCAGCTGGCACCGCGCCTCCCGTCCGTCGGTGGGCACGTCGAGAACGGTCAGGGCTTCGTGATGAAGCCCTCCTTGACCATCCAGTCGAAGGCGACGTCGGCCGGCTCACGCCCCTCGACGTCGACCTGACGGTTCAGCTCCTGCAGCACCGCGTCCGTGAGCTTCGGCGAGATCTGGTCGTAGATCCCCTCGAGCTGCGGGTACTCCTTCAGCGTCGTCGAATCGATGACGGGGGCGACGTTGTACGCCGGGAAGAAGCCCTTGTCGTCCTCGAGCACCGTCAGACCGAGCGACTTGATGCGTCCGTCGGTGGTGAAGACCTCACCGAAGTTGCACTTGCCACGGTCGGTGGCGGTGTAGACCGTGCCGGTGTCGAGGATGCTGACGTTGCGGCTCGGCACACCGTTCGCACCGGAACCACCGAGCTCCAAGCCGTACTTCTTGAGCATCGGCTTGAAGCCGTCCGCACGGGAGTTGAACTCCGACTCCACGCAGAACGTGCGCTGGTCGACCGGCAGCTTGGTGATGTCGGAGAGCGTCTTGACGTCCCCGAGCTCCTTGACGGCCTCGTTGCGGACGGCGAACGCGTAGGTGTTGTTCATCGGCGCGGGTTCGAGCCAGGTCAGCCCGTTGCGGGCGTCCTCCTTCTTCACCGCCGTCCACTGCTCGGTCTTGTCCGGGATCCCCTTCGTGTGGCCCATGAAGGTCAGCCAGGCGGTGCCGGTGTACTCGTACGTGAAGTCGGCCGCGTGCGAGGTCATCAGCTCACGGACCGCGACGCTGCCGGGCACGTTCGTCTCGTCGGTGACGTCGAACCCGGCGGCCTTGGCGGCGAGCACGGCGATCTTGCCGAGCACGAGCTGCTCGGTGAAGTTCTTCGACGTCACGGTGATGTGGGCGCCGGCCGGCAGGTCGTCGATGCGCTGGATGGAGCCTGCACCGGCCTCGGGCACGAACGACGTGGCGGGCTGCAGACCGCAGCCGGTCAGGACGAGGGCGGTGGCACCGGCGACGAACGCGGCGGCTCCGACCCGGGTGCGGGTGCTGCGGGTGCGGCGGGTGCGGCGGGTCATCGGAGTCCCTTCGGTCGTGCGACCGTCTCGACCACGCGGCCGAGCCAATCGATGGAGAGGGCCAGCAGGGCGACGAGCAGGGCCCCGGCGACGAGGACCTTCGGCAGGAACAGCGTCACGCCCGTCGTGATGAGCAGACCGAGTCCGCCCGCACCGACGAAGGTGGCCAGGCTCGCCGTGCCGACGAGCAGCACGAGTGCCGTCCGGATGCCCGAGAGCATGACGGGCACCGCGAGCGGCAGTTCGACGCGCACCAGCACGCTGAAGGCGCTCATGCCCATGCCACGACCGGCCTCGACCAGGCGGTCGTCGACGCTCTGCACGCCGATCATGGTGTTCCGGAGCACCGGCAGGATCGCGTAGAGCACGAGCGCGATGACGGCGGACGAGCTGTTCAGGCCGAGCCAGGCGGCGAGCAGCACGATGAGGCCGACGGCCGGGGCCGCCTGCCCGAAGTTCGCGACGGCGAGCACGTACGGGCTCGCCCGGCGCAGCGGCCCGCGGGTGAGCACGACGCCCAGCGGGATGCCGATGACGAGCACCAGGACCGTCGACTGCAGGGTCAGTACGAGGTGCTGGCCGGTCAGGGCCAGGATGTCCGCCGGGTTGAGCGTCGTGCGCTCCGTCGGGGTCAGGTCCGCCGTCGCGAGCCACACCGCGAAGCCGGCCAGGACGACCAGGATCGCGATCGGCTGGAACAGCAGGCCCTTCCACGAGGTGCGCGCACCGGTGGCGGGGCCGGCGACGGCGACGGTGCTCACAGGTCTTCTCCGGTGGGCATGGCCGACACCGGTGACGACGGCATGGTCTCGATCGGGTTCGTGTTGGTGCCGACCGGCGTGTAGGCCTGGTCACCGGCGGCGGTCGCGCGGGAGCGGGTGATCGCCTCCATCACGGTCTCGACGGTGATGACCCCGCGGAACGCGTCACGACGACCGGTGACGAGTGCGGCGCCGGCGCTCGAGACGAGCATGGTGTCGAGCGCGTCGTTGAGCGTCGCTGCCTCGCCCACGACGGGCAGGCCGGGCTCGACGCCGTCGGGGATGCGCTCGAGACGCTCGAGCTGGCGGCGGGACGGCCACCCGATCGGACGCTGGCGGTGGTCGACGACGACGGCGTGCTGGTGCCCGCCGGCCTCGTTCATCCGCTGCAGCACGGCCTTGACCTCCTCGCCGGGGGAGCACGTCACGGCGGACTCGACCTCGACGTCGCGCACGCGGTTCAGCGTGAGCTGCTTCAGGCCGGCACCGGAGCCGATGAAGTTCTCGACGAACTCGTTCGCCGGCTCGGCCAGGATCCGCTCCGGGGTGTCGTACTGCACGATGTGCGCACCCTCGGTGAAGATGACGATCCAGTCACCGAGCTTCACGGCCTCGTCGAAGTCGTGCGTGACGATGACGATCGTCTTGTGCAGTTCCTCCTGGATGCGCAGGAGCTCGTCCTGCAGGCGCTGGCGGGTGATCGGGTCGACGGCGCCGAACGGCTCGTCCATGAGCAGGACGGGCGGGTCCGCGGCGAGCGCGCGGGCCACGCCGACGCGCTGCTGCTGCCCGCCGGAGAGTTCGCGGGGGAACCGGTCGCGGTAGGTGTCGGGGTCGAGCGACACCAGGTCGAGCAGCTCGTCGACGCGCGCCGCGATCTTCTCCTTCGACCAGCCGAGCATCTTCGGCACGATCGCGATGTTCGCCGCGACGGTCATGTGCGGGAAGAGCCCGCCGGCCTGGATCACGTAGCCCATGCGGCGGCGGAGCTCGTCACCGTCGATGCCGGTGACGTCGTCGTCGCCGACGACGATCCGGCCCTCGGTGGGCTCGATCAGACGGTTGATCATCTTGAGGGTCGTCGTCTTGCCGCAGCCGGACGGGCCGACGAGCATGACGATCTTGCCCGCCGGGATCTCGAGCGTGATGCCGTCGACCGCGGGCTTCGACTGCCCGGGGTACCGCTTGGTGACCTCGTCGAGCAGGATGCTGCGCCCGGTGACGTCCCCGTCGGGCGCGGTGGTGGTGGCGGAGTCAGTGCTGGACACGGATACCTCTCGAGATGGTCAGGCGGCCGAGGCCGATGAGGAGCAGGTCGAGGACCAGGGCGAGCAGCACGACGCCGACCACCCCGACCACGACGGAGAACAGGGCGTTGGCACCGCCGAGGCGGGACAGCCCGGAGAAGATGAAGCCGCCGAGCCCGGGGCCGAGCGCGTACGCGGCGATGGCGGCGATGCCCATCACCATCTGCGCGGCCACGCGGACCCCGCTCAGGATGATCGGCCACGCCATCGGCAGTTCGACCTGCAGCAGGGTTCGGAACCGGCTCATGCCGATGCCGCGCGCCGACTCGACGACGGCAGGCGGGATCTCGGCGAGACCGACGACCGCGTTGCGCAGGATCGGCAGGGCGGCGAAGAAGACGACCGTCACGACCGACGGCAGGACGCCGAAGCCGAGCGGGACGATGAGCAGGCCGATGACGGCGAACGACGGCAGGGTGAGGCCGATGGCCGACACCCCGTTCGCGAACGCGGTCAGGCGCGGGCTGCGGTAGACGAGTGTGGCGAGCACCACGGCGATGACCGTGGCGAGGACGACGCACTGGACGACCAGTGAGAAGTGCTGCCACGATGCGAACCAGATCTGGCTCCATCGCTCCACGACGTACTGGAACACGGGTGGGCGCTCCCCTTCCGGTCGGCTGAACTGCCCACAGATCGGGGCACGAGCTCGGCCAAAGCTACGCAGCAGCTGGCCCGGTTGTACAACGCACACTGGGGTGGACGAACGTTTCCCTCACATCTGCACGGAGAAGAACCCCTGTTCAGCGCATGTTCACCATGCGCACCCTGAGAGAACGGTAACGATCGGTCTGCCCGCTCGGCTATGCGTCGAGGTCGCGCAACCCGGATCGCTCCGCGATGTCGACGAGCTGCTCACGCCAGCGGACCCATTCCTCCGGGGACTTGTCGGCCAGGTTGCCGTCACCGTCGCCGGCCAGGCCGTCGAGCATCTCGCGGACGATGTCGGCGTGACCCGCGTGCCGGGCGGTCTCGTACGCCATGTGCACCAGGATCCGGTGCAGCGTGACGTCCCGGTGCCCCTCCGGCCACCACGGCACGGTCCCGGTGGCGGTGAGGTCGAGCGCCTCGATCGTGGCGTCGGCGTGGGCGGCACTCCGATGGTGGAAGGCCACGATGTCGGCCATGGTCTCGTCGAGCGAGGCGTACATGTCCTCGCCGTCCTCAGACTCGAGCCAGGCGGGCTGGTCCGGCAACGGCCGCCCGAACACCTCGCCGAAGTAGCCGGCCTGCACCCCGGCGACGTGCTTCACGAGCCCGAGGACGTTCGTGCCCGTCGGCGTCACCGGCCAGCGGGCCTGCCGCTCGGCAAGCCCGTCGAGCTTGGCCAGCAGGGCCGCACGGTGCTTCTGCAGGTACCGGTGCAGCGTCCGCTTCACCGCGGTGTCGGCGACCGCGCCGTCCGCGGCCGTCGCGCCGTCGGGGTTCCGCGTGGACCCTTCGTCCGACAGCAGGGCGTTGCCGCTCGCCGCCAGGGTGCTGGTGCTCGCGGGGTGCACCTCGGGGACAGCTTCGACGTCGCTCATGCCCCCGATCGTGCCACCCGGAGCTCCTGCAGGCGCGTCGACTCCTGCACGGCGACCCGTTCGGCCGTCAGCAGCAGCCCGGCGACCTCGGAACCGGTGCGTGTCGGTGCGTCGTTCCAGCTCGTCAGGTCACGCACCCGCCCCATCCGGATGTCCGGTGCGGGGCACCACAGCACGGGCTCGCCCTCGTCGCGGGCGAGGGCGTGCCACACGACGTCGAGCGCGTGCTGCACCCGGGGCGCGTGGACCGCGTGCGGCCCGCCGGCGGCGGAGACGACCGCGCCGACCAGACAGGCGCCGACGAGCGGCCGGCCCTGCACGTCCATCGCGGCGGCGCTCGAGGCCTTGCGCTCGCGGCCGTGCTCGTCGAGGTAGGCGAACCAGGCGTGCTGGACCCACCCGCGTTCGACGACCGCGCGTGCGTCGGAGAGCAGGTGGACGAGTTCGCCGAGTTCGCGCACCCGGTCGTCGACCCGTCGCGCGCGGGCGGCGGCGCGGCGGTCCGACAGACGGTCGAGCAGGCCGCGCAGACCGCGTCGCTCGGGTCGGACGGGGGCGGGGGAGGCGTCGGTGGCGACGTCGTGCTGGACGCGGAGCTCGAGGGTCATGGTGGCCCCTCCGATCGGCTGTGCACGGATGGTGCGCTCACGATAGCCCCGCGGGGACTCAGCCGTCCAGCACCGCGTCGATGCTCCGTCGCGCGACGCTCCGGAAGGCGCGTTCGTCGGCGGTCGCCAGCGCGGACGCGAGCGCGACCACCCACCCGCGTGCGCGCAGCCAGGTGGCCTCCGGGGCCGCGACGCGCGCCCGGAACGCCCGACGCCCCGACCGGTCGAGCGTCAGCCAGGCGGTAGCGAGGTCGACGGCGGGGTCGCCCGCGGTGACGTCCCCGAAGTCGATCACGGCCGACAGGCGGTCGACACCGTTCGACGGGTCGACGAGCAGGTTGAAGGGGTGCAGGTCGCCGTGCACCCAGACGGGAGGCCCGGCGTGCGCGGGCACGGCGGCTGCGGTCCGCCACAGCGTGGCCAGCTCTCCGGCCCGGTGCACGCCGTGGTCGTCGAGTCGCGTCAGCACGGCGTCGCTCCGCGACGCGAGCGGCACCGCACGGAACGGGTTCACCGGGGCGTCGGCCGGGGCGGGGACGTGCAGGAGCCCGACGAACGCAGCGAGCGCCTCGGCGACGGGGACTCCGGCCGCACGTTCACCGATCGCCGTGCCGGGTAGCCACGGCACGATGCTCCACGACCACGGGTAGCCGAGGGCGGGGCGGCCGGTCCGAACCGGGGCCGGCACCGGGACGACCGATCCGACCCGGGCGGCGATGTCCGGCAACCAGCGCTGTTCGTGCTCGACGAGGCGTGCGGCCAGCTCCCGACGGGGCACCCGGACGGCCAGGTCGTCGCCCAGACGCAGCACGACGTTGTCCCAACCGTTCGCGACGACCTCGAGCGGGAGCCCGGCCAGGTCGGGGTGCTGGTCGCGCAGCAGGGACCGGACGAGCGGGACGTCGACGTCGACCTCGGCAGCGGGTTTGGGCACGGCGTCAGGCTAGTGGGCCGCCGGACACACGCCCGCGAACTGGGGCCGGTACCGCGACACCCTCCTCGGTAGTCTCAGAGGCGAGGTGACGTGGGTGTTTCCCTGGGGGGACCCGCGTCACTCCGGAGCGATGAGCGCGACGAGCCGCGGGATCTCCGGACGCAGCCGTTCGGTGACGAACGCGTCCAGCAGGACCGTCCAGAGTTCCCGCAGTCGTTCGAACAGGTCCGCACGTTCGGTCAGGACGTCGGACACGGTCTGGACGCCCGTGTACGCGGGGATCACGACGCGGCCGACGAGCGCCGCGTCCCACCGCGGGTCGACCTGTCCAGCGTCGATCGCCTGCTGCACGAGCTCCGACACGACCGTCATCCAGTCCGTGTACGGGTCCTGGCGAGCGACGTCGCGCGTGGCGGCCTCGGTGGAGAGCCGGATGCCCGCGCTGACGACGACCTCACTGGTCATCTGAATCGCCAGCCCCTGCGACATCCACATCAACACCCCGAGCGGACTGGTGCCGCGCGCGAACGCGGCCGCACCGTAGCGCCGGGAGATCGCGTGCTGCTCCGCGATCACAGCCCCGGCCATGTCGGCCTTCGACGTGAAGTGGAAGTACAGCGCGCCCTTGGTCATCCCGATGCGCTCGGCGATGCCGTCCATCGAGGCGCCGACGTACCCGCGTTCGTCGAACTCCGCGGCCGCGCCTTCGATGATCGCCGTGCGGGTCGCGAGCGACCGCTGCTGTCGGGTCGGTCGGTCCTGCACCATGGGGTCCGATCGTAGTCAGCGCACGCTGCCGCCGGGGACCACTGGCCGCATTCGGCAGGCGTTCGGCCGTATGCCCTACGGTCGGTCGCCATGGACGGATGGCGGAACCCTGCGCGCTGGGCACGGACGGGTCGGTGGCTGCTGCTGCCGATCGCGGTGCTGGACTGGGTCGCGCTTACGCCGCAGACCATCGTGGTGCTCGCGTTCCTGATCGCCGTCGTCGGGCTCGCCGGCATGGGCGCTGCCCTCGTGGTGCACATGCTCCGTCGGTCCCGCGGGGCGATGGCCGGCCTCGGCGTGGTGATGCTGCTCGGCGGACTGGTGGTGTTCGCCCTCGACCCGTTCCCGGGCTCGTTCCCGCTCATCGAGTCGTGGTGGCCGGAATCGATCACGCAGCCGCAGCACGTCGGCAGCGCGTACTGGCAGCTCGCCGGCCTGGGCATCGAGCTCGCCGGGTTCGCCCTGCTCGCCACGCTGCTCGTGGTCTCCCTGACCGGCACCCCGCGCCCGCGGCCGGACCGCTTCCGCTCCTGACCCGCTCCGGGCAGCACGCCGTGCCGAGGCGGCGAATCCCGCTCAGTGCCGTGTGAGCACCACCAGCGTGACGTCGACCGCGGCGTCCGTGGGGACCGCCGTGCGCACCCGTTCGACCACGGTCGCCCCGTCCGGAGCCGAGCGCACCAGCGCAGCGAGATCGTCCAGGTGCCGGAGCCCGTCCAGCGACAGGACGCCCTGGGTGCAGATCGCCAGCCGGTCTCCGGGCTCCAGGTCGAGCGCGCCGGGCGACCGGGGGATCGCGTCCGGCTGCAGCCCGAGCGGCAGGTCGAGTGGGTGCAGGACGCGAGCCGGACCGTCGGCGGGGACCAGCACCGCGAGGCCGTGGCCGGCGTCGCCGAAGTCGACGTGACCCGACGTCGGGTCGAGCCGCAGGTGGAAGAGCGAGCCGACGGCGTCCGCAGCCGACAGGTCGGCGGTGACCTGCGCCTCCAGGCCGACGATCGCGTCCGACATGGCCGAACCGGTCCGTGCCGCCACGGCACCGCGGACCGCCGCGGCGAGCAGGCCGGACGCCGGTCCGGCGGCGCTCACCCGGCCGACGGTGACGTGCAGGGCACCGTCGGGGGCGGTGCGCCAATCGGCGACGTCACCCCCGCCGTCGTCGTGCTGGGCGACCAGGACGTCGACGTGGTACCCCGGCACCGCGACCGGGTCCGGCACCAGGCCGTCGAGCACGCGACGGACCCGCCCGCGGTCGATGGCGACGCCGAGTTCCCGCTCCGCCCACCGGGCCAGGTCACGCAGCAGGGCGACGTCGTCCGGCGAGAACGTGCGCGGAACCGCGTCCATCAGGCACAGCGTGCCCACCCGGGTGCCGTCGACCATCGTCAACGGTGCGCCCGCGTAGAACCGGATGCCGTGCTCCGCCACCGCCGCTGTGTCGGCGAACCGGGCGTCGAGCGACGCGTCCGGGATCACCATCGGCTCGCGGGTGAGCACCGTCGACGCGCAGAACTGCTCGCTGGCGGGGACGCTCGATCCCTGGTGCCAGCCGAAGGTCGACTGCGTGGTGACGAGGTCGTGGTGGACGAGGTTGAGGAAGGTCAACGGGACGTCGAACGCCTCGTGGGCCATGCGGGTGATGCGGTCGAAGCGCTCCTCGGGTCCTGATCCCAAGATGGCGAGCGCCTCGATCACCGCGGTGCGCTTGTCCGCACCGTCGAGATGGTTGGTCACCCGGCCTGTCTACCCCCATCGTCCGACAGGAACCAGTCCCGCGGGTGGGGGTCGGCGGTCAGCTCGCGGCGCTCGGACACCGGGGCGGCCCAGGCGGCGGCGTTCGACAGCACGCGCTGGATGTCCGGGTGGTGGTACACGGGGTACTCCTGGTCGCCGGGCGAGAAGTAGAAGACCTTGCCGAGTCCTCGGCGGTACGCGACGCCGGAGCGGAAGACCTCGCCGCCCGCGAAGGTCGACAGGAACACCTCTTCGTCGGGGCGTGGGATGTCGAAGTACTCGCCGTACATCTCCTGCCGGTCGATGACGATCGGGTGCGGGACCCCGGCGGCGATCGGGTGCTCGGGCGCGACGGTCCAGACGAGTTCGCGCTCGCCGTCGTTCCGCCACTTCAACGAGCAGGTCGTGCCCATCAGGCGCTTGAACGGCTTGGAGTAGTGGCCGGAGTGCAGCACCACCAGGCCCATCCCGGCGTGCACGGCGTCGACGACCAGGTCGACGACGGCGTCGCTCACCTCGTCGTGGGCGGCGTGCCCCCACCAGAACAGCACGTCCGTGGCGGCCAACCGTTCGGCGGTGATGCCGTGGTCGGGTTCCTGCAGGGTGGCGGTGGAGACGTCGGCCCCGGGCTGCAGCTGCCGGAGCGCCTCGGCGATCACGGTGTGCATGCCGTCGGGGTAGTGCCCGATGACCGTCGCGTCACCGCGGGTCTCGTGCACGTTCTCGTTCCAGACGACGATGTTCAGGGGACGGTTCTCGGTCGACGGCGACATGCAGGCAACGCTACCCGTGCTCGGTTCACGCATCCACTGGCGTTTTCTGATCGTTTGGCCTACCTTCAGATCACATTCGCGCAGGACGGCAGCGCCAGGGGGCGCCGATCACCGTCCGCGCCGAGGACAGGGGCTCGTCCGATGCCGCACCGCACCATCACCACCGTCGCACTCGCGGCGGCACTCGCGCTCGCCGTACCGACCACAGCATGGGCCTCGTCGCCCACCGGCCATCCGGCACGGACCGCGACGACCTCGACCGTGACCTACACGGCGAGCGACGCGGTCATCCCGAACCCCTCGCGCGGGTTCGACCACACCACCGAGACGCACTACCGGGCCGACGGCACCGGGTACACGCCGCTCGACGCCGCGACGCTCCGCGGCTACCGCGCCGAGGGTGTCACCCAGGTCGTCCGGGTGTTCTACATGGAGGCGTTCGTGCAGCAGCGGCGCATCAGCCCGGCCTGGCTGCGGCTCGTGCAGCGCGACTACGACACCGCACGTGCGGCCGGTGTGGGCGTGATCACCCGGTTCGCGTACGTGCAGGGCGGCGCGTACCCGTACACGGCGCCCTACGGCGACGCCGACCTGCCGACCGTGCTCGCGCACATCCAGCAGCTCACCCCGACGCTCCGCCGGAACGCCGACGTCATCCCGACCCTGCAGCAGGGGTTCATCGGGCTCTGGGGCGAGGGCTACTACACCGACCACTTCGCCAGCGACCCGGCGAACCCGGGCGCGCTGACCGAGGCCGACAAGGACGCCCGACGGCAGGTCCTGCGGGCCGAACTCGCAGCCCTGCCGTCCAGCCGCTCGGTCCAGGTCCGCAAGATGCAGATGAAGCAGGACGCACTGCGCACGCCGTCCGGCACGGCCGGGGCGCTCACCCCGGCGCAGGCGCACGACGGGTCGGCGGCGTCGCGGATCGGGCACCACAACGACTGCTTCCTCGCCTCGCCGGACGACTTCGGCACGTTCCTGAGCGACCCGCTGTCACTCGACCAGGACTACCTGGCCGCCGAGTCGCGGTACGTCCCCGTCGGGGGCGAGACCTGCGCCGTGAACGCGCCGCGGTCCGAGTACCCGTCCGCCTCGGCCGAGATGGCGAAGTACCACTACAGCTACCTCAACCTCGACTACAACAAGGACGTCCTGGCGACCTGGGGCGCTGACGGCATGACCGACGCCGCGAAGAAGCTCGGCTACCGCTTCACGATGACCTCGAGCACCGTCACCACCGGTCGCACGCCGTCGGTCGCGGTGTCGGTGCGGAACGACGGCTGGGCGGCGCCGTACAACAGCCGCCCGGTGCAGCTCGTCCTCACCGACGGGCACCGCAGGGTCACCGTGCCGGTGCGTGCGGACGCGTCGTCGTGGCAGCCGGGACGGAGCGTGACCGTCCGGGCGTCGCTCCCACACCTGCCGAAGGGCCGCTGGGACGTCGCCCTCGCCCTGCCGGCACCTGAACGCTCGGTGGCGTCGAACCCGGCCTTCGCGATCCAGACCGCGAACACCGGCACGTGGGACGCACGCGCCGGCGTGAACCGCCTGGGCCAGACGGTGGTCGTGCGGCACTGACCTGACGTCGAGGGCGCCCCGGGTCGACGGCCCGGGGCGTCCTGCTGTCGGTGGGCGCCCTGCAGGCCGGGGCGTCCTGCTGTCTGTCAACCGGGTCCGCCACCATGGAGGCCATGACTCCGCGCTCCCTGTTCCGCGCCGCCGCGGTCGCCGAACTCGTGACCTGGACCCTGCTCATCCTCGGGATGGTGCTCAAGTACGGCTTGGACGCCGGCGATTGGGGCGTCCGCATCGGCGGTGGGGTGCACGGCTTCGTGTTCCTGGCGTACCTGGTGGTCACGACGGTCGTCGCGGTGAACCAGCGGTGGTCGTTCGGGGCGCTCGTGCTCGGCTGGGCGAGTGCCGTCGTGCCGTACGCCACGGTGCCGTTCGAGGTCGCGGTCGCCCGCCGCGGCATGCTCGAGGGGTCCTGGCGACGCTCGCCGGACGCCCACTCGGGGTTCTGGGATCGTCTGCTGTTCTTCGTGGTGCGTCGGCCCGCCGTGGCCGCCGGCATCGGGGTCGTGGCCGTCGCCCTGGTCTTCACCGGGCTGCTGGCCGCCGGCCCGCCCGTGCCGTCCCGCGGCTGACGCCCCGCGCGTCCCCTGTCACTTCGTGAGCAGGAACGGTCGGGTTCGTGGTGCGGACGCGACCACGGACGGACGGGAGGCCCGGTGCCAGCTGGCACCGGGCCTCCCGTCCGTCGGCTGGTGCGCCTAGAGCGCTGCCAGCGCTGCGTTCAACGTGGCGGACGGACGCATGACCGCGCTCGTCTTGGCGTCGTCGGGACGGTAGTAGCCGCCGATGTCCGCCGGGTGACCCTGCACCGAGACGAGCTCGTCGACGATCGTGCGCTCCTGCTCACCGAGCTTCGCCGCGAGGTCCGCGAACGACGACGCGAGCTCGGTGTCCTGGGTCTGCGCCGCGAGCTCTTCGGCCCAGTACTTCGCCAGGTAGAAGTGGCTGCCGCGGTTGTCGATCGAGCCGAGCTTCCGACCCGGGGACTTGTCCTGCTCGAGGAACGTCCCGGTTGCACGGTCGAGGGTCTCCCCCAGGATCTTCGCCCGCTCGTTGCCCGTCACACCGGCGAGGTGCTCGAGGCTGACCGCCAGTGCGAGGAACTCGCCCAGGCTGTCCCAGCGCAGGTAGTTCTGCTGCACGAGCTGCTGCACGTGCTTCGGCGCGGAACCGCCGGCACCGGTCTCGAACAGGCCGCCACCGCCCAGCAGCGGGACGACGGAGAGCATCTTCGCCGAGGTGCCGAGCTCCATGATCGGGAACAGGTCGGTCAGGTAGTCGCGCAGGACGTTGCCGGTGACCGAGATGGTGTCCTCGCCGCGGCGGATGCGCTCGAGCGAGAAGCGCATGGCGTCCTCGGGCGCGAGGATCTCGATCTGCAGGCCGTCGGTGTCGTGCTCGCCGAGGTACTGGCGAACGAGCCCGATGAGGTTCGCGTCGTGCGCACGGGTCTCGTCGAGCCAGAACACGGCCGGCGTCGCGGAGGCACGCGCGCGGGTGACGGCGAGCTTCACCCAGTCACGGATGGCGACGTCCTTGGTCTGGCAGGCGCGCCAGATGTCACCGGGCTCGACGTCGTGCTCGATGACGACGTCGCCCGAGGCGGTCGTGACGCGGACGACGCCGCCGCCGGGGAGCTCGAACGTCTTGTCGTGCGAGCCGTACTCCTCGGCCTTCTGCGCCATCAGGCCGACGTTGGGCACGGAGCCCATCGTCGACGGGTCGAAGGCGCCGTGGGCGCGGCAATCGTCGAGCACGGCCTGGTAGATGCCGGCGTAGCTCGAGTCGGGGATGACGGCGAGGGTGTCGTGCTCGTCGCCGTCCGGGCCCCACATGTGGCCCGAGGTGCGGATCATCGCGGGCATCGACGCGTCGACGATGACGTCGCTCGGCACGTGCAGGTTCGTGATGCCCTTGTCCGAGTCGACCATGGCGAGCTCGGGGCCGTCGGCGATGCCCTGCTTGAAGGCACGCTCGATCTCGGCGCCGTTCGGCAGCGCAGCGAGGCCGGCGAGGATCGAGCCGAGGCCGTCGTTCGGGGTCAGGCCCGCGGCGGCCAGGTCGGCGCCGTAGCGCTCGAACACCGACGGGAAGAACGCCTTGATGACGTGCCCGAAGATGATCGGGTCGGAGATCTTCATCATCGTGGCCTTGAGGTGCACGGAGAACAGGACGTCCTCGGCCGCGGCGCGCTCGATCTGCTTGCGCAGGAACGACTCGAGGGCGGCCACGTGCAGCACGGTGCCGTCGACGACCTCGCCCTGCAGCACGGGGATCGACTGCTTGAGGACCTGCTCGCTGCCGTCCTCGGCCACGAAGGTGATCGTCAGGACGTCGTCGGCGGGGGCGATCCAGGACTTCTCGTTCGACCGGAAGTCGTCGACGCCCATGGTGCTGACGTTCGTCTTCGAGTCACGCGACCAGGCGCCCATGCGGTGCGGGTGCTTGCGGGCGTAGTTCTTGACCGACAGGGGTGCGCGGCGGTCGGAGTTGCCCTCGCGCAGCACCGGGTTGACGGCGCTGCCCTGGACGCGGCCGTAGCGGGCGCGGACGTCGCGCTGCTCGTCGGTGGTGGCCTCGTCCGGGTAGTCGGGCAGGTCGTAGCCCTGCGCCTGCAGTTCCTTGATGGCGACCTTGAGCTGGGGGATCGACGCCGAGATGTTCGGCAGCTTGATGATGTTCGCCTCGGGGGTCTTCGCCAGGTCGCCGAGCTCGGCGAGGGCGTCGTCCAGGCGCTGCTCGTCGGTGAGCCGCTCCGGGAACTGGGCGATGATCCGGCCGGCGAGCGAGATGTCGCGGGTCTCGACGTCGACACCCGCGGTGCCGGCGAAGGCCTGGATGACCGGGAGGAAGGAGTGGGTGGCGAGGAACGGCGCCTCGTCCGTGAGGGTGTAGATGATCTTGGCCATGCTGGCGGGTACTCCCTTGTTCGACCGTCGGTACGTCCACGGTACTCGTGGCGCAGGATGTCTCGACATCAAGATACATGGACCCCGCTTCCGCGCGGCAGATGCTCGGCCGACATCCTGGAGGCGCACTGTCGACACATAGGAACGGTGCGTGGACTGGTCTTCCGCAGCACCAGAGCGAGGGAGAGCGCGCATGACCACCACACGGCAGACCCCGGACGACTTCGGCTGGACCGCGGAGGACCTGCGGTCCGCCTACGCCTCGGACGGCAGCGGGCCCTACCGGTACGCGCCGGACGGCTCCGGCCCGTTCTCGTACGACCCCGACGGCTCCGGTCCCTGGCTCGTCGGCCCCGAACCCCGACGGAGCACGAAACGGTTCGCGCCGCGTCAGCGTGGCAGCCGGTCGCGGTTGCGGCGGATCGGGACGGCCTGCACCGCCGGTGCGTTGGCGCTCGTGCTCGCCGTCGGCAGCGTCTCCGTCGTCGCGCACGCCGCTCCTCCACACCCGTCGGTGCAGGCGAGCGCCGTCCACGGTTCCGGACCCGACGGAGCCTGATCCGGCCGGTGGTGCCACCCTGGACCCGTGACCGAACTCCTCGTCGTGGGTGTCATCGCCCTGATCGCCATCGCGGGCGCAGCCGTGCTCGGCCCCCGCATCGGGATCGCGGCACCGCTCGTGCTCGTCGTCGTCGGGATCGTCGCGAGCCTGATGCCGTTCATCCCCCACGCGGAGATCGAACCGGAGTGGATCCTCGCCGGGGTCCTGCCGCCGCTGTTGTACTCGTCGGCGGTGTCGATGCCGTCGATGAACTTCCGGCGCGAGTTCGGCGCGATCAGCGGCCTGTCGGTCCTGCTCGTCGTCGCGTCGAGCCTGGTGCTCGGGCTGTTCTTCGCCTGGGTGATCCCGGGCCTCGGTTTCTGGTGGGGCATCGCCCTCGGCGCGATCGTCAGCCCGACCGACGCCGTCGCCACCTCGATCGTCAAGCAGACCTCGGTGTCACGCCGGGCGATCTCGATCCTCGACGGTGAATCGCTGCTCAACGACGCCACCGCGCTCGTGCTCCTGCGCACCGCCGTCGTCGCAGCGGCCGCGTCGTTCTCGTTCTGGGGGGCGCTCGGCGACTTCGCGGGTGCCGTGGCCATCGCCGTCGTCGTCGGGTGGTTCGTCGGCTGGCTGAACGTGTTCGTCCGCGCGCGCGTGCCGAGCGCCGCGGTGAACACGGCGCTGTCCTTCGCGGTGCCGTTCGTCGCGGCGGTCCCCACCGAGCACTTCGGCGGGTCCGGACTCGTCGCCGCCGTCGTCGCGGGCCTGTTCACCGGGATCGTCGGGCCGCGCAAGCTCCCTCCGGGGCACCGGCTGTCGGACGCCCAGAACTGGCAGACCATCGAACTCGTGCTCGAAGGCGCGGTGTTCCTGACGATGGGGCTCGAACTCTCGACCATCCTCGGCGACGTGCAGGACGAGCACACGGGTGTCGGACCGGCCCTCCTCATCGCCGTCGGGGCCCTCGTGCTCACCGTGCTCGTGCGGGCCGCGTACGTCGTCCCGCTGCTGCTCGCCCTGTCGGCGAGCGCCAAGCGCGGCGAGCGGATGCAGGGGCGCTTCGCCGAGATGCACGCCGGTGACCGCGACGCGATGAGCGAGGTAATCCGCGAGCACCGACCGGGCAACCGCGTCCCCTCGGAACGAGAGCTCGACCGCTTCACGACCCGCGTCCGCCGCACCCTGGCGGACATCGCGTACTACACGAAGGCGCCGCTGGGCTGGCGCGAGGGCACCGCCGTGGTCTGGGCGGGGATGCGCGGGGCCGTGACCGTCGCAGCTGCGCAGACCCTGCCGGAGGACACCCCACAGCGATCGCTCCTGGTGTTCGTCGCCTTCGCGGTCGCACTGCTGTCCCTGGTGGTCCAGGGCGGCACGATCGGCCCCCTGCTCCGACGCATCGCCGCCCCCGCACCGGACACCGCCGCGAAGGACACCGAGGAACGACAGCGTCTGCTCGACCTCATGCGCAGCGCGGCCGAACAGGTACCGCGCACCGGTGAACACCCCCCGGCCTCGCGCGGAGAACTCGAGGCGGCGGACCCAGCCGAGCTCCGCGCCTGGATGGGGCGCGAGAAGGCGCGACGCCTCGCGGTCCTCCAGGCGCAGCGCTCCGCGATCCTCGACGCCCGCGACGACGGCACGTTCGACGCCGAGGTGCTCGAGTCGATGCTGCAGAACCTGGACGCCGAGCAGATCGCCCTCGAACTGCGGGGCGCGCCGACCCGGTGACCTGCTCGGCGTCCGCTCAGTCGCCGATCGAGATGCGGAACACCCGGACGCCGGCGGCTCGGAGTCCGGCGAGCCCGAGCCGCATGCGCAGGGGCCGGAAGGGCCGGCGGAACCCGGACGACGCCGACGCCGCATCGATCTGGTGCAGGACCTCGGACGTCATGGTGCGCTCGAGCTTCGGTGCGAGCCGCGTGACCCCGGACACGGTGACGACGATGCGGACGGCGTGCGGCGCGAGCATCGGCGCGATGAGCTCGGCAGCCGCCTGCGCCCGGTGGAAGGCGGGGTCGTCACCCGGACGGCGGATGGCGATGACGGCCAGCGCCGCGTCCCAGGCCTCCTCCGGGTCCGGCAGGTCGTCGACCCCGATGACCCGCATCCGCGCGGCGTCGATCCCGGCACGCACGGCCGCGGCCCGGAGCACGGGCAGGAGTTCCTGGGTACCGGCCAGCACGACGTCGGCCGACGCCAGGTCGACCGTTCCGTACCGCTCACGCGGCGATCGGGCCATGGTGCGGGTCCTTCCGTCGCTTTCCCCTGACCGTACCGATGCGCAGGGCCCGGGGGACGCTCGAGGCCGTGGTGATCAGGCGCCTCCCAGCGCACTCGGTAACGAAAAGATCACGGAAGGGCCTGTACAAAGCGACAGAGTCGTGCAGAATGGTGGGCGGCCATGACGATTGCACCCGAACTCGACCAGCACCCGGAGACCCCGGTGGTGCACCTGTCCCGTCGCGCCGCCCTCGAGGCCGAGCGCGCAGCAGCCCGCGGATCGCAGCGTCGCAGCAAGGCGGCCCCGGTCGCGAAGGCGGCCAAGCCCGAGAAGCCGGCCGAGGCAGCGAAGGTCGCCAAGCCGGCGAAGGCCACGAAGCCGGCCAAGGCGCCGAAGGCCGCGAAGGTCGCCAAGCCGGTGAAGGCCGTCGTCCTCGCGACCGCGTCCTCGGCCACCGAGCCGGCCGGCCGCCGCTCCGCAGCCGCACGCGCCACCACCGAGCACGTCGACGACCGCATCCAGCGCGTCGTCCGTCGCCCCGCACCCAAGGTGACCCGCGTCGCCAGCGCACCCCGGGCCTCCCGGTCGGCCCGTGCCGGACGCATCACGCTCACCAGCGCCGCCGCCGCCATCGCGATGTTCGCCGCCTCGGCGATGCCCGCCCACGCGAGCGCCGGCACCTCGATGGCCACCTCGACCATCGCACCCATCGTGCGCACCCAGGACTACGCCGTGACCCAGGCGGTCACGGCCGCCGGGTTCGACCGTGACGGGTTCACCGTCGGCGGCGGCTCGACCGTCACCACGAAGACGGCTGGTTCCACCGACACCGCGGCGACCGCCGGAGGCGCCGTGTCGTTCGGCGGCGCGGTCCGCTCGCCGTTCCCCGGCCCCGTGCAGATGAGCTCCGGCTTCGGGTACCGCTCGGCACCGTGCGGCGCGTGCTCGTCGCTGCACCAGGGCCTCGACTTCACCCCGGGCATGGGCACGCCGATCGGCGCCGTCGCCGCGGGCGAGGTCCGGGTCTCGGGCACCTACTTCTCGTACGGCAACGCGGTCATCATCGACCACGTGGTCGACGGCCGTCAGGTGTCGACGCTCTACGGCCACATGATCCCCGGCTCCTCGCCGCTCAAGGTCGGCGACACCGTCGCTGCCGGGCAGTTCATCGGGCTCGTCGGGTCCTCCGGCGTCTCGACCGGTGCGCACCTGCACCTCGAGGTCCTGATGGACGGCGTCACGCCGATCGACCCGAAGGCGTGGCTCGAAGCCCGCATCGGTCGCTCACTCACCCTGTAGCGACCACTCCCCGTCACGACGCGGGATCCACAGCCGCTGTCGAGCGGCAGCACGGTGATGTCCCAGTCGGCCTGTGCAGACTCACAGGCATGGACGATCCCCACAGACCGCCCGCCCGTCGTCGATCCGAGGCGGCTGCCCGCTGATGGGCGCTGACACCTGGATCGCCTTCGGGCTCGTCATCCTCTTCGTGCTCGTCGGCGGGGTCTTCGCGGCCGCCGAGATCGCACTCGTCTCCCTCCGCGAATCCCAGCTGCAGCAGCTCGAACGCCGCGGCCCCCGCGGGATGCGGGTCGCCGAGCTCGGCCGTGACCCGAACCGGTTCCTGTCCGCCGTGCAGATCGGCGTGACCGTCGCCGGGTTCTTCTCCGCCGCGTACGGTGCGTCCTCGATCGCACCCGACGTCGCGCCGCTGTTCCAGGGGCTCGGCCTCGAGCAGGGCACGGCCGAAGCCGTCGCGCTGGTGCTGATGACCCTCGTCATCGCGTACCTGTCGCTCGTGTTCGGCGAGCTCGTGCCGAAGCGCCTCGCCCTGCAGCGTGCCGAGGGCTTCTCGATGGCCGTCGCCCCGACCCTGGAGCGCTTCGCGGTGCTGATGCGGCCGGTGATCTGGCTGCTCTCGAAGTCCACCGACACCGTCGTGCGACTGCTCGGCGGCGACCCGGAAGCCCGCAGTGAGTCGATGAGCACCGAGGAGCTCCGCGGCCTGGTCGACGAGCACACCGGCGTCGACGAGCAGGGACGCCGGATCGCCCGCAGCGCCCTGGACGCCGGTGACCGCATCCTGCGCGAGTCGATGCGCCCCTGGTACGACGTCTCGACGCTGGACGCCGGGCTCTCGGTCGCCGATGCCACGGACCAGGCCATCGCGGCCGGGCACACCCGGTACCTCGTGACCTCCGGCGGGCGCGACGAGGTCCAGGGCTTCGTGCACCTGCGTGACCTGCTGCGTCCGGTCGACCCCGCGGCCCCGGTCGCCACGCTCGTCCGGCCGGTGCTCGCCCTGCCCGAGACGAAGTCGCTGTCGAGCGCGATCGCGGACATGCGCACCGACGGCCACCAGATCGCCCTGGTGGTCGACGAGTACGGCGGCAGCGCCGGCATGGTCACGCTCGAGGCGCTGCTCGAGGACCTCGTCGGCCGCATCCGCGACGAGTGGGACTCCACCGAGTACGACGAGTCGGTGTTGGCGCACGACGGCGTCGACGGAGCCACGGTGCTCGAGGACCTGGCTGCGGACGGCGGCCCCGTCCTGCCGGACGGCGACTACGAGACCGTCGGTGGCCTCGTGCAGGTGCAGCTGGACCGCGTGCCCGAGGTCGGCGACGTGATCCTGGCCGGAGGCCACCGCCTCGAGGTGACCGCCATGGATGGTCACCGCGTCGCGCGGGTGCGCATCGGAGCCGACGCCGCGCCCTGACCGCGGGACAGAGCGGGGGGGGAAGCCCCTGGCGCAGGCGGTCGCAACACCCCGCGGGACGCCGGCGAACGGTCACAGGCCGTCGTCTACGGCGCCACCAGCCGACAGGTCGCGACCACCCGGCGGGCGGCACGCGACGTGTCGCGACCGGTCGGGCACGGCCGGTCACGCAACAGAACGCGACCAGACGGCGTACGGGAGGCGCGTGGCGGGGCCGCCCCGCGCCTCCCGTCCGCTCCGGGCGGTCGCAACACCCCGCCAGACGCCGACGAGCGGTCACAGGCCGTCGCCTGCGGCGCCACCAGCCGACAGGTTGCGACGGGACGGCGCACGGCCCGCGACGTGTCGTGACCAGTCAGCGACGGCCGGCGGCCCCGCCTCGGACCTCCCGCCTGCCGGACGCACGGCCCGGGCACGTACGCTCGTCGCATGGGTATCGACGTGCGCAACGAGATCCGCGACTTCCTGTCCTCCAGGCGGGCGCGGCTCACCCCCGAGCAGGTCGGCATGCCGTCGTTCGGCGGCGGGGTCCGCCGCGTGCCCGGGTTGCGGCGGCACGAGGTCGCCATGCTCGCCGGCGTCAGCGTCGACTACTACACGCGACTCGAGCGCGGCTCGCTCAAGGGCGTCTCGGACAGCGTGCTCGAGGGCCTGGCGAGCGCCCTGCAGCTCGACGAGGACGAGCGGGCGCACCTGTGGGACCTCACGCGCCTGGCGAACTCCGGCGCGAAGGTCATGCACCGGAACGTGCCGACCCGCGTGCGCCCCGGCGTGCAGCGGCTGCTCGACGCCATCACCGGCGCACCGGCCTGGGTGCGGAACGAGCGCGGGGACGTCGTCGCGACGAACGAGCTCGGCCGTGCGCTCTACGCACCGCTCTTCGCCGGCCCCGGACGCCCGGTGAACACCGCACGCTTCACGTTCCTCGACCCGGCCGCCCGCGACTTCTTCCCGGACTGGGCGCAGACCGCGAAGGACGCCGTGGCCGTGCTCCGGACCGCTGCGGTGTCGAACCCCTGCGAGCCGGGGCTCATCACGCTCGTCGGTGAGCTCTCCACCCGGAGCGAGGAGTTCCGCGGCTGGTGGGCCGCCCACGACGTCCGGATGCAGCGCACCGGCAAGAAGCGCATCGACCACCCGATCGTGGGGGAGCTGCGGCTGTCCTACGAGGCGCTCGACCTGGTCGCCGACCCCGGTCTGACGCTGTTCTCGTACTCGGCCGAACCGGGCAGCGAGTCCGAGCGGTCGCTCGCGCTGCTCGGCAGCTGGGCAGCGACGGAGCGGGCCGAGCAGTACGCGGCCCTGCGCGAGTCGGAGTCCGAGTCCGAGTCGGTCGACTGACCCGGCCCCCGGATCGCCGGGAGCGTCAGCCCCGAGGCCGGACCGTCACGCCTGGGGCGGCACGTCGCCGTCGAACAGCTCCGGCGAGCGCATCCGCTCGATGCGCAGCTGCCGCTCCGTCGCCGACAACCGCAGCACACGGATCGCGGCGAACACGAGCACGATGAGGGCGACGGCCAGCACGGCGAGCGCCAGCACGAACAGGGCGTAGAGGACGACGACGAATCCGAGACCACTGTCTGCGAGCATCCGTCGAACATAGCAGCGCGGGTTCGTAGGGTGGGGACGTGACGAGGACGACGGACGGCTCAGCAGGGGACGCGGACGACCGGCAGCACCGCCGGCCCGAACCCGCGTTCGCCCGCGCGGTCGCGAAGGCCCTCGGAGACGCCCGGACCGTGCTCGACATCGGTGCCGGTGCCGGTGCCGGTGCCGGTTCGTACGCGCCGACCGACCGCGACGTGACCGCCGTGGAGCCCGCCGGAGACCTGCGCTTCGCCGACGACACCTTCGACGCCGCGATGACGACCTTCTCGCTGCACGAGTGGCACGACCTCGAACGCGTGCTCGCCGAGGTGCGTCGGGTGACCCGGGGCCCCATCGTGGTCCTGACGTTCGACCCCGACCGCATCGAGCGCTCCTGGCTCGCCGAGTACGCGCCCGAGGTGCTGGCGGCGGACGCCCGTCGACATCCGGCACTGCCGCGGATCGCCGACGCGCTGAGCGACGACACCGTGACGAGCACCCCGTTGCCGATCCCGTTCACGTGCGTCGACGGGTTCGCCGAGGCGTACTACGCCCGCCCCGAGCGACTGCTCGACCCCGGCGTGCGCCAGGCGGACCCGGCGTGGGGCCTGGTCGACGAGTTCACCGTCCGGCGGTCGGTGGCAGCGCTCCGGACCGCGCTGGAGTCGGGGGAGTGGGACCGGCGGCACGGGTCGTTGCGGATCCGGCCGACGTACGAGGGCTCGGTCGTCCTGGTCACGGCGACACCGAACCGACCGCGGCCGAGCCGGGCCGGGCTTGACACCCGGTCGTAGGCTGGTCGGGTGAGCTTCCAGGAGGTGGTCGGCGCCCGGAGCGCCGGCATCAGGGCGTGAGGCCCTCGGTCGCGCCCTCGGGTGCGGCCGCCCTCGTCGAACCCTGACCTCCTCCGCCCGGTGCGGTGTGCGTCCGCACGCCCCGGGCCCGCACGAAAGCGATCACCCATGCTCCCCATCGTGGAGAAGACCCTCCGCACGTCCTTCGTCAACGCCTCGCGCAAGGAGGTGTCCGACCTCACGCTGCCCGCCGACTTCGAGACGCTCGACTGGGACGCGCTCGACTACCTCGGCTGGCGCGACCCGAAGATCGGTCGGCGTGCGTACGCCGTCGTGCCGACCCTGGACGGCGACCTGATCGGCATCCTGTTCCGGCAGGCCGAGGCCTCGCCCCGCTCCCGTGCCCAGTGCTCGTGGTGCCAGGACGTGAAGCTGCCGAACGACGTCGCGTTCTACAGCGCGAAACGGTCCGGGCCGGCCGGACGGAACGGCAACACCGTCGGCACCCTGGTGTGCCAGGACTTCCAGTGCTCGCGGAACGTCCGGAAGCTGCCGCCGCCCGCCTACGAGGGCTACGACGTCGAGGCCGCGCGCCTCCGGCGCATCGAGGACCTGCAGGTTCGGGCCGCGTCCTTCGCCGCCGAGGTCTGAGACGTCCGCAAACGCGACTGACGACGGACTGGAGGCCCGTGACGGATCCGCCACGGGCCTCCAGGCCGTCAACCGGTCGCGTCTACCGGCCGATGGTCGACATGTCGGGGTAGCGGTCACCGGTCGGGACCGGCAGCGCCGACAGGCGCGACAGCTGGTCCGCCGTGAGGGTCAGGTCGGCTGCGCCGACGTTCTCCTCGAGGCGGGAGACCCGCTTCGTGCCGGGAATCGGGACGATGTCGTCGCCCTGGGCCAGCAGCCAGGCGAGCGACACCTGCGCCGGGGTGGCGCCGGCCTCGGTGGCGATCTCCTTGACCGCGTCGACGATGCGCATGTTCTGCTCGAACGCCTCCTGCTGGAAGCGGGGGTTCGCCAGGCGGAAGTCGTCGGAGTCCAGGTCGGACGGCTTCGTGATGGCACCGGTCAGGAACCCGCGGCCGAGCGGCGAGTAGGGGACCAGGCCGATGCCGAGTTCGCGCAGGGTGTCGAGCACGTCGCCCTCGGGGTCCCGCGTCCACAGCGAGTACTCGCTCTGCAGCGCGGTGATCGGGTGGACGGCGTGGGCCTTGCGGATGGTCTCGGCGCCGGCCTCGGACAGTCCGATGTGTCGGATCTTGCCCTCCTGCACGAAGCCGGCGAGCTGGCCGATGACGTCCTCGATCGGGACGGCCGGGTCGACGCGGTGCTGGTAGTAGAGGTCGATGTGGTCCGTGCCCAGGCGACGGAGGGAGCCTTCGAGGGCCTCGCGCACGGACTCGGGCTGGCTGGAGATCCCGCGCTGCTGCGCGGGCGTCTCCTCACCGGCCTCGTGGTGGTACAGGCCGAACTTGGTCGCGATGACGACGTCGTCGCGACGGCCCTCGAGCGCACGGCGCAGGAGTTCCTCGTTCGTGTAGGGGCCGTACGCCTCGGCGGTGTCGAACAGGGTGACGCCGAGGTCGATCGCGCGGTGGATGGTGCGGATCGACTCGTCGTCGTCGGTGCCGGCGCCCGTGTAGAAGGCGCTCATGCCCATGGTTCCGAGGCCGATCGGGCCGACCTCGAGGTCTGCGAGCTTGCGTGTCTGCATGCTGCAGGTCTACTCCCGGTCCCCCTGACGGCGGGAGGCACTGGCTGTACCCGCCTCCGCACCACTACGCTGCGAGCGACGGGGCAGGCGCCCCGGGCTCGGGGGAGTGCCGTGGTCATCATCTGGATCGTCATCGCCGTGGTCGTCGTGCTCGGCGCCCTGCTCGTCGTGCTCGAGGTGCAGAACCGCCGCCGGCGGCGGGCGCTCGAGGCGATCGAAGACCTGTCGGATCCGCGTGACAGCGCACGCGCCACGGCTGAAGCCGATGCGGCGCACTCCAGGACCGAGGGGCTCGCCAAATCCGCACACCCCGGGATCACGGGCGCCGGCGGCGGCTTCCCCGGCTGAACAGCTCGACCCCACCGGTTGCCGATTGTCGGGAGCGGCTGGTCGTGTGTCGGCAGACGGCCGCGCGCTTCGTGAGGTTCCTCCAAGGTGCTCGCACGATTGCTCCGCGCACTGGTGTGATCGTCTCGTGAACCTGTACTTCCGACTGCTCCTGCTGCAGCTGCGCACCCGTCTGCGCGCTCGGGTGGGTGGGCGCCGCCGGGCGTCGCTCTGGGACGAGGTGCGGACGCCGTTCCGGGTGGTCCCGACCGACCTGGACCCGCTGCGCCACGTCAACAACGGCAAGTACCTGTCGATGCTCGACCTCGGTCGGCTCGACCTGATGCTCCGCTCCGGCTACTGGGCCGCGCTGGCCGAGCACGGCTGGTACCCCGTCGTCTCGGCGCAGACGATCACGTACAAGCGGTCGCTGACGCTCGGGCAGCGGTTCGAGCTCCGCACCCACGTGCTCGGGGTCGACGACCGTGCCGTGTACCTGGAGCAGACGTTCGTGCGACAGGGTGCCGTGATGGCCCGCGCCGTGGTGCAGGCCCGGTTCCTGCGGCGTTCCGGCGGGACCGTGCCGACCGCGGACCTGCTCGAGGCGGCGGGTGGGGCCGACCGCGACCTGACCCTGCCCGACTGGGTGCACGACTGGGCGAGCGCGACCCGGATCAGCAGCAGCGCGGCCTGACCCGCGGCCCGGGGACGGCGCGCGGTCCGGGTTTCGGCCCCAGCGACACTTCACGCGTCCTGCACCCCGTGAACTGTCGCGCAGCGCGAAAACTCGCCCCGGCCCGTCGCCGGCCGGTCCTACGATGACCGCATGGACATCGTCGACCTGGTGCTGCCGGACGTCGCCGCGTGGCGCGCGTGGCTCGACGACCACGAGCACGAACCCGACGGGGTGTGGCTCGTCCTCGCCAAGAAGGGCGTCACGGAACCGACGACGCTGACCTACGACACGGCCCTCGACGAAGCGCTGTGCTCCGGGTGGATCGACGGGCAGCGGCGCGGGCGCGACGACACCACCTACCGCCAGCGGTTCACCCCGCGCCGGAAGGCCTCGCTGTGGTCGCAGCGGAACCTCGGCCTGGTCGCGGCACTCATCGCCGAGGGGCGGATGCGGGAGCGCGGGCACGCCGAGATCGAGCGCGCGAAGGGTGACGGCCGGTGGGACCGCGCCTACGCCGGCTCGGCAACGGCCACGGTGCCCGAGGACCTGCAGGCCGCGCTCGACGCCGCCCCCGCAGCCGCCGCGCTGTTCGCCGAGCTCGACGCCACGAACCGGTACGCCGTGCTGCACCGCATCACCACCGCCCCGAACGCCACGGTGCGGACGAACCGGCTCACCAAGCTCGTCGGCGGACTCGAACGCGGCGAGACCCCGTACCCGCGGCCCACCCGTCCGTAGACCCTGCGAACCCGGGGAGCGGTCGGGGGACACCGACTCAGGGACCGGCAACGCACCGGGCGTAGACCGGGGTCATGACCACAGGCACTGACACCACGAACCGTCCGGCCGCGTCCTCCGGCACCTTCCGCATCGGCGGCGACCTCGAGGTCAACCGGCTCGGCTACGGCACCATGCAGCTCACGGGCCCCGGCGTCTGGGGACCGCCGAAGGACCACGACGAGGCGATCCGCGTCCTCAAGCGTGCCGTCGAGCTCGGCGTGAACTTCTTCGACACCGCCGACTCGTACGGCCCCTACGTCGCCGAGGAGCTCCTCAAGGAGGCCCTGCACCCCTACGGCGACGACGTCGTCATCGCCACGAAGGCCGGCCTCACCCGCACCGGCCCGAACGTCTGGCCGCCCGTCGGCCGCCCGGAGTACCTCCGGCAAGAGGCCGAGATGAGCCTTCGCCGCCTGGGCCTCGAGCGCATCGACCTGTTCCAGCTGCACCGCATCGACCCGAAGGTCCCGCTCGAGGACCAGGTCGGCGAGCTGAAGAAGCTGCAGGACGAGGGCAAGATCCGCCACATCGGCCTGTCCGAGGTCTCCGTCGACGAGGTCAAGGCCGCACAGGAGATCGCCACGATCGTCTCCGTGCAGAACCTCTACAACCTGCAGAAGCGTGACGCCGAGGAGCTGCTCGACTGGTCCGAGCAGCAGGGCATCGGCTTCATCCCGTGGTTCCCCCTGGCCACGGGTGGCCTGACCGGTGAGGACTCGCCGCTCACCGAGATCGCCGAGCGCAAGGGTGCCACCCCGGCGCAGCTCGCGCTCGCCTGGCTGCTCAAGCGCTCCCCGGTGATGCTGCCGATCCCCGGCACGTCGAGCGTCGCGCACCTGGAGGACAACCTCGCCGGTGCCACCGTCGAGCTGACCGACGACGAGTTCGAGGAGCTGGCGAAGCTGGGTCACTGACCCGACGCGACCGCGGGTCGCGAACGCGACGACCGGTCGGACGGGAGGCGCGGTGCCAGCTGGCACCGCGCCTCCCGTTCGTATTTCTGCCCTGTCCAGATCCGTGCTTGCGCAGGCATACCGGGTATGTGCATACTCAGTATGGCCACGGTGGCCCGAGACAGGGGAAGTGTCATGAGCGTTCGGATGGGCGTACTCGCGCTGCTGGTGGGGGGACCCGGTTACGGCTACCAGCTCCGGGGGGAGTTCGAGCACCGCACCGGCGGGAGCTGGCCGCTGAACATCGGCCAGGTCTACACGACCCTGGACCGCCTGGAACGCGACGGCCTCGTGGCCCGCGGTGACGCCGACGACGACGGACACGTCGTCTACACGGCGACCGACGCGGGACACGCCGAGGTGGACCGCTGGTTCAGCGAACCCGTGCCGGCCAAGCGCGGCCGCGACGAGCTGGCGATCAAGTTCGCCCTGGCCGTGACCGTGCCCGGGGTCGACGTCGCGCGGCTGGTGCAGGTGCAGCGCGGTGCCGCGATCCGGAACCTGCAGGACCTGACCCGGCTGAAGCGCACGACCGACCCGTCGACGGACCTGGCGTGGTCGCTCGTGCTCGAGTCGATGGTGTTCCAGGCCGAGGCCGAGGTGCGCTGGCTCGACCACGTGGAGTCGAGTGTCGCGCGGTACCGGCCGGACGAACACCCGGCGGCGCCTGCCAGTACCGACGCCTCCGCTGCCGCTTCCGCTCCCCGGAGCGCGCGGTGACCGCCGCACCGCTCCTGCAGCTCGACGCCGTGAGCGTGCACTACGGCTCCGGCGCGAAGGCCGTCACCGCCCTGGCCGGCATTGACCTGCGGGTCGAGCGCGGCGAGATGGTGGCCGTGATGGGCACCTCGGGGTCGGGCAAGTCGACGCTGCTCGCCTGCGCCGGCACCCTGCTGCCGCCGACGAGCGGTGAGGTGTTGATCGACGGTGCCTTCGTGTCCGACCGTCCCGCCAAGGAGCTCGCAGCGCTACGGCGCCGGCTCATCGGGTTCGTGTTCCAGGACTTCAACCTGATCCCATCGCTGACCGCGGTCGAGAACGTGGCACTGCCGCTCGAGCTGGACGGGTGGAAGGCCTCGCAGGCCCGCCGCGCCGCGGAGCTCGCGCTGGACAACGTCGAGCTGTCGCACCGCGCCGACGCCTACCCGGACGACCTGTCCGGCGGCCAGCAGCAGCGCGTCGCGATCGCCCGCGGCGTGGTGGGCGAGCGCCGGCTCGTGCTCGCCGACGAACCGACCGGAGCCCTCGACTCGCAGACCGGCGAGGTCGTGCTCCGCATGCTCCGTCGGCACGTCGACGCCGGAGCCGGCGCCCTCCTGGTGACCCACGACGCCCGGCACGCGGCCTGGGCGGACCGGATCGTGTTCCTGCGCGACGGTCGGGTGGTCGACGAGACCGTGTACTCGGGCGTCGAGGCGGCGCTGACGGACCGGACCGCCTCGTGAGCCGGGGTCGGCGTGCCGGGACCGGCCGGACGCCGTTCGCCCTCCGACCGGCGCTCCGTCTGGGGCGTCGGCTGGCGTTCGCGAAGGCGGGCCGCGCGGCACTGATCATCGCGCTCATCGGGGTCCCCACCGCCGGGTTCGCCGCCGTCGCCGTCGTGGTGCAGTCCACACAGGCCACCGCGACCGAGCGGCTCGACTACGACCTCGGCCAGGCATCGGCGCAGATGCGGGTGTCCGGCCCGGACCTGCCCGGCATGGTGCAGGACCCGGTGCAGTGGCAGTTCACCGACTCGAAGCGGAACAGTCCCGTCACGAAGTCGGACGAGGACTCACCGTTCACCAACGTCCTGGCCCACGTGCCCGAGGGCGCCCTGTCGATCCCGGTCGGCAGCACGCCCGTCGTGGTGCAGGGTGCGCACGGCCCCGTCGGACTGACCGCCGTGGAGGGCAGTGTCTGGGACCCGTCGCTCGAGGGCCACTGGCACGTGCTCGACGGTTCCGCGCCGACCACGCGCAGTGAACTCATGGTCACGCCGGCCACGCTCGACCGCCTCGGGGCGCGGATCGGCGACACGGTGGACCTGACCGACCCGGTCACCAAGCGCTTCACGATCACCGGGACCATGACCGACCTGGGGACGGACCCCGGGACGCAGGGGGTGTTCCTGCCATGGGGCACGACGCTCTCGACGACCGACACCACCGACGACGTCGGGCTCACCGACGTCACCGTGTACCTGCCGTCGGACGCCCCGACGTGGTCGGAGATCCGGCAGCTCAACGCGCACGGCATCATCGTGCAGTCGCGTCCGGTCGTGCTCGACCCGCCGGACGCCCGGCTCCCCGGTGGGCAGCTGGGCTCGACGCTCGGCTGGTACCTCGGGGCGATGGGACTGCTCGGCGTCTTCGCGATGTTCGAGGTCGCCCTGCTCGCCGGGGCCGCGTTCCTGGTAGGCACCCGGGCGGACACCCGCTCGTACGCCATCGTCACGAGCGTTGGCGGCGACAAGCGGTTCGTCCGCACGATCGTCGCCGGGTCGGGCCTGGTGCTCGGGCTCGTCGGCGCGGTCCTCGGGGTCGCCGCCGGCACCGGGATCGGCGTGCTCGCCTACCGACTGATCGACAACGGCAACGTGGCGTCGTTCCCCGGGTTGCACGTGCCGCCGCTCCTGCTGCTGTCCATCGCCGCCGCCGGGGTGCTCGCCGGACTCGTCTCCGCGCTCGTCGCCGCACGGTCGGCGACCCGGATCAACGTGCTCGCGGCACTGCGGGGCTCGCTCCGTCCGGTGCCCGTCAGCCGTCCGGCCCGCCGTCGTCGGCGCATCTGGGGCCCACTGCTCATGGTCCTCGGCGCCGTGATGACGATGGCATGCGGTGTCGGGGTGCTCATGCTCAACGACCGCCCGGTGCAGCACGACCGGTGGGCCTACGTCGTCGGTGCCGGCGTCGCGATCGGGCCGTGCCTGATGCAGCTCGGCATCGCCATCTGCTCGCCGTGGCTGCTCGCCCTGGTTACCCGACTCACCGCCCGCGCGGGGCTGTCCGCACGGCTCGCCGCCCGCGACGCCCGCCGCAACCCGGTCCGCACGGTACCCGTGCTGGCGAGCGTGATGAGCGTCGTGTTCGTGGCGTCGGTCGTGATCACGTGGAGTGCGTCGAGTCAGGCCCAGTACGTCCGTGGCTACGAGTACTCCA
This sequence comes from Curtobacterium sp. MCSS17_005, assembly GCF_003234225.2. Taxonomy (NCBI): domain Bacteria; kingdom Bacillati; phylum Actinomycetota; class Actinomycetes; order Micrococcales; family Microbacteriaceae; genus Curtobacterium; species Curtobacterium sp. MCSS17_005. The sequence continues at coordinate 3,703,897 of NZ_CP126258.1, forward strand.
CCGCGGTCGGGGTCGCGACGGCCGAGGTGCAGACCGAGACGAAGGACGGCGGCAGTACCGGTCGCCACGACGCGAAGCTGACGTCCCACGCCGCGAAGGTGGTGTCCGGGGTCTTCGACCAGGACCGCATCCGGGTGCTCGGTGTCGCGCAGGAGCAGCCGGGCGACAGCCCGTCGACCGTCACGATCCCGCACCGCTGGAGCGCGTACGACTGCCCCGCGAACGACACGACGAGCTGCTCGTACTACCTGGACACGGCGAGCATGTCGAGCCCGCACATCTGGACGGGGACCGTCGACGACTACGCCGTGCTGACCGGGCACCGGCCGTCCGCCGCCGTGCGGGACGCGCTCGAGGGCGGGCGCGCGGTGTCGCTCTGGCCCGAGTACGCCCACGACGGCGCGGTCCGCGTCGACACCTTCCACGACCGGACGTGGGAGAGCGAGCCCATCACCGAGCGGAGCCGACCGGCGGCCAGCGTCTCGATCCCCGCCGTGCTCGACGTGCAGACCCCGCGGATCCAGGTCGGCGTCTTCATGACGAAGGCGACCGCCGAGCAGTACGGCGTGCCCGTGGTCGACGGCATGCTCGTCACGACGCTGCCGCACGACCTCGACCCGGCACAGGCGGACGAGCTGAGCTCGGCGTGGCAGAGCTTCGGCGGCGACGACCGTGCACGGTGGAGCGGCCCGTCGTTCATGTACGAAGCCGGCCCCACCGACAACGAGGCGATCATCCGGGCGATCGTGCTCGCACTGGCCGCGGCCGTCACGATCGGTGCGACGGCGGTGGCGATCGGACTCGCACGGTCCGACGGCCGGCGGGACGACGAAGTGCTCGACGCCATCGGTGCCGCACCGCGCCTGCGCCGAGGGGTGTCGACCTGGCAGGCGGCGATCCTGGCCACGGTCGGCTCGGTGATCGGGACGCTCCTCGGACTCCTGCCGATCCGCGCCCTGACCCTGCGCTTCACCGAGAGTCCGGTCGGGGTGAACCACATGCCGTTCGTGCCGGACTGGCCGGTGCTGGCGCTGCTCGCGATCGGCCTGCCCCTCGTGGTGACGGCCGGGGCGTGGCTGACCTCGCGTGGTCGGCGGCGGGTGGCGGTGCGACGGGCGCACTGACGCGCGCGCTGCCTCGTGCGCTCCGCTTCGCTTGGTGAGCAGAAGATGTCGACTCGGCTGCTCGGACTCGACGTCTTCTGCTCACGAAGTGGTTGGCAGACCGCTCCCGGCGAACAGCGGGCCGACGGCCAGCGTCCCCACGAGCCAGGCGACCACGATCGCGTCGACAGGCCACACGGGCCCGAGGGAGCGGTCGGCTCCCGGCACCCCGAGGATCCGGCGGCGGTACAGGACCACCGCCACCGCCAGGCAGACCCATCCCGCCACCACGATCGGCAGTTCGATCAGGAGTGGCACGATCCCGAGACCGATGCCCCACCAGATCGCTGGCAGCGCGGACGCCACCGCCATCGCCAGGTAGGACAGGACGACCAGGCGGTTCTCACGTCGGTCGAGCTGGTCGTCGGGCAGCCGAGGACGTCGCAGCATCCACGCCGTCGCCGCGACCGCGTTGATGCCGACGCCGATCCGCCCGAGGCCGAGCCCGACGAACTGCCCGAAGTCCCACCAGTTCGATCCGGATCCGGTGTCCGGTGCTTCGTACCGGGTGTGCCCGGCGACGTGCAGGAGCACGAGTCCGCCTGCGACGCCGAGCAGGTACAGCGGCCACGTCCAGCAGGGGAGCCGGAGTCGACGGAGTGCCGCTGCGACGAACAGCACCGACGTCGGCATGAGCAGCATCAGGGCTGCCCAGGCCGCACCGTCGAAGGCTCGTGGGTCCACGCCGCGACGGTAGCGGAAGCGTCGAGCAGCGCGGCGCTCTGGTGTCCCGCCTACGACTCGGGACCCATCGCCCCGCACGCACCACGGGACGGACGGGAGGCCCGTGGCGGGGTCGCCACGGGCCTCCAGTCCGTCACATGGTGAGCAGGAATGGTCGGGTCGCTGTGCCGGACCCGACCATTCCTGCTCACGAAGCGGCGAGCGCCGCGCTCACGCGAGCTCGGGTAGCGCCTCCGCGTAGGTGCGGAAGTCGCCGCGCTCCGTGTGGATCGCCCACAGGCGGTCGGCGATGGACTCCCCGGAGTGCTCGGGCTGCCCGTCGTCGATGCCGAACGGGATGATGAGCTGGCCGACGTGGACGTCCTCGTCGCGGACGGCGTCGTGCAGCAGCTGCGCGTAGGCGCTCTCGGCCGCGAAGGCGACGGACGTTCCGGTGACGCGGGCGCCCGGTCGGACCGCGCTGCCGCCGTTGACGAACAGGATCGTGCCGTGGCCGATGGCGCGCATGCCGGGCAGCACCTGGCGGACGGCGTTGACCGAGCCGTAGACCGAGAACTCGATCGGGCCGACCAGGTCGTCCGCCGTGGTCTCGAGGACGGGGCGCATGTACTCCTTCGCGGGGAGCGGGCTGTACTGCAGCACCTCGATCGGGCCGAGCTGCTCCGTGGCGCGCTCGAGTGCGGTGCGCAGGGAGTCCCCGTCACGGACGTTCGCGGCGAACCCGGCTGCGGTGTGGCCGTGCTCGCGCAGTTCCGCGGCGAGGCCGTCCAGCCGGTCCTGGTTGCGGGAGATCAGGGCGACGGCGAAGCCCTCACGGGCGAAGCGCTCGGCGACGGCGAGACCGAGGCCCTTGCCGGCCCCGACGATGGCGATGGTGGTCATGCGGTGTACTCCTCGTCGCTCACGTGCTCGAGCCAGGTGGTGGTCGTCGCCGGGTCGTCGGCGGCCTCGAGCATCGCGAGGTGTTCCATGTAGTCGGTGGGGGTCGCGCCGTGCCAGTGTTCCTCGCCGGCGGGTGTGTAGACGGTCTGTCCAGCCTGCACCTCGATGACGCGGCCGTCCCGGGTGCCCATCCGCGCGACGCCCTCGGTGACGTGCAGGGTCTGGCCCTTGGCGTGCGAGTGCCAGGCGGTGCGGGCGCCGGGCAGGAACCGGACCTTGGCGACGGTCATCGTCTGACCGGGCTCCTTCGGCGAGGCGATGGCGTCGAGGTACACGTCGCCGGTGAACTGCTCGGGCGGGTTCTTGACGGTCGGCTGCTTCGGTTCGATCTGCATGCCGACGACGGTAGGCCGCCGTGCGCACCGTCGGGAGGTGCCGACAGACCCCCTCAGGGGTTTCCCGAACGCAGCGTGTGTGATCGACCCACGACCCCGGGAGGATCATCGTGGACACACCCGCCGGAACGCCCCGCAACCGCCGCCTCTGGTCGCTGGCCGGCCTCGCCGCCGTCGCAGCGCTCGCCCTCACCGCCTGCACGAGCGGCGACGGAGCAGAGCGGGACGGATCCGACCGAGGCGGCTCGCCGTCGGCGCGCGCGACCGCGCCCGCCGACCTGTCGGCGGGGCAGGTGGCACTCGACGGTGACACCACCGACGTGGTCACCGGCCTGGAGGCTCCCTGGTCGGTGGTCCTGACGGGTGACGACGGCGACGCGCTGGTCAGCGAGCGCGACTCGGCCCGGGTGCTCGAGCTGCGGTCCGACGGCACCACCCGTCAGGTCGGCGCAGTCGAGGGAGTCAGCCACGGCGGCGAGGGCGGACTGCTCGGGCTCGCGCTGCACGACGACGACCTGTTCGTGTACTCCACGGCCGACGACGGCAACCGGATCCAGCGGTACGAGCTGACGGGGAGCACCGGGTCGTGGGGGCTCGGCGAGGCGACGACGATCATCGACGGCCTGCCGAAGAACACGTTCCACGACGGCGGGCGGATCGCGTTCGGGCCCGACGACATGCTCTACGCGAGCGTCGGGGACGCCGGCGCGAGCACGGACGCGCAGGACGAGGAGTCACTCGCGGGCAAGATCCTGCGGCTCACCCCGGACGGCGACGTCCCCGCCGACAACCCGGTCGACGGGTCGCCGGTGTGGAGCCTCGGGCACCGCAACGTGCAGGGCATGGGGTGGTCGTCGGACGGCACGATGTTCGCGTCGGAGTTCGGCGAGAACACCCACGACGAGCTCAACGTGATCGAGCCCGGGTCGAACTACGGCTGGCCCGAGGTCGAGGGCACCGGCGGCGAGGACCAGGGGTTCGTCGACCCCGTGCAGCAGTGGTCCACCGACGAGGCGTCCCCGAGTGGCCTCGCCGTCGTCGACGACACGGTGTTCGTCGCGAACCTGCGGGGCGAGGTGCTCCGTGCGATCCCGGCCGACGACCCCGGCACGGCGACCGAGTACTTCGCGGGTGACTTCGGCCGCATCCGGACGGTGCTCGAGGGCCCGTCGGACACACTCTGGTTCGTCACGAACAACACCGACGGCCGCGGGACACCGTCGAGCGGGGACGACCGGATCGTCTCCGTCCCGTTCACGCGCACGTGAAAGGGGTTCCCGCAGCCCCTCGCTCGCCCCGGATGGGGCCAAGTACCGTGACGGCATGAACCACCGCGACGAAGCGCGCGACTTCCTCTCCAGCCGTCGCGCCCGCATCACCCCCGAGCAGGCCGGCGTCGAGACCTTCGGCACACGGCGCCGCGTCACCGGGCTGCGTCGCGAAGAGGTCGCACGCCTGGCCGGCGTCAGCATCGACTACTACACGCGACTCGAGCGCGGGAACCTGCAGGGGGTCTCGGACAGCGTGCTCGACGCCATCGGCCGGGCCCTGCAGCTCGACCCCGCCGAGCAGGAGCACCTGCGCGACCTGTCGCAGCACCAGAACGAGACCCCGCGTCGCGCCGGTCGTGTCGTGCCCGTCGCTGCCGTCCGGCCCGAGCTGCAGTACCTGCTCGACGTCGTCACGGACGCCCCGGCGATGATCATCAACAACCGGCAGGACATCGTCGCCGCGAACGCGCTCGGCTTCGCGATGCACTCGGACCTGGTCGCGGCACCGGCGCGGCCGATGAACTTCTCGCGCTTCATCTTCCTCGACCCGCAGGCGCGGAACTTCTACCAGGACTGGCAGCGGGCCGCGCACACGAACGTCGCGATCCTCCGCCGCGAAGCGGGCCGGACGCCGAACGACAAGGACCTCGCCGCGCTGATCGGCGAGCTGTCGATGCGGAGCGACGACTTCCGCGGCCTCTGGGCAGCGCACGACGTCCGCCGCCACTACGCCGGCGTGAAGTCATTCCGGCACAGCGTCGTGGGGCCGCTCGAGCTCCACTTCCAGACGCTCGAGCTCGCCGAGGACCCGGGGCTCGCGCTCACCATCTACCCGGCGACGCCGGGCAGCCCGACGGCCGACGCCCTGCGGGTGCTGGCGTCGTGGGCGGCGACCGAGGGCATCGCGGAGCGGGCGCGCCAGCTCGCCTGATGCGGTGGTCGCGACCACCCCACTGACTGGAGGCGCGGGGCGGGCCCGCACCGCGCCTCCAGACCGGTGCCGGTCGCGTCGCACCGCCGTGCCGACTGTCCACCATCACGACCAGGAAGGGCGCGATGAGCGCATGAACGACACCGAGTCCCTGCAGACCGCGCCACCCGCGGCGCCGCTCGGTCTCCTGCAGCGCCTGCGGTTCCGGCTGCGGGCCGAGCAGGAGATCCACGAACTGACCCGTGACCGCGAGCTCGAGGCCCGGGTGCGGGCCGAGGCGGCCGTGCGACTCGCACCGGGGCCGTGGCACCTGGGTGCGCTGTTCCGTCGACAGCAGAAGCTGGACCTCCCGGAAGAAGGAGCACCCGACGCATGAGCACCGACCACTCGATGTCGACGGGCCGGACCCTGCTGTTCGCCGTCGCCGGGGGAGCAGCGGTCGGCAACCTGTACTGGTCGCAGCCGCTGCTCGACGACATCGCATCGTCGCTCGGCACCTCGGCGTCGCTCGCCGGGCTGCTCGTCACGCTGACCCAGGTCGGCTACGCCCTCGGCATCCTGCTCGTCGTGCCGCTCGGAGACGTCCTCGATCGCCGGCGCCTCATCCCCTGGGTGCTCGTCGCCTCCGCCGTCGCGCTGCTGCTCGCCGCGATCGCTCCGACCTTCGCGACGCTCCTGGTCGCCCTGGCACTGGTCGGGCTGACCACGGTCGCCGGGCAGCTCCTCATCCCGCTTGCCGGGGACCTCGCGGACCCCGCGCAGCGCGGACGCGTCGTCGGCACGATCGCGTCCGGAGTGCTCACCGGCATCCTCGTGTCGCGGACGATCAGCGGCCTGGTCGCGGACGCGTTCGGGTGGCGTGCGATCTACGTGCTCGCCGCCGTCGTCGCGGTGGTCCTCGCCCTGCTGCTGCGGCGCGCCATCCCCGAGCTCGAGGCCCGCGGCGGGGTGCCGTACCCGCAGCTCATCCTGTCGGTGTTCCGTGCCGTCCGGACCCACCGGACCGTCCAGGTCACGCTGGTGATCAGCTCGTCGGTGTTCGCCGTGTTCACGATGTTCTGGACCGCCCTGACGTTCCTGCTGAGCAGCGACCCCTACGACTTCTTCACCAGCAGCATCGGGTTGGTGGGCCTGGTGGGGCTCGCGGGTGCCGTGGCGGCGCAGCGGGTCGGGCGGCTGCACGACCGGGGACTGTCGGTACCCGTCACCGGGGGAGCGATCGTGCTCCTGCTCGTCTCCCTGGTCGTCGCCGGGATCGGTGCGCACTCGATCGTCGTGGTGCTGCTCGCCGTGCTGCTGCTCGACGTCGCCGTGCAGGCCGCGAACGTGCTCAACCAGACCCGGCTCTTCTCGGTCGACCCGGCCGCGCGGAGCCGACTCAACACGGCCTTCGTCACCTCGAACTTCATCGGCGGCGCGATCGGTTCGGCCCTGGCGTCGGTGCTGTGGAACGCCGGGGGCTGGACGGCGGTCACGACCGGCGCCGCGGTGCTGGCCGGCTTCGCCGCGACGGTCTGGGTCGTGCACCGGAACCGCGGGCTCGTGGTCGAGCCGGAGCGGGCCTGACCACGGGGCTCAGCGGACCAGGGGATTCGCGACCTCGAGCTCACCGTGGTCGACGAGCCAGCGCACGGCGTCCAGCACGGTCTCCTCGGCGGTGAACGCCGGCGCGTAGCCGAGCAGACGACGCGCCTTCTCGGTGCTGAAGACCTGGCTGCGGGACAGGTGCTCCCAGCTGGCGTCAGCGTGCTCTGGAGCCGTGGTCTCGCGGAACCGGTCCCACGTGACGGGGTCGAGCCGGGCCTCCTGGCCGAACCACGACGCTGCCAGGTGGGCGTACCCGCGCGTGGTGAGCGCCGTCGGAGCCGTGACGAAGAAGTCCTCGCCCGCCGCCGCATCGCGGTGCTCGACCGCGAGCTGGAACGCCTGGGCGACGTCGTCGGCGTGCACGTGTGCCATCGTCTCGGCGCCGAGCCCGGGGACCTCGAGCGGTTCGCCGGCGGACAGCTTCGTCAGCACCGACGTGTCGAGGTTGCCGAGCGGACCGATCGGCGTCCAGCCCGGACCGCTGATGTGACCGGGGTGCAGCGACGTCGTGACCAAACCACCTGATGCGGTTTCTTCCTTGAGCATCCGGGCGATGGCGTCCTTCTGGACGCCGTAGTCACCCAACGGCTGGGTCGCATTCTGCTCGGTGATCGGCAGCACGTGCGAGACCCCCGCGCGCCAGATCGAGCCGCAGTGCACCAGGTGCGTGCCGGTGCCGCGGAGCGCGTCGACCAGCGCTGCGGCCGAGGACTCGGTGAAGCAGACGAGGTCGACGACGGCGTCGGCACCGAGTGCGGCGATGCGGCTGCCGAAGGTGCCGTCGCGGTCCTCCTGCTCGCGGTCGGCGGTGATCCGCTCGACCTGCTGCCACTCCGGGGCGTCGGCGTACGGGGTGCTCGTGCCGCGGGTGACGGCGACGACCCGGTGACCCGAGCGGACGAGACGGGGGACGAGGAACGAGCCGATGTGGCCGGTGGCTCCGATGACGACGATGTGCATGGACGCCACCGTAGGCCGAAGCGTGCGGATCGTGAGCAGGAATGGTCGGGTGCGGCGGTGCGACCCGACCGTTCCTGCTCACGAAACGCGCCCGCGGCGAGCGCGACGACCCGCCCGGCGCACGAGCGACACGCTCAGTCGGCGGTGATGACCTTCACGGAACCGGCGATGGTCGCGGCGTCCTCGGCGAGCGCGACGACGGGGTCGGGCAGGCCCGCACCCCCGAGGGCCTTGCGCGCACCCCAGCCGACGAAGCTGCCGACGAGGGCACCGACGCCACCGAGGATCGCGCCCTCGATGCGCAGGTCACGCTTGCCCGTGGTGCCGAGGGCGGCACCGGCGAGGGCACCGGACGCGACACGTCCGAGCAGTGCCGAGGGGGCGATGCGGTTCGGGGTCTTCGGCAGCTTGTCGCCGATGAGCTCACCGATGGCGGAGGCCACGAGCAGCCCACGGCCGACCGGGGTGCTGAAGACCTTCCACTGCTGCCACGAACCCTTCAGCGAGGACCGGTCGTGGTTCAGTGCGAGGACGGCGAGCGGGGTGGCGCTCCGGCCGCCGCTCATGATGCCGAGGACCAGGGTGCGGACCAGGGTGTGCTGCTCGTGCTGCTTGCTCATCGTGACTCCTGTCGTGTTGCCCCCGACGGTACGCACGGTGCCCCCGGGTGTTCCGAGCATCGCGGGCGACGAGCGGACGTCGGGCGGACGTCGGGCGTTCCCCGGGCACGGAGCCGCCCCGAGTAGCGTCCGGCCCATGAGCAACGTCATCGTCTTCGGCGGCCACGGCAAGGTCGCACTCCTCGCCACCCGCATCCTGTCCGAGCGCGGACACACGGTCACCTCCGTCATCCGGAACGCCGACCAGTCCGACGAGATCCGAGCCCACGGCGGCGAACCGCTCGTCGCGGACATCCAGCAGCAGTCCCTGAACGACTTCGCCGAACTCGTCCGCGGGCACGACGCCGTGGTGTGGTCGGCCGGTGCCGGTGGCGGGTCCGTCGACCGGACCTGGGCCATCGACCGCGACGCTGCGGTGCTGTCGATCCAGGGGGCGAAGGAGGCCGGCGTCGACCGCTACGTGATGGTGTCGTTCTCGGGCTCGCAGCTCGACCACGGCGTCCCGCAGGACCAGGACTTCTTCGCGTACGCGCAGTCGAAGATGATCGCCGACGCCGTGCTCCGCGACTCGGGGCTGCAGTGGACGATCGTCGCCCCGAGCACCCTGACCGACGACGAGCCGACCGGCTCCGTCGACTGGGACGGCTCGTCGACGCAGGTGCCGCGCGGTGACGTGGCGCACGTGGTCGCCGACGTGGTCGAGAACCCCGGCACGGCCGGCAACACGTTCCGGTTCAACACGGGGTCCACCCCGGTGGCGGAGTTCCTGCGCGCCGACGCGGCCTGACCGAGACAGTCAGACCCACCAACGCGCAGACCAACGGGGTCGCGGCGGTTCTCCGCCACGACCCCGTCCGTGTCTCTGCAGAACGTCGAGCTCAGTAGAGCGTCGAGATACCCGTCATGTCGCCACGGCCGAGCGTGCGGCCGTCGAGCTCGCAGTAGCCGCCGGACGGCTCCATGACCTGGCCGGTGCCGGTCTTCACGTGGTCGAGGCCGTACAGGTGACCCCACTCGTGAGTCGCGACGACCTGGGTGTCGAAGCGCGCGCCGGAGCAGGTGGCCGTCGAGCTCCACTTGAAGCCGGTGGCGTAGCGCTGGTCGGCCTCACGGGCGTTGCCGTTGCCGTCGAACCAGACGCACGTCACGCCGAGGGTTCCGGTCGGGAGCTTGCCCCAGCCCATCACGTTGTAGCCGTTGTTCCGCGAGCAGCCGCCCTGGTCGGTGAGGTTGGGCTTCTGGGTCGCGAGGCGCAGGTAGTCGTTCTCAGCCGTCGACGTGACGGTCCGGTCACACGCCGAGATCGTGCCGTTCCAGGTGTTCGCCGCCTTGCGCAGGGCGTCCTTGGCGTAGGACGACTTCTGGCCGGTCTGGTTGTAGTACCACTTGACCGTGCTCGGCCAGGTGTAGCCGGACGCCTTGTACGCCGTGCTCGTGCACTTCGTGGTCGCAGCGGTCGTCGCGGCGGGGGCTGCCTGTGCCGTCGCGGCCTGGCTCTGCGCGCGCTCCTGCTGGACGGCGGGGGCCGAACCGGTCCAGGCCTCGTCCACGCGGACGGCGACACCGGCGGAGCCGTTGTTCGCGATGAGGACGTCGGCGAGCTCGGGCGCCCCGGGGGCTGCCGAGCTGCTCGCCATGACGCTCTCACCCGGCGCGGGGAGCGCGAAGGTGCGGCCGTCGGGCGTCACGACCGTGCCGGACGTCGCCGTGCAGCCGCTCTCGAGCGTCTGCACCGACAGGGTCCCGGGGGCGCAGCTCGCGCCGGCCCCCGGGGTCGCCGCCTGGGCGGGTGCTGCGGTGATGGTGAGACCGGCGAGGATCGCGACGATCGCCCCGGTGCTCAGCGCGTTCCTGACAGGACGCATGGTTCCCTTCCAGCGGCAGGCGACGTGCCCCCCGCTCCTGATCGGGGTCCATGCTCGCCGATGACCGCGCACCGGGTCCAGGACTGCGCCGCGGGGACACGCCCCCAGTCAGGGGCGGCGGTCAGGCCATCTGCGCGTAGAAGCGCTCCGGTGCATCGGCGAGCGACGCCTTCACCATCCGGCTCCAGTCGTCGACGAGCACCTCGGCCGCGCCGCGCTCCACACCGTCGAGTGCCGCCCGGGCCACGTCCGTCGGGTCGGTCTTCGGGCCGTCGTAGTCGCCCATCATGTCGGTGTCGGCCGCACCGAGGTGGAGTCCCTGCACGCTGATGCCACGGTCGGCGAGCTCCAGGCGGACGGCGTTCGTCATGTTCCACTCGGCCGCCTTCGCCGCGGCGTAGCCACCCGCACCGGGAGCCGCGAACCACGACAGGGCCGACAGCACGTTGACGATCGCGCCGCCGCCGTTCCGCTCGATCACCGGTGCGAAGGCGCGGATCATCGACAGGCTGCCCCAGAAGTGCGTGTCCATGGCCTTCCGGACGATGGTCAGGTCGTCGGTCACCAGGGAGCCCTGCGTCGAGATGCCGGCGTTGTTCACGAGCAGGGTCACGTCCCCCGCGGCTGCGGCCACCGCGTCGACCGAGGCCTGGTCGGTGATGTCGAGGGGCAGCGCGACGACGCCCTCGACGTCGACGAGTTCGGGTCGGCGTGCGGTCGCGTAGACCTTCGACGCTCCGCGCTCCAGCAGCTCCAGGGCGAAGCGGCGTCCGATGCCGCGGTTCGAGCCGGTGACGAGTGCGACCGATCCAGCGATGTCCATGGTGTCTCCTCCTGCCCCTCGGGTGTCTCCCGCAGCGGCTCGGCTACGCTAAGACCTCACATCCATGTCAGGGGCAAGCCCGGATCGGAGCAACATGCGCATCGGTGACCTCGCGGCCGAGACCGGCGTCAGCGTCCGCTCGCTGCGGTACTACGAGGAGCAGGGACTGCTCACCGCGTCGCGCACCGCGAGCGGGCAGCGGGTCTACACGGACGCCGCCGTCGAGCGGGTCCAGCTCGTGCAGCAGCTGTTCGCCGCCGGGCTCGCGAGCCGCACGATCGTGCAGCTGCTGCCCTGCGTCGACCGCGGGGAGTCGACGCCGGAGTCGTTCGCGCTCCTCATCGCCGAGCGGGACCGGATCACCGCGCAGCTGGCCGAGCTCGAGGCGGTCCGGGGGCGCCTCGACCAGGTCATCGCGATCACCGAACACCCCACCGCCGAGCACTGCCCGGCACTGCGTGACCGACCTGCGGAGCCGGTCGCGGCCTGAGACGCGGCACCGGGACGGACGGGAGGCCCGTGGCGGGTCCGCCACGGGCCTCCCGTCCGCATCCTGGTCACGACCAGGGCCGCGGGTGCGGCGTCAGGGCTGGAACACCTGGATCTGGTCCAGCTCGGCGAACCCTGTCCCCTTGGTGAAGGTGAGCGTGTTCGCGCCGGCCTTCAGCGTGACCGTCTTCTGCGCCCATCCGAACCGGCCCCAGTTGACGGTCGGCGCGTAGCTGACCGAACCGGCCGAGGTGCCGTTGACCGCGAGCGCGTGGGTGCTCGTCGCACCCGTGCCGTTGTCGTACCGGACGTTCACCGTGTACGTCCCCGCGGTCGCGGCCTGCACCGTGAACTGCACGGAACTCGTCGCGTTGTTGATGTTGCCGACCTTCGCGCCGCCGACCGCGTCGGCCTGGGTGACGGTGCTCGTGTCGTTCCGGACCGCGGACTCGGCCTCGTACCGCTGCGCGTTGATCGGGATCGACCCGACCCGCACGTCGTTGTACGTGGTGGTGAGGTTCTCGACGTTCGTCGCCTGGTACAGCGTCTTGCCGTCGGCGCTCGAGTCGAAGCCCTGGGCGAAGCCGCTGAACGTCCCGCCCTCGGCGTCTCGCGCGTCGTACGTCACCGCGTACGGCAGCTGCTCCCACGAGCCCGCGCCCTGGTTGCGGTTCACGACGAAGTTCTGGCCGCCGTCGATGTTGCCCGCGCTGTCGAGGGACCACTTGGACGAGACGACGATCATGCCGTTGGCGTTGCCGGCGGTCGGCACCCAGCGCACCTCGGGCGACGACCCGACCCCACGGCCGTCCGGCAGCGCGATCTTGGTGCCGATGCTCGTCTCGGGGCTCCAGTTCAGACCGTCCGGTGAGGTCTTGAAGTACACCGGCGCCGTGTTGTTCGTCTGGCTCGGCCGGTTCACGACCTCGAACGTCGCCACGTAGTTGCCGTTCGGGATCCTCGTCACCGTGATCATGCCCGGACGGTCGCTCTTGTTGGTCGGTGCGGACACGTTGACCAGGGGACCCCAGGTCAGGCCGCCGTCCGTGGAGCGCCGGTAGCTGACGGCCTGCAGGACGTTGTTCGCCTTCTGCCGCTCGTCCGAGAAGTAGGTGACAAGCCCGCCGTTCGCGTCGACGGCGACGGACGGCTCCCACACCGTCGAGGTCGTCGAGGTCGGGCTCGGGTCGTAGGTGGCCGGACCGCCGGTGTCGATGGTGCTCACGAAGGACCAGGTCAGCCCGTGGTCGAGGCTCTTGTACATGACCAGTCGGCTGCTCGAGCGGTCGGTGGGCATGATCATGCCGCTCAGCAGCAGCGTGCCGGCCGGCATCGTGCCGAGCTGGACCGGGGTCTCGTACAGCGAGGGCTGCGCGGTGCGGGTGAGCGTCGGGAACTGGGTGCTCGGCTTGACCGTGGCGACGCGGCTCCACGAGGTGCCGTTGTCCGTGCTCCGGTAGATCGGGTAGACCTGCACGCCGTTCTCGAGCACGAGCTGGTCGAAGGTGACGAACTGCTGGCCGTTGGCCGATCCGCTGTTCTTCAGGACGATGTTCTTCGCGTAGGTGGTGCCGGCAGCGCGGCCGCCCTCGGGGTTGAACGAGGAACCCGCTGCCGGCGAGTACACGAGGGCTCCGTTGCCGGTCGTGACCGCCTGGGCGGGGAGGGGGCCGGCGACGCCGGCGACGAGGGCTGCCGCGGCGGCGGCAGCGGTGACGACGAGCGCGAGCGTTCGGCGTCGACGAGGCGCCGGAGCGGCGCCGAGGCGGAGGGACATGGTGCTCCGTTCGGTTGGTGGTGCGGTGGTGGTGCGCGGAGGCGGACTGGAGGCGCGGGACCGACCCGACCCGCGCCTCCCGTCCGTCACGGGGTCGCCGACAGGGCCGCTGCCACGGCCCGTTCTTGTCGCGTGTGCGCAGCGAACGCGTCGGCGACCGGGTTGCGACGACGGTCGAGGCCGCCGGCGCCGTCCTCGACGAGGTCGAAGAGGCCCATCGTGAGCAGGTGTTCCTGGCGTGGGGCGTCCGTGTGCCGCCAGGTCCACTCGTACATGTCGAACAACGGCCACCAGGTGTAGCCGACGACCGGCACGCCCTCGTCACGGAGCTCCCGCACGGCCGTGACCGAGGCGTCCAGCCAGCCGATGCGCTCCTCGACCGAACCGGTGACGCACGTCTCCGTGAGCATGACCGGGGCGCCGTAGCGCTCGGCGTAGGTGGTGAGCACGTCGCGGAGCCCCTCGACGCCCGTGTCCTCGTAGGGCCGCGGGTCGGCGAACCCGCCGCCGTGGTGCACCCCCGCCTCGAACACCTCGGTGGAGTGCAGCGGGTAGTAGTTGACGCCCATCACGTCGGGCCGGACCGCGTGCTGCCGGAACCAGTCGAGGTCGGCGTCGGTGACGCCCCCGGAGCGCAGCCGACCGACCAGGGGGTGCGCGTCGTCGACGCCACCGGTGACCAGGTCCTCGACCAGGAACGTCTGGGCGCGCAGGCGCGCGACCGTGTCGCGGTGTTCCGGGGCGTCGACGTCGCCCACGTACCGGATGCCGGCATCCACGTGCACGAAGGTGGCGGCGTCTCCGAGTTCGCGGGTGATCGCGTGCTGCGTCGAGACGAACCCCTTGGCCAGGGCGGACGCGATCCGGGCCGACCCCTCGGCGCCGGTCAGGTACGGGGGCCAGTACCCGTACTCACCCGAGAACAGGGCGTGGATGACGGGCTCGTTGACGGGCGTGTAGTCGGTGGCGACATCGCCGTACCGCGCGGCGAACCGGGCGGCGTACTCGGTGACGTGCGCCGGGTAGTCGGGGTGGGCGAACTGCCCGTCGAGCCAGAGCGGTGTGCCGTAGTGCAGCAGGTCGACCACGGGGCGCAGGCCGGTCTCGCGGAACCGCGCCATGACGCCGTCCACCCACGACCAGTCCCAGACGCCGGGCTCGGGGGCGACGCGGTACCAGGGGACGCCCCAGCGCAGGAGCTCGGCGCCGACGTCGACCGCCAGCCCGAGGTCGGCGGCGTACTGCCGGTAGTGGTCGGTGAGCTCGTACTCGTCGATGGGCCGTTCACCCGGTCGGGCCTGCGGGACGAAGGTGTCCTCGATGCCCAGGGCGAAGTGCAGCCTGCCGTCGTCGGACCAGTGCATGGTGTCTCGTTTCGTGGTGGGCACGGCCGCTCCGGGCTCGTGCGGTGTCGTCGTCACTTGAGCCCGGTGCTGGCGACGCTCTCGATGAAGCGGCGTTGCACGAGCAGGAACATGACTGCGAGGGGCAGCACGGCGATCAGGGCGCCGGCCATCATCACGCCCTGCGGGATGATCCCGCCGGGTCCGGTCAGCAGGGTGAGGCCGGACGTGATGGTCCCCATGTCCTGGTCGGTGGTGAACACCAGCGGCCAGAGCAGGTCGTTCCAGTTGTTGACGAATGTGAAGATGCCGAGGGTGAGCAGGGCGGGGACGGCGTTCGGCAGGACGACGCTCCGGAAGATCCGCCACTCCGAGGCCCCGTCGATCCGCGCCGCGTTGTCCAGGTCGCGGGGGAGCGACACGAAGAACTGCCGCAGGAAGAAGATCCCGAAGGCGTCGGCCGCCCGCGGCGCGATGAGCCCCGCGAACGTGTTCACCCACCCGAGGTCGGACACCAGTTGGTAGATCGGGATGAGCGTCGCCTGGAACGGGATCATCAGGCTGGCGACGATCACGATGAGCAGCACCTTGCTGCCCCGGAAGTCGAGCCGTGCCAGGGCGTAGGCGGCGAGCGCGTCGAACGCCAGCGCGAACACCGTGACACCGCCGGCGAAGGCGAAGCTGTTCAGGATGAGCCGGCCGAACGGCAGCTGCGTGAAGATCGCCCGGAAGTTGTCGAGCGTCCAGGTGTGCGGGAACAGCGTCGGCGGGTAGGCGTTGACCTCGCTCGCCGGCTTGAACGCGGTGAACACGATCACGAGCACGGGGAGCAGCACCGCCAGGGTCACGACGGCCACGGCTGCGAAGCCGAGCCACCGCATCGACGGCTGTCGACGGGCCACGGTGCTGCGTCGGACGACGGTCGCGGGACGGGGGAGCGCGGTCATGATGCGGTGTCCTCTCCGCGCTTCCCGAAGAACAGGAACTGCACGAGGCTGAGCAGCAGGGTCGCGATGAGGAGCACGTACGCCAGGGCGCTCGCGAACCCGAGGTCGAGGTCCTTGAAGCCGGACTGGTAGATCTGCATGACGATCGTCTCGGTCGACCGGTACGGACCACCGCCGGTCAGGACGTAGATCTGGTCGAACGCCTGCAGCGCGGCGATGAGGGCGACGATCACGACGAACGCCATCGTGTTGCTCAGCATCGGGAAGGTGACGTTCGCGAACCGCTGGCGGCCGTTGGCCCCGTCGAGCTGCGCTGCCTCGTACAGGCTCGTGGGGATCTCCTGCAGCCCGGCCAGGAAGATCACCATGTAGAAGCCGAAGTTCTTCCACACGGCCACGAGCACCACGGTGGGCATCGCGAGTGTCGGGTCCTGCAGCACGTTGCCGAGCCGGATGCCGACGAGCTGCAGCCAGTGGTTCAGCAGGCCGATCTGCGGGTCGAGCAGGTACGACCACGCGAACGCGGCGACGGCCAGCGAGACGATGAACGGCAGGAACAGCGCCGACCGGAAGAACCCGCGGAACGGCAGGGCCGGGTGGTTCAGCACGAGGGCGAGCACCAGGGCGACGACGATCGCGACGGGGGTGAAGAGCACCGAGTAGAGCGCGGTGTTGCCGATGGACCGCAGGACGTCGGGGTCGGTGAAGACCCGGACGTAGTTCGCGAACCCGATGAACGACGGGTCGCCGAACCCGCTGGCGTCGGTGAACGACAGCTGGAGCGCCGAGAGCATCGGCCAGAGCACGAACGCCCCGAGGATGACGATCGCGGGTGCGAGGAACCCGACGATGGTGGCGCGGCGGCGGAACGTGCCGTTCAGGGGCGATCGTCCGCCGAGCTGGCCCGGTGGTCGGTACCGACGGCGTCGGCCGAGTTGCTGCGTGGTCACGAGGGTCCTCCGAGGGCCGCTGCTGCTACTTCAGGGCCGACTGCACGTCGGCGTCGGCGGTGGCGAGGAGCGATCCGGGGTCCCCGCCCGCCATCGCCTTCTGGGTCGCGGTGTCCACGGCGGTGAGCACGTCGGCGCTGTCGACCACGCCGGGCAGGAGCGGGATCGTGGTGCCCGGCAGCCCCGTGAGCGTCGCGACGGTCGGGTTCTCGTCGACGTCCGCGGCGGTGACGTCGGTGCGGAGCGGCGGCCAGCCGGACCCGAGGGCCCACTTCGTCGCGACGGACTGCTCGTTGAAGTAGCGCAGGAACCGCTCGGCTGCTGCCTGCTTCGCGTCGTCGGTCTGGGCCGTCACACCGAGCGAGATGCCGATGGCCGAGGCCACCTGTGCTTCGGGGCCCGCCGGGATCGCGGCGATGCCGTAGTCGATGTCCGAGGCCTCGGCGACGCCGGCCATCCAGGGGCCGCCGATCTCCATGGCGGTCTTGCCGGCCGTGAAGAGCTTGTCCGCGGCGATGCCGTCGACACCGGTCGGCGAGATCTTGTCGTCGCGCACCGCCTTCGCCCAGTACTCGAGCGTCTCGGCGTTCGCGGCGGAGTCGATGGTGGACTTCGTGCCCGCCTCGTTCGTGATCGATCCGCCGTTGCCGGCGAACAGGCTCGGCCAGATGCCGTTGCCGACGGTCTGGTGGTCCGGCAGCACGAGCCCGTACTGCTCGGGGGTGCCGTCGCCGTTCTCGTCCTTCGTGAGCTTCTTCGCGTCGGCGACCCACTCGTCCCAGGTGGTCGGGAAGGAGTCGATGCCGGCCGCTGCGAACAGCTTCTTGTTGTAGATCACGGAGAGCGGGACGAACCCGCTCGGCACGCCGTACTCCTTGCCGTCGACCCGCTCCATCGCGACGGCCTGTTCCTTCAGGTCCCCGGTGTTGTTGGCGTCGTCGGCGTAGAAGTCGCTGAGGTCGACCAGCGCCTTCTTCTGCGCGTAGACCGGCAGCCGGTCGGAGGTCATCGCGACGAGGTCCGGGCCCTTCTTCGCGGACAGGGCGGGGAGCATCGTGTCGTCGATCACGGCCCAGGTCTTCGTCTGGGTCGTGATGGTGACCTTGTCCTGCGAGGCGTTGAAGTCCTTGACGATGCCGTCCAGGACCTTGCCGTCGGCCTCGGTGTAGCCGTGCCAGAACGTCAGGTCGACGTGGCCGCCGTCACCCGACGACCCGGGGGAGCCGGCGCACCCGGCGAGGGAGAGCGACGCCGCTGCTGCGAGCGCGACGACCGCGATGTGCTTCTTCATCGAAAACCTGCCATCCGTCCGGCACGTCGGTGTGCGGACCTCGTCCATCCCGGATTTACACCGGTGTAAATGTGGACAGTAGCCGGTGCTCGACCGCCCGGTCAAGGGGTCGGGGAGCACCCGTGGTCAACGGGTCAGGCAGCAACCGGACGCAACGGTCCGGACGACGCCCGGACGACGAGTGCGTGCGGCGAGCGCAGCACCCCCGGTGTCGCCGGAGCGCCCTCCTCGAGCTGGGCGACGAGCACCCCGACCGCCGTCGCCGCGACGCGGTCCAGGTCGGCCGACACCGTCGTCAGCGCCGGGGTCGAGTACGCCGACTCCTCGATGTCGTCGAACCCGACGACCGCGACGTCGTCCGGTACGGTCCGACCCGCGAGCTGCAGGGCACTCATCGCCCCGAGCGCCAGCGCGTCGTTGCAGCAGACGATCCCGTCGACCGGCACGCCGGCGTCGAGGAGCTGCCGTGCAGCCGCCGCCCCCTCGGCCCGGTGCCACAGCGCGGTCGGCACCACCCGCTCGGGCGCGAACGGCACACCGTGGTCGTCGAGCGCCTCGCGGTAGCCCCGCAGTCGCTCCTGCGCCGTGCGCACGGGGCCCGACGGGTCGGAGCCGATGAACGCGATCGACCGGCGGCCGGCGTCGAGCAGGTGCGAGGTCGCGTCCCGCAGCGCGTCCGCGTTCGACATCGCGATGAACGGCACGGGGGCGTCCGGGATCGGCTCACCGAGCACGACGAGGGGGAACTTCACCTCGAGTGCGGCGGCGTCGCTCGGCCGGACGGTCAGCGGGCTGTAGATGATGCCGTCGATGGAGTGCTCGCGCATCCGGGTGATCGCGTCCGCCTCGCGCACACCGCTCGCGGTCTGCTCGATCAGCACCGTGTAGCCCACGGCTCCGGCAGCGCGGATGACGGCGTCGGCGAGTTCGGCGAAGTACGCCTGCCGCAGTTCCGGCACCGCGAGCCCGAGCACCTTGGAGCGTCCGGCGCGGAAGTTCCGGGCCGAGACGTTGAGTTCGTAGCCGAGCTCGTCGACGGCGGCCATCACACGGTCGCGCGTGCGGACGGAGACGTGTTCGTAGCCGGACAGCACGTTCGAGACGGTCTTCTTCGAGACACCTGCCACGGCGGCGACGTCGCTCATCGTGGGCGGAGAGCGGTGCCCCTGCGCCATCGGGCGCCCCCTCTCGCATGCGGACTGCGTTCGGCAGGAACCTACCGCACCAGCGTGGTGCGGACCGGACTGGAGGCCCGTGGCGGGCCCGCCACGGGCCTCCCGTCCGGTCCGTCGGCCCGTCCAGGGCCCCGCTCAGTCCGCCAGGAACCGCAGGACCGCGAGCACCCGCCGGTTCTCGTTCGGCGTCGCCTCGAGCCCGAGCTTGGTGAAGACCGCGGTGACGTGCTTCTCGACGGTCCCGCCGGACAGGAACAGGGTGTCCGCGATCGCGGCGTTCGACCGGCCCTCGGCCATCAGGCGCAGCACGTCGGTCTCGCGGGCGGTCAGCGAGTCGAGCGGACCGCTCGTGGCACGCGGCGCCTGGACCAGTGCGGCCGCCACCTCGGGGTCGAGCACCACGTTGCCCGCGGCGACCTGGTGCAGTGAGTCGATGAAGGTGCCGACCTCGGCGACCTGGTCCTTGAGCAGGTACCCGACGCCGACCGTGGCGACGTCGAGCAGCGCCCGCGCCCACTGCGCCTCGGCGTACTGCGAGAAGAGGAGCACCCCGACGTCGGGCCGGACGTCCTTCACCCGCATGGCCGCACGGACGCCCTCGTCGGTGTGGGTCGGCGGCATCCGGATGTCCATCACCACGACGTCGACCGCGCCGTGCGCGACGGCAGCCACCGCGGCGTCGCCGTCCGACACCGGCACGACCTCGTGCCCGCGACCGCGCAGCAGGGACGTCAGCCCCTCGCGCACGATCGTGTTGTCGTCGGCGACGACGATCCTCACCGTTCGGCTCCGCTCGGCATGCGCATCCGGATGCGGGTCGGGCCGCCGGCGGGGCTGTCGACCTGCAGGTCCCCGTCGACGGCGCGCAGCCGTTCGAGCACCCCGGCCAGGCCGGTGCCGTGACCGTCGGGGGTGCCGAGCGCGACGTGTGCCCCGCCGTGGCCGTCGTCCTCGACCTCGACGAGCAGGTCGGTGCCGAGCATGCCGACCCGGACGGCGGTGGCCGAGGCTCCGGCGTGCTTCGACACGTTCGTCAGCAGCTCGAGCACCCCGAAGTACGCGATCCCCTCGACGACGCGGGACGGCCGGACGGGCAGGTCCACCGACAGCGCGACGGGGAACGGGGTCCGTGAGCACGCCGAGGTCAGCGCGGCCTCGAGCCCCTCGTCGAGGACGGGCGGGTGGATGCCGCGGGCCAGGGCGCGGAGCTCGACCAGGGCCTCCTTGGTCGACGCGTGCGCCCGGTCGACCAGCGCGGCGACCGCGTCCGGGTCGGTGCCGGTCTGCAGGCGGTCGCGGGCATCGCCGAGCGTCATCGCCAGACCGACGAGCCGGGCCTGGGTGCCGTCGTGCAGCTCCCGCTCGATGCGACGCAGGGTGGTGTCGGCGTCGAGCACGGCGGCGTCGCGCGAGGCCGTGACCTGGCGGAGCCGCAGGTCGCGGGCGGTGGCACCGAGCAGGGCGCGGATGACCACACGCTGCAGTGCCGCGAGCCCGTGGTTCACCGCGGGCCAGAGGAACAGCACGATGAGCAGGCCGAGCACCGCGAACGCGACCTGCAGCGGCGGGGTGTCGACGTACACGCCGAGGAACTGCGCACCGCTGTGGAGCTCACCGTCCGCACCCCGCTGCGCCGGCAGGAAGTGCCCCCACGCCGCGTGGGTCATCGCGCCCAGACCGCTCACGAGCACCGCGGTCGAGACGGCGAACGTGGTGGTGGTCAGCACGAACCCCGCGAGCAGGTACGCGACCGCCCGCCAGGTGGGGCCGTCCGACAGCCGGGCGAACGCGGTGCCGAGCGCCGTCGAGCCCGCT
This sequence comes from Curtobacterium sp. MCSS17_005, assembly GCF_003234225.2. Classification (NCBI taxonomy): domain Bacteria; kingdom Bacillati; phylum Actinomycetota; class Actinomycetes; order Micrococcales; family Microbacteriaceae; genus Curtobacterium; species Curtobacterium sp. MCSS17_005. Next base: position 3,724,865 of record NZ_CP126258.1, read on the forward strand.
CGGGGCGGTACCGGGGCGACGACGACCTGCCCGAGCAGCGCGGCGGACATCCGGCGGGTGACCGCGGCGAACCAGTGCGACCCACCGAGCAGGAACGCGGCGACGACCAGGCCGACCCAGGTCAGCGACACCGGGATGCCGACGGCCAGCACCACGACGAACCAGGCCAGCGCGGCGATCGCGATGGGCAGGTGCGCGGCGTGGAACGCGAAGGCCCGCCAGGTGCTGCCGTCGGCGACGGCTCGGAACGGTCGGAACCGGGGGACGGTGGGTGCGCCCGGGGTGGCGACGGCGGTGTACATGCGGACCTCTTCGTGTCGGTGACGAGCTTATTGCCCGACACCAGCCTCGCCGCGGGGGTCCGCCCGCACACCGGTGCTGCCCCCCGTCGTCGGTGGGGAAACCCCGCGATCGTCGTCAGCAGCGTCCGGTCAGGCCCCGGTCTGCTCCGTCGGTGCGGCCACGGGCTTCGACTGGCTCGACCCTCGTTGCCGCAGGGACACGGTGGCGATCACCATCACCGAGATGACCAGGAACTCCGACTGCCAGTTCTGCATCGACTCGAACCAGAACTGGCTCGTGCCCAGGTAGCCCCACGCCGAGACCACGCTGTCGCCGTGCTCGAGCTGCTCCTCGTTGTAGGCCGCAGCGCCACCGATCACGTGCCCGACGACACTGCCGAGGAACAGCACCGCGAACAGGATCAGCAGGGAGTTCTCGTACAGCACGAGCACGATCCCTCCCCGGCGCACCGGCCACGGAGCCTTCGGGTCGTCGGCGTGCTCCCGGGGGTCCTCGTCCTGCGGGCTCTTCTCGTCCAGGGGCTCGGACTCACTCGACCCCTTCTGGAACAGGAACACCGTGAACACGATGTACGCGCCCATCTGCAGGAACTCGCTCTCCCAGTTCTCGAAGGTGGCCTCGGCGAAGTCGCCGCTCGTCAGGAAGCCCCAGAGCGACTCGGCCGCCTGTCCGTGCTGGAGCGCGTCCGCGACGGACACCCGCCACCCGGCGAACACCATGCCGACGAAGCACACGACGAAGACGGCGACGTTCGCGAGGAGCAGGCCGTGCCGTCGCACGCGCTGCCACCCACTCGATCCGTTGTGCAGGCCGAGGGTCACCGGGTCCTCCGTTCTCGTGTCGAAGCCATCCTGGTCCGCGCGCCACGAACGCCTTCGCAGGACCGTCGTGGCCGGATCGCGCTGGTGCGCGAGCCGGTTCCGGACACCTTCCGCACACCGGCTGTCCGACTTTCGCCGTCCGACCCCGGTTCGTCCACGGCCACCGGGAAGTCCGACCTACCGTCGATGCCAGCCCGATCGCCAGGACCGCCGACGCCGGCGAGGACGCAGAGAGGAATGGGCACGAGCCATGACCACCACGACCACCTTCACCACCGACACCGCACTCGCCCCGAAGCACGCCCACACCGCAGTGGCCCGCCGTGCACGCTGCGTCTCCGAGCGCAGCCCCTTCACCGAGATCCGCGAACAGGCGCGGCTCCGGACGCTCATGGTCGCCGCGACCGCGACCGGGATCGTCTCGGTCACCGCCACGGCATCCGCGGCCGTCGTCGTGATCGGCCTCGGCGCATGAACCCCGTGGCCCATCCCTTCGACGACGACGCGATGGACGAACTCCGTGCGCAGCCCCTCGAGTGGCGCCGCCGCGGCCTGACACCCCCCACCGAACTCGACGCGCTCATCGCCCGGCGGCTGTCCGGCGTGGTGCGAGGTGTCCCGGCCGACCCCACGTACGCGGACTTCTTCGTCGCAGCGTGAGCAGCACCACCCTCGTGGCCGAACCGACCGCCTCGTCCGGAGCGCCGGGCGGGCTCGGGTCGCTCGACGCGCTCGACGCGCTCGACACCATCCGCCACCGGCACGACGAGTGGATGCGCGGGTTGCTGGCGCACGAGGCCGCCTTCGACGACCCCCGGGACCGCTTGCTCGCCGTGTTCACCCACCTGGAGCACCGACTCGTGGCCGACGGGCTCCGGGCGTCGTCCGACGCGGGCCGTGCCGGAGCAGGAACCGCCGCCGACGGGACCGACCTCGCCGACCTGCTGCACGACCAGCTGCGGCAGGTCGAGGCGCACGTCGCCGATCGCTGCGCGACGGCCGCGTTGCCGGTGCACCTCGGCCAGGCGCTCACCCTGCTGCTCCACGGAGCGCACGTCGAGGCGACGGTCCACCGCTCGGTGCAACCGGTCCGCACGGCCCGGACCGCTGCGGCGATGTTGCTCGCGGTGCACGAGGGTGACGCCCGGTTCTGACCGCATCTGGACAATCGCGCGATGAGCCCGAACCGGGGTGTGAAACTACTGCTCGAGCGACATGAACGACGACACCGAGCAGCCCGCGCGTATCCGGGTCGACGAGCAGGGCACGGACCTCGCAGCCGCGAAGCAGACCCTCGCGACCGCGTACGACGGCATCGAATGGCACGCCGACACCACGGGTGACGGGTTCGACTACCGGTACACGGCGGCCGGCGACGGCACGATGACGCTCCGCGCCGTGCACTTCGGTGGACGTCTGACAGGCGAGATGCCCGCCGGTGACGACTTCGTCGTGCAGTGGATCACCCGAGGCCGCGGCGTCCTGGGTGACGGCGGCACCGCCATCCACCTGGTGCCGGGACGCCCGCAGATGTGGCCGAACGAGGCGTTCCCGTTCCGCTTCGAGAACTACGACCAGCGGCTCGTCCAGGTGAACCGCGCCGCCGTCGAGGCCGTCGCCGCCGAGCGTGGCCTGTCGCTCCGCCGTTTTGACCACACCGCCCAGATCGACGACGCCGCGATCCGGCAGTGGCGACAGACGGTCCAGCTCATCTCCGCGACGACCCTGGACCGACAGGCGTCCCCGCTGCTGCAGGCCGAGATGGGCCGGCTGGCCGCGGTGTCCCTGCTCGAGCTGTACCCCCGCGCCACCGCCGACCTGCCGCCCGAACTCCTGCTGCCGCAGCACCGTCGGATCCGCCAGGTCGTCGAGTACGTCCACGAGCACGCGCACCTGCCGATCACCAGCACCGACCTGGCCAGGATGGCGCACCTCAGCCTCCGCGCACTGCAGGCCGCCTTCCAGCGGTTGCTCGGCATGTCGCCGAACGCCTACATCCGCTCGGTGCGGCTCGACCGCATCCGGACCGAGCTGCTGGCGTCCGACCCGGGCACCACGAACGTCGCCGACGTCGCCCGCTACTGGGGCTTCGCCCACGCGGGCCGGTTCTCCGCCGCGTACGCCGACCGGCACGGCGAGTACCCGAGCGAGACGCTCCGCCGCTCCTGACGGCGGTGCGCGCGACTCAGAGCGTGACGCCGGTGGCCGTCGCGAGCGCGTCGAGCAGTTCGGTGCGGAACCGCTTGTCCGCGACCGCCGAGTGCGGTTCCTGCCGCTCCCCGTGGAACCAGTAACCACCCGTCACGGTTTGGTCGGAGTCGGTCGCGAGCGTCTCCTGCGTGCGGTGTCCGAGCTCGAAGTCGTCCGGAGCGCCGACGCCTCCCATCTTGGTCGCCACCCACCCCGGGTCGACGGCATTGCTCAGCACGCCCGGGCGTCGGAGCGGCACCTCGGCGGCGAGCGCCGTCACGAACAGCTTCGTGTCGGAGTACGAGTTCGTCTCGGAAGCGCCGGTCCAGTCGACGGTGTCCAGGCGCGGACGGCCGCCCCGGTGCATCCCGCTGCTCAGGTACACGTGCCGCCCCGGCGAGCGCAGCAAGGCGGTGAACAGGTAGGGCGCCACGACGTTGACGGGCACCAGGGAACGGCCCGAGATCACGCCGGCGTTGTGCACGACGGCGTCGAGCGGGGTGCCGGCGTCGAGTTCCCGGGCGGTGGCGATCACGGCGTCGCGGTCCGCCAGGTCGGCGACGACGAGTTCGGCGCCGCGCTCCACCAGGTCGGCGACCGCCTCGGCGCGGGCCGTGTTGCGCGCGTGGACGACGACGTCGTGTCCGCTGCGGAGCAGCGAGTCGGCGGTTCCCCGCCCGAGGCCGTCGGTGGATCCGGTGACGAAGATGCGTGCCATCCGCCCATCATGCGCCCGACGGCTGCGGCGGGTCCGGCAGGTGGACCGGCAACGGGCGGACGGGAGGCGCGGTGCGGGCCCGCCACGGACCTCCCGGCTGTTCACGGGCCGGCCCCAGGGCCGCGGTACGTTCGCTGCATGAGCAGCTTCCTCGAGCCGATCGACGCCGTCGGCGTCGGTGACGTGACGATCGTGCCGGACGCCACACGACCGGTCGCCGCGGTCGTCACGGGCGACGACGTGCGGTGGGTGACGTGGCCGGACGCTCCGTTGCCGGACGCTGCGGTCGACGAGGTCGGGGTCCTCGCGACCGACGAGGGCGCCTGGGTCGTCTACGGATCGCGCGAGGACGTGGGCGACGACCTCGACGAGATGTCCCGGACGGCCGTGCACGTCACGCCGACCGGGGTGACGTGCGCGGTCGACCTCGGTGACCGACGGGTGCTCGGGGCGGACGTCGACGGGCTGTGGATCGGCGACCCGCGTGACGCGTCGATGTGGATGGGTGAGGACGAGGACGAGGACGAGGACTCCGAGGACGAGGGCCTCGAGGATCCGGAGGACGACGACGGGGACTCGGACGACCCGCTCGACGGCGTCGACCCGGAGACGCTGCCGTGGGCGCCGTCGGAGCCGTTCTGGCCGTCGCCGGAGGAGTGGGCGGCGACGCTGGCGGCCGGCGAGGAGCCGGAGGACGACGGCCCCGAGCTGCTGGACGACGACGCGGACGATGACGGCCCCCGCTACTTCTGGAGTGCCGGATCCGACGCCGACGACGACGAGGACGACTTCCCTCGTCGGTCGGGAGCACCGGTCGATCCCGCGCCACCCCTGCCGACCCCGCCGACCGACCTCGTGCTCGTGCGGACCGACGGCAGCCGGACGATGATCGCCGTCGACCACCTGGTCGAGGACGTCCGCCGTACCGGCTCGGTCCTCACCATCCGGTACGCACCGACCGGTCCACGACTGGAACCCGACGCGTCCGTGTTCCGGAACGTCGTCTACGTCTCCCGCGAGGTCGACCTCGACGTGACCGGCGGCCTGCCCGCCACCGTGACCACGGGGGACCTGCCGTCCCGCCCCGCGAGCGACGAGGACGAGACGTCGTGGGAGGACGAGCAGGAGCGGCTGGAAGCAGCCCGCGCTCCGTGGACGGAGCGGTTCGACCTGACCGACGTCGAGGGCGCGCGCTGGCCGCTGTACGACCTGGACGCTGCCGCACGGGAGCGCGCGGTCGCGGACCTCGTGGCCGTGTTCGAGGCCCTCGACCAGCCCGGCGTCCTGTGGACCCGCGACCATCCCGAACCCCGGCGGTCGGCGAGCGACTACCGAGCCGTCGAGGTCACCGTCGAGGGCGAGTGGCCGGCGACCGAGGTCGTGGTGTCGTTCGAGCACCGCGCCGTGCCGTACCTGCGGCTCCGACGGCGCTACCGGGTGTTCGACGACGCCGGGCACGTGCAGGACTGGACCTACGTCACGGTGCACCTGGAGGAGGAGGTCGCCACCGGGCACATCGTCGACCGGTCGGACGCGGTGGACGGGGTGCTCGACATCTGACGGGTGCCGTCCTGCCTGATCCCTCCGAACCATGCGGCCCGCTGCTCCTGTACGTTTCCTGTGTAGACATCCACCTGACCAGAGAGGACGCGGCGCCATGAGTGACGGCACGCCCCAGTACAACCAGCAGAACCCGAACCCCTACGCCGCCGGCGGGCAGCCCTACGGCGCTCCGATGCAGCCGTCGTCCGACCGCTTCAACGTCATGGCGATCGTCGGGTTCGTCCTGGCCTTCGTGGTGAACATCGCAGGCCTCGTGGTGTCGATCATCGCGCTCTCGCAGATCAAGAAGACCGGGGAGCGCGGCCGCGGCCTGGCCCTCGCCGGCGTCATCATCAGCGCCCTGTCGCTCGTGTTCGGCATCATCTGGGTGATCTTCGTGATCGCTGTCGTCGCGAACGCTCCGGCGGGCAGCATGGGCAGTTACTGACACCCACCAGCACCAGAACGGAGGCCCGTGGCAGCTCGCCACGGGCCTCCCGTCTGTCCGGTGTCGGTTCCGACCGCGGCCTCAGCCGATGACGCTGGTGTGCTCCAGCACGATGTTCAGACCGATCAGGATCAGGACGACGCCACCCGCGATCTCCGCCGGCTTGCCGAAACGGGAACCGACACGGCGACCGACCAGGACCCCGACGAACGACAGCACCGCGGTGGTGATCCCGATGAGCAGCACCGCGCCGCCGATCGAGACGGGCAGGAACGCCAGGGTGACGCCGACCGCCAGGGCGTCGATGCTGGTCGCGACCGCCAGCACGAGGAGCTCGCGGACCGGCAGCCGATCGGTGTCCTGCTCGGTGTCCTCGTGCTTCGAGAACGCCTCCCACAGCATCTTCCCGCCGATCAGCGCGAGCAGCCCGAACGCGACCCAGTGGTCGAAGGCCGCGATGTACTGCGCGAACGCCGACCCGAGCAGCCAGCCGAGCAACGGCATCACCGCCTGGAACACCCCGAACGTCAGCGCGATCACGATCGCGTGCCGCACGTCGAAGCGCTTCATGTGCAGGCCCTTGCCGAGGGCGACGGCGAAGGCGTCTGCGGAGACGCCGAGCGCGATGAGGAAGAGGGCCCAGAAGGACATGGAGGTGGCGCCTTTCGAGACGGTCGGATGGAGACTCCGACGTCTCAGGACCTGACGATCCTGGCACGGTCCAGGGCACGAAAAGGCCTGATCAGCGGGATTCGTCGCCCCGAATCCGCGGGTTGGTGGGCCCGGTCCGCCAACCCTGCCCACGTCCTCGACGTGACCAGGGGACGGACTGGAGGCTCGTGGCGGGCACGGCCACGCGCCTCCAGTCCGGCGGTCAGTGCGTCAGGAACCGGCGGCCGCGTGCGCGGCCACCTGGCTGGCCGTCAGTTCGGTGCCGTAGACGGCGGCGTACCGCATCGACCCGGTGAAGTACGGGTTGTTCGTCGAACCCGGCCACCCGCTGACGACGTCGTAGCCGACGCGGAAGTACCCGGTGAAGTTCTCGGGGCTCTTGAAGGCCGTGTTCGACGCGACGAGCGTGCCGTCGACGTACAGGCGCATGCCGTTGGTGGGCGACATCGTCGTCACCGCGTGGTGCCAGACGCCGTCGGTGTAGGCCTTCGGCGAGGTGATGACCTGCGTGGTGCCGCTGTACGTGCCGAACGCGAGCTGCCCCGTGGTGGTCAGGTAGAGCTTCCGGTCGTGCTGGCCCGACGCACCGGTCTGGCTGTTGCCGAAGCCGATGAGCATGCCGCCGGCGACCGTGGTGCGGAACCAGACCTCCTCGCTGAAGGTCGTCGGGTTGGCGTACGACCGCGGGGTGGAGACGTAGCTCGTGGAGCCGTTGAGCGCGTAGGCGCTCCCGCTGTCACGCGGGCAGGCGTTCGGGCTCGGCGTGGTCGCGGTCATGGTGCCCTGGTACGTGCCGTTCGCAGCACGACCGGACCAGTCGGTGGCCGTCCGCGAACCCGAGGCCTCGGTCAGGCGGTAGGCGAACAGCGCGTTCGCGGTGTCGGCGCCCACGGCGCCCGTGCACGTGAAGTACGGGGCGGTCGCCGCGGTGTTCGCGCTGTTGGTCACGCGGGCGCTGTACGCCGAGCGGGTCGGCGCGAACTGGTTCAGCAGGACGACGACGGCCAGGGCCACCACGAGGAGGACGGCGACGACGCGGCCGTCGCGCAGGCGACGGAGGATCACGAGGGACGCACCGCCTCGACGCGGCCGACCGCCAGGCACGCCATGAGCGGCACGAGGCACACGGCGATCAGGGCGATCCAACCCAGGGGGTCGAGGTCGATGTTCGACATGAGCTGGTAGTGCCCGTTCTTCGTCAGCTCATGGATGACGACCTTGCCCATCTCACCGTCGACCAGGTGGACGCTGGTGCCGCCGACGGCGTCGACGCGGACCGGGAAGATCCCCGACGAGATCACGGTGGCCTCGACGCCGGTCGGGCTCGAGGTGTTCGTGATCGTCGTCACGTTGACGAACGGCTTGAACACGAACGCCGCGTACGAGACGGTGAGGGCGCTGCCCGCGATCCGCAGGCACGTGCGGGTCACCCGGTCGGTGAACGCGCTGGTCAGGGTCAGGATGATCAGCGTGCCGATGAGCAGGATCGGGGCGGCGCGGAGCAGCCAGCCGATGCGGGGGACCAGGAGCGCGGGGGTGCCGATCACGTCCGCCTGGGTGAGCGTCCACGGGTCGGTGGCGCCGTTGACGTCACCGCGGGTGTGGAGCCCGCCGTCCGCGTCGATCGAGACGATGCGGTGCGTGTAGACGACGTCCGGGTTGGCGGAGGTCTCGAACGAGACGATCTCGCCGACGCTGAGCGTGGCGACGTCCACCGGCAGGTCGAGCACGAGGGTGCCGACGGGGGCGGCTTCGCCCATCGAAGGGGTCTCGACGACGAACCAGCGGCCGCCGGCGGAGAGGAACAGGACCGCGGCGGTGAGGAGCAGCGCGGCGATCGCGGCGACCGACCAGGCGAGGACCGTCTCGGAGCGGGTGACCTGACGGCCGCGGAGGACCGGGCGGTCGAGCATGCCGCTGAGCGGGATCGCTGCGGTCTGGCTCATGGGCTCTGCTCCGGAAGGTCGGGGTGGGGCGGTGGTGGGGCTGGTCTTGCTGGTCTTGCTGGTCTTGCTGGTCTTGCTGGGGTGGCGACGCTCGACCGGAGGGGGGTCGGCCGAGCGTCGCCGGTCTGGGGGAGGGGTGATGGGGGCGGATCAGGCCGATCAGGCCGTGAAGGTCCAGGTCATCGGGACCGAGGCGGCGAGGCCCTGGTAGGTGTTGCCGGCCGAGGAGTCGAGGGTCACCGCGAAGTTGAACGGGACGCTCGCGCCGGCAGCCGGGGCCTGCGGCATCGTGAAGGCCGACGCCGCCGCACCCTTGAAGCTGGCGAGGGTGCCGCTGAACACGGTGGTAGAGCCGGAGGTGATGACGAGGTTCATCTTGGCGCAGAGGTCGGTCGCGGTGCCGTTGGCCGAACCGTTCGCCGACTGGGTGCACGTCGCGCCCGGGTTGAGCGTGAAGGTGCTTGCGTTCGCGGTGCCGGTGTTCTTGATCGAGATCGCGGTGTTGACCGTGTTGCCCGGGGTCATCGTCGTGCTGCCGCCGAACTTGTTGATCGTCGAGCAGGTCGCGGAGTTCGTCGAGACCGAGCCGCCGTCGGTGCTGAGGCAGGTGACGGTCGCGCCGGCGTTCTGCTCCTGCATGATCAGCGTGCCGCTGCCGGCGGTGTTGCTGCTGTTGGTGATGCTCGCGGCGAACCCGGAGAGGGTGCCGGTGAGCGAGAGGGAGAGCAGGACGGCGGCGAAGATACCCGCGAGGAGCGCCACGGGGGCGAAGCGGACCCGCTTCAGTGCGGAGGTGCGGAGCTTGGTGGACACGGGGTACCTCATCGTTCGGTGGTGGTTTCAGGAAGTTGGGGAAGCAAGGCATTCGGGCTGTTTTGCTTCAATGGTTAAGATAGTCACTGATTCACCAAGTTGACCACTCGTATACTTACCCCGGTGCGGGGGACGGCCGTTGTCCCCCCGGTACCCGACACGGAAGAAGACCCTCGTGGCAGCAGCACGCAACGACGACGACGCGGCCGATCTCATGGCCGCGTTCACCGCCGTCGTGCGTGCGAACGCGAGCCTGGTGAGTCAGCTCAGCGCTCGTGCGGGCGTGCACGAGAACGCGTTGCGAGCGCTCGTGCTCATCAGTGACACCGGGTACTCCACTCCGACCGAGGTCGCCGGGTACCTGGGGCTGACCTCGGGCGCGGTGACGAACATGATCGACCGGATGAGCACCGCCGGCCTGCTCGAGCGCGCACCGAACCCGGCCGATCGCCGAGGCTCACTGCTTCGGCTGCTGCCCCCGGGCGAAGTCGTCGTGTCGGACTACCAGGAGCGGTACGCAGCGATGCTCCGGGCCGTCGACGGGGCGCACAAGGGAGAACTGCACGAGGTACTCAACGACCTGGCGACGAGTCTGTACGAGCAGGCTGCCGCTGCGTCCTGATCAGCCGGTTCTGCTGCTTGTTCAGTGCCGGACGGTGGTGACGACCGCGTCTTCCGCTGCGGCGGTGAGGCCGGCACGGCGTTCCCGATCCGTCCCGCGGGCACGCTCGTCCTCGAGCACCCGTTCGACGGTGTCCCGGAGGGGTCGGGTCACCCCGCCGACGTCAGCGAACGCCACCGTGGAGCGCTGTGCGAACCCGCCCTCCGACACCGGGATCCACAGGGGGAGTGATCGGGGTCCGGCCCAGTAGGCCACGTCGTGCGCAAGCAGGACGTCGTCGTCGACCGCGACCAGCTCATCATCGAACCCGGTGACCTCCGCCACGCACCGGAAGAAGTCCTGCATCGGCACCGGAGCGCCCACGGCGTTGACCGTGCCGACGAACCGGTCGCGCCCGGCCCGGACGAGCCAGGCGGCGAGGTCTGCGACGTCGATCACCTGGACGAACCGCTCCGCCGTCGTCGGCACCAGCACCGGCCCACCGCGGTCGAGGCGTGCCGGCCAGTACCCGAACCGGTCACTCGGATCGCCGGGGCCGACGATCAACCCCGGGCGTGCGATGAGCAGCCGTGACCCGAGCCGGAGCCGCGTCATGCGCTCGGCGAGGACCTTCGCGTCGGCGTACTCGGACGGGTCCTTCGGCTCCACCAGGCGGGCGGACTCGCCGGCGCCCGGTTCGTCGTTGTCCGCGTACACCGAGACCGTCGACACCAGGGTCCAGTGCGCGGCCCGGTCGGCGAGGGCGTCGAGCGCCGGGGCGACGAGTTGGGGGGCGCTGGCGAGCTCGATGACCTCGTCCCAGTCGCCGGTGGCCTGTTCGTACGCGCCGGCCAGGGCTCGATCCGCCTGGACGAAGCGCGCTCCCTCGGGGACGCTGCCGGTGGCGCCCCGGGCGAGGCAGGTGACGTCGGCGCCCTCGGCCAACAGCTCACCGACGATCGTCCGTCCGAGCCAACCGGTTCCGCCGAGTACCAGGACGCGTCGCACGCGCTGCGTCATCAGACGGGCTGGAGGGGTCGTCGTTCACCGTCGGGGAGCTCGACCCGGATGCGATCGCCCGGCCGGACCGTGCCACCGGTGAGCACGACGCTCATCACCCCGCCCTTGCGCTCGACCGTGCCGTCCTCGGCGCACCCCAACACGGCACGGAGGAGCCCCGGCTCGAAGCCGTTGATCTGCTGGCACGGGTTCCGCAGGCCCGTGACCTGCACGGAGGCGTCGTCGCCGAGGTGCAGGACTGCTCCCTCGGGCAGCCCGAGCAGGTCGATGTCACTGGTCGTGACGTTCTCGCCCATCTGTCCCGGTTCAATGCTGAACCCGGCCTCGGCGACCTCGTCGAACAGCTCGGCGTGCAGCAGGTGGACCTGGCGCAGGTTCGGCTGGGAGGGGTCACGGGCGACCCGGGAGCGGTGCTGCACGGTCGTGCCGGCGTGGGCATCACCCTCGATGCCCCACCCCGCCACGAGCGTCACCGCGTCGACCAACGGCTTGCTGAACCGGTGCTCGCCGTCCTTGCTCACCGCGACCACGCGCGGCTGGTTAATGTCGTCCCCGCTCATGGGGCCGATTCTGCCCCATGGTCACGGTCGCGCGGGTGCAGGGTCGGTCAGCGGCGCTCGCGCAGGCCGGTTCAGCGGCGCTTGCGCAGCGCGTTCGTCGCCCACAGCGAGACGGCGATGAGGACGGGCTGGAACAGCAGGCGGACGAAGCGCTTGGTGTCGGTGTCCAGGCCGAAGCCGTCGCGGTGGTGCATCCACTGCGCGATGTTGCCGGGGAACACCGCCAGGAAGAACACCGCGACGACCCACCCGACCGTCACCTGTCGCCGTGCCAGGAGCATCAGCGCAGCCCCGAGCGAGATCTCCACCACACCGGAGGCGATCACCGTGACGTCCGTCGGCAGCGGCACGAACTTCGGCACCTGCGCCTGGAACTCCTCGCGTGCCACCGTGAGGTGGCTGATGCCGGCCCAGGTGAGCATCGCGCCGAACAGGATGCGGACGATGGTCCGGGGGCGGGTGGAGCGGACTGCGGGGGTGCGGGTTGCCATCGGGGCGGTGCCTTTCACGGTGGTGGTGGGGTTCGGTGGAGTGGGGGGCGAGGTCAGCGGCTGCGGAGGACGCGGCGACGGCGTGCGGCCTCGAAGGTGATCACGACAGCGGCGGCACCGAGCGTGAGGATCCGGGCGGCCGGACGGCCGTGGGTCGAGGCGGCCAGTCGCAGTGCGCCGACGAGTGCGAGTGCCCCGGCAGCACCGGTCGTGGTCGTCACCTGCCGGTCTTCGAGGTCGATCACGAGCCGGGTCCCGCCGGGGGCGGTCGCCGCGATGGTGGAGCCGGTGCCGATCAGGTCGCTCCCGGGGGCACGGCGGACCGCTGCAGCGGCGAGCCCGAGCCCGGACAGGAGTTCCAGGGCCGAGATGCCGATTGCGTGCGGGACGCCCGGCTCGAAGCCCCGGCGCTGCATCTGTTGGGCTCGTGCGCGCAGCGGGGTGCGGCGAACCGTGACGATGCCGTGCCCGGCGAGCAGGACGCCGGTGACGAGGTCGATCCAGCTGGTGAGTTTCACGTTGTGCTCGATTCGGTTGTGCACAACCTAACACGTCGACGCCGAAGACGGCCGGAGGGCCAGTAGGTTCGTCTGGTGCCATCACGAGTGTCCGGGTTCGCCGGCGACCTCCGCCTCCGCCTGACGATCGCCTCCCTCGTCCTGATCGCCGCGCTCTACCAGTGCTTTTGGAACCTGGCCGGCTCGAACATCACCGGTGACGAGAACATCTACCTGCAGAGCGGGTGGCAGTACGTCCACGGCGACTTCACCGCGAACCGCGAACACCCGCCGACGGCCAAGTACCTGTTCGGGCTCGTGCAGCTCCTCACCGGGCAGGGTCCGATCGGCCCGCGGGTCCTCGTCGGCGTGCTCACCTTCGCGGTCGGCGTGGTCCTGTACCTGTGGCTGCGTCGCGAGATCGGGTACTGGGGTGCCCTGCTGGCGGCGTCGCTGTGGTGGCTGACTCCGCGTGGTGGTGCGGGTGCCCGGGTCGACCGGCTCGCCCTGCTCGACCCGGTGATGACGGCCTTCGCCGTGTTCGCGATCGTCGCCGCGTGGTGGTGGATCCGCAGCGAACGGGCCTGGTGGCTCGCTCCCGTGTCCGGCGTGCTCATGGCTGCCTCGGTCACGTCCAAGCTGTCGACCATCGTGCTGCTCCCGGCGTTCCTGCTGCTCCCGGTCGTGTTCAAGGCATGGCGGAAGGGCCTCGTCGGCGGCGTGCTCTGGGTCGCCGCCTTCGCGGTGACGTTCGTCGCCCTGTACGTCCCGATGGGCATCCGTTCCGCGATCCAGTACATGGTCGCGTTCCAGGAGGGGCAGAACACCAACGGGCACCCGATCACGATCGACGGGCAGATCTACACGTTCGCACCGTGGTGGGCGAGCTTCCGGTTCTTGCTCGACGGCACCGGCAAGGGGATGCTCGTCGTCCTCGCGATCGGGGTGCTCGCTGCCCTGGTGGTGCGGGCGGACCGCCTGGTCGCGTACGTCGGCGCATCCCTGGTGCTGCTCGTCGGGTTCTACGTCGTCGTCGCCAAGATCGCGCTGCCGACCTACTACACCGCGTGGATGCCGTTCCTGCTGGTCCTCGCCGCCATCGGTTTCGCTCGACTCGCCACCGTCCCCCCGAGGGCCCTGACCGTCCCGGTCGTGCTGGTCCTCGTCGCGACGCTCGTCGTCCCGTCGTTCCGGGTGAGCCAGGCCGTCGCGCGGGCGCACCCGACCGGGATCGCGCTGTTGCCCGGGTACCTCGAAGACCACGATGTGCCCGACGGTCGGATCCTGTTCGTGTCGGCGACTCCCACGCTCTTCCAGCCGTACGTCGGCGACCACGGCACCAACCGACTCGACCGCGGCCCCTACGTCGCCATCGTCGTCGGACGCGACCAGCGGCTCCCCGCACCGGAGGCCGTGACCAACCTGCTGCAGGACGACGCCTCGTCCTTCACCACGGGCAGGCTCGACGGCCTGCGCGTGTGGGTGCCGAAGGACGGCCGCATCCGCGAGGACAACGGGGCCCTCACGATCGCCCGCTAGTCGATGCGACGTTGGCGAGGCGTCGCGCGCCCACGCGCCTACTGCGGCATGTCGACGAACCGCGAGAACATCCCGTGGAACGCCACGGTGATGGTGTCTGTCGGTCCGTTACGGTGCTTCGCCACGATCAGGTCCGCCTCACCCTGACGCGGGTTGTCCTTCTCGTACGCCGACTCACGGTGCAGCAGGATGACCATGTCGGCGTCCTGCTCGATGGAGCCGGACTCACGGAGGTCGGAGATCGCCGGCTTCTTGTCGGCACGCTGCTCCGGACCACGGTTCAGCTGCGACAGGGCGATGACCGGGACCTGGAGCTCCTTGGCCATCAGCTTCAGGGCACGCGAGAACTCGGAGACCTCTTGCTGGCGGCTCTCGACCTTCTTGCCCGAGGTCATCAGCTGCAGGTAGTCGATGACCACGAGCTTCAGGTTGTGCTGCTGCTTGAGTCGACGGCACTTGGCGCGGATCTCGACGAGCGTCATGTTGGGGGAGTCGTCGATGAAGAACGGGGCGTCGTTGATGCGACCGCGGGTCTGCGCGATGGTGGTCCAGTCGCGGGAGTCCACGGTGCCCTTGCGCATGTTCTGCAGCGGCACGCTGGTCTCGGCTGAGAGCAGACGCATCGCGATCTCGGCGCGACCCATCTCGAGCGAGAAGAAGGCGGCGGTCTGGTCGTGCTTGATCGCGGCGGCGCGGCACAGGTCGAGCGCCAGCGTCGACTTGCCCAGGGCCGGGCGCGCGGCGACGATGATGAGCTGTCCGGGGTGGAAGCCGTTGGTCAGGCCGTCGAGCTGCGCGAACCCGGTCGGCACGCCGGTCATCTGGCCGTCGCGGCCCTTGGCGGCCTCGATCTCGTCGAGCGCGGCGGAGATGGCGTCGGTCAGCGGGACGTAGTCCTCGGTCTGCACACCACCGGCGACGTTGTAGACCTCGGCCTGCGCGCTGTTGACGAGGTCGGTGACCTCACCCTCTGACGCGTAGCCCATCTGCACGATGCGGGTGCCGGCGTCGACCAGACGACGGAGCACGGCCTTCTCGGCGACGATGCCGGCGTAGTAGCCGGCGTTCGCAGCGGTCGGCACCATGCTCGTGACGCTGTGCAGGTACTCGGCGCCGCCGGCACGGGACAGCAGACCGGTCTTGGTCAGCTCGTCGGTGACGGCGATGACGTCGGTGGGTTCACCGTGCGAGTAGAGCGACAGGATGGCGTCGAAGATGACCTCGTGCTTGGGGACGTAGAAGTCCACACCGCGGGCGGTCTCGATGACGTCGGCGACGGCGTCCTTCGACAGGAGCATGCCACCGATGGTCGACTGCTCCGCGAGCATGTCGTGCGGCGGGGTGCGTTCCATGCCGCGGTCCGCGTAGTCCTGCGGTGCGGGCTCAAGATGTGCGATCGACACACGCTCTCCTCTGTTGACGACACGGACCTGAACCGGCGGGACAGCACCCACCGGCCGGAACCCGCACCCCTGTTTCTACCCCCGGCGACCGACATCCCCGAGTCGCTCGCCCAAGCTACGACCCCAGAGTTATCCCCAACAAACGGCCCTGTGGATAACTCTGTGGAGAGGCTGCGGAACACGCCGGGACGCTGTGTGGAGAACTGTGGACGAGCCTGTGGAAAAAGTGGCGTGCGAACACACTTTCGACCACTTGACCTGGGGTTTTCTGTTGCACACCGTGTGTGGAAAAGTGGGGTTCAAGTACCCCTTGAAGGTTCCGATTTGACACGTTTCCACTGTGTAAAACGACTTGACAAGCACCCCTCCTGTGGGAAGAGTTCTCGGCCCGTTCCCAGCAAGCGTGACCCCGTCTGAACCGTAACCAGCCAGCCCGAGTCGAGCCGCGCCTCCAGGCCCGTGACCATGTCGGCGACAGCCGTAGGACAAGCCGCGCGACCGCCCCTGGAACGCAACGACGGGCGGGCCTCCCGGAGGAGACCCGCCCGTCGTGGAGCGGAACGTCAGTGCTACTTGGCAGCGACGACCTTGAGCGAGATCACGGCAGTGATGTCCTCGCGCAGGCGCACGGTGGCCTCGTGGTCACCGACGGTCTTGATGGTCGCGGGGACCTCGACCTTGCGCTTGTCGAGCGAGCCGACGCCCTGCGCCTGGACGGCGTCAGCGACGTCGCCCGGACGGACGGAGCCGAACAGACGACCGTCCTTGCCGGCCTTGACCGACAGGGTGATGGTCGCGTTCTCGAGCTTCATCTTGAGGTCCTGTGCCTCTTCGATGGTGGCGAGCTCGCGCGCGGTACGCGCGGCACGGATCGACTCGACCTGCTTCTCGCCGCCCTTGGACCACGCGACAGCGAAGCCCTGGGGGATGAGGTAGTTGCGGGCGTAGCCGTTCTTGACGTCGACGACGTCACCAGCGGAACCGAGGCCGGAGACCTCGTGGGTGAGGATGAGCTTCGACATGTGTCGACCTCCGATCAGCGGCCGGAGCCGGCGTAGGGGAGGAGCGCCATCTCACGGGCGTTCTTCACGGCACGGGCGATGAGGCGCTGCTCCTGGACGGAGACGCCGGTGATGCGACGGGCGCGGATCTTTCCACGCTCCGAGATGAACTTGCGAAGGGTCGCAACGTCCTTGTAGTCGATGACGCCGACCTTGATCGACTTCGCGGGAGCAGCGTTCTTGCCGCCCTTGCCGCGAGGCTTCCGGCGGTCGCCGGTGCTCTTTCCAGCCATAGTGATTTGTCCTTAGAAGAAAAGTTGTGTGTCCGTGGGAACGCTGAGGATCAGTCCGGAACTCGCAGTTGCCGCTGTCAGGCGGCGCTGCGTGCTCCGATCAGAACGGGGTCTCGTCGTCGAAGTTGCCGCCGGGGGTGCTCCACACGTCGTTCGACTGTGCGTTGCCGCCACCCTGCTGGCCGCCCTGGGGAGACCAGGGCGCGTCCGACTGACCGCCACCGTTGTTGTTCCAGTTGCCGCCGCCGTTGCCCGCGGGGGCGCTGCCGCCGCCGCCGACCTGGCCACGACCGCCGCCACTGCCACCCGCTGCACGGGTGATCTGTGCGGTCGCGTAGCGGAGCGACGGGCCGATCTCGTCGACCTCGAGCTCGATGCTCGTGCGCTGCTGGCCCTCACGGTCCTGGTAGGAACGCTGACGCAGACGACCCTGCGCGATGACGCGCGAGCCCTTCGTCAGCGACCCCGCCACGTGCTCGGCGAACTCGCGCCACACACTCGCGCGGAGGAACAGCGCATCGCCGTCCTTCCACTCGTTCGCCTGACGGTCGAACGTGCGAGGGGTCGACGCGATGGTGAAGTTCGCCACGGCGAGCCCGTTCTGCGTGTAGCGCAGCTCGGGGTCCGCGGTGAGGTTGCCCACCACCGTGATGACGGTTTCGCCGGCCACGGGTTACTCGGCGCTCGCGGTCGCGGTTGCGGAGGCGTTGGCGGCCTTGCGGGCCGCGCGAGCCTCGTCACGCTGCTTCTGGGCGGCGACCTGCGCGATGCCCTCTTCAGCGCGGAGGACCTTCGTGCGGAGCACGGCCTCGGAGAGACCGAGCTGACGGTCGAGCTCCTTGGCTGCCTCGGGCGACGACGTGAAGTCGACGACGGCGTAGATGCCCTCGGACTTCTTCGCGATCTCGTAAGCGAGCCGGCGACGGCCCCAGACGTCCACGTTGTCGACGGTGCCACCCGCGTTGCGGATCACGGCCAGGAACTTGTCCAGGCTGGGAGCGACGGTGCGCTCATCGATCTCGGGGTCGAGGATCGCCATCAGTTCGTACTGGTGCATGCGGAACCCACCTCCTCTGGTCTCAGCGGCCCCGGGCGGTTCCCGGGGCAGGAGGGTTGATGCATGTGCCCCAGACCACGCAGGTGCGCGAGGGGCAACCTGGGTAGCCTACCGGACTGCCTGGAGGCGCGCTACCGGCCTGTGGAGAGCGGTCCCGCCCGTCAGGCGGTCGCGTCTCAGGCGCCGGCGTCGCCTCAGGCGCTGGTGTCGCCTCAGGCGCTGGTGTCGCCTCGGGCGCTCCACCACTCGCGCAGGCGCTCCTCGGCGGTCTCCGGCCCGAGGGGCCCTTCGTCCATCCGGGCCTCGAGCAGGAACCGGTAGGCCTCGCCCACGGCACGCCCCGGCGGGATGTCGAGGATCCGCATGATGTCGTCGCCGGTCAGGTCCGGACGGATCGACTCCAGCTCCTCCTGCTTGGACAGGACCTCGATGCGGTCCTCGAGGTCGTCGTAGGCGAACGCCAGCCGGTCGGCCTTGCGGCGGTTGCGGGTGGTGACGTCCGAACGGGTGAGCTCGTGCAGCCGTTCGAGCTGGGGTCCGGCGTCACGCACGTAACGGCGGACGGCGGAGTCGGTCCAGGCGCCCTCGGTGTACCCGAAGAAGCGCAGGTGCAGCTCGATCAGGCGGGACACGGCGGCGATGGTGTCGTTGTCGAAGCGGAGCGCGCGGAGTCGCTTCTTCGCCAGCTTCGAACCGACCAGGTCGTGGTGGTGGAAGCTCACGGCGCCGCCGGGCTCGAGCTTGCGCGTCGCGGGCTTGCCGATGTCGTGCAGCAGCGCCGCGAGCCGGAGCACGGTGTCCGGGGGATCGCCGGCGTGCCGCTCGGCCTCGTACCCGATGGCCTGCTCGAGCACGGTGAGCGAGTGCTCGTAGACGTCCTTGTGGTGGTGGTGCTCGTCGACCTCGAGCCGCATCTCGGGCAGC
Organism: Curtobacterium sp. MCSS17_005; assembly: GCF_003234225.2. Taxonomy (NCBI): domain Bacteria; kingdom Bacillati; phylum Actinomycetota; class Actinomycetes; order Micrococcales; family Microbacteriaceae; genus Curtobacterium; species Curtobacterium sp. MCSS17_005. The sequence goes on from NZ_CP126258.1 coordinate 3,743,704, forward strand.
TCGGGCAGGAACCGCTCGGCGAGGCCGGTGTCGACGAGCAGCCGGAGGCCGGGGACCGGGTCGTCCGTGTTGAGCAGCTTGACGAGCTCGTCGCGGACCCGCTCGGCGGACACGATGTCGATCGATGCGACGAGCTCCTGCATCGCGGACCGCACGTCGTCGTCGACGGTGAAGCCCAGTTGGGAGGTGAACCGTGCGGCGCGCATCATCCGCAGGGGGTCGTCGCGGAACGAGACGACCGCGGTCTGGGGCGTCCGGAGCCGTGCGGCGAGCAGGTCCTCGATGCCGCCGTGCACGTCGACGAGTTCGCGGGCCGGCAGCCGCAGGGCCATCGCGTTGACGGTGAAGTCGCGACGGAGCAGGTCGTCCTCGATGGTGTCGCCGAACGCGACCTCGGGCTTGCGGGTCTCGCCGTCGTAGACGTCGCTGCGGTACGTCGTGATCTCGACCTGCTCGCCGGCGACCCGTGCGGCGATGGTGCCGAACTGGCGACCGACGTCCCACGTGGCGCTCGCGATGGGCTCGACGATCCGCAGGATGTCGTCCGGCCGGGCGTTGGTGGTGAAGTCCAGATCGGTCACCGGACGGCCGAGGAACGCGTCACGGACGGGGCCGCCGACGAGGGCGAGTTCGTGTCCGGCGTCGGCGAAGGCCCGAGCGAGGAGGTCGACGGGCTCGGTGGTGGCGAGTGCGTCGAGTCGTTCGACGGCCTGGGCAACGGACTGCATGACGGTGCTCATCCTCCCAGATCGAGGCCCCGAGTTCTCCATGAGCCGCGCGCGCACGGGACCTGTTCATGGTCGCGCCTCATACACTCGTGCTCGGCCCGAACCGACCCCGTGGCCCGCTCCCCGTATGCAGATGCTCCGCACCACGCTCGCCGCAGCCGCGTCGACCCTCGTCGCGCTCGGCCTGGTCGTCGCGCCCGTCGCCACCGATCACGCCTCGGCCGCCACGGTGTCCGCAGCCAAGAGCCACCTCGCCGATCCGGCCGCCGCAGACGCGGGCAAGGCGACCATCTCGATCGCCCCCGCGAACCGCGGCGTCGTCCAGCGCGACCAGGACCTCACCCTGTCGGTCACCGTCACGAACGACACCGACGCAGCACTGCCGGCCGGCACCGCGGAGTTCGACATCTTCCGCTCGGTGAGCACGCGCGACGTCCTGGCGAGCTGGCTCAGCGACACCACCACGACCGGTTACCTCGGCGCTCCGATGGACTCCGTGGACATCCCGGCGATCCCCGCGCACCGTTCGATCACCATCGACTCGGTCGAGATCGTCTCCGGCAACGTGGCACTCGGCGGGTACTCCTCGTTCGGCGCCCGGCGCATCGCGGCCGAGTACACGGCGGGCGACGCCTTCGCCGTCGACCGCTCTGCGATCACCTGGTACCCGGACTTCGAGCAGGCCCCGGTCAGCGTCTCCGTCGCGATGCCGATCACCGTGCCGAAGTCGACCGACGGCATCCTCACCGCCCCCGTGCTGGCCGCGGCGACCTCGGTGGACGGCACGCTCACGCAGCAGCTCGACGCGGCCGAGGACCACAACGTCGCCGTGGCGGTGGACCCGCGGATCATCGCCTCGATCCGGATCCTCGGCGACAACGCCCCGTCGAGCGCGATCACCTGGCTGCAGCGTCTCGAATCACTGCGCAACGAGACCTTCGCGCTGTCCTACGCCGACGCCGACGTCACCGGCCTGCGCCAGGCCGGGTCCGACGGCATCCTGTCGCCGATCTCCCTCGACCAGTCCGTCAAGTCCGAGAACTTCCCCGGTGCCGAGACCCCGGCACCGACTCCGACGGCCACACCGGGGCAGACCTCGTCACCGGCCCCCACCGAGGCCTCGAGCGACGGCACCACGACCGACGACGGTGCCGACCAGGCGCAGGAGACCCTGCCGACCACGGAGTCCCTGCTCGACTTCCCGTACTCGATGGACTCGATCGCCTGGCCGACCGAGGGAACGGTGTCCTCCGCCGACCTGCCGGCCCTCGAGCGTGCCGGCACGAAGACCACCATCGTCTCGAGCGGCAACACCTCGGCCGGCGCGGACACCACCATCACCGCGTCCGAGAAGATCGGCGACGACCACGTGCTCGTCTCCGACCAGTCGATGTCGTCGATGCTCCGCCGAGCGGCGACCGCCACCGACCGGCAGACCTGGTCATCGACGATGTCCGAGCTCACCGCGACGCTGGCCACTTCGGCCCGTGCCGCCACTGCCACGGGGCCGATCCTGCTGACCCTCGGGCGCGAGTGGCCGTCCGACTCCACCCGGCTCAGCCAGGCGCTGGACGCCCTCGAGAGCACCGCCTGGGTCGCCCCGGCCGACCTCTCCACCGCCTCGAAGGCCGTCGCCGGGTCGCTCACGCTCGCGAGCGCGTCCACCGGCGAGGCCCGCGTCGACCAGCTCCAGCGACTCGTCCGAGGGGAACAGGGGCTCTCCGCGTTCGCCACGATCCTCGGCGACCCGAACCAGCTGACCGCCCCGGCCCGGCTCCGTCTGCTCGCGCTCGCCTCGAACGCGTGGCGCGACGACGACCAGGGCCTCGCCGCCGCGGTCGAGGCGCGCACGGCCGCCTGGGCGAAGAGCACCACCGAGGTCGGGATCGTCGACTCGAGCAGTCTCACCCTGCTCGGCGACCGGTCGTCCCTGCCGGTGTCCATCCGCAACAGCTCCGCCTACCCGGTCACGGTGCACCTGTCCGTGCAGCCGTCCAACTCGGCGCTGCGGGTCGTCCGCAACGACATCGTGGTCGAGATCCAGCCCGACTCCTCCACCCGCGCCACCGTCCCCGTGCAGTCGGTCGCGAACGGCAAGGTCGAGCTGACGATGTCGCTCTCGAGCCCGACCGGCGTCGCCATCGCCGAGCCCGCGACCGTCGAGCTGAACGTGCAGGCGCAGTGGGAGACGGTCATCACCGCGGTCGCCGCCATCGCCCTGATCGGCATCTTCGGCTTCGGCATCTTCCGCAGCATCCGCAAGCGCATCCGCCGCCGAAACGGCGAGCTCGACGACGAGGACGACGACGACCCGAACCGCCCCCTGGCGGTCCAGCCGACGGTCGGGGACGCGCAGGCGTCCACCACCCGGCCTGGAGGCACGGATCACCGCTCCGGAGCGGCCCCCGCACCCAGCGTGGCCGCGTCCACGGCCGGCGCGGCCACCGGAGCGGCGGCCGCAGCCCCGGCTGCAGCGGCGACCGCGGCGGTGGACCAGGGCCCCCTGCAGGACGCCATCGCGCGCGCCGGGTCCGAGCCGGGCCTCCCGTCCGACGCCGCACGCAGCACCGTCGCGGACGACCGCGACCCCGAGGAGCCGACCATCAGCACCAGCCAGCCCCAGCCCGACGTCGACGCCGAGCCGGTCGCCGAGCGCAGCCTCGGCCGAGCGAGCGCGATGCTCGCCGCCGGCACGATGGTGAGCCGCATCCTCGGCTTCGCGAAGACCTTCGTGCTGGCGTACGCGATCGGGCAGAACGCGAGCCCGTCGGCCAACGCCTTCGCCGTCGCGAACCAGCTGCCGAACAACATCTACGCGCTCATCGCGGGCGGTCTGCTGTCGGCCGTGCTCATCCCGCAGATCGTCCGCGCGATGAAGGCCGGCACGGACGGCGGGCAGGCGTACGTCAACAAGATCGTGACGCTCGGTGGTTCCGTCTTCATCGTCATCACGATCGTGGCGACGGCACTCGCCCCGCTGCTGGTGCGGTTCTACACCAGCAACTCGGCGGACTCCGGTCCCGCCGCCACCGACCTCGCCGTCGCCTTCGCGTTCTGGTGCCTGCCGCAGATCCTCTTCTACGCCATGTACTCCCTGCTCGGCGAGGTCCTGAACGCCAAGCAGGTCTTCGGGCCGTTCACATGGGCGCCGCTGCTCAACAACGTCATCGCCATCGCCGGGCTCATCGTGTTCATCGCCCTGTACGGCACCAGCGGCAGCGAACTCGACCAGTGGACGCCGGCGAAGATCGCGCTCCTCGCGGGCAGCGCCTCCCTCGGCGTCTTCGCGCAGGCCGCGTTCCTCCCACTGTTCTGGAAGCGCGCCGGCCTGTCGTTCCGACCGGACTTCCGCTGGCGCGGGGTGGGCCTCAAGTCCACCGGTACCGCGGCCGGCTGGCTCTTCGCGATGATCCTGGTCACACAGATCGCCGGCGTCGTGCAGTCGCAGGTCGCTTGGCTCGGGCGGGACGACGGGCCCGGCAACGCCGTGCTCGGCAACGCGTGGCTCATCTTCATGCTCCCGCACTCGATCATCACGGTCTCCATCGCGACGGCGTACTTCACCCGCATGAGCCACGACGCCGAACGCGGCGACCTCGACGCGGTCCGCCGCAACCTGTCGCTGTCCCTGCGCATCGTCGGGCTCTTCACCGTCTTCGCCTCGGTCGCGCTGATCGTCGTCGCCGTCCCGTTCGGCCGCCTGTACGAGGGCACGTTCGAGAGTGCCCTGCAGGTCGGTGCCGTGCTCGTCGCCTACATGCCCGGACTCGTCCTGTTCAGCATGCTGTTCGTGATCCAGCGGGTCTTCTGGGCGATGCACGACCACAGGACGCCGTTCCTGATGCAGTGCATCCAGTCGGTGCTGTTCGTCATCGGCGCCCTGGCGGTGTCGACGTTCCCCACCTCGGTCATCGGCATCGGGGTCGCCGCCTGCACCACCATCGCGGGGTCGGCGCAGACGATCGTCGCACTCGTGCTCGTCCGCAAGCGGCTCGGGAGCATCGAGGGTCCGGTCATCACCCGGTCGCACGTCCAGTTCGTGATCGCCGCGCTGATCTCCGGCGTCGTCGGGCTCCTCGTCGTGAACTTCTTCGGCGCGTTCTCAGAGGCCGGGTTCGCGATGTCCGACCGCACCGGTGCCCTCATCACGATCATCCTCACCGGGGCCGCAATGGTTGCCGTGTACTTCGGAGCCCTCGTCGTCGCGAAGAACGGCGAGATCGGCAACGCCGTCCGGATGCTCCGCAGCAAGCTCGGCCGCTGATACCAGCCGGGCACCGCACGCTCACGGGCCGCGTGGAATGCCTCGCCGGTACGATGGGTTGACCCGGTCAGACGCAACGGAAGGGCAATCAGGCATGCGCCAGCTCATCATCATCGGTTCCGGCCCGGCCGGGTTCACCGCCGGCATCTACGCAGCGCGCGCAGAGCTCAAGCCGCTCATCGTCGCCTCCAGTGTCGAGACGGGCGGTGAACTCACCAAGACGACCGAGGTCGAGAACTTCCCCGGCTTCCCCGAGGGGATCCAGGGCCCCGACCTCATGATCAAGATGCAGGAACAGGCCGAGAAGTTCGGTGCCGAGGTCCTGTACGACGACGCCGTCTCCGTCGACCTCACCGGCAAGGTCAAGAAGGTCACGGTCGGCTCCGGCGAGACGTACGAGGCCCTCGCGGTCATCTACGCCACCGGCTCGGCGTACCGTCACCTCGGCCTCCCCGACGAAGAGCGCCTGTCCGGCCACGGTGTCTCGTGGTGCGCGACCTGCGACGGCTTCTTCTTCCGACAGAAGAACATCGCCGTCGTCGGTGGCGGCGACTCCGCGATGGAAGAGGCGACGTTCCTCACCCGGTTCGCCGACAAGGTGACGGTCATCCACCGCAAGGACTCCCTGCGTGCATCGAAGATCATGCAGGACCGCGCGATGAACGACCCGAAGATCGAGTTCGCCTGGAACAAGGAGGTCACCGGCATCACGGGTGACTCCGCGGTCGAGGGCGTCACGCTCAAGGACACCGTGACGGGCGAGGAGTCCGAGCTCGCCCTGGACGGCCTGTTCATCGCGATCGGCAACGACCCGCGCACGCACCTGATCCACGGCCAGATCGACATTGCGCCCGAGGGCACGATCGCCGTCCAGGGCCGTTCGTCGAAGACCAACCTGCCGGGTGTCTTCGCCGCCGGTGACGTCATCGACCCGACCTACCGTCAGGCCATCACGGCTGCCGGTTCGGGCACGGTCGCCGCGCTCGACGCCGAGAAGTACCTCGCCGAGCTCGACGACGCACTGACGGATGAGGCCGAGGGCGTCGCCCCGACCGAGCCCGCCATGGTCGACGTCATCGCCGCCCGGGCCTGACCCGCCTCGGAATACCACGACGGCATCGCCGTTGTACCCCCTGAACGACTTCTCGAAGGAGCACACATGTCCAACGCCAAGGCTGTCACCGACGCCACCTTCTCGGACGAGGTCCTCAAGTCCGACAAGACGATCCTCGTCGACTTCTGGGCCGAGTGGTGTGGCCCGTGTCGCGCGGTCTCGCCGATCCTCGACCAGATCGCCGAAGAGCACGCCGGCAAGATCGAGATCGTCAAGCTCAACGTGGACGACAACCCCCAGTCGGCGATGAACTACCAGATCACGTCGATCCCAGCGATGAAGGTCTTCAAGGGCGGCGAGGTCGTCAAGACCGTCATCGGCGCCAAGCCGAAGCCCGCACTCGAGGCCGACCTCGCCGAGTTCCTCGCGTAGGTCACCCCACCCGAACGGCCCCGCTCTCCCCGGAGAGCGGGGCCGTTCTCGTCCGGAGCCACCGGATGACGATCGGCCCCGTCGCGGAACCCTGGTTCCCCGGGCCGATGTCGTAGTGTGGCGGGAATGTCCCACTGAACGGAGCACTCGATGACGAACGGCAACAGCCTCGACCCCTGGTACGACTCCTACGCCCAGCGCACCGCCGGGCTGAGCGCCTCCGAGGTCCGAGCCCTGTTCGCCGTCGCCTCGCGCCCCGAAGTGGTCTCGCTGGCCGGCGGCATGCCGTTCGTCTCGGCGCTCCCCAGAGAGCTCGTCACGGGCTCCCTGGACCGTGTCATGACCGAGCACTCCGCTATGGCGCTCCAGTACGGCGGCGGACAGGGCCTGCGGTCCCTCCGTGAGCACATCGTGGACGTCATGAGCCTCGAGGGCATCCGTGCCAGCGCCGAGGACGTCGTGGTCACGACGGGCTCGCAGCACGCCCTCGACCTCGTCACACGACTGTTCATCGATCCGGGTGACGTCGTGCTCGCCGAGTCGCCGTCCTACGTCGGCGCCATCGGCGTCTTCCGGTCGTACCAGGCCGAGACCGTGCACGTAACGACGGACGAGCTCGGTCTCGTCCCCGAGGCGCTGCGCGAGGCGATCGCGAACCTCCGCATACAGGGCAAGCGGATCAAGTTCCTCTACACGATCCCGAACTTCCACAACCCCGCCGGCGTCACCATGAGCCGCGAGCGCCGCATCGAGGTGCTCGACATCTGCCGGTCGAACAACATCCTCGTGCTCGAGGACAACCCGTACGGGCTCCTCTGGTTCGACGAGCCGGCGCCGCAGGCGATCCGATCGATCGACGAAGAGGGCGTGGTGTACCTCGGCTCCTTCTCGAAGACCCTCGCACCGGGCTTCCGCGTCGGCTGGGCGCTCGCACCGCACGCCATCCGCGAGAAGCTCGTGCTCGCCAATGAATCGGCCGTGCTCGCGCCGAACTCCTTCGGCCAGTACGTCGTGAACGCGTACCTCGACGCCGCGGACTGGAAGGGTCAGGTCGACACCTTCCGGGGCATCTACGCCGAGCGTCGTGACGCCATGCTGTCCGCGCTGGGGGAGTTCCTGCCCGACCTGTCCTGGACGAAGCCGAACGGTGGCTTCTTCGTGTGGCTGACCCTGCCCGAGTCGCTCGACTCCAAGGGCATGTTGCCGCGCGCGGTCAAGGAGCTCGTGGCCTACACGCCCGGCACGGCCTTCTACGCGGACGGACGCGGGGGCGGACACATCCGCCTGTCGTTCTGCTATCCGACGCCCGAGCAGATCCGAGTGGGCGTCAAGCGTCTCGCCAACGTCGTCAACGACGAACTCGAACTCATCGAGACGTTCGGCCCGACGACCCGCCCGAACACCGTGGTCCGCGAGACGTCGTCCGTCAGCGCACCGCCGCCGAACATCTCCTGATCAGCGCTTTTCCTCAGTGCTGCTCGCACAGCACCGCAGTTCCACACCGGAGGACCCCGCATGGCCGAGCTCACCCGTCGTCACGTCGTCGTCGTCGCCGGAGGCATCTCGCACGAACGCGACGTCTCCCTCCGCTCCGGACGTCGGGTCGCCGACTCACTGACCGGCTACGGCTGGCAGGTCGACCTGCGCGACGCTGACGCGATGCTCCTTCCGGCTCTCGCCGAATCACGCCCGGACGTCGTGTGGCCGGCACTGCACGGCGCCTCCGGTGAGGACGGGGCCCTGCGGGGCATCCTGGAGGCCGTGGACATCCCGTTCGTCGGCTCACGTTCGACGTCGGCTCGGTTGGCATGGGACAAGCCGACGGCGTCAGCGTTGGTCGCCCGTGCCGGTGTCCGCACCCCTCGTTCGGTGACGCTCTCCCACGACGTGTTCCGCGAGCTCGGCGCTGTCGGTGTCCTCGAGGCCATCGCGACCGAGCACCCGGTACCGCTCGCTGTGAAGCCGGCGCGCGGCGGAAGTGCGCAGGGCGTGACCCTCGTCGATGACGTCAAGGACCTGCCCCGGGCCATGGTGACGGCGTACACGTACTGCGACGACGTCGTGGTCGAACAGCTCATCCATGGGACCGAGGTCGCCGTGGGGATCATCGACACCGGAGACGGCCCCGTGGCGCTCTCCGCCGTGGAGATCGTGCCGCGCAACGGTATCTACGGGTTCGAGGCGCGCTACAACGCGGGGGAGACGACCTTCTACACGCCTGCACGACTGACCGACGAGTTCGCCGGAGCAGCCGCGGAGGCAGCGGTGGCGGCGCACGCAGCACTCGGACTCCGGCATCTGTCCCGCGTCGACCTGATCATCGACGGGGCCGGCACACCCTGGTTCCTCGAGGCCAACGTGCTCCCCGGGCTCACGGAGACGTCACTGCTGCCGCAGGCGTTGTCGGCGTCAGGCTTCGACCTCGGCTGGACCTACGCCGAGCTCGCTGAGCAGGCCATCCGGGACCACCGCGCCTGACCCTGCAGCCGATGTTCCACGTGGAACACCGGCACATCGTGTCCCGCCTGCTCTGAGGGCGAGCATAGACGTCCACGTGGAACGTCGCTTCACTCGCCGAAGCGGTGTGTATCGAGCAGACGGACGCTCGGCGCTTGTGCCGCGTTCCACCGGAACAGCACCAGGTGCCAGAGGCCCGGGCTCTTCCGCGATGGGTCGATCAAACCGTTCGCACCGACTTCGATGAGGCGGTCACGCACGGTCCACGCCCGCGGTGTCCCCCCGGCCCCGGCGATGGCCTGCCAAGGAGCCAAGGCGTCCTCGAGGTCGATGCTCACTGCCTCCAAGGCGTTCACCTCGCGCAGGTCGACGATGCCGGACGCCTCGACGTCGATCGCGACGATCTCCACCGCCTCGGGCCGGACGTCATTGTGGGCGATCATCGCGGCACGCACCCCGTCAACTGAGGAGCTGAGGTACAACGTGGGCTGGTGCGCTCTCGAGTAGCGGCCCGACGACCGTGATCCCGCAACAGGAAACTCGCGAAATCTCGGATCAACAGCCCGGTAGAACGTCCCTCGGACCGCTGGCATGGAGGGCGCGCCGCTGTTGGTCACGACACCGCCATCACACCTGAGGCAGACTGCGGTCACGCTGTTGCAAACACGTCCAAGCGAGCTGTGGACCCGCTGGAGCCGCCGAAACGACCTACCGGTGTCCGCACCCGGGCTGGCCGTTACAGGGGCTCAAACCGCCGCACAGGGCCGCACAGCGGTGGGTTCAGCCTTCGAGGTCCTCTACCCCGAGCTCTGCGAGGATCCGATTGAGGTCGTCGCCGTTCGCGAAGTCGATCGTGACGGAACTCTTGCGAGCGCCGACCGCGATCTTCACACGGGTGTTGAGGCGGTCGCCGAGCCGCTCAGCAAGATCGTTGAAGTGGGCCTGACGCTTCGACGGTTCGGTCTTCGGCTTCGCCGCCGGCGTCTTCGCGGAGAGCTGCTGCGCGATCGCCTCAGCAGCACGGACGGACAGGTCCTCGTTGACGATCTTCTCGGCCAGGTACTCCATCGCCTCGGCGTCCGGAGCGGCGAGGATGGCTCGAGCATGTCCGGCAGAGAGCACGCCTGCGGCCACTCGCCGCTGCACGGGGGAGGGGAGCCGCAGGAGTCGGATCGTGTTCGTGATCTGCGGGCGCGATCGACCGATGCGCTGTCCGAGCTGTTCCTGGGTGATCCCGAAGTCCGCGAGGAGCTGCTGGTACGCCGATGCCTCTTCCAAGGGATTGAGCTGCGCACGGTGGAGGTTCTCCAGCAATGCATCGCGCAGCATCGCGTCGTCGGGTGTGTCCTTCACGATCGCCGGGATCGTGCTCAGGCCGAGTTCCTTCGTGGCACGCAGACGACGCTCACCCATGATGAGCTCGTACTGTGGCTCGGTGCCCGTCGCGCCGGGGATCGGCCGGACGACGATGGGCTGCAGAACACCGATCTCCCGGATCGAGTGCACGAGCTCCTGGAGCTCCTCCTCGCGGAACTCCTTCCGCGGCTGCTGCGCGTTCGGGATCACGTCGAGCGGATTGAGGTTGGCAAGTCGTGCCCCCGGCACGGCCACCAGCTCGTCTGCCGTCGGAGCGGATGCCGGCGAGCCACCGGTCGGGAAGAACACGTCGACGGGACGGTCCTGCTGATCAGTCGCCGTCGGGATCAGGGCGCCGATGCCTCGGCCGAGTCCGGTTCGCTTCGGTGCCATCAGTGCTTCGCTCCTCGTGCTGCGATCTCGGCGGCCGCTTCCAGGTAGGACAGCGACCCGGTGGAGTTCACGTCGTAGGCGACGACGCTCTGGCCGTAGCTCGGTGCTTCGCTCACGCGGACGGAGCGGGGGATCATCGCCTTGAGTACCTGGTCACCGAAGTGCTCCCGGACGTCGTTCGCCACCTGGTTCGCCAGGTTCGTGCGGCCGTCGTACATGGTCAGCAGGATCGTGGACACTCGGAGATTCGGGTTGAGGTGTCGCTCGATCAACTCGATGTTCCGCAGCAGCTGGCTCAGTCCTTCGAGCGCGTAGTACTCGCACTGGATCGGGATGAGTACCTCTTGCGCGGCAACGAAGGCGTTGATCGTCAACAGGCCCAGCGAGGGCGGGCAGTCGATGAAGACGTAGTGGTACGGCTCGTCCAGCGACTGCAGGTACATGTCGAGCGCGGTCCGGAGACGCTGCTCACGTGCCACCAGTGACACGAGCTCGATCTCGGCGCCGGCGAGGTGAATGGTGGCCGGCACACACCAGAGGGTGTCCGACTCCGGGGAGGCCTGCACGGTGTCGGCCATCGGTGCCTCATCCACGATCACGTCGTAGATGCTCGCAACCTCCGCCTGGTGATCGACACCGAGCGCGGTCGAGGCGTTGCCCTGCGGGTCCAGGTCGATGACCAGCACACGAGCGCCACCATGGGCGAGACCCGCAGCCAGGTTGACCGTGGTCGTCGTCTTGCCGACGCCACCCTTCTGGTTCGAGACGGTGATGATCCGTGTCTCAGAAGGGAGCGGGAACTGTTGCGTGGCGATCGCACGCCGGCGGCGATTCAGGTCGGCGATCTCGCGAGCGAGCGGTGTCGACGCGTCGTAGTCGGTCGATGAACTCAACGAGTGCCTCTTCCCCGGTTCGATGTTTCACGTGGAACGCGGAGCCACTGGCGGCCGGATGACCCGGCCCGAGCCGCAGCGTCAGTCAACTGTAGCCCGGAAGACGCGGGTGGTCTCGTCGACCACACCGTCTCCGAGCTCGAGCACCTCGACATCGGAAAGTCGCTTCCGGAGGATGACCTTCCGGGCCTTCTCGATCTCTTCGTCGACCCGCGCACCCTTCATCAGGATGAGCTGGCCACCCGACCGGACCAGCGGCACGGTGAGGGGGATGAGCTTCGACAGGGCGCTGACGGCGCGTGCGGTGACCTGATCGACGACGACGTCGTCCGCCACGTCCTCAGCACGGCCGCGGAGCACCGTGACGTTCCGCAGGCCGAGCCGATCGGACTCGGCGCGAAGCCAATCCGTCCGGCGCTCCATCGGCTCGATGAGAATGAAGTCGACGTCCGGACGGGCGATTGCGAGCACGAGACCCGGCAACCCTGCCCCTGAGCCAACGTCGGCAACGCGACCGCGGGCCTCCAGGAGCGGTGCGAGCAATGCCGAATTGAGGATGTGTCGCGTCCACAAACGGGGGAGCTCGAGCGGGCCGATCAGGCCCAGCTCCTCGCCCCGTCGCGCAAGTTCGTTCGTGAACGAGCGTGCAACCTCGATCTGGTCACCGAAGAGTGTTGTGGCCGCAGCGGGCTCAGCCTCGAGCACCGGTGCTGCCTCGGTCGGGACGGGTGCGTCCGTCATCGGGTGACGACCGTGTGGCGGTCCCGACCCTCACCCTCGGACTCCGAGTGGAAGCCCTTCTCAGCGACCAGGTCGTGGACGAGCTTCCGCTCGTAGGACGACATCGGCGGGAGCGCAGCCGACGACGAACCGGCCTCGATGCGCTCGACAGCGGTGTCCACGAGCCGCTGGAGCTCGTCAGCACGTGCGTCCCGCGAGCCACCGACGTCGAGGATGAGCCGGCTGAACTCGCCGGTCTCCGCCTGCACCGCGATGCGCGTGAGCTCCTGCAGCGCCGTCACGGTGTCGGGCTTCGACAGCACGCGGAGTGCCTCACCGTCGTCGGTCACCGACAGGTACACGCGACCGGCGCGTTCCTCGATCTCGATGTCGCCGTCGAGGTCGCAGATGTCGAGGAGCTCCTCGATGTAGTCGGCAGCAATGTCCGCTTCGTCGCGGGCGTCCTCGGTCTCGGTGTCCGTCGTCTCGACGGCGCCTGCGGTGTCCTGCTCGGTCACTTACTTCTTCCCGTTCTTCTTCTGGCGCTGCTTGCCGACCGGCTGCTGACGCTGGGTGGTGACGCGCACGGGCTCGATCTCCGTCGCACCGGCGCCGGCACCGGCTTCGGCGAGGACCGGGGTGGCGGTCCCGCGACGCTGTGCCTTCTTGGCCAGGCGGGCTTCACGGGCCAGTGCTGCTTCGGAGCCGGGCGTCGGCATGCTGCGGATGACGAAGTACTGCTGCGCCATCGTCCAGACGTTCGAGGCCAGCCAGTAGAACATGACGCCGAGGGGGAAGCTCAGACCCGAGATCACGAAGACCAGCGGGAGGATGTACAGCATCATCTTCTGCTGGCGGTACATCGGAGACTCCTTGGTCTCCGGCGACATGTTCTTGGCGACGAGCTGCAGCTGCGTGATGAACTGCGACGCCGTCATCACGACGATCATGAAGCCCGCGATCGCACGGACCTCCCACCCGGAGGCGTTCGTGAACGTCTCGTGCAGGGGAGCGCCGAACAAGGCCGCGTTGCCGAACGACGCCGCGAGGTCGTTCGTCAGCAGGCCGATGCCCTTCTGGTTGATCTGGGCCTCGTGCAGCACGGAGTACAGCGAGAAGAAGATCGGCATCTGCAGCAGCAGCGGCAGGCAGGAGCTGAGCGGGTTGGTCCCGGTCTCCTTGTAGAGCGCCATCGTCTCGCGGCTCATGGCCTCACGCGAGAACTGGTCCTTCTTGCCCTTGTACTTGTCCTGGATCTTCTTGAGCTGCGGCGCGACCTCGAGCATGCGGCGCTGCGACTTGATCTGCCGGACGAAGATCGGGATCAACGCTGCTCGGACGACGAACGTCAGGAAGATGATCGAGAGCACCCAGGTGATGCCCGCGCCCGGGTCCATGCCGATGCTCTCGAAGATCCAGTGGAAGCCGACGAGGATGGCCGAGACCACCCACTTGAGCGGCCAGAGGATCGTGTTGATGATCACCATGGGACGGCTATGCCTTTCGAGTGCGCTGGGGGAGCAGGACCGGCCGGGCCGTTCCGACCGCGGGGTGCGGCTGCTGCGGGATCGGCGCGAGGACGAACCCGAACCGGTTGACGACGAACGGGTGACGACGTTCCTTGACGTCGTCGATGCCACCAGCAGCCCAGGGGTTGCAACGGGCGATGCGCCAGGCGCCCATGGCGGATCCGCGGACGACGCCGTACTGCTGGATCGCGTCGAGGGCGTACCGGGAGCAGGACGGGTGGTAGCGGCAGACGTTGCCGTACAGCGGGGAGATCACCGCACGGTAGGCCCGGAGCACGACGACGCACGCGTTGCGTGGGAGCAACGCGATGACCCAGGCAAGCCGGGTCCACAGAGTGCGGTTCATGCTGCCTTCTCCACCCCGCGCGCGAAGGAGCGCGTGACGTCTTCGAGCAGGCTAGGCCATCCGGCCTGCGATGCGGCTGGCAGTGCACGGACCACCACGTCGAAGCCCTGAGGGCACTCGATGAGCAGGTCGTGCGCGATCGCCTTGAGCCGCCGCCTGATCAGGTTCCGGTTCACGGCGTTCCCCACCGTCTTCGCGACGATGAAGCCGAACCGAGTCGGTCCGTTGCGGTCTGCCGGCTGACGGACCACGGACACGACGACGTGCGCCGTGGCGCTCTTGCGACCACGACGCACGACGTTCCGGTAGTCATCCCCGCGCACGATGCGGTTGGCGCTGGCCAACACTGCGACGCCGGGGTCAGACCGAGGACCGGATCAGGCGATGAGCCTGATCAGGCCGAGAGCTCGGTACGGCCCTTGGCGCGGCGCGCCGACAGGATGGCGCGGCCGGCACGCGTCCGCATGCGGAGGCGGAAGCCGTGCTTCTTGGCGCGGCGGCGATTGTTCGGCTGGAAGGTGCGCTTGCTCATGATGTTCTCCACACGGCTGCTCGCGGCGAGCCGTCACGTATGTGTAGCCGTCCGGGTGTCGAACGACGCAGATGGGCGCGACCAAAGGGCCGCAGTCAACTGGTTAACGGTACGTGACAGCGGCGAGCAGGTCAAACCCCGCCCGGAGCGGTCGCGCCGTCACCGTCGGGTCTGGCGTCCCTCGACCCCATTCTCCACATTGGGGACAACTTCCGTTCGGTGGGACTCGGTCCGGTCCTTTACAGTGGTGTGATCGATCCCCCCGATGGCCGGTACGACAGGGAAGTACTCCTGTCAGACGGCTCGAGGTGGTCGTGGACAACACTGTGGACAACCCTGTGGGAACCTCCGCGGCAACGAGGCGTCGACGAAGCCCCCGGAGCCACCGACGATCCGCCGGCGACGACCTGGTCCCGAGTGCGGTCGCCGAGGACGCCCCGGCATGTCCGACCCCGCAGGACGCACCCTCGTCCGGCAGCGAACGCACGACACGACCCCTGGAGACGAGCGCGAC